>NZ_JAUSVB010000002.1 GCF_030814415.1 Cellulomonas humilata | reverse complement strand
GGGGCCCTTGGGGGGGGGGGCTGGGTGACTCCCGGTTGGAAAACCCAGCACCGTGGGGGGCAATGGTCCTTGGGTCCACCCGGGGGGGGGGGGGGGGCCGGCGGGGGGGGGCCCCCGGCCCTGCACTGTCTCTCAGGCCCCGAGGGGATCGACGGCCTCCGCCGGGACCGGGAGCGCCGGAGGCGTCGTCGGCTCGGCGGGGTCGACGGGCGGAGCCGGCTGCTTCAGCACGTAGATGTAGCCGGTGATCGTGATCTCGACGTCGCCGAGCTTCGTTGCCGGACGGCCACCGCTGGCATCGGCCTCGCGCTGCCCGGTGGCGCGGAACCCGGTCACCAGGAAGAGCCGCTGCCCCTCGGCCTGCAGCCCCGCGATGAAGGTCGTCGCGTTCGCGACGCCCCCGAGGACGGTGACGTCCACGGGCACCGCGACGAAGCCTTCGATCGGCGCCGGTCCGACCGCGACCGGTGGCACGGCGGCGTCGCCCTCGGCAGCGTCAGGTGTCGCCTCACCCTCGGCGGTCTCGCCCTCGGTGCTCTCGCCCTCGGCCGGCGCAACCTCGACCGGCGCGAGCGGGACGACAGGTGCGACATCGATGGGGGTGCCGGGGGCGACGGAGACGACGGTCAGGCCCGAGGCGACCCCGAGAGCGTCGATCTGCCGGGCGAACCCGGACAGGTCGCCGGTGGTCGGGATCTCGACCCGCGCGACGTTCAGCTCCGCCTTGTAGCTGTCGAGGTTCTCGAACTGCTTCTTCAGTGTCGCCAGCTGCAGCCGCAGCTGCTCGTTGCGCGCCGTCGCGGCGTCTGCGTCCGCCGAGGCGGTCGCGGTGGCGTCGAGCGTGGGCGAGATGGCGACGAACCATCCACCGACGACGATCAGGAGCGCAACGACGACCGCGCCGCCAATCCAGGTAGAGGACTTGCCACCCATGTCACTCACCTTCCGGGCTGAAGCGACCGCTGTAGGCGGCCTCGGTGACCTGGACGGTCACGCTGGTCTGGTAGAAGACGTTCTTGTTCTCGTCCTCGGCGAGCGCGGTCGTGGACATCCACGCGTCCGAGAACCCGGGGATCGAGTTGAGACCGTCGAGCCAGGCGGCCGTGTCGGGGAGTGTCGGGCTGTTCACGACGAAGGCCAGACGGCCGACGCTCGGCGCCTGCAGGGGGTCGACCGGGATCTCGGCCGCCTGCATCGGCGTCGCGCTCACCATCTCGATCGACGTGATCTTCGCGCCGGCCGGCAGGACCGCGAACGTCGCCATGAGGTACGGCGTCCAGAGGGTGTCGGTCGAGAAGCCGAGCTCGCGTGCAGCGTTGGCCTGGTCGAGCTGGCCGATGACCTGCGGGACCTCGGCGTACTTGGCCTGCTGCTGCGTGAGCTGGGCGGACTCGGACTGGGCGTCGGAGAGCCGGGACTTGGCCAGCGTCAGCTGCGCGAGCGCGCCGGCAGCAACTGCCACGACGAGCACGAGCACGAGCACGAGCGCGATGCCGAGGCGGGTCTTCGTCCGGCCCAGCGCGCGCCGCGCACGGATCCCGGGCGGCAGGAGGTTGACCTGCGGGAGGGCGTTCGGGTTGGTCACCGCTCCCTTGGCCGCGGACTTGGCGGGACGTTCGAGCAGGGATGTCATGCTGCCACTCCGAACGCGAGGCCCAGCGGAACCGCCAGGAGGTGCTGGTTGTCGCGGTGCCCGTCCTGGAGACCTGCCCCTGGAGACACTCGCAGGGTGCCGAGCGGCTGGCCGACGGTCACCGGGACCCGGCAGGCACTCGACAGGTACTGGCCCAGGCCCGGCAGCTGTGAGCCCCCACCGGTCAGGACCACGACCTCCGCGGCCGAGCCCGGGTTGCTGCTCGCGTAGTAGACGAACGTGTTCCGGATGGCCTCGATGAGGGAGGTGGTCACCGTTCGGATCGCCTCGACACCACGCTCGACCTCAGGTGCCGTGGCGTAGCCGATACCGATCTGCCGCTTGGCCACCTCGGCGTCGGCCATCGGGATCCCCAGGGCCCCGGCGACAGCCTCGGTGACGTCCTGACCACCCGAGGGAAGCATCCGGATGAGGCGCGGCGCGCCACCGGAGACGATCACGACGGTGGTCACCCGCGCGCCGATGTCCACGAGTGCGAACTCGCGTCCCGCCAGGTCTCCGCGGGCCATCACGCGAGTGAGGGCGAGCGCGCCGAGGTCGACCATCATCGGCCGCAGTCCTGCGGCCTCGACTGCCTCGGTGTTGGCGTGCACGGTGTCCTTGGTGGCCGCGACGAGCAGCCCCCGCAGCATCCGGCCGTGCTCGCCGTCGAACGACCCCGTGGGCACGTAGTCGAGCACCGCGTCCTCGATCGCGACGGGGAGCATGTCCTGCACCTGGAAGGGTAGCGAGGACCGGATCTGCGCGATGGGCATCCAGGGCAGGTCCAGGTCGCGCACGATCACGCGCTGGTTGCCCACCCCGACCACGACGTTCTTGTGGCTGAACTTGTGCTGGGACCACAGCCGGCGGATCGCGGTGGCCACGGTCGACGACTCGGCGACCTCGCCGTCGCGGATCGCGCCGGGCGGCAGTGCGACCTCGCCGTACCGGACGACGGTCGGCTGCGCAGTGCGCGCCGGGCCGCCGCTGCCGAACTCGACCTCAGCAGCACGCACATGCGTGGTGCCGATGTCGAGTCCGATGACTCTCGACTTGGCCACGTGACTATCCCTTCGACCGTGAGCGATCACTCCGAATGGACTATCGGCCGTGTCGGTCCAGGTCTTGAGCCCAAGGGCACCGACGAATCGGCTCAGATCAGAGCATCAGGTCGAGATACGCCTGGAAGATCTGCTCGCCCCACGCGAGGCCGACGGCGGCACCGAGCAGCATCCACGGGCCGAACGGGATCCCGGTCTTGCGCCCCGCGCGCCTCAGGAGCAGCAGGCCGATCGAGAAGACGCCGCCCAGCAGGAATGCGGCGAACGACCCGACGGCCAGGGCCCCCCACCCGACCCAGCCGAGATAGAGCCCGAGGAGCCCTGCGAGCTTGACGTCGCCGAAGCCCATCCCCTTCGGGTACGCGAAGACCACCACGAAGTAGAACGTCCACAGGACGACACAGCCCAGCCCGGCGCGCAGCAGCGCGCCCCAGTCGCCGGCGCCCCACGACGCAACGGCGAGCAGAACGATCGCGACCACGTACGACGGGAGGACGATCTTGTCGGGCAGTGTCTTGGTGTCGATGTCGATCATCGCCAACGCCACCGACACGGCCGCGAGGTAGAGGAACGCAGGCAGCGCCCAGACCGCGGGCGCGTCGAACCCCACCCAGACCGTCACGACGACGAAGAGGACGCCCGTGGCCAGCTCGACCAGCGGGTACCGGGCGGAGATCGGCGACGAGCAGTCCCGGCACCGGCCTCGGAGCAGCAGCCACGACACCAGCGGCACGTTGTCGCGCGCGCGGATCGCGTGACCGCAGGTGGGACACGCACTCGGTGGGTGCGTGATCGACTCGCCCCTCGGGACGCGCCAGATGACCACGTTGAGGAACGAGCCGATCGCGAGCCCGAGGAGGCCGACGAGGGCGTACAGAACGACAGTCACGAGCAGCTACCGGTACGCCCCGTCCGCGCCGAACACCGGCGCAATCTCGACCCAGACGTTCACACCGTAGGTGGTCGAGGTCGGCGAGAGGAACTTGGGCGGCGCGACGTAGCTGAACCGCTTGTCGTACTTGTAGTCCTTCAGATACCCGGTGGAGACCGTGGCGCCGCTTCCGGTGCCGACCGTGCCACGGAACTTCTGGGCGATGGCACCGTTGACGGTCAGGGTGCCACGCGGGTCGCCGCGGTTGTAGTTCTGCACCATGAACGTGTGCGCGACGGACAGGATGGCGGCGTCGATCCGGCGGTCGGTGTCGGCGATCAGCTCGTTGTCCGACGCGGAGAACGTGCGGCCGTCGCACCGGTACCGCGTGCTCGAGGTAGCCACGCAGTCGTAGCCGATGGCGGCGAGAGCATTCCGCTGCGACAGGGTCCGGTCGGTCTGCGACACCGCGGTGGTGTTCTGCTTCTCCGGCTTCCACACCCAGACCGCGTTCTGTCCCACGAGGCCGAGGATGTCGTCGTCAGCGCTGGCGTACGTGATGTCGTCGGTGATGTAGATGTAGTTCTCCGCCGCAAGGGTTGCCTTGGCGTTGACGGTCCCCTGGACGAAGACGTCCCCGTTGCGGCACCCGTAGACGCTCGCGTTGGCGACGTACTCGCCCGTCGCTGGGTAGCCCACCGGGTTGCCCGCAGCGTTCCGGATGTTCGTCCCGGTCGACGCGTGGCTCTCGGCCAGGCACACCGGGGTGCCGGTCGCTCCCGTGGCCCAGTAGTTGGGATCGGTGGACAACGACGGCACGTTCTGCACGAACACGACGTTGTTGTCCGGTGCGTCGATCTCCTGGCCGGTGGCCGAGCCGAGGCCGGCCGAGCCCGGAGTGCCGCACCCGGCGTTGTTGGTCCCAGCCACCGGGCTGGTGACCTTGGTCCACGGGGACGTGACCTGCATCTTCCCGTTCGCCTTGAACACGATCTTCGTCGGGCCGGTGTAGAGGCAGCCGGGCCGCGGGACGTCGAGCGGGAGGTCCGGGCGCGTCTCCTTCTTCAGCTCGGTGTTGGTCGCCGGCATCGCGAGGATCGGCTCGTACACGGGCTTGCCGCCCGGCATGGCCGGGAACGACGGCGTCCCGGTACCGAAGTAGTTCAGGCCGGTCGTCGGGTTGTACGACGTGGTCGTCCATCCCTTGAAGACCGGGTTGCCGTCGATCTGGAACGCGTCGTTGGTGTGCAGCGGCCCGTCGATGACGTCGCCGGTGCGGAAGTTGATCGCGCCACAGCCCGACGGCGGGTTGGCGGTGCTGCGCCCGGCGTAGCGGTAGATCTCGCAGGTGCCGGTCGCGCCTGAGATCACCGGGTCGATGATCTCGTAGTTGGTGAAGTAGAGGAAGTCGATGAAGCCACGCTGCCGGAGGTCGGCGACCAGCGACCGCGTCTCTCCGCCGGCCCGGCCGGTGGCGCGCAGTCGCAGCGTCCCCGACGAGTAGTACTTCGAGTTGTCGACCTCGTAGCGGAACTGTGCTGCACCACCCGAGCCGGCGATGTTGGCCCACGCCCCGCTCGCGCCCAGGCCGAAGGCCGGGTTCGCGGAGGCGCCTGTCGGCAGCGTGACGACGCTCGTCGGCGCGAACGTCGCGCTCGGGTTGCCGTACACGAAGTAGCCGGGGTCGTTGGCGAGCCTGCTCTGGTACTCCTCGACCGCCGCGTAGGCGGCCGCCATGGCGGCGTTCCAGTCCTGGTCCGACCTGGCCTTGCGCTGCGACCCGATGGCGTAGGACACGGCAGAGATCGCCAGCAGGGCGAGGACCAACGACACACCGATGACCATCAGGAGGGCGATCCCCTCCTCGCGGCGTGGGCCGAGACGGGCAGCGAGAATGCGACGCATCACTGGGACGCTCCTACTCGGTCGATACCGCGGTTCGGCAGGCCGACCTGGTTGGTCAGCAGCACAGGATCGGCCCGGCCGGTGATGTCGGCCTGGACCTTCAGGCGCACCTCGACGAGGGCGATCGTCTTGAGCACCGCAGCATCGGTGATGCCCGTCGTCGGGACGGTGATCACGTTGCAGTCCGGCGTGGCCGCCGCACAGACGACCTCCGTCCGGTAGGTGAACAGGTACGGCTCGCCCGCGGCCCGGACGGTGATCTTGCTGGCGATCCGGCGCGTCGAGGTGGGAGCCGGGGCGAAGGTCCAGTACGGCCCCGACGACACGTCGGAGTTCCAGCGCGTCTCCATGAGCTGGCGCTGGGAGTTGACGGTGAACTGGATCTTCAACGGTGTCGGCACCGCGGCCGTCGTGTCGAGGAAGCCGTGCATGATCAGGCTCTCCCGACCGGCGAACAGGAAGACCGGGATGTTGTCGGCGTTGCCGGGCTGACGGATCTCCGTGCCGGACCGCAGGACACGCGTGATCTCGGACATCCCGATCGCGGCGACGGACGTGCTCTCCGACGCGCTCCGGTCCCGCGTCATCGACCGCGCGAACGTCGAGAAGAGCGAGACGACGAGGATGCTGATGACGCTCATGAGCGCCATCGTCACGATCAGCTCCGGGAGGCTGAAACCGGCCTCGGCGCGTTGCGTCGCGGTGCTCAGGCGTTCGCGGATCCGGCGCATGGTCACGGTCCTTCCCAGAGCGGCGAGCGTGGGTCGAGCTCGACGGTGCCGTCGGCCTGGACCGACCCACCCGTGACCGGCGTGATCTGCGCGGTCGTGATCTGGGTCGTCTGTGAGCTGCTGGTCCCGCGGTAGAGCTTCCAGAACCCGTACGGGAGGGCGATCGTCGCCGTACCGGACGCGTTCAACACTGCCGAGCTGAAGGTCAACGTCTGCGCGGGCGTCGTGCAGGCGAGCGCCTCCGCACCGGTCGGCGCCGCGACGGCGACCGCCTTGACGAAGGTGCTCGTTCCCGGGGCGCCCACGGACAGGTTCACGATGCCCATCGCCACGTCCACCGTGACCGCGCCGCCGGGAGCGGCCGCGGCCTCCGGCTGCCGGACCCCGCCCGCCCAGTTGGTGGGGTCGGCCGGTCCGGTCGTGAGCGTCGTCAGGTCGCAGGTCCCGGCGAAGATGGAGTAGCCCGAGCTGATCGGGAACATCTTGTACGTCCGTGGCGTCTCCGTACCGGTGGCGACCACCGGGTTCTTCGGTCCGTACGTGCTGTCGAACGTGGTGAGCATCGACCCGGCAGGCACGCGGGGCGTCACGCCCGTGACGTTGGTGCCGTACCGCAGGGTGTACACCGCGGCGTTGTCGTAGGAGAACGAGGCGGACGCCGTCGAGTTGGCGGAGACGCTCAGCTGCACCGACGGCGCCGTCGCTTGGTTGATGTCGACGTACCCGCTCTTGGTGACGGTGATCTTGTAGTCGCCGGGCGGGGCCTTGAGCACGTAGGCGCACCCTTCGGCATCCGTGGTGACCGTCGGCAGTGCCGCGCCCACGGGGACTCCCGCCGCGGTGGTCGGCTGCGCCGAGACGGCGACGCCCTGCGATCCGAGGCCCTCGCCGTTGAGGACCGAGACCAGCAGCGTGGACCGGGTCGGGTCGTTGATGCGGTCCTTGGCGTCCAGCACGGTGTCGGCGCGCACGGGCTCGGTGCCCCCGCGCATGCCGTCCCAGGTGATGGTGATGTTCACGCGCTTGTAGCGCAGCGCGCCGCCGCCGGAGCCGCACTGGAACTCGAGGTCGGGGTCCGAGACCCACGACGTCTCACGGTGGACGTGGAAGGTGTCACCGTTGAGAGCCCGCGTGTAGCTCTTGTCCTGCAGGTCGAAGATGTCCTTCTCCTCGCGCGTGCGGTCGATGTCCTCCGCGGCGAGGTTGGCTGCCACCTGGCGAGCACGGGAGTCCCGGCCCAGCGACAGGACGGACAGCATGGTGAAGATCAGACCGGTGCTGACGATCGCGAAGATGAGCATCGCCATGAGCACCTCGATGAGGGTGACACCGTCCTCGTCGCGTGCTCGCGCGAGCCGGTCACGGAGTGTGCGCACGGCGGTGCTCCTCTCATCTGTGCCTACGGGGTACTGCGCCGGTGTGGGGCGCCGCCGAAGCGACGCCCCACACCGGGGTACTACGGGGTCGTCATCACGGGGTGATGACACCAGTGGAGCTGTCGTACGTGTAGTTCTGCGTCAGGCTGGCGTGGTCCGCCGTGAGCGTGTACGTGAGGCCCGTGGCCGCGGGGGTGACCGTCATGGCGACGCCGGCCGTCGAGTTGAAGCCGTCAGCCTCGAGGAGGGCGAGCGTCAGGCCCGTGTAGGAGCCGTTGTGGTCCACCGCGTAGGACTCGGCGGCGATCGCGGCGTTCTTCAGGTCGGACTCGGCCTGCGAGACCCAGGCCTTCTCACGCTGGTTGAGGAACGCCGGGATGGCGATCGCGGCGAGGATGCCGATGATGATGATGACGACCAGGAGCTCGATGAGGGTGAAGCCCTTCTCACCCTCGGCGCGCTTGGCCATGGTCTTCTGAATACGAGCGATCACGGTGATGCCCCTTTTCGATGTCGTGGGTTCAGTGCCGGTCGCCCGGCAATCGGTGCTGCGTCACGTTCATCGGGAGTGTCCGGGGTGCCCTTGAGGCAATTTCGGGAACTCTTCGGCCATGTCACCCGTTCGCACCAGTCGGCTCCTGCGCAGGTCACGGGCATGCGTCAGCCCGGTGACCGAGATGTCCGGTCACCGGGCCGACGTGCAGGAAGACGGTCAGCCGACGAGCTCGAAGATCGAGAAGATCGGCATGTACAGCGCGATGATCATTCCGCCGATGATCGTGCCGAGAATGGCGATCATGAGGGGCTCGATCAACGACGTGAGCTGCTCGGTGGTGGCCTCGACCTCTTCGTCGTAGAACTCGGAGATCTTCTCGAGCATGGTCTCCAAGGCGCCGGCATCCTCACCGGTGGAGATCATCTGCACCACCATCGGTGGGAACACCGCGTGGTTCGCCAGCGGAGCGGACAGCGACTGCCCGGTCCGCACGCTCTCTTGGACGTCCTTCACGGCCAGCTCGATGACGTAGTTGCCGCTGGTCTCCCCCACGATGTCCAGGGCTTGGAGGATCGGGACACCGGCGCCGAGCATCGTGCCGAAGTTCCGGGTGAACCGGGCGATGGCCACCTTCTTGAACAGCGGCCCGAAGATGGGGATGCGCAAGGTCAGCGGCTGGACGAACGCGCGCACCGCGTGATCGTTCTTGTGCCGCTTCCACCAGATGGCGAAGATGATGGAGACGACGAGCATGAGCGGCGCGAGCCACTTCATCACCCCGGAGAGCATCACCAGGATCTGCGTCGGCCACGGGAGCTTCCCGCCCAGGTCGGTGAACATCTTCTCGAACACGGGAACGATGAAGAGCAGCATGCCGACGACGGCCAGGATCGCCATGCCGAACACCATGACCGGGTACGTCATCGCGGACTTGATCTGCGCCCGCAGCTTGACCTCGTTCTCGTAGTTCTCGGCGACCGAGACGAGCGCCTTCTCGAGGAAGCCGCCGACCTCGCCGGCCCTGATCATGTTGATCATGAGCGGCGGGAAGACCTGCGAGTGCCGGCCGAGCGACTCCGAGAGGGACCCACCCGTCTCGACGTCGTTGCGCGTCTGCGCCAGGACCTTCGCCAGCGGCTTGCTCTCCGTCTGCTCCGCGAGGATCGACAACGTCCGCAGCAGCGACAGGCCGGCGGAGATCATGGTCGCCATCTGGCGCGCCATGATCGCGAGGTCCTTGAGGGTCACCCGGTCGGAGAAGCCCGGGATGTTGATCTCGGTCTGCAGTCCCCCGCCGACGACCTCCTTGATCGTCAGCGGCGCCACACCCATGGCACGGAGCCGGTTGGCGACAGCCGCCTCGTTCTGGGCGTCGATGCGCCCCTTGACGATCTTGCCGTTCTTGTCGCTGAGCGAGTACTCGTAGGTCCTGGTGATTGCCATCAGCGCATCCCGTTCCCGGCAGGCGAGTAGCCCATCGCACCCGTGTTCAACGTGGACGCGCCCTGGTTGGTGCGGGCGGTCCGACCGACGAGCTTGTTGAAGTCCTCGACGTGGTGGCACTTCTCCACGCCGACCTCGTACGTGATCGTGCCCTTCTTGACCAGGTCGGCCAGGTGCTGGTCCATGGTGTACATCCCGTGGTCCGCGCCCGCCTGCATGGCGGAGTAGATCTGGTGCGTCTTGCCCTCGCGGATGAGGTTGCGGATGGCGGGCGTCGCCACCATCACCTCGGTCGCGACGGCGCGTCCGGTGCCGTTCGCCTTCTTGCAGAGCGTCTGGCAGACGACGCCCTGGATGGCAGAGGCGAGCTGGGTGCGCACCTGGCTCTGCTGCTCGGCGGGGAACACGTCGATGACGCGGTCGATCGTCTGGGCGGCGTCCTGGGTGTGCAGGGTCGCGAAGACCAGGTGACCGGTCTCGGCAGCGGTCAGCGCGACGGAGATGGTCTCCAGGTCACGCATCTCGCCGACGAGGATGATGTCGGGGTCCTGCCGGAGCACGTGCTTGAGGGCGTTCGCGAACGAGTGCGTGTCCGCGCCGACCTCACGCTGGTTGATGAGCGACTTCTTGTGCCGGTGCAGGAACTCGATGGGGTCCTCGACCGTCATGATGTGGTCCGCACGGCTGCGGTTCGCCAGGTCGATGATCGCCGCGAGCGTGGTCGACTTGCCCGAACCCGTGGGGCCGGTGACCAGGACCAGCCCGCGAGGCAGCCCGGCGAAGCTGGACACGACCGGCGGGACGCCGAGGTCCTCGAGCGGCTTGATCTCGTACGGGATCACTCGGAAAGCAGCGCCGATCGACTCGCGCTGCTGGTAGAGGTTCACCCGGAACCGGGCCTTGCCACGCACGGCGTAGGCGAAGTCCAGCTCGAGGTTGGCCTCGAACGTCTCCCGCTGACGCTGCGTGAGGATGGAGTAGATGCTGCGGCGCAGGCCGTCGGGCCGGATGCTCTCGAACCCGTCCAGCGCCTTGAGCGCACCGTGCGAGCGGATCATGGGCGGAGAACCGACCGTGAGGTGCAGGTCGGACGCGCCGGCGTCGATCATCGCGATCAGCGCGCTGTCGAGCTGGATGTCACCGTCCTGCGACTCCTGGCCCAGACCGGACCGCGCAGCGCGGTCGCGAGCGGGTGCGGCGGCTCGCGCGGGGGCTGCTGCACGCGGCGCCTCGGGAGCGGGCGCCGCGGCCGGCGGAGGCACAGGAGGGCCGGACTGGGCGGGGACGTAGTACGCGGGCTGACCGGGACCTGCCGGCGCCGCCGGGGGCGCGAACTGGGGCACCGGAGCGGGACCCGGACCGGCCGGGTGGAACGTCGGTGCCCCGCCCGCCGGGGGCGGCACGGGGGTGAACGACTGCGCGGTGACGCCACGGGCGCCGTCCGGCGCATTCGAGCTCAGCGATGGCACCGGCGAGTAGACCGGAGGAGCGCCGGCCTGGGGGCCGACCGTACGGTAGGGCGGCAACGGACGGGTGGGCTCACCCCGGCCGGTTGAGTAGGACTCGGTCACGTCACAGCCTCCACGTAGTCGTACCGCGTTCGTTCGCAGTCCCGGACAGCGCCCGGGGAGCAGCAGCTCGGTATCTCGGGTGTCATCGGCGGATGGACCGTCCGACTTGAGTGCACGTCACGCGACGACGCGCATGATCTCCTCGATCGACGTCTGACCCAACGCGACCTTGTGCCAGCCGTCGCTCCGCAGCGGGATCATGCCCTGGGAGATGGCCGTCGCGGCGATGTCCGCGCTCGACGAGTGCGCGACGGCGTGGCGCTCGATGTCTTCCGTCACGCGCATGACCTCGTGCAGCGCGAGACGCCCGCGGTAGCCGGTCCTGGAGCACGCGACGCAGCCACCGGGCTTGAAGAGCTCCGGGAGAGGCTCGCCGGGCATCCACGGGAACCGTGCCGCGGCCATCTCCTCGGGCGACGGGCGGTACGGCACCTTGCACTTGCCGCAGAGTCGCCGCGCGAGGCGCTGGGCCACCACCGCGTCGAGGGCGGAGCCGACGAGGAACGGCTCGATGCCCATCTCGGTCAGACGCGTGATCGCGGACGGCGCGTCGTTGGTGTGCAGGGTAGACAGGACGAGGTGGCCGGTGAGAGCCGCCTCGATCGCGATCTGCGCGGTCTCGTGGTCGCGGATCTCACCGAGGAGCACCACGTCCGGGTCGGACCGCAGGATCGAGCGCAGCGCGCCTGCAAACGTGAGACCGGCCTTGGGGTTCACCTGGACCTGGTTGATGCCGGGCAGCCGGTACTCCACCGGGTCCTCGACGGTGATCACGTTGATCTCCGGCTTCGACACCGCGTTGAGGGTCGCGTACAGGGTGGTCGACTTCCCCGAACCGGTCGGGCCTGTCACCAGGATCATCCCGTACGGCTTGGTGTACGACTCCTTGTACGTCTCGTAGTTGTCGTCGAGGAACGACAGGTCCCGCAGGTCGAGGCTCGCGGTCGAGTTGTCGAGGATGCGCATGACGATCTTCTCGCCCCACACGGTCGGCAGCGTGGCCACGCGGAGGTCGATCTTGCGACCGTTGTGCACCACGGACATGCGGCCGTCCTGAGGCTTGCGCCGCTCGGCGATGTCGATGTCGCTCATGATCTTGACGCGGCTGATGACACCCTGCTGGATCTGCTTGGGCGAGCGCTGCGTCTCGTGCAGCACGCCGTCGATGCGGTACCGCACGCGCAGGTCGTGCTCGGCCGGCTCGATGTGGATGTCCGAGGCGCGGTCGGTGATCGCCTGCGTGACCAGCAGGTTCACGTAGCGGACGATCGGCGCGTCGTCGTCGACCGACATCTCGCCGAGCTTGGACAGGTCCTGCTCAGGCTCGGCGTTCTGCTCGCCGAAGGCCGTCGTCAGGTCCTCCATCTCGTCGTCGGCGCGGCAGAACCGGTCGATGGCGCGCAGGAGGTTGTCGTGCGTGGCGATCACGGGGACCACCGGCTTGCCCGACACGCTGCGCACGTCGTCGACGGCCATCACGTTGCCGGGGTCGGACGTCGCGAGCACGATCGAGCCGCCCTCGACGGCGACCGGGAGCACGGTGTACCTCCGGCAGAGCGCCGACGGGACCAGGGAGACAGCCGCACGGTCGACCGGGAACTCGTCGAGGTCGACGAAGTTCATGCCCACCTGGTTGGCGAGCGCCTTGACCAGCTGTCCCTCGGTCAGTACCCCGAGCTCGACCAGCGTGCGGCCCAGCGACGAACCTCGGGCCATGGTCTCGTCGAGCGCCGCGAGAAGCTGCGCCTCCGTGACCAGACCGTCATCGAGCAGGATCTCCCCGAGCTGCTTCACGCGCGTCCCTCCGGTCGACCGGCAGCCGAGTTCGGGCCGCGCGGTATCTCTCCGGATCAATCGGCAGGAAGAGCGACCGGGGTGAGTCCCTCAGGCGGTCAGTTTGTCCTCGAGCGCGGCCGACATCGCGGCGAGCGGTGCGGGGTGCCCCGTCATGAGCCGGACCTGCTCGGCGGCCTGGTGCAGCAGCATCTGCTCACCGCCGACGACCGCTCCCCCGGCGGCGGCCCAGGCGACCGACAGCGCGGTCGGACGCGGGTCGTACGCGACGTCGAGGAGCACACCCTCGACCGCCATGAGCCGGTCCGCGAGCGGGTCCGCGGCGTGCGGTGGGAGCGTCGAGACGACGACGTCCGCGCGGCCGATCTCCGCCGGCGCCTCGTCGAGCGTGCGGTAGACCGGGGTGACGCCCATCCGGTGCGCAGCGCGCATGAGGCCTCCCGCGCGGGCGACGGCCCGCACGTACACGACGGGCGAGGTGCAGCCCAGCTGCGCGAGCGCCGCGAGGGTCGACGACGCGGTGGCGCCGGCGCCCAGCACGGCCGCGCTCGCGATCGGACCGTCGAGCCCGAGCGCCGCGACGATGCCGTGCACGTCGGTGTTCGCGCCGACGAGCGTGCGCCCCTGGAACAGGACGGTGTTGACCGCTCCGACGACCTCGGCCAGCGGCTCGACGTGGTCCAGCAACGGGATGATCGTCTGCTTGAGCGGCATGGTCAGGCTGAGCCCGGCCCAGGAGTCGTCCAGGCCTGCGACGAACGACGCGAGCCCTTCCTCCGTGACGTCGACGGCGTCGTAGCGCCAGCCCGAGAGGCCGAGCGCGGCGTAGGCGGCACGGTGCAGCGCCGGCGACAGCGAGTGCGCCACCGGGTGCCCGAGCACCGCCGCCCGTCGGGCGGCAGCCGTCACTTGCTGTTCTCCGCCTGCCAGGCTCGCAGCAGCTCGACGTTCGCCAGGTGCTCGTCGTACGTCGAGGCGAAGAGCGTCTCGCCCGTGTCGAGGTTGACGGTCACCCAGAAGAGCCAGTCCCCTTCGGCCGGAGCCAGGACCGCGTCGATCGAGGCGGCACCGGGCGAGGCGATCGGTGTCGGGGGCAGGCCCAGGTGCTTGTACGTGTTGTAGGCGTTGTTGGGGTCCTGCGTGTCCGCCGTGGTCAGACCCGTCCCCGGCTTGCCGAGGCCGTAGGCCACCGACGAGTCGATGTCGAGCGTCAGCTCCTTGGCGAGCCGGTTCTCGATCGCGCGGGCCACCTTGGGCCGGTCCTCGGCCAGCCGCGCCTCGCGCTCGACCAGCGACGCCTTGTTCAGCACGGTCGCCCACTGGTCCTGCGGGACGCCCTTCTGCGTGAGGACGGCGACCGTCTGCGCGGTCATCTGCGCCAGCACGCTGGCCGGCGTGGCGTTCGGCTCGATGTCGTACGTCGCGGGGAACAGCCAGCCCTCCGCGTTGCCGTTGGCCTCGGCCGGGAGCCCGATGGCGACCGGGTCGGCGAGCGCCGCGTTGACGTCCTCGATCGGGATGGCCAGCTTCTCGCTGATCTTCGTGGCGATCTGGCTCACGGTGAGCCCCTCGGGGATGCCGAGACTGAAGGACACGCGGCTCGACGGGTTCAGCAGCGCGATGACGGCGTCGGAGGCGGGCATCTCGAGCAGCATGTTGTAGGTGCCCGGCTGGATCGAGGCGGCCTGCGGGTTGGCGGCGAACGCCTCGTTGAACGCCTTCGCGGTCGCGACGACGCCGGCGTCGACCAACGTGGCCGCCATGTCGGCGCCGGTGTCGCCCGGCTTGATCACGACCTCGACGGAGCCGTGCCCGACGCCGGAGTAGTCCTCGACGCCGGAGTCCGACCCGGCGCCGCCCTGGAACATGCCGCCCATGAGCTCGACGACGACGTAGGCGGCACCGGCGACCATGAGGGTCGCGACGATGAGCACCCAGATCGAGCGGCGCCGACGGCGCTTGCGCTCGCGCTGCTCCTTGGCTCGGCCGCGGGAGCGGGAGGGCTTGTGCTCGACAGGGGCGACACGGGTGTCACCACCGAACAGGTCGCTCACCTCGTCACTCCGCTCTACAGGGGCCCACCACTCGGTCTGGCTCTTGGTCACGTGCGCGTCACTCCACCGTCGTCCGTGCGTCGCCCGCAGCCCCCCCGCGCGCCACTGGAGAGTGCTTCGCTGGGTCGAACGCGACCCGCTCACCGGGACGTCGCCCCGACGCACGCTCCGCGTCCAGCGCGGACTGCAAGATCACCACCGCGGCCGCCTGGTCGACGACCTGCCGGTGGCGGCGCCCGGATCGGCCGGACGCCTGCAGCGCGTGATGGGCGGACACCGTGCTCATCCGCTCGTCGACCAACCGCACCGTCACCGGTGCGATGGCCTGCGCCAGTTGGACAGCGTACGCGCGCGCGGCGTCGGATGCGGAACCTTCGGCCCCCGACATGTGGACCGGCAGCCCGACGTACACAACACCCACACGGCGTTCCTGCACCTCGCGCACCACCTGTGCGATGTCTGTGGGCAGGTGCCCCTTCTTGCTGGTCGCGCGCGCGAGGGTGGCCACGGGAGTGGCGATCAGGCCGTCCGGGTCGCTGCTGGCGAGCCCGACGCGGACCGTCCCGACGTCCACGGCGATCCGTGCACCTCGGACGACCGCGTCGGTCGGATCGGGTGTCGCGCTCACCTCAGCCGCCCACCGCCGTGGCGACCGCCGCGAGCGCCTCGGCCAGCCGGCCGGGCTCCGTGCCGCCACCCTGTGCCAGGTCGTCCTTGCCGCCGCCGCCCCCGCCGAGGATGCCGGACGCGGTCCGCACGAGCGCACCGGCGCGCACACCGCGCTCGCGCGCCGCGGCGTTCGTCGCGACGACCACGAGCGGCCGGCCCTTGCTGACACCGCCGATCGCGACGACCGCCGGCGACGCCTCACCGAGGCGCGACCGGACGTCGAGCACGAGCGTGCGCAGCTCGTCGCCGCCGACCTCGCCCGCGTCGTGCGTGACGACCAGGGTCTCCCCCACCTTGGCCGCACCGGCCGCGAGCGTGCCCGCCTGCGCCAGGAGCGTCGCCTGCCGCAGGGTCGCAAGCTCCTTCTCGGACTCCTTGAGCTTGGTGAGCAGGGAGGACACCCGCTCGGACAGCTCGTCGGGACGCGCCCCGAGCAGGCCCGAGAGCTGGCCGACGAGCGCGCGCTCCTTCGCCTGGTACCCGTACGCCCCCGCACCGACGAGTGCGTCGACACGCCGCACGCCCGAGCCGATCGCCGACTCGGACAGCAGGGTGACGAGCCCGAGCTCGCCGGACCGCTTGACGTGCGTTCCCGCGCACAGCTCCAGCGACCAGCCGTCGCCGATGTCGACGACGCGGACCTCGTTGCCGTACTTCTCGCCGAACAGGGCCATCGCTCCCCGGCCGCGGGCCTCGTCGATCTGCATGACGGAGTCGGTGACCTCGAGATCGTCCTGGAGCCGGTCGTTGACGCGCGCCTCGATCTCTGCGACGACCTGCGACGAGGTCGCCGACGGCGAGCGGAAGTCGAAGCGCAGACGGCTCGGGGCGTTGAGTGAGCCCGCCTGCGTGGCGGACTCCCCCACGGACTCGTGCAGCGCCTTGTGCACCAGGTGCGTCGCCGTGTGGGCGCGCGCGATCGCCCGGCGGCGGTCGATGTCGATCGTCGCCGTGCCGGACTCGCCGAAGGTGACCGTCCCGTCGACCAGGCGACCGTGGTGCACGGACAGACCCTTGACCGGCGCCTGCACGTCGTCGACCTCGATGCGCGCACCGCCATCGAGGACGATGACGCCGGTGTCCGCCAGCTGCCCGCCGGCCTCCGCGTAGAACGGGGTCACGTCGAGGACGACCTCCACGTCCGCCGGTGCGGTCGCCGCCGGGGCGGGCACGCCGTCGACGAGCAGACCCACCACGCGCGAGCGTGCCGTCGCGTCCGTGTAGCCGATGAACTGGACCGGCTTGGCGCTCTCGCTGCTCAGCGTGCTGTGCAGGTCCTGGTACGCGGCCGTGTCCGCCCGGCCCGCACGCTTCGCCAGCGCGTCCGCGCGCGCCCGGTCGCGCTGCTCCTTCATGAGCGTCCGGAACGCGGTCTCGTCGACGGCCACACCCTGCTCGGCCGCCATCTCGAGCGTGAGGTCGATCGGGAAGCCGAAGGTGTCGTGCAGCTGGAACGCGTGCGAGCCCGAGAGCACGGACTGGGCCTGCTGCTTGATCGCCTGCACGGCCGTGTCGAGGATCGTCGTGCCCGCCGCGAGCGTGCGCCGGAACGTCTCCTCCTCCGCGTACGCCACCTGGCTGATGCGCTCGAAGTTCTGCGCCAGCTCCGGGTACGACGGGCTCATCGCGTCCTTGCTCAGGGGCAGGAGCGTCGGCAGCGCGACGTCCTCGACCCCGAGCAGGCGCATCGCGCGGATCGAGCGACGGAGCAGGCGCCGCAGCACGTAGCCGCGGCCCTCGTTGGAGGGCGTCACGCCGTCACCCATGAGCATGAGCGAGCTGCGGACGTGGTCGGCGACGACCCGCATCCGCACGTCGTCCTGGTGCGCCGCGCCGTACCGCTTGCCGGACAGCTCCTGCGCGCCCCCGATGACCGGGAACACCTCGTCGATCTCGTACAGGTTGTCGACGCCCTGCAGCAGGTACGCCACCCGCTCCAGGCCCATGCCGGTGTCGATGTTCTTCTGCTTGAGGTCCCCGAGGATCGGGAAGTTCTCCTTGCCGCCCCCGTCACCCCGCTCGTACTGCATGAAGACGAGGTTCCAGATCTCGAGGTAACGGTCCTCGTCGACGACGGGGCCACCCTCCGCGCCGAACTCCGGACCGCGGTCGACGTAGATCTCCGAGCACGGGCCCGACGGACCGCGCGCACCGGTGGACCAGAAGTTGTCCTTCCAGCCGCGACGCTGGATGCGCTCGTCCGGCAGACCCGCGATCTGCTTCCAGAGGTCCGCCGCCTCGTCGTCGTCGTGGAAGACCGTCACCCAGATGGTGTCCGGGTCGAAGCCGAACCCGCCGGTCTCCCGCGAGCCCGTGACCAGCTCCCAGGCGTAGGTGATCGCGCCTTCCTTGAAGTAGTCCCCGAACGAGAAGTTGCCGTTCATCTGGAAGAACGTGCCGTGCCGCGTGGTCTTGCCGACCTCCTCGATGTCGAGGGTGCGCACGCACTTCTGCACGCTGGTCGCGCGCGGCCACGGCGGGGTCTGCTCGCCGAGCATGTACGGGATGAACGGCACCATGCCGGCGATGACGAACAGGGTCGTCGGGTCCGGCGAGATCAGCGAGGCCGAGGGCACGACGGCGTGGCCGTTGCCCTCGAAGTAGTCGAGCCAGCGCTGGCGGATCTCGGCGGTACGCATCGTGTCCTCGTCGTCCATCTGTGGTGATCGGGTGGTGCCGGTACGGGTGGTGCCTAGAAGAAGGTGTAGCCGTCGTCGTCGTCGGGGTCCTCGGTGGGGGCGCCGGCCCAGTCCTCGCCGTGTCGTGAGGTCCAGGCGCGCCGCAGGTTCGCGACCCGCTCGGGACGCTCGGCGCGCAACGCGTCGACGTCGACGTCGCCGACCAGGTCGTGACGCAGCTCCTGCTCGCGCTCGGCCATCGCCGCGAGGAAGTCCGACCGGAGCGTGGCGAGGGCGTGCGACACGCGCTGGGCACCGTCGATCGCGTCCGTCGTCCCGGCGGGCAGGTAGGTGTCGACGACCGAGCGCCCCTTGCGGACCACGACGACCGTCAGGACCACCCCGATCGCGAGCCAGGTGAGCCGGCGGCCCATCATCGGCTCCGGCGCGCGCTCGCCGCGAGACCCGACAGCGCGGTGCGCACGCCGTACGAGAAGGCGGCTGCCTTGATCATGGGTCCACCGACGGTGGCAGCGAAGAGGGACGTGAGCGCCGAGACGTTCTCCGAGACCTGTGCCGCGGCCGTCGTGACGGTGTCGATGTTCTCCAGCTGGGTGTTCGACGACGCGACGAGGGTCGCGGTCTCGTCGAGCACCGGGACCGTGTGGTCGGTGATCTCCTTGACCGAGGTCCGGGTCTCGTCGAGCACCCGCCCGAGCTTGATGAGCGGCACCGCCAAGAAGCCCACGAGCAGTACGAACGCGAGCGCGGCGATCAGTCCCGCGACGTCACCCACCGACATGTCCAGCCTCCTGGTCCTGGGGTCCTCGACCCCGCGGAAACCCTACCCGCCCCGAACGCACGGACGCCCCGCAGCGCAGGTGCGCGGCGGGGCGTCCGGGTGGCGATCAGATCAGCGGGCGTAGTACTCGACGACCAGCTGGACCTCGCACGTCACGGGGATCTCCGCGCGCTTCGGGGCTCGCACCAGGACGGAGCTGAGCTTCTCGAGCTGCACGTCCAGGTAGCCCGGGACGTTCGGGAGGACGTCGCGGTGCGCACCGGCGGCGGCGACCTGGAACGGCACGGTCGCCTGGCTCTTCGGCTTGACCTGGAGCGTCTGACCCGGCTTCACGCGGAAGGAGGGACGGTCCACGATCTTGCCGTCGACGAGCATGTGACGGTGCACGACGACCTGGCGGGCCTGCAGGATGGTGCGGGCGAAGCCCGAGCGCAGGACGAGGGCGTCCAGGCGGGTCTCGAGGTTCTCGACGAGCGCCTCACCGGTCAGGCCCGGGGCCTTGCGGGCGTCCTCGTACGCACGAGCCATCTGCTTCTCGCGCAGCGCGTACTGGGCGCGCAGACGCTGCTTCTCACGGAGACGGACCGCGTAGTCCGACTCGGTGCGACGACGCGCACGGCCGTGCTCGCCGGGGGGGTACGGCCGCTTCTCGAAGTGCTTGACGGCCTTGGGCGTCAGCGCGAGGCCGAGGGCGCGGGAAAGGCGCACCTGGCGACGCGAGCGGGTCACGCTGCTCACAGAGTTACTTCCTGTCGTTGTAGACGTCACACCCGGAAGCGGAGATGTTCCGCCGGGCGTGGGGCCGACCGTGGATGCGTCGCGTCTGTTCTCGACGCTGGCTAAGGCCCCAGGTGGCCGTCCGTGCCGAGGGCGTGCAAGCACACCCGTCCCGCGGACGACCTCGACACTCTACCCTGCGCCGGCCGGTATCCCCGAATCACTGCCCGTCGTCGAGGATCGCGCGGATGCGGTCGAGCCGTTCGGTGACCTGACGCTCGTAGCCGCGGTCGCTCGGCTCGTAGTAGCGCGTCCCCGCGAGCTCGTCGGGTAGGTACTGCTGCGCGGCGACCGCGTGCGGCTCGTCGTGCGCGTACACGTACGACTGCCCGTGGCCCAGCACCTTGGCGCCCGCGTAGTGCGCGTCGCGCAGGTGCGCCGGGACGGAGCCGATGCGGCCCGCGCGCACGTCGGCCAGCGCGCGGTCGATGCCGAGGTACGCCGCGTTCGACTTCGGCGCGGTCGCCAGGTGCACCACGGCCTCCGCGAGGATGATGCGGGCCTCCGGCATGCCGATCAGCGCCACCGCCTGCGCGGCGGCGACCGCGGTCTGCAGCGCGCTGGGGTCCGCCATCCCGACGTCCTCCGCCGCCGAGATCACGATCCGGCGGGCGATGAACCGCGGGTCCTCCCCCGCCGCGATCATCCGCGCGAGGTAGTGCAGCGACGCGTCCACGTCGGAACCCCGCACGGACTTGATGAACGCACTGATGACGTCGTAGTGCTGGTCGCCGTCCCGGTCGTAGCGGACGGCTGCGACGTCGATGGCCCGCTCCATGGTCGCGAGGTCCACCGGGACCGGTGGGACCGCGCCGTCCTCCGAGAGCGCGGAGCCGGCGGCAGCCTCCAGGATGGTCAGCGCCTTGCGCGCGTCCCCGCCCGCCAGGCGGAGCAGGTGCTCCTCCGCGTCCTCGGTCAGCGCGATCGAGCCGTCGAGCCCGCGCTCGTCCTCCACGGCGCGGCGGACCAGGCGCCGGACGTCGTCCGTGTCCAGCGGCTGCAGCGTGAGGAGGAGCGAGCGCGACAGCAGCGGGGAGTTCACCGAGAACGACGGGTTCTCCGTGGTGGCCGCGACCAGCGTCACCCAGCGGTTCTCGACACTGGGCAGCAGGGCGTCCTGCTGGGCCTTGGTGAACCGGTGCACCTCGTCGATGAACAAGACGGTCTCGGTGCCGTCCGTGGCCAGCCGGCGGCGCGCGTCCTCGATCACGGCCCGCACGTCCTTGACGCCCGCCGTGACCGCCGACAGCTCGACGAACCGGCGTCCGGACGTGGCGGCGATCAGGTAGGCGAGCGTGGTCTTGCCCGTGCCGGGCGGTCCCCACAGGACGACCGAGGTGGGCGCGGCCCGGCGTGCCGCCTCGTTGGCCGGCTCGACCAGCCGGCGCAGCGGCGAGCCCCCGACGAGCAGGTGCTCCTGGCCGGCGACCTCGCTCAGGTCCCGCGGCCGCATGCGGACGGCGAGCGGTGCGCCGGCCCCGACCGCGGGCAGCCCCGAGGCCGTCGACGTCACAGCATCGAACAGGTCCATGCGGGCAGGGTACGCAGACGCACCGACGTCCGACGCGGTCCGGCGACCACACCCCGACGCGCCACCGGGTGACAACGTGTGCGAGACGCCCGTTCCACCTGCGACGATGACCCGCGTGTTCGCCCGAGTAGGTCGCGCAGTCGCCCACCATCCCCGCCTCACCGTCGTGGCGTGGCTGATCTTCGCCGTGCTCGGCTACGGGCTGGCCGTCCTCGGCGTGCACGGGGAGAACCTGTTCGACCGGCTGAGCACGGGTGCTCCCGGCGTTCCCGGGTCGGAGAGCTCGGAGGCGTTCGCCATCCTCGACGAGGCGGACGACAGCGGTCCGTCGCTGACCCTCGTCCTCGACGGCGTCGACCCGGCCGATCCCGACGTGGCGACGGCCCTGGCGCCGGCCCGGGACGACCTCGTCGCCATCGACGGCGTCGTCTCCGTGATCGACCCGCTAGCGCTCCCGGACGGCGCCGCCAACCCGGCCGCCGCGCCGCTCGTCGCCCAGGACGGCGACGGGTTCCTCGTGGTCGTCGAGCTCGCACCGGACCTGTCCGCGGCGGAGCAGGAGGAGGCACTCGACGAGGTCGAGACGCGCCTGCTCGCTATCCCGGCGGACCTCGAGACCGCCGCACCTGGCGTGACCGGCATCGTCGGGGGGACCACCCTGATCGTCGAGGCGATCACGGAGCAGGTGGAGACGGACCTGCGCACCGGCGAGACCATCGCCCTGCCGATCGCGCTGCTCATCATGATCCTCGTCTTCGGCGGCTTCCTGGCTGCCGGGATGCCGATGGTCGGTGCGGTCGCGTCGATCGCCGGCGGCCTCGCCGCACTCCTGGGCTTCTCCTACGTGCTCGACCTCGACTCGTCCGTCGTCAACATCGTGACCGTGCTCGGCCTCGGGCTCTCGATCGACTGGGGCCTGCTGATGGTGTCGAGGTTCCGCGAGGAGCTGCACCACCTGGTCGACGACGACGGGGGCGCCGGGAGCAGACGGCGGCGCGGCGACGGTGCCGTCCTCACGGCCATCGAGCGCACCATGGCGACCGCCGGCCGCACCGTGACGTTCTCCGCGCTCATCGTCGCCATCTCGATCGCCGGGCTGCTCGTCTTCCAGCCGCCGATCCTGCGGGCGTTCGGCGCGGCCGGTGTCGCGGTCATCGTGGTGGCGGTCGCGACCGCACTCACGCTCGTCCCCGCCCTCCTGGTGCTCGCCGGACGGCGCATGATCCGGCCGAGCATCCTCGCGCGCATCCCCGGGCTCCGCGGCATCCTCGCGCGGACCGCCGACGTGCAGACCGAGGAAGGGATCTTCTCCCGCCTCGCCACCCGGGTGCAGCGCCGTCCGTGGACCGTCCTGCTCGCCTGCCTCGCGGTGCTCGGCATCCTCGCGCTCCCGCTGGCGCACCTCGAGCTGCGCAACTCGACCACCGAGCTCCTGCCGGCGGGCAGCGCGCAGCGTGAGTTCGTCGACACGCTCGCCCGCGACTACCCCGCCGCCTCGACCCCGGCGATCACCGTCGTCGCGCAGACCTCGCTCGACGAGGCGACGGCGTGGGCCGCGACCCTGGAGGACCTCGACGGTGTCGCGTCCGTCGACCCGCCGTCCCCGGTGGACTCCTACGTGGTGATCGGGGTCCGGCCCGACACCGACGACCCAGGCGACGCCGTGGCCCGGGACGTCGTCCACCAGATCCGCGCCCTCGACGCCCCGTTCCCCACCTGGGTGACCGGTCAGGCGGCGTCCCAGATCGACTTCACCGCCGCCGTCGTGGAACGAGCGCCGTGGGCGATCGGGATCGTCGCCGTCGCGTGCCTCGTCCTGCTGTTCCTCATGACCGGGTCGGTCGTCGTGCCGGTCAAGGCGCTGCTCACCAACGTGATCTCGCTGGCCGCGTCGCTGGGCGTGCTCGTCTGGGTGTTCCAGGACGGCCACCTGTCCGGCCTGCTGAACTTCACGCCCACAGGCGGCATCGAGACGTACGTCATCGCCCTCGTGATCGCCTTCGGGTTCGGGCTGGCGATGGACTACGAGGTCTTCCTGCTGTCCCGGATCAAGGAGCTGGTCGACCAGGGCGCGCCGAACGACCGTGCGGTGCGGCTCGGGCTCCAGCGGTCGGGCCGGATCATCACCTCGGCGGCGCTCATCGTCATCGTGGTGTTCGCCGGCTTCGTGGCCGGTGAGCTGCTGGTGATCAAGGAGGTCGGCTTCTCGCTGGCCGTCGCCGTGCTGATCGACGCGACCCTGGTGCGGATGCTGCTCGTCCCGGCGACCATGACCCTGCTCGGCCGCGCGAACTGGTGGGCACCACCGTTCCTCCGGCGCCTCTACGCCCGCATCGCGATCACCCACTGACATGAGCCACCGGCTGCACACGTCGACCGGGACGAGCCGCGGCACGTTCGCCCTGCGCCTGGTCGTCGTCTCGGCGCTGACGCTCCTCGACGCCGCGCTCGCCCTGACGCTCGTCCTCGTGCGGGCGCAGCCCGACCCGGGGCTCGCGATGGCGTGGGTGGTCCAGGCGTTCTGGACCGTAGCCCTCCTCGTCGCGCTCCCCTGGCTCTGGCGCTGGGCGCTCGACGCCCGGCCGCGGGAGTCGACGCCGGTCCTGCCCTACGCGAACGACGTGCCTCCGTCGCCGCACGCCTCCTTCGCCGGTCCAGATGCACCGGCTCCCCCGCGCCGCTGGTAGCCGACGTACCGCCAACGTTCGTCAGGCTGGCGGGCGCGCCGCCCCTGCCGGGGAGAACGACGTCATCTCGGCGTCGGTCCGAAAGCCCAGACGTCGGTAGATCCGGCGAGCGTCGTCGTTCTGCGCGTACATGCCCAACGACACCCACGAGGCACCGCCGGAGAAGGCTGCGCGGGTGAGGGCCGCCGTCAGAGCCGTGCCCGCTCCGGTCCGCCTGAGGGTTGGCAGGACGCCCAGACCGTGGACGTGCCACGACCGGCCGTCGCCGACGGCGCCGCGCGCTGCCGCCCCGATCACGCCAGACAGCACCCCGTCCCGGTGCACGCCCCACCAGCCGAGCTCGTCAGGGCCGGCCGGGTCGGCGGACGTCTCCGGGTTCGCCTCGCGCAGGCAGGCACGGATGGCGTCCGCGTCGGCCACGGGGTCGAGTCGGCGGACATTCTCCTCCCCCGCGACGTGCGGCGGCTCTGCGTCGGTCGAGAGCCAGTCCCAGGTCGAGAACGGGACCAGGTCCAGCCGCGAGAGCGTCTCGGGCCGCGGTCGGCAGCCGCGCGGCACGCTCATCCAGCGGGCCGGGCCGAGGTCCGTCCCGGCGACGAGCCGGTCCGCGGTCGCCGGGTCGCCGAGCCCGAGCACGCTCGGGCGAGGTCCGCCGATCAGCAGCACCACGCCGTCGTCGTCACCGAGCACCTCGACCGCGTCCCAGCGGACGCGGTCGCCCAGGATCATCCGGTGCTCCCGCCACCGCGGCGGGAGCACCTCGAGCACGTCCGCCATCAGGCCTCGGGTGCGGCCTTCGGCTTGGCGTCCACGCCGGCCTCTCGCCGCTGCTCGGGCGTGATCGCTGCCGGCGCCGCGGTGAGCGGGTCGAACCCGCCGCCCGACTTCGGGAAGGCGATGACGTCGCGGATCGACTCCGAGCCCGTCAGCAGGGCCAGGATCCGGTCCCAGCCGAACGCGATCCCGCCGTGCGGCGGCGCGCCGAACTGGAAGGCGTTGAGCAGGAAGCCGAACTTCTCCTGCGCCTCGTCCGGTCCGATGCCCATGACGTCGAACACGCGCTCCTGCACGTCCCGGCGGTGGATACGGATGGAGCCGCCGCCGATCTCGTTGCCGTTGCAGACGATGTCGTACGCGTAGGCCAGCGCCGCGCCCGGGTCCTGCTCGAACGTGTCGATCCACTCCGGCGTCGGGGACGTGAACGCGTGGTGCACCGCGGTCCAGGCACCCCCGCCGACCGCCACGTCGTCGTCCTCGCCGGTGGGCTTGAACAGCGGGGCGTCGACCACCCAGACGAACTTCCACTCGTTCTCGTCGATCAGACCGCCGCGGCGACCGATCTCGAGACGGGCCGCACCCAGCAGCGCGCGGGCGTCGTTGACCGGGCCGGCCGCGAAGAACACCGCGTCACCGGGGCTCGCGCCGACCGCGGCCACCAGACCGGCGCGCTCGGACTCCGAGAGGTTCTTGGCCACCGGGCCGCCGAGCTCGCCGTCCTCGCCGACCGTGACGTACGCGAGGCCCTTGGCACCGCGCTGCTTGGCCCACTCCTGCCACGCGTCGAACCCGCGCCGAGGCGTCGAGCCGCCACCGGGCTGCACGACGGCGCCGACGTAGGGCGCCTGGAAGACGCGGAACGGCGTCTCCGAGAAGTACGACGTGAGCTCGACCAGCTCGAGCCCGAACCGCAGGTCGGGCTTGTCGTTGCCGTAGCGCGCCATGGACTCGGCGAACGTGATGCGCGGGATCGGCGTCGGGACGGTCACCCCGATGAGGTCCCAGAGGGCGACGAGGATCTGCTCGCCGAGCGCGATGACGTCGTCCTGCTCGACGAAGCTCATCTCGACGTCGAGCTGCGTGAACTCCGGCTGACGGTCGGCGCGGAAGTCCTCGTCCCGGTAGCACCGGGCGATCTGGTAGTACCGCTCGAGCCCGCCGACCATGAGCAGCTGCTTGAACAGCTGCGGCGACTGCGGGAGCGCGTACCAGGAGCCCGGCGACAGGCGCGCTGGCACGAGGAAGTCGCGGGCGCCCTCGGGCGTCGAGCGCGTCAGGGTCGGGGTCTCGACCTCGACGAAGTCCTGTGCGTCGAGGACCCGCCGCGCGGCCTGGTTCGCCTTGGCGCGCAGGCGCATCGCCCGGGCCGGGGCGGGCCGACGCAGGTCCAGGTAGCGGTACTTGAGGCGCGCCTCCTCGCCCACGGTCTCGTCGAGGGACGACGAGACCTGGAACGGCAGCGGCTCGGACTCGTTGAGCACGACGACCTGGGCGGCGACGAGCTCGACCTCGCCGGTGGCCAGGTTCGGGTTCTCGTTGCCGGCGGGCCGACGACCCACCTCGCCCGTCACCTGCAGCACGTACTCCGCCCGCAGCCCGTGCGCGACGGCCTCGTCGCGAATGACGACCTGGGCGATGCCCGAGGCGTCCCGCAGGTCCACGAACGCGACCCCACCGTGATCGCGACGCCGGTCCACCCAGCCCGTGAGGGTGACGGTGGTACCGATGTGCTCGGCTCGCAGCGAGCCGGCCGTGTGGGTGCGGAGCACGGAAGGTCCTTCGGGGTCGGGGGTGGGAGCGCCCAGCGGACGCCCGCACGATCTTAGTGCCCGGGCCGCGTGCGCCCCGCCGGCATGTCGATGATCGTCCGCACGCGGGTCACGGTCGGCGCCGTCGGCACCGAGGAGAACCCGAACCGCACCGGGGGTGTGACGGGCGCGAGGGCGCCGAGGTCGGCCGACCCCCAGAGAGCTCGGACGGCGGTGATCGCGTGCTGGTCGCTGGCGACGTACCACTCGCGCCTGCCCTGACCGGCAGTGCCGCGGGTCCGGACCTCGTCGAGGAACAGGCGCGCGACGGGATCGGCGGCGCTGGCCACGAGCGGTCCGACCGCGTCGTGGCGCGGCACCATCACCAGCAGGCGGCCGATGCGCGTGCGGGACCCGATCGCGAGGTCCGCCGTCAGCGGGCCGGCGCGCAGGCGCCAGCGGCGTCGCCCCTCGTCCGCCTGCAGCCCGACCGGCACCACGTGCACCGCGTCGAACGCGTAGGTGCCGGCCACGAGGTCCGCGACGTCGTCGCGGGGGGCCAGCAGCACGCGCAGCCCGTCGGCGCGCTCGACCATCACGTCGGTGAACGAACCGAGCGGCGAGGTCCGCCACCGCCCTACGACGATCCGCGTGCCCTCCGTGGTGCCGAACCCGGCGATGTGCCCGTCGAAGGTGAAGCGATCAGGTGCGGCGGTCGTCATCTGTCGTGTCACCTCGTGTCGGATGGAGTCGCCGGTGGCAGCCCGCTGTGCAGGGCAACGACACCACGCCCTCCGGCGTCCAGCACCCTGAGCGGGTCAGAAGAGGACCGGCTGTGCCGCCGCGACCGTCGGCTCGAGCGCCGACAACCCCGACGACGCGAGGCTCCCTGCGGGATACGTGCCCTCCCCGGGTGTCTCGTACCGCCCGGCACGGTGGCCCGCCCGGTCGGCGAAGCCGTGCCGGACGAGAAGCGGACGAACCCGCTCGTCGAGCCATCGCACGTACTCGCGCGGCGCGTACGCACCTCGTCCGTACAGGTCCTCGTAGCGAGACACGAGCGCGGGCGCGTGCTCGCGGAGCCAGGCGAGGAACAACGGCTTCACCGGTCCGCGCAGGTGCAGCGGAAGCACAGTCACCCCGGTCGCCCCGGCGTCGGCAAGGTCGCGCAGGAGGGAGTCGAGATGCGTGCGGTCGTCGGTCAGCCACGGCAGGACAGGGGCGACCATCACCCCGCACGGCAGCCCGGCCTCACGCACCGCCCGGATCAGGTCCAGTCGTGCCCGGGGCTTGGGTGTGCCGGGCTCGACGGCCTGCTGCAGCGCCTCGTCCCGGATCGCCAGCGAGACCCCGATCCCGACCGGGACGGTGCGCGCAACCGCCGCGAGGAGCGGTAGGTCACGCCGCAGCAGCGTGCCCTTGGTCAGGATCGACAGCGGCGTGCCGCTGTGGGCGAGCGCCTCGATGATCCCCGGCATGAACGCGTACCGGCCCTCGACCCGTTGGTACGGGTCGGTGTTGGTGCCGAGCGCGACGTGATCCCGCGCCCACGACGGTCGCGCGAGCTCGGCCCGCAGCACGTCGACGACGTTCGTCTTGACGATGATCTGGGTCTCGAAGTCCCGCCCGGCGTCCAGCTCCAGGTACTCGTGCGTCGGCCGGGCAAAGCAGTAGGTGCATGCATGGAGGCAGCCCCTCGTCGGGTTCACCGTCCAGCGGAACGGCATCCGCGACGCTTCCGGCACCTTGTTCAGCGCACTCTTGCAGGTGACCTCGTGAAAGGTCACGCCGGCGAACTCCGGGGTGCGCACGCTCCGCTGGAGCCCCGCCAGCGTCAGACCCGGCAGCGCCGTTGCGTCGTCGGTTCCCAGCTTCTGCGCGTCCCATCGCATGCACCCATGCGAACATGTGTTCGAATGGGTGTCAAGCAGGCACGACGCGCGGCCAGAGGTCCGAGTCGTCCGGGGTCCACGTCCCGGCGTCGGCCTCGACCTGCTCGCCCGAGCGGATGTCCTTCACCTGGTCGGCCGCCTGCTCGTCCTCCCCCACGAACCACACGAACGGGATCCCCCGCCGGTCGGCGTGCCGGATCTGCTTGCCGAACTTCGCAGCGGACGGCGCGACCTCGACCGGGATGCCCCTCGACCGCAGCGCGGCTGCGACGGCGTCGGAGCGGCCCCGGTCGTCCTCGTTGCTGACAGCCACCAGCACCGCGCTGGGCACCGACCTCGTGGTGGTGACGAGGCCGCGGCTGATCAGGCGGGACACCAGCCGGGAGACACCGATGGACAGCCCGACCCCGGGGTAGGTGTTGGCACCGTCCGAGGCCAGTGTGTCGTAGCGCCCACCGGAGCAGATCGACCCGAGCTGCTCGTGCCCGACGAGCACGGTCTCGTAGACGGATCCCGTGTAGTAGTCGAGCCCGCGCGCGATCTTGAGGTCGGCCACGACGACACCGGGCGCCCGGAGCGCCGCCGCCCGGATGAGCGCCCCCAGCTCCTCGAGCCCCTCGTCCAGGAGCTCGTGCGCCGCGCCGTGGTCGACGGCGAGCGTTCGGACGTGGTCGATGACGGACTCGTCAGACCCGCTGATCGCGGCGAGCTCGAGGCACGCACGCGCCTGGACGTCGGACGCCCCCGCCTCGGCGACGAGCAGCCCGGCGACCGCGTCCGCGCCGATCTTGTCCAGCTTGTCGATGCTCCGCAGCACCGCGTCGACGTCGGTCAGCCCGATCCCGCGGTAGAAGCCCTCGGCGACCTTGCGGTTGTTCACCAGGACACGCACTGGTGGCACGCCGATGTCGCGCAGCGCGCCGAGCGCCTCGGCCATGACCAACGGGAGCTCGACCTCGTAGTGGTACGGCAGCGTCCCGGCGCCGACGACGTCGATGTCGGCCTGCACGAACTCGCGGAACCGCCCGTCCTGGGGTCGCTCACCCCGCCACGCCTTCTGGATCTGGTAGCGGCGGAACGGGAACGCGAGGTGACCGGCGTTCTCGAGCACGTAGCGCGCGAACGGCACGGTGAGGTCGAAGTGCAGGCCCAAGGTGCCGGCTCGGTCCGGCGCGGCGCCGGCCTCCGCCTGCAGACGCCCCAGCACGTAGACCTCCTTGGACGTCTCCCCCTTGCGCAGCAGCTGGTCCAGCGGCTCGACGGCGCGGGTCTCGATGCCCACGAACCCGTGCAGCTCGAAGGTGCGGCGCAGGACGTCGAGGACGTGCTGCTCGACGAGGCGGCCTTCGGGCAGCCATTCGGGGAATCCGGACAGGGGGGTCGGTCGCGCCATGGGGCCCGATCCTTCCAGACCGGCCGGGGTGTCAGAGACGCGCGAGGTAAGGGTTGTGGACGAGCTCGGTCGCGATGTCGGTGGTGGGTCCGTGCCCCGGGACGACGACAGTCTCGGGCGGGAGGGTCGCGACGACCTCGCGCAGGGTCCTCTGCATCGTCGCGTCGTGACCGCCCGGCAGGTCGGTGCGGCCGATCGAGCCCGCGAACAGGACGTCCCCCGTGAAGGCCAGCGACCCGAGCAGGTACAGCGTCGACCCCTCCGTGTGCCCCGGTGCGTGCCGGGCGACGATGCGCAGGCTGCCGAGCTCGAGCACCGTGTCGGCGGAGCGGACGTCGTCGACGGCCCCGAACGGCTCGACGCGCTGCGGCGCCACATAGCGCGCGGGGTCGATCCCCGTCGCGGCGATCGCCTGCGCCAGCGGCCCGGACGGGTCGTGCGACGGACGCCCGGCCGACCCGAGCAGCCCGAGCGTGCCGAAGGGGTCCGCGAGCCGGTACACGTCCGCGGCGTGCAGGACGACCGGCACGCCGAGCGCGTCCGACAGGGGGCCGGCGTCCCACGTGTGGTCGACGTGGCCGTGCGTGGCCAGCACCGCCGCCGGCCGCAGGTGACGCTCCTCGACGAGCGCCAGGACGTCGTCCGCGACCCCGGCTCCGGCGTCGATGACGACGCACGACCCGTCGTCGTCGACGAGGACGGAGCACCGAGCCCCGAAGACCGCGGACACGACCGTGATGACCTGCATGGAAGGCACGGTAGCCGCCCGGCGTGTCCGGACTGTGATGTCGCACGAGGGTGCTGCTGGTGGCCCGTCGCCAAGCCTTGCCTAGACTGTCCCGGGTCCCCTACATGCAGTGCGGCTGGCGGACGACCTGCCGCACCGCACGACGACGCGAGGAGCGTGTGCGTGTCCACCAAGAGCGAGCGTGAGTACGAGCGCCGCCGGTACGAGAAGTGGCAGGAGCGCCAGACGAAGGCGCGCGCCCGCCGCCATCGCCAGCGCGTGATCGCGGGCAGCATCGTCGCTGCCCTCGTGCTCGCCACCGGTGTCGTCGCCGCGATCGCTCTCACGGACGACGGCGACCCTGCCGCGACGCCCTCCCCCTCGACCTCCGTGCCCGCCAACGCGGCGGAGGTCCCGGACCCGTCGCTCGCGCAGAACCGCACCTGGACAGGCGACATCGCCCTGACGCAGGGCGACCTCGGCATCGAGCTCGACGGCGCCGGCGCGCCGCAGGCCGTCGCCAACTTCGTCACGCTCGCCGGTGAGGGCTACTTCGACACGACGAAGTGCCACCGGCTGACGCAGGAGGGCATCTTCGTCCTCCAGTGCGGCGACCCGACGGCCCTCGGCACCGCCGACCCCACCACGGGCGGCACGGGTGGCCCCGGCTACACGTGGGGCCCGATCGAGAACGCCCCGGCCGACGGGGTGTACCCGGCGGGGACGATCGCCATGGCACGGACCGGCAACGACGGCAGCTCCATGGGCAGCCAGTTCTTCCTGGTCTACGAGGACTCGACTATTCCCGCAGACTCTGCGGGTGGCTACACCGTGTTCGGCCGCGTCACGTCCGGTATGGACGTGCTGCAGGCCATCGCCGACGCGGGCACCATCGAAGGGACCGAGGTCCCGGTGTCCGACGTCATCATCGAGGGAGTGAACATCCAGTGACGCAGACCCCGACGTCCGGACCTGTGCCCGACGACTCCGTGCCGGCAGCAGACGCCGAGCAGCCCGAGGCACCCGCGGTGCCCGACGAGGTCGACGCCGCGGCTGCCGAGACGGTCACGGAGGACGCTCCCCCGGTCGACACACCCGAGGACAGCTCGGAGGCGGAGGCATCGGCTGCCGCGGAGCCCGTCGACGCTCCGGCCGAGGAGGTCGCGACCGTCGACGCCGCGGCTGACGACGCCGTCACCGAGGAGGCCGTCACCGAGGAGGCCGTGACCGACGAGGTTGTCGCCGACGACGCCGCGACGGAGACGCCCGCGGATCCCGAGCCCGCAGCCGAGCCCGAGCCGGCCGCTGCCGCAGCTGCCGAGCCCGCCGCAGCTGCCGAGCCCGCCGCAGCTGCCGAGCCCGAGGCCGCAGCCGAGCTCGAGCCCGCCGCCGTCGCTGAGCCTGAGCCCGCAGCAGCTGCCGAGCCCGATGTCGCAGCCGAGGCGGAGCCCGCTGCCGCCGACGTGGCCGCCGAGGCAGAGCCTGCCGCGGTCGCGGCGCCTGTGCCGACGCCGCCGTCCGCCCGCCCGGTCCCGCGCCCCCGCCCGGTCCCGCACCCGCCGGCGCACCCCGCGCCGACGGCGATCGACGCAGCCGCCCCGGCCGCGCCGGTCGCACCGCCGCAGGACGCCGCCGAGGCAGCCCACGCCGCGACGTTCGGCAGCGTCGACGAGGAGGGCAACGTCTCGGTCCGCGAGGCCGCCGGTGAGCGCGTCGTCGGCCAGTACCCGGGCGCGACGACCGAGGAGGCGCTCGCACTGTACGTGCGCCGCTTCCTCGACCTGCAGGCCAAGGTCACGCTGTTCGAGGCCCGCCTCGCCGCGACGGACCTGTCCGTCAAGGAGATCGACCAGACCCTGGCCCGCCTCACCGACGAGGTCGCCGAGCCGGCCGCGGTCGGTGACCTCGACGGGCTGCGAGCACGTCTCGACGCACTGCGCACGACCGCCGCGGAACGTCGGGCCGTGGCCGAGGCCGAGCGCGCCGCGGCGCGTGAGGCCGCGGTCCTCGCCCGGACCGAGATCGTCGAGCAGGCCGAGAAGATCGCGTCGACCGACCCGTCGCGCATCCAGTGGCGGCCGGCGGGCGAGCAGCTGCGCCTGCTGCTCGACCAGTGGAAGGAAGCGCAGCGCACGGGACCGCGTCTCGACCGCCCGACAGAGGAGTCGCTCTGGAAGCGGTTCAGCCACGCGCGCACCACGTTCGACCGCGAGCGTCGTCACTTCTTCGCCGAGCTGGAGTCGCGCAACGCGTCGGCCAAGCAGGTCAAGGAGAACCTCGTGACCGAGGCGGAGCGTCTCCAGTCGAGCACCGACTGGGGCGCCACCGCGGGGGTGTTCCGCGACCTGATGGCGCAGTGGAAGGCCGCCGGGCGTGCCAGCCGGGCCGACGACGACGCCCTGTGGGCCCGCTTCCGCGCGGCTCAGGATGCGTTCTTCGCGGCGCGTGACGCCCAGTCGGCCGCGACCGACGAGGAGTTCCGCGCCAACCTCGAGGTCAAGGAGGCGCTGCTCGTCGAGGCTGAGGCGCTCCTGCCGGTGACCGACCTGTCGGCTGCCAAGTCGGCGCTGCACCGGATCCAGGACCGCTGGGAGGCCGCCGGCAAGGTCCCGCGCGCGGATGTCCAGCGCGTCGAGGGGCGCCTGCGGGCCGTCGAGACTGCTGTCCGCGACACCGACCAGGCCCAGTGGAAGCGCACCAACCCCGAGACTCGTGCACGTGCCGAGGGGGCAGCGGCGCAGCTGGAGCAGGCGATCGCGGGACTCGAGGCCGACCTCGACCGCGCCAAGGCCGCGGGCGACGCCCGAAAGATCGCCGACGCGCAGGCTGCGCTCGACGCTCGTCGTGCGTGGCTCGAGCAGGTGCAGCGAGCCGCGCAGGACGCACGCGGCTGACAGCCGTCCTCGCACGTCCGAGGCCCTCGCCCCTCTGTGGGGCGGGGGCCTCGTTCGTCCACAGATCTTCCCCGACGCCCCTCGGACGAGCGTTCGGCCGCCATGCTGCTCCGGTGAGCACCCGCCTCGACGAGTTCCGCGTGACGGTCCCGGAGCTCCCCCGCACCGTGAGCCGGGAGGACGTCGGCGCCGCCGCCTGGTTCGGGCTGCTCCGTGACGGAGTCGTCCGGATCGTCTGGGGTGACGTCGCGATCGCGGCGGATCTTCCGGACACGCCGGAGCTGCGGGCGTTCGCGCTCGCACCGCTGGTCCCCGCCCGCGGGGTCATCGGGCGTCGGACGGCCGCATGGGTCCACACCGGCCGGTTCCCGCCGGTGCGGGTCGAGGTCCTGGTCAGGACCGGCGAGCGCCGTACCGACCCGCATCCCTGCCGTGTCGCGGCGGAAGCGACGCTGTCGCCGTCGGACGTGGTGCGCGTCGGTGCCCACCGAGCCACGTCCGTCCAGCGCACGGGTATCGACATCGCGCGGATGCTGCCTCCGGGAGAAGCCGTGCCGACGCTGCGGGCGCTGCAGGACGTCGGCTTCGAGCCCACCCGAGCCCTGGATCGGCTCGACGGCTTCCGAGGACACCGCGGGATCCGCCGGGCCTACGCCACCCTGCAGGACCTGTGACGGTCAGGCGCGGATCGCCGGCTCCTCGGCCGCCTTGGCGCCGGTGATCCGGTAGACGTCGAACACGCCTTCCACCTTGCGAACCGCGGCGAGCACGGACGCCAGGTGGGACGGCTCGGCCATCTCGAACACGAACCGCGACAGGGCCACCCGGTCCCGGGACGTCGAGACCGACGCCGAGAGGATGTTGACGTGCGAGTCGGACAGCACGCGTGTGACGTCGGAGAGCAGCCGGCTGCGGTCGAGCGCCTCGACCTGGATCTGGACCAGGAACAGCGACGTGCTGTTGTGGCTCCAGGCCACGTCGACCATGCGCTCGGGCTCCGAGCGCAGGCTCGTCACGTTGATGCAGTCGCTGCGGTGCACGCTCACACCCGCGCCGCGCGTCACGAAGCCCACGATGTCGTCGCCCGGGACCGGGGTGCAGCACTTGGCCAGCTTCACCCAGATGTCGTCGACACCCTTGACCACGACGCCGGGGTCGCCGGTGCGGACCCGACGCTGCGTCTGTCCGGGCCGGGCGACCTCGGCGAGGTCCTCCTCGGCCGCCGGCTCCCCACCCATCGACTGCACGAGGCGCTGCACGACCGTGCCGGCCGACACCTGCCCCTCGCCGATCGCCGCGTACAGCGCGGAGACGTCGGCGTAGCGCATCTCGTTGGCCAGCGCCACGAGCGACTCGTGCGACAGCAGGCGCTGGATGGGCAGGTTCTGCTTGCGCATCGCCTTGGCGATGGCGTCCTTACCGTGCTCGATGGCCTCTTCGCGGCGTTCCTTGGAGAACCACTGGCGGATCTTGTTGCGCGCTCGCGGGCTCTTGACGAAGCCGAGCCAGTCGCGCGACGGACCTGCCGTCTCGGACTTCGACGTGAACACGTCGACCACGTCGCCGTTCTCGAGCGACGAGTCGAGCGGCACCAGGCGTCCGTTGACGCGGGCACCCATCGTGCGGTGGCCGACCTCGGTGTGCACGGCGTACGCGAAGTCGACGGGGGTCGAGCCGGACGGCAGCCCGATCACGTCGCCCTTGGGTGTGAAGACGTAGACCTCGGAGCCGGCGATCTCGAACCGCAGCGAGTCGAGGAACTCGCTGGGGTCGGCGGTCTCCTTCTGCCAGTCGACCAGCTGGCGCAGCCACTGCATGTCGTTGCCGGCGGAGTCCTTGTCCGTCGTCCCCGCGTTCTTCGCGCTCTCCTTGTACTTCCAGTGCGCTGCGACGCCGTACTCGGCCCGGCGGTGCATGTCGTGCGTGCGGATCTGGATCTCGACCGGCTTGCCACCGGGCCCGATGACGGTCGTGTGCAACGACTGGTACAGGTTGAACTTGGGCATCGCGATGTAGTCCTTGAACCGTCCCGGGACCGGGTTCCACCGCGCGTGCAGCGCACCGAGCGCCGCGTAGCAGTCCCGCACCGAGTCGACCAGGACACGGACCCCGACCAGGTCGTAGATGTCGGCGAAGTCGCGGCCGCGCACGATCATCTTCTGGTAGATCGAGTAGTAGTGCTTCGGCCGGCCGGTCACCGTCGCGCGGATCTTGGCCTTGCCCAGGTCCGCCCCGACCTGCTCCCGCACCGTCGCCAGGTACTCCTCACGAGCCGGCGCTCGCTCGGCGACCAGGTGCACGATCTCGTCGTAGACCTTGGGGTAGAGGGTCGCGAACGACAGGTCCTCCAGCTCCCACTTGATCGTGTTCATGCCGAGCCGGTGGGCCAGCGGGGCGTAGATCTCGAGCGTCTCGCGCGCCTTCTTCTCCGCCGAGGCCGCCGCGACGAACTTCCAGGTCCGGGCGTTGTGCAGCCGGTCCGCGAGCTTGATGACCAGCACCCGGATGTCCCGGGACATCGCCACGACCATCTTGCGGACGGTCTCGGCCTGCGCCGCGTCGCCGTACGTGACCTTGTCCAGCTTGGTCACGCCGTCGACGAGCATCGCGATCTCCGGACCGAACTCGCGACGCAGCTGGTCGAGCGAGTAGTCGGTGTCCTCGACGGTGTCGTGCAGCAGCGCGGCGGCGAGCGTCGACGGGGTCATGCCCAGCTCAGCGAGGATCGTCGCGACGGCGACGGGGTGCGTGATGTACGGGTCGCCGCTCTTGCGCAGCTGACCGCGGTGCGCCTTCTCGGCCACCACGTACGCCTGCTCGACGACGGCCAGGTCGGCCTTCGGGTGGTTGGTGCGCGCAGCCTGCAGGACGGGCTCGATCGCCGGGAACGCGGCACCGCTGCGGGCGCCGAAACGGCCCAGGCGCGAGCGCATGCGACTCGACGGAGAGTCGTTCTGTGCCGGCGGGAGGCCGGTCTCGGGCGTGCGGACGTCTTCGCTCATCACACCCCCTCCCACGGTCGAGGCGACAGTCTACGACCGAGTACGCGTCGACACGGTCACGGGCCGGACGAGAAGGCTGGTCAGGGCACCGCGAGCAGCACGTCGATCGCGTGGTCCGCCAGCAGTCCACGCCCACCCAGCGACTCGAGCTCCACCAGGAACGACAGTCCGACGACGTCGGCTCCGCACCGTTCGAGCAGCGCCACCGTAGCGGCAGCGGTGCCGCCGGTCGCCAGCACGTCGTCGATCACGAGGACCCGTGCGCCCGCGGGGACGGTCGCCGGGTGGATCTCGATCGTCGCGGTGCCGTATTCCAGCTCGTAGGACTGTGCCGCGGTGGGGCCAGGCAGCTTGCCCGCCTTGCGGACCGGCAGCACGCCCGCCCCGAGCGCGACGGCCACCGGAGCGGCGAGCAGGAACCCACGCGCCTCCATGCCTGCGACGAGGTCGACGTGTCCGTCGACGCGTCCGGCGATCTCGGCGATCACGTCCGCGAACGCATCGGCGTCCGCCAGCAGCGGCATGATGTCGCGGAAGAGGATCCCCGGTTGCGGGTAGTCCGGCACCAGCCGGACCAGGCCGTCGATGCGGCGCAGCAGGTCCGCACGCGCCGCGGGGGCGCCCGTGGGCACCCCCGCCGCGCTGTCCGGAACCGTCATCGCTTGCGCTTCGGCTGCGCGGCGTTGCCCTGGTGGGCGCCCGGCTTGAGCGCCCCGACCGCCACACGCAGCTCCTCGGCCGCGACCGACACGTCCTCGCCACCCGCCGCGCGCGCGGCGCGGGCGTCCAGGACCTTCTTCGTGTGCTCGCGGATCGCAGGCTCACGCTCGCGCAGGGCCACCTCGAACGGCGTCGCGAGGAACACCGACGAGAAGGTGCCGATCAGCATGCCGACGAACAGGGCGAGAGCGATGTCCCGCAGCGTGCCGGCACCGAGGAGGAACGCCCCGACGAACAGGATCGCGCCCACCGGGAGCAGCGCGACCACCGACGTGTTGATCGAGCGGACCAGCGTCTGGTTGACCGCGAGGTTCGCCTTCTCTGCGTACGTGTACCGCGACTGGAGCAGCGTGTCCGCGGTGTTCTCCCGCACCTTGTCGAAGACGACGACGGTGTCGTAGATCGAGTACCCGAGGATCGTGAGGAAGCCGATCACGGTCGCCGGCGTGACCTCCCACCCGATGGCCGCGTACACGCCGACCGTGATGATGAGGTCGTGGAACAGCGCGATCAGGGCCGCGACGGCCATCCGCCAGTTCCGGAAGTAGATCGTCATGACGATCGTCACGAACAGCAGGAAGACCAGGATGCCGGTGATGGCCTTCTGCGAGATGTCCTTGCCCCACGACGGCCCGATGAACGAGCTGGTGACGTTCTCGACGGGAACCTCGTACGCCTCCGCCAGCGCGTTCTTCACCTCGGTGACCTGGTCGTTGGTGAGCGTCGACGTCTGGATGCGCACCGAGTCGGCGCCGACCGTCGTGACCTTCGGCTGCTCGTCGGGCGAGATCTCGGTGACCGTGTCGATCGCGAGCTGCTGACCGGTGTCGGAGACCCCGGACACGACGAACTCGGAGCCGCCGCGGAACTCGATGCCGGGGTTGAGCCCGGGCTTGATGAGGAAGATCGCGGACAGGACCACGAGCACCGTCGAGATCGTGAACCAGATCTTGCGGCGGCCGACGATGTCGTACGACCGACGCCCGGTGTAGAGGTCGTTGCCCCACTGGGCGAATCCGGAGGCCATCAGTGCTCGTTCCCCTCGGTGCGCCCTGACTCGGGCTCGGACTCCTGGGCGGGTGCGTCGACCGGCGCGTCGGTGGTCGACGCGGCCTTCTGCTCGGCGGCTAGCGCCGCGGCACGACGCTCGGCGATCGTCAGACCGCCGGTCCCACCGCCGACGGCGACCGGGACGCGTGGCGTCGGCTCGGCGTCGGCGGGTGCGACCTCGGTGGGCGCATCCTCGACGGCGCGACCCTCGGAGGTCTCGGAGCCGTGCACGACACGGCCTCGGCCCACGTACCGGGTCGACGAGGGTGCACCGAGCCGGCGCGGGTCCAGACCGGAGAGCCGGTGGCCCTGGCCGAAGAACTTGGTCCGGGCGATGAGCTGCATGATCGGGTGCGTGAACATGAAGACCACGAGCACGTCGATCAGGGTGGTCAGACCGAGGGTGAACGCGAAGCCACGGACGCTGCCGACAGCGAGCACGTAGAGCACGATCGCGGCCAGGAAGTTCACGGCGTCGGACGCCAGGATGGTCCGGCGCGCCCGCTCCCAGCCGCGGTCGACGGCGGCGACCAGCGTCCGCCCCTCCCGCAGCTCGTCACGGATGCGTTCGAAGTAGACGATGAACGAGTCGGCGGTGATACCGATGGCGACGATCAGACCGGCGACACCGGGCAGCGACAGCCGGTAGCCCTGCGTCCACGACAGCAACGTGATGATGCTGTACGTGAGGAGACCTGCGACCACCAGCGACGCCACCGTCACCAGACCCAGCGCGCGGTACTGGAAGAGCGAGTAGACGACGACCAGGCCGAGACCGATGAGGCCCGCGAGCAGACCCATCTGGAGCTGCTCGGAACCGAGGGTCGCCGAGATCTGCTCCTCGCTCTCCACCGTGAACGTCAGCGGGAGCGAGCCGAAGTTCAGCTGGTTGGCCAGGCTCGCCGCGGACTCACGCGTGAACGTGCCCGAGATCTCCGCCTTGCCGTCCGCGATGATCACGCCGGAGTCCAGGCTCGGCGCCGAGATCACGAGGCCGTCGAGCACCATCGCGAACTGGTTCAGCGGCGGTGACGCAGACAGACCCTGCAGTCGCGTGGTCACGTCGGTGAACTCGGTGGTGCCCTGGCTGTCGAACGCGATGTTGACGACCCACTTGTTGCCCTGACCGCCGCTGGGCAGCTGGTTCAGGCCCGAGGTGGCGCTGGAGATCCGCGCGCCCTCGATCTCGACCGGACCAAGGATGTACTTCGCGCTGCCGTCCTGGCCGCACGTGACGAAGGCCTTGTCCGGGTCCCCGTTGACGCCACCGGTGAGGTTGGTCGGGTCCGTGCAGTCCAGGGCGTCGAACTCTGCCTGGACCGCGGGAGTGATGTAGTACGCCGTGTCGCTCGGGTTGTCGGGCGCAGCCTTGGTCGGCTCGTCCGACGGCTCCTCCGCCGCGGCGGTGGGCGTGGGCGTGGGGGCCGGCGCCGCCGGGTCCGTCGCGGCGGCCGACTCGGTCGGCTCCGGCGTCGCCGCGGTGTCCGTCGGCGTCGGGTTCCCCATGGCCAGCACCGGCCGGAAGGCCATCTGCGCGGAGGTCCGGACCAGCTCAAGCGTCTCTTCGCTCGGGTTGCCGGGGAGCCCGACGACGATCTTGCCGCCGCTCTGGCTCGTGATCTCGGCCTCGGCGACGCCCGAGGAGTCGACCCGCTGGCGGATGACGTCGATCGCCTGCGCGATCGTCTCGGACGAGATGTCCTCACCGTTCTCCGCGACCGGCGTCAGGATGATCTGCGTGCCGCCCTCGAGGTCGAGTGCGAGGTTCGGGGTCCAGGAGGCGGTGGACCACTTGGTCCCCGCCGCGATGGTGCCGAGCAGCGCGAAGATGATGAGGCCGAGCACGACGAGCGTGCGGACAGGCCTCTGACGGCGTGTAGGAGGAGCCAACGGAGTTCTTCTCTCGTGCGCGCACCGGTCGCGCAGGCAACCGGTGGGGTCGAGGTCCGGGCGTCGTCACCCGGACCGAGCGGTCTACTTGGTGTCCGGCTCCCCGTCCTTGCGGGCGGGCGGGAGCGAGGACAGGTCGTCCGGGACGTCGATCACGTCGTCGTTCGCGCGGCTGATGCGGTCGGCATCGGTCACCACGTCGTCGTGGTCGTCGAGCTCGTCCTCGAGGTCGGCATCATCCTCGACGTCGTCGATCTCCTCGACCGGCGGCTCGATCTTCTTGGCGATCGCGGCCCGGATCCAGCGCGTGTGGGCGCCGGGGCTCGACTCGAGCGTGATGACGTCGTCCTCGACGGCCACGACCGTGCCCAGCAGACCCGACGCTGTCATGACCTCGTCGCCCGGGATGAGGTTGTTCCGGAACTCCTGCGCCACGCGCTGCTGCTTGCGGGTACGACTCGACATGAGCCAGAGAGCGCCCAGGGCGATGGCCAGGATGAGGAAGAGTTCCACAGCGGTACGGCTCCGATCGGGTGGTGTGTCCGCCGCAGTCTAGGCCCGGCGGCTCGCCGCTCCAACGCACGGACCCCGGTCTTGGTTCCGTGAGACGGACGGCTCAGCCGAACAGTGTGCCCGATCCGTGGGGAACCTCGAGCCCGAGGTGCGTCCAGGCCGCGGGGAGCGCGATGCGCCCGCGCGGTGTCCGCCCGATCAGGCCCTCGCGCACGAGGAACGGTTCGGCGACCGTCTCGACGGTCTCGGGCTCCTCGCCGACCGCCACGGCGAGCGTCGTCAGGCCCACCGGTCCCCCGCCGAACCGCGTGCACAGCGCCGTGAGCACCGCCCGGTCGAGCCGGTCCAGGCCCAGCTGGTCGACCTCGTAGACGTCGAGCGCGGACTGCGCGGCAACGAGGCTCAGGGTGCCGTCGCCACGCACCTCCGCCCAGTCGCGCACGCGCCTGAGCAGGCGGTTCGCGATGCGGGGGGTGCCCCGGGAGCGAGATGCGAGCTCCGCGGCGGCCGCGTGGTCCAGCGGGACGCCGAGCAGTCCGGCCGACCGGACGAGGACCCGCTCGAGCTCGTCGGACGAGTAGAAGTCGAGGTGCGCGGTGAAGCCGAAGCGGTCCCGCAGGGGTGCCGGGAGCAGGCCGGCGCGGGTGGTCGCCCCGACGACGGTGAAGGGCGGCAGCGTCAGCGGGATCGCGCTCGCACCCGCTCCCTTGCCCACGATCACGTCGACCCGGAAGTCCTCCATCGCCATGTAGAGGAGCTCCTCTGCCGGGCGCGCCAGGCGGTGGATCTCGTCGAGGAAGAGGACCTCGCCCTCCTCGAGGGAGGACAGGACGGCCGCGAGATCGCCCGCATGCTGGATGGCGGGTCCGCTGGTGACCCGTAGAGGGGCACCCATCTCGGCCGCGATGATCATCGCGAGCGTGGTCTTGCCCAGCCCGGGAGGTCCGGAGAGCAGCACGTGATCGGGCGCCTTGCCCCGGCCGCGCGCGGCGTCGAGCACCAGGGAGAGCTGGTCGCGCACCACGCGCTGGCCGACGAACTCCTCCAGCCTGCGCGGGCGCAGCGCGGCCTCCGCCGCACGCTCCAGGTCGTCGGCTCCCGACTGGACCAGCGACTCGGCCGCGAAGCGCTCGGTCACCAGCTCCTCGCGGTCGTCAGCCATGCCCACCACCCAGGGTCCGCAGGGCCGCGCGCAGCACCCCGGCGACCTCGTCGGCAGCCACGGGCCCCTCGGTGCCCTCCAGGACGGTCGACACGGCGTCGCCGGCCGCGCGCGCGTTCCAGCCGAGCCCGACGAGCGCCTCGATCACCTGGTCGCGCCGGTCCCCGCCGAAGACGGCGGCGGCGGGTGCGGTCACGCTGGCGGGTGCGCCGATCCGGTCCTTCAGCTCGAGCACGATGCGCTGCGCACCCTTGAGGCCGATGCCCGGGACGCGCTGGAGCGCCTTGAAGTCCTCGTCCAGCACCGCGCGGCGCAGCCCGTCCGGCGTGTGGACCGCGAGCATCGCCAGGGCCAGCCGCGGACCGACCCCGCTGACCGTCTGCACGGTCTCGAAGATCTCGCGCTCGTCGGCGTCCGCGAACCCGAACAGGGTCAGCGCGTCCTCCCGCACCACCAGCGACGTGGCCAGCTGCGCGGAGGAACCGACCCGCAGGCCCGCCAGGGTGGCCGGCGTCGCGTGCACGAGCAGGCCCACTCCGCCGACCTCCACCACGGCGGCATCGAGCCGCACCACCTGCACCGTGCCGTGGACCGACGCGATCACCGGCCAACCTCCCAACGTCAAGGACACCTCTGCTGCCGGACACTCTGACACACGCAGGCGAACACCTGTACGAAGACACGCGGTCAGCCGCGGCGTCGGGCCGCCTGCTCGGCAGTGGCCCAGGCGCGCTGAGCCGCGGTCAGGGATCCGGGCGCCCGCTGCGGGGCACCGAGAGCACCCGCGGGCCGCCACAGGTGGCACACGGCGAGGGCGAGCGCGTCCGCGGCGTCGGCCGGTCGCGGGAGCTCCTCGAGCCGCAGCAGCCGCTGCACCATCGTCTGGACCTGTGCCTTGTCCGCCCGTCCGTTCCCGGTGACCGCGGCCTTGACCTCGCTGGGCGTGTGCAGCGCGACCGGGATCCGACGACGAGCGGCGGCCACCATCGCGATGCCCGCGACCTGCGCGGTGCCCATCACGGTGCGCAGGTTCTGCTGCGCGAACACCCGCTCGACCGCGACGGCGTCAGGGGCGTGCTCCTCGAGCCACTCCTCGATCTGGCGCTCGATCGAGAGCAGTCGCTGGTCGACGTCCCAGAGGGCGTCGGACGTCGCGACGCCGACGGCGACCATGGACAGCCGGCGGGACGGGAGTCCGTCGACGACGCCGAGGCCGCACCTGGTCAGGCCGGGGTCGACTCCGAGGACGCGCACGCCGTCATGCTCTCAGCCGGGCAGCCGTGATCCCGGGAGGCCACGCCCCGGGGACGACGAAGGGGCCCGACCGTCTTCGCGGCCGGGCCCCTCCGGGACGATCAGTCCTCTGCGTTCGTAGTCGGACTGAGCCTGCGCTCCGCTGCAGCCGAGTGACGCTCCGCGCCCCTCGACCTCCGCTGCGCTCCGGCTCAGTCCTCCTCGAGCTCCGCCATGACCTCGTCGGACGCGTCGAAGTTGGCGTACACGTTCTGCACGTCGTCGGAGTCCTCGAGCGCGTCGATGAGGCGCAGGATCTTGCGCGCACCCTCGGCGTCGACCTCGATCTGCGTGGCGGGCCAGAAGACGACGTCGGCCGAGTCGTACTCGATCCCGGCGTCCTGCAGGGCCGTGCGCACGGGGACCAGGTCGGTGGCCTCGGAGAGCACCTCGAAGGCCTCGCCCAGGTCGTTGACCTCCTCGCCGCCCGCGTCCAGGACCGCCTCCATGACGGCGTCCTCGTCGGTGCCCTCCTTGGGCACGATGACGACGCCCTTGCGCGAGAACAGGTAGGACACGGAGCCGGGGTCGGCCATCTGGCCGCCGTTGCGCGTGAACGCGACCCGCACGTCGGACGCGGCGCGGTTCCGGTTGTCGGTCAGGCACTCGACCAGCACCGCGATGCCGCCGGCGCCGTAGCCCTCGTACATGATCGTCGAGTAGTCGGCGCCACCGGCCTCCTGGCCGGACCCGCGCTTGACGGCGCGGTTGATGTTGTCGATGGGGACCGAGTTCTTCTTGGCCTTCTGGACCGCGTCGAAGAGGGTCGGGTTGCCCGCGAGGTCACCGCCGCCGGTGCGGGCCGCGACCTCGATGTTCTTGATCAGCTTGGCGAAGAGCTTGCTCCGCTTGGCGTCGACCACGGCCTTCTTGTGCTTGGTGGTGGCCCACTTGGAGTGACCCGACATCGCTTCAGCTACCCCTTCGTCTCCCGCGTCCCGTGGCCGGCTGCAGCGCCGGTCCTCACAGGGTGTCGCGGACGATCTCTACGAACAGTTGGTGCACCCGGGTGTCTCCGGTGACCTCCGGATGGAACGAGGTCACCAGCAACGAGCCCTGGCGGACGGCCACGATCCTACCGGCGGCAGGACCCGACTCCACCCGGGCCAGCACGGACGCGGCCGGGCCGACCTCCTCGACCCACGGTGCGCGGATGAACACCCCGTGCACCGGGCCGTCGATACCGGCGATGTCGAGGTCGGTCTCGAACGACTCGACCTGCCGACCGAACGCGTTGCGACGCACCGTGACGTCCACGCCGCCCAGGGTCTGCTGGCCCTCGATCCCGCCGAGCACGCGGTCGGCCAGCAGGATCATCCCCGCGCACGAGCCGTAGGCCGGCATGCCGGCGCGCAGCCGCTCCTGGAGCGGCCCGAACAGCTCGAACGCCCGCAGCAGCTTGTCGATCGTGGTCGACTCCCCGCCGGGGATCACGAGGGCGTCGACCGCGTCGAGCTCGCGCTGCCGCCGGACCGGTACGGCGTGCGCACCCACGGACTCGAGCGCGTGCACGTGCTCGCGCACGTCTCCCTGCAGGGCGAGGACTCCGACGGTCACGGTCACGACGGGCGAGTCTAGGCGCGCTCCGGTCACGCCGTACGCTCCCGCGTTGTGACCTTCGACCACCTCGACGCCCGTGCGGCCGACCTCGACGCCGCGCACGCCACGACCGACCTGCGCGAGCGGTTCCTGCTCCCGCCCGGCGTCGTCTACCTAGACGGCAACTCCCTGGGCGCGCTCCCCCGGGCCGTGCCCGCCGCGGTCCGGGACGCCGTCGAGCAGCAGTGGGGGCGAGACCTGATCGCGTCGTGGAACACGCACGGGTGGTGGGACGCGCCGGTGCGCGTGGGCGACGCGATCGGCCGGCTGGTCGGCGCCGCGCCCGGTCAAGTCGTCGTCGGCGACTCGACGAGCGTGCGCCTCCACCAGTCTCTGCACGCCGCCGCGGCCCTGCGCCCGGGCCGGTCGGTCGTGCTCACGGAGCCGGGGTCCTTCCCGACGGACCAGTACGTCGTCGCCGGTGTCGCTGCGCAGCTCGGCTGGCGGGTCGAGCACGCCGCTCCGGCCGAGATCCCGTCGAGGCTCTCCCCTGACGTCGCGGTCGTCGTCCTGTCCCACGTGGACTACCGGACGGGCGAGCTCCTCGACCTGCCCAGCATCACCGCGGCCGCCCACGACGCCGGTGCGGTGGTCCTCTGGGACCTGTGCCACTCGGCGGGCGCCGTGCCGGTCGGTCTCGACGAGCACCAGGTCGACCTCGCGGTCGGCTGCGGCTACAAGTACCTCAACGGCGGACCCGGCGCACCCGCCTACGGATACGTCGCGGCGCGGCACCAGGACGCCTTCGTCAACGTCGTGCCCGGCTGGCACGGGCACGCTCAGCCGTTCGCGATGGCCGACCAGTACGTCGGGGCCTCGGGCATCTCGCGTGCGCGCATCGGGACGCCTCCGATGCTGTCCCTGCTCGCCCTCGAGGCGGCGCTGCAGGCGTTCGACGGCGTCGACATCCACGATGTCCGGGCGCGCTCGTTGAGCCTGACGCGGTTCCTGCGGGACGCGATCGCCGACGTCCTGCCCGACGCCGCGTTCGTCTCACCCGAGCCTGACGGGCTCCGCGGGTCGCAGGTGGCGCTGCGGCACCCGGACGCCTACGGGATCGTGCAGGCGCTCGCCGCACGCGGGGTGGTCGGCGACTTCCGCTCGCCGGACGTGGTCCGCCTCGGTGTCGCCGCGCCCTACCTGACCCACGCGGACCTGGTCACGGCCGTGCGGGCGCTGCGCGACGTGCTGGACGCCGGCGAGCACCGCGACCCGGCCTGGGCGCGGCGCAACCCCGTCACCTGACCTACTCGCGCGCCAGGCCGAGGTGCCGTGTCTCGCCGTCCCACGCCGGCAGCAGGCCGCGGACGAGGTCGACGAGACGGTCGGGGAACACCTCGATGTCGACGCGGTCGAGGTCGTCCAGCGACCACCAGCGCAGCTCGTCGATGACGTCGTGCTCGAGCTCGGTCCAGCCGCCGCGGTCGACCGCGCCGAACGCGGCCGCGGGCACGCGGGCCAGGTAGAGGATCTCGTCCTGCCGGCAGTGCTCCGCGAAGAAGTCGAAGATCGCCGACCGGGTGAACACCGGGCCCACGAGGTCCGCCGCGGTGAGGGCGATCCCCGTCTCCTCGCGGACCTCACGCACGGCCGCCGACATGGCGTCCTCACCGTCGTCGATGCCGCCGCCGACCGTGAACCACCAGCTGCGGTCGGGCTGGTCCACGTCGTGCCCGCGGATGAGCAGCACGCGGTCGTCCTCGTCGAGCAGGATCACGCGCGCGGCCTCGCGGAAGAGCAGACCGTCGTCGCCGCGCCGCCACTCCGGGCCGAGACCGTGCACCGGACCGCCGCCGTCGGCGCTCGACCGGGACGGGACACCGGAAGGAACGGCGGAGGCCGCGGACGAGTCGTCCGCGGCCTCCGGCGTCGAGTGGTGCTGCGTCACCAGCCGCGCTCGGCGAGGCGGTGGGGCTCCGGGACGTCCTCGACGTTGATGCCGACCATGGCCTCACCCAGACCGCGGGAGACCTTGGCGATGACGTCCGGGTCGTCGAAGAACGTGGTCGCCTTGACGATCGCGGCGGCGCGCTCGGCCGGGTTGCCCGACTTGAAGATGCCGGAGCCGACGAACACGCCCTCGGCGCCGAGCTGCATCATCATCGCGGCGTCGGCAGGGGTCGCGATGCCGCCCGCGGTGAAGAGCACCACCGGGAGCTTGCCGGCGAGGGCGACCTCCTTGACCAGGTCGTACGGCGCCTGCAGCTCCTTGGCGGCGACGAACAGCTCGTCCTCCGGCAGGGAGGTCAGGCGGCGGATCTGGTCGCGCAGCGTGCGCATGTGGGTCGTCGCGTTGGACACGTCACCCGTGCCGGCCTCGCCCTTGGAGCGGATCATGGCCGCGCCCTCAGTGATACGGCGCAGGGCCTCACCCAGGTTGGTGGCACCGCAGACGAAGGGCACCGTGAAGGCCCACTTGTCGATGTGGTGCGCGTAGTCGGCCGGGGTCAGCACCTCGGACTCGTCGACGTAGTCGACACCGAGCGACTGGAGCACCTGCGCCTCGACGAAGTGGCCGATGCGGGCCTTCGCCATGACGGGGATGGAGACGGCGTCGATGATGCCGTCGATGAGGTCGGGGTCGCTCATGCGCGCCACGCCACCCTGGGCGCGGATGTCCGCGGGGACCCGCTCGAGGGCCATCACGGCGACCGCTCCGGCGTCCTCCGCGATCTTGGCCTGGTCGGCGGTGACGACGTCCATGATGACGCCGCCCTTGAGCATCTCGGCCATCCCCCGCTTCACGCGGGCGGTGCCGATGACGCCGGCGTGCGTCGCGGTGGTGGGCTGGCTGTTCTCGCTGGTCACGTCGAGCCTCGCAGATCCTCGTGCGGTGTGGGAACGGCCGTCTCGACGGCCGGGTCGGTCAATCGTAGTCCGTCGAGCCCGGGCTCCCGGGCGCCGTCTCAGCCGGACGGAGTGCTCTCCACGGGGCCGCGGCGGGTGCCGGGGCGGCCGAGGTTCTCGGGCCACGCGTCGTCCAGCTCGAGGCTGCGGGGCTCCGGGGCGTGCCCGGCGAGGCGCAGCAGCCGGACGAGCCGGCCGCGCCGTGCGCGCGACGTCTGCGCGACGGCCTCGTTGTAGAAGCGGCGCGACAGCTGCATGCGGTACCAGGACGACGCGAGCAGGTCCACCAGCTCGTCGCCCGCGGGGTCCGCGCGCAGTGCGGACACCTCGTCGGGGTCGTCCAGCGCCTCGCGCAGGGTCGCCGACAGCTCGCTCTCGATGCCACCGCGGTCGACCGCCAGCAGAGCCGCCCCGCCGACGGGCAGCTCGTCGGGGCCGACGAGCGTGAGCAGGTCGGCCGGCAGCTCGCTCGCCCCCGTCGACAGCGCGGCCCAGGCCGCCTCGCCGACGAGCACCGAGCTCACCGGGTCCAGCAGCCCGGACGTCGCCAGCTCGGCGGCGACCGTGGCACGGCGCACCAGCTGGGCGTCGAGGACCGCGCGGGACGTGCCGACCTTGCGGTGCAACCGGTCCAGCCGCGACGCGGAGACCCACACCCGCCACAGGGCGAGCGCCAGCACGATCGTCACGTAGACGGTGATCTCCGACCATCTCATCGCGAGTCACCCCGGCCCCGGCGCGGCTCGAGCAGCCGCGCACCGCGGATCGACGACGGGTCCTCACCGACGGGGGCGTCCCGACCGGCGACGACCATCTCGTAGACGGCGAGCACCTGGTCGGTCACGGTCGCCCAGTCGTACTGCCGCACGACCTCGAGCGCATGCTTCGAGACGCGCGCGCGCAGGTCCGGGTCGCGCAGGACGCGGACGAGCGTCGAGGCCAGGTCCGCGCTGTCGCCGGTCCGGAACAGGATGCCCGCGGCGCCGTCGTCCAGCACGCGCGAGAACGCGCCGAGGTCGCTGGCGACAACCGTCGCACCGGCACTCATCGCCTCGACGAGCACGATGCCGAAGCTCTCGCCGCCCGTCTGCGGTCCGCAGTACACGTCGACGGAGGCCAGCAGGTTGGCCTTGTCCTCGTCGGAGATCCCGCCGAGGAACTCGACGGCGGCCGCCGCCTCGTCGCCCAGCAGCTCACGGACCTCGTCCGGTCCGGTCTCCCCGCGCCCCGCGACGAGGAACCTCGCGCCCGGGAGCTCGGCGAGCACCCGGGGCACGGCCTCGAGCAGGACCGGCAGCCCCTTGCGCGCCTCGTCGAGCCGCCCGAGGAACGCGATGGTCGGACGCTCGGGTGTCCCGGTCCAGCGCGGGTCGGACGTCGCGGCGGTGAACGCGTCGACGTACACACCGTTCGGGATCACGACGGCGTCGCCGCCCATGTGCTCCACGAGGGTGCGCCGGGCGTCCTCCGAGACGGCGATCCGGGCCGAGATCTTCTCCAGCGACTGCCGCACGAGCGGGTAGGCCATCTGGAGCGGGCGGGAGCGGATGAGTGCCGTGTGGAACGTCGCCACGATGGGGCCGTCGGCGATCCACAGCGCCAGCATGCCGAGGCTCGGGGTGACCGGCTCGTGCAGGTGCAGGACGTCGAACTCGCCCGCGGCGAGCCACTTGCGCACGCGCGCGGCGGTCACCGGCCCGAAGGTCATGCGGGCGACCGCGCCGTTGTAGCGCACGGGGATCGCACGCCCGGCCGCGGTCATGTACTCCGGGATCGGGGTGTCGTCGTCGGCGGGCGCCAGGACGGACACGGTGTGCCCGCGCGCGATCAGGGCCTCCGCCAGGTCGCGCACGTGGAACTGGACGCCGCCGGGCACGTCGTAGGAGTACGGGCACACGATGCCGACCCGGAGCGTCCGCTCGGCACGGCGGGGACTCATCCGACGCTCCCCTGGGCGGCGAGCGTGGCGGCGTAGCGCTCGGGGTCGAGGTCCTCGACGAAGACCTTCTGCAGCATGTGCCAGTCCTGCGGGCGCTGCCGGACGCCGGCGGCGAACTGGTCGACCCACGCCTGGGTCATCGCGCGCACGCGGTCGGCACGCGGCACGTCCGCCGGCATCTCGATGGCCTTGTTGAACTGGATGACGATGCCCCACGGCGACCCGGCAGCACGGCGCTGGGCGCCCCGCAGCCGTTCGTAGTAGATGACGGTGGTCACCAGCGGCGCACCCGTGGTGATCGACAGCGCCGCCGGCCCGGCCGCCACCCGCGCCCGGTGCCCGAAGAGGTCGACCTCGAGGCCCTTGGACGTGAGGTCGCGGTCGGCGAGCAGGGGCAGGATCGCGGCGCCGTTGCGCGCGGCACGCACGAGCCCGCGGAACACGTCGCCGCCACCGGTGAGCGCGAAGATCGTGATCCCGATGCTCTCCCGGAACGCCACGAACTCCTGGAACAGCGCCTCGGGCTCGAGGCGCTCCGCGACGGTCGTGACCGGCGCGATCTCCCGCGTGCACCAGGCGCCTGCGAGGTCCCAGTTCCCTGTGTGACCGACGGCCAGGACGATGGCCTGGTCGTTGTCCGTGTGCACCCGGACGTTCTCGATGCCGACCACACGGACGCGTGCGTCGATGCGGTCCTGGGTCATGGTCGCCAGGGCGAACGCCTCGCCGAAGTACCGCATGTACGACCGCATGCCGAGGCGGCCCAGGCGGCGCAGCTCTCGGGAGCCGAGCTCTGGACGGACGCGACCGAGGTTCCTCTCGAGCTGCTGCACCCCGCCCCCACGGCGCGCCCACGCCAGGTCCGCAGCGGCGTCGCAGAGCATCCGGAGCACGGGTCCGGGCAGCTTGCCGGCCACCTTCCACGCGACCGAGTAGGCGCGGGCGACGTCGACCTTCACCCCGTCACCTGGCGATACACCTTGCTCATCCGCTGCACGATCGTCACGGCCGACGCGAGCGCGAGCAGTGCGAGCACGACGGTGAGCACGACCGTCGGCGCGCCGACGCCCACAGCGAACGTGGCCACGAGCACGAGGGCGAGGCGGTCCGCCCGCTCGGCGATGCCTCCCGACGCGGTCATGCCCAGCCCCTCGGCGCGAGCACGCGCGTACGGCACGATCGAGCCCAGCACGAGGCAGGCGAGCGCGAGGATCGCGGAGAGCCGGTCGTCGCCGCCCGCGGTGAACCAGAGCACGAGCCCCGCGAAGATGGCGCCGTCACCGAACCGGTCGAGCGTCGAGTCGAGGAACGCACCCCACGGCCCGGAGCGGCCGGCCTGCCGCGCCATCACGCCGTCGAGGGAGTCGGTGAGGACGAACACGGCGATGACGAGGGTGCCGAGCAGCAGGTGCCCTGTGGGGAACGCCCAGAGCGCGGTGACGACCACCACGAGCGTCCCGCCGATGGTCACCGCGTCCGGGGAGATGCCCAGGCGCAGCAACGCCTTGGCGATGGGGGTGAAGAAGCGCGTCATCGCACCGCGCAGTCCGTTCAGCACGTGCCGATCATCCCTTCGATGCGGTCGGCCAGGCAGCCGCCAGCCGCGTCCGCGTGTCGCTGAGCAGCTCCGGCAGCGCGCGGCTGCGGGCCACGATCGGCAGGAAGTTCGAGTCGCCGCCCCACCGGGGCACCACGTGCTGGTGCAGGTGCGCGGCGATCCCGGCACCCGCGACCTCGCCCTGGTTCATGCCGAGGTTGAAGCCCTGCGGCGCCGAGACCGCGCGGACCACCTGCATCGCCGTCCGCGTCAGCGACGCGACCTCGGCGACCTCTGGCTCCGTGAGCTCCGTGTAGTCGGCGACGTGCCGGTACGGGCACACCAGCAGGTGCCCCGAGTTGTACGGGTACAGGTTCAGCACGACGTAGGCCACGGCACCGCGCGCGACGATCAGCCCCGCCTCGTCGCTCAGCGACGGGATCCGGCAGAACGGGCAGCCGTCGCCGGCCGCACCGTCCACCGGCTTGTCCTGCCCGCCCAGGTAGGCCATCCGGTGCGGGGTCCAGAGCCGCTCGAAGCCGTCGGGCACGCCCGCGAAGTCGTCGGCGGACTCGGTCACCATCAGACCTGCACGCGGTCGCGCACCGCCGAGACGATCCGCTCGATCGCCTCCGCCACGGGCACGCCGTTGTCCTGGCGTCCGTCGCGGTACCGGAACGAGACGGCCCCCGCGTCAGCGTCCTCACCGCCGGCGATGAGCACGAACGGGATCTTCTGCGTGCTGGCGTTGCGGATCTTCTTGCCGAACCGGTCGTCGGACCGGTCCACCTCCGCCCGGATCCCCTGCGCCCGCAGCTGGCTCACGACGTCGTCGAGGTAGCCCTCGAACGGCTCGGCCACGGGCACGGCGAGCACCTGGACCGGCGCGAGCCAGGCCGGGAACGCGCCGCCGTAGTGCTCGGTCAGCACGGCGAAGAACCGCTCGACCGACCCGAACAGCGCACGGTGGATCATCACGGGCCGCTGGCGGCTGCCGTCGGAGGCGGTGTACTCGAGCTCGAACCGCTCGGGCAGGTTGAAGTCGAGCTGGATGGTCGACATCTGCCAGGTGCGCCCGAGCGCGTCCTTGACCTGCACCGAGATCTTCGGTCCGTAGAACGCCGCACCGCCCGGGTCGGGCACGAGGTCGAGCCCGGAGGCCTCCGCGACCGCGCGCAGGGTCTCCGTGGCCTCGTCCCAGACCTCGTCGGAACCCACGAACTTCTCCGGGTTCTTGGTCGACATCTCCAGGTAGTAGTCGTCGAGCCCGTAGTCCTTGAGCAGGTCCAGGACGAACTTCAGCGTCGTGGTGAGCTCGTCCGCCATCTGCTCGCGGGTGCAGTAGATGTGAGCGTCGTCCTGGGTGAAGCCGCGGGCACGGGTCATACCGTGCACGACGCCCGACTTCTCGTACCGGTACACGGTGCCGAACTCGAACAGCCGCAGCGGCAGCTCGCGGTAGGACCGACCCCGCGCCGCGAAGATCAGGTTGTGCATCGGGCAGTTCATCGGCTTGAGGTAGTACTGCTGCCCCGCCTTGCGGACGTGCCCTTCGGCGTCGCGCTCCTCGTCGAGGGTCATCGGGGGGTACATGCCCTCCGCGTACCAGTCGAGGTGGCCCGAGATCTCGTACAGCTTGCCCTTGGTGATGTGCGGGGTGTTCACGAACTCGTACCCGCCCTGCACGTGCCGCAGTCGGCTGTAGTGCTCCATCTCCATCCGGACGACGCCGCCCTTCGGGTGGAACACCGCCAGGCCGGAGCCGATCTCGTCCGGGAAGGAGAACAGGTCCAGCTCGGTGCCGAGCCGGCGGTGGTCCCGGCGCTCGGCCTCGGCGATGCGCTCGAGGTAGGCGCGCAGCTCGTCCTTGGTCGGCCACGCGGTGCCGTAGACGCGCTGCAGCTGCGGGTTCTTCTCCGACCCGCGCCAGTACGCGGCGGCCGACCGGGTCAGCTGGAACGCGTTGCCCAGCACCCGGGTGCTCGGGACGTGCGGGCCGCGGCACAGGTCCTGCCAGACGACCTGCTCGCTCTCACGGCCGGCCCCCCGGACGTTCTGGTAGATGCTCAGCCCGCCGAGACCGACCTCGACCGACGCGCCGTCGGCAGCCTGCGGGTCGCCCTTGAGACCGATGAGCTCCAGCTTGTACGGCTCGTCGCGCAGCTCGGCGCGGGCCTCGTCCTCGGTGACGTCCCACCGGCGGAAGGTCTGGCCCTCCTTGACGATCCGGCCCATGACCTTCTCGATCGCCTTGAGGTCGTCCGGGGTGAACGGGGTCTCGACGTCGAAGTCGTAGTAGAACCCGTCGGTGATCGGCGGCCCGATGCCGAGACGCGCCTTCGGGTGGATCTCCTGCACGGCCTGCGCCAGCACGTGCGCCGCGGAGTGCCGCAGCACCGCGAGACCGTCCGGCTCGTCGATGGTCACGGCCTCGACGACCGCGCCGTCGGCCAGCGGCAGGTGCAGGTCGCGCAGCTCGCCGTCCACGCGGGCGACGAGGACGTCGCGCCGGGAGGAGTACAGGTCGGTACCCGTCGTCCCCGGCTCCACCGTGGTCGCGATCCCGTCGACGGTGAGGGTGATGAGCTCGGGCACCGGTACAGCCTCCTTCGTGGCCGCTCGCCCTGGCGGCGAGCCACTCGATGCTACCGGCGGGCTCGCGGCGCATCGGACCTCATATGCACGGCAGGAGGGGCCGGCCTGTGGGGCCGACCCCTCCTGATCGAGTGGGCGATACCGGACTCGAACCGATGACCTCCTCGGTGTGAACGAGGCGCTCTACCAACTGAGCCAATCGCCCGTCGTTCGCGGATCCGTCGCTCCGCGACACGCCGGGTGCCGGGAATGACGAGCACCCGCGGGTGACATCGAAGAGGATGCTACCCGGCCCGGGTCGAGAATCCGAACCGGGCTCACCAGGGCTCACTGCAGGTCATCGCGCCGAAGTCAAGGGGTGCGCCGTCGCCAGGACGGGTGCTGTCTTGCGCTGCCGCACCATCGGGGCGCGTCTCTCCGGGTGAACTCGGGGTCACTACCGGTCCAATCGGGCACCTGGCCTGCCATGATGGGACCTCCAGCCCTTGCGAACAGGAGGACCCGATGCCGAGCTCGACTTACGACGTCGTCGAGGTCGTCGCCATGCAGCTCATCGGATCCGACGCCAGCGTCATCCCGGTGAGCGCCGAGTTCTCCTTCAGAACTTCCGATCCGTACACGGTGCGCGCGGTCTTCACCGGCCCGCACACCATGTCGACCTGGCTGATCGGCCGCGAGCTCCTCTCCCTGGGGATGCACGCGACGGCCGACGCTCCCGCCGGGACCGGTGACGTGCAGGTGTGGCGCGACGAAGACCCCGACTACACGCTCGTGTCGCTCAGCGGAGTCGAGGGCAGCGCACTGCTGGCCGCTCCCACCGAGCCGATCGAGCGCTTCCTCGCCGGGACCGAGGCCCTCGTGCCTCTGGGTACGGAGAGCGACCGGATGGAAGGCGAGATCACGGCGCTCATCGCCGCTCTCCTGACCGCCTGACACCTTCCTCATCGCGACCGGTTCCGCCTCGGGCGGGGCCGGTCGTCGTATGTCATGGGTCGAGGTCGTCGGCGAGCCGTGCCTGGAAGAGCCGCTGCGCCTCCAGCGAGACCGGGCCGGCGTCGATGTCGACCCCGTCGAGGCTGACGACCGGCGACACGTTGCGGATCGAACCGCTCATCATCAGGTGAGCCGACCCGTCGGCGACCTCGTCGAGCACCTCGTACCGGAGCTCCCCCGGTGCGGCCTCACGGACGGGGAGACCCACCGCCGCCGACCACTCCAGCAGGAGCTCTCGGGTAATGCCGGCCAGGCAGCCGCTCGACAGCGGCGGCGTCACCAGCTCGCCGTCGCGCTCGACGAAGACGTTCGAGGCGGTGCCCTCGCACAGCTCACCGACCGTGTTGGCCAGCACGGCCTCGTCGGCTCCGCGCCGGTACGCCTCGGCGACGGCCACCACGTTCTCCGCGTAGGACGTCGTCTTCAGGCCGGCCACCGACGAGCGCTCGTTGCGCACCCACGGCACGCGGACCACCCGGGAGACCTCGGACCGTGCTCCAGGGCCGGCGAGCACGAGGATGCTCTGCCGCTGCTCCTCGGGCGCGAACCGGTGCGACCCCAGCGGTCCCGGTCCGCCCGTGAGCGTGATCCGCAACCGACCGACCTCGGGACCCGCGTCCGCGAGGACTGCCGCGACACCCTCGCGGACGGCACCCTCGTCGGGCGCGGCCAGGCCCAGACCGAGCGCGGACCTCTCCAGGCGGCGCAGGTGCCGGCTCAGCGCGAACGCCGTCCCGTCGTACACCGCACAGGTCTCGAAGACCCCGTCGCCCACCGTGAGCCCGTGGTCGACGCCGGACAGGAGGAGGTCCTCGGGACCGTGCAGACGACCGTTCGACCAGATCACGACACCCATCGCGTCAGTCTGACATCGACTCGGCAGCGACACCGGACGCCAGGCCGACGAGCCGCGCGGCCTTGAGCTCGGTCTCTGCCCACTCGCCCTCGGGGTCGCTCCCCCACGTGATCCCCGCGCCCGTACCGAACCGCAGGACGTCGTCCGCCCACCAGAACGTCCGGATGCCGACGGCCAGCTCCGCGCGCACGTCCCCGTCCGCGCCGACCTCGATCCACCCGACGGCCCCGCAGTACGGACCACGCGGGGCCGTCTCGAGCGCCGCGATGATGTCGAGCGCCGACGACTTCGGGGCACCCGAGACCGAGCCCGGTGGGTAGGTGGCGTCGAGCAGCCGCGCCCACAGGTCCGGCGCGTCGGCGACGTCGTCGGTCAGCACGCCCTGCACCGTGCTCACCAGATGGACCAGGCCAGGGTGACGTTCCTCACCCAGGAGGGTGGTGACCTCGACCGTGCCGGGTGCGCACACTCGCTGGAGGTCGTTGCGAACGAGGTCGGTGATCATGACGTTCTCCGCGCGGTCCTTGTCCGTCATCTGCTCCGGCGTGGCGGCCGTCCCCTTGATCGGGCCGCTGGTGACGACACCGCCGTCGACGCGCAAGTACAGCTCCGGTGACGCGGTGACCACCCACACCTCCCCCGGCACCTGCACGCCGCCCGCGTAGGGCGCCGGGTTGCCCGCCCCCAGCAGCGCACCGAGAGCACGCGCGTCGGGCTCGCCCGGGAGCGGAGCGCTCAGGACGCGGCAGAGATTCGCCTGGTAGACGTCACCTTCCTGGATGTGCGCCCGCACCTGGCCGACCGCGTGGACGTACCCGGCACGGTCGATCGACGACGACCAGGATGCCGCCGACGGGCCGGTCCACACGCCGGCGACGACGGGTTCGGCGGCGGCGACGTCCGCGAACCGCCACGCGCGCACCGTGCCCTCGAAGTCGCCCACGACGGCCCACCAGCCAGGCTCCGCGAGCCGCTCGGGCTGTGCCCGGACGTCCACGACCTCGACGACGCCGGTCGCCTCGACACCGGCGAACCACGCGACGCCACGTCGACTGACGGTCTGCTCGGGCACGCCCACACGCTACCGAGCAGCGGGCCCGCACCCCGCGATGCGCGCAATCACCCGGGTGCCCGGAGCCAGTTGGACTCTCGCCGAGATCGTCAGTTAGAGTTCGGGACGCACACGGAACACCGGTGAATGCCGGGGAGACGTGCTGTGCGGACGTGGCTCAGTGGTAGAGCATCACCTTGCCAAGGTGAGGGTCGCGGGTTCGAATCCCGTCGTCCGCTCGGAGGCAGACACTCCTTGATCGGCTGACCGCAGCCGCTGAGGACTGCGGTCTCACGGTGGAGTGGCCGAGTGGCGAGGCAGCGGCCTGCAAAGCCGTATACGTGGGTTCGAATCCCATCTCCACCTCGTATCACCACAGCAGTACCCGTGGTTCACCATGGGCGATTGGCGCAGCGGTAGCGCGCTTCCCTGACACGGAAGAGGTCACTGGTTCGATCCCAGTATCGCCCACCAGCATTACCGCAGGTCAGGCCCCACTTCGGTGGGGCCTTCCTTCGTTTCGTACCGGCACAGCGTTCCGGTGGCCAAGATCACCCGGCCCGTCATCACACGTGCGCACGCCATCTGAGAAGGGAAGCCTGCCGAACGTTGCCGTCGGGTATTGGGTACTCAGAAGCCCACCTCGAGTCACGGGCAGACGACTCCTACGCACTGCGGCTCAGTGCCGTTGTGCTTCGCGGTGTTCCCGCCCAGGTCCGTGGCGCCCGGGGCGTAGATGCCCCACCCCGTGTTCCTCCGGGCGTCGTTGCCGCCGATGCTGACGAGCTCCATGTGAGCGTTCTCGAGCAGCAGGCCGTCACCATTGAGACGGAATGTGTTGTCCTGCACGACAGTCTCTTCCCACAGCTCCTCGGTCACGAACGCCACCGTGGTCTGGTTCGCACGGAACGTGTTCGAGGCAATGGTTCCCCCGAACCGGCCGGCCACCACTGCCGTCGTGTTGCCGACAAGCGTCGACCCGGTGATCCGCAGGATCGCGCCACGGCCGGTCACGGCCACTTCAGAACCGGTGAACCGACTGTCCGTGATGATGAGCCCGCTCACGACTCCGGCGCTGACCACGGCATTCGGGTTGTCGATGAAAGTAGACCGCTCGACGGTCGCACCTGCTTCGATGACTACGAGCGCTCGGTCGTTGCTAACGAACCGGGTGTCGGTGAAGGTGCCTCTCGAACCTGTGTCGCCCACGTATCCGGCCCCATTGTCAGCAAAGATCGTGTGGTTGATGTCGACCCGAGCCATCTCGGCTGTCACAGCGACTACGCGGTTGTTCGTGAACGTCGAACGGGTGATCGTGACCGCATTGGCGCCCACACCCCCGTCACCCGTGTCGTCGAGCCCTGTGTCGTTGTCGCGGAACGACACGCGGTCGACCAGGACCGGACCACCTACCGGGTCGTCCCAGTTCACGAGGGTGTCCATCCCCTTGGTCCACCCGGTGATCGTTCCGTTCTTGATCGTCGAGTCGCCCGCGGACGCGACCGTCACTCCCACACCGCCGGCCGTGCCCCGCAGGGTGTGGCCGCGCAGGTCGAGATCGACGCCGGCGGCCAGGGCCAGCCCAGGGCCGGCGCAGACCAGGTCGGCCCGCAGCACGGTGTCCACGGTGAGCGTCGAGCCGCAGGCAGGTGGGGCTGGTGCTGCACTCGCGGGAGCTGCCACCAGGACGGCGACGCTCGCAAGCGCCAGGCACCAGAGAGCGACCGCGACACGCACGATTACCTCCGACAGCGAGCTTGGGATGACGATCGAACTGTGACGCCGAACAGACGGCCTGGTCGGCTACCGCGCCGCACCGGGCCGAGCTGACGACGCCGACCCAACGACCCAGGACGAGTGGAGGGTGACCCTCGCCGTACCGAGCCTTGAGACCACTATGGCCCCGTTATGTCTGGCGTCGGAGGGTGAAGATGCAGCGCGGTGCCGGCGCCGAGTCGTGCAACAACGCGGACGCGAGCGAACGTCGGCGAACACGGTCCGACCGGATCACGGCTCGTCGCTCCAGCCGTCCTGCTCAGCCGGGAACCAGCCGAGCCTGCGGTCACGATGTCCTCGACGGCCACTCCTCCCAGCTCAGCTCGGCTCGCTGCGTCGGCTCTTTGGTGGAGATCCCAGAGGTGAGCACGCGGGCCGCGGGGATCCGGGTGACGTCCTCTCGCGAGACTTTCACGTTCACGACGATGGCCATCAGCACGGCGATCGGTGGTGGAACCAGAGCCGCACGGAAGTTCCGGAACAGACGAGCAGCCAGTTGGTAAATGACCCATACATCGACCCAAGCCGAGTCCACGTCCAGAGCGTCTGCGGTTTCGTGTAGCAACGCGATTGCGTTCGCCGGTGTTCGCTCGCATCCGTCGGCGGCTGCGGGTCTGGTGACCTGCGCAGACGATCAATGGCGGACATGGACGGACGCCGTTCCTCTGCCTGACACGGAAGAGGGCCCTGGTTCGATCCCAGTATCGCCCACCAGCATTACCGCAGGTCAGAGTCCGTTCCGGAGAGATCTGCAGCGGCCCTTCTGGTGCTCCCAGGGTGGCATGCTCGGGAGCGGTTGGCGATGCGCCGCTCGCGCTTCCGCCCCCGCCCTACCCGTGTACCGGCTCAGCGGCCCCGAGCAGCCCGTCGCGCTGCGCCTGCAGCACCGCCGTCAGCCTGTCGGTCGTGCCGAGCTTCCGGTAGATGTGCCCCTGGTGCTTGGAGACCGTCCGGCTCGACACGCCGAGACGGTGCCCGATGGCCGTGGCGATGAGGCCCTGCTCCATGAGGACCAGGACAGCGTGCTCGCGCTCCGTGAGCACCGACGGTCCGCCGTCGGGTGGGCTCGTGGTGGCCGCGGTGAGAGCGGCGAGAGAGCGCATGGCGGCCGCGTGCTGGTCGAGGCCGACCACCAACGCATGGATCGACCGCGCGAACGCGAGGTCCTCGGGACCGAAGGGCTGCACTCGCGCCACGACCCACCACCTGCGGCCCGCGCGGCCCGTCCCTGGGACAGGGAACGCGAGCCCGTGGCGCAGGCCGTCGTCGCGCAGCCGCCGCACCACCGACGCCGTGGCGGGCTCGTCGACGCACGGATCCACCTCGTCCGAGCTGCGGACCTGCTCGTCGCCAGGCCAGCGACGAAAGTGCCTGAGGAGCGGCGCATCGAGGGCATGCCGTGAGTAGAACCGGACGTCGACCGGCCGTGCGCGACGGAGAGCGAGCGGCTCGATACGGCAGCAACCGCCGGTCCGCTGGACGGTCCCGGCCGACGCGGCGAACGTCTCCGCGAGCGCGACGGACAGCGCCTCGGGGGCGGGCTCCACCAACGGCGCAGAGAGCAGGCGCCCCGTCAGGTCGAGCCACCGTCGACACTCCTGCTGCTCCTCCACGATGCCTGCCCCCGCACGCGTCGAGTCGTCACCCGGAACTCCGGGAATATGCGTCGCTACCGGACCCGGAGGCGTGCTGTCAAGTCGTCATTGTGCCCATCGCGTCGGCCGAGCTCGCCGTCGACGCTGGCACAAGGCAGGCACGAAAAGGGGGACGACGATGTCCGACGAGCCAGGAGCAGCCGGCGACGACCAGGAGCGACCGGCCGTCTCGGTGTCGTACCGGCGCAGGACGACGCGGCGGCCGGACCGGCTGCTCGACCTCGACGACGACGTGGCGGGTTCGCTGCTCGTCGACGATCTCCTGGCCGACCACGTCGGCAGCCTGGACCTCGAGGACCTCGGGCTGGACGTCGCGATCACCAAGGGCGCGGTGGCCGACCTCTTCACGCAGCGGCTCGAGGCGGTGACCCGGGTCTTCACCACTCTCGACCACCTGCGCCAGGACCTGGGCAACCTCCTCCCGGTGGTGCCGGTGGTGTTCCCGCCCCAGCTCACCGGGCGACTGGTGAACCCGGACGGGTCCCCTGGGGCGTACGTGTCGGTCCGCGCCCTGGAACCCACCTGGGACACGACCGACGGGTTGCGGCAACGGCTGCCGTGGCCGAACCCCGAGGCCGGCACGGACGCACGGGGCGCGTTCCGCCTCTCGCTCCCGCCCCGCCCGATCCCCGAGAGCGGCCTGACACTCCTCGTCACAGGCAGCGACCGCGCGGTCGAGGTGGTGCTGCGCCGCATCGACCTGGTCGGCGGCACGGGCACGCTCGGGGTGGTTCCCCTCGACCAGCACGTCTCACCGTTGCCGCGGAGCGTGCTGTCGCAGCTGGGTGACGTCCTGCTGCCCACCGACGAGAGCGACCCCGTCGACCACCCCGAGGACTTCGCGACGCCCGCCCACCCGATCTCCCTCGGTGAGGGTGACTGCGCTCGTTCCTTCCGGTCCGGCTCAGGGGCCATCGACAGGCGGTCCTACAGGACGCTCGTACGCCTGGTCTCCCCCAGCCTGAGCGCCAAGCGCCTCGCGACGTCCGTGACCGTCGAGAAGGCCGGGACCTTCCGCATGTCGACTGCGAGCCCGACGCTGAGCGGCTACGCGGACACTGCGGAGATCATCGACGTGCTGAGCACGATCGGCAGCTGGGAGCTCGTGGAGCGCGTCCCCGTCGAGGCTCCCATCGACGTCTCGAAGTTCCTCCGTCTGGTCAAGCTCAACCCGCGCGCGGTCCCGAAGGCGTCCACCCTGGGCCTGGGCTACACGGTCTCGATGAAGCAGCTCTGGATCCCGACCGGCATGTCGCTGGGTGACCTGGTGTACTCCCTGCCGCTCGCCCCCGGCGAGCAGCAGCTGGTCGCCATCTCCGAGGAGCGCGAGACGCTCAGCGTCCGCGAGCAGGAGGCCCTGACCGCCGAGGAGCTCCAGCGGTACCAGGATGCTGCCGACACATCGACCTCGGCGGTCTTCTCGAGCGCCGCGGACGAGGTCGCGCGCGGGGGTACGGAGGTGTCGTCCACGTCCAGGGGCTTCTCAGCCGGCGGGGCGACCGCAGCGGCGTTCCAGTACATCCCGTTCTTCACGGCGACCGCGGGAATCGCCGGCGGCTACGCGAACTCGACCACGTCGGGCGAGTCCACCAGCTGGCAGCGGACGTCGCAGGACTACGTGTCCAGCACGGCACAGGAGCTCCACTCGTCGTTGTCGCGGCAGGCCGAGGTGCGCAAGCAGGCGTCGCGGACCGCGATGCGGCTCGCCAGCGCCTCCGAGCGGCGCCAGATCGTCACCAAGGTCATCACCAACCACAACCACAACCACGCGCTGACGATGCAGTACTTCCAGGTGCTCCGACACTTCGGGGTGACGAGCACCGTCGAGGACGTGCAGCTCGTGTGCTTCGTGCCCCTCGAGCTGGTCCAGTTCCTCCCGCCGCTGATGCCCATCGCGCTGCCCAGCGGCACGTACCCCCGCAACCTGCTCCTCTACCGCTACCAGGAGCTGATCCGGCACCACGACGTCATCGCCCCCCGCGTCGCTCGCCACCCGGAGCTGCGCCACGGCCTGCGGATGCTCAGGATCTTCGCGGGCGACCCCACCATGACGGCGAGCGGTTCGAGCGGTGCGGCGCAGGACATCCTCGACGTGTCGGTGCGCGGCACGTTCCTCCCGTTCGAGGACGTGTACGTCACCGCCGTGTCCACCACGGGCAGCCGCATCGGGCCCGTCCGGCTGTCCAACGCCAGCCTGCCGGTCGCCGAGGGCGAGGAGACCGAGGCCGGCCTGCTCCAGGTCCTTCGGGATCGACGCGCTCTGTCGTTCGAGACGCGGACCGGGTCCCTCACGCTGCCGTCCTCGTTCCCCCGGGACAACCTCGCGCGGTTCGAGTTCTCCCGGGCCTTCTCGACGTTCTCCTACCACCTGACGATGCCCTCGACCCTCGAGCTCACCGAGCTGGTCGAGTACCTCCTGAACGTCACGCAGATGGACGTCACCCTGACGCCTGCGAGGCTCGAGGCAGAGGTCGGCGGCCCGCTCGTCGAGGACCCTGTGGTGAGCATCGGCGGTCTGGACGTCATCGAGTCCTACAACGGCGCCGGCGGCTCCGAGCTGATGCCTCCGGTGCTACCCATCTCCGCGACACGGCTGTCGCCGGTGCTCGCGTTCGCCGACCTGCTCCGGATCGAGGCGCTCCTGCAGCACGTGGTCGAGAACACCGTCGGGTACTCGAAGGCCGTGTGGCAGTCCCTGACTCCCGAGGAGCGCGCGATCATGCTCGAGCCGTTCACCATCGGCGTTCCCGCCGGGGGCCTCGCGGACCCGTCGGACGAGGTGCCGCTGCTCAGCTGTGTTGCCAACGAGGTCCTCGGCTACTTCGGCAACTCGGCGGTCATGCCGTTCTTCGTACCTCAGCCGCTCGCTGTGGAGCTCGGCTTCACCTCCCAGGATCTCCAGGAGGCGCTGCTCACCTTCCACCGTCAGGCCTACCAGCCCGTCCAGTCGTCGATCACTCTGCCCGCGCGGGGTGTGCTCGGCGAAGCCGTCCTGGGTTCGTGCAGCTCGAGCGAGAGGATCGACCTCACGCGGTTCTGGAACTGGCAGGACTCGCCCGCGGACACCGCTCCTGACCTGGCCGCGATGGCTACCGCTCTCGGTGACACCGGGAACCAGCTCGTCGGGAGCACGGGCGCGACGATCCCCGCGACGACAGCACTCCCGACGACCTCGTTGCTCACCATCAACGGGACTGCGGGAGCCGCAGCGCCGGTCGCCGCGGCGCCCGCAGCCGCCCAGACGAGCACGACACCCGCGGCCGCCGCCAGTTCGACACCGACGGACCTCACCGGGGCGACGGCCCTGTCGACGACGATGGCCGCGCAGGTGACCAGCACCAACGCGAGCCTCACCGAGGCGATCAAGGCCGCGACCGACCTGGCAGGGAAGGCGCTCGACAAGCTGCCCGAAGCCATCGCGGCGAAGAACGGGGCGGAGGCCGAGAGCGGGACGCCGCCCGCGGAGACACCACCCGCGGAGACACCGCCCGCCGAGACGCCGCCCGCCGAGACGCCGCCCGCGGAGACGCCGGCGTAGCCCGGGGCCCAGGCCCGGACACCGCCTGACCAGAGGAGCGACCCGCATGACCGAGCCACCACCCGACGAGCCACCACCCGACGAGGAGCCGACCGATGAGGAACCACCCCCGGTCGAGGAGCCTCCCCCCGTCGAGGAGCCTCCCCCGGTCGAGGAGCCTCCCCCCGTCGAGGAGCCTCCCCCGGTCGAGCCGCCGCCGGTGCTTCCCGTGAACGACATCCCGTCCGGCACGGGCGTCGGCTCGGCCGAGGAGCGCGCGCTCGATGCGATGACCACGATCCTGCTCTCCGCCGTCTCCCCCGAGATGCTGGCGGCGCAGGCGCTCATCGCGCGGCGCCTCGCGATGTCCGGTGACCTCTTCCCGTCCCGGATCCCGCCCCCGAGGAACATCACGGAGGTCGGTGGCTACCTCAACCTGGTGCGCGACGACCCGGTACTGACGGCGCAGGTGCTCGCGTCCGCGCTGGGGGTCGCCGGTCCCAACCCGGCGCTCGGCTTCGAGCCTGTGCTGCCCCCGCTGTTCTACGCCTCGACACCGAACGACCGTCCCGTGGGCCCCGCGCAGGCCGCGACACCCGTGTCGCTCTCCGTGCGGAGCGACTTCCTCGTCAGCTTCACGGCAGCACTGGCCGGTCTGCACGCACTGGGGTGCACCCTGCCGGTGCTCGCGGCCACCCGCACCCTCCCGCCGGTCGTCCTCGGGGTGCCGGCGCCGACGGACCTCCTGCCGTACCTCGGCCGGGTGCTCGAGCTCGTGCCTGCCGCGGCGTTGGTCGACCCGACCACCGACCCGCTCGCGCTGGGCCAGGAGGGCGCGGCGGGGCCGCAGGTCGTGGTCACGCGCCAGCTCGACCCTGCGGCGCCTGAGGCCGCGACCGTCACGGCGAGCACCTGGTCGTTGTGGTCGTGCGACGCCACCACGTGCACCCAGGCCGACGTGACGGGCCCGTTCGTCCGGCTCGACGTCGTCCTCAACGCGGCGGGCTGGTACCAGAGCGTCGCTCCGGCGGCGCCGACGTCGCAGACGATCCCCGGTGACTGGTTCCGGTGGACGAACACGACAGGGCTGGTTGCGGGCGCGTCCACCGTGGGTGAGGAGCTCCGGCTCCTGCACGACGAGGGGACCATCACGGCGTCGTCGGTCCGTGACCGGCTCACCTGGGTGTGGGACGGCGCGGCGTTCGTCGCGCCATGACACCTGGCCCGGGATCACGCTGCTCACCATCGCGTTCCCGGCTCGCCGCTCCGCGCCGAGCCGCCGTGCCCGCAACGCACTCCAGCACCCACGGCACGCGATCCTCGACCTCACGCTCGACGTCGCGGACGCTCGGGGTGCGGACACGGACGCTGTCCGGCACTCGCGGGCGGAGGTCGAGCGGATCCGCGCTCTCGGCACGGAGTCGAACGCGGCACAGACGCTCGAGTCCGTCCCGCCGCGAGCGGGGACGGCGAGGCGACCACACGGGTGACACCGACGCATCGACGGGACCAACGGCCCTGGTCAGCACCCGCCACTGCGCCGACAGTGCTGAGCAGCCGGAGACCCCGCGCCGTTCAGAGTCCGGAGAGGTGGAGACCCCACATGAATCCAGAGCTGTTTCTCGTCGACTACCACAGCAGGGAGCGCGAGCTCGCCGTCGAAGCCGAGCATCGCCTCGCGTGCGCCACGCGTCCGCAGAGCACACGCCCGATGCCCCGCAAGCGGCTCCTGCGTCGTCTGCTGGCCGCGGCGACGCATTGATCCAGGCACGACACCGCGCCTCGGCCTGACGGACGCGGATCACCTTCGCGGGAGTGCACCCCGTCCTCACTGCTGAGCGACTGCGCGACCGATGACGTGGACCGGCGCCGACGCCGGCGCGCGGAACTCGATGCCGAGTGCGGCCGTCCGGGGTTGCGGACGACCGCGCCGGCGCAGGTAGCGGACTCGCTTCCGACGCCGACGCACGGTGGCCGATCTGCGTCCACGCGTTGACAAGGTTCCGAGCGCAGCGGGACCGTTGCGGGAGCGGATGTCGATGCGGACACCGCAGCGGCCGGGGGCACTGGAGGGGGCCTGATGGGCGACGGCTCCGAGCACCCGGCGATCCCGGATCCCCGGGACCCGTTCGCGCCCATGCAGGTTCAGATCACCGCGGGGACGGACGAGCGCATCTGCTTCGCGGACGCGCCGTTCCAGCTCGAGTCGTGAACGCGGCGTCGTGAACGAGCTGCGCCCGTGGGCGCTGTGGCTGTCGCTGCTTGCGGTCACGCTGAGCCTGCTGGTGTGCGTGGGCTCCTCGCTCGTCACGGACGCACCGCCGCTCGGGGAGCGACTGGAGCAGCTCCGGGCGCAGCCCGCGCCCGACGGGGTCGACGAGGACGACGTGGAGGAGCTCGAGGTCAGTCAGTTCGCCGACGCCCCGTCGGACCCTCCCGGACTGGGGATCCCCGCTCTCGCGCTGATCAGCGGGCTGCTGCTCGTCACCGTCGCGCTCGCGACGCTCCCCCTCGTCGTCGGCAACAAGGTGACCGGCATGGTGCAGGGCATCGTCAGCGTGCTGGCCGGGCTGGCCGCTCTGATCCTGGGGATCATCCTCGCGATCGTCGCCTTCGTCGCGCTGCTGCTGATGGTGGGGCTGCTGCTGTCCCCACCGTTCGGCACGCTGGCGTACCTCGCCGTCTTCGGGTTCTTCGACACCGGCACCAGCCTGGCGCTGCTGGCCCTGATCCTCTTCCTGCAGATCGCCGGAGCGGTGCTGCTGGTGGTCGCGCAACAGAGGTTCCTGCTGAGCAAGGGACTGGTGCTCCTGATCCTCACGGCGCTCCTGCTCACCGTGATCACCCTCGTCCTGCACTCCGTCGTGCCCGTGATCCTGGTGAGCATCACCGACGCGATCGCGGCGATCGTGGCCGCGCTGGTGGCGGCGATCTGGGGGATCGCGGTGCTCATCGGTGGGATCATCTCGATCGTCAAGCTGATCCTCGCCCTGCGCCAGGCCGGCGGGCGGCAGGACGAGCGCGAGGCGTGAGCGTCAGCCGCTCGGCTCCCCCACGGTGAACCGGCACAGCGCCCCGAACGGTGCGCAGGTCAGGGACAGGACGGTGTCCTTGTCGTACACGTTGAGCTCGGCCGGGTCCGCACACGTGAGGTCGTCGCTCTCCAGCGTGCCGGCCGGGAACTCGGCCCCTTCCACCGTCGCGAGCGCACCCTCGCCGTTCTCGCTGGCGCACAGGGTGAACGAGCTGTTGTCCGGCAGCGCGATCCGGCACGTCGAGCCGGACGCGACGGCGAAGGTGCGCGTCTCGAGGTCCTCGCACCCCGGCCGCGTGCTCGCCAGCTCCTCGAACGTCACGGCGTCCTGCGACCGCAGCCACCCCAGGCCCGACTTCACCCCGCCGCGGCCGGAGTCCGGAGGGCCGGCGGAGGGCCGGACCGCGCCGAAGAAGATGAGCAGCACCACCACGACGACGATCGCGAGCAGCACCAGGACCGCGGTCTTGATGCTCACCCGTCACCCTCCGGCGCCTTGTCGCGGTACACGATCTCGGCCACCACGTGCGCGGGCTTCTCCTCGTGCACGATCCGTTCGACGAGCTCCCGGTGGACCGCAGCCTGCGCCGGGAGGGTCACTCGGACCCGGAACGGCATCGGTAGGTCGTCCTCGTCGAGCACCTGGTCGTCCACCTCGACGCCGGGAACGCCCAGCGCGAGGGTGAGGGCGGTGCGCAGGCCGAGCGCCGTTCCCCGGCGCCGGGCGAGCTCTGCCGACACGGCGACGAGGACGCGCAGGCGACCCTGGCCCGTGTCGAGCTCGCTGTCCTCGCTGTCGAGCCATCGCACGAGGTCGACCCAGCGCGCCAGGTACGCCACGAACCTGTCCGGTGTGAGGTAGGGGTCGAACACGTCGGGGAACCGGTCCAGCACGGCCTCGACCGGTGCGTGCTGGGCGTCCATGACGTGGAGGAGCCCCTGCAGCGGGGAGCTGGTGGCCAGGGCTCGCCGGTACACCTCGGGAAGCAGCAGGGCGATGCGGTCGGCGTCCACGGGGCCTCACCGCTGGGGGGCGTCGTAGGTGACATCGAGGTCGTGCGCGCCACCCACGAACAGCCAGGTCGGTGGGAGGGTGACCCGCTCGGAGTACACGGGGCTCGACGCGAGGTGCCAGGTGCTCCCGTCGGTGCTGCGGAAGAGTCCGGCCCGGCCCCCGGCCATGGCGATCGGGGCAGCGTCCACGGCGACGGTCGCCACGGGCTCGAAACCACCGCCCTCTCGCGGCGGGAGACCGGAGTCGATGGCCGGGGCGCGCCACACGGCGTCGGGACCCGGCCGGCTCACCGTGACGCCCTTGCGGGCCGTGGCGGCGACGACCGTCTCCCCCATGAGAGCGATGTCCAGGCACGCGCCCCCCTGCCATCCGGTGCCGACCTGGACCCAGCCCTGCGAGTCCGGCTCCGTGCCGCGCAGCTCGAGGCGGTGGACGCCGGCTCCCTCGTCGTCGCCGGTCGCGTACGCACCGGCGTACACGAAGGTGCGGTTGTCCGTCATCAGCCCACGCAGGAGACGGACGTCGACGCCGGTCAGCCCGGTGGGTATGAACGTGCCGGGCTGCCCGCCCAGGAAGGAGATTCGGACGCCACCGAACTCCTGCAGCGCGACGGCGACCCGAAGTGCGCCGCCGTCGGTGCTGGGGACGCACGCGACGCCGTAGCACGCCTGCGACGGGTCGGTCGCGACCACGAGGATCCGTTCCGACGGCGCCCCGGGGCGCAGTCCTTGGCGGTACAGGCCCTCGTCCGTCGCCAGGAACGCGTACGGCACCTCCTCGACCATGCCGAGCGCGACACCCTCGACGTGGAACTCGAACGCGCCGAACAGGGACCACCGGTCGCCGTTCTCCAGCGACGCGTGGACGACGCTGGCTTCGGTGTCGCCCACGCGGGTGGTCGCGACCACGAGCCCGGGACGGCCGGGGAGCACGGAGAGCCGCTCGACCCGCTCCCCCGGGAAGGCGGCGACCGGCTCCCACCCCTCGCCGTTGTTGACCGACCGGTACACCTGCTCACCGCTCGCGCAGAACCACGTCGCCGGTTGGTGCGCGTCCCGGACGATCGCCGAGACGTCGCCGGGGATCTCCTCGACGACGAGCCGCACGTCGCTGACGTACCGGACGCCGCGCTCGGACTGCAGGACCTCGTACATGGTGGCCACCCGCAGCTCTTCCCCGAACGGCCAGCCGCGATGGCCATCGTCGACGGGGACGGGCGAGAGCGCCCGCCGCAGCCGGTCCGACAGCCGCGCTGCGACCGCGACACGGTCCTCGGTACGGTGCACGACGACGTTGGCGGTGACCCGCACCGGCTTGAGACCGGCCCAGCCCACCCGCACCTGCGTCCCCATGGGCTGACGTTCCACGAGCGCGGCACGGACGCGTTCCACGGGCTGGTCGGTCATGAGCGCCCGGAAGTCGTCCGGGCCGGCGCTCGTGACCTCGCCGGGGTCCAGCTGCGGGACCAGGAGCACCTCCACCTCGCCGGGCGTCGCACCGAGCCACAGCTCCGCGCGGGTGACGGCCTTGGCGCGGGAGACCCCACCGCTCGAGGCGACGGCGACCTGCTCGTAGTCGCGAGCGGTGACGACGCGGTCCAGGGCGTGCATCACCTGCGGACCGCGGACCATGGCGTTCGCGAGCGTCTCGCCGTCGCGTCCGCCGGTCGCCGCCTCGCGGTTGGTGACCTGCACGCCGCCGACCGGGTCCTTGAGCGTCGTGAGGGTCCCCGCGGCCGCGTTCCCCGACGCACCGCCACCGACCCGGTACCAGACCCGGATCTCCCGGCCGGCCGTCGGGACGGCCGCCAGTGTCTCCGGGGCGTCGGTGAGCCCACCGGCCGGCACCGCGATCCGGGCCGCCGGCGCGAACGTCACCGTCCCCGACGACCGGTCGACGACGTACACGTGGTCGTCCTCGTCCTCGCCGCGGACGGAACCGAAGTGGTTGACCTCGGTCCAGACGCGGAACGTCAGTGCCCCGACCCGGCGTGCGGGTGTGCGCGCGTCGATCTCCTCCGCCGTGGCCTCGACCGCCACCACGAGGTCGAAGTCGTCACCGGTGGGCAACGTGATCGGGGGCCGCGCCACCCGCACCACCTGGCCCGGCGCACCGGTCCCGTGACCGACCAGCTCCCCCGCGACCGCCTCGCCGTGGTTGGCCAGGACGTCGACCTCACGCTCCCCGGGGCGCAGGACGGCGTCGTCGGCGGTCACGAACACCGGCCCGCCGGACCCACCGCGCGGGGCGGTGACGCGGGTGCCGCGCGGGATCGTCGTCTCGGTGGTCACCGGCGTCGCGGACGAGAACGTCAGCACCACGGAGGCCGACGCCGGAGGTTCCAGACGCACGCCGATGAGGTTGAGGAACTGTACGTAGGCCTTCTCCGGCGCGCGGTTGACCCGGTAGACGAGCGTGTCGGTGAGGTACGCGAACGCCTCCAGCAGGGTCGCTCCGGGGTCCCCCGGCGACAGGTCGGTCCACTCGGGGCTGCGCGCCCGGATCACTGCGCGCGCCTCGGCGAGCAGGGCGGCGAAGTCCCGGTCGTCGAGGTTCGGCACCGGCAGCGACATGTCAGGCCCCCTCGGAGAGCGGGACGGAGACCTCGATGGTGTCCGTCGGCCCGCCGGCCCGCGGACGGTACTCGAGCACGACGTCCAGCACGTCCGGCCGCTGCGGTGCCGGTCCCGCGTCCACCGAGATCACGACGGCGCGCGGCTCGAACCGCTCGACCGCGCGGCGCACGTAGTGGATGGCCAGCCCGGCGGTCGTGTCGTCGTTGGAGGAGAAGATGAGCGTGGCCAGCGCGCACCCGTAGTCCGGGCGCATCACGCGCTCTCCGGGTCGGGTGGAGAGCAGGAGGAGGAGCGACTGCCGGATCGCGTCGGCGTCGTGCACCCGGTCGAGGCGACCGGTCGCGTCGACCGTGAGGCCGGGCCGCTCACTGTCGACGTCGGGATGCCCGAAGCGCCATCCCGTCCACCGGCTGCGTCCCGCCTGACCGCCGGCACGGCCGAGGCCCACCGCCGGGGTGCTCACGGGCCCTCCGCAACGAGCGTCTGACCCGGGTCCGCGACCTTGTAGTTGACCCCCATCGCCGGTGTGCCGTCGGTCAGGCCGACGAGGTCGGCCCGGATGACGGGCTTGCCGTCGACGAACACGAACAGCGACTTGCCCTGCGTGATCCGCAGGGTGGACGTGCACGGCTTGGTCGTGGCGCTGATGTTGGTGCACCCGCCGATCGAGCGGCCCACCGGGTCCTCCCCGACGACGACCCGCTGCCCCTCGACGTAGACGAGATGCTGCGAGGACGACATCGAGACCTTGCCGCCGGGATGGTCGCAGCGCACGTCGGCTCTCGGCACGAGCCAGGGACGCAGAGATGCCATGTCAGCCTCGCTCCAGGTTGATCCGGTTGGCGCGCAGGGTGATGGTCTTGCCGGGCGCCTCGAGGACGAGGTTGCCGACGGAGGTCAGGTGGACGCCGTTCTCGTCGAGGTCGAGCTGGCTCCCGGCGGCGTTCCCGAGCCGGACGAGGTCGGTGGCGCCGCTCAGCCGCACGACCTGCCCTCCAGGCAGCTGGAGCGCGTAGGCCCCGACGGACCCGTCCGACACGCCCGCGGCAGGTTCGGAGCCTGCGCTCGACCGCACGCCGCCCAGCACGACGCCGCGACCCGGGTCGGCGACGTCGTGCGCGACCAGCACGTGGTCGCCGACGTCGGGCTGCACGGTGAGGCCCTTGCTCTCCCCGGCGCCGAGAGACAGGACGGGGAGCCAGTCGGACTCCAACCCGTCGTAGGCGCTCAGCGCGACCCGGACGCGTCCGCGCTCGTCGGGGTCGTCGACGCGGAGCACCTCGGCCGGCGTCGTCCACGACCGACCGACCGTGTCCGGGCGGCCTGCGCCGAGGCGCAGGTGCGGGGGCGGTGCCGTGGACACCGTGCACGTGTACCCGCCGACGGTCTCGATGACGTGGTCCGCCGTCAGCACGACGTAGTCCCCGGCGGCCTGCGCGGCGACGCCGTCGACGGTCACGGTGACGCCGGGTATCAGGTGGACGTCACCCCGGACGACGGCGCGGAGGCTGCGCGACCGCCCGGCGTCCTGCGCGGTCAGGGCGCCGGCGTGCGCGGCCACGTGGTCCGCCCCGGCCGTGGACGTCCCCCCGCGCACGCCCCCGGACGACGCGACGGACCCGACGGCGTCGAGGTCGACCTCGGAGGTCTGGTTCGTCTCGTCGGCGACCTCCCCGGTGACCGGGTCCCAGCCGGTCACCCGCCAGCTGTCGTGCACGCCGATCGCGCTCAGCGTGACCTCCGCCTCGAGGAGGTTCTCACCCCTGGTCAGCTCGACGGCGGGGCCGGCGTCGGGTGCGCCTTCCCCGGCCGCGAAGATCCGGACCTCGTCGCCGTCGGGATCGACCTGCCACCACAGCCCGGCCCGCGCGCACAGGTCGGTCACCAGGTCGAGCGTGGAGCGTCCGTCCTGCACCACCTGCGGCCAGCGGGGACCGTCGTCCGCCGCGTCGACGCCGAGGTCGATCTCGCCCGCGACCTCTTCGACGAGTCCGGCGACGGTCACGTCGACGAACACGCGCAGCTGGGAGTCCTGCCGCCACCGGTGCGCCCGGTCCTGGGCGCGGACGACCAGGGTGGCCGACCCGTCCGACCGGTAGCAGTGCTCGAGGGTCACCACCTCGCCGTGGAAGAGCGTGTCCGGCCACGCGTCGAGCGACAGCACCACCTCCGCGCCCACCTCGACGCCGTCCAGGACGCTGTCGAGCTCGCCGTCCCGCGTCCCGACGAACTCGAGGCTGCACGCCGCCGGGGAGCTGACCTCGCGGCGCACCCGGACCGTCTGCAGGAGCCGCGCCGTGTCGTCCGCCAGGACCGAACCGCCCAGCCGCAGCTCCACCCGCGGCACCACGACCGGGCCGGCGTCCACCGTCACGGCGCTCATGGCACGGCCGCCGGGGGCGGCAGGCTCTCGGGCGGCGCAGGGACCGCCAGCTCGGTGCCGGCGGGAGGCCAGATGACGTCCAGCAGGTCGTTCAGGTCGGCGAAGGAGCGCCACAGCCACGGCCGGTTGCCCGAGCGTTCGGCGGCGATCTGCGGGAGCGTCTGACCACCGGCGGCCGATCCGTCTGCAGCCGGTCCGCCCGCGCCGAGGACGAGGTGGGTGCCCACCGGCGGCTGCGACCGCACGAGGTCGGCATCGGGCACCGCCCCCGACAGCTCCGTCGGGTCCTCCAGTGCCGCGCCCGGCGGCTCGTTGACCCGCACGAGGCGCATCCGCACCCACGACCGTCCCGGGACACCGCTCTGGTCGAACCGTTCGAGCCGCTCGGCCAGCGACTCCACGACGGCCAGCACGTTCCACGCCTTGCCCCACACGAACCGGACGTGCGGCACCGACCGGCCCTCCGAGGCGGTGTTCTCCGCGAGGTTCCAGAGCGGTCGCGTGAGGTGCCGGACGTCGAGAGGTACCCGCGCCGGGGTGACGGGAGCGACGTCGGTGGCCCCCTCGGACTCCGGCGCCGGGGCGGGAGGCGCGAGCGCCGGCGCAGCTGCCGCCTCGGTGAGCTGGACGTCGAACAGCAGGTCCACGTCGATCTCGGTGCGTCCGCCGCCGGTGTGCAGCAGCGGCGTGTCGGTCACCGTGCGCCCGGACACACCGCCCGACCCGGACGTCAGCGGTCGCAGGCCGGCGACCCGCCGCTGTACCACCCGCTCCGGGTTGAGCAGGCACGGGATCCGCTCGCCCGTCTCCTCGACGATGAACGCGACGCGCTCCATCAGCGCCGCCTCTGCTCAGCGACGAGCGCGTCAGCGGCACCCGCCGCCTCGCCGTCGGTCGAGGCGTGCGCGACGCCGGACCAGGCCAGGGAGGCGGACGGCGAGCGGTCGTCGAGCGGATGCCGGCTCGGCAGGTCGGGCAGGTCGGGCCATCGCAGGTCTGCGCCGGCCGGAGCCGGGGCACGGCCGACGGCCGGGACGTCGACCGACGCCCGCGACGCAGGGCGGTGGTCGCGTGACGGCGCGGCCGGCAGGGGTGGCCAAGGGCTGACGGTCGGGCGGGCGACGATGTCGTCGCGCGGGCTCCGCGGGCTCGAGGCGACCGAGGTGCCGATCACTGCTCGCGGCCGCGGCGCCTCAGCTCCGGGCGGGGCCGGCGGTGGGCCGGCCGAAACGGTAGGCGGGAGCGCGGGGCGGCCGGGTTCGGGGTCGGGCGACCACGCGGTCGGCCCGGGTGGCGCGACCGGTAGCGGGTGGTCCCCCGCTCCGGGAACCGGGCGGCGCGGGTCGGGCTCGGCGCGCCGTCCTGCGGGAACCTCCGACCCGGAGCGCGCGCCAGCGGCAGGCCGTGCAGGGGATCCTGCCGGTCCGTGGACAGTGACGGCCCACGTCCGTGCGGCCGCCTCGCTGGAACGGCCTACGGACTCCCGCGCCGCGGGAGCGGTCTCCGGCGCCGCGGGAGCGGTCTCCGGCGCTCCACGGCGCGCCTGGGTACCGGACAGGTCGTGCGCGGACCGCCGCGGGTGCACCGAGACCCGTGGCGTCGTGGTGGTCGACGTCGTCGGCCGCGGGGCCTCCGCCGGGCCGGTCTCCCCCGGCTCGGGTGCAGCATCGGGGCTCCGGCTCGGGTCGCTGGGACGACCGCGCGCACCATGGCGCGAACCGGTGGCGGCGTCCGGTCGCGGGTCGCTGCCAGCCCCGTCGGCGTCGGCGCCCGGGTGCTCGTCCGGTACCAGCATCGGTGCTTCCGGGACCTCACCCCCGAGTCGGACGTCGATGTCGAACCACTGCGGGTCGCCACCCTCGACGTACTCGACCCACTCCTGCGGCGGTCCGAGGTCGGTGAAGGGGTACGGGCTCGACGGGACGTCGACGGAGGCCGCGGGCGTGCTCGGCTCGACCACCTCGTCCTGCTTCGACGCCCACCTCCAGACCGGGGCGAGGACAGCAAGGACCCACCCGCGGACCTTCGCGGTGCCCCCGCCCTGCTGTCGTCTCGAGGGCACAGCCGTCACGCGCCCCGGGCGAGGGTCTCGTACGAGAGCACAATCTCCTCGATGGCGACCTCTCGGGCCGTCGCCCGCAGCGTCGCCCCTTTCCAGCGGACGGGCAGCGCGTCGCGGAGGTTCCACTGGATCACCGGCTGGGTGCCCTGCGCGTCGAGCAGCACGATCGTGACGTTGCGCCGCTTGATCTCGCCGCGCACGGTCTCCTCGAACCACTTCCACAGCTCGTCGCGGTTGGTCAGCCCGTACCGCAGCGACACATCGCCGTACCGGGTGATCGTCGGCACCTTGTGCACCACCTGGGACTGACCGGCCTCCCGGTACTCGTCGACGTCGATCGTGATGTCGAGCCCGGAGCACTCGATGAAGTGCCCCTCCGTCACGCCTTGGATCATGAGCTTGAAGTTGTGGGCGCGGAACGGGTCCGTCCACGTCGCGGTCCCGCTCGCGGCCGCCGCGGGCGTCGTTCCTTCCGTCGTCTGGCTCACCGCTGACCCTCCTGCTCGACGCTCGCGCCACCCTGGTACTGGCTGACCTTGAAGACGATGAACTCCGCCGGCTTGACCGGCGCGAGCCCGACGTACGTGGTGACGACACCGGCGTCGATCTCGGACCGCGGGTTGGTCTCGTCGTCGCACTTGACGAAGAAGGCCTCGGCGGGCGTGCGGCCCATCAGGGCTCCCTGCCGGTAGAGCCGCTCGAGGAACGAGCCGACGTCACGCCGGATCATGTTCCAGAGGATGGGGTCGTTGTTCTGGAAGGGGATCCAGTTCATGCCCTGCATGATCGACTCCTCGACCATGGCGAACAGCCGCCGCACGTTCAGGTACCGCCACTCGCTGCTGCTGCCGGCGAGGGTGCGTGCGCCCCAGACCTTGATGCCTTCGGTCGAGAAGAAGCGGATCCCGTTCACCCCGGCGGTGTTCAGCTCGCCCTGCTCCGCCGAGGTGAGGCGGTACGTCAGGTCGACGGCCCCGCGGATCGGCTCGTTCGCCGGGGCCTTGTGCACCCCGTGGGTCGCGTCCGTGCGTGCCCAGACACCGGCCAGGTGACCCGACGGCGGCGCCTCGACGATCCTGCCGGTGGCGGGGTCCACGACCCGGATCCACGGGTAGTAGTAGGCGCCCCAGCTGGACTGGCGCGGCGCCACGCCGGGCGCCTGGGCGGCACGGGGACTGCCGGAGCGTCCTTTGCCGGCCTTCGCCTCGGACGCCCCGTCCGCGGCGGCGTCCGCGTCCGACGGCGTCGCGTCGGGACCCGCGTCCGGGGGTGCCGTGCCCACCCGCGTCAGCTGGGAGATGTCCTCGATCTCCAGCGGTGCGTCCAGGATCGCGACGCGGTCCTTCTGGTTCTCGCAGTGCTGCAGGAGCGCCTCGTAAGACGCCGCATCGGTGTATCCCGGTGCGGCGACGATCGCCACCTCGTCGACCTCCTCCAGCACCGAGATCCCCGGTCGGCGCGTCGTGCCGGTGAGCGTCCCCCCCTCGCCGACGTTGAGCACGAAGCAGCGCTGGCCGCCGTTGCCGAAGAACCCGGCGACTGCCAGGGTCAGCGGGGTGCTGGGGCCCTCGCTGGGGAACAGCCGCAGGTACTGCAGCCAGTTGTTCACGGCCACCGGCTCACCGACCGGCGCGTCGGGCGTACCGACGAAACCGACGAACGCCGGGGTGCTCGTCCCGACGGCCTCGATCGGTCGAGCGCCGCTCGGGACTTCTTCGACGTAGACGCCTGGCGTCAAGGGAAGCGGCACGGTGGACCTCCAGGGGTGGGGCAGGACAGCGGCGGACGGTCAGGGCACGAGGCCCGGGAGCGTAAGGTCACCGAGCGCGCCGTCAGGGGCGGGCTCCAGACTCAGGACCGTCGACACCCCGCGGGCGGCGACGCGGACACGCAGGCCGAGGTCGGCGACGACGCCCGCCCGGAGAGCGAATCGGCCTCGGCGGTCGGTCGTGACGTCGGGGCCGGTCGGCAGGATCGTGACGACAGCCGAGGAGACGGGCGAGCCGTCGTCCGTCACCACCCGGCCGGAGAGCTGGAGGAGAGGCATGTTCTCCAGCCGGATCCGGCGGACGCGCGGCGCCTCGGGGCGGTGCAGCAGGCGGCGCACCGGGACGCGCACCAGGAGCCCCGGCCGGGCGGACAGGGCGAGGGAGCGCCACAGCCACGGCTGCGGTCCCTCCGGGTCGACGTCCCAGCCTCCGTCCGCCATCCCGGACAGCGCGAGGTCGGTCAGGGAGGCCGCACGGTCCTCCGCGTCACCCCCGACCACGGCCACCAGCACCGTCACCAGCACGTCAACGGTGCTGACGGTGCGCGTCGCCGGTCCGGCGCCCGTGAGCGGTATGAGGGCGACCGGCTGCACGAGGACCTCCAGCGTCTCGCCCGCGGCCGAGGCGTCGTGCAGCACCGGCAGACCGCTCAGGGACGTGACCTGTTCCCGCAGCGCGTCCAGCGCCGCCGTCCACTCGCCGCCGACGTCCTCGGCGGCGACGTCACGGGTTGCCGCTGGCATATGCCCAGAGCTCGAACGGGGTGGCGTAGTAGATCCACCCGAAGAAGCCCTGCACCGCGGACTTCGCCGGCGGACGCAGGTACCAGGTGTCACGTCGGTGCGCGGCCTTGAGCAGGGCGCCCAGCGGCGCGAACAGGATGGCCAGGAGTGCCGTGACCACGTAGAAGACCGCGAACAGCGGCAGGTACGTCGGACCGAAGGCGCGGGACTGCAGCAGGTGCATCCGCTCGTGCTGGCCCGCACCGCCGAGGTTGACGATCCCGACGGTCTGCAGCACGTCCGTGCCGAAGCCGGACGTGCTCCGGGGCATGTAGACGATCCAGGTCCGGCCGGCGCTGTCCGCCCGGGACGGTCGGCCGACGAAGGGGTAGATCAGGTTGCCGACGATCCCGCCGAAGACGGTGTTCAGCAGGCTCCAGGTGTGGTCGACCACGAGGATCAGCCAGTGACCGACCCGTCCGAGGTCGTAGCTCGCCAGGATCCCGGCGATGAGCGCCTGCACCGCGACGACCACGAGCACCACGAGCAGGACCGCCGGCTCCGCGAGGAACGGGAGCGCGAGGCCCAGCGCCCACATCGTGAACCACGTCGTGGCGGCGGCCACGACGATGGTTCCGAGCGTGCGCAGGACCGCCATCTCGAGTCCTCAGGGATTCTGGAGATCTAACGGCATCTTGAAGTTCTCGATCACCACGTCGTCCAGGTCGAGGAAGACGCCGTCGGGGAACGGGAACGGGAACCCGAACCCGCACTCGAACCACGGCCGTGGCCGACCCGTCGAGATGCGGACCGACGACCCGACGGCGACCTCGCCCGTCGAGGGGTCCTGGATCTCCACGAGCGGGTCGCACTGGTCGGACTGACCCACCTCCTCGAGCGTCACGGTCAGACCGAGAACGCCCAGCTCCTGGAACGCGTTGCTCCGCGGTTCACCGACGAAGCTTCGCAGGGTGACCGTCGGGATCGGAGGGGGCCCGACGACGCCCGTCAGGTCGCTGAACTGGTCCGTGACGTCCGGGGCCTCCTCGTCGCCGCTGAGCGCGCTCTCCTTGACCCGGATCCGCTGTCCCTCGAGGTCGGCCCCGACCGTGAGGGTCTCGCCGATCGCGGTGGCGCCGCCGGAGGTCACGTCGGTGCAGCCTTCGGGGTCGTCGTCCGCCGCGGACCCCGGGCACGTCTGCCAGACGTGCACGAGCGGCACGTCGTCCGCCGACCACGTGCCGGGGGTGACGGTCAGCACCTCGCCCACGGTGGCCTCCCCCACGATCTGCGGAGGGGTCAGAGGCTCGGGGCCGGTGTCCCGGATGACGAACCACCAGATGGCGAGCGCGCCGAGGATGAGCACCAGCACGGCGCCGATGATCGCGAACAGCAGCCATCGGGGGAACGGCTTCTTCACCTCCGGCGGCTCCGGGATCGTGAACGCGACCGCCTGACCCTGCGCGACGAGCTCCGGTCGGTCCTCCGGCGAGACGTCGAGCCGTAGCGCGTGCAGACCCACCGGCGTGTCCATCGGCACGGTCACCAGCACGTCCGCGGTGAGTGTCGCGGCGTTGCCGAGCGGACGCTCGATGTCGCCGACGACGGCCAGCCAGCTCTGCTCTGCTCCCGCCATCGCCTGAGGCAGGAGCCGCACGCGCACCGGCCGGCCCGAGGTGTTGAGGACCGAGAACGACGCGGTCCCCGTTCGTGTTGCTCGCGCGATCTCGACCGACGTCGGGCCCGTCACGGAGAACGGGGCCGGTGTGGTCGTGATCGGCTCATCGGGACCGAAGTCCCCGTCCAGAGGTTCCCCCACGAGAGCCACCTTAGTGACGCACGTCACAGTGCGCTATCACATTCCTGAACCGGTCTACGAGCGCTTGGTCAGATCGTCCGTGCAGCTTGAGGAAAGCATGTTCAGCTTGAGTCCGTCCGAGCTCACGTCAAACGTGAGCAACGTTCCTTGGTCTTCCTCGGTCAAGTAGCATTCTTTCTCGCCATCATTCTCCCAGACGCCTTTTTCCCGCCCTTCGAGCACCTCGACGCGAACGTGCCAGTAGTCGAAAGCCGTGAAGAGCCCCGTCTGATAGTGAACGGTCAACGGGGGGCCGGCCGCACCGGTCGCCAGTGCGGCCCAGGTCTTCTCCTCCGGCACGGCGTCGCCGTGCCGGTGCGTGAGAGTGATGTTCGCCGGAGCGTCGAAGTGATTGGTGACGGTCACGGTGGTCGTTCGGTTGTCTGCCACTGCAGCCCCCTGGGCACCCTGCCGACCGCAGTCTCCGCGGCCGCCCCCTCCGCACAAGCGCCTCACGCACAGGTCCGGGATTTCAGGACGGAGCCCGTCGAGCGCGAGGAGATGGCGAGCCGGTCCACATCGACCGCACCGCCGTTCTGCACCTTTTGTCCGCTCCTGTTCTACGCCTCCATCGACGCCCCGGTCAACGATCCGGTCTCACGGCGCCGAGACCTCGGTGCACCTGGCGAACGTTGACGCAGGGCGGGGGCTGCGGTAGTCCTGGCTCATGGGTATCGGCGACACGGTCGACGGGCATCCCCTCCTGAGGGCAGAGGCGGACACGGCGCTCGCCGAGCTCGCCCGGTCGGAGCAGCGGCCGTACTACGACGCCGACGCGGACCGCGCCGCGTCCGCCGCGTACTACGGCGACGTGCCGCCCGAGCAGCTGGGTGACCTGGTCCGCCGGACGCACGCGCGCACCCCCACCTACAAGCCGGCGCGGGAGGTCTACCCGTGGGTGGACCTGCAGCCGGACCGCAAGATCCGAAGCATCTACACCGGGCACGTGTGGGAACCGGCCGAGCTGATCCGCGCGGACCTCGCGGTCGCGGAGGCCCGGGCGGACGTCCTGAAGGTCCGACTGAGCATCGATCCCCTGAAGGCCACCGCCCGGGCGGAGGTTGCCGCCGCCCTGGAGGCACAGGTCGAGGCGGCACTCCCCTACAACTGCGAGCACGTCGTCCCGCAGAGCTGGTTCGGCAAGAAGGAGCCGATGCGCGGCGACCTGCACCACCTCTTCGCGTGCGAGTCCCGGTGCAACAGCTTCCGGAACAACACCCCATACATGGAGTTCGCCGACTATCCCGCCGCCCCGAGCGGCGGACCTGCCATCACCGTGGTGCGCGCGGACTGCGGGAAGTCCGAGCGGAACGGGTTCGAGCCCTCGCAGGGCCGAGGCCCCGCGGCCCGGGCGGTCTTCTACTTCCTCCTGCGGTACCCGGGCCTCGTGCAGGACGCGGAGATGCCACCGGAGCGACGCGCGATGGTGCTCGCGTGGCACGAGAACGACCCGGTGACCGAGTGGGAGCGGCACAGGAACGCCGCGATCCACGAACGCCAGGGCAACCGCAACCCCTTCATCGACCGCCCCGAGCTGGCGGCGAGCCTGCTGCCCACCCTGGCAACGAGCATCGCGGCCTGACGGCCCGGCTCAGGCGTCGTCGGGCGCCCGGACGAACGTCACGTCGGCGCCCGGGGGGATCTCGCTGCGGGCCAGCACGCGCAGGTCGGGGAACTCCGAGCGCAGCGACTCCCGCAACCAGGCTCGCACGGTCAACGAGTCCGCGACCAGCGGGTACTCCACCGACCGGTCACCCATCGAACGCACCTGCGCCGCCGCGCGCTCTGCCTCGGTGTTGCCGACGTGCAGCCGCCCCTCCTCGGCCAGCGCACGTACCGCCTCGTCCAGGCCCTCGCTCAGCTCGAGCACCGTCCGGGAACCGCTCCGGCCGGTACGCCACCGCTCCTCCGCCGCCAGCTGGCGTACGAGCGCGAGCGCGTCGCGCGGATGGGGCAGGTCCTCGATGGGCACACCGGACCGGTAGGCACCCCCCTCGCGGAGGCGCAGGAGCTCCGCGCGCGGGTGGAGGTCGAGGTCGAGCAGGCGGTCGAGGATCGTGGCGAGGTGACGCAGGGAGGTGCCCTCGTCCACCGCCACCCGGGCGAGCGCCGTGAGCCACTCCAACGGGTACAGCGCGCGCACTGCCGTCAGCGTGTCGGGGAGCGCGAGCGCGAGCTTCCCGTTCATCTCCTGGACCGCGTCGGTCGAGACGAACCAGTGCGCGCGGTTGCGGACGGCGACCTTCAGGGAGTCAGCGACAGCCGCGAGCCCCCCGCCCGTGGGCAGGTGGTACGGCCACGTGCGGACCGCATTGAGCCGGAACGCGAACGCCGCGTCGCCGATGCCCGCCGCCGGGGCGAACCGGAAGTCCGGGCCCAGGATCCCGAAGTCGCGGTAGAGCTCGGTCCGCAGGTCGACGAACACCTCCTCGTCGAGCGACTCGCCGGAGGTGACCGCCCGCAGGGTGTCCAGCTGCATGACGACGTCCAGCACGGTCGCCCGGCCCGCGGCGATCAGCTCCTCGGCCAGGACCACCGGGTGCGCCTCGGCCGAGCGCGCGCCCACCTCACGCAGGTCCTCGGCGCCGCCCGTGACCGCGATCCCGCAGTCCACCACCGTCGTCAGCACCTGGCGCAGGGCCTGCGCCTGGGGCGGTCCGCCCAGACCGGGACCGGACAGTGCGAGCTCCAGGTGCTCGGGGCCGACCAGGGCGGAGAGCCTGCTCTGCAGGGCGATCGTGCACAGCCCTGCCGCCACCTGCACCAGGACGTCGCCGTCGACCGACGCGATGTCCCCGGTCCTGCCCTCGGTGGCGTCCTCGACCAGCTCCATGGCCTCGTCCGCCGTGCAGCGCAGGCGTTCGCCGTGCACCCACAGGCCCCACAGGGCTCCGTCCTGCCCGGACCGGTCCGCCGTGACCTCGACGCGTCCCGGCAGGCCCAGGGCGCGCAGGTGCTCCTCGACGACGTCTCCCGCCGCCTCGCGCACGGCGGCGTGCGTGGCTCGGTCCGCCGCCGGTCCGGGCAGGACGAGCCTGACCGGTACCTCCGGACCCCGGTTCACGTCGGCGGCCATGGGAGCTCCCTACGCCTTCAGCTCGTCGGCGGAGCGGCTCCTGGGGCTGCCTGCGGCATCCAGCTCCGCGCGGGTCAGGATCGCCGTCCTGCCGCCGCCGGCCGCCAGGAGGCGCCACAGGTAGGTGCGGACCGCAGGGTCGTCCACGACGATCGCCGGCCGCGTGCCACCCTCGGCTCCGGACGCGCCGTGCCACGTCTTGACGTCAGCGACGAGGTCGCGCGCCCTCGGCCACGGCACCTGCCACACCGTCGCGTGGTCGATGGGATCGGTGTCGTCGGTCGTCAGCCCGTCGGCGACCAGGTGCTCGAGCTCCGCGGGGAGCTGGGTGCTCGGGGCCTGGGCGTCGAACAGCGTGTCGGCCAGCGCGAGGCGCAGCTCCGCGGCGACGTGCAGGATCTCCTTCCGCTCGCCCGCCTCGATCCTGGCCAGCGCGCCCAGGACGTCCCGCCCGGGCGCCAGCGAGATCCCCTCGCGAAGCAGCAGGCGCAGCACCCGGTGCGTCCGGATCCGGGAGGTCCAGTCCGCCAGGAGGGTCCCGTTCACCGTCGCAAGCTCCTGCTCGTCCAGGTCGAGCTCCTCCACCCAGGCGCCGAGGTCGTCGGGCCCGAACAGCCGAGCGATGTTCTCGTGCAGCACCTCCTCGAGCGCCTCGATGACCTCCTGGATCCCGCCGGGGTCCTCGCTCGACCGTGGCACGCTCGACGCCGTCCCGGAGGCGACGAGCTCCTGCTCCCAGAGGATCCCGAACTCGGCCGGCCCGAGCTCGGGACCGCCACGGAAGCGGATGCCGGGGATGGTGATGCCCGTGCGCTCGCGCAGCCGTTCGCGCAGCTCGGGGATCAGCCTGCTGAACAGCACCCACTCGGGTCCCGTGGACTCAGGGACCAGATCGTCGCCCAGCCGCACCGAGACCGGGTTCTCCAAGGGGAAGGTCGTCACGCTGTCGATGTCCGTGCGGAGCATGCGGAACACGGTGTCGAGGCTGGCCGAGCCGGCCAGCACGGTCGCCAGGGCGACCACCTCCGGCGGTGCTCCCGGATCGTCCCGGAGCGCAGCGATCGCGTCACTGAACGCCCAGTAGCCGCCGGGATCGCGCACGAAGACCGCGACGGCGGCGCGGTCGTCGTCGGCGTCCGCCACGGTGCCCCCCGTCGTGCCTGCGGCGGCGGCTGTCAGCCAGCCCAGGGCGTCGGGTCGCTGCCCGAGGAGGAGGGCGCACAGTGCGGCGCGGAGGGCGAGGCCGTTGCGCAGGTGGGCCACGGCGTCGAGGTCGAGTCCCGGCTGGTCCACGGCATCGCCGGTCGACGCCGCGAAGATGGTGTCGTCCAGGGCGCCGAACAGTCGGACGTACTGGGTCGACGCCTCGTCGAGCGGTGACTCGTCACGGACCGCGTCGTCCGTCTCCTGGCACAGGACCACGACGCTGCTGAGGACGCCACGCTCGGTCTCCGGGAATCCCTCCTCGGTCAGGGCCAGGTAGTGGTCGAGCGCGGTGGAGACGTCGCCGGCCTCGGCGCCGAGCCTGGCCATGGCCGCCCGGGCGACGAGATGACGAGGGACGACGTCGTCGTCCGGCTGCTCGGACTGGAAGGCGTCGCGGACCTCCGACCAGGCATCGTGGTCCGCGCGCTCCAGCTCGCCCATGCGCGCCACGCACTCCCTCTCGAGCGGCCCGGCGAGCTCGCGGATCGCGGCCGAGTGCCGTGCTGTCGCGGTGCGGCGGACGAGCGCCGGCAGGTCGGCGTCCCGCAGGAAGCACAGGGTGTCCCAGCGCAGGCACGAGCGGACACCGTCGCTCACCAGCACCTGCCCGCGCGACAGGTCGTCCGGACCGCCGCGCGCCAGCAGGGTCAGACCGAGGTCGATCATCTGGTTCCCGGGATCTGCCGGACCGTTGTCCAGCGACTGCTGCAAGAGCTCCGCCGCGCGGTCGAAGTGGCCCAGGAGGTACCCCGTCCACGCCACGGTGTGGCGGTCCCCCGGCTCCGGGTCGACCTCCCCGGTCCACAGGTGGGCCACCGCCTCGGCGGCCTCGGGGTCCCGTCCTGCGCGGGTCAGAGCGACGCTGCGGACACGGGGATCCAGCGGATCCGTCTCACCCTGTGCGCTCTGCTCGTCGAGGAGCGCCAGCGCGGCGTCCGGATCCCCCTGCAGCACGTGGACCAGCGCGGTCTGCGTGACCGCCCAGGCGAGCGCGAGGTCCGCCGCGGACACCATGGCCTCGTCCAACCTGCCCACGGCGGCGAGCGAGCGGGACGTCACGTACGCCGCGAACTCGTCACCGGGAGCCGCGGCACGGGCACGGTCCGCGGCGTGCAGCGCACAGCCGGCCAGGCCGAGCTCGAGGTAGACCAGGGAGAGGAAGCACCACGACTGCGCCGAGTCGCCGTCCAGCAGCAGGGCGCACTCGACGTCGCCGACGGAGGTCCAGACCCGGTGCCGCTCGGACTGCCCCGGGACCACGTCGTCGTGCCGGAGCATCCCGTGGACCAGGTGCACCCACGACTCGTCCGTGCCCGGCGCCCGCAGCGCCCTGCCGCGGTCCCACTCGGCGAGGGCGGCCCGGACGGACGCGCCGTCCACCGAGCCGTCCGGCAGCTGGGAGAGCAGCCGGTGGACCTCGGCGAGCGCCCAGCGGTAGAGCGCGGTCTCCCCGTCCAGGCTGATCGCACGCTCGAGATACCCGCGAGCGGTCGCCTGGTCCCCGTCCTGGGAGTAGCGGTCACCGGCGTCGTAGTACGCGCGAGCCGCGTCCGCCGGGCGCTTCAGGCGTTCCAGCAGGTGCGCCTTGTCGACGAAGGCGCGGCGTTCCTGGTGCTGCGCCTTGCCCGCCATGCCGAGCTCCGAGGCGCGGTCGAGCGCAGCGAGGGCGTCCTTCGCACGGTCGGGGTCGCGGGACAGCCGCCGGGACAGGCGCCAGTAGAAGTTGCCGGTGGTCGGGGCGTAGAGACGCTCGAGCTCGGTGACGTCCCGCGCGACGGCGGCCGCCGCCCGGTCGTAGAGCAGCATGGCCTTCGACCACCGGGCGTCCTGCTCCTCCAGCATGGCCAGACCGAGCAGACCGGCGGGCTCGTCCGCCGCGATGTCGACGGCACGCTCGAACTCGGCGCGGGCGGTCTGGGTGTCGCCGTCGGCCAGCGCGCACTCTCCTTGCACCGCGACGAGCCGGCTCTCGAGCGCGGGGTACCCGTACTTGGCGGCCGAGGCTGCGGCCCGCTCGAGCCGGACCTGTGCCTCCGTGGTCGACGAGGCGGACCGGATCATCCCGCGCGCGAGCAGCACCTCGAGGTCGACCCGGTCGTCGATGGTGAGCCCGTCCGCCCACGCCCCGTCGAGGATGGTCCGTGCGACCGGGACCACGTCGGCCAGCCAGCCCTCGTCGAGCGCGTCCGCGGCGGTACGCGCCGAGGCGACGAGCTCGTGCTCGTCCGCCGGCGCCAGGCCGAGGGCCGGGTCGCACAGCCGCTGTGCGACGTCCGGGCGCCCCGCGAGCAGCGCCTCGACGTACGCCACGACCCAGTCGCGAGCGGCCTGCACCGCGGTGCCCGACTCGGCGTCGCGCCGGCGTCGCGCCCACCACGCCTCGGAGAAAGGCTCAACCCGTTCCGCGGCGAGCCGTTCGAGCTCCTGCTTCGCGCGGTTGACCTCGTCGAGCGCGGTGCTGAGCGCGCCGGACAGGCGGGTCACCGCGGCGGTCAGCGCCTCGTCGTCACCGGACGACGACAGCAGCACCTCGCGGACGGCGGCGGCGATCTCCGGCGCGTCCGTGAGCTCGTCGAGAGCCGTCGCGGCCGACTGCAGGACCGCCAGGGCCTCCCCCTGCGACCTTCGCGCGTCACGGTCCACGGCTCTCGCCCTTCAGCTCGGTGAGCATCTCGATGTAGGCGTTGCCGTGGTCGTCGACGTCGGCGCGCATCCGCGCCCTGATCTTGGCCTTCGCCGCCTCGAGGTCGAGGTCGTCCCAGGGGATCGTGTCGAACCAGCTCGCGATGAGGTCGAAGGCGGCGTCCGACGGCGCGTACTCCTTGGCGATCTTGCGGAGCCCGTCCGCACGGGACCGGACCTGCCTCTGGTCGTCCTTCGACGGTCGTGGCCTCGCGGGCTCCGGTGCGGGCGCCTCACCTTGGACGAGGCGACCGTCGGGGTTCTGGAGGTAGAGAACCGGCGCACCGAACAGCGGGTCGTTCTGGTCCGGGAACCGACGACGGGCCTCGCGGACAGCCGCGTCGACCGGGGCGCCGTCGGCGATGAGCTCGTACAGCGTCTGGGTGAAGAGATGAGCCTCGGACGGCGGGAGCGCGTACTGCATGGCGAGGACGGCCTGCACCCCTCGACGCACCAGCTCCCGGGCATGTGCGCCGAACGTCGCGGCGTAGTCGAAGGGGCTGGCCTCCACCAGGTGCAGCACGACGAGCTGCGGGGCGTCCAGGGTCGTGGTCCCGTCGACGACCTTCGTCAGCGCGGACACCAGGTTGCGCTCGCTCTGGCCCGGGGGCACGTCCTGCAGGTCGATCTCCGCGCCGGCCGCCGGGACACGGCAGACGCCGATGATGTGGAACACACGCACGCCACGGATCAGGGCCTTCTTGATCGCGGCCGGGTTCCACTCGTCCGACCGGGACACGATCGCGGTCTCCACCTCGTCCTCGATGGTCGTGATCACGCTCGCGGCATCGCGGGCCTTGGAGTCCAGCTTGGCGGACCGCGGGATCGTCATCACGAAGTGGACCTGGAGGGGGCGGTCGGCGAGGGCGACGCGCGCCGGCGGGTGGTTGAGCTCGAGGGACCGGCTGAGCACGAGGCGGTCCGTGACCGCGACGAAGTACCCGTCCGGGTCGGGGTGGTAGAGGAACTCCCACGGAAGGTCCGAGAGCCACGTGTCGTCCTGTGCCTCCACGTCGATGTGGAGCATCACGCGAAGGTCGCGGCCGGCCGTGTCCGCCTTCGCCCGCGTGCGCTCGAGCAGCCGGCCGACGTCCCCCGGGAAGGCCAGGCGGTACAGCTGCTCGCCCAGCGCCTTGAACGTCTCCGGGACCGGGAGGGAGTCGTAGGTCTTGGGAGTCTTGTTGCGGATCGTCGTCAGCGCGCCCCAGCGGAGCAACCAGGCCCGCAGGACCTCGATGGTGTTGCGCGCGCTCAGGTCCAGGTCCAGGGCGGAGACCTCGTGGTTCCACTCCGGACCAGAGGCGGCGGCGGACACCTCGGAGGCCGTCAGGGTCACGGTGAGCTGGTACGTCTCGTCCGTCATCACGAGCCTCCGACGAGGGCGTCGAGGGCGGCGGGCCGATCATGTGCGTAGACCACCGGCAACCCGATGAGGCGAGGGTCGTGCTGCGGTGACGTGGAGTCGGCGAGGAACCCCCTGCCCCGCTGCGCCGCCCCGTCCAACGAGTCGCCCTCCAGCAGCGCCTCGTACACCTGCGCGGCGAACGTCGAGGCGACCTCGGGACGCACGTCGTACCGCATCCCGATCACGCACGGTGGACCGTTGCGCACCAGCTGCGGCGCCACACCCGCGAAGGACGCCGTCGCGCTCTCCTTCGCACCGGAACAGGACTGGAGCAGGACCAGTCGCGGATCCGCTCCGGACTTCTTCAGGATCTGCGCGACGTCCTGCCCCGAGAGCCAGTTCGCCGTCCCCGCCACGTCGACGAGCGCCACGCGCCCCTCGCCGTCGATCGCCTCGTGCTTGCCGTGCCCGACGAAGTGCAGCACGTCCGGCGAGACGTCCCGCAGCGCCTCCTCCAGAGCACGGGGGGTCGGCGACGGCACGCGCTCGACCGTGACGGAGCCACCCTCCTGGAGCCGGTCCAGGACGCTGTCGATGGTCTCGACGACCACGTCGGCCTCGTCGGTCGGCTGAGACACCACCAGCAGCACCGTCATGCCCGGGCCGACGGCCGGTGCGGTCGGTGGGACGTCGGTCGACACGGTGCGGGAGAGGAGGAACCGCTCGTCCGTCCCGAGGAACATGCCGGTCCCGTCCGGGACGTGCAGGTACTCCCAGGGCAGCGCCGCCAGGTGCCGGCCGGCGGGGGTCGCGGGGAACGACAGCTGCAGGCGCACCCGCTGCCCGTCGAGCAGCTCGTCGCACCGCTGCAGCACGAAGTCCCAGGTCTCGCCGACGAGCAGGGCCCGGAACAGCAGCGACCCGAAGGCGCTGACGTCGGCTCGCGCCCAGCCGTCAGGGCTGCGCGCGAGCCACCTGTCGAACACCCCGATGAGCTGCTCGTCGACGGCGTCGATCCGGGTCTGCTCCAGACGTGACCTGTACCCCTCCGGCGTGCTCGCCCGGACCGTGCCGTCGTCAACCTCGATGGTGACCGTCTGCGGAACCGGATGAACCACCGCGGTCGCCCCCTGCACGCCGCGTCCTCACGGCGCCTGGACCAGCCCTTGGCCGCGGTCGGCGACATCGACGCCGCCCAGCGAGGCGACGCTCGCGTTGGCGAACATCCGTGCCACCACGGTCCCGGCCGTCAACGGCAGTGGCGATGCGGCGACCTCCTCCCACCACAGGGCGAGGACGCCGGCCACGTGAGGCGTCGCCATGCTCGTCCCGTTGAAGGAGACCAGACCCTGTCCCCCGGCCTCCGCCGACAGGACGTCCACCCCAGGTGCGGCGACCAGCGGGAAGGTGTTCGAGAAGGGCGCGATCGACAGCGCGCCCCCGTTCTGGCCGAGGGCGCCGACCGACACGACACCCTGGCCCGCGGCCGGGATCGAGACGGCGATCTCGTAGTTCGGGTCGATGCCGCGCTTGCTCTCGTTGCCTGCCGCGGCGACGAGGATGGCGCCCGGTGAGAAGGCCGCCTGCGCCTGGACCATCTGCATGAGCGCGTCGAACATCCGCAGGTTGGCGCGGTAGCCCTCGAGCGCGGACGACGTGGCCAGGTCCGTCGGCCATCCGTTGTCGGTGAGCTGGGTGACCATCCCCGGGAAGTCGAAGCCGATCGACATCGAGATGACCGACGCCCCCTGCTGCACCGCCCACTGGATGCCGCGGAAGATCGCGTCGGAGCTGCCGCCACCGTCGTCCCCGAGCACCTTGCCGATGAGGGCGTTGCTCACCCCGGGCGCGACCCCGATCCGGGTGCCGCCCACGTCCCGCCCGAAGATGGTCCCGGCGCAGTGGGTCCCGTGGCCCTGGAGGTCGCCGATCCCCGAGCCGGAGAAGTCCTCCTGCACCAGGGTGACCCCGTTGAACGCCGGGTGATGAGCGTCGATCCCGGTGTCCAGCACGGCCACCGTCACCCCGGCCCCCGTCCGGGCCGACCGGTCGGCGCCCACCGCGTGGACACCCCAGGTCGGGCCGGCCGCCTGCGCAGCCGGCTGGCCGGCTCCGCCGCCGGCCTCGGCGGCGCTGACGGGGAACACCAGCTTGACGGGGATGACGGGCGCCACGGCGCGGACGTCAGGCGCCCGGACCACGTCCCGCAGCTCCGCCTTGTCCAGCTCGGCGAGCTCGAGCTCGGGCGCCGAGCCCAGGCCGCCGCCCGGACCACCACCCGCAATGGACGGACCGCCCCCGCCGAACGGGTCCGACGGAATAGAGCCACCAACATCGCGCAGAATTGTGAACTGACGTTCCACCGGATCCCCCTGGGCACCAAAAGATGAATGGGTGCGGCGTGGACGGCACAACGAACCGCCTGTCGCGGAGAAAGGCGTGAAGAATGCCCAGGATCCTCCCGCTCTGTCCGGTGTGTCAACGCGCCGTGGCGCGGACGTCGACAGCCACCGGGTGAACAATCGGAATGGCTGTCATGGACATCCGGCCAGGGCGGCGGGGCACCATGACATGCCCACGGATCCTGCTCGCCGCGGCCGTCGGCCGGACATTGACGGGCGCTCGCGGCGGCGAGGATCATCGGTGCGACTGCCGGGAGAGGAAAGCCGGAGGTCCGTCGTGCCGCACGACTCATCAGCGCGCCCCCAGCTTCCCCCCGGGTGGCCCGACCGCCTCTTCGCCAACGCGTGGACGGGGTCCGGCACCGCGGACGGGGCCCCCGACGGACGGGCGCCGGTCTGGGCCGTGACGGACCACTTCCGTGGCCGTCCGACGGCGGTGCTCGCGGCGCAGAAGCTCGCCGACCTCGGACGCCACAAGGATCCGCGGGTCGGCTGGGCCCTGGTCCTCCCGGACTCCCCCGACGTCCCGCCGACGGAGCGACACCGGGCTGACGACGCCCCGGTCGCGGCCCAGCGGCTCGCCGGTGCGCGCACGCAGTCCGGCGAGCCGCTCGTCGTGCGGTACGCGGCCGGGAACGTCGACGAGCTCTACCGGTACCTGCCCGACGGCACCCGGACCCCGCTGCCGACCACCGGGGACGGCCCGCGCGGGGTCGGCGCCGGCGCCCTGCCGTACTACCTGCTGCTGCTCGGAGGCCCGGAGGTCATCCCCTGGGAGCTGCAGTTCCGGCTCAACCACGTGGCCTTCACCGGTCGCCTCGACCTGGACGAGGAAGGTCTCGGCCACTACGTGGATGCCGCGCTCACCGAGTGGGCCGACTCCGAGACCGACGCCACCTCGCCGCTGCTGTGGACCGCCGAGCTCGGCCGCGGTGACATCACGGCCCTCATGCGGACGGAGGTGGGCGAGCGGACCCTGGCGCGGTGGCGGGACGACACCCAGATCGGTGACCGGGCCGTCGACCTGCGCGGTGCGCAGGCCACGCGCGCCCTGCTCGCGCAGACCCTGGCCGACCGGCACCCGGGCGTGGTCGTCACCACGAGCCACGGCGCCACGGGTCCGTTGGAGGACGCAGCGACGATGCGCGCGACGCTCGGGTGGCTCGTGGACTCCGAGGGGTCGCTCCTCGACCCGCACAGCCTCGTCCAGCTGTGGGAGCCCGACGGCGTCGTCTGGTACGGGCTCGCCTGCTGCTCGGCCGGCGGGTCGGGGACCAACCAGTTCACCGACGTGCTGGATCCGGCGAGCGACGCCGGGAAGGTCTTCGACGCGGTGGCGGCGCTCGGGGCAGTCACCGCCGACCTCCCCCGCGCGCTGCTGGGCGCACCCAAGCCCGCCCGGGCGTTCATCGGGCACGTCGAGCCCACGTTCGACTGGACCCTGCGCCGTCCGGTCACGGGCATCTCGACGACCGACTCCTTGGTCGAGGCGCTGTACGACGGCCTGTTCCAGGCGTCGCCGCTGCCTGTCGGGCTGGCCTTCCGCCGGTACTTCCTCGGCGCCGCCAGCCTCAGGTCCCGGTGGGCGTCGGAGCGTGGCCAGGTCGAGGAGTCGCCCGCCGCCCGCACCGCCGCATTCCTCGCCGCGCTGACCGGGATGGACCGGCAGTGCACCGTGATCCTCGGCGACCCGGCGGTCGTCCCTGCTGCCCTGCCGGCCGAGTAGGAACGCAACGTTCACCACGCGGCTCCTGCGCGGCTTCGCGACGCGTCACAGCACGCCGGCGGCAATCGCCACCAGCACCGCAGCGACGAGCGACGCCGCCGGTGCGTAGCGGACGAAGCGGAGCCGACGGCCCGTCCGGGTCGACGCCAACCCCACGAGGGTGAGCGTGAGCGACCCGAGCAGGAGCGCGATCGCCAGGGTGCTCGCTCGCCGCTGCGCGTCCGACGCCTCGTCGACCAGGACGGCACGGTCGCTGACCAGGGCGTTCGCGTCGGCCGACGTGGAGGCTGCGTACGCTGCCAGCCGATCGCTCACACCGTCAGCCTCGGTGGGAAGTCGAGTCATCGACCCAACGATGTCCTGGACGGCTTCGCGCGAGCCGGTTTCCGCCGCCGTCACCACGGCTTCTTCCTCCGCAAGCTCCGGTGGTGCGTCCAGGGCTGCCCACTCGCGGGCCACGCCGTTGAGGTCATCGCCGATCTGTTGCTGTGCGGCATCCGCGGCGAACGACCTGTAGAGGAGCCCCCCTTCGAGCGCGCCGAGCGCCTGGATCGCGATCCGTGAGGACTCACTCCCGGCACGCGCCGCGACAGCGGCTGCCTGCACCTGGGCGGCGGGCAGGAGGGCGACGAGCACCCACGCGAGCAGAGCGATGATCGTCATGGGGCGTTGCTCAGGCGCCGACGCCCACGGTCGGGGCACCTGACCGATGTCGTCGTCCGCAGGGTCGGAACCGGGAGGGATCGAGGCGGCCAGTCGCCGGGATCGCCGCACCAGGAGCAGGTCCGCGACAAGGTAGACGACGACGAGCGGGATGATCGCCAGGGCGATCCACTGTGCGGTCGCGCTGGCTCGATCCCCTGCCCGGGCGGCGTCCTCGGGGTCGTCCAGCAGGACGGCCGAGCCGGCTGCCTCCATCGCCGCGAGTCGGGCAGGGACGTCGAAGCCTGCACCGGGCACCGCGTACTCGTCGCTGATGAGCGAGTCACCGAACTTCTCGTGCGCGTTCCGCAGGTGCCAGGACCACTGCGTCGCGACTTCCGCCTCGAACGCGGCCCGGGCGCTGTCGACTCCGGCGGCCTCGGCGGCGGCCGTCATGGCGTCCGCGCGATGCTCGACGAGCGCGACCTCGAGGGCGAAGGGCGCTTCGTCCGTGTACACGTACCGAAGCACCTCCCGGGCACCCGCGGACCACCGCGTCTCGGCTGTGACGCTCTGCGACCAGCTGTCCTGGGCGTTCTCGGCGGCGCGTGAGGACGCGAGCACCAGCAGACTGACGAGCAGGATCACGACGACCTGCCGCACGTTCGCGTCGTACCCCAGGGCAGCCATCGCGCGATGCCTGGGCCGCCCGCTGCGCGCGTTCACGACTGCTGCCGGTCGAACACGATGGCCTCGCCGGACAGCTCGGAACCCGCCGTCGTCTCGGTCAGGAGGAGCACCGAACCGTCGTCGTCGAGCTCCCAGGAGTGCGTCTCGACCGTCAGCACCTGCCTCGGCCGGGTCACCGGCGCGGGCCCATCGGGCGAGTCGGGATCCTCGATCGTCGTGTCACCCGCGGTCGGCTCCAGGACGAGCGTCCCGCCCTCGACCCGGAACGTCCCGCTGGTCGTCTCCTGGAACTTCCAGATCCCGCTCGGGCGCTCCTGCCAGAGCAGTCCCACGCGGGCGAACGTCCCATCAGGGTCGAAGCGGTAGGCGATCTCGGCCGAGCCTTCGTCGGTCGACGCCCACAGGCCCACCAGACCGGCGGCGTCGGTGCCGTCCGAGGACGCCGACGCGGAGGCTGCGACCGTCGGCTCGGTCGTCTCGACGGCCGCCTCGCTCCTCGTCGCGACCGGATCTGCTCCCTCGCGCTCCCCGCCGGCGCAGCCGGCCACGACCATCAAGAGCGCACCAACGACCGCTACGCGACCGCGCATGACCATGTCATCCCCCTACGACGACGCGACCCAGCTTGCTAGGGCGTGCAGTTCACATACGAGTAGCCGTCGAGGTAGAGCACGTCACCGTTGCCTCCGACGTCGACTCCCGCGGCCGAGAGCTCGCCTTCGTGCACCTCGATCGCGATTGGCGACTGCTCGACGAGGTCGGCCAGCGCCCGCACCCAGTGCATGGCGCCGTCCTCACCGATCCACGCCACACCCTCGAAGGTCGCTTGCGAGCTCTTCGACGTGAGATACCCGTTCGGGGAGAACGTCCAGACGGCATTGAGGCCGTCCTTCCCGCCGCACCACTGGCCGACGAGCACGTCCGGAAGGGCGACGCCCGTGTCGGTCCACGGCCCGAGCGGTTCTGTGTCTGCGACCGCACCGTCGTCCTCGGGCGCCTCCTCGAGGTCGTCGTCCAGCGTCTCGCTGTCTTCGTCGCCCGGACCCGTGCTCTCGTCGAGCAGCTCCTCGGTCTGCTGCGAGCGCGGCGCCTGAGCGCCACCCGCGTTCTCTTCCGACGAGCACGCCGCTGCACCCACGAGGGTGAGCACACCTACCAAGCAACCCAGCACCGATCGACGAACGATGCGACCAGCCGTACCCATCCGCAAGCCCCCCGCTCGGATGACAGCTCACCCGCCGAGACGGCGCTTCCCGCGAGCGTCACGTCAGGTGCTCCACCAACGATCCCAGCAGCGCCGTGGCAAGGCGATCACGATGTGGCATCGGAATCATCCGAGCGGTCGGAGCTCCGGCGGCAAGCCGAGGACACGAGCACGGCGAGCGAGCCGGCACGAGGTGATCCCGCGCCGATCCGGACGGTCGAAGGTGCCTACCGTCGGCCACACTGGTGCACGTGACGACGAGCGACCCGGCAGGGCCAGGAGACTCGGACGCAGCGCCCGCGACAGAGCCTGCGGCCGTGGACTACAGCTCGGCCTACGCGGCGTACCTGGACCAGGGTCGGTGGCTGCTCGACCAGCAGCAACGGCGCGGGGCCACGTTCCAGACGGCCGCCATCACGCTCATCGGGTTCGACGGAGTCCTGCTCGCTCTCCTGGTCGGCGCCGAGGTCAGCGGCGGCGCGACCACACCGAACGCCGCCTGGTGGGCGGCGCGCGTCGGCGCCGTGCTCATCGCGTGCAGCGCGCTCGCTGGTCTCGGCGCCATCCTCCCGTTGCCCACCCTGACGATCGGGGCCAAGGGCACCGTCGAGGCGTGGGCGGCCTTTCTCGCGGGCGGCGGGTACAACCGGGAGGCCCAGCACTTCGCGCACATGCTCCTGGCTCTGGACGCGAAGGAGGAGCCGCGCACGGGTCGCCTCACCGCGGCCACCAGTCGGTGGCACGAACGCCGGCAGCGGAAGGGACCCCCCGTCCAGGTCCTGTACGCCGCACAACGGCTGGCGACGCTACGCGGCAGGTTCGTCACCTCGGCAGCCGTGCTCCTCGCGCTCGGTCTGGTTGCGCTCGTCGTCGTCGTCTTTGCCGTACCGCCATCCCGCTAGGCCGCTCGCAGCGTGACGTGAGCCGGAGGCGTGCCGATCCACGGTGTAGACCTCGGCCGGGAAATGAGCAACGCTGGCAGACGGGTACGAGGGAGGGGTGACGAGATGTCCGCTGCTGCGAGAGCCGCCGCCCTTCCACCGCCGCCGCCTCCGCCGCCGGTACGGGTGGAGCGCGCGATCGGGAGCGAGGAATCCAGCACCGTCGACGCAGCTCTTCCCCACGGCGCCGCTCCGACGGGCGCTGGGGCTCCGCCACCGCCACCGCCGCCCCCGGTGACTCTCGCGTCGCCGGACGCTCAACCACCACCCGTTCCGTCAAGCGAGGACAGCTAGCACTCGACACTCTTCGTGAGTGAGAAGGGAGTGACCGTGCCCGATATCCAGAGCCCGCCGCCACCACCGCCGCCCCCACCGACGACGGTGGTCGTGGAGACGGAGACGAAGGTGCAGGCGCCGCCTGAGGTCCGCACGACCTGACCGCACCAGGAGGGCCCCCGTCCGGGTCACCTCCCGTCTGCGCCCTGCACCGCCCGGTCCGCGGCCGGATCTGACGCGACCGCGGACCGGACAGACCTCATCCCTCGGTGCCGGTCACACCGATGTAGACCGCCGCGTTGCCGCGCGGGTTGAGCAGCACAACCGGCGCGAGGCACCGCTGCGGCAGCGTGACCGTCGCGCGGATCCGGGCGTCACCCGTGGGTGAGAACGGCACGACAGCCGTCGTCGCGACGACAGCCCCGTTGCACGCCACGCTGGCCGCGACCTGCGTGACGGGGTTCACGCCGGTCGACGTCAGGACGAGGCCCTCGACCTTGACGTCCAGCCGACCGTCGTGGCGCAGGCGGGACTCGCCGTCGCCGATCACCCAGTCGGCGCCGCCGGGTGCCACCGTCTGGAAGAGCACGGGGTCGGTCGTCAGGCTGCCGGCCAGCTCCGCGCTCAGGATGGTCCGCCCACCACCACCGCCGTGCCCGCCGCCGGCGACAGCCGCGGGAGCCCCGACCAACCCGACGGTCAGCACGACCGCCGCTGCCACTGCTGCGCGCCTCAGGATCGTCTTCATCGTCAATCCTTCCTCCGCGAGCCCACGACGGGCCCGACACGAGTTGAGACGAGACGGGGAGGCGTCGGGTTCACCCCGACGCTCGTGGTGGGCGCCCCGGCAGGCGTTGCGCCTGGGGCGAACCGCGGCATACCGGCCAGGTCGACGTCGCTGTAGGGGTCGTGGAGGAAGAGCCCCTGGACGCGTACTCGCGTACGGTCATGGCCGTCGCGGAGGCAGTGCTGCCCAGCGTGGCCAGCCTGAGCGTCCGGACCGGACGCGGGACCGGCGCCGGCAGCGCGAGCGTCATCACGGCCGACGGGTACCTGCTGACCAGCGCGCACGTGGTGGCCGGCGCCACGATCGCCACGGCGTCGTTCAGCAACGGCACCACCCTGCAGGCGGACGTCGTCGGGAGGGACCCGCTCTCGGACCTCGCGGTGCTGCTCGCCCGCGGTGACGTGCCCGCGCCGGTCACGCTCGGCGACGCCGCGCAGCTGCGGGTGGGCCAGCTGGTGGTCGCGCTCGGCAACCCGTTGGGTCTCGCCGGCAGCGTGACGGCCGGCATCGTCTCCGCCCTCGGCCGCTCGCTGCCCACGGCCTCAGGCCGGGTCGTCGACGAGGTGGTGCAGACCGACGCCGCGCTCAACCCCGGCAACAGCGGCGGCGTGCTGGCGGACAGTTCGGGCCGGATGGTCGGCGTGAACACCGCCCTGGCGGGCATCGGGGTCGGCCTGGCGGTGCCGATCAACATCACCACCCGGGAGATCATCACTGCGCTGATGACCACGGGTCGGGTGCGACGGGCGTGGCTCGGAATCGTCGGTGCGCAGGTCCCGCTGCCCCCGCACCTGGTCGAGCGGATCGGGTCCCCGACCGGGCTGCAGATCGCCGGGATCTCCCCCGGCAGCCCCGCCGCCCTGGCCGACCTGCACCGCGGCGACATCGTGGTCGAGCTGGACGGGAATCGCGTCGTCACGGCCACCGCCGTGCAGAAGCTCATGGTCGAGGACGCCATCGACCGCCGCATCGAGATCACCGTCTGGCGCAACGGCGCCCTGGTCGACGTGATCGTGTTCCCCCGCGAGCTGGTCACCTGACCCGCGGGGGAACACGATCGACGGCGCCGACGTCTCAGCGCCAGAACTCAGTGAGCCCCTCGGCCAGGGCTCGGCCCTGGTGGTACCCCGCTCGTGCTGCGGCCGGACGCAGCGACAGGTCCATCGCGCCGGCGCCGAACATGTGCTCGGAGCCGCTGTCCGGGGAGATGATCTCGACCCTGCTGCCGCGTGCGCGCAGCGCGTCGACCTGGGTGGCGAGGTGCGTGCCCCAGTCCGCTGGATAGAGCGACCTGCCGCCGAAGGGCGACAGCACCAGCACCCGCTCGAACCCGGCTGCCAGGTCGGCGTTCTCGGCGTTGGCCCGGTAGCCGCCGTCGACATACCCCGTGCCGTGGATGCGGTAGGCGGAACCGCCGCCGGACGTGCTGGCGGCGACGGCGTCGACGAGGTCGACCCCGCTGTGGCGGTCGAACACGACCGGTTCGCCGGTGTGGGCATCGACCGCCGTGATGAGCACGGTCCGGCGGGGCCAGTCCTCGCTCGGCAGCCGCGAGGCGACCGTGGCGCGCCAACGCGCCTGCCCGGAACCGTCCGACGCCGCGTCCGTGTCGAGTGCCGCCGCGCCCATCCTGCGACGCATGTCGGCCACGTCGTCGGAGGCGGCGATGATGCTCCGGAACTTCTCCAGATGGTCCGGCACCGGCCGGGTCGGAACGCCTCCGACCGGACCCCGTTGCGGAGGTGTCGCGGCCAGGGTGCCGGCCAGCAGCTCGGGCGGCGTCGCGCCCGCGAGCTGGGCCGCGGCCGTCGCGCCGGCCGACGTCCCGATGGTCAGATCGGCCGTCGTGACGTCCAGCCCGGCATCGAAGAGGCCGGCGACGACGCCGATCAGCCATGCGTTGCCTGTCGATCCGCCGCCACCGAGGACGAGCGCTCGGTCGCCCGAGGCGGGTATCCGCGCGGTGGCGTCGATCTGCGGCTGGGCGTCGTCGGACGTCGGCAGGTCAGGGGGTGAGATGGGTGTGGTGTTCATGGGAGTCGCCTCTCGCGTGTTGCCTGGCGGGCGCTCCCGGCGGCGACTAGCTCAGTCGCGCGGTCGTGGACTGCAGTGGAGCACCCAGTGCGGATCCTGCGTTCATGGGTGTCACCTCCTGCGGTCGGTCACGAGCAGCCTGACGGTACAGATCGGCGGAGCGAGCGCGCAATCGGAATCCCGGCGATCGCATGGCGAGGGGGCCTACGTCACGGTGGCGGTGCCCAGCGGCCGGGGCAGGCTCGCGCCGAGCCGAGCGATCCCCTCGTCGAGCGCGTCCGACGACGGCCGCCCGGCATCGCCGAAGCGCGTCACCGTGAGGTCGTCCTGGTGCACCGACCAGGTCCCGGCGACGACACCGCCCGCGACGACGAGGTTGGCCCCGCGGCTGACGACCGCGCGCTGCCCCGGCGGCACGATGGTGGGGTCCGCCGTCCCAGGTCCGAGCACCCACTGGTCGTACGCCGGCAGCAGCCGGACGGTGCTCGTCGGCTCCGTCCCGAGGAGCTCGTCGACGTCCTCCGCCAGCACGAACGATGCTGCGCCGTCGACCACGACAGGCACGAGCCGGTCATCCAGCTCTCTGATCCACCCCTGGATCCGCCGGCGGCCGGCGCTCAGACCCGCTCCGAGCCAGTACTGCAGATGGTCGGCTGTCGTGGGGCCGTATGCCCGGACGTAGGCCTCGACCGCGTGCCGACCCGCGTCAGCGAGGTCCGGGAGACCCGTCCAGCGCGGGTTGTGGGCGAGGACCTGGAACGTCGGCTCCCCGTCCCGCGACGGGCCGAAGGTCAGGTCGCCCTGCCACGCGAGCGCCTTGAGGAGGGTCCACGGCTCGTTCGCGAAGGTCTCGCGGAGGTGCTCGTACCGGGGACGTGCCGAGAGCGCCGCGCCGAGCTCGGCGGGTGTCAGCGGGTGGTCGTCGAGGGCCGCGCGGACGGCCTCCCGGAAGGCGGGCCAGTCGTGGGGCGCGAGGCCGTAGTACTCCTGCCAGCTCGGCAGCTCCCACTGCCGCCCGGCCGCCCGGAGCGCGAGGTAGGCGCCGCCCTCCTCGGGAGTCACGAGGTGCACGGCTCCGCGGAAGGCGAAGGTCCGCAGGACGCGACCGTCCCGGATGGCCTCGCCCAGCTCACCCGGTCGGGAGCTCTGCTGCCGGGTCCGGACGGCGAGCTCCACGTCGGACTGCGCGGGGATCGCGGTCAGCCGACGCACGACGTCCTCGGCCGACAGTGTGCCGACCGGTGCGAGCAGCTGCCGACCCAGCCGCCACGCGAGCGCCTGCGGTCGGGTCACCTGGACCGCGCCGGTCATCGGCCCCTCACGGCACCAGCCTGGCAGGACGGTGCACGAGGGGTCCAGCCGGACGAGGACGCCCCTGTCACTCCTCCGACGTCTCGAGGTCGAGCTCCATGGCCGTCAGCAGCCCGATGTCGAGCAGGTCGAGCGGGTGGATGAACTCGCCGCTCACCACGACGCCGCCGGCCCGGGCGATCGTCTCGCGCAGGGGCTTGGCCCAGACGTGCTCGATCAGCGCGATCGCCGCTGCACTCCCGTCGGGGATCGTGTCGGCGACGTCCCAGACCTGCGCATCGTCGATGAGGTGGCCGTCCGACCCGGCCTCGAAGCCGGCGATCGCCCCGGCCTCGGCACCCTCCTCCCCCGCGACGGCGAGGCCGAGGAGCGCGCCGACCGTGGCGCCGAGATCCTCTGCCTCCTCGATCGACAGGTCGCTCCACCGCAGCGCCTCGATCGTCCCGTGCTCCGTCTTCTGGACGGCGAGGACGTCGATGAGGCGGATCTGGTCGTTGTCGCGCAGGTAGGCGAGCTCGTCGAGGATCTCGCCGGTGAAGTTCGGCCGGTCGAAGGCGACGACGAGCAGCTGGACGGGTCCGATGGACATGCGGGTCTCCTGAGCGTTGGTCGGTTCGGGTGCCGTCAGCCGGCGAGGAGCTTCTGCTTCTGCGCGTCGAACTCCGCCTGCGTCAGCACACCGGCGTCGAGGAGCTCCTTGAGCTTGGTCAGGTCGGCGTAGATGTCGACCGGCGGCGCGGCAGCCTCGGGAGCGGGCGGCGCCTCGTACTGCGGGGCGGGCGGCTGCTCCGCCGCCTGCTGGGCGGCGTTCTGGGCATTCGCGCGTGCGGCTCCACGGCTCGAGGCGACGTGGGCGGTGGCCCCCAGGACGGCTGCGCGTCTGAGCATCCGCGGCATGGTGTCTCTCCTTTGGTTGACCCCTGCGGGGTCGCCGTCGCCGGACGACGATTCGTCCGGGTCTGCCCATCGTGCGCTCGGGCCGACATGGCGTGCTCACCCGGCGACCCGCTCACCCGGGTGATCGTCGGCGTCTGCCCAGGGCAGAAGCCGTGGCGCCGCAGCGGTGTCGGGCGCGAGGCTCGACCCATGACCACCGGGACGGGCTTCAGCGGCGAGGTCGTCGAGTACTACGCCCGGTACCGGCGCGGCTACCCGGACGCCGTGGTGCAGCGGATCGTGGACGCGTTCGCGCTCACCGAGGACGACGTCGTGCTCGATCTTGGGTGCGGCACGGGGCAGCTCACGCACGCGCTCGCCGGCCGGGTCGGGACGATGATCGGCATGGACCCCGAGCCCGACATGCTCGCGGCCGCGGCGGCGGCCGCCACGAGTCGGACCGGCACGGTCGCGTGGGTGCTCGGCTCGGACCGCGACCTGCCCACGGTCGGTCGAGCGCTGCGGCCGCTCGGCGCGCTGACGGTCGCCGTCGCGATCCACTGGATGGATCGCGCCACGCTGTTCCGAACCGCCCGGCCCCTGCTGCGCCCGGGTGGCGGCGTCGCCGTGGTCACCAACGGCTCCCCGCTGTGGTTGCAGGACGCCGACTGGTCCCGCGAGCTCGGGGCGTTCCTCGTCGACTGGACCGGCCGTCCCGGCGCCACCTGCCAGACGGACGCGGACGGGCGACGCCTCACCCAGGACGCCCTGGAAGATACGGGCTACGACGTCATCGAGACGACCGTCGACTACTCGGCACCGCTGAGCATCGACGCGGCCATCGGCGGCGTGCTCTCGGCGATGACCTTGCCGCCGGCTCCGGAGCGTCGGAGGTTCGTCGCCGAGCTCGAGCGGTGGCTGCGTCCCTACGCACCCCTCACCGAGGAGGTCCACGTGACGCTGCAGCTCGGGCTCCTCCGGCCACACGGTGCCACGATGGCCGGATGAGGATCAGACGGCAGGTGGTGGTGTTCGACGCCGCGGACATCGACGTCGAGAGCGCGTTCTGGGCTGCGCTGCTCGGTGGCACCGTGTCGGTCGAGGATGACTGGCACTCGGTCGTCGTCGACGGCGAACCACGGATCGACGTCCAGCTGGCACCGAACCACGTCCGGCCCGACTGGCCAGACGGCGAGCCGCAGCAGGTGCATCTCGACCTCTACGTGGACGACATCCACGCGGCGCACGAGCACGCCCTGGCCGTCGGCGCGGTCCTGCTGCAGGCGGCGACCGACTTCACCACGCCCGACGGGTTCCAGGTCTACGCCGACCCGGCCGGCCACCCGTTCTGCCTGTGCTGGGGGCCGTGAGCTAGTCGTCCGTGAGCGTGACGGCGGTCCGAGGGCGGGTGTCGACGGAGAGCCGGAAGATGTCCGGCCGGTTGTAGTGACCGGTCGGGTCGAACAGCCGACGGGCCGCGCGGACCTGGGCGAGGTCGATGTCGGCGGTGAGGATCGTCTCCTCGTGGCGGGACGGCCCCGCGAGCAGCTCGCCGTTGGGTCCGACGATCACGCTGTTGCCCGGTTCCACCCAGCCGCCGTCGCCCTCCTTCACGGTCCAGACCTCGTCGCGACGCGGGAAGTCGGCCGGGATCTGGTCGATGTGGGTGCACGGGTTCGCGCCGATGACGTAGCAGCGGCCCTCGCGGGCGATGTGGCGCAGGGTCGCGATCCAGCCGTCACCTTGGGCGAGCGTGGGGGCCGTCCAGATGTCGACGCCCTGCGCGTAGAGGTAGAAGCGCGCCAGGGGCATGTAGTTCTCCCAGCACGTCAGCCCGCTGAGCCGGCCGAACGGGGTGTCGATGACGGGCAGCGTCGACCCGTCGCCCATGCCCCAGACCGTGCGTTCCGACCCGGTCGGCATGAGCTTGCGGTGCTTGCCCAGCAGGCTCCCGTCAGGACCGAGGTAGAGGGTCGTGTTGTAGATCGTCGCGCCGTGCGGCTCACGCTCCTCGACGTTCACCACCACGTAGACACCGGCCTCGGCCGCGGCGGCGCCCAACGCCTCGGTCACCGGGCCGGGCACGACCACGGCCTGGTCGACGAGGAGGGCGAACCACTCCTCGTCGCCGTCCCAGATGGGCCGGGAGTCCATCCAGATGGGTGTGCCCGGGATGAAGACCTCGGCGAAGACCACGAGGTGCGCGCCCTCGGCGGCGGCCTGTCCGATCAGGCGCACCGCCTTCTCGACGCACGCCTGCTGGTCCATGAGCACGGGCGCAGCCTGCACTGCGGCAACTCGCGTGAGAGCCATGAAGGAACCCCTCCCGTCACCTCGTGTCTACTCCCCGGTGCGACGGCCGACAAGGTTCGGTGAGCCGACCGTCCTGTCGGCGCGCGAGACCAGCGTCGCGGGGTCGAGGGTGCAGTCGAGGACGATCCCGGGCTCGTCGCCACCGAGCGGCTCGAGCGTCGCCAGCTGGGTGTCGAGCAGGGACACGGGCATGAAGTGGCGCGCGCGGGCGCGCATGCGGGCGGCCAGCTGCTCGCGCGTCCCCTCCAGGTGCACGAACCGCACCTCCGGCACGGCGTCGCGGAGCAGGTCGCGGTAGGTGCGGCGCAGCGCGGAGCACGCGACGACCGCACCGTCCGGGTGCGCGGCGAGCGCGACCCCGACGAGCCGAAGCCAGGGCCACCGGTCGGCGTCGTCGAGCGGTGTGCCGTCGGCCATCTTCGCGAGGTTCGCCTCCGGATGGAAGTTGTCGGCATCGAGGAAGGGGACGCGCAGGCGGTCGGCGAGCAGCTCCCCCACGGTCGACTTGCCGCAGCCGGAGACGCCCATGACCACGACGTGGGTCACCAGTCGTGCACCGTGCCGTCGGCCAGCCGGTTGTACGGCAGGTACGCGACCTCGTAGGGGTACCTGCCGGCCTCGTCCACGTCGAGCTCCACGCCGAGACCCGGCAGGTCGCCGGGGTGCAGGTAGCCGTCCGAGAACGTGAAGGACTGCTGGAACACGGCGTTGGTCTTGACGCCGTGCTGCATGTACTCCTGGATGCCGAAGTTGTGGATGGCCAGCCCCACGTGCATCTGCGCGGCCAGGCCGACCGGCGAGATGTCCGTCGGACCGTGGAACCCGGACTTCACCTGGTACTGCGCGGCGTAGTCCATGACCTTGCGCAGCGGGCTGATCCCCCCGAAGTGCGTCGAGGCGGCCCGGACGTAGTCGATGAGCTGCTCCTTGATCAGCGCCTGGAAGTCCCAGACGGTGTTGAAGATCTCGCCGATCGCCAGAGGCGTCGTGGTGTGCTGGCGGACCAGACGCAGAGCCTCTTGGTTCTCTGCCGGGGTGCAGTCCTCGAGCCAGAACAGGTCGTACGGCTCGAGGGACTTGCCCAGCTTCGCCGCCTGGATCGGGGTCATCCGGTGGTGCCCGTCGTGCAGGAGGGGCAGGTCGGGGCCGAACTCGTTGCGCACGGCCTCGAACACGGTCGGCAGGTGGCGCAGGTAGGCGCGGGTGTCCCAGTCCTCCTCGGCCGGGTAGGCGCCGCGCTGCGCGGGCTCGTGGTCGTACCGTTCCCCCGACGTCGACTGGGCCGCGATGCCGTAGATCGCCTTGAGGCCCGGTACGCCGGTCTGCACGCGGATCGAGCGGTAGCCCTGCTCCTGGTGCTCGCGGATGGAGTCGAACAGCGCGGGCAGCGACGTCCCGGACGCGTGGCCGTAGGCCATGAGACCGTCGCGGCTCGCTCCCCCGAGCAGCTGGTAGACCGGCATCTGCGCGGCCTTGCCCTTGATGTCCCACAGCGCCATGTCGACGGCGGCGATCGCGGCCATGGTCACCGGACCGCGGCGCCAGTACCCGCTGCGGTAGAGGAACTGCCAGGTGTCCTCGATGCGAGACGCGTCGCGGCCGACCAGCAGCGGTGCGACGTGGTCCCGCAGGTAGCTGACGACGGCCAGCTCGCGGCCGTTCAGGGTCGCGTCCCCGAGCCCGGTCAGCCCCTCGTCCGTCGTGATCTTGAGGGTGACGAAGTTGCGGTTCGGGCTGGTGACGATGACGTCGGCGGTGACGATCTTCATGGTCGGGCTCCTGCGAGGGTGGGTGAGGTGGGACGGCGGACGGCGAGCCGCTCGGCGACGTGCCGGGCGAAGACGTCCTTGCGGGCGAGGCGGGGGGCGATCGCGTCGAGGGCGAGCACGGCGCGGGCGGAGCTGCCCTGACCCGGCAGGCGTGCCACCAGGTCGGCGGCACCGGGGTCGGAGGCGGCTCCGTCGAGGTGGTCGATCCACGCGGCCACGACGCCGGCACCGGCCGGGCCGACAGGCAACCCGGCGACGGCCCGCGCCTGGGCGACGGTGAGGATGCGGACGGGGAGCTTGACGGACCCGTCTCGTGCGATCTGCGCGAGCCGGTGCTCGATGCGGGCGTTCGCGAACCGCTCCCGCAGCGCGGCGGTCGCATCGTGCGCGGGGAGCGTCAGGACCTCGGCGGCCTCGGACCACAGCTGCTCGAGCTCGGCGCGGCACGTCGGGTCGGCGAACGCGTCCGCCACCGTGGTCAGACCGCGCGCCAGGCCCTCGTAGGCGAGCAGGGAGTGGCCGGCGTTCAGCAGCCAGAGCTTGCGGCGCTCGTAGGGCTCGAGGTCGTCGACGAACCGCGCACCGGCGGCCTCCCACCGCGGCCGGCCGGCCGGGAAGTCGCCCTGGAGCACCCACTCGCTGAACGGCTCGGTGACCACCGGCGATCGGTCCTCACGCCCGGTGAGCTTGCGGACGACCGCCCGGTCGGCCTCGGTGGTGGCGGGCGTGATCCGGTCCACCATCGTGGACACGAAGGAGACGTGCTGCTCGATCCAGTCGGTGAGCGACGGGTCGACCGCCGACGCCAGATCGAGGATGACCCGGCGGGCCACGCGGCCGTTGTCGGGCAGGTTGTCGCAGCTGACCACGGCGATCGGACCGGTGCCCGCCGCGCGACGCGCGCGCAGGCCGTCGACGAGGCGCCCCGGAGCCGTGCCGGCATCCCCGCCGGCGCGCAAGTTCGCGATGTCCCGCGCAACCTCGGGGTCGTGGCGGTCCAGCCCGCCGGTCGACGTTCGCCGGTAGCCGGCTTCCGTGACGGTCAGGGTGACGACGCCGACCTCGGGCCGGCGGAAGTACTCGCGCCACGCGTCCGCGTCGGCACCGTCGTGGACGGCGACGAGGGCGTCGATCGTGGTGGGTGCGTCGCCCTCGGGCGAGCGGACCAGCAGCGTGTAAAGACCGTCCTGCCGCGCGAGCGGCTGGGCGGCAGCGGCCGACCGGCCTGTGAACGCCGCGACGCCCCACCGCTCGGCGGTGCCGGCCTCGTTGGCCCGCTGGGTGTACCAGAGCAGGTGCGCACGGGCGAAGGCACCCAGCCCGAGGTGCACGATGCGCGCCGGCGCGGGGGCCTCGGTGCGCTCCCAGCTCGTCGGGTCGGGCACGATTCCACCTCCAGGTCGTCGGACCGTCGTCGGTCCTCGACCATTCAGCGCCCCAGGGACCGTCGATGGCAATCGGTTGCCATGACTTGTCCTACGACACGGCCCGGGACCGCCGCCGGCGTGCACGCCGCGCCGTGGACTCCCGGACCACCAGCTCTGCGGGCAGGAGCGCCGGCCGCACCTGGGGCGGCGTCCGCGACGACATCCCGGTCAGCAGGGTCTGCACGGCGTACCGGCCGAGCGCGGCCAGCGGTGCCGCGACCGTGGTCAGCGCGGGCGAGCAGAGCTCGGCGCCGAAGATGTCGTCGAACCCGACGACGCTCACGTCCCGGGGCACCCGCACCCCCGCCGCCGCCAGGCCGCGCATCAGGCCGATCGCGACGAGGTCGTTGTAGGCCACGACCGCGGTGACGGCCGACTCGGCGACGACGGCCGCGATCTCCGTCCCCCCGCCGAGCGTCGGCGCCACGGGGCCGAACCGCTGCACCCGCACGTCGAGCGCCTCGGCCGCCTCGCGCATCGCCCGCCAGCGCATGCCGTCCGCCCAGGAGGCCTCCGGACCGGCCACGTACCCGATGCTGCGGTGCTCGAGGTCCACGAGGTGCTCCATCGCCCGGCGGGTCCCGCGGGCGTTGTCGGTGATGACGCTCGGGATGCCGGTCAGCACGCGGTTGAGCACGACGGTCGGCCGCTGCTGCGCCATCACCCGGATCGCCGAGTCCGACATGCGCGACGTGCCCAGCACCACCCCCTCGACGAGGGGCAGCGCGCGTTCGAGCGCCTTGCGCTCCACCGCCGCCGACTCATACACGTCCGCCACGAGCAAGGTGTAGTCGGCCTCGTTCGCCGCGAGCTCGGCCCCACGGATGATCTCGAAGTAGAACGGGTTGGTCACGTCGGACACGACGAGGGCGAGCAGGGACGTCTTCCCCGTGGGCAGCGCCCGGGCCAACGGGTTCGCCCGGTAGCCGATCTCCTCGGCAACCTTGCGGATGCGGGCGGCGGTCTCGGCGTTGACGCGGCCCGGACGGGAGAACGCCCGCGAGACGGTCGACGGTGCGACGCCGCAGGCCTTGGCCACGTCGTAGATCGTCGGCACCCGGTGCTCGTCCACGTCTCGACGGTAGGGACCGCGACAAGTCATGGCAACCGCTTGTCGTCCCGTGATCACGGGTCCTCAATGGTTCTACCGGCCGCTGCGCAGATGCTTCGCCGGCGATGAGAGGAGAGCACCGATGCTTCGTCCCCAGGACACCGCGAGCCGTGAGCGCAAGACCCTGAACGGCTTGTGGGACTTCCGACTCGACGCGACGGGCGCCGGTCGGCGTGAGGGCTGGCACCGTGCCCCGCTGACCGCCGCGCAGGCCATGCCGGTCCCCGCGAGCTACAACGACGTGCTCGTGGGGACCACCGGCCGGGACCACGTCGGCGACGCCTGGTACCAGACCTCGGTCCGGGTGCCGCGCGGCTGGGCCGGTCAGCGGGTGGTGCTGCGGTTCGACTCCGCGACGCACGCCGCGGTGGTGTGGGTCGGCGACACCGAGGTGGCGCGCCACGAGGGCGGGTACACGCCGTTCGAGGCCGACGTCACCGAGCTGGTCTCCCCCGGCGACGAGGTCCGCGTCACCGTGGTGGTGAACAACGAGCTGACCTTCCAGACCATCCCGCCGGGCATCGTGCACGACACCCCGCAGGGCCGTCGGCAGCAGTACTTCCACGACTTCTTCAACTTCGCCGGGCTGCACCGGTCGGTCTGGCTCTACGCGACGCCGACCACCTACGTCGACGACGTCGTCGTGGTCACCGACCTGCAGGGCACCACGGGCGTCGTCGCCTACGACGTGACGGTCGCCGGCAAGGCGCAGCACGCGGTGCGCGTGACGCTGCACGACGCCGACGGTCGCGTCGTGGCCACCGCCGAGGGACCGAGCAACGAGCTGACCATCCCGGACGTGCACCGCTGGGAGCCCGGCGCCGGCTACCTCTACGACGCGCGGGTCGAGCTCCTCGACGCCTCCGGGACGCCGTTCGACAGCTACCACCAGCGCGTGGGCGTCCGGACCGTCGAGGTGCGCGGGACGCAGTTCCTCATCAACGGCGAGCCGTTCTACTTCCAGGGGTTCGGCAAGCACGAGGACACAGCGGTGCGCGGCAAGGGTCACGACGACGCCTACCTGGTGCACGACTTCGAGCTGCTCGACTGGATCGGCGCCAACTCGTTCCGCACGTCGCACTACCCGTACGCCGAGGAGGTCTACGACTACGCGGACCGCAAGGGCATCGTCGTCATCGACGAGGTCGCGGCGGTCGGGCAGAACATGGGGCTGGCCGGCGGGATCTTCGGCGGGCAGAGCTACACCACGTTCTCCCCCGAGACCGTCAACGACGTCAGCCAGGAGGCGCACAAGCAGGCGATCCGTGAGCTGGTCCAGCGCGACAAGAACCACCCGAGCGTCGTGCTCTGGTCGATCGCGAACGAGCCCGAGTCCGACACCGATGCGGCGCGCGCCTACTTCGAGCCGCTCTTCGCGCTCACCCGCGAGCTGGACCGCAGCCGGCCCGTCGGCTTCGTCAACGTGATGCTCGCCCCCCACGGGAGGTGCCAGGTCTCCGAGCTCGGCGACGTCATCATGCTCAACCGCTACTACGGCTGGTACGTGAACACGGGCGACCTGGTCGCCGCGGAGGCGGCCTGGCTGGCCGAGCTGCAGCAATGGGCCACGGACGGCAAGCCGATCATCATCACCGAGTACGGCGCCGACACCGTCGCCGGGGTGCACTCCCTGACCCCGCAGCCGTGGTCCGAGGAGTACCAGGTCGAGTACCTGGAGATGAACCACCGCGTGTTCGATGCGGTCGACGCCGTCGTCGGTGAGCAGGTCTGGAACTTCGCGGACTTCGCCACGTCGTCGACCAGCGTGTTCCGGGTCGACGGAAACAAGAAGGGCGTGTTCACCCGGGACCGCCGCCCGAAGGCCGCCGCGCACGTGCTGCGACGCCGCTGGACCTCCAAGCCGTGACCACCCCCAGCACCGCCGCGTCCGCGCGGCCCGACCGAGGAGTCGACATGACCAGCACCGTCGCTGTCTCCGACCCGATCACCACCCCCAGCACGAGCCCGGCGCCGAAGCTCCGGTTCCGTTCCTACCTCGGCTACGCCGCCGGCGATGCGGGGAACAACCTGGCGTTCTCCATGACGTCGATGTTCCTGCTGCTCTACTACACCGACGTCGTGGGCATCTCGGCCGCGGCCGCGGGGACCCTGTTCCTCGTCGTGCGGGTCTGGGACGCGTTCGCGGACATCTGGGCCGGCCGGCAGGTCGACAAGACGATGACCCGGTGGGGCAAGTTCCGGCCGTTCTTCCTGTTCGGCTCGCTCCCCCTGCTCCTGCTCTCGGTGGCCACCTTCACGGTCCCCGGCGGGCTGGGCGGCACGGGCAAGCTCATCTACGCGTACGTCACCTACGCCGCTCTGGGTCTGGCGTACAGCCTGGTGAACATCCCCTACGGGTCGCTGGCGTCGGCGATGACGCAGGAGCCCGTGGAACGCGCACGACTTGCCAGCTTCCGCACGATGGGGACGGCGGCCACGATCATCGCGCTCGCCTTCATCGTCGCCCCGCAGATCAAGAGCTCGGACAACCTGCAGCAGTCGCTGACCCTGACGACCCTGCTCTTCGTCGTCATCGGCTTCGGCCTCTACATGCTCCTGTTCAGCACGTCGAAGGAGCGCGTCGACCGTGACGTACCCCACGTCAGCCTGCAGCAGAGCCTGGCCACGCTGAAGGGCAACCGGCCGCTGCTCATGCTGTGCCTGAGCGCCCTGTCGTTCCTGGTCGGCATGTTCACGCTCCAGACGGTCCAGGCGTACTACGCCCGGGACGTCCTCGGCGACGCCAACTACTTCATCATCCTGACCGTCGTGAGCACCGGCGTGATGTTCGTCGTCGCCGGCTTCATCCCCCGCATCGTGCGCGCCGTCGGCAAGAAGACGGCGTACATCGTGAGCGGCGGGCTCGCCGTCGTCGCCGCCGTGGGCATCGCCCTGACGCCGTCGACCCTGCCCGTCCTGGCGATCGTGTTCTTCGGCATCTACGGCGTCGGACTCGCCGCTGTGAACACCCTCATGTGGGCGCTGGAGGCCGACACCGTCGAGTACGGCGAGTGGCGGACCGGCGTACGCACGGAGGGCACCACGTACGCGGTCTTCTCCTTCACCCGCAAGCTCGGGCAGGCCGTCGGCGGAGCGGCAGCGGCATACGGGCTCGGCTTCGTCGGGTACGTGGCGCAGCAGGAGGTGCAGAGCCAGGCGACCCAGGACGGCATCCGCTACATCGCCGGTTTCGTCCCAGCGCTGTTCATCCTCATCGGCGTCCTCATCATGGTCGTCTACCCCCTGACCGAGGCCCGGTTCCGGGCGATGGTCGCAGAGACGGCTGCCCGCCGCGCCGCGCGGGAGGACTGAGCCGTGCCGACGCTCACCGCACAGGCCCTGCGCCTGCACCCCGACCGGCTCCTGCCGGCCGAACCGGAGGTCCGGTCGATCGCCCGCCGCCTGTACGACGAGGTGCGCGACCTGCCGATCATCTCCCCGCACGGGCACGTCGAGGCCCGGCTGCTCCTCGAGGACCAGCCCTTTCCGGACCCGACGACCCTTCTGATCACGCCGGACCACTACGTCACCCGCCTGCTCCACGCCTCGGGGGTGCCGCTGGACCGGCTCGGCGTCGGGCAGGGACCGCTCTCCCCCGAGGCCGCCCGGCAGGCGTGGCGCCTGCTGTGCGAGAACTGGTCCGTGTACCGCGGCACCCCGGTCAAGTACTGGCTGGAGAGCGCGCTGGTGGACGTGTTCGGGCTGGCCCTGCGGCCGAGCGCCGAGACGGCCGACGTCCTGTACGACGGGATCGCCGACCAGCTCGCGCAGCCGGCGTTCCGGCCGCGGGCGCTCTTCGACCGGTTCGGGATCGAGGTCCTCGCCACCACCGACGACCCCGCCGACGACCTCGCCGCGCACGCGGCCCTGCGCGCCGACCCGACCTTCGCCGGCCGGGTGGTCCCGACGTTCCGCCCGGACAGGTACCTCGAGGCCGGCCGGCCCGACTGGGCACGTGACGTCCTGCACCTGGGCGCGGTCGCCGGCGTCGACACCGGCTGCTACGCCGGCTGGGTCGCCGCGATGGAGGACCGGCGTACCCACTTCCGGTGCCACGGTGGTGTGTCCACCGACCACAGCCACGAGGACGTCGGGACGGAACCGCTGGACGCCGCCGAGGCCGAGCGCATCTACCACGCAGCCCTCGCCGGGACCGTGGCTCCGGACGAGGCGGCGGCCCTGCGCCGGCACATGCTGCTGGAGATGGCGCGGATGGCGACCGAGGACGGCCTCACCATGACGCTGCACCCCGGGGTGCGCCGAGGCCACCACCGGCCGACAGGCGCGCGGTTCGGCCCGGACACCGGCCACGACCTGCCGCTGCCCGGCGCCTTCACCGACGCCCTCCGGCCGCTGCTCGACCGGTACGGCACTCACCCGAACCTCACGCTCGTGCTCTTCACGCTCGACGAGTCCGTGTTCTCCCGCGAGCTCGCCCCGCTCGCCGGCTTCTACCCGTCGGTCTACGTCGGAGCGCCCTGGTGGTTCCTCGACGCCCCCGACGCGATCCGGCGCTGGCGGTCCGCCGTCTCCGAGACCGCCGGCCTGTCCCGGACCAGCGGGTTCATCGACGACACCCGGGCCATCTGCTCGATCCCGGCCCGCCACGACATGGCGCGACGGCTCGACGCCGGGTACCTGGCCGGCCTCGTGGCCGACCACCGGCTCGACGAGGACGAAGCGGCCGAGGCCGTCGTCGACCTCGTGCGCGGGCGGCCGACCGAGGTGTTCGGGCTGTAGGCGCTCAGCTCGTCGTGGCCGCCGGTACGTCGAGCTTCTGCGAAGCGAGCCACTCCAGCGTCACGTCGGCGACGTCCCGCCATCCTGAGTCGATGGTCAGCGAGTGACCGCGCCCGGCGAACTCGTGGTACTCGGTGATCGAGCCGGGGCTGTCCTCGTACATCTTCGCGACCTCCAGGGTCACCGACTTCGGCACCGTGTGGTCCTCGCTGCCCGACGTCAGCAGCAGCGGTCCGCGGACGGCCAGGTGGGTGTCGATCTTGGCCGGGGACGTGCGCGAGAAGTTCGCCGTGGCGTCCTCGAACAGCGGTCGGCCCGGCCCGGGGATGGTCCACGCCTGGAACAGCGCGTCGGACTCCTCCTCCGTCAGCGTGTTGCCGAAGCTGTAGCGGAACTGCTTGGCCGTCAGCGACACCGTCCGGCGCTTGTTCGCGGGGTTGCCCAGCACGGGGAACCCGGAGCGCAGCTGCGAGAACGGCAGGGTCTTGACGCCCTTGATCGGCGCCGGGTCGATGGCGACCGCCGCGACGGCCAGGTCGTTCGCCAGCAGCTCCTGCGCGATCAGCCCGCCGAAGGAGTGCCCGATGACGATCGGCTTGGCGTCGAGTGTGTCGATGTGGTCGGCGTAGTGGTGGCAGATCTGCTCGATCCCCACGTCGTCGAGCGCGGCAGCGGCGGCCCGGGTCTCGGCGACCGTGTCCGCGTCACCGGGCCAGCCGGGCGCTGTCGGGGAGTACCCGCGCTCGGCGAAGAGCTCGAGCCACGGCGCCCACGCGGACGAGTGGATCCAGAGACCGTGGATGAAGACGACAGGCGTGCCGGACATGAGGCTCCCTAGAGGTCGGTGGTCACAGCTGCTTGGTCAGGCCGCCGTCGATGAGGACGTCGGCGCCGGTGACGTTGCCCGCGCGGTCGCTGGCCAGCAGCAGTACCAGGTCGGCGACCTCCTCGGGCTCGGTGAAGCGGCCGGTCGAGAAGCCGCCCGCCTCCTCGATGATCCGTCGCCTGGCCTCGTCGAACGAGACGCCGAGGCTCGCCGCGACCGTGGCCGCGACGCCGGTCTCCCCCAGCCACAGCGGCGTCGAGACCGGACCAGGGCTGACGGTGTTGAAGCGCAGACCGCGGGGGCCGAACTCCTTCGACAACGACTTGGACAGGTTCCAGACCGCCGCCTTCGTGGCCGAGTAGTCGATGACCCCCGGGTCCGGCAGGTACGCGTTGACCGAGCAGATCGTCACCACGGTGCCGCGGCCCCGGGCCAGGAGCAGCGGGATGGCCGCGCGCGTCGTGCGCACGGCGGCCATCAGGGTCAGGTTGAGGGTGGCGTGCCAGTCGTCGTCGGTGACGTCGAGGAAGCCCGTGGTCCGTGGGGTGACGGCCCCGACGTTGTTGACGACGACGTCCAGCCCACCGAAGTGGGCCGCCCGCGACACCAGCTCCGCGGGAGCGTCGGCGTCGGCGAGATCGATCGCGACCGCGAGGACCTGCCCGGTGTCGGACAGGGCGACGAGCTCGTCGGTGATCGAGCGCGCCCCGGCGACGACCGACACCCCTTCGGCGACGAGCGCCCGCGTGACAGCCAGACCGATGCCCTTGCTCGCGCCCGTGACGACCGCGACCTTGCCCGCCAGATGGAGGTCCACGCACGCGACGCTAGCCCTCGGACGCCGACGCTTCCTGTCCCTGCTGGTCCCCCCCAACGCCCGCCAGCCGCTCCATCGCCGCGGCGCTCGGCGACCCCGGCTCCGCGAAGTAGAGGAACATCGACTGACCGTCCGTGCCGACCAGCGGCAGCCGCAGGAAGGTCAGCCGGAGCTCGCCGACGACAGGGTGGTGCAGGACGTGCACCCCCTCGCCGATGCGGCGCACCTCCTGCCGCTCCCAGAACTCCCGGAAGAGCGGACTGCTGGCCGAGCCGGCGGCAACCAGGGCGTCCAGGCGGGCGTCGCCGGTCCGTGCCTCCGCCGAGATCCGTAGCAGTGCGACAGAGCGAGCGGCCAGCGCCTCCCAGTCGTCGTGGAACCGGTGCTCGGCCGGGTCGGTGAACAGGGAGACGACGCTGTTCACGCCCACGCGGAAGTTCGGGTTGAGCCGTCGTGCCAGGCGGTTCGACGCGAGGACGTCGACGTACCGGCTGTGGACGAGCGCGGCAGTGAGCGGCCACGAGTCGATCAGCCACCGCGTCGCGTCGTGCACGACGTCGGTCTGCTCGGCAGCTGCGGGGTGCTCCGCAGGTCGCGCCAGCGCGTAGAGGTAGTCGGTGGCCACGGCGTCGAGCTGCAGCGCCCGCGCCAGCGCGTCCAGCACCTGGTCGGACGGGCGCGCGTCGCGGCCCTGCTCGAGGCGCAGGTAGTAGTCGGTGCTGACCCCAGCCAGGATGGCGACCTCTTCGCGCCTCAGCCCGGGGACACGACGTGTGCCGACGCTCTCCACCAGCCCCACGTCCCGCGGCTGCAACCGATCACGTCGTGCTCGCAGGTAGTCACCCAGTGGGCCCGCAGCGCTCATAGCGCACCGTAGCGGTCAGGCCGACGCCGGTCCCGACGTCGGCGCTGCGACGGGCTCGCGACCGGCGGACCTGTCCGCGATGTGACGGGCGACGACGGAGGCGTCGGCGCCGACCCCGTTGAGCATCGAGGACGCCAGCGAGTGCTGGAAGAGGAGGCCGAGGAAGTACAGCCCGCTCTCGTCGGTGACGCCGCGCTCGTGCACCGGACGCCCCTGGGCGTCGAGCACGGGCAGCTCGATCCAGCTGTGGTCGGGGTCGAAGCCCGTGCACCAGACGACGGTGGAGACGTCCAGCGTGCGGCCGTCGTCGAGCACCGGGAGCCCGTCCCTGGCGCCGGCGGTCCGGGGCACGCGCTGCACCCCGGCAGCGACCAGGTCGCGCGACTTCACGCGGATCAGGGGCCCGCTGTGGGCGAGCACGTCCGCGCGGGCGCGTCGGCCGATCGGTGTCGTCGTGGTCAGCACGTGGGCGAACGCCCAGAAGACCAGCCGGTTCAGGGGTCGCGCCCACGGCTGCCCGATCCGCCACGGCACCTGCCCCGGGTGCCGACCCGACAGGTGGGTGCGGTGGGTCACCGCCAGCTCGAGGGCGATGTCCGCACCGGAGTTCCCGGCACCGACGACGAGCACGCCGCCGGGGCCGACCTGGTCCGGTCCGCGATAGGAGCCGGCGTCGAGCTGGACGATGTCCGGCCGCAGCTCGCTTGCGAACGCCGGGATGCGCGGCACCCGGTCGAACCCCGTGGCGACGATGACGTTCTGCGCGCGCCACGTCCCGCTGTCCGACTCGACCAGGTAGTCCGCACCCGACCGGGTCACGCGCCGGATGTGCACCCCTGTCCGCACCGGGAGGTCTGCGGCGTACGACTCCAGGTAGTCGGCGAGCTCATCCTTCGACGGCAACGACCACGGGTCACCGGGGAACGGGAGACCCGGGAGCCCGTCGTAGCGAGCCGGCGTGAACAGTCGCAGCGAGTCCCACCGCCGGCGCCAGGATCTCCGATGCGCTCCCCCGCGTCCAGGACCACGTGCGGCAGACCCCGCTCCGACAGCTCGTGGCTGGCCGCGAGTCCCGCCTGACCGCCGCCGACCACCACGGTCTGCACGCTCTCGACGTCCACGTCCGCTCCTTTGCGTCCTGCTAGAGTTTCATCCGAATGGCATTCGGACGAATATCTGGAGGGTAGAGCGGATGCAGCGGGACGTCAACGGTGGGCGGTCCTACCACTCGCCCCGGCGAGCGGAGCAGGCCGCTGCCACCAGGACCGCCGTCGTGAGCGCGGCGCGCGAGCTGTTCCTCAGCGAGGGCTACTCCGGCACCACGATCGCCGCTGTCGCCGCGCGCGCACACGTGGCGGTCGACACGGTCTACGCCGCCGTGGGACGCAAACCGGCTCTCCTGCGCGAGGTCGTGGAGACCTCCATCTCGGGCACCGACCACGCCGTGCCGGCCCGAGAACGCGACTACGTCGTGCGCATCCGGGAGGCGACCGGTGTCCGGGCCAAGATCCTCATCTACGCCGACGCTGTCGCCCAGATCCAAGGCCGCCTCGGACCTGTCTACCTCGCCCTGCGGGAGGCGGCGTCGACCGACCAGGACTGCCGGGAGCTGTGGGAGACCATCTCGTCGCGACGGGCCGCCAACATGCGCGCCTTCGTCGCGGACCTGCGTGTGACGGGCGAGCTGCGTACCGACCTGTCCGACGACGAGATGGCAGACATCGTCTGGAGCATGAACGGGCCGGAGCACTGGGCGCTCCTCGTGCACGAGCGGGGCTGGACCTCCGAACGCTTCGGGTCGTGGCTCGCCGACGCCTGGACCCGAATCCTCACCGTCGCCGGGTGACGTCTCAGAAGCGGTACGCCGTCTGCCCGTGACCGCCGCCGAACGCGAGGACCTTGGTCGGCGCGACCCGGTACACCCAGGCACCCTCGGAGCCACCGCCGGTGTCGCTGCGCTCGACGAAGCCCTCGCCGCGCACGTCGAACGCCCAGTCGTCGCCGTACTTGGCGAGCCAGGCGTCCGCCAGCGACTGCAGCGCCTCCGGCTCGGTGACGCGCACCGCCTCACCTTCGAGCACCAGCTCGACCCCGCTGTCCCACCCGCCGGAACCTGTGCTCCCGGTGGTCACCGCCACGTGCGGGTTGCCGTCGAGGTTGCGCAGCTTCTGCTCGTGCGGGCCGGTGCAGAAGGCGAACGCGCCGTCGTGCCAGACGCCCACCAGCGGGACGGCGTGCGGGCGCCCGTCGGTGCGGACGGTGACGATCCAGTAGAGGCCGGCGTCCGAGAGCCGGCGCTCGATGTCGGTCCACGGCGGCGCGGTCGCCGTGGCGTCGCCGTAGCGGGGGTCGATCACCCCGGTGGGTCCTGCCTCACTCATGTGTTCCTCCTCCTCCTGCGACCCGGAGCCAGACGACCCCGTGCGCCGGGACGGTGAGCCCCCCGCGCAGGTCGACGACGTCGCCTGCGAGCAGGTCCTCGGCCGACGCGGGCAGACCCGAGAGCGTCGTGGCGTCCACGTGCTGCGGGTCGTCGGCCACGTTGGCGACGACCAGCACCAGGGTGCCCGGTCCCGGGCGCTGATAGGCGACCAGGTGCGGGTTGTGGGTGTCGAACGTGATGAGGTCGTTCCCCGCGAGCTCGGGCGTGCGGCGGCGGACCTCGACGAGGTGCCGCAGGCGCGCGAAGATCCGGCCGGCGTCCGTGGACGGGTCGGTCCGCTGCGCGTACCGGGTCGCCGGGTACCGGGGCCGGTTCACCCAGCGGCTGTCCTCGCCATGACCCGGCTCGTCGAGGGCGCCGTAGTCGTTGAGCTGGCCGACCTCGTCGCCGAGGTACAGCAGCGGCATGCCTCCGGTGGACAGCACGATCGCGTGCGCCAGCACGATCCGGTCGACGGCGCCGGCGTCCCCGGCCTCCAGGCCCGCGAGCGACGCCGTCGTGCCCGCGATCCGGCAGTCCCCCGTGCGCGGGTTGTCCTGGAACGGCACGCCGCGCGCGAACGACCCGGGAAACCGGTCGACGTAGAACCGGTTGAGGAACCGGCGGTGCGCGGCGGCGTCGATGCCGAGCTCGGCGGCGTCCTCGTCGGCGAAGGTCCACCCGATGTCGTCGTGGCTGCGCACGTAGCCGACCCAGGAGGTCCCGGCCGGCAGCGCGTGCCTGCGCTCGAGCGCCTGCTGGAGCAGGCGTCCGTCGCGCGTCGCCAGCGCGCTCCAGACCAGGGCCATCTTCAGCGGGTCGTAGGAGAGCTGGCACTCGTCGACGCTGATGTACTCGATCACCTCGTCCGGGTGGACGATCGCCTCCGACTTGAACAGCACGGCCGGTGCGGCGATCCGGCAGACCGCGTTGAACGCCTGCAGGAGGAGGTGGGCCTGCGGCAGCGACTCGCACGACGTGCCGAGCTGCTTCCAGATGAACGCGACGGCGTCCATCCGCAGGATGTCCACGCCCTGGTTCGCGAGGAACAGCATCTCCGCCGCCATGGCCCGGAACACCGCAGGGTTGGCGTAGTTGAGGTCCCACTGGAACGAGTGGAACGTCGCCCACACCCACCGCTCTCCGAGCCCGTCGGGCGTCGGGACGGGCACGAACGAGCCGGGGTGGTCGTCGGGGAAGATCTCCCGCACGGTGCGCTCGTACGCGTCCGGCATGGTCCGGTCGGGGAAGAACCAGTAGAAGGCCTCGTGCTCCGGGTCGCCGGCGCGTGCTGCCTGGGCCCACGCGTGCTCGTCGGACGTGTGGTTGAAGATGAAGTCGACGACGAGCGCGATCCCGTGCGCCCGCAGCTCGGCCGCCAGGTCCCGCAGCTCCGCCATCGTGCCGAGCGACGGGTCGACCGCCCGATAGCTCGACACCGCGTAGCCGCCGTCCGAATTCTCCTCCGGCGCCTCGAACAGCGGCATGAGGTGCAGGTACGTCAGGCCGAGCTCCTCGAGGTACGGGATCTGGCGACGGACCCCCTCCAGGTCGCCCGCGTAGCGGTCCACGTACAGGACACCGCCGAGCATCCGCTGCGACATGAACCAGGTCGGGTCCGCCTCGCGCGCGGCATCGAGCGCGTGCAGGTCGGCGGGTCGCTCCTGCCAGCTGGTCGCCAGCAGCTCCGCGAGCAGCGCCAGCTCGCGCGTCGTGGCCTCCCCCGGCCCGTACACCTCCTCGAGGAGGTGGACGAGTCGTCCGAAGTGCCGGTCGAAGCGCCCCAGCACCGTGGCCCACTGCTCGTCGGTGGTCCCAAGCATGCGCGCGGCGGCGACGGCGTCCACGGCGGCGCTCGGCACCGCGCCCCCCGGCGGGGTGCTCTCGAGGCGGGCTCCACGTCGGCTGGTCACTCTCGCAGACTCACCCGCACGACCACCCGCGTCAACCGGGGAGGCGCATCTGAGCACCGGGTGCTGCGGACTAAGGTGTGGCGGGTCCGGGAATGGGGAGGCGAGGAACCGTGCCACGGTTGACGAGTGCCGATGTCGCACGGGAGAGCGGAGTCTCGCGCACGACCGTCAGCTACGTCCTGAACGGCAAGACCGGCGTCACCATCCCGGAGACCACCCGGCAGCGCGTCCGCGACGCCGCCGCCCGCCTGGGCTACACGCCGTCCGCTGCCGCCCGCGCCCTGCGCTCCGGCCGCAGCGACCTCGTCCTGTGCGTCCTGCCCAACTGGACGATCGGTCCGGTCATCGACACGCTGCTCGACCACCTGACCACGAGGCTGGCCGACCGTGGCCTGTCCGTCCTTGTCCACCAGTCGCGAGGTCCGCGTCCGCTCTCCGAGCTGTGGCGGGCCGTCACGCCGCGCGTCGTGCTCGGCCTCGCGCCGTTCGCGGAGGAGGACGAGCGGGCGATGCGCCAGGCCGGCATCGTGGTCGTGGGCAGCGCACTGGACGAGATCACTCACCCTGGGACGTTCTCGGTCCCGCAGACCCAGATCGGGCGGCTCCAGCTCGAGCACCTGGCCGAGCGCGGCCACCGCGTCGTCGGGTACGCCTCCCCGAGCGACGACCGGCTGGCCGCGTTCGCGGACCGCCGCCTCGCCGGCGTCGGGCAGGGGTGCGAGCAGCTCGGCCTTCCCGCACCGCAGGTCCAGGTGGTCGACCTCGACGTGACGTCCGCGGTCGCCGCCGTGCGGGCCTGGCGCGCCGGTGCCGAGCCCGTGACCGCGGTCGCTGCGTACAACGACGAGGTGGCGCTCGCGGTCCTGTCCGGGCTGCGCGCCGAGGGGCTGCGCACGCCGCAGGACGTGGCCGTCATCGGGGTCGACGACATCCCCGCCGCACGCCTCGCGGCACCGGCGCTCACCACGATCTGGCAGGCCATCGACGCGCAGGCCCGCTACCTCGCGGATGCCGTCCTGGCCGCGCTGGACGACAGCGTGGACCCGCCGGCCCAGCCGGACGACGTCTTCCACGTGATCGCCCGCGACTCGACGTGACGCGCCGCGGCCCGGCAGCGTGGAGATGCTGCCGGGCCGCGGAGGTCGTCCGCTAGCTGAACGTGAACCAGTTGATGTTCATGAAGTCGGCCGGCTGCCCCGAGTCGAACGTCAGGTACACCGTGTGGGTGCCGGTGGTCGGCTGGATGTTCGCCGGGATCGTCCGCCAGCTCTGCCAGCCGCCCGTGTTGGCGATGGCGAAGCTGCCGATCGACGGGCCGGTGAGGCTGTCGAGCCGCACGTTGACCAGCCCGCTGACGCCTCCGGCCGCCCCGGACGCGACCCGGGCGCTGAACGTCCTGCGCTCGGTGCTCCCGAAGCTGACGTTGTCGAACCGGAGGTGGTCACCGTTGGCGATCCAGGCGACGTTCTGCCCGCCGTCGGTGTCCGAAGTCGTCTCCTTCGCGACCCCCGCCATGCCGGACCAGGCCTCCGCCTGGATCCGGGAGGTGGCGTCGATGCCCGTCGACCCCGCCGAGGTGGTGACGTTCACCGCGCTGCTCGCTGCGGACCGGTTGCCCGCCGCGTCGTACGCCCGCACGGTGAACGCGTAGGCCGTGGAGGGAGACAGGCCCGTCGCCGTGTACGTCCGGCTCGCGGTCGAGCCGATGACGGTGCCACCTCGCAGGACCTCGTATCCGGTGACCGCCACGTTGTCCGTGGACGCCGACCACGCCAGGGTGGTCGCCGACGACGTCGTGCCCGACGCGGCCAGCCCGGACGGGGTCGACGGTGGCGTCGTGTCGCCGGTGGCCGCCGACGTCGTCACGGAGAGCGGCGCGCTGCTCGACGAGCGGTTGCCCGCAGCGTCGAGGGCACGGACCGTGAACGAGTAGGTCGTCGAGGCCGACAGGCCGGTTGCTGCGTAGGTGGTGCCCGTCGCGGTGGCGACGACCGACCCGTTGCGGAGCACCTCGTACCCCGTCACGCCCACGTTGTCGGTCGACGCCGTCCAGGACAGGTTGGTCGACGTCGCCGTCGTGCCCGATGCCGTCAGGTACGCCGGCGTCGTGGGTGCCGTCGTGTCCGAGGGCATCGTGGTGTTCGAGCTGGCCACGGAGCGAGCCGGGACGGCCAGCGTGACGCCGTTGGAGAAGGTGACGGTGATCGCCGACCCGCTCATGTTCGCCGCCTGGTAGGTCCGGACGCCGTTCTTCACGAAGACCGCATGCAGCGGGGTGTTCGCCGTGACGGACCGGTCGACCGTGCCGAGCCCGGACAGGCTCTTGAGCCAGTAGAACGTGTGCGCCCGCGACTCCCCCTCCTCGACCGTGTACGAACCGGCCTGCGAACGGAACTGCGCCAGCGCCGTCGGGGCGTCGGCCAGCGCCTGGAACTCCCAGACGATGTCCTGCCAGACCGTCGCGGGACCGCCGTTGTTGCGTTCGAGCTCGGCGATGTTGCGGCTGATGTACGACGGGTTGTAGCCCAGGTACAGGTGGCCCGCGGTGCTCGGCAGGAGGTTGATGCCCTGGATCATCTCCGGCTCGGCGCTGAACCACGTCGAGTAGGAGCCGCCGTCGCCCCAGACCATCCCGACCGTGGAGTGCCCGAACGCGGCCGGGAAGGCCTCGTCGTCGGTGTCGAACCAGTAGTTCTCGATGGCGGACGCCTGCGTCGTGTAGAGGTAGATGCCCAGGTCACGGACCGCCGTGTTGCCGGTCACCTGACCCCACTGGATGAGTCCGCTGGCGAAGTTCATGCCCTCCGACGACGACTCCTGGTTGTTGCCTGCCGCGAACGCACCGTGCCCGGCGGCCCAGTCGTGACCCGCGTAGATGTCGAAGTCGCGCAGGAACGGGAACCGGGTGTCGGTGCGGTCCCAGTTGGCCGCGTCCTTGATGACGGTGTTGACCATGCCGCCGTACGCGGACTCCGCCGCCCATGCGGGGTCGAACTGCGCGACCGTGGCGGCCCCCACCACGTAGTAGCCGTAGTGGAAGTGGTGGTCGTTGAGGTCGGTGTCCGAGCCGTAGGAGGCCGGGTAGCCGATCAGGGTCCCCCACGACGGGTTGTACCAGAACGACCGGGTGGTCTCCCCGGGCGACGCCGTCATCCAGTCCGTGAGCCGCGTCCGCATCGCGCCGACGAGGGTGTCGCGGGCGGCCGTGTTGCCGGTCAGGTTGGCCATGTGGGCGACCTGCGCGGCACGCCCGAGCGCCTTGCCCGTCCAGTAGGTGTCCTCACCGAAGCCGGCGAAGGGGTCGCCCGACGCCACCTGGGAGACGTAGCCGCTGAGCTGCGTGGCGTCGGCCGAGCCGGCGGCGAAGCCGGTGTTCGCCAGCTGCGGGAGCACGCCGTTGAACGTCGTCACCGTCTGGAACTGCGAGCTGCCGATCACGACCCGCATCGGTCCGCGCGGGGAGGTGTACGAGTAGCTGCTCAGCGTGGCGCCCGCGAGGTTGTCGCGCTGGTGCGGGTACAGGGCGTAGACGGTGCCGGTGCCGGAGCCCTGACGTGCCGTCGTGGTGAACGCGTAGGTCGCGGTCATCTTGGCGGTGGACTCGTTGTAGGACCACGAGACCTTGGTGCCGGTCACGTGGTTGTGCGCGTACGGCGCGTAGGCGCTCAGCGCGGCGGCACGGTCGGCGTTGCTGCTGCTCGGCGTGGTGGGCAGGACGGCGACGGAGAAGAAGGTCCCGCCGTTCAGCGACGAGCTGATCGTGCTGCCGGAGACCGACCACGTCGATCCCGTCGGGCCGAACGCGGCGTAGTCGTGGCCGTTGATCGTGTAGCCGATCGCCGCGTTGGCGTTGCTCCACACCGTCGGCGCGGCCGCACCCGTGAGGGTCGCGTTGCCGCCGGTCTTCGTCGCGTAGACGAACGGCAGGCCATGACCGAACGTGGTGCGCAGGCTGCTGCTGCCGTTGGTCCAGAGCTCGCTGACGGTCCAGTCGGAGTAGTTGTCGACCTTGCCGTCGGCGTCGAGCCCCGCGATCCCCAGCCGGAAGTCCTCGGCGTAGTTGTAGTGGTACTCCCCCACCCCCGTGGCGGTCCCGGAGATGCTCGCCGTCGTCGGGTAGCTCACCCCGAGCCCGTTGGTGAACGCATGGAACGCGAGCGGGTGCGCCATGAGGTTCTCGGAGACCGACGCGCAGTTGAACTTGCGCCACAGCAGCGAGGTCCACCAGTCGTTCGTCGGGATGGCGCCGGCCGGGAAGTTCGACGTCACGTGCGCCCGCGGGTTGGTGATCGGGGTGTTGTTGCACTCCGTGGGAACCGCGCCGCCCGTGGGGGTTCCTTCCGCGTAGCTGCCTGATCCGACCGTCACCGCCTCGGCCCGGGGCGCGGGCAGGGCGATCGCCTGCACCAGGTACGCCAGCAGGGCGCCGACCGCCACCATCGCGACGAGGCGGCGACGGTCCAGAGGGCGCGAGGAGATGGGTCGTTGGTGAGCAGACATCCTGCTGTCTCCGTTCAGGTACGGCACGGCGCACCGACCGGAGGGTCGACGACGACGGGCCCGAGGGCGCGATGGTCCGGCCGCAGGTCGACGGCCGGTCTGGCGTGCGGGCCGTCAGGTCCGGCGCGACGCTGCGCCGGGCCTGGTCGGCCCTGGGCTGACGGCGTCAGCCCGGTGCAGTACGTGCGGGTGGGATGCCCGCAGTGAGCCGACCGGGGCACGGGGACCGTGTGCTGGCCGAGGGGTGGATGTCGAGCCGACCTGGGAGACGCGCCCTCGCCGATGAGGGGCGGATTGACCCGGTGACTCGTGTCACTCCTTGGCTCACCTTCTGCCGGAGCGGGTGAAAAGTCAAGTGTTGAATCACCTGAGACAGCGCCGGTACGACTCCGGCCCTGGCCCGCAGGCAGCACGACGGCGCCCGCCCCGAGTGTTCGGGACGGGCGCCGTCGTGCTGTTGTCAGCCGGCCGCTGCGATGAAGGCCAGCATCGCCGAGCGCGAGCTGCCGTCGTCGACCGCGACGTCCGGAAGGCTCGTCGCCTCCTGCCAGGCCGCCGCCGCGTCGTCCGGGCCGGCCAGCGCCCGGTACATCAGCAGGTAGCCGCCGAACTGCACGCCGTACCCGCCCGGGGTCGCCTCGTCGACCGACGCCCGGATCTGCTCCGGGTCCACGTCCAGCGCGATCGAGGTCTGCACCGGGCCCATCGGGATGAGCTGGATGCCGAGGATCGCGTTGGGCTCGGGGCTGAACCACGTGGCGTAGTCCCGCTTGCCGCCCCAGTTGAGCGACACCATCGTGTGCTCGAAGCCGTCGAACTCCTCGAGGTCCGGCGCCGTCCAGTAGGTGCGGGCGGTGAGGGCCTCGGTGGACGCGAGCCAGGTGGCCTCGGTCCCGAGCTCCGGCTGGTCCGACGCCTGCGCCCACAGACCCAGGCCGTTCCAGGCGGTGACCGCCTCCGACGACGACTCCTGGTTGTTCCCGTCCGCGAACGGCGAGGTCCCCGACGCCCACGAGTGGCCGGCGTACGGGTCGAACGACCGCAGCTGCGGCAGCTCGGTCGACGCCTGCGCCGCCGCGACGTCCTGCGCGAGCAGGTTCATCACGGGTGCGAGCTCGTCCGCGAGGGCCGGGTCGTCCTTCGCGAGCAGGCCCGCCGCGGCCAGGAAGTAGCCGTAGTGGAAGTGGTGGTCGTTGAGCTCGTCCGAGCCGAAGGACGGCGTGAGGCCGATGGCCGACCGAGCCGCCTCGTCGTAGACCACGCACCGGGCGTCGCGACGCGTGCACCCGTCGACCTCCGCCCACTCCCGCAGGGCGTCGGTGGTCGTGGTCCGCAGGTCGGCCACGACGTCCGGCACGCCCAGCTGCTCGCCCAGCACGACGAGCGACGCCGCGCGGTTCAGCGCCTTGCCGCCGAAGTACGTGTCGGACGGGAACGCCGGGGTGGCCGCGACGTCGGCCTCGAGCGCGTCGACGATGGCCGCGCGCTGGTCGTCGGAGATGCCGTCCAGGTCCAGCTGTCCGGCCGCGGGGAGCGCCGGCGCGAAGGACGTCAGCTGCGACCCGGCACACAGCTCCAGGTCGCCGTAGACGCTCGGGTAGGCACCCAGGCCACAGTCCTCGCGCTCCGGCTGGTCGCCGGTGCGGTGGTGCGGCATGAGCACGTACGCCGTCGGCGAGCCACCGGCCGTGCGGTACGTGAGCGTGGTCCGGGCGACCTGGTCGTCCACGCCGTAGCTCACGTCGACACCGGTGACCGGGTCGGCCGCGGCCGTACGCAGGGCGGTCGCCGCCGCGTCCGTCGCGTCCGGCGGCAGCGCGTACCAGGTGGCGGTCGCTCCCGCGCTCAGCGTCGTCGAGCCGCCGTCGGTCGTCCCGCCGACGAGCCCCCACTGCGAGGAGCCCGCATCAGCGGTCGCCGCGCCGTCGTCGCCCGGTGCGAACGCACCGCCGGCGACGGTCGAGCCGAGCGTGAGGTCCTGCTCGGCCGTGAGGCTGACGAACGGCGAGCCCGCCGCCAGCACCACGTGGCCGAGCACCGCACCCGACGCGTCGAGCAGGTCGACGGTCACGCTCACCGGGTCCGCGGCGCTGACCTGGGCAGAGGCTGCGCCGGCGTCCACGGTCACGGCCGGCACGTGCGGCGCGATGATCACCTTCGCGTCCACGGTGGGCGTCGGCAGCCCGAGCGTGAAGCCCGAGTCCGTGAGCCCGAACGAGAGCGGCTCGGCGAACACCGGCTGCGGCTGGTCGCCGAACACGAGGCCGCTGTACCAGCGGTTGCTGGGCGGCACCACACCGGGCGCGAGGCGCACCGGGTCGATCTTGGCGACGGACTCGGCGGGGACGGCCGCGACGAGCGCCGCCGTGTCCACCTCCGGGAGCGCCGCGTCGGGCGGCCCGCTGACGTCCACGACGGGAGCCGATCCGGCGCCCTCGACCTCGGCAGGCGCCGGGTCCTCGTCCTCCCAAGGGGCGACGATCACGAGCACCGCTCCCAGCGCCACGACGACCGCGGCAGCGGCCGCGATCACCCACCAGCGGCGACGGGACGCGGGCGGGGGTCGCACCTCGGTCAGGGGTCCTGTGGTTCGAGTCGTCATCGGAAGAGTCCTCCCAGATAGGTCTTCACCGAGGCCGCGGTCCGCGTCACCACCCCGTCGTTGTCCAGCTGCAGCTCGGCGGTCACGGGAGTGCCGGCCGACACCAGGCCGTTCTGCGCACCGTCGACGAGCGCGCTGCCCGCCAAGGTGAGGACCGCCTGGGCGCTGCCCGCGATGGTCTCGACCTTCACCTCCGACACGTGGAGGGTGATGGTGCGCTGGTTCGGCAGCACGACTGTCGCCGTGGCGTCGTCAGCCACCCGTGCGTACTCCTTCGGGGTCAGCGTGTACTCGGCCTGCACGTACAGCGTGTCCGCCCGCTGCACGGTCGCCAGCTGCGTGGCGGACTGGACGAACGTGCCGCGCTCGGAGGCGATCTCGGTCACGACACCGTCGCCCGTGGCTAGGACGACGAGCCGGCCTTCGGCGTCGATCTGGGTCGCCTCCGTCGACGTGCGTGCGAAGCCGTTCTTCACGTCGTACTGGAGCGTCGCCGAGTCGATGACGAAGAGCTGCTGGCCCGTCGTCACCTCGTCACCGACGTCGACGAGCTGGTCGACGACCAGACCCGAGTAGGGCGTGCCGACGCCGTAGGACTTGGCGAGGATCTGCGCGGAGTCGCTCACGGCGACCCCACGGGTCTCGTTGAGCTGGTAGGTCGCCAGGGCGGCGATGACGAGCACGACGAGCATGCTCGCGAGCAGTCGGATGCGGCTGGTCCAGGTCATGCTGCACCTCCGGGAAGTGCGGTGGCGGGGACGGTCGCACGGGTGGTTCGAGCGGCGCGCTTCTGCGCCTTGATGGTGGCTCGGGCGCGGTGGCCTTCCTTCCAGGCGGTGACGACGAAGCCTCCGAGGATCAGGGTGTTGGTGGCGTTCCACGCGACCGCGAGGCTCCCGTACCCGTTGCCCATGTCCTTCCAGAGACCGACCACGGTGGTGATGAGCAGGAACTGGAAGAACAGGACCTGCGGGACCATGAACGCGAAGGGCGAGCGGTACGCGCCCTTCTGCCCGGTCACGTGCCACTTCTGGTCCTTCTTGAAGATGGCGTTGATCAGTGCCCGCGTGTAGATCGGGAACGACACCGCGGCGAGCAGGAGCACCTGCCACCGGAACGAGCCGAGCGTGTAGAAGGCCACCAGGATCTGCATCACGTAGAACCCTGCGTAGTACAGCGCCCAGGTGAGCGGCGTGATGGTGAGGTTCATGGGCGTGAGGTTGAAGTAGATCTGCAGGGGCGGCACCAGGATCAGCAGGAGCGGCGCGATGCCGGTCAGGTAGTGCGTCGAGGTGACCAGGTACTGCAGCCGCTGGTCCATGGTGAGGTTGCGCTTCGGCGCCAGCGGGTTGTGGGTGAGCATGATCTCGAAGCCGCCCGTCGCCCAGCGCAGCTGCTGCTTGGTGTAGGCCTCGACGGTCTCGGGGGTGTCCCCGACGGCGAGCTCGGTCGGGATGTAGACCGTCCGCCAGCCCTTCTCGTGCAGCATCAGCGACGTCCAGACGTCCTCCGACTTGGAGTCGGAGTAGATGCCGCCCACCGAGTCCGCCGCGGATCGTCGGTAGATGACGTTGGTGCCCACCGAGAACGCCGCGTTGAACCGGTTCCGGCCGGGCTGGATGAACTTGTAGAACACCGACTGCATGTAGCCGGCGCCCTTGGAGATGACGGTGTCGAGGTTGCCGTACACCTGCGGCGTCTGCACGAAGGCGACGTCGTCGGTGGCGAAGAACGGCACGGTCTCGTGCAGGAACTGCGGCAGCGGCACGAAGTCGGCGTCGAAGATGACGAAGAAGTCACCCTTGGCGATCGACAGCGCGTGGTTGATGTTGCCGGCCTTGGCGCCGTTGCTCGACAGCCGCCGGACGTACCGCGCACCGAGCTCGGCGGTGAGGTCGCGGACCTCGTCGGACCGGCCGTCGTCGAGCACCCACGTCTCGTGCTTGCCCTGCATCGCGACCGCGGCGGTGACCGTCCGCCGGATGGTGTCGAGATCCTCGCCGTACGTCGTGATGAAGACGTCGACCGTGATGGGCCACTCCTGCAGGTACATGCGCCACGCCCGCGGGTCCTTCTCGGTGTTGTCGCGGATGATCTCGCCGAGGTCGTACAGCCGGTCCTGGGCGTGGTGGAACGCGAACCCGCGGGGATCGTGCCCGCTGGACAGGACGGTCCACATCGCCAGCAGGGCGTGCGCCACGAGGACGGACTCCGCGACGATCACGAGCGTGTACGGCAGCCAGTCGCCCCGGTTGGCCGGGTTGAGCAGGAAGACCGCGTAGATGATGACGCCGGCGCAGGCCAGCAGGACGAGCAGCATGAGTGACGGGCTCTGGGCGGACTGGTTCTCCCCAGCCCTCGTGGGCTTGATCCTGACCTGGTCGGATCGGCGTGGTTCGAGCAGAAGCTTGTCGAACGTCGTGGCCATGTTTTCGCGCCCCCTTCGGTCGTCCAGTCGGACGGCCGGATGGGCTCACGGGCCCACCTGACCGGTGTGACAGCGACGTTGGCGCCAGATGCACGAAGGGCGTCGGCCCTGAGGTCCCGGTCGAAGAACCCGGGTCCGACAGGCGCCGCCGCCCTTTGTGTTGACAACGACGCTACGGAGCACATCCGGGCCTGTCCACCCCAACGACGGTGCGCCACGTCACAGCGTGGGAACGCGTCCACCATGTGGGAGGACGAGGCCGATCACGCCTGGGACGGGGTGGGTGAACTCGCCCGAGCGCCTCTCAGCTGCGTGGGACGATCCGGGCGAGCAACGCCGGGAGGTCGACCAGGGCCACCCTGATCGCCGCGTCGCTGCACCCGTACGGCAGCACGAGGGTCTGGCCGTGCAGCATCGCCCCGCACGAGTAGACGACGTTCGGGACGTACCCGTCGCGCTCGTCCACGGAGGGGGTCAGCAACGGCGCCGCGAGGCTCCCGAGGACCCTGCGTGGGTCGTCCAGATCCAGGAGCATCGCGCCGATGCCGTACTGCCGCATCGGGCCCACGCCGTGGGTGAGGACCAGCCAGCCGTCCGCCGTCTCGACCGGAGACCCGCAGTTGCCCACCTGGATGATCTCCCAGGCGCGGGCCGGGGCGCTGAGGGTGCCGAGGTCGTCCCAGTGCAGCAGGTCGTCGGACGACGCCAGCGAGTTGCTCTCACGGTCCCAGCGCGACAGGGCGAGGTACCGACCGCCGACCCGCCGCGGGAAGATCGCCATGCCCTTGTTCTTCGCGCCAGGGCCGGTCATCCTCCGCACGCGGAATGTCGTGAAGTCGTCGGTCTCGAGCAGGTGCGGTGCGACGGACTCCCCGTCGAACGCCGTATAGGTGCCGAGATAGGCGCTCCGCCCGTCGGTGTGCGCGACCTCGACCAGGCGAAGGTCCTCGATGCCGCACCGCTCAGCGGGACTCCTGGGCATCAGCACCCGGGAGTCGATCGCACTGGGCGCCGGGAACGTCACGTCGTACGAGCACGCGGACAACCAGGCGAGCCGTGGGCTCGTCTCGACCGCCGTCGGTCCGAAGAGGTCCGGCAGGGCGCGCAGGAGCTCGTCGGCATCGTCCCGATCCCCCGCGAGCTCGTCGTTCTGCCGTCGCAGGTCCGCGCGGGAGTGCTCGATGTCGTGGCGAACCGGCACGGTCGTCGTCGGCCCCGGCGTGTCGAACGTGAGCTCGTCCGCCGCGTCGACCACCCCGGTGCGGAGCCCGACCGACGACACATGGCCCTCGCCGACCCCCCGGACGCTCATGACGAACCGGAGGGCACCCTCCGGCAGCCCGCTCTGGTCAGGGTGCGCCACCATCGACGGGTTGAACAGGGCTGCGGACTCGATCGCGTACTCCTGGCTCATGCACGCACCGATGAGCCGACGACGCTCCAGCGAGAGGACACCGGCGTCCTCGACGTGCCGGGCGACCAGGGCGAAGCGCTCGTCGAGCAGCCCGACGAGGTCGTGGTGGCGTGCACTGAAGGACGTCAGAACCTCGATCAGGGCCGTGTCCACCTCGGCGTCGGGCAGCGCGAGCAACCGGGCGAGCACCACCGCGCGGCGCGACAGGCCCGCACCCTCGATCTCCTCCCCCGGCAGGAAGGGCGTGCTGACCACCCGCGTCGCGTCCGGGCGCAGCACGTGGTGCGTGCGCCGCAGCAGAGGGGGCGCGTCGACGGCGGTCACGCGACCGCCTGCACGAGCGCCAGGCGTCCGAGCTGGAGCGTCGACAGCGCGGCGAGGGTCGACTCGGCGCCCTGGTTCTGGTTGACGCCGTGGGCGTGGAGGCCGTCGAAGCCGGCTCCCGACACGTCGTCGTAGAGCACCATGCCGCAGTCGTTGTCGCCGAGGAACCATCCGACGCACCGATCGAGGTACCCGAGCCAGACCTCCTGACGCGTCGCGCGGAACGCCCGCCAGCTCGCCTCGGCCAGGGCGGCGACCTCGATCGGCTGCTGGTCGAAGGCCGGTCGTTCGTCGCCGTCCTGCCAGCCGCCCACCGGTGTGAGGGACAGGTGGTCGTCGTCCGTCTCCTGCGCGACGAGCCAGTGCAGCAGGTCGAGGCCGGCGTGCAGGGTGTCGTCGTCACCGAGCGCGGTGCCGATCGCCACCAGCGCCTCGGGGAGCACCGCGTTGGCGTAGGTGAGGCGGGCGTCCGGCCACGGCCAGGTCGGGTCCGTCGGACACGCCAGGAGCGTCCGGGCGTCGAGGAGGAGCGCGCGGGCGACCCGGTTGCCCGGTTGCACCCGGAGGACCTCCGCAGCGCCCAGCGCGGCGTACGCCATGGCGTGCCACCAGGGGGAACGCCGCTCGAGGCTGACGACCGCAGCGTCCAGAGCTGCGCGACGCACCCGCGGGTCCGACGACGCCCCCGCCGCGGTCCCGAGCGCCCACAGCGCACGCCCCCAGTGGTCCTCCACCGTCGCGGTGTCCGTCCACCGACCGTCGACGTCCCGCCGGTTGTGGAACCGCCCGAGGCCGTCCTGAGCGAAGAGCGTGAACCGCAGGTACGTGGCCGCGAGCCCGTCGACCTGCGGCGACGGGCGCAGCTGGCGCGTCGTCACGACGAGACCCCGGGCCACGTCGTCGAGGCAGTAGCCGTGCTCGGGTCGGGGCACGTCGAGGAGCGCGTGCTCGAAGAGGCCGATCGGCGTGCTCAGGTGTGCCAGGTGGTCGAAGACCGGGGACGGGTACATCAGGCCGCCGACAACGCGCGAGCGTTCAGCAGGCCGGCACCGAGATCGACGTACTGGCCGGCGACCGCGGACCACAGCAGCCCCGGCGCGAGGCCACGGGACGCGGCACCCATCGCCGCCGCGAGCCCGGGCTCGGTCAGGACCCGACGCAACGCGGTGCGGATCGCCGCCGGGTCGCGCCGCGGGACCAGCAGCCCTGCGCCGCCCGACAGCAGCTCGACCGCGTGCGGAAAGGCCGTCGACACCACCGGCTTGCCCGCGACGACTGCTTCCGTCAGCACCCCCGAGGTGACCTGGTCCGGCGAGTCGTAGGGCAGGAGCACGACGTCCGCCGCGGCGACAATGCGCTGCAACGTCAGGACGTCGAGGTAGCGGTCGTCGAGCTGCACCATCGTGCCCAGACCGAGCCGGTCGACCAGGCGCTCCAGGCGGTGACGGTAGGCCTCGCCGGAGTGTTCGAGGACCTTGGGGTGGGTCTGCCCGACGATCCGGTACGTGGGGCGGGGTCGCAGGTCGGTGAGCCCGGCGAGCGCCTCGAGCGCCCACTCGATGCCCTTGCCCTCGCCGAGCAGCCCCCACGTCAGCACGACGGGAGCGGGGTGCAGACGTCCGTCGGACCCCTCGCCGGCCCGGTTGTCGCCGGCGCCGTGCGCGATCACGGTGACCGACCCGGGGTCGACGCCCCACGCGGCGATGAGCCGTTGGCGGCCGGCCTCGGTCATGGTCACCGTCACCGACGACGCCGCGACCACGCGCGCGAGCACCTCGTGCTGGTGCGGGGTCGGGTGGGCCAGCACCGTGTGCAGCACCGTGATGACCGGCACGCGGACGCGGGCCAGCACATCGAGGATGTCGACGCCGTCGGTGCCACCGTAGATCCCGTACTCGTGCTGCACGAGCGCCACGTCGCACGCGTTCAGAGCGGCGGCAGCTGCGCGCGCCTCGTCCGGCGCACCCGTCACCAGCTGGTGCGAGACGAGCGGCACCGGAGGCTGCACCCTGTCGACGAGACGGACCACCGAGACGTCGGCCCCTGCCTCGATCAGGTGCGTGGCGAGGGCCGACGAGAACGTGGCCAGGCCGCACTGCGTGGGGGGAAAGGTGCTGAGGATGCCGAACCTGGTGGCCATGGAGGCCCTTCGCGCTGGTGGTGCTTCGCAGCGGAGTGCGCTACCGACCTCGGGCGGGGCCTGATCGACATCCCCGGGCGTCCTGGCCCGCTGGTCGTGCTCACAGCCGGGCTTGGCACCGCGTGGCTAGGCTACCAGTCGCGGTCATGGCTCCTTGGGCCGCGCGACCGCCTCAGCCTCGGAGGCACCCCGTCAAGATCGCTGTGCTCGCCTCGATCGCCCACCGCACGCCGCCCCGCTCGTACGGTCCCTGGGAGCAGGTCGCCTCGACCCTCGCCGAGGGTCTGGTCGTCCGCGGTCACGACGTCACCCTGTTCGCCACCGCCGACTCCCTGACCGGCGCACGGCTGCACGCCGTGGCTCCGGCCGGGTACGAGGAAGACCCGACGATCGACGTCAAGGTCTGCGAGTCGCTGCACATCGCGGCGGTCTTCGAGCGGGCTGCGCAGTTCGACGTGATCTCCAACCAGTTCGACTTCCTGCCGCTGACGTACAGCAGGCTGACCAGCACCCCCGTGGTGACGACGATCCACGGCTTCTCGTCGGAGCGGATCGTGCGGGTCTACCGCGCCTACGACGACATCGCGCACTACGTGTCGATCAGCGACGCGAACCGACACCCGGCCCTCACCTACGCTGCCACGATCCACCACGGCCTCGACCTCACGCGGTTCACGCCCGGTCCCGGCGGCGACCACCTGCTGTTCCTCGGCCGCATCCATCCGGACAAGGGCACTCACCTGGCGATCGACGTCGCTCGCCGCGCCGGGATGCCGCTGGTGATCGCGGGCGTGGTGCACGACGAGACCTACTTCCGCTCGCTCGTCGAGCCGCACGTCGACGGCTCACTCGTGCGATACGTCGGATCGGTGGGCCCCGCCGAGCGCGACCGGCTGCTGGGGGGCGCCGCCGCGTTGCTGCACCTCATCGACTTCGAGGAGCCGTTCGGGCTCGCCGTGGTCGAGGCGCTCGCCGCGGGCACGCCGGTCATCGCCACGCCACGCGGCTCGCTGTCCGAGCTGGTCCGGGACGGGACGACGGGCTTCCTCGTGGCCGACGCCGACGAGGCGGTCGCCGCCGTCGGTCGGCTGCCGACGATCGACCGGCGCGCCTGCCGCCACGAGGCCGAGACCCGGTTCAGCGCGGACCGGATGGTCGACGGCTACGAGCGGCTCTTCCACGGCGTCGTCGCCAGCGGGCGCGGGCGACGTCCTCCCGCAGCATGATGGCGGCAGGAGGCGGACCGTGGACGTGTACCTCATCACCGATGACGGCGTCCGCGAGTGCGCGGTCGACGAGCTGCCAGCACTGCTCTCCGGACGGCACGGGATCGTGTGGGTGGACATCCCGCAGTGGTCGGCCGAGGCCGCCGACGTGCTCTCCACCACGTTCGGGCTGCACCCGCTGGCCCTGCACGACTGCGAGGTCCGCAACCGGTTGCCCAAGCTGCACGCGTACCCGGGCTCGCTGTTCCTCGTCCTGCACGCCCCGGAGCGTGGGGCCGGCGGTCACGTCCACCACGTCGAGCTCGACCGGCTGATCGGACCCCGCTACCTCGTCACCGTGCACGGTCCGGTCAACCCGGCGGTCCCGATCGACGTGGCCCTGCGCGACACCCGCGACGTCCTCGAGCGGATCCGCGCGGGCCGGTTGCGGCCGCGCACGTCCTTCGACATCTCCCACGCGATCGTCTCGACGCTGACGCGGCGGATGGAGAAGTTCGTCGAGGACCTGACCAGCGACGTGTGGGAGCTGGAGCGACGCGTCACCGACGGCGCCTACGGCAACCCCGAGCACTTCCTGGACGAGATGTTCCGTACCCGGCACGGGCTCTTGGCCGTCAAGACGATCGCCGCGCAGACCGCCGAGATCTACCGGCGCCTGGCCGGACTGCCGCGTGCAGTCCCCGAGGAGAGCCGGCACCTGGTGACCGACCTGATCGACCAGTTCGAGCGCATCGCGGGCCTGGCGGCCGAGGAGAAGGACTACCTGCAGGGCGTCATCGAGTTCTACCGGACCCGGACCGAGACCAAGATGACCATCGCCGCCGAACGGCTCGCGGTGATCGCGGTGGTGACCCTGCCCATCACGGCGCTCGCCTCGGTGCTCGGGATGAACCTGATCGTCAACGACCGGACGACGGTGATCCCGCTCAGCGTCGCGCTCGCCGTCATGCTCGCGATGTCCGGGAGCCTGCTCTGGTGGGCCAAGCGTCAGGGCTGGTGGTGAGCCCGGCGGTCACCCGCCCGACATGTCGCCCACACCTGGACGGAGTACCGTGCCCGGCGCACCGCAACCCGGTGCAGAACCGACAGCACGGGAGGACGTCGACATGGGTTCCACCATCCTGCAGCGCGGCAGGGTCAGGGCGGGGGTGGCGATCACAGCCACGGTCCTCGTCGTGGCGCTCGCCGCGCCCGCGACGGCCGGCGACGGTCACGGGCACGGCCACAGCAACGACTACCAGCTCACCGTCATGGGCACCACGGACCTGCACGGCAGTGCCCTGAACTGGGACTACTTCAAGAACGCCGAGTACGACGACAGCGCGCACAACGACGTGGGCCTGGCCAAGATCTCGACCCTCGTGAACCAGGTGCGAGCCGACCGGGGCGACCGGAACACGCTGCTCATCGACGCGGGCGACACCATCCAGGGCACCTCGCTGGCGTACTACTACGCCAAGATCCAGCCCATCTCGAAGCGCGTGGAGCACCCCATGGCGGCCGCGATGAACGCGATCGGCTACGACGCCGCCGCGCTCGGCAACCACGAGTTCAACTACGGGATCCCGTACCTGCGCACGTTCGAGAAGCAGCTCGACTTCCCGCTGCTCGCAGCCAACGCGACCAACGACAAGAACGGTCGCGCGGCCTTCACGCCCTACATCATCAAGTCCGTCCGGACGCCCAACGGCAAGCCGGTCAAGGTCGGCATCCTCGGCCTCACCAACCCCGGGATCGCGATCTGGGACAAGGCGAACGTCGAGGGGCAGATGAGCTTCGGCGGCCTCGTCGAGCAGGCGGCCAAGTACGTGCCCGAGATGAAGCGCAAGGGTGCCGACGTGGTCGTTGTCTCCGCGCACTCGGGCGCCGACACGTCGTCGTCCTACGGCGACGCGCTGCCGTTCCCGGAGAACGCCGCGACCCTCGTGGCCGAGCAGGTGCCGGGCATCGACGCGATCCTCGTGGGCCACGCCCACCAGGAGATCGCCGAGCGCGTGGTCACCAACACGGCCACGGGCAAGCCCGTCGTCCTGTCCGAGCCCCTGAAGTGGGGCCAGCGCCTGTCGGTGTTCGACATCGACCTGTCGTACAGCCGGGGCCACTGGACCGTGCAGTCGGTCGACGCGTCGGTGCTCAACTCGAACACGGTGCCGGAGGACCCCACGATCGTCAGCCTGCTCGCGGACGAGCAGCAGACCGTCGTCGACTACGTCAACGGCGTGATCGGCACCTCGACCGAGGCCATGTCCGCCGCGACCGCCCGGTACGAGGACGCCGCGGTGCTCGACTTCATCAACTACGTGCAGGCGGGCGCCGTCAAGGCCGAGCTCACGGGCGCCGACGCCGACCTGCCCGTGCTGTCGATCGCGGCACCGTTCAACAAGGACGCGGCCATCCCGCAGGGCGACGTGTCCGTCCGCGACATCGCCGGCCTGTACATCTACGACAACACGCTCCTGGGCATCAAGCTCACGGGCGCGCAGGTCAAGGCGTACCTGGAGAAGTCGGCGGAGTACTTCAAGCCCGCCCTCGCTCCCGGCACGTACCCGGCCGCCTCCCTCACCAACGCGGTGACGCCGACGGCCCCGAACGGCACGCCCGACTACAACTACGACGTCATGGGCGGGCTCGACCAGCCGCTGACCTACGACATCGACCTGGCGCAGCCCGTGGGCAGCCGCGTCGTCGGGCTCGCCTACGGCGGCGTCCCCGTCTCTGACACCCAGGAGTTCGTCGTCGCGATCAACAACTACCGGCAGTCCGGCGGAGGCAACTTCCCGGGTGTCACGACGGCCCCGGTCGTCTACAACCGGCAGGTCGAGATCCGGCAGCTGCTCATCGACTGGGTGATCGCCAACGAGGTGGTCGACCCGGCGGTGTTCTCGTCGACCAACCCCGACTGGCAGCTGACGTCGGGAGGCACGCCGCTGACCGTCACGCCGTAGCACCGCACGCCGGCGCGGGCGTCGTACCCCTCCGGGTGCGGCGCCCGCGTCATGCCAGGGCGGCCCGGGTCACCAGCTCGAGCGCGGGCCGCGGGTCCGTCTCGTCTCCGCGGGCGATCCTGTGCAGGATCAGCCCTTCGGCGCACGCCATGAGCGCGGCGGCGCCGGTGACGGGGTCGGTGGACCCGAGGCTCGCCAGCACCGGCACGACCTGCGCCTCCATGGCGTGGCGGCCGGACGACAGGGTCGCCCGGAGCGCAGGGTCGTGGCTGGCCTCCATGAACAGGACGAGTCGCGCCGTGGTGAGGGTGCGCTGGACCGTCGTGGTGTGGCGGACGAGGGCAGCCACGGCGTCGACCAGCTCGTCCGCCGACACGGGCGCGAACGCGGTGCCGACATCAGGCATCTCCCGCTCGAGGATTCGCTGGGCCACCCCCGCGAGGAGGGCGTCGCGCGTGCGGAAGTAGTTGGACGTGGAGCCCCGCGCGATGCCGGCGCGGTCGTCGACCCGGGCGTGCGTGAGCGAGCGCAGGCCCTCGGTCCCGAGCAGGTCGATCGCGGAGTCGAGCGCACGGTCGCGCAGGGTCGTCACTCTGGCACTATAGACATAGTGACGAGACACTACGTCCGTAGTACCGTGGGGGGATGGACACCCTCCCGGTTCTCGACGGGGTCACCCACCGGTTCGCGGAGCTCCCCGGTCTGCGCATGCACGTCGCGGAGGCGGGGAACGGCCCACCGGTCCTGCTGCTGCACGGCTTCCCCCAGCACTGGTGGGAGTGGCGCAAGGTCATCCCCGGCCTGGCCCAGGACCATCGCGTGATCTGTCCGGACCTGCGCGGCGCGGGATGGTCGGCGGCGCCCGCGGGTGGGTACACCCGGGAGCAGATGCTCGCCGACGTCGTCGCCCTCCTGGACGCCCTCGACGTCGACCGCGTCGACCTCGTCTCGCACGACGTCGGGTCCATCCTCGGCTTCGCGCTCTGCCTCGAGCATGCCGACCGCGTGAGCAGCCACCTCGCGTTCGGCGCCGGGCACCCGTTCGTCCGCTTCCACCCGCGCATGCTGACCGTGCTGTGGCGGCTCTGGTTCCAGGAGGTCATCGCGACCCCTGGCCTCGGCCCCTGGGCGCTGCGGTCAGGGCGGCTCCCGCGGCACCTCCTGCACTCCCCGACCGCGCCGGACGCGTGGTCCGACGACGACGTCGAGCTCTTCGTCGCACCGATGCGGGAGCCCGCACGGGCCCGGGCCGGGTCCGCGCTCTACCGCAACGTCATCCTCGGCGAGGTCGGCCGGATCTCCCGTGGCGCCTACCGCGACGCGCACCTGAGCACCCCCACGGTCGTGCTGTACGGGGCCGACGACGAGGCCGGTCTCCCGCTGGAGTTCCTCGGCGGGTACGAGGACCACGCGGACGACCTTCGGCAGGAGCTCGTCGCGGGCGCCGGGCACTTCGTCGCAGACGAGCGCCCGGACGCGGTCGTCGACCACGCCCGGGCGCTGTTCGCCTCACGCGGCTGACGACCTCCGGGACACGGCCGCCCGACCGGCCTCCAGCCGGGCGATCGGGACCCGGAACGGCGAGCACGACACGTAGTCCAGGCCCACGTCGTGGAAGAAGTGGATCGACTCGGGGTCTCCCCCGTGCTCGCCGCACACGCCCAGGTGCAGACCCGGCTTCGTCGACCGCCCGCCCTCGGCGCCCGCGCGGACCAGCGCGCCGACTCCGTCGGCGTCGAGCGTCTCGAACGGGGAGATGGTGAGCACGCCGTTCTGCAGGTAGTCCGCGAAGAACGCCCGCTCGACGTCGTCGCGCGAGAACCCCCACGTCGTCTGCGTCAGGTCGTTGGTGCCGAACGAGAAGAAGTCGGCCTCCTCGGCGATGCGGTGCGCGGTCAGCGCAGCGCGGGGCAGCTCGATCATGCAGCCGATGGGTACGTCGAGAGGGACACCGGACGACGCGCTGACCTCCGCCAGCACGCGCTCGGCCTCCTCGCGGACCAGCTGCAGCTCCCGCACGGACCCGACGAGCGGCACCATGATCTCCGGCCGTGGGTCCAGCCCTGCCTGGCTCAGCTGCACGGTCGCCTCCGCGATCGCCCGCACCTGGAGCGCGAAGAGGCCGGGCAGCGTGAGCCCCAGGCGTACCCCGCGCAGCCCGAGCATCGGATTCTGCTCGTGCATCCGCTCCACGGCCGCGAGGAGCGCGACGTCCTTCGGGTCCGGCACGGCGGCCACGGCAACCTTGACCGCCAGCTCGGTCAGGTCGGGCAGGAACTCGTGCAACGGCGGGTCGATGAGGCGGATGGTCGTCGGCAGGCCGTCCATCGCCTCCAGCAGGCCGACGAAGTCCTCCCGCTGGAGCGGCAGCAGGGCCTCGAGCGCCTCCCGCCGGGCGTCGTCGGTGTCGGCCAGCACGAGGCGTTCGATGTACTGGCGACGGTCCCCGAGGAACTGGTGCTCGGTGCGGCACAGGCCCACACCCTCGGCACCGCGCGCCCGGGCGCGGCGCGCGTCCTCGGCGGAGTCCGCGTTGGTGCGCACATGCATCCGCCGGACGTGGTCGGCGTGCCGCAAGACGCGGTCCACGGCCGTGACCAGCGCACGAGCCTCGGGGTCGGCGGCCGCCGCGAGCCCGGCGTCCAGCCCGTCGGAGACGTAGACCATCACCGGGGAGTCCACCACCGGGACCTCGCCCCGGAACACCTCGCCGGTGGATCCGTCGATGGCGATGGTGTCCCCCGCGTGCAGCACCTCGCCGCGCACCCGGACCTCACCGCGGGCGGGATCGACGTCGAGCTCCTCGGCCCCGACCACGGCGCACGTGCCCATCCCGCGCGCCACGACAGCCGCGTGGGACGTCTTGCCGCCGCGGGCGGTCAGGACGCCGTCGGCGACGATCATGCCCTGCAGGTCGTCCGGGTTGGTCTCCCGGCGGACCAGGATCACGTGGGCGCCGGCCGCGGTGCGCTCCAGGGCCTGTGCGTTGTCGAGCACGATCTCCCCCACGGCCGCACCGGGCGACGCGGGCATCGCACGGGTCAGCAGCTGCCGGGCCGCCCCGGAGTCGAACTGCGGGAACAGCAGCTGGCTGAGCTTGTCGCCGGTGCACCGGGTGATGGCCTCGTCCATCGTGATGAGGCTCTCGTCGACCAACTCGGTCGCGATCCGGAAGGCCGCGGCCGCGGTCCGCTTGCCCACCCGCGTCTGCAGCAGCCACAGCTTGCCGCGCTCGATCGTGAACTCGATGTCGCACAGGTCGCGGTAGTGCGTCTCGAGCCGGCGCATCGCGTGCCGCAACGCGTCGTACGAGACCGGGTCGAGCAGCTCCAGCTCCGACAGCGGCAGGGTGTTGCGGATCCCCGCGACCACGTCCTCGCCCTGCGCGTTCGGGAGGTAGTCGCCGTAGACCCCGGTCTCCCCCGTCGACGGGTCCCGCGTGAAGCAGACGCCCGTCCCCGACGTCTCGCCGAGGTTGCCGAACACCATGCTCACGACGTTCACCGCGGTGCCCAGGTCGTGCGGGATGCGCTCGCGCCGCCGGTAGAGGCGCGCGCGATCCGTGTTCCAGGAGTCGAGGACGGCCTCGATCGCCATGTCGAGCTGCTCGCGCGGGTGCTGCGGGAACTCGCGGCCGGTCCGCTCGACGACGATCTCCTTGAACGTCTGCACGAGCACGCGCAAGTCCGACGCGGACAGGTCGACGTCGGTCGCGGCGCCCACGGCGGTCTTGCGCGCGTCCAGCGCCGCCGCGAACAGGTCGCTGTCGATCCCGAGCACGGTCTTGCCGAACATCTGGATGAGCCGGCGGTAGGAGTCCCAGGCGAACCGTTCGTCGCCGGAGAACTCGGTGAGCCCCTTCACCGACGCGTCGTTGAGCCCGATGTTCAGGACCGTCTCCATCATCCCGGGCATCGAGAACTTCGCGCCGGAGCGGACCGAGACCAGCAGCGGCTCGTGGAAGTCCCCCAGCCGCCGACCGATCGTGTCCTCGATCTCCCGGATGGCGAGCGTGACCTCGACGCGCAGCTCGGGCGGTACGTGCCCGTCGCGCATGTATGCCCGGCACGCCGCGGTCGTGATGGTGAAGCCTGGCGGCACCGGCAGGTCGAGGTTGGTCATCTCCGCCAGGTTGGCGCCCTTGCCACCCAAGAGGTCCTTCTGGTCCTTGTCACCGTCACGGAACCGGGAGACGTAACTCGTCATGAAGGGCTCCTGTTCGCAGGGCTGGACGAGCGGAATTCTCGTCTCCTTCTACCCTCGACACTACTCCCGCAGATCCTCAAGAGCGCCTCGCGTGCAAGAACGTTCATTCTTGGCATACGGTCAACGTCATGACCACCAACTCGCCCCGACCGGTCATCGACCTGCCGAGCGACCCGCGCGAGCCGACCGCAGCGGGGAGCCAGCTGCTGCTGCTCGGCCGGCGTATCCGGCACGCGCGCACCGAGCGCGGCCTCACCCTGGACGAGCTCGGCCAGCTCGTCGGCTCGACAGCCAGCCAGCTGTCGCTCGTGGAGAACGGTCGCAGAGAACCACGGCTGAGCCTGCTGCAGTCCGTGGCCGCCGCCCTCGGGACCACGACGACGGACCTGCTGGACACCGCACCCCCGTCACGGCGGGCCGCGCTCGAGATCGCCCTGGACCGCGCGCAGGGCACGGCGACGTACGCGGCGCTGGGCCTGCCTGCCGTGCGGCCGGCGAAGAACCTGTCGACGGAGGCTCTGGAGGCACTGGTCGGCCTGCACCGCGAGCTGGCCCGACGAGACGACGCCGCCATCGCGACACCTGAGGAGGCCCGCCGGGCGACGACGGCGCTGCGGCTGTGGATGCGCGAGCGCAACAACCACCTGCCCGAGATCGAGACGGCCGCCGAAGACCTGGTGCGCCGGGCCGGCTACACCACGGGCGCCCTGACCCACAGCGCCGTCGCCTCGATGGCCGCCGACCTCGGCTTCACGCTGATCCACGTCGACGACCTGCCGCACTCCACGCGCACGGTGACCGACCTGGCGAACGGCCGTATCTACCTGCCTCCGGCCTCGATCCCGGGCGGCCACGGCCTGCGCTCCCTGGCGCTCCAGGCGATCGCCCACCGGGTCCTCGCCCACTCGACGCCGCGCAGCTACGCGGACTTCCTGCGCCAGCGCGTCGAGATCACCTACTTCGCCGCCGCCTGCCTCATGCCCCGCACCGCGGCCGTCGCCCACCTCAGCGCCGCCAAGCGCCGCAAGGAGCTGGCCGTCGAGGACTTCCGCGACTCGTTCGGGGTCACGCACGAGGCCGCCGCGCAACGACTGACCAACCTGCTCACCGAGCACCTCGACATCCGCCTGCACTTCCTGCGGGTAGGCGACGACGGCACCCTGTTCAAGGGCTACAGCAACGACGCCGTCCGGTTCCCCACCGATGGCACCGGCGCCATCGAGGGCCAGGTCGTGTGCCGCGAGTGGGCCGCCCGCTCGGCGTTCACGCGTCGCGACCGCGCAGGCGAGTACTACCAGTACACCGACACGCCCGAGGGCACCTTCTGGTGCACCACGCAGACGGGCTCGACGTCGGCGGGCGGGTTCTCGATCACCGTGGGCGTCCCCTTCGGCGCAGCGAAGTGGTTCCGTGGACGGGACACGTCGAGGCGTCGCGAGTCCCGGTGCCCCGACCCGACCTGCTGCAGGCAGCCCGACCCGGAGCTCGCCGCGCAGTGGGCTCCGCACGCGTGGCCGAGCGCCGCGGTGCACGCGCACGTCCTCTCGCCGCTGCCCACCGGTGCGTTTCCCGGTGTGGAAGATGCCGAGGTGTACGCGTTTCTCGACCGCCACGCACCACGGTGATGGTGCACAGTGGCGCTATGCCACAGATCCGAGTGTTCCTGCTCGACGACCACGAGGTCGTCCGCCAGGGGCTTCTACGTCTCCTCGAGTCGACCGCGGACATCACGGTCGTCGGCGAGGCGGCCACCGCGCAGGAAGCCCTCGTCCGCATCCCTCGTTCCGAGGCCGACGTCGCGCTCCTCGACGTGCGCCTGCCGGACGGCAGCGGCATCGAGGTGTGCCGCGAGCTCGCCTCGCTCGCCCCGACCGTCCGCTGCCTGATGCTCACGTCGTACGAGGACGACGAGGCCCTCCTCGCGGCGATCACGGCGGGGGCATCCGGCTACGTGCTCAAGGAGATCCGCGGCTCCCAGCTGCTCGACTCCATCCGCCTGGTGGCGGCCGGCAAGTCGTTGCTCGACACGGCGACCACGCAGCGCGTGCTCGCCCGGGTGCGCGAGACCCATCAGCGCGACGCCCGGCTGGACCTGCTGACCACCCAGGAGAGCGTCGTGCTCGACCTCATCGGGGAAGGGCTGAGCAACCGGGAGATCGCGGAGCGGATGTTCCTCGCGGAGAAGACCGTGAAGAACTACATCTCGAGCCTCCTGGCCAAGATCGAGGTGCGCGGACGCACGCAGGCGGCCCTGTTCATCACTGAGCAGAACCGCCTGCACCCCGAGTAGCGAGGCTCTCAGCGCGCCGGCGCCCCGACGGGGCCGACCGGGTGCAGGCCACCCAGCAGGCTGACCAGGCTGACGCCCCAGGACTGCGCGCGGTCGAGCTCCCCGTCACGCAGCGGGCCGCGGATCCCCAGGACCCAGAAGCTCTCGGCCTCGGCCGAGACCTGGAAGCCGTCGCGCCGCAGGACCCGCCAGGCCCCGACCGCGGCAGAACCGGGGACGTGCGGTGTGTGGATCCGCGTGTCGAACGTCGCGGCATGCACCGGGCGCTCGGGCGGTTCGAGGTCCCTGAGCCACTCGCGCACGCCGAACGTCTGCTCGCCCGGCTCCGCGCCCGCCGTCTTGCGCGCATCTTCGCGGGTGCTCGGCCGGCTCATGCCGAACGCCTGCGTCGGGGCGCCGACGACGAGGAGCTCCAGCTCCGGCGGCAACCGGCGCGGAGCGTGCGCGACATCGAGCAGGGCCACGTCCGACAAGCGCCGACGCATGCCTTCCCAGACTGCCTGCGCCACCTGTCCCGTGTTCCCGAACGACGACTCGTACACCACCAGTGCCCGCACCGTCCTCACCTCCTCGTGCCTCGGTCTCGCGACTCCTCCAGGGTTCGCCCGGGACATGTCGGACCCCAGGGCCGAAAGACCCTGATCACCCCGCGGTCGACCTATGCTCCGAGCATGCGGCCCGACGGCACGGACTCCGGCAACGAACGCGACGACCGCCTCGAGGCGATGATGGACGCGGTCGTCTCCATGACCGCCGACCTCGACATGGCGACGGTCCTGGAGCGGTTCGTCGCCGCCGGGTGCAGCCTGACCGGCGCCCGGTACGGGGCCCTGGGGGTGCTCGGGGAGCACGGTGGTCTGCAGGAGTTCGTCTACCAGGGCATCGACGCGCAGACGGCCGTGCTCATCGGTCACCTGCCCGAGGGTCGCGGCGTGCTCGGCCACCTCTCGACGGCCCCGGACGTGCTCCGGCTGCACGACATCGCGGACCACCCGTCGTCGGTGGGCTTCCCGGCGAACCACCCGCCGATGCAGACGTTCCTCGGGGTTCCGGTGCGCGCTCGAGGGGCGGTGTTCGGCAACCTCTACCTCACCGACAAGCTGGGTCCTGCGGGCACCCCCGTCGACTTCACCGCGCGGGACGAGCAGGTCGCGGTGGCGCTGGCCGCCGCTGCAGGCGTGGCGGTCGGTCACGCCCGCGCCTACCACCTGACCCGCCAGCACGAGCTCTGGCTGGAGGCGGCCGCCGCCGCGTCATCGTGGCTCACCGGCGGTCTGCCCCAGGACGAGGCCCTGGCCGCAGTGCTGGCGAGGGTCGAGGAGACCGCCGGTGCGACGGGCTCGGCCCTGTTCGGGGAGACGGACGAGCTGCCGACGGCGCTCGGGGAGGAGCTCGCAGGCGTCTGGCCCGTGCTGCGTGAGCTCGAGGACGGCTCGTGGGCTCTCGCCCTGCCCCTGCGCAGCGGCGACCGGTGGGTCGGCGCGCTCAGCGCGTCCTGGCCTGCGGGCGAGGCGCCACAGGTGGACCTGCCCAGCATCGCCGGGTTCGGCGAACAGCTCGCGCTCGCGCTCGACGTCGCGGACGCCGAGGCGGACCGGGCGCGGCTGGCGGTCCTCGAAGACCGTGAGCGGATCGCCCGGGACCTGCACGACATGGTGATCCAGCGACTGTTCGCGATCGGGCTGGACGTCCAGGGGGCTGCCGCGCACGGCGCCGTGCGCCCCGAGGTGGCGCGCCGGCTCGAGTCCGCCGTCGACGACCTCGACGAGACGATCAAGGACGTGCGCACCGCGATCTTCCGGCTGGGTCCACGGGCCGGTGGCACCGGGACGGGGCTGCGCCACCGGATCGACGCCGAGGTGGTCAGCGCGCGCCAGAGTCTCGGCTTCCTACCGCGCCTGCGCACCGACGGGGTCACCGCGACGGTGCCGGACGACGTCGTGGAGGACGCGGTGGCGGTGGTCCGCGAAGCGCTGGCGAACGTCGCCCGACACGCCCGCGCGCACGACGTCGTGGTCCGGGTCGAGGTGGGCGCCAACCTGGTGGTCGAGGTACAGGACGACGGCCGCGGCATCCCCGGGGACGTCCCTCGTCGCAGCGGGCTGGCCAACCTGGAGAACCGGGCGGCACGCCGGGGCGGCACCGTGGTCGTCACGGCGCTGCCCGAGGGCGGTACCGACCTGCGCTGGTCGGTGCCCCTGTCCTGAGGTCATCCCCTCGGCCGGCCGCTCCCCTGGTCCGGGCCGTGGTCCGTCGCGCGCTGTCGTGCGTCCTTGACCTGCGACAAGGCAGGACCTTCGACTCTGGGGCGGCTGTTGCGGACCGGCGCAGTGTGGACCCGTCGGCACGGTTCATCTACCGGTCCTTCACGGGACCGCCACGGAGGAGAAAGATCATCATGGCCACAAGCCATCCCGAGGTCATCACCTCGACGCACCCCGCGACCCTGGTCGAAGACGACCTGGTCACGTCCTCGACGGGCCGTCGCTGGCTCGCCGTCACCAGGCTCGCCACGGGCTTCATCTTCCTGTGGGCGTTCCTCGACAAGACGTTCGGCCTGCACTACAGCACGGGCGCCGCGGTCGCCGAGGGCGACCCGAGCCTCTCGTGGATCAACGGCGGCACACCGAGCCAGGGCTTCATGCAGTTCGCCGCGGTGGGTCCGTTCAAGGACGTGCTCGCCTCGATGGCGAGCCCGGTCACCGACTGGCTCTTCATGCTCTGCCTGCTCGGTGTCGGCACGGCCGTGATGCTGGGCATCGGCCTGCGGATCTCGGCCATCGCGGGTTCGCTGCTGATGGTCTCGATGTGGATCGCCGAGTGGCCGCTGCTGCAGGGGTCGAACAACCCGGTGATGGACTACCACCTCATCTACGCACTCGTCCTGGTCGTCTGCGCGACGCTCCTCGCGGGAGACACGTGGGGCTTCGGTCGTCGGTGGGCACGCCTGCCGATCGTGCAGCGGTTCGGCTGGCTGCGCTGACGTCGCCGGCACCCACGCACACCAGCGGCACCCCGGGCTCGGGGTGCCGCTCTCGTGCTGTCGGAAGAGACACACGACGCGACACGGGCGTGCGCCTCGCCAACGGGGGGCCGCTCTGCCACGATTCGTCGCATGGTGGACATGGGCGCCGGATGGACCGAGAGCACGGTCGAGGTGGAGGGTCACGACGTCTTCTATCGCGTGAGCGATCCCGTGCCTGGCGCGCTGCCGATCGTGCACGTGCACGGCTTCGCGATCTCAGGCGCGTACCTCATGCCGACGGCCCGAGCGCTGGCCGGGCGGGCGAGCAACGTGGTGCCTGACCTGCCCGGGTACGGCAAGAGCGCGAACTGGGAGTACACGCTCGGCATCCCGGCGCTGGCGCTCGCCCTGCTCAAGATCCTCGACGCCCTGGAGCTGGACCGGGTGGTCCTGGTCGGCAACTCCCTGGGGTGCCCCATCAGTCTCGAGGTCGCGCACGCCGCACCCGACCGCGTCGACCGGATCGTGCTCGTCTCGCCCGCCGGTGGTGTGCACAACCAGGGTCTGGGCCGCGCCGTCCGCCAGCTCGCGATCGACGGAGCGCGGGAGAACCGGAGGATGGCGCGGGTGGCGGTGCCCGACTACCTGCGTTTCGGTCCGGTCAACACCTTCCACCTCTTCAGCGAGATGACCCGGTTCCCGTCCCTGGAGCGGCTCCTGAAGACGCCTGTGCCGACACTGGCCGTCATCGGCAGCAAGGACCCGCTGATGCCGCCGCCCGCGCGGGTCCGGGAGGTGAGCCGGCTGGCCAGCGACCACACCACCGTCGCGCTCATCGAGGGCGCGGCGCACGCGATCAACTTCAGCCACCCCGGCGAGCTCTCGCACGTCATCTCGTCCTGGCTCGACGGCCGCGAGATCGTCGACGACCCCGACTCCCCCGGCTACACCCGGGTGCTGCAGCTCCCGCGGAGCTGACTGCTCAGCTGCCGACGATCCGCTCCACCAGGAGCGCGTGCAGGCGCGGGTCCGCCAGCGGACGGAAGTGCCCCGGCGTGTCGAGCACCACCTCCGTGGCACCTTCGAGCGCGCTCCCCGCCGGGATGTGCGGGTCCCACCAGCTGTACACCGACGTGATCCGGTGGTTGACGGTGCGCTCGGCGTCGAGCGCGACGATGGTGGCGTCGCTCGGGATGAACTCGCGCACTGCCGGAGTCACGAACCAACGGGCGTGCGACGACCCGGCGAAGGGGGTGTTGACCGCGATCATGGAGGCGATGCGAGAGTGGGGATCCTCCCGCAGCATGGCGAGCTTGCCGATCAGTCCACCCTTGCTGTGCGCCACCACGACCACGTCGCGCAGGTCGTGTGCCGCGAGGTTCTGACCGAGCACGCTCGCCCCGCGCAGGACCGGGTGGCGGTTGGTGCCCAGGTCCGGCAGGACGTGGACCCGCACGCCGTGGTCGTGCAGGAGCGTCGCCAGCGGGAGCAGGAAGTGCCACGACTCGTACACCCCGGGGACGAGGACGACCGGTGGCCCGACCGGGTTCTTGGGGCGCCGCAGGGTGTCGGGATCCACCCGAGAGACGATTCCAGCGGCTTGCCACCCGAGCACCGCGGCGTAGTCGCGCGCCCGCCACCAGGTCTGGCGGAGGAGACCGCCGGGAGTCCTCGTCGCATCGTGCATGCCGTCATGGTGCCTCACAACGGGTCTGTTATGGCCCTATCTTGGGCACGTGCCCCGACACCGCCGCCTCGCGAGCCCTGCCGCATGAACATCGTCGTGGGCGCGCTGATCACGCTCGGTGTCACGCTGTTCACGGTGACAGCGATGCTCCTGGTGCGGCGGCGCGCACCGGAGGGCAGCTACTTCAGCGACGGCGACCGCGCGTCCGGCGTGTTCGGGGTGCTGGCGACGGGCTTCTCGGTCCTGCTCGGGTTCATCATCTTCCTGGCGTTCCAGTCCTACGACCAGGCGCGCTCCGGTGCCGAGACCGAGGCCGTCACTGTCGCGCAGCAGGTGCAGACCGCTCAGTTCCTGCCCGCCGACGTGCGCGAGGAGCTCACCGGGCAGCTCGTCTGCTATGCCCGGGCCGTGGTCGGTGTCGAGTGGCCGAGGATGCAGGACGACACGCTGGGCGACGCGTTCAACCCGTGGGGTCCGGAGCTGTTCCAGACCATCAGGACCGTGGACCCGCAGACCGATGTCGAGCAGTCCGCGTACGACCGGTGGATGGACCAGACGTCGACCCGCGAGCAGGCCCGCATCGATCGCGTGCACGGCGCGGAGGGCCTGATCCCCCTGCCCCTGTGGCTGGTCCTGTACGTCATCTCCGCCGTGATCTTCGTGTACGTCCTGTTCTTCGCCGACGCGGCGGAGGGGGCAGTCACGCAGGGGCTGCTGATGGGCAGCGTGACCGTCGTCATCACGCTCCTGCTGCTCCTGCTGGGGTTCTTCGACCATCCGCACGGCGACGAGATAGGCAAGCTGGAGCCGGTCGCGATGGAGCGGACCGCGCGCATCATGGACGCCGAGCTGGCGGAGGTCGGCCTCGACGTGACCCCGCCGTGCGACGCTGCCGGCCAGGCCGGTTGACCTAGCGGCGGACGCCGCGCACCGGAGCCGCCGTGAGCGGGTCGTCGGGCCAGGCGTGCTTGGGGTACCGGCCACGCAGCTCCGCCCGGACCGCCGGGTAGCCCGTGCTCCAGAACGACCCCAGGTCGGCGGTGACGGCCGCGGGGCGCCCGGCAGGCGAGAGCAGGTGCAGCAGCACCGGCACCCGCCCGTCGGCCAGCCGCGGCGTGGCGCGCCACCCGAAGACCTCCTGCAGCCGGACCGGGAGCACCGGCTGGTCGCCGGTGTAGTCCACGCGCAGGCTCGACCCGCTGGGCACCGTGAGGCGCTCGGGCGCGAGAGCGTCGAGCCGGCTCGCGTCGGGCCACGGCAGGAGCCGGCGCAGCGCCTGCACGACGTCGACGCGGCTCAGGTCCCGGGCGCCCCGCACGCGGGCGAGATCCGGTCCCAGCCAGTCCTGGAGGTCCGCCAGGAGCGCGTCGTCGGACACGTCGGGCCACGGCGCACCCACCGCGCGGTGCAGGAACGCCATCCGCTGCCGCAGGCTCGTGGCGGCGTCCGTCCAGCGCAGCAGGGCCAGTCCCTCGCGCGCCAGCCCCTCGCGCAGCGCCTCCACGACGAGCTCTGGCGCCGGGTCGGCGAGAGGCGCGGACGTGAGCTCGATCGCGCCGAGGCGCCGGACGCGCCGCGCGACCACCGCGCCGCCGGCCCAGGCGACGACCTCGTCCTCGCGCAGCAGCGCAGGCGCGGCCTCCGTGGCCAGGTCGAGGTCGATCGGTGCGGCCGACCGGATGGTGGCGTCCCGGCGGCCGGCGCCACGGTCGGCATCGGCGACGGCGAGCCACGGCAGCCCGGTCAGCCCAGAGCCCGGCGGCAGCACCGCTCCCGTCCCCGACGTCATCAGGTACGTCGACCCGCCGGGACGCAGCCGGGCGATGCGGTCGGGATGCGCGAGCGCCACGACGAGCCCGACGGCAAGGTCGTCGCTGAGGTGCTCCGGCGCAGGACCGGACGGGACCGCTGCCCGCAGCCTGCCCAGCTGGGCCCTCCACGGTCCGGACTGCGGTCCCCCGCGGCGCAGGTCACGCAGCGCCGCGACCAGGTCCCCGCCCGGGGTGCGCACGTCGTCGGAGAGCAGGGCGACCACCTCGGCCGCACGGCGTGGCCCGACCAGCGCGGCGCCGTCCAGGAGCCCGCGGGCCAGCCGGGGATCAGCGGGAATCGCGGACACGGCCCGTCCCCGCGCGGTCGGGTGCCCGGCGGCGTCGATGGCGCCCAGCGCGGCGAGCGTCGCCTGCGCGACCGCCATCGCCGCGGCGGGCGGCCGGTCGAGCAGGGCGAGGCCGACGCCGCCCGGGCTCCCCCAGCAGGCCAGCTCGAGCGCGAACGCCGTGAGGTCCGCCGTGAGGATCTCCGGCTCCGGATGGGCGACCAGCCGTGCGTGGTCGTGCGCGGACCAGCACCGGTACACCGCCCCGGGTCCTTCACGCCCCGCGCGGCCCGCCCGCTGCTCGGCGGACGAGCGGCTCACGCCGACGGTCACCAGGCCCGCCAGCCCGCGGCGGTGGTCGGTGCGCGGCTCGCGCGAGAGTCCCGCGTCGACCACCAGCCGGACGCCCGGCACCGTGAGGGACGACTCCGCCACGGCGGTCGAGACGACGACCCGCCGCCGCGGACCCGTCGCCAGGGCCAGGTCCTGCACGGGCGCGGGCAGGCGACCGTGCAAGGGCCGTACGTCGATCCCGTCGAGACCGGTGAGCCGTCGCGCCACGCCGTCGACCTCACCGGCCCCGGGGACGAATACCAGGACATCCCCGGTCCGCTCCTCCAGCGCGCGACGGACCGTCGCCGCGACGTGGTCGAGGAACATCGGCGTCACGCCGCGCTCGTCGGTCCTTGCCGTGCGCGCCGGTGCTGGGCACCAGACCGTCTCCACCGAGAAGAGGGCACCGGCGACCGCGACCACCGGCGCCGGCTCGGTGCCACCGAGGAGCGCCGCGGTGCGCTCGGCCTCGACCGTCGCGGACATCGCCACCACGACGAGGTCGTCGCGCAGGTGGGCCCGAACGTCGACCAGCAGGGCCAGGGTGAGGTCGTCGACGAGGTGCCGCTCGTGGACCTCGTCGAGGATCACCGCACCGACCCCGGGCAGCTCCGGGTCGCGCTGCAACCGCCGCAGGAGCACGCCGGTGGTGACCACCTCCACCCTCGTCGCGGCGCTCGTGGTGCTCTCGCCCCGGACGGAGAAGCCGACCGTGCCACCGACGGGCTCCCCGAGCAGGTGGGCCAGCCGGCGCGCGGCCGCACGTGCCGCGATCCGCCGCGGCTGCGTGACCACGATGCGCCCGGGGACCGCCGCGGCGACGGCCGGCGGGACCAGCGTCGTCTTTCCCGTGCCGGGCGGGGCCTGCACGACGACGACCCCGCGCGCCCGGAGCGCGGCGACGACGTCGACGAGCCCGTCGCGCACCGGCAGGTCGGGCGGGTCGGCGAGCAGCCGCGCGATCGGGTCGTCGTCCACGCACGCAGTCTGCGGGGTCAGGCCGACGATCGCTCCCTCGCCGACTCGACGGGCAGCAGCACGGCGCCGACGAAGAAGCACACCGCGCCCACGAACGTGCCGAGGTTCACCAGCTCGAGGTTGGCCAGCTCGCCCGTGGACCCCACGTAGCGTGCCGCCACCGCGGAGATGCCGAACGCGATCGAGCCGAGCATGTTGAGCGCGGCGATCCGCCATCCGATCGAGCGGTCGGAACGCGGCAGCACCCCCCGGTTCACCTCGGCGTAGGCGAACCAGCTGGCGACGAGGAAGCAGATGGACCCGAGCACGTCCGGCGCCCAGATCAGGTGCCGCGCCTGGGCAGCGCTCAGGTCCGCCTGGGTGGCCGAGTACGTGCTGATGTTGAAGAAGACCGTCCCCACCAGCTGGACCAGCACCGCCCAGAAGTCGATCCGGCGCGGCTTCCAGCCCACCAGCGACGCCAGCCGACGGGGCCGCGCGGACTCCTCGAGCACCCCGCCGGGCGCTCGCAGGGTCTCGTGGAACTGCAGGTAGCCGGCCGACGTGAAGAAGATCGACCCGACGAAGAACGTGCCGGCGACCACGGCCGGGTCGAGCGTGTCGAAGTACAGCGGCACCGAGCCGAGGGCGAAGCAGAGCGAGCCGATGGCGAACAGGCTCCCGATCCACCAGCTCATCGCGCTGGCACGTCCGCCCTCGGCCCGGACGCCGGCGAGCCGCAGCCCGAGACCCTTGCGATGCCGCCGCGAGCTCCACTCGACCTCGCTGCCGTCCGGGCGCGCGAGCACCGCGTGCGTGACGAACCCCGGCGGGCCGTGGGTGTGCAGGACCCGCCAGCCTGCAGGCAGGTCGGGGACGGTCGAGGTCACTGGTGCAGGCCGGTGCGCGCCTTGCTCTTGGCCGCGGCGTGCGCTGGTGACGTCCACACGTCGGGCTTGGCGGTCGGACGCTGCACGGGTTGCTCCGCGACGAGCGCGTCCCACGCGGCCATCAGGTCGCGCAGCAGCAGCTCGACCATCATGCGGCTCAGGTCGAGCCGGACGACGACGCGCAGGAGGTGCACCGCGTCCGCGTCGGGCGGCAGGCTGTACGCGGGCACGATCCAGCCGTCCTCGCGCAGCCGCGCCGACAGGTGGTAGACGTCGAAGCCCGGGTCCCCCTTGATCGAGAAGGTGACCACGGGCTCCGCCAGGCCGGGGTTGAGGATCTCGAAGCGACCGCTCGACTCGAGGCTCTCGTTGAGGAACCGGGCGTTGGCGAGCATCGTCTCGACGATCGCGGTGTACCCGCTGCGCCCGAGCCGCAGGAAGTTGTACATCTGCGCCTGGATCATGGCCGACCCGCGCGAGAAGTTGAACGTGTACGTGGGCTGCGCGCCGCCGAGGTAGTTCACGCTGAAGACGAGGTCCTCGGGCAGCTTCGACGCGTCCCGGAAGATCAGCCAGCCGACGCCCGGGTAGACCAGGCCGTACTTGTGCCCGGACACGTTGATCGACGCGACCTGCTCGAGCCGGAAGTCCCAGCGCAGGTCGGGCTCCGAGAACGGGGCGATGAACGCACCGCTCGCACCGTCGACGTGCAGCGGGATGTCCCACCCCTTCTCGGCCTTGATCCGCACCAGGAGGTCGTTGATCTCCTCGATGGGATCCGCCTCGCCGATGTGCGTCGTCCCCAGCACCGCGCCGACGGCGATCGTGTTCTCGTCGACGTGCGCCTCGACGTCGTGCGCGCTGAGCACGAACCGGTCCGCCTTCATCGGCACCTTGCGCATCTCGACGTCGAAGTAGTTGGCGAACTTGTCCCACACCACATGGGTCTCCGCACCGAAGACCACGTTCGGCCGGTCCGTCGGCAGCCCCGCGGCCCGCCGCCGGTCCCGCCAGGCACGCTTGTGGGCGAGCAGGCCGAGCATGATCGCCTCGGAGGACCCGATCGTGGCCACCCCGACGACGGCTCGGGAGTCGGGAGCGTTGAAGAGGTCGCCCAGCATGTGCACGCAGGCTTCCTCGATCAGCGACGCCGCCGGGTACTCCTCGTGGTCGATGTGGTTCTTGCGGAGCGTGTCGTGGATCAGCTTCTCCGCCTGCGGCTCCATCCAGGTGGTGACGAAGGACGCGAGGTTGAGCGTCTCCCGGCCGTCGAGCATGAGGCCCGTGTGGAGGAGCTCGTAGGCCTCGTCCGGCTCCAGGCCGTGGGCGGGGAACGTCCCGCGGTCGATGTGCTCGCGGAAGCTGGGCCGGCCGTGGATCGGGCCGAACGGGTCGGACGTCTCGCTCACCTGTGCTCCTCCAGTGTCATCCGTCCGGAGCCGGCTGACTGCCTCCCCGGCACGCACCTGCGCGTCGAACGTAGCGCGGTCCGTCCCGAAATGTCCCCACCGGTAGGGTCCGGATGGTGGCCTGGTACGACGCGACCTTCGTGCAGACCGGTCGCTCGCCCGCGCTGTGGGCGCTGGTCGGGTTCCTCGTCACCTTCGCCCTGGTGCGGACCATCACGCGGCGGATCCACGCCCGGCAGGCAGCACGCGCCGAGGACTCCGGTCCGATCAAGGACGTCTTCATCGGTGGCGTGCACGTGCACCACCAGGTGTGGGGCATCCTGCTCGTGCTCGTCTCCGGGCTGCTGACGTTCCGGTTCCGGCCCGAGTCGCCGTGGATCGACGTCCTCGCGCTGGTGTTCGGCGCCGGCGCCGCCCTCACGCTCGACGAGTTCGCGCTCTGGTTCCACCTGGACGACGTCTACTGGTCCACCGAGGGACGCAAGTCCATCGACGCGATCCTGGTCGGGGCTGCCCTGGGCGGTGCGATCCTGCTCGGGGTCTCCCCCATCGGCAGCACCAACAGCACGAACGCGCCCGCGTGGCTCTACTCGATCCTCGTCGCCACGCACCTGGCGTTCGCGCTGGTCTGCGTCCTCAAGGGCAAGCTCGCGACGGGGATCCTGGGTGTCGTCGTCCCGACGCTCGCCTGGATCGGCGCCGCGCGACTGGCGAAGCCGGGCTCCTACTGGGCTCGTCGCCGGTACCGCGGGAAGAAGCTCGAACGGTCGCGACGTCGGTTCGGCCCGGCGTACCAGGCCCGGCGCGACCGCCTCCGCGACCTGCTGGGTGGGACCCCGGCCGAAGGTCCCGAAGGGTCCCCGCCCGTCGACAGGTAACATCGACCGTTCCCCCGCGCGCCCCGGCTCTCGTGCTCCCTGCTCGTCGGCCACTCCCTGACGACCAGCTAGGACCCGCACGATGACTGCCCTCACCACGACCCCTCCGACGCTCGACGGCGTCGACCCCGCCGAGCTCGACGTGTTCCTGCGGGTCGCGGACCAGATCAGCCGGCTCCCGTCCGACCACCCGCACCTGGCGCTGGCCCGCCGCGCGACGTCGGCGCTGTTCAAGGCCGCCAAGAAGCAGCGGCGCGCCGAGAAGCGGGACGCCATCAGCGCCGCCGACCGTGCGGTCATCCACGCGACGGCTACCGGCAGCCCCGGTCGCATCGACGACGAGACCCAGGGCATCCCGCTCGTCTCCAGCGCGCAGGGGGCGACCGCGGGGACGCTGCTCAAGGCCCGGCCCTGCTACATCTGCAAGGAGCCGTACGTCGAGGTCGACGCGTTCTACCACCAGCTGTGCCCGGCGTGCGCACGGCTCAACCACGCCAAGCGTGACGCCCGCACCGACCTCACTGGCAAGCGCGCGCTGCTCACCGGCGGCCGCGCCAAGATCGGCATGTACATCGCGCTGCGGCTCCTGCGGGACGGCGCGACGACGACGATCACCACCCGGTTCCCCCGCGACGCCGCCCGCCGGTTCGCCGCGATGCCCGACAGCGCCGACTGGCTCGACCGGCTCAGCATCGTCGGCATCGACCTGCGCGACCCGGCCCAGGTCGTCGCGCTCGCGGACTCCGTCGCCGCGCAGGGGCCGCTCGACATCCTCATCAACAACGCCGCGCAGACCGTCCGCCGCTCCCCCGGCGCGTACACGCACCTCGCGGACGCCGAGCTGGAGCCGCTTCCAGACCGCCCGCTGCCGCAGATCACGACGTTCGGCCGGACGAGCAGCGCCCACCCGGTAGCGCTCGCCGGGTCGGTCACCGAGCTGACGAGCATCTCGGCCGGCGTCGCGACGCTGGCACTGACCGCCGAGCACGCCTCGCTCGAGCGGCTCGTGGCCGGCACCGCGATCGACGCGGGTGGCCTGGTGCCCGACACCGCGGAGACCAACAGCTGGGTCCACACGGTCGACCAGGTGGACCCGATGGAGCTGCTCGAGGTCCAGCTGTGCAACCAGACCGCGCCGTTCATCCTGGTCAGCCGCCTGCGCGGTGCCATGAAGGCGACCGAGGGCGCCCGCGCGTACGTGGTCAACGTCTCCGCCATGGAGGGCGTCTTCTCCCGCGGCTACAAGGGTCCCGGGCACCCGCACACCAACATGGCCAAGGCCGCCCTCAACATGCTGACCCGCACCAGCGCGACCGAGCTGGCGACCGACGGCATCCTCATGACGAGCGTCGACACGGGCTGGATCACCGACGAGCGCCCGCACCCCACCAAGGTCCGGCTGGCCGAGGAGGGCTTCCACGCCCCGCTCGACCTGGTCGACGGAGCGGCCCGCGTGTACGACCCGATCGTGCGTGGCGAGGCCGGCGAGGACCTGTACGGGTGCTTCCTGAAGGACTACGTGCGTTCCGCCTGGTAGTCCCCAGAGGCGGGCTGCACATATGTGCACCACGATGGGCGCGTGCATCGCGACCTGAGCGCCCACCTGTCTCTCGACGTCACCTCCCCCACGACGCTCGCCTTCGAGCTCGCCGTGTCCACGCAGCTCGCCGCGCGGGAGTCGCTGCGGGTCACGCTGGACGGTGCGCCGGTCCAGGTGGACGAGGTCCCCGACCACCACGGGACGCGTCTGCACGTCGTGCGGGCCGACGTCGGCCGTCTCGTCCTGGACTACTCGGCCTCGGTCGACGGTCGCGCGGCTCCGGTCACCTCCGAGGAGGCCGACCTGCTGCGCTACCTGCGGCCGAGCCGGTACTGCGAGTCCGACACGCTCGGGCCGACCGCGCACGCCGAGTTCGCGGGCCTGCACGGGTACGACCTGCTCTCGGCCGTGAGCTCCTGGGTCGGGTCCAGGTTGTCCTACGTCCCGGGGTCGAGCCTGCCCACCGACGGTGCGGTGCAGACCCTCCTGGGCCGTGAGGGCGTCTGCCGCGACTACGCGCACCTCGTCATCGCCCTGCTGCGCGCCCTGGACGTGCCGGCCCGGCTGGTGTCGGTCTACGCACCCGGTCTGTCGCCCATGGACTTCCACGCCGTGGCGGAGGCGCACCTGGACGGCCAGTGGTACGTCGTCGACGCGACGACCCTGGCGCCGCGCACGAGCCTGGTGCGGATCGCGACCGGCCGCGACGCCTCGGACACCGCGTTCCTCAACGTGCACCACGGATACGCCGACCTCGACGAGCTGGTGGTCACCGCCGTCGCGGACGTCCTGCCCGACGACGACGTGCGGGACCTGGTCACGCTCGGCTGAGACCCGCGCTGCTAGCCTCCGGGACGTGACAGAACCGGACGAGACAGGCGGGACCACCACCCGCCGACGCCGCTCCTTCCTCGCCCGGCGGACCGGCACCGACGACTTCGGGATCGTCCTGTCCCTGCTGGTCACGGCCTACGTGGCCTACGCGCTGAGCTCCGCGTTGTGGGTCGAGCTGGTCGTCCTCGTGCTGTACCTCTTCACGCTCGGGCTGGCGGTCCGGACCTCCCGGCCCATGCCCCACCAGAAGCGGTTCGTCCGCGTCGTGCTCGTCGTGTCGGCGGTCGTCGTCGTGGTGGCGCTCCTCGCCCTCCCCCAGGCCACGGCCGACGGCGTGATCGATGCCGTGGTCTGCGTGATCCTCATGACGGCCCTGGTGGTGATCCTCGACCGGATCCTTCGGCGGACCGCCGTCACGGTGCAGTCGCTCGCAGGTGCCCTGAGCGCCTACCTGATCATCGGGATGTTCTTCGCGAGCCTCTTCGGTGTCATGGACGCGCTCACCGCCGGTCCGTTCTTCGCCTCCGGCGAGGCAGCGAACGCGCGCTCGTACCAGTACTTCTCGTACACGACCCTCACCACGCTCGGGTACGGCGACTACACCGCCGCCGAGTTCCCGGGACGCAGCATCGCGACGTTCGAGGCGCTCGTCGGACAGGTGTTCCTCGCGGTCCTGGTCGCCCGGCTCGTCGCGTCGTTCCACGGCCGCGCGGAAGTCCTGCCGGCGCACACCGACGACTGACGGGCGCCCGCAGGCTCAGGCGGTGATGCCGCTCGTCGACGCGACGACGTCGCCGATCTTGCGGGACAGCGCCTCGTAGAACATCGACAGCGGGAACTCGTCGTCCAGGACCGCGTCGGTGAACCCCTTGGGCGGTCCGTCCAGCGGCAGGTCGCCGCGCGCCCACACCGACGCGGGGTGCGGCGTCACGGTGCCGGACACCAGCGCGTACGCGGCGAGCCAGTGCGCGGTCTTCGGCCGGTCGATCGAGCGCCAGTACAGCTGCTCGATCTGCTCGGCGAGCGCGATCACCGCGTCCGGTACCTGCGGCCAGTCGATCGTCAGCCGCGAGTCCGTCCAGTGCAGCACGTGGTGCTGGTGCAGCCAAGCGAACAGCAGCTGACCGCCCAGGCCGTCGTAGTTGCGCACCCGCGTCCCGGTCACCGGGAACCGGAACAGACGGTCGAACAGGATCGCGTACTGCACGTAGCGGGCGTGCGGCACGCCCTCACCCTCGAGCCGGACGGCCGCGCGGAACGCCGTCAGGTCGCAGCGCAGCTCCTCCAGCGAGTAGAGGAAGAACGGCATCCGCTGCTTGATCATGAACGGGTCGAACGGCAGGTCGCCGCGCATGTGGGTGCGGTCGTGGACCAGGTCCCACAGGACGAACGTCTCCTCGGCGAGCCGCTGGTCGTCCAGCAGCCGCGCAGCGTCCGGCGGCAGCGCCAGCCGGGTGGTGTCGGCGGCGGCTCGGACGACCCGGCGGAACCGGGCGGCCTCGCGGTCCGCGAAGATCGCGCCCCACGTGAACGTCGGCACCTCGCGGACGGCGACCGTCTCCGGGAAGAGCACCGCGGAGTTGGTGTCGTAGCCGGGGGTGAAGTCGAGGAACGTCACGGGGACGAAGAGCGCGTTGCTGAACTGCTCGGCCTCGAGGTGCGCGACGAGGTCGGGCCAGCGCACCTGCAGCAGGACGGCCTCGATGCGCCGGTCGGTGCTGCCGTTCTGCGTGTACATCGGGAAGAGCACCAGGTGGGCCAGACCGTCGACACGCTGCCGCTGCGGGTGGAACGCGACGAGGGCATCGAGGAAGTCCGGGATCCCGAACCCCGTCTCGGACCAGCGCGTCAGGTCCTTGCCGACCGCCGTCAGGTAGTCCTCGTCGTGCGGCAGCGCAGGCGCGAGCTCGTCGACGGACCGGGCGATCGCGTGCACCAGCTCCCGGGCACGGGGGTGCTGCTCCTCGTCCGGGACGGACCCGTCCTTGACCTGCAAGCCCTGGAGCTCGGTGACGTCCCGCTTCAGCCGGCTCCACGCCGGGTGGGACACGAGCTCGTCGTGACGATCGTCGGCGGTGACAGCAGCGGCGGGGCGCGCCGCCCAGATCGCCGCGTTGAGCAGCACCTCCGGCGCCTCGAGCACGTCGACGCCCAGCACGAGCAGCCGGCCGTGCCCGTCGCGCACACCGGCGCCCACGGTGAGGCCGAGCGCCTGGCTGCCCGTGGCCGTGCGCAGGAGCGGCGCGGCGGGACCCTCGACGTCGAGGGTCGCGTGCACGGGCAGCACCACGTCGGTGGTCCACGCGAGGAGGTCGTCGGCGGTGAGGTCGGCAGGGACGAGTCCGCTCGCCGGCGCCGAGGAGGCGTGCACGGTGATCCCGCGGGAGGCGAGCAGGCCGGCGACCTCCGGCGTCTCGGAGCCGGTCGCGAGCACGACCACACCCGTGCGCGTGGTGTCGCCCGCGGGGGTCGTCCCCGGCAGGACGAGGACCAGGTCGGGGTCGTCGTCGGCAGCGACGAAGGCCAGGCCGTGGAGCTCCAGGTGGGCTCGCTGAGCGGGCGCCAGATCACCTGTCGCGTGGACGGTCGGGAACAGCCTCATGCGTTATCTCACCATTCGGACGGCAGCGTTACTGCACGGTACGTTTCGCGCGCCGCCCGGTCAACGATCTCAGGGGCGCAAGAACGTCAGCGCGCTCAGGCCCGCGATGAACGCCACCGCCACCCCGACGACGACGAGCGCCACCCGCAGCCCGCGCCGGCTGTCCCCCGTCCAGTGCGCCTCGAGCGTGTCCTTCGAGGTCAGGTAGCGCAGCGCCAGCCGGGTGCCGGGCGCGGGCGCGACGACGTCGTCCACCGGCGCGGTGATGCCGAGCGCGCGCGGGTCCGCCTGCACCGCCGCGGCCGCACCGTCGTCGGTCGCCGCGAGCAGGTGGCTGAGGTCCTCGACCGGCGGTGCCGTCGCCGGGCCGGGCGCCGGCGCGACGATCGGGGCGTCCACCGGCAGTGCCAGCCGGCTCGCCGCCGTCAGCGCCGCTCCCAGGCAGACCGCGTACTTCGGGTGCGCATCGACGACCACCGGGACGCCGAGCTCCGCCGCAATGAGCTCGGAGACCAGCGGGATCCGGCTCGAGCCGCCCGTGAGCAGGACCGCGTCCAGGTCGTGCGGCGCCAGCCCCGCGGACTCGATCGTGCGGGCCAGGGTGTCGATCGTCCGCAGCACGTCGATCCGGATGGCACTCTCCAGCTCGGCCCGGGTCATCCGCACCTCGCGCGTGATCCCCGGCAGGATCACCGGGATCGTCGCCTCGACGTCCTGCGACAGCGTCTCCTTGGCCAGCACCGCCGCCTCCCGGACGGCAGCGAGCCCGTGCCGGACGGCAGGCTCGTCCACGTCGAGCGACGTCCACGCGCGGCCGAGGGTCGACGCCACGTGGTTCATCACCACCTGGTCCACGTCCTGCCCACCGATGTGCTCGTCTCCCCCGGGCTCGCCCCGCAGCTCGTAGCCGTCGGCCGTCTTCTCGACGACCGCCGCATCGAAGGTGCCGCCGCCGAAGTCGTACACGGCCACGACCGCACCCGTCGGCACACGGCGCAGCGCCGCATAGTGCACGGCCGCTGCCACCGGCTCGGCGAGGAGGCCGACGTCGGCCAGGTGGGCCTCGCCCGCGGCGGCGACGAGCAGGTCCCGCCGCAGGTCGCCCCACCCGGCGGGATGCGTCAGCGTCACGTGCGCCGCCGGGCCGCCCTCGCGCGCGGTCACCGTCTCGACCACCCACCGCAGCAGCGTGCCCGTCAGCACCTCCGGCGCGAAGCTCTCGTCGCCCAGCAGCAGGCCCGTCGGGTCCCCCATGCGGCGCTTGAACCCGCGGCCCAGCCGTTCGGGCTCGAGCACGCCGCGACGCACCGCCGCGTCGCCCACCAGGAGCGAGCCGTCCGACCGCAGCAGCACCGCCGACGGGATCGTGTCCGTCCGGTCCCCGAGGGCCACGGTGGCCGCCCGGCCGTCGCGCCAGACCGCCGCGGCCGTGTAGGCAGTCCCGATGTCGATGCCGAGCGTGTACGAGCTCACTGCACTCCCCTCTGCACGATGCACTGGGACGCGACCGCCTTGAACCGCTGGCACTCGGCCTGCGCGGTGGGCTCGTCCGGGAAGCCCTCGGTGAAGACCACCCAGTTCGGCACGCCGTTCGCTCCTTCCTGGAACGCCGTGGAGTCGGCACTGTTCTTGAGCTGCACCCCCAGCGCACCCGCTCCCTGGAGCGCCGCGACCATGGTGTCGGCCGCGCCGGCGTTCGCGGTGTCGTCCTGCGGGAAGTTGCCCCACCGGACGTAGAAGCCCTGCGGCTCGAACGGTGCCCCCGCCGGTGCGGCCGCCGTCTCGGTCGGCTCGGGCGTCTCCGTGGCGATGGCTTCCGCGGGTGGCACCGTCTCGCACATCTCCTCGCCGAACGAACCCGGCACGTCGCCGGCGACGGCACGCACCTGGAAGCAGTGCTCGCCCTCGGTCAGCCCTTCCCACAAGAACCTCGTCTGGACCGGATCGTCCACAACCTCGCTGGACGTACCCGCAACGCCCTTCGTCCACTCCTGGATCCCGTACGCGGTGGCGTACGGGCTGTGGACCCACACCACCCGGACCCCGCCGGGTACCGGCTCCAGCTCCGCGATCTCGACGGGCGGTGGCGTGCCCTCGCGGAGCACCGCCGCCCCACCCTGCCCGCGCAGCCACAGGTAGCCGAGCACGGCCGCGACGACGAGCAGCAGCGCGAGCACGATCCAGAGCTTGCGGATCACGGCGCGCTGCTCGAACGTGCCGGGGAGCTCCCCGACGCGGTCCGACCTGCTCACCCGGTACGTCACCGTGAACGCGTGCGGGACCGGCTTGCCGAGCAGCTTGGGGTTGCGCGCCTGGACCGCGAGGTACGCGGGCACGGTCCGTCCCGCCGGCACCTCGACGACCTGCGGTGCCAGCACGAAGCGGAGCAGCTCCGCCGCGTCGGCCACCTCCAGCGACACCGAGAGGTCCGTCGTCCCCGTGTTCCGCAGCTCCACGCGGAACCGGCCCGCGCGGGCGCCCTTGGGTCCGTCGGGGCGCAGCCGCACGTCCAGACCCTGCACCGGGCTGACGACCACGTCGCCCTCGACGACCGCCGCGACGTCACGGTTCTCGAGCGAGACGCACCGCACGCCGAAGGGGATCGTGCCCACCGGAGCGGCCGGCGCGGGCGGCGGGCGGAACACGATCTCGACCGTCTGCTCCTCGGACTCCCCCGGCAGCACCGAGACGTGCTGCGGGACCACGGTCGACCACCGCGCCGCCTCGCCGAGGACCTCGACGCGGTACTGGGCGACGATGTCACCGACGTTGCGGACCGTCACCCGGGTGCGGACCTGGCCCCCGGGGTCCGTGGCGAGCGTGCCCTGGGCAAGGACGAGCACAGGATCCATGTCGGGGCCCCCTCCCGATCGGGCAGTGCCGGACGTATCTCTGCGACGGCTCGCGTCTCTACTATCGACGTACGGATTGTCCTAGTTGTGAAGACACGACCGTATCGGGGGATGTCGTGGATCGTGAGGTCGAGGACGGGACGTCGGCGGGCAGGGCTGCCTGGTTCGCCGATCGGTTCGACGCGCTGGCGGCGAACGTCGAGTCGTTCATCAAGGGCAAGAGCGACGTCGTGCGCATGGCCCTGATCTGCATGCTGGCGGAGGGCCACCTGCTGCTGGAGGACGTGCCGGGCACCGGCAAGACGTCGCTGGCCAAGGCCATGTCGCAGTCGATCGACGGCTCGATGCGCCGCATCCAGTTCACGCCGGACCTGCTGCCGTCGGACGTCACCGGCGTGCAGGTCTACGACTCGGGCAAGCGGGAGTTCGTGTTCCACCCCGGAGCCGTGTTCGCCAACATCGTGCTCGGTGACGAGATCAACCGCGCGTCGCCCAAGACGCAGTCGGCGCTGCTCGAGGTCATGGCCGAGCGCCAGGTCACCATCGACTCGATCCCGTACCTGGTGCCGCGGCCGTTCATCGTGATCGCCACCCAGAACCCCGTCGAGCAGGGCGGCACGTACGACCTGCCCGAGGCCGAGCTCGACCGGTTCATGATGCGCGCCACGCTGGGCTATCCGGACCACGACTCGGAGGTCCAGGTGGTCACCAACATCACCGCGGGCCGGACCACCGACGAGCTCCAGGCCGTCATGAGCACCATGGACCTGCAGCAGATGAACCAGATCGCGTCGTCCGTGCACCTCGCACCCGCGGTGCTGGCCTACATCGTCACGATCACCGCGTCGACCAGGACGCTGCCGGAACTGCGGCTCGGGATCAGCCCGCGCGGCACCATCGCGGTCGCCAAGGCCGCCCAGGCGTTCGCCGCCGCGCAGGGTCGCTCCTTCGTCACCGCCGACGACGTCAAGGCCGTCCTGCACTACGTGCTGCCGCACCGGATGATCCTGCGGCCCGAGGCCGAGCTCCAGGGTCGGACGGCGCACGAGCTGCTGGCGACCCTCGTCACCTCCGTTCCCGTGCCCCAGGTGCGAGCCGGGGTGTGAGCCGTGATCACCACCTCGGGCAAGGGGGTCGCGGTCGCGGGGGTCCTGCTCCTGATCGCCGGCTGGTGGCTGGACTATCCGGAGCTGGTCGTCATCGGGCTCGTGTGCGTCCTGGCGCTCGCGATCTCCGCGCTGTGGATGGTCTACCGGCCGTCGCTCGACGCCGTGCGCGAGATCCAGCCGCTGCGCGTCCAGGAGGGTGAGCTCGCCCGCGGCGTCGTCACGCTGACCAACACCGCGCGCCGGCGCAGCCCACCCGTCCTCGCGCTCGAGCGGTTCGGGACTCGGACGATCACGCTCCCGCTGCCCAGCCTCGCGCCAGGCGCCTCGCACGCCTCTACCTATCCCCTGCCCACCGACCGGCGCGGGGTGTTCCCGGTGGGTCCGCTGTCGATCGGGCACACCGACCCGCTGCGCCTCATGCGGATCTCGCACGACTACGCGTCGACCGGGGCGCTGACGGTCTACCCCTTGCTCCACGCCGTTGCGGTGCTGCCCAGCGGCCGGTCGCAGGACTCCGAGGGTCCGACGTCGTCGAGTGCGCCGCGCGGAGGCATCGCGTTCCACAGCCTGCGCGAGTACGAGCCGGGCGACGACCACCGCCTGATCCACGCGAAGGCGAGCGCCCGCACGGGGACCCTGATGGTCCGGCACAACGTCGTGCCGCAGGAGCCGCGCCTGATGATCGTGCTCGACACGTCGGCCGACCCGTACGACGCCCAGAGCTTCGAGGAGGCGGTCCGCGTGGCCGCGTCGCTCGCGGTCGCCGCCGTCGACGGGCGCTTCCCCCTCGCCCTGCACACGACCGGCGGCGCGGCCGTCGTGGTCGACCGCACGCGCGACCGCAGCGAGGTGCTCGACCTGCTGGCACGCGTCGAGCCGTCCGCCGACGACCCCGGCCTGGCCGCACTGCTCCGGCTGACGCCGCGGGAGGAAGGCGTCTCGCTCGGTGTCGTCACGGGGCAGCCGTCGCCCGAGCAGCGTGCGGCCGTCTCCCGGGCGCGCGGGCGGTTCCAGATGGTGTCCGTCGCTCAGCTGGGCGAACGGTTCGGCCGGCGGGCCGCTCCGCTCGACGGGGCGCTCGTCGTGAACGTCGCCACGAGCGAGGACTTCGCCGAGGCGTGGAACTCGCAGATCAGGGGCTGAGGTGGCGGACAGGGGGCGGTGGAGCGCGACCGCGGCGGTCGTGCTGGAGCTGGTTCTCGCCGCGGCGGGGGTGGCCGCGGCGTGCCTGGCGTTCGGCCCGTACTTCGCCGGGTCCGCCTGGCTCGCCGTCGTGCTCGGCGCCGTCCTGGCCGGGACGGCGCTGGCCGTCGCGGGCGCCCTGTGGCGGTGGCCCGCGTGGCTCCTGGCACCGGTGGGGCTGGTCGGGCTGTACCTCTACGAGCTGCTCGCGCTGCGAGAGTGGCCACCGGCGCCGCTCGCCACGGGACAGGACCTGCTCTCCGGCTGGGACCGCATGCTCACCGTCGCACTGCCGGCGGACCCCGGACCCGAGGTGCTCGCTCTTCCCGTCGCGGCCGGTTTCGTCGCCGCCTACGTCGTCGCGATCCTCGTGCTGCGGACGGCAGCGGTGGTCACGCTGTCCCTGCCTGCGCTCGGAGTCCTGCTGCTCGCGCTGGCCATCACCGCCGAGCGGGGCACCACCCAGGTGCCGGTCACGGTGGGCGTCGTCGCGTGCCTGGGCCTGCTGGTCCTCGTGCGCGCCAACCGCCCGGACCCGGCGGCGGTGGTCAGCCGGACCGTGGCCGCCGAGCACGACCGCGCCGCGGAGCTGGACAAGGCGGTCGGCTCCGACGCGGTCGCTGCACGACGGACGTCGGCCGTCGGTCGCGTGCTGCTGGGCCTGCCGGGGATCGCGTTCGTCATCGCCCTCGCCGCGGCCGGCGCCCTGCTCCTGCCGATCGCCGACGGCAGCGACCGCGCCGACCCGCGCGACTCCCACGAGGCCGAGGTGCAGGTGACCGCGGGGCTCTCGCCGCTGGTCGAGCTCAAGCCGCAGCTGGTCGGGCCGGCCACGAAGCTGTACACGGTGAAGGTCACGGGCGAGCACGCCGACCGGGTCGACCGGATCAGGCTCGCGGCCCTCGAGGACTTCGACGGAGCGCTCTGGAGCCAGGCCGGCACGTTCGTCCTGGCCGGCAGCCAGCTGCCGCACCCACCGACGCCGGAGGCCGGCGCCGACACGGTCACGCTCGAGATCGCGGTGCTGACCGGACGCAGCCCGTACCTCCCGGTGGTCGGGCAGCCCCTCACCCTGACGGGCACCCCCGTCGCCATCGAGGAGGAGAGCGGCTCGCTCGTGCGCGCGCAGACGGACGACGCATCCAGGGGCGCCGTCTCCTACACCGTCACGGCGGAGCTGGCACGGCTGGCGAGCGCCGACACGGCCGACCTGCCGGACGCCCCGGCGCGCCTCACCGCCCTGCCGGACGTGCCCGCCTGGGTCTCGACCCAGGCGCAGGCGGCGCGTGGTGAGTGGAGGACGCCGTGGACGCAGCTGGAGGGCATGCAGGAGTTCTTCCGCGCGCGCCCCTACGAGGTGGCCGCCCGACCCGGGCACTCCTACGGCGCGGTGAAGCGCACCCTCGTCGGGGACACCACCGAGGCGGGGAACGCCGAGCAGTACGCCTCCGCGTTCGCGATCCTCGGACGCTCCCTGAGCTACCCGACCCGGGTGGCGGTCGGGTACCTGCTCAAGCCCGAGGAGCTCGAGGGCGACACGTACACCGTGACGGCGGCCGACGTGCACGCGTGGCCGGAGGTCCTGCTCGAGGGGTACGGGTGGGTGGCGTTCGACCCGACGAACACCGACAACCCGGCCGGCCCGAAGCCGCCCCGCGACCCCGAGGACCCCGTGCTGCCCTCGGACGACGCGGTGGCCCAGCCCGCGCAGCCCGACGCGTCCGCCCTCGACCAGGCAGCGGAGGGCCCGGGCACGCTCGCGACGGTCGCCCGCGGCTCCGCCTACGCGATCGCCGGGCTCGTGCTGCTCGGCCTCCTGCTGCTGGCCGCCATCGTCGTGGCCAAGATGGCCAGGCGCTCGCGTCGTCGGCACCACGGCAGCCCTGCGCAGCGCGTCGCCGCGGCGTGGCGCGAGACCACCGACCGGCTCCGCGAGCTCGGGATTCCCACCCCGCAGTCCTGGACCTCGATCGAGATCGCGCAGCATGCGCTCGCGGGAGGCCGCCCGGTCGGTGACGACGACCTGCTCGCCCTGGCCCGGCTCGAGACCGCCTCGGTGTACGCACCGACGGAACCGTCGGCGGCCGTCGCCCAGCAGGCGTGGGAGCTCGAGCAGAGCGTGCACGACGCCATCGCCGCCGGTTGTCCGCTCGTCGTCCGGGTGCGCGCCGCGATCGACCCCCGCCCGCTGCTCGACCCGGGGGGTCGGTGGGTCCGTCGCACCGCCGCGCCCTCGCCTCCTGCGAGCAGCGAGGCGTCTGCGCCGCGAGAGCTGGATGCCGTCGGTGCGGGTCGCTCCGGCGAGAGCTGAGCCATGCTGCGAGACTCCAGCAGGACGCCACGGCGCAGGGGTCATCGCACCCTCATGACCGCCGCGATCGCGTTCGTGGTGGTCGCGACGCCGCTCGCCATGGCCGTCTACCTGGGCGCCGGTGCACCTCTCGAGAGTGCGCGGCAGACCAGCGGACGCGCCTGGGTGGCGTCCCCCGAGCAAGGGGTCGTCTCGCTCATCGACGGCTCGTCGCACGAGGTGGTCGTCTCCGTGCCGGCACCCGACGCGCTGGTCGGAGACGATCTCGCCGTCACGCAGGCCGGCTCCTCCGCGTACGTCGTGGACCGCACGCTCGGGACGGTGGCGCGCATCGACGGGGGGACCTTCGAGGTCTCGGAGCCCGCCCCGATCGCCGACCCGGGCGGGCACCCGCAGGTGCTCCAGGGCGGCGGCGCGCTCTACCTCATCGACCCCGTGCGCCGCATCGCCTCCCGCGCCGACCCCGACACGCTCGAGGTCGAGGCCGAGCTCTCTCTGGCGGCACAGCCAGGGGACGGGCAGGCCGTCGTCGACGACGCCGGTCGGCTCTGGGTGATCGACGCGACGAGCGGTGACCTGATCTGGTTCGACGAGGCCAAGCACTCGGTCGACGACCTGGCGACGCCCGCCTCCCAGCTGGTGCTGGTCCAGGGCGGAGCGGTCCTGGTCGACGTCGAGGGTGCGCGCGCGATCCGTCTCGGCGCCGAGGGCGGCGAGGGGCGGTGGTCCTGCGTCGGCCTGCCGCCGGGATCCACCGCGAGCCTGCTGGGGTCGGTCAGCGGGGACCAGATGTTCGCCGCGGTGCCGGACGACGGCAGGTTCGTCGTCGCGCGCGTCGGCCGCGACGACTGCGCGACGAGCGTCCAGCTGGCCGACCCCGGGACCGCCGACTTCGGCCCGTTGGCCCAGGACGGCCGGTACGTGTTCGTGCCCGACCGCTCGACCGGGCGCACGGCGGTCGTCGACACCGTCCGGGGTGCGCAGGTCGCCGACCTCTCGCTGACCGCGCCCGGCAACCGGGTCGAGCTGACGGCCAAGGACGGGATCGTGTTCTACAACGACCTCGACTCCGACGTGGCCGGGGTGCTCGCCCTCGAGGCGGGCGACTGGAAGGTCGCCGGCGCGGTGCAGAAGTACGACCCGGCGACCGACGAGGGCGTCGCCGTCGTCGGCGGGGACGCCGGAGCGGAGGGGTCAGGCGACTCCGGCCTGACGGGCGCTCCGGCGGACTGGGTCGTCCAGGTGCCGACCGGAGAGAACCCGTCGGCACCGTCCGCACCGTCAGGCTCCGTCGTGGGCAGTCCGGTCATCACCGAGATCCGCGTCCGCCCCGACCCCACGGTGCTCGGCCTGCCCGTGACGTTCACCCCGAAGGTGAGCGGCTCGGCGGGCAGCCAGTGGAGCTGGACCCTCACCGCGGCCGACGGCTCCGTGGTCTGGGAGTCGGACGAGGTCGGTGCCGTGGAGACCGTGATCACGGGGTCGGTCCCGGAGACCTACACCCTCGGCCTGGAGATCGTCGACGCCCGCGGGCACCGCACCAGCACCGAGCGGCCGGTCGACACCGTGCTCGTGCCGACACCGCACATCGAGGCCTTCCTGCTCGAGCACGCCGAGCCGGCCGTCGGCCAGGTCGCCAACATCGCCGCCGTCGAGTCCGGCCTCTCCGGTGCGGAGGCGACCTGGGAGTGGAGCGTCCTGGTCGACGGCAAGCCGTTCGTGTTCGCCAGCCAGCCCCCGGCGGGAGCACCGTTCCCGATGGTGTTCGCGTCGCCGGGGACCTACGACGTGATCCTGACGGTGACCCACGTTGACCTCGTCGCGACGGAGAGCACGACGGTGACGGTGTCCGACCAGTGCGGCCCCGCGCTCGCCGGCAAACGGTTCGTGGACCTGCGTGCGGACGGGACGGCCACGATGGACGTGCTCGCGCGCAGCTGCTTCGTCGACACGACCGTCGGGATCGAGCTGCCGCCGTGGCTGTCCGGCGCATCGTCGGTGGACGTCCCCGCCGCGGGCAACGACGAGGTCGAGGGGCAGCAGCGCAGCAAGGCACCACAGCCGGTGCCGGTCGACGTCACCGTCGTCGGGAGCCCGCCCGCGGACGGGCTGGTGCCGGGCGCGATCACCCTGGTGCTCGGCGACCGACGCGTCCCGGTCGACGTGCGCGTGAACCTCCCCCCGTCATGGTCGACAGATCCTGAGTGCACGGCCCCCGACGACGCCAGCGGCGGGCGCACCCGGTTCAGCGCCGGCCTGGTCGACGCCGACTCCGGTTCGCTGGTGGTCCGGCTCACGCTCGACGGGGTGGACGACGCCCCCGACGACGGGTACCTGATGCTGCCCGTGCGCGGCGAGCCGGGACGCTACGAGCTGCTGGGACCGCCGACCATGCCGCTCGCGGGTGCGACGAGCTTCTCGGTCCGGGCCACCGACCGGTTCGGCGCCGAGTCCGAGATGCGCAGCGCACCCGTCGGGGGGTGCGCAGGATGAGGCCGAGCCTTCGCACCCCGGCGGCCCGCCGGTACCTCGGTCCTGCGACGGCCGCCGTGGTCGTCGCCGTGCCGCTCGCGTTCACGGTGCTCGTCGGGCAGGGCAACGACGTCCACGAGCTCGCGCAGTCGACGGGGTCCGCCTGGGTGGCGTCGCCCGGCGCGGGGACGGTCACGCTGATCGACGGGCCGTCGGAGGAGATCGTCGACAGCCTGCCGTCGCCGGGCGCGGCCGCGGGCGACGACCTCGGCGTGGTCCAGCGCGGGTCGTCGGCGCTCGTCGTCAACGAGACTCGCGGGACCCTTGCCCGCGTCGACGGGGCGACGTTCGCCGGGGGGACCCCGGTGCTGGTCGCCGACCCCGGGTCACCTCTCACGGTCCTGGAGGGCGGCGACCAGGCCTACGTCGTCGACGCGACCCGGAGGACGACCACCGTGCTCGACGCGGACGAGCTGACGCTGCAGGCCACGATCTCGCTGTCCAGCACGCCCGGCCCCGGCCAGACGGCCGTGGACGGCGACGGTCGGCTCTGGGTGGTGGACAGCGGCGGCAGCGGGATCGCGTCGTTCCGCGGGTCGGACCGGGTGGTGCGGGGCCCGGCGGACGCGTCGGCGCAGGTGGTGCTCGTGCAGGGCAAGGCGGTGCTCACCGACCTCTCGGGCGGTCGTCTCGGTGTGCTGCGTCCGGACGGTGAGGTGGCCGGGTGGACCTGCCTGGACGTACGCCCGGACGACGACGTGCAGCTGCTCGGCTCGGCGACGTCACCCCACGTGTACGCCGCCGTGGCGCAGACCGGCAACGTCGTCGTCGCGTCGCTGTCGGGCGACTGCCAGGACGTCGTCCCGGTCGCCGGCGAGGCGGGCCACGACTTCGGCCCCATGGTGCAGAGCGACCGGTTCGTCTTCGTGCCGGACCGCACCACGGGACGCACGACGATCATCGACACCGCGGACCTGTCCACCACCGACACGTCCGAGCTGGCTCCACCGGGGCACCGGCTGGAGCTGGCCAGCAAGGACGGGATCGTCTTCTTCAACGACCTCGACGGCGGGACCGCGGGGGTGCTGACCTGGGACGGCACCACCTGGCGCCAGGGTGAGGCGCTGCAGAAGTACGAGCCGGCGGACGCGTCCCTGACCGAGGTCGCCGTCCCGCAGGAACCGGTCCCGGCTCCCGCCACCCCGCCGACGGACCCCGCCCCCCCGGCGCCGACGGAGGAGGAACCACCGACGGCTCCCCCGGCGGGAACGCAACCGCCCGCCGCACTGGTTCCCGCGCCGCGCCCGTCGGCAACCACGGCGTCGACACCGGCCCCTGCGCCGACCCCGACGCCTGGGGCGACCAAGGCTCCCCCGGCGCCGCCGGTCGTCGTCTCGCTCACGTCGACACCGACGGACGTCCAGTCCGGCGTGCCCGTCTCGTTCGACGCGACCGTCGCGGGTGAGGTCACCTCCTGGAGCTGGCGCATCGCCACGAGCGGCGGCACCGAGCTGGCCACCGCGACGAGCGCGGGGTCGACCTCGTTCACCTTCCCCGACGACGGCGACCCGAACGTGGTCGTCACGCTCACGGTGACCGGTCCGGGTGGTTCGTCGGCCCCCGCGCAGCTGCCGATCACGGTGGCCGGACCACCCGTCGCGACGCTCACCGTGACGGTCTCCGGCGGGACCGTGGACATCGACGGCACCGAGTGCTCCGACGTCTGCGCCGTCGAGCTCACCCCGGGCACGACGGCGGGTCTGACGGTGCCGAGCCGCCAGTTCCCCGCGGTGTTCGACGGGTGGGGTGGTGCGTGCTCGGGCACGGCGGGCTGCGACGTCGTGGTCTCGGAGGACACCGCGGTCACCGCGACGTTCCACCAGGCGCCGGTCGAACCCGAGGACTGCCTGGGGTACGACCACGGCGGACTGACGGTCGTGGCAGAGACCGGCGGGTGGCTGCTCACCGACGGGCCGTCGCGCATGCTGGTGCTCGACTCGGAGGAGGACGGGAACAACGCGCTCGCGGTCGCGCAGCACTTCACGACGCAGTGCTTCATCGGGCGCCCGAACGCGGAGATGGAGTACTGGAACGGCCCGTCGCCAGGCGCCCCGTCCCTGACCCGAACGGACTGCATCCCGTACGACAACACGAACCTCACCATCCGCTCCGCGCCCAGCGGCTGGCAGCTCATCCAGGGGTCGATGCTGATGGCCACGTTCGAGACCGAGGCGGACGCGGGACGCGGGCTCGTCGTCGCCCAGGCGAGCGGTCGCCAGTGCTTCGTCGGGAGGGTGTCACCGCCGGGCGAGACGACGTACTTCCTGCCGTGAGCACCCCTGCCGGCACTCAGCCGAGCAGGCCCTCGCACGTGCGCCGGATCAGCTCAGCGGTGCGGCGCAGGTCCGGCGTCGCCAGCGGGCTGGACCCCCGACGTTGCCACCGCCGCAGCGCCTCGATCGCCGCGGCACGCACGTCGGCGTCCGCCGCGTCGGCGTCGAGCCCCAACCGCTCGCGCGCGGAGGACCCCTCGACGCCCAGCAGCCGCTCCGCGTCCAGGAGCGCGTCGTCGTCACCCAGGTCCAGCTCTCCGGTGCGCAGATCGCCGAGCAGGCGGAGCTCGGTGAGCTCGTGCGCTCCTGCGAGGACGCCCTCGATGCGCCGCCGCAGCGCGCCGGTCTCCGGCACCGGCTGGGCGCTCAGGGCGGCCTCGACCGTCCGGACGGCGTGCTGTGCCTTGAGCACCCCCGCGCGGGCCATGAACCGTTCGAGGAGCAGCGCGCGCACGTCCTCGAGCCCGCTGAGCCGGCGCAGCGCGGCCGCGAGGGCGCCCGCGTCCGGCGCGGACCCGAGCCGGACCAGGCTCACGCACAGCCGGACCCCGAACAGGCCGAGCACGTCGAGCAGCTCGGCACGCACCTCCCGCGTCGGACCCAGCTCCGGCCGCGCGTCGAGCAGCCGGTCGGCCGACAGGAGCAGCGACGTGGGGGCGTCCGCCAGGGCGACGACCGCCGCGTGCTGCCGCTCCTGGAGCCCGGTCGACGCCAGCGCGAGCAGCCCCGAGACGGACACCACCGTCTGCACGAGCGACCGCACCCGCGGGTCGGCGGCGTACTGCGCGGCGATGCGACCGGCGACCTCCAACGAGTCCTCGCGGCCGCCCGCGATCTCGTCAGCGCGCGACAGGATGCCGACCGCATTGACGGGCGACGTCCCGGCGTCGTGCTCGTCGGACATCGAGCGCAGGAAGCCGACGTCGGCGGTGTGCAGGTGCCGCATCAGGTAGAGGACCGCGTCGGCCCCGGGGGCGGAGTCGACGAGGAACGCCTCGGTCCGGGCCGACACCTCGCGCCGGGCCGAGCCGATGCCGGGGGTGTCGATGAGGGTGAGCCGCTCGAGCCGGCCGTTCGGCGTCTCGACGACGAGCTGGGCGACGTCGTCGACGGACAGGGCACCGAGGTCGATGCGGGTCTGCCCACCGGCGCGGACGAACGGTACCTGCACCGGCTCCGTGCCGAACGGGTAGGCCCAGGCGCGCGTCGCGGGGCCGTTGACGTAGCTGGTCACGATGCGGGTGCACTCGGTCGCGTCGGTGGCCGCGAGCCGTTCCCCGACGAGTGCGTTGAGCAGGGTCGACTTGCCGGCCTTCACCCGACCGGCGAACGCGACCCGCAGCGGGCCGTCCCACCGGTCGAGGACGTCCTGGAGCTCGTCGGCCTCGGGCAGGCCCTGGTACGCCACGCGGGCGTCGAGGAGCAGGGCACGGACCGCGGTGGACGTCGCGCTGCTCACGCGGGCACCGGGAGCAGGTCGGTGAGCAGCGCGCCCACCTCGCGCTGCAGGCTGCGCAGCGCGTCCAGCTCCGAGTCCAGCTCGGCACGTCGGGTGGCGCGCGCCTCGTCGTTCCCGGTCATCGAGGTGGACAGCGACTCGGCCGACCGGGTGGCCGTGGTGAACAGCTCGCTCGCCCGCGCGGAGAACGTCTCGCGCAGGCGACGCTGCAGCCGACGGACGGCGTCACGGGTGTCCTTGCGTGCGGCGGTGTCGACCTCCTCGAGGTACCCGGCGACGGCACGGTCGGTGTCCGCGCGCAGGGCACGCAGCTGTGCCTTCTGGGCGCTCTGCCAGGACTTCCCCGCCAGCACGGTCGACAGGACGAGCGCGGCGGGCAGCACCACGGGGAAGGCGAGCCCGAGCACCAGGCCGGCGGCGTGCGTGATCATGGCGCCCGCCGACCCGCCGCGCAGGGCCACCAGTCCCATGTCGAGCCGCGAGGCCGACGCGGAACCGGTCGGCGCGAACGCGATGTCGCGCACCGCGCCGGGCTCGTCGCCGCCGAGGTCGAGGCCGCGCCGGAGCTCGGCGGCGGCGGACCCGAACTGCTCGGCGACGGCGTCTGCGACGTCGTCGGCGTGGGTGCGCGCGACGCTCTGGTGGTCGAGGAGCAGCTCGGTGGTGCGCTGCTGCAGCCAGGGCCCGAGGTCGGCCGCGAGCCGCGCGGGTGGCATCTGCGCGATCCGTTCGGACGCCTCCCGGCGCAGGGCCCGGATGCGCACCGTCAGGTCCATCTCCACCTCTGCTCCGAGGTCGGCCATCCGGTCGAACAGCACCTGCTGCCAGCGTGAGCCGGCGGTCCGCAGGTCGGAGGCCTGCTCCCGCGCGCGCGCCCACGCCTGGCGCTGCTCCTGCGCGGCCGGGTCCGCGTCCAGGCCGCGGCGCTGGGCCGTGAGCTCGGCGACGAGCTGGCCGACGACGCTGGCACCCACCGCGGCGGCGGACGCTCCACCCGACCCGACGACGCCGGTCTGCTCCGCGGCGAGCCGGGCGGTGAGCTGGGGATAGCCCGACTCGAGCAGCAGCTCGCGGTCGCCCTCCCGCAGGCCGTGGTGGCGCAGCGGTGCGGACAGCGGGAAGAGGTCGATGCTCAGGCCGGCTGCGGCCAGGTGCTCGGCGTCCGCCGCGACGATGCGGCGCCACTGCGGGTACAGGTCGACGCGGGTGACCGCGCCGAGCACCACCGGGCACAGTGCGGCGGCCTGCGTGAGGAACTCGATCTCGGCGGCCCCCAGCTCCGCTCCCGCATCGGTGACGAAGACGAGCACGTCGGCCACGGCGAGGGCGCGCAGGGCGATGCCCGCGTGCGTGGACGCGAGCCCGCCGCTGATGCCGGGCGTGTCCACCAGGACCAGGCCGCCGGCGAGCAGCTCGCGCGGGAGTCGGATCTCGAGGGCACGTGCCGACGGCCCCGCGTGCCCCGTGGCGACCGTGTCGAGCTCGGCCGCGCCGACCGCCGCCCCGCGGGACGATCCGGGGCTCTCCTCGTCGAGGACGTGCGCCTCGAGCCGCTCGCCGTAGCGGACGTAGGTCGGGATCGCCGTGGCGACGTCCGCGTCGGTCGCGCAGACCCGGGCGCCGAGGAGCGCGTTGACCAGCGAGCTCTTGCCCTTCTTGAACTCCCCGCAGACGACGACGCGGCAGGCCGGGTCCGCCAGCCGCGCCTGCGCCACCTCGACCCGCGTCCGCAGGTCGGGCCGGTCGTGACGTTCCGCAGCCCGGGCGATCGCCGCAAGCACGTGCTCCACGTCGCCCCCCATGTCCGCATTGTCCCTGCCCAGCCACCCGCCGGGAAGCCGACGGGTCGCGTTGAGTTCTTGTGGAGCCGTTGTTGAGGCCGGCTGGGCACGCTGTCCGGGTGACGACGACGACGATGCGGCGGCCGACGATCGAGCTCTCCACCTACACCGAGCCCGCACCCCGGGTGCGGCTGCGGATCGGCGTGCAGGGCGGGGACTGCCTGACGCGGGCGGGGCTGCGGTCCATGCTCGGCGAGCTGCAGGACCTGGAGGCCGCCTCGTCCGACGGGCACGTGGACATCGGGATCGTCGTCCTCGATGCGGTCACCCCGCAGGGCATCGCCGCCCTGAACCAGCTGAGCGCGGCCGGCGGGGTCCGGGTGGTCGTCCTGCTGGGCGAGGTGAGCACGGAGGCGGTAGCGCTGGCCGTGCAGGCGGGGGCCGTCGGGCTGCTGCGTCGGCGCGAGGTCACCGCGGACAGCCTCGGGCACCTGCTGCGGTCGGTCGCCGCGGGCGAGGCCGTCATCCCGCCTGACCTCCTGGCGGCACTCATGCCGCGCCAGGGTGCGGCCGGTCCGACGGCGACTGCCCCTCGGCTGCTCGCGATGGCAACCCTCACGGACCGGGAGCGGGACGTCCTGCGGATGCTCGGGGACGGTTCCGACACCCGCGAGATCGCGCGCGCCATGAGCTACTCGGAGCGCACCGTGAAGACGGTCATCCAGGACATCACGCGGCGGTTCGGCCTGCGCAACCGCTCGCACGCCGTCGCGTACGCCGTGCGCCAGGGGCTGATCTGACTAGGTGCCGACGATGTCGTCTGCCGATGGGACGAGCGGGTTGCTCAGCGGGTCAGCGAGGTCGTAGCCGGCGCCGTACTCCGCCTTGTCGGTGAACCCGTCGGCGTCGGAGTCGAGGCCGAAGGGGTCGGAACGCAGGACCTGCTCCAGCCCGTCATCGAGCGTGTCGCCGTCACTGTCGAGGCCACCGGGCAGGGCGCCGTCGAGGGTCCCGTCACCGTCCGAGTCCGCCGCGAGCGGGTTCGTGCCCAGGCCGAGCTCGGCGGAGTCGCCGATGAGGTCACCGTCCGAGTCGCTCGTCGCGGCGCCGGTCCCGGTCACGAGGAGCTCGTAGCCGTCGGAGATCCCGTCGCCGTCGCTGTCCACCAGGAACAGGTCGAGGCCGAGCTTGGCCTCCAGCACGTCGGTGATGCCGTCCCCGTCGGTGTCCAGGCCTGGGTCGACGGGCACGTCGACGCCGGTGCCGTCGGAGATGCCCGGGATGACCGCCGCGAACTGGAACCGTCGCTCGCTGGCCTCGCCGAACAGCACCCCCTTGGTGGGGTTCATCGCCTCGATGGTGCGGCCGTCCCCCATGCTGATCGCGACGTGCGCGTTCCCTGGCCGGCTGCTCTCGCCCGGCTGGGGCTCCCACGGGAAGTTGAACAGCAGCGCGCCGGGGGTGTCGATCGCCTCCTCGACGGGAACCACGAGGCCGAGCTCCTTGAGCTCGAGGTACTGCCGCCAGGACGCGTGCGGCAGGTCGACGCCCACCCGCCCGGCGGACCAGCTCACCAGGCCGGAGCAGTCGAACGTGTCCGGGTCCGCGTCGTCCACGTCGACGGCCGCGCCGAAGACGTACGTGTCCCCCGCCTGCGCCGTCGCGGCGTCGAGGAACTGCTGCAGCGCGCCGCTCTGGTGCCACTCCCCGACGTCCGCACCGCCGCCGTCCCCGCCTGCCGCGGTGACGTCGCCGTAGCCGTCGGTGCCCGCCCAGGACCCGCCGACGGGGTCGCCGTTCAGCTGCGCCGCCACCTCGGCCTCGGTCCGGTAGCTCAGGTACCGCGCACCGGCGCCGCCGTGCGTGACGGTCCAGGGCGAGATGTCCGCGCCGCCGCCCGACACGTCGAACGCGGCCTTCGCGTTGGCCAGCGGGTCCGACAGGTCGACACCCTGCAGGCTGGGGTGCGCCGAGACGTTGATCTGCCACAGCCCCCGCGAGTCCTCCCCGACCGCGTTGTGGGCGCCCGTCTCGCCGCCGGACTCCGCCAGGGCGATCGCGGTCATGGTCGCGGCCTCGTCGGGCTCGAACCCGGCGAGGCGGGCGAACCTGTAGATCTCCCGCGCCTCCAGAACGCTCACCCGTCCAGGCTAAGCCGGTCCCCCGGAGGAGTGAACGGCCCTCGCGGGTGGTCTTGCCTGCCCCTTCGGGCACCACCTGCGGCGGGGCGTGTCCTGCGCGCAGCACCCGGCGGACGATGGAGCGATGATCTCCGACGTCGACGCGGCCCTCAGTGCGCTGCTGCGCGAGGAGGTCCTGCGCGGGCAGAGCGCCGAGATCGCGTTCGACGCCCCCACCACCGAGTGGGCCGCCCGCCGCAACGGTCCGGTCGTCGACGTGTTCATGTACGACATCCGCGAGGACGTCGAGCGCCGCGACGCCGCCGCGCAGCCGGTGCGCGACCAGCGCGGCCGGATCACGGGCCACCGGCCAGGACCGCGCTACTTCCGGCTCTCCTACCTGCTGACCGCGTGGACCAGCCGCCCCGAGGACGAGCACCACCTGCTCGGGCAGATGCTGGAGAACCTGGTGCGGTTCGACCGCATCCCCGCGGCGCACCTGTCCGGGCGGCTGGCCGACGAGCAGGTCGTCCTGCAGGTGGCGCTCCCCCCGGGTGAGGACCGGTCGCTGACCGACCTGTGGAGCGCACTCGGCGGGGAGATGAAGCCGTCGCTGGACGTCGTGCTCATCGCCCCCCTGCAGCCGGCGAAGGAGTTCGTCGCCGGCCCGCCCGTGCGCGAGCGGGACCTGCGGGTCGTGGAGCGCTGACCCGAGCGACCCTGGCTCTCTCAGGTGTGCGTCGCGGGATCCTCCTGCTCGAACTGGTCGAGCCGGGCATCGACTGCCTGGTTGAAGAGGAGCGTGACGTCCGCCAGCTGCTCCGCGGCGGCCTCTGCCACCTTCGACCGGTCCGGGGTCGGGGGCTCGTTCCCGCGGCGCTGCCCGTGGGTGCTGGGACTGATGCTCGCGTCCACGGCCCTGTTCTCGGTCTCGATACCCACCATCGTCCTGTCCACGGCGGGGCCTACGGCCGCGCCGAGGGATGCGATGACGGATCGGCGATAGCCCTCGAGGAGAGCCTGCGGCGAGACGCCGCCGGACTCGTACGCACTCCTGAGTCCTTCGAGCTGCTCCGGCACCTGGGCCTTCGCCCGGTCGATCATGTCGTTGTCCCACTCGTCCTTGAGGTCCGCAGCACCCTGGTACGTGATGATCGTCGTCTGGTACCTGTCCGCCGTCCCGTTCCTCTCCGGTCTGAGCAGCGCCAGCGCGGTCCACGCCGTTGATCCCTCGTGGAACGGCAGGACGTGCTCGGACCGTGTCTGCCACACGATGTCCCCGGGGATCGCGGCGTTGCTCCTGCCGGTGATCGGGCCGGCTTGCTGCCCGTGGCGGGCCTTCACGCCGATGTTCGGGGCGCTGGCTCCCGGGAAGCGGGCGAGGTTCAGGTTGACCTCGGCGACCAGCGCGGCGACGGCGGCCGTCAGGGCGGTCTTCTGCGGGCTGCCGAAGGCGTCCGGGTTGGACGCGATCCACGCGTCGTAGGCCGTCCGTGCGGTGAGGTAGGCGTCGATCTTGTCCTTCAGCGGAGGTTGGTCCGCCCCCGGCATGTTCGTCAGCGCGATCGGGGCGCTGTGCAGGACGAGACTGCCGTTCGGTCCGTCGGCCTTCAGATGATGGTCCCCGTCCATACCCGTCACCACCTCGTCGACGGTGAACTCTCCGCCGGCAGCAGGCTCTGGTGCAGCAGCCTCCGGCGCGGCTGCCGGACCACCGGTCAGGGCGTCCAGTGCCGCGCGGCCGAGCGCCATCGCCTGGTCGAACAGCCAGTCGAGCGCCTGGTCCACCAGCTCGCGCAGGCCGACGATGATCTCCTGCACCTTCTCGGGCACGTTGCCGAGGCCCACCTGGTTGGCCAGGAACCCGATCGCGACGGGCACGGCGCTGGCCAGCCCGCGTTCGAGCATCGCGGCCCCGGGGGCGACGTCCCCGCGGGCGACGGACGCGATCGTGGACACGTACTGGTCGACGATCTCGAGCAGCTCGCGCAGGTAGTCGATGGCGGACTGCACGGCGTTGAAGAACGCGATCGTCCCGTTGATGACCGCCATGACGCCCGTCGGGTCGAGCATCGAGAGCAGCCGGGTGACCACGCGGTCGACGATCTCCCGCATGATCCAGTCCTTGGCGGTGGTCAGGATCGTGTCCCACAGGTTGCTCAGCTGACCCTGGATGAACTCCCAGACCGCGGTGATGCCGCGCTCCTGCACGTCCTTGATGAACGTCCACGCCCCGGTGAGCTGGTCGAGCGCACCCCGGATCTGCGCGACGCGCTCGGGGCCGATGCGCTCCCCCAGCTTCGTCCAGAGGGTCTCGGTGGTGACACCCAGCACCTGGATGACCAGCGTGATGATGTTCTCGACGGACAACGACGTCGGCGGCTCGATGCCCAGGCCGCGCAGCCCGCGGAACAGCCAGCCGCTCAGACCTTCGAGCAGGTAGGTCGCGATGTTGCCGAAGAAGCCCTCGAACCCGGCCTTCATGGCGGCGACGACGTTCTTCAGGAAGCCGACCGGGTCGTTCTTGATGTCCTCGATGGCGGCGGTCGCGTTGGCGATGATGTTGCCGAGCAGCTCGGACGGGAAGTTCATCAGCTCGAGGATCAGCCGGACGACCACCTGGATGACGACGCTGACGAACTCCGCGATCCGGTTCAGGGGGTCGCCGAACGCCGCGACGATGCGGTCGAACGTCTCGATCGGCGACAGCAGGCTCTCGAGCGTCACCGTGTTCCAGATCCCCAGGAACGTCCCGGTGATCAGGTCCCAGGAGATGTTGAGCCGGGTCATCGCCGACTCGATCGTCGCGGCCGCGTCGCCGATGACGCCCGACTCCGCCAGCTCGTCGTACATCGCCTCCCCGCCGGGCAGCAGCGTGATGAAGCCCTTGATGAGGTTCTCGGCGGTGCGCGGCACCGGCTCTCCGGTGAACGGGTTCCGTTCGAGGATCACGGTGAGCAGGTGGAAGCCGGGGACCCGGTGAGCGTGCTCGCTGGCCCACGCCAGGAGCGACTTCTTCACGAGCTCCAGCACCTTGAGCAGGATCATGGAGGCGAACGCGCCGACGTCCTGCAGCAGGGTGAAGGCACGGTCGGCCAGCGAGGTGATGTTCTCGATGAGGTTCGGCAGGTTCTCCGGGCTGATCGCGGCCCACGCGTCAGCGAAGAGCGCACCCGTGCGGCTGAGCAGGTCCGTGAACACGGCCCACTGCTGGTCGAGCCAGTCCGCGGTCTCCTGCAGGGTGCCGCGCTCGGTCATCTGCGCGAGCACCTCGTCGCGGCCCGCGAGCTTGAGGAAGTCACCGAGGATCTCGACGGTCGGTGCGCTGACGTCCTCGTCGCGGAGCGGGTCGTGGTGGAACACCTTCTTGGCCAGGTTCCAGTACGGCGCGATCTCGGGACGTTGCAGGAGCGGCTCGGCGACGTCGGCGACGACCTCACGGACCTTCGCGACGACGGCGTCGACGACGTCCGAGACGAACGCGCGGATGTCCGCGACGATCGCGTCGACGTAGCGCTCGACGATCGCGACGTTCCCGTCGATCCCCTCGGTGATCCCCATCTCGTCCCACGCGGCGGAGATGTCGTGGCCGATCCGGGACAGCGTGAGGTTGTGGGCCGCGAGCGCGTCCATGAGCAGCGTGACGATGTCGCCGAGGACGTCGATGGTCTGCAGGAGCGGCCCGACCGCGGCGCCGAACGGCCCGAACGTGAGGAGCTTCTCGACGAACTCCGTGCGGCTCACGGTGGCGGGCTCGTCGGTGAGCGGGTCCTTGCCGGTGATGACGGTCAGGAGGGTGTAGCCGGGGATCTCCCGGGCGGCGGACGTGACGCCGTCGATGATGAAGTCGGGGAGGAGGTCGGTGACCTCGAGGTCGCGGTAGACGGCGACGGCCTGCTGCTGCACGACGTGGGTCGCCTCGTGGGCCATGAGCTCGAGGTCCGCGGACGACTCCCCCTCGCCGAGGAAGATGTCGGCCCCGACGGTGAAGGCACGCGCGTGCAACTCGGCGGCGGCGGCGCCCACCTCGGGGCCCTGGTGCACGCGGACGGCCCCGAGGTCGGCGCCGAGGTGCGGCTCGACCTTCGCCTGGACCGCGGGGTCCATCGGCGCTCCGGCACCGGGGCTGGCGATGAGCGAGGAGACGGCCGTGGAGACCTCGACGTCCCCGCCCGCGGCGACGTCGTCGGTGGGTGCCGGGGCGTCGTCCCGGGACACGACGACCCGTGCGACGGGGGGCTCCGGGAGATGGGCCCGAGCCGCGGGTGGCGGTGCCCCGTGCGCGATCCGGGACGCGACGGCCTCCGCCTCGCGCTCGGCGGGGTCGTTCGGGTGCGAGATCGCCAGCGTCGAGCGTGCGAGCCGGTTGCCGCCGGTACCGACGAGGTTCGCGCGTGCGGCGCCTCCGTCGCGGGCCAGCCTGGCCATGCCCGCGTTGGACGTGGGGGTGCTGCCGCGGGCGGCGGTCGGGCGACCCCGGACGCGGTCCGTCGTCCCCTGCTCCTTGACCAGCGCGTCCCGCGTCGCCGGCATCGCGGTCAGCGTCCCGAGCGCACGACGTCGAAGTACCGGGCGAACTCGCTCTCGGTGGACAGGTGGCCGAGCTTGACGAACTCGCGCTGCATGGCCAGGACGAGCCGTTCCATCGTGATCGGGCCGCCCTCGTCCGCGGCGGAGAATGCCGCTCCGAGCGCCGCGTTGCGGATCACCCCGCCGGTGACCTTGAACTGGCGGGCGAGGAAGTCGAGGTCGAGGTCCTCCACGGGCGCCCCGGCGGGGAAGACGAGCTGCCAGATTCGGCGGCGCTGCTCCTCGTCGGGTGCGAGCACGTTGACCGCGACGCCGATGCGGCGCAGGAACGCGTCGTCGATGTTGCGCTGCAGGTTGGTGGCCAGCACCACCAGGCCGTCGAAGGTCTCCAGCCGTTGCAGGAGGTAGGCGACCTCGATGTTGGCGTACCGGTCGTGCGCCGACGACACCTCCGACCGCTTGCCGAAGAGTGCGTCCGCCTCGTCGAAGAAGAGCACCACGTCGCCGGCTCCGGCCGCCGCGAAGATGCGTTCGAGGTTCTTCTCGGTCTCACCGATGTACTTGCTGACCACGGACGACAGGTCGACCTTGTAGAGGTCGAGGCCCAGCTCGCGCGCGACGACCTCCGCCGCCAGCGTCTTGCCGGTCCCGGACGGCCCCGCGAACAGCGCGACGACACCGCTGGACGGGATCGCGGGGAACCCCCACTCGCCGAACACGGTCCGCCGCCGCCGGTACCGCGCGACGAGCTCACGCAGCTGGGACTTCTGCGCGTCGGGCAGCACCAGGTCGTCCCACCCCCGCTGCGCCCGCACGCGTACGGCCAGCCCGTCGAGGTGCCCACCGGCGAGCCGCCGCAGGTTCGCCTGCACCGCCGCCGGGTTCCCGCCGTCACCGCCCGCGACGAGCCGGAGCTGCTCGCGGGTCAGGCGGGCACCGCCCGAGTCGGTCGACCCGGTCCGGGCCAGCCAGTCCTCCGGGCCTGCCTCGCCGTCGAGGACGTGCACCTCGCGCCACCGCCGGTCGGGCAGCGCCTCGAGCGGCAGCTCGCGGGGCGAGGAGAGCGCGAACGTGAGGTGCGGAGCGGCCTCGATCCGCGCCGCGGCGAGCGGCTCGGGCGGGCCTGCGACCTCGAGCAGGACCGCGCACCCGTCGACGGTCGCCTCGCGGACCACCGCCGACCACTCCGCGGGCGACTGCGGGACGGACGTCGCGAGCACCGGCCGGCCGGCGAGCTCGGCACCCACCGCGCGGCGTCGGCTCTCGGCGTCGGCCCCGTGCACCAGCAGCAGGTCCGGTGGAGGTGACCGGCGTCCACGACCACGGCCCAGTGCCGCCAGGCGCCGGGTGCGCGCGGGCAGCTCCGGGTCGGGCGCGTCCACCCCGAGGACCGCCCAGACGAGCCGGGGCACCACCCCGCACATCCGCACCGCCCACGGCCCGGAGTCGTCCACGGTGACCAGCTCGGCCACGCGCAGCGGCGAGCCGGGCGCGACGGTCGGTGGTCCGGCCGGCCCCAGCACGCGGGCGAGCAGGGCGAGGGTGGGCCGCGGCAGCTGGACCGAGTCCTGCACGTAGGCGACCACCCGCTGACGCTGCGGGTTCAGCTCGACGGCCGTGAGCAGCGCGAGCGTCTCCACGTCGGGTGGCGTCAGGGCCGCGTTCCGGCACGTGCGCGCCAGCGGGTCGGCGCTCTGCGCGCACCAGAGCGTGAGCGCCGCGCGGGCCTGGACGACCAGCGGGGCGAACAGGTCGCGCACGGGAGCGGCGGCCTCGGGGCCGGGTCCGTCCAGACCGGGCAGCGAGCGCAGGATCGTGTCGAGGTCGTCGTCGTCGACGTACATGCCGGCGAAGTCCCGCGGTGGCACCCCGGACACGACGCGGCACAGCGCTGCCTCTCGCTGCAGCACCAGGTCCGCGAAGCGCTCCCAGGGCGTCACCTCCCTGTCGTAGCGCAAAAGTAGGGACAGGGGGGCGACCACTGCGCCGCTCTCACGGACGTGTGCGCGATCGGGCAGCCAGCCCGGCGCGATGGCGCGGCGCCCGGGCCCTGTCCGCGACGACCCCGCGGGCAGAGGCTGGACCCCACACGTCGACGGAGGGGAACGCCATGGCCACGCTGAGCAGCATCCGGTCGCCCGGTGTCTACATCCAGGAGCTGCCGGCCGGCTCGCGCCCCATCGAGGGGGTCGGGACGGCGATCGCGGCATTCGTCGGCATCACCGCCGACGGGCCGTACGACCAGGCGATCAAGGTCGCCAACTGGGGGCAGTACACGGCCACCTTCGGCATGTGGGTCGAGGGCGCGTACCTGCCGAACGCCGTCTACCAGTACTTCAACAACGGCGGCGGCTCGGCGTACATCACCCGCATCGGGTCCCTGAGCTCCGACGAGGGTGCCCGCGCGAGCGCCGAGCTGACCAGCGCGCTGAAGGCCGGGCAGGGCGTCTACCGCGTCGAGGCCAAGGAGCCCGGCGGGGCCGGTGACACGATCACGGTGACCGTCGAGCCCAAGCACGAGCAGGAGCCGCCGCCCGAGGGCGAGCAGGCACCACCGGCCGAGGAGGTCTTCACGCTCGTCGTGCAGCGCGGCGACGTCGTCGAGCGCTACGAGGGCGTGACACCGCGCAAGGGCGGCAACAACGTGGTGACCGCGCTGGCGGAGTCGGCGCTGGTGCAGATCAGCGAGCTGGGGGGCTCCTCCATCGTCGAGCGCGTACCCACCGCCGGAGCGCTCGTGCTCTCGGGTGGCGCGTCGCTGCCGGCCCGGCTCACCCCGGACGACTACCTCGGGGACGTCACCGCCCGGTCCGGCATCGCCGGGCTCGAGGCGCTCGACGACGTGACGATCGTCGCGGTCCCGGACCTGGTCGCCGCGTACGAGGCGGGGCAGATCGACGCCGACGGCTTCAAGGCCGTCCAGAGTGCGCTCATCACGCACTGCGAGACGCAGAAGGACCGGGTCGCCATCCTCGACACCCCGCGCGGCCTCAACGCCCAGCAGGTGCTCGAGTGGGTCAAGGAGAAGACGCGGTTCTCGTCGGCCTACGCAACGACCTACTGGCCGTGGCTGTCCTTCTGGGACCCGCTGGCCGGTCGGGCGCGGCTGTTCCCGCCGAGCGGCGCGCTCGCGGGCATCTGGGGTCGCAACGACGACACCCGGGGCGTCCACAAGGCACCGGCCAACGAGGTCGTCGCCGGTGCGCTGGACGTCGAGCTCAACATCACGCGCGTCGAGCACGACGACCTCAACCCCGCGGGCATCAACGTGATCCGGGCGTTCCCGGGCCGCGGCATCACGGTGTGGGGGGCGCGGACGCTGTCCGACGACACCACGTGGCGGTACATCAACGTCCGGCGGCTCTTCAACTACATCGAGTCGTCGGTGCTGCGCGGAACCCAGTGGGCCGTCTTCGAGCCGAACGACCTGGACCTGTGGCAGCGGATCAAGCGCACGGTCAACGGGTTCCTCCTCGGCCTGTGGCGCGACGGTGCCCTGTTCGGTGCGACACCCGACCAGGCGTTCTACGTGAAGTGCGACGAGGAGACGAACCCGCCGGACGTCGTGGACGCCGGGTACGTCGTCATCGAGATCGGCATCGCACCCGTGAAGCCGGCCGAGTTCGTCGTGTTCCGGGTGAGCCAGCTGCCGACCGGCGGCGCGGTCCAGGAGTAGGTCCAGCGCGAAGGAAGGGACGGACACCATGCCCATCGGTGAGGACGCACTCGCGAACTACGCCTGGCAGATCGAGGTCGACGGCATCACGCTCGCCCAGTTCAAGGAGGTCTCGGGGCTGAGCATCGAGGTCTCCGTGATCGAGCACCAGGAGAACAAGCCCAAGGGCATCCCGGTGATGAAGAAGCTGCCGGCGGCCCAGAAGTTCAGCGACATCACGCTCAAGCGCGGCATGACCACCGACAAGGGGTGGTGGGCCTGGGTCAAGGAGGTCCAGGAGGGCAAGATCGACAAGGCCCGCCGAGGTGCCGCGATCGTGCTTTACGACTACGAGCGCGGCGAGAAGATGCGCTTCAACATCACCAATGCCTGGCCGTCGAAGATCAGCATCGGCTCGCTCCAGGCGGGTGGCTCCGAGGTCACCGTGGAAGAGGTCACGCTCGTCCACGAAGGCCTCGCGGTGGCGTGAGCACGACGATGTCGGTCGCGGCGAACCCCGCGGTGCTCCAGACGGAGTTCAGCTTCGAGCTGCCCATCGGCTACGAGGACGACGAGGGCCGGGTGCACCGGTCGGGCGCGATGCGCCTGGCCCGTGCGCGCGACGAGATCGTGCCCCTGCGCGACCCGCGCGTGCGGGACAACGAGGCGTACCTGACCGTGCTGCTCCTGGCCCGGACGATCACGCACCTCGGTGACATCACGTCGATCACGCCCGCGGTTGTGGAGAACCTCTTCACGCCGGACCTCGCGTTCCTGCAGGACCTCTACCGCCGGATCAACTCCGAGGGACACACCACCGCGTCGGTGACGTGCCCCTCCTGCCACGAGGAGTTCGCCGTCGACCTGGCGGGTGGTCCGCCGGGGGAATCCTGACGTACGCGACCGCTGACCTGCTGGACGAGGTCGCGTACCTGGCAGCCGTCCTGCACTGGCCCCTCGACACGCTCCTCGACCTGGAGCACCCCGACCGGGCCCACTTCCTGGCGTACGCGCACCGGATCGTCGACGAGGCTGAGGAGGAGGCGCAGTGAGGCGATGGCCGTTCGCCGCGCGGGCAGCCGCAGCCCCACCTGCTGCGCCACCCGCCTCCGCACCGCGCCGGCACTCGTGGGACGCGGTGCCGGCCTTGGTCCCGCGCGCCCTCACGTTGCAGCCCGTCGCGCGCAGCGCGGACTTCAGCCGCGGGCTCGGCACGCGGCAGGACTCCCCCGTGGTGCTGCGGGAGCCCGAGCACGCCCTGGCGCGGCACCCGGGCGGGCACGTCGACGGGCTCGTGTCGCACGCCGCCGTGCCGACCGTCGCCGCCCCGCAGCCGGCCTCCGTCCCTCGCCGCGGGCTGGTGGGTCGCCGGCGCCGGTCGGCCGCCGCCCCTGAGGAGCCGGTGGTCGCGCGGTCGACCACCGTGGACCACGCGCCGTCCTCGTTCGACGCCGTCGCGTCGCCACCTGTTCTGCCGGTGGTGGCGCGCTCGGCGTCTGCGGGCGACCCGCGCCCCGTCGGACCGTCCAGCTCGCCGACGGGCGCCGGTACGCCTGTCGCCCGGTCCTCCGCGGCACCGTCGTCGGCGCCACGGCCGTCCGCCCCGCAGACACCGGCAGCGCGGTCAGTCTCGACGACGACGACGCAACCACGCGCAGCGCGGTCAGTCTCGACGACGACGTCGTCAGCACCGCAGGTCGCGGCACCGTCGGCCGCGGCACCGTCCGCGTCCGTCGCACGCTCGTCGACCCCCCCGTCGTCGGCGACGTCGGTGCCGGTCCGTCGCACGCCTGCCTCGTCCACGCCACCCGCCCGGTCCGTGGTCAGCTCGCCTCCCGCCCACCCGGACCCGGTCGTCGCGCGCGCCCTGACCCCGGCCGACCCCCCGACGAGCACGACGACCACTGCGAGCGTCCACCGTTCCGCGAACACCCCCGCTGCGTCGCCGACCTCGTCGCGCCCGACCGCCGCCCCACCGACGTCGTCCCCATCCGCGGACTCCGCCGCGGTCCTCCGGGCACCGATCGCGCCCGCCACGCCCGGACGACCGGCCCGCTCGGGGCTGCAGCCTCCGGTCCACCGCGTCGCGGATGTCGCACCCAGCACCGCAGTGCCGGCCACGCCGTCGCCGCGGGTCTCGCCGCCCTCGTCGTCGAGCCCGGGCGGAGCCGCCACGCCAGTGGCACGAGCGGCGAGCAGCCCCCCCTCACCCGGATCGCCTGCCGGGCGCTCGACTCTCTCGCCCGGCGGACCGGCGCCGACCGACGTGCCCGTCTCCGCCCCATCGCCGGGACCGTCGAACGTCCCGGTCGCACGATCGACGAACCCGGCATCGCCCGTCCGCCCTGTCGCGCGCTCGACGTCGGCGCCCACCGGCCCGCTCACCCCGGTCGTGTCGCCGGGCGCTGCAGACCGCACGAGCTCGCGACCGGTGGCGCCCGTGCGGCGTCTCGCCGCGGAGCCGACCAGCACCCCGCCGTCCGTGCGGGTCCGGCGCTCCTTCGACGCGCAGTCCGCGTCGCCCGGCGGGCCGCAGTCGACCCCGGTGCCGCAGCCGAGCGCACCGGTCCGACGGTCTCCGGGGTCAGCGCCGGACCTCGCACGCTCGATCGCACCGGCCGACAGTCCCGCGACACCCATCACGCGATCTGCAGCACCGGCTGCCCGGTCCAGCGATCCGGAGAAGCACCTCGGGCGCTCCGTCGCACCCACCACGGGAACCGTCGCGCCCGTCACCCGCGCCGCCGCACCGCGCCCCGTCGACACCGCCCCGCCGACGTCGGCGGCCGTCCCTCGCGTGTCCCGCGACGTCATTCCCACCCGGACCCTCGCCAGCACCCCGCCGACCCGTCCGGCGGCCTCTGCCCCGTCGTCGGCCGCGACCCCCGTCACCCGCTCCTTCGACGCCGACGTCGCCCGATCCGCGGCGACCCCGTCCCGTCAGCCGGTCGCGCCCGTCGACACCACCTCGTCCCCGAGTCCTGCGGCACCGGTCGCGTACCGATCCGTCGCCCTCGACGCGCCGGCCGAGCGGATGCGGTCCCTCCCCGTCGCGACACCCGCCGACCCGTCCACGAGCGTGCGACGCGCGCCGGTCCGCACCGCCGGGCGGTTGCCGCTCGGGCTCGGCTGGCCACCCTCAGCTGCGGAGCCGGGCAGCACACCCGCGGCCCCGGCCGACGCCGCCGTGACCCGGGTGATCGCCCCTGACGGTCCGACGAACGACGTCCCCCGCACCGTGCTCCGCACGCCGACGTCGAGCACCCCCGCCCCGGAGCCCACCGCGGACACGGCGACCGACCCGTTCGACGCCGGCGCCGTCGCGGTCGCCGCCGGGATCGCCCGCCGGGTCGACCCCACCGAGGTCCGCTTCCCCGCGCCGGGCCAGTCGATGCCCATGCCGGTCGCCCGGGCCGCGACGGCGGTCGCCGAGCGGGCACCCGAACCGGCACCGGCGCAGCAGGCCGGCGAGGTCGTCGCGGCGGGGCCGGCCGCCCCACCGGCACAGGACCTGGGCGCCCTGGCGGACGAGCTCTGGGAGCGCCTCGAGCTGCGGCTGCGGACCGACCTGATGCTCGAGCGCGAACGTCGCGGCACCTGGCCGGACGCCTGAGGAGGTGACAGCGATGACCAACGACACCAACCCCGTCAACACCATGCGGTTCGACGTGACGATCGACGGCCACGACATCGGCTCGTTCACGGCGATCGACGGGCTCAGCGCGCAGTACGAGGTCAAGACGTACGCCGAGGGCGGCGAGAACGGGTACGTGCACCGCCTGCCCGGTCGCCTCTCCTACGGCACCATCAAGCTGACCCGCCCGGTGGAGATGCGGACCCGCGCGCTCGGCGAGTGGTTCCGGGAGGTCGCCAAGGGCCAGGCGACCAAGGCGCACACGGCCGCGATCACCGCGATGAACGACAACCGTGTCACGGTCATCACCTGGTCGTTCGACGGCGTCTGGCCCGTCAGCTACAAGGGCCCGAGCTTCGCGGCCGAGGGCGGCAAGGTGGCCACCGAGGTGTTCGAGTTCGCCCACGACGGATGGAAAGAGTCGTGACCGGCGCCGAGCGGGCGCTGGCGGTCCTGGCCGAGAACGACGACACCAGCAAGAAGCTCGTCTTCCACTTCAACCCGACGACGATCAGCTTCACGCGCGCCGTCCAGTACAACCGCGCCCCGAACCAGGCCAACGACCCGCCGGTCCAGTTCACGGGCGCGGGCCCGACGTCGATGACGCTGCAGGTGTTCCTCGACAAGGTGGGCAAGGGCGCCCCGAACGGGATCCAGCCCGAGATCGACCAGCTGGTGTCGTGGACGACGGTCGCCGACGTGTCGCAGCCGGGCAGCGGTCCGCCGAAGCTGATCTTCACGTGGGGCGTCCTGTCGATCAACAAGGAGAAGACGCTCGTCGGCTACCTGGAGAACCTCAAGGTCACCTGCGAGATGTTCGACCGCAACGGCCTGCCGCTGCGGGCCACCATCGACCTCACGCTCAAGTCGGCGGCCGCGGAGCCCAAGGGCACCAACCCGACCTCGGGCGCGGAGTCGTCGCGCCGCCGGCACGTGCTGCGCCGCGAGGAGAGCCTGCACTCGGTGGCGCACTCCACGTTCGGCGACGCCGGTGCGTGGCGGGCGATCGCGGAGCTCAACGGCATCGACGACCCGACCCGGCTGCGGCCCGGCCGTGAGCTGCTCCTGCCCGACGTGTCCGAGCTCGCGGCGGCTGTGCGATGAGCCCGGTCGCCACGAGCGTCGGCGCCCGGCCCGTGGTCAAGGTCGGGGCCGCGGAGCTGTCCCAGCGGATCGCGGCGGCGCTGCGCACCACGATCGTCGACACGGACGCCGACGGCCCGGACTCGTGCCGCCTGGTGATCGACGACCCGACGCGCGAGCTGCTCGCGGACAGCGACCTCGACCTCGCCGCCGAGCTGACCATCACCGCCGGCCGCGTCGGGGAGAACTCGGGAGACACGTTGTTCGACGGCGTCGTCTACGCGATCGGCTTCGACTACGACGACCGCGGCGGCTACACCACGGTGACGGCCTACGACCGGTCCTACGGCCTGTACAACGGGCTGCACACCACGAGCTTCCAGAACATGACCGACGGCGACATCGCCAAGCAGATCGCCCGGGACGTCGGCCTGACGGCGGGCGACGTCGCGACGACCGCGGTCCTGCACGAGCACGTCTCGCAGGTCAACGAGACCCACATCGAGTTCCTGGAGCGGCGCGGCCGGGAGGTCGGCTGCGTCGTCGTCGTGTCCGGCTCGACGCTGCACTTCCGGGCGCCCACGCCGGCGTCGGACGCTCCGGCCCCCGGGTCCTACGACTCGGCCGACCGGCTGCAGCTGGTGCCCGGCAGGAACCTCCAGCGTCTGACCGTCCGCGTGACGGCCGCCCAGCAGGTGTCCCAGGTGGAGGTCCGCGGCTGGGACACGTCCACGAAGCAGGCGCTCGTCGCCACGACGGACGCCACGACCGGGACGGCGAGCCTCCGGGACACGCCCGCGTCGGTCGCCGAGCTGTTCGGCAGCCCGCGCGGGGTCACTGTCGACCTCCCGCTCGGCCAGCAGGCGGAGTGCGACGCCGTCGCCGCGGCACGGGCCGAGCACCTGGGCAGCACCAACGTCTTCGCCGAAGGGGTCGCGGACGGCGACCCGCACCTGATCGCCGGGGCGGCGGTGAGTCTCGGCCAGACCGGCGGGCGGTTCGACGGCAAGGTGACGCTGACGCGCGCGAAGCACGTCTGGGACGACCGCAGTTACCGCACCTACTTCACGGCGAGCGGCTCCCACGACCGCTCCGTGCTGGGGCTCGTGCGGGGTGGTGGCCAGCACCGGTCAGGTCCGGGCGGGCTGGTCGTCGCGCTGGTCACCAACGCGACGGACCCGGAGAAGCGCTGCCGCGTGAAGGTGAAGTTCCCCTGGCTGGACGAGGACTACGAGACCGACTGGGTCCGGGTCCTGCAGCTCGGCGCGGGCGCGGACCGCGGCCTACAGCTGCTGCCCGAGGTGGACGACGAGGTGCTCGTCGGCTTCGAGCACGGCGACAGCCGCCGCCCGTACGTGCTGGGCGGTCTGTACAACGGGGTCGACGCGCCGCCGAAGGACGACGCCGTCGGCTCGGACGGCGCCGTCGCCACGCGCGTGTGGCGCAGCCGCAGCGGCCACGAGTTGCTCATGTCCGACAAGGCCGGCGAGGAGACCCTGGAGCTACGGACCGGCGACGACAAGGCGAGCGTCGTGCTGGCCACGTCGGACGGCTCGATCGTCATCACCACCGAGGGCGACGTGAAGGTGGACGCCAAGGGCAACGCCGAGGTCAGCACGCAGGGTGACCTCAAGGTCGAGGCGCAGGGCTCCGCGACGATCAAGGGTTCCTCGGGTCTCACGCTCGAGAGCAGCAGCACAGTGACCATCAAGGGTTCGACCATCAAGCTCAACTGAGGAGGAGGCTCGTCGTGGGTGCACCAGCAGTCGTCATGGGCGACAAGGTGATGGGGATGTGCGTCGGGCACCTCGTCCCGTCCCCCGTCGGCGCCCCCATGCCCGCGCCCGCGCCGCTGCCGATCTCCGCACCCCTGACCCTGGGGCTGTCGACGACGGTCCTCATCGGCGGCAAGCCCGCCGCGGTCAAGGACAGCAGCGGGTACAACCTGCCGCCGCACGTCGGCCTGCACCCAAGCGACCCGAAGCTCGTCCCGACCACGCAGGAGGCCAAGGTCGTGGTCGGCAGCAGCACGGTGAAGTTCGACGGGAAGGACGCGGCGTACACGGGGTGCACGGTCACCGCGTGCATCGCACCGACCGCCGCGGTCGTCGGCACCGGGGCGACCGTCCTGATCGGCTCATGAGGCGTAGGGAGGAGGACCGATGAGCGACGCCAACAGCTTCGTCGGGGCCGGCTGGCACTGGCCCCTGACGACGGACCAGACGGGTGCGGTCGCGCTGGTCAGCGGCACCACCGAGCTCGAGCAGGCCATGTACCTGGTGCTCGCGACCAACCCCGGGGAGCGCCCCATGCGGCCGGAGTTCGGTGCGCGGCTGCGCCAGTTCGTGTTCGCCTCGGGTGACGCCACCACGGCCGGCCTGATCGCCGCCGAGGTGCAGAGCGCGCTCGCCCGCTGGGAGCCGCGCGTGACCGTCGAGCAGGTCGACATCACGACGGACGCCGACGACCCGTCGACGCTCTGGATCGACATCGGCTACACCGTGCGGTCCACCAACGACCGCCGCAACCTCGTCTTCCCGTTCTACACGATCCCCGCCCACCGGTCCGAGGTGCGCGCATGACGCTGCCCACGCCCCGCCTGGACGACCGCACGTTCCAGGAGCTCGTCGACGAGGCCAAGCGGAACCTGCAGCTGCGGTGCCCGGAGTGGACCAACCACAACGTCTCCGACCCGGGCATCACGCTCATCGAGACGTTCGCCTGGATGACGGACATCCTGCTGTACCGCGTGAACCGCGTCCCCGACCGGCTGTACGTCAAGTTCCTCGAGCTCGTCGGCGTCCGGCTGTTCCCGCCGCACGCGGCCCGCACGGAGGTGTCGTTCCGGCTGTCGTCGCACCACGACGACGTCGTCCACATCCCCGCCGGGACCGCGGTGTCCACGCGCCGCTCCATCTCGCAGGAGTCCCTCGGGTTCACCACGCTGCACGGGCTCGACATCCCGCCGTCCGCGTCGCGCACCGTGCTGACCGTCTCTGCCGACGGCGACACGTCCGACCGCACGGGCGTGCTCGGGCTCGGGGACGGGTTCCCCGCGTTCAGCGCGACGCCGGCCGTCGACGACGCGCTGTACCTGGGGCTGGACCAGCCGGCGCGGTCGTCGCTGCTGCTGGTCCAGGCGGTCTGCTCGCTCGGCGGGTACGGGATCGACCCCCGACGGCCGCCGCTGGTCTGGGAGGCGTGGACGCCGTCCGGGTGGGAGACGTGCGAGGTCGAGCGTGACGACACCCTGGGGCTGAACGTCTCGGGGGCCATCGAGCTGCACGTGCCCGACGGTCACGACGAGTCGGTAGTCGGCGGCATCGCGGCGGCCTGGATCCGCTGCCGCGTGGTCAAGGCCGCCCGGCAGTACCGCTCGTCCCCGCTGCTGGTGTCCGTCACGGCCGCGACGATCGGCGGCGACGTCGAGGCGACGAACGCCGAGCAGGTCCGCGACGAGGCGCTCGGCACGTCCGACGGCACCGCCGGCCAGGTCCTGCGCCTCGCCTATCCCCCGGTGGTCCTGGACCGCGAGGACCCGTTGGTGCTCGCGGTCGGCGTCCCGCCGGAGGACGGCATCGGCCCGCCGACGTGGGAGAACTGGACGGCGGTCGACGACTTCGGGTCCAGCTCGCCGACGGACCGGCACGTCACGGTGGACCCGACGACCGGGGAGATCCGGTTCGGGCCGTCCGTGCGCCTGGAGGACGGCTCCGAGCGGCGGTTCGGTGCGATCCCGGCCCGGGGTGCGGCGCTGCGCGTCCGCGGCTACCGCACCGGTGGGGGCGCCCGCGGGAACGTCGCCGCCCGGACGGTCTCGGTGCTCCGCTCGTCGATCCCGTACGTCGCCGCGGTCTACAACCGTCGCGCCGCCGCGGGAGGTGTCGACGGCGAGGACGTCGAGAACGCCCGGACGCGCGGACCGCTGGAGCTGCGTGGCCGAGGACGGGCCGTAACGGTCGAGGACTACGTCGCCGTCGTGCACGAGGCCGCGCCCGAGCTCGCGCGCGTGCACTGCGTGCCCGTGGCGGAAGGGCCGGACGCCGGTGCGGTGCGCATCCTCGCGATCCCCGGGGCGCCCGGCCAGGACGGCCGCATCTCGCTGCGCGACCTCCAGCTCCCCGACGGCGCCCGCGAGCGCGTCCTGGCCGCGCTGGACGCGACGCGCGTGGTCGGGGTGCGCCTGAGCGTCGAGCCGCCCAGCTACGTGGGGATCCGGGTCGACGCCCGCGTGCGGGCTCGCCCCGAGGCCGATCCGGCGCAGGTGGAGCGGGACGCCCTCGCGGCGCTCTACCGCTACTTCCACCCGTTGGCGGGCGGTCCCGACGGCACGGGGTGGCCCCTGGGCCGACCGGTGCAGCCGGGCGAGGTGCACGGCGTCCTCGGGCGCGTCCCCGGGCTCGACTACGTCGAGGACGTCGTCCTGTTCCGGGCCAACCCGCTCGACCGGTCGATCTCGGCTCCGCAGGACCGGGTCGACCTCGGGGACACGCACGTGGTGCTGAGCGTGGAGCACAGCATCGTGGTGCAGGGCGGTGCGGCGTGAGAGGCGGAGTGGGGGCCGTCGGTTCCCCACCGCCGTCGACGTCGTTGGTGGAGGGCCTGCCGGAGGCCTTCCTCGGCAGCGACTTCACGACGGGGCTGATCGCCGCGTTCGACGACGTCATCGGCTCGGTGGGCGCCACCCTGGACGACCTCGACGCGTACCTCGACCCCCGGTACGCACCCGACGACTTCGTCCGGTGGGTGGCCTCGTGGCTCTCCCCCGCGATCGCCGCGCGCCGGGACGCCGAGCACCTCCGCCGGCACCTCGGGGACCTCCGCCGCGCCCTGGTCGGCCGCGGGACGCTCGACGGGGTGACCGCGGCCGTCCGAGCATGCACCGGTCTGGACCCCGACGTGCGCGACACCGGCGGGGTGGCCTGGAGCAAGCGACCGCAGGGGGCGTTCCCCGGCCGGTCGGCGCCGCTGCTCGAGGTCGACGTGCGGATCGCCGAGGACGAGCCCGACCCGGATGCCGTGCTCGACCTCGTGCGGTTCGTGGTGGACGACCTTAGACCTGCACACGTACCGGCAGCGGTCCGGCGAGCACCGGGCTGAGGGCCGCCGTCCCGGGCACCGTGATCGGCACGTCCAGCTCCGCGAGCACCTGCGCGTACTCCCGGCGGGCGGTCGCCGCCGCGGCCGGCTGGCCGTCCGCGGCGAGCGCGTCGATCAGGCGCGTCCACAGACCGTCCTGGTAGCGGTCGAGAGCGAGCGCGTGGCGCGTGACCTGGATGGCCTCCGGTCCGTCGCCCGCTGCCGCGCACAGGTCCGCCAGCGACTGGCAGGCCCGCACCACCGACCCGCGCACCTCGTCGCGCTCGCCGGTGACCCACTCGGCGGGACCGTCGTCGGGCAGGAGGTCGGCGGTGAGCTCCCGCACCCCCGCGGCGAAGCTGCGCCGGCCGTTCTCCACGTCCCCGCGCTCGAGCGCCGACCGGCCCGCGGCCAGGTGCCGTTCGACGCGGCGCACGTCGTGCAGGTCCGCAGCCCCGAGGTGCAGGGCGTAGCCGCCCCCGGTCCGGCGGACCACGGACGTGGCCGGGGTCGCCGTGGCCCGGTCGAGCAGCCCGCGCAGCGCGCTGATCGCGACCTGGAGGCTGTGCTGCGCGCGCTCCGGGTCACGACCCTCCCAGAACCACTCGACGAGTCGTTCGCGGTGCACGGGCAGCGGTGCGTGCAGGGCGAGCGCCCGCAGCAGCGCCTGGTGCTGGGGACGCAGGACGTTCAGCGCGACCGGGGTGCCGTCCCGCAGCACGGTGAAGCCACCGATGCACCGGACCTCGAGCGCGGGCGGCGCCTCTGCCTCCACGCTCGCGCGTGTCGGGCGCATCCCGCGCAGGACGAGGGTCGCCCAGGTGGCCGCGCCACTGCTGCGCGCCAGCCGCGCTGCCCGGACCCGGCCCTGGGCGGTGCCCGAGGCCAGCAGCGCGATGGTGTGCGGGAGCGGCCCGACGCCGGCGGCGACGCGTTCGACGTCGGCCGTCGCGCCCGGGTCCACGCGTCCCGCGCGCGCGTCCTCGACAGCGGCCATCGTCGTGCACCACGTGGCGAGCGCGGGCGCGCCGAGCGCGGTCAGCTCGGACGCGAGGCCCGAGTGCTCGTCGGCGGTGAGCATCCCCGAGGGAAGTCCGGCCACCGCCCCGAACAGTCCGAGCAGGGCTGCACCCCACCGGTCGCCGATCGCGGCGCACCGGTCCCGCAGGTGGCACAGGGCCTCCCGTGCGGTGTCGGGGCGGCACGCGAGGTCGAGCCCGTCGGCGATCCGCTCGAGGGCGGGGGCGCCGAGCATCTTCGCGGCGACGGCCGCGCGCTCGCGGCTCTCGGCGGCCTCCGGACGGAACGACAGGGACAGGCTCGCGGCCTCCCCCAGCAGGGCGACCGCCTCGAGGGCCGACGGCAGGGTCGGCAGCTCGGAGACGGCGGAGAACTCCCGCGCCGCCGCCGTCAGGTCACCGGACGTGAGCTGCGCGACAGCGTGCGCGAGGCGCCGCGGGGCGTCCGTCGGGCGTGCCTCCGCGAGCTGGCGCCGTGGGGCGACGAACGCGTCACGGGTCAGCGCCACCCAGTCGGAGACGACGCCCAGCGGCGGGTTCACCCAGCTCTGCACCATCCGCAGCTCGTGGGCGGCGAGCGCCCTCCCGGTCGCCGTCTCCACCCGGGTGCCGGCCAACCGGTACGCCTCGAGCGCCTCCTCGAGCGCGCCGTCCACCACGAGCCGACGCGCGAGCGCGAGCGCGACCCACGGGTCGGTGTCGCGGATCGACGGCGGCAGCTCGTCGATCCAGGAGCCGGGGCGCTCGGCCAGCTCGCCCCCGCCGATCGCGAGGACCCGCTGGGCCGCGTCCCAGTCGTGCGCGCGGCACGACGAGCGCAGCGCCGCGTCGAAGTCACCCTCGCGCAGCGCCAGCTGCGCGCTCCGCTGGTGCAGCTCCCGAGCCCGCGCACCGCCGTCCCGGCCGACGAGGACGTCGAGCAGGTGCGCGCGCATGACCTCGTGGCAGCCGTACACGGTGCACTCGGCGTCGGCCACCGCGTTCAGCAGCCCGAGGCGGTGAGCCTGCTCGAGCAGCGCGGCGGAGTCCGTGCTGCCTAGCAGCTCGTCGCACCGCGCCGCCGTGAGCGTGGCCAGCACCGCGGTGCGGACGAGGAAGTCCCGCAGCGGCGCCGGCACCTGGTCGAGCACGTGCCGCGCGAGGTAGTCGCCCGAGAGCTGACCGCCTCCGACGCCCAGCAGCCGCGCCCGGCTCGACGGAGGCCGACCGTGCGTGGCCAGGTGGAAGAGCTCCAGCCCGGCAGCCCAGCCACCGGTCCGGTGCGCGAGGTCCGCCACCTCGTCCGCGCGCAGGCGGGTGCCGTGACATGTCCGGAACAGCTCCTCGACCTCCCACGTCCGGAACCGCAGGTCCTCGGCACCCAGCACCGTCGCGGTGCCGGCGAGGTGCCGCGTCAGCGCGGTCGAGGTCACCGTCCGCGAGCCCAGGGCCACCCGCAGGTGCACCGGCTGGTGCAGGAGCAGCCCCTCGACCACGCCGGCCGCGGCGCTCCCGTCGATCGACTGCAGCTCGTCGAGCACGAGCAGCGCCGGCGCCTCGAGCACCTTCTCGAGCGCCACCAGGGCGTCCTCGGTGGTCGTCCACGGCTCCAGCTCCGCCACCGCCGGCGCCAGGTCCGCACACGCCAGCTGGAGGTGCGCGAGGACCGCGGCGGTGCTGCCCAGGGCTCCGTCGAGCGTGAGCCAGGCGACCGGGGCGGTCTCCCGTGCGGCGACGTGCGAGAGGAAGGTCGTCTTCCCGCACCCGGCGGCCGCCACGACGCTCACCAGGGGTTGCGCACCGGGTCCGACGACGGGGTCCAGCAGGCGGTCGCGCGACAGCCCGCGGGGCGCAGGGCGCCGGGTGCGCGCCCGCAGAACGGCCGGATGCCCCTCAGCCCCCGACACAGCACACCTGGCTCGACGTCGTCACTCTGCCCCCGCAAGACCGTCGCGTACGCTGACCCTAGCCGTCGGGCGATTCATCCGAAAGGGTGTAAAACCGGCGTCGAGTGCACGGGGGTGAGGTCGTACGGTCACGGAACCTGGGGGCGGGTCCGCCGACGCGCCCGATCCTGCTCTGGACGACGAGCTCGCGGACCTGCTCGCGCCCGCAGACATGGAGTTCCAGGCGGGGCCGACGACTCCGATCCGCGAGCCGAGCGCCCCGCGGTCACGCACTGCCGCGCCCACGCCGTCGCCTGCGCCGGATCCTCGACGCGACGAGCGGTCCGACCCGCCGCCGGTGCCCGCGCCGGAGCCCCTACGCCGCGAGCGGTCCGACCCGCCGGTGCCTGCGCCGGAACGCCAAGCCGACGAGCGGTCCGACGCGGCCGTCGAGCGACCGACTCCCCAGCGCCGTCCGGAGACCGACCGCCCCGCGGAGCCGTCGGCCGTGCACCAGGCGCCGCGACGGTCGACGCCCGAGCCCGCCACGGCCGCTCGGCCACCTGTGCGTACCGCCGTCGGCCCGCCCGTCGACCCGGTCGTGGTCGGCGAACGCTTCCAGCCCGTCCCCGGCGGCGCCCTCCCCCGACCGCACCCGAGCGATCCGCTGATGGCCGCGCTGCTCGCCACGCCGGCCGCGCCCGTCTTCGCGGTGACCGCAGGGACCGTCCGGCGCGCCCCTGCGCAGGTCGCGGCGGGGGCCGTCGAGCTGCGAGCTCCGGACGGCAGCGCGTTCGTCCTGCTGGGCGGGTCGACCGTGGCATGGGTGGTCGACGACGAGGAGCCCGTCGTGGCGGGCGCGGTGCTCGGGATCGTCGCCGGATCCCCCGGTGACCCACCCGGGGAACCTCTGCTGGTCCTCGCGATCGACCCGTCGGGCACCCAGGTGGACGCGGTCGCGCTGCTGGTCGGCCTGCCCGACCCCGGGGAGCTGGACCTGATGGGTTCGGACCCCGCGGCCGGCGTCGACCCGTACCGCCTCGACCTCGAGCTCGCCGCATCGCTCGTCCGGGGGGCGACATGATCGTCTGCGCGCGGTGCCACCACGAGAACCCGGACGGCACGCTCCTGTGCGAGACGTGCCGGACGTACCTGGGCTGGTCGGCGTCCACCCCGGCCCCGAGACCCGCTCCCGCCCTCGCACCCGAGGACGCCGAGCCGCCGGCTGCGACGGTCGATGAGGTCACGCCACCCCCGCCGACTCCGCCGGTGCCGCCCGCTCGCCCGGTCCCACCGACTCCCCCCGTGCCGCCCGTCCACCCGGATCCGCCCGTTCCCCCGGTGCCGCACGCTCCCCCGCCGGCAACGTCACGACAGCCGCTCCTGCCCAGCCCGCCGACGTCGCCGGGCGCGCCCGCAGTCGCTCCGGGCGCGCCCAAGGCTCCCGCGCCCATCACCGTCCGCGCGGCGGGCGGACCAGGTGCACGCCAGCCGGTCACCCCCGTCGCCGTCCCGGCCGCGCCGTCCGGACGGCCAGCCCCCGTCCCGCCCCCGATCCCGACTCGCGCACCGGCCGCCACGGGACCCACTCCTGCGGCGTCGGCCCCTACGACGACCGCTCCCGCGACAGCCGTTCCTGCTTCGGCCGCTGCTCCGACGCGCGGACCAACGCCATCCGCTCCCGCGACGCCCGCACCTACGGCGCCGCCACCTACGACCGCCGCTCCCGCGACGCCCGCACCTGAGACGCCCGCACCTCAGACGTCTCCGACGGACCCAGCCGTCCCACCGCCACCACCGGCCCGGCGTCCGCCGACATCGGTGCGACCGGTCCCCGTCGTCCTGACCCCCAACGAGTCGACGCCACGACCGCCGGAACGCGCGGCCGCCCGCGAGGCGCCGGAGCGCACGATCGGCGTGCGCGTCGCGGCGGGCGAGGCGCGGATCGCTCCGCGGGCGCCGACGGACCCGGACCACCCCACCGGGACGCCGACCCCGCCGAACGCGTTCGACGCGGTGCTCCCGACCGACGCCGGCGCGTACTCCGGTCCGGCCGACGACCGCCCGTCGGCACCCGACCAGCCCGCCCCGGCGGACGCCTGGCAGAGCTTCGAGGACGCCACCCGGTGCCCGTCGTGCGGACGCGCGATCGCGGTGTCGCGGCGCTTCTGCCGGTGCGGCGCGACGCTGGTCCGCGCGACGCCGCCGGAGGTCGACCCGGAGCCACCGCGAGAGCCCTGGTACCGGCGGTGGCTCGGCGGGTTCCGGCGGGGTCAGGGCTTCTGGCGGCGGATGCGGATGGCGAACAACGGGGTCCGGGCGCGCTACGACCAGGCCCGGTCGGCGCAGGTGCACCTCGCCGAGGTCACCGCGGTGCTGGCCGCGCTCGGCATCACCGCGGTCTTCGTCCTGCCCAGCACCGCCCAGATCGAGACCCAGGTGGTCGAGCAGGTGACCGCGCTCGATCCGCGTGGGTACAGCGCGATCCAGGGCGTCACCGCCACGACCGACCCACCGACCCCGCCCGAGCCGGGCTTCGACGCGACGTACGCGGTCGACGGGATGACGGGCCGTGCCTGGGCCGGCGTCTGGACGCCGCCGACGGATGCCGGGCCGACGTGCCGGCGACCGGGCGGCACCGACACGCTGGTCCTCACGCTGCCGGAGCCCGCCGACGTGGACCGGATCGCCTTCAGCACGGGGCTGCCGGAGACGAGCCCCGACCGGGCGACGCAGGACCTGCCGAAGAAGGTGGACGTGAGCTGGGGCGACGGAGCCGACCAGTGCGCGTCCATCGACCTCACGGACTCGCCGGACCTGCAGCCGCTCGACATCGACGCCACCGACGTCAGCGAGGTCCGCGTCGTCGTCGTGAGCGTGCACGAGACCCCGGACCCGCCCGAGACCCGGCACGTCGCGTTCAACGAGGTCCAGCTCATGCAGCGCGGTGCACCGGGGCTCGACGTCCCCGTCCCCTGACGGGTCAGGCGGGCGCGTCCGTGCGACGCGCGACCAGCAGGTGGTGCGGGTGCACGCGGCGGGCGTCCAGCCGGTGCAGCTCGACCTCCAGCCCGAGCTCCGTCAGCCAGCCCCCCATCGTGGCCGGGTCGACGAAGTCGAACGACGAGCCCTCCGTGATGCGCAGCACCTTCACCGACACGGTCTCCTGGACGGTGTTCCAGCGCACCTTCCACGCCGGCCGGGTACCCATCTCCTTGACGACGACGCGTCCGCCGGGAGCCAGGGCGCGCACCGCCTCGGCGAGCAGGCGACGCTGCTCGTCGGCGGGCAGCAGGTAGAGGACGTCGACGAACACGACGGCGTCCCAGGGTCCGGCCGGGACGGCGCCGTCGGGTGCCTCGCGGATCTCCAGGTGCTCGACCGCACGGGCCGCCACCTGCGCGGCGTCGATCTTGTCGGCGTCGATGTCCACGCCCAGGACCTCGCGCGTCGGGTCGAGCAGTGCGGCGTAGGCGCTGAACAGGCCGTGCCCGCAGCCGATCTCGAGCACCCGGCCGCCGGGCGGCAAGGCCGCGGCGATCGCGGGGAACGGGGCGCTGAACCAGCGGATCGCCACGTGCGCGCGCACTCCGGCCGGGGCGGGCCGGTACAGGCGGAGGGCTGCGCGTCCTGCGGTGTCGGGCCGGCGGCGCGTGGTCGTCGTCATGCGGCACCGTCCGAGGTGGTCAGAGCGGCGAACCCGCCCAGGGTGAAGCCCGCGACGGCGATCTCGTCGCGCACCGCCGGGTCGAGGAGCATGGCGAGCTCGTCGGCCCACTGGTAGTCCCACGTGAAGCGGCGCAGGTCGCCGTCGCCGGCCTGCGCCGGGTGGGTGTTGATCTCGACCGTGCGCGCGCCTCGTCGGACGGCGTCTGCCAACGTCCGCCGGAACCGGTCGGCGTCGAGGTGTCCGGCCTCGTCGAGACCCGCGTAGTCCTCGGTCGTGGCCCGCCCGGCGGCACGCAGGGCCGACCGCGTCCTGCGGGACAGGAGACGGACGCCCATCCCGACGGGCGCGTGGGAGTGGCTGCCAGGGAGCCGGACCGCCGGCACACCGGCTGCGCGTGCCAGGTCCGCGACCACCGTCGCCACCGTGGGCCACAGGTGGGTGTGCTGATGGGTGTCCACGTGGGTCACCGGGACGCCCACGCCGAGGACGCGCTGCAGCTGGGCGTCGAGCTCGCGGCGCACGTCGTCGGGATCGAGGCGGCCCGTCAGTCCACGTCGGACGACCGTGCGGTAGCTCAGCGGGAACGCGCCCCGGGAGTCGACGAGGGTCGGGATCTCCCGCGCGGACAGGAGCGGCGGGTCCTCCCCGACGAGCGCGAGATGGGCGCCCAGCTCGAGGGTGGGCACGTCGCGCAGCATCGCGGCGGCGTCGTCGAACTCCCGGCCGACGGCCAGCAGCGACGTGGCGGTCACGATCCCGTCCTCGTGCGCCTGCCGCACCGCCGCGTTGACGCCCCGGGTCAGTCCCAGGTCGTCGGCGGTGACGATCAGCAGGCGCGTCACGACGGGACCGACGACCCGGCCACCGGGACGACGTGCTTGAGCTCGCTGCGCAGCCGGACCATCTCCCCCACCATCGTCCGGATGACGCCGAACGAGGACAGCGTCGAGACGCCACGCGTCCGGGGGAAGTAGTCGACGCCGATCTGCAGGATCTGGAAGCCCGAGCGCTGCGCGCGGATGACGAGCTCGGCGTCGATGAACGAGCCCTCGCTCTTGAGCGTGACGTGGTCCAGGACCCGCCGCCGGCACAGCTTGAACGCGAAGTTGATGTCCCGGATCCGGGTGCCGAAGGCGAGCTGGACCATGCCGTTGTAGAAGAACGAGTAGATCGCGCGCCGCGGCCCCTCGCCGGTGCGGTCCAGCCGGTAGGCGCTGACCAGGTCGACCTCGTACATCTGCAGCACGCGCAGCGCGCGAGCCACCTCGGTCATCTCGAACGGCAGGTCGGCGTCGGTGTAGAGGACGACGTCACCCGTCGCGGCCGCGAACCCCGTCTTGAGGGAGCCGCCGAGCTTGCGGTTGACGTCGTGGTGCACCACGCGGACGTGCGGGTCGGCGGCGGCCAGCGCGTCGGCGAGCTCGGGGGTCGAGTCGGTCGAGGCGTCGTCGACCACGATGAGCTCGTAGTCGAGGATCCGACCCTCCGCCACCAGGTCGTCGCAGACCGTGCGGGCGGCGCCGACGGCGCGGTGGATGTACAGCTCCTCGTTCCACATCGGGAAGAAGATCGAGAGCTTCTCGAAGGGTTCGGGTGCGTGGGGAACGACCGTCACGAGACCGGTACCGATCTGCCGAAGAGGTAGGTGAGGAAGAAGAGGAGCGCCGCGCAGACGCCCAGGACGGCGATGCGGACCCAACGATGCCGGACCCCGGCGAGAAAGTCCCCGGCGGCGGCGATGACGGGGAACGCGACGAGCACGTAGCGCCCGGTGCCCATGAAGTCCTTGGTGCCGATCAGCGGGATCACCAGGACGACGACCGTGAACGCGAGGTAGCCCCACCCGAACAGCCGCCACACCCGGCGCAGCAGGAGCACGGCGCACAGGCAGGCGAGGGCCTGCAGCGTGAGGATGGCGGCGACGTCGTACGGGCCCTTGATGAGCGCGCCCGCGTACCCGATCTTGAACCACGTCCGAGGCCCGACACCCTGGTTCCACCCCGGCGCCGACTCCACCTCGATCCACGCGAGCGGGTGCCCGAACGTCAGCGCGAGGTAGACGCACCACGCGACGATCCCGAGCACCGCGGCGAGCACGCCGAGATGACGGAGGCGCACGTCGCGGACCGCGGAGACCAGGTCGCGCCAGCCGACGGCCGCGACGGGTTCGGCAGCGTCGTCGGTGCCGATGGCACTCGGCGTCGACGCGCGACGGGACTCCGCGAGCATCTCGAGCGTGCGGACGACGAGCCCGGCGGCGACCGCGATCCCGACGGGTCTCCCGGCCGTGGCCAGGGCACCGACCAGGCCCGCGGCGAGGTACCACCGGCGCTCGAGCAGGACGAACGCACTGATCGCACAGAGCAGGAACAGGGAGTCGGCGTACATGGCGCCGTACAGGAAGAACGAGTACGGGTAGACGAGCAGGACGGCGATCGCCATGATCGCGGACCGACGGGGCAGGCGCTGCCACACCCACCAGGCGAACAGCAGGACCGCGGCGAGCCCGGCGAGCACCCCGAGGAGCGACCCCGCGAGCTGGAAGTCGTCCAGCAGCCCGCCCAGACCTCGCACGCCCAGGGGGTAGACCGGGAAGAAGGCGATCGACGACTGCGACCCCGGCACGTAGGAGTAGCCGGTGGCGGCGATGGACCAGTACCAGGAGGCATCTCCCTGGAACCATCCGTCGAGCCAGCCCGGACCCTGCAGGAACGGCACGCCCGGCGACTCGCTCCGGTGGATGTTCGTCAGGGCGAGCACCGTCGAGAGGGCGGCCGACACGGCGACGAACGCCACAGCGACGACCGGCCACCGCAAGGGGCCGTTCGCCTGCGTCCCGCGGACCACGTCGCCCGTGAACTCGCCCTGCGCGCCGCGCACCTGTGCTCCTTGCGATGGTTCCTGCCCCCACGACGTCAGCGTGGAGCATAGGGTGCCTCGGGCACGTTGGTGGCATCGCCACACAGGACGGGACGGAAGAGGAGGTCTGCGGTGGGGCTCGCGCTGGTGTGCGTCGCCGTGGCGGCCCTCTGCTCGGGGACCGCGATCGTGCTCCAGGCCGTCGCCGCACGACGGCTCCCGGCGGACGTGCGGCTCGACGCAGCCCTCGTCGGCGGCCTCGCCCGCAGCCCGCTCTACCTGCTCGCGCTGGCCCTCGTCGCGCTCGGCTTCGCCCTGTCGTTCGTCGCCCTGCGCACCCTGCCCGTGTTCGCCGTCCAGGCGGGTCGCGCGTCGAGCCTCGCGGTCGCCGCGGTCCTGTCCGTCCTCGTGCTCGGCGCCCGGCTGCGCTGGACCGACTGGCTGGGGCTCGCCAGCATCGCGGTCGGGCTCGTCGTCCTCGCGCTGGCGGTCTCCCCGCAGACCACGACAACACCGACTCCTGGCACCACGTGGTTCGTCGTGGGGGCGACGGTGACGATCGCGGTGGTCGCCGGCACCCTCGCGCTCGGGCCGCCCACGCGGTGGCGTGGCCTCGTCCTGGCCGCGCTGGCCGGCGCGGCGTTCGGGGTGCTCGCGCTCGGCGCGCACACGGTCGACGTCTCCGTCCCCGTCGAGGTGCTGACGGACCCCGTCGCGTGGTGCGCCGGCCTTTGCGGCGTCCTCGGCCTGGCGGTGTCCGCGCTCGCCCTGCGGCGGGCGGCGGTGGTCCCCGTGACCGCGCTGATGGTCGGCACGGAGACGGTCGTCGGTGCCGGTCTGGGCCTCCTGCTGGCGGGTGACCGACCGGCCGCCGGTGCGGGACCGGCGTCGGTCGCCGCCTTCGCGCTCGTCCTGGCGGGGGCGCTCGTCGTGGCGCGGTTCGGCTCACCGCCGGCGGACCAGACCGAGATCGGCTCGTCGGACCCGAGCGCGGCGCACGCCTAGGGGTGTGCGGCGCTCCAGGCCGCCCACGCGCTGGACAGCACCTCCGGCATCCGGTGCTGAGCCACCCAGCCGACGTCGTCGCGGATCCGGTCCACGGCCGCGACGACCGACGCGGGGTCACCTGCGCGACGCGGCGCAGCCTCGGGTGCGGCGTCCAAGCCGCTGACCTGCCCCAGCAGCTCGAGGACCTCCAGCACGGACGCGCCGTGACCCGTCCCCACGTTGTAGACGTCCCGCGGCAGGTGACCGGCCTCCAGCCGGTCCAGCACGGCGACGTGCGCCTGCGCCAGGTCGAGGACGTGCAGGTAGTCGCGCACGCAGCTGCCGTCCGGCGTCGCGTAGTCCGTGCCGTAGACCTCGGCACGCTCACCGCGGGTCAGGCGGTCGAGCGTCTGCGTCACGAGGTTGGTCACGCCGGTGTCCCCGAGCTCCGGCCAGCCGGCACCTGCGATGTTGAAGTACCGCAACGAGACCGCACGCAGGTCGCTCGACCGGACGACGTCGCGGAGCAGCAGCTCGCCGGCCAGCTTGCTGCGCCCGTACGGGTTCACCGGCCGGGTGGCGTCGTCCTCGCCCACCGCCGCTTCCCCGCAGGACCCGTAGACGGCGGCGGACGACGAGAAGATGAACCTGTCCACCCGCGCGGCCCGGGTCGCGCGCAGGACGTTCGCCAGCCCGCCGACGTTCTGCGTCACGTACCAGAGCGGACGTGCGACGGACTCGTCGACCCGCTTGCGTGCGGCCAGGTGGATCACCGCCGTGACGCCGTGCGCACGGCACGCCTCCGTGAGCGGGTCGACGCTCGACGGCTCTCCCAGGTCGAGCTGCACGAGGGGCGCTCCGCCCACGCGGTCGGCGAAGCCGGTGCTCAGGTCGTCGACGACGACCACCTCACGCCCGGCGGACTGCAGCAGGCGCACCACATGGGCCCCGATGTACCCGGCTCCCCCGGTCACGAGCACAGTCACACGCTGGACCCTAGCCGGTCGGCACACGCGCTCGCCCCTGGCGCTCGACCACCCGTCGCCGCGCGCGGCGATGCCCACGCCCCCACACTGATCCGATGCGGACCCTGGGTGTCGAGGAGGAGTTCCTGCTGGTCACCCCCGAGGGGAGACCGCAGCCGGTGGCGACGACAGTGCTCCGCCACGCGTCCGCCGTGGCGCCCTCACCCACCGACGAGCCGGGCGGCGACCTGGAGAAGGAGTTCAAGCAGGAGCAGATCGAGACGTCGACGCCCCCGCGTGCCGACCTCGCCGAGCTGGTGGCGGAGATCCGCGCCGGCCGCGCCCGGACCGACGCGGTCGCCCGCCAGGCCGGTGCGCGGATCGCCGCGCTGGCCACGGCGCCGCAGGCCGTCGAGTCCACGGTGCTGCCGGACCGGCGTGCGTACGCCATCCGGGCCGAGTTCGCGCAGACTGCCCGCGACCAGCTCACCTGCGGCTGCCACGTGCACGTCTCCATCGCCGACGAGGACGAGGGCGTGCGCATCCTCGACCACCTGAGGCCGTGGAACGCGGTGCTGCTCGCCCTGTCCGGCAACAGCCCGTCCTGGCAGGGCACTAGCACCGGGTACGCGTCCTACCGCTCGCAGGTGTGGGGTCGCTGGCCGACGGCGGGTCCGACCGCCCCCTTCGGCAACGCGTCCGGCTACCGCGCGGTCATCGACGACCTCCTGCGCACCGGGGCGATCCTCGACGAGGGGATGGTCTACTTCGACGCCCGCCTCTCGTCGCGGTACCCGACGGTCGAGGTCCGCGTCGCCGACGTGTGCCTGGACGCCGACGACGCCGCTCTGCAGGCTGCGCTCGTGCGCGGGATCGCGGAGACGGCGACGGGCGAGCCGGTGGCGGAGCCGCGCACCGAGCTGCTGCGGGCGGCGACCTGGCGGGCCGCCCGGTCCGGCCTCACGGGCGACCTGGTCAGTCCGCTGACCGGGACGCCGCTGCCTGCCGCAGACGTCATCGCCCAGCTGGTCGACCACGTGCGGCCGGCCCTGACCGAGGCCGGGGACCTGGAGTGGGTGGAGCGGCAGCTGGCCACGGTCCTGCGCCGCGGCAACGGCGCGATCCAGCAGCTCGGGTGGCGGGCCGAGGGCGCGGACGACGACGAGGTCGTGCGCCGCGCGGTGGACCGGACGCTCGCCCGCTAGAGCAGCTCCGCCAGGGGCACGTCCGGGTCGGCCAACCGGTCGTGGTCGATCACCGCACGCGACCGGATGAGCGCCTGCACGTCGTCCACGACGTCCCACACGTTGACGTTCATCGCGGCCAGCACCCGTCCCTCGCGCCGCCAGAACGCGATGAGCTCCCGGCCCTGGAGGTCGCCGCGCACGACCACCTCGTCGTACCCGTGGGACCCCACGTAGCCGACGTACTCCATACCCAGGTCGAACTGGTCGGTGAAGAAGTACGGGAGCTTGTCGTAGGGCTCGTCGGCGCCGACGACCGTCGCCGCCGCGGTCGCCGGCTGGTTCAGCGCGTTGGCCCAGTGCTCGACGCGCAGGTGGGTGCCCAGGAACGGGTGGTGCGCACGGGCGATGTCGCCGACGGCCAGCACGTGCGGGTTCGACGAGCGCAGGTGGGCGTCGACCACCACCCCGTCCTCCACGTGCAGCCCGGCGGCCTTCGCAAGGTCGACACGGGGAGCGGCCCCGATCCCGACGACGACCAGGTCGGCGTCGATCAGCGTGCCGTCGGCCAGCTCGACCGCGCCCACGTGCGTGCCGTCACCCGCGGCGACGATCTCGGAGATCTCGGTCCGCGTCCGCAGGTCGACCCCGTTCTCGCGGTGCAGGTCCGCGAACATCGCGGCGAGCTCCGGGCCGAGGACCGCCAGCAGCGGCAGCGGGTCGCGCACCAGGACGCTCACCTCGCAACCGGCCGCACGGGCGGCAGCGGTGACCTCGAGACCGATCCACCCGCCGCCGACGACCACGACGCGCGTGCCAGGCCTCAGCAGCGCGCGCAGGCGGTCGCTGTCGTCGAGGGTCCGCAGGTGGACGACACCGTCGAGGCCGGCGCCGGGCACGTCGAGCCGGCGCGGCTCCGAGCCGGTCGCGAGGACGAGGTGGTCCCAGCCCGTCCGGGTCCCGGAGCCGTCGACCACGTCACGTGCGCCCAGGTCGATCGACCGGACCGTCGTCCCCAGGCGGAGGTCGACGTCGTGGGCGCCGTACCAGTCCGCGGGGTGCACGAACGCGCCGTCGCGCTCGTCGCTGCCCTGGAGGTAGCCCTTCGACAGCGGTGGGCGCTCGTACGGGCGCTCGGTCTCGGTGCCGAGCAGGACGATCCCCCCGTCGTATCCCCGCTCCCGCAGCCCCTCGACGGTCTTCGCACCCGCCAGCCCGCCACCCACGACCACGACCTGACCGCTCACGTCACTCCCCTGCCTCGTCGGACCGCCGACGGCAAGCGCACCAGGTCGCGGGCCCGGGCGCAATGGGGTCGGTGTGGCGAAGTCCACCCAAGTCATGGGCTCGCACCCCGCGCCGGATGGGCGGTCGACTGGCACCCTGGGGGCCATGCAGATGTGGCCGGGACGCCCCTACCCCCTGGGCGCCACCTATGACGGGACCGGGACGAACTTCGCCCTGTTCTCCGAGGTGGCCGAACGAGTCGAGCTCTGCCTGATCGCCGACGACGGCACCGAGACCCGGACGAACCTGACCGAGGTCGACGCGTTCGTGTGGCACGGGTACCTGCCCGCCATCACGCCCGGGCAGCGCTACGGCTACCGGGTTCACGGTCCGTACGACCCGGCACAGGGTGACCGCTGCAACCCGAACAAGCTGCTCCTCGACCCGTACGCCAAGGCGATCGACGGGCAGATCGACGGCGACCCGTCGCTGTACTCGTACGACTTCGCCGACCCGGAGAAGCGCAACGACGACGACTCGGCCGCGCACACGATGACCTCGGTGGTCATCAACCCGTACTTCGACTGGGGCCACGACCGGCCTCCGCAGCACGAGTACCACGAGTCGGTCATCTACGAGGCGCACGTGCGCGGCCTGACGATGCAGCACCCCGCCGTGCCGGAGGAGCTGCGCGGCACGTACGCCGGGCTCGCCCACCCCGCGGTCATCGAGCACCTCACGTCGCTCGGCGTGACGGCGGTCGAGCTGATGCCCGTGCACCAGTTCGTCAACGACCCGTCGCTCGTCGAGAAGGGGCTGTCGAACTACTGGGGCTACAACACCATCGGGTTCTTCGCGCCGCACAACGGCTACGCCGCGTTCCAGCACGCCGGCCAGCAGGTGCAGGAGTTCAAGGCGATGGTCAAGGAGCTGCACGCCGCCGACATCGAGGTCATCCTCGACGTGGTCTACAACCACACGGCCGAGGGCAACCACCTGGGCCCCACGCTGAGCTTCCGCGGCCTCGACAACGCCAACTATTACCGGCTGGTCGACGACGACCAGGCGCACTACTTCGACACGACCGGCACCGGCAACTCGCTGCTCATGCGGTCGCCGCACGTGCTCCAGCTGATCATGGACTCGCTGCGGTACTGGGTCCTGGAGATGCACGTCGACGGCTTCCGGTTCGACCTGGCCGCCACGCTCGCCCGCCAGTTCCACGAGGTCGACCGCCTGTCGGCGTTCTTCGACCTGGTGCACCAGGACCCGGTCGTCTCCCAGGTCAAGCTCATCGCCGAGCCGTGGGACGTCGGCGACGGCGGGTACCAGGTGGGCGGGTTCCCGCCGTTGTGGTCCGAGTGGAACGGCAAGTACCGCGACACGGTCCGCGACTTCTGGCGCGGCGAGCCGTCGACGCTCGGGGAGTTCGCCAGCCGCCTGTCGGGCTCGTCGGACCTCTACGAGCACACGGGCCGACGGCCGATCGCGAGCGTCAACTTCGTCACCGCGCACGACGGCTTCACGCTGAACGACCTCGTGTCCTACAACGAGAAGCACAACGACGCCAACGGCGAGGGCAACAAGGACGGCGAGAGCCACAACCGGTCCTGGAACTGCGGGGTCGAGGGTCCGACGGACGACGCGTCCGTGAACACGTTGCGCGCACGGCAACGACGGAACTTCCTCACCACCCTGCTGCTCTCGCAGGGCGTCCCGATGCTCGCCCACGGTGACGAGCTGGGTCGCACCCAGCAGGGCAACAACAACGTGTACTGCCAGGACGGCCCGATCTCGTGGATCGACTGGACGCTGGACCAGGACGAGACCGACCTGCTCGAGTTCACGCGACGCCTGGTGCGGCTGCGGCAGGACCACCCCGTGTTCCGACGCCGTCGGTTCTTCGCGGGCGAGCCCGACCTCGAGGACGAGTCCGACCTCCTCGACCTGGCCTGGCTCGCGCCGGACGGGCACCACATGCGCGAGGAGGCCTGGGCGGCCGACCACGCGCGGGCCGTCATGGTGTTCCTCAACGGTGACGCGATCGCCGAGCCGGACCTGCGGGGCCAGGAGATCGTCGACGACAGCTTCCTGGTGCTGTTCAACGGCCAGCCCGACGCGGCCTCGTTCACCCTCCCGCCGAGCCGGTTCGGGGACGTCTGGACTGCGGTCGTGGACACGGACTCGCAGATCGAGGCCGGCAGCACGGTCGCGGCGGGCTCGACCCTCCAGCTCCGCGAGAAGTCGATCATCGTGTTCACCCGGCCGTCGATCCTGCCGTCCCCGACGTCGTCGGGCATCGGCGCGGTCGCGGCGGCGGCGAGCGAGGCGGCCAAGCAGGTGAAGGGCCGTGGGCACGGGGAAGCGGCCGACGAGAAGCCGAAGCGGCGGACCACCAAGCCGCGCCCCAGCGCATGAGCGAACCGCGTCCCACGCCCACCCGCCGGCTGCCGACGGCGGGCAAGCCCGTGCCGGGCTCGACCTACCGGTTGCAGCTGGGTGCGGACCTGACGCTCGACGACGCGGTGCAGCGCGTCCCGTACCTCGCGTCGCTCGGTGTCACGCACGTGTACCTGTCGCCGATCCTGAGGGCCGCGCCCGGGTCGACGCACGGGTACGACGTGGTCGACCACGACGAGATCGCTCCTGAGCTGGGCGGGCTGCCCGCACTGCGCCGGCTGGCGGCGGCGGCGCGCGAGGCGGGCCTCGGGCTGGTGCTCGACATCGTGCCCAACCACATGGCTGTCCCCACGCCCGTCTGGCACAACCGCGCGCTGTGGTCGGTGCTGGCCGAGGGGGCCGACTCGCCGTACGCGGACTGGTTCGACGTGGACTGGTCCGCGGGCGACGGGGCCGTCCTGATGCCGGTGCTCGGCGACCGCATCGGTGCCGTGCTGGGTCGCGACGAGCTGGCTCTGGACGAGGTCGACATCCCCGGCGAGGGCACCCGGACCGTCCTGCGCTACCACGACCACGTGTTCCCGGTCCGCCCGGGCACGGAGTCGCTGTCCCTGGCGGAGCTGGTCGAGCGGCAGCACTACCGGCTCGCGTACTGGCGTGTGGCCGACGAGGAGCTCAACTACCGGCGGTTCTTCGACGTCGGCACGCTGCTCGCGGTCCGCGTCGAGGACCCTGCCGTGTTCGACGCGACGCACGCGCTGGTCCTGTCGCTGCTCGCGGACGGCACGATCGACGGCCTGCGTATCGACCACCCGGACGGCCTCGCCGACCCCGCCGGCTACCTGGCCCGGCTGCGCGAGGCGAGCGGCGGTGCGTGGGTGGTCGTCGAGAAGATCCTCGAGGGCACCGAGACACTCCCGCCCGACTGGGAGACCGCGGGCAGCACCGGGTACGAGGCGCTGTGGCGGATCCAGGAGACCTTCGTCGACCCGGGCGGCGCCGCGGTGCTCGGTGCCGTCATGCACCGGCTCACGGGCGACACCTCGGACGCGTTCGCGGCGATGGCCGAGCAGGCCAAGCGGGAGATCGTCGACGGTCCTCTGTACGCGGAGGTGCACCGGTTGACCTCGCTCGCGGCCGACATCTGCCGCGACGACCTCCGCCTGCGCGACCACACCTGGCGCGCGCTGGAGGACTGCCTGATCGAGCTGCTCGTGGCGTTCGACCGCTACCGCGCCTACGTCGTGCCCGGCGAGCCCGTGCACCCGGAGTCTCTGGAGGTCATGCAGGCAGCCGCCGCCCACGCCCGCGCGCGGCTGTCCGTGGAGCGCAGCGCGACGATGGACGTCATCGTCGACCTCCTGCTCGGCCGCGAGGTCGGCAGTGCCGGTCGCACGCGGGGGGCGCGCCGCGACGAGCTCGTCGTGCGGTTCCAGCAGACCTGCGGCGCCGTCATGGCCAAGGGCGTCGAGGACACCGCGTTCTACCGCTGGACCCACCTGACGGGCCTCTGCGAGGTCGGCGGCGCGCCCGAGCAGTTCGCGCTCACGCCGACCGACCTGTCGGCGTGGGCGGCACAGATGCAGGTCTCGGCCCCGCTGGGCATGACGACCCTGTCCACCCACGACACGAAGCGAGGCGAGGACACGCGGGCACGGCTCGGGGTCCTCAGCGAGCTCCCGCGCGAGTGGTCGGCGCTCGTCGACGCCCTGCGCGCCGCCTCGGCCCCGTACCGCAGCGCGCTGCTCGACGGCCGCACGGAGTACCTGCTCTGGCAGACGCTGGCGGGCACGTGGACCGACGACGGGCCGATCGCCGAGGACCGGCTGGTGGAGTACCTGACGAAGGCGATCCGCGAGTCGAAGAGCCGGACCACGTGGACGGCTCCCGACGAGCCGTACGAGGGCGCGGTGCTCGATGCCGCACGACAGGCACTGGTGGACCCCACGGTCGCCGAGCTGTTCTCCGGCTGGGAGCTGCGCACCCGGGCGGCGGTCAGAGCGGCGACCCTCGGCACCAAGCTCGTCCAGCTGACCCTGCCCGGCATCCCCGACGTCTACCAGGGCACCGAGGTGCCGAACCCTGTCCTCGTCGACCCCGACAACCGGCGTCCGGTCCCCCTGGAGCCGTTGGTCGCCCGCCTGGCCCGGCTCGACGACGGCGCCGGTCCGCGCGATCTCGCCGACGAGAAGCTGCTGGTCACCTCGCGGGCGCTGCGGCTGCGCAGGTCGCTGCCGGAGGCGTTCGTCGGTCCCGACAGCGGGTTCCTGCCGCTGGCCCACTCGTCCGGGCACTCGCTCACCTACGCGCGGACCGTCGCCGGCCACGCGCGCGTGGCGGTCGTCGCCACCCGGCTGGCGGCCGCCGTCGACCGGCTCGGGGGCTGGGCCGACCACACGGTCGCGCTCCCCGACGGCGACTGGCACGACGTGCTCACCGACCGCCCCGTGACGGGAGGGGTCGTCGACGTCGGACCGCTGCTGGACCGGCTGCCCGTCGCCCTGCTCGTCCGGGCGGAGGGCTGAGGCGGTGCTCCCCCGCGTCTGGGCACCGACCGCCGCGCGCGTCGACGTGGTCGTCGGCGACGAGCACCGACCGCTGAGAGCCGACGGACAGTGGTGGGTGGGCGACGCCGACCTCCCGCACGGGACCGACTACGCCTTCTCGGTCGACGGCGGACCGCCGCGACCCGACCCGCGCAGCGCGTGGCAGCCGCACGGCGTGCACGGCGCCAGCCGCGTCTACGACCCCGCGACGTATCCGTGGTCCGACGACGGCTGGTCCGGGGTCGACGTCCGCGGGCACGTGACGTACGAGTTGCACGTCGGCACGTTCAGCGACGAGGGCACGCTGACCTCCGCCATCGAGCACCTCGACGAGCTGGTCTCGCTGGGCGTCGACCTGGTCGAGCTCATGCCGATCGCCCCGTTCAGCGGCGTGCACGGCTGGGGCTACGACGGCGTCGCGACGTTCGCGGTGCACGAGCCCTACGGCGGGCCTGCCGGCCTGCAGGCGTTCGTCGACGCCGCCCACGCCCGCGGCCTGGGGGTCTGCCTGGACGTCGTGCACAACCATCTGGGCCCGTCGGGCAACTACCTCGGCGACTTCGGCCCGTACTTCACGGACGCGCACCAGACGCCGTGGGGTTCGGCGATCAACCTGGACGGGCCGGGATCCGACGAGGTCCGCCGCTGGGTGTGCGACAGCGCGCTGCGCTGGTTCCGGGACTTCCACGTGGACGCCCTGCGCCTGGACGCCGTGCACGCGCTCATCGACCTGTCCGACCGGCACGTCCTGTCGCAGCTGTCCGACGAGGTCGCGTCCCTGGCCCACACGCTGCAGCGCCCGCTGTCGCTCGTCGCCGAGTCGGACCTTAACGACCCCGTCTCGATCACCCCGACGGCCGACGGCGGCTGGGGCATGACCGCGCAGTGGGACGACGACGTGCACCACGCCATCCACGCGCTGGTCACGGGCGAACGGCACGGCTACTACGGTGACTTCGGCTCCCCCGAGGTGCTCCACAAGGCACTGACCAGCGTGTTCGTGCACGACGGCGAGCTGTCGACGTTCCGCGGACGCCGCTGGGGCCGTCCGGTGCCGCCGGGGACGGACGGCCACCGGTTCGTCGTCGCGGCGTCCACGCACGACCAGGTGGGCAACCGGGCGCTCGGCGACCGCCCGTCGGCCCGGCTCGACCCCGGCCGGGTCGCCGCGGAGGCCGCGGTCGTCCTGCTCGCCCCCTTCAGCCCGATGCTCTTCATGGGCGAGGAGTGGGGCACCCGCACCCCCTGGCAGTTCTTCACCGACCACCCCGAGCCCGACCTGGCTGCCGCCGTCCGCGACGGTCGGCGCCGCGAGTTCGGCGGCCACGGGTGGGACGTCCTGTACGGCGGCGACATCGAGGTGCCCGACCCGCAGGACCCCGCCACGTTCCGCGCCAGCATCCTCGACCGCACCGAGCTCCATGACCCGTCGCACCCCGAGCACGCGCGCCTGCGCGACTGGTACCGGACCCTCATCGCCCTGCGCCGCACCGTCCCTGACCTCGCGTCCGGCGACCTGTCCGCCACGGACCTGGTGTGGGGCGGCGCGTCGGAGCGCGACCAGGACGACGTGCCGTGGGACGGCTGGCTGGTGCTCCACCGCGGCTCGGCGCGCGTGGTCATCAACCTGTCGGGCGAGGAGGCCGCCGTCCCGGTGCACACCGAGGGTCCGGTCGACGTGGTGGCCGCGTGGGACGGCGCCTCCGTCGAACCGACGCCCGGCGGCGCGCTCGTCGTGACGCCCCCGCGCTCGGTCGTCGTCCTGGCCTGAGCCCCGCCCGGCCGCGAGCTCGGTGGTCAGCCGACGAGCGCGGCTCCGTCGGCGGCGAGCGAGCCCAGGCGGGACAGCGCCCGGTAGTACTTCTTGCGGTAGCCGCCGGCGAGCATCTCGGGCGAGAACAGCTCCCGCTCCCCCGCGCCACCGAGCAGCACGGGCACGTCCCGGTCGTAGAGCCGGTCGACCAGAACGACGAGCCGCAGCGCCACGTCCTGCGTCGGGACGGCGTGCACCCCGGTCATGGCCACGAGGCCGACACCGTCGAGCAGGGCGCCGTAGCGGCTGGGGTGGACGGTCGCGAGGTGCGCGAGCAGGTCGCCGAAGTCGTCCAGCGTCGCGTCGGTCCGTCGCTCCGCAGCGGCGCGGACCTCGTCGTCGTCGAGACCGTCGGCATCGGTCACGACCGACCGGTGCCGGTAGTCGTCGCCGTCGACGCGCAGGACCTCGAACCGGGCGGCGAGCGCCTGGATCTCGCGCAGGAAGTCCTCGGCCGCGAACCGGCCCTCGCCCAGCGAGCCGGGCAGGGTGTTGGACGTGGCGGCGAGGGCGACCCCCCGGTCGGCGAGCTCGCGCAGCAGGCGGGACATGAGGACGGTGTCGCCCGGGTCGTCCAGCTCGAACTCGTCGATGCAGACAAGGCGACGGGTGGCGAGGGCCTCGACGGTCGGCAGGAAGCCGAGGGCGCCGACGAGGTTGGTGTACTCCACGAACGTGCCGTAGGCGGCGTCCTCGACCCCGACCGCATGCGCCAGCGACGTGAGCAGGTGGGTCTTGCCGACGCCGAACCCGCCGTCGAGGTAGACCGCGACGGGAGTCGTCTTCCCGCGCCTCCAGAACGACTTCTGCCCACCGTTGCGGATCTGCTCGGCGGCGGCCGACAGCCGGGTCACCGCGGCGGCCTGCGACGGGTGGGCAGGGTCGGGACGGTAGGTCGCGAAGGACTCGTCGGCGAAGTGTCGTGGCGGGACGAGCTCGGCCAGGAGGCGGTCCGGCGGCACGACGGGTCGACGCTGGGTCAGGCTGGGGACGCCCGGATTGGTCACGGTCGAGCAGCCTACGTCGGGCTCCCGGGAGACTCGAATCGCGACCGGATCGGTCGTCTTTTACCGCGTCATGGACGCTCGTCCCACATGTCGACCGGAACATCTCATGATCCGGACGCCCTCTCCCGCGTTCGGCGCACGCATGACAACCTCTTCTGGTGATCGCCCCCGGGTTCCGCCTCTCGTGTCGGTGCATGTGCACCGTCGCCGCGGACCTGTGCGTGTGCTGCTGTCCGCGGAGCAACTGACCCCGCCCCTCGTCCCCCCGGGCGCGCGGTCTGCGTCCCGAGAACCGCTCCCCCAGCGGTGGGTGCAGGCGCACGTCCATGTTCTCCCGGAGATACCGCCCTATGGCGCAGACCAGGATCGCCCCGCCCGCTGCACGTGCTGAGGGCCAGTGGGCGTTCGACCAGAAGGAACCGCTGAACGGCAACGAGCTGTTCAAGCAGCAGGACGACGCGCTCAACGTCCGGCAGCGGATCGAGGACGTCTACTCCCGCGAGGGCTTCGCGAGCATCGCACCGGAGGACCTGCGTGGACGTATGCGCTGGTGGGGGCTCTACACGCAGCGCAAGCCCGGCATCGACGGCGGCAAGACCGCGACGCTGGAGCCGCACGAGCTGGACGACGAGTACTTCATGCTCCGGGTGCGGTGCGACGGCGGCGCGCTGAGCCTGCAGCAGCTGCGCACCGTCGCGGACATCTCCGTCGAGTTCGGCCGCGGCACCGCGGACGTCACCGACCGGCAGAACATCCAGCTGCACTGGATCCGCGTCGAGGACGTCCCGGAGATCTGGCGCCGGCTCGAGGCCGTCGGGCTGAGCACCCAGGAGGCGTGCGGCGACTGCCCGCGCGTCGTCCTCGGGTCCCCCGTCGCCGGCGTCGCCGCGGACGAGATCATCGACGGCACCCCGGCCGTGCGCGCGATCGTCGACAACTACATCGGCGACCCGCGATTCTCGAACCTCCCCCGCAAGTTCAAGACCGCGATCAGCGGCTCGCCGCACCACGACGTCGCGCACGAGATCAACGACGTCGCGTTCGTCGGCGTGGTGCACCCCACGCTCGGCCCGGGCTTCGACGTGTGGGTGGGTGGCGGCCTGTCCACCAACCCGAAGCTCGGCGTCCGCCTCGGTGCGTTCGTCACGCTCGAACAGATCCCGGACGTGTGGGTCGGCGTCGTGAGCATCTTCCGCGACTACGGCTACCGCCGGCTGCGCACGCGTGCGCGCCTGAAGTTCCTGGTCGCCGACTGGGGGCCCGAGCTGTTCCGGCAGGTGCTGGAGGGCGAGTACCTCGGCTTCGCGCTGGAGGACGGCCCCGAGCCTCCCCCGCCGCCCGGCGGTCGTCGCGACCACGTCGGCGTGCACCCGCAGAACGACGGGAGGTTCTACGTCGGCATGGCGCCGACGGTCGGTCGCATCTCGGGCGAGCTGCTGCAGCAGCTGGCCGACCTTGTCGAGGCCGCCGGGTCCGACAAGGTCCGGCTGACGGTCGAGCAGAAGATCGTCGTGCTCGACGTCGCGCCGGAGAAGGTGGACCCGCTGGTCGAGCAGCTCGAGGCTCTGGGGCTCCCGGTCCGGTCCGCGAGCACGTTCCGCCGCGGCACCATGGCGTGCACCGGGATCGAGTTCTGCAAGCTCGCGATCGTCGAGACCAAGGCCCGCGCCACGCACGTGATCGGCGAGCTGGAGAAGCGCCTGCCGACCTTCGACCAGCCGATCACCATCAACCTCAACGGCTGCCCCAACTCGTGCGCCCGCATCCAGACGGCCGACATCGGCCTCAAGGGTGCGCTGGCTGGTGGCGAGGACGGCTACCAGGTGCACCTCGGCGGCGGTCTCGGCCTGACCAGCGGGCTCGGGAAGACGCTGCGCGGTCTGCGCGTCCCGGCCGAGGAGCTCCCCGACTACATCGAGCGCGTCACGCGCAGGTTCGACGAGCAGCGCCTCGAGGGCGAGCTGTTCGCGCAGTGGGCCCAGCGGGCGGACGAGGAGGACCTGCGATGAGCGGAACGTCTGGCGAGCGCGCGGTCCCCTACTACTGCCCGTTCTGCGCGAGCGAGGACCTGTGGCCGGCCGGCGAGACCCACGGCCAGTGGGAGTGCCGCTCGTGCACTCGTGCGTTCTCCCTGAAGTTCGTCGGGCTGGTGGCGCGCTGATGACCACCACCACGGACCTGCAGGAGCTCGCGGAGCAGGCCGGCCGCGACCTCGAGGGCGCCCACCCCGCCGAGATCCTGCGGTGGGCTGCGCAGACGTTCGGCACCGACCTGGTCCTCGCGTCCTCGATGGGCGACGAGGTGCTCGTGCACATCGCCGCCGAGGCCGTGCCGGGGATCGACGTGATCTTCCTCGACACCGGCTACCACTTCGCCGAGACGCTGGGCACCCGCGACTACTACGCCGACTTCACGAACATCTCGCTCCGCACGATCCTGCCCCTGCGCACGGTCGCGGAGCAGGACGCGGAGCACGGCGAGAAGCTCCACGACCGGGACCCGAACCTGTGCTGCGCCCTGCGCAAGGTCGAGCCGCTCGAGCGCGGCCTCGCGCCGTACACGGCGTGGGTCACCGGCATGCGCCGCGAGGACGCCCCGACGCGCACCGACATCACCGTCGTCGGCTGGGACGCCAAGCGCGGCAAGGTCAAGCTCAACCCCCTGGCCGCGTGGACGCAGGACGACGTGGACGCCTACGTCGAGGAGCACCACGTGGTGCTCAACCCCCTGCGCCAGGCGGGCTACGCGTCCATTGGGTGCGCCCCCTGCACGCGCGCCGTCGCCCCTGGTGAGGACCCGCGCGCGGGTCGCTGGTCCGGTACCTCCAAGATCGAATGCGGGTTGCACACATGAGCGCCGTCTCCACCCTCACGCAGCTGGACGCCCTGGAGTCCGAGGGCATCCACGTCATGCGCGAGGTGGCCGGCGAGTTCGAGCGTCCGGTGCTGCTGTTCAGCGGCGGCAAGGACTCGATCGTCATGCTGCACCTGGCCCGCAAGGCGTTCTGGCCGTCTCCGGTGCCCTTCGCGCTGATGCACGTCGACACGGGTCACAACTTCCCCGAGGTCATCGAGTACCGCGACCGCGTCGTGGCCGAGCACGGGCTGCGGCTCGTCGTGGCCAGCGTGCAGGACGCCATCGACGACGGCCGCGTGGCCGAGCGCGCCGACGGCTCCCGCAACCCCCTGCAGACCGTCCCGCTGCTCGACGGCATCACGGCGAACAAGTTCGACGCGGTGTTCGGCGGCGGTCGTCGCGACGAGGAGAAGGCCCGCGCCAAGGAGCGGGTGTTCTCGCTGCGCGACGAGTTCGGCCAGTGGGACCCGCGCCGCCAGCGCCCCGAGCTGTGGGACCTCTACAACGGTCGCCACAAGCCGGGTGAGCACGTGCGCGTCTTCCCGCTGTCCAACTGGACCGAGCTGGACGTCTGGCGCTACATCGAGCGCGAGCAGATCGAGCTCCCGGCGATCTACTACTCCCACCAGCGCGAGGTCTTCCTGCGCGACGGCATGTGGCTGGCACCCGGCGGCTGGGGTGGCCCGCGCGCCGGCGAGACGCTCGAGGTCCGCACGGTCCGCTACCGCACGGTCGGCGACATGAGCTGCACCGGCGCCGTCGAGTCCACCGCCTCGACGATCCCCGAGGTCATCACCGAGGTCGGGGCCAGCCGGCTCACGGAGCGGGGCGCCACCCGCGCCGACGACCGCGCGTCGGAGGCCGCCATGGAGGACCGCAAGCGCGAGGGGTACTTCTGATGGGCGCCCCCACCGTCCAGCTGGAAACGACCGAGGAGACGCACCACGTGACCGAGCACGCGACGCGGGACCTCCTGCGCCTGGCCACGGCCGGATCCGTCGACGACGGCAAGAGCACCCTGATCGGCCGGCTCCTGTACGACACCAAGTCGGTGCTGGCCGACCAGCTCAGCGCCGTCGAGGCGGCCACGCTGGCCCGCGGCGGCGGCGAGGTCGACCTGGCGCTGCTCACCGACGGTCTGCGGGCCGAGCGCGAGCAGGGCATCACGATCGACGTGGCCTACCGCTACTTCTCGACCGCGACGCGCGCGTTCGTGCTTGCCGACACCCCGGGGCACGTGCAGTACACGCGCAACATGGTGACCGGGGCGTCCACCGCGGAGCTCGCGATCGTGCTCGTCGACGCCCGCAAGGGGGTGCTCGAGCAGACCCGTCGGCACGCCACGATCACCGCGCTCCTGCGCGTCCCGCACGTCGTGCTGGCGGTGAACAAGATGGACCTGGTCGACTTCGACGAGGCCACGTTCCGCGCGATCGCCGACGAGTTCACGGGCTACGCGCTCAGCCTCGGCATCCCGGACGTCACCGCGGTCCCGCTGTCGGCGCTCGCCGGCGACAACGTGGTGGACCGCTCCGCGCGGACGCCCTGGTACGACGGACCGACGCTGCTGGAGCACCTCGAGTCGGTGCCGGTGGGCCGCGACGCGCTGTCCGAGCCGTTCCGGTTCCCCGTGCAGGTGGTCATCCGCCCGCGCACCGCCGAGCACCCCGACTACCGCGGCTACGCCGGCCGGGTCGCGTCCGGTGTGGTCTCCGTCGGCGACGAGGTCACCGTGCTGCCGTCGGGCAAGCGGAGCACGGTCGTCGGCATCGACACGTTCGACGGGCCGCTGACCGAGGCGCACGCGCCGCAGTCGGTGACGCTCCGGCTCGCCGACGACGTCGACGTGGCTCGCGGAGACGTCCTCGTCCCGACCGCCGCGACCGTCGACATCGGCTCCGACCTGGAGGGCACCGTCTGCTGGCTGGCCGAGAAGCGCAGCGTGCTGGGCGCGCGCCTGCTGGTCCGGGTCGGTACCCGCACGGTCCGTGCGCTGCTGCGCGAGGTCAACGCCCGGCTCGACGTCGACACCCTCACGGTCGAGGCCTGGGACGGCGTCGACACCCTGCACGCGGTCGACGCCACCGACACGTCGTCGGACATCCCACCGCGCGCACTCACCCTCAACGCGATCGGTCGGGTCAAGATCCGGCTGGCCGAGCCGATCGTGCTCGACGAGTACGCCACGCACCGCCGGACCGGCGGGTTCCTGCTGGTCGACCCCGCGGACGGCACCACGCTGGCCGCCGGGATGATCGGCGCCACCCTGCTCGACCGGCTCGCACCGACGTCGACCGCCCAGGACGACGACGACTGGTTCGCCGGGGCGGGGATATGACCGCCCCGCAGCACGCGCTGTTCCTCGACGTCTCCGGGCGTCGCGTCGTCGTCGTCGGCGGCGGCCCGGTCGCCGCCCGGCGCGCCGCCCGGCTGGTCGGGGACGGCGCGGACGTGCTCGTCGTGGCGCCCGCGCTGTGCGAGGACCTCGCGGACCACGTCGCCGCGGGCCGCGTGACGTGGCGGGCACGCGACTACCTGACCACCGACCTCGACGGCGCCTGGCTGGTCCACACGGCGACGGGCGACCGCGCGGTCGACGACGCGGTCGCCGCCGACGCCGAGGCCGTCCGGCTGTGGTGCGTGCGGGCCGACGACGCGAGCGCGTCGAGCGCCTGGACACCCGCCGTGGCGCGGTCCGGTGACGTGACGGTGGCGGTCGGCACAGGTGGCGACCCTCGCCGAGCGGTCGCGCTGCGCAACGCGGTCGCGCTGCTGCTCGACACCGGCGGGCTCCCCCTGCGCCACCACCGGCCGAGCACCGGCCGCGTGACCCTCGTCGGTGGCGGCCCGGGCGACCCCGGTCTCATCACCACGCGCGGTCGCCGCGCGCTCGCGGAGGCCGACGTCGTCGTCGTCGACCGTCTCGCGCCCCGCGCCCTGCTGGCGGAGCTCGACCCCGCGGTCGAGATCATCGAGGCGGGCAAGTCACCCCACGCCCACACCCTGACGCAGACCGAGATCAACGCCGTGCTCGTCGAGCGCGCCCGCGCCGGCCACCGGGTGGTCCGGCTCAAGGGTGGCGACTCGTTCGTGCTCGGCCGCGGCGGCGAGGAGGTCCTGGCCTGCGTGTCGGCCGGCGTCCCCGTCGAGGTCGTCCCGGGAGTCACCAGCGCGCTCGCCGTGCCCGCGTCCGCCGGCATCCCCGTCACGCATCGCGGCCTCGCCCGCCAGCTCACCATCCTGTCGGCGCACGATACGGCCCCCGACTGGGCGGTGCTCGCGCGCCTCGAAGGCACGCTGGTGTTGCTCATGGGTGTCGCGCAGCTGCCGTCGCACACTCGCGCGCTCCTGGCGCATGGCAAAGACCCGGGCACCCCGGTCGCGATCGTGGAGAACGGCACGCTGCCCGGGCAGCGCACCACCGTCGGCACCCTCGCGGACATCGCGGACCTCGCGCGGGAGCGTGGCGTCGGCAACCCGGCCGTCGTCGTGATCGGCGACGTCGCTGCCCTGGCGGACGTCCTGGCCTAGGTTGGCGACGTGCCTGACCTGCCCGCGCTCGACGTCCTGCTCCCCGCCGACGCGTCGGCGCGTCTGCTCGCGCCACGGTCCGACGAGGCCGAGCTGATCGCCCTGTTCGCGGACGGCCCCATGACCGGGGTGCATGTCCGCGCCAACATGGTCAGCACGGTCGACGGCGCGGCGACGGGTGCCAACCGGCTGAGCGGCTCGATCAACGGGCCGGCGGACTTCCGCGTCTTCCGCGTGCTGCGCGCGCTGGCGGACGTGGTCCTGGTCGGCGCCGGCACGGTCCGGGCGGAGCGCTACACGCCGCTCGAGGTCCCCGCCGAGCTCCGGGCGGCGCGCGCGGCGCTCGGTCGTCCCGACGCGCTCGAGCTCGCGGTCGTCACGGCCAGCGGCGAGCTGCCGGACTCCCTGCTCGATACCGACCGACCCCCGCTCGTCCTCACCACCGCCTCGGCCCCGTCGCTCGACGCGCTCCGCGCACGTCTCGGCGACGACCGGGTGGTCGTCGCGGACGGTGGCACACCCGGCGCCGTCGACCCCCGCACGGTCATCACGGCGCTCGCCGACCGCGGGCTGGTGCACGTCCTGGCCGAGGGTGGTCCGACCCTGCTGGCCCAGCTGGTGGACGCCGACCTGGTCGACGAGCTCTGCCTGACGTGGAGCCCGCAGCTGGTCGGCGGACCCGCCGGTCGCGTGACCGACCTGCCCACGTGGTTCGCGCCGGCACGCGCGCTGACCCTGACGCACCTCCTGCATGCGGACGGCGTGCTGCTGGGGCGCTGGCAGGTGGCTAGGCTCGGCGCGTGACCGACACGATCATCGTCCTCACGGAGGACACCCTCGCCAGCGCCGACGTCGAGAAGCTGCTCGCCCTGCACGAGGGCGAGACGTACGCATACCGCGTGCTCGTCCCGGCGGACACGGACCGCCCCCTCGTCTCGACGATCATCGACAACCTCAGCCTCGGCGAGCTCAAGGAAGCCTGGCACCGCGCGCTCGGCAAGGAGCCGTCGTCGCACGAGGCGAAGGCGACCGCCGACGAACAGCTGGCCGGCAGCATCGCGGCGTTCGTCGCCGCCGGGCGGGAGGCCACCGGCTCGGTGGTCGACGACGACCCGCTGCCCGCCCTGAAGGCCGCCGTCGCCGACGGTGACGTGGTCGAGGTGGCCGTGGTCACCTACCCGCACGCGGTCGAGGACACCTTCCACCGCGACTGGGCCTCCCGGGCGCGCGAGGAGCTCCAGGTCCCCGTCCTGCACCTGTACGCAGGCACCAGCGAGCTCGGCTGACGGACGACGACGGGCGGCACACCCTCCGGGGGTGTGCCGCCCGTCGTTGCGTCACCTCAGACCGACCGCAGCGCCTCCGTCGGCGGCACGCGCGCCGCGCGCAGTGCCGGGTAGAGGCCGACGACCGACCCCACGGCGAGCGAGCAAGCCAGGCCTGCGAGCACCGGCAGCCACGGGACCGTGACGGCCCACCCCTGGCCGGTGGCGAACACCCAGGTCACGGCAACACCGAGCACGACGCCGGCCACCCCGCCGAGCAGCGACAGCAGCACCGACTCGATGAAGAACTGGCTGCCGATAGAGCTCCGCGGCGCGCCGAGCGCCCGCCGCACGCCGATCTCGCGGCGCCGCTCCAGCACCGACACGACCATCACGTTGGCGATGCCCACGCCGCCGACGAGCAGCGCGACACCCCCGAGGCCGAGCGCGAGGAGCGTGAACGACCGGTCGGCGACGGCCCCGGCGGCGAGAGCGTCGGACGGACGGGACACCCGGACCTCGTCGGGGGCGGCGGGGTTGGCCGTGCGACCCAGCACCGCCCGGGTAGCGACGACCTGGTCCGGCTCGACGCGCACGTACACGGCGGACGGCGGGAGGTCGTCGTCCACCAGCGTGTGCGCGACGGTCGTCCCGACCAGCGCGGTCTCGTCGAGCTCGGGAGCGAGGACCACCGGGTCGAGGATCCCGACGACCGTGAACGGGCGGCCCCCGAGCGACACGTCGACGCCGTCGGCGAGCGGACCGATGCCGAGCCGTCGTGCGGCCGTCGCCCCGAGCACGACTGCCGGGTAACGCTGCGTCGCCGCGTCGAGCCACCGCCCCTCCCGGACCGTCGCGGCCACCGCGTCCAGCAGGTCGAGGTCGGCCGCGCCCACGGAGATGCCACTGGTCTGGCTCTCGGGGACCCTGTCGGACCGGCGCACGGTGACGTCGACGGCCCGGACGGCCGAGGCCGCGGTGACGGTGGGGATGCGGGCGATCATCACGACCGACACGTCGGGCAGCGTGCCCTCGTCGCCGAGGAGCCCCTGCCCCGGAGCGACCGTGAGCAGGTTGGTGCCGAGCGCGTCGAGCTGGGCGCGCAGGTCGGCGCGCGACGACTCCGACAGCCCGAGCACTCCGACCAGTGCGGTGATCCCGATCGCGATGCCCAGGGCGGACAGGGCGGTGCGGCCCGGGCGGACCGTGAGGCCCCGCGCACTGAGCCGGAGGAGGTCGGCGAGCGACATGCGGCGGACGACCGGCGTCTCGGCACGGACGACCGGCGGCAGCCCGACCTCCGTGCGGGTCATGCCGCCACCCCCGGGCACGTGTCGTGCTCGACGCGACCGTCGCGCATCGAGACCACCCGCGGGAGCCGGCCGGCGACGCGTTCGTCGTGCGTGACGATGACGATCGTGGCGCCGTCGGCGTGCAGCGAGTCGAACAGCTCGAGCACCGCCGCCCCGGAGGCCTGGTCGAGGTTCCCGGTCGGCTCGTCCGCCAGCAGGATCTGCGGCGCGTGCACGAGCGCCCGGGCCACGGCGACGCGCTGGCACTCCCCGCCCGACAGCTCCGTCGGGGTGTGCCGGACGCGGTCGCCGAGCCCCACCCGGTCCAGGGCCGCCCGCGCCCGGCGCAGCCGTTCAGGCCGGCGGACGCCCTGGTAGAGCAGCCCGTCGGCCACGTTCTCGAGCGCCGACCGGCCGTCCAGCAGGAAGAACTGCTGGAACACGAAGCCGAGACGCACGGCCCGGACCCGGGACAGCGCGGCGTCGGACAGCACGGTCACGTCGTCGCCGACCAGCCGCACCCGGCCCGCCGTCGGCCGGTCGAGCGCGCCCATGACGTGCAGCAACGTCGACTTGCCCGATCCCGACGGCCCGACGACCGCCATGTAGTCGCCCGCCTCGACCGCGAGGTCGATGCCGTGCAGCACGGTCAGTGCCGACGCGCCGCTGCTGTACGTCTTCGTCACGTCGACGAGGTCGAGGACGCTCACGGGCTCACCACCACCTCGTCGCCCACGGCGACGTCGTCGCCGGAGACCTCGACGGACGTCCCGGCGAACGCACCGGTCGTCACCGTGACGTACTGCGAGGTGCCGTCCGCGAGCACCTTCTGCACGCCGTAGCCACCGTCGGCCAGCGCGACCAGGGCCGTCACCGGCACCACGAGCACGTCGGTCGCGACGGTCTGGTCCAGACCGACCTCGACGGGAGCGCCCTCCACCAGCCCGTCGACGAGGGCGTCGGTCGGAGTGATCGTGACCCGGAGCTGCGGCTGCTCGTCGACGGTGACGACCGCCGTCGCCGTGACCGTGCCGGCCGTCGCCGTCCCGTCGGGCAGCGTCAGGGACGCGGTCGCGCCGACCGGTGCCAGAGCGGCCTGGCTGGTCCGCAGTGCGACGGTGATGAGGCGCTGCGTCGCGCCGACAGAGAGCACCGGCGCGCCGGGCTCGATGAGCGCGCCGAGGTCGGCCAGGTGCTCGTCGATGCGGACGTCCTGCGGCGTGAACATCACGTCGCCGAGCCGGACCGTGCCCGTCGCCGCGACGCCCAGGGACTTCTGCCACCGCCTGACGACGGCGCTCGTGACCGATGTCCAGTCCTCGTCGACCGTGAGGTCCAGTCCGGCGGTGTGCCCGAGATCCGTGAGCGCCTGCTCGAGCTGGCGGACGTCGATGCCGTCGTCGGACGCGGGGCCGAGGTCACGCCACGCCGGGGAAGCCCCCGGTAGGCGGACGACCGGCCGGGCGTCGACGGCGTACACGGGCCGTCCGTTCGCGACCGTGGACCCGACGGGGGCGAGCCATGTCAGCGTGCCGGGCACACGTGCGGCGACGGCGGTCGCCGTGCCGTGGCCGACCTCGCCGCTCGCCGTCGTGGTCGACACGAGGTCGGTCCGTGCGACCGTGCGGGTGGTGAACGCGGCAGGCGTCGCGGACGGATCGGCCGCGCCCGACGGAGCACTGCACGCGGCCAGCGACACGACGAGCACGACGGCCAGGCCGGCGATGCGGCGTGACGTCGTCACCTCTCCTGCCCGTCGCTCGAGCCGTCTGGCGCCTCGACGCCCGCCTCGACGAGGCACTCCTGCATGTCCCCCTGGAACTGGGGGTCGTCCGGTGCGGGGGCGCCTGCGCCGGCCTCCGCGCCGCGCCGGAACTCCGACTCCACGCGTCCGCCGTCGAACGTCGGGTCGGGCATGTCCCAGCCGCGGTCGCGCATGCACTGGGCGTGGTCGAGGAACGACTGCTTCTGCTCCGCGGTCAGGGGTTCGGAGCCCGCACCCGACTCGGCCATCCGTTGCCACGGCTCGCAGGCGTCATCCGCAGCCTCGGCCTGCCCGGGCGTGATGCCCTCGGCGTCCCCTAGCCGATAGTGACCGTCGGTCGAGTCGGGCACGTCCACGCCGTGGTCGCGCATGCACTGCGCCCAGGCGAGCATCGCGTCCTCGGGGGCGAGGACGGTCGAGGACGGTGACGGTGCCCCGGACGTCGCTCCGCCCGCGCCGGGCAGCAGGGGGCCCTGCGTCGGCGTGCACGCGGCGACCGCGCCGAGCAGGCACACGGCCGCGAGGGCCGACACGACGCGCTGGCGTCGGCCGGCGGGCGGTGGGGTGGGAGGTAGGGGGCTCATGGTGGTTCTCCTCGTCGTGGTCGGGCTGACCGCCCCAGCCCATCGCGCCGCCGGTTCGGCCGGCGTTGGGTCCTGACCCGTCGTGGGCTCCCGCCCTTACGCTGGCTGAACACGGCAGGACCGATGCTGCGCGGACCGCCCACGTGCGGCCGGGACGGAGGTGTGCGGTGCGGGTGCTCGTGGCCGAGGACGAAGAGGTGATGGCCGACGCCCTGGCCCGGGGCCTGCGCCGAGCCGGCTACGCCGCCGACGTCGCCATGGACGGCGGCACGGCCCTCGAGCTCGCGACCCTCAACCCGTACGACGTGGTGCTGCTCGACCGCGACCTGCCGGTGCTGCACGGGGACGACGTGTGCCGCGCGCTCCTTGCGTCCGGGTCGCCCGCCAGGATCCTCATGCTCACCGCCGCCGGCGGGCTGCAGGAGAAGGTCGACGGGTTCGGGCTCGGCGCCGACGACTACCTGGCCAAGCCGTTCGCGTTCGCGGAGCTGCTCGCCCGCGTGCAGGCCCTGGCCCGCCGCACCGCGCCTGCGCAACCACCCGTCCTCGAGGCGGCCGGCCTCCGGGTGGACGTCGCACGGCGTGCCGTGACGCGCGACCACCGGCCGGTCGACCTGACGCTCAAGGAGTACGGCGTCCTCGTCGAGCTGATCCGGGCCGCCGGCGCCGTGGTGTCCGCCGAGGAGCTCCTGGCACGGGTGTGGGACGAGAACGCCGACCCGTTCACCAACGCCGTCCGGGTCACGATGGTCGGGCTGCGCCGGAAGCTCGGCGACCCCCCGCTCGTGGAGACGCTCCGCGGCGCGGGGTATCGAGTGATGGCGTGATCGCGTGAGGCGGTCGCTGAGCGTCCGCTGGCGGCTCACCATCGCGTACACCGTCATCATCGCGGTGTCCGGCGCAGTGCTGCTCACCCTCGTCTACGGGCTGGTCACGCGGGGCGAGGTGCAGTCCGGCAGCGCGACGACGCAGCGGACACCGGGAGCGGACGCCGAGGCCCCACCGCCCGAGCGCGTGGTCACGGGGCCCGACGACGACGACTCGGACGAGACCGCTCAGCTCGCGCAGAGCTCGTGGTTCGCCCTGGCCTTCGTCACGGTCGTGTCCGTGGGCATCGGCTGGCTCGTCGCGGGCCGCCTCCTCGCCCCCGTGCACACGATCACCGCCCGTGCGCGGCGCATCTCCGCCGACTCTCTCGACGAACGCATCGCCCTGGGCGGCCCACGCGACGAGCTGCGCGCGCTCGCCGACACGTTCGACGAGCTGCTCGGCCGGGTGCAGAGCACGGTGACCTCGGAGCGACGCCTCGTGGCCACCATGTCCCACGAGCTGCGCACGCCGCTGGCCAACCAGCAGGCCGCGCTCGACGTCGCGCTCGCCGACCCCGACGCGGGGGCAGGCGAGCTGCGCGCCGCCGCGACGACCGCGCTCGACCAGAGCCGGCGGGCGGCCCGCACCATCGACGCCCTGCTGGTGCTCGCCCGCGCACAGTCAGGCGAGGCGACCGGCCCGCCCAGCGCGGTGGATCTGCGGGCCGCGGTCGCCGACGCCATCGAGCAGGTCCGCACGCCCGACGACGGGCTCGCCTGGGACGTCCACCTCGTGGCCACGACGGTGCCCGGCGAGCCCGACCTGCTGGCCCGCGCCGTCGCGAACCTGGTGGACAACGCCGCGCACCACAACGTGCCGGGCGGTCGCGTCAGGGTCGCGCTGACCGTCGAGCCGGGCACCGCCCGGGTGACCGTCGAGAACACCGGCCCCGTCGTGCCGCCGGAGGCCGCCGCGGACCTCGTGCTCCCGTTCCGACGCGCCGCGGCCGACCGGACCGCGGCCGTCAGCGGCGTCGGGCTGGGGCTCACGGTGGTCCGGGCAGTCGCCGACCACCACGGAGGCGTGCTCGTCCTGACGCCGCGAACCGATGGCGGTCTCGTCACCGAGCTGAGGCTGCCGACGCAGTGACCGGCGCTCGGTGCGCCGGTCACTGCCTCAGAACCCCGTCGAGGTCACTTCCGGGTAGTACCGGCGGAACTTGCGGACCTGGTTGACCAGCGCCATCCAGACGTACAGACGTCGGCGGGGCGACAGGTCACCGCGGTACGAAAGCGGGTGCGCGACCGCCTTCGCCTTCATCAGCCGCCGCACCCGCGCGGCCAGCTGCGGGTCGCGCACGTACCGGAGCAGCAGCCGGTGCGGGACGACCGCGTAGAGGATCTCCTTGTCGACGACCACGGGCGGGACCGACCGGCCCTCGACGGCGTCCTCGACCACGAACCGCATCGGGTTGGCCCCCGCCGCGGTCACGTAGTAGTTGTTCCGGCCGATGCGCGGGTTGACCTCGAAGAACCGGAACTGGCCCGTCCGCGGGTCGACCTTCACGTCGAAGTTGGCGAACCCCCGGTACCCGGTCGACGCGAGGAACGTCCGCGCCTGCGCGAGCATCGGGTCGTCGCGGTACGTGATCATCGCTGCCGGGTTCCCGAGCCCGGACGGCGTGTGCTCCTCGAGCAGCACGTGCGCCGAGGCGAGCAGGGTGATCTCGCCGCGGGTGTCCACGTACGCGGTGATCGACCGCATCTGCGTGTCGTCGCCCGGCACGAGCTCCTGCACGACGAACCGGCCGCGGTACCCCGCCGTCCGCAACGCGTCCCAGAGCCACGCGAGCTCCTCGGGCGTCGCGATCTCGAAGACCTTCTTCTTGCCGTCGAACTCGACGTCCTGGTAGTCGGCGCTGCTGGCCGCCTTCGCGATCAGCGGGTACTCCAGGTCGACCTCGACGGCCTCCCACGGCTCGGCGGAGCCGAACTCCTGCACGAGCGTCCGCGGCACCGAGATGCCGAGGTCGTCGCAGATCTGCGCGAAGGTGGCCTTGTCCGAGATCTGGTCGAGCAGGTGCTCGGACAGGAACGGGACCACGTAGTACTGCTCGAGCAGCGCGCGGTGCTGGACGACCACGCGGACCAGCCAGTCCGAGTTGGCCATGAGCAGCAGCCGTCGGTCGGGCATCGACTGCGCGACCGCCACGAGCCGGTCCACCAGCTGGCGGGGGTCGTGGCCGTCGTCGACGATCTCGTGCCGGACGATGCGCGAGTGGGCGACGGGCCCGAGGGCAGCACCGGCGACGACGACCGACGTGACGCCGTAGGCCTCGTGGAACGAGCGGGCCAGGGCGTACACGCCGATGTCGGCGCCCAGGATGACGGGCTGCAGCGGCCCGGAGGCCGCTGCAGCCGAGGATCCGTCGCTCACGCGGTCTGCTCGGAGCGGTCGCCCGACCAGGTGGTGTGGAAGGTGCCGTCCTTGTCGGTGCGGCGGTAGGTGTGCGCGCCGAAGAAGTCGCGCTGCGCCTGGATCAGGGCGGCGGGCAGGCGCTCGGCGCGGACACCGTCGTAGTACGCGAGCGACGACGAGAACGCCGGGGTGGGCACGCCGTGCAGCGCGGCACCCGCGACGATCCGACGCCACGCCTCGACGCCGTTGCCGACCGCACCGGTGAAGTACTCGTCGGCGAGCAGCAGCGGCAGGTGCGCGTCGCGCTCGTACGCCTCGGTGATGCGGTCGAGGAAGCGCGCGCGGATGATGCAGCCGCCCCGCCAGATGCGGGCCATGGCGCCGCGGTCGATGTCCCAGCCGAACTCCGCGCTGGCGGCCGCGATCTGGTCGAAGCCCTGCGAGTAGGCGACGACCTTGGACGCGTACAGCGCGAGCCGGACGTCCTCGATGAAGGCGTCACGGTCGGTGACGTCCCACGCGGTGGTGTGGGCCTGCAGGACGCCGACCGCGGCCGAGCGCTGCGGCACCGAGCCGGACAGCGCACGGGCGAACGTGGCCTCCGCGATGCCGGTGATCGGCACCCCGAGGTCGAGACCGTTCTGCACGGTCCAGCGTCCGGTGCCCTTCTGCTCCGCCTGGTCGAGCACGATGTCGACGAACGCCGACCCCGTCTCGGCGTCGACGTGCTGCAGGACGTCCGCGGTGATCTCGATGAGGAACGACTCGAGGTCGCCCGTGTTCCAGTCGGCGAAGATCTGCCCGATCTCCGCCGCCGAGGCACCCAGCCCCTGGCGCAGCAGGTCGTACGCCTCCGCGATGAGCTGCATGTCGGCGTACTCGATGCCGTTGTGCACCATCTTCACGAAGTGGCCGGCACCGTCGGGCCCCACGTACGTGCAGCACGGCACGCCGTCGACCTTGGCCGAGATCTTCTCGAGGATCGGGCCGAGCGACTCGTAGGACTCCTTGGTGCCGCCGGGCATGATCGACGGGCCGAGCAGCGCGCCCTCCTCGCCGCCAGAGACGCCCGAGCCCACGAAGTGCAGGCCCTTCTCGCGCAGCGCGGCCTCGCGCCGGATCGTGTCGGGGAAGTGCGCGTTGCCGGCGTCCACGACGATGTCGCCCTCCTCCAGGAAGGGCACCAGCTCGTCGATGACGGCGTCGGTCGGGCCGCCGGCCTTGACCATGACGACGACCTTGCGGGGCCGCGCGAGCGACGCGACGAAGTCCTCGACCGACTCCGACGGGACGAACACGCCCTCGTCACCGTGGTCCGCGACGAGCGACTCGGTCTTGGCGTACGAGCGGTTGTGGATCGCCACGGTGAAGCCGTTGCGTGCAAAGTTCCGGGCGAGGTTGCGGCCCATCACCGCCAACCCCGTGACGCCGATCTGCGCGGTTCCGGTGGCGGTTCCTGAGGCGACCATGCGGGAGAGCTCCTTCGATCGACGGCCCGGCTCGTTCGCGTCCGCGACGGCGCCCGGCACGTGGGGGGCACGTGCGGGCGCAGGTCGGGCAGGGCGACGTCCGGGGGTTCTGGGTGCGCGATCAGCCTAGTCCGGTGCGCACAGGCGAGGGTGGGCGTGCCGGACCGCGAGACGGACGCCGTGTGGTCCCGGTTGCGGGGCTGTGCGCCGCGCGTAGCGTCGATCTCTCGACGACGACGCCGAAGGGGGCAGCCATGGTCGCGCGCACGCAGACCGAGCCGATCCGGACCGACCCGGACCTCCCACCGGTCGCCGTCCTGGAACAGGGGCCGATGCCCGCGTCGCGTCGCGTGCTGTTCACCGTGATCGCCCTGATCGGCGCCGTCGCGTGGTCGGTGGTCGCGCTGGCTCGCGGCGAGCAGATCAACGCCGTGTGGATCGTGTTCGCCGCCGTCTGCACGTACGTGATCGCGTACCGGTTCTACTCGCGGCTCGTCGAGGCGAAGATCGTGCGCCCGCGCAACGACCGCGCGACGCCGGCCGAGCTGCACGACAACGCCAAGGACTTCATGCCCACCGACCGGCGGGTGCTGTTCGGGCACCACTTCGCCGCGATCGCGGGTGCGGGGCCGCTCGTCGGCCCGGTGCTGGCGGCGCAGATGGGCTACCTGCCGGGCACCATCTGGATCGTCGTCGGCTGCGTCCTCGGCGGCGCCGTCCAGGACTACCTGGTCCTGTCGATCTCGGTCCGACGCCGTGGGCGCAGCCTCGGTCAGATGGCGCGCGACGAGCTCGGGCGGTTCGGGGGCGTCGCCGCGCTGGTCGCCGTGTTCGTCATCATGATCATCATCATCGCGGTCCTGGCGCTCGTGGTGGTCAACGCCCTGGCAGAGAGCCCGTGGGGCGTGTTCTCCATCGCGATGACGATCCCGATCGCACTGTTCATGGGCGTGTACCTGCGGTTCCTGCGTCCCGGGCGGGTCTCGGAGGTCACGGTCATCGGCGTGGCGCTGCTCCTGCTCGCGATCGTCTCCGGCGGCTGGGTCGCCGAGACGGCGTGGGGGCAGGACTGGTTCACGCTGAGCCCGGTCGCGCTCGCCTGGTGGCTGGCCGCCTACGGCTTCGCGGCGTCCGTGCTGCCGGTGTGGCTGCTCCTCGCCCCGCGGGACTACCTGTCGACCTTCATGAAGGTCGGGGTGATCATCCTGCTCGCCGTCGGCATCGTGGTCGCGCGGCCGGAGGTGCAGGCGCCCGCCGTGTCGTCGTTCGCGCTCCGCGGCGACGGCCCCGTGTTCGCAGGCACGCTGTTCCCGTTCCTGTTCATCACGATCGCGTGCGGGGCGCTCTCCGGGTTCCACTCGCTCATCGCGTCGGGGACCACCCCGAAGCTGCTGGAGAAGGAGAGCCAGGCGCGGCCCATCGGGTACGGCGCGATGCTCACCGAGTCGTTCGTCGCCGTGATGGCTCTGATCACCGCGGTGATCATCGACCAGCACCTCTACTTCGCGATGAACGCCCCAGCGGGCGCGACGGGCGGCACGCCCGAGACGGCGGCCGAGTACGTCAATGGTCTCGGCCTCAGCGGGCCGCCCATCACGGCCGGGGAGATCGAGCGCGCCGCCGAGGTGGTCGGCGAGGAGTCGGTCGTCTCCCGGACCGGCGGTGCGCCGACGCTCGCGTTCGGCATGTCGCAGGTGCTCAGCTCCGTCTTCGGCGGCACCGGGCTCGCCGCGTTCTGGTACCACTTCGCGATCATGTTCGAGGCGCTGTTCATCCTCACGACGGTCGACGCGGGCACACGCGTCGCGCGGTTCATGCTCTCCGACAGCCTCGGCAACATCGGCGGCCCTCTGCGCAGGTTCCGCGACCCGTCGTGGCGCGTCGGTGCCTGGATCTGCTCGATCGTGGTCGTCGTCCTCTGGGGCGCGATCCTGCTGATGGGGGTCACCGACCCGCTCGGCGGGATCAACACCCTCTTCCCCCTCTTCGGGATCGCGAACCAGCTGCTCGCCGCCGTCGCGCTCACCGTCGTGACGGTCGTCGTCGTCAAGAAGAAGCTCTACCGCTGGGTGTGGATCCCCGCCGTCCCTCTCGTGTGGGACCTGGCGGTGACGATGACCGCGTCGTTCCAGAAGATCTTCTCCAGCGAGCCGCGCATCGGGTACTGGGCGCAGCACCGGGCGTTCCAGGACGCCAAGGCCGCCGGCGAGGAGACCTTCGGTGTCGCCACGTCTCCCGAGGCGATGGACGCGGTGATCCGCAACACCGCCATCCAGGGGACGTTGTCGATCATCTTCGCCGTCCTGGTGCTGATCGTCGCGGCCGTCGGCGTCGTCGTGATGGTGCGGTCGGTACGCGCCGGCGGGCTGCCCACCTCGGAGGAGCCGGACGAGCCCTCGCGCATCTTCGCGCCGCGCGGGATGATCCCCACGGCCGCCGAGCGCGAGGTCCAGGCGCTCTGGGATGCGCGAGAGCGCGAGCGCACGGTGACGGGAGCGGGAACGTGAACGCACGTCGTGCCCTGCATGCGCTCACCCGGACCGGCCGTGCCGTGCGGTGGTACACGGCCGCGCTCCTCGGCGAGCACGACTACGCGCGCTACGTCGCGCACGTCGCACGGGTGCACCCCGGCACCGACCCCGGCTCGGAGGCGGCGTACTGGCGCGCACGTCACGCGGACCAGGACGCCCACCCGGGGGCCCGGTGCTGCTGAGCGAGCGGCGCCCGACGCCGCGAACATGCGCGCGAACGCGCTGCGCGAGCGGCGTGCCGGACACGCGTACAGACTCCCCCAGCCGTACGCTCCAGGGCGTGACACCCGCTGGTCCAGAGGACGTCCCCGCCGAGTTCGTCAACGCGCTGCGCTCGTTGCGCCGGGTGACCGTCCGCCCCGAGGTCGTTCTCGACGAGGTACCGGGTCCGGCCCGCATCGCCCCCTTCTCCGCTGCGCTGACCGCGGAGGTGCGCACGGCCCGACGGTCCGTCGCCGCCGCCGAGCTCGCGTCCGGTCGGTTCGTCGTCCTGTACGACCCCGCGGGGCAGGAGGCCTGGGAGGGCCGGTTCCGGCTGGTCACGCTCGTGCGGGCGACGCTCGAGGCCGAGGTCGGCGCGGATCCCATGCTCGCGGAGGTGGCCTGGACCTGGTTCACCGACGCGCTGGAGGGCTCGGGTCTCGACGCGCACGCCGCCGGTGGGACGGTCACCCGGGTGCTGTCCCAGAGCTTCGGCGCCCTGGAGCGTCGCTCCGAGCAGACCGAGCTGGAGATCCGCGCCTCGTGGACCGCAGCGGACGAGGATCTCGGCCGCCACCTCCAGGCCTGGGGGACCCTGTTGTGCACCGCAGCAGGACTCGAACCACTGCCCGACGGCGTCATCGCCTTCGGGCCAAGGCGCTGATCGCAGGCTCGGGGGGGCCACCACACAGGATCCGGCTCAAGTCGACGGGTCACGATGCCGATGACTGGCACGTGACCATCGAGCCTCTGCGACGCGACCTGGCCCCGGCCCGACGGCCTGAGCTCAGGCCCGCCGTGCCCGGCACGCGCACCCCGCCGCCGTCCGCGCAGCAGATGTGCGTCGTCGTGACCGAGGTCGCCGACGGAGACGGCGCTCCCCTGGTGCGGAACCTGCGCCGCCGCGGCGCCCCGCGCGTCGTGGTGCTCACCCGCCGCGCCAGCCGTCCCGAGCTCGGCATCCTGCTCCAGGGCGGGCTCCGCGGCGTCGTCGCCGGTTCGACCGCACCGAGCCTGCAGCGCGCCGCCGTCGCCGCCGCTCCCCCGCCGCCGCTGCCCGACCTGACCGCGCGGGAGATCAGCGTCCTCAAGCTCGTCGCCGACGGGCGGACCAACCGCCTCATCGGTGAGGACCTCGGACTGTCGGCCCTCACCGTGAAGAGCCACCTGGCCCGGATCTCACGCAAGCTCGGCACGGGCGACCGCGCGGAGCTCGTCGCCATCTCCATCCGCGGCGGCGTGCTCGCCTGACCTGCGTGTACAGGCGCGGTCGGACCGGAAGTACCTCGGCGCCCGCGCGGCCTGCACAGAAGCGTCGGCGTCGTCGCTTACCGTGGTCCTCATGCGACCTGAGGTGACCGCCGGCGCCCCTTCCGTGGGCCCTGTGCCGCCTCCGACCCCGGATCCCGAGGTCGACGTCGAGCTCCCCCAGATCACCATGCTCACCGAGCCGGCCGAGGGCATCCCACCCGTCGTGGAGACGCCCGAGGCCCTCGCCGCGGTCGTCGCCGCGTTCGGAGCGGGCACCGGACCGGTCGCCGTCGACGCCGAGCGCGCCTCCGGCTACCGCTACGGCCAGCGGACCTACCTGGTGCAGCTGCGGCGCGAGGGTGCCGGCACGGCCCTCATCGACCCCATCGCGGTGCCCGACCTCTCGGCGCTGTCCGCCGCGCTGGTCGGCGTCGAGTGGGTCCTGCACGCCGCGTCGCAGGACCTGCCCGGGCTTGCCGAGCAGGGACTGAAGCCGAGCCGGGTGTTCGACACCGAGCTCGGCGCACGGCTGCTGGGGCTGGACCGGGTGGGACTGGCCGCCGTCGTGGCCGACGCCCTCGGGCTGGGACTGGCCAAGGAGCACTCGGCGGTCGACTGGTCCACCCGCCCGCTGCCGTCCGAGTGGCTGCGGTACGCCGCGCTCGACGTCGAGGTGCTCGTGGAGCTGCGCGAGGTGCTGGCCGAACGCCTCGCCGTCGCGGGCAAGGCCGAGTGGGCCGCGCAGGAGTTCGAGGCCGTCCGCACCGCACCGCTGCCGCCACCCCGGGTCGAGCCGTGGCGGCGCGTCTCCGGTCTGCACGCGATCCGCGACGCGCGTCGCCTGGCGGTCGTCCGCGAGCTCTGGCTCACGCGCGACCAGAACGCGCGCACCCGCGACATCTCCCCCGGCCGCGTCCTGCCCGACCACGCGATCGTCGCCGCGGCGCAGGCCCTCCCGCGCTCGGTGCCGGAGCTGACGGCGCTCCCGGCGTTCGCCGGCAAGGGCACGCGCCGTCGGGCTGCGCTCTGGCAGGCGGCGGTCGACCGCGGCCTGGCGACACCGGACGCCGACCTCCCGTCGGTGCGCGGGCCCAAGAGCGACGCCCCGCCGCCGCCGCGCGCGTGGGCCGAGAAGGACCCGGCGGCCGCCGCACGCCTCGTCGCGGCGCGCGAGGTGGTCACCGACCTCTCGACGACCCACGTGGTGCCGGCGGAGAACCTGCTGCAGCCCGACCTGCTGCGCCGGCTGTGCTGGACGCCGCCTGCGGTGCTCGACGCCGAGGGGATCTCCGGGTTCCTGCGCTCGGGCGGCGCCCGACCGTGGCAGATCGAGCTGGTCGCGCAGCGCCTCGCGGACGCGTTCGAGGCCCTCCCGCAGTCCTGACGCCAGTGTTACTCTGGAGTAACTTATGGCTGGCCCTGCCCGGGAGACCCGGGTAGCGTCGGCCGTCGCGGGCCCGCTCTCGCGTGCTCGTCGGACACCGCCGTCCCGCCCTGGAGGCTCGATGCCCACCGCATCTCCCCGCCCCGCAGCACTGGTCCGCCGCGTCGTCTTCGTCGACGGGGTCCGCACCCCGTTCGGTCGCGCGCGCAAGGACGGGCTGTACGCCCACACCCGCGCCGACGACCTGTCGGTCAAGACGATCCGCGAGCTGCTGCGCCGCCACCCCGAGCTCCCGCCGGAGCGCATCGACGAGGTCGCCATCGCGGCGACCACCCAGCAGGGCGACCAGGGCCTGACCCTCGGCCGCACGGTCGGCGTGCTGGCCGGACTCCCCCGGTCCGTGCCCGGCTACGCGATCGACCGCATGTGCGCCGGCGCGATGACCGCCGTGACGAACACGGCGGCCGCGATCGGCTTCGGTGCGCAGGACGTGGCCCTGGCCGGCGGCGTCGAGCACATGGGGCACCACCCGATGGGCTTCGACGCCGACCCGAACCCCCGGTTCCTGTCCGAGCGGCTCGTCGCCAACGACGCCCTGAACATGGGCGTCACGGCCGAGAACCTGCACGACAAGTTCCCCGCACTGACGCGGGAGCGGGCCGACGCGTACGGCGTCGCCAGCCAGGACAAGTACGCCGCGGCGCTGGCCGCCGGAAAGATCGACCCCGACCTGGTCCCCGTCGCGCTGCGCGACCCGGAGAACGGCTGGGGCCTGGCCACTGCCGACGAGCCTCCGCGCCCCGGCACCACCGTCGAGGCGATCCAGAAGCTGTCCACGCCGTTCCGCGCGGGTGGCCGCGTGACCGCCGGCACCGCCGCTCCGCTGACCGACGGCGCCGCGTCCTGCCTGCTCGCCGCCGAGGAGACCGCCGCCGAGCTGGGCCTGCCCACGCGCATGCGCATGGTCTCCTTCGCGTACGCCGGCGTCGAGCCCGAGATCATGGGCATCGGCCCGGTCCCGGCCACCGTCAAGGCGCTCGACCGCGCAGGCCTGTCCATCGAGGACATCGGCCTGTTCGAGATCAACGAGGCGTTCGCGGTCCAGGTGCTGTCGTTCCTCGACGCGTTCGGGATCGCCGACGACGACCCCCGCGTCAACCAGTACGGCGGCGCGATCGCCGTGGGTCACCCGCTGGCCTCGTCGGGCGTGCGCCTGATGACGCAGCTGGCCCGCCAGTTCGAGGAGAACCCGGACGTCCGGTTCGGCCTGACCACGATGTGCGTGGGCCTGGGCCAGGGCGGGACCGTCATCTGGGAGAACCCGCACCACGCCGACTACGAGCCCTTTGAGGGGGACAGCAAGTGAGCACCGAGACTCCTCGCGCGGAGCGCGTCAGCCACGCCATCGCCCGCGACGTCACCCTGCCCGGCGGCGCGGGCACGCTGGTGCTCGTCACCATCGACAACGGCCTCGACCACACCAAGCCGACGACGCTCGGCCCGCTCGGCATCGCCGAGCTGACCGCCACGCTCACCGCCGTCCAGGCGCGCGTCGCGGCCGGCGAGGTCGCCGCCGTCGCCGTCACCGGCAAGCCGTACTACCTGGCTGCCGGTGCGGACCTCACGCAGATCGGGACCGTCCCCGGGCGCGAGGGAGCGCTCGGGCTCGGTCAGGGCGGCCACCAGGCCTACGAGCTGCTGCACTCCATGGGCGTCCCGACGTTCGCGTTCGTCAACGGTGTCGCCCTGGGCGGCGGCCTCGAGCTGGCGCTGAACTGCGACTACCGCACCGTGGCGTCCGACGTCCGCGCCCTCGCGCTCCCGGAGACCGGCCTGGGCCTGGTGCCCGGCTGGGGCGGCGCCTACATCGTGCCGCGGCTCGTCGGGATCGAGAAGGCGCTGGACGTCATCCTCACGCGGCCCGCGGCGAACAAGCCGTTCGCCGCGGTAGAGGCCACGACGATCGGCCTCATGGACGTCGTCCTCGACCCGGCCGACTTCCTCGAGGAGTCCATCCGCTGGGCTGCCCGCGTGGTGACCGGCGAGGTCGTCGTCCCGCGTCGTGAGCTCGACAGCGCCGAGGTCTGGGACGGCGTCGTCGCGGCGGCACGTCAGCGCCTCGACGCGGTCATCAACCGCTCGCGGCCGGCGCCGTACCGCGCGCTCGACCTGGTCGCCGCCGCTCGCACCGCGTCGCGTGAGGAGGCCTTCGCGGCCGAGGACGAGGCGCTCGCCGACCTGATCATGAGCGACGAGATGCGCGCCTCCGTGTACGCGTTCGGGCTCGTGTCCGGCGGCAAGAAGCCCGTCGGCGCCCCGGACCGGTCGCTCGCGCAGCCCGTCACCCGGGTCGGCATCGTCGGCGCCGGGCTCATGGCGGCGCAGATCGCGATGCTGTTCGCGCAGCGCCTCGGCGTCCCGGTCGTCATGCGCGACCTGGACCAGGAGCGCGTCGACAAGGGCCTCGCCGCGGTGCGGTCCTCCGTCGAGCGCCTCACGTCGACGGGCCGCATGAGCGAGTCGGCCGCCTCGCGGCTGATCGGCTCGATCCAGGGCACCACCGACCTCGCCGAGTTCGCGACCTGCGACCTCGTCATCGAGGCGGTCACCGAGATCCTGGACCTGAAGAAGAAGGTGTTCGCGGAGCTGGAGACCGTCATCTCCCCGACGACGATCCTCGCGACGAACACCTCCGCGCTGTCGGTGACCGCGATGGCGGCCGACCTGCAGCACCCCGAGCGGGTCGTCGGGCTGCACTTCTTCAACCCCGTGGCCGCGATGCCGCTGGTGGAGGTCGTGCAGGCCGAGCGAACGTCTCTCGAGGCGCTGGCCACCGGGTTCGCCGTCGCGGCCAAGCTGCGCAAGACGGCCGTCCTCGTCGCCGACCGGCCGGGCTTCGTCGTCAACCGGCTGCTCGTCCTGCTGCTCGGCGTGATCGTCGACGCCGTCGAGAAGGGCACGCCCGTCGAGGTCGCCGACCGCGCGCTGCGGCCGCTCGGCCTGCCCATGCCGCCGTTCGAGCTGTTCGACCTCGTCGGTCCCGCCGTCGGTCTGCACGTCCTGACGTCGCTGCGCGAGGAGCTGGGCGACCGGTTCCCGCGCTCCCCCGGCCTCGAGAAGCTCGTCGCCGAGGGCACGACGGTGGTCCTGCCCGCGAAGGCGAAGGGTCTGCCCAAGCCGGTCGACCCCGCCATCCAGGCGGCGTTCAGCGAGACGTCGGGCACCCCGCTCGACGAGGCCGGTGTGCTCGACAGCGTGCTCACCGCCCTCACCGTCGAGGTCGGGCACATGCTCGAGGAGGGCGTCGTCGCCACCCCGCAGCAGATCGACCTGTGCATGATCCTGGGCGCCGGCTGGGGCTTCCACCTCGGTGGGCTCACGCCGTACCTGGACCGCACCGGCTACTCCGAGCGCGTGCTCGGCCGCCGGATCCTGCCTGACGGCGTCGCGAACGTCCCCGCCGTCTAGAAGACGCTCAGCCCCCGGTCCCGGAACGTCGCGCGCACACGCTCGACGAGCTCCGGGGTCGGGGGTTGCGTGTCCTCCAGCTCGTACCGCATCCCCAGCTCGTCCCACTTGTCGCGGCCCATCTGGTGGAACGGCAGCACCTCGACGCGCTCGACGACGTCGCCGAGGGCGACGATGTGGTCCGCGACCGCCTCGACGTTCTCCGGCGCGTCGGTCAGGCCGGGGACCAGGACGAACCGCACCCAGGTGCGCGTACCGCTCTCGCGCAGCCGCTGCCCGAAGTCCAGCGTCGGCTGCAGCGCCCGCCCGGTGACACGGCGGTAGGTGTCGGGCAGCCCGGACTTGATGTCCAGGAGCACGAGGTCGATGTCCGCCAGCGTCTCGTCGGAGCACTGGCTGCCCAGGAACCCGGACGTGTCCACCGTGGTGTGCACGCCCATGGCCTTCGCCCCGCGCAGGAGCCGCGCGACGAACGCCGGCTGCATCAGGGGCTCACCGCCCGAGATCGTCAGCCCGCCACCGGTCGCGGCGAACACCGTCCGGTACCGGGCGACCCGCGCCAGGATCTCGTCGGCCGTCACGTCGGTCCCGCGCCGCATCTGCATGGTGTCGGGGTTGTGGCAGTACAGGCACTGCAGGGGGCAACCGGCCAGGAACACCGTCAGCCGCGTGCCCGGCCCGTCGACCGCGGTGACCAGCTCCCAGGAGTGCACCGACCCGAGGTTCCCCGCGCGCACGGCAGCCATGCGCGCGGAGTGGTCGAGCTCGACCGACGAGAGACCGGCCGTGCCGGACCTCGCTCGGGGAAGACCCAGGTGCACGGTCGGCCACGGAGCCACGTCGTGCACCTGGGTGGTCGTGGTGGTCATACCGAGCCGTGGAACGTCCGCGAGAGGACGTCGAGCTGCTGCTCGCGGGTGAGCCGCACGAAGTTCACGGCGTAGCCAGACACCCGGATGGTCAGCTGCGGGTAGTCCTCGGGGTGCTCCATGGCGTCCTCGAGGGTCTCGCGGTTCAGCACGTTGATGTTCAGGTGGTAGCCCGACGACATCATGTACGCGTCCAGCAGACCGACCAGGTTGGTCACCTGCTCGTCGCGCGTGCGCCCGAGGCCCGTCGGTACCACCGACGACGTCAGGGAGATTCCGTCCATGGCCTCGGCGTAGGGGATCTTCGCGACCGACAGTGCGGAGGCAAGCATCCCGTGCGAGTCCCGGCCGTTCATCGGGTTGGCCCCCGGCGCGAACGGCTGACCGGCGCGACGCCCGTCGGGCGTGGAGCCCGTGGACTTCCCGTAGACCACGTTCGAGGTGATGGTCAGCACGGACTGGGTGTGGATCGAGTCGCGGTACGTGGGGGTGCGACGGATCTTGGCCATGAAGGTCTCGACCAGCCAGACTGCGATGTCGTCGGCCCGGTCGTCGTCGTTCCCGTACGTGGGGAACTCGCCGTCCACCGTGTACTCGGTGACCAGGCCGTCGGCGTTCCGCACCGGGCGGACGCCGGCGTGCTTGATGGCCGAGAGCGAGTCGGTGACGACGGACAGCCCGGCGATCCCGCACGCCATCGTCCGCAGCACCTCGCGGTCGTGCAGCGCCATCTCGAGGCGCTCGTACGCGTACTTGTCGTGCATGAAGTGCACGCAGTTGAGCGCGTCGACGTAGGTCTGCGCGAGCCAGTCGAGCATCACGTGGAGCTTGGCCACGACGTCGTCGTAGTCGAGGACGTCACCGACGACGGCCGGCGCGGCGGGAGCCACCTGCTTGCCGGTCAGCTCGTCACGGCCGCCGTTGATCGCGTACAGCAGGGCCTTGGCCAGGTTGACCCGGGCGCCGAAGAACTGCATCTGCTTGCCGACGCGCATGGGCGACACGCAGCAGGCGATCGCCGCGTCGTCCCCCCACGACTCACGGATGAGGTCGTCCGACTCGTACTGCAGGGCCGACGTGTCGATCGAGACCTGCGTGCAGAACCGCTTGAACCCGTCGGGCAGCCGCTCGGTCCAGAACACCGTGAGGTTCGGCTCGGGGGCCGGGCCCAGGTTGTAGAGGGTCTGCAGGTACCGGAAGGAGTTCTTGGTGACCAGCGTCCGGCCGTCCTCCCCCATCCCGCCGATCGACTCGGTCACCCAGGTCGGGTCGCCGGAGAACAGCTCGTCGTACTCGGGGGTGCGCAGGAACCGCACGATACGGAGCTTGATCACCAGGTCGTCGACCAGCTCCTGCGCGTCCTGCTCGGTCAGCCGGCCCGCGGCGAGGTCGCGCTGCAGGTACACGTCGAGGAACGTCGAGGTACGGCCCAGCGACATCGCCGCACCGTTCTGCTCCTTCACGGCGCCCAGGTAGGCGAAGTACAGCCACTGGACGGCTTCCTTCGCGGTCGTCGCCGGACCGGAGATGTCGTACCCGTACGACGCGGCCATGGTCTTGAGCTCGCCCAGCGCGCGGATCTGCTCGGCGTTCTCCTCGCGGTCGCGGATGACGTGCTCCGACGAGCGCTCGCGGTCCAGCTCGGCGCGGTCCTTGCGCTTGCCGGCGATCAGCGCGTCGACCCCGTACAGGGCGACGCGACGGTAGTCGCCGATGATCCGCCCGCGCCCGTAGGCGTCCGGCAGGCCCGTGATGAGGTGCGCCGAGCGCGCTGCGCGCACGTCCGGCGGGTAGACGTCGAAGACGCCGTCGTTGTGGGTCTTGCGGTACTTGGTGAAGATCTCGCCGACGATCGGGTCGGGCGCGAACCCGTAGGTCTCCAGCGCCTTCTCGACCATCCGGTAGCCACCGTTGGGCATGATCGCGCGCTTGAGGGGCGCGTCCGTCTGCAGACCCACGATCAGCTCGTTGTGGCGGTCGATGTAGCCGGGCTCGTGCGACGTGATCGTGGACGGCGTGTGCGGGTCGACGTCGTGGACGCCGCGCGCGCGCTCGGCCGGGAACATCGCGGTCAGCCGCGCCCACATCGCGGTCGTACGCGGGGTGGGACCGGCGAGGAAGGAGGCGTCGCCGGTGTACGGCGTGTAGTTGCGCTGGATGAAGTCCCGCACATCGATCTCGTCCGTCCAGGACCCTCTGGCGAAGCCACGCCACGCCGGCTGCATCGCGGGCTCGGTGGGGACGTTCCGGGACAGGGTGCTGGTGGACATCTGCGTGCTCCTCCGACGGTGGTCGATGCACTCGACGCTACGGAGGAATTGATCCCATGTCTCGGGACGAAAGGCCCTAAGTCTGGGAGGGACGGCGAGACGTGAGTCACCGCCCCACGGCCGGGACGACAGGTCCAGATCTCAGGGGGTACGGCCCAGCGCCGCCAAGACGTCCCGAGCGATGTCGCCCGGAGCGAGCCGGAGCTCGGTCACCAGCTGCTCGCGGGTGGCGTGGTCGAGGAACGCGCGCGGGATGCCGACGGCCTGCACAGGCGTCGAGATGCCCGCCTCACGCGCCCGCTGCGCCACCAGCGACCCGCGGCCGCCGTCGACGACGCCGTCCTCGATGGTGACCACGTGGTCGTGGTCCCCCACCAGCTTGGTGAGCGCTGCGGACACCGGCATGACCCACCGCGGGTCGACGACGGTCACCCGCAGGCCGTGCGCGGCGAGCAGGTCAGCGGTCTCGAGCGCGGTCGGCGCCATCGCGCCGTACCCGACGACGAGCACGTGCTGCGCGTCGGCCGGGCCGTCGTGCCGGGCGAGGACGTCGACACCGTCGAGGTGGTCGATCGCAGGGACGGGGTCGACCAGCGCGCCCTTCGGATAGCGGATCACGGTGGGCGCGTCCTCGACGTCGACCGCGGTGCGCAGCGCGTCGCGCAGGGTCTCCTCGTCGCGCGGTGCCGCGAGCCGCAGACCCGGGACGACGCCGAGCATCGCCATGTCCCACATGCCGTTGTGGCTCGCACCGTCGGATCCCGTGAGCCCCGCGCGGTCCAGCACGAACGTGACGCCGGCCTTGTGCAGCGCGACGTCCATGAGCACCTGGTCGAAGGCACGGTTGAGGAACGTGGCGTACACCGCGACGACAGGGTGCAGTCCCCCGAAGGCCATCCCCGCCGCGGACGTCGCCGCGTGCTGCTCCGCGATGCCGACGTCGAACACCCGCGTGGGGAACTCCGCCGCGAACGGCGCCAGGCCGACGGGCTGGAGCATCGCCGCGGTGATGGCGACGACGTCGGGACGGCGCCGGCCGATGCGCACCAGCTCGTCGGCGAAGACGCTGGTCCACTCGAACCGCGAGGGTGCGACGGGCAGGCCGGTCTCGGGGTGGATCTTGCCGACCGCGTGGAACCGGTCCGCGACGTCCTGCTCGGCCGGGACGTACCCACGGCCCTTCTCGGTGATGACGTGCACGATGACCGGCCCGCCGAACGCCTTCGCGCTGCGCAGCGCACGCTCGACCGCGCGCACGTCGTGCCCGTCGACCGGGCCGACGTACTTGATGCCGAGGTCCTCGAACATGCCCTGCGGTACCAGGACGTCCTTGATGCCCTTCTTCATGCCGTGCAGCGCGTCGTAGGTCGCCCGGCCGGGTGCACCGGACCGGCGCAACGTGCGCTTGCCCCAGGACAGCACGTTCTCGTAGCCCTGGGTGGTACGCAGGGTGTCCAGGTGGTGCGCCAGGCCGCCGATCGTGGGTGCGTAGGAGCGGCCGTTGTCGTTGACCACGATGACGAGCCGGCGGTCCTGCCCGGCGGCGATGTTGTTGAGCGCCTCCCAGGCCATCCCGCCGGTCAGCGCGCCGTCGCCGATCACCGCGACGACGTGCCGGTCGCCCCGGCCCTGCAGCTCGTTGGCCTTGGCGATGCCGTCGGCCCAGCTCAGCGCGGTCGAGGCGTGCGAGTTCTCGACGACGTCGTGCTCGGACTCCGCCCGGCTGGGGTACCCCGACAGGCCGCCCTTGCTGCGCAGCTGCGAGAAGTCGCGGCGGCCCGTGAGGAGCTTGTGCACGTACGCCTGGTGGCCCGTGTCGAACACCATGGTGTCCAGCGGCGACTCGAACACCCGGTGCATCGCGATGGTCAGCTCGACGACGCCGAGGTTGGGTCCGAGGTGACCACCGGTGCGGGAGACCTGCTCGACCAGGAACGTGCGGATCTCGGCGGCGAGGTCATCGGCCTGGTGCGAGGTGAGCCGGCGCACGTCCTGCGGGGAGTTGATGCGCGTCAGCTGACCCATGGTGGTGCCTCCTCCTCCGGTGTACGGCGACGATGCCGCACCGTGCGGACGCCGAAAGCTTGTCCACACTGTAGGCCGACCCGGACCGGCTCACGCGCTGACGCAGGTCAGAGGCGTGTGGAGGCCCCGTGAAGACGAGCCGGGGAGCGACTACCATGGACAGGAAAGGGGGAAACCCATGCGCTTCCTGCCCGGCCACGCGGCCACCTCCGACCTCACCTACGGAGACGTCTTCCTCGTCCCGTCGCGTTCCGAGGTCACCTCCCGCTTCGACGTCGACCTCACGGCCGTCGACGGCACCGGGACCACCATCCCCATCGTCGTCGCCAACATGACGGCCGTCGCCGGCCGCCGGATGGCCGAGACGGTCGCCCGCCGCGGCGGCATCACCGTCCTGCCTCAGGACGTGCCGACCGACGTGGTCGCCGAGGTCGTCTCGTCCGTCAAGGCGCGACACACGGTCATCGAGTCCGCCGTGGTCGTCAGCCCGCACGACACGGTCCACACAGCCCTGACCCTGATCGGAAAGCGCGCGCACGGTGCCGCGGTCGTCGTCGACGGCGGGAAGCCGGTCGGCGTCGTGACCGAGGCCGACTGCCAGGGCGTCGACCGGTTCACCCAGGTCGAGCAGGTCATGAGCGCCCACCCGACGACCGTCGATCTCGCGATCGTCGAGCAGGGTGGCCTGCGCGGCCTGGAGGCGGCGTTCGAGAAGCTGCACGGCTCGCGCCGCAAGTTCTCCCCCGTCGTCCGCGACGGTGAGCTGGTCGGCGTCCTCACCCAGGTGGGCGCGCTGCGCTCGTCGATCTACCAGCCGGCCCTCGACGCGGACGGGCGCCTGCGCGTCGCGGCCGCGGTCGGCATCAACGGCGACGTCAAGCAGAAGGCTCTCGAGCTGCTCGAGGCCGGCGTCGACGTGCTCGTCGTCGACACCGCGCACGGGCACCAGCGCAAGATGCTCGACGCGCTCGGCGCCGTCCGCTCGCTTGACCCGCAGGTTCCGGTCGTCGCGGGCAACGTGGTCACCGCCGAGGGGACGCGTGACCTCATCGCCGCGGGCGCGGACATCGTCAAGGTCGGCGTCGGACCCGGTGCCATGTGCACCACGCGCATGATGACCGCCGTCGGCCGTCCGCAGTTCTCCGCGGTGCTCGAGTGCGCCGCCGAGGCACGCCGGCTGGGCAAGCACGTGTGGGCCGACGGAGGCGTCCGCCACCCGCGCGACGTCGCTCTGGCGCTGGCCGCCGGTGCGTCGCAGGTCATGGTCGGCTCCTGGTTCGCGGGCACGCACGAGTCGCCCGGCGACCTGCACGAGGACGGCAACGGCCGCCTCTACAAGGAGAGCTTCGGGATGGCCTCCGCGCGCGCCGTCGCGGCCCGCACCCGCGGCGGCTCGGCGTTCGACCGGGCGCGCAAGGCGCTGTACGAGGAGGGCATCTCGTCCTCCCGGATGTACCTGGACCCCCGTCGCCCCGGTGTCGAGGACCTCATCGACCACATCACGGCGGGCGTCCGCTCCGCCGCGACCTACGTCGGCGCGACGTCCCTCGACGAGCTCCACGAGCGCGCCGTGGTCGGCATCCAGTCGGCGGCCGGCTACGAGGAGGGGCGCCCGCTGCCCGACGGGTGGTGACGGGCATGCGTCCCGTCCTGGTGGTGATGCACGCACCGCACGAGGGCCCGGGCCTGATCGCGCGCGGCCTCGACGCACCCATCCGCGTGCGCACGGTCCTCGACCTCGACGACGCCCGCCTCCCGGGTCTCGACGAGGTGTCCGGCGTGGTCGTCATGGGTGGGCCGATGGACGCGGACGACGTGCCGGGTCATCCGGGTCTGGCGGCGGAGCGCGCGCTGCTGGCGACCGCGGTGGACGCCGACGTGCCCGTGCTGGGGGTCTGCCTCGGGATGCAGATCCTCGCCCTCGCGCTCGGCTCCCGGCTGCACCTGCGCGCTGCCACCGAGATCGGCTTCGCGCCGGTCGACGTCGTCGCGGAGGACCTGATGCTGGGTGCGCTCGGCGAGCGGCCCACCGTGCTGCACTGGCACTCCGACACGGTGGACCTGCCGAGCGGCGCCACGCTCCTGGCCTCGACGGCCGCGACCCCGGTGCAGGCCTTCCGCGCGGGCAGCGCGCTGGGTCTGCAGTTCCACCCCGAGCTCGACGCCGGGATGCTCGACCTGTGGCTCTCGACGCCGGACATGGTCGGCGACCTGTCCCCGGAGGAGATCGACGAGATCCGCACGGCCGGCGCCGAGCACCTCCCCGGTCTGGCCCCCGCCGCGACGAAGATGTTCGCCGCGTTCGGAGAGCTCGTACGGGCTCGCGGATGACAGACCTGACGCCGGAGGTGCGTGGGGCGCGCGCCGAGCTCCTCGACCTGTGCGCGCGCGGCCTCGACTGGGGCGTGGACCCGGTCCGGGTGCTGGAGGACCCGTCCACGGCCCGGCCGGCCGCGGTGCTGGTCCTGTTCGGTGCGCTCGACGCGACCCCGTCGCGCACCGAGGACCCGCTGGTGGCCCGCGATCTCGACGTGCTCCTCCAACGGCGCTCCCAGGCCCTCGGCCACCATGCCGGGCAGATCGCCTTCCCGGGGGGCCGGCTGGAGCCCTCCGACGCGGGCCCGCGCGAGGCCGCGGTGCGCGAGGCGGTCGAGGAGGTCGGGCTCGAGGCGAAGGGCGTCGAAGTGCTCGGCACCCTGCCGCCGTTGCCCGTGCCGGTGAGCAACCACCTGGTCACGCCGGTCCCGGCCTGGTGGACACGTCCGTCGCAGGTCGCGGCGGTGGACCATGCCGAGACCGTAGACGTGTTCCGCGTGCCGGTGGCGGACCTCCTGGAGCCGGCCAACCGGGCGAGCGTCGAGCACTCGCGCTGGGGTCGGACAGTCCGCACCCCGGCGTTCCTCGTCGACGGCGTGCTGGTCTGGGGATTCACGGGCATCGTGCTGGCCAGGATGTTCGACGCCCTCGGCTGGGCGGTGCCGTACGACGTGCACCGCGTCGTGCAGGCCCGCTGACGTGGTGCACCCCCTCCTGGAGATCGAGGTGTCCGAGGACCTCGTCCGCACCCTCCTGCGCGAGCAGCACCCCGATCTCGCCGACCTGCCCCTGGCCTGGGCGGGCACCGGGTGGGACAACGCCCTGTGGCGCGTCGGCGACCAGCTGACCGCCCGGTTCCCCGTCCGGGCGGTCGCCGCTCCGATGGTGGAGCACGAGCAGCGATGGCTGCCCGTCCTGGCCCCCCGTCTCCCGGTCGACGTGCCGACGCCAGTCCGGGTCGGCGTGCCGTCGTCGACCTACCCGTGGACGTGGAGCGTCGTCCCGTGGTTCGACGCCGTCGCTGCCCACCACACCCCGGTGGCGAGCCGCTCCGCGTGGGCGTCGCAGCTGGCGGAGGTGTTCGTCGCCCTGCACCGTCCGGCCCCGGACGACGCCCCGGTGAACGCGTTCCGCGGCGTGCCGATCGCCCCGCGCGAGGAGCCGCTGCGCGAGCGGCTCGAACGCCTCGCCCTGCCCGACGCGGACCGCATCCTCGAGCGCTGGCGCGACCTCGCGGCGACCCCCGCGTGGGACGGGCCGGCGCTGTGGCTGCACGGCGACCCGCACCCTGCCAACCTCCTGGTGCACGACGGCCGGCTGCGCGCGGTCATCGACTTCGGCGACGTGACCTCCGGCGACCCCGCCTCCGACCTGTCGACCGCCTGGCTCACGTTCGACGCGGACGGGCGCGCGGGGTTCCGGGACCGGCTGGGGCCCGATGACGCGACCTGGCGGCGCGCGCAGGCGTGGGCGCTGCACATGGCCGTCGTGCTCCAGATGCATCCCGTCGACCACCCCGCCCTCGCGGAGATCGGGCGGCACGGGATCGCGCAGGCGCTCGCCGACTGACTCGGCGGGATACTGGCGCGATGGCACCCGAGCCCAACAAGACCCAGCCCACCGACGCCGACGTCGACGCGTTCCTCGCCGCCGTGGACCATCCCGTGCGTCGCCGGGACGCGCTCCGCCTGGTCGAGCTGATGACTCGCGTGACGGGCGAGCAGCCGCGGCTGTGGGGACCGAGCATCGTCGGCTTCGGCACCTACCACTACGCGTACTCGTCGGGCCGGCAGGGCGACGCGATCGCCGCGGGGTTCTCGCCGCGCAAGGCCGCGACGACGGTGTACCTCTCCGACGGGGTCGAGGCGCACGCCGACCTGCTCGCGGGCCTCGGTCCGCACACGAGCTCGGTGAGCTGCGTATACATCAAGGATCTCGACAAGGTCGACCTCGGTGTCCTCGAGGAGGCCGTCCGCCGCTCGTACGCCACGGTGACCGCGGAGGGCTTCGGCGACGTCGGGTGAATGTCGGCGCCCGCACCTAGCCTGACCGGATGCCGCACCGACCCCTGGGCGTCCTCGGGGTGCCGTCGAGCGCCGCCGCCCACGCCCCCGGCCTCGACCGCTCCCCCGCCGCACTGCGCGCCGCCGGGCTCGTCCGAGCACTCGAACGCACCGGCCGTCGCGTCGTCGACCACGGCGACACGGCGTCGGCACGGTGGCGTCCCGACCCGCCCGAGCGCACCAACCCGCACGACGTCGCACGGGTCGCGGTCGTCCTGCAGGAGGCGCGGGAGGCGCTGGGTACGGTCCTGTCCGCCGGCCACGTCCCGGTGGTGCTCGGCGGCGAGTGCACGGTGACCCTCGCGGTCGTCGCGGCGTCCGCCGACGCGGGGCTCGACCTCGGGCTGGTCTACGTCGACGGCGGGCAGGACCTCCAGCTCCCGGCGGACCACCCCGAGGAGCCGATCGCGGACTCCATGGGGGTGGCGCACCTGCTCGACCTCCCGGGTGCACACGACGGCCTCGCGGGACTCGGGCCGCGACGCCCGCTCCTGACGGCCGACCGCCTGTGCTTCGTGGGCTACGCCGACGACGAGGAGGACGTGCACGGCCTCGTCCCGTCCGCACGGATCCCCGCCGCGACGGTGCTCGACGACCCGACCGCGGCCGCGCGACAGGCCCTCGCCGCCGTGGGCACGGCCGCCGATGGTTTCCTCGTGCACCTCGACGTCGACGTCCTCGACATGTTCGCGCTGCCCCTCGCGGACATCCCGCAGTACGGCCGCGGACTGACGCCGCCGGTCCTGCGGGACCTCCTCGCGGGTCTCGTGGCCGATCCCCGCTGGTCCGGACTCGTCGTCACCGAGGCGAACCCGGACCGCGACGACGAGCACGGGACCTGGATGGTCGCCCTCGTCGACCTGCTCGGGTCCGCCCTCGCACCCGCCCGGTGACGGGGCCGGACCACCCTGGTCAGGGCGACATCCTGGTCACGCACCCCGCGATCGCGCTCGGCACGCCATGATGTCCGCCGTGAGCGACGCCACGACCACCACCCCCGCACCGCGCGACGGCCTGCGCACCTGGCTGCACGACCTCGGCGCCGTCGTGGCCCAGGGCGCGCGGCTGTGGGCGCGCTCGTGGCCGGTGCTGCTGGTCATCGCGCTGCTCGCCGTGGCCGGACGGCACGCCGCCGGATGGGCCGCCGTCAACGCGTCGACAGTCAACAACACGCTCGGCTGGGCGGTGCTCGTGCTCGCGCCGCTGAGCATGGTGGCGGGGATCGTCGCCATGCTGCACGTGCTGCGCCGAGACCTGCCCGCGCTCGCGGCCATCGGCCGTACCCGCGGCCCCGACGACGCAGCATCCGGGCACGAGCGCGGCCTGATCGACGTGCTGGCCTCGGTGTTCGTGCCGTTCCTCGCGCTGTACGCGTCGTACGGGCTGCTCGAGGAGGACCGGTCCCGGTTCCTCAACACGGCCGCGTACCGGGAGTTCATGGAGAACGGGTTCTCGCTCACGGGGGACGGACCGGACGGTGCGTTCGTCGATCTCGCCACCGGCTGGGTCCTCGTCGCGGTGGTCGTGGTGGCGGTCGTGCTCCGCTGGCTGCTGGGTCGGTGGGAGGGGCGCAGCCACCGACGCGCGCTCGCGTTCGCCGGCGCCTACGTCGAGGCCTTCTGGCTGCTCGCCGTGGCCGCGTTCGCGACGCAGCTGCTCGACGAGGCCTGGGCGTGGGCCGAGAGCCGGCGCGCCGTGGCGATCGTCCTCGACTGGTGGCTCACGCTGCTCGACACGCTCGGTCCTCTGGCCGGCCCGGTCGACGCGGTCGTCGACACGGTCGCCGGCGTGCTGGGCAACCTGGACGACCTCGTCGTCATCCCCCTCGCGTGGCTCACCGTCGGGGCGGTCGTCTACGGCCACAAGCTGGCAGCGCCGCCGAAGCGTGAGCCGCGCCTACGTCCGGCGGCGTGGCAGCGGCTCCCGGCGCCCGTTCGGCGGTGGACCACCGAGGCGGTCGCGCCCGTGGTGGGCGACGTGCGCGGACGCTTCACGGCGCTCACCGACGGGCTGCGCAGGCTCGCCGTCGCCGGCCTCGGTCCGATGCTCGTGTTCGCGCTCGCGTTCCTCGTCGCGACGCGGCTCGAGGAGGCGATCCAGCTGCTGGTGCGGGCGGTGAGCGGGCCGCGGGACGTCGACACGTGGCTCGCGTTCGCGCCGATGATCTCGTCCGTCGCGACCGCCGTCGGGCTGACGGTGACGATGGCGCTGCTTGCGGCCGGTGTGGACCGGATCCTCGCGGGCCAGGCCGCGGTCGCGGCCCAGGAGCCGGTGGCGGCGGAGGCCTAGCTGGGCTGGCTCGGCACCTCGAGGAGCGCGTACTGCGGCTTCTGCCACCAGAGCACCACGTCGGCGACGTCGACCCCCTCCGGAACCACGACCACCGGCGAGACCGACCACGTGGCCGGGCGAGGCGGGTCGTCCGGGTCGGTGAGCACGTCGTCCAGATCGCCCAGCGACGGCCACGGCCCGGGCGTGTCCTCCGGGACGCACGGCACCACGGGTTGCAGCGCACCCCACGCGTTGGACACGTAGTCGTAGCGCGTCCCTGCGGCGTCCCGCACGGCGAGCGAGCACCCGGTGAGCACGACGTCGGGGTCCGCCCCCAAGGTCAGGTCCACCTGCACCGCTCGGGTGCCGGCCGGAAGCTCCAAGTCGTCCGGCAGGGTGGTCGCGTCGCCGACGTGGTCCAGGTGCACCTCCACGTCGATCGGCAGGGTGCCGCCGGTACCCGTCTGGACACGCTGGTGGAAGTCGAGCGTCGTTCCCGCCTCCGCCGACGTCGGCACGCGCAGGTCCTGCTCCCACCACAGCGTCCGGACCCGGTCACCCGCCGCGACGAGCGCCAGCGCGAGGACGACGGGCAGCGCGGCCAGGGCCCAGCGGTTGCGGCGCCACCAGCCCGTCTCGGACGGCTCGGCAGCGGTCGGTGGTGCGGTCTGGGTGCTCACGGCTGCTCCGGCGGCTCGTCGGACCACGCGCCGGCGACGACGGGCGAGTCGTCCGCCGCCCACGCGTCCGCGTCGGCCTGCGTGAGGCCCAGGTCGATGTCGGCGACGTCGTCGCGGCGCTGGTCCTTCTGCTCCAGCCCGATGCGCAGGTGCGCGCCCGCCAGGGCCTCGGGCGGGACCTCGACGCGCAGCGTCGCGTACCGGGGTACCCCTGGCTGCGCCGTACCCGGGAGGAACCCCGAGCGTCCGCCCGTGGACACGGTGTAGGTGCGTCCGTCGCCGCCGAGCAGCTCCGCGAACCCGAACGTGCGCGGCTGCCCGACGGCCTCGATCGTCACCGGGACGGTCAGCCACACGCCGGGCGTGGACAGCAGCGAACCGTCGTCGGCGTCGAGGACGGTCGAGCCGGAGGGCTCGCCCGCCGTGAGCCGTGCGTACCGGAGCTCGACGGGCTCACCGACGACGGTCGGCCGGAGGAACGACGCCTGCACGCGCTCGTCCACCGGGAACGCCGTCACGACGACGTGGCCGACCGCCAGGGCCGCCAGCACGGCGGCGCCCGCTCCGAGCGTCTGCGCGGTGGGTCGGCGCACGCGAGGGGTAGGCGCCGCGGGGGTGCTCACGACTCTGCCTCCTCGTCGGCGTCCGACCGTGCCTCACGGACGTCGAGAGCGGCCCGCAGCGTCGTCGTCGGGTCCCACCACGTCTCCGTCGGGTCGAGGCTGCCGCTGCGCCAGGTGTGCTGCTGCAGCAGCACGGTGGCGCTCGTGGGCGGCGCGACCGACCCGTCCTGCTCGAAGAGGAAGGCAGCCTCGTACGAGAGGCCCGGCTGCACGGGGCTGAGCGACGAGCCGTCCTCCAGCAGGGCGATCGAGGTCGCCCGCACGCCGGGGACCAGGGCGCGGGGCTCCTGCACGAGGCCCTCCACGTCGGCGAGGGTGAGCGCGTCCTGCAGCGTGACTCCCAGGACGCCGGCGTCGCTCGTGTTGCGCACCGTCGCGACGACGCCGACCCAGCGGTTGCCGTCGTCGGACAGGTACTGCCCCGGCAGGTCGGTCGTCCACACGACGCGGTGCACGGTCAGCTCGAACGGCGCGACCGCCACCGGGACGTCGACCGCCAGCTTCTCCGGACCGTCCTCTGCCTGCTCCCGCAGCCCTCCGAACGCGGCCGTGACCGCGAGGAGCACGATCGCGCCGCCGATCCCGATGCGCCGCAGCGGCTGGTCGAGGGCACGACGGGCCACCAGGCTGCCGCTGGCCCGGGCACGTGCGCGCAGGTCGGGCGGGGCGGCGGGTCCGGACACGCGCCCGAGTGTAGGGGCCCCAGGCTCGTGCTCGGCGGCGCCGCCCACGCGGCCGACGATGCCCGCCGCCGCCGCGAGCTGTTGGCGTCGTTGGGCCCGCACACGCGGGGCAAGGGGTGCCCGTACCTCAAGGACCTCGACGCGGTCGACTTCACGGTCCTCGAGGAGGTCGTTCGGCGCTCCCCCAGCGCCGTGACCGCCGGGGTGGTCGACGAACGGCTCTCCTGGCGGTCACGCCACCGGCATCCGCTTCTTCTTCCGGTTCTCGCGCACCACCCACGCGACGTCAGGGTCGGACGAGCGGGTCAGCGCGTCGAACGCCGTCAGGCCGCGCGCGGGGTCCGCGGCGATCGCGACGCTCCAGCAGTACCCGAGCGCCTGCCGCAACGTCCGCAGGTCGGCCGCGCGCCGGTCCCCTGCGGGCCGCGCGGCGAGGAAGTCCGTCGCGGCCGCGCACGCGGCGAGCGCGACGCCGAGCGTCTGCTCGTCGTGGAGCAGCCGCGGCTCGCACAGGGACGCGATGGCCGCGCGCCGCACCAGCGGCGGGCCGTCCGCCGCCCAGCCGGCCATCGTCGTGCGCAGGAGCGCCGGGTCGGCGTCCCCGACCAGCTGCCAGGCCATGGCGACCCCCTCGCGCACGCGCCACGAGTCGTCGGCCGCCCGCTCCCGCAGCTGTGCGACCACCGTCGCCTGCGCGCCCGCCGACATCGCGGCGAGCAGGCGAGGCGCCATGGCGACGGTGCCGCACATTCGCCGGTACTCGTCGGGGTCCGCCAGCAGCGCGTCCACCAGTGCCGGTGCGCGCGTGCCCCACACGTGTGCGAAAGCCGCGACCAGCTCGAGGTTCGCCCGCGGGCCGGGCAGCGCGCTGTGGGCGTCGAGGTAGGGCGGCACCGCCGAGGCGTCGAGTCCCTCCAGCGCGGCGGCGTGCTGAGCTGTGCGGGTGGTCACCCCGCCATCCCACACCCCGCCGGCCCGCGCCGGGAAGGTGAGCACCTGCACGGACGCCGCGAGCCCGGCCCCACGTCGGGGACCGGGCTCGTCGGGCGTCCGGCTCGTCAGGCCTTGACCAGCGAGCGCAGCACGTACTGCAGGATCCCGCCGTTGCGGTAGTAGTCCGCCTCGCCGGGGGTGTCGATGCGCAGCACCGCGTCGAACGCGACGACCGTGCCGTCGGTCTTCGTCGCCGTCACGGCCAGGGTGCGTGGCGTGGTCCCCTCGTTGAGCGCGGTCACGCCCGTGATGTCGAACGTCTCGGTGCCGTCCAGGCCGAGCGAGTCGGCCGACTCCCCCTCCGGGAACTGCAGCGGGAGCACACCCATCCCGATGAGGTTCGAGCGGTGGATCCGCTCGAAGCTCTCGGTGATGACCGCCTTGACGCCCAGCAGGCTGGTGCCCTTGGCGGCCCAGTCGCGCGACGAGCCGGAGCCGTACTCCTTGCCGCCGAGGACGACGAGCGGGATGCCCGCCTCCTGGTAGGCCTGCGAGGCGTCGTAGATCGACGACTGCTCACCGGTGAGCAGGTTCTTCGTGAACCCACCCTCGACGCCGGGGACCAGCTGGTTGCGCAGCCGGATGTTGGCGAACGTGCCGCGGATCATGACCTCGTGGTTGCCACGGCGCGAGCCGTAGGAGTTGAAGTCGCGACGACCCACACCGTGCTCGGCGAGGTAGAGGCCCGCCGGGCTGTCGGCCTTGATCGAGCCGGCCGGGCTGATGTGGTCGGTGGTCACCGAGTCGCCCAGCTTGGCCAGCACGCGCGCACCGTGGAAGTCGAGCACCGGGGACGGCGCGGCCTGCATGCCCTCGAAGTACGGGGGCTTGCGGACGTAGGTCGACTCGGGGTCCCACTCGAACGTGTCGCCCTCGGGCGTCGGAAGTGCGCGCCACCGGTCGTCCCCGGTGAACACGTCCGCGTAGTCCTTGGTGAACATCGCGCGGTCGATCGACGCGTCGATCGTGGTCTGCACCTCGTCGGGCGTCGGCCAGATGTCCCGCAGGAAGATGGGCTGACCGGCCTCGTCGCGGCCCAGCGGGTCCGACTCGAAGTCGAAGTCCATGGTCCCGGCCAGCGCGTACGCGATGACCAGCGGCGGGGAGGCCAGGTAGTTCATCTTGATGTCGGGGTTGATGCGCCCCTCGAAGTTGCGGTTGCCGGACAGGACCGCGGCGACGGCGAGGTCGTGCTCCTGCACGGTCTCCGAGACCTTCTCGTCGAGCGGGCCCGAGTTGCCGATGCAGGTGGCGCAGCCGTAGCCGACCAGGTGGAAGCCCAGCTTCTCGAGGTACGGCCACAGGCCGGCCTTCTCGTAGTAGTTGGTGACGACCTGCGACCCGGGCGCCATCGACGTCTTGACCCACGGCTTGGCGGTCAGGCCCTTCTCGACGGCCTTCTTGGCGACGAGCGCGGCGGCGATCATCACCGACGGGTTCGACGTGTTGGTGCAGCTCGTGATGGACGCGATCGCGACGGCACCGTGGAACAGGTCGAACGACCGGCCCTGCGTGTCCGTGGTCGGGTACACGCGGGTGGCCGACGACGTGATCGCGGGCGAGTCGGACGCCGGGAACGACTCCTCCTCGGCCTCGTCGACGCCGTTGGCAGCCTCGGGTGCGTACGTCGGCAGGTCGCGCTGGAACTGCTCCTTGGCGCGCGACAGCTCGATGCGGTCCTGGGGGCGCTTCGGGCCGGCGATCGACGGCACGACGGTGGACAGGTCGAGCTCGAGGTACTCGGAGAACACCGGCTGGACGTAGCTGTCCAGCGTCGGGTCCAGCCACATGCCCTGCTCCTTGGCGTACGCCTCGACGAGCGCGAGCTGCTCCTCGGAGCGACCGGTCAGGCGCAGGTAGTCGATCGTCACGGAGTCGATGGGGAAGATCGCCGCGGTCGAGCCGAACTCGGGGCTCATGTTGCCGATGGTCGCGCGGTTGGCCAGCGGCACCGCGGCGACGCCCTCGCCGTAGAACTCGACGAACTTGCCGACGACGCCGTGCTGGCGCAGCTTCTGCGTGATGGTGAGCACGATGTCGGTCGCGGTGACGCCCAGCGGGATGGTGCCGGTGAGCTTGAAGCCGACGACGCGCGGGATGAGCATCGACACGGGCTGGCCCAGCATCGCGGCCTCGGCCTCGATGCCGCCGACTCCCCAGCCCAGCACGCCCAGGCCGTTGACCATGGTGGTGTGCGAGTCGGTGCCGACGCAGGTGTCGGGGTAGGCCTTGCCGTCGCGCACCATCACGACGCGGGCCAGGTACTCGATGTTGACCTGGTGCACGATGCCGGTGCCGGGCGGGACGACCTTGAAGTCGTCGAACGCCGTCTGGCCCCAGCGCAGGAACTGGTAGCGCTCGAAGTTGCGCTCGTACTCCAGGGCGACGTTGCGCTCGAACGCGTCGGCTCGGCCGGCCACGTCGATCTGCACGGAGTGGTCGATGACCAGCTCGGCGGGAGCCAGCGGGTTGATGCGGCTGGCGTCACCACCCAGGTCGACGACGGCCTCACGCATGGTGGCCAGGTCGACGACACAGGGCACGCCGGTGAAGTCCTGCATGATCACGCGGGCGGGCGTGAACTGGATCTCGGTGTCGGGCTGGGCGTCCGGGTCCCACTCGGCGAGCGCGCGCACGTGGTCGGCCGTGATGTTGGCGCCGTCCTCGGTCCGCAGGAGGTTCTCGGCGAGCACCTTGAGGCTGAACGGCAGGCGCTCCACCCCCGGGACGGCCGAGAGCCGGTACACCTCGTACGAGGCGTCACCGACCTCGAGTGTTCCCTTCGAACCGAAGCTGTCGACGCTGCTCACGGGGGGCTCCTTCGCTGGCGAGTCTGCCGGTGGTGCTGCCGGGGATGGGTAGTCACCCGGACCGCTGGGCGGTGCGACCTCTCAGCCTAGGTGGCCGGGGTCGCGATTTATCTCGACATCAAGATACATGCTCGCGGGCCCCCGCGCACGCGCGTCCACGTCGGCGTGGCGCGCGTGCACGAGGGCCCGCGGGCGAGCCGCTCAGCTGCGCGCGGCCTGCTCCGCGTCGACGGCGTCCTGCGCCTTGCGCTCGGCCTCGATCGCGCGCTGGTGCGACCGCGGGTCGTAGTCGGGCGTCCCCTGCTTGTGCAGCTCCTGGGTGACCAGCCGCTTGGCCTCAGCCAGCCGGCTAACCGCGTCCTTCTCGCTCACCGTGCCGCTCCTCCCTGCCGGGCCCTGTCCGGTCCGGCGATACATCCACGCTAGTCCGGCACCCCTGCCCGCGCACGCAGTCAGCGCGTCAGGACGGCGACCGCCTCGAGGTGGTGCGTCATCGGGAACAGGTCGTACGCCTGGAGGTCCGCCAGCGCATAGCCGGCGTCGGCGAAGAGCGCGATGTCGCGGGCCAGCGCCGCCGGGTCGCACGCCACGTAGACCACACGCTCGGGGCGGAGCTCGGTGATCCCGGCGACGACCTTGCGTCCGGCGCCGGTCCGCGGCGGGTCGAGCACGACCGCGTCCGCGTGCACCACGTCCGAGTCGGCGTCGATCCGCCCGGTGAGCACCTGGGCGACGTCCCCCGCGTGCAGCTCGACGTTGCGACGGTCGTGCAGGTTGCGCCGGGCGTCCTTCACGGCCCGCGCGTCACCCTCGACCGAGACCACCTCACCGGTCTCCCCCACCGCGTCGGACAGCGGCGCGGTGAACAGGCCGGCACCCGAGTAGAGGTCGAGGACCGCGGCGCCGTCGACGTCGCCGAGCCCGGCCAGCACCGCCGCGACCAGCAGGTCCGGGGCCTCGCGGTGCACCTGCCAGAACCCGGCGCCCGCCACGCGGAAGTCGTACCCGACGTCCCCGTGCTGGACGTGCTCCTTGACCGCCGTGCGGGCGTTGGGCCGGCCGTCCATGCGTCCGCGACCGATGTCGAAGGGCGCACCGTCGACGAGCACGAGGGGGGCGTCGCCGCTGGACGGCGCGATCGCCTCGACGCGCGCGCCGCCCGACCAGCGGCGGCCGAACAGGTCGAGCGCCGCGATCGCCTCGTTGGCCAGCGGCATCGAGTCCAGCAGGTGGATGTCGTGCGAGCGGAAGCCGTGCATGCCCGCCCGGCCCTCGGCGTCGGTGACCAGGTCGATGCGCGTGCGCCAGCCGAGGCCGCCGCGCTCGTCGTCACCGGGTGCCGCCTGCACGGGGACGTCGAGGTCGAGCTTGGCCAGCCGTCGCAGCTGCTCGGCGAGCACCGCGGCCTTCCACGCCCGCTGAGCAGGCAGCGACACGTGCGCGAGCTCCCCCCCGCCCACGCCACCGGCGCCGGCAGCGGGCCACGCGGACTCGACGCGGTCCGGGGACGCCTCCAGCACCTCGACGGCGTCGGCGCGCCAGAACTTCGCGGTCTCTCCCGCGTCGGTCAGCCGCGCGCGGACGCGCTCGCCCGGGAGCGTGTGCCGGACGAAGATGACGCGACCCTCGTGACGTGCCACGCAGTGACCGCCATGGGCCACCGGGCCGATCTCGAGCTCGACGAGCTCGGCCGTGCTGTCGGAAGACGTCTCAGTAGCCACGCGGAACCGTACCCCGGACCGGTTCCTCGAGCCCGGTCTGCCCCTCGGAGGACGCCAGCTGCCACGGCACGGAGGCGACGACGACGCCCGGCGTGAACAGCAGCCGGCCCTTGAGCCGCAGCGCGGACTGGTTGTGCAGCAGGTGCTCCCACCAGTGCCCGACGACGTACTCGGGGATGTACACGACCACGAGGTCCCGCGGACTCTCACGGCGAATCGACCGCACGTAGGTCAGGACGGGCCGCGTGATCTCCCGGAAGGGTGAGTCGAGCACGCGCAGCGGGACCGGGATGGCCAGTGTCTCCCACTGCTCGCGCAAGGCGTCCACGTCCTCGGGGTCGACGCTGACGGTGACCGCCTCGAGGATCTGCGGCCGCGACGCGCGCGCGTAGGCCAGGGCGCGCATGGTGGGCCGGTGCAGGTGTGAGACGAGCACGATGGCGTGGACGCGGCTGGGCAGGGCACGGGCGGACTCCGTGTCGGTGCCCAGCGCCAGCTCCTCCCTCACCAGCGCGTAGTGGCGGTGGATCGACTGCATGATCACGTAGATGACCACCATCGCGAGGATCGCGATCCAGGCGCCGTGCGTGAACTTGGTGATGAGGACCACGACGAGCACCGTCGCGGTCATCGTCAGACCCACCGCGTTGATGATCCGCGACCGCTTCATCTGCGTGCGACGCGTGGGGTCAGGCTCGGTCCGCAGGTGCCTCGTCCAGTGCCGCACCATGCCGAGCTGGCTCACTGTGAACGACACGAAGACGCCGACGATGTAGAGCTGGATCAGTCGCGTGACCTCGGCGTCGAAGGCCCAGATGAGGACGATGGCGACGAGCGCCAGGGTGACGATGCCGTTGGAGTAGGCGAGGCGGTCACCGCGCGTGTGGAGCTGGCGTGGCAGGTAGCCGTCGCGCGCCAGGATCGAGCCCAGGACCGGGAACCCGTTGAACGCCGTGTTGGCGGCGAACACGAGGATCAGGCCCGTGACGACGGACACGAGCACGGCCACGAACGGCACGCTCTGGAACACCGCGCTCGACAGCTGGCTGATGACCGGGTGCTGCTCGTAGCCGGCACCCACCGGCTGGCCGTTCTCGAGCAGCTGGGTCTCGGGGTCGTCCGCGAACACGACGCCGGTCGCCCGGGCGAGCAGCAGGATCGACATGATCATGGTGATCGAAAGGAGGCCCAGCAGCGCGAGCGTCGTCGCAGCGTTCTTCGACTTGGGCTTCTTGAACGCCGGCACACCGTTGCTGATGGCCTCGACCCCGGTGAGCGCGGCGCAGCCGGACGAGAAGGCCCGCAGGATGAGGAAGAACCCGGCCAGCCCGGTGAGCCCTTGGTCGAATGCGGCGTCCGGCGCGAGCTCGAGGCCCGCGCTCTCCGCCATCGCGAGGTTGCCCGTGAGCATCTGGAGAGCGCCGATGACGGCGAGCGAACCGATCGCGAGCATGAAGAGGTAGACGGGAAGGGCAAACAGGCTCCCCGACTCCTTGACGCCGCGCAGGTTCACGACCGTGAGCAGCACGACGAGCCCGATGGCGAACACCGCCTCGTTCCCTCGCAGGGCGGGGATGGCCGTCGCGGCGTACTGGGCCCCCGAGGAGATCGACACCGCGACCGTCAGCACGTAGTCGACCAGCAGGGCGCTGGCCACGGTCACGCCGGCGTTCTTGCCCAGGTTCGTCGTCGCGACCTCGTAGTCGCCGCCGCCCGAGGGGTACGCGTGGACGTTCTGCCGGTAGGACGCGACCACGACGAGCATGACCACGACGACGGCCAGCCCGACCCACGGCGAGATGACGAGGGCCGCCATCCCCGCGAGCGAGAGCGTCAGCAGGATCTCGTCGGGCGCGTACGCCACCGACGAGAGCGCGTCCGACGCGAACACCGGCAGCGCGATGCGCTTCGGCAGGAGCGTGTGGCCGAGCCGGTCGCTGCGGACGGGACGTCCGAGCAACAGGCGTTTGGCGGCATCCGAGAGGTCCGACACGATCCGCAATGCTAGGCCCGCGCAGCCCCGCCCACACCACCCGTCCCGGCGCGCCGGGTGACGTGGACGGTATAGCGTGCCGCACTGTGCACTTCGTGATCATGGGATGCGGCCGGGTCGGTGCGACGCTGGCGAAGAGTCTCGAGGACAACGGGCACTCGGTGTCGGTCATCGACCAGAACCCCGAGGCCTTCCGGCGGCTCGACTCCGAGTTCGGCGGGAACAAGGTCACCGGGCTCGGGTTCGACCGCGACACCCTCAAGCAGGCGGGGATCGAGGAGGCGTTCGCGTTCGCCGCGGTGTCCGACGGCGACAACTCGAACATCCTCGCCGCCCGGGTGGTGCGCGAGACGTTCGGCATCGAGAACGTCGTCGCCCGCATCTACGACCCGCACCGGGCCGAGATCTACCAGCGGCTCGGCATCCCCACGGTCGCGACGGTGCGCTGGACCGCCCACCAGGTGCTCCGGCGCCTGCTGCCGATGGGTGCCACCGACGAGTTCCGCGACTCCTCCGGGCAGATCCAGCTCGCCCAGGTCGACGTGCACGAGGGCTGGGTCGGCCGGCCGCTGCGTGTGCTCGAGGACGCCACCGGCGCCCGGATCGCCTACCTCACCCGCTACGGCGACGGCCTCCTGCCGACGTCGACCACCGTCCTGCAGGAGAACGACACCGTGCACGTGCTCATGCGGGCGGACACCTCCGCCCTGGTCGAACGCATCCTCACCAGCGCACCGGCGGTGACCGAGTGAGGGTCGTCATCGCGGGCGCCGGCTCGGTCGGCCGCTCCATCGCGCGCGAGCTCCTCGGGCACGGGCACGAGGTGACCCTGATCGACCGGCAGCCGTCCGCAATGCGGGTCTCGCAGGTGGCGGAGGCGGACTGGCTGCTGGCGGACGCCTGCGAGCTGCCCACCCTGCGCCAGGTCAAGACCGAGGAGTGCGACGTCGTCGTGGCTGCGACGGGCGACGACAAGGCGAACCTCGTCATCTCGCTGCTGGCCAAGACCGAGTTCGGCGTACCCCGCACGGTCGCGCGCGTGAACAACCCGAAGAACGAGTGGATGTTCGACGAGGCGTGGGGCGTCGACGTCGCCGTCTCCACGCCCCGCATCATGACGGCGATGGTCGAGGAGGCCGTCACGGTCGGCGACCTCGTGCGCATCTTCACGTTCCACCAGTCCCGCGCCGACATCCTCGAGCTCACGCTCCCGGACGACTCACCGCTGGCCGGTGTGCGGGTCGGTCAGATCGAGTGGCCCACCGACACGGTGCTCGCGTGCATCGTGCGCGACGCCCGCCCCATCGCACCGAGCCCCGACGACACGCTCGAGGGCAGGGACGAGCTGCTGTTCGTCACGGCTCGGGAAGCGGACGAGTCTGCTCTCGAGCAGCTGCTGACCCACGGACCAGCAGCCAGCTGACCCAGAGCGCGAGGGCTGTACCCGGTACACCCATGACGAGCTTCGCGGTGCCCAGCCAGGTGACCTCGGAGCTGAAGTAGAGCGGCAGCTGGACCGCCAGGCGCAGGCCGAAGAGCGCCACGAAGGGCACGGTGGCGAGCGCGTAGCGCCTCCGCAGCGGGCGGTCCTGACGCCAGGCGACGGCTCCGGCCCAGGATCCGCCCTCGTTGAGCGGACCGGCCTTCGAGAACAGCCCGACGACGAGACCGACGAGCGGCCAGCCGATCACGATGGTCAGCAGGGTGCCGAGGAACCACGAGACGTTCACCCACAACCCGTAGGCGAAGAAGTCCTTGGCATCCCCGGTGCGCCACGCCCACAGCACGCCGATCCCGACGCCGAGGAAGCCCCCGAACGCTTGGGTCGGAGCCTGCCGCTGCAAGAGCCGCACGGCGACCGTGATGACGGCCACCGAGAGAGCGACGACGAGTGCCGGTGCGAGCGTCTGTCCCGTCGCGATGTACACGACGACGAAGAGCATGCCCGGCGCGACGGACTCGATGATCCCGCGCACGCCCCCGACGGCGTCGGACGCCGAGAAGGTCTCCGACGACAGCACCCGCATCCCGCGCACGGGGCCGTCCTGGGGGTCCACGACGTCGTCGACCGCCTCGAGGAGATGCTCCCCGTCGACCGGGTCCCGGCGCTCCGGCTCACTCACCGGGACGCGGCCTGAGCTCGTAGCGGGGGTTGAACACCGTCCGTCGGCCGTCGATCAGGCACACGAGACCCTCGATCTTGAGCCGGCGACCGGGGGTGACACCGCCGATCTCCCGTCGACCGAGCCAGACCAGGTCGAGCGCGCCGCTGCCGTCGTACAGCTCGGCCTCCAGGGCTGGTACACCCTCGCGCGGCCGCAGCGTGACCGATCGGATGACACCGGAGACGCTGGCGCGCGAACGGTCCGCCAGCTGGTCGACGGGGGTGCAGCCGACCGAGCGGTGCGCGTCCGCGCGCTCCTCGTCGGCCTCGATCTCTGCCTGGGACGCGACAGCCTTCTTCAGGCGCTCCTTGAGGCTCATCGGATCTCCGTGATCTCCGGGCCGCGGGTGAGCGGGTCGAAGTCAGGAGCCGCAGGCTTCGCGCCGTCCTCAGTCTCCGGGGGTGCCGGGTTGTGCGTGAGGTTGGGCGCGCCCGGTCCCGGCAGGGTCAGCGTGAGCAGGTCCCGAGGCGGACGGGCGTCCGTGCCCCGGACCACGACGATCCCGCCGAACAGCTGCTCGAGCGCGGTCGCGGCCGACGGGTCGACCGCGGCGCGACCGGTGATCACGCCGCGCACGAACCACCGCGGACCGTCGGCACCGATGAACCGGGCCGGACGGTGCCCCGTGCGCCCCTCCGGCGTCCGGACGGGAAGCCGCGCCAGGAGCTCGCGACCGAACGGGCCCGGCAGGTCGTCGGCCGAGCCACCCTGCTGGGTCACGGACTCGGCGATCTCGGCCCGGATCTCGTCCCAGATACCGTCGGTGCGGGGTGCGGCGAACGCCTGCACCTGCAGCGAGGAGCCGTCCAGGAGGATCGACGCGGCGGACACCACGTTCGTCGCCTTGTCGATCTCCATCCGCAGCTCCATGCCCTGCACACCCGGCAGGAGGATGGCACCGAGGTCGACGCGCGGCAGGTCGTCGTCGACCTGCGAGGCGTCCCACGGGCCACCCGTGCGCTCGACGGGCTCGGGTGACGGCTGCGCGTCGTCGTCGAGCTCGGGACCGTCGTCGACGACCGTCGGCTCGTCCGTCTCGGTCTCCACCGCGTCTTGGGGGGCGGGATCCTTCCCACCACGCCGGAACAGCGCCACGTGCTCACTCCTCTTCGACGCGCTCGCGCGCATCAGTTGCCTACAGATCGACAGTAGTCCCGACCTAGCGCGTCGGCGCAGCCTTCCAGCCGCCGCTGGACCCGAAACCGCCGTCGCCGCGGTGCGACCCGGGCAGCTGCTCGGCCTCCACGAACCGCACGCGCTCGACCCGCTGGATCACCAGCTGCGCGATGCGGTCGCCGCGGTGCAGCTCGAGCGCGTGCTCGACGTCCGTGTTCAGCAGCGTCACGGCGATCTCGCCGCGGTAGCCGGCATCGACGGTGCCGGGGGCGTTGACGATGGTCAGGCCGTGCCGCATGGCCAGCCCCGAGCGCGGGTGCACGAACGCGGCGAACCCGTCGGGCAGCGCGATCGCCATGCCGGTGGGGACGGTCACGCGGCCCTGCGGGGGGATGACGACGTCGATCCTGGAGACCAGGTCGGCGCCGGCGTCACCGGGGTGCGCGTAGGCGGGCACTGGAAGTTCGGGGTCGAGGCGCAGCAGGAGCACCTCGATACTGGGGTCGGCCGTCACGGGGCCCGACCCTACCCGCCGGATGGGATGCTGGGTGCATGCCAGAAGCTCCCGGTGGAACCCCGCTGCCCTCGTCCCGGGCGACCGCTCCGACGTACGCCGAACGGTTGTGGCTCGGACCGCTCGGCTGGGTCCTGCTCGTCGTGTTCGCGGCCATGATGGCCGTCGCGTTCGTCCCGGTGGACCCGCGAGTCGCTGCCCTGGTCGGCATCGTCGTCCTGGTCGTCGGCGCGGTCGTCCTGACAGGGCTGGCGCCGAGGATCGAGGTGCGCGACGGCGTCCTGCGTGCCGGCGGGGCGCACATCCCGGTCGACCTGCTCGGCGCAGCGGTCGCGCTCGACGCGGAGGCGACCAGGGCCGAGCTGGGTCCGCGGCTGGACGCGCGTGCGCACGTCTGCCTGCGCGGCTGGATCCACACCGCGGTCCGCGTCGAGGTGGACGACCCGCAGGACCCGACGCCGTACTGGGTGGTGTCCACCCGTCGGCCGGACGCGCTCGCCGCAGCCGTGCACGCCTGAGGGTCGGCCGCCCGGTCGTGCTGGGCGGCCGACCCTCAGGTGAGCCGAATCTTCTTCTCGGTGCAGACGGTCAGGCAGCGCACTCCGAGCAGACGGGACGACCGTCACGCTCGTAGGCCAGCTGGCTGCGGTGGTGGACCAGGTAACAGCTCGAGCAGGTGAACTCGTCCGCCTGCCGAGGCAGCACGCGCACGGAGAGCTCTTCGCCGGACAGGTCCGCGCCCGGGAGCTCGAACCCTTCGGCCGCCTCGGTCTCGTCCTCGTCCACCACGCCCGAGTTCTTGTCGGAGCGCCGAGCCTGAAGCTCCTGGAGCGAGTCCTCGCTCAGGTCCTCCTCGGTCTTGCGCGGGGCGTCGTAGTCGGTAGCCATGTGTGGCGTCACACTCCGTGGTCTTGATGGAAACTCATACGCGGGATCAATGCACGCGACGCGCTTTTTGTTCCCGCGCGCGGTGGGATTCTGCACCACTTTCGAGCGCGGTGCGAACCGGACGCGCGACCGATTTCGTCACACGTGCTGTGAGAGCGTTTTCATGCGTCGGAGTCGGCGTCGAGCGCCTCGAGGAACGCCCTCAGCTCCTCGACCCGACCGGGCAGCCCCGCCACGGTCATCGCCTCCTGCGCCGCCTGCCCGCGGAGGCCCGTGACCTGCGCACCTGCCTCCTGGGCGACGAGCGCCCCGGCCGCGAGATCCCACGGCTGCAGCCCGCGCTCGTAGTACAGGTCGAGGGTTCCGGCGGCGATCCCGCACAGGTCGAGTGATGCGCAACCCACGCGACGAATATCACGTACCTGCGGCAACAGTTCTGCGACGATTCGTCCCTGCACCCGTCGCCTCGACGACACGTATCCGAAGCCGGTGCCCACGAGCGAGTCGATCAACGGTCGCGCGGAGCCGACGCGCAGGCCGACCCCGTCCAGCGTCGCACCGAGCCCACGACCCGCCGTGAACGTCCGCCCGTCCTCCGGGGCGAACACGCACCCGGCGAGCGCGGTCCACGTGGCCGGGTCGGGGGCGACCGTCGGGTCGGGACCGGTCACGGCGGCGACCGAGACCGCGTAGGCCGTCGACCCGTACAGGTAGTTGACCGTGCCGTCGATCGGGTCCACCACCCAGGTGATGCCCGAGGTGCCCGGCCGGAAGGCCTCCTCCTCGCCGAGGATCGCGTCGTGCGGGCGCAGCTCGGCCAGCCGGCTCCGCAGGAGCGACTCGGACGCGAGGTCCATCGCCGTCACCACGTCCTGGTCGCTGGACTTCGTCGCCGCGACGGTGACGAGCCTGCGCCGCCCGTCGCGGACGAGCGCACCGGCCTCCCGGGCGAGCTGCTCGGCCACCTCCATGAGCGTGCGGACCAGGTCAGGAGAGTCGGGTTTCACCCGCCCATCCTCGCAGCGCGCGGTCAGCGCACCGTCCCTCGCCACGGCCCCGGTGCCTTCAGCTGGAACCGCAGGGCGCTCACCCGCAGCACGAACACCAAGATCACGACGACCACGCTCGTCGCGGTGGTGATCACGCCCTGCCACCACAGGATCGCCGTCACGGTCGACCCGAGCAGCGCGGGGATCGCGTAGAGCTGCCGGTGGTGCAGGACCACGGGTACCTCGCCCGACAGCAGGTCGCGCAGCACTCCCCCGCCGACGCCGGTCATGACGCCGACGATGACCGCAGCGGTCAGCGTCGTGCCGTACTCGAGCCCCTTGATGGTGCCGACCACGCTGAACAGGGCGAGCGCCCCGGCGTCCAGCACGACGATGAAGCGGCGCGCCCGCTCGAGTCGCGGGTGGAAGAAGTAGATGAGGGTCGCGCCGGCGACGGCGGTCGCGATGAACCGCCAGTTCGAGATCCCGACCGGGGGCACGGCACCGATGAGGACGTCGCGCAGGATGCCGCCGCCCAGCCCGGCCGCCCAGGCGAGCACCATGATCCCGAACACGTCGAACTGCTTGCGCACCGCGGCCAGCGCCCCGGACATCGCGCCGACGAACACACCGACCAGCTCGAGGATCGGCTCCAGGGGGATGTCGGTGTGCACGGCGCCGATCATCGCAGCGGGACGCCGCTGGACGTCGCAGGCGGGCCGTCATCGCGGCGATCGTGCGCCGCACCGCCCGGGGTGCACGCCGACGGGCCGGATCGGTGGCAGGCTCGTGCCGAGTTCCCGGGAGGTCGCATGGGTGAGCTGGAGCTGGTGGGTCTGCACGAGGACGGGGAGCACCTCGTCCTGGTGGCCCCGGACGGGGCGCGCTTTCGTGTGCGCATCGACGAACCGCTGCGCGCGGCCGTGCGCCGCGACCGCCCGCAGCTCGAGCAGCTGCGCGCGGAGAGCGCCGGGACGTTGAGCCCGCGGGAGATCCAGGCGCGCATCCGTGCGGGCGCGACGACGCAGGAGGTCGCGGACTCCGCCGGCCTGCCCGTGGAGCGCGTCCGGCGGTACGAAGGTCCGGTCCTCGCCGAGCGCGAGCACGTGGCGGAGCAGGCACGCGGCACGCGCGTCGGCCGGGACGTCGGTGCACCGACGCTGGGTGACCTCGTGACCGACCGTCTCGCCGCGCGCGGCGTCGACCCCGCCTCGCTCGCGTGGGACGCCGCACGCGACGCGTCCGGACCGTGGGTGGTCCTCGCGCGGTTCGCGGTGGGAGACGTCGAGCACGAGGCCCGCTGGACCTTCGACCTCGCCAAGCGCACCGTCGTGGCCGACGAGGACGAGGCCCGCTGGCTCTCGGAGACCGAGCTGCCCGACGAGCCCGTGTCGCGCCGTCACCTTGCGGCCGTGCGCGACGTGGTGTTCGACTTCCAGGGCGACGGCTCCCTGCGCACCCCGCAGGACCTCGACGCCGAGGAGCCCGCCCCCGAGCCCGTGCCCGACCCGCAGGAGGAGACCGCGTCGCTGCTGGACGACCTGCGCAGCCGACGCGGCGTCCGGCAGGCCGTGGAGCTCGACGACGACACCGAGGAGTTCGAGGGCTTCGGGCCGCAGCACGCGTTCGACTTCGGACGGCCCGATTCCACCGTGCCCGGTGCCCATCCCGTCGATGCCGACGACGCGGCCGAGGCGCAGGTCTACCCGGCGCCCGTCGCCGTTCCCGAGCCGGTCACGACCCCTGCCGCGGAGGCCGAGGACGCCGAGCGACCTCGGGCGGCGGCGCGCCGCGGTCGCGCCAAGGTGCCCAGCTGGGACGAGATCGTCTTCGGCGCGAAGCCGGAGTAGAACCGTCAGATGCTGAGCTCCTCCGCGGAGCTCAGGGTCTGCGGGCTCGGCGAGGACGCCCGGGCCGTGGCCGCGGTCATGTGTCGCATGTGGTGCCGACGGCACAGGACCTCGTAGCCGACCTCGTCGGCACCGGCCTCGACGTCCCCGACGACGACCTGCGCACCCTCGACCACCATGGTCCCGCCGATGGTGCGGGCGTTGTGCGTCGCCCGTGCGCCGCACCAGCACAGCGCGCGGACCTGCAGGATCTCCACCCGGTCGGCCAGCTCGACCAGCCGGGCGGCACCGGGGAAGAGCCGGGCCCGGAAGTCCGTCGAGATGCCGAACACGTAGACGTCCACCCCGAGCTCGTCGACGACGCGTGCCAGCTGCTCCACCTGGTCCGCGGTGTAGAACTGCGCCTCGTCACCGATGAGGTAGTCGACGGGTCGACCGAGCGTGCGGCGGGAGATGACGTCCGACCAGAAGTCCGTCGAGTCGTCCACCTCGTGCGCCTGCTGCGTCAGCCCCAGCCGTGAGGAGATCGTTGCCGCGCCGGCGCGGTCGTGCCGCGTGAACAGCACGCCGTCGCGTCCGCGCGCCGCGTGGTTGTGGTGCATCTGGAGCGCCAGCGTCGACTTGCCGCTGTCCATGGTCCCGGAGAAGAAGACCAGCTCGGCCATCAGGCCACCACCAGGCACGGCACGAGCATCTCGTGGCGGGTCAACGACCCGTGCACCCCGACGAGGTCCATCGACCCAGGCGTCTGGGTCCGGGAGTCGACGACGGTCGCGCGGCCCGTCATCGCCACCACCACGTCCCCGATCACGGGCAGGACGTGCTCGGCGACGTCCCCGAACCACGCGTCCGACATCGCCTCGTCGCGGGTCACGACGACGGCCGCGGCGCCGAGCGTGTCCCGCCACCGGTCCGCCACCTGCAGCGCGTCTGCTCCCGGCTCGAGGTGCAGGTGCAGTGCGCGGGGCTCCCCCGCGACGAGCTCGACACCGGCGCCGAGGGCGGCGTCGGTCGCGACGTCCCACCGCTGCGACCGGTCCACGTCGACCATCCCGTGGTCGGCGGTCACCACCAGCACGGTGTCCCGCGGCAGCAGGCGCGCGAGCCTGCCCAGCTCGGCGTCGAGCTCGGCGAGCGCGTCACCCCACTGCCACGACCCCCACCCGTGGTGGTGGCCCGCCTTGTCGACGTCCCCCCAGTACAGGTACGCAACGCCCGGCCGGCGCAGCGCGTCCACGGTGGCGTCGACCCGGGCCGCCAGGGACTCGGCCGCCTTGTAGGTGGGGCCGCGCAGCGCTGCCTCGGTGAGCCCCGAGCCCGCGAACCGTGCCGGCCCGATGCTGGTCACGCTGGTGCCCGCCGCGACGAGGCGCTCGAACACGGTCGTCTCGCGCTGCCACTGCCGCGCGGGAGGCAGCCCGGTCCAGCTGACCAGGTTGCCGAGCTCCCCGGTCGCGGGGTCACGGACGGTGTACCCGAGCATGCCGGTGCGGCCGGGCGGCAGCGCGACCCCGAAGGTGCCCATCGCGGTCGCGGTCGTGGAGGGGAACGTGCTGGTCAAGGGGGTGGAGTCGCCGAGCCGACGACGCAGGAACGGTGCGTGGCCGGCGCGCTCGGCGAGGTTGGTGTGCCCGAGCCCGTCGACGAGCACGACGCAGACGCGGGTCGCGTCGGGCAGACCCAGCATCCGCTGCGAGCTGCTCGCGTCGGGCACGTCGAGCAGCCCGAGCGCGCCGGCGACGGCGGGGAGCACGCGGCCCAGGCACGGGTGGTCGGAGCCCGGCGCCACGAGGTCGGCCGCCTGGAGCGCGGCGCGCACCCGCGGCGGAACCGTCGACAGCGCTGTCGTCGCGGGTGCCTCGAGGTCGGTCATCGGGCCCGGGCGCTCGCGGCGGACAGCTGCCGGGCGAACGCCGTGGCGGCGCGCACCGAGTCGAGACCCTCCGCGGCGGCACTGACCCGCACGACCACGTCGTCGGGCGCGAGGGTGCCGGTCAGGCCGTGGTCCGCGTCGCAGTTCGGGTCGCCGCACGTGGCCGGCTCCAGGTCAACCCGCGAGACCGCGCCCCAGCCGATCACCAGGGTCAGCTCCTGCGCGGGCCGGCCGCGCTCGTGCTTCTCCGGCAGCGGCACGACGTGGGTCAGCGCGACCGACGTGAGCTGCGCCAGCGGCACGGCCTCGGTCGTGGCCGACGCGGACGCCGAGGGGTGCTCGGAGTCGGCCGGGTGGTCGTCGACGTGGGCGACGATCAGCCGCGTGGGCGTCAGCACCAGCACGGTGACGTGGCGGCGCACCTCGGCGGCGTCGAACGTCGTCTCGGGGTGGACCAGGTGAGCCACGACCTCTTCGTCCGCGAGGGCCACGTCGAGCACGTCGACGACGAGCTCGGGGTAGTAGCCGGCACGGTGGAGGTCGTGGTGCAGGGCAGGAGCAGCAGCGGGCACGTGCCCATCCTCCCACCCCAGCGGGCGTGTCCGGCGAGCGCGCACAGGGTCACACCCTCGGCAGGCGTCGGGTGGCGTCCGCGCGGTCGGCGCGGGACACCGAGGCACGGGCGCCGAGGACCGCCGCACCGTGCTCGGAGACGACCACCGGGTTGAGCTCGAGCGAGCGCAGCTCGGGGAGGTCGTCGGCGAGCACGGCGACGCGCGCGATGATGTCCTCCAGCGCGGCGACGTCGAGCGCCGGCAGACCGCGGTAGCCGAACAGCCGGGGAGCCGCGCGTGCCGTGCGGACGAGCTCGGAGACGTCCACGTCAGTCAGGGGCGGCACGCCGTACGCGATGTCGCCCAGCAGGTCGGACGCGTCGCCGGCCAGCCCGAAGCTGACGATCGGGCCGAACGAGGGGTCCTCGACCGAGCGCACGACGCACGCGGACCCGCGGGGAGCCATCGCCTGCACTTCCAGGGGCTCGTCCCCGTCGGTCGCCCCGAGCCCCGCGGCCAGCGCGAGCACCTGCTCCACGTCCGCCCGCAGCTCGGCCTCGTCCGCGACGTCGAGGCGCACTCCCCCGAGATCCGCGCGGTGGCGGAGCGCCGCTACGGTCGTCTTGAGCGCCACCGGCCAGCCGATCCGCTCCGCGGCGGCGACGGCCTCGTCGGCGTCGTGCACGCGGGTGGACGGCAGCACGCTGACGCCGATCGTCGCGAGCAGCTGCGCGGTGCGGCCGCTGTCGAGCGCCAGGGCTGCGTCGCCCGACGCCTCGGCGTCGAGCCACCCCGCGACGAGCCGCCGGGCGACCCGGGTCTCCGCACCCTCGGGGTGCAGGGGGCGCCCGCGGTCCCCGTCGCGCCACCGCGCGTACCGGGCGGCGTGGCCGAGCGCGAGCGCCGCGTCCTCAGGGGTGCTGTACGCGGGCACCGTCCACTCGCGGCCGTCGTCGTCGCGAGCGGTCAGCTCCTCGGTCAGGCCGTGCAGGTCGTAGATGCACGCCACGGTCGTCCGCCGGGAGCGCGCTGCACGCTGCGCGACGGCGTCCTGCAGGACGGTGTCCGGACCGCCGACGGTCGGGATACGGACCACGATGACGACGTCGCTGTCACCGTCGTCGTAGAGGGCGTCGACGGCCGCACGGACGCGGTCCGGCGGGGCGTCCTCGGCCAGCAGCTGCACGTGCCCGCTGACCACGAGGCCGGCCGCCGCGACCGCCTCGGCGACGAGGGCCGCCACCGACGCGGAGCTGGCCAGGATCGCGGTGCGGCGGCCGGCGGGCAGCGGCTGGTGCGCGAGGACCTGCGCGACGTCGAGCAGCTGGTGGGTGTTCTCGACGCGCACCACCCCCGACTGGCGCAGCATCTCCGCGAGCGTGCGCGGCGGGGCGTGCGTCGGACGGACGGCGTGCCCGGGTGGCACCACCTGACCGGACCGCCCGGCGGTCACGACGATCACGGGCTTGATCAGCGACAGGCGCCGGGCCACGCGGGAGAACTTGCGCGGGTTGCCCAGCGACTCGAGGTACAGGCCGACGACGTCCGTGCTGTCGTCGTCGGCCCAGAACTGCATCAGGTCGTTGCCCGACACGTCGGCACGGTGACCGGCGGACACGAACTGCGAGACCCCGATGCCCCGGCGCCGGACCGCCGCGAGCAGCGCGACGGACAGCGGGGCCGACTGGCAGAACAGGCCGACCCGCCCCGACGCCGGCGGGGACTGCGCCAGGGACGCGTTGAGCTGCAGACCGCCCTCCCGCGTCGAGATGATCCCGTAAGAGCTCGGACCGACCACCCGCATCCCGGCCCCGTGCGCCGCGCGGAGCACCGCGCGCTGGCGGTCCAGGCCGTCGGGGCCGTCCTCGGCGAACCCCGCGCTCAACAGGACGATCCCGTGCACGCCGAGGTGCGCGAGGTCCCGGGCGACGTCGGTCGCCGCGGCGGCGGGCACGGCGACGACGGCGAGCTCGACCGGTCCGGGCACGTCCGAGATCCGCGCGTGCACCGGCAGCGGCGGGTCGCCCGGGACGCCGACCGCGTGCACGACGACCGACGGGTCCCCGACGAGGAGGTCCGCCAGCACGCGCGCGGCCAGCCGACCCGCGAGCGTCTCGCCCGCCTCCGTCCCCGGGCCGACGACGACCACCGACGACGCGTGCAGGACGCCGCGCATCGACAGGGCCTCCGCGCGGTGCTCGCGGTCCGCCATCACGGCCAGCGACCGGTCGGTGGGGTCGATGTCGAACCCGACGGCCACGATGCCGTCCTCGGTCCGCTGCCGGACCTCGTACCCGGCCTGCTTGAAGACGGCGATCATGCGACCGTTCTGCGGCAGGACCTCGGCGACGAACCGCCGCACCCCCCGCTCCCGCGCGGCCGCGGCCAGGTGCTCGAGCAGCACGGACCCCAGCCCACGGCCCTGGTGGGCGTCCGCGATGTTGAAGGCGACCTCGGCCTCGTCGGTGCCGATGCGGTCGTACCGGGCGACGCCGATGATCTGGTCACCGTCGTCCCCGCTCGACACCGCCGCCAGAGCCACCCGGTCGACGTGGTCGACGTTGACCAGCCGTGCCAGGTCACGCTCGGGCAGCCGCTCCAGCGGGGCGAAGAACCGCAGGTACGTCGACCGCTCCGACTGCCCGACGTGGAACGCCTGGAGCGCGTCGGCGTCGTCCGGCCGCAGCGGGCGGACGTGCGTGGTCGAGCCGTCGTGCAGCACGACGTCCGCCTCCCACGCAGCCGGGTACGCGTGCCCCGGTCGCGAGAGGCCGTCAGCCGTGACGTCTGCCATGAGCGTCACGCTAGTGGCGGCAGCCGCGCGCCGCGCCCGCCAAAGGTCCCGGACGGTCCACAATGGTCGCCGCACAGCAGACCGGCCCCCCGAGGAGCAAGCACCATGGCGCGTCGCCCCGCGACCCCTGACCTCCCGCCCGAGGACCTCGTCGAGCGCATCGTCGACATCGACGTCGCGACCGAGATGGAGGGCTCGTTCCTCGAGTACGCCTACTCCGTCATCTACTCGCGAGCGCTCCCCGACGCGCGTGACGGCCTCAAGCCGGTGCAGCGCCGGATCCTCTACCAGATGTCGGACATGGGCCTGCGCCCGGACCGCCCGTACGTGAAGTCGGCGCGCGTCGTCGGCGAGGTCATGGGCAAGCTCCACCCGCACGGCGACGCGGCGATCTACGACGCGATGGTGCGACTGGCGCAGCCGTTCTCGCTGCGCCTCCCGCTCGTCGACGGCCACGGGAACTTCGGCTCGCTCGACGACGGCCCGGCGGCGCCCCGCTACACCGAGGCGCGCATGGCGCCGGCCGCGCTCGCGATGACGACGGGGCTCGACGAGGACGTCGTCGACTTCGTGCCCAACTACGACAACAAGCTCACGCAGCCCGAGGTGCTCCCCGCGGCGATCCCGAACCTGCTGGTCAACGGCGCGTCGGGCATCGCGGTCGGCATGGCCACCAACATGGCGCCGCACAACCTCGTCGAGGTCGTCGCCGCGGCCCGCCACCTCGTCCTGCACCCGGACGCCACGCTCGAGGACCTGCTGCGCTTCGTCCCCGGCCCCGACCTGCCCTCGGGCGGCAAGATCGTCGGTCTCGAGGGCGTCCGCGACGCCTACCGCACCGGCCGCGGCGCGTTCCGCACCCGCGCGACCGCCCGGATCGAGAACGTCACGCCCAAGCGCAAGGGCATCGTCATCACCGAGCTGCCGTACACGGTGGGCCCGGAGAAGGTGATCGAGAAGATCAAGGAGGGCGTGCAGAGCAAGAAGCTCTCGGGCATCTCCGACGCGGTCGACCTGACCGACCGGCAGCACGGCCTGCGCCTGGTCATCGAGATCAAGACCGGCTTCGTCCCGGAGGCCGTCCTCGAGCAGCTCTACCGCTACACCCCGCTCGAGGACTCGTTCTCGATCAACAACGTCGCCCTCGTCGACGGCCAGCCGCGCACCCTGGGGCTGCGCGAGCTGCTGGTCGTGTGGGTCGAGCACCGCCTCGTGGTGGTCCGCCGACGCTCGCAGTTCCGGCTCGCCAAGCGCTTGGAACGCCTGCACCTGGTCGAGGGCCTGCTCGTCGCGATCCTGGACATCGACGAGGTCATCCAGGTGATCCGCACGTCCGACGACGCCGACACGGCCCGGGCCCGGCTGCGCACCGTGTTCGACCTGTCCGAGCCGCAGGCCGAGTACATCCTCGAGCTGCGGCTGCGCCGCCTCACCCGGTTCTCCCGGATCGAGCTGGAGAAGGAGCAGCAGCAGCTCGTCGAGGAGATCGCGGAGCTGCAGGCGATCCTCGCCGACGAGTCCCGGCTGCGCGGACTGGTCTCCGACGAGATGGCCGAGGTCGCCGCGACCTACGGCACCCCGCGCCGCACGATCCTGCTCGAGTCGGCCGGCGGCACGTCGATCACGGGCGCCCCGGCGGCCCGCGGCGCGGCGGCCCCGCTCGAGATCGCCGACACCCCCTGCTGGGTGCTGCTGTCGGGTACCGGGCTGCTCGCGCGCACGGCGTCGGAGGACCTGCCGGCGCGTGCGGACGGTGCGCGGCGGGCCAAGCACGACGTCGTGGCCGCGTCGATCCCGGCCACGGCGCGGGCGGAGGTCGGCGTCGTGACGTCGCAGGGCCGGATCGTGCGCGTCTCCGTGCTCGACCTGCCCGGCCTGCCGCCCACGGACGGCGCCCCCTCCCTCTCCGGCGGTGTGCCGCTCGGCGAGGTCGTGACGCTCCTGCCCCGCGAACGCGTGGTGGGCCTGGCGTCACTCGCCGCCGACGCACCGACGCTCGCGCTCGCCACCGTCCAGGGCACGGTCAAGCGCGTGACGTCCGGCGACATCCCGGGGAACCGGGACGCGTGGGAGGCGATCTCGCTCAAGGACGGCGACGAGGTGGTCGGCGCGGTCGCCGTGCGCGACGCCGACGAGCTGGTCCTGGTGTCCTCCGACGCCTCGCTGCTGCACTTCCCGGCGTCGGCCGTCCGGCCGCAGGGGCGGTCCGCGGGCGGCATGGCGGGCATCAAGCTCGCGACCGGCCAGCGGGTGGTCGCGTTCGCCGCGGTGCCGGCCGACGCCGCCGAGGCGGTCGTCGTGACCGTCGCGGGCGCGTCCGGCGCCCTCCCCGGAACGCAGGCCGGTTCGGCGAAGGTCACCCCGTTCGAGGCGTACCCGGGCAAGGGACGCGCGACCGGCGGCGTCCGGGCACACCGGTTCCTGCGCAACGAGGACGCGCTGCTGCTCGCGTGGGTCGGCTCGGCGCCGGCGTGGGCGACGGGGTCCGCAGGTCAGCCGATCGAGCTGCCCGCGCTCGACCCGCGGCGCGACATGTCGGGCACGCCGCTGGCCGCGCCCGTGCACGCCATCGGGTGAGTCGTCAGACGAGCGCGACCACGTTGTCCGGCACCGGGGGGCGCTGGGCGTAGGTGCGGACCGGCCGCGGCTCGGGCGCCTGACGCTCGGCGATGTTGCGTCCGATCACCGCCGCCGCGAGGAGGCCCTGCCCGACGGTGTACGTCAGCATCACCCAGAAGCCCTGCCCGGCCAGGTCCCACCAGGGCACGAACGCCTCGAGCGCGATCAGGCTGTCGCTGAGCAGGAAGACGGCACCGCCGATCGCGGCCGTGCGGCCGAGGCCCGTCGCGAGGACCGCCATCGCGACGAGGACGCCGCCGTAGATGGCGACGGGCACGAGCAGGGCATCCGCACCGGGTGCGCACAGGGCGATCAGGGCGACGAGCACCGCCGCGTACGGCAGCAGCAGGACCGGGCGGGTGTGCACCACGGAGCGTCGGACGAGGGGCGCGAACGCCACGACGTACGCCACCTGCGCGAGCAGGAAGAAGCCGACCATGACGAGGAAGGCCGCGTCCTCCCCCACGAGCGACGGCACGAGGTCGCCGAGCCAGGAGAAGCCGAGGGCGACGAGCGTCCACGTCACGACGCGGCCGCGCGGCCAGCGCGTGGCGGTGACGACGACCGCGGCGAGTGCGGGCATGAGCATCCACTGGGTGACGTCGGCCAGCGTGGTGGCGTCCGCTCCCTGCGCGGCGAGATGCACGAGCACCAGCACGACGAAGACCGCGACCCACGTGCGCGCGGCCATGGACAGCGAGCGTCCCACGGCGACCTCCAGGAGACCGGACGTCCTCGTCCGGCGACAGAAACGGCGGGACCTCGTCGTCCTGCCGCGCCGATGCTAACCCGCGCCGCGGGCGACCGGAGCACGTTCGCCCGTGCGGCTCACAGCTCGATCGAGAACAGCGTGGAGCTGTGGAACACCGCGTACCCGAGCCCCTCGTAGAGCCGGTGCGCGCCGGACTGGTTCGCCGTGTCGACGCCCAGCTCGGCCATGTCCATGCCGTCCGCGCGGTAGGCGGCCATCACGGTGGCGAGGAGCGCCTCCCCGAGCCGACGACCACGCCACGCGCGGCGCACGCCGAGCAGGTCGGTGTAGCCGGCCTTGTAGCCGAGCAAGGGCCAGTCGTGCTCGAACCGGGCGGACATCAGGTACCCCGCGACCTCGCCCGTGGCGTCGTCGATCGCGGCAAAGCTCCAGGTGGGTGCGAACATGCTGCGGCCCTGCACCCATTCCTGCGCGGTGCGCGGCTCGCTCCCCCAGTGGTCGGCGAACGCCTCGTTGTGCGCGAGCCGCAGCTGCTCGTCCAGCTCGGCGCTCCAGGGCACGATGCGCAGCCCCTCCGGCACGACGACCGGCGGGAGCTCGACGTCCAGGGGGCGGCGCATCTCCGCGTAGAACCGGGCGGGTGTGAAGCCGCCAGCGCGCACCAGCCGGATCGTGGCGTCGGCGTTGTCGTGGACGAACACGGCCAGACGCGCGGGGAGCTCCTTGCCGGAGGCGGCCAGCAGCTGGCGGCCGCGCGCGTTCTCCCACTCGAGCACCTGGCGGCCGATCCCCCGACCGCGCCACTGCGGGTCCACGGCGCCGTCGAGGAAGACCCTGACCACCCGGGCGTCCCCAGGGGGCTGGTTGGCGCGCGCGTACGCGCGGATCACCCCGTCGGCGTCGATCCCGGCGAGCGTGTCGCGGGCGTGGTCCTTCCAGTCCCCGTCGAACTCGTCGTCGATCTCCTCCGCAGAGGTCCGGTACGGCGCCTCATCGGCGTCCTCCGTCGCCGTGATCAGGCGAGCGAGTGCGGGGACGTCGTCGCGCGTCAGTGGACGCCAGGTCAGGCCGTCCGTCCCGATGGGCAGCGGGACGTCGGCGGGCGCGGCGGCGCGCACGGCGATGGGAGCGAGGTCGGCGACGGTCACGTCGTCCACGATCCCGGCCATCGCACCCCGACGGCAACCGGATTGCCGGTCAGGCGTCGATGCGGCTGCGGTCCAGCCCGTCGGCGCCCGCGACGATGAAGTCCTTGCGCGGTGCGACGTCGGACCCCATCAGCAGCTCGAAGATCTCCTCGGCACGCTGGGCACCCTCGACGGTCACCCGGCGCAGCGTGCGGTGCCGCGGGTCCATCGTGGTCTCCGCCAGCTGGTCCGCATCCATCTCGCCGAGGCCCTTGTACCGCTGGATGTCGTCCTTGTAGCGCTTGCCCGCCTTGTCCAGCTTCTTCAGCGTCGCCACGAGCTCGGCCTCGGAGTACGTGTAGACGTACTCGTTCTTGCGCCCCCCGCCGCCGATGACCTCGATGCGGTGCAGCGGCGGGACGGCCGCGTACACGCGTCCGGCCTCGACCAGCGGTCGCATGTACCGGAACAGCAGCGTGAGCAGCAGGGTGCGGATGTGCGCGCCGTCCACGTCGGCGTCGGTCATCAGCACGATCTTCCCGTAGCGCGCGCCCTCCAGGTCGAACGACCGACCCGACCCGGCACCGACCACCTGGATGATCGCGGCGCACTCCGCGTTCTTCAGCATGTCCGTGACGGACGCCTTCTGGACGTTGAGGATCTTCCCGCGGATGGGCAGCAGCGCCTGGAAGTCCGAGCTGCGCGCCAGCTTGGCGGTGCCCAGCGCGCTGTCCCCCTCGACGATGAACAGCTCGCTGCGCTCGACGTCGTCACTGCGGCAGTCCGCCAGCTTCGCCGGCAGCGATGAGGTCTCGAGCGCGTTCTTGCGACGGGAGATCTCCTTCTGCTTGCGCGCCGACAGCCGCGCGCGCATCTCGCCGACGACCTTGTCCAGCAGCAGCGACGACTGCGCCTTGTGGTCGCGCTTGGGCGAGACGAAGATCGCGCCGAGCTCGGTGTCCAGCACCTTGGCGACGATCGCGCGGACCGGTCCGGTGCCGAGCACCTCCTTGGTCTGCCCCTCGAACTGCGGCTCGGCCAGCCGGACGGTGACGACCGCGGTCATCCCGGCCAGCACGTCCTCCTTGTCGATCCGCTCGGAGGTGTCGCGTGCCGAGATCTTGAGCCGCCGGGCGTTCGCGTCGACCGCCTTGCGCATGGTGCGCAGCAGCCCGGCCTCGAAGCCGGCCAGGTGGGTGCCGCCCTTGGGCGTGGAGATGATGTTGACGAAGCTGCGGACCTCGGTCTCGTAGCCCGTCCCCCACCGCAGGGCGATGTCCACCTCGCACGTGCGCGACACCTCCTGCGCGGTCATGTGCCCGCGCTCGTCGAGGACCGGCACCGTCTCGGTGAACGCACCCGAGCCGGTCAGGTGCCACGTGTCGGTGACGGCGGTGTCGGGCGCCAGGTGGTCGACGAAGTCGACGACACCCCCGCTGTGCAGGAACGTCTCCTCGTGCGGGCCGTCGGCTCCGGGCGTGCCCGCGATACCGCGCTCGTCGCGCACCGTCAGCGTGAGGCCCGGCACCAGGAAGCTCGTCTGCCGGGCGCGCGTGACCAGCTCGTCGTAGGCGAAGACCGCCGCCTTGGGGAAGATCTGCGGGTCTGCCCAGTACCGCACGCGCGTCCCGGTCCGGGCGCGGGCGACCTTGCCGCCCATCGTGAGCTCGGACCCGGAGACGAACGGCTCGAACGGGTTGTCCGGACCGATACCGGCCCGGTCGTCGAAGATGCCGGGCTCGCCGCGGTGGAACGTCATCCGGTGGGTGCGACCGCCCCGGTCGACCTCCACGTCGAGACGCGCCGACAGGGCGTTCACCACGGACGCGCCGACGCCGTGCAGCCCACCGGAGGCGCCGTAGGAGCCGCCACCGAACTTGCCGCCGGCGTGCAGCTTGGTGAACACGACCTCGACGCCGGTCAGCCCCGTCTTCGGCTCGATGTCCACCGGGATGCCGCGCCCGTTGTCACGGACCTCCACCGAGGAGTCGGCGTGCAGCACGATCTCGATGCGGTCCCCGTGGCCACCCAGGGCCTCGTCGACCGAGTTGTCGATGATCTCCCACAGGCAGTGCATGAGGCCGCGGCTGTCTGTGGTCCCGATGTACATGCCGGGGCGCTTGCGCACCGCCTCGAGCCCTTCCAGCACCGACAGGTGCCGGGCGGTGTAGCCGGACTGCGGGGAGGTCGTCGTCACGGGCCCGATGGTAGTCGCCGGGCCCGACAGCCCGGAGGCGCCATGCCGCCGGCAACGGCTGTGTTGCGGGCTGGTTACGGTCTGCTACGCGGTGAGCGAACCACCCGGTCCCGGTGCGTGGGATCTGGCATCGGGATGGTTCTATAGATCTGTGACCGGGACCATGACGCATCCACTGACCGCGGCCGACCGCTGCGACCGCTGCGGCGCACAGGCCTATGTCCGAGTTGTCCTCGCCGTGGGAGAGCTGCTGTTCTGCGCGCACCACGCACGCGAGCACGCACCGAAGTTCGCCGAGCTGGCGACCCACGTGCAGGACGAGACCGACCGCCTCCTCGCCGAGCACGGCGCCGGGGCCGGCGCGGCGATCTGACGCAGCGCACCACCCTCTGACGACGCGGGGCCCGGACCTGATGGTCCGGGCCTCGCGCTCTGTCCGCGACGCATCACCCCTATGCTCGCGACGACGGGCACAGCGGCCCATCGTCCCCCGAGCGTGCAGGAGGCCCCCCCGTGACAGAGCCTGACGTCGACAAGGCGGAGCAGCTCGAGCTGGTCAGCCGCGGTCTCCTGCAGGGCGAGGAGGTGCTCGCCGTCTACGACTGCATCGGCACCGGTACCGGCTTCGTCGGGCTCACGACGCTCCGCGTCGTCATGCAGGACAAGAGCTTCGTCGGCAAGCGGGTCGCGATCACCTCGATCCCCTACCGGCACGTGCGCTCGGTCTCGGTCGTGAGCAACACGTCGTTCGCCGGCAAGTTCACGTCCAGCAGCAGCATCGCGATCGACGTCGGCGGCACGGTCCACGAGGCCGACTTCCGCGGCGTGGAGAAGGCGCACAAGGCCCACGACCTGATCCTCTGGTACATCACGCGCTGACGACGGGCGCAGTCGACTCGGGCTCAGCCGACGGACGGCGTGTTTGCGGCCGATGTCCCCCGGTTGCCATCCCGTGAACTCGCGCACCCGGCGCGGACGACGAAAGGCCCGGACCATCCGGTCCGGGCCTTCGTCGTGGAGAGGCGCGTGTCAGTCGAGGTAGTCCCGCAGGACCTGCGACCGCGACGGGTGCCGCAGCTTCGACATCGTCTTGGACTCGATCTGACGGATCCGCTCACGCGTCACCCCGTAGACCTTGCCGATCTCGTCGAGCGTCTTCGGCTGACCGTCCGTGAGGCCGAACCGCATCGAGACGACGCCGGCCTCGCGCTCGGAGAGGGTGTCCAGCACCTGGTGCAGCTGCTCCTGCAGGAGCGTGAAGCTCACGGCGTCCGCGGGCACGACGGCCTCGGAGTCCTCGATCAGGTCGCCGAACTCGCTGTCGCCGTCCTCACCGAGCGGCGTGTGCAGCGAGATGGGCTCGCGGCCGTACTTCTGGACCTCGACGACCTTCTCGGGCGTCATGTCCAGCTCCTTGGCCAGCTCCTCCGGCGTGGGCTCACGGCCCAGGTCCTGGAGCATCTGGCGCTGGACGCGGGCGAGCTTGTTGATGACCTCGACCATGTGCACCGGGATACGGATGGTGCGGGCCTGGTCGGCCATGGCGCGCGTGATGGCCTGACGGATCCACCAGGTCGCGTACGTCGAGAACTTGTAGCCCTTGGTGTAGTCGAACTTCTCGACCGCGCGGATCAGGCCCAGGTTGCCCTCCTGGATCAGGTCCAGGAACAGCATGCCGCGACCGGTGTAGCGCTTGGCCAGGGAGACGACGAGACGCAGGTTGGCCTCGAGCAGGTGGTTCTTGGCCCGCCGGCCGTCGTTCGCGATCCACTCGAGCTCGCGCTTGATCTTGGGCTCCATGGTGATGCCCGCGTTCAGCCGCTCCTCGGCGAACAGGCCCGCCTCGATGCGCTTGGCGAGGTCGACCTCCTGCTCGGCGTTCAGCAGCGCGACCTTGCCGATCTGCTTGAGGTAGTCCTTGACGGGGTCGGCCGTCGCGCCGGCCGTGACGACCTGCTGCGCGGGAGCGTCGTCGTCGTCGGCGTCGGAGTAGACGAAGCCGCTGTCCTCGCTCTCCTCCTCCTTCGCGGCGGGCTTCTTCTCGCCGTCCTCCGAGTCGTCGTCGTCCGCGTCGGCGGCGTCGTCGACGACCTCGATGACCTCGACCGCCTCGACGACGACCTCTTCGATCGACTCGATGTCCGGCTCGTCACCCTCGACGACCTCGACCTCGACGTCGTCACCGACCGTCGCAGCCTTCTTGGCCGCGGCAGCGGACTTCGCCGCGGGCTTGGCAGCAGCGGGCTTGGCCGCAGCGGTCTTCGTGGCGGCCGTCTTGGCGCGAGTGGCGCGGGCCTTGGGGGCAGCGCCCTCCTCGGGAGTCACGACGGCCTTGGTCGACGGACCAGCCCCGGCGCTGGTGGCGGCGACGGCACGGGCAGGCACAGCGGGTGCAGACGGCTCGCGCACGCCGATCCCGGCGGTGGACAGGCCGCGGACGACGGCGCGCAGGCGCTTGGCGTCCTGGACGTCCGCCTGCTCGCACGCGGTGCGCAGCTCCTCGGCGCCCACGGTGCCGTGGGTGCGCCCGCGCAGGACGAGGTCCTGCAGGGCGGGGTGCTCGAACTCACGCGGAAGAGCGGGATGCGGGGTCTGGGACGACACGAACGACCTTTCGGCAGCGCGACACCCGGAACGGGGCCGGGAGGTAGATGGATATTGTACCGACCCCACGGGCCGCTCGGCGCGATCATGGGCACGACGACACGGCCGTCGGGGACGGCAGTCACGGGGTCCTCGTGCTCAACGAACGGCGGGCACCAGAGATTCCCGCGTGCAACGAGGGCTTCGGAGGGTCCGGAGGATCAGCCATCCGGGTGTGTCGGGTGGCGGCGAGACCGACGAGGTCAGGCGGGACCGGGCTTGACGGTGAGCACCGGGCACGGGGCGTCGAAGAGCACCCGCTGCGCGTTGGCCCCGAGGATGAGCTTGCCGACGGGGCTGCGGCGCCGTAGACCCAGGACGACCAGCTGAGCACTGACCTGCTCCGCCGTCAGGATGAGGTCGTCCGCGACGTCGCCACCGCTGAGCAGCCGCACCTCGTGGTCGACGCCCGCGGTCGCCAACTCCGCCCGGACCCGGTCGAGCTCCGCCTCGAGGGCGCTGCGCTGCTCCTCCGGAGCATCGGGACGTGTGCTCACGACGACCACGACGCGCGTGTCGCGCTGTCGTGCCTCCTCGATCGCCGCCCCGAGGGCCGCCCGACCTTCCGGAGTGGCCAGATAGCCGACCACGATGCCCATCGGTCCTCCCCTCGTCCCGCGGCAACAGTGCCGTCACCGTGACGCTACCGGAGGCGACGGGCCGCGACGACCTCACGATGGGATCTCTTCGCAGGTCAGTCGGCGTGCCGGACCCAACCGGGCGGGATGGCGGCCGTCAACGCGTCGTCGAGCAGCTCCGCCAGGTGGTACTCGGCGTCGGCGTCGAGCGCTGCGTCCAGCAGCAGGCGCGCCCGTGCACCGTCGCCGCGCCACCACGCGAGCAGTGCCAGCAGGGTCAGAGCGGGAGCCTGCGCGCCCGCCCTCCCGCGCGCCACGACGGCCTCCAGGACCGCCTCGTGCACCGCCGTGGCCCGCACGGGAGGCACGACACCGCGGCTCGGGTCGAGGATCAGCGCCATCGCGGCACCGAGATCCGCGTCCAGCTCAGGTGTCGACGGGACGGTGCGGACACACCGCTCGGGCAGGTCCGAGGTTCCGGGGACCAGCGCGACGAGGACCCCGTCCCGCACGCGGCGGTCGGCGAGACCGGCCTCGACGCGCCCCCACGGCGCCCCGCCGGGTCCGGGTTCGCCGGCTTCGACGAGCGCGACCGCCTTCCGCCAGGCCGCGAGCGAGTCCTCCCGCCACCGGCTCTGCGCGTCGGCGCCCGCGACCACGGCCTCCGCGCACCGGTGCTCCCACCGGCGGCGGACGCGGGCGACGGAGCGCCGGACGTCACCGTGCTCCGGACGGATCCGGGCGATGTCCTCCCGCGAGTCCGCCACGGCGGAGCCGGCCAGCACCAGCGTGGCGCCCACCTGCGTCGAGTCGAGGTCTCGCAAGGGCCTGCCACCCGGCGGGCAGCAGTCCTCGACGCAGTCCAGGGAGAGGTAGCCGGCCGGGGTGACCACCCACACCAGGACGTCCCCGAGCGCATCTGCCGCCGCCTCGCGGAAGTGCCGGGCGGCCAGCTGCGCGGCACCGTCCTGACCACGTGGATCCTGGTCGGCGTAGAGCACGAGGATGCCGCGGCGGGCCCCGTCACGGCCGAGGTGCGCGACGAGCGTCCGGGCGAGCAGCGGTCCGTCGGCCGTGTCCGCGAGGTGCGGCAGGTCCACGCGCACGACGAGCCCGACCTCCCCTCGCGGGGGCCGCAGGCTGACGGCGACGGCGCTGTCCCGCGGCCGGAAGCCGAGTCGATGAGGGACGAGCGCGAGGATCTCCCGGGGTTCGCTCACCCGGAGCGTCGTGGTCTGCATGGCGTCAGCCCACCCGAGCGGCGGCCGACCGTGGACACCCGTCGGCGGATCTTTGCACGCAGCCACCGGACGAGGGGCATGTGGGCGTCTCGGTGCGCAGCCCGTGCGGCTACCCTGTCGCGGTGCCCCGTCCTGCGCCCCTCTCGGCGCGCGTCCGGTCCGGCCTCGTCGCCGCCGTCGTCGCGCTGGCCGTCGGCGTCTCCACGGCGGCCTGCTCGACCAGCAGTCCCGGCGAGGCCTCCCCCACCGGGAGCGCCGTCGCGCTGGCCACACCGGAGCCCGCTCCTTCCGAGACGCTCCTCCCCGAGGCCGACGGTGACGCGAGCTCCGCGGTGGGCGAGCTCGTCACCGGCTTCCCCACCGCACTCATCCCGGTGCCGGACGGCGCCGAGGTGCTGCTCTCGTCGGCCGCGCTCGTCGACGGCACCGACCTCACCGAGGTCAGCCTGAACCTCCGCACGGCACAGGACACCGCCGGGCTGCTCGACGCCGTCCGGGTCCCGCTCGTCGCGGCGGGCTTCGTCGAGAACGTCCCACCCGCCCCCGAGCCCGGCCTCGCGGCGCAGTCCACCTTCTCGCGCGGCGACGGCTCCGAGCTGCTCGTGGTCGGGATCCTCGACCGGGAAGACGAGCGCACCCTCACCCTCGGTGGGCGGGTTCGCGTACCGGCGCCGTAGGCTGCCCGCGTGAGCCCCACGACCCAGCCTCTCGTCGACGTCGAGGACGTCCGAACCCGCATCGACGAGCTGCTGACCAGGCACGTCGCACGGTTGCGCACGGTGCTGGCCGCGGCCAGCGACGACGCGGACGTGCTCGCCGACGCGGTCGCCCAGATCCTCACGGGCGGGAAGCGGCTACGGGCCGCGTTCTGCTACTGGTCGTGGCGGGCCCACGGAGGCCGGGCCGGGACCGCCGAGGCGGACGCGGTGCTGCGCGTGGGCGCCGCGCTCGAGCTCTTCCAGGCCGCAGCGTTGTTCCACGACGACGTCATGGACGACTCCGACACACGACGCGGGTTCCCCGCGGCGCACCGGGCGTTCGCGGGTCTGCACGCCCAGCACGGCCTGACCGGCGACGCCGAGCGCTTCGGGATGTCGGCCGCGATCCTCCTCGGCGACCTCACGCTCATCGCGAGCGAGCAGGAGTTCGCCGGAGCGCTCGCCCTGCAACCGCTCGCGCGGTCCGAGCGCGCACGCACGGTGTTCGACCTGATGCGCACCGAGGTCACGGTGGGCCAGTACCTGGATGTGCTGGCGCAGGCGCTGCCGTGGGGCGACGACCCGGCCGCCGACGAGGCGCGCGCCCGCGAGGTCATCCGCGCGAAGGCCGCCCGGTACAGCGTCGAGCACCCGATCGTCCTCGGCGCCACCCTCGCCGACGCCACCGAGAGCGAGCTCGAGGCGTGCCGCACGCTCGGTCTGCCGCTGGGCGAGGCGTTCCAGCTCCGGGACGACCTGCTCGGGGTGTTCGGGGACCCGCGGACGACCGGCAAGCCCGCGGGTGACGACCTGCGTGAGGGCAAGCGCACGATCCTGACGGCCCGAGCGGTGGCCCGCGCCCGCGCCGGGTCCGACGAGGCCACCGTGGACCTGCTGCGCACGCGTCTCGGCGACCGCGCACTCACGGACGCCGACGTCGCCGTCCTCGCCGCGGCGATCCGGGACACGGGCGCTCCCGACGACGTCGAGCGGCTCATCGAGCTCCTGGCCGGCCGCGCCTTCGCCCTCATGGACGAGCGCCCGTGGGACGAGCCCGCACGTTCCCAGCTGATCGGGCTCGCGCACGCCGCGGTCGACCGGCACGCCTGAGCGCGCCTGAGCCGACCGCCCGCTCGACGCCCCCGTCAGAGCTCGGCTGCGGCCCTGCGCCGGATCTCGGTCTTGCGGCCCGTGCGCAGCGCCTCGATCGGCGTCCCCGGGAGCGAGTCGTCCGGGGTGAAGAGCCACTCGATCGCCGCCTCGTCGGTGAACCCGGCGTCCGACAGGACGGTCAGTGTGCCCTGCAGCGAGGCCAGGACCGTCCACGGCTGGTCTGCATCGGGCGCCGTGGGCTGTGCGGGGTTGGCGAGGTGTCCCGGCACGAGGAAGGCCGCGGGGACGACGAAGATGCGCGGATCGCCGCGCCGGACGCCGATGATGCGGCGCTCCTGCACGATCCGGCGCACCTTGGAGGCGTCGAGGCCGAGCCGGTCGGCGACATCAGGGACGGTGAGCCACTCGTCGACCAGGCGGTCGAGGGTCTCTGCGGAATCGTTCACCCGACAAGAGTACGCATCGTTGAATTACACCCCCGCAATTCCCCCGTGCGCTTTCCCCGTGTGCCGTATTCGGATACGTTCGCATTCTGTCACTCCAGTCACACAGGCAACATCCGTTCACTTTCGCACCACGAGGTAGGCATCATGTCGCACCAGCACGCCACCGCCCGCCGCGTCGCCACCGGGACCGGCGCGACGCTCGCGCTGGCCGTCGTCGGCGTGACCGCGACCGCCGGTGCGGCCCACGCCGACGACTCCTACACGGTCCGGTCCGGCGACACCGTCAGCCACATCGCCACCCGCAGCGGGACCAGCGTGGCCGCGATCGTCCGCGCCAACTCCCTGGCGGACGCCTCCCGGATCCGCATCGGTCAGGTGCTGACCATCCCGACCACGTCCTCGGCCCCGGCTCCCGCACCCGCCGCGCCTGCGCCCGTCGCAGCCGCCTACACGGTCGTCGCCGGTGACACCGTCAGCCGCATCGCGGCCAAGCACGGGACGACGGTCGCCGCCGTCATCGCGGCCAACGGGCTGGACTCCCGCGCGTTCATCCGGATCGGCCAGTCGCTCTCGATCCCCGGCGCAGCCGCCGCAGCCACGGCTGCTCCCGCTCCCGCAGCCGTCGCGCAGTCAGCCGGTTCCGTCTCCCACACGGTCCGGTCCGGAGACACGGTCACCGCCATCGCTGCCAAGCACGGCGCGACCGTCGCGGCTGTCGTCGCGGCCAACGGGCTGGACTCCCGTGCCCTCATCCGCATCGGCCAGACGCTGACCGTCCCCGTGCCCGCGCCGGCCGCCTCGGTGGGCAACACGTTCGCCGGTCGCACCTACGCCGACTCGGTCGTGGCCGCAGCCAACGCGAACCTCGCGACGCTGCGCAGCACGCCGACGCCGTCGAAGGCGGAGATGCAGGCCAAGATCGCCGCCACGGCACGGGCGATGGGCGTCGACCCGGCGCTCGCCCAGGCGGTCGCGTTCCAGGAGTCGGGGTTCAACCACGCCGTCGTCTCCCCCGCCAACGCGATCGGCACCATGCAGGTCATCCCGACGTCGGGACAGTGGGCGTCGGAGCTCGTCGGCCGCCCGCTGAACCTCGTGAACCCGGACGACAACGTCACCGCGGGCGTCGCCATCCTGCGCGCGCTCGTCGGCAACGCCCCGGACCTGCCCACCGCGATCGCCGGCTACTACCAGGGCGCCACCTCCGTGAAGAACAACGGCATGTTCGCGGACACGCGGCGCTATGTGGCCAACGTCCAGACGCACATGACGCGGTTCCACTGAGGCCCTGCCTGCCGCATCCGCGGCATTCGCGACCGTAGACTCCCTGGCGTGGGAGCCACCATCACCGATCCGTTCGTCGGCCGCCTGGTCGACAGTCGGTACGAGGTCGTGTCCCGCATCGCCCGCGGAGGCATGGCCACCGTCTACCTGGCCGTCGACCGTCGCCTGGACCGGGACGTCGCGCTGAAGGTGATGCACGCCCACCTCGCCGAGGGCACCTCCGGCTCCGACTTCGTCGCCCGGTTCCGGCGCGAGGCCCGGACCGCCGCGCGCCTCACCCACCCCGGCCTCGTCGGTGTGTACGACCAGGGCGTCGACGGCGAGACCAGCTACCTGACGATGGAGTACATCGACGGGTGCAACCTGCGCCGGCACATCGGTGAGCGCGGAGCCCTGACGGTCGGTGAGGCGCTGCGTATCGGCGAGAGCGTGCTCGACGCGCTCGCCGCCGCGCACCGGGTCGGCCTGGTGCACCGGGACATCAAGCCCGAGAACGTGCTGCTCGCCACGGACGGACGCGTCAAGCTCGCCGACTTCGGGCTGGCACGCGCGGTCACCGAGGTCACCTCGACCACGACCGGGACGGTGCTCGGCACGGTCGCGTACCTGGCGCCGGAGCTTGTCGTCCGCGGGCTCAGCGACGCGCGCACGGACGTCTACGCCAGCGGGATCCTGCTCTACGAGATGCTCACCGGGCGGCAGCCCTTCACGGGCGAGACCCCCATCCAGGTCGCGTTCCAGCACGTCAACAACGACGTCCCGGCGCCGTCGGAGCTGGTCGACTGGCTCCCCATCGAGATCGACGACGCCGTGCGCGCTCTCGCCGCGCGCGACCCGGACGACCGACCGGTCGACGCCGCGGCCGCCCTCGCGCTCCTGCGCCGCACCCGCGCCGCGCTGGACGACGAGACGCTCGCACGCCACGCCTCCGTCACCCCGTCGATCGTGCTCCCCACGGCGACCGACCCGGCCGAGACCGACCTGGACGCGGACGACGACGAGTCGGACGACGACGTCGACGCGTCGATGGACGACGAGCCGTCGCGGGGCGACGACGACGAGACCACCCTCATCGAGACCGGGGACGCCCGCGGGACGACGGTCGCCCTGCCCATCGGCCTCGGCGTCGGCGTCGAGGTGCTGACCGCTCCCCCGGCCGACCCGCCGCGCCGGACCCACCGCGCCCGCTGGATCGTCCTGCTCGCCCTGCTCGCTGCGCTCATCGGCGGCGGCACGTGGTGGTACCTGCAGCAGGGGCCGGGCGCCTACACCACCGTCCCGACGATCATCGGTCAGGACGAGGCGGAGGCGACCGCGATCCTCGAGCGCGCCGGGCTCGGCGCCGACCCCTCGTCCGCGTTCGACGGCGAGGCGCCGGTCGGCGAGGTCTTCGCGACGAACCCGGGCCAGGGCGACCGCATCCGCAAGGACGGCACCGTCGCGTTCACGGTGTCCAAGGGCCCCGACTTCGTCGCCATCCCCGACGGGGTCGTCGGCAAGGAGCAGGCCGACGCCGAGGCCGCACTCGTCGCCGCAGGGCTGAAGGCCACCTACGCCGACCCCGAGTACAGCGACGCGGTGCCGAACGCCGCGATCATCAGCGCGACCCTGCCCGACGGCGGACCCGCCGAACCCGGCGCCCAGGCGATCAGGGGCACCGAGGTGCGGCTCACGGTCTCCAAGGGTCCCGAGCCGGTCACGATCGCGTCCGTCGTCGGGACGACGCTCGCGGACGCCACCGCTCAGCTGCAGGCGGACAACCTCAAGCTCGCGCCGACGGAGGTCTTCAGCGACACGGTCGCGGCGGGCCTGATCATCGACCAGAGCCCCGTCGCAGGCGCCGAGGGCCACCGCGGGGACACCATCGCGGTCAACGTCTCCAAGGGCCCGGAGATGCTCGCCCTGCCCAGCACGTACGGCCAGAACGTCAAGACGGCAGAAGCCGCCCTCCAGGCGGCCGGGTTCATCGTGAAGGTCGAGCACCCCCAGGGCATCTCGCCGCTGAACATCGTCTACTCGCAGAAGCCCGAGGGCGGCGAGGGCAAGACGGCTCCCCGGGGCAGCACGATCGTCATCAACGTCTTCTGACAGCGCTGCCGCCCCGCCCGCCAGCGCGGATTAGGGCGGCAGCCGCCAGTCGTCAGGACGCGCGGAGCAGCTCCACGACCTGGAACGCCATCTCCAGCGACTGCTGGTGGTTCAGCCGCGGGTCGACCAGCGTCTCGTACCGTCGCGCGAGGCCCTCGTCGTCGATCTCCTCGGACCCGCCCAGCACCTCGGTGACGTCGTCGCCGGTGAGCTCGATGTGCAGTCCGCCGGGCACCGTGCCGAGACCGCGGTGCACCTCGAAGAATCCGGCGACCTCGTCCATCACGTCCGAGAACCGTCGCGTCTTGTAGCCCGACGCGGACGTGATCCCGTTGCCGTGCATCGGGTCGCACACCCACGTGACGGGACGGCCGTCGGCCGTCACCTTCTCGACGAGCGCGGGCAGCAGGTCTCGGACCTTGCCGGCACCCATACGCGTGATGAAGGTGATGCGTCCGGCTTCCCCCTGCGGGTTCAGCTTGTCGATGAGCGCCAGCGCGTCGTCACCCGACGTCGTCGGCCCCAGCTTGATGCCGAGCGGGTTCTGCACGCGCGAGAAGTAGTCGACGTGCGCACCGCCGAGCTGACGGGTCCGCTCGCCGATCCACACGAAGTGCGCCGAGCAGTCGTACGGCAGACCGGTCCGCGAGTCGATGCGGGTCAGCGGGCGCTCGTAGTCGAGCAGCAGACCCTCGTGGCTGGAGAAGAAGTCGACCGACCGGAGCGCGTCGAAGTCGGCGCCGCACGCCGCCATAAAGCGGATGGCCCGGTCGATCTCCGCCGCGATCTCCTCGTAGCGCGAGTACGACGGGTTCGTCATGAAGCCGCGGTTCCACTCGTGCACGCGCAGCAGCGAGGCGAAGCCACCCGTGGTGAACGCCCGGATCAGGTTCAGCGTCGAGGCGGACGTGTGGTACGCCTCGAGCAGTCGCTGCGGGTCCGGCGTACGAGCCTCGGTGGTGAACTCGTAGTCGTTGATGATGTCGCCGCGGAACGCCGGCAGCGTCACGCCGTCACGGGTCTCGGTGTCCGAGCTGCGCGGCTTGGCGTACTGCCCGGCCATGCGGCCCATCTTGATCACGGGCAGGCTGGCGCCGTACGTCAGCACGACCGCCATCTGCAGGATCGTCTTGATCTTGTTGCGGATGTTGTCCGCGGTCGCGGTGCTGAACGTCTCCGCACAGTCGCCGCCCTGGAGCAGGAACGCCTCGCCCCGACCGGCCGCAGCCAGCTGCGCCCGGAGGTGGTCGGCCTCGCCGGCGAAGACGAGCGGCGGGAGGGTGGACAGCTTCGACGTCACGGCGTCGAGCGCGGTCGCGTCCGGCCACTGCGGCTGCTGGAGCGCGCCCATCGACCGCCAGGCGTCCAGCCCGGCGACGACCTGCGGGTCCGGCTCGACGCTCATGAGTGGCTCGCAGGGACCAGGGGCTGACCGATGTCCTCGAGGAGCGCACCGAACCACGGCTGCGAGACGTCGAACGCCTTGCCGCCCGCGATGCGCGGGAACTCGATGGCACGCAGCACGTCGTCCCGCTCCTCGTCGTGACCGATCACGCCCGACTCACCGCGCAGGGCGGACTCGACGGCGAGGTCGGTCATCGACTTGATGAGCCGCAGGTCCTCGGCGTTCGCGGCCGCGGCGCGCGAGTAGTACCCGGACTTCTGCACCATCGTCTTCTCGGCGCCCAGCTTCTCGCCGAACTGCTTGGCGAACCACTGCCCCGGGTTCACGGTGTCCAGCTTCACGTGCCCGAACGGGTCGCGCTCCACCGGCGTGCCGGCGGCCTCGAGCTGCTCCACGATCTCGTGCATGCCGGCGCCCTCGGACAGGAAGATGTTGACGTTGCCCTGCTCGTCCATGATCGCCTTCAGGCGCGCGGCCTCGGCGTCGATGTCGAGCGCGAGCTCCGGCACGAAGACGGCGTGGATGTCCCAGCGCTCCCGCGTGAGGCCGATGCCCGGCACCCACTCCTGCGTGTCGAGCCACTTGCGGTACTCGGCGGCCGCGGCCGCGGTGAGCCACCCGCAGTGCCGGCCCATGACCTCGTGCACGATGAGCATGCGGGGGCCGGAGCGGTGCTCGCCGATGATGTTCGCGGCGAACCCGGCGGCCTCCTCGGCAGCGGTCCAGGCGCCCAGCGACTGCTTGATGGGCACCACGTCGTTGTCGATGGTCTTGGGCAGGCCGACGACGGTCAGGTCGTAGCCGTTCTCGTGCAGGTAGGCCGCGAGGTCCGCGGCCGTCGTGTTCGTGTCGTCGCCACCGATGGTGTGCAGCACGTCGACCCCGTCGGCCTTGAGCTGCTCGGCCGCCACCTGCAGCGGGTCCTGCCCCTCCTGGACGAGCCCACGCTTCACGCAGTCCTTCGCGTTGGTGAGCTTGACCCGCGAGTTGCCGATGGGCGAGCCGCCGAACCGGTGCAGGATCCCGGCCTTCGCGCGCGTCTCGGCGTCGACGACGATCTTGTCGCCACGCAGCAGGCCGTAGTACCCGTGCTGGTACGCGATGATCTCGATGTCGGGAGCGATCTCCGTGTATCGCTCGATGAGCCCGCCGACGGCGGACGACAGGCACGGGGCGAAGCCACCTGCGGTCAGGAGGGCGACGCGACGAACCGACATGAGACACACCTCTCGTAGACAACCTTCGGCACACCCGCATCGGCGGCGCGCCACGACGTCGGCGCGACGGCCGACCGCGTCATCCTACTGACGTCCCGCTCTCGTCCTGCGGCGGTACCGGCACCTGGACGTCGGGCACCGGACGACCGCCCGGTGCGGCCGGCAGGTGGTCGGCCGCGTCCCCCGCGACGGCCGGGTGACCGGTCGCGATGCGGGCCTTCTGCGTCGCCGCGTACACGTCGACGTACTCCTGGCCCGACAGGCTCATCACGGCGTACATGATCTCGTCGGTGACGGACCGCAGGATGAACCGGTCGTTCTCCATCCCCTGGTAGCGGCTGAAGTCGAGCGGCTCGCCGATGACGACGCCGATGCGCATGACCTTCGGGATCCGCCGGCCCGGGGGCTGCGCCTCGTCGGTGCCGACCATCGCGACCGGGATCACGGGGGCGCCGGACTCCAGCGCGAGACGCGCGATGCCCGTCTTGCCGCGGTACAGCCGACCGTCGGGGCTGCGGGTGCCCTCCGGGTAGATGCCGAAGAGGTCCCCGTCCGCCAGGCGGCGCAGTCCGGTGCGCAGCGCGGCCTCGCTGGCCTTGCCGCCCCCGCGGTCCACGGGGATGGTGCCGACGCCGCGCATGAACCCCGCCGTGAGCCGGCCCTTGACCCCGGCACCGGTGAAGTACTCCTGCTTGCCGATGAACACGAGCTCACGATCGAGGACCAGGGGCAGGAAGAACGAGTCGATCACCGCGAGGTGGTTGCTCGCCATGATGGCGGCACCCTCCTCCGGCACGTTCTCGGCACCGCGCACCCAGGGTCGGTAGACCAGGTGCAGCAGCGGGCCCACGAACACCCGCTTCATCAACCAGTAGAACAACGGCTCACCTCTCGACCCGACACACGGACTGTCCGTCCACCCGAGCCCGGCGCTCGCTCCTGACGACCCCTTGCGGGACACCTGAGCGGAGCGCGAACCACCCCGACTGCTCGGTCCGACTCTAGAGTGCTCCTATGGCACCTCGCCCTGACGACTCCGACGACGGCGTCCAGCCGACGGGCGCGGACGTCCCGCCGTCCTCGACCGACGCGGCTGCGGAGCTGCCCGCTGACGGGCCCGACGGGGCGCCCGATCATGCCGCACCCCAGCAGCCCACGGACGACGAGGTGTGGGCGGCGATCGTCGCCGAGCTCGGTGAGCTCGACGGGTACGACGGCGCCGAGCCGTCCCCGGCGCCCGAGAGCGTCCCTCCGACGGGCGCGAGCTCGGAGCCGACGTCCGGACTGTCGTTCCCCGTCGCACCCTGGGTCGCGGACCGCCGCGTCGTGCGTCCCGCCGCGGACGCGACGCCGGAGCTGAGCGGCCGGGACTGGGACGGGACGTCGCAGATCGACGACGCCGAGGCGAGCATCGACGCGGAGGAGCACTTCGTGCCCCCGGACCCCGGCCCGGTCCTCGGCGGCGACCCGCTGCTGACGATGGCGTGGTGCGCGGCCGCGGGCGTGCCGATCTTCCTGCTCATCGTGCTCGTCGTGTGGCGTGATGCTCCCCCGGCCCTCGTGCAGGCGGCCGCGGCGCTCTTCGTCGTCGGGGTCGGTGTGCTGCTGTGGCGGATGCCGCATCGTCGGGACCCCGACGACGACGACACCGGCGCGGTGGTCTGACCGGCGCTGGAGACCGTGGTGATCGGCACCCCGTCGTCAGCCGCGCGCGAGGTCGGCCGCGCCGACCAGGCCCGCGTCGTTGCCCATCGACGCCACGACGATCGCCGCCTCCGGCCGGTGGCCGCGGCCCGAGAGCTGCTCCGCGAACGCCTTCCGGGCTGGTGCGAGCAACAGCTCTCCCGCATCCGCCACGCCGCCACCGATGACGATGAGCGCCGGGTCGAGGAGCGCGGTCGCCGACGCGGCGCCCTCGCCGACCCACCGGCCGAGCTCGGTGAGCAGCTCGACGGCCAGCGGGTCGCCCTCCTGCGCCGCCTGCGTGACCTGCGGGCCGCTCAGCTTGTCGGCGTTGCCGCCGGCGAGCTCGAGCAGCCGGGTCGCGCGCTCCGGGTGGATGATCACGGTGGCCTGCGCGTCCCGGACCAGAGCGCTGCCCGAGGCGTACTGCTCCCAGCATCCTTCGTGGCCGCAGCCGCAGTAATGACCGCCGGGGACCACGCGCATGTGCCCGATCTCGGCGGCGACGCCCCAGGCACCACGGACGAGCTTCCCGTTGGACACGATGGCGCCACCGAGGCCCGTGCCCACGGTGAGCATCAGCATGTCGTCGACGTCGCGGGCCGCACCGAACTGGAACTCGGCCCAGCCGGCCGCGTTGGCGTCGTTCTCGACGACGATCAGGACGTCCTCGTCCCCCAGGATCGCCTGCACCTTCTGTCGCAGCGGGTAGTCACGCCACGCGATGTTCGGCGCGAAGAGCACCGAGGAGCGGTCCGCGGACACGAACCCGGCCGCGGCCACGCCGACGGCACCGATCTCGTAGGACCCGCTGAGCTCCAGGTAGACCTCGGCGATCGCCTTGTCGATGCCCGCGACGTCGTCGGGCGACGTGTCGCGGCGCGTCTTGGCAAGGATCGTGCCGTCCTCGTCGACGACGCCCGCAGCGATCTTCGTCCCGCCGATGTCCACACCGATGGCGTGCATGTTCGTGTGTGCTCCTACGCGCTCGTACCCGTGCTCGCTACCGTTCGGTGCGGGCTCCCACGCTATCCGCCTGCGCGGCCCCGGGCTCACATGCCCGGCGACGCCGCCACCTGTCCGCCGCAGAGCGTACCCATTCGGGTGCTCCCGGCGTCGGGCCGCACGTCCCGTATCCTCAGGGCACACTTCGCCCCTCTGTCACTGGAGCCAGCATGGACGAGTTCCACCTTCCGTTGCGCGTCGAGGTCGACCCCTCGAAGAACCTCAACGACCTGTTCGCCGAGCGCGTCAGCCGCACGCCCGACGGAGTGCTCGTCGAGCACAAGTCGCAGCAGGACGGCCCCTGGATCCCCCTGACCGCGCGGGAGTTCGACGCCGAGGTCGTGGCCGTCGCCAAGGGCCTGGTCGCACGTGGCGTCCAGCCGGGCGACCGCGTCGGCATCATGTCCCGGACCCGCTACGAGTGGTCGCTGCTCGACTGGGCCACCTGGGCCGCCGGCGCCGTGCCGGTCCCGCTCTACGAGACGTCGTCCGCCGAGCAGGTCCTGTGGATCCTGACCGACGCGGACGTCTCGGTGCTGGTCGTCGAGTCCGCCGCGCACGCGGCAGTCGTCGACGAGGTCCGCGCGGACACGCCGCACCTGCGCGAGCTGCTCGTCATCGACGACGGCGCCATCGACGCGCTGGTCACCGCCGGCAGCGGGGTGAGCGACGACGAGATCGTCCGCCGCCGTGCGCTGTCGTCGCTGACCGACGTCGCGACGATCATCTACACGTCGGGCACCACCGGTCGGCCCAAGGGCGTCGAGCTCACGCACGGCAACTTCTACGAGCTGACGGTGAACGCCGTCGCCGACCTGCACGAGGTGTTCAGCGAGCCCGGCGCACGCACCCTGCTCTTCATGCCCCTCGCGCACGTCTTCGCGCGGTTCATCGAGGTGCTGTGCATCCCCGCCGGCGCGGTCCTCGGGCACAGCCCCAGCACCGTGACGCTGATCGAGGACCTCGGCACCTTCCGGCCGACGTTCATCCTCGCGGTCCCCCGCGTGTTCGAGAAGGTCTACAACTCGGCCGAGCAGAAGGCTGCTGCGGCCGGCAAGGGGTCGATCTTCCAGCGGGCCGCCAAGACCTCGATCGTGTACTCGCGCGCGCTCGACAACCCGCGCGGGCCCAGCCCGTGGCTCCGCCTCCAGCACAAGGTGGCGGACGTCCTCGTGCTGCACAAGCTGCGCAACGCGCTGGGCGGTCAGGCGCGCTGGGCCGTCTCGGGCGGCGCCCCCCTCGGTGAGCGTCTGGGTCACTTCTACCGTGGCCTTGGCCTGAACGTCCTCGAGGGCTACGGCCTCACCGAGACTACGGCACCGGCGACGGTCAACCGGCCCGGCCGAGGCACCAAGATCGGCACGGTCGGGCTCCCCCTGCCCGGCAGCGGGGTCCGGATCGCCGCCGACGGCGAGATCGAGCTCCAGGGCGTCCAGGTGTTCCGCGGCTACCACAACAACGACGCGGCGACCGCGGAGGCCGTCCACGACGGGTGGTTCCGGACCGGTGACCTCGGGTCCCTCGACGACGACGGCTACCTGCGGATCACGGGACGCAAGAAGGAGATCATCGTCACGGCCGGCGGCAAGAACGTCGCGCCGGCGGTGCTCGAGGACCGCATCCGCGCGCACCCCCTGGTCAGCCAGGTGGTCGTGGTCGGCGACCAGCGCCCCTTCATCGGTGCGCTCATCACGCTCGACCCCGACGGTGTGCCGGGCTGGCTCGCCGCGCACGGGAAGCCGGAGATGACCCTGGCGGAGGCGAGCAAGGACGCCGACGTCCTGGCGTCGCTCGACAAGGCCGTGGAGAAGGCGAACAAGGCCGTGTCCCGTGCCGAGTCGGTGCGCAAGTACCGGATCCTCGACACGGACCTCACCATCGCCAACGGCTACCTCACGCCGAAGCTCAGCATCCGTCGCAACGAGGTGCTGAAGGACTACGCGGGCGAGGTCGACGCGCTCTACGACGGCCCAGCGCAGGACTGACGGCTCACACCGCACGCACCAGACGCAGGGGCGGGACGAGACCCGACGCCGCGAGCACGCCGATGGCGTGCTGCTCCGCGGCATCGAGCTCGACCGCCCCTGCGGCTGTGCCCGGCTCGGCACCGGCGGTCACGGGGACAGCCGGTGCGGCTCGCACGGGGATGGTCAGGAACGTCACGACGCAGTCCGCGCACGCGGAGGCGGGCGCCGTGCAGGTGTCGCAGTCGATGATCATGCGTCGGACGCTAACCACGACCACCGACACGGGCCTCAGAGGCGCTGCAGCCGGGCGACCAGCGTGCTCGACGGCACCACCCACGCGCCCCCTTGCTCGACGTCCCGGGCAACCTCCCGGTCGCTGGTGACGACGACGAGCACGCGCCCCGGCGGCTCCGCGTCGACGAGCCGGCGGATGAGGTCGTCGGCGATCTCCCCGACGGCGAACAGGACCCGGACCCCCCGCGCGTACCCGCCGGGCGGGTGCTGCTGACCCTCCTGCCCGTCGAAGCAGCACGTCACCTCGGCCCCGGTGCGGGCCGCGACCACGGCGAGCCCGTCGACGAGGCGGCGACGCTGCTCCGCCAGCGACAGCTCCCCGTACCCGGTCTTGGAGACGTTGTAGCCGTCCACCACCAGGTGAGCCCAGGGCTGGCGCAGCAGCTCGTCGAGGAGAGCCGGGTCGTCCACCGAGCGCCCACGCGACCCGAGGCGCGCCGCGACGCGCTCCGTCGGCGGGCTGACGAGGTCGGCGGGCAGGTCCGCGACGGGCGGCAGTGCCAGCTCGGACCGCAGGCCGCTCGCGGCGTCGACGATGGTGTCGAGCAGCAGGCGCACGCGGACGTCGGCGAGCTTGCGGGCAGCACGCAGCTCAGCCCGCGCGGCGGTCCGTTCGGCGTGCGCGGACTTCCGCTCGTCGTGCGCCAGTCGCAGGTCCTCCTCGGCGCGCGACCGCGCGAGCTCGGCCGCGTCGAGCGACGCTCGGGCGTCCTCGGCCGCACGCCGACCCTCGCTGCGGGCGCGGTCCGCGTCCGACCGCAGCCGCCGCAGCTCGCGCTGCAGTGCCCCCAGCTGGTCCTGCGCTGCTCGCGCCTCCTCTCGTGCGGCGACGGCGTCCGACCGGAGCCGTTCCGCGTCGCTCTGGGCACGTTCGAGCCGCGCCTGCACCTGCGCGGTTCCGGCCCCCTCGCCCACCTCGTCCGGGGGCAGCAGCTCGCGCCACCGAGCGGTCCCGAGGAGCCAGGCGCCGACGGCTGCCTGCACGGACGGTGGGACGGGCGCGGACGCGTCGGGCGCGACGGAGGCAGCGAGCTCCGCGTGCGACTGCGCCCATACGCGAGCCACCTTGGCCCGGAAGGCGTCGTCCTGCAGGGCCTGCCAGAGCGGCCCGGCGCCCGCTGTCGCGCGACGTCGGGGGGCGAACCTGTGGACGGCCCGCAGCGACGGGGGCACGTCGACGGGTTCGGCGGCACCGAGGACGTCCGCTGCGACCTGCACGAGCGCCGTCCGCAGCGCCGCCGGCACGTCCCCCGCCTCGTCGCCGGTCCCCGCGTCAAGACCCATGCCCAGCACCCTAGGTCGCGACGCGACGAGACGCGGCCCGACACCCACCCCGCCAGGGTGAGCGTCGGGCCGCGCGTGCCGTCCGGCGTCAGGGCGTGGTCGCGCCCAGGACGTAGGAACCGGAACCGGAGTACGCGAGCACGACGTACCGGTAGGTGCCGGCCGTGCCGTTGTAGGTGAACGCCTCGTTGTTCGACGAGGTCGTGCCCTGCCCGACGGTCGACCACGTCGTCCCGCTGCGCTTCTGGAGGTAGAGATCGAAGTCGGCGCCTGACGGACCTGCGAGGCAGAGCCGGAAGGTGCCGCTGCGAGTCACGGTCACGGACCCGCCGGACGGCTGGGCGACGGCTGCCCCGGAGCTGAGCGAGCCCTGGTAGCTGGCGGCGTAGCCCGTGCACGCCGTGGTCGGGGGCGGCGTGGTGCCGCCTCCGGTGGTCAGCGTGAGGCCGTAGGCGGAGAGGATCTCGTTGACCGGCTGGAAGTACGTGGTGCCGCCCGAGGAGCAGTTGCCGGACCCACCGGAGGTCACGCCCTGCGCCTGGGTGCCCGCGATCAGCGAGCCTCCCGAGTCACCGGGTTCCGCGCACACGTTCGTGCGGATCAGCCCGCTGACGGTGCCCTGCGAGTAGGTGACGCTCGCGCCGCGGGCCTGGATCGTCCCGCAGTGCCAGCCCGTCGTCGAGCCGGACCGGCAGACCGAGGCGCCGACGGCCGCGTCGGTCGACCCGGCCACCGTGACCCGGGAGCCGTCGTAGCGGTTCACGGCGCCGACGGGGGTGTTGCCCGAGGCTGCGCGGACCCACGCGTAGTCGTTTCCGGGGAAGCTCGACCCCGCGAACGTCCCGCTCGGCGACGTCGTCGTCGCACCCGACCTCCCGCAGTGGCCGGCCGTCACGAAGCCGCCGGTCACCGCGAAGCCGACCGAGCACCGTGAGCCGCTGCCGATGTAGTAGGCGTTCCCGCCGACGATGTCGATGTAGGTCTGGGGCGCCTCCTCCGTGGCCTCGAACGACACCGACCCGGCCGGGACGCCCGCACGTTCGATCAGAGCCTGGGCGGTGGCCTCGCCGCCGGGACGCACCGAGACGACGACGGAGTTGGTGACGACATCCACGTACCAGCTGGGGACCTGGTCGGCCGCGGCCGGGGTCGCCGCGTCGAGCGACGCCTGCCAGCCCTCCAGCTCGGCGAGCGTGTCGTCGACGACGACCGCCTTCGCGCCGGCCGCCTGGACCGCGGCAGCGGCTCCCTGGTCGGCCACGCCGACGTACAGCACGTTCGCCGTGGGATCGACCCACGCTCCCGCGAACGAGGCGCCGAGCCGGCGCTCGAGGGCGTCCTCGATGCCTGCCGCTCGCGCCTGGAAGGTCAGGCGTGCTGCTGCGTCGCCCCGGCTGATCCCGAGGTCGCGCTCCAGCGCTCGGGCGATGCCGGGGTCGACCTTCTGCTCGATGCCGAGCTCGTGGGGGCTCGTGGATCCGGGGTCGGATGCTGCGGCAGTCGATCCGACCGCCAGCGGTCCGACGAGGAGCGCGCCGGCCGCACAGGCCGTCATCGCCCCTCTCCAGGTGTGTCGCGTCATGTCTGTCGTCCCTCCGTCGTCACATCGGCCGGGTAGGCCGCTTGTCACACTAGGGATGACAGGTGTCGAGCAACAGATCACTCGCGGGGCATAGCACCGCCGTTATGCCCCGGGGCCAACCAGTCGACGAAACGAGGGCTGCTCCGGCTCACCGCTTCGGCATGCGCGCTCATGGCGGCGTCGATGATGCCCTCGACCGGCAGCGTCGCGCTCTCCTCGTGCCACCCGACGTGGTGCGCCCACTGGAGCGGAGCGCCCGCGAGCGGGACCACGGAGACACCGGGCGTGTCCGGGAACGTGGGCTGCACCAGCGCCACGCCGTGCCCGGCACGCACCAGGTCGACGCACGCCGCCCGGTCAGCCTCGCTCACCTTGACCGGTGTGAACCCTGCCCGCGCACAGGCGGTGACGAAGCAGCGCTGGAAGCATCCGGCGCCGGTCACCCCGAACCACTCCGCGTCCGCGAGGTCGCCCAGGGTGACCACGGGCTGCGGGGCGAGGGGGTGGTCGTCGGGCACCAGGAGGAACACCGGGTCGGTGCTCACCCGCGACCACCGGACACCGTCGGCCGCGGGCGGCTCGGAGTTCCCGCACAGGCCGACGAGCGCGACGTCGAGCGCCCCGGACGCCAGCTGGTCGGTGACCCCGTCGACGTCGGGGAGCGTCACGCTCGTCACCTCCACGTCGAGCTCCGAGATCAGCCGGTTCACGAAGAGACCGCCGAGCGCCGTGCTCGCGGTGCCCATCCGCACGGACCGCGTGCCCAGCTCTCTTCCCGCCACGATCCGGTGCGCGTCCTCGACCAGGGCCGCCATCGCCGGGAGCAGGACCTTGGCCCGTCCGAGGACGAACTCGCCCAGCGCAGTCGGCCGCGCCCCGCGCTGGTCACGCGTGAACACCGCGGCCCCGAACGTCCGGTCGATCCGGTTGAGCTGCGCGGTCAGGGCCGGCTGCGTGAGCCCGAGCGCGGTGGCCGCGCGCGTCACCGACCCCTGCTCCGCGACGGTGACGATCAGGCGCAGGTGACGCAGCTCGAGCTCCATCCGTCGAAACTATCGACCTGCCACCGCGGAGGGGAGCCCGCGCAGACCCGCGACGCACCGCGTGCGGATCCCGGACGTGTCGGTGGCCGTGGGTAGCGTCCGCACCATGTCGACCGTCCGCCGCCTGCGCCCCGTCTGGGCGGACGCCACCCCCGACCCTGCCGGGCGCCCGGTCCAGCTCAGCCTGGAGGACGTGGGGACGCCGTTGTCGGACGTCACGTTCGTCGTCGTCGACCTCGAGACCACCGGGGGAACCCCTGCGGACTGCGCGATCACCGAGATCGGGGCGGTCAAGGTGCGCGGCGGTCAGGTCCTCGGCGAGTTCCAGACGCTCGTGGACCCCGGTGGCCCGGTTCCGCCCTTCATCCAGGTGCTGACCGGCATCACCACCACCATGCTCATCGGCGCCCCGCCGATCGAGCAGGTGCTCCCCAGCTTCCTCGAGTTCTCCCGCGGAGCAGTGCTCGTGGCGCACAACGCCCCGTTCGACATCGGCTTCCTCAAGGCCGCCGCGGCACGGACCGGCCATGCGTGGCCCGGCAACCAGGTGGTGGACACGGTGCGGCTCGCCCGACGTGTCGTCACCCGCGACGAAGCGCCGAACCACAAGCTCTCGTCCCTCGCCAACCTGTTCCACGCCACCGTGACGCCCAACCACCGCGCGCTGTCGGACGCGCAGGCGACCGTGGACGTGCTGCACGCCCTCCTGTCGCGGCTCGCGCCGCTCGGCGTCACCCACCTGGAGGACCTCGCCACCGCGACGGACCCCGTCCCGCAGGACGTGCGGCGCAAGCGCACGCTGGCCGACGGTCTGCCCGACAGCCCTGGCGTCTACCTGTTCCGCGGGCCCGGCGACGAGGTCCTGTACGTCGGGACGTCCACCACGTCCCTGCGCCAGCGCGTCCGGTCGTACTTCACGTCCGCCGAGAAACGCAGCCGGATGATCGAGATGGTCCGCGTCGCCCACCGCGTCGACCCCGTCCCGTGTGCCACACCGCTCGAGGCGCGCATCCGGGAGCTGCGGCTCATCGCCGCCCACTCCCCCCGGTACAACCGGCGCTCCCGGTTCCCCGAGCGCATGCCGTGGGTCCGACTCACCTCCGAGCCGTACCCGCGCCTGTCCGTCGTCCGTGAGGTCAAGGACGAGGACGGCGCCACCTACATCGGCCCGTTCTCCTCGGCGACCACCGCGCAGCTTGCCGTCGAGGCCCTGCACGAGAGCTTCCCGATCCGCCAGTGCACCCGTCGGCTCCCTCTGGTGGCTCCGACGGGCTCCTCGTCGTGCGTGCTCGCCGGGCTCGGCAAGTGCGGGGCGCCCTGCACCGGCCACCAGAGTGCGCTCGACTACGCGGACCTGGTCGACCGCGTCCGGCACGCGATGGTGGCGGACGCGGCACCGGTGGTCGAAGCCCACGCCGACCGGATCGCCTGGCTCGCGGCGCAGGAACGGTTCGAGGAGGCGGCGACCGTGCGCGACCGGCTCGGCGGGTTCCTGCGCGGCGCGGCGCGGGCGCAGAGGTTCGCACCGCTCGCCGCCTGCCCCGAGCTCGTCGCGGCGCGCCGGGCCGAGGACGGCGGGTGGGAGATCGTGCTCGTACGCTACGGGCGCCTCGCGGGGACTGCGCGTGTCGACCGGCGCACCGATCCCCGGCCGACGATCGCCACGCTGCAGGCCACCGGCGAGCAGGTCGAGCCGGCCGTGGCGCCCGCGACGGCCGCGCACCCGGAGGAGACCGACCTGATCCTGGCGTGGCTGGAGAAGCCAGGCGTGCGGCTCGTCGCCGTCGACGTGCCCTGGGCGTGCCCCGTGCGGTCGGCGGAGTCGCTGGGTGACCCGGCGACGGCGGTCGCCGGCCTGGTCCGCCCGCGTCTCGCCACCGCCGACGATGGCCGCATCGTCCAGCTGGTGCCGGCGTCCGACGGCTCCGCCGGGGAGCGTGAGCTCGACATCACCGAGGCTCGGCCGGTGACGCTCGCCCTCGACGACGCGCGGGTCGTCCCGATCAGCGTTCGTCCGCCGCGCACGGCATGATGACGAGCATGCTGACCGCCATCGTGCTCATCGACTCGGACGCCGCGAGGATCCCGGAGGTCGCCGCCGCGATCGCCGACCTGCCCGGCGTCAGCGAGGTCTACTCCGTGACCGGAGAGGTCGACCTGATCGCCATGGTCCGCGTGCGCGAGCACGACGACCTCGCGGACGTCATCGCGGACAAGGTGAGCAAGGTCGAGGGCGTCCTGCGCACCCAGACGTACATCGCGTTCCGCACGTACTCGCAGCACGACCTGGAACAGGCGTTCGCGCTCGGGCTGGAGGACTGAGCCGCAGCGCCGGCTCAGTCCGACCCTCAGCGCCCGCTGGCAGCCCGCCAGCGCGCCAGCGCGTCCGCGGCCGCACCGCTGTCCAGAGCCGCACGCGCATGCTCGCTGCCGGCCGCCAGGCGTTCGACGAGCGTGCCGTCCGCGGTGCCGGGCAGGGTGCCGTCCGCCACGAGCGCGGCTGCCGTGTTGAGCACGACCGTCTCGCGCACGGGACCGGTCCGGCCGTCGAGCAGCTGTCGCGCGACGTCGGCGTTGTAGTCCGCCTTCGCCCCGCGCAACGACTCCAGAGTGATCCGCGCGACCCCGAGGTCGGTCTCCCAGTCGATCACCGACTCGGTGACGCCGCCGTTCCGGACCTCCCAGATGCGGGTCGGACCGGTGGGTGCGATCTCGTCGAGACCGTCCTCGCCGCGGAACACGAGCGCGCTGGCTCCGCGTCCGGCGAGGACCCCGGCCAGGAGCGGTGCCATCCGAGCCTCGGCGACACCGATCGCGGCGGACCGCGGCTGGGCGGGGTTGGTGAGCGGCCCGAGGAAGTTGAAGGCGGTGCCGATGCCGAGCTCCGTGCGCGCTGCGGCGGTGTGCCGGAACGACGGGTGGAACACCTGCGCGAAGCAGAAGGTGATGCCGACCTCGGTGGCGAGCTCCGCGATGCGGGCGGGCGGGTGGTCGAGCCGGATGCCGAGCGCCTCGAGCACGTCCGCCGAGCCGGACGACGACGACGCGGCGCGGTTGCCGTGCTTCACCACCGTGATGCCGGCGCCGGCGATGACGAGGGCGGACATCGTCGAGATGTTCACCGTGTGCGACCGGTCCCCACCGGTGCCGACGATGTCGAGCGTCCGCCCGGGAACCTCGATGCGGACGGCGTGCGCGAGCATCGTGTCGGCCAGCGCCGTCAGTTCGCCGACGGACTCGCCCTTGGTCTTCAGGCCGAGGAGGAACGCGGCGATCTTCGGCGTCGACGCGGCGCCGCTCATGATCTCGGACATCGCCCACGACGTCTGGGCGGTCGAGAGGTCCTGTCGTGCTGCGAGCGTGGCGAACAGGTCAGGCCACGTGGGCGAGGTCGTCGTGGTGGGGGCGTCCGTCATCGGGTGACGGCCGACGACTCGACGATCGCCGCGACGGCCCCGTGCAGCTCGACCGGGTCGAGGGGGCGGCTGACGACGGCGTCGGCGTTCGACCAGGACGCGAGCCAGGCGTCCTGCGGCCGCCCGGTGAGGACCAGGGTCGGCGGGCACCGGAAGATCTCGTCCTTGAGCTGACGGGCGAGCCCGAGGCCACCGACCTTGTCGGCCTCGCCGTCGAGGATCACCAGGTCCAGCCCGCCCGACTCGGCCTGCACGATGACGGCGGCCGCGGTGGCCACCTCGACCCACTCGATGTCGGGGGCACCACGCCGGAGCCGACGACCGACCGCGAGCCGTACCTGCGCACGCGCCTCGACGTCGTCGCTGTACAGAAGGATCCGCGGGCCGGGGGTGGCGGCTCCTGCGTTCTCGGGCTGCGCCGTGCTCATGGAAGGTCCTCACTCGTCGTCGACGTGCGTCCGTGGGGATTCTGGCACGCCTCGTCCCGCCGGGGTGAGCAGGCCCGCCATCGGGTCGCCGGAACCCATAGCACGGGCCTCGCGACGCGCCGCGCACGACCACCCTGACGACGATTCGCACGCGCGTCCGGACACGCTCGTGGGCGCTCCAGATCCGCGTGATCTCCAGGTCAGTCCTCGCGCGCGAGGCTCCGGATCATGACGGTGTGACATTTACCTGTGGCCACGCTGAGGTTCCGACGTCCCATGGGGGTGCGTCATCAGCCATAATGGCGATCGTGTCGACCGCAACGGCTGCCCCGCGCACCAGCCCCCACGTGAGCGTCAACCGACCGAACCCCGTGTCGGTAGGGACGATCGTCTGGCTGGCCAGCGAGCTCATGTTCTTCGCCGGCCTCTTCGCCATGTACTTCACGCTGCGTGGAGCGGATCCGGAGGCCTGGGCGGAGAACACCCCCAAGCTCAACATCACCTTCGCCGCGATCAACACCACGGTGCTGGTGCTGTCCTCGGTGACGTGCCAGATGGGCGTGTGGGCTGCAGAGCGCTTCCAGCCCGTGCGCACCGGATCCCTGATCCAGGTGAACCGCTGGGGCATGAACGAGTGGATGGCCCTCACCTACGTCATGGGCGCGTTCTTCATCGGCGGCCAGATCTACGAGTACGCCGAGCTGGTCCACGAGGGCCTGACCATCGCGTCGAGCCCGTACGGCTCTGTCTTCTACCTGACGACCGGGTTCCACGGTCTGCACGTCGTCGGCGGTCTGCTCGCCTTCCTGTTCCTGCTCGGCCGTTCGTTCACCGCCAAGCGGTTCGGTCACCACGAGGCCACCACCGCGATCGTCACGTCGTACTACTGGCACTTCGTCGACGTCGTGTGGATCGCGCTCTTCGCCGTCATCTACCTCCTGAAGTAGAGGCGGCGGGCGCCCCCGCCCATCGCCTCGTAGTCCCCTATCCCCCATGTGCGAGACGAGGATCGATCCGTGAAGGCACTCGCAGCCCGCAGGCAGGATCGGCGCGCGCCGATCGTGCTGCTCCTGCTGGCGCTGCTGCTCACCGGTGGCCTGTACGCGGTGCTGGCACCGACGTCGGCCGACGCGACGCCTGTGCAGGCGAGCACAGACGACATCGCGACCGGCGAGAAGCTGTTCCAGGCCAACTGCGCCTCCTGCCACGGACCGGCCGCGTCCGGCACGGCGAGCGGACCGTCCCTCATCGGGGTGGGCGCTGCTGCCGTCGACTTCCAGGTCGGCACCGGTCGCATGCCCATGCAGATGAGCGGACCGCAGGCGCAGGTCAAGCCGGTCCAGTTCGACCAGGACCAGATCAACCAGCTGGCCGCGTTCGTCGCGTCGCTGGGCGCCGGACCCGCCATCCCCACGGCGGAGCAGGTCGACCCCGCGCTCGGCAGCGTGTCCAACGGGATGCTGATCTTCCGCACCAACTGCGCGATGTGCCACAACGCCGTCGGCGCGGGCGGTGCGCTGTCCCAGGGCAAGTTCGCGCCCAACCTGTGGGAGACCACACCCACCCACCTGTACGAGGCCATGCTGACCGGCCCGCAGTCGATGCCCGTGTTCAACGACGCGAACATCACCCCCGAGGAGAAGCGCGACATCATCGCGTTCATCGACCAGCAGGGCGGCACCTCGCCCGGCGGTCTCGACCTCGGTGCCCTCGGCCCGGTGAGCGAGGGCCTGTGGGCCTGGGTCGTCGGCATGGGCCTGCTCATCGGCGCAGCCGTCTGGATCGGAGCGAAGTCCTCGTGACCAACCACGACACGGGCCACGAGGCCAGCAACGAGATCGTCACGCACGAGGCGGGCGCTCTGCCCGACAGGTTCGAGGACCCGGGTCACCCGGAGCACCACGACCGCATGGGTGACAACGACCCGAAGGCCAACAAGCGGGCCGAACGACAGGTCGTCGCCCTGTTCGCCGTCTCGGTGCTCGCGTCGATCGGCTTCCTCGTCGCGTACTTCGCCGTCCCGCCCGGTGAGACCCCCGAGTCGATGCTCCGGTCGAACCTCGCGCTCGGCCTCGGCCTCGCACTGAGTCTCCTCGGCATCGGCTTCGCCGCCGTCCACTGGGCGAAGGCGCTCATGAACGACCACGAGAAGTCCGAGGACAGGCACCTCCAGCGCAGCTCGGACGAGAACCGCGAGGCCGCGGTCACCGTCCTGAAGGAAGGCGCAGCGGACTCGGCCATCGGCCGTCGCGGCGTGCTCCAGGGCGCGATGATCTCGGCCCTCGCGCTGTTCCCGGTCGCACTTCTCGTCCCGTTCATCGGGAACACGGGCGGTGACTGGAACGTCTCGAAGTTCCGGCACACGATGTGGAAGAAGGGCACCAAGCTCGCGACGGACCCGTCGGGCCGGCCGATCAAGGCCGCCGACGTGACCATCGGCTCGGTGTTCCACGTGATCCCTGAGGACCTCCACGAGGCGGAGCACCCCCTCGACGAGAAGGCCAAGGCCGTCGTCCTGCTGGTCCGCCTCGACCCGGCCGACCTCACCGAGGCGGAGGACCGCAAGGGGTGGTCCTACGACGGGATCGTCGCCTACTCCAAGATCTGCACCCATGTGGGTTGTCCGGTCGCGCTGTACGAGCAGCAGACCCACCACCTCCTGTGCCCGTGCCACCAGTCGACGTTCGACGTGGCGGACGGAGCGAAGGTCGTGTTCGGACCGGCGAAGCGGCCCCTGCCGCAGCTGCCGATCACCGTCGATGACGAGGGCTACCTGATCGCTCAGAGCGACTTCACGGAGCCCGTCGGCCCGAGCTATTGGGAGCGTCTGGCCAGATGACGACCACAGCCACCCCCACCCCTGTCGAGAAGGTCGCCGCGGGAACCGCGGACTACCTCGACCAGCGCACCGGAATCGGGACGTTCGTCAAGACGTTCGCCCGCAAGATCTTCCCCGACCACTGGTCGTTCCTGCTCGGTGAGATCGCCCTCTTCAGCTTCATCACGATCCTGATCTCGGGCGTGTTCCTCACGCTGTTCTTCGTGCCGAGCATGACCGAGGTCCACTACGAGGGCCCGTGGGCCGCGATGAACGGCGTCGAGATGTCCGAGGCGTTCGCCTCGACGCTCCGCCTGTCGTTCGAGGTGCGCGGTGGTCTGCTCATGCGGCAGATCCATCACTGGGCCGCCCTGATCTTCATGGCCGCGATCGTCACGCACATGATGCGCGTGTTCTTCACGGGTGCGTTCCGCAAGCCGCGCGAGGTCAACTGGGTAGTCGGCTTCCTGCTGCTCATCCTCGGCCTCGCCGCCGGCTTCTCGGGCTACTCGCTCCCGGACGACGTCCTGTCGGGCAACGGTCTGCGCATCACCGACGGTGTCGTGCGCGCCATCCCGATCATCGGCAGCTACATGTCGTTCTACATCTTCGGTGGAGAGTTCCCGGGGCAGGACCTCATCCCCCGCCTGTTCACGGTGCACATCCTCCTGGTGCCGGGCATCATCCTGGCGCTCATCGGGCTGCACCTGTTCTTCGTCGTCCTGCACAAGCACACGCAGTACCCAGGCTCGGGCCGGTCGGACAAGAACGTCGTCGGCTACCCGCTGTTCCCGATCTACGTGGCGAAGGCGGGCGGCTACTTCTTCACCGTCTTCGGCGTCATCGCGCTCATGGCGGCGACGATGTCGATCAACCCGGTCTGGAACTACGGCCCGTACGACCCGTCACCGATCTCGGCGGGCGCTCAACCGGACTGGTACATGCTCTTCCTCGAGGGATCCCTGCGCCTCATGCCAGGGTTCACCGAGGTCGTCATCGGGCACTACACGCTGTCGCTCAACGTGATCATCCCGGCGATGGTGGTGCCGGGCATCCTGTTCACGCTGCTCGCGGCGTACCCGTTCGTCGAGGCGTTCGCGACGGGCGACAAGCGTGAGCACCACGTCCTCGACCGTCCCCGCAACCGCCCGTTCCGGACCGCCTTCGGTGTCTCGCTCCTCACCGCGTTCTTCATCCTGGTGCTCGCGGGCTCCAACGACCTGATCGCGACGCACTTCCACATGTCGCTCAACGACATCACGTGGGCGTTCCGCGTCCTGATCTTCCTCGGCCCGTGGTTCGCCTTCTGGGTGACCAAGCGCATCTGCCTCGGTCTGCAGCGCAAGGACCGCGAGCTGGTCCTGCACGGCCACGAGACGGGCCGCATCGTGCGGTTCGCCAACGGTGAGTACATCGAGGTGCACAAGCCGCTGGACGCCCACGAGCGCTGGCTGCGGGTGCAGCACGACGCGATCCGCCCGCTGGAGATCGAGCCGGCGGAGGACTCGCGCGGGGTCCGTCGCAAGGGCTACGGGCTGGACCGGATGCGTCAGCGCCTCTCGCAGACGTTCTACGAGGACCGCATCGAGCCCGTCACGCCCGCCGAGCTGGCGGCGTCGCACTCGCACGGCCAGCACGACGCGATCGAGCCCACGGGTGAGCACGCTCCGGCCGAGCTGACCGGTGCCGTAGGCGGCGGGCAGCACCTGGTGGATCCGCAGGATGAGACGGCCCTCGACGGGCGGAATCGCTGATCCTGAGCAAGAGTTGACCGTGGAGTCGGGCGGCTCGCCGTAACGGCGAGCCGCCCGTTCCTTTGTACAGAGCGGACCGCGGCACGTGGTCCCAGACCGACGCAGGAGAGGTGTACTCACGCATGGCTGACTACTCGCTTCCGGATCTGCCCTACGACTACGCGGCACTCGAGCCGCACATCTCGGGCCGGATCATGGAGCTGCACCATGACAAGCACCACGCCGCGTACGTGACGGGCGCGAACACTGCGCTCGAGAAGCTCGCGGCGGCCCGTGCGGCCGACGACTTCGCCGCCGTGAACCTGCACGAGAAGAACCTCGCGTTCAACCTCGGCGGTCACGTCAACCACTCCGTGTTCTGGCAGAACCTCTCCCCCGACGGCGGCGACAAGCCGAACGGTGAGCTGGGTGCCGCGATCGACGAGTTCTTCGGCTCGTTCGAGGCGTTCCAGAAGCACTTCGCCGCCAACGCGCTCGGCATCCAGGGCTCCGGCTGGTCGATCCTCGCGTGGGACTCCGTCGGCCAGAAGCTCGTCATCGTGCAGCTGTACGACCAGCAGAGCAACATCGCGCTCGGCCTGGTTCCCGTCGTGGTCCTCGACATGTGGGAGCACGCCTTCTACCTCGACTACGTCAACGTCAAGGCGGACTACGTCAAGGCGTGGTGGAACATCGTGAGCTGGGCTGACGCCGCCGCACGCTTCGACCGTGCCCGGACGCAGACCGCGGGACTCATCGTCCCCGTCTGATGCACCGACACTGACGCCTGAGGGCCGCCTCCCCGTGCGGGAGGCGGCCCTCAGGCGCTCTGTAGGCGCTCAGGAGTTCGGCTGCAGCGTGCCGATCTCGATGCCGTTCTCGTCGACGAAGACGAGGTTCTCGCCCTCGAGCGTCGCCTTCACCGACAGCGACAGCCAGGTGTCGACGCTCTGGCAGGCCATGCGCGTCGTCGCCCACTCGCCGAAGGCCACCTGGGTGTCGTTCTGCTTCCAGGTCCCGACCATCCGGTTGCACCCATCGGTGCCGGTGGCTGTGCCGTCCTCGGCGAGCTCGAGCGAGGCGATCCCCTCGGTGTCCTGCATACCCCAGAGCCCGGCGACGTCCTCGGCAGAGGCGCTCCCGGTGGTGCCGTCGGCACACGCCCCCAGCAACGCTCCTGCGAGCGTCAGGACGACGATCGAGGCGGTCACCCGGGAGCGGTTCACTCAGACTTCTCCAGCGTCCCGATCTCCTTGTCGCCTGCACCCAGGATGGTCATCTCGTCGCCGTCGACGGTCGCCGACTCGGCACCCGAGAGCCAGGTGTCGACGTCCTCGCAGGCCATCATCGTGGCTCCCAGGTCACCGAACACGACCGTGGTCCCGTCGACCTCCCACGACCCCGTGAGCTGGTTGCAGCCGTCGCTGCCGGTGAGACCCCCGTCCTCGGCGAGCTCCAGGTAGACCGGCGGTTCCGAGTCCGTCTGGGTCCACTCACCCTCGACATCGGTGTCAGACAGCTCGGCGCCCGAGCCGGAGCTGCTCGCGCAGCCGGCGAGCACACCTCCGGCGACGACGACGAGGACGAAGGATCGGGCGACGGATCTGCGCGAAAGCCTCATAACGGCGACGCTAGCGCAGAGCACACGAGAAAACCCCCACCTGTCGGCAGGGGTTTCTCGAGTCGTCGATCAGTGCGCGTGCTGGCCGCGGGAGAACTCGAACACCCAGCCGACAAGGCCGATGACGCCGAGGGCGATGCCGATGTAGGACAGCCACCAGCCGATCGCGAGACCGGCGAAGGTGATCGCGCCGGCCACGCCGAGCACCAGAGGCCACCAGCTCCACGGGCTGAACACGCCCTGGTCGCCGGCACCCTGCTCGATCTCCCCCAGCGGGTCGTCCTCCGGACGGTCGTCGATACGACGCGACAGCAGGGCGAAGTAGGCGCCGATCATGCCGACGAGGCCGCCGACGAGCGGGATCCCGACGGTGCCGACAGGCTCGCCCCCGCTCCACGCCGCGTAGATCAGCCCGACGGGGACGAAGAACAGGACACCGTAGAGGAAGAGCTTGGTCTCGAGCTTCATCGGGTGCCCTCCTCGTCCGTGCCCGGGCGCTCCTCGACGATCGTCGCGGTCGACTGCTCCGGCTCACCCTTGTCGTTCACGACACGATCGGTGGCGACCGCACCCTCACCGCGGCGGTCCGCCTCCCAGTCCAGCGGTCCCGGGTTGGGTTCGACGTGGTCCATGGCGGCGACCTCGGGGTGGTGCAGGTCGAACGCGGGGCGCTCGGACCGGATGCGCGGCAGCGACGTGAAGTTGTGCCGCGGCGGCGGGCAGCTGGTGGCCCACTCGAGGGACGCGCCGTAGCCCCACGGGTCGTCGACCGTGACCAGGGGCGCGTTGCGCCACGTGGTGTAGACGTTCCAGAGGAACGGCAGTGTCGAGGCGGCGAGGATGACGGCGCCGATGGTGGAGAGCTGGTTCATCCACGTGAAGCCGTCGTCGGGCGAGTAGTCCGCGTACCGACGCGGCATGCCCTTGACGCCCAGCCAGTGCTGGATGAGGAACGTGGTGTGGAAGCCGATGAACAGCATCCAGAAGTGCACCTTGCCCAGCCGCTCGTCGAGCATGCGGCCCGTCATCTTGGGCCACCAGAAGTAGAAGCCCGCGAACATCGCGAACACCACGGTGCCGAAGACGACGTAGTGGAAGTGCGCGACGACGAAGTAGGAGTCCGAGAGCGGGAAGTCGAGCGCCGGGCTGGACAGGATGATGCCCGTCAGGCCACCGAACAGGAAGGTGACGAGGAACCCGATCGTCCACAGCATCGGCGTCTCGAACGTGAGCTTGCCGCGCCACATCGTGCCGATCCAGTTGAAGAACTTCACACCGGTCGGGACCGCGATGAGCATCGTCATGAAGGCGAAGAACGGCAGGAGCACGGAGCCGGTGACGTACATGTGGTGCGCCCACACGGTCACGGACAGGGCCGCGATCGCGATCGTCGCGTACACCAGACCCTTGTAGCCGAAGATCGGCTTGCGGCTGAAGACCGGCAGGATCTCCGTGATGATGCCGAAGAACGGCAGCGCGATGATGTAGACCTCGGGGTGCCCGAAGAACCAGAACAGGTGCTGCCACAGGATGGCTCCCCCGTTCTCGGGGTTGAACACCTGGGCACCGAGGCGCCGGTCCGCACCGAGGGCGAACAGCGCGGAGGCCAGCGGCGGGAACGCCATGAGCACCAGGAGCGACGTCACCAGGGTGTTCCAGGTGAAGATCGGCATCCGGAACATCGTCATGCCGGGGGCACGCATGGTGACGATCGTGGTGATGAAGTTGACGGCACCGAGGATGGTGCCGAAGCCGGCGAGCGCGAGGCCGAAGACCCACAGGTCACCGCCGACGCCCGGTGAGTACACCGTGTTCGACAGCGGCGCGTAGGCGAACCAGCCGAACGACGCGGCGCCCTGGGGCGTGAAGAACCCGGCGCCGGCGATGGTCCCGCCGAAGAAGAACATCCAGTACGCGAGCATGTTCAGACGCGGGAACGCGACGTCGGGCGCGCCGATCTGCAGGGGCATGATCACGTTGGCGAACCCGGCGAACAGGGGCGTCGCGAACAGCAGCAGCATGATCGTGCCGTGCATCGTGAACGCCTGGTTGTACTGCTCACGGGACTGGAAGATGTCCATGCCCGGCGCGAAGAGCTCGGCGCGGATGAGCAGCGCCAGGATGCCGCCGATGGCGAACCAGACGAACGACGTGATCAGGTAGAGGTACCCGATCGTCTTGTGGTCGGTCGAGGTGATCCACTTGATCACCGTGCGTCCGAGGGTCTGACGCGAGGGCGCCAGGCCGGGGATGTGCTCCGCGACGGCGGCCATCAGTTCTCACCCTCCTGCGGAGTGCTGTCCAGGTCCTGCTGACGGCTGTACTCGAGACCGAGCGAGCCTTCCTGACCCTTGGCCTTCAGCTCCTCGATGTGCGCCTCGTACTCCTCGCGCGACACGACCTTCACGTTGAAGAGCATCGACGAGTGGTACTCACCGCAGAGCTCGGCGCACTTGCCCAGGTAGTCGCCCTCCTCGGTGGGGGTGACCTGGAACGTGTTCGTCTTGCCCGGGATCATGTCCATCTTGAAGAGGAACGCGGGAACCCAGAACGAGTGGATGACGTCACGGGAGTCGAGCGTGATCTCGACCCGCTCGTCGACGGGCAGGTAGAGGGTGACCTGGTCGCGGAGCACGCCGGTGCCGGCGGAGCCGACGTCCTGCGCGTGCTGACCGGTGTCGTACGCGTCGTCGTCGAGGTAGTTGAAGTCCCAGCTCCACTGCTTGCCGATGACCTGCACGTGGACGTCCGCCTCGGCGGAGGTGTCCACGATCGCCGTCGTGTCGCGGTTGGTGTAGTAGAAGAGCACCCCGACCATGATGATCGGCAGGATCACGTACATGACCTCGAGCGGCACGTGGTACCGGAGCTGCACGGGGAGGGTGTCGTCACCCTTGCGCTTCCGGTAGACCGCGACGCACCACAGGATCAGGCCCCACGTGATGAGGCCGACGATGAGGGCGGCGATCCACGAGCCGACCCACAGGTTGGTGATGCGACCTGTCTGGTCCGTGATCTCGGCGTCGGAGTTGCCGGGGAGCCAGCCGCGCTGCACCTCGGCGGAACAACCGCTGAGTACGACGGCGGCGACGCCAAGCAGACCGGCCAGCAACACGGCTGGTCGCCGCGTGCGACGGGGGTTGTCCGGGTGCAACGGGGGGACCTCTCACTCGCGTCCCGTCGACACCCCTGCGTTGCAGAAGGGCACCGTCCGGGACCTTCGTCCTCGACCTGTGCAGCCTAGCGCGCCGACCAGATCCTTTCGTGCTGACGACACCCGTTGACGACACGGTGTCAGCACCATCACATCGCGCCTCCTTCACCGGACCCGACCGTCGCGACGCCGCGATGCCGGTGGTCCCGCGCCTGGTGACGGGTCTACGGGGTTACGGTGCCCCGGTGAGCAGCCCGTCCGACCGCGACCCCGCCGACCGCTCGGCGGCTGCCCCTGTGACGCACGCCACTGCCCGGCGGGTGGTCCTGGACGCCGGTGGCCGCGCGCCCCTGCTGCCCGAGGCGCGAACCGCGTTCCTCGAGGCGCTCGACCAGGGCTGGGCAGACCCGCGGCGTCTGCACGCCGAGGGCCGTCGGGCGCGGATGCTGCTGGACGGCGCGCGGGAGGCGATCGCCGCGTCGGTCGGCGCCCGGACGCCGGAGGTCGACCTGGCCCCGTCGCACACAGCCGCGCTGCACGGCGCCGTCCGGTCCGTCGCCCGGGGACGTCGGCGGACCGGCTCGCAGGTCGTCGTCAGCGCCGTCGAGCGGGCGGCCGTGCTGAACGCCGCGGACTTCGCCGGGGACCGCGCGACCGTCGGGGTCGACCGGGACGGTCGGGTGGACGCCCAGGAGTTCTCGGCGGCGCTCACCCGTCCGGGCGTCGCGCTCGCCGCGCTGCAGCACGCGAACGGCGAGGTCGGCACCCTGCAGCCCGTCGATACCGTCTACGCCGCCGCGCGGAGCGCAGGGGTTCCGCTGCTCGTGGACGCCGGCGCGAGCCTCGGGCACGTGGACGTCGGCGACGCCTGGGACCTGCTCGCGGCGGACGCCGGCGACTGGGGCGGACCGGGCGGGCTCGGGGTGCTCGTGTCCCGGTCCGGGGTCCGTCGATCTCCCGACTGGCCGGAGGACGAGGACCGGTGGTTCCCGGGCGGGGTCAGCGTGCCCGCGGCGCTCGCGGCCGCGGTCGCGCTCCAGGTGGCGGTCTCGACGCGCGCGCAGGACGACGCCGCACGCCGCCTGCTCGTCGACACGCTGCGCACGCGCGTCGCGGCCGAGGTCCCGGACGTGGACGTGGTCGGTCACCCGGTGGACCGTCTCCCCCACGTCCTGACGTTCTCGTGCCTGTACGTCGAGGGCGAGGCGCTCCTGTCGGCGCTCGACGAGCGCGGCTTCGCCGTCGGCTCCGGGTCGGCCTGCACGTCGAGCGCGCTGGAGCCGAGCCACGTGCTGGCCGCCATGGGCGCGCTGACGCACGGAAACATCCGGCTGGCGCTCCCCCGCGGCACGGCTGCTCAGGACGTCGAGCGGTTCCTGGCGGAGCTGCCCGGCATCGTCGCCGGCGTCCGTCAGGCGTGGGGGGTCGGCGGCCTGTGACCACGGTCGACGCACGCGGGCTGCGCTGCCCGGCACCGGTGATCCGCCTCGCACGGGCTGCTGCGGACGCGCCCCCCGGCACGGAGCTGACCGTCCTGGCCACCGACCCTGCGGCGGTGCACGACGTGCCCGCCTGGGCGCGCATGCGGGGCCACGAGATGGTCGGCGCGACCGAGCAGGACGGCGTGCACGCGCTCACCGTGCGGACGCACGCATGACGAAGGCCCGGCCCCCGAGGGAGACCGGGCCTGGGTCAGGTCAGATCAGCTGAACGAACCGCCGCACGCGCAGGCGCTGCCGGCGTTCGGGTTGTCGATCGTGAAGCCCTGCTTCTCGATCGAGTCGGCGAAGTCGATCGTCGCGCCGTCGAGGTAGGGCACGCTCATGCGGTCCACGACGACCTCGACACCGTCGTAGTCCTTGACGACGTCGCCGTCGAGGACCCGCTCGTCGAAGTAGAGCTGGTAGATCAGGCCGGAGCAACCACCGGGCTGGACGGCGACCCGCAGACGGAGGTCGTCGCGGCCCTCCTGCTCGAGCAGGCTGCGGACCTTCGAGGCGGCGAAGTCGGTGAGGAGGACGCCGTGCGTCTCGGTCGCGTTCTGCGTCGCGGTGGTCTCGCTCATTGGTCTCTCCTGGGTGCTCGCTGGACAGCAGTTCTGGTGCGTCAACCTCGGCAACAGCACCGAACGCGAGGTTGTTCCCGTCCAGGGTACGACTCCCACGGCCGACTTCCGCTCAACGTGACCAGGTTCTCGCTACCCGGGCGGTGCGTGCGGCGAGCGTCTGTGCGGGGGCGGCGAGCGCGGCGGCCACCTGCTCGGGGTTCTCGCCGACCGCGTAGGCGGCCGTGATCCCCGCAGCGGACAGCTCGCGACGACCGACCAGCACCTCCCCCGCGACGACGACGGTCGGGACCGCGTGCGGGAGCGCGCGCGACGCGACCTCGGACACGACCTTCCCGTGCAGGGACTGCCAGTCGAACCGGCCCTCGCCCGTGATGACGACGTCGTGGTCGGCGATCAGGTCGCCCAGGCCCACGGCGTCCGCCACGAAGACCGAGCCGGGCACCAGCCGGGCGCCGAGCAGCGCCAGCCCGAAACCCAGCCCGCCCGCCGCACCGGCGCCGGGCGCGGCCGTCAGCCGGGACGCCGTCGACGCGGGGCGCGCGCCGGCGAGCAGGTCCGGGCGGACCGCATCGCCGAGGGCCGCCGTGGCGGCGTGCGCGAAGTGACCGAGCGCCCGCTCGAGGTCCTGCGCCTGCTCGGGCGTCGCGCCCTTCTGCGCGGCGAACCCGGCACTCGCGCCGTGCAGACCCAGCAGCGGGACGTCGACGTCGGTGGCGACGACGAGCTCCACGCCGCGCAGCCGGTCGCGCAGCTCCCGCAGCCCGGCGAGGTCGTCGGGGGTCACCCGACCGAGCGTCCCGCCGCCCGCGCCGAGGACGTCCGCCGGTACCGGCATCCCGAGAGCGCGGGCCAGCCCGACCAGGGCCCCCGCACCGGCGTCGTTCGTCGCGGAGCCGCCGAGCCCGACGACGATCCGTCGCGCTCCTGCGTCGAGGGCGGCGGCGAGCAGCTCCCCCACCCCGCGGCTCGAGGTGCGGGTGGGGTCGCGCTGGTCGTCCGGGACCAGCGGGAGGCCGACGGCCTGCGCCGACTCGACGTACGCGGTCCTGCCCACGAGCAGGACGACCGCAGGGACGGGCGTGCCGACCGGCGACGCGACGGTCACCGGGACGAGCTCACCGCCGAGCGCCGACTGCAGCGTGGCGACGAACCCGGGGCCGCCGTCGGAGAGCGGCCGCACGGTCACCTCGTCGTGCGGAGCCGTCGTCCGCCACGCTCCGGCGATGGTCTCGGCAGCCTCGGCGGCCGTCAGGCTCGAGCCGAAGCTGTCGGGGGCGATGAGCACGCGCACGGCCGCATCGTGGCACGGTCTGCCACCGAGAGCTGTGCGAGGATCGCCGCGTGAGTGTGAGCACCTTCTCCGAGCCGGCTCCGTCGGCCCTCCTGCTGCTGGGCCGCGGTGTCGACCTGGCCTCCGAGCGCGGCGTCGAGTGCGTCGGCGACCTCCCCGCGCCGAGCGACCCGGACCTCGTCGAGCGAGCCCGCGCCGCGCGCGCTGCCCTCGGCTCTCGCGCGTTCGTGCTGGGTCACCACTACCAGCGCGACGAGGTCATCGAGTTCGCCGACGTCACCGGTGACTCCTTCAAGCTCGCGCGCGAGGCGGCCGCGCGGCCCGAGGCCGAGTTCATCCTGTTCTGCGGCGTGCACTTCATGGCCGAGTCCGCCGACATCCTCACGTCCGACCACCAGCAGGTGATCCTGCCGGACCTCGCGGCCGGGTGCTCCATGGCGGACATGGCGGCGATCGACCAGGTCGAGGACGCCTGGGACGTGCTGGCCGATGCGGGCGTCGCGGAGTCGACCGTGCCCGTGACGTACATGAACTCCGCGGCGTCGATCAAGGCGTTCACTGGCCGGCACGGCGGCACCATCTGCACGTCGTCCAACGCGCACGTGGCGCTGCGGTGGGCCTTCGACAAGGTGGGCGGCCTCGACGGCACCGGCAAGGTCCTCTTCATGCCGGACCAGCACCTCGGGCGCAACACCGCCGTCCAGCAGCTGGGTCTGTCGCTCGACGACTGCGTCGTGTTCGACCCGCGCAAGCCCGGCGGCGGTCTGACCACCGAGCAGCTGCGGGACGCCCGGATGATCCTGTGGCGTGGGCACTGCTCCGTGCACGGCCGTTTCTCCGTCCGGAACGTCACGGACATCCGTGCCGCGGTCCCCGACGTGACCGTCATCGTGCACCCGGAGTGCCAGCACGAGGTGGTCCTCGCGGCCGACCTGGTGGGCTCGACGGAGTACATCGTCAAGGCGCTCGACGCCGCCGCGCCGGGCAGCTCCTGGGCCGTGGGCACCGAGCTCAACCTGGTGCGCCGGCTCGCGGCCGCGCACCCGGACAAGAACATCCACTACCTCGACTCGACCGTGTGCTTCTGCTCGACGATGAACCGCATCGACCTGCCGCACCTGGTGTGGGCGATGGAGTCCCTGGTGGCGGGCCGGCCGGTCAACCGGATCGTCGTGGACGCCGACGACGCCCACTGGGCCCGCGTCGCGCTCGACCAGATGCTCGCCCTGCCGGGGTACTGACCGTGTCGACCGGCCACCATCTGCGTGTCGGCATCTTCGTGTTCGACGACGCCGAGGAGCTCGACGTCGTCGGCCCGTACGAGGTGCTCGCGTACTGGTCGCGGAACTCGGAGCTGCGGCCCGAGGTCGTGACGTTCTCGCTCGACGGCAGCGGCGTCCGCTGCGCCAAGGGGCTGCGTCTCGTTCCCGACCTGAGCGCCGACGAGGTCGGCCCGTTGCACGTCCTGGTCTACCCCGGCGGCTTCGGCACCCGCGCGCTCCTGCGCGACCCGGCCCACCTGGAGTGGGTGCGTGGGATGCGAGCGTCGACGCCGCTGATGACGAGCGTCTGCACGGGCGCGCTCGTGTACGCGGCAGCAGGGCTGCTCTCCGGGCGCCCGGCGACCACGCACTGGCAGGCGTTCGACGAGCTCGCGGTGATCGACCCGAGCGTGCTCGCCGACACCGAGGCCCGGTTCGTCGACGACGGCGACATCGTCACCTCGGCCGGGGTCTCCGCGGGGATCGACATGGCCCTGCACCTGGTCGCCCGGCTGGAGTCGGTCGACGCCGCGCGCGCCGTGCGTCGCGGCATCCAGTACGACCCCGAACCGCCCGTGTGACCGGGCTGCTCGACGCCCCCGTGCTCGAGCACGCGCTCCTGCCGGTGCGTCCCGGCGAGCAGGACGCGTTCGAGGCGGCGATGGCGCAGGCGGTGCCGCTCGTGTCGAGCATCCCGGGCTTCCGTGGGATCCGCGTCTCGCGCGGGGTCGAGCAGCCCGGGACGTACCTGCTGCTGATCGGGTGGGACTCGGTCGAGGCGCACGAGGTGGGCTTCCGCGGGTCGCCGGAGTACCTGCGGTGGCGTGAGCTCCTGCACCACTTCTACGACCCGTTCCCGGTGGTCGAGCACTTCGTCCCGGTTCCGGTCGAACCTACTCGCGAGTAACATCGCCGGAATGACCCGGATGATCCAGCTCGCGCTGGCCACCACCCGTCCCCGCCGTGCCGTTCCCGGCCGGGGCGTGCTCGACCCGTCGGTCACGCAGCTGCGGGTGCGCCTCGGTGACCTGGACTTCTACCGCCACGTGAACAACGGCGTGTACCTGCAGATGATGGACGTCGCGCGGAGCAACTTCCTCGCGGACCTCGGAGCGTTCGGCCTCCTGAACGAGCGCGGCTGGTACCCCGTCGTCGCCTCGTCGACCATCTCGTACCGCCGCTCGCTCACGCTCGGCCAGCGGTTCGAGATCACCACGCGGCTGCTCGGCTGGGACCCGCGCTGCGCCTACCTCGAGCAGACCTTCACGCGCGGCGGCCAGCATGTCGCCCGCGGGGTGATCGCCGGCCGGTTCCTCAGCCGGGACGGTTCGCGCGTGCCCGCGCCCGACGTCATCGACCTGCTGGGCACGCACGCCGGCCCCTCGCCCGAGCTTCCCGCCGACGTGCAGGCGTGGGCCGAGGCCGTCGGCGTGGCCCACCGGGAGCAGCCCGCGTCCTGAGAGCCCTGGCTGGATGGGCGCCTCAGCTGCCCGACGCCAGCCGCTCCAGCAGGAGCGCCTCGGCGAGCACGACCTTCTCCAGCTCTCCCAGGTGCACCGACTCGTTGGCGCCGTGCGCGCGGCCGTCGGGGTCCTCCACGCCGGTGACCAGGATCGCGGCGTCCGGGTAGACCTCCAGCAGGTCGGCGATGAACGGGATCGAGCCCCCGACACCGATGTCCACCGGGTCGGTGCCCCAGGACTGCCCGAACGCCCATCGCGCCGCCTGCATCGCCGTCGAGTCGGTCGGCGCCTGGAACGGCTTGCCCTTCTCGCCGTCCGTCACGGTGACGCGAGCGCCGAAGGGCGCCTTCGCGACCAGGTGCGACCGCAGCGCGTCCATCGCGGCGTCCGGGTCCTGGCCCGGTGCGAGACGGACAGAGAGCTTCGCCGACGCACGCGGGGTGATGGTGTTCGACGCGCTCGCCACGCGGGGGGCGTCGAAGCCGATGACACCGATCGCGGGGCGGGTCCACAGCCGGGCGGTGATCGGTCCGGTGCCCGCCAGGCGGACCCCGTCGAGCACGCTCGCGTCGGCGCGGAACGTGTCCTCGTCGTAGTCGACCGTCGGGTCCGGCGCGTGCACGAGGCCGGCGACGGCGACGTTGCCCTCGTCGTCGTGGAGCGTGGTGATCAGGCGTGCCAGCAGGGTGGGCGCGTCGAGGACCGCGCCGCCGAACATGCCCGAGTGCACGGCGTGCTCCAGCACGGCCACCTCGACCACGCAGTCCACGAGGCCGCGCAGGGACGTGGTCAGACCCGGGACCCCGATCGCCCAGTTGGAGGAGTCGGCGACGACGATGACGTCCGCGCGGAGCAGGTCCTGGTAGGCGTGCAGGAACGCGGTGAACGTCGGCGAGCCGATCTCCTCCTCGCCCTCGATGAACACCGTGACGCCCACGCCCAGCTCGTCGCCCAGCACCCGCAGGGCTCCCACGTGCGCGATCACCCCGGCCTTGTCGTCCGCGGCGCCGCGGCCGTAGAGGCGTCCACCACGCTCGGTCGGCTCGAAGGGCGGGCTGTCCCAGTCGGCGTCGTCCCCGGGCGGCTGGACGTCGTGGTGCGCGTACAGCAGCACCGTCGGCGCACCCTCCGGCGCCGGGCGGCGACCGACGACCGCGGGAGCACCCGACGGCACGGACAGGACCTGCACGTCGTCGAGGCCGGCGCCGCGCAGCAACGCCACGACGGCGTCCGCGCTCGCGGTCACGTGCGCCTGGTCGAACTCGGCGTTGGACACGCTCGGGATGCGGACGAGGGCCTCCAGGTCGGCGCGCAGCGCGCCGAACGCGGCGGCGGTCCGCGCACGCAGCGCGTCCGTCCGGTCGGTCGGGAGTTTGGACGAGAAGAGGGCGGCGTCGGTCACGGACAAGCACGCTACTCGACTACCCTGACGGGGTGTTCGGACGCAGCAACGACCCCCAGCCCGTGACTCCCGCACTGACGGAGAGCACGCCGCCGCCCACGGACGCGGGCAAGGGCCGCCCGACGCCGAAGCGCAAGGTCTCCGAGGCGGCGAACAAGCGCCCCCTCGTGGCACCCGCCTCCAAGAAGGCCAGCCGCGAGCGGGCGAAGGCGCAGCGGGACATCGAGTACCGGGCCATGCAGACCGGCGACGAGCGCAACATGCCGGCCAAGGACCGCGGACCTGTGCGCCGGTTCATCCGCGACTCGGTCGACGCCCGCTGGAACCTCGGGGAGTTCTTCCTGCCGGTGGCCGCGGTGTTCCTGGTCATCCAGTTCGCGCTGGCCAAGACCGGGTTCGCCGTCTTCGCCATCCTGGCGCTGTACGTCTACATCATCGCGGCCGTCATCGACGCGTGGCTCATGTGGCGGGGCCTGAAGAAGCGCCTCGTCGCCAAGTTCGGGATCGAGCACATCCCGCGCGGCGCGGCCATGTACGGCGTCCTGCGGGCGTTCCAGATCCGCCCGTCGCGCATGCCCAAGGCGCAGGTCAAGCACGGGCAGCGACCCGTCTGACGCCGCCGTAGGGTGGCGGGCATGGTTTCCTACCGCTACCTGGGCCGTTCCGGCCTGAAGATCACCGAGATCACCTACGGCAACTGGCTCACGCACGGCTCGCAGGTCGAGAACGACACCGCGAAGGCCTGCGTGCGCGCCGCGCTCGACGCGGGCATCACGAGCTTCGACACAGCCGACGTCTACGCGAACACGAAGGCCGAGACCGTCCTCGGCGAGGCCCTGAAGGGCGAGCGACGGCAGTCGCTCGAGATCTTCACCAAGGTCTACTGGCCCACCGGCCCCGGCGGCGCGAACGACTCCGGGCTGTCGCGCAAGCACATCCTCGAGTCGATCGACGGCTCGCTGCAGCGCCTCCAGACGGACTACGTCGACCTGTACCAGGCGCACCGCTACGACGAGTCGACCCCGCTCGAGGAGACGATGCAGGCGTTCGGCGACGTCGTGCGCTCGGGCAAGGCGCTCTACATCGGCGTGAGCGAGTGGACCGCGGACCAGATCCGCGCAGGGCACGCCCTCGCCACGGACCTCGGTTTCCAGCTGATCTCGAACCAGCCGCAGTACTCGGCCCTCTGGCGGGTCATCGAGGGCGAGGTCGTCCCCACGTCCGCGGAGCTCGGGGTGTCCCAGATCGTCTGGTCGCCGGTGGCGCAGGGCGTGCTGACCGGCAAGTACAAGCCGGGCCAGGCGCCGCCCGCCGGGTCGCGCGCGACCGACGAGAAGGGTGGCGCCCGGTTCATCGGGCGCTTCCTCGAGCAGCCGGACGTGCTGCAGCGGGTGCAGGACCTCACTCCCGTCGCTGACGAGCTCGGAATGTCGCTGGCCCAGCTGGCAGTGGCGTGGGTGCTGCAGAACCAGAACGTCGCGGCCGCGATCATCGGCGCGTCGCGACCCGAGCAGGTGACCGAGAACGTCAAGGCGTCGGGCGTGACGATCCCGGCCGAGCTGCTGGCACGGATCGACGCCGTCCTGGGTGACTCCGTGGTCTCCGACCCGGCCGAGACCGCGAAGAACGCGCCCCCGGCCCGCTGAGCGACGACCCGGCCCCAGCGATGGGGCCGGGTCTCTCTCTCACACCGTGACGAGCTCCTCCGTCGCGACCGGGACCGTCAGACGCGCCAGGAACAGGTGCACGAGCGGGCCGATGGCCAGCGCGTAGGCGAGCGTCGCGAAGCCGACCGTTCCGCCCAGCAGCCAGCCGACGGACACCACCGTCACCTCGATGGTGGTGCGGACCAGCCGCACGGAGCGCCCGGTCCGGCGGACGAGCCCGGTCATGAGCCCGTCGCGCGGCCCCGGCCCGAGGCGGGCACCGACGTACAGGCCGGTCGCCAGTCCGTTGAGCACGATGCCGGAGGCCGCCAGCGCGATGCGCACGCCGATCGGGTCGGGCAGCCCGTCGAGCAACGCGAGGAACGGGTCGACGAGCGCGCTGATCACGATGACGTTCGCGACGGTCCCGACGCCGGGGCGCTGCCGCAGCGGGATCCAGCACGCCAGGACGAGCACACCGGTCAGCAGGGTGACGACGCCGAAGGACAGGCCCGTGTGCCGCGAGATCCCCTGCGTCAGGACGTCCCACGGCATGCTGCCCAGGCCGGCGTCCACGAGCATCGCGATCGACGCCGCGTACAGGACGAGCCCGACCAGCAGCTGCACGCCCCGGCGGACGGGGCGCGCGTCGGGACGCATCCAGGGCAGCACCGCGCGAGCATACGTGCGCTCGTCGCCGGCCCTCACGTGAGCAGCTCGGAGTGCTCGGACCAGTCGTGCCGCGACGCCGGCGGAGGCCGGTGCCCCAGCCCGTCCTGCCGGACCGCGCGCCACAGCGTCACGACCAGCCCCGCGAGCAGGACTGCCGCCATCCCCATCCACAACCACATCTCCATGGACAGCCACTCTGGCCCGTATGTGGCATCGCTTGGAATAGCCACTTCTGGCATAGTGGCCCCATGACGATCGAAGAACTCCCCGCGGACCGCCGGATCAGCGGCCTGCGGCTGGACACCGTCCTGGGCGCGTGGCAGCGGCCTGGGCCGGCTTACGTCGCGCTCGCCGACGCACTGCGCGCCGCGATCCTCTCCGGCTCCGTCCCCCTGAGCACCCGCCTGCCGAGCGAGCGCGAGCTCGCCGACGCCGCCGGCGTGTCCCGCACGACCACCACCGCCACCTACGGGCTGCTGCGCGACGAGGGCTACCTCGTGAGCCGGCGCGGCTCGGGCACGGTCACCACCCTTCCGTCCGGACCGGGCGCACGCGTCTCGATGGCGGAGTCCGTCGGTCACGAGCCGGGCGTCGTCGACCTCGCGATGGCCGCTCCCTCGGCACCCTCGTCCCTGCACGGCGCCTACCTCGCCGCGCTCGACGCGCTCCCCCGGCACCTCTCCGGAACGGGTTACTCGCCGCTCGGCCTGCCGGTGCTGCGCGAGGCCGTCGCCCGCTGGTACACCGGGCGCGGCACCCCCACGAGCCCGGACCAGATCCTCATCACGACGGGCGCGCAGCAGGCGATCCACCTCCTGGTCACGGCGCACGCCGGACCCGGAGACCGCGTGGTGGTCGAGCACCCCACCTACCCGCTCGCGATCGACGTGGTGCGGAGCGCCGGTGCCCGCCCGGTGCCGGTCCCGTCAGGCGGTTCCGGTCTGGACATCGACCTGCTCGAGTCGACCCTGCGGCAGGTGTCGCCCCGGCTGGTCTACCTGATCCCCGACCACCACAACCCCACCGGGACCAGCCTCGACGACGAGGAGCGCGCCCAGGTGCGTGCCCTGGCCCGGCGGTATCGCACGGCGATCGTCGGCGACGAGGTCCTGACCGAGCTGACCATGGACGGCCCGGCTCCCCGCTCGTACGCAGACGACGGCACGGCGTCGGCCCACGTCATCTCGATCGGCTCGGCGTCCAAGAGCTACTGGGGTGGGTTGCGGGTCGGCTGGGTCCGCGCGCACCCGGACCTGGTGTTCCGGCTCGCCACCATGCGTGCCCATACCGACCACGGGACAGCGGTGCTGGAGCAGCTGGTCGTGGCCGAGCTGCTCGCGCAACCCACCGACCTCCTGGACCGCCGACGGGCCGAGCTGCGCGCCCGGCGCGACCTGCTGGTCGGCCTGCTGCTCGACCAGCTTCCCTCCTGGCGTTTCGACGTGCCGGCAGGCGGGCTCTCGCTCTGGGCGGATCTGGGCGCACCCGTGTCCAGCGCGCTCGCCGCGATCTCCACCCGGCACGGCGTCCGCGTGGTCCCCGGCACGGCGTTCGGGGTGGACGGCAGCTTCGAGCAGAACCTGCGACTGCCGTTCACCACCTCACCCGACGACCTGCGCCGAGCCGTCGCCGGGCTGGCCTCGGCGTGGGCAGGCCTGGGGATCACCGCACCGGTCACCGGACCCGACCGGCTGCACGCGCTGGTCTGAGGTCAGATCAGCGGCAGCGTGAGGGTCGGCGTCGCCTGGGCACCCTCGTGGAGCAGACCCACCGCGTGCACACCCTGCGCAGCCAGCGTGCGCCAGTGCTCGCCGAGCCACTGCTCGGCGTCGTACTGCGTCGTGAACACCGGGCTGACCGGACGGTCGAGCGCGGACCCGTCCGCGCCGTCGAAGCGCCACTCCCACTGCGGCCGCACCACCATCACGCGACCGCCTTCCGCCGAGCCGGACCACGCAACGCCTCGTCGGCCGCGAGGGCGCGGGCGATCCGCGACGCATACGCCGGACCCTCGTAGATCAGGCCGGTGTAGCCCTGCACGAGGGTCGCGCCGACGGCCACGTACTCGCGGGCGTCGGCGGCGGTCGTGATGCCGCCGACCCCGACGATGACCGCGTCCGGACCCAGCTGGTTGCGCAGTCGCGCCACCACGTCGAGACCACGGGCGAGCACGGGCGGGCCGGACAGCCCGCCGGGTCCGAGGTCGTGGCCGATGGTCGTGTTGACCGCGACGATCCCGTCGAGCCCCAGCTCGGCGGCGAGCTCGGCCACCGCGTCGACGTCGTCGTCGGACAGGTCGGGGGCGATCTTGACCAGCAGCGGCACGGGAGCCAGCCCGGCTGACGTGGTCGCCTCGTCGGCCGCCACGCGGGTGGCCTCCAGGATCGGGCGCAACGCCTCGACCGACTGCAGGTCGCGCAGACCCGGGGTGTTCGGGGACGACACGTTCACCACCAGGTAGTCGGCGTACGGCGCGAGCCGGCCAGCGCTCGTCGCGTAGTCCGCCGGTGCCTGCTCCGCCGGGGTGACCTTGGTCTTGCCGATGTTCACCCCGACCACGAGCCGTCGGCCCGCCGGGGTCGCGCGCAGGCGCCGCAGCCGGGCCGCCACCGCCGCCGAGCCCTCGTTGTTGAAGCCCATCCGGTTGCGCAGCGCCCGCTGCTCGAGCACGCGCCACAGGCGTGGCGGCTCGTTGCCCGGCTGCGCGTGCGCGGTGACCGTGCCCACCTCGACGAAACCGAAGCCGAGCATCGTCAGGCCGGCGACGCCGACCGCGTTCTTGTCGAATCCGGCCGCCAGCCCGAACCGCGAGGGGAACCGTCGCCCCCAGACCTGCACGGCGCCCTCGTCGGAGGCCCGGAAGACCCGGTGGACCGCGCCACGCAGGAGCGGGACCTGCGCCACCACCCGGATCAGCCGGAACGCGACCTCGTGCGCGCGCTCCGGATCCATGCGGCGGAAGACGAGGTCGAACAGCAGTCGGTACACGTTCTTCACCCTAGGTCGTCCGACGCGGGCGGCACGTCGGGCGTCCGCCCCGTGCGCCACAGCCACACCAGGCCGAGGAACGGCAGCACCAGCGGGACGTAGCCGTAACCCTGCCCGAACGCCGACCACACCGTCTCGTCGGGGAAGTCCCCCACGTCCACCAGCGACAGCAGCCCGACGGTCAGCACGCCGAGCATCTCGATCGACACCGCCCACCACGCGAGCGTCCGCCGGTCGGTGGCCAGCGCGATCGTCGCGACGACGTACACGAGGCCCGCGCCGAGCGAGAGCAGGTAGGCGATCGGCGCCTCGTCGAGCTTGGTGGCCACCTGGTAGATCCCGCGGGCCGTCGCGGCGAGCGCAAGGATCCCGTACACCGCCACGAGGAGGCGGCCCGGGCCGCTCCCCGTCGGTCGCTGCCTCGCCGTCGGTCGGTCGGTCACACGGTCCCCCAGATCTGGAGCAGTCGGAACTCGAGGAAGGCCACGGTCAGCGTCGCGACGAGCAGCACCACCGAGCTCCAGCGGGTGCGCTCGGCGAACGCCCACGCGGCTGCGATCGGCAGGATCAGCGCCTGCGTGAGGACGTAGCCCCAGAGCAGGACGCCGTCGACGTCGGGCGAGCCGGTCGCGGCGAGGATGCCGGCGATCGCGGCCTGCAGGACGAGCACACCCTCGATGACGGCGGCACCCCACAGCTGGCGCAGCACCACGGCGCGGTCCCGGACGACGAACCAGGCTGCCCACGCACCCAGGGCCAGGCACAGGGCGCCGACGAGCAGCGCGAGGGGGACGATCACGATGCCCCACCGTACCGGCGACAGACATCGAGCCCGTGCACGTCCGTGCCTATCATCGACGCGTGACCGTCTCGCTGACCTCCCACGACCCTGCCCGCCTCGCCGTCGACGCCCTCGTGGTCGCGGTCGCCCAGCAGGACGGTGCACCAGCCGTCCTCGGCCTGGAGCGCCTCCCCAAGGACCTGCGCGCCCAGCTGGCCTCTGCAGCTGCGCTCGGGATCACCGGGGCCCCCGACGAGGTCCGCCGGCTTCCCGGCACGGGGCTGACCGCCACGGTGCTGGTGCTCACGGGCGTCGGGCCCGCGGACAAGATCACCCCCGAGACACTCCGCCGTGCCGCGGGCGCTGCGACGCGCGAGCTCGCCGGCACCGCGAGCGTCGGTCTCGCGCTCCCGGCCGACGACGCCGAGTCGGTGGCCGCCGTCGCGGAGGGCGCCCTGTTCGGCGCGTACTCCTACACGCGCTACCGCGCTTCCGAGGCCGCCAAGCATGCGCCCGTCGGCACGATCCAGGTCGTCACCGCGCACCCCCGGGACCGCGCGACGCTGGCCGCGGTCGCCCGCGCCGAGGTCGTCGCCGCCGCGGTGCACGGCACACGCGACCTGGTCAACGCCGCGCCGAACGACCTGTACCCCGCCGCATTCGCCGAGGCGGCGAAGGCCGCCGTCAAGGAGTCGGGCGCCAAGGGCCTGAAGATCACCGTGCTGGACGACAAGGCGCTCGCCGCCGGCGGCTACGGCGGCCTGATCGGCGTCGGGCAGGGCTCCGTGCGCGGTCCCCGGCTGGTCAAGGTGTCGTACTCGCCGTCGCGTCCGAAGGTCAAGGTCGCGCTCGTCGGCAAGGGGATCACGTTCGACTCGGGCGGCATCTCGATCAAGCCCGCCGCCGGCATGGAGGCCATGAAGTCCGACATGGCCGGTGCCGCGGCCGTGCTGCACACCGTCGTCGCCGCCGCGCGCCTCGAGCTGCCCGTCGCCGTCACCGGCTGGCTGTGCCTGGCGGAGAACATGCCGTCCGGGACGGCTCAGCGTCCGTCCGACGTGCTGACCATCCGGGGCGGGAAGACCGTCGAGGTGCTGAACACCGACGCCGAGGGCCGGCTGGTGATGGCCGACGGCCTGGTCGCCGCCATCGAGGAGAAGCCCGACGTCGTCCTCGACATCGCCACCCTCACCGGCGCCCAGCTCGTCGCGCTCGGGCACCGCGTGTCCGCCGTGATGGGCACCGACGACGTGCGCGGCGAGGTGGTCGCCGCCGCCGAGGTCAGCGGCGAGCAGTTCTGGCCGATGCCGCTGCCCGCGGACCTGCGCGCCTCGCTCAAGTCGAAGGTCGCGGACATCGCGAACATCGGCGACCGGTTCGGCGGCATGCTCACCGCGGGGATCTTCCTGCAGGAGTTCGTCGGGCAGACGCCCTGGGCCCACCTCGACATCGCCGGGCCCGCCTACAACGAGCGGACCGCGCACGGCTACACGCCCGTGGGCGGCACCGGTGTCGGCGTGCGGACGCTGCTGGCCCTGCTCGAGGGTCGGGCGCCGAAGGCCTAGGACGCCTAGGCGTGCTTGCGCTTGCGCGCGAGCCGCTGCCGCGAGTTCCAGTCCCGGACGCGCTGGGGGTAGCCGGTCCGCTGCACGTCGTACACGGGGATGCCCATGTCGCGGGCCAGCTCCCAGGCCGTCTTCGGGTCCGGCACCCGGCGCCGGGTCCACTCACCGTCCGTGGCGACGAGCATCATCGTCGTCGGCGTGGAGTTGGTCTGCGGCTCGACGTACGCCTCGACGCCGACGCGGGTGGCGACGAAGTCCTTCAGGTGGGCGAGCGTCGCCTCGCGCGCGTCGCGGTCCGTCGGCGCGTCGGTGGCGGCCGGCTTGCGGCGTGAGAACAGGCCCATGGCGCACGAGGGTAGCCTGCGAACCTGTCGATCTGCGGGGCGGACTGCGGACGTGACGCACGAGACGGAACAGCAGTCATGGGACGACTGTTCTGAGTGTCACATGGGCGCGTCCGCCGTCCGGGTCGTTCAGGGCCTGCGGGGATGACAGGATGGTCGGCGAGCTCGAGACCACCAAGTCTGCGTATGAGGAGTCTGCACGTGGCCGACACGAACGGCACCGCTTTCGACATCGTCGTCCTGGGCGGAGGCAGCGGCGGCTACGCAGCCGCACTGCGCGCCGCACAGCTGGGCAAGACCGTCGCCCTCATCGAGGCCGACAAGGTGGGCGGCACCTGCCTCCACGTGGGCTGCGTGCCCACCAAGGCGCTGCTGCACGCCGCCGAGCTGGCGGACAACGCCCGCGACGGCGCCCACTTCGGCGTCCACACGAGCCTCGACCACATCGACATGAACGGTGTGAACGAGTACAAGGCCACCGTCATCGGTCGCCTCTACAAGGGCCTGCAGGGGCTGATCAAGTCCCGCAAGATCACCGTGTTCGAGGGCTACGGCAAGCTCGTCGCCAAGGACACCGTCGAGGTCAACGGCGAGCGGGTCACCGGTGAGTACATCGTGCTCGGCACCGGCTCCTACGCGCGCTCCCTGCCCGGTCTGGAGATCGGCGGCCGGGTCATCACCTCCGACCAGGCCCTCCAGCTCGACTGGGTGCCGAAGTCGGTCATCGTGCTCGGCGGCGGCGTCATCGGGTCGGAGTTCGCCAGCGTCTGGAAGTCCTTCGGCGCGGACGTCACGATCATCGAGGCGCTCCCCCACCTCATCGCCAACGAGGACGAGTCCCTCTCCAAGGCCTTCGAGCGCCAGTTCCGCAAGCGCGGCATCAACTTCAACCTGGGCGTCCGGTTCGCCGGCGTGACCCAGGACGACAACGGCGTGCACGTCTCGCTGGAGGACGGCAAGACGTTCGACGCCGACCTCCTGCTCGTCGCCGTGGGCCGCGGCCCCCGCACCTCCGGCGTCGGCTACGAGGAGCAGGGCATCACGCTGGACCGCGGGTTCGTCATCACCGACGAGCGCCTGCACACCGGTGTCGGCAACATCTACGCCGTCGGCGACATCGTCCCCGGCCTGCAGCTCGCGCACCGCGGGTTCGCGCAGGGCATCTTCGTCGCCGAGGAGATCGCCGGGCTCAAGCCCGCCGGCATCGTCGAGTCGGGCATCCCGCGCGTGACCTACTCCGACCCCGAGGTCGCCTCGGTCGGTCTCACGGAGGCGCGCGCCAAGGAGGTCCACGGGGCCGACGGCGTCGAGACGCTCGAGTACAACCTGGGCGGCAACGGCAAGAGCCAGATCCTCGGCACGCAGGGATTCGTCAAGCTCGTGCGCCAGAAGGACGGACCGGTCATCGGCGTCCACATGATCGGCGCGCGCGTCGGCGAGCTCATCGGCGAGGGTCAGCTCATCGTGAACTGGGAGGCCTACCCCGAGGACGTCGCCTCCCTCGTGCACGCCCACCCCACGCAGAACGAGGCCCTCGGGGAGGCGCACCTCGCGCTCGCCGGCAAGCCGCTGCACGCCCACAACTGACCTCACGATTCGAAGGAGACACGAGCGGTCATGTCCGACAACGTGCAGCTGCCCGCACTCGGTGAGTCCGTCACCGAGGGGACCGTCACCCGCTGGCTGAAGAACGTGGGCGACACGGTGGAGGTCGACGAGCCGCTGCTCGAGATCTCGACCGACAAGGTCGACACCGAGATCCCGTCGCCGTTCGCCGGCGTGCTCGAGCAGATCCTGGTGCAGGAGGACGAGACCGTCGAGGTCGGCGCCACCCTCGCCGTCATCGGTTCCGGGGAGGGTTCGTCCTCGCAGGACGCCGCCCCCGCCGAGGAGGCGGCTCCCGCGGCCGCCGCCGAGGAGGCACCGGCCGAGGAGGCACCGGCCGAGGAGGCTCCCGCCGAGGAGCCCGCCGCCGAGGCCGCTCCCGCGGAGCAGCCCGTCGAGGAGCACGAGGAGCCTGCCGCTGCACCCGCTGCCGCCGAGCAGGGTGGCGGGACCGGCGAGAACGTAACCCTTCCCGCGCTGGGCGAGTCCGTCACCGAGGGCACCGTCACGCGCTGGCTCAAGGCCGTCGGTGACGAGGTCGCCGTGGACGAGCCGCTGCTCGAGATCTCGACCGACAAGGTCGACACGGAGATCCCGTCGCCGATCGCCGGCACGCTGCAGCAGATCCTGGTCCAGGAGGACGAGACCGTCGAGGTCGGTGCGGTGCTCGCCGTCATCGGCTCCGGCTCTGCGCCGGCCGCGCCGCAGCAGTCCGCCCCGGCCGAGGAGAAGGCGCCGGAGAAGGCCCCCGAGCCTGAGCCTGAGCCTGAGCCTGAGCCTGCCGCCGAGAAGGAGGCCCCGGCCGCTCCCGCGCCCGTCCCGGCGACACCGACGCCTGCGCCGGTTCCCGCCACGCCCGCTCCGGCCGCAGCCCCCGCGGCGGCGCCGTCCGTGTCGGGCACCTACCTGACCCCGCTCGTCCGCAAGCTCGCGGCCGACAAGGGCGTCGACGTGGCATCGCTGGTCGGCACCGGTGTGGGAGGCCGGATCCGCAAGGAGGACGTCCTCGACGCCGCGGCCAAGGCCGAGGCGGAGAAGGCTGCCGCGGAGGCCGCCAAGGCCCAGCCGGCTGCTGCGGCGCCTGCCGCACCCGCCAAGCCTGCAGCCGCCGTGCCGGCGGTCTCGCCGCTGCGGGGCACCACGGAGAAGGCCAGCCGGCTGCGCCAGATCATCGCCGAGCGCATGGTCGACGCCCTGCACTCGCAGGCGCAGCTGACCACCGTCGTCGAGGTCGACGTGACCCGGGTCGCGCGGCTCCGCGCAAAGGCCAAGGAGGACTTCAAGGCGCGCGAGGGCGTCAACCTCACGTTCCTGCCGTTCTTCGTGCTGGCCGCCGTCGAGGCGCTCAAGGCGTTCCCGAAGATCAACGGTGTGCTTGAGGGCAACCAGATCACGTACCACGCACAGGAGAACGTCGGCATCGCGGTCGACACCGAGAAGGGCCTCCTCGTCCCGGTCATCCGCGACGCGGGCGACCTGAACCTCGCCGGCATCTCGCGCAAGATCGTCGACCTGGCAGGCCGCACCCGCCAGAACAAGGTCACGCCGGACGAGCTCAGCGGTGCCACCTTCACGGTGACCAACACGGGCTCCGGCGGCGCGATCATCGACACCCCGATCGTCCCCGGCGGCACGTCCGCGATCCTGGGCACGGGCGCGATCGTCAAGCGTCCCGTCGTCATCCATGACGCCGACGGCGCCGAGGTCATCGCGATCCGGTCGATGTGCTACCTCTCGCTGTCGTACGACCACCGCCTGGTCGACGGCGCCGACGCGTCCCGCTACCTCTCCGCGGTCAAGAACCGCATCGAGGAGGGCGCGTTCGAGTCCGAGGTCGGTCTCTGATCCGCGGCACCTGACCCACCACGACGGCCCGGTACCCCGCGAGGGGACCGGGCCGTCGTGTGACGGTGCCTGGGGGCCCCCGGCGGGCCGACGGCGCACGCCGACCGTAGGGTGAGCGCCATGCAGGTCGTCATCGCCGGGTCGCACGGCTTCATCGGGTCCGCTCTCGTCCCCCACCTGCGGCGCAGCGGTCACGACGTCCGCGTCCTGGTCCGCGGTCCCGCGAGCGGCCCGTCGCAGATCTCCTGGGACCCCGACGCAGGACGCCTGGACCCCCACGCCGTGGCCGGTGCCGACGCCGTCATCAACCTCGCGGGCGTGAACCCCGGCTCGAGACCGCTCACGACGGCCCGCAAGCGGGAGGTCCTGTCGTCCCGCCTGAACACCACCGGCCTGCTGTCCCGGACGCTCGCCGAGCTCGACGACGGACCGCACGTGCTGCTCCAGGCGTCGGGGATCGGTGCGTACGGCTCCCGCGGGGAGGACGTCCTGGACGAGGACGAGCCGCTCGGGACCACGTTCTTCGCGAACGTCGTACGGCACTGGGAAGCGGCGACCGCACCCGCGCAGGACGCCGGGCTGCGGGTGGTCCACCTGCGGACGGGCATCGGGCTGGGCCAGGGCGGTGGCGCCCTCGGTCGCCTGCTGCCGCTGATCCGGCTGGGCGTCGGTGGCCGGCTGGGGTCAGGTCGGCAGTTCTGGCCGTGGATCACGCTGCTCGACCACGTCCGAGCCGTCGAGCACCTGCTCACCGCGCCGGTGCACGGTCCGGTCAACCTGGTGACCGCCCCGGCGCGCAACGCCGAGGTGATCGCTGCGCTCGCCCGGGCGATGCACCGACCCGCGGTGGTGCCGGTGCCCGCGTTCGCGCTGCGCGCGGTTCTCGGCGACTTCTCGTCGGAGGTGCTCGGCTCGATCCGCGCGATCCCCTCTGTGCTGGACGCGAGCGGGTTCGTGCCGGTGCACGCGGACCTGGCCACGGCAGCGGAGTGGGTCGCTCAGCCCGACTGACGTCACGGCTCGACGACGTCCCAGACCCGCCACCCCTCGGCGGTCCAGCGCAGGCCCAGCACGACCGTACGGGCCTCGGAGGCAGCCACCTGGACCGCGGAGCCGCCGTCGACAGGCACCCGCGAGTGCGCCGACATCGCGGACGTCACGGCGACGTCCGTCGTGTCACCTCGACTGCCGTCGTCCTCGACGACCCAGGCATCCTGCACGTCGACCGCGAGCCCGTCGACCCGTGCTCCCTCCAGGTCCGCGAGCAGCCGCGCGTCTGCCACGGCCGCCGGGCCGTCGGCGATGTCGACCGCCCGGAGCAGGGACACGTCGCCGGTCTCGATGACCTCGGCCCGCGCCTGGCTGAGCTCGATGGCGGCCTGCACAGGGTCGTCGGCCACGGGAGCCGTGGCGGGCTGGCGATCGAGGAGGCGCCATCCTCCGACGCCGGCCGCCAGGACCACCGCAGCGACCGCCACGCCCGTGCCGACACGTGCTGCGCGTCGCCTGCGCCGTTCCCGGGCCTGCCGGCGGGAGAGGACCTCTGCGCGTGCGGGATCGCCCTCGCGCGCCGAGGCCGTCAGCGCCGAGGAGGCCCGTGCGCCCGCGTCGGGGATCCGGACAGGTTCGGGGTCCGCGGTGTCGTAGCACGCGTCGACCACCCGGTAGGCGTCGAGCCCGGGCACCGTCAGCAGCTCGTCGAGGGCCGCCCGCAGGCTCCCGTCGTCCGCCTGGTCGGAGACCAGGTGCACGTCCGCGTCAGGCATCTGGCCGAGCACGGTGGCGACCAGTCGCCGTACGTCCGCCTCGGTGTCAGTGGCGCCGCAGAGGGCACCCCGCAGGTCGGTCAGCACCGGGCGGCCGTCGGGTCGGACCACGATCGTCGACTCGCTCACGGCCCCGTGGGACAGCCCGGCGTGGTGCAGCGCCGCGAGGGCGCCGGCCACGGGGATGGCCACCGTGGCAGCCTCGCCGTCGGCCAGCGGTGCCCGGGCAGCGCGGATCTGCGCGAGCGAGAGGCCGTCGACGTGCTCGACGACGAGCCCGAGCCGCCCGGACGACAGCTCGACGACGTCCAGCACCTGCGGGAGGTGCTCGTGCCGGACGGAGCAGAGCCGCGCGGCGCGCTCCGACATCCCGGCGTCGGCGACGGCGGGCACCACGTGCAGCTCGAGGCGTCGGTCGGAGCCGTCCAGGGCGACAGCGAGCCACCCGGACCCGGCGACCTCGACGGGGTGGAACCCGGCGTCCACGAGGGCGGTCTCGACATCGGTCGGCACGACGAACCTGTCCATCGGGACATCCAAGCCCGATGGGCGCGAGCCCGTCGGGGGTCGTCCACAGGCCCGTCAGGGCAGCTGGACCACCCTGCGCTCGGCAGCCGACACCAGCGCCGCGTCGAGCACCCGGGCGGTGCGGGCCGCATCGGCCGGGTCGACCGGGGGCGGGCCACCGTCGACGACCCACCGCACGACCGCGCGGTACACGTCGCCGTGCCCCCCGGCGGCCTGCGGCACCGGCAGCCGGTCCGCGCCGCGCACCAGCCAGCCCTCGTGCACGGGCTCGCCCGGCCGACGGGTCTCCTCGTAGGCGTCGTCGAGCGCGGCGAACGGGGTCGGTTCGCCCTCGAAGCTGGTCACCAGGTACGCGCCGCCGTCGCCCAGCACCCGCGTGCGTGGCCCGGGGGCGCCCACGACGGAGCCGGCCTGCAGGTGGCTCACGACGCCGTTACCGGCGTGCACGAGCGCGAGGAACACGTCGTCGACGGCCGGCGTGCTGCGGGCGTGGAGCTCGGCGTACACCTGCGCGACGGGTCCGAACAGCTGGACGGCCGAGTCGACCAGGTGGGCGCCGAGGTCGAGCAGGAGCCCGCCGGAGTCGGGGTCGTTCTCCTTCCAGCGGTTCTGCGGCACGGGCCGGAACCTCTCCCACCGCCGCTCGAACCGGTGCACGGTGCCCAGCTGTCCGCCGGCGAGCACCCCGAGCAGGGTCAGCTGCTCGGGGTCCCAGCGACGGTTGTGGAACACGGTGAGCCGCCCGTCGCCGCGCGCCGCCAGCAGCTCGGCGTCGTCCGCGGTGGTGGCCAGCGGCTTGTCGACGAGCACGTGCAGACCCGCGTCGAGCGCCGCCAGGACGTGCGTGACGTGCTCGCCGGTGGGGCTCGCGATCACCACGAGGTCGAGCTCGTCGGCGTGCGCCAGCAGACCGTCGACGTCGGGGACGACGCGTGCTCCCGGCCAGTCCGCCTCGACCTGCACCGCCCGGCTGCGCGTGACCACGGTCGTGACCTGCTGACCGGCCTCGCGCAGCAGCCGGGCGTGGATCCCCCGGCCCGCTCCCCCGTACCCGACCAGTCCGACCCGCAGTGCCTCCATGCGGCTCACTCTAGGTCGGGCGTGACCTTGTGCAGACCGTGCTCCTGGTGCCGGGACAGCGCGCTCGGCCACCACGTGCGGCGGCCGAGGTCGTGCACGAGCGCCGGGACGAGCAGGCTGCGGACCACGAACGTGTCGAGCAGCACCCCGAACGCCACGATGAACGCGATCTGCGCGAGGAACAGCAGCGGGATCACACCGAGGGCCGCGAAGGTCGTGGCGAGCACGATGCCCGCCGACGTGATCACGCCGCCCGTGACGGCGAGCCCGCGGACCACGCCCGCGCGCGTCCCGACCTTCAGCGACTCCTCGCGGACGCGCGTCATCAGGAAGATCGAGTAGTCCACCCCGAGGGCGACGAGGAACACGAAGGCGAACAGCGGGACCACGGGATCGGCGCCGGCGAAGCCGAGGACGTGGTTGAAGACGATCGCCGAGACACCGAGCGCGGCGGCGAACGAGAGGACGTTCGCGGCGAGCAGGAGCGCAGCAGCGGCCACCGAGCGCAGCAGGAACATCAGGATCACGCCGATGACGAGGAGCACGACGGGGACGATGACCCGTAGGTCACGCTCGCTGGCCCGGTTGGTGTCCAGCGTCTCCGCCGAGGCACCCCCGACGAGCGCCGTGGGGCTCACCTCGTGGACCGCGGTGCGCAGGTCGTCGACGGTGGCGACGGCGTCCTGCGTGTCGGCGGACGCGGTCGTGGCGACGTCGAGACGCACGCGGTCGTTGACCACGATGGGCGCCGCGCCGTCGGTGGGCGCGCCGGCGCCTGCCGGCGCGCCGGTGTAAGGGGTCACCGACTCCACGCCGTCGACGCCCTCGGCTGCGGTGGTGACGGCGTCCACGTCCGCCTCGTCCACGATGACGATCGCGGGCTGGACGGATCCGGCCGGGAAGTGCTCCACCAGGACCTCCTCGCCGGCCACCGCGTCCACGTCGGTGAGAAAGATGTCGACCTGGTTGGTCCCGGACGCGTTCAGCGTCGGCAGGAACGCCGCACCGACGCCGAGGGCGAGGGCCGTGACGATCCACACGGGCCTCGCCTTGCGACCGACGAACCGTGCCAGTCGCGGCCACAGCCCCGGGCCGTCGGCGGGGTCGGGCTCGATGGCCGTGTCGACGTGCGCGTGCTCGGCGGTCGTGGCGACGACCGGCGTGGGCCGCGGCGCTCGCGGCCAGAACAGGATGCGCGAGTGCCTGCCGAACACCAGCAGCAGCGCGGGCAGGAGCGTGAGCGCGCCGAGCAGCGCGGACGCGATGCCGATCGCGGCGACCGGGCCCAGGCTGCGGTTGGAGCCGAGGTCGGACAGCAGGAGGCACAGCACGCCGGCGATGACGGTGCCGGCGCTGGCGGCGATCGGCTCGACGCACGCCCGCAGCGCGCGCCTCATCGCGGCCGCGGGGTGCTCGACACGGGCGAGCTCCTCCCGGTAGCGCGCGACGAGGAGCAACGCGTAGTCCACCGACGCCCCGACCACGAGGATGGACAGGATCCCCTGTGACTGGCCGTTCAGCACGAGGGTGCCGTTCGCGGCCAGGTTGTAGATCACGAGACCGGCGAGGCAGAGCGCGAACACGGCGGTGAGGATCACGACGAACGGCAGGAACGGCGAGCGGTACACCAGCACGAGGATCAGCAGCACGGCGCCGAGCGCCACCAGCAGCAGGACGCCATCGATGCCGCCGAATGCGGTCACCAGGTCGGCGACGAACCCGGCCGGACCGGTGACCCACGCCTGGAGCCCTAGCTCGCCGGCCGAGGTCGCGGTGGCCCCCAGCTCGGTCTCCAAGGAGTCACGCAGGGCGACCACGAACGAGTCGGTGACGCCCTCCTCGTCGGCCAGCAGATCCTCTGCCTTCGCACCGTCGAGCGAGAAGGCGACGAGCACCGCCTCGCCGTCCTGCGACGGCACGACCGCCACCTCACCGACGAGGTACTCGGACCAGGTGCCGTCGTTGCCGGGCGGCAGCGCCATGTCCGGCACCGCCTGCGCCCAGTCCTCGACGGCGGCCAGCTGCTCGGGCGTGACGCCGGACCCGTCAGCAGGCTGGAGGACGACGAGCGCGGGTAATGTCTCGGTGTCGACGAAGCCCTTGCTCTCCTCGGCGGCCTGGGTGGACTCGGCCGACGAGGGCAGGAACGCGGAGGCGTCGTTCGTCTGGACCTGCGACAGCTTGCCCTGCGCCATCCCTCCGGCCGACCCGATGCCGAGCCACACGACCAGGGCGACGCCGACGAGGACGGCGCGGAGGACGGTGGACCGGCGATTACTCAGCATGCTGAGTATCATTGAGGCTGATCGTCGAAACAGCAAATGGAAGGGCGAAGCGTGGACCACCAGGGCGTGCCGAGCGACGCGCTCGATCCCGCCTCCCCCGACCCGGCTCAGTGGCCGGTCGGTCGGCTGCTGTCCTCTGCCGCGCGTCGCGTCGAACGGGACTGGAACGCCCACCTGGCCACGTGGGACCTGAACCACGCCAGCCACGCCGTCCTCGCCCACCTCCTGCGCTCGCCCATGTCCCAACGTGAGCTCGCGACCGCCAGCAGTGTCACCGAGCAGACGATGAGCCGCGTCCTGACCCGCATGGAGCGCAGCGGGTACGTCACGCGGGCGCCGCACGACGACGACCGGCGCCGGCACGTGATCACGATCACGGACGCGGGACGCTCGGCCTTCTTCGTGGCGTCGGACCGTGAGCTCGCCGCGTCGATGGTCACCCGCGGGCTCACGCCGGAGCAGGCCGAGCAGCTGCGGCGGCTGCTCGTCGTCGTCGCCGGCGAGCGAGGGCCGGAGGACGACCCCGACCTCTCCGCAGGATCCGCGGGTTAGCCTGGCGGCATGCGGTTCGACGAGCTCGACCTCGGCACACGTCTGCTGCCCTACGAGCCGACGTGGGAGCTGCAGCGCGAGATTCATGCGGCGGTCGCAGACGGCACGCGGGAGGACGTCGTGCTCCTGTGCGAGCACGAGGACGTCTACACGGCCGGCCGTCGCACCGCGTCGTGGGACCGGCCCGTCGACGGCACGCCCGTCGTCGACGTGGACCGCGGAGGCCGCATCACGTGGCACGGACCCGGTCAGCTCGTCGGCTACCCCATCGTGAAGCTCGCGACGCCCATCGACGTCGTGCGCTACGTGCGCGTCCTGGAGGAGGCGCTCATCCGGACGTGCGCGGACCTGGGGCTGACCGCGATCCGCGTGGACGGTCGCAGCGGCGTGTGGTTCGCCGCCGACCACGACCGCCGGGAGCGCAAGGTCGCCGCGATCGGTGTGCGCGTCTCCCGCGGCGTCACGATGCACGGCTTCGCGCTCAACTGTGAGCCCGACCTGGCCGCGTTCGACCGCATCGTGCCGTGCGGGATCGAGGACGCCGACGTCACGTCCCTCTCGGCGGAGACCGGTCGGCGCGTGACGATCGCCGAGGTGCTGCCCCTGGTCCGCGGTCACCTCGTCGACACCCTGGTCCCGATCCTCGCCGCGCACCCCGCCGTCGCGGTGTGACGCGCGACTCCCCCGCAGCCGACGGCGCGACGGCGGGTTAGTCTGACCGGCGTGACGATCGCAGCCGATGGCCGACGCATGCTCCGCATCGAGGCGCGCAACGCCGAGACCCCCATCGAGCGCAAGCCGGAGTGGATCCGCACGCGCGCGACGATGGGCCCCGAGTACACCGAGCTCAAGGGCCTCGTGAAGCGCGAGGGCCTGAACACGGTGTGCGAGGAAGCCGGCTGCCCCAACATCTTCGAGTGCTGGGAAGACCGCGAGGCCACGTTCCTCATCGGCGGCGACCAGTGCACGCGGCGCTGCGACTTCTGCCAGATCGACACCGGCAAGCCGGCCGACTTCGACGCCGACGAGCCCCGCCGCGTCGCCGCGTCCGTGCAGGCGATGGGCCTGAAGTACTCGACCGTCACCGGCGTGGCCCGCGACGACCTGCCCGACGGGGGCGCCTGGCTCTACGCGGAGACCGTCCGCCAGATCCACGCGGTCAATCCGGGCACCGGCGTCGAGCTGCTCATCCCGGACTTCAACGCGACGCCCGAGCTCCTGGACGAGGTCTTCTCGTCGCAGCCCGAGGTCCTGGCCCACAACCTCGAGACCGTCCCCCGCATCTTCAAGACGATCCGCCCGGGCTTCCGCTACGACCGGTCGCTCTCGGTGATCACCCGCGCGCACGACGCCGGGCTGGTCACCAAGTCCAACCTCATCCTCGGCATGGGCGAGACCACCGAGGAGGTCGTCGAGGCCCTGGGCCAGCTGCGCGAGGCCGGCTGCGACCTCATCACGATCACGCAGTACCTGCGCCCGTCGGTGCGCCACCACCCCGTGTCGCGCTGGGTGCGCCCGGAGGAGTTCGTCGAGCTCTCGCAGGAGGCTGAGCGCCTCGGGTTCCTGGGCGTCATGTCCGGGCCCCTGGTCCGGTCGTCGTACCGCGCGGGCCGGCTGTGGGGTCAGGCGATGCGCCGCTACGGGCGGCCGATCCCCGAGGCGCTCGCGCACCTCGCGGAGCCGACGACCTCGCGCCAGGAGGCTGCGAGCCTGCTCGCCCGCTGACGGGGTCAGGAGGGGGCAGATCGGTCGGTAGACTTCGGGCCCATGGCCCGCGACAAGACCTCCGACGCTGCACCGACGCCCAAGGTGAAGAAGACCCGCTGGTACCACCAGGTGTGGCAGGCGTACCAGATGACCCGGAAGAACGACCCGGCGGTCACCTGGATCATCCTCGCGGTGTTCGTCGGCATCATCGCGGTGGGCCTCGTCATCGGGTTCCTCGTCAACGCTTTGATCTACGTCCTGCTGCTCAGCATCCCGTTCGCGCTGCTCGCGGCGATGTTCGTCCTCGCCCGCCGCGCGGAGACTGCCGCGTACACACAGATCGAGGGCCAGCCCGGTGCGGCTTACGCGGCGCTCGGGACCATCCGCCGCGGCTGGACGTTCACGCAGGAGCCGGTCGCCGTCGACCCCCGCACGCAGGACCTCGTGTTCCGGGGCGTGGGCCGCCCGGGTGTCGTCCTCGTCGGCGAGGGCCCGGCCCCGCGCATCGGCAAGCTCCTGGAGGCCGAGCGCAAGCGCACCGCCCGCGTCATCTCCGGTGCGCCGATCACGCTCATCCAGGTCGGCGACGGCGAGGGTCAGGTCGCGCTGCGCAAGCTGCCGCGTGCCGTCCAGAAGCTCCGCCCGAAGCTCAGCAAGCAGGAGGTCGCCGAGGTGAACAAGCGGCTCACCGCGCTCGGCGGCGTCCGGCTCCCCGTGCCGAAGGGTGTCGACCCGATGCGCGCGCGCCCCGACCGCAAGGGCATGCGCGGCCGCTGACCGCCCGATGAGCGACGGGCGTTGGAACCACAACACGCACTACCACCGGCTCGCCCTGAGGCTCGCAGGCGGCGCGTCGAGCGCTCTCGACGTCGGGTGCGGCGAAGGGCTGCTGACGCGCGAGCTGCGCGCAGCCGGCGTCGCGCGCGTCACCGGCCTCGACCTCGATCCGGACCAGGTCGCGCGCGCCCGGTCACTCGCGCAGGCGGACGACGGGCTCCGGTACGTCGCCGGCGACGTCCTCGAAGTCCTGCAGGGCGAGCGGTTCGACCTCGTGACGTGCTTCGCGACGTTGCACCACCTCGACCTCGACGACGGCCTGCGGCGACTCCGCGAGCTCGTCTCCCCCGGCGGTCACCTGGTCGTCGTCGGGCTCGCCCGCGTCGCCACGCCCACGGACGCGGCGCTCAGCCTGGCCGCCGTCCCGGCCGCGAAGGTGGCCGACCGTGCCCGCGGGCACTGGGAGCACGGTGCACCCGTGCGGGACCCGGAGCACAGCTACGGCGACGTGCGGACGGCCGCGCGGTCGATCCTGCCCGGCGTGCTGTGGCGCAGACGCCTCTACTGGCGCTACAGCCTGGTCTGGCAGTCCCCCGCCTGAGCGGTCACCGGCGGACGATCGCCGTCCCGGCCACCCGGTCGTGCAGTCCTCGGCCGTCCGAGTCCCAGACGACCGCCGGGACCACGAGGCACAGCAGGACGGTGCGGGCCAGCGCGCTGAGGAACCCGGGCGCCATCGTCGCCCACGCTGCGTCGTCCCGCTTCTGCCCCGGGAACACGCGACGCACCCGCAGGCCCACGAGCCGGTGCCCGAGGGTGTGACCGATCGAGCCGACCAGGAGCACGTTCTCCAGGGCGAAGATCGCGAGGGTGGCCAGCGGGTTGCCGCGGCTCAGCAGGAACGCGTCCGGGTCGCTCACGAAGAACGCACCCGAGATCGCCAGGCACGCCACCCAGTCGATGGCGAGCGCCGCCACCCGCCGGCCCAGGGGCGCCAGCGCTCCCGGCCCCTCGGACGGCAACCCCAGCCGTCCACCTCGGCCGCTGCCGGGTTCGGGTGCCGGTCCGCCGCCGAGCCACGAGCTGAGGTCGCCTCTGTCTGCCACCTGGAAAGGTTAGGCGACGAGTCGGAGCCAGACGGCAATGCCCCGGAAACACCAGCGGTATACGACGTTCGTACGGTGACCCCACCTGCTCCGCTGACCACACCGGGGCGTCGAGTCCTGCCTGAGGGGTCTTCATGAGCGGAAACGCCGTGCGTCGCGAGGCGATCTGGAACGTCGAGGCCTACGTGCCGCCCGCCATCAGCTTCAACGGTGCCGAGGCACCCGGCGAGATCTTCGGCCTCAACGTCTTCAGCAAGACGGTCATGCAGAAGCGGCTGCCCAAGTCGGTCTACAAGTCCGTCATCGCCACGATCGAGCACGGCGCCATGCTGGACCCGGACGTCGCCGACGCCGTCGCCTCCGCGATGAAGGACTGGGCCCTGGAGAAGGGTGCGACGCACTACGCGCACGTCTTCTACCCGCTCACCGGCCTGACCGCCGAGAAGCACGACAGCTTCTTCGAGCCGGTCGGCGACGGGTCCTCGCTGGCGGAGTTCGCCGGCAAGACCCTCGTGCAGGGCGAGCCGGACGCGTCGAGCTTCCCGAACGGCGGGCTGCGCAACACGTTCGAGGCCCGCGGGTACACCGGCTGGGACGTGACGAGCCCGGCGTACATCCTGGAGAACCCGAACGGCAACACCCTGTGCATCCCCACCGTCTTCGTGTCGATGACCGGTGAGGCCCTGGACCACAAGACGCCGCTGCTGCGCTCGCAGCAGGCGATGGGCGAGCACGCGGCGCGCATCCTGACGCTCTTCGGGCACGAGAACCAGAAGGTCGTGGCGTTCTGCGGTCCCGAGCAGGAGTACTTCCTGGTGGACCGGCACTTCTTCCTGGCTCGCCCGGACCTGCTGAACGCTGGTCGCACCCTGTTCGGCACCAAGCCGCCGAAGGGTCAGGAGTTCGACGACCACTACTTCGGCGCCATCCCGGACCGCGTGCTGGGCTTCATGATGGACACCGAGCGCGAGCTGTTCAAGCTCGGCATCCCGGCCAAGACGCGGCACAACGAGGTGGCCCCCGGCCAGTTCGAGATCGCGCCGATGTTCGAGCGCGGCAACCTCGCGGCCGACCACCAGCAGCTCCTGATGACCACGTTCAAGGCGATCGCCAAGAAGCACGGCATGGAGTGCCTGTTCCACGAGAAGCCGTTCGCCGGCGTCAACGGCTCCGGCAAGCACGTCAACTTCTCGCTGGGCAACGCCGACCTGGGCTCGCTGCTGGTGCCGGGCGACACCCCGCACGACAACGCGCAGTTCCTCGTCTTCTGCGCGGCCGTCATCCGCGCGGTACACAAGTACGCCGGCCTGCTGCGGGCCTCGGTCGCGTCCGCCACGAACGACCACCGGCTGGGCGCCAACGAGGCTCCCCCGGCGATCATCTCGATCTTCCTCGGTGACCAGCTGGCCGACGTGTTCGAGCAGATCGCCAAGGGCGCCGCCTCGTCGTCCAAGGGCAAGGGCGTGATGCACATCGGCGTCGACACCCTGCCCGTGCTGCCCACCGACCCGGGCGACCGCAACCGCACCAGCCCGTTCGCCTTCACCGGCAACCGGTTCGAGTTCCGCGCACCGGGCTCGATGCAGACGGTCGCCGGTCCGATGACGACGATCAACACGATCATGGCCGACTCGCTCGACTACGCGGCCGGCGTGCTCGAGACGGCGGTCGCGGCCGGCACGGACTTCGACACCGCCGTGCAGGACCTGCTCACGCAGATCATCACGGACCACGGCAACGTCGTGTTCAACGGCGACGGCTACTCCGCGGAGTGGCCCATCGAGGCGGAGCAGCGAGGCCTGGCCAACCTCAAGACCACGCTCGACGCGCTGCCCGAGCTCATCACCGACTCCGCGATGGAGCTGTTCGAGCGGTACGGCGTCTTCAACCACCGCGAGATGCACAGCCGCTACGAGATCGGCCTGGAGCAGTACACGCTCACGATCGGGGTCGAGGCCCGCCTCTCCCTGGAGATCGGGACCACGGCGATCCTGCCTGCCGCGGTCAAGCACCAGACGGAGATCGCCCTGAACATCGGTGCCCTCAAGGCCGCCGGGGTCGAGGCGGACACCGCGCCGCTCGACGAGGTCGGCGCACCGATCACCGCGCTCCGGGCCGGGCTGTCCGCCCTGCGCGCCGCGCTCAAGGCCGACGTGGGCCACTCGGCGCTCGCGGAGGCCGAGCACGCCCGGGACGTGCTGCTGCCGGCGATGGCCGACGTCCGGGCGGCCGCCGATGCGCTCGAGGAGCTCGTCGCCGACGAGCTGTGGCCGTTGCCGACCTACCAGGAGATGCTCTTCATCCTGTGATGAGACGGGCATGACCGACACCCACGCCCAGGGCATAGGGTCAACATTCGTTACACGAGGGACGGCCCCGTAACGCTGTCGAAACACTTGGTACACGACAGAGAAACCAGGCGCTCGTAACCTCGCCTTGCCCGACCCCACGGGTACCACCGACCGAGGAGCAGCGGATGTTCAGCAAGCCAGAGGAAGTCCTGGCGTTCATCAAGAGCGAGGACGTGAAGTTCGTCGACGTCCGGTTCTGTGACCTGCCCGGCACGATGCAGCACTTCAACGTCCCCGCGTACTCGCTGGAGCTGGACTTCTTCACCGAGGGCCAGATGTTCGACGGGTCCTCGATCCGCGGCTTCCAGGCGATCCACGAGTCGGACATGAAGCTCATCCCCGACATCAGCACGGCGTACCTGGACCCGTTCCGGGTCGAGAAGACGCTGAACATCAACTTCCACATCGTCGACCCGTACACCGACGAGCCCTACAGCCGCGACCCGCGTCAGGTCGCCGCGAAGGCCGAGGCGTACCTGAAGTCGACGGGCATCGCGGACACGGCCTTCTTCGCCCCCGAGGCCGAGTTCTACATCTTCGACGACGTCCGCTTCCACACGAAGCAGAACGAGTCGTTCTACTCGATCGACTCCTTCGAGGCCGCCTGGAACACGGGCCGCGAGGAGGAGGGTGGCAACCTCGGCCACAAGATCCCCTACAAGGGTGGCTACTTCCCCGTGCCCCCGGTCGACGGGTTCTCGGACATCCGCGACCAGATCAGCCTGCAGCTGGACGCCCTCGGCCTCGGTGTCGAGCGCGCCCACCACGAGGTCGGCACCGCCGGCCAGCAGGAGATCAACTACCGCTTCGACAAGCTCGCCATCTCCGGCGACAAGGTCATGCTCTTCAAGTACGTCGTGAAGAACGTGGCGCACGAGAACGGCAAGACGGCGACCTTCATGCCGAAGCCGCTCTTCGGTGACAACGGCTCGGGCATGCACGTCCACCAGTCCCTCTGGAAGGACGGCGAGCCGCTGTTCTTCGACGAGAAGGGCTACGGCGGCCTGTCCGACCTCGCCCGCTGGTACATCGGTGGCCTGCTCAAGCACGCGCCCTCGCTGCTGGCGTTCACCAACCCGACGGTGAACTCCTACCACCGCCTGGTCCCCGGCTTCGAGGCCCCCGTCAACCTGGTCTACTCGGCCCGCAACCGCTCCGCGTGCATCCGCATCCCGGTCACCGGTTCGAACCCGAAGGCCAAGCGCATCGAGTTCCGCGTGCCGGACCCGTCGTCGAACCCGTACCTGGCGTTCGCGGCCATGCTCATGGCCGGCATCGACGGCATCCAGAACCGGATCGAGCCGCCGGACCCGGTGGACAAGGACCTGTACGAGCTGCCCCCCGAGGAGCACGCCCAGATCCAGCAGGTCCCGGGCTCCCTCGGCGAGGTCCTCGACCACCTCGAGGCCGACCACGACTTCCTCACGGCGGGCAACGTCTTCACGCCCGACCTGATCTCGACGTGGATCGACTACAAGCGCAACGCCGAGGTCGACCCGATCCGTCTGCGCCCGCACCCGCACGAGTTCGAGCTGTACTACGACGTGTGATCGTCCCGCCTCACGGCTGCTCCCGTGAGGCGGTGACCTGCAGTGACGGCACCCCCGTCGCCCTCGTGGCGGCGGGGGTTCCGCACGTGTGGGGGGCGCATGGACTGATCCCCTGTTCTCGCCTGCAGGGACGCTCGCACGATGGCCCGCCCAGACGCCGGTGCCCTCGAGCACGATGTTGGACGCGGCACCGTCCGGCGAGGAGACTCGAAGACGGCCCGGGACTCGACACCACCCGGGGAAGGGCGGCCGACGATGGCCGGGCACGGCGCGGCGGACGAGGCGGAGCTCGAGCGTCTGCGACGCGCGCGCGACGACGCCACCGACCAGTTCACCGCAGCGAACGCCGTCCTCACCGCCCTCGGCCGGTCGGCCATGGACCCCGACGCCGTCCTCGACACGATCGTGGACTCCGCTCGCCGCTTGTGCCGGGCCCAGGCCGCGCAGGTGTACCTCATCGACGGCGACAGCTTCACGCTCGCGTCCTCGGTCGGCGTGACCGATGCGTTCCGGCGTCACCTCGAGGCGCACCCGATCCGGGTGGACCGGGACACGATGGTGGGACGGGCGGCCACCGATCACAGCGTCCAGCAGATCGCCGACGCGCAGGAGGACCCCGCGTACCGGCGCCGTGACATCCAGGAGATCGCCGGGTTCCGCACGGTGATCGCAGCGCCGATGCTCCTGGACGACGAGGTCGTCGGTGCGTTGTCGTTGCTCCGGAGCGACGTCGACCCGTTCGACGCGAGCGGGTCCGCCCTGCTCGAGACCTTCGCCGCCCAGGCGGCGGTCGTCGTGCGCCACGTGCACCTGCTCGCGGCCCTCGACACGCGCGGCGCCGAGCTCGGGCGCCGTGTCGACCAGCTCGAGGCGCTCAGCGAGGTCGGCGGCCTGGTGAGCTCGAGCCTGGTGCTGGACGAGGTGCTGTCGACGATCATCAAGAACGCCGTCCGCTTCTCGGGCTGCGACGGTGGATCCGTCATGGAGTACATCGAGGACGACCACTCGTTCTCGGTCCGCAGCGCCTACGCCAGCAGCCCCGAGCTCCTCACCCGACTCCGCGAGGTACGGATCGAGCTGGAGACGACCCTCGTCGGCCGCGCTGCACGCGAACGCCACCCGATTGCCGTCCCGGACCTCGACGACGTGGACCTCGACCCTCATCTCGCGGTGCTGCACGACGACGGCTGGCGATCCGTGCTCGCCGTGCCGGTGCTGCGCGGTGAGCGGATCATCGGTGCGCTCGTGGTGCGACGCCGGACCCCTGGTGCCTTCGCGCCTGCGACGGTCGACTTCCTGGAGACGTTCGCCGGCCAGTCCGCCCTGGCCGTGACGAACGCGCGGCTCTTCCGGGAGCTCGAGCTCAAGTCCGCCGAGCTGGAGGTGGTGAGCCAGCACAAGTCCGACTTCCTGGCGAGCATGTCGCACGAGCTCCGGACCCCGCTCAATGCCGTGATCGGGTTCTCCGAGGTGCTGCTCGAGAGGCTCTTCGGCGACCTCAACGAGCGGCAGGAGGAGTACTTGCGGGACATCCTCAGCTCCGGCCAGCACCTCCTCGAGCTGCTGAACGAGATCCTCGACCTGTCGAAGGTCGAGGCCGGTCGCATGGAGCTGGAGCCGTCCACGTTCTCGGTCCCAGCGGCGCTGGACTATGCCATCGCGATGGTCCGGGGGCGTGCGACCGTCCACGGGATCACGATCACCCTGGACGTCGATCCTGCGCTCGACATGGTCGAGTCCGACGAGCTGAAGTTCAAGCAGGTGCTCGTGAACCTCCTCAGCAACGCGGTGAAGTTCACTCCCGACGGTGGCCATGTCTCGGTGGGCGCGCACCAGGTCGGGCGGGACGTCGAGGTCACGGTCCGAGACGACGGCCCCGGGATAGCGCCCGAGGACCGAGAGCGCATCTTCGAGGCGTTCCAGCAGGGGCGACGGGGAGCGCCCAAGGAGGAGGGCACGGGTCTGGGTCTCACCCTGTGCCGACGTCTCGTCGCGCTCCTCGGCGGCCGGATCTGGCTGGAGACGGAGATCGGCGCCGGCAGCACGTTCGGCTTCTCCGTCCCTGCCGGCACCGCGGTGCCCACCACCACCGCGCCACGTGTCGACGCCCCCGCGATCGTGGTGGTCGACGACGACCGCGCGTCGCTGGACCTGCTCGCCGCCTACCTCGACGGGCTCGGCGTGCGCGTCGTCCGGGCCCGAGACGGGCGGGCCGGACTCGATGCCGTGCGATCCACTCTGCCCGTAGCGGTCGTCCTGGACATCCGGCTCCCCGGGATGGACGGCTGGGCGGTGCTCGAGCACCTCAAGGCGGACTCGACCACGCGAGACATCCCCGTCGTCGTCGCCTCGATCCTCGACGAGCGGCCACGTGGCCTCGCGATGGGAGCCTCGGAGTACCTGGTGAAGCCGGTCGGCCGTGACGAGCTGGTGAGCGCTCTGCGACGGGCCGACGCCCTGCCCACCGACCTCGGGACCGCGTCGACGGAAGGAGCTCGGCGATGACGGGTGGCCGGATCCTCGTGGTCGAGGACAACGCGCTCAACCTCAAGCTGATCCGAGACGTGCTGCAGGTCGGCGGCTACGAAGTCGTCGAGGCCCGCTCGGGCGAGGAGGGCGTCCACCTCGCGCACGACTGCTCCCCCGACCTCGTCCTGATGGACCTGCAGCTCCCCGGCATCGACGGGGTCGAGGCCTTGCACCAGATCCGTCAGGACCCCGAGATCGGCGACGTCCCGGTGGTCGCCGTCACGGCCTTCGCCATGGAGGAGGACCGCGAGCGCGCCTACGCGGACGGCTTCGACGGCTATCTGGCCAAACCGATCAGCGTGCGGGCCCTTCCGTCCCAGGTCGACGCGTTCATCGTCCGCGGCCACCCCCATGGCTGACCAGGTGACGATCCTCGCCGTCGACGACCTGCCGCAGAACCTGCGGCTGCTCCAGGCGGTCCTCGAGCCGCGCGGCTACCGGCTCGAGCTCGCGTCGTCGGGCGAGGAGGCGCTGGCGTTCCTGGCGAAGCCTGACCAGGTGGTCGACCTGGTGCTTCTCGACATCGTGATGGCCGGCATCGACGGGTACGAGGTCTGTCGCCGGGTCAGGGCTGACCCGCGCACCGCGTACCTGCCTGTGGTGATGATCACCGCGAGCGGAGACCAGGAGAAGCTGCACGCGATCGAGGCCGGCGCCGACGACTTCGTCGCGAAGCCTTTCCACCAGGGCGAGCTCGTCGCACGGGTGGCGTCGCTGGCTCGGGTGAAGCGGTACCAGGACACGATCGCGCGGCAGGCCAGCGAGCTCGCGGAGTGGAACCGCGAGCTCGAGACGCGCGTCCGCACGCAGGTGGATGAGCTGCAACGGCTCCAGCGGCTCCGTCGTTTCCTGCCGCCGCAGCTCGCGGACCTCGTGATCGACTCCGGGGACGAGTCGCTGCTCGACAGCCACCGCCGGGAGATCGTCGTCGTGTTCTGCGACCTCCGCGGGTTCACGCCGTTCGCCGAGCAGTCCGAGCCGGAGGAGGTGATGCAGGTCCTGGGCGAGTACCACCGCGAGCTCGGCGAGCTGATCGTCGAGTACGAGGGGACCCTCGAGCGATTCACCGGTGACGGTCTCATGGTCTTCTTCAACGACCCGGTCCCCTGCGACGACCCGGCCTGGCGGGCGGTCGCGATGGCGATGGCGATGCGCGACCGCGTCGCTCGCCTGGCCCAGGGATGGACGCGGCGCGGGCACGACCTCGGCTTCGGCGTCGGCGTCGCGCAGGGCTTCGCCACCCTCGGACGGATCGGCTTCGAGGGCCGCTCGGACTATGCCGCCATCGGAAGCGTCACCAACCTCGCGGCGCGGCTCTGCGCCACGGCCGGCCCTGGCCAGGTCTTGGTCAGCGAGCGCGTCTTCGCGGCGGTCGAGGAACGCGTCGCCGGGCATCCGGTCGGTGCACTCGAGCTGCGCGGGTTCAGCCGACCCGTGAGCACCTACGTGATCGGGAGTCCCGAGATGAGCCAGCCATGACGACGTTGGACGAGCTCGACGACGCAGCGCGGTGGGAGCGGTTCGTCGGGCTCCAGCAGCGGATGCGGTCCGTCTGGGACACGATGCGCCTCGATAATGACGACGAGTCGGTCGTGATCGTGCCCTCGGTGGCGGTCGACTCCCTGGCCAGCGCGGGCCTCGCACAGGCGTTCGAGGAACGCTTCCTCTTCCTCCTTCTCCTGCTGCGGCAACCAGCGCTCCGGATGACCTACGTGACGTCGACCCCCATCAAGGACGGCATCATCGAGTACTACCTCGCACTCCTGCCGGGGGTGATCCCGAGCCACGCTCGTGCCCGGCTGACGCTCGTGTCGGTGGACGACTCGACGTCCCGACCGCTCGCCGAGAAGCTGCTCGAGCGGCCGAGGCTGCTCGCGGACATCGGGGCCGGCATCCTCAACCGCGAGCGCTGCCACCTGATCGCGTACAGCACGACCAACCGCGAGAGGGACCTCGCCCTCACCCTCGGCATCCCGATGTACGGCTCGGACCCGCGACTGTCCGCCCTCGGCACCAAGTCGGGGTGCCGTCGGCTCTTCGCGGAAGAGGGCGTCCGGCACCCGCTGGGCGCCGAAGGGCTCCGGGATCGGGAGGCGGTCGTCGACGCCATCACGTCGATCCTCGCCGAGCACCCCGGCACGGCATCCATGATCGTCAAGCTGAACGACGGGGTGGCGGGCAACGGCAATGCAACGGTCGACCTGCGTGACGTCGACGGAGGTCGTCCAGAGCTGGTGGCCGAGCGTGTCGCTGTGCTCGAGCTGGAGTCGCCCACTCTCACGCGTGACGAGTACTGGGACCGGTTCGCCCGCGACGGCGGCATCGTCGAGGAGCGGGTCACCGGCACCGAGCTGCGCAGCCCGAGCGTCCAGCTCCGGGTCCTGCCCGACGGCCAGGTCGAGCTCCTGTCCACCCACGACCAGCTGCTCGGCGGTCCCAGTGGCCAGCGCTACATCGGCTGCACCTTCCCGGCGGACCCTGCGTACTCGCGACTGATCAGCGGTCCTGCGGAGGTCATCGGCCGGCGCCTCGCGGCGGAAGGCGTCCTCGGCCGGTTCGCCGTCGACTTCGTCGTCGTGCGCGACGACGCGGGCGAGTGGGTGGCGCACGCGATCGAGCTGAACCTGCGCAAGGGAGGCACTACCCACCCGTTCCTCACTCTGCAGTTCCTCACCGACGGTCGTTATGACGGACCATCCGGGCGATTCCTCACGTCGACTGGCGCCGAGCGGCACCTGGTCGCGACGGACCATCTGGAGAGCCCGGCATTGCGTGCCCTGCGAGTCGGCGACCTCTTCGACGCCGTCGCCCGCCACCGGCTGCACTTCGACCAGTCCCGCGAGACAGGTGTGGTGTTCCACATGATCAGCTGTCTGACCGAGCTGGGCCGGGTCGGGCTGACCGCGATCGGGAGCACCCCGGACGAGGCGATGGACATCTTCCGGCGCGCCGAGCAGATCCTGCTGACCGAGGCGACGACGGCCGGCCGTGCGGCGGAGCTTCCGGCATGACGCCGGAACCCACGGCTCGGCTCTGGTACGTCGCGTACGGCTCGAACCTCAGCGCCAGCCGCTTCCGCCACTACCTGCGGGGTGGGAGGCCGCCCGGCAGCCGCCGCACGTACCCCGGGTGCCGGGACCGCCGCGACCCCGAGCGCACAGCAGCCCTCGTGATCGCAGGTCGCCTGTACTTCACCGGGTCGTCGGCGACCTGGGGCGGGGGGACCGCCGTTCTCGACCCGTCCGCGCCCGGCGAGGTCCCGGCGATGGCCTACCTCCTGCGTCCAGGACAGCTGGCAGACGTGCTGGCCCAGGAGATGGGCCGCGAGCCCGGGACGGACCTCGACCTGCCTGCTCTGGCGCGTGACGGGCGCCATCGGCTGGGACCCGGACGCTACGAGACAGTCGTGCGCATCGGGACCCTCGACGGGATGCCGCTCCTCACCCTGACCGCCCACCGGTGGGACGCGGCGCCGCTGAACCGTCCGAGCGAGGCCTACCTGTCCACGATGGCCACCGGGCTGCGGCAGGGTCATGGCTGGGACAGCGAGCGCATCCGGTCGCACCTGGCGACGATCGCGGGCGCGCAGCCGCCCTCCCGGCGGGCAACGCCGTAGCGCCCGCCCGGATCTCGACGTGGATCGACAACACGGCGGACGCCGAGGTCGCCCCGAGGGTCTGCGCTGTCGCACCAGGCACTCGGTGTCGGAAGCCGGGGGTCAGAGCTCTGATGGCCCGGTGGTTCACGCCGACCTCGGGTGTGCCTCCCGCTCGCCGAGGCCGAAGCGTTCGTGGATGAGGCCGTGCCGCAGGCCGCGGTCGCTGACCGTCAACCGATCCATCCCCAGCTTGTCCATGACGGTGCGCACGATGCAGGCGCCGGCGAGGATCACCTCGGCGCGCTTCGGCTGCAGCCCCACGATCGACCGGCGTCCGTCGGCGTCGAGCGACCGGTACGTCTCGATCTGGCGTTCGACCTCGGCGCGCTCGAGCACCGAGCCCTGGACGGCGACCGGGTCGTAGCGCGCGAGTCCCAGCATCACGGCGGTGAGGTTGGTCATCGCACCGCCCATCCCCACCAGGGCGTCCGGCGCCTGCCGGTCGTCCAGCCGGTCAAGGTCCGCGGCGATCGCCGCCAGGGCATCCTGGAGCGTCTCCGGGGAGACCTGCCTGTCGAGCCCGAAGCGCTCCGTGTAGCGGGCCGCGCCGACGTCGACGCTGAATCGCTCGTCGACCACGTCGCCGTGGCCGAACGTGAACTGTGAGCTGCCGCCGCCGGTGTCGAAGACCACCACCGCGCCGTCCGACCCGCCGAGGCCGGCAAGGGCGGCGACGTAGGCCAGACGGCTCTCCTCGTCACCGGAGATGACCTCCACGGAGACCCCCGTCGCCCGTTCGATCGACTCCAGGACCTCGGTGCGGTTCTCGGCCATGCGCAGCCCGGCGGTCCCGACGGCGGCGATCTCCCTGACCAGGTGCTCGCGGGCCTCCTCGACCATGCCGCGGATGGCCTGTGTCGTGCGCTCGATGGCCGCCGGCGAGACCCTCCCCGTCTGTGCGAGCCCGGCGCCGAGCTGGGTCACCTCGGCGCGATCGACCAACGCCTCCCACCGCCCGCCCAGGATCGGCTGGCCGATGTGGAGCTTCACCGAGTTGGTGCCCACGTCGATGGTCGCGTACCTGGGCGGCGCGTTGTCGAACAGCGCGCCCAGGCCACGCGGGTAGCTCGTGTTGACCCGGTTGCCCAGCCCCACGGCTCGGACGGCGGCCACGACCGCGTCCCGGTCCTCCGACTCGATCGCGATCGTCCTGGTGACCCACTCGCCGACCTCGACCTCGGAGAGCTCGCCGATGCAGCCCTCGATCGTGTGGCGGACGCGCCGCTTGCGGACGGGAACTGCCCGAACGCCGGGGTGGGGGTCGACCAGCTCCCGGAGGAGCTCCTCGAGGCTGTAGGTCTCCTGCGCCAGGTCGGGCATCGGCTCACGCAGCGCGGCGAAGATCGCGGCGATGTCGCTGTGGCCGAGCGGGAACGGAGCCTTGAGGACCGGTTCCCACCGTTCCAGCCCACCGAGGCCGACCTCACGGATGAGCTTGATGTCCATGAGGCCGTCGCGCACCTTGACGGTGTCGCCGCGCACCGACAGGAGGTAGAGCTCGTCGCTCTCCTTGGTGCCCGTGGGTACCTGGCCGGCCAGGAAGTCCTCTGCCGGGCCGAACGCCACGCCGAACGTGCGCCACTCCCACCGAGGGATGATCTCCGTCTGCCCCATCGGTCACCACCTCCTCGGATTGCGCGACCGTCGGCACAGTGCGGCCGGGTTCATGCCGGCTTTGCTTGCAGCTCCGCGGAGAAGAACTCCAGAGCTGTGCTGGTCTTGGTCTGCTGTGCGCCGGTGATGTCGACGCCCTTGTCGCCGAGGAGCCGCCGGAGGTCGCCGGCGACAGCGATGCCTTCCGTGGGGAGGCACTTGGTGGACAGCTCGAGGATGCGTGAGCCATCCGGGTAGAACCACATCTCGGCGACGAGCCGGCGGTCGAACGTCTCCGGCACGACCTTCAGCTTGAGCACGAAGATCGGTCCGAGGATCGACAGGTCGTCGATCGTCAGACCGTCGGGGGCGTGCTCGGCGAAGAACGCCCGCTGCTCCTTCGAGAACAGCTTGCGCAACGGCCGTTCACCGGACGCCGAGGCCCGGACCGCGGTGGCGGGGAGCTTGTTCTTCAGCGACGCGGAGCACACGAAGCTGCCGGGGACGATGTCCACCTCGACGCTGAAGTTCGGCGACTTGCGGATGTCCCTCGGGAGCTCGCTCGGGACGACGGGCCGCAGCTTCACGACCGAGTCGTTCCCGCCACCCTGGATCCGCCGCGCCCGCACGACGACGCCGACCTTGTTGAGCGCGAGATCCGGGGTGTCGAAGAAGTACACGTGGCGGATCTGGGCATCGATCGGGTCCAGGCCGAGCGTCGCGGTCGTCGAACGGTGCGCGACCTCGGGCACCGTCACCTTCAGCTCGATGCCGTCAGCCTCGCTGACCAGCTCTCGCAGCCGCAGCAGCTCGTCGGACAGCAGCACGCCTCCCGTGGTGGCCACGTCGCCCTTTCCCGCCCGCGCCGCACAGGGCGCTCCGACGTGCGTCAATCTACGCCGATCGGCGCCCCCGCATGCCGATTCCGCGCCTCCGCTCACACCGGTGCGCCGGTCCAGGCTCCCACCGGACAATCGGGACGTATCTGGCACGTCGCCAGACCGCTCCTGGTCTTCGAGCGGGCACATCGAGGTGCCCGCACTCATCTGGGGGCAGAAGACCATGGCATACGAGATCCGCGGATCCCTGTGGGGAACGCTGTGTCACGACGTCCGGGAGCCGCTCGCCGGCCTCGAGCTGCGCGCGTACCGGTCGACGGGCGACCGAGCCACCGAGCAGGCGGTGGCGGACGAGAAGGAGACGTTCCACGAGGTCGCCGAGGGCGAGCGCACGGGGGCACCGCTAGCCGTGGCCCGCGTCGACGACTCGGGAGCGTACGTCCTGACGATCGACGACAAGGAGTACGACGGCGGGCCGCTGGACCTCGACCTGTACGTCGAGAAGGCGCCGCGGCCGCGGCAGGACCCGACCTCGAAGCCGCGCCAGCTCGCCGTCACCACGCTCCAGCCCCGCTGGCGGCAGACCGAGGACCGCGTCATCGCGGTCTGGGAGTACGCGATCCCGAACCGGTTCTGGTGCCACATCCTGGCGCTGTTCGGCATCTGGACGATCAGCGGCCGGATCACGACGTGCGACGACAAGACCCCGATCCCGGGTGCGGTCGTCTCCGCCTTCGACGCCGACTGGTTGCAGGACGACCCGCTCGGCACCGCCACCACCGACGGGACCGGCCACTACGTCCTGACGTACCTCGCGTCGAACTTCCGGCGCACACCGTTCTCGCCGTACATCAACGTCGAGCTGACCGAGGGTCCGGACGTCTACGTCAAGGTGGAGCTCGGCGGGCAGCCGATCATCACCGAGACGCAGTCGGACGGTCGCAAGCCTGGCCGGCAGAACGTGGGGCACTGCTTCTGCCTGGACCTGTGCACCGACAAGCTGCCCGGTGGTCCCGAGACCGTGCCGCACTGGCAGCAGGTCGAGGTGTTCGACATCCACCCGGGCAACGGCCAGCCGGGCTCCACGTTCGACACGCTCGGCTACGCCGATCCCGCGGGCGGTGCGTACGTGTTCGGCGGGACCGTGACGCTGCGCGGCAACTGCCCGCTCACCGACATCGGCACCGGGCACCCGCTGAAGTACCGGTTCCTGGTGGGCGAGTACACCTGGACCGGTGCGGAGGACCCGGCCAACCCGCCGACCGTCGCCCCCGCGAGCCTGACGCCCGTGACGACGCAGGTCACCGGCACGCACGTCGGCTACGTGTTCTACACCGACGGCAACAGCCAGGCGCAGTCGGTGTCGGTCGTGGTGACCGCGGCCAACCTCGACGCCGACGGCTTCGTGCAGATCGACGGCCTGCCGGTCACCGTGCCGATGTACAACCCGCCCGGTTCGACCGCGGTGGTCAACGTGAGCGGGTCGAACTTCCTGCGCACGTTCGACCTGCTGGAGCTGAACACGGCGCCCATCACGGCACTGCACCCGACGAAGAAGCCTGGTGGTCTGCCGAAGGCGCAGGCGGGCGAGACCCTGCCTTCGGCCGAGCAGGAGCCGGTCCGCCGGTACCGCGTGGGCTTCGAGGTGCGCGACGCCGTCACCAACGCCACGACGCACACCGACCAGCTCGACTCGATCATCTTCGACAACTCGGCGGTCATCGCCACGCTGGACCTCGAGGAGCTGCGGCTCAACGGCTGCAACCCCTTGTCCGGCGCGACCTTGATCCACCTGCTGTACACGGTGGACCACCCGCACCTGAGGAACTTCTCCGTCACGATCAACAACAACGGGGGCTCTGTGCACATCCCGCCGGAGACGCCCTCGGGTGCGTTCACCACGGGGGGCTACTCGTTCCGGGGCGGCGCGTCCGGCCCGCACAACGGCTCGTTCACGGGCGGCCTCCCGATCGACGTGTCGGCCGACCCGGCGTGCGCCTACTCGGTCAACCTGGGCTGGGTGACGCGTCGGTACCTCGACACGAGTCAGACGCTCCAGCGGCTGTACTGCCACTGACGGCGGTCTCGGGGGCGTCCGGTCGCACCGGGCGCCCCCGAGTCAGGACCAAGGACCCGTCCGCAGACGGCCCTGGCGGGGCACGATGGTGGTACCGGCAACCCCGGCTCTGTCCGAATGCACCCACCAGGAGCGACCATGTCCGCCGTCCACCCGTCCCCCACCCCGCGTGACCGCGTACGACGTCTCGTCGAGACCGTCCGGTGGGCACCCGCACCGGTCTGGGGCGAGTCGACCGGTGAGCGCACGCGCTACTCGGTGTACCTGGCGGGGAGCATGCTCGCCTGGGCCGTGGCCGGCCTGGTGATGGCTGCGCTGATCGGTGCAGCGCTCAGCCTCGTCGTCTGACGCAGGTCAGGCGATCCGGCGCAGGGCGATCGCGGCATACATCAGCGCCGCGACGGTCTCGCCGTCGGTGATCGTGCCGTCCGCGACCATCGCCATGACGCCCGTCCACGGGACGGTCCGCACTGCGGTGATGCCCTCGACGGCGTGCTCGGTGGGCTCGCCGGACGGTCGGAGGACGCGCGCGAGGAAGACGTGCTCGGGCGCGTTGCAGATCCCGTTGAGCGCGAACATCGATCCCACGCGCTCCCAGGAGTCCGCGACCAGACCGGTCTCCTCCCGCAGCTCCCGCTGCGCCGCGAGCAGCAGGTCCTCGCCGTCGGAGCCACCCGCGGGGACCTCGAGCGACACTCCGGTCGTGTAGCGGTCGACCTCCACGAGCACGACCTCGTCGTCGGCGGTGACGGGAACGATGAAGACCGCGGGATTGCGGACCTCCACCACGCCGTAGATCCCCGCGCTGCCGTCCGGGCGGTCGACGGCGTCCTCCCGCACCCGGACCCAGGGGTTCTCGTACACGGTCGTCGAGCTGCGCGTGCGCCAGAGCGTCATGAGAGAAGCCTTTCAGACGGTCGGAGGGATTGCGCTTACCGGACAGGATGTGACACCTTACGGAAACCGGTTTCTCACCCACCTGTCGGAGACAAGGACGTCTCATGAGAGCTCGTCGTACCCTCGTCGTCACCCTCGCCGCAGGAGCTCTCCTGCTCCCCCCGACGACCGCGAGTGCCACTCCCCCGCCCCCCGCCGTCGACCTCGGCCGTGAGGTCCTCCCGCCCGGCGACGGCTGGGCCTCCTACGAGGGCCCGACCGTCCCCGACGGCAAGCCCACCGTCGCCACCGGGACCACCGGCGGGGCCGCCGCGGACGCCTCCCAGGTGTACGTCGTCGACACGTGGCAGGAGCTGCGCGACGCCCTCGCCGGAAAGGCGGGCGGCAGCCAGACGGACGCGCGCACCAACACCGTCCCCCGCATCATCTACGTCACGGGGACCATCACGGCCTTCGACCCGGCGACCTGCCACAGCTTCGCCCAGCAGGTCACGGTCTCCGACACCGGCCGGCCGTTCAGCGTGGCCGACTACATCGCGTACTACGACCCCGCCGGACCGTGGGGCAAGGTCAAGCCGAGCGGACCCCTCGAGAACGCCCGCATCGCGGCCGCGGCGATCCAGGCGACGACGACGCTCCAGCACGTGGGCTCGAACGTCACCCTGGTCGGTGTCGGTGACGACGCGCAGATCGTCGGCGCCAGCATGCGGATTCGCGACGCGCACAACGTCATCGTCCGGAACCTGACCGTCGCCGACGCGTACGACTGCTTCCCCGTCTGGGACCCGACCGACACCGCCGTCGGCAACTGGAACTCCGCGTACGACAACGTCTCGGTGTGGACGTCGACGAGCGTCTGGGTGGACCACAACTCGTTCGACGACGGTGCCCACCCGCACTCCGCGCTTCCGGTGGTCTTCGGCCGTCCGTTCGAGACGCACGACGGCCTGCTCGACATCACGCACGGCTCCGACCTGGTGACCGTCAGCTACAACACGTTCACGGAGCACGACAAGACCGAGCTCATCGGCTCGTCGGACTCCCGGCCGCAGGACCGCGGCCAGCACCGCGTCACGCTGCACCACAACCACTGGGTCGACATCGGCCAGCGGGCGCCCCGCGTGCGGTTCGGCGACGTGCACCTCTACGACAACCTCTACACGCAGACCACCGAGGGGCTGTTCCAGTACCACTGGGGCGCCGGCATCGAGTCGAGCATCTACGCGGAGAGCAACGCGTTCGAGCTGGCGCCCGGCGTCGACCCGGCACGCATCATCACGCGCTGGGCAGGGACGCAGCTGTTCGAGACCGGCTCGACGGTGAACGGCCAGCCGACCGACATCCTCGCCGCGTTCAACGCGACGGCGCCGGTCCCGCTGGCCGCGACGGCGCGGTGGAACCCGGCCGACGTGTACGACTACACGCTCGACCCGGTCGAGGACGTCCCGGCGATCGTCCGTGCCGAGGCCGGCGCGGGCGTGCTCTCCTCCGGTACCCCCGTGGCCACGGCCGCTCCGGGTGTCGCCGTGCTCTCCGACGACAACGGCCAGGGCACCGGCCTCTTCGACGGCTCCTACACAGTCACCGCGAACCTCTACTGGGGCCAGAACGCGACGGTCGCCAAGCTCTACGAGAACGGCGTCCTCGTCGGCGCCCAGTGGCTCACCGGTACGACCCCCCGCCGTCAGACGGTGGAGTTCCCGATCACCGGCAGGGTGAACGGGTCCTACACCTACGTGGTCGAGCTGCTCAACCCGTACGGCACCAGCACGTCACGACCGCGCACCGTCGTCGTCAAGGACGCGTCGCCCGCGCTCGCGGTCCTGTCCGACGACAACCGCGACGGTGACGGCTCGTTCACCGTGACGACCAACCTGTGGTGGGGCACCAACGCGACGCACTACGCCCTCTACCGCGACGGGGTGCTGGTCGACGAGCAGGACCTCACCGCGGCGACCCCGCGACGCCAGACCGTCCGGACGACGGTGACGGGTCTCGAGCCGGGCACCTACCGGTTCGTCGCGGTGCTCAGCAACGACGCCGGGAGCACGCCGACGGCGGAGCGGGCGGTGACCGTGAAGCGCTGACCTGTGCGCGGGCTGGGAGTCAGTTGTGGAGAGTCCCGGCACCACTGCACACAACGTGCACGGGACCCGCGCGCAAGTCCCTGACGTGCGAGAACACGCGGTCCTACGTTGTCGTCCATGAGCGACACCGGAGCACCGACGCCACCGACTCCCCCTGCTCTCCCCGGCCCGCCACCCACCTGGGTGGCGGGCCGCGGCGTGCCTGTCCCGCGCGAGGCCGGACGCCTCGCGCAGGTGCTGACCGCGTTCTGGGCGGAGCGACGACGACCGGTGGCCGCGAGCACGCTCGTCCTGTGCGGCGTGGTGGGCGTGGTCGGCGCCGTGCTGCTCGTCGGCCACCAGCCCGGCCTCGGTGCCGCGCTGATCGGGCTGGTCGTCTGGGCCGCAGCGGCGCCCGCACTGATCCGTCGCCGGAACGTCAACGACCTGATCACCGCGGCACTGTCGATCACGCTCTTCGCCGTGGTCGCCCTGCGCGACGCGGGCTGGGTCGTCGTGCTCTGCGCGCTCGTCGCCGCCTGGACCGGCGTGGTCGCCGTGACGTCGACCCGCTCCGCCCCCGCCGCTGTGCTCGCGCCGCTGACCTGGGCTGCGGGCACCGTCCGCGCGATGCCGTGGGTGGCGAAGGGCATCGAGACCCTCGCGGGCGCGCGTCGCGGACAGCTGCTCGTCGCGCTGCGCAGCGTGGGGATCACCGTCGGCCTGCTGGTGGTGTTCGGCCTGCTGTTCGCCAGCGCCGACCGCGTCTTCGCCCGGATGATGCCGCGCGTGGAGGCGGACCTGCTCCCGGGCCAGCTGGTCGTCGGCGTGCTCGTTGCCGTCGTCGCGGCCGCCCTCGCGCACCTGGCTCTCGCGCCGCCCAGCTGGTCCGACGCCCGCCTCGCACCGCGGCCGGCCGCGAAGCGCGCCGAGTGGCTCCTCCCCGTCCTCGCGCTCGACGCGATGGTCCTGCTGTTCGTGACGGTCCAGGTCGGCGCGTTGCTCGGCGGCCACCGCCACGTGCTCGAGACCGAGGGTCTCACCTACGCCGAGTACGCGCGGGAGGGGTTCGCCCAGCTGGTGGCGGTCACCGTCCTCACCCTCGTCGTCGTGGCGGTCGCCGCGCGGCGCGCACCCCGCGAGACCCCCCGAGACAGGCTGGTCTCCCGGCTGGCGCTCGGTGCGCTCTGCGTGGGGACCCTGGGCGTCGTGGCGTCCGCGCTGCGCCGGATGGACCTGTACGTCGACGCGTTCGGGCTCACACGGCTGCGCGTGTTCGTGACCGTCACGGAGATCGCCCTCGCCGCGGTCTTCGTGCTGCTGCTCGTGGCGGGGATCCGGTGGCGCGGCGGATGGCTGCCGCGAGCCGTGCTCCAGGTGGTGGGCGTGGCGATGCTCGGCCTCGCCCTCGTCAACCCCGACGCGCAGATCGTCCGCCACAACACCACGGCCGACCTGGTCACCACCCTCGACGCCGACTACCTCGCCGGGCTGTCCGCCGACGCGGTCCCGGCCTACGACGAGATCGAGGGCGACCCGGCGCTGCGTCAGTGCCTGCTCGCGTCGACCAGCGTCGCGTCGTCCACGGGCATCGGCGGCTGGAACCTCGGCCGGGAACGCGCCGCGCAGGTGCTGGCGACCGAGCAGCCCGACAGCGACCGGTGGTGCACGTCGGACCGGTGATCCGCGGTCAGACGAGGACGGGTTCCTCCTCCTCGACGGGTACGGCACCTCGGGGTCGTGCGAGTAGGGTCACCAGGCCGAGCACGAGGAGCGCGATGACGAACACCCCGACCACGTACGCGGGGGTGAGCCGGTCCGCCAGGACGAGCGCGAGCGCGGCCAGGGCGATGATCACGACGCGGACGAGCGTGCGCTGCTCGTCGAGCCACACCCCGACCGGTCCCGTGCTGATGCCCCGGCGATCCCCCGCACTGCGCAGCCAGGCTGACGCGTGGGACGACGACGCGCGCAGCTGCCTGGCCGCGGTCGTGCCGCCCGCGGCGAACGCGATGATCGCCAGCAGCAGTCCGAGCACCAGGCCGACCCGCAGCTCGATGCGCAGCAGGGAGACGAACTGGTCGTAGATCGCGACCGCGGTGTCCACGCGTTGCACGGTCGGCGGCAGCGAGCTGGCATACAGCGATCTGCCGAGCGCCAGCGCGATCCCGAGCAGGAGCATCGCGCCCGCCAGTGACAGCCCCGCCACGACCAGCGCCCGCGACCGGTGCTGTGCGGCGAGGACGCCGGCGGCGAGCAGCGCCAGCGACAGGTACGGCAGCAGCCCGCCGACGATGTCGATGAGCCGGTACGCGCTCTGCAGCCGCACGAGGTCGGCGCTCGACGCGATCGGGAACGTCACGTTGATCGTCGGGATCCGGCTCACCAGCGTGAAGCCCGCCTCCTCCAGCGAGGTCTTGACCTGCTCGATGATCGGGGTCACGTCGAGCGTCAGGGTGCCCGTGTCGCTGATCTGGGCGAGCGCGTCGGGGTCGCCTCGCAGCGTCGCGACGATCTGCTCGTGGGCGGCCCGGTTGGCCTCCTCCCAGACGTTCTCGAAGGCGTCCGAGCTGACGATCTTGGTGACGTTCTTGCGGATGAACCCGGTGATCGCCTCCTGCAGCGGCGCCTGCAACGAGGTGACGGCCTGGCCGACCAGAGGCGGCAGGTCGAGCCCGGCGACCGCGTCGGTCGCCTGCGTGGTGAGCTCCTCGACGTTCAGCGCGTCGACGACGGCGATGGTGATCCGGTTCGCCACGGCCGACTGCACCAGCGGGTCCTCGGCGATCGGCGCGACCGTGTCGACGTAGTTGTCGGTGGAGACGACCAGCCCGCGAGCCCAGCTGCCCACGACCGCGATCGGAGCGAGCAGGGCGCCGATGAGGATCAGGACGACCGCGGCGGTCGAGCGGCCCACCTTGCGCCGGGGACGGGGTGCCACCGGGGCGGGCGGCGGGACGGTCGCCGTGGCCCGCAGGCGCGCGTTCTCCGTCTCCAGGAGCTGCAGGCGGGCCAGCAGCACGGCGCGGTCCTCGGCCGGCGAGGACGCGGGGACCTGGACGTCGATGCTCGTCGGGATCTCCGCGGTGTCGTGCGGCGATCCGGTCGGGATCTCGGCCGTGTCGTTCTCGTCCTCCGGCGACGCCACCGCGTCCGACGGCCCGGTGTCGTCCGGGATCTCCTCGTCCGGCGTCACGTAGGGCGACTCGGTGTCCGGTGTCGCCGCGGCGTCGTCCGTGGCGGGCGTGCCCACCGACGGGTCCGGGGCTCCGGCCGGCGGCTTCGCGCCGGTTCCTCGCGGCTTACGGGGCGACGGCTTGTTCTCGACCACGAAGTGCCCTCCCGACATGTCGGACATGTTGCGACGAGCCGAGCATGTCAGTAGCGCTGCTCAGAGCGCGAGAGGCAGGCCCGCACCGGCTCGGCGCGGGTCACCGTCGCGAGCCGCGTCGACCGGTACGGTGCCACGGAGACGAACGCCGCCCGCGAGCCCGCTCGCCTGCCCGCACGGGGGACACGATGCCGAACATCCCTGTGACTCACCCGGTCCGCGTAGGCGCGCGGGACCCCCGCAAGCCTCCGGCGTGGCTCCCCCGCGCGCTCCTGATGACCGGGTTCGCGGTCTTCCTCGGGCTCGCGACGTGGCGGGCGCTGTCCGTGCTGGGCAACGTCATCTTCATCGTGGTGATCTCGTGGTTCCTGGCGCTGGCGATGGAGCCGCCCATCCGGTGGCTGGTCGCTCGCGGTCTGCGACGCACACGTGCCACCGGGCTGGTGATGATCGCCTCGCTGGTGGGGATCCTCGCGGTGATCGCGCTGTTCGGGGGCCTGTTCGTCACGCAGGTCATCGAGCTCGTGCAGTCGTTGCCGGAGTACTACGCGCAGTTCGCCGACTGGGTCACGCAGAGGTTCCCGGTCGAGATGCCAGAGGCGGACGACCTGCTCGTCGGGCTCAGCGAGAACTGGCAGCAGCTGGCCCCGGGCCTCATCGGCCTCGGCTCGACGATCGTCGGCGGGCTGTTCACCGCCAGCGCCGTCCTACTCGTCGTCTACTACATGGCGAGCGCGGGCCCCAAGCTCCGAGCGGCGATCTGCCGGATGCTGGCCCCCGCCCGGCAGCGCGAGGTGCTGCGCCTGTGGGAGGTCTCGCAGGAGAAGGTCGCCGACTTCATCAGCTCGCGCATCGTGCTGGCGGCGCTGTCGACGTTCTTCACGTTCATCTTCCTGACGATCCTCGGCATCCCGTACGCGCTGCCGCTCGCGGCGTTCACCGGCGTGGTCTCGCAGTTCGTCCCGACCATCGGCACGTACATCGGCGGCGCGCTGCCCATCGCCGTCGCGCTCGCCGTCGACCCCGTCAAGGGCCTGCTCACGCTGGCGTTCATCGTGGGGTACCAGCAGGTCGAGAACCTGATCTTCTCGCCCAAGGTCTCGCAGCGGTCGCTCGAGATCAACCCCGCGATCGCGTTCCTCGCGGTGATCGCGTTCGGCGCGGTCTTCGGCCCGATCGGGGCGTTCCTCGCACTGCCGGTCGCGGCGACGATCCAGGCGGTCTCGTCGACCTACATCCGCCGGCACGACCTGGTCGACGACGAGCTGCTCCGCGAGGACGAGCAGGCGATGCGACGGCAGCGAGGGTGGGTCGACATGCCGGAGGACGAGCCCGACGAGCCGTCGGAGGGCCCGGAAGATCAGCCGTAGAAGACGCGCTCCACCACCGCGCGGGCCCGTCGCGCGGTCCGCAGGTAGTCCTGCTCGAGCTCACCGCCGGACCCGGCGGGGTACCCGACCACGCGGGCCAGCCCGGCGAGAGCCTGCCGGTCGTGCGGCAGGACGTCCGCGTGCGCTCCCCCGCGACCGCTCCACAGCACGTTGGCGTCCCGCAGCCGGCTCGCCAGGAGCCACGCCTCGCTCAGCACCCGTGCGTCGTCGGCGTCGAGGAGACCCGCCTCCGTCGCCGCCTCGAGGGCCGCCAGCGTCGCCGTCGTGCGCAGCGCCGGCACCTCGTGGGCGTGCTGGAGCTGGAGGAGCTGCGCGGTCCACTCGACGTCCGCGATGCCACCGCGTCCCAGCTTGAGGTGCCGGGCGGGCTCGACGCCTCGCGGCAGCCGCTCCGACTCGACCCGGGCCTTGATGCGGCGCACCTCACGCTCCACCGCCGGCTCGACCCCGCCGGCCGGGTACCGCAACGGGTCGATCAGCCGCAGGAACCGCTCGCCGAGCTCGTCGTCACCGGCCACCGGGCGCGCCCGCAGCAGCGCCTGGGACTCCCACGGCGAGGACCAGCGCTCGTAGTACTCGGCGTAGGAGTCGAACGACCGGACCAGCGGACCGTTGCGGCCCTCCGGGCGCAGGTCGGCGTCGACCTCCAGGGTCGGCTCCGGCCCGACGGTGCCGAGCAGCGTGCGCAGCTTCGTCGTCACCAGCAGCGCGAACTCTTGTGCCGCCCGCGGGTCCGCCCCCTCGACGGGATCGTGCACGAACAGCACGTCGGCGTCGGAGGAGTAGCCCATCTCCGCGCCGCCCCACCGACCCATCGCGACGACGAGCAGCCGCGTCGGGCTCGTCTCCAGCCCCTTGTCCGCGCGCGCCTCCCACTCCGCCACGCGCAGGGCGCCGACGAGGACGACGTCGGCCGCGACGCTCAGGCTCCGCGACGCACGCTCGCCGGTGACGACGCCCAGGACGTCCGCCGCGGCCGTCCGCGAGAGCTCCCGCCGACGCAGCCCGCGCAGGGCCGTCACCGCCGTGACCTGCTCGTCGGACCGCGTGAGGATCGCGTCGGCCTCGGCGGTCAGCCGCTCGAACGTGCGGGGCACAAGGTCGGCGTCGTCGGCCAGCCACGTCACGGACTCGGGCGACTTCGTGAGGGCGTCGGCGACGTAGCGGGACGTCGACAGCACCTGTGCGAGCCGACGGGCCGCCGTGCCCGAGTCACGGAGCAGCTTGAGGTACCAGTGCGTGGTGCCCAGCTCGTCGGACAGGCGCCGGAACGCGAGCAGGCCACCGTCCGGGTCCGCGCCGTCCGCGAACCACCCGAGCATCACGGGGAGCAGCTGCCGCTGGATCGAGGCTCGTCGCGACACCCCCTCGGTCAGCGCCGCGATGTGGCGCATGGCGCCCGCAGGGTCGGTGTAGCCGATGGCTGCGAGCCGGGCCTTGGCGGCCTCCGGGGCGAGGCTGGCCTCCGCGGTCGACAGCTGGGCGGTCGCCGGCAGCAGCGGCCGGTAGAACAGCTCCTCGTGCAGGCCTCGGACCTCGCGACGCGTCGCGCGCCAGCGGTCGTTCAGGCCGTCGGCGCCCTCGGCCCGCATGCCGATCGAGCGCGCGAGCCTGCGCAGGTCCGGCTCGGTCGTCGGCATGAGGTGCGTGCGGCGCAACCGGTGGAGCTGGATCCGGTGCTCGAGCACCCGCAGGAGGCGGTAGCAGACAGCCAGGTGGGCCGCGTGCGAGCGCCCGACGTACCCCCCGGCAGCCAGCGCGGCGAGCGCCGTCAACGTGCTGGGGCTGCGGATCGTCTCGTCCGCGCGCCCGTGCACCAGCTGCAGGAGCTGGACGGTGAACTCGACGTCCCGCAGGCCGCCGACCCCGAGCTTGAGCTGCCGGTCGGCCTCCGCCGCGGGCACGTGGCCCTCCACCCGGCGGCGCATCGCCTGCGAGTCCTCGACGAAGTGCTCGCGGGTCACGGCGCTCCACACGAACGGCTGCGTCATCTCGACGTACTCGCGTCCGAGCGCCTCGTCGCCCGCCAGCGGTCGCGCCTTGAGCAGCGCCTGGAACTCCCAGGTCTTGGCCCAGCGCTCGTAGTACGCCTTGTGGCTCGCGATCGTGCGCACGAGGGGCCCGTTCTTGCCCTCGGGTCGCAGCGCGGCGTCGACCGGCCACAACGCCGGCTCGCCCGACGGCGTCGAGCACACGCGCGCCAGGCCCGCGGCGAGCCGCGCCCCGACCGCGAGAGCCTCGGCCTCGTCGACCCCGTCGACGGGCTCGGCGACGTAGATGACGTCGACGTCGCTCACGTAATTGAGCTCGCGGCCACCGCACTTCCCCATGCCGATGACCGCGAGGCGCACGCCTCGGCCGTGGTCGTCGAGATCGGCACGGGCCAGCGCGAGGGCCGACTCCAACGCCGCACCCGCCAGGTCCGCCAACGCGGCCGCCACACCGGGCAGCCGGCTGAGCGGGTCGGTGCTGGTCAGGTCCGTCGCCGCGATGCGCAGCAGGCGCGTGCGGTACGCGAGCCGCATCGCATCCGTCCCGGCCGCCCCCGCCAGCGTCGCCACCGGGACGTCGGCGTCCGCGTCGGCTGCGACCGCGTGCAGCAGCTCGGCCCGGACCTCGGCCACCGGGACGCCCGTCCCGGGCACGTCGTCGAGGAGCACCCGCAGCGTCTCCGGGTGCGCGACGAGCGTGTCCCCGAGTGCCACGGATGCGCCGACCACCGCGAACAGCCGGGCGCGCGGCGGACCGTCCTCCTCCAGGATGTCCCGCAGGACCGCGAGCAGCTCGGGGTCCCCGACGACCGCGCCGGCGAGCTTCGCCAGCGCGAGCACCGCCTGGTCCGGGTCCGCGACGTCCGCGAGCGGCGGGATCAGCACGTCCGCGGGCGCGTCGACCACCTGCAGGAGCGCCGCGTCCGCGAGCAGCCGCTCGGCACGGCCGGCGTCGGACACCCCGACCCGGGTCAGGCGACCGGCCAGCGTCGACCCGCGCCCGGCAGAGGTCGAGCTCACGCTCACAGCACCGGGAGGAACCGCCGCAGCTCGTACGGCGTCACCTGCGAGCGGTAGGCCTCCCACTCCTGGCGCTTGTTGCGCAGGAAGTAGTCGAACACGTGCTCGCCCAGCGTCTCCGCGACGAGCTCCGACTTCTCCATGATCGAGATCGCCGCGTCCAGCGACGTCGGCAGCGGCTCGATGCCGAGCGCGCGCCGCTCCGAGTCGGTGAGCTCCCAGACGTCGTCCTCGGCACCCTCCGGCAGCTCGTAGCCCTCCTCGACACCCTTGAGGCCGGCGGTGAGCAGCAGGGCGTACGCGAGGTACGGGTTGGTGGCGGAGTCGACCGCGCGGTACTCGATGCGGCTCGAGTTGCCCTTGCCGGGCTTGTACATCGGCACGCGGACCAGCGCGGAGCGGTTGTTGTGGCCCCAGCAGACGTAGCTCGGCGCCTCGGCACCGCCCCACAGCCGCTTGTAGGAGTTCACGAACTGGTTGGTGACCGCCGTGATCTCGGCGGCGTGCTTGAGCAGCCCCGCGATGAACGAGCGCGCGGTCTTGGACAGCTCCAGGTGTCCGCCGGGCTCGTGGAAGGCGTTGCGGTCGCCCTGGAACAGCGACAGGTGCGTGTGCATGCCGGAACCGGGCTGGTCGGCCAGCGGCTTGGGCATGAAGCTGGCGAAGACGCCCTGCTCGAGCGCGACCTCCTTGACCACCGTGCGGAACGTCATGATGTTGTCCGCGGTGGTCAGGGCGTCGGCGTAGCGCAGGTCGATCTCGTTCTGGCCCGGTCCGGCCTCGTGGTGGGAGAACTCCACCGAGATGCCCATCGACTCGAGCATCGTGATCGCGGCGCGGCGGAAGTCGTGCGCGGTGCCGCGCGGCACGTGGTCGAAGTAGCCACCCTGGTCGACGGGCACCAGCGGCAGCGTCGGGTCCGCGGGGGCGTCGAACAGGTAGAACTCGACCTCGGGGTGCGTGTAGAAGGTGAACCCCTGGTCGGCGGCCTTCGACAGCGCCCGCTTGAGCACCGTGCGGGAGTCCGCGAGCGACGGCTCGCCGTCCGGCGTCAGCAGGTCGCAGAACATGCGGGCGGTGCCGTGCCGCTCCCCCCGCCAGGGCAGGATCTGGAACGTCGACGGGTCGGGCTTGGCGATCATGTCCGCCTCGTACACCCGGGTCAGCCCCTCGATGGCGCTGCCGTCGAACCCGATCCCCTCGGAGAAGGCGGCCTCGAGCTCTGCGGGTGCCACCGCCACCGACTTCAGGATCCCGAGCACGTCGGTGAACCAGAGACGGATGAAGCGGATGTCCCGCTCCTCGACCGTGCGGAGCACGAACTCCTGCTGCCTGTCCATGCGGTACATCCTGCCTGATGAACGGTCCGGTGAACGGCCACTGTCCGGGGCGGGTCGCACGAGATGGTTAGGCTCGGCCACATGCCTTCCCCCCGCATCGCTCTCGCGCAGATCGACACGCGCGTGGGCGACGTCGACGCGAACGCCCAGGCCGTCCTCGACTGGGCCCGGACGGCCGCCCAGGCGGGCGCCGACCTGGTGGTCTTCCCCGAGATGACGCTGACCGGCTACCCCATCGAGGACCTCGCGCTGCGTGCGTCGTTCCGCCGCGGGGCCGAGGCCGCGCTGCAGCGCACGGCTGCGGCGCTGGCCGCCGACGGGCTCGGCGACCTGGCCGTCCTCGTCGGGACCGTCGGCGAGAAGTCGGTGACGCCGGTGCACGAGCCCGGTGCGCCCGAGGGCCCGAGGCGCCCGACCAACCAGGCGGTCCTGCTCCAGCACGGCCAGGTGCAGGTCCGGTACGACAAGCACCACCTGCCCAACTACGGCGTCTTCGACGAGTACCGCATCTTCGCGGCCGGCGACGACGTCTGCGTGATCGACGTCGCGGGCCGACGGGTGGGCGTCGTGATCTGCGAGGACATCTGGCAGGACGGTGGACCCGTATCGCAGATGGACGAGAACGAGGTCTCCCTGCTGGTGGTGCTCAACGCGTCGCCGTACGAGGAGGGCAAGGGGTACCAGCGCGTCGAGCTGGCCGCACGCCGCGCGCACGAGGTCGAGGCTCCCGTCGCGTACGTGAACCTGGTGGGCGCGCAGGACGACCTGGTGTTCGACGGCGGCTCCTTCGTCATCGCCACCGACGGCACGGTGCTCGCGCGCGCCCCGCAGTTCGTGGAGCACCTGCTGGTGTGGGACCTGCTCGGCGACGACGACGCCCCCGCGACCGGCGTCGTCGCACCCCCGCTCGCACCCGACGAGGAGGTCTACCGCGCCCTGGTGACCGGCCTGCGCGGCTACGTGACGAAGAACGGGTTCCGGTCCGTGGTGTTCGGGATGTCGGGCGGGATCGACTCGGCGCTCGTCGCCGCGATCGCTGCGGACGCGATCGGGGGCGAGAACGTCGTCGGCGTGTCCATGCCGTCGGTGTACTCCTCGGAGCACAGCAAGGACGACGCGGCCGACCTGGCCAAGCGGATCGGCGCGGACTACCGGGTGCAGCCGATCGCCCCGATGGTCGACGCCTTCGAGGGCGAGCTGGCGCTCGACGGGCTCGCGGCCGAGAACCTGCAGGCCCGCGTGCGCGGCGTGATCCTCATGGCGCTGTCCAACTCCGAGGGCCACCTCGTGCTCGCCCCCGGCAACAAGACGGAGCTCGCCGTGGGCTACTCGACGATCTACGGCGACGCCGTCGGCGGCTTCGCGCCGATCAAGGACATCGACAAGTCCCGCGTGTGGGCGCTCGCCCGCTGGCGCAACAACGCGGCCCTGGACGGCGTCTTCGGTCCCGACGAGCTCCCTCCGATCCCGGAGTCCTCGATCACCAAGCCGCCGTCGGCGGAGCTGCGCCCGGGCCAGGTCGACCAGGACTCGCTCCCCCCGTACGAGATCCTGGACGAGGTCCTCGACGCCTACGTCGAGAACGCCGAGGGGCGTGCGGAGCTGCTCGCCCGCGGGTTCGACCCCGCCGTCGTCGACAAGGTCCTCGCCCTCGTCGACCGCGCCGAGTGGAAGCGACGCCAGTACCCGCCGGGCACCAAGGTGACCGCGCTGGCATTCGGCCGAGACCGCCGGCTGCCCATCACCACCCAGTGGCGCGAGCCGTGACCACCCCGACAGGAGCTCCACGAATGACCTCGACCCCGAAGCGCGTGCGCGTGCACCACCTGCGCGAGGCGAAGGAGCGCGGTGAGCGCCTGACCATGCTCACGGCCTACGACGCCGTCACCGCCCGGATCTTCGACGAGGCCGGCATCGACATGCTGCTGGTCGGCGACTCGATCGGGAACACCATGCACGGGCACACGACGACCCTGCCGGTGACGGTCGACGACCTGATCCCCCCGGCACGCGCCGTCGCCGGAGCCGCCAGGCGCGCGTTCGTCGTCGCGGACCTGCCGTTCGGCTCCTACGAGGCCGGCCCCGCGCAGGCGCTGGCGACCTCGGTGCGCATGATGAAGGAGACCGGCGTCGCCGCGGTGAAGTTCGAGGGCGGCAAGCGGGTCGCCGCGCAGATCAAGGCGATCACCGACGCCGGCATCCCCGTGGTCGGGCACCTCGGCTACACGCCGCAGTCGGAGAACCTGCTGGGCGGCCCCCGCGTGCAGGGCCGCGGCGACCTCGCTGCCGAGCTGCTCTGCGAGGACGCCGTGGCCATCCAGGAGGCCGGCGCGGTCGCCGTGGTCCTCGAGATGGTGCCCGCGCCGGTGGCCGCACGCGTCACGGAGATCCTGCACATCCCCACGATCGGCATCGGAGCCGGCACGCAGTGCGACGGCCAGGTGCTGGTCTGGGTCGACATGGCGGGGATGACGGACTGGTCCCCGCGGTTCGCCAAGCGGTTCGGCGAGGTCGGTGCGGCGCTCAAGGCAGCGGCGGCGGCCTACGCCGACGAGGTGCGTGGCGGCACGTTCCCCGACGCGGACCACCAGTTCGACGCGTGAGGTCGGGGGGCGGGGCCCTCCGGGTCGTCGTCTGGGTCCTCGCGGCCGTCGTCGGCGGTGCGCTCGTCGCGCTCGCGGTCCCGGTCGCGTCGGGCGTCTACCCGGTCGCGCAGGTCGTCTCGTTCCGTGCGGTGCTCGGGGTGGGCGCCGCCGTCGCGGTCACCCTCCTGGTCGCCGTCCCGTGGTCGCGCCGTCGGCTGCTCCCGCTGACCCTGGCGTTCGCCCTGGGTGCCGCCGCGCAGGCCGCGGTGCTCGTCGTGCGGTCGTACCCGCAGGAGGCGGCGACTCCGGGACCTCGCGACGAGGTCGTCGTCCTGTCCTTCAACACCCTCGACACGGTGGGCGCCGAGGTGCTCGCCGACCTCGTCCTGGAGCAGGGCGCCGACGTCGTCGTCCTGCCCGAGACGTCGGCGCACGTTGCGCGGTCGACGGCGGAGCGGCTCGGGGCCGCCGGCCGGCCGATGCAGGTGCTGAGCGCGGACGGGAACACCTCGTTCATCGCCGGCACCGCGCTGCTCGTCTCCCCCGACGTCGGCACCTACCCGGTCGCACAGCCGCTGCCGACCCGCCTCGGCTCGTTGCGCACGGAACCGGTCGAGCCGCTGGGCTCACCGGTCCTCGTGGCCGCGCACCCGGTGGCGCCCGGCAACCGGATCTCGATGCCGACCTGGCGGACGGAGACCCGCCTGATCGCCGACGAGTGCAGCACCACACCCGGGGCGATCGTCGCCGGCGACCTGAACGCGACGCTCGACCATCCCGGGCTCCAGGACCTCGGGCCGTGCGTGGACGCCGCCCGGGCCGCCGGTGCCGCCTCGTCGGGCACGTGGCCGGCGGACGTCCCGACCGTGTTCGCCGCACCGATCGACCACGTCCTCGTCGACGCCCGCGCCTGGCGCGTGACCGGCTTCGAGGTCCTCCCGCCGACAGGCGCCAGCGACCACCGGCCGATCGTGGCGACGCTCGCCCGCCGCTGACCGTCGTCACTCGTCGGCGGGCTCGCCTCCGACGGCCCCGGCAGCCCTCTCGGCCTTGCGCTTCTTGCTCGCGGCGGCCTTCGCCTGCGCCTGCTTCTCCCACATCTTGAAGGCCTCCCGCCGCTTGGCCTCGTCCTTCTTGCGGAACGACTCGATCGTCGCGACCTGTTTCGCCACGGTGGCGGAGATGGCCCCGGCGTCCGGCTGGACGGGTCCGCCCCGAACGTCCTTGTTCGCCTTCTTCAGCTCGGGCTTGATCGCTCCCTCGCCCTCCGTCTCGACGGCTTTCACCGTCCGCGCGATGGCCAGGTCCGCCGCCTCGCGGAATGCCGCGGCGATCTCCTCGTCGGCGTCGTGCGCCAGGTCGCCGGCGAGCGGCTCTCCCGGCTCGGCGGCTGCCTCAGGATCGGGTACCGGACCCTTCAGGGCGTCGAGCCTCTCTTTGAGCTCGCGGCTGGCGGCGTGGTCGTCGACCTTCTTCTTGCCGTCCGAGGTCGTCGGATCGTTCGTCTTGATGTCGCCGGCGCCCTTGTAGATCTGGATGACCTCCATCTGGCCGTACTCGAGGCTGTCGGTCGGCGCGAGAGTCAGGCTCGTCAGGTAGTGGGCGACCAGCATGTCGGGCACGACGTGCTCGCCCGTCATCTCCCAGTAGGGCATGCGCAGCTGGTCCTTGGGCCCGTTCGAGGGCGCCTGCCATCCCGGCGGCTTCGACGAGTACGGCCCGCTCCAGCCGATGTTCGGTGCATGCCCGAGCGCATCCGTGATCGAGGCCCACAGCTCGGGATGTGCCTTGAGCATCGCCTTGAGCTCGTCGATCTTCACCTTGATGTCCTCGGCCTGCTTCTTCTTCTTGTCCGGGGTGACGTCGGCCACGAGGAGGTCGAGGATGACGTTCACCAGCGCCATCGCGTCGGGTACGGCGGCGGAGATGTTGACGTCGCCGTCGGAGTGCACGTGCAGCTCCTTCTTGCCCTTCTCGAAGGTGATGTCGTGATGCTCCGGACCGACGTCGAACTTTCCGTCGAACGTGACATCCGCGTCGTCGTCGGCGCCCGTCAGCGCGGCGAGCGCGCTCTGCGCCAGGCTGACCGCCTTGTCGATCAGCCAGTCGATGGCCTCCACGATCTTGGCGCGCAGGTCGATGATGATCTGCTTGACCTGCTCCGGGACGTCCCCGAGGCCCGCCTGGTTCGCGAGGAACCCGATGGCGACCGGGACGGCGTTGGCCAGTCCGGTCTCGAGCATCGCGGCGCCGGGTCCGACGTTGCCCTTGGCGATCTGCGCGACGGTCGAGACGTAGGAGTCGATGAGCTCGAGCAGCTCGCGCATGTAGTCGAGGACCGACTGGACGGCCTTGAAGAACGCGATGCACGAGTTGACGACGGCCATGATGCCGGTCGGGTCCAGCATCGACAGGACCTTCGCGATCGCCTTGTTGACGATCTCCTTCATGATCCACGACTTCGCCGCGTCGAAGATCAGGTCCCACAGGTTGCTCAGCTGCTCGCTGATCTTGTCCCAGATCGCCTCGATGCCGCGTTCCTGGACGTCCTTGATGAAGTCGAACGCCTGGCCGGCCAGCTCGAGCGCCGCCCGGATCTTGTCGACCTTCTCCTGGCCGATCTTCGCGGCGAGGCGTTGCCAGAGCAGCTCCACCGTCACGCCGGACACCTGGATGACCAGGGTGATGGCGGCTTCGAGCGTCAGCTCGGTGGGGGTCTCGATGCCGAGGGACTTCAGGCCCCGGAACATCCACGCGGCCAGCCCCTTGAGCAGGTGCTCGAGGATGTTGTCGAAGAACCGGCTGAAGCCCTGCTTCATCGCCTCGACGACGTTCAGCAGGAACTCGACCGGATCCCGCTTGATGTCGTCGATCGCCGACTCCACCTGGCTGAGGATGTGCCCGAAGATCTCGGGCGGGAAGTTCATCAGCCGCAGGATCAGCTCGACGACCACCTGGATCACGACGGCCGCGAACCGGATGATCCGCTCGAGCGGGTCCCCGAACTGGTCCAGGATCTTGTTGAACGTCTCGATCGGAGACAGCAGCGACTCGAGCGTGACCAGGTTCCAGATGCCGAGGAACGTGTCGGTGATGAGCGCCCAGGAGATGTTCAGCTCGGTCATCGCCGACGTGATCCGCCCGGCGGCGTTCGCGATCACGCCCGACTCGGCCAGCTTGGCGTACATCCCGTCGCCGCCGGGCAGCAGGAGGATGAACCCCTTGATCAGGTTCTCGGCCGTGCGCGGCACCGCGTCGCCGGTGAACGGGTCCTTCTCCAGGATCACGGTCAGCAGCTCGTAGCCGGGGATCTTCTTCGCGTACGACGAGAGCCACGCGAGCAGCGAGTCCTTGACCAGGACCAGCACCTGCGCGATGACGTCCTTCGCGAAGTCGCCGATCTGCTTGATGATCGAGAACGCCTGGTCGGCCAGTGCGGGCAACGTGTCCAGCAGGTTCGGCAGGTTGGCCGGGCTCAGCGCGGCGCCGGCCTGCTCGAGCAGCGCGGCGACCTGACCGACGATGCCCTTGAACTGGTCGATCTTCGAGTCGACCCAGTCGGCGGTCTTCTGCAGGGTGCCCCGCTCGGTCATCTGGTCCAGCACCTTCTGCTGGCCGATGACCTTGAGGAACTCGGTGAGGATCTCGACGGTGGTGGCCGGGACGTCCTCGCCGGTCAGGGGGTTGGTGTGCAGGACCTTCTTCGCGAGGCTCCAGTACGGCGCGATGCTGTCCTTCTCCAGCAGCGGCTCCGCGACGGCCGCGAGGACGGACCGGACCTTGGCGATGACGGCGTCCGCGATCTCGCTCAGGAAGGCCTTGACGTCGTTGACGATGGCGGACAGGTACCGGCGGGCGATCGCCAGGTTGAAGTCGACGCCCTCGGTGATCGACATCTCCTCCCAGGCGCTGTCGAGGTCGGCGAGCACCCGCGCGAAGGTCAGGTTGTGCCTCTCGAGGCCCTCGGACAGCATCGTGAAGACGTCGTCGAGCACCTTCGCGGCCTGCAGGACGGGTCCTGATGCCGCGCCGAACGGGCCGAACGTCAGCAGCTTCTCGACGAACCCCTGCCGGCCTTCCGCGGCCGACTCGCCCGTGATCGGGTCGCTGCCGATGACGGTGCTGACGACGGAGTACCCGGGGATCGACTGGATGTCGTGGATGAGCCAGTCGGGCATGACGGTGCCCAGCGACAGGCGGGCGACCTCGACGCGGTACACGCCGACGGCCTGCTGCTGCACGACGTGCGTGGACTCGTGCGCCATGAGCTCGAGGTCCGTCGCCGACTCGCCCTCGCCCAGGAAGATGTCGGCGCCCACGGTGAAGGCGCGCGCCTGCAGCGCCGCGGCGGCGGCGCTCGCGTCGGGGCCCTGGTGGACGCGGACGCTGCTGAGGTCGGCCCCCAGGACGGGCGCGACCCGGGCCTGGACGCCGGGTTCCAGCGGCACGCCGGTGCCCGGGCTCGCGATGAGCGACGCCACGCTCTGCGGGACCTCGACCTGACCGCCCTCGGCGATCTCCTCGGCGTGCTCGACGACCGACCCGGCCTCTGCCGCCGGCACCGGAGGCGCCGGTCCGGTGGCGGGGTCACGGGCTGCGCGCGCCCCGGGTGCCGAATCGCCATCCGACCGCGAGCGGCCGATCGGCGGGTCCGCCGGTGCCGCGGCCTGCGCCACGACCGTCCGCCGGTGCACGACGTCGGAGGCGACCCGTTCAGCCTCGCGCTCCACCGGGTCGTCCGGGTGCGTGACGGCCAGGCTCGCCCGGGCGACGCGGTTGCTCCACGCGTGCAGGGCGGCGTTGGGCGGCGAGCCACCGGCGCGCGCGAGCCGTGCGAGCTCCCCGTTCGAGTGCACCGCACCGACGGGCTGGCGCGCTGCGGGGGTGCCGACGGCCGCGGCCCGGTGCCGCCGCTCCGGCTCCTGGACCACCTCGCGCGCGAGCGTCGTCGGCACGACCTCACCCGCCCAGGGGGTCGCTGCCGGCGCGCTCGGACGGCTGCCCGGTCATCCACCCGTCATAGCCCATCGAGGCCCGACTCCGACCCTGCGACGGGCATCACCGCCCGAGCGGCTGCCCTTCGGGGCAGCTCACGGTGCGTCTTGGGGCACCGCGGCTCAGGACTGCTCCTCGTCCTGCGCTTCCCAGTCCTGGTTGCGCCTGCGCGCCTTCTCCAGGGCGTGCGTCGCCTCGTCGCGGGTCGCGTACGGCCCCATGAGCTTGGTCCAGTCGCTCTGCCGGCCCTCCTCGACCTCGTGGGTCTCGGTGTTGAACCAGTACTTGTCCGCCACGGCGGTCTCCCTTCCTCGGGGCACCGGTGCCGATGGCTGCTGACCGGCCGCGATGCCCTCCTGTCCGTAGACTGCCAGGTATGCCGCCCGTCCACGCGCCACGATCCGCCTTGGTCCCGGGCACGCTGAGCCCTCGCCGGTCCGTCCCGTCGGCAATCGCCCGTCCCGAGTACGTCGGCCGGCCCGGCCCGGCGCGGTGGACGGGCAGCAACGTCCTCGACCCCGACATGATCGAGCGCGTCCGCGTCGCCGCCCGTCTCGCCGCGCAGGCTCTCGAGCTCGTCGGCAGCCACGTCGCCCCCGGCATCACCACCGACGAGCTGGACGCGATCGGGCACGACTTCCTGGTCGAGCACGGTGCGTACCCGTCGACGCTCGGCTACCGCGGGTTCCCCAAGTCGCTGTGCACGTCGGTCAACGAGGTCATCTGCCACGGCATCCCCGACTCGACGGTGGTCGAGGACGGCGACATCGTGAACATCGACGTCACCGCCTACATCGGCGGCGTGCACGGCGACAACAACGCGACGTTCCTGGCGGGTGACGTCGACGAGGAGTCGCGGCTGCTGGTCGAGCGCACGCAGGAGTCGCTCGCCCGCGCGATCAAGGCGGTGGTCCCCGGGCGCGAGATCAACGTGGTCGGCCGCGTGATCGAGAAGTACGCGGCACGCTTCGGGTACGGCGTCGTCCGCGACTACACCGGGCACGGGGTGGGCCCCGCCTTCCACACCGGGCTCGTCGTCCCCCACTACGACGCCGCGCCCGCCTACGACACGCTCATCGAACCGGGGATGGTGTTCACCATCGAGCCGATGCTCAACCTCGGCACCCCCGACTGGGTCATGTGGGACGACGACTGGACCGTCCTGACGGCCGACGGCCGACGCAGCGCGCAGTTCGAGCACACCCTGCTGGTCACCGACACCGGAGCGGAGATCCTGACCCTGCCATGAGCGACCACAAGCACAAGAAGTCCCCCGAGACAGCCTTCGGCGTCGACATCGGCGGGAGCGGGATCAAGGGCGCCCCCGTGTCACTGGCCGACGGACAGTTCGCCGCGGACCGACTGCGCATCCCCACGCCCCAGCCGTCCACCCCCGATGCCGTCGCGGCGACGGTCGCGAAGGTCGTCGACTCGTTCCACCTGGGCAAGGACGTGCCGATCGGCGTGACGTTCCCCGCGGTGATCCTGCACGGCGTCGCGCAGTCCGCGGCGAACGTCGACAAGTCGTGGATCGGCACGGACGTCGAGAAGGCGGTGCACGACGCGACCGGCCGCAGGGTGCTCGCCGTCAACGACGCGGACGCCGCCGGGTTCGCCGAGGTGCAGTACGGCGCCGCGAAGGGCGTGCAGGGCGTCGTGCTCGTCGTGACGCTGGGCACCGGCATCGGCTCGGCGCTGATCGTGGACGGGCACCTGGTGCCGAACACCGAGCTCGGGCACCTGGAGATCGACGGGTACGACGCGGAGTCGCGGGCGGCCGAGAGCGTGCGGGACCGGGAGGACCTCGACTGGGCGCAGTGGGCGGAGCGCCTGCAGCGCTACTTCACCGTGGTGGAGAACCTGTTCTGGCCCGACCTCTTCGTCGTCGGCGGCGGGGTGAGCAAGCACCACGCCAACTTCCTGCCGCTGCTCGACATCCGCACGAAGATCGTCCCGGCGGAGCTGCGCAACGCCGCGGGCATCGTGGGTGCCGCCGCGCTGGCGGCAGAGGCTCACGGCTGACGTCCTGCGCGACCTCGTCGAGGTCGCCGCCGGGGTCCACGTCACGACGAGCGCGGTCTACTCGACGACGTCGACCGTGGTCGTCGGCCCCGACGGGTCGTGCCTGGTCGTCGACCCTGCACTGACCGCTCCCGAGGTGGACGGCCTCGCCGCGACGGTCCGCGCGCGCGGCTGGACGCCCGTCGCCGTGTGGTCGACACACGCGCACTGGGACCACGTGCTCGACGGTCCCGCCCTCGCGCACCTGCCCCGCTGGTCGGCCGGCGTCCCCGCCACCGATCGCGAGACGCTCGCCGCGGAACGGGACGCCGACCCCGAGCTCGCCCGGAACGATGGACCGCCGGCCCCGATCGCCGCGGCGGCGACGGCGTATCCCGAGCAGTCCCCCGGTGTGCTCGAGTGGCCCGGCCCGACCATCCAGGTCCTCGTCCACGCCGCGCACGCGCGACCGCACACCGCCCTCTTCCTGCCCGGAACCGCCGTGCTCGTGGCGGGCGACATGCTCTCCGACATCGAGATCCCGCTGCTGGACCTGTCTGCGGAGTACCCCGTCGACGACTACCTGCGCGCGCTCGCGCTGCTGGAGGCCACCGGCGCCGAGGTCGTCGTCCCCGGGCACGGGCAGGTCGGACGGGACCTCGGCCGACGTGCCGCCGCCGACCGCGCCTACCTGACCGGGCTCGTCGCCGGTGCGGACACCCCCGACGGGCGGCGCAGCACGCCCTGGACCGCCGCCGCCCACGCCGCGCAGCAGGCAGCCGTGGGACGATGACCGGCATGGGATGGCTCATCGCCGGCGCGGTCGTCACGCTCGTGCTCATGCTCGTCGCGGTGGACCGCATGATGGCCCGCGGCTGGTTCGACCGCCGTCGTCCACGCGAGCGCCGCCGGACCGGGGCCGTGGGTGGCGCCGGGGCGTTCGGTGCGCTCGTCGACGTGTTCCAGCCCAACCGCGAGTACCTCACCGCCGAGCAGGACCGCCAGCAGCTCGACATCAAGCAGACCGGCGACGCGGCCGGGCGGCTCGACCTCGACTCGGGCGTCGTCCGTCTGGACCAGGGTCCGTCGCCGAAGTAACGGGTCGCGCGTGTCGGTGCTCGCCCCTAGCGTGCCCTGCATGACACCCGTGGTCTCCCACCTCACGATCGACGCCGCCGACCCCCGCGCCCTCGCCAGCTGGTGGCGAGACGTCCTCGGGTGGTCCTTCGTCTGGGAACCGGCCGACGATGACGACGAGATCGCCATCCAACCCGCCGACGGCGCCGCGACCGGCTGGCTGTTCATCAAGGTCCCCGACGCCAAGGTCGCCAAGAACCGCCTGCACGCCGACCTGCGTCCGCCGAACGGCTCCGACCAGCCCACCGAGCTCGACCGCCTGCTCTCGCTCGGCGCGACCCGCGTCGACATCGGGCAGGGCGACGTCCCCTGGCACGTGCTGGCGGACCCCGAGGGCAACGAGTTCTGCCTGCTGCGCAGCACCCCCGACCAGCTCGCCGCAGCCCTCGCCGCGCAGGCGTCCGGCTCCTGATCGTTCCCCCGCACGGGTGACGGTGGCGCGTCAGCGTCGAATTCGGACGAATCGGTCGGTACCTTCCCTGAATGATCAGCGTCGAGCTACCGGTCCTGGGGGACGTCGTCTGGCAGGACTGGGAGCAGTGGGCCCCGCTGGCCATCTCCGTCCTGACGCTCGTTGCCGCCCTGGGCGCCTGGATCGTCGCGGGCAGAGCCGCCCGCCGGTCCAAGCGGCTCGCTGACGCCACCAACAGGCAGACGAAGGTCTTCGACGAGCAGGTGGCGATCGCCCGCGACGCCATCGCGCTCGCGCAGCAGGAGGCGCAGAGCGCACGTGCCGACGCCGACCGGCAGCGCGCCGAGTCCCACCGGATGCGCCGGATGCTCGAGGAGGCGCGGCTCGACGTGCTCGCCCCGACGATCGTCGCCCGGGCGTTCCCCGAGGGCTCCGGCACCCCGGGCAGGCCCGGGCTCGAGTTCTGCCAGCTCACCACCGGCGGACAGGACCGGTGGCGCCAGCTGACCGGTCAGCTCCAGGTCGGGCGCGACGAGACGTACGCGTTCCGCACGGCCCTGACCATCTGGTTCGAGAACGTGTCCGACGGCGTCGCTCAGGTCAACGTCATCGAGCCCGCCGGCGGCGAGCTGGACCTGCTGCCCGGGCATCCGCTCGTCGTCCCCGCACGGGAGTCCCGCAGCGTCACCTGGATGCGGCTGTGGACGTCCCGGGACCTCGACAGCGACGCCCGGATCCAGGACCCGGCCGCGTGGCTGTTCAACCTGACGTTCACGGTGACCGACCTGGGGGTGCACGTGCGCGACACCTACGCGTTCGACGGCGACCTGCGGTTCTTCGACCGGGACGGCTCGTGGCTCGTGGTGATGCCCGAGCCGCCACTGCCATGGACCTCCGACGTCGCGTCGATGCTGTCGGGCCGCACCTACGAGTCGCTCCCCGCGTCCGTCAGCTGAGCGCGGCGCGCACCAGCGTCGAGAGCTTCTTGCCGTCCGCAGACGCACCGGCGCGCGCGCCCGCCTCCTTCATCACCGCACCCATGTCCCGGATCGAGGTGGCGCCGACGTCGGCGATCACCGCGGTCACCAGTGCCTGCAGCTCGTCGTCGGACAGCTGCGCGGGCAGGTAGGTCTCGATGAGGTCGGCCTCGGCGGTCTCCGTCGCGGCACGCTCCGGCGCCCCCGCGTCCGTGTAGATCTGCGCCGAGTCGCGACGCTTCTTGACCTCGCGCGCCAGGATCTTGAGCACGTCGTCCTCCGACAGCTCCTTCTCGACCGTGCCGGCCTTCGCCTCGAAGCGCACCGCGCCGATGATCTGGCGCAGGATGCCCGTGCGCTCGGTGTCGCGGGCCTTCATGGCGGTGGTCAGGTCGGACGTCAGCTGGTCGAGGGTGCTCATGGAGCCATCGTGCCCTGCGACCGGCGACCGGCACAGCCGGAATGTGCCGGGCCGCCGCGATCAGCGGGTCGCCCGCCGACGGATCACCGTGAGGCTGAGGCCGGACAGCACCAGGAGCAGTGCGGAACCCAGCGTGATCGCCACGCCGTCGCTCCCGGTGTCCGCCAGCTCGGCCGAGGTCGAGCCGTCCGCAGCGAGCACCTCGGAGTAGAACTCCGCCGAGGCGTCGCTGTCCGCGGCGAGGACCTCGTCGACCGTCGCCGGGGCATTCGGAGTTCCGGGCAGCTCTGGGCGCGGTGTCCCGGGGAGCTCCGGGCGCGGAGTCCCGGGGAGCTCCGGGCGCGGAGTACCGGGCAGCTCCGTGCGCGGAGCCTCGTAGGCGAACGGCTGGGTGCTGCAGCCGAGGTCCTGGCTGCCGACGACGGCCGACTGTCCCTCGTTGACGTAGATGCGCACCGATCCGACGGTCGGGTCCACCAGGGCGTCAGCCGCCAGGTCGTACGACTCGTAGTAGCCGCCCTTCAGCGAGGCGTCCGGGAGGACGCCCTGCTGCGAGGTCCAGAAGCGCCCGTCGCCGTCGTAGTGCAGCTGCGCCGACAGGTCGCCGCCCTCGATGAGCACGCCGCCCCACCAGATCCCGGACGAGGAGACCAGGTCGGTGCCCAGGCCCGCGGCGATGTCGGACAGATGCGTCCCGGCCGGCAGGTCGAGCCGAGCCCATGCCGAACCGGCACCGACGGTGCCGTCCAGGCGCAGACCTCCCTCGACATACGCGGAGCCGCTGTTGGGCTTCAGCACCCACCCTCGCGTGTCGAGGTTGGTGCCGAGCGGCAGCACGTCGCGAACCTCGCAGGTCGGGATGTCGATGCCGGACGTCGGCAGCGAGGCCGCATCACACGTCACGGCGGCGATGGCGTCGTGACCCTGGACATCCACGACGCGGAGCGTCGGCTCGCCCTGCGGCGGCACCGGGTCCTCGTCCCACGCGGCCGTGTCCTCGACGGTGACCGTCGTGGTCGTCCAGTAGAAGTACGCGCCGGTGTCGCCGCCCTTGCTCTCGAACCACACGACACCGATCGGGTCACCCTCGTGGTACGTCGACGTGTTCGCGGTCCACTTGCCCTGGGCGGGCGTCGGCCAGGCCGGCGCGATGTCCTGCGCACCCTGCGGGTTCCACGAGTAGCGCTGGTCGGCGACCGTCTCCTCGTGGGTCTCGGCGGGGTGGTGCGCACCCGGCTTGCCCGGGACGTAGTCCGGGTTCGGGACCAGCTTGTACGTCGTCTCGACGGCAGGCGATCCCTCGGACGGGACACAGATGTCCGCCGGCGGGGCTGCAACGGGCTCGTCAGCAAGCGCCGCGCCCCCCGTGCCCAGCACGAGGGCAAGGCTCGCCCCCAGCACGACCAGGGTCTTTCTGAGCATGTGGTTCCCTTCAGCGTGTCCGCGCAGCGCGGACGATCGACGCTGCCCAGGACGCGGTACAACTCGCGAGCAGCCGTGGTGACGTGGGGTTCGTCGATGAGCGTCCGGCTCCGCGAGGAGCCCTCGGGCGTCCGACTCAGCGACCAGGGCGCGAGTCGACGACAACGCTCTGCCGACGTGTTCCGACCAGCGACGACACCTCAGCGCTGGATCACGTCAAGTCTGACGTGCCCGGGGAGGCGTCATCTGGGACCTAGGTCCGGGGAGGCGCTGCTCGCGCGCGCTCGAGGAGTCTGCGAGCGTCTTCGCACATCAGACGGCCAAGAGGCGGATGAGTCAGTCGATACGCCGGGTTCTGTCCTCGCGCGCGGTTGCCCGCACTGCGCGAGTGGCGGCCATCCCTCTACGACGCACGTTGCCGTACGCCTCCAGCGGCCTACCCGGGAGCTCGGGCGAGCAGCCCTCGAACGCTCCCTGTCTGACCTTGCTCCGGGTGGGGTTTACCTAGCCGCACCGGTCGCCCGGCACGCTGGTGGTCTCTTACACCACCGTTTCACCCTTACCCGACCGGCGGACCGGTCGGGCGGTCTGTTCTCTGTGGCACTGTCCCGCGGGTCACCCCGGGTGGGTGTTACCCACCACCCTGCTCTGCGGAGCCCGGACGTTCCTCGGCGAGCCCGAGGGCTCGACGCGGCCGCCTGACTGACTCATCCGCGCGCGCCAGCATACTCGGCGGCAGGTCCCACCCATCCGTCTCACGCTCGGCGCCGAACCACGGGCATGGACACCACACACGCACTGACCCGGCGCGAGCGAGTGATCCTCGCGCACCTGGCCCTGCCGTTGACGCTGAGCGAGATCGCGGCGTCCCTGTACGTCACCCGGAACACGGTGAAGTCGCAGGTCCGGTCGATCTACATGAAGCTCGGCGTGACGGATCGTGAGTCGGCGCTGGCGGCCGGTCGCGACCGCGGGGTTGTCCCTACGGACCTGGGGCTGCCCGAGGTGGAGCAGTCCCGGCGGCGGCTGATGGAGCTGCCGCGGCCGTCCGTTCAGACGTCCACGCGGTAGGTCAGGGACAGCTCGTCACCGGAGACGCCGCGGATCCCCCAGTTCTCCGGCGGGCTCTCGATGATGATCACCTCGAGGTCGTCGAGGGCGAGCCCGAGCGTGGGAGCGACGTCGTCGTAGAACGCGGCGATCAGGGCGCGCCGGGCCTCGCGCGTGCGGCCCGTGAAGCAGAGGATCTCGACGACCAGGTAGTCCTTGCCGCGCGGCGCCACCAGGTCGTCGGCGTCCAGGAGCAGGAAGCGGTGGAACCGCTTGTCCGCGGGCAGGCCCCAGGTCCCGGTGAGCGCCCGGTGCACCGCGTCGGACACGGACCCTCGGCGGTCCTGCCAGACGTCACGTCGGCCGTAGATCTTCACGTGCGCCATCTGGTCCTCCTCGCGCTGCACCGTGGCGCGGAGCCTACAGTTCAGGCGTGCTCGTGCTCCTGCCGCCCTCCGAGGGCAAGACGCCGCCGCGCGCCCGCGGCCCCCAGCTCGACCTCTCCAGCCTCTCGTCACCCGACCTGTTCCCCGTGCGGGAGAAGGTGCTGGACGCGCTCATCGAGGTCAGTGCGTCGACCGACGCCCTGCAGGTGCTGGGCGTCGGGGCCAGCCTCGATGCCGAGATCGCGCGGAACGTGCAGCTGCGCAGCGCCCCGACGCGCGAGGCGAAGCACGTGTACTCGGGCGTGCTCTACGCGGCGGCCGGCCTGGACCGGCTCACGCCGACGGGCCGTGCGCGCGCGGCGGAGAGCGTGCGGATCGTCTCCGGGCTCTGGGGGCTCGTCGCGCCGGACGACCTGATCCCCGCCTACCGCCTGTCCATGGGCACGCACCTGCCCGGCATCGGGTCGCTGCCCGGTGCGTGGCGCGGTGCGCTCGGTGTCGAGCTCGACGCGCGTGCCGACGGTGAGCTGGTGGTCGACTGCCGGTCCGCGACGTACCTCGCCGCGTGGCACCCGCCGCGGTCGTCCGACTGGGTGCAGGTCCGCGTGCTCCGTGAGCTCGACGGCAAGCGCTCGGTCGTCTCGCACAACGCGAAGCACACGCGTGGAGTCCTCACCCGTCACCTGCTGACCCGCCGCGGCCGCGCGCCGCAGGACGCCGAGGGGCTGGCCCGGGTCGCCGCCGAGCTCGTCGGCTCCGCCCTGCTGGCCGTCGAGCTCGGTCCGCCGACGCGTGGTGCGCGGACGCTCGAGCTCGTCGTGGCCTGAGTGGCCCGCCGTCGGCACGTGCCCTGGTGGCTCGTCGCGGTCGTCGTGACCGTGCTCGTGCTGGTCACCGGTGCGTTGCCCGCCGACGACGCCCGGGACCTGGCCGAGCGGACTCTCCCGGTCCTGGTCTTCGTCGCGGCCCTGACGGTCGTCGCGGAGATGTGCGCCGGTGCGGGCCTGTTCGACGCCGCCGCAGGGCTGGCCTCGCGGGTGGCGGGCGGTCGTCGTTGGGCGTTGTGGGGGCTCATCGTCGTGCTGGCAACCGTGAGCACCGCGGTCCTGTCGCTCGACACGACGGCCGTGCTGCTCACGCCGGTCGTCATCGCCCTCGCTCGGCACACGCGCACCCCGCCGTTGCCGTTCGCGCTCGCGGTGCTCGCGCTGGCCAACACCGCGTCGCTCGTCCTGCCGGTCTCCAACCTCACCAACCTGCTGGCCGACCACCTCCTGCGCGCGGACGGCGTCGGGTACCTCGGGCTGATGTGGGCACCGGCGCTGGCGGCGATCCTGGTCACGGTTGCCGTCCTGGCGGTGCGGGACCGGCGGTCGCTCGGCGGCTCCTACGACCCCGGCCCGCCGCACCCTGTGCGCGACCGGACCCTGCTCGTCGTGTCCGCGGTCGCGGTCGGAGTGCTGGCGGTCGCGTTCGTCGTCGGCGCTCCGACCGCACCCACCGCCATCGTCGTGGCCGTCGTGCTGCTCGCGGTGACGCTCGCCCGGCACCAGAAGCTGCCCGTGCCGGCGCGCGACCTGGTGCCGTGGCGGACGCTGCTCGTGGTCCTCGGTCTCTTCGTCGTCGTCGCCACGGCCCATGCCCAGGGCCTCGGCACGCTGCTCGCCCAGGCAGCAGGCACCGGCAACGGTCCGGGCGCGCTCCTGCAGGTGGCCGCCACGGGCGCGCTCGCGTCGAACGCGATGAACAACCTGCCCGCCTACCTCGCGCTCGAGCCGGCCGCCGGTACCGACCCGCTGCGGCTCGCGGCGCTGCTCATCGGCACCGGCGTCGGGCCGCTGATCACGCCGTGGGGCTCGCTCGCGACCGTCCTGTGGTGGCAGCGGTGCCGCACGGTGATGCTCAACGTCCCGGCCGGCACGATCGTGCGTCAGGGGCTGCTGCTCGCCCCGCTGACGGTGGTCGCGGCCACGCTCGCGCTCGTCGCCACGAGCTGACCGGTCAGGACGACCAGCCCTCGCTCGGCACACCCACCACGGCGATCTCGTCGCGGCGGTCTGCGAAGAGGCGCACGATGCTCACGGACGCGGGCGCGACCCGCAGCTGGCTCCACGACGACGGCTGCGCGCCCATGGTCACCCCGAGGGCGGCGCGGATGGAGACGGCGTGGCTCACGACGACGACCGTCCGGTCGACGCCCTCGGCCAGCAACCCGTCGAGGCCGCGCTGCAGCCGGCGCCCCACGTCCTCGATCGACTCGCCGCCGGGCGGCCGCAGGTCGGCCTTGGTGTGCCACGGCTCCAGCTGACCGGGCCAGCGCTCCTCGATCTGCTCGGCGGTCAGCCCCTGCCACTCCCCGAAGTTCGCCTCCTGGAACGTGGCGTCCGTCCGGATGGGCAGCCCAAGCCTCTCGGCGATGATCGCACCGGTCTGCTGCGTGCGGACCATGGGCGAGACGATGATCTCGCTCGGGTACGGGATGTCGCCCCACAGGTCGCGTCCGACGCGGTCGACGAGGTTCGCGGCGTCACGCGCCTGCCGCAGACCGGTCTCGTCGAGGGGCGGCCCGGGTTCACCGGACCCGGAGTACCCGCGCGAGACGGTCATCGTCGTCTGGCCGTGCCGGACGAGCACGACCGTGACCGGCTGCTCCTCGTCGAACCGGACGCCGGCGCCGGACGGTCGTGGCGCCCGTCCCGCAGGGTCGGCAGCGTTGGTCTCCAGCGGTTCAGCGGCGTCGCTCACGACTCGCAGTCTGTCGCTCTCCCGCCGGACGCGCGACCTGCGGCTCAGCCCTTCGCGGGCTCCGGGATGCGAACGAGGATGCGACCGCACTCCTCGCAACGCGCCACCTGGTCCTCAGGGGACTTGACGATCGCCTCGACGTCCAGCGGGTTGAGCTCGAGCCGGCAGCTCTCGCACCGACGCCCGCGCAGGGCACCGGCACCCTTGCCGCCCAGCTGGGCGCGCAACCGCTCGTAGAGCGTCACCAGCCCGCCGTCCAGGCCGTCGACGGCCGTCGCACGCTCGGCGCGGACCGTCTCGGCCTCGGCGTCGAGAGCGGCGTACGCGGCGTCGCGCTCCGCCTCCACCCCGGCACGCTTCTCGGCGAGCGACTCGTGCGCCGTGGTGACCTCGGCGAGCGCCTTCTCGTGGGCCTCGAGCCGCTCCATGACGTCGAGCTCGACCTCCTCGAGCTCGGCCTGCCGACGCCCGAGGGTGCCCAGCTCGCTCTGCAGCGCCTGCAGGTCCTTGGGGCTGCCGGTGCCGGAGTCGAGCCGCGCCTGGTCGCGCGCAGCACGTACCCGCACCTGCTCGACGTCCGCCTCCGCCTTGCGCAGCTCGCGCTGCAGGTCGCTGACCGCCGTCTGGGACGTGACGAGGGCGGTGTGCAGGTCGGTGACCTGCGAGCCCAGCTCGGTCAGCCGCGCGAGCTCCGGCAGCGTGCGCTTCTTGTGGGCGATCTGGTCGAGGCGGGTGTCGAGAGCCTGGACGTCGAGCAGTCGGCGCTGGTCCGCTGCGGGTGCAGTCGTCACGGGTGTCCTTCCGGCGGTGCTGTGGGGTCAGGCTTCATGCGGTTTCCGGGCTCGCGACGCGTCCCGTCCACGGGTCGGTGCTCACCGTGCTGACGCGGGTCTCCACCGTAGTCCCCGCAGCAGCGGCGTCCTGCTCCAGGGCGCGGGCCGCGTAGGCGAGCCAGGGCCACTCGGAGGCGAAGTGCGCGACGTCGACGAGGTAGGGCGTGGATGAGCCCTCGTGGTCGGCGCGCTCGCGCAGCTCCGACACTGGGTGGTGGCGCAGGTCGGCGGTCACGTAGGCGTCGACGCCCGACGCACGCACGGCGTCGAAGAACGAGTCGCCGGACCCACCGACGACAGCCACGCGCTCGACCCGACCGTCGGGATCGCCCGCGAACCGCACACCCTGGACGGTCGCCGGCAGCGCGGCGGCAACGGCGGCCGCGAACGCGCGCAGCGTCGTCGGCTCCCCCAGCGTCCCGACGCGGCCGGTGCCCGTCGAGCCGGGCCAGGACGCGAGCTCGAGCACGTCGAACGCCGGCTCCTCGTACGGGTGCGCGGCACGCATGGCGGCGACGACCGACGAGCGCAGACGACGCGGGGCGACCATCTCGACGCGCGCCTCCACGACGCGCGACGCCTCCCCGGCGGAACCGACGGTGGGCGACGCAGCCTCGGACGGGGTGGACGTCCCCTCGCCGGTCGACGTCCACGCGCACCGCGTGTAGTCGCCGATCGCACCTGCGCCCGCGGCCCCGAGTGAGTCGACCAGGCGCTCCGCGTCCGCGACGGGGACGAACACCACGTGCTTGTCCAGGGACTCTGCCGGGGCGGGGTCCAGGGGCACCGTGCCGACGAGCCCGAGCGCCGCGGCCAGGGCGTCGTTGACTCCCCCGGCTGCCGCGTCCGCATTGGTGTGCGCGGTGTACAGGGCGGTGCCGGTGCGGACCAGCGTGTGCAGCAGGGCGCCCTTGAACGTCGTGGCGGCGATCGAGTGCACGGGCCGCAGGAGCAGCGGGTGGTGCGTCACGACGAGGTCAGCCCCCCAGGCGGTCGCCTCGTCGACGACGGTGGCCACGGGGTCGACCGCGAACAGCACGCGGCGCACGGGCTGGGACGGGTCGCCGGTGACCAGGCCGACCGCGTCCCACGACTCGGCCGTGGACGGGGGGTAGCGGCGCTCGAGCAGCCGAACGACATCCGCCAGGACCGGTGAGCTCACGTGCCGCACGCTACCGGTCCGACGTCCGGACACCGTCGCCGACCGTGACGACGCCGCCGCGCACGGGGACCATCTGGATGCCGAACCACACCTCGCCGTCGCGACGTCGGTGCCGCGCCAACGACGCGAGGGGCTCCTTGCCCTTGACCTGCGTGTCCGGGTCGATCGTGGTCAGGACGCACCGCCCGCAGTGGTCGGCGAACCGCAGCTCGACGTCCCCGACCACGAGCGTGGCCCAGCCGTCCTCGACGAACGGCTCGAGGTCACCGTCCACCACCAGGTTGGGGCGGAACCGGCGCATGTCGAGAGCCGTGCGGGGCGCGGGCTCGGGGTCACCCTTCTCGAGGGCACGAGCGACCCGTTCGTCGTGCAGCTCGGCGGCCCACGCGTCGAGTCGACGGAGCGACGCCGTCGTCGTCACGTGCACCGGTCCGGTGTCGGTGAGGGCGAGCGGGTCCGCCAGCGTCCCGCCGTGCGCCTCCGCCATCCCCCGGCGGGCCGGGTCGTCGAGCCAGACCAGGCTCGCGTGCTGACCGAGGAGGTCCGAGACCCACGCGTCGGCCTCGTCGCCCGCGCGGGTCGCGGTGTCCAGGCGCTTGAGCTGTACCGGGACGTCGGGCGGCCCGGACGGCTCGCCCACGTCGAGCGTCGGCAGGCCGTCGGCACGGAGGCGCACCCCTCCGTCGTACCTCGTCGCCCGGGCGGCGAGCATGCGCGGGTGGCTGCGAGCGGTGAGCGTCGAGCCGTGCTCGTCGACGACCATCCACCGGCGGTCGCCCCGCGGGCCGGCGATCTCGACGTCCATCGACGTCATCGGGGTACCGGCGAACGACTTCACCGGGAAGACGGTGAGCGCCGAGACGACGAGGGCTGGCTCCGACATGCTCGGACCCTAACAACCGAGGAGCGCCGGCTCGGCACCGACCCCCCGCACTCCTCGTCGAGGACGTCAGCCACCGGCGACGAGCACCCGGCCCAGCGCTCCCGCCTCGGCGTCGGCCATCGCGTGGGTCACGAAGGCGTACGTGCCCGGCTCGGGGAACGTCAGCTCCACGAACCCGCCCTGGGCCGGTGCGAGGTCGAGCACCTGCGCGCCACCCGTGCCCGTCGAGCCGCCGTCCGGCAGCACCCAGTCGCCCTCGCGGTAGACGGTGTCGAACTGGCCGCCGACGACGTGGAACGCGCTGGGCAGGTTCGGCCCGGCGTCGAGGAGCCAGAAGCGCACCCGCTCGCCCGCCACGGCCTCCAGGGGTCGGTCGCGGTACTGGTTCGCGTACCCGTTGAACACCACGAGGTCGGAGCTCCGCGCGGCGACCTTCGCCGCGTCGGCGACCTCTCCCTGCGGGCCCAGGTAGAGCTCGGACTGCACGATGACGTACTCGCGGTCGACGTCCGGCAGACCCGGCGGGTCGATGATGACGGCGCCGAACATCCCGCTCGCGATGTGCATCGACATCGGCATCGTCGAGCAGTGGTACATCCAGATCCCGGACCGCGTCGCGGTGAACTCGTAGGTCAGCGACTCCCCCGGCTGGATCGTCCGCATGACGTCGTCGGGCGCCAGCGCGCCGGCGTGGAAGTCGATCGAGTGGCCGATGGACCCGTCGTTGACGAGCGTGATCTCGAACCGGTCCCCGACGCGGCCCCGCAGCACGGGTCCTGGCGCCTGGCCGCCGAACGTCCACAGCCGCTGCGTCACGCCGGGTGCGACCTCGCGGACGACCTCCGTCACGGCGAGCGTCACGCGGTGGGTCGTGGCGCCGGGATCGGCAGGCGCCACGGTCGCCTCGTGCGGGACGAACGACGGCGCCGGGGTCGCCATGACGTCGGGCTCGGCATCGGGCCGCTCGGCCTGCTGGGTGTGCTCGGCGTGCTCTGTCGGCGCACCGCTGGCGACGATCGTCAGGGTCATCCCCATCTGGCGGTGGCCGGCCACGGGGCACCACCCGTCGAGGTCGCCGCCGACGACTCCGACGTCGATGGTGCCCTGCTCTCCGGGCGACAGACGGCCCGACCCGGCACCGTTCTCGACGACGAGCTCGTGGACGTCGTCGTCCTCGTTGGTGACCTCGACGACGAGCCTGTCGCCCACCGGGACCTCCACGGTCGACGGGCTGAAGCGCATGTCGAGCGCGCGCACGGCGACCGTGGTGGTGCGTCCCGTCGCGACGACCGGGTCCGTCGGCGTGCTCGACCCGATGCCCGCGGCGGCGGGATCGACGGCCACGCCCAGGGCGACGACCATCGCCAGCAGACCGGTCGCGACGACGGCAGCACCACTGCGCGACGACCGGGGCTCCGGCACCGGGACACCCTCACGACGCCGGGCGGCGAGCACCGCGCGGCCGGCCAGCGCGAGGAACGCGACGAGCGCCCCGAGGACGACGAAGGACGCGAGGACGCGCACGGCGCTGGGCACGGGCGCTGCGAACAGCACGAGGCCGCCGTTGACCAGCACGGCCCGCAGGACCGCACCGCGGTCGAGCTCGGCCGCGGTCCGCCGTGCGGTCGCCGGTCCACCCCCGAGGACGACGGGCAGCAGGTACGAGAGCGAGCCGACGAGGATCTGCGCGGCGAACCCCACCGCGAAGGGAACGACCAGCACCCGGAAGCCCTCCGCGGCCGCGACCCAGCCCGGAGCGGTGACGACCAGCGCGCCGAACGCCACCGTGCACGCCGTGAGCCACACGACGGCTGCAGCAAGGCTCCAGGCGGCATACGTGCGCGGCGGCGACGTGCGCGCCTGGGCGACCATGACGGTGCCGCCGATCGCGGTGCCGAGAGCGACGACCACCGCGCCGAGCCCGACCAGCACCCGCCATCCGCTCGCCGCACCCGCGGCGACCAGCACCAGGCCCAGGAGCGCGACGGGCAGCGCCCTGCGGCCCGCAGCCTCCTGCGCCGGCTCGATCCGAGCGTGCAGGACGGTCGGCCACAGGACGACGAGCGTGCCGAGCACCGTGAGCCCGACCCAGCCGAGGAGCGCGAGGGCGACGTGCCCGACGTACAGCCGGGCGTGGACGACGTCGCTCACCTCGCCGCGCGCCATCACGACGCCGCACCCGACCGCGACGGGAAGCACCAGCCCGGCGGCCACGTAGTACCGGACCGCGTGCCCGAACCTCGACGGGAGTGCGGCGCGCGACTGCACGACCATGATCCCGACCTGCACGAGTGCGGCGGCGGCCACGAGCGCCGAACCGGCGACGACGAGCCACGCGACCGACCCGGCGACGCCGAGGACGACGGCCAGGGCTCCCACGGTGTGGACAGCGAGCCGCGCGGTGAGGCCGGTGCGCCCGCCGCGCGCGGGCCGGCGCAGCAGGGTGTCCGCGAAGTGCTGGCTCCAGACGAGGATCGCCGTGCTCACCGCGCCGAGCAGGAGCAGGTGCACGAGCAGCCACGGGGCGGCAGGGACGGCCCGGTGACCGAGCGCGAGCAGCGCGGCGGCCACGAGCCACGCGCCGACGAGGGCGTTCGCCCGCAGGTGCCAGGACGCGCGGCTCATCGCAGCGCCGCCTCGCGGACCAGGGGTCCGACCCGCACGGCGGCGTCCGGCGGACGGGCCGGCGGCCCGACGGCGACGCTCCACACCGCCACCGCGAGGAACGCCAGGACGGCCACGACGTTCGCGACGCCGCCCACGCGGACCGCGGCGACGCTCCCCCAGCCGTCCCCGACGACGAGCCGGAAGGCGAGCGAGAGGTGCAGCAGGATCAGCGGGGCGAGCATCACCGGCCGGTACGGCAGCGGCCGCCGCAGCACGGCGGGCAGGATCACGGGCGCGTGCGCCATCACCATCGACATGACGAACCCGAGGAACACGGCGTGCAGCACGGCGTCGTAAGCGCGTCCGTCGGTCACCGCACCGCCGAGCAGCCACACCCCTCCCGCGACGGCCAGCCACGCGAACCCCGCGACCATCGCGAGCGCCATGAAGCGCGGGAGACCTGTGCTGCGGACCGTCCGACGGGCCACGTCGTGGCGCGCGAGGAGGACCGCGAGCGAGACGAGCGCCAGGCCGAGCACGGCACCGCCGGCCCGCGGGTGCAGGAGGGCGATGGCCGACCCCAGGAGCAGCGCGAGCCCGGCGACGACGATCCCCGCGCGGACCGACGCGGGCGGCGCGGCGACGCGCATGAGCTCGACGCGCTCTCCGACCACCGTGAGGACGAGGAACGCGACGAACCACGGTGTGACGACGGGGACCGGCACCCCCGCGAGGAGCAGCAGCGCCGACCCGACGGCCGCGGCGGCGCCCGCGCCCTGCACCGCGATCGCGGGCGCCGGCTGCCGGCGCCACACGACGACGTACGTCCCGACGAGGGCGACGGTCCCGGCGAGGTGCAGCGCGTGGCCGACGGCGAGAGGCGCGGTGCTCAGCAGCGCGAGCGAGCCGGCCGCGAGCAGCAGCGGCGAGGAGAAGGCGAGGCGCCGACGCACCGCGACGGCCCGCTCCAGCGCGACGAGGGTGCCGACGACGCCGAGGACCATGAGCTGCCCGTGCACGTCGGCGAGCCGGTCGAGCCGGATCGGCGCGGGGACGCCCAGCAGCAGGAGAGCCCCGTCGAGACCCGCGAGCATGGCGAGCCCGGCGGGTGCGAGCAGCACGAGCCGCAGCGGTGGACGGCCCGTGCCGCGAGGGTTTTGCACGGCTCCGACGCTAGTTATCCACGCCTCGCGTCGTCCCGGGACGAACGTCCCGCACGACGGGACCTCCGACCCATCCGCACGCCACTGACCGTGGAAATACTCGTCGCATGTCCATCCGCCGCACCCCGGCCGCACGCACGCTCGCCTCGGGCAGCCGCGTCGACCTGCTGCACCTGCTGCAGGACGGTGGCGAGCACACGATCGGCGAGCTCGCGGTGGCGACCGGACTGCACGAGAACACCACGCGCGAGCACCTCCAGCGGCTCGTCAGCGACGGGTTCGCGCAGCGCGCCCCCGAACGGCGCACCGTGCGGGGGCGTCCGCGGATGGTGTACCGCGCGGTGTCGGCGCACGACCTGCGCACCGACCCGCGTGCGCAGAGCCGGATCGAGGAGTCGATCGCGCGGGTCGCCCTCACACGTGCCCTGCTCGACGGGTACGGGCGCTCGGTGTCCTCGCCGTCGTCCGCCGCACGGGCGGCCGGCCGGGCGATGGTGATCGACCGTGACCTGCCGCCGGTGACCGCCTCGACCGGCACCGTCGGTGTCGACCGCCAGCTCGACGCGCTCGAGGGTCACCTGGAGCGGCTCGGCTTCGACCCGGAGCTCGACCGGTCGCAGCTGGCGTTCCACCTGTACCGCTGCCCGTTCCTCGACCTGGCGAAGGCGCGCCCCGAGGTCGTCTGCAACGTGCACCTCGGTCTCGCGCAGGGCGTGCTCGACGCCGTCCCCGGACCCGTCGCGGCCCGCGAGCTGCTGCCGTTCGTCGGGCCCGAGCACTGCGTCCTGCAGCTGCGCCGCGACGACGTCGAGGGTCGGAGCGAGCCGCTGTGAGCCGATCGGATTTTCCACGGTTCTTTCGAGCGCACGGCTCGGACCCCGCGGACATGCTCGCCGTGAACCCGACGACGGGCTCACGGAACGGATGACCGCGGGAGGTCCCGATGCCCACCCTCACCCTGCGCGGACCCGATCTGTCGCACTGGGACCCGGAGAACGAGTCGACGTGGGACCGGCGGCTGGCCTGGCGCACGCTGTGGATCACGACGTACAACCTGACGCTGGCGTTCTGCGTCTGGTACCTCGTCAGCGCGATCGCGCCGCGGCTCAACGACATCGGGTACGACCTGACGACCGGCCAGCTCTACTGGCTCGTGGCGATCCCCGGGCTGGCTGCCGGGCTCTCGCGGCTCGTCTACATGTTCCTGCCCCCGGTCGTCGGCACCCGCACCCTGGTCGGCGGCTCGGCCACGCTGCTCCTGCTGCCGATGGTGGGCTGGGTGCTCGCCGTGCGCGACCCGGGCACGTCCTACACGGTGCTGCTGCTCCTGGCTGCGGCGTCGGGCGTCGGTGGCGGTGCGTTCGCGGGGTTCATGCCCTCGACCAGCTACTTCTTCCCGCGCCGCATGGCGGGTACCGCGCTGGGCCTGCAGGCCGGGATCGGCAACTTCGGCGTCAGCCTCATCCAGCTGCTCGTGCCGTGGGTCGTGGGCTTCGGCCTGCTCGGCACCGCCGCGCTCACCCCGCAGCAGCGTGCCGACGGCTCCTCGATCTGGCTGCACAACGCCGGCCTGGTGCTCATCCCGTGGGTGCTGCTCGGCATGGTGCTCGCCGCCGTGTGGCTCCGCCGCGTCCCGGTCACGGCGAACTTCCGTGAGCAGCTCGACATCTTCAACGAGAAGCACACCTGGTACATGACGGCCGTCTACCTCATGACGTTCGGCGCCTTCTCCGGCTTCGCGGCCCAGCTCGGTCTGCTCATCAAGAACATGTACGAGGGCATGGAGGGCGCTCCCGACCCGCTGAAGTACGTCTTCCTGGGCCCGCTGCTGGGCTCGATCACGCGGGCCGCCTGGGGTCCCCTGTGCGACCGCTACGGCGGCGCGGTCTGGTCGCTCGTCGCCGGCATCGGCATGACGGCAGCGACGGTGTTCACGGCCTTCTTCCTGGCACCGACCGACACCAGCACGTTCGGGCTGTTCCTCGGCGGCATGCTCGCGATCTTCACGTTCGCCGGCATCGGGAACGCCGGCACGTTCAAGCAGATGCCGATGATCTTCGAGCGCCGCCGCGCGGGCGGCGTCATCGGGTTCACCTCCGCCATCGCGGCCTTCGGTCCGTTCCTCGTCGGCGTCGGGCTCTCGCTCGTCGCACCCCAGGCGTTCTTCATCGGGGCCGCCGTGTACTTCGCGCTCTGCACCCTCCTGGTGTGGCGCCAGTACGCCCGCCCCGGCGCACCCCGCCCCAGCTGAAGGAGGCCGTCGTGACCGCACGCACCGACAAGCCCGGCACCGACAACGCGGCCGTCGACGCGCTCCTGAGCCTCGGGTCCCGCCTGCGGCCGGGCACGATGTCGCCGGACAAGCGTGCGCTGTTCCTGGAGGGCGGGCGCGAGGGCGACGCCTTCTACCGGGACCGCTGGAGCCACGACAAGGTGGTCCGCTCGACGCACGGCGTGAACTGCACGGGGTCGTGCTCGTGGAAGGTGTACGTCAAGGACGGCATCATCACGTGGGAGACCCAGCAGACGGACTACCCGTCGGTCGGCCCGGACTCCCCCGAGTACGAGCCCCGCGGCTGCCCGCGCGGCGCGGCCTTCTCCTGGTACACCTACTCGCCCACCCGCGTGCGGTACCCGTACGTGCGCGGTGCGCTGCTGCGGGCGTACCGCGCCGCCAAGGAGCGCACGGGCGACCCGGTGCTCGCCTGGGCCGAGGTCACCGGCGACCCCGAGACGGCGCGCTCGTACAAGTCGGCCCGCGGCAAGGGCGGGCTGATCCGCGCCACCTGGGACGAGGCCTCGGAGATCGTCGCCGCGGCGCACGTGCACACCATCAAGACGTACGGCCCGGACCGCGTCGCGGGGTTCTCGCCGATCCCCGCGATGTCGATGGTGTCGCACGGCTCGGGCGCGCGGTTCGTCTCGATGCTCGGCGGCACGATGCTGTCGTTCTACGACTGGTACGCGGACCTGCCCGTCGCGTCGCCGCAGGTGTTCGGCGACCAGACGGACGTCCCGGAGTCGGCCGACTGGTGGAACGCGAGCTACCTCATGATGTGGGGCTCGAACGTGCCGGTGACGCGCACGCCCGACGCGCACTTCATGACCGAGGCGCGCTACCGCGGCCAGAAGGTCGTCACGGTCTCCCCCGACTACGCGGACAACACGAAGTTCGCCGACGAGTGGCTCGCGCCGCACCCCGGCACCGACGGTGCGCTGGCCACCGCGATGGGGCACGTGATCCTGCGGGAGTTCCTCGTCGAGCGGCGCACCGCGCGGTTCGCCGAGTACATGTCGACGTTCACCGACGCGACCCACCTGGTCACGCTGCGGCAGCGCGGGGACGCGTGGGTACCGGACAAGTTCCTCACGGCCGACGCGCTGGGCGGCCCGGTCGCCGGACCCGACGGGATCCCGCGCGACACCCACGGTCGGGACGCCGCGTTCATGACCGTCGTGCTCGACGTCGACGGCTCGCCGCGTGTGCCGAACGGGACCCTCGGGCACCGGTTCGACCCGGCGCAGGCGGGCTCCTGGAACCTGGACCTCGGCACGATCCGGCCGGTCCTGTCCGTCGCCGACCTCGACACCCACGACAGGACGGCCGTCGCCGTGGACCTGCCGCGGTTCGACGTCGCGGCCGACGGGCCGGACGGTGAGCACACCGGCGGCGCCGGCGTCGTGCGCCGCGGCGTGCCGGTCACCCGCATCGGCGACGCGCTGGTCACCACCGTGTTCGACCTCCTCCTCGCTCAGTACGGCGTCGGTCGCGACGGGCTGCCCGGCACCTGGCCGACCGGCTACGACGACCCGAGCACCCCCGGGACGCCCGCGTGGCAGGAGGAGATCACCGGGGTGCCGGCCGCGGCGGCCGAGCGCATCGGACGGGAGTTCGCCGAGAACGCCGAGGCGTCGGGCGGCCGCTCGATGATCCTCATGGGCGCCGGCACCAACCACTGGTTCCACTCCGACACGATCTACCGCACGTTCCTCGCGCTCGTCACGATGACCGGCTGCCAGGGCGTCAACGGCGGCGGCTGGGCGCACTACGTCGGCCAGGAGAAGTGCCGGCCCGTCACCGGCTGGGCGCAGTACGCGTTCGGCCTCGACTGGGTCCGCCCGCCGCGGCAGATGATCGGCACCGCGTTCTGGTACCTCGCCACCGACCAGTGGCGCTACGACGGCCTGCCCGCCGACGCACTCGCATCCCCGCTGGCCGAGGGCCTGTTCGCGGGACGGACCACCGCCGACTGCCTCGTCGAGTCCGCGAAGCGCGGGTGGATGCCCAGCTATCCGACGTTCAACCGCAACCCGCTCGAGCTGGTCGACGAGGCTCGCGCCGCAGGCAAGGACCCGGCGGCGCACGTCGTCGACGAGCTCCGCGAGGGCCGGCTGAAGTTCGCCGTCGAGGACCCCGACGACCCGGTGAACTTCCCGCGCGTGCTGACGGTCTGGCGGGCCAACATCCTCGGCTCGTCGGGCAAGGGCAACGAGTACTTCCTGCGCCACCTGCTCGGCACGGACTCGGCCGTCATGGCCGAGGAGTCCGGCCCCGACCGTCGCCCGGCCTCCGTGACCTGGCACGACGAGGCGCCGCGCGGCAAGCTCGACCTGCTGGTCACCAGCGACTTCCGCATGACGTCGACCACGCTGTTCTCCGACGTCGTGCTGCCCGCGGCGACCTGGTACGAGAAGCACGACCTGTCGACGACGGACATGCACCCGTTCGTGCACTCGTTCAACCCGGCCATCGCCCCGCCGTGGCAGACCCGCACGGACTTCGACATCTTCGTCACGCTCGCGAAGGCGGTCTCGACGCTCGCCGTCGGGCACCTCGGCAAGCGCGAGGACCTCGTGGCGGTGCCGCTCATGCACGACACCCCGGACGAGATGACCGTCCCGCACGGCACCGTCGACGCGGTCGAGGACCTGATCCCCGGCGTGACGATGCCCAAGCTCGTGGTCGTCGAGCGGGACTACACCGCGCTGGCCGACCGGCTCACGTCGCTCGGCCCGCTGACCGCGACCGCCGGCATGGTGACCAAGGGCGTGAAGTTCATGCCCGACAAGGAGGTCGCCGAGCTCGGCCGGCTCAACGGGGTCGTCACCGACGGACCCGCCGCGGGCCGACCCCGGCTCGCGACCGCCCAGCACGTCTGCGAGACGATCCTCGCGCTGTCGGGCACGACGAACGGTCGCCTCGCGGTGCAGGGGTTCGAGGACGTCGAGAAGCAGTCGGGCACCGAGCTCGCGTGGCTCGCGCGCGAGCACGAGGGCAAGCGCATCACGTTCCCCGACGTGCAGGCGCGTCCCGTGCCCGTCATCACGTCGCCCGAGTGGTCCGGCTCGGAGCACGGCGGCCGCCGCTACACGGCCTTCGCGATCAACGTCGAGCAGCTCAAGCCGTGGCACACCCTCACGGGCCGGCAGCACTTCTTCCTCGACCACGACTGGATGAGCGAGCTCGGCGAGAACCTGCCGGTGTACCGGCCTCCGCTGGACCTCGGCCGGCTCTTCGGGGACCGGCGCCTGGGTTCGACGGACCCGTCAGGCACCCCCGGGTCCGAGGGCCACGCCGAGGTCACCGTGCGCTACCTGACTCCGCACTCGAAGTGGTCGATCCACTCGGAGTACCAGGACAACCTGTTCATGCTCTCGCTGTCGCGCGGCGGCCCGACGATCTGGATGTCCCCGCAGGACGCCACGACGATCGGCGTCCGCGACAACGAGTGGATCGAGGCCTACAACCGCAACGGGGTCGTCGTCGCCCGCGCGATCGTCAGCCACCGGATGCCCGCCGGCACGGTCTTCATGTACCACGCCAAGGACCGCACCGTGGATGTCCCGCGGTCCGAGACCTCGGGCCTGCGCGGCGGCATCCACAACTCGCTGACCCGCGTCCTGCTCAAGCCGTCGCACCTGATCGGCGGGTACGCGCAGCTGTCGTTCGCCTTCAACTACCTGGGCCCGACGGGCAACCAGCGCGACGAGGTGACGACGATCCGACGTCGCTCGCAGGACGTGACGTACTGATGGGGAGCATCGCATGAAGGTCATGGCGCAGATGGCGATGGTGATGAACCTCGACAAGTGCATCGGGTGCCACACGTGCTCGGTCACGTGCAAGCAGGCGTGGACGAACCGCACAGGCGTCGAGTACGTCTGGTTCAACAACGTCGAGACCCGCCCGGGGGTCGGCTACCCGCGCGGGTACGAGGACCAGGAGAAGTGGGGCGGCGGCTGGGTCCGCACCAAGCGGGGGCGGCTCAAGCTGCGCTCGGGCGGGCGGTTCACCAAGCTCGCGCACATCTTCTCGAACCCGAGGCTGCCGGAGATCCACGACTACTACGAGCCGTGGACGTACGAGTACGACACCCTGCTCTCGGCTCCGCAGGGCGAGCACACGCCCGTCGCGCGGCCCATGTCGCTGCTCACGGGCAAGGCCATGCAGATCCACTGGTCGGCGAACTGGGACGACAACCTCGGTGGGTCGATGGAGACGATGCAGGACGACCCGGTCCTGAAGCAGATGAGCGAGAGCGTCACGGCCGAGCTCGAGCAGGCGTTCATGTTCTACCTGCCGCGCATCTGCGAGCACTGCCTCAACCCGTCGTGCGTCGCGTCGTGCCCGTCGGGCGCGATGTACAAGCGGGCCGAGGACGGCATCGTGCTCGTCGACCAGGACCAGTGCCGCGGCTGGCGCATGTGCGTGTCCGGCTGCCCGTACAAGAAGGTCTACTTCAACCACAAGACCGGCAAGGCCGAGAAGTGCACGATGTGCTACCCGCGCCTCGAGGTGGGTCTGCCGACGGTCTGCTCGGAGACGTGCGTCGGCCGGCTGCGCTACCTCGGGCTCGTGCTCTACGACGCCGACCGGGTCCTCGAGGCCGCGTCGGTGGAGGACCCCACCGAGCTGCTGGCCGCCCAGCGGTCCGTGCTGCTGGACCCGCACGACCCCGAGGTCATCGCCGGTGCCGAGCGCGAGGGCATCCCGCGCGACTGGATCGACGCCGCCCAGCGCTCGCCGATCTGGTCCCTGATCAGCACGTACGAGGTCGCGCTCCCGCTGCACCCGGAGTACCGGACCATGCCGATGGTCTGGTACATCCCGCCGCTGTCGCCGGTGGTCGACGTGGTCACGGGGTCGGGCAACGACGGCGAGGACGCCCGGACGCTGTTCGCCGCCATCGACCGGCTCCGCATCCCCGTGGAGTACCTGGCCGGCCTGTTCACGGCAGGCGAGACGGCACCGGTCACCGCCGTGCTGCAGCGTCTCGCGGCGATGCGGGCGCACATGCGCAACGTGAACCTCGGCACCGACCAGGACCCCCGCATCGCGGAGTCGGTGGGCATGACGGCCGCACAGATCGAGGGGATGTACCGCTTGCTCGCCATCGCCAAGTACGAGGACCGCTACGTCATCCCCGCCGCGCACGCCGAGAGCGCCCGTGCCCTCGAGGAGACGGCGACGGGCTGCTCGCTCGACGTCGACGGTGGCCCCGGCATGGGCGGCGGCGGCCGGTTCGGCTCGTCGTCGGGACGCCCGATGCGCGCCGCCGTCGAGACGTTCCACGCGCTGCGCAACCGGCAGACCGCGGACAAGGCGGCCGGGCCGTCGCAGCCCACGCGCGTCAACCTGCTGAACTGGGACGGCAACGGGGCTCCACCCGGGCTGTTCCCGCCGGAGCCGGGCCAGGACGGCTACGGCGACGGACCGGAGGCAAACGCATGAGCCGCCGGCCGGGCGCCGGGCGCGCGCCGTCGCTGCCGTTCCTCGAGCCCGTCGACGCGCACCCGCGCGAGCGCGTCATCGCGCACATGGCCGCGTCGCTCCTGCTCGAGTACCCGACGCAGGAGCTGCGCGAGCGGCACGACCTGCTCCGCGACACCACCGGGATCCTGTCCGACGACGTCGCGGCGGCCTTCGCCCAGTTCCTCGACGCGGTCGAGCCGCTCGACCTCGACACCCAGCAGGCGCACTACGTCGAGACGTTCGACCTGCGCCGGCGGTGCGCGCTCTACCTGACGTACTACGCGGCGGGTGACACCCGGCGCCGCGGCATGGCGCTGGTGACGTTCGTCGAGGCGTACCGCGCGTGCGGCTGGGAGCCACCGGACGACGAGCTGCCCGACCACCTGCCGACGGTCCTCGAGCTGTCGGGGCGGGAGCCCGGGCCGATCGCCGACACCCTGCTGGGCACCCATCGTGCCGGGATCGAGCTCCTGCGCTCCGCCCTGCACCACGCGCGCAGCCCGTACGCGAACCTCCTCGACGCGGTGTGCCTCACGCTGCCCGCGATCGACGACGCCACCGCCGCACGGTTCGCCGACCTGGTCGCCAGCGGCCCGCCGTCGGAGACGGTCGGCCTGTCCGCACCCCTGCTCCCGTTCCCGACCGTCCGTTCGGAGGTACCGGCATGACGACGCGCGACATCCTGCTGTGGGTGGTGCTCCCGTACATCGCCGGGGCCGTGTTCGTCGTCGGCCACCTGTGGAGGTACCGGTACGACCGCTTCGGCTGGACCACCCGCTCGTCGCAGGTCTACGAGTCGCGGCTGCTGCGGGCCGGGTCGCCGATGTTCCACATCGGGATCCTCATGGTGATCGGTGGGCACGTCGTCGGCCTGCTGATTCCCCGGACGTGGCTCGAGGCCGTCGGCGTCACGGAGCACGCGTACCACGTGGTCGCCACGTGGGCCGGCACGATCGCCGCGGTCCTCACGCTCGCCGGGCTCGGGATCCTCGTCTACCGCCGCCGCACCGTCGGTCCGGTCTTCCTGGCGACGACCCGCATGGACAAGCTCATGTACGTGGTACTCGGCGCGACCCTGGCGTTCGGCACCGCGGCCACCGTCATGTTCCAGGTGCTCGGCGACGCGTACGACTACCGCGGCTCGGTATCGCCGTGGGTGCGCGGGCTGCTGACGTTCCAGCCCGACCCCGCCCTGATGGCCGAGGTACCGCTGGCCTTCCAGCTGCACATCCTGTGCGCCCTGGCGCTGTTCGGCCTCTGGCCGTTCACGCGGCTGGTGCACGTGTTCTCGGCGCCCCTGGGCTACGTCACCCGGCCGTACATCGTGTACCGGACCCGCGACGACGACCGCCTGGGCAACCGCGTCCCACGACGCGGCTGGGAGCGCGTCGAGCGCCCCGGCGCACCCCGCTGACCCCGCACCACCCACCCCGAGGAGAGACCATGACCGCCGAGCACGTCGAGATCCTGCCCACCGCCCCCGAGCCCGCCGGCCACTCCTGCGGCTGCGGCGGCCACGACGAGGCCGACCCGGTGCTCGACGTCCGCCCGATCCCGCACGCCATCCGGCATGCGACCGTCTTCGGCGCGTTCGAGGCGATCCCGCCCGGCCAGTCGCTGGTCCTCGTCGCGCCGCACCTGCCCCGCCCGCTCATCGCGCAGCTCCGCGAGCGGGCCGAGATCGACGTCGAGGTGCTGGTGGACGGTCCGGACGCCTGGCACGTCCGCCTGACCCGCCTGGGGTGACTCCCCCGAGACCGGCGTCGCCGTCGCAGAGCAGCGACGGCGACGCTGCTGGGTGGGCCCGGCCGGTTTCGAACCGGCGACCTCCGCGGTGTAAGCGCGGCGCTCTGACCAGCTGAGCTACAGGCCCCTGAGCCGCCCGACGCGCGGGCGGCCCGACGGTCGCCAAGGATACCGGCGCGCGCCGTCGTCAGGCGGCGAGGTCCGCCAGCGCCGCACGGTACGACGAGAAGTCACGAGCCCGCCCGGGAGGGTTGACCAGGCTCCACCGCAGCATGCCCTCGGCGTCGACCAGGAAGCTGCCGCGCACCGCGAAGCCCCGGGTGTCGTCGAAGACGCCGTAGGCATGCGCGACCTCGCCGTGCGGCCAGAAGTCGGACAGCAGGTCGAACGCGAAGCCCTCCTGCGCCGCCCACGCGCGCAACGAGTGGCCCGGGTCGCAGGAGACGACCAGCACGTGGACGCCGGCCTCCTCGAACTCCTTGATGTTGTCCCGCAGCTCGCACAGCTCACCGGTGCACGTGCCGGAGAACGCGAACGGGACGAAGACGATCACGACGGGACCGCCGCGCAGCCCACTGAGGGTCACCGGGGTGCCGTGGGTGTCGGGGAGCGAGAACTCCGGGGCGGGTGCGCCGGTCGGGGGCGTGGTGCGGGCGGTGGCGTCCATGGCGCGGACTGTAACAACGACCGCCGAGCCGTGCGATCCGGCGGTCAGCGTCCGCGGCCGCGCGCGCCGAGCCGGGTGGCGGACCAGTCGGGCGCGATCGAGAAGGTGCTCATGGCGTGCAGCCCGGAGGTCGTCGCCGCCTCCTCGATGTCGCTGTGGGACACGTGCCCGGAACGGCCCGCCTTCGGGGTGAGGACCCAGATGGGACCGCCGTCGTCGAGCACGGTCATGGCGTCCACGAGCGCGTCGGTGAGGTCACCGTCGCCGTCACGGAACCAGATGACGGCACCGTCGGTGACGTCGTCGTACTCCTCGTCGACCAGCTCTGTGCCGGTGACGGCCTCCAGGCTGGCGCGCAGCTCGTCATCGACGTCGTCGTCGTAGCCGAACTCCTGGACCACCTGGCCCGAGGTGAAGCCCAAGCGGGCGGCCGTCTGCGACGCGCCTTCGTCCGCGGTGGATGACACGTCCGGACCGCTCCCTCCGTCTCGGCGACCCCGTCCGGGGAGCGCCTGCTCATTGCCGCACACGCTAGCCCACCGCACCCGGGCGGGCGCACGCAAGACCTGCACGGATGATGGTGTCGCACCGTCGCGCAACCCGGGCCAGCCCCCGGCGGGAGCGACTGTCGCGGACGTCACGTGGACGTTCCTGCTACTCGGTGTGACTTTCGGGCCCGCGGGGTCAGAGAATGGGTCGACTACCCGTACCCGTCGTCGCCGCCCACACCGGCGCGCGCCCGGGGGTTCGGGCCAGATGCGCCGCCGATGCCGACCGGGCTCGTGCGCGCGGACGAGAGGCAAGGAGCGCTGGTGGCTTCGATCGACGAGACAGGACCGCTCATCGGTGGCCTGCTCAGCCAGGTGCCGGACATCGATCCGGACGAGACCGGCGAGTGGGTGGAGTCCCTCGACGGACTCATCGACGAGAAGGGCGGGCCTCGCGCGCGCTACGTGCTGCTGAGCATGCTGCGGCACGCGCGACAGCGGAACGTGGCCATCCCGGCCTCGCTCAACACCCCCTACGTCAACACCATCGCGGTGCACGACGAGCCCTACTTCCCGGGCGACGAGGCGCTCGAGCGCCGCTACCGGTCGTGGATCCGCTGGAACGCCGCGGTGATGGTCACGCGGGCGCAGCGACCCGGGATCGGCGTCGGGGGGCACATCTCCTCGTACGCGTCGGTCGCGACGCTCACCGAGGTGGGCCTCAACCACTTCTTCCGCGGCAAGGACCACCCGGGCGGCGGTGACCAGGTCTACTTCCAGGGCCACGCCTCCCCCGGCGTCTACGCCCGCGCGTTCCTCGAGGGCCGGCTCTCCGCCCACCAGCTGGACGGGTTCCGCCAGGAGCTGTCCCACCCGGGCGGCGGCCTCCCGTCGTACCCGCACCCGCGCCTCGCGCCGGACCTCTGGGAGTTCCCGACGGTCTCGATGGGCCTGGGCCCGGCCTCCGCCATCTACCAGGCGTGGACCAACCGGTACCTGCACCTGCGCGGCATCAAGGACACCAGCCAGCAGGACGTCTGGGCGTTCCTCGGCGACGGCGAGATGGACGAGCCCGAGTCCCGCGGCATGCTCCAGCTGGCCGGCCAGCAGGGCCTGGACAACCTGACCTTCGTCGTCAACTGCAACCTTCAGCGGCTCGACGGCCCGGTCCGCGGCAACGGCAAGATCATCCAGGAGCTCGAGGCGCAGTTCCGCGGCGCCGGGTGGAACGTCATCAAGGTGATCTGGGGCCGCGAGTGGGACGCCCTGCTCAACGCCGACAAGGACCGCGCGCTCGTCAACCTGATGAACACGACGCCCGACGGTGACTTCCAGACGTACCGCGCCGAGAGTGGCGCCTTCATCCGCGAGCACTTCTTCGGCCGCGACCCGCGGACCAAGCAGCTCGTCGAGAAGATGTCCGACGACGAGATCTGGGCGCTCAAGCGCGGCGGGCACGACTACCGCAAGATCTACGCCGCCTACAAGGCCGCCCGCGAGCACACGGGGCAGCCGACGGTCATCCTGGCGCACACCATCAAGGGCTACGGCCTGGGGTCCGGGTTCGCCGGTCGCAACGCCACGCACCAGATGAAGAAGCTCAAGTCCGACGACCTCAAGACGCTGCGCGACTCGCTGCACATCCCGATCACGGACGAGCAGATCGACGAGAACCCGTACGTCCCGCCGTACTTCCACCCGGGGGCCGACGACGAGGGCATCCAGTACCTGCTCGAGCGTCGCCGTCAGCTCGGCGGATTCGTGCCGGAGCGCCGCACGACGCACAAGCCGCTCGTGCTGCCCGAGGACAAGGTCTACGAGGGCCTGGCCAAGGGTTCGGGGCACCAGGAGGTCGCCACGACCATGGCGCTCGTGCGCCTGTTCAAGGACCTGGTGCGGGACAAGGAGTTCGGCCACCGACTGGTGCCGATCATTCCCGACGAGGCCCGCACGTTCGGCCTGGACTCGATCTTCCCGAGCGCCAAGATCTTCAACACGAACGGCCAGAACTACATGGCCGTGGACCGCGAGCTCATGCTCTCCTACAAGGAGTCCGAGTCCGGCCAGATCATGCACACGGGCATCAACGAGGCCGGTTCCGCCTCGGCGTTCCAGGCCGTCGGCACGTCCTACGCGACGCACGGCGAGCCGCTGATCCCGTTCTACTTCTACTACTCGATGTTCGGGTTCCAGCGCACCGGCGACCAGTTCTGGGCCGCCGGTGACCAGATGGCCCGCGGGTTCCTCATCGGCGCCACCGCCGGCCGCACCACCCTGACGGGTGAGGGTCTGCAGCACGCCGACGGCCACTCGCCGCTGCTGGCCGGCACCATGTCCCACGTCGTGCACTACGACCCGGCGTACGGGTACGAGATCCGGCACATCGTCAAGGACGGCATCGAGCGGATGTACGGCGAGGGCCACGACCGTGACCGCGACGTCATCTACTACCTCACCGTCTACAACGAGCCGATGCAGCAGCCCGTGGAGCCCGAGGGCGTCGACGTCGAGGGCATCCTGCGGGGCATCCACCTGATCGCCCCCGCCGAGGGTGACGGGCCGCGCGCCCAGATCCTGGCGTCCGGCGTCGCGGTGCCGTGGGCGCTCGAGGCCAAGAAGCTCCTGGCCGACGACTGGGGCGTCCAGGCGGCGGTGTGGTCGGTGACCAGCTGGAACGAGCTGCGCCGCGACGGCCTCGCCGCGGACCAGCACGCCTACCTGCACCCCGGTGAGGAGGAGCGGGTGCCGTACCTGACGGCCAAGCTCCAGGGGGCGGAGGGTCCGTTCGTCGCGACGACGGACTTCGACCACCTCGTCGCCGACCAGGTCCGTGCCTGGGTCCCGGGGACGTACGCCACGCTGGGCGCCGACGGCTTCGGCTTCTCGGACACCCGCGCGGCGGCCCGTCGTCACTTCAAGATCGACGGCCCGTCGACGGTGGTGCGCGTGCTCCAGCAGCTGGCGCGCTCCGGCGCGGTGGCCCCCGAGGCGCCGGCACAGGCCATCGAGCGCTACCGGCTGTACGACGTCACGGCGGGCACGTCGGGCAACACCGGCGGCGACAGCTGACCTGACGACACGACGACGGCCCGGACTCGCGAAGAGTCCGGGCCGTCGTCGTTGCGCGTCAGGTGCCGGGGATCGTCTGCTCGGCGTGCGCGACGTCACGGGCGAGCTCGCCCTTGAGGTCGGCGACCGCCCGCTGGTTCGGGTACAGGTCGAGCGCGGCGATGTGCTGCTTGGCCTCGAGCGGGCGCCCGGCCTCGATGGAGGCCAGCACCAGCTGGCGGGCGACCTCCGGGTCGTGCTCGCGGGGCCGCCAGTGGCCGACGCCGAGCCCGAGCGCGTCCACCGGCATGCCGGCCTGGCGCAGGAGGGCGAGGGCCTCGACCAGCGCCTTGCCCGACGGGTCCCGCTCGGCGGCCGTGGTCAGCCGGCGCAGGGTGCCCTCGTGGTCGTCGTGCACCGAGAGGCGGGCGACCTCGATGAGCGCGTACCAGGCGCGCGGGTTCCCGGCGAGCTCCTCGCCGAGCGCCCACACCGCCAGGTCCGCGGCACGCTGACGCTCGGTGTCGGTGGTCTCGGCGGAGAGCGGGTCGTGGTCGGGGCTGGCCTCGGCGGCCCGGCGACGGACGATCTCCGCGAGGGCCACGAAGGCCCGCTCGTTGTTCGGGTCGTCGCTGAGCATGGAGCGCAGCGCGTCCTCGTGGAGCGTGTCGCCGCGCCGCGCAGCCTTGGTCGGTCGGCGCGCGCCGACCCGCGAGGCCGAGGACGGCCGTCGCATGAGCTGACGCAGACGGGGCAGTAGAGCCATGACGCGACCCTATCCGCTGGGGGCGGACCACACCCTTTTGACGACGTACCTCACAATCCGGTCGGGCCGACTCGATCGTCGCCGAGGGCCGGCCTTTGTCGACTTCCCACAAGGCCGGACCCTATGCTCGGCCCATGTCCAGCACCCTGGGCGGGAAGGGCTCCGCCCCCGCCGCTGCGCCCGATCGGCCTGAGCCGCCGGACCCGTCGCCGACGCCGAGCCGGACCCGCCGCTCGGCGCCTGCGCGCCTGCGCGCACCGGTGCTCGAGGCGCGTGGCGGCCCGGAGACGCAGCGCCGGGTGCGCGACAGCGCCGGGCTGCTGTCCGCCGCGGCCATGCGGCGGCTCGACGACGACCTCGAGTGGTACCGCGCGCTGCCGGCCGAGGACCGCTCGTGGGTGGGCCTGGTGGCGCAGGCGGGGATCACGGCGTTCGTCACCTGGTTCGCGGAGCCCACCCGCCCGCCGCACGGGGTCGGCGACATCTTCGCTGCCGCCCCGCCCGAGCTCACGCGGTCCATCTCCCTGCAGCACACCCTCCAGCTGGTCCGCGTCGTCGTGGACGTGGTCGAGACCCACAGCGACCGGCTCGCCGCCCCGGGCGACGAGCGCGAGGTGCGCGAGGCCGTGCTGCGCTACTCCCGGGAGGTCGCGTTCTCCGCCGCCGAGGTCTACGCCCGCGCCGCCGAGGTCCGCGGCGCCTGGGACGCCCGCCTCGAAGCCCTCGTCGTGGACGCCCTCGTGCGCGGTGACGTCGACGACGCCCTGCGCTCCCGGATCGCCGCGCTCGGGTGGAGCGGACGGGGATCCACGCTGGTCATGGTCGGGACGACGACGTCCGCGCTCGACGACGTCCGCGCCGCCGAGCTCCGTCGCGCGACCCGCCGCGCAGCCGACGACGCCCTGGTCGGCATCCAGGGCGACCGGCTCGTCGTGTTCCTGGGCGGCGAGGGTGACCTGCTGGCGGCGGCCGGGACGCTCCTGCCGCGGTTCGGCCCGGGACCCGTGGTGATCGGACCGGTGGTCGGTGACCTCACCGACTCCGCCCGGTCCGCGCGGGCCGCGCTGTCCGGGCTCGTCGCGGCACCCGCGTGGGAGCAGGCTCCCCGCCCGGTCCAGGCGGACGAGCTGCTGCCGGAGCGCGTGCTCATCGGGGACGTCACCGCGCGCCGGACGCTCGTCGCGCAGGCCTACGCGCCGCTGGCGGCCAGCCAGGGTTCCCTGCTCGAGACCGTGTCCGCCTACCTGGGCACCGGGCGCTCGCTCGAGGCGGCCGCACGCACGCTGTACGTGCACCCCAACACCGTGCGCTACCGCCTGCGCCGGGTGGCCGACGTGACCGGCTGGGACCCGTTGGACGCCCGCGAGTCGTACGTGCTGCAGACGGCGCTGGCGCTCGGTCGGCTCGACGCCGTGACGCCTCCGCCGGCCGCCGGCGCGCGCTGACCCATGCACGTCGACGGGCTCGGCGCGTTGTAGGAGTCGCACAAGGGCGTCCGAGAAGGTTGGTGCACGCCGTGAGGCGGGTCGACCGGCTCGGCCAGGCAGAGTGGTCGGGTGCTCGTCGTCGTCTGCCCCGGTCAGGGCGCCCAGTCCCCCGGCATGCTCGCCCCGTGGCTCGAGCTGCCGTCCGTCGCCGAGTCGATCGCGCGGGCCTCCCGCACGACCGGCCTCGATCTCGTCGCCCACGGCACCACGTCGGACGCCGACACCATCCGGGACACCGCCGTGGCGCAGCCGCTGCTCGTCGCGTCGGCCCTGGCGAGCCTGCGTGCCGTCCTCGATCTCGACCCCGACGACGCCCTCGACATCGCTGCACAGCGGGTGGTCGGCGCCACCGCAGGGCACTCCGTCGGCGAGCTCGCCGCTGCCGCGATCGCGGGCGTGCTGACCGACGACGAGGCCCTGCGGCTCGTGTCGGTGCGCGGTGCCGCGATGGCCCGCGCCGCGGCGACGACCCCGACCGGCATGTGCGCGGTGCTCGGCGGAGACCCCGACGAGGTGCTCGCTTCCCTCGCGGAGCACGGCCTGGTGCCCGCGAACGTGAACGGCGGCGGCCAGGTGGTCGCGGCGGGCACGCTCGACGCCCTGGCCGCGTTCGCCGCCGCTCCCCCGGCCCGCGCCCGCGTCATCGCGCTGCAGGTGGCGGGTGCGTTCCACACCGAGCACATGGCGCCCGCCGTCGCCGAGCTGCGTGCCGCGGCCGACGGCGTCACCCCCGGCGAGCCGATGGTGCCCCTGCTGACCAACTCCGACGGCAGCGTCGCAGCGTCCGGCGCGCGGGCGCTCGAGCTGATCGTCGCGCAGGTGGCCAACCCCGTCCGCTGGGACCTGTGCCAGTCCACGCTCCAGGCGCTCGGGGTCAGCGGGCTGCTGGAGGTGGCCCCCGGAGGGGTGCTCACGGGGCTGGCCCGGCGTACGCTGCCCGGGGTCGAGACGGTCGCCGTCAAGACCCCAGCCGACCTGGACGCCGCGCGCGACCTCGTCCGTCGGCACACCGGAACCCCCGAGAGCCACCAGGAGAAGTCGTCGTGACCCGTCCCACTCTGACGCAGGCCACCGGCCCGGCCCACACCCGCATCCTGGGCATCGGAGGCGTCCGCGGCGAGCGGGTCGTCCCCAACGACGAGCTGATCGGCCCTATCGACTCCTCGGACGAGTGGATCCGCCAGCGGACCGGCATCATCACTCGCCGCCGCGCCGAGGCGGGCACCGACGTGCTCGACCTCGCCGAGGGCGCCGCGAAGGCCGCGCTCGAGAACGCCGGCCTCACGGGTGCCGACATCGACGTGGTCATCCTGTCGACGGTCACCTACTTCCACCAGACGCCTGCGGGTGCGGCGATCATCGCCGACCGCATCGGCGCCACACCGGCAGCCGCGTTCGACATCTCGGCCGCGTGCGCCGGGTACTGCTACGGCATCGGGCAGGCCGACGCGCTGGTCCGTGCCGGCACGGCCCGCAACGTGCTGGTGATCGGCGCCGAGAAGATGAGCGAGCTGGTCGACCCGACGGACCGGTCGATCTCGTTCCTGCTCGGCGACGGCGCCGGGGCGGTCGTCATCGGCCCCTCCGACACGCCCGGCATCGGCCCGACCATCTGGGGCTCGGACGGCAGCCAGGCCCAGGCCATCCGGCAGACGCACTCCTGGCTCGCCACGCGTGACGAGGGCCTCGGCTGGCCCACGCTGCGCCAGGAGGGCCAGAGCGTCTACAAGTGGGCCGTCTGGCAGATGGCCCCCGTCGCGCAGAAGGCGCTGGACGCAGCCGGGGTGAGGGCCGACGAGATCGAGGCCTTCATCCCGCACCAGGCGAACATGCGGATCATCGACCAGATGATCAAGACCCTCAAGCTCCCGGCCTCGGTCGTCGTCGGCCGTGACATCGCGGAGACCGGCAACACGTCCGCCGCGTCGATCCCGCTGGCGACCGAGCGGCTGCTGCGCGAGGGTCAGGTGAGCAGCGGCGCGCTCGCCCTGCAGATCGGCTTCGGAGCCGGCCTGGTCTACGCCGCGCAGGTCGTCGTCCTGCCCTGACACCCGTGCGGTACGACCCCCGGTTGTACCGTTCGTCCGACCCCACACCGCAGAAACAGACACGAGGAGAAACCGATGGCGTACAGCGAGCAGGAGATCCTGGCCGGACTGGCCGAGATCGTCAGCGAGGAGACCGGTCTGCCCACGGACTCCGTCCTGCCCGAGAAGTCCTTCACCGACGACCTCGACATCGACTCGCTGTCGATGATGACGATCGTCACGCTCGCCGAGGAGAAGTTCGACGTGCGCATCCCCGACGACGAGGTCAAGAACCTCGCCACCGTCGGCGACGCCGTCACGTTCATCACGGGCGCGCAGGCCTGATCCTGCGCGACCGGGTCGGTCCCGGGCTTGTCGCCCGGGACCGGCTCCCCTCTCACAGCATCTCGACCGCAGATCTGGAGCACCGATGAGTCACGTACCCGACGTCGTCGTCACCGGGCTGGGAGCCACCACGCCTCTCGGCGGTGACGTCCCCAGCACCTGGGCCGCAGCGCTGAACGGCGAGTCCGGCGCACGGCGCTTCGACAACGACTGGGTCGAGAAGTTCAGCCTGCCCGTCGAGTTCGCGGCCACCATCAAGGTCGACCCGTCCGAGGCCCTGACACGGCCCGAGATGAAGAAGATGGACCCGTCGGCGCAGTACGCGATCATCGCCGCCCGCGAGGCCTGGGCCGACGCCGGATCGCCCGAGGTGGACAACGACCGGTTGGGCTCCGTCGTGTCCTCCGGCATCGGCGGCATCCGCACCATCCTGGACGCGTGGGAGAGCCTGCTCGCGAGCGGAAACGCGCGACGGGTGCTGCCCATGACGGTGCCCATGCTCATGCCCAACTCCCCGACCGCCTACGTGTCGCTCGAGTTCGGCGCCCGCGCCGGAGCCCACGCTGTCGTGTCCGCCTGCGCCTCGGGCGCCGAGGCCATCGGCTACGGCGTCGACATGATCCGCAGCGGACGCGCCGACATCGTCATCGCCGGCGGCACCGAGGCGTCGATCCACCCCATGAACGTGGCCGCGTTCGCCGCGTCGCGCACGCTCTCGCTGCGCAACGACGACCCCCAGGGGGCCTCGCGCCCCTACGACGTCGACCGCGACGGGTTCGTCATGGGCGACGGCGCCGGTGTGGTCGTCCTGGAGAGCGCCGAGCACGCTGCCGCTCGCGGCGCCCGCGTGTACGCACGCATCGCCGGCGTCGGCCTCTCCGCCGACGGTTACCACATGACCTCCCCCGAACCGTCCGGCGAAGGCCAGATCCGCGCGATGCGCGCCGCGCTCGAGGAGTCCGGGATCGCCCGCATCGACGTGGTGCACGTCAACGCGCACGCGACGTCGACGGTGGTGGGTGACCTCATCGAGGCTCGCTCGATCCGCGGCCTGCTGGGCGACGAGGCCGACCACGTGGCCCTCTCGGCCACCAAGTCGATGACGGGCCACCTGCTCGGCGGCGCCGGCGCGCTGGAGACGATCTTCGCGATCCTCGCGCTGCGCGACCGGCAGGCACCGCCCACGATCAACGTCGACAACCCCGACCCCGAGCTGGTCCTCGACCTGGTCCGCGACAAGCCCCGCACCCTGCGCGACGGCGACATCGCAGCGATCAACAACTCGTTCGGTTTCGGCGGCCACAACGTCGCCCTGGTTGTCGCCTCGGTCTGACGACCGGACGGGCTCGTGCCCGTCCTCGTCTCGCCACGGTCGTGGCCGGGCACACCGACGACTCTGACGAACCGGCCCTGAGTGACGCGGAGCAAGCCTCTGCGTCACCCAGGGCCGCTTCGCTCAGTAACCGGTGAACGCGTCCGTGCGGATGCGGCGGACACCCGAGCGGCGCAGGACGCGGCGCGAGTGGTCGACCATGCCCGGTCCCCCGGAGACGTACGCGACCCGGAGTCCGGCGTCGGGCACGGTCGCCTGGAGGGTCGTCGCGTCGATCGTCGGGCCGGTGGCGAACACCCACGACTCCGGCATCGCGGGCGGCTGCTCCGGGCTCACGACGACCACGCGCGCCCCGGAGTCGACGAGCACGTCGGCGTACGGAGCCTCGTCGCCCGGACCGAGCAGCAGGACCACGACGACGTCCCGCTGCGCACCCGACCGAGCGAGGTCGGCCAGCTGGCTCACGAACGGGGTGATGCCGATGCCTCCCGCGACCAGCAGCAGCGGGACCGTCGGGTCCTTGGGGAGGACGAAGTCGCCACCGACGCCGGTCGCGCGCACGAGGCCACCCTCGGGCAGCGCGCTGAGCGCCTGCTTGAACGAGCTGAGGCTCTCGGTCACCCGGAACGCGACTGCGACCCCGTCGGCGTGGTCGGGCGGGGTGGCCAGCGAGAACACGCGTCGCGACCCGCGCGCGTCGGCACTCGTGTGTGGGACGTGGAGCTCGATCCACTGCCCGGGCCGGAACCGCACCGCGTCGTCGGACGCGAACGCGACCTCACGGATGCCCGGCGTGACCATCCGCTGGGCGCGCACCCGCAGGTGGACGGCGCGGCGCTGACCCAGCGTGAAGGCCAGCACGTTGCCGACGACGAGCGCGAGCTCGGGTGAGGCGTACAGGACGCCGACGCTGAACGGTACGACCGTCAGAGCGCCCACCAGGGCAGCCTCGGACAGCTGCTGCCACCGGCGCGGCGGCAGGGTGAGCGGCTCGGTGAGCATGAACCCGGCCGCGAAGACGAGCGGGTACGACTGCAGGGCCGTCAGGAGGGCGTCGAGCGGGGCGGCACCGGCGGCGACGAGCCGAGGCAGGAGCACGGCGAGCGCGACGGCGAGGTAGGTGGCCACGAGCGCGAACCGACGGGTGCGCAGCACGACGACTAGCGCAGCCACGGCGACGACGGGCAGCAGGGCGGGTGTCGCCACCCACCAGGTGGCCCCGAAGCCGCCGAAGACCGGCACCAGCAGACCCGCAGCGAGCGCGCCCGCGGCGGCGGGGTTGAGGACGTGTCGCGCGCGGACCGCCACGACGAACTTGGACAGCGCGGCGAGCGCGGCAGCCAGGGCGACGACGCCGAGCCCGGCGGGTGTGGTCTCCGGCCAGAACAGGAGCGCCAGGATCAGGCCCGTGATGACCGCCGACTCGGTGTGCACGCGGGTGCGCCAGAGGGCGCCGCACACTCGACTGGCGAGCACACTGACTCCCAGCGCGACGGCCGCGCTGACGGCGACCGCGACCGGGTCCTGCTGCACGGGGCCGAGGACGGACAGCGCCAGGGCGACCAGGAGCACGCCACCGAGGGCGATCGTGACCAGCCGGTACATCGTCACGCGGCCGAGGACGGCGTCGATCGTGCTCATGCGAACAGCTCCCCAGGCAGGCCGAGCGAGTAGCGGACCCGACCGTCCGCGTGCACCCGCACGTAGGTGTGGTCGAACGCGGCCTCCAGCCGGTCGGGGTCCGCGAAGAAGTGCGCGGTGCTCAACCCGTCCGCGACCATCGCGGTGTCGGCGACGACCCAGGTGGCGACGACGTCCTGCGCCGGTCGTCCCGTGCGCGCGTCGACGACGTGGTGCAGCCCGTCCCCCCACGCCCGGCGGTCCACGGCCGACCCGCACAGCGCGGCACCCTCGAGCTCCATGACGCCGATCGCCCGCGTCGGGTCACCGGGCTGCTGGAGGGCCACCCAGAAGGCAGCTCCGCCGTGGTTCACCAGGTCCCCGCCGGCGTCGACGACGTACTCCTCGATCCCGCAGTCCCGCAGCTCGGCCGCGACGAGGTCCACCAGCTGACCCTTGCCCGCGGCGCCGACGTCGAGCAGGACCGGCTCGCGGACGACGAGCGTGCAGCCGTCGCGCTCGAGCACGTCGTCCCACGCCGGTGCCGGCTCAGGCTCGCCCGCCGGCCGCAACGAGTAGCCCGCGTCGTACCCGAGCCGGACCAGGCTCCGTGCGACCAGCGGCGACACGGCGCCGTCGGTGCAGCGCCCGAGCGTGGCATACAGGTCGAGCAAGGACCCGGCCTCCGCGGGCAGCCGGTACGTCCCGGGCTCGCGCGACATGCGAGCGACCACCGAGTCGTCGCGGAACCGCGACCAGACGGCGTCGTACGCCGCGATCCGGGACCTGACCCGGGCGAGCGTGACGACGTCCAGAGGCCCGTCGACGTGGATCGACCAGTGGGTGCCGATCGCGTCGAACGACGCCTCAGGCGAGCGCATCCGCGGCGATCTCCGCGACCGCCGCGTTGAACCCGTCGGGGGTCAGCGACGAGCCGGAGACGGTGTCGACGGCGAGGCCCTCGATCGGCTGCCCTACGACGGCGTCGGCCACGCCCGAGGCGAACTGGGTCTGGAACTTCTGCGAGGCGGGGTTGGTCGCCTCCGGGGTGACCACGACGGCCGTCACCACTCCGCCCGCGAGCGTGATCGAGACCCCGACTGTCTCCGGTCCGGCGGGAGACTCGTACGAGCCGGTCGCCGTGTAGGTCCCGTCGGCGTACTCGGGCTCCTCGGCGGCGGCGGTCTCGGCCGGCTGCTCGACGGCGTCGTCCGCGGTGTCCGGGCTCGCGCCTCCGCTGCTGCACGAGGCGAGCGCAGCGACTGCGGACACCCCCGAGACGAGCGCGATCGTGGTCCTGCGTGGCGTCCTCATGCGTGGTGTCCCCTCATCGTGTCCCCCTGGCCCCGGCCTGTACGGCCGCAGCGCGACAGGTCAGGACGCTAGGGTCCACGGCCGGGCGCACGCTGTGAACGTCCAGTGGGCGAGCGAACCGATTAGGCGTACGGGTCAGCCCACGCGGTGCAGCCAGCGGACCGGCGCCCCGGCTCCCGCGTAGCGGAACGGCTCCAGCTCGTCGTCCCAGGCCTGCCCGAGGGCGAGGTCCAGCTCGCTGCGCAGGCGGACGGGGTCGGCGGAGTGCTCCAGGGCGGCGCGGATGCGGTCCTCGGGCACCACGATGTTGCCGTGCACGTCGGTCGCGGCGTGGAAGATCCCCAGCTCGGGCGTGTGGCTCCAGCGGGAGCCGTCGACACCGTGACTGGCTTCCTCGGTGATCTCGTAGCGCAGGTGGGCCCAGCCGCGCAGCGCCGAGGCCAGGCGCGCGCCGGTGCCCTGCGCGCCCTGCCACGAGTGCTCAGCACGGTAGAACCCGGGACCGGCCGGCTGCGCCGTCCAGTCGAAGGTGGTGCGTGAACCCAGCACGTTGCCTGCCGCCCACTCCACGTGGGGGCACAGCGCGCGCGGTGCAGAGTGCACGAAAAGTACACCGCGGGTGATCGCACCAGCCATGTCGTCCTCCTGAACGGGCTCGAGGTTCGCCTTCCCCAACGACCTCAGTCACGTTCCCAGGAGTACGCATGCCGGACGGACAGCTTCGCGGCGTGCTGGGGACAGCATGCCGGACGTTCCCCCGGCACGCCAGCGAACTACAGCGTGTCGCGGATGGCGCGCATGGCTTTCTTGCGCACGGACCGCTCCAGGCGGTCGAGATAGAGCATGCCGTCGAGGTGGTCGACCTCGTGCTGGAGGCAGCGGGCCATGAGCTCGACACCCTCGACGACGACCTCCTTGCCGTCCAGGTCCGTGCCGACGACCCGCGCGTACCAGGACCGGTGCGTCGGGTACCAGAGGCCCGGGACCGACAGGCAGCCCTCGTCGCCGTCCTGGTACTCGTCCTCGGACAGCTCGACGATCACGGGGTTGAGGACGTAGCCGACCTCGTCGTCGATGTTCCAGGAGAACGCCCGCAGGCTGACGCCGATCTGGTTCGCTGCCAGGCCGGCGCGCCCCTCGGTGTCGACGGTCTCCAGCAGGTCGTCGACGAGACCGCGCACGCGGTCGTCGATCGTCGTGATCGGGTCGCAGGGGGTGCGCAGGACGGGGTCCCCGACGGTCCGGATCTCTCGCATGGCCATGCGGAAGATCCTCGCACGGCAGGCCGGTCGACGAGGCGGGGACGGGCCCCTGCGCCCGTCCCGACGGCCGAGTGTGAGCAGGGAGACAGCCCAGGCGGGTGCAGCGGAGCTCCTCCGAGCGTACTTTTGTACTGACCAGTCAGTTTAGGAGATGTCGTGATCGAACCCGCCGTGATCGCACGCGGCTTGCAGCTGCACGGCGACCGGGGACCCGTCTTCGGTCCCGTGGACCTCAAGATCGCAGCCGGGACGCTCACCCTGGTCCAGGGACCGCAAGGCGCCGGGCGGACCAGCCTGCTGCTCGCCCTCGCGGGTCGCATGGTGCCGGACGCGTCGTCCGACCTCGTCGTTCTGGGCCACCGCCTGCCGGCACAGCGGACGCTCACGCAGCGCCAGGTCTCGCTCGCCGGGTTCACGGGCATCGACGAGCTCGACGACTCGGTGACCGTCGGCGACCACGTGCGGGAGCGGCTCGCCTGGCTCGCGCCCTGGTACCGGCGCGCACCCCGCGCCGACCAGGCCGTGGTCGACCGCGTGCTGCTCCCCGTCTTCGGCGACCTGTCCGTCCCGGACGTCGACACGGTGGTGTGGCACCTCGACGAGGTCGACGCGCTCCTGCTGCGGATCGCCCTGGCGACGGCCCAGCGGCCCCGCCTGCTCGTCGTCGACGACGTGGACCAGGTGCACGACCGCGCCCGTCGCCGCATCGTCTGGGACCGCCTCGCCGCACTCGCAGCCACGGGCGTGACGGTCGTCGCGTCCTGCGCCGACCCCGACGAGGCCGTCGGCACCCGCTGGACCGTCCTGCCCGTCTCCGTCCCCACCCTCTGAAGGTCCGTCATGCTCTCGCTCACCTCCGGCACCGAGCTGCGCCGGTTCGGCCGTGGACGGCTCCCCCGGCTCGCCGTCGCGGCGATGCTGCTGGTCCCGCTCCTGTACGGCGCGCTGTACCTCTGGGCCTTCTGGGACCCGACCGGGCACCTGGACGCCATGCCCGTCGCGCTGGTGAACGCCGACGCGGGCGCCGACCGCGACGGCGCCCGGGTCACCGCGGGCCAGGACCTCACCGACGAGCTCACCGACGGCGCCGCGCTCGACTGGGTGGTCACCGACGCCGCCGACGCAGCCGCGGGCGTACGCGACGGTGACTACTACTTCGCCGTGACCATCCCCGCCGACTTCTCGGCGGACCTCGTCTCGGCCGGCGGCGACGAACCGACCTCCGCGCAGATCGACGTCACCTACAACGACGCCAACTCCTTCATCGGGACCACGCTCGGGCGCTCGGCCATGGACCATGTGCGCGACGGTGTCGCGGCGACCGCGGGCGAGCAAGCCGTGGACCAGGTGCTCATCGGGCTCGGGTCGGCGCGCGACGGCATGCTGCAGGCCGCCGACGGTGCCGTCTCCCTGCGCGACGCGTCCGAGCAGCTGGGCGACGGAGCGCACCAGCTGGCCGACGGCGCGGCCGACGCCCGGGACGGCGCCGCGCGGCTGGCCTCCGGAGCGTCCGCGCTCGACGACGGGGTCGGTCAGGTGGCAGGGGGCGCCGACCGGCTGTCCTCGGGCGCCGCGCAGCTGTCGGCCGCCGCGCGCACCGCGGCGGACGCGGGCGGCTCGCTGGCCGCGGGCACGCAGGCGGTCGCCGACGGTGTCCACGCCGCCACCCAGCAGGTCGACGCCGTGGCGGGAGGGCTGCCCGCGCTCAGCGACGGGCTCACCCAGGTCGGCGCCTACCTCACCGCCCGCGCCGCCGCCGGTGACCCGGACGCCGCCGCACTCCTGGCGGGGCTGGGCAGCGCGGACCTGCCGGACGCAGCAACGATCTCGGCGATGACCGACCAGCTCCACGCGCTCGACTCCGGCGCCGCGCAGACCGCCGCCGGCGCGCAGACGCTCAGCACCGGGCTCATCACGCTCGCAGATTCGTCGGCGTCCGTCGCCTCCGGCGCGTCGGCCCTCGCCTCCGGAGCCGACGGGGCGGCCGCCGGCGCCGACACCCTCGCCGCGGGGTCCGCGTCGCTGGCGACGGGCACCGCCACGCTCGCCGACGGAGCCGCCCAGGTGGCCGACGGCACCAGCCGGCTCGGCGGCGGCGCCCAGCAGCTCGCCGACGGGCTGACCGACGGAGCGGCGCAGATCCCCGACGACAGTGCCGCGCAGCGCACCGCCCGGGCCGGCGCGCTGGCGACCCCCGTGGGGATCGACGACGACGACGTCGCCCCCGCCGCGAGCCTCGGCGAAGGGTTCGCGCCCCTGTTCATCCCGCTCGCGCTCTTCGTCGGCGGCCTCATCACGTGGCTGCTGCTGCGCCCCCTGCCCACCCGCGCGCTCGCGACACCGGCGTCCGGGTGGCGGGTGACGCTCGCCGGCTATCTGCCGTCGCTCGTCATCGGCGCGGGTCAGGTGGTGCTCCTGCTGGGCGTCGTCGGGCTCGGGCTGGGCCTGAGCATCGGGCACCCGGTCGGGACCGCCGCGTTCCTGTTCCTCGTGGCAGCGACCTTCCTGGCGGTGCAGCAGATGCTCCTGTCGGTGCTCGGCTCCGCCGCGGGCAAGGTGGCGGCGATCGCGCTGCTGATGCTGCAGATCACGTCGGCGAGCGGCACCTACCCCGTCGAGACCACGCCGGCCTTCTTCCAGGCGATCCACCACGTGCTGCCCATGACGTACGCGGTCGGCGGTCTGCGCAGCCTGATCACCGGGACGCCCGACGCCCGGCTGTGGACGGCCGTCGGCTACCTGGTGGTCCTCGCGGTGGCGTCGCTGGCGGTGACGGCGTGGAAGGCCGGACGCCTGCGGACCTGGACCGTGGCGCGCCTGCACCCGGCCCTGAGCATCTGAGAGGCTGACGGGCATGCGCGCCACGGCCACCCGGGACCACATCGTCGAGGCCGCGCTCGCCCTCGTCGCCGACCGGGGGTTCACGGCCACGTCCGTCGACGACATCGCGTCGGCCGCCGGGGTGGCCAAGGGCAGCGTGTTCTACAACTTCGGGTCGAAGTCCGGCCTGTTCGAGGCGATCATCACCGAGGGCGTCGCGCGGCTCACCGCGGCGCTGCGAGCCGCCTCGGACGACCTGCACGGCCGCGACGCGCTCGAGGCGCTGGTCACGGAGCTGCTCACCCAGATCCGGGCACACCCCGACTTCGCGAAGCTCATGGTCGCCGAGACGTTCCGGACGGGTCGCAGCTGGCAGGACTCCATCCGGCTGGTGCGCGAGGAGTCGATGGGCGCGTTCGCCGCCGTCGTCGTCGAGACCTGGCCGGACCGCGACCCGTCATTGACCGCAGCTGCCCTGTTCGGCGCCACCCTCCTGGCCGGGCTCGAGTGGCTGGTCTTCCAGCCGACGCGCACCCTGGACGACGTGAGGGCAGCCGTACTCGCCACCGTGCACTGAGCCGACCGGAGCCGCCGAGATGCCCACCGACCCACCGAACGGCGTGCACTCCGAGGTCGGGCGCCTGCGCCGCGTGCTGGTCTGCGAGCCGGGCCTGGCGCACCGGCGGCTGACCCCGACCAACGCCTCCGACCTCCTGTTCGACGACGTGCTCTGGGTGGAGAACGCGATCCGCGACCACCGCGCGTTCGTCGCGGAGCTGCGGGCGCGCGACGTCGAGGTGCTCGAGCTGCACGACGTGCTGGCCGAGACGATGGCGGTGCCCGGTGCCCGCGACTGGCTGCTGGACCGCAAGATCGTGCCGGAGGACGTCGGCCTGGAGCTGATCGACGACACCCGTGAGTTCCTCGAACGGCTGGAGCCCCGGCGGCTCGCCGAGTTCCTCATCGGCGGCCTGGCGACCGTCGACATCACCGGCGGGTTCGACGACGACCACTTCGCGCTCGCCGAGTACTCCCCCGACACGCGCGAGTACGTGATGCCCCCGCTGCCCAACACCCTCTACACCCGCGACACCACCTGCTGGCTGTACGGAGGCGTGACCCTCAACCCGCTCTACTTCCCGGCGCGGCACGACGAGACGCTGCTGATGAAGGCCGTGTACCAGTTCCACCCGGCGTTCGTCGGCTCCACCGTCTGGTGGGGCGACCCGGAGCGGCACTGGGGTCGCTCTACCATCGAGGGCGGCGACGTCATGCCGGTCGGCAACGGGACCGTGCTCGTCGGGATGAGCGAACGGACGTCACGGCAGGGCATCACCCAGCTGGCGGAGGCGCTGTTCGCCCAGGGCGCCGCCGACCGTGTCGTCGTCGCCGGGATGCCTCGGCTGCGTGCGGCGATGCACCTCGACACGGTGTTCACGTTCGCGGACCGCGACGTGGTGACGCTCTACCCGAAGATCGTCGACGCGATCCACTCGTTCACCCTGCGTCCCGCCGACGGTGGCCGCGTGCACCTCACCGATGAGGGCTCGGCGCGGTTCGTCGACGTCGTCGCCTCGGCTCTGGGCCTTCCCGGGCTGCGCGTCATCGAGACCGGCGGTGACGCCTACGCGTCCGAGCGGCAGCAGTGGGACAGCGGGAACAACGCGGTCGCCGTCGAGCCGGGCGTCGTGTTCACGTACGACCGCAACACCACGACCAACGGCCTGCTGCGCGCGGCGGGCATCGAGGTGCTGGAGATCCGCGGGGCGGAGCTGGGGCGCGGGCGCGGGGGCGGGCACTGCATGACCTGCCCGATCAGCCGGGACCCCGTCGAGGACTGAACAATGCAGAAAGCCCCCCGTGCTCAATGAGCGCGGAGGGCTTTCTTCGATGCTGTGGAGAGTGAGCTCACTCCGCCGTGCGCTGCGTGGGAACGCCGGTGAGGAGCGAACGCACCTCGGACTCGTGGAAACGGCGGTGACCGCCGAGGGTGCGGACGGCGGAGAGCTTGCCGGCCTGGGCCCAGCGGGTGACCGTCTTCGGGTCGACGCGGAACAGAACGGCGACCTCGCCCGGCGTGAGCAGTGCACCCTGCGAGAGGGGGGCGTCCGTGGTGGTAACAGCCATGATGGTTCTCCTGTCGTTCGGTAGCTCGGCTGGCCCTGTAGGCCCCGTGGCTTTGCGTCCCCGCCTTGCAGCGGGTTTGCCGTTGTCGCTGACAAAAGGAACTATGCCCGAAACTGGACGCTTGTGCAACAACCTCCGCCGCACGATTCGCGCGCAAACGGGTGATTTAGATGCGGCCATATCGGGCACGGACGAACGAGTACACACCGTACGCAACGAACCCCAGAGCGACGATGACCAGCAGGAGCACTCCCGCGGGCTGTTCGCGCAGGGTGTGCAGGGCGCCATCCAGGCCCGTCGACTTCGACGGATCGGCCGTCACGGCCGCGGTGACGAAGAGCACACCGACGATGCCCAGGGCAACCCCCTTGGCGACGTAGCCGAGTACTCCGAGGCGCCGGACGACCGGCCCGGCGGTCCCTGACGGCAGCCGCTGGAGGTCCTCGAGGAACTTCTTCTTCCACCCCTTGTAGACGTGGTAGATCCCGACCCCGATGACCGCGAGGCCGACCGCACCGACGAGCAGCCGCCCACCGGGCGCCGCCATCAGCTTCGCGGTCGCGCTCGCCGTCTGCGTCGCCGAGTCGGAACCGCCACCGCGCGCGAAGCTCAGGGCCGCGAACGCCAGCGCGATGTAGACCGCCGCACGGCCGACGGCCTTCGCGCGCTCCCCCGTGTCGTTCGACCCGAAGCTCCCGTGGATCGCCTTGGCCACCTGCCACGCCCCGAGGGCGAGGAACGCGAGGACCGAGAACCACAGGACCAGCGCGCCGAACGGTGTGCCCGCGATCGTGCTGAGCGCGCCGGACTGGTCCGCCTGCTCACCGCCGTTCCCGAACGCCACCCGCAGGGCCAGCACACCGATGAGGATGTGCAGCACCCCGCTGACCGCGTACCCCGCCCGCGCCGCCAGCTCCCAGGACCGTTGTGCGTTTGCCGTTCCGCTCGTCGTCACCGCTCGTCATCTCCTCGCGTCAGGCCCCCGGCGCTGATCGTGGCAGGAGAGGGCCGCTCCGGCGACCGGAGGGCTCGGGAGGTGGTGGGGCAGGTGGGGCTTGAACCCACGACCGACGGATTATGAGTCCGCTGCTCTGACCGGCTGAGCTACTGCCCCGAGGCACCGCACACCCTATCGAGGCTCCCGACGTGCGTCGGTGCCGGCGCACGCGCGGGTACCGTGAGCCGGTGGCCCTGTTCTCCCGTCATCGACTGCCCGCGACCGACCGCACCCGGCTGGACCTGCGGCCCGGCGACGCCGTGCTGGTGAGCACCGAGCTGTCCGACGGCCGGTGGGCCGTCGCCTCACGCCGCGCCCTGCACCTCGTGCCCGTCGACGGTCCCGTCGTGCGGCACCCGTGGTCCGACGTCGACCACGGGTCCCTGGACCCGGCGACGCGCACGATGACGCTGCGCTGGGTCTGGGGCGAGTCGGAGCAGCTGACCTTCGCCGAGGTGCCGGGGTCGTTCGCGTTCTCCCAGACCTTCCGCGAGCGGGTGCAGCAATCGGTGGTCCATGCGGTGTCCGTCACACTCCCCCGCGGCCAGCGCGCGCGGGTCGTCCTGCGGCGCGACGAGGCCGGGGCGATGTTCACGCAGGTCCTGGGTGACGCGTCGATCGACCTGTCGGACCCGGCCGTGGCGGCCGTCGTGGATGCGGCCGAGGACGAGGTCCGTGACGCCGTCGGCCTGCCCCGCTGACCTGTCCGAGGCACCCGTCGACGGCTGCTAGAGTTTCTTCCCGCACGATCCCTCGTAGCTCAATTGGCAGAGCATCCGACTGTTAATCGGACGGTTACTGGTTCGAGTCCAGTCGAGGGAGCCAGTATCACCGCAGGTCAGGCCCCCTTTCGAGGGGGCCTTCGTGCTGTCGTGCCCACTACGTGCCCGAGCAGTACGTCACTACGTTCCGCGCCCCCAGGAGCACGGCGAACGCGGTCGACGCTCCCCACCCGGTGAGGAGGACGCGGCGCCAGCCCGCGGTGCGTGCGAAGCGTGGGCTGTCAAGAACGACGACCGCGGCGACGATCACCGCGAGGGCGCTGCCGACCGACACGCGACCGTCCAGATAGCCGATGAACGGGCGGAGCGCTCCCGCAGGTCACGACCGCTCCGCGATCCGCTGGAGCGACCCCGGCAGCCCCCAGGACGCCCACGACCAGGGCGGAACCGGATGCGAGTCCAGGCGCGAGATCGCAGACTGAGCGTGTGCGAGTGAGCAAAGTCGTGGTCGTGGTGCCCTGGAGACCCAAGCCGTCCCGACTGGACGCGTTCGACCGAGTGGTCACCTGGTACCAGCGACACCTCCCGGACGTGGAGCTGCGCACGATCGATACCGACGACGAGACCTTCAATGTCGCGCGCTGCCGCAACCAGGCGGTCGGCGCGTGGCCCGACGACGGCGTCGTGGTGCTGAACGACGCCGACACGCTCCCGGAGCGAGACGCGCTCCTGCGGGCGATCGAGGGGGCGGGGGCTGCACAGGCGGTCCACCTGCCGTACACCGAGTACCGCTGGCTCGGCGCGGTCGGCAGCGCGCAGTACGGCTCGGGGGCGCCCGCGGCGCACTGCGACTTCGAGCTGGTGCGTGGCGCATGTTCGGGAGTCACAGTGACGACGCCCCGCACGTGGTTCGCCCACGGCGGCCAGGACGAGCGGTTTCGCGGCTGGGGCTTCGAGGACGCCGCGTGGAACCTCGCGCACGAGACGATGCTCGAGCGGCCGCCCGTGCGGACAGACGGGCGCGTGTACGCGCTGCATCATGTCCCTGCAGCGCGCCACGGCTCCCAGTACGAGGCAAACGCTCGCCTCATGGCGCGCTACGAGGCCGCTGCCGGCGACCGAGCCGCCATGGCTCAGCTGATCGCCGAGGCGCCGACCGCGCGGAACGCTCTGGCGGGCCCAGGGTCCTGAGCGAGGGAACCGGCCGCAGCCGCGAGGAGCTCCACGCCGGCGCCCGTGAGACCCAGCAGTCGCAGGAGCGCTTCGCGGACCTCCCGGACCGAGGCTCGGTTGGGGTCGAGCACCTCACCCACACCGACACGCTCGATGGCCGCGGCACCGGCGAACTGGTCCGTCGAGAACGGCAGGACGAGCATCGGCGTCGCGGTGCCGACGGCCTCGGTGACCGAGTTGTTGCCGCCGTGCGTGACCAGCACGGCCGCCGTCCGGAGCAGACGCACCTGCGGGAGGTACTCGCGTACGAGCCACCCGGCGGGCAGCTCGCCAAGATCGGCGACGGGGGTCGCACCACTGGCGATCGCGGCCCGCACGCCCGCCTCGCGAAGCGCCGAGACCACTGTGCGCAGCACGTCTGAGCGGACGGAGAGAAAGCTGCCGAAGCTGACGTAGACGAAGGGCTCCGCGCTGCCGAGCCACGCGTCGACCTCGGGGTCGGCAGGCTCGGCACGCAAGCTCCCACCCAGGTACCGGTGCGGCGGGAGCTGCGCTGCGCGCTCGGGCGCCGCCAGTGCCTCGGGGTAGTGGAAGAGCACGAGAGGACCGTGCAGGGCGAATGCGTCGTCGACGGGCGCCTTCCCCGGCTCGAGCTCGGCGCCGGCTGTGTTCCACTCCCTCGTGAAGCCGGCGGCCACCCGTCGGCACAGCACGTCCAGCTCGGCGAGCCCGGCCGGGTCGGGGTGGAACGCTCGCGGCCACTGTGGCGGCTTGCCGTAGACCTCGTCGCCCACCGGCAGGGCCGTCGGGTGCCCGAGGACGACGTCGGCGTAGGGGACGTCACCGGCCCACAGGCCGAGGCGCGCACCGTACGCGAGGTGGTCGACCAGGATGGCGTCGGGGCGCACGGTCTCGACGACGTCGAGGGTGGCTCGCGCCTTCTCGACCGGCCTCCACATGAGGTCGACCAGCCGCTCCCGCGCCTGGTACGCGAGGGTCGGCACCATCCCGTGCCGGGTGGCGTCGAAGAACCCCCGCAACGAGTCCGCCTCGTCGTCCGGCTGCTTGTCAGCCCGGATCACCCCCGGGTTGGACCCACGGCCCAGCTGCAGGAGCGCCGTCTCGTAGCCGAACGAGGCCGCGATGCCCGCGGTGGCCTCACCGCTGGCGACGACCACGCGCTCCCCCGCGTCACGCCACGCCGTGCCCAGTGCGGCCAGCGGGATCAGGTGCGAGGCGTAGTCCGGGCTGATGATCAGCAGCGTCATCCGGGGCCGACCAGGGCCGACCGGTCCGCGATCTCGTCCGCCGCGACCCGTCGGTAGAGGTCTCCGAGCGTGTCTGCCATGCGCTGGATGGTGAAGTTCTGGGCGACTGTCGAGCGGGACCGGCCTGCACGCCGGTCGTCCGTCTCGGCGAGCGAGGCGTCGAGCGCTGACCCGATCGCCGCGCGGAGACGATCGGCGTGCCAGGTGGCGGTGAGGAAGCCGGTGTCGCCCTCGTCCACGTAGGTCGCCGGGCCGCCGCCGTCGGGCGCGACGACGACCAGGCCGGACGCCATCGCCTCGAGCAACGCGATGCCGAACTCCTCCTTGAGGCTCGCGCAGACGTAGATTCCCTGCGGCGCGCTGCGCCCGGGAAGCCCTGTGCGCGCGGCCGCGACCCATCGAGCGACGACGTCGTTGGGTCGATGGCCCGGGAGCAGCAGGCCGGCGTCTGCCCGCTCGGTGGCGGGCACGACGGCATCGATGAGGTCCAGCTGCTCGCGCTCGTCGGCCGACGGGTGCTCCAGGTCTCCACCGACGACGAGCAGGTTGGCCCGATCGCGCAGGCCGCCCCCCGCCCACGCCTGCACGAGCGTGGCAACGCCCTTGACCCGGTGCAGGCGCCCGACGCTCACGATCAGCGGCAGCGGCCGGCGCTCGATCGGCAGCGCGTCGACCAGCGCGCGCAGCTCGGCCAGCGCGGCCGTCGGTTCGCCGCCCGCGGCATACGCCTGTGCCTCCGCGACGGCGCGGTCGATCACGACGAGATCCACGCCCTCCGGCACGATCGTGTGCCGCTCCGGGTGCGCCAGGACGTCGATCCCCACCAGCTCGCGCATGTCGCGCTGCAACGCCGGACGAGGGAACAGGACCGTGTGCGCGGCGTTGGCGGCGAGCCGCTGCACGAGCCGTGCGCGGAACCAGAAGTGCTCTGCTGCGTCGACCTCCCCGAAGTTCTGCCGGGTCAGGCGCCCGGCCAGGTCGAGCGACTGGATCACGGCGTGCGGGTCGGGCGCGACCGTGAACACGGTGGGGATGTCCAGCTCGCTCGCGACGTCGGCGGCGGCCAGGCTCCCGACATCGGCCATCCGCAGGTGGACCATGTCGACTCCGCCGGCGGCACGCAGGACGCGCCGGATCCCCCGACGCGCCGACACGCGCAGCGACCAGGCCGCGGCCATCGGAACCGGCTCATGACGCAGCGGGACCCGGCCGTAGTGGTGCCCGCTGCCGTCCAGCGCGCGCAGGTCGGCGACGGCCTCCGGGACCGATCCCCGCGAGATGGTGATCACCCGGTCCACCGGCCGCGTCCGAGGGCCCGCGGCGACGAGCGCATCGCCGAGCCGCACCAGGAGCGTCGCGATGCCGCCGTTGTCGCCCGCCCCGGCGGCGGTGAGGCCCGCGTCGACGTCGGCGTGCAGGAACAGCTGAGCGACAGTGAGCCCGTGAGCCGCGGGCTCCCGCCGCCACGACGCGGCAGCGTCGATGTCGACGAGGGAGAGCCGGGCCACGTTCGCCAGCTCGTCATGTCCGGCGGCCAAGCCGTCGAGGAGCCCGACGACGGCGCCGTCACCCGGGCGCTGACCGAGCGCGGCGATGGCAGCACTGCGCACCAGCTGGTCCTCGCCGGTGTCATCGGCGATCTCCAGGAGCGGTCGGACGGCGACGGCGTGCCGCACGAGCCCGAGGGTCTCCACCACGCGGGCCCGCGCCTCGGGCTCCGTCACCCCGAGCAGCGCTGCCTCGAGGCCGACGGCCACCTGCTCGGGGGCGCCGGCGGACCACTGCTCCAACGTCCGCTGGGCGAGCATCCCGCCGAACCCGCCGGCCTCGGTCATGCCGATGAGGCGCGCGACCGCGTCCGCGCGTGGCAGACCCGAGCCCAGCACCCACGCTGCGTGCTCACGCACGAACGGCCGGTCGTCGGACAGCAGCCGGGCCACCGCGCGCGAGGCCTCGTCGTCGCCGATCTTCCCCAGCGCGTGCACCGCGGCGATCGCCACCAGCTGGTCGGCGTCGAGCAGCGCGCCCCGGAGCACCCGGATCGTCCGGACACCAGGGTCGCGAGTGCTCTCGAAGGCGAGCTCGTCGGCGAGACGCATGCCGTCGACGATGCGCGTCGCCGCACGTAGCTCGTCGAGCGAGGTCTGGATGCCCACGGGGTTCCTCTGCGTTGTGGTGCTGAACCGACGAGGCCCGTCAGTCCAGCACGGCCGATGCTAGGTCGGCTGCCGACGACCGGCCCGTCGAGTTCCTGGCAACGCTCTCAGAATCCAGCCAGGAGCGACCTGTGTGCGCCCCGGCTCGACTACGCGCGCTTCCTCGTCTGCGATCGCCCTGGCTCGGCGCTTGAGCCGTGCACGCCGCCCCGGGAGAGCGTGCGACCACTGCCCGCCAACTCTCGTCGTGTGCGGGATCCCGAACGCTCAGACGCCCGTCAGTCCCAGCAGCCGCCGGGATGGTTGCCAAGTCGCCGACGGTCCCCGAGTATGTGAGTAAGCGTTCACTTACAGGAGGATCCATGCATGCCGTCGCGACGCACGAGCTCACCCGCACCTTCGGACCACGTCGTGCGGTCGGCCGCCTCACCGTCGACGTCCCTCTGGGCGGGGTCGTGGGTCTGCTGGGCCCGAACGGGTCCGGCAAGTCGACGCTGATCCGGATGCTGCTCGGACTGGTGCGCCCGACCGAAGGTGACGCGGACGTGCTCGGGTCCTCGATCCGCCACCCGGCGCAGTACGCGGAGCGGGTGGGCGCGCTGGTGGAGAGCCCGGCGTTCGTCCCGGGTCTGTCGGCGCACGCCAACCTGCTCTCGCTCGCCCGCTTGCGCGGTCTGCCGAGGTCCCGCGTCGCTGAAGTCATCACAGCGGTCGGGCTCTCGGGTCGCGAGCGTGAGCCGGTGCGTCGGTTCTCGCTGGGAATGAAGCAGCGACTGGGGATCGCCGCGGCGCTGCTGCCCGATCCTGAGCTGCTGATCCTGGACGAGCCGACGAACGGTCTCGATCCCGCGGGGATCGTCGAGATCCGCGCGCTGCTGGTCCGCCTCGGGCAGTCGGGTCGCACGGTGATCGTCTCGTCGCACCTGATGGCCGAGATCGAGGCCGCATGCGACTGGCTCATCATCGTCCGCTTCGGCGAGCTGGTGTTCTCCGGGCCGATCGGTGAGCTCATGGCGCGCACCGAGACCTTCGTCGATGTTGAAGCGGAGCACCACGACGACAACGACACACTCGCCCGCGTGCTGGCCGTGGCCGGATGGGTGACCGAGCTCATGCCCGACGGGGTGCGCGTGCGGGCGGGACGCGACAGCGCCGCCGAGATCAATCGCACTGCCATGGCGGCGGGGTTCACCCTCGGCCGGGTGCAGGTGGTTCACGACTCGCTCGAGCACGTCTTCCTGGAGCTGACCGGGCAGACGGACGGCGAGCTGGCACAGGACCGCGCTGCCGGCCAGGAGCGCACCAAGGTCGTCCGATGATCGCCGCCACTCGCAGCGAGCTCGTGCGGCTGCTCCGACCTCGTCTGTTGACCGGCTGGTTCGGCCTCGTCGCGCTGTTCGCCGTGTTGATCAACACCGTGATGTTCTCCATGGCCGGCAGCGACGGTCCGGCGGCAGGGCCGGGCGTGACCTTCCCCGATGCCGCCACCCTCCAGAGCTCCGACGGGCTCGTGGCCGGCCTGTCGGCGGCCGCGAGCATGTTCGGGGTCGTGACGCTGTCGCTCTGGGCGCTCGTGACCGCAACGGACTACTCGAGCGGTCTCATTCGCCTGCTGGTGGCCGCTCAACCCCACCGCTGGAAGTTGCTGCTGGGAAAGCTCGCTGCACTCGTGGCTGGCACCGCCGTGGCCACTACGGTCGCGTTGATGGTGAACGTCGGCGTCGCGCCGCTCGCAGCCGACGCCGCGGGTATCGACAGCACCCTCTGGCGTGCGGACCTCACCGCGAAGCTCCTGGGCGAGGCGTGGGGAAATGCCTTCGCCGCCGCCCTCGTGTGGGGCGTCATCGGGCTGGTGCTGGCGCTCCTCCTGCGCTCGTCGGCGCTGGCCATCTCGATCGGCGTCGGCTGGGTACTGGTGATCGAGTCGGTGGTGGTGGCGGCCTCGGACGGGAACGTTCCATGGCTCCCCGGCACGGCGCTCTCCGCGCTCGCCTCGGGGGGCGATGACGTGCTCGACTACGCGCAGGCCGCCACCGTCGCGCTCGCATACTCCGCTGTCGGGCTGGCGCTCGCGTTCGTGGTGGGATGGCGCCGCGACATCACGGACTAGCCAGAGGCAGCGGCCGGCGACAACCCATCACGGAGAGGCGACCTGGAGATGAACGAGCGTGGCCGGGCGACCCGCGATCGCTTGTTGGCGGCGACGCGAGACGTGGTGCGCGACGTGGGGTACAGCCGAGCCACCACACGCGCCATCGCGCGCGCCGCCGACGTGACCGAGGGGACGATCTACCGGCACTTTCCCGACAAGACGACGATGTTCTTCGCGGCCGCGTTGGGTCCCCACAACGAGATGCTCACGCAGTTTGCCGACCTGCCTGACCTTGCCGGCACGAACACTCTGGCCGAGAACCTCACGACAGCCCTGATCCGGCTCGCCCAGCTGCGCGAGGACATCTTGCCCCTGGAGCTCGCCATCCTGACCGATCCCGAACTTGCCACCGGACGCACGGCCGCACGCCTGGACGCGGTCAGCCTGGCGACCGGCGGCCCACCCGAACGGCTCGCTGAGTACCTCCGAAGCGAGCAACGGCTGGGACGGCTCAGGGCGGACGCCGACCCCCAGCTCGTCGCGCGAACGCTGCTCAGCCTGCTCTTCGCTCTGTCTCTCGAGCCGTCGGCCGCGGATGCAGACGGCGGGAGGCCCGACCCGGCGCTGATCGGCAGCGCCGTCGATCTCGTCGTGCGCGGACTGGCGCCGTGAGCTGACATCGAGCTGTCGCTCGGCAAGGCTTGCGCCTGATCAGGACACGGCGCTCGCACCCGAGCGCGCCGGATGCTCGCCCGCGCGCGGTCCCTCGACGGCATCCTCGACCATCCGCACTGAGCTGCGTTCACCCCCTCGTGCACGCACCTCGATCGTGACACGCCCCGCCGGCCGGCCGACGCCCCGAGGGGCCCGGAACCTGATGTTCCGGACCCCTCGGGCAGTGCATGCCGCCTCGGCTGTCGTGCCGCCGCCGTCGGACACGACGTCGGTCGACCTCGTCGAGGGGGGTCGTCACTCCACGCCGGGGTGCTCGTGGCCTCCACCACTGCCGACGGTCCCCTGCGGACCGGCCGGTGCCGGGAGCTGGAAGTTCCCCGGTACCCGCTTGCCGACGACGCCGTTCACCGTCTCGGTGGAGTACGCGTAGGTGAGAACGGCTGCAGCGATCGCATCGGCGTTGACGTCGAGCGCGTCGAGCGCGAGGTTGTCGATCGTGTCGCACGCGAGGTGATAGCACTGGTCGTACTGCTCGCCGGCCGTCCCACCCCAGATCGCCTGCTGCTCCGGCGTCTTCGGGACCTCGGCGCCGGTGAACAGGCCTCCGGCAGGGATCCCGTTCTGGATGAACGCCTGATAGTCGCTGCGTCCGCTGAACTGAGCGTCGTCGTAGGGGATCCCCATCTTCGTGTAGTACGACTCGAAGAAGTCCTCGATCTGGATGGAGCCCTCAGGAACGACGACAGGCGCCGGGAAGCCCGACTCGTCGCCGTCGTACACCATGAAGATGTAGTTCGGCGACGCGACCATGTCGAAGTTCAGGTAGAGCGCGATCTCGTCGAGGCCCGCCTGGTCCAGTCCTGCGACGTAGGCGCGCGACCCCAGCAGACCGCTCTCCTCGGCCCCCCACCACGCGAAGCGCAGCGTGTTCTCGGGCTTGAGCTTGGCGATCTGCTCGGCGATCTCCAGCAGAGCGGACGAGCCGCTGCCGTTGTCGTTGATGCCGGGGCCGGCCTGGACCGAGTCGAGGTGAGCGCCCGCCATGACGACGTTGGCGGCGTTCCGGCCGGGCAGCTCGGCGATGACGTTCACCTGCGGCCGTGACTCCGGCGGGTCGACCTGGATCCGCGCGGTCGAACCGGCAGCGGCCAGTGCGGCGCCGTCCGCGAAGCTCGCGCCCACGACGGGGATGCTCAGCGGCTGCTGGTTGATGCCGAAGAGCGTCCCGGTGATCAGGCCCTCGCGCAGCGGGGTGTTGCCCTGGTTGAAGATGATGACGGCCTCGGCGCCCGCCGTCTGGGCGTTGATCGCCTTGACACCGAACTCGCAGGTCCCGCGCTGGATCAGCGCGATGTCTGCCGTGCCGCTGAAGTCCAGGCCGGCGAAGTCGGCCGCCTCGCACCCGCTGGTGACCGGTTCGCGCGGCGGGGTGAGAAGGATGTCGACCGGGATGACGTTGCCGCTCACCTCGCCGTAGCCGGTGCCGGTGAAGACGCCTGTGCTGTAGGTCGCCGCGGTGGGGGTCAGCTGCTCGAGCTGCGGCGGGGGCACGAACGTGAAGTCGAACGGGTCGAGCTCGACGGTCCAGCCTGCGGCCTGGAGCCGCTGGACCACGTAGTCCACGCTCCCGGTGTAGCCGGTCGTGCCTGCGGCGCGGTTGCCTCCGTTGGCGTCCGCGATGTCCTGGAGGGCCTGCTCGTGCTCGAGGACGCCGTCGACGGTGATGCAGCCGAGGAGCTTGTCGTAGGTGTTGTTGGTCCGGTTGTTGCACGCGGTGGCCGCGGGCGCCGCGGTGGCGGCTCCGGCGGGCACGAGCAGGGCCGCGGTGGCGAGGCTCGCGGTGGCTACGACTGTCCACCCACGTCGTGACTGCTGTGCTGGGAACATCGTTGGTCCCTTCGATCGGGGCGTCAGGGTGGCGCCCGATTTGTCGGAGCCTACGGACGAAGTACGCGCCCGGCACCCCCCAGACATCGCGGAGTGCACGCTTGCCCAGCGCACTCGACCGGCCCCAGGGCCCTCGGTTCGCCGGCGCCGAGGACCGATAGCACTCGTCGGAAGATCGATCGGCCTCCACGGTCATATTCACCCGTTCGCGTGCCGATAGAGAGGGTGAGGCCGACGTCAGGCTCCCCCGTCGGACGAGACGGCCTCCTGAGCGGACCAATGTCGCACCGCAGGAGGAACACCGTGACCAGCCAGCACACCATCCCGACGCCCACCGTCGGCGTGAGCGCCCTGACCCAGCGGGAACGCGTCGTCATGGGCGAGCTCGGGGAGGACATCACTCTCGAGGACATCGCCGCCCGTCTGTGGGTCACCCGCAACACGGTGAAGTCCCAGCTGCGCAGTGCCTACCGCAAGATCGGCGTGTCCACGCGTGCCGAGGCTGTCGCCTGGGCGCGGGCGCACGGGATCTGACCCCTACGCGGACTCCGCGCGACGATCGAGCGGATCGAGGATGTCCCGCTCGTCGCCCGGTCGGGCCGGAGGGTGAGGTCCGGGGTGCGTACCGCCCCGACCCTGCAGCAGGACCTCCGCCGCGTGGTCCGCGAGCGCGAAACCCGCCGAACCGTAGAGGTGGAACACGGCGTCCGCGCCGTGGCGCTCCAGCTCGGCGACGTCGTCGTCGTACCGGGCGACGGCGGCGACCTTGCCCGTGAAGCCAGCGGCCTGGAGCCTGGCCAGGGCGATGAGGTTGGCGTTGTGGAACGGCATCGCGAGGACCGCCATCCTGACCCGGCCGGCGCGCTGCACGCGGTTCCAGAACTCCAGGTCGGTCGCGTCGGCGCGCACGACGTCGTAGCCCTCGTCCTCGAGCGCGAGGACGCGGGTCTGGTCGTGCTCGACGCCGACGACGGACAGCCCGTACTCGTCACGCAGCCGCACGTACGTGGCGGAGCCGACGCGGCCGAGACCGAGGACGAGTGCGTCGGCGTCGCCGACGTCCACGAGCCGGTCGTCGGGGTGCAGGCGCTCGCTGTCGCGCGCCGGGAGCAGGCGCGACAGCCGCGAGGCGAGCTCGACCCCTCGGCGGTTGACGATCGCGGACAAGCCGAAGCTGAACGCGACGGCCAGCGAGACCACGACGACCCACTCGTCGTCGAGCAGGCCGGTGCTCGCGCCGACGGCGACGACGATGATCCCGAACTCGGAGTAGTTCGACAGGACCAGGCCGGCGAGGAACGCCGTGCGCCGGCGCAGGCGCATCGTCCAGAGCACGACCGAGTAGGCCGCGACCTGGAGCGGCAGCAGCAGGAGCAGGAGGAGGGCGAGGCCGATCTCGAGCATGTGGGGCGTGCCGTGCAGGCCGATCTGCACGAAGAACGCGACCAGCATGAGGTCCTTGAACGTCATCAGCGACCGGGACAGCTCGCCCGCCTGCGGGTGCGACGCCAGCAGCACCCCGACGACGAGGGCGCCGACGTCACCCGCGATGCCCACCAGCTCGAACAGCCCGTACCCGAGCACCACGGCGACGCTCACCCCGAACAGCGCCTGCAGCTCGCCGTGCCCGACGCGGTCCCAGATCCGGTGCAGGATCTTCCGGCCGGGGACCAGCAGGACGAGCAGCAGCGCCCAGGGGCTCGGCGGCTCCCCGCTGGACAGCGACAGGAAGATGACGGCGGCGACGTCCTGCATGACGAGCACGCCGACGGCGATGCGCCCGTACAGCGAGGTGGTGTCGGAGCGGTCGTCGAGCACCTTGACGACGAACACGGTCGAGGAGAACGACAGGGCGAACCCGACGAGCGCGAGCGCGCCGAACGACTCGCCGGCGACGAAGCCGAACCCGATCACGGCGAGCAGGCCGAGGAACCCGAGCCCGATCGCGACGCTGATCCCCAGGTGCACCACCGTGGTGAGCCAGATCTCGCGACGCAGCAGGGTCCGGACGTCGAGCTTCAACCCGATCGCGAAGAGCAGCAGGACGACCCCGAAGTTCGCGATCGGCTCGAGGTAGGGCAGCTCCGGAGCCCCGACGGCGCCGAGAGCGAAGCCGGCGGCGAGGAAGCCGACGAGGGGCGGGAGGCGCAGGAGCACCGCGAGGAGACCGCCGAGCAGTGCGGCGCCGAGGTAGAGGGCCGCTGCCGCCATGGGGTTCCTCTCGCCGCGGAGGTGAGGTGCCCTATCTTGCCTGGTCCACCGACCTGCCTAGCGAGACTGAGCGGACCTGACCACGTTCTGCGCGACCTGCGGTCACGCCACTTCCCCCGATCCGGAGCACGCCCTCATCCTCCTCCACCGTTCCGTGAACGCCGGGCGGCCGAAGGCATAGCCTAGAAGGCGACCGTCGACGGCGACGCGACGGGCGTCCTGGAGGTTCAGGAACGAGCCTCGTGCGCAGGGCTCCTCGCGGCGCCACCTCTGGGGGTTGCGATGACGGCGACCAGCACGCACGTGGGGCGCTTCCGGTTCGGGGCAGCCACCGATCGGTGGTGGTGGTCCGACCACATGTTCCTCATCCACGGCATGCAGCCGGGCGACGTCGTGCCCACCCGCGAGCTCCTGCTCACCCATGTCCAGCGCGACGACCGGGCGGTCGTCGGCGAGGCTCTCGACGGGTGCATCGAGGAGCTCGACCCCCGCGCGGCGATCTACTGCCTCGTGGACATGTCGGGGACCGCCCACCGCGTCGTGATGGCGGTCGCCGGCGACGGGGACGGTGACCTGACCGGGTTCCTCGTCGACGTCACCGCTGCCCACGACGCGTTCCTGGCTGAGCGCGTGAACGCGGAGCTGACGCTCGCCCTGGAGTCGCACGCGGCGATCGACCAGGCCAAGGGCATCCTCATGCTCACCTACGGTGTCGACGAGGACGCGGCCTTCGGCATCCTCAAGCAGAGCTCGCAGCGGCACAACACCCGGCTGCGTGAGCTCGCCGGCCGGGTGGTGCGGACCGCGGCCGTCGGTCTGGAGTCGATCTCGCGAGAGCTGCTCGACGAGGCCCTGTGCGCGGCACCCGAGCCGGACGCGCAGGCGCCGTGCGGGCGGCGCCGGCACCTCGACCTGCACGCCGAGCGCACCGCCGACGAGTCGATCCTGCGCGTCGCGGGTGCGGTCGACCTGTCGAACCGGGACGAGCTGGCTGACGCGATCTCCATGGCGATGCTCGGCGCAGCGGACGTCCGGCGGGTCACCGTGGACGTTCGGGGGCTGGGGCGGATCGGACCGGCCGCCGTCGACGTGCTCACGGCGGCCCTGCGCCGCAGCACCGCGCACGGCATCACGCTGACGATCGTCGGCGGCGGACTGGGCGACTCCGCGGCATCCACGGCCGCACACGGGTCGTCGATCGCCTCCCGGAGCTGACCACCGGGCAGGGGTCGCGCCCGACCGGCGTCGTCGCCAGACTGGCCCGATGCGATCACGGGTGCAGGGCATGTGGTGGGGACCGGCCATCGAGGCGCCGGACCCGTCGGCGCTGGCGGCGTTCTACTCGCAGCTGCTCGGCTGGCCGGTCGTCCACGAGGAGCCGGGCACGGCGGTCATGGCGGCGCCGGGCGGGTCGACGTTCTTCGTCTTCCAGCAGGCTGACGGCTACCGACCTCCGGTGTGGCCGCCGGTCGACGGCGAGCAGCGGCCGATGATGCACCTCGACTTCCAGGTGGGTGACCTCGACTCCGCCGTCGAGGACGCGGTCGCGCTGGGTGCGACCCTGTCGACGTCCCAGTTCCGGGAGAACGTGCGCGTGATGCTCGACCCGGTCGGGCACCCGTTCTGCCTCTGCCTCGACCAGGACTAGCTGCTCACCCGGTCCAGCTGCTGCAGGAGGTCGTGCGCCGCGAGCTCGACGTCCTTGTGCCGCCACTCGGACGCACGGTAGACGCACGCGATCAGGGCCGTGCGGTGCACCCGGCGGAAGTCGCCGGCGACGAACGCGTACCGCGCCTTCGTCCCGTCGGTCGCTCCCACGGTGAGCCCGAGGTGCCAGGCGGCGTACTGCTCCCACGTGTGCTTCTCGAGGTAGTCGTTCTGGGCCGTGGCGTCGGGCTGCGTCTCGCCCCAGTCGCTGTCCAGGACGTACTGACGCGCGTCGATGAGCTCACGCAGGTGCCGCACGGCCTCCGCGTTCAGCTCGTACTCCGCCATGGGTCGATCCTGCCCCCGCCGTCACCGGGTGCGCAGCACGAGCAGGAACTGCCCACCGCCCGGCTCGACCTCGGCCGCCACGCGCAGGTCGGGCGCGAACCGGGAGAGGCGGTCGACCAACCAGACCGCGGCCGCCTCGCCGTCCGCGCGCGTCGGGCAGCGACCGACCACCTCGCGGCCGCCCTTGCGGGTCAGCCGCTCGACGCTCGCGACGATCGGGGCAGGGTCGACGACGAAGAGGTCCGGCGACCAGGCGACGACAGGCTTCACCGCTCCCTTCTTGGTGTTGCAGGCGCGGTGCGCGAGGCGCTCGGAACCCGGAGCCGGCTTCTTGCCCTTGGGCGTGGCGCCGCCGTCGATGCTCGGGCCGCGGTCGGCGTTGACGGACGCGTCCGGGTCGACCGGCTCGTCGCACAGCCAGCATCGCCAACCGTCGCGTTCGCCGACCTCGTGAAGGGTGCTCATGGCCCGGAGACTACGGCGCTACCGTCGGTGGATGGGTTTCGACGTCTCCCCGGACGTGTACTTCCGGTTCATGGGCCGGTTCTCCGAGCCGCTCGCCGCACGGTTCGCCGCGGCGCTGGAGATCCCTGCCGGCGCACGCGCGCTCGACGTCGGCTGCGGACCCGGAGCCCTGACCGCCCAGCTCGTCGCACGCCTGGGCGTCGATGCCGTCACCGCCGTCGACCCCTCCGAGCCGTTCGTCGCGGCCGCACGAGCCCGGTTCCCCGGCCTGCGGGTGCTGGCAGGCGTCGCCGAGTCGCTGCCGCTGCCCGACGACTCCGTCGACCTGACGGTGGCCCAGCTCGTCGTCCACTTCCTGACCGACCCGGTCGCCGGGCTGACGGAGATGGCCCGCGTGACCCGGCCGGGCGGCGTGGTCGCGGCGAACGTGTGGGACCACGCCGGCAACGGCGGACCTCTTGACGCGTTCTGGCGTGCGGCGCACGACCTCGACCCGAGCGCTCCCGGCGAGGCCGCCCTGCCGGGGACGCGGGAGGGGCACCTCGCCGAGCTGTTCAGGGAGGCGGGGCTGCAGGACGTCGTGTCCTGGAGCGAGGCGGTCGGTGCGCGGTACGAGACCGTCGACGAGTGGTGGGCCACCTTCACCCTCGGCGTCGGGCCCGCCGGCGCCTACGTCGCGTCGCTCGGGGACGCCGAGCGGGACGCCCTGCGGGCGCGCTGCGCGGAACGGCTGCCGGCCGCGCCGTTCGAGATCCCCGCCGTGGCGTGGTGTTCGCGGGGGTCGGTCGTATGACCTCGCTCGAGCGTCGGGCGGAGACGTCGCTGTGGCCGCTGGTCGACCAGGTGGTGCGGACGCACGGGCTCGCAGGGCTGGCGGTCGCCGTGGTGCAGGACGGCGAGGTTGCGCTGGCTCGAGGGTTCGGGACGCGCGACGTCCGCACCGGCGCCCCGGTCACGCCCGAGACCCTGTTCCACCTGGCGTCGGTGTCGAAGACGTTCGTCGCGGCTGCGGTCGTCGGGCTGACGCCGGCGCTGGACCTGGACGCCCCGGTGGTCCGGTGGTTGCCCGACCTGACCCTGGCCGACGGTCGTCAGGCCGAGGTCACGCTCCGCCACCTGCTCACCCACACGAGCGGCATCCCGGACGTCACGGACTACGGGTGGCACGACCCACTGCTGGGCGACGACGCGCTCGCGGAGCTGGTCAGGGGCCTGTCGAGCGCGCGCCTGTCCACGACGCCGGGCACCCGGTTCGCCTACTGCAACCTCGGGTACGAGGTGCTCGGGCACGTGCTCGCGACCGTCCGTGGGACGACGTTCGAGGAAGCGATGACGACCCTCGTCCTCCACCCGGCGGGCATGGACCGCAGCACGTTCCTGCGTGGCGACGTCGCACCCGATCTCGCCGCATCACCGCACGTCGGCGCGCCGCTCATCGTGCCGGGCGACTCCTATCCCTACACGCGTCGGCACGCCCCGAGCTCGACCCTGCACTCCAGCGTCGCCGAGCTGTCCCGCTGGATGATCGCCACCCTGGACGACGCCGGCACGGCCGCGCGGAGGTGGCAGCCGGAGGCTGAGGTCGGCGACCCGCCCTGGGACGAGTCCGTGGGGCTCGGCTGGTTCCTGGGCAGCCACCGCGGCGAGCGGACGGTCGGCCACGCCGGTGCCGATCCCGGGTTCACCTCACGTCTCGTGCTCGTCCCCGAGCGCCGGACGGGCGTCGTGGCGCTGGCCAACTCCAACACCGCCCCGACCGGCGCCGTCGTGCGGGCTGCGCTCGATCTGGCCCTCGACCTGCCGCTGCACACGGCCGACGACCTTCGTCTCGACGCGCTCCTGCCCCCGATCACCGTGCCGCTGGGCAGGGCGCTCGTCGAGTCCGGGGCCGACGCTGCCGTCGACGCGTACCACCGGCTGACGACCACCGTCCCGGCGCTGGTCGACGTCGACGACGACCGCTTCGTCGACGGCGTCTGGGGCGCGATCGAGCTGCACCGTCCGGACCTGGTCCGACCGCTCCTGGGCCTGTGGACGACGGTCCGTCCGGGCTCGTCGCGGGCGTGGGCGATGACTGGCTGGGCGCACCTGGTGGACGGCGACACCGGCCCGGCAGCCGAGCTCCTGCAGCGGGCCGTCGACCTCGACCCCGGGAACGAGGACGCGGCGGCCCTGCTCCGGGGCCTCGGCGCCTGACCGCTCAGACCGCAGCCGCCTGCCTCGCCAGGTCGCCGACCTCGCGGGCGACAGTCGGCCACAGCGCGGCGGGCAGGTCGTGCCCGACCCCGGGAAGCGTGACCAGCCGTGCTCCGTCGACGGCGTCGGCCGTGGCCCGGCCGGCGGCGACCCGCAGGATCGGGTCCGCCTCACCGTGCAGCACGAGCGTCGGCCGGTGCAGGTCCCGCAGCTTCGGACCGTGCCACTGTGCACCGATCTGGCGGCTCTGCGCCTTGGTGTCCCGCGGGCCCGTGTCGACCGCGCGCTCGATCCACTCCCGGGCCGCCGTCTCGTCGAACGGGTACGCGGGCGACGCCACCCCGCGCGCGACCGCGAGGCTGGCCTCGATGTCGCCGTCGCGGCCGTCGGGGAACGTGGTGCGGGCGAGCCTGGCGAGCAGGCCGACGCGCAGGTAGCGGGCGACCCGGAGGCCCGAGACGTCGCTGGGCAGGGCCGCCGACGACACCACGCTGAGCACGCGGTCGGGGTGGCGCAGCGCGAGGCGCTGGGCGACGACACCGCCCATGGAGTGGCCGAAGACGTGCGCCCGCGCCCAGCCCAGCTCGTCGAGCACCGCAACGGCGTCGTCGACCATGTCCTCGGCGGTGTACGCGTCGCCCTTCTTCGCGAACAGCGCCCGGAACGGGTTCGACCCCGCGACGTCGGGCAGCCGGGTGGACTCACCCGCGTCGCGCTGGTCGTAGCGCGCCACGGCGAAGCCCTCGCGGGTGAACTCTTCGCACAGACCCGTCGGCCACCAGAACCGCGAGGTCGCCAGCCCCATGACCAACAGCAGGGGCATCCCGTCGGAGCCGGCGAGGCGGTCGTAGGCGATCTCGACGTCGCCGTTGCGGGCGCGCTGCGTGGGGGTCCAGGTGGTCATCGGTGGCTCCTCATTAATTGCGATCAACGTTCGCTATTCTAGCCCACGGATGAGAGGGTGGCGGCATGGAGACGCACACGAGCATCTGGCTGCGTCCCGCGCGCGGCAGCCGGGGCCGGGCTCCGGAGCACACCCGCGACGGCATCGCGGCGGCCGCGGTGCGGCTCGCCGACACCGACGGTCTCGGCGCCGTGACCATGCGCTCGGTGGCCGAGGCCCTCGGGGGCGGATCCGCGTCGCTCTACCGCTACGTCGAGTCCCGCGACGAGCTCGTCGCGCTCATGATCGACCAGGTCAACGGGGAGATCGACTACACCGTCCTCCACCACGCCGACTGGATCGCGGACCTCCTCGCGCTCGGCCGGCAGAGCCGCGACGTGTACCTGCGCCACCCCTGGCTCACCGACACCACCGCCGCCACGGGCGACCTCGGGCCGAACGCCGTCGAGTACCTCGAGCACGCGCTCGGAGCCCTGCAGGACCTCGCTGTCGACGGGCACCGCAAGCTCGAGGCCATCGGCGTGTTCAGCGCCGTCGTCCGGCTCCTGGCCCGCACCGAGATCGAGCAGCGCGGCACCGCTCCGGTCGACCGGCGCCGTCAGCTCGCGGCCGCCGCGCACCTCTCGCAGCTCCTCCGCGACGGCGCGCACCCGCACCTCGCCGGCGCCCTGTCGGCACCCCCGGTGGACGCCGACGAGGACCAGACCGAGCGGCTGCTGACGCGCGTCCTGGAGGGTCTTCTGGGCGCCGAGGGCGGCTCCCGGAGCGGGCGAAATCGCTAGTAAACCGTGGTGAACCCCCACAGCCGCTGCGACCCTGGAGAGCGACGGAGGGGTCGAGCACGCGTGATCAGACGCTCGGCACCCGCCCGGAGGCAAGAGCGGTGATCGTGTGTGGGGGCAGCAGGGGGGACGCCGGATTCCGGTGTCAGCGCGTGGGCGCCTGAGAGGCGTCGCGGCGGGCGCGGGCGCCATCGCGATGGGAGTCCTCGCCGTGAGCGGCGCGGGATTCCCGCTGCACGAGCTCGACTCCGTCGCCGGCAGCGTCTGGGTTGCCTCCTCCGGACCCGGACAGCTGGCGCTGGTCGACGGGCCCACCGGCGAGGTCGCGGTCCAGCTCGCGGTCGCAGTCCCCGGCGACGACCTCGTCGCCGCGCAGAGCGGTGCGACCGGCTACGTCGTGAACCGGACCAGGGGCTCCGTCCTGCGGGTCGAGTCGGGCACGTGGGAGCCGGGGCGTCCGAGGACCGCGGTCGCGGGAGCCACGGCCGGCCTCGACGTCGTGGTCTCGTCGACGGCGGTCTACGCCGTGGACAGCGAGCAGGGGCTCGTCGTCGAGCTGGACCTGGAGACCCTCGCGCCGCGTGGCCCCGCGCGATCACTGTCCGGAGGCCTCGGCCCGAGCGCACCGGTGGTCGACGACCGCGGAGACCTGTGGCTGCTCGAGGCCCGCCGCGGCGACCTCCTCCACGTCGGCGGCGCCGTGCAGCTGGCGGCCCGCTCCGCGGCAGACCCGCGCACCGGCCGGCTGGTCAGCGCCGACGGTCGACCCGTCGTCATCGACCCCGGGGCGGGGACCGCCGTCCAGTACGACGACGAGGGCCGGCCGGGACCCGAGGCGTGCGTGGACGTCAGTCCCACGGACGACGCCGTGCGCTTCGCGGGCGGGACGGACCGCGACGAGGTCTACACGGTCTCCGGCACCGACGCCGTGCTGCGCGTGACCGACCTCAGCACCGGGACGTGCGACACGGTCGTGTCCAGCATCGCGACGCCAGGCTCGGACCTCGGCACCCCGGTCGAGCTCGACGGGCGGCTGTTCGTCCCCGACTTCTCGACCGGCCAGGTCGTCGTCGTCGACCTGGACACCCGCCGCGTCCTCGTCACGACCGACCCGCTCATCGGCGTCGGCACCGCGTTCGACCTCACCGCCAAGGACGGGTTCGTCTTCTACAACGACACCGCGAGCGAGAAGGCCGGCGTGCTCGACCTCGACGGCACGGTCCGCAGCGTCTCGAAGTACGACCCCGAGCAACCTGCCCTCGGGCTCGAGGCACCCGAACAGCCCGAGCCGCCCGTCACCGAGCCGACCGGCCCGGCCGACGAGCCGACGCCGCCCACGCAGCCGTCGGACCCCGTCACCACCGCTCCGGCCACGCCGGACGCACGCCCGTCGACGGCCCCGAGCGCACCACCCGCGCCGGCCCAGCCGGACCCCGAGCCGACGCGCCCGGCGGCGAGCGAGCTGCGGGTCGTGCTCGCCGGGGACGGCACCGGGACCGTGCAGGTGAGCGCGGGGGGCGCCTGCCCGCCCGCGTGCACGTTCTCGCTCTCGGCGGGCACCGCGAGCAGCCTGGAAGCCGTCGCCGGGCCCGGCAGCACGTTCGCGGGCTGGAGCAACGTCGCCTGCTCGGCGCCGGTGTGCGCCCTGACACTGGGGCCGGGCGGCACGACGATCGACCCGCCCGGGGTGAACACCGTGACGGCGACCTTCGTCGCGAACCCGCCGCCCGAACCCGGCCTCCAGCTGGCTCCCGCCACCGTGGATCTCAGTGCCTCCAACGACGTGCTGCTGACCGTCGTCAACGGCACGGGCGCCGAGACGTGGAGCGCGACGACCGGCGTCGACTGGCTCACCGTCACCTCGGGCGGCGCCTTCGCCGGTGACGGGACGGCGCACGTCTCCGTCGCGTACGCGGGCGGGGCCCAGGCGCGCTCGCCGAACGGGACGACGGGCTCGGCGGCGACAGTCTCGCTCTTCGCCGCGGACGGCCACCTCGTGCAGACGCTCCCCGTGGCGGTGACGTCCGACGGTGCACCCGTGCTCTCGGGCGCGCACTGCGAGGCGTCGCCCGGGTCGTCGAACTGGAACATCGCGATCCAGGCCGACGACCCCCCGAACCAGTCGATCTCCGTGACCATCCACCTCACGCCGGTCGGGCCCGGGACCGCCCGTGACGTGCCTTTCCCACAGAACGCCTTGTCGGCGCTCGTGTTCCTCGACGGGGTCTACGACGTCGCGTTCACGGTGACGGACACCGCCAGCGGCATGGTCAGCCCCAACCCACCGGGGCTGAACTGCGGCGCAGCACCGTAGTCCTGGCGGTCAGTCGACCGGCTTCCTGCCTCCGCCCACGCGATCGCTCAGGAGCAGGTACGCGGCGCCGCCGACGACCGTGCGGCGGTCGCCGAGGGTCTGCGTCACGTGCAGGAGCGCGGCGTCACCCTCGAGCTCGGCGGCGATGCGCACGACGGAGGCGTGGCGGGGACGGACGTACACCTCCGCGTCGCGCGAGACCGTCGTGAGCTCGCCGCCCCTGCGGGCCTTGCCGAACCGGTCGATGAACCCGTAGTTGACGACCCGTCCAGGCTCCTTGATGCCCTCCAGCGACACCCCGAAATTCGTGAGCACCTGCGGGTCGAGCTCGTCGAGGGTGCCTTCCTGGATCGCGACCCAGAACGCCATCTCCTCCTCGCCGGGGTTGTGGACCTCGACCAGCCCGTCGAACATGCGGCGCTTGAGCCGACGCACGATGTTGAGGTTCAGCTGGGCGACGTGGCGGTCCGTGACCACGTTGAACGCCGCCCCCGGGGGCAGCGGGTCCTGGGCGTGGTAGCTCTCCACGAGGAGGCAGACGTGCCCGCCGTTGACGAACGACGGCAGCCACGTGTTCGGACACTGGACCTCGCTCGACTGGCCGGCGGTCAGCGTGACCGTGGTGTTGCCGATCGGGTTCGCCGTCGTGCGGTCGAAGCCGACGTTGGGGTTGGCCCACATGAAGTTGACGACCGCGTCCGTGGCGGTCGTGCTCCCGTTGTTGGTCACCCGCGCCCAGACGTACGCCGGCTCACCCTCGGTGGCCATCCCGGGCGGACCGTTCGGGTCGGGACCAGGGACGACCCAGATGTCCATCGACAGGTACCAGACCGGGACACCGTCGCGCACCTCGAGCTGAATCGCCATGCCCATCGCCCCCAGAGACTGCTCCCGATCGCGTCCACGACGTTCCTCCGTCGCACGCGAGGGTGTCAAGGCACACCGGGGCCGCCGCCCGTGCGGACGACGGCCCCGGTACGTGCTGGTCAGCGACGCGCCTCGATCACCAGGTTGAACTGGGTCGTCGCCGCGACCCGAGCGGTGCCGAAGCCCGCCTCCGCGAACAGCTCGAGCAGACGCGCACCGCCCGCCTGGGCGCCCAGGGCGGCTCCCCCGGACTGCGAGAGGCTGCCCGGCACGCACATCGTGGCGCTCGCCGCGTACCAGCTCAGACCGAGCGGGTGGAGGTTGTCCTCCAGCCGGTCGCCTGCGGCCGGCTCGACGACGAGCAGCACGCCCTCGTCCGACAGCGCGGCGCGGGCGTGCCGCAGCGCGCCGAGCGGGTCACCCATGTCGTGGAGGGCGTCGAACATGCAGATCACGTCGTACGTGCCCGCGTACCCGTCCGCGGCGGCCTCCGCGAACGCGACACGGGAGGTCGCCCCCGCCCGCTGTGCCGCGGCCGTCGCCCGACGGATCGACTCCCCGTGGTTGTCCACCCCGAGGAACGTCGACGCCGGGAACGCCTCGGCCATCAGCAGGGTCGCGGAGCCGAGGCCGCAGCCGACGTCGAGCACCCGCGCACCGGCGGTCAGCCGGTCGGTCAGGCCGTCGACGGCCGGGATCCACGTGTTCACGAGAGACCCGGCGTAGAGCGGCCGGAAGAACCGCTCGACCCCGCTGAACAGGCGGTCGTCGTGCTCGTGCCAGCCGACGCCCTCGCCGGTCGTGTAGGCGTGGGCGAGCCGGTCCACGCTCGCCCACACCGCCGCGGTGATCTCGAAGGCCCCGACGAGGGCCGCCGGGCTGTCGTCGTCCGCGAGGACAGCGGCGTGCTCGGCGGGCAGCGTGAACCTCTGCGTGGCCGCGTCGTACGTCACGTAACCGGCGGCGGCCTGGGCCGAGATCCACTCCCGCACGTACCGCTCCGCGAGCCCGGAGCGTTCGGCGAGCTCGGCGCTGGTCACGGGTCCGACGGACGCCAGGGTCCGCCAGAGGCCGAGCCGGTCGCCCAGGTAGGTCAGGACGCCGTTGCTCGCGATCGCGTGGTTGTCGGCGACCTGCCCGGCGAACGCCAGGACTCGGTCCAGGTCGAGCTCCGCGCCCGCGAGCACCTGGTCGTTCTCGGTCTGCTGGTCGATGGTCATGGGGTGTCCTCTCGTCGTCCGACGGCTCCGTGCCGCCTCGTAGACGACGATGGCCGGGGCCGCTGGCACAGCGCTGGCACGGTGCTGGCTCAGATCGAGACCGTCCGGCACAGTGGCCACCGGGACCGGGACGGGAGGAGACCAGGTGGCGAGCGGACTGCGTGTCGAGCTCCTCGGCCCCCTGCGCCTCCTCGTCGACGGTGTCCCGGTCGACGTCCCCGGCAGCCGGCGCCGGACCGTCCTCGCGGTGCTGGCGATGGCCCAGGGCCGGGAGGTCAGCCGCACCGCGATCGTCGACGAGCTGTGGCCCGACGACCCGCCGCGGGACGCGACGCAGGCAGTGCAGAGCCACGTGTCCCGGCTGCGACGCCACCTCGGTCCGTACGCGGACCGGCTGCGCCACGTCGATGGCGGCTACGTGCTCGAGCTCCCCGACGGTGGGCTCGACGTGGCCGACGCCCGGCGGCTCGCCGACGGTGCCGCCTCCGACGCCCTGCAGCTCTGGCGCGGCGACGCGCTCGACGAGTTCGTCGACTGCCCGGGCCTGGCGGTCGAGAAGGTCGCGCTCGACGAGCTCCGCCTGCGCCTGGGCGACGACGCGCTCGAGGCCGCGATCGCCGCTGGGGCGAGCCGGTCCGCCGATGCCGCCTCCGCCGCCGCGGCCAGCCCGATGCGGGAGCGCACGGTCATCCTGCTCATGCGGTCGTACGCCGTGGAGGGCCGGACCGCGGAGGCGATGCACACGGCCGCGGCGTACCGGCGACGGCTCGCCGAGGAGACGGGCCTGGACCCGTCGCCGGCCCTCGGCACCTGGGAACGCCTCGTGGCTGCCGGTTCCCTGGCGCCCAGCCGGGTGCGCACGACGTCCACGGTCCGCACGCCGGCAGGGCCGTTGGTCGGCCGCGACCAGGACCTGGCGGAGCTGCTGCGGCTCCTGGACACCCAGCCGGTGCTCACGGTCACGGGCCCGGGAGGCGTCGGCAAGACGCGGCTCACGCTGCAGGCGGCGGCCGAGCACAGCGAGCGCACCGGCGCCGAGAGCGTCGCGGTGCGGCTCGCGACCGTCACGGACGGGGACCGGGTGCCCGAGGCGGTCGCCGCCGCGCTGGGGCTGCGGCTCGTCGGGGACGCGGCACCGGAGACGGTCGCCAGGATGCTGACCGGTCGCGCCGCGCTGCTGGTGCTCGACAACTGTGAGCACGTGGTGGACGCGGTGCGGGACCTCGCCGTCGCGCTGCACGAGGTGGCGCCGACGGTGCGGCTGCTGACGACGTCCCGCGTGACGCTCCACGTGCCGGGCGAGTTCGTGGTCCGGCTGCAGCCGCTGCCCCTGCCCCGCGACGGGGACCTGGCCCGACTGGGGCACCAGCCCAGCGTGCAGGCCTTCGTCGAGCACGCCCGGCTGCGCGGACGGGACTTCACGCCCACGCCCGGCGACTCGGCCGTGCTCTTCGACGTCGTGCGCCGCCTCGACGGCCTCCCGCTGGCGATCGAGCTCGCGGCCGGTCAGCTGGGAGCCGTGCCGCTCTCCGCGCTGCACGAGCGGCTCGGGCGGGCCCTGGACGCACTCTCGGCCCGGCGACCCACCTCCGACGCCCGGCACGAGACGCTGCGCGCGACCATCGACTGGTCGTACCGCCTCCTGGACCCGGCGGACCGCGCCGTGCTGCGCAGCCTGGCGCCGTTCCCCGCGGGCGTCGACCTGGAGACCTTCGAGCGGCTGTCCACCGAGGCGGCGCCGGCGTCCGACCCGCTCACCGTGCTGGCCCGGCTCGTCGACCACTCGCTGGTCGACGCAGCCCAGGAGGAGCAGCCCCGCTATCGGCTGCTGGAGACCATCCGGACGTTCCTGCTGGACGATCTCGACGCGCGCGGCGAGCGCACGGAGGCCGAGACCAGGTTCCTGCGCTGGGCGTCGCAGACCGCCGCCGAGATCAGCACGGCCGTCCGTGGCGAGGCGGAGGCTGCGGCGGACCACCGCCTCCGCGCCGAGCTCGCCAACCTGCGCGTGGCCCGCGACCTGTCGCGTGGGCGCGGTGACGTGGAGCTGCGGATCGACCTCACGCTCGCCCTCGACGACGCCGCCACCTGGCGCGACCAGACCGAGCTCTGGGCGTGGGCGGTCGAGCTCGAGAACGATCCGCTGCTGCGTGGCAACCCGCGGGAGAACGCGGTCCGCGCGTCGGCCGCCGAGGCGTCCTGGCTGCTCGGCGACCTGGTCAGCGCCGCGCGGCTGGCCCGCGACGCGATCGAGGCGGCGGGCGACACGCCCGGTGTGGTGAGCGCCTGGAGCGCGTCCGCGGCCGTCGCCCTCTTTCGCGGAGACCACCACCGGGCTGCCCAGCACTGGGCCGCCGCCGCTGCCCGGTCGCCGCTGCCGTCACCGTATCTCGCGTCCGGCGCCCTGGCCCTGGCCTACGCCGGCGACGCGTCCGGCGCGGACGCGCTGCTGGGCGACGCCACCCGTGCGCTGGCCCTCGGGCCGAGCCCGTCGCACCGCGCCTGGCTCCAGTACGTCGCCGGCGAGCTCACCGCCGCGAGCGATCCCGGTGCCGCGGTCGGGAGCTACGCCGCGGCGGTCGACGTCGCTCGGAGCTGTGGTGCCGGGTTCATCGAGGGCGTCGCCGCGGTCGGGCTGGCCGCCGCTCGAGCGGCCCTGGGGGACGTGCGCGCAGCGGCCGAGGACTACGTCGGGCTGCTGCGCTACTGGTCGGCGGCCGGGAACCTGACCCAGCTCTGGACGACGGCGCGCGACGCGGCAGCGCTGCTGGACGCGCACGGAGCGTCGCGGGTCGCCGGCCTCCTGCTCCTGGCCGCAGGGTCGGCCGACGCGGCGTCCGCGCTCGTCGGGGACGCTGCGCAGCGAGCGGACGACATCCTCGGCCGGCTCGGCCCCGACGAGACCGCCGCGCTCAGCACCCGGGTTCGGACGATGACCGCCGCCGAGGTCGTCGAGGTGGCCGTCGACGCACTGCGGTCAGAGCTAGGCGGCCCGTCCGTACCCTGAGCGGCGCCCTGTGCCGGACCCGCCGACCGTCGCGCCGTCCGGGACGACCTGGTCGGCCGTCACCGTCGCACGCGGCTCGATCGAGACCCGCTCGCCGACGCGCGCTCCGGTGCCCACGCGTGCACCGGAGCCCACCCGCGTCCCGGCTCCGAGGTGGACGTTGCTCCCGACGACCGCACGCGCCCCGACCACGACGTCGACGTCGACCCAGCTGCCCGGTCCGACCCGTGCACCGTCGTGGACCACCGCACCCGCCTCGACGTAGGAGGTCTCGGCCAGCCACGCGCCCTCGTGCGCGTGCGCGGCCGGCGAGACCAGCCCGCCTCCGTGCGGGTGCCGCAGGTAGCGCACCACCGCACCGTTGTCGTCCTCGAACTCCACCAGGCCCTTGATCCGCCGCGACATGCCTCTCCTCCGTCGATGTTCCTGCCTGACATAACGGCGTTGCGTCCCCGGACGTTTCCCTGGACCGCTCAGCCCGCGGCGAACACGCTTTGACAGACTGCGCGGCATGATCGAACGGGTGCTGCCGGCGGGCGTCGAGGCGGCCGAGCACGCCGGTCCCCCGGTGCCGGCTCCCCTGCACCCGTCCGAGGAGGCCGCGGTCGTGGACGCGATGCCCGCCCGCCGCGCCGAGTACGCCGCCGTCCGCGAGTGCGCCCGCACCGCCCTGCGTCGGCTCGGCCTGGCGGACGCCGCCGTCCCTGCCGGACCCGACCGAGCGCCGGTGTGGCCCCCGGGCATCGTCGGGAGCATGACGCACGTCGACGGGTACCGCGCGGCTGCGGTCGGGCGCGCCGACACCTGGGCGGGGATCGGGATCGACGCCGAGGTGCGCGCCCCGCTGCCGCCCGAGGTCGCGTCGCTGGTGATGAGTGACGACGAACGCTCGGCGCTCGCCCGCACGGACCCGGCGCTCTGCCTGGACCGGGTGCTGTTCTCGGCCAAGGAGTCGGTCTACAAGGTCTGGTACCCCGTGACGCGGTCGTGGCTCGGTTTCGAGGACGTCGACGTCCGCCTCGGTGACGGCACGTTCACGGCACGGATCGGCCGGACCGGGCTCAGGACCGACGTGCTGCACGGCCGGTGGGCGGTCGGCGACGGCCTGGTGGTCACGGCGATCGCACTGGCTCGGGCCTGAGCAGCTGGGTGCAGCTGCGCGGCTCCTGGACGACCCCCTTGACGCCTCACCTGATCGGGTGCATGCTCTGCGTAGGCGGTTAATCGATTTAGCAGTTCTCACGAGGGAGTGAGGTGTGACATGGCGCGGGTGCGGATCTCCGACGTCGCCGCTGCGGCGGGTGTCTCCACCGCCACCGTCTCGCTGGTGCTCAACAACCGCACCGCCCGGATCTCCGACGCGACGCGCGACCGGGTCCGGCAGGCGGCCACCGAGGTGGGATACACGCCCAACTCCGTGGCGCGGGGCCTGCGGACGCAGCGCAGCCACACGATCGGCCTGATCTCCGACCGGATCGCGACCACCCCCTTCGCGGGCCGCATGCTGGCGGGCGCCCAGGACGTCGCCCGCGAGCACGGCCACCTCGTCTTCCTCGTCGACACCGATGCGGACGAGACGGTGGAGCGCGAGGCGATCCGCGCCCTGGCCGACCAGCAGGTCGACGCCATGATCTACGCCTGCATGTGGCACCGGGTGGTCGACGCCCCGGCCTCGCTCCCCCGCGGCACCGTGTTCCTCGACTGCCGCCCGGCGGGTGGTGGCTTCCCCGCTGTCGTGCCCGACGACCGCGCCGGCGGGGTCTCGGCGGTGCGCGCGCTCGTCGCCGCGGGGCACCGCCGGATCGCCTACCTGGACGTGGACGAGCCGCACCCGCCCGTCGCCTCCGACCTGCGGCACCGGGGATACCTCGAGGTGCTCTCCGAGGCCGGCATCGACCCGGACCCGGCGCTGCACGTCCGTGGCGACACCTCGTCCGCCGGCGGACGCGCGGCCACGGACCGGCTGCTCGACCTGCCGGAGGACCGTCGGCCCACGGCGTTGTTCTGCTTCAACGACCGCATGGCCGCCGGGGCGTACGTCGCGGCCCACCGTCGCGGCCTGCGGATCCCCCAGGACCTCTCGATCGTCGGGTACGACGACCAGCAGCTCGTCGCCGCGGAGCTCGACCCCCCGCTGACCACCGTCGCGCTGCCGCACTACGAGATGGGCCGGTGGGCGATGGAGGTCGCCCTCGGCATCAGGACGCCAGACGACCCCGGCGCCCCACACCTCATGCCCTGCCCGATCGTCGATCGGGACTCGGTGGGTCCGCCGCCGGCCACAGCTGCGAGCGACAGCCGGCGACGGACCTGACACGCAATCCCCAGCGGCCACCGTCGGTGGCCGTGGAGCGGTGACCCGACATGCCGGTCGGGCACCAGGAAAGGAACCCCCGATGAAGCGCAGGTCCCTTGTCACGATCGTATCGGTGTCGGCGGCGTCAGCCCTGGCACTCTCCGCCTGCGGACAGGCAGGTCAGGGAGACGGCGGGTCCGGTGACGGACCCCAGGAGCTCACCATGTGGACGCACTCGGCGGGCAACCCGGCCGAGCTGGAGGTCTACAGCAAGATCATCGATGAGTTCAACGCGTCGCAGGACCAGTACACGGTGGTCGAGGAGTCCTTCCCCCAGGGCGCCTACAACGACGCGATCGTCGCGGCGGCGGCCGCCGGCGACCTGCCGTGCCTGCTCGACATGGACGGCCCGATCGTCCCCAACTGGGCGTGGGCGGAGTACATCCAGCCGCTCGGCCTGCCCACGAGCATCACGGACAACCTGCTCCCGACGGCCGTCGGGACGTACCAGGACGAGATCTACGCGGCCGGGTACTGGGACGCGGCGCTCTCGATCTTCGCCCGCAAGTCGGTGCTCGACGCCAACGGCATCCGCATCCCCACCATCGACGACCCGTGGACGATCGACGAGTTCGACGCGGCGCTGACCACGCTGAAGGCCGCCGGCTACGACACGCCCCTGGACATCGGCGCCGAGGACAAGGGCGAGTGGTGGTCGTACGCCTACTCCCCGATGCTGCAGAGCGCGGGCGGCGACCTCATCGACCGCGACACCATGCTCACCGCCGACGGCGCGCTCAACGGTCCCGAGGCGGTCACGTTCTTCACGTGGTTCCAGGATGCCTTCGCCAACGGCTGGGCCAGCAACTCCGGCACGATCGGCAACCAGGAGTTCAACGACGACGTGGTCGCGCTGAGCTACACCGGCGTCTGGAACGCCATGGACTCCCTCGAGGCCGCCGGCGACGACCTGCTGATCCTCCCTCCGCCGGACTTCGGCGACGGCCCGAAGATCGGTGGCGGGTCGTGGCAGTGGGGCATCTCCTCGACGTGCGACGCGGCCGAGGGTGCGCGCGAGTACCTGGAGTTCAGCTTCCAGGACAAGTACATCGCCGAGTTCAGCGACAAGCAGGTGGTCATCCCCGCGACCGCGGCTGCCGAGGAGCTCTCCGCCAACTTCGGTGAGGGCGACCCGCTGCGCCCGTTCGTCGAGCTCTCCCAGGCCTACGCGCTCGCCCGTCCCGCCACCCCGGCGTACCCCGTCATCTCGAGCACCTTCGAGAAGGCGGCCAAGGACATCATGAGCGGCGCCGACGTGCAGTCGACCCTCGACGGGGCGGTCCAGGAGATCGACACCAACATCAAGTCCAACGACGGCTACGGCTTCTGAGCCGTCCTGACCGGCGGGGGCAGCACCGCTGCTGCCCCCGCCCGATCGGACACTGCCATGACCTCTTCCACCACGTCCGTCGCGCCTCCGCGACCGCCGGACGCCCCCGTGCGGCGGCGTCGGACCTCAGCCGGGGCGCGCGGTGAACGCCGCTCCGGGCTCGCGATGGCCGCACCCGCGGCCGTCCTGCTCGGCTTGTTCCTCATCGTCCCCGTGCTGCTGGCGTTCGCACTGTCGTTCACCAACGCGCGGCTCATCTCACCCAACCCGCCCCGGTTCGTCGGGCTCGACAACTTCGTCCGGGCGTTCACGCAGGACCCGGTCTTCCTGCGGTCGGTCCTCAACACGTTCCTGTTCGCGATCGTCGTCGTCCCGGTGCAGGCCGGTCTGGGCCTGCTCCTCGCGGTGCTGGTCAACCAGAAGCTGCGCGGCGTCACGTTCTTCCGGATCGTCTACTTCATCCCGGTGGTCACGTCGATCGTCGTGGTGTCGATCCTCTGGAAGTTCATGTACCAGCCGACCGGACTGATCAACTCGTTCATCGACACGGTGACGTTCGGGGCGCTGCAGGGCGCCGACTGGCTGAACAACCCCCGCACCGCGCTGCCGGCGATCATCGTGCTGTCCATCTGGCAGGCCGTCGGCTTCCACATGCTCATCTGGCTCTCGGGGCTGCAGACCATCCCCGACGAGCTCTACGAGGCCGCGCGCATGGACGGCGCGGACGCCTGGGCGCAGTTCAAGAACGTCACCTGGCCGGGTCTGCGCTCGACCATGATCTTCGTCCTGGTCACCATCACCATCGCGGCCCTCGGACTGTTCGTGCAGATCGACGTGATGACGCAGGGCGGTCCGCAGGACTCGACGACGACGATCGTCTACCACGCCGTCCGCAAGGGGTACCGGGAGCAGGAGACCGGCTACGGCGCCGCGATCTCGCTCATCTTCTTCGTCCTGGTGCTCGTGATCGCCCTCGTCCAGCGCTTCGTCACCCGAGAGAAGGACTGAGCCATGACCGCCGCCACCGTCACCCGGCTCGACAGGTCGGAGCACCAGCAGCGCCGCCGGCGCCGCATCTTCTCCTACGTCGCCTTGGCCGTCTTCGCCGTCATCTTCCTCTTCCCGCTCGTGTTCATGTTCGTGTCCAGCCTCAAGCCGGACGCGCAGATCCTGACCGACGCCCGCTCCCTGGACGCGTTCCTGCCCGTGGGTGACATCAGCCTGAACAACTACCGGGACGTGTTCGACCGGGTCCCGGTCGCCCGGTTCATGCTCAACTCCGTGCTGATCACCACGCTGATCGTGGTGCTCGGGCTCGTGGTGAACAGCATGTGCGGGTTCGCGCTGTCGCGGCTGGAGTGGAAGGGCCGCGGGGCGGTGCTCGCCGTCGTCATCGCGACGCTCATCGTGCCCTTCGAGACGATCGCGATCCCGATGGTCTACTGGGTGTCCAAGCTGCCGACCCTGGTGTTCGAGGGTGCCGTGCCGAAGTACGACTTCGGCTGGCTGAACACCTACCAGGTGCAGATCATCCCGTTCATCGCGAACGCGTTCTCGATCTTCCTGTTCACCCAGTACTTCTCGACGATCCCGAAGTCCCTCGACGAGGCCGCGCGGATCGACGGTGCCGGCTGGTTCACGATCTACCGCAAGATCGTCGTCCCCCTGGCGGGCCCCGCGTTCGCGACGGTCGCGATCCTCACGTTCCTGCCCGCCTGGAACTCCTACCTGTGGCCGCTCATGGTCGTGCAGGAGGAGAGCCTGCGCCCCGTCATGGTCGGGATGCAGTACTTCTTCCAGCTGAACCCGGCCTGGGGCGAGGTGATGGCCTACACGACCCTCATCACGCTGCCCGTGCTCATCGTGTTCCTCTCGTTCCAGCGAGCCTTCGTCAGCAGCGTCGCCGCCAGCGGCGTCAAGGGCTGACCCCTCTCACCCCCGCCGGTCACGGCGTGAAAGGCAGACATGTTCACCCTTCCCGAGTCCTGGGTGTGGGACTTCTGGCTCGCTGACGACGGCGACCAGTACCACCTCTTCTTCCTCTACGCGTCGCGCGCGCTGCACGAGCCGGACCGGCGGCACTACCGGGCTTCCATCGGGCACGCGGTGTCGTCGGACCTGCAGGACTGGACGCGGGTCACCGACGCCCTCGTCCGCAGCGACGCACCGGCGTTCGACGACCTGGCCACGTGGACCGGCTCGGTGGTGCGCCATCCCGACGGCACCTGGTTCCTCTTCTACACGGGCTCGACGCTCACTCCCGTGGGCAACCAGCAGACGATCGGGTACGCCACCTCGGACGACCTCATGACCTGGACCAAGTCGCCGACCAACCCGGTGCTGCGAGCCGACGGCGACTGGTACGAGGTGCTGGCCGACGGCCAGTGGCACGACGAGGCGTTCCGCGACCCGTGGGTGTTCCCCGACCCGGACGGCGACGGCTGGCACATGCTGATCACCGCCCGGGCGCGCTCGGGTCCCGCCGACGACCGCGGTGTCGTCGGCCACGCCTGGTCCCCGGACCTGCGCTCCTGGGAGCTCCGGCCGCCGCTGACCGAGCCCGGGCAGGGGTTCGGTCAGCTCGAGGTCATGCAGGTCGAGATCGTCGACGGCGCCCCGGTGCTGCTGTTCTCGTGCCTGGCGACGGACATGTCCGCTGCCGGGGTCGCCACGGGTTCGACCGGCGGCGTCTGGGCGACACCGGCGGCGAGCCTGCTGGGTCCGTTCGACGTCGCCGACGCCCACCAGGCGACGGACGACACCCTGTACAGCGGCCGCCTGGTACGGCGCCGTTTCGACGACCGGTGGGTGCTGCTCGCGTTCCATCACACCGGTCCCGAGGGGGGCTTCGTCGGCGGTGTGAGCGACCCCGTGCCGGTGCACTGGGACGGCCGGCGGATGGACGTTTCGGACCCCGCGAGGCAGCTCGGCTGACGGGCCGGACGGGGACGCGGCGCGGGGGTCGGCTACCGGACGGTAACCCTCCGCGCCGCGGGCCTCGTCAAGAGGGCTGGGCAGGCTTCTGACCTGCAGGTTCATCGGGTGCTGTCCGCGGGCTGGACGGATGGCCCCGCGAGCCTCACACTTGCGCCTGCCCCTCTGATGGTCCGGCCGCCGATGGCCGGGAAAGGACCCCCGGCCGTGCTGCGCACCGTCACCTCGCACCTGTCCTTGGACGTGCGCAACCCGCTCGAGATCCTCCTCTCCGTCGCCGTCGCGGACGGGGCCTACGACCGCTCCGAGATCCTGTCGGTGCGCCACGAGGACGGCCCCCTGGACGTCGCCGAGATCAAGATGCCGCACGGGGGTCGTATGCACCGCGTGCTGTCCCCCGCGGGCCGTCTGGTCGTCGACTACCAGGCCACCATCACCGGCCAGAGCGACCTGCCGACCGTCGAGGACGTCGACCTCGTCGAGTACCGCCGGCCCAGCCGCTACGCCGACTCGGACCGACTCCTGGCGTTCGCCCGGGACCAGTTCCGCGGCATCGAGGGCCCCGAGCTGCTCGACGCCGTCGTCGCCTGGGTCACCGGCCACGTCACCTACCTGTCGGGCTCGAGCCTGCCCACCGACGGCGCCACGGACACCCTCCTCAAGCGCCGCGGCGTGTGTCGCGACTTCGCGCACCTCGTCGTCGCGCTGCTGCGGGCCAAGGACGTCCCGGCTCGCCTGGCGTCCGTGTACGCGCCCGGGCTCAAGCCGATGGACTTCCACGCGGTCGCCGAGGCGTACGTCGACGGCGCCTGGCACGTGGTCGACGCGACCCGGCTGGCTCCGCGCGAGTCGCTGGTCCGGATCGCCACGGGTCGCGACGCCACCGACACGGCGTTCCTGTCCTACTACGGCGGCCAGCTCTCCATCCGGGCCATGACGGTCACCGCGGCCGTGCACACGGTGCCCGCTGCGATCCCGGCTGACGACGGCACGGGACTCGTCGCGCTGCGCTGACGGAACGGCTAGATCGTCAGCCCGACGAACGAGCCGACGGCGTACGTCACCGCCATCGCCACCGATCCGCCGAGCACGTTGCGCACGACCGCCCGGCGCGGCTCGGCATCGCTGAAGCGCGCCGCCACGAGGCCGGTCACGACCAGCGCGGCGACGACCGCAGCGAACGTGGCCGGCACCCGGGCGCCGCCCCACGGAGCCAGCACCACGAGCAGCGGCACCACCCCACCGACGAGGAACGCGCCGAACGAGGCGACCGCCGCGTGCCACGGGTTGGTGAACTCATGGGTGTCGGCGACGACGAGGGTCGGCAGGACACGCCCTCGCCGCACCGCCGACCGCTCGGCGTCGCGCTGGCTGCTCACCGACACGTACTCCCCTGCGGCCATCGACAGCGCCCCCGCCACGAGCGCGGCGATGCCTGCGACGGCGATGGTGCCGACCGCGGTGGCCGCGCCCGCGACCCCGAGCACGGTCGCCGCGACCGAGACGATGCCGTCGTTGGCGCCGAGCACTCCGGCGCGCAGCCAGTTCAGGCTGCGCAGCGTCGGAACGGGACGGAGGTCGTCCGTGGGGCGGCGTGTGGGCAGGACGGTCATACCTCCACCGTAGGCACCCGGAGCACCCTTGTCATCGAAGCAAAGCCTGCCCTGACCTGCGGCGATGCAGGATTGGCTTGCCTCAGTCAGGCGCTCTCGCGCAGGTTGCGGCGGCGCCCCTCGACCTCGACCAGCTCCGCGAACGCCGCCTGGTACGCGGCCGGGTCCGCCTCGGCGTCCATCCGCTGGAGGCGTCCGCGCAGGTCGGCGATGTGCCGCGTGAAGCCGATCTCCACGAGGCGCAGGACGACGCCCTTGACGTAGCCCTCGAGCGACTCGGGACGGTCCTCGGGCAGGGGCGCGACGGCGAGCTCGGTGACGAGGGGGCGGACCGGTTCGGCGGCTTCCTCGATGACGGCGCCGACCCAGCCGGTCGAGCCTCCGGACGACTGCACCAGCGGTCGTGCGGCGGTGAGTCCGCCCGCCGCGCGGATGGCCTCGTGCACGGCGCGGTAGGCGGGGGCGCCGAACGCGTCGGACGGGAGCTCGTCGAAGTCGGCGGCCACCAGGTCCGGGCGCTGGAGCACCACCTCGAGGGCGGTGCGCTCGATCTGCGCGACCGGGTCCCGGCGGTCGGGGACCGGCATGCGCTGGACGGGCACGGGGGTCGGCTCGGACGACGGGACGGAACGTTCCTGGCGTCCGGTCGCCTGCGGGCGCGTCGACGCACCCTGCACGGCACGGCGCACGGAGTCCTGGTCGTCGATGCCGAGCCAGCCGGTCAGCAGCCGCGTGTACTCGGGCCGCAGGGCGGTGTCGCGGATGCCCGCGACGATCGGAGCGGCGGCTCGCAGCGCGCCGATCCGACCCTCGACCGTGCGCAGGTCGTAGGACGCGAGGGTCGAGCGGATGACGAACTCGTACAGCGGCGTCCGGCCGGCCACCAGCGCACGGACGGCGTCGGGGCCCTTGGCCTGGCGGAGCTCGCACGGGTCCATGCCGGACTTCTCGACGGCGACGAACGTCTGCGCGGAGAACGACTGGTCCTCCCCGAACGCCCGCAGCGCGGCCTTCTGACCGGCCGCGTCGCCGTCGAACGTGAAGATGATCTCGCCACCGACCGAGGCACCGGACGCCAGCTGGACGCCACCCGAGGACCCCGAGTCGCCGATGAGCCGCCGGACGATGCGTGCGTGGTCCGACCCGAAGGCGGTGCCGCACGTGGCCACGGCCGTGCCGACGCCGGACAGGTGCATGGCCATGACGTCCGTGTACCCCTCGACGACGACGACCCGCTTGTCGCGCTGCAGGTCCCGCTTGGCCAGGTCGATGCCGTAGAGCACCTGCGACTTCTTGTAGAGCGGCGTCTCGGGGGTGTTCAGGTACTTGGGCCCCTGGTCCTCCTCGAACAGCCGGCGCGCCCCGAAGCCGACGGTCTCCCCCGTCACCTCGCGGATGGGCCACACCAGGCGGCCCCGGAACCGGTCGTAGACACCTCGCTGCCCCTGGCTGACCAGCCCGGACAGCGTCAGCTCCGCCTCGGTGAACCCGCGTCCGCGCAGGTGCCGCATGAGCGAGTCCCAGCCCTGCGGGGCGAACCCGACGCCGAAGTCCGCGGCGGCGGCCCGATCGAAGCCTCGCTCGGCGAGGAACTGGCGACCGGCCGCGGCGGCGGGGGTGCTCAGCTGCTCGCGGTAGAACTCCTCGGCCACCTTGTGCGCCTCGATGAGCCGCCGACGCTTGCCGGGCTCCTCGCCGGGACGCGGGGCGCCGCCCTCCTCGTACCGGAGCTGGAGGCCGACCTTGCCGGCCAGGTACTCGACCGCCTCGGAGAACCCGAGCCCGTCGACCTTCTGGACGAAGTCGATGACGTCGCCGCCCTCGCCACAGCCGAAGCAGTGGTACCGGCCGACCTGGGGGCGCACGTGGAAGGACGGCGAACGCTCGTCGTGGAAGGGGCACAGACCCTTCATGGAGCCGACGCCCGCGGACCTCAGCGTGACGTGCTGCCCGACGATCTCTTCGATGTGGGCACGCTCGCGGACCGCTTCCACGTCCTCCCGCCGGATGCGTCCTGCCACGCGAGGAGTCTAGGCGTCGGCACCCTCACACCGGACCGTTCTCACACCAGGACGGGCGGTCCGCCGTGCCGGGGCGGGTGAACCAGGCGGGCATGCAGCTCGGCAGCGGAGACGTCGGTGAGCGAGGCCACCTGGTCGATCACGACGCGCAGGCGCGCGGCGTCGTTCGCGGCCTCCACCCAGTCCGCCGCGAACGGCGGCTCGAGCGCGATCGGCGCCCGCTCCGACAGGACCTGCACCAGGTCGACGAGCACCTCGCGCTGCCGGTGGTAGAGCGGCTCGAGCTCGCGCGGGGCCATGACGTACGTGACGGCGAGGCCCTTGAGCACGAGGATCTCGGCCAGCGTGTCGTGCGGCACGATCAGGTCGGCTGCGTACCGGGTCAGCGGCCCGGGGCCGTACTCCTCGCGCGTGGCCAGCTGGGACGCCTTCGCGAACCGGCCGATGAGCTGGCTGGTGGAGTCCTTCAGCGAGGCCAGCGCGGCGCGGGACCCGTCGAACCCCGGACGCCACAGCCGCGCGGCCACCAGCCGGTCGATCGCGTCCTGCAGCCCCTCGGCGCTGACGGCGTCGCCGTACCAGGTCTGCACCGCCTCGACCACGCGATCCCGCTCCCCCGGGACGCCCAGCACCTCGAGGTCGAGACGCCCACCGACGACCGCGTCCTCGACGTCGTGCACCGAGTAGGAGATGTCGTCGGCCAGGTCCATGACCTGCGCCTCGAGGCACTTGCGACCGTCGGGAGCCTGCTCGCGCAACCACTCGAAGACGGGCAGGTCGTCCTCGTAGACACCGAACTTGTGCGTCGGCTTCCCGCTCGCGGCGCTCACCGGTCCCTGCAGGTGCCGCCACGGGTACTTCACGGAGGCGTCGAGGCTGGCGCGCGTGAGGTTGAGCCCGACCGCGCGGCCGTCGGGGGCGACGACCTTGGGCTCCAGCCGCGTCAGCAGCCGCAGCGTCTGGGCGTTGCCCTCGAACCCGCCGATCCCCTTGGCCAGCTCCGCGAGCGCGCGCTCGCCGTTGTGCCCGAACGGCGGGTGCCCGAGGTCGTGCGCCAGGCAGGCGGTGTCGACGATGTCGGGGTCGCAGCCCAGCGCCTTGCCGATCTCCCGGCCCACCTGCGCGACCTCGAGCGTGTGCGTCAGCCGCGTGCGCACGAAGTCGTCGGACGACGGCCCGAGCACCTGCGTCTTGGCGCCGAGGCGCCGCAGCGCCGAGGAGTGCACCAGCCGCGCGCGGTCCCGCTCGAACGCGGTCCGCTCGCGCGACTTGACCGGCTCGGGGACCCAGCGTGCCCGGTCGGCGTCGACGTACCCGTCGACGTCGAGAGACTGGTCCAGTGCGGTCACGGGGCCAGCGTAACGATCACGCCAACCGCCAGACCTGCACCCCTGGTCCGTCGCCCGGCAGCCGGAGGCGATCCGGATGCACCCCGAGGTCGCCACCGCCGTACAGGTTCTCCGGCGACGCCCCGGGTGCCAGCAGGTGCCGCGGCAGGTCCACGCCCTCCCAGGGCGCCCGGGCGACGAGCACGAGCACCCGCTCGTCGAGCGTCTCCCGCAGGTACGCGACGGCATCGGGGGTCACGACGGCCCACCGCATCCCGCCCTCGCGCAGCGCGCGTGAGCCGCGCCGGACCGCGATGAGCGAGCGGTAGATCTCGAACGTCCGGGCGTCCCAGCGCGGTCCGCCGCCGGCGTCGATCTCGGCCCAGGGCATCGCGACTCGGGAGTGCTCGCCGTTGGTGCCGGTCAGCCCGCCCTCGTCGCCCGCGAACATCGCCGGCGTCCCGGGGTAGGTGAACAGCAGGCCGGCGGCCAGCTCGACGCGCTCGCGCGTGCCGACGACCGTCCGCAGCCGCGCGGTGTCGTGCGAGCCGAGCATGTTCCACTGGTGGGTGGTCACGGCCCACGGCACCGTCGAGTCGAAGTCGCGCATGGTGTCGACCATGGACACCCCGTCGCGGCGCGGGATCGGCACCGGCATCCCGAGGAAGCCGAGGTCCAGCTCCGGGTCGACGAGCCACGTCCACACCGGCCGCGTGAACGCGGAGTAGTTCATGTTGGCGTGCCACCCGCCCGCGGCCAGGTCGGTACCGGCGTCGTGGAAGTGCTCGGAGACCAGCACCGCCTCGGGGTTGAGGGCGTGCATCGTCGACCGGATCGTGCGCGCCACCTGGAGCGTGAGGTCGTCGTCGGCGTACCGGCCGGTCATGTTGGCGACGTCGATGCGCCACCCGTCCAGGGAGTACGGCTCGACGAGCCAGCGACCGATCACGGAGTCGGGTCCCTCGACCATGCGACCCGCGAGCGCCGGGGCGTTGTAGTTGAGCTTGGGCAGCGACGCGTGCTCGAGCCAGCCGACGTACCCGGGGTCGTCGTCCGTCCAGTAGTAGAACGACGCCTCCTCGCCGGCCCGGTCGGCCTGGGCGCGACCGAACCACTCGTGACCGGCGCCCGTGTGGTTCGTCGTGAGGTCGCCCATGATCCGCATGCCCCGCGCGTGAACCGCGCGGCTCAGGGAGGCAAGTGCCTCGTCGCCGCCCAGCAGCGGGTCGACGACGTCGAACGTGCTCGCGTCGTAGCGGTGGTTGGAGCGGCCCGGGAACACCGGCGTCAGGTACAGGGTGTCGACGCCGAGGCGCTGCAGGTGGTCGAGCCGCTGCTCGACGCCGGTCAGGTCGCCGCCGAAGAACTGCTGCGCGACACCGCGGCCGGACGCGATCGGCTCGTCGTCCCAGGCGGCCGGCAGCGCCCAGTCCGGAAGGTCTCCGGTCTGCCGGCCCGACCGGGCGAACCGGTCCGGGAACACCTGGTAGACCACCGAGGTGTCCATCCAGGCGGGCGCAGGGTCGTGCACGGTGAGCCGGAAGTCGCCCGCGTCGGGCACGTCCCGCTGGTGGAGGCCCCGGCCGTTGAGCCAGCGGTACCCGCCGGGCTCGTCGAGCAGGACGCGGTAGCCCGCCACCGGGTTGTGCACAGGCACCTCGCCGACGTACCAGCGCGCGTCGTCGTCGACCCGTTCGAGCCTCGTCGGCACCATCCGCGGCTCCGCGTCGCGGACCGTGCGCAGCCAGACGGCCCGCTCGGTCCCCGACACGGGCACCCGGACGCGCACCGGGACGACGTCACCGAGCCGCGGCGTGGCACGCCGGACGTACAGCTCGGAGCCGTCGTGGTGCGGCTGGTCGAGCAGGTGGCGCAACGGGCTCACCCCTTGACCGCCCCGGCGGTCAGCCCCCCGACGATGTACTTCTGCAGGGCGAAGAACAGGACCAGCACCGGGATCGCGGCGACCACGGCACCCGCCGCGAACACGCCCCAGTCCGCCGTGCGCTCGTCCGACGCCCATGAGTACAGCCCCAGCGCCACCGTGTACTTGTCCTTCGACTGCAGGATCACCTTGGCCACGAGGAAGTCGCCGAACGAGCTGACGAACGACAGGAGCCCGACCACCGCGAGGATGGGCGCGGTCAGCCGCAGGATCATCGTCCAGAAGATCTGCGCGTGCGAGGCCCCGTCGATCTTGGCGGCCTCGTCCAGCTCACGCGGCACGGTGTTGAAGAACCCGTACATGAGGAACGTGTTCACCCCGAGGGCGCCGCCGAGGTACACGCAGATCAGGCCGAGCAGGCTGTTGAGGCCGAGCGCGGGGACGACCTTGCCGAGCGTGAACAGCAGCAGGAAGATCGCGACGAATGCGAGGGTCTGCGGGAACATCTGGGCGAGCAGCAGGCCGGTGAGCGTGCCGTGGCGCCCGCGGAACCGGAAGCGCGAGAATGCGTAGGCAGCGGCGGCACCCAGGATGACCGTGCCGACCGCGGTGACCGTGGAGACGATCAGGGTGTTGCGCATCCACTGCCAGAACCCTTCCGGGCCCAGCGTGGAGTAGTTGTCGAACGCGATGGTCCGGAACAGGTCGTTCGACCCGGTGAGCGTCCCGCCCGGGTTCAGCGACGCCGACAGGATGTAGACGATCGGCAGCGCCACCAGGACGATCGTGACGATCGCGACGACATGCCGCCAGCCGATCTCGCGCCACCACCGGGCGCCCTTGAGGGGGGCGTTGCCCTCGACGGACTGCGTGGTCATCAGAGCTCCTCGAGGCTGCGCGTACGACGGAATCCCCACCAGGAGATGGCGCCGACGATGATGAAGATCATGATCGACAGCGCGCTGGCGAAGCCGTACTGCCGGGTGCCGCTCTCGAACGCGATCGCGTAGACGGTGGAGATGAGGATGTCCGTGGCGCCGACGGTGATCGGGGCGCCGGGGAAGTTCGGCCCGCCGCCCGTCAGCGTGTAGATGAGCGTGAAGTTGTTGAAGTTGAACGCGAACGACGCGACCAGCAGCGGCGCCACGGAGACCATCAGCAGCGGCATGACGATCGAGCGCTGCACGCGCCACGAGCCGGCGCCGTCCATGCGGGCCGACTCGATGACGTCGCCCGGGATCGACTGCAACGCCCCCGTGCAGACCAGGAACATGTAGGGGAAGCCGAGCCACAGGTTCACCATCAGCAACGACACCTTGGCCAGCGTCGGGGAGTCGAGCCACGGCACGCTCGCTCCGCCGAGGAGCACCTCGTTGACGAAGCCGAAGCTCTGGTTGAGCATGCCGCGCCAGACCAGGCCGGCCAGGAACGCGGGGAACGCGTACGGCAGGATCATCAGCGCCCGGTAGTACCGGCGGCCCTTGACCCGCGGGTCGTTGAAGACGACGGCGAGGAACAGCCCGACCACGAACGTGGTGGCCACGGACAGGAACGCGAACACGAACGTCCACACGAAGATCTGGAGGAACGGTCCGCGCAGGCGGTCGTCCTGGAACGCTCGCGTGAAGTTCTCGAAGCCGACGTTCACGCGCCAGCCGGGAGTGAGGACCTCGCCCTCCGCCGACCGGAAGTTGCCGTGGTCGTCGGGCGTGTACACGGTGCCGGTCGCCGTGTTCGTCATGGTGTCGGCGGCCTCGTCGTAGACCATGGTCGACTCGTAGACGTAGCCGGTCGAGCCGTCGTTGGTCCGCAGGGCGCCGTCGTTCGGGTCGCCGGAGACCTGCACCCGCAGCGCGACGACGGCCTCCTGCTGCTGCGCGATCGCGGCGAAGTTCAGCACGTCCCACGTCGGCACAGCGGTGACGACGTCACCCTCGATCGTCGCGTCGTCCGCGGGCTCGAGCGGGAACTCCGCGCTGCCGACCTGCGCCTCGCCGTCCTGCACGATCGCGAAGCCGAGCTGGTCGCCACGGGAGAGCACCGTCAGGGCGTAGGCCTGCGAGCCCTCCACCCGGACCTCGTTCTGCGCGAGGATCGCGGCGACCGCGTCGGCCTTGTCGGAGTTGTGCCCGTCGCCATAGTTGGTGAAGGCGACGAACGCGGTGTACACGGCCGCGAAGATCACGTAGACGAACAGGAAGATGAGCCCGGGGACCAGGTACTTGGCCGGCAGCGCGCGCTTCGAGAAGTACGCCCAGTTGACGGCGATCATCGCGAGGACGAGGAACCCGGCGATCACCCAGGACCGCACCGCCACGGCGGCGAGGATGCCGTAGAGCGCACCGGCGTCGAAGATCGCGACGAACGCGAGCTTGACCAGGAAGCCTGAGCTGAAGTTGCGGGCGTGGGACCCGTCCGACCTGCCGGTCGGTCTACCCGAGGGTGGCGGTGGAGGCGGTTCCGACGTGAGGTCACGGTCGGCCGTCTGCTGGGTCATGGGATGCCTCCTCGGCCGCGGGTGCGACCTTGCACCCGTCCTGAAACGCAATCTGGCACTGATGGGCGGGCACCGCGCGTCGACGAGGCGCGGGTGGGCAGGACGTCCGCCTCGCCACCGGTGCGGGACCGGCGACGAGGCGGACGCTGACCTCAGGAGGCGTCGATCGCGCCCTGCATGTTGGTCACCATCGTGTTCCAGGCCGCGGCCGGGTCAGCGGCCTGGCCGCCGATGATCTGGACCTCGGTCGAGCCCCAGAACTCCCACATCGAGTTCATCTCCGGGGTGGAGGGCATCGGGGCACCGGTCGCGCCGGCCTCGTTGAAGCCCTGCAGGATCGGGTCGTCGATCTTCTCCGCCGAGGCGGTGAGCGCCGGCAGGCGGCCGCCGGACTCGTAGAGCTCCGTCTGGACCTTCTCCGTGGTGAGGAAGTTGGTCACGAACTCGTTGGCGAGCACCGCGTTCTTGGACTTCGCAGAGATGAAGGCGCCCTGGACGCCGACGAACGGCTTGGACTCCTGGCCACCCGCGCTCGGCACGGGGAGCACGGCGATGTCCATGTTGGCCTTGGTGAAGTCCGTGGCGTACCACGGGCCCGAGACGATGTACGGGGCCTTGCCGTCGAGGAACGCCTGCTTGGCCTTGTCGCCGTCGATCTGCGGGTCGAGGACCTTCTGCTGGCCCAGCTTCTGCAGGTACGCCGCGAACGCGTCACCGGGGGCGCCGCCGAGGCCGAGGTCGGTCGTGTAGGAGCCGTCCTCGGTCTGCGTGAAGATCGGCGCACCGAAGGACGTCTGCAGCGGGTACAGGTGGTACGCGTCGCCGGTGTCGGGGCCCTGCTGGATGAGGACCGAGAACTCGGTGCCGGCGCCCTGGGCCTGCGCGACGAGCTCGTCGAACGTCGTGGCGGGCGTGTCGGCGAGCAGCGCGTTGTTGCGGATGAGCGCGATGTTCTCGATCGCGTACGGCATGCCGTACTGCTGACCGTCGTAGGCGAAGGCCGTGATGGCCGACTCCGCGAACTCGCCGGCCTTGTCGCCCAGCTCGATCGGTGCGACGACGCCGTTGGTGACGAAGCTGCCGGTCCAGTCGTGCGCGCCGATGACGACGTCGGGGCCCTCGCCGGTCGGCACCTGCGAGATGAAGTCGTCCTTGATCTCGCCCGAGATCTTCTGGACGAGCTCGACCTTGACGCCGGTCTCCGCCTCGAACTCGGCGGCGATGGGCTTGAACGAGTCGATACGGGTCTCGTCGACCCACATCACGAACGACCCGGTGGACTCAGCCGCGCTGCTGCTGGTGTCGTCGGCCGGCTCGTCGGCCGAGCCCGAGCACGCGGTGAGCGTCAGCGCGAGGCCGAGCGTCGCCGCGACGACAGGGATGCTCCGTCGCATCGTCATCTCCAAAGTGGGGTGTGTGCCGCGCGGCGGAACCCCACCGACGCTGGCCTGATGCGCCGAAGTTAGCCTCGTTGCCACAGCGCTTGCAAGTCGTTACGGTAACTTTCAGGCAACGGTTTCACGGAGCGTGCAGACGCATCCCGGTGACCTTCATGAACGACTACGGACGAGGAGGTCCGGTGTCCCCTACGCTGCCGCCTGTGCGCACCCGACTGACGGACCTGGCCGAACAGGCCGGCGTCAGCACGGCAACGGTGTCTCGGGTCCTCAACGGCAAGCACGGCGTGTCGGCCCAGGCGCGGCAAGCCGTGCTGGCGGCCCTCGACGTGCTCGGGTACGAACGGCCCGAGAAGCTGCGCACACGTTCCGCCGGCCTCGTCGGCCTCGTGGTGCCCGAGCTCTCGAACCCGGTGTTCCCGGCGTTCGCGCAGGTCATCGAGACGATGTTGACCGAGCGGGGGTACACGCCGTTGCTGTGCACGCAGTCGCCAGGCGGGACCACCGAGGACCAGTACGTCGAGATGCTGCTCGAGCACGCCGTCGACGGGATCGTCTTCGTGTCGGGCCTGCACGCCGACACGACCGCCAGCAAGGAGCGGTACCACCGCCTGCGCAGCCGCGGGATGCCGATCGTCCTGGTCAACGGCTTCGCCGAGGGGGTCGACGCCCCGTCGGTGTCGACCGACGACTCCGCCGCGCTGGACCTCGCGTTCCGGCACCTGGTCTCGCTCGGCCATCGCTCGATCGGCCTAGCGATCGGCCCGGAGCGCTTCGTCCCGGCCGCCCGCAAACGGGTGGAGTTCGCGGTCAACCTGGAACGCCACCTCGGCGTCACGGACCCCGACGGTCACGTCGTCACGACGCTGTTCACGGTCGAGGGTGGCCAGGCGGCGGCCCTCGAGCTGATCGACTCGGGGCACACCGCGATCATCTGCGGCTCGGACCTCATGGCGCTCGGAGCCATCCGTGCGGCCCGCTCGCGCGGGCTGTCGGTACCGGGCGACCTGTCGGTGGTCGGCTTCGACGACTCCCCGTTGATCGCGTTCACGGACCCGCCGCTGACCACCGTGCGCCAGCCGGTGCTGTCCATGGGGCACGCCGCGGTCTCGGCGCTCGTCGGCGAGATCAACGGCACCCCTGCGTCCCGGACCGAGCTGAAGTTCCACCCCGAGCTCATCGTCCGCGGCTCCACGGGCGCCGCACCCGTTCTGACCTCGGTCGCTGTGACCGCTGAGGCTCCCGCCGTACTCTGACCGGACCGTGAGTTCTCCGGGACCCCTGTTCGGCAACGGCGCCTCCCCCTTCTGACACCCCCCGAAGTGAGGCATGCCCGCATGACGACGTTCGACACCCGACCCCTGCGCACCCTGGTGCACACCGCCGGAGCGCCTGAGGGCGAGTGGTGGCGGGATGCCGTGATCTACCAGGTCTACCCGCGCTCGTTCGCCGACGCGTCCGGCGACGGCATCGGTGACCTGCCCGGCGTGACCTCGCGCCTGGACCACCTGGCCGAGCTCGGCGTGGACGCCGTGTGGCTCTCGCCGTTCTACCGGTCCCCGCAGGCCGACGCCGGGTACGACGTGGCCGACTACCGCGACGTCGACCCGCTCTTCGGCACGCTCGCCGACTTCGACGAGATGCTCGAGCGCGCCCACCGCCTCGGCCTGCGCGTGATCGTCGACCTGGTGCCCAACCACACCTCCGACGAGCACGTCTGGTTCCAGGCGGCGCTGGCCGCCGGACCCGGCTCGCCGGAGCGCGCCCGGTACCTGTTCCGCGAGGGGCGTGGCGTCGACGGGACCGAGCCGCCCAACAACTGGCAGTCGATCTTCGGCGGACCGGCGTGGACGCGGACGACGAACCCCGACGGCACCCCCGGTGAGTGGTTCCTGCACCTGTTCGACTCGCGCCAGCCCGACCTGGACTGGGAGCACCCCGAGGTGCGCTCCGAGTTCGAGGACGTGCTGCGGTTCTGGCTCGACCGCGGGGTCGACGGCTTCCGCATCGACGTCGCGCACGGCATGGTCAAGGCGCCCGGGCTGCCCGACTGGGACGGTCACGTCTCCATGATCGAGGGGTCCGACGACGTCGAGCCCACCGACACCGTCTCCGGCGCCGGCAACCAGGGCCCGATGTTCGACCAGGACGGCGTGCACGACATCTACCGCGCCTGGAACACGGTCCTCGCCGAGTACCCCGGCGACCGCGCGCTCGTCGCCGAGGCCTGGGTGGAGCCGCTGTCCCGGCTGAGCCGCTACGTGCGGCCCGACGAGATGCAGCAGGCCTTCAACTTCGCGTTCCTGGCGACGCACTGGGACGCCCCGGCGCTGCGCACGGTCGTCGAGGCCTCCTACCGCGCGTCGGACGCCGTCGGCGCCCCGACCACCTGGGTGCTGTCCAACCACGACGTCGTCCGGCACGCGTCGCGGCTCGGTCTGGCGGAGCCCGGCTCGCGCCCGAACGGCATCGGGCACGGCGACGAGCAGCCCGACGAGGCGCTCGGCCTTCAGCGCGCCCGCTGCGCGTCCCTGCTGATGCTCGGCCTGCCCGGTTCGGCGTACCTGTACCAGGGCGAGGAGCTCGGCCTGCCCGACCACACGTCGCTCGACGACGACCTGCGTCAGGACCCGGCGTTCTTCCGGACCGGCGGCGCGGAGCGCGGTCGCGACGGCTGCCGCGTACCGCTGCCCTGGGCCTCGGCCGAGGAGGGCTTCGGCTTCTCGCCGACGGGCGTGACGTGGCTCCCCCAGCCGGCGGCATGGGCCTCGTACGCGCTGGACGCCCAGCGCGGTGTCGCCGGGTCGACGTACGAGACCTACCGGTCGGCGCTCCAGCTGCGCCGCGAGTCGGGTCTGGGCTCGGGCGGGATGGAGTGGCTGCACGGCCTCGGCGACGACGTCATCGCGTTCGTGAACCGGGACGTGCTGGTCGTCGCCAACCTGGGCGCCGAGGCCGTGGCGCTGCCCGCCGGGGCGCAGGTGCTGCTGGCCTCGATCGACCCGTCGGTCGACGCCGACCGTTCGGTCCTGGTGCCGTCCGACGCGACGATCTGGGCGCGCTACACGGTCTGATCTGCATGACGAACGGCCCCGCCCTAGCGGCGGGGCCGTTCGGCGTTCAGGGGCGCGCGGACACGTCCCACGCCTGCGCAGCACGTGGCGGCACGGCGACCGTGATCATGCCGTCGCGCACCGTCGACGCTGCGCAGTCGTCGGTCGACAACACGTCGCAGTAGTCCCCGTCGGGCAGGCTCGTCGCCAGGTCGGCACGCAGCTCGTCGTCACCGGCGTTGACCACGACGAACCCGCGCTCGCCACGCCCGAACGCGACGGCGTCGCCCTCCGACCACTCGTCGACCCGGGCCGCGTCGCCGACGACGTTGCGCCAGCCGACCATGCCGGCGATCTGCGGCCAGCGGTGCTGGCAGACCCAGTCGCCGTCCTGCGGGTCCTCACCGCACGCGGCGTCGAGCACCCGGCCGTCACCGTCCTGCGACGGCCCGGCGTCGCGGTCGGAGAACGCGTAGCCGCTGTAGACCACCGGGGTGCCGTACGAGCCCGCGAGCATGAGGACGTTCGCCAGCGCGTACTGGTCGCCGTCGACGTAGCTGAGCGTGGAGCCGTTGCGCTCGGTGTCGTGGTTGTCGACGAACACCACCGCCTGGTCGGACGGCACCCAGGTCGAGGACGTACCCAGGTCGAGCGCCAGCCCCGGAGAGCCCGCGAGCACGCCCTGGAGCTCCTTGGCGTACGCGAACTCGTAGACCTGACCGTTGCCGAGGTACTGATCCGGCGTGATCGGCTCGCCGCTGCCCCGGATGACCTCCTGCGCGATGCCCGTCCCCTCGGGCAGCCCCGCGATGATCGCGCCGATGTCCTCGGGGGGCATGTGCTTGGCCGCGTCGATGCGGAAGCCGTCGATCCCGAGGGAGAGCAGGTCCTCCAGGTACGTCGTGATCGTCGACCGGACGCGCTCGGTCTCGGTGGCCAGGTCGGCCAGGTTCACCAGCTCGCAGGTCTGCACCTGAGCCGCGTCCTGGTAGCTGGCGATGTCGTCGTTCGGGGTCAGCCCGCAGTGGTGGAAGTCGGCGTCCGTCCAGATCCCGGGGTACTCGTAGTGCGTGTACGACGAGCCCGCGCACCCGGTGCCGGGCGTGTCCTGGCCGGTCATGTGGTTGATCACCGCGTCGGCCCACACGTCGACGCCCGCGTCGTGGCACGTCTGCACCATCGCCGCGTACTGCTCGCGCGTGCCCAGCCGCGACTCCACCCGGTAGCTCACCGGCTGGTACGACGTCCACCACTCCTCGCCCACGATGTGCTCCTGCGGGGGGCTGGTGAGCACCCACGCGTAGCCGTCCGGGCCGAGGGTGTCGGTGCACTCCGCGGCGATCGCGTCCCACGTCCACTGGAACAGCTGGACTCCGACGTCACGACGTTGGTCGGCGGCGGACGGCTCCGGCGTGCCCGAGCAGGCGGCGAGGAGCATCAGCGCACCGACCAGGGCGGTCGCACGGGCGGGCAGGCGCGTCATCGTCACCATCCGGAGCGGGCTGCAACTCGTTGCAGCAACTTGCAGGACGGCCCACCCTAGAGCGTGACGGTCGTTCCCACCAGCACCAGCTCGCTCGTGTGCGACCCCAGGATCCCCACGCCGGCGGGGCGCGGCTCGAAGCCGGGCAGGTCCTCGAGCCCGTCGCTGCCGTCCGCCACCTGCAGCACCGCCTCGTCGTCACCGGACAACGTGAGCGTGACGTGCACGCCGCCGGCCTGCGGCGCGTTGAACACCGCGGCGAGCGTGCCGTCGGCCACCGGGACGTCCCGGCCCTCGATCTGTGCGGACTGCACTCCCCCGTCCGCGATGGTCAGGGACACCAGTCGCACGTCCCGCTGCGGGGTGATGGTCAGCTCGAGCGTGCGGACGCCGTCCGTCGTCGTGTCGGAGTCCGTCGTCACCTCGGGCGCGGCCAGGTCCGCCGCCTCGGCCTGCCCGGTCCACACGTCGGTGCCGAGCAGCGGGAACGTCGCGTGGACGTCCTCGTGCTCCGAGACGAACTGTCCGGTCCAGCCGCTGGGGCTGATCTCCGAGCTGACCCACCAGGCGTCCCCGGAGTCCGCGTCCAGCGCGTACATGAGCTGCGTCGGCAGGGGATGCTCCTCGTCGAACTGGTCGACCACGAGCCCCACGCCGACGCAGGCGACCGCGACCACCCCGGCTCCGAGCGCCGGGAGCAGCGACCGTCGACCCCGCGGGACCAGACCGTCGAGGACCGGCAGCAGCGCGAGCCCGAGCAGGATCGCGAACAGCGCCGGAGCCGCACCCGTCGCGAGCCCGAGGGCCGGCAGGAACAGCAGCACGATGGGCGCGAGCACGACGACCGCGACAGCCCCGACGACCGTGTGCACCACGACGCGGGAGGTGTCCCCGAGGCGCAGCGCGACGATGCCGCCGACGCCTCCGGCGAGGGCCGGCAGCGCAGCCAGGTACGAGCCGCCCGGCGTGACCGACGCGAGGACGAGGCCCAGCACGGCCAGCCACCCGAGCGCCCCGACGACCAGCGCGGGGGCGCCGAGCCGGTCGCGCAGCGCGCCGAACCACACCAGCAGGACGGTGACCACGAGGGCGACGAGCGCGGCCCGGAACCACCAGGGCTGCCACGGGTCGAGCAGCTCGGCGTACCCGGGCCGCAGCGCGACGAGCAGCATCCAGAACAGCTGCGCCACGACCACGACGACCACGATCGGCGCCAGGGCCCACGCGAAGCCCGCGGCCAGCCGGCGTCCGGTGACCAGCTCGCGACGCACCGAGAGCCAGCCGAGCGCGACGACCGCGAGCGCGGCGAGGACCGCGACCGGCCACACGAGCCAGCCGGGGTAGCGCGCGAGCTCCCCGAACGCCGGGAAGTAGGTGGCGTCGTTCGCCGACGGGACGCTCAGCGCGGAGATGTCGTCGTCGCCGAGCGCTCGTGCCAGCGCGAGGGCGTTCGCCCCGTGGTGCTGCAGGCTCGCGAGGTCCATGTACTCGGGCCGGTCCTCGGGCGTGTGGTATGCCGCAGACCCGTCGATGTACGCAGTGTTGAGACCGGTGAACCGCGCCTCTTCCCGGAACGGCGAGAAGTCGGTGTCGTTGGGCAGGATCCGGTAGACCTCGACGGCCATGGAGCTGCCGACGGGGTGCGGGACGGTCGAGTAGACGTCGACCAGGGCGGCGTTGCCGCGCGACGTCTCGAACATGATCGCCGGGCCGGACGAGCCGCGGGCCTCGAAGTTGAGCACCACGCCGCCGTCGGCGCCGAGCGGGTCGTCGTGCACGAACGCCTCGGCCCCGCACAGGCAGGCCTCTTCGGCGTCCGTGAACAGCAGGACGAGGTCGTTCGTCAGCGGCGGTCCCTCGCGCAGCGCGCGGACGGTCTCGAGCAGGGTCGCGGTGCCGGCGCCGTCGTCGTTGGCGCCGTAGGACACCTGCACCGAGTCGTAGTGCGCGACCAGGAACACGGTGCCCGTCGAGTCCGAGCCGGGGACGACGGCGACCACGTTCTCGACGGCGGCCAGCCCGTACCCGCTGCCGAGGGCGCCCGTCGCGCCGACGCCCTCGACCACCTCGGGCTCCAGGCCGAGGTCGGTGAGCGTGTCGACGAGGTAGTCCCGCACGTCGCCGGCGGCCTCGCTGCCGGCCGGATGGACCTCCTGCCCGATGCCCTCCACGTGCTCGAACGCGCGCTGCGCGCTGAACGTGTCGGCGGGCGCGTCGGCCGGGGCCGGTGCGGGCGGCCAGACCGTCCACAGGCTCACCGCCGTCAGCAGCACGAGGAGCAGCAGGCTGAGCACGGAGAGTCCGCGGGACCTCGTCGTCTCGTTCACGGGCTCATGATCGCGCGTCGACCGCACGTCGGGTGGGTACCGCGCCTCGTGTCCTGGACGAGACCCCGCCTCCGGAGACAACCCGATCCGGATCCCGACCCGGTTCACAGGCCGAGTCGCTTCACTCTGGGCCGCATGTGCCGATAAGAGGTGCATGAGCTGGTTGGGGGCGGCGCCCGTCGCACTGCTGTGCGTCGTCGCCTTCTGGGCCCCCGGACTGCTGCTCGCGCGCGCTGCCGGGATGCGGGGTCTGTACGCCGTCGCGATCGCGCCCGCCGTGACTGCCGGGCTGCTCGGGTGCTTCTCGATCCTCCTGGATGCGGTCGGGATCCGCTGGAGCTGGCTCTCTGCGGCGGCTGCGACGGGCCTGACCGTGCTCGTCGTCGTCCTGGTGCGCAGGACCCGCCAGCGCTCACCCGACGCGTCGGCTCCGGCGGGCCCCGGCGGCGGTGCCGTGCTCGGAGCGGCGATCGCCGTCGGCGTGCTCGGTCAGCTCGTCCCGGTGGTCGTCGCGATGGGTCGCCCGGACCGCGTACTGAACGCCTGGGACGCGCTGTTCCACCTGAGCGCGGTGCAGGATGCACGGGCCGCCGGCCGCGTCACGCCCATGTCCCTGGCGAGCCTCGCGGCCCCCGACAGCGCGACCGTGAGCTTCTACCCGCACGCGTGGCACGCGGTCACGGCCCTCGTTCCCCAGTGGTCCGGGGCGATGGTGACCGTCAACGTCGCGTCGCTCGTGCCGGTGGTCCTGGCGACGGTCGTCGGCATGGCGGCTCTGGCGCGGGCAGTCTTCCCGGACGTCCCCTCGGTCGCGTCCGTCACGGCCGTGCTCGCGGCGTCTGGCGTCGTGGCGCCCCTCGGGATCGCCCTGCAGCCCGGGCTCATCCCCAACGCCTTCGCGCTGAGCCTCGTGCCCGGCGTCCTCGCCTGTGTCGTCGAGGTGTGCCGCCGGCGCTCGTCCGACTGGTTCCTCCTCGGGCTGGCAGTCGTCGGCATCACGCTCGTCCATCCGAACGCGGGTCTGACGCTCGCGCTGTTGTCGCTCCCGTGGGTTGTCCCGGCCCTCGCGTCGCCCGTCCGTCGGCTGGCGACGGGGTGGCCCGGACGGGTCGCGATGACTGCCGCGGTGGCTGCCGCGGTCGCCGCCGTCGTCGTCGTCCGCTCGAGCTCGACCGCTCAGGTGGTCGCGGCGATCCACCAGAAGCCGCCTCAGCCGTACGCCGAGCTCGCGGTGCGACTCGTGACCGGGAACCTGGGCGAATGGCCCGTCTATCCGATCGTCGTCACCGTCCTCGCGGTCGTCGGAGCCGTCGTCGCCGTCCGGCAGCGGCGAGGGAGGGCTCTCGTGGTCGCGGCCGTTCTCGCGATCGCTCTCTACGCGTGCGCGGCGTCGCCGATCGACGCACTGTCCAGCGTGACGCGGCTCTGGTACACCGAGACCCGGCGGATCGCGCCCGTCGTCGGGATGCTCCTCGTACCGCTCGCGGCCGCGGGTGTCGTCTGGACGGTGCGCGAGGCAGCTCGGAGGGTCGAGCTGCCCGCACGGCTGAGCGCGGACGCCGGGCGGGCAGTGCTCGGTGGACTGCTCCTCGTGCTGGCGGTCGGTCTCGGACCTCTCACCTTGACCAGCCTGGCCGACGACTCCTTCAGCCAGAGCGTGCCGGATCGGCCGGCGACTTTCGACCGCGTGCCCTACCTCAGCCAGGCGGAGGAAGACATGATCCGCACCATCGGCGGCCGCCTCGATCCCGACGACCTGCTCCTCGGGTCGTCCTTCTCGGGCGCAGGCCACCTTGCGGCGCTCACCGGCCAGCGCGTGAACCAGCCGTACCACACGACGCTCCTCAGCCCGGAGGCGGTGTATGTCAGCGACCACCTGGCTGACCTCGGCGTCGACCCGCACGTGTGCGCGGACGTCCGGGCGCTCGGAGCCCACGCCGTGTACGTCGACCCCTACCCCTTGCACTCGACCTACTGGCGCGAGGCGACTCCCGGAGAGTTCGTCACCGCGCCTCGCGACGGCGTCGTGCTGGCGCGCGCAGGGGACACCGCGATCTACTCGCTCGACGCGTGCTACTGACGCGTCGCCCGCGAGCAGCGCGTTCGTCACTTCTAGGGTGAGACCCGTGCCCCACGTCCTCGTCAACGGTCCCGCCTCCTGGAACACCCTGATCCGGCTCCCGGCACTGCCCGACCCGCGCTCGCAGACGCTCTTCGCCAGCAGCCATCACGACGGGCTCGGCGGCACCTCGGCCGGCAAGGCGCTCACGCTCGCCGCCCTCGGTGTCGACGTGACCCTGCGCACCGCGATCGGCGACGACGGCGAGGGCTCGCGGGTCCGCGCTGCGCTCGCGCACCCACGGATCTTGCTCGTCGTCCAGGAGGTCGCGGCCACCGAGCGGCACGTCAACCTGATGGCCGACGACGGCGCTCGCGTCTCGCTCTACCTGGAGCTGCCGTCCCCGGGACCCGGTCCCGTGCCCTCGCTCGACGGCGTCGACGCGGCCGTCCTCGACCTCGCCGACCACAGCCGCCCGCTCCTGACGGCCGCCCGAGCCGCGGGCGTGCCGGTCTGGTGCGACGTGCACGACGACGACGGCCTCGCCGACTACCCGCGCGACTTCGCCGCGGCCGCCGACGTGCTGCTGGTCAGCGCCGCACGACTGACCGACCCACGCGCGTACCTGTCGGGCGCAGTAGCCCGCGGGTGCCGGCTCGCGGTGTGCACCGACGGAGGCAACGGCGCGCTCGCGCTCGACGCGGACGGGTGGATCGAGGTGCCGGCCGCGCCGGTGGCGGACGTCGTCGACACCAACGGCGCCGGCGACGCGTTCCTGGCGGGACTGCTCAGCGGGGTGCTGGACGACCTACCGGTCGAGGCCGCGCTCGCGCGAGCGTCGGCGGCAGGCGCGACGGCGGTGACCACCCGCGACCTGGGCGCACCCGCTGCCACGGTCCCGACCCTCGACGTCCTCGCCGCCACCGTGCCGGTCCGGCGCGTGTGACGAACGAGCCATGAGTGCCGTGAAAGGACGGCATGGCGGCACGCATGGCTTGCTCGGCGGGGGTCAGCCGCCCGAGACGCTCAGCTCGGCCTCGTGCAGGGCCTTCGCGAACTCCGGGGACAGGTCGCGCGAGTCCAGCCAGCCGTACGGGAGCAGCGGGCGCTTGGGTGACCCGGCACGGCCGCGCTGCCCCTCGGCACCGGCCCCGGGGTAGCCCTGGTCCAGGTCGAGCCGGGCGAGGCGCTCGTCCAGCTCGGCCATCGTCGACACGAGCCCGAGGGCGGCCCGGGTCTCCCCGCCGACGATGTAGCCCTTGAAGTACCAGGCCATGTGCTTGCGCATCTCGCGCAGCGCCTTGCCCTCGTCGCCGAAGTGCTCGACCATCAGCTCGGCGTGGCGGCGCACGATCGTCGCGACGTACCCGAGGCCGGGGCGGATCCGCTCGTCGGACCCCGCGAACGCGGCGGCGAGGTCGGCGAACAGCCACGGCCGTCCCTGGCAGCCGCGGCCGACGACGACGCCGTCGCACCCGGTCTGCGCGACCATCTCGAGGGCGTCCTCAGCGGACCAGATGTCCCCGTTGCCCAGCACCGGGATGTCGGTCACGGCGGCCTTGAGCTGCGCGATCGCGTCCCAGTCGGCGGTGCCGGAGTAGTAGTCGGCGGCGGTGCGGGCGTGCAGCGAGACCGCGGCGACCCCGACCTCCTGCGCGACCAGCCCGGCTTCGAGGTAGGTCAGGTGGTCGTCGTCGATGCCCTTGCGCATCTTCACCGTGACCGGGATGCCGTAGGGACGGGCGGCGTCGACGGCGGCCGTGATGATGGCCCGGAACAGGTCCCGCTTCCAGGGCAGCACCGCTCCCCCGCCGCGGCGCGTGACCTTGGGCACCGGGCAGCCGAAGTTGAGGTCGACGTGGTCGGCGCGGTCCTCGCTCGCGATGAGCCGGACCGCGGCGCCGACCGTTGCGGGGTCCACGCCGTACACCTGCACGGAGCGCGGCCGCTCGTCGGGCTCGTGCGAGATGATCCGCATCGACTCCTCGCCGCGCTCGACCAGCGCGCGGGACGTGACCATCTCGGCGACGTACAGGCCGGCGCCGGACTCGCGGCACAGGCGTCGGAACGCGGCGTTGGTGACCCCGGCCATGGGCGCCAGGACGACCGGCGTGTCGATGGTCAGCGGACCGATGCGCAGCGGCGGAAGCACGGCGCCCGGGCGCGCCGGAACCGCAGAAGTCGTCATGGTCATGGACCCATTCTCCCTCAGCCGAGCAACCAGCCGTTCTCCTGCGCCAGCCGGACCGCCTCGGCACGCGTCCGGGCGCCTGTTTTTCCCATCGCGGCGGACAGGTAGTTGCGCACCGTCCCCTCGGACAGGAACGTCTCCCGGGCGATGTCCGCGACGGTCCCGCCACCCGCGGCGGCGACCAGGACGTCCCGCTCGCGCTCGGTCAGCGGGCTGCTCCCCACGGCCAAGGACTCGACGGCCAGGTCCGGGTCGACCACGCGCAGACCGCGGTGCACGCGGCGCACGGCGTCGGCCAGCTGCTCGGCGGGCGTGTCCTTGACGACGAACCCGCTGGCCCCGGCATCGAGCGCGCGACGCAGGTAGCCGGGACGGCCGAACGTGGTGACGACGAGCGACCGGCACGCCGGGTACGCCGCCCTGAGCGCAGCGGCCGCCGCGATGCCGTCCAGCCCCGGCATCTCCACGTCGAGCAGGGCCACGTCGGCGGCGCTCGCCCGGGCGGCGTCGACGACCTCGTCGCCGCGTCCCACCTGGGCCACGACGGCGAGGTCGGCCTCGAGGTCCAGCAGCGCGGCGAGCGCACCCCGCACCAGGGCCTGGTCGTCGGCGAGCAGGAGGCGGATCATCGCGTCGCTCCGGTCGTCGTCACGAGCAGCCGGTAGCCGCCCAGCGGGCTCGGGGAGACCGCGACACGGGCCCCGACCTGACGAGCGCGCTCCGAGAGTCCCCGCAGCCCGTTGCCGGCGATGAGGTCGGCCGCGGCCGGACCGTCGCCGTCGTCGTCCACCACGAGCGTGTCCCCCGTCATCGTCACCTGCACCCGCGTGGCCGCCGCGTGCCGCAGGACGTTCGTCGTGCCCTCCCGGACCGCCCACGCGAACAGCTCGCGCAGCTCGTCGGGCACCTGGTCGACCGTGCCGGGCACGTCGGCCTCGACGCCGGCCGAGTCGAAGGCCTGTCGCGCGCCTGCCAGCTCGCCGGCGAGCGTCACGGCGCGGGTCGCCGACACCGTCCCGCGGACGTCCGCGAGCGCCGCGCGGGCCAGCGCCTGCACGTCCGCCATCTCCGCCTTCGCACGTTCCGGATCGAGGTCCACGAGCTTGCCGGCGAGCTCCGCCTTGACCGAGATGACGGTCAGGCTGTGCCCGAGGATGTCGTGGATGTCGCGGGCGATCCGCTCGCGCTCCCGCTCGATCGCGAGGACGGCGACCTCGTCCTGCGCGAGCTGGAGCTGGCGGTTGCGGAGCACGAGCTGCGTGAACCCGAAGACGGCGACCGACGCGAGGACCACCGAGATCACGAGGTCGTCGATCGGCTCCCAGCCGGGCACGATCCGCGGCAGCACGACGATGACGACGGAGGCAAAGACGGCGACCAGCAGCGCCCGCGGGTCCCGCATCAGGAAGATCGCGGAGACGCACACGAACACGAGGCCGACCAGGCCCTCCTCCCCCGCCGCGAGGGTCGACACGCCGACGAGGACGACCTGGCCCGCGAGCACGAACCCGGTCCTCGGGTCGGGGAGGCGGCTGCCGTGCGGCCCCGCACGCGTGAGGACGACCCACGCGAAGCTCACCGCCAGCCCCGCGATCGCGACGAGGGAGAGCGTCCGCTCGATGCCGTGCGGCGCGGCCCAGGCCGCCTGCCACGGCTGCAGCAGGAACACCGCCCAGACGATGCCGAGGACGGGGCCGACGACGCGCATGACCCGTCGTGTCCGCGGCCGGGACAGTCCGTCGTCGCCCCACGGGGGCCCGCCGCCCGGCCTTGCGTCGCGGTCCGTCCTCACGGCGCCCACGCTAGCCGGGCCACGGTCGACCGGGCCGTCGGCCGGAGCACCGGTCACACGCGCGCCGTGTCCCGACGGAACCGCCAGGCCGCGCCGCCGACGAACACGGCGGCCCAGCCGACCACGTTGACGACGGCCCAGATGCTCGGCGCGTCGCCGGTGAGCGGAGCCCGCACGATCTCGGCGAGCCCGTACGTCGGGACCACCTTGGCGATGTCGGCGAAGAGCCCGTCCCCGAGCGGCACGAACAGCCCACCGGCGAACGCGAGCAGCGCGAGCACCGGACCGAGGACCTGCATGACGTTCTCCGCCGGCAGCAGGTACCCCATGAAGAGCCCGAACGCGGCGAAGACCACGGAGCCGACCCACGCGAGCCCGAGAGAGGCTGCGATCGCACCGGCGTCGCCCGTCGCACCGCTGATCAGGCCCACGATCGCGACCACCACGACGGCGGCGAGCCCCATGACCATCGCGACGAGCACCTTGGTGAAGACGTACGTCGCGGGTCGCAGGGGCGTGAGCCGCAGCTGCCGGGTCCAGCCCTGCGAGCGCTCGACGGAGACGCTCGCACCGCCGCTCGTGGTGGCGAGCATGGCGCCGTACAGAGCCATCGAGACCATGATGAACGCGGTGACGTTGCCGTTGCCGACGGACTGCGTCTTGTACGCCTCCGCCGTGCCGAAGATGAGGAAGAACGCCGGCGGCATGATCAGCGTGAAGATGACCGTCCGGCGGTTGCGCAGCAGGCGGCGCAGCTCGATCGCGAGGAACGGACCGTTGAGCAGGCCGGTGCGGGGCGTCCGGTCGGCAGTGCGGGCCGGTGTGGTGGCGACGACGGTGCTCATGCGGGGCTCCCGGTGGTGTCGTGGTCGCCCGTCAGGGCGAGGAACGCGTCCTCGAGCCCGCGGGCGGTGATCTCGATGTCGCTCGCCGCGGTCGCGGTGAGCAGGTGACGGGCGACGCCGTCGGAGTCGGAGGTCCGCACCAGCAGCCGGTCGCGACGCAGCTCGACCGACTGGACGCCCGGGATCGCCTCGAGGTCCGTCGTCTGCGCGGCGGTGACGTCGGGCAGCGTGGCGGTGACCAGCCGGCCCGACGCGAGGTTCTTCACCTGCGCCGCCGATCCGTCGGCGACGATCCGCCCGTGGCTGACCAGCACGATCCGGTCGGCGTAGGCGTCGGCCTCCTCGAGGTAGTGCGTGGCGAACAGGATCGTCCGGCCGCGCGAGGCGTCGGCCCGCAGGGCGGTCCAGAAGTCGCGGCGCCCTTCCACGTCCATGCCGGTCGTCGGCTCGTCGAGCACGATCACGTCCGGGTCCGGCAGCAGGGCGAGCGCGAACCGGAGCCGCTGCTGCTGACCGCCCGAGCACGTGCCCACCTTGCGGTCGGCGATGTCGGCGATGCCCGCGCGGGCGAGCACCTCGCCCGCGGAGCGCGACGCGCGGAAGAACGACGCCGTCAGCTCGACGGTCTCGCCGACCGTGAGGTCCTTGAGCAGGCCGCCGCTCTGCATGACGGCCGAGACCCGGCCCTCGGCGATCGCGCGGTTCGGGTCGAGCCCGAGCACGGACACCGAGCCGGCGTCCGGACGGGCCAGGCCCAGCAGCATGTCGATCGTCGTGGTCTTGCCGGCCCCGTTGGGACCGAGGAACGCGACGACCTCGCCGGGCGTGATCGCCAGGTCGATCCCGTCGACGGCGCGGACGCTGCCGAAGGACTTGTGCAGGCCCCGCAGGTCGATCGCCAGCGGGCCCGGTCCGGCCTGAGCCGGTGTGGGGAGGGTGTCGGTGAAGGTCATGGCTCGATCCTGACCGGCGCGGCGAGCCGGCTCCCCCGTCGCCCGTCACCACCTCGGGATGACGGATGTCATCCCGGCGCACGGCAGGCCCGGAGCGTGCGCTCCGGGCCTGCGGTGTCGGTCGGGTCAGGCGCCGACGAGGTGCTGCGCCAGGTAGCCGACGACCTTGTCCAGGGCGACGCGCTCCTGCGTCATGTCGTCGCGGTGCCGGATGGTGACGGCCTGGTCGTCGAGCGTGTCGAAGTCGACCGTGATGCAGAACGGCGTACCGATCTCGTCCTGGCGGCGGTAACGACGGCCGATGGCGCCGGCGTCGTCGAAGTCGACGTTCCAGTTCTTGCGGAGCTCGGCGGCGAGGTCACGGGCCTTCGGCGACAGGGACTCGTTGCGGGACAGCGGCAGCACCGCGGCCTTGACGGGCGCGAGGCGCGGGTCGAGCTTGAGCACGGTGCGGACGTCGACGCCACCCTTGGTGTTGGGCGCCTCGTCCTCGGTGTACGACTCGACGAGGAACGCCATGAGCGAGCGGGTCAGGCCGGCCGCGGGCTCGATGACGTAGGGCACGTACCGGGTGTTGGTCGCCTGGTCGAAGTACGACAGGTCCTGGCCGGAGTGCTCGGTGTGCGTCTTGAGGTCGAAGTCCGTGCGGTTGGCGATGCCCTCGAGCTCGCCCCACTCGCTGCCCTGGAACTGGAACCGGTACTCGATGTCGACGGTGCGCTTGGAGTAGTGCGACAGCTTCTCGGCCGGGTGCTCGTAGTGCCGCAGGTTCTCGCGGGCGATGCCGAGATCCACGTACCAGTCGGTGCGCTGGTCGATCCAGTACTGGTGCCACGTCTCGTCGGTGCCGGGCTCGACGAAGAACTCCATCTCCATCTGCTCGAACTCGCGCGTGCGGAAGATGAAGTTGCCAGGCGTGATCTCGTTGCGGAACGACTTGCCGATCTGGCCGATGCCGAACGGCGGCTTCTTGCGCGACGTGGTGCTCACGTTGGCGAAGTTCACGAAGATGCCCTGCGCGGTCTCGGGCCGCAGGTAGTGCAGGCCGGACTCGTCCTCGACGGGGCCGAGGTAGGTCTTGAGCATCATGTTGAAGTCGCGGGGCTCGGTCCACTGGCCGCGGGTGCCGCAGTTCGGGCACGCGATGTCCGCCAGGCCGTGCTCGGGGACGCGGCCCTTCTTCTCCTCGAACTCCTCCAGCATGTGGTCCTCGCGGAACCGCTTGTGGCAGGAGAGGCACTCGGTCAGCGGATCGGTGAAGACGCCGACGTGGCCGGAGGCGACCCAGACCTGCCGCGGAAGGATCACCGAGGAGTCGAGGCCGACGATGTCGTCGCGGCTGGTGACCATCGTGCGCCACCACTGGCGCTTGATGTTCTCCTTGAGCTCCACGCCGAGCGGTCCGTAGTCCCACGCGGAGCGGGTACCGCCGTAGATCTCACCGCTCGGGAAGACGAACCCGCGCCGCTTGGCGAGGGAGACGACGGAGTCCAGGCGGGAGGGTGCAGCCACGATCGATCACTCCAGGGTGGTGGCGTCCGCGGCTGGGTGTCGCGGACGGGTGGACCGCGGCGCCGGGCGCGCCCCGGTGAAGACAGAGGGGAACAGAGGTTGAGCAGCCAGGCTACCGGTCAGCGACGCGACGCGTTTTGACAACCGTTCTCGTCTAACTGAGAATGATCGTCATGTCCATCCCGCGTCGCCACCTCGCCGTCCTCGCCGCTCTCCCGCTGGTGCTGACCGGCTGCGCGAGCGCGTCGGGTGCCGACGACGGGACCGTCGACGTCATGGCCTCGTTCTACCCCCTCCAGTTCGTGGCCGAGCAGGTGGGCGGCGACCGGGTGAGCGTCCGGTCGTTGACGCCTCCCGGCGCCGAGCCGCACGACGTCGAGCTCTCCCCCGCCCAGGTCTCCCGGATCGACGGCGCCGACCTCGTGGTCTACCTGTCCGGCTTCCAGGCTGCGGTCGACGACGCGATCGCCCAGACCTCGCCGGCGCACGTCGTGGATGCGGCGACCGAGGCGACGCTGCGACCGGAGGAGCACGAGGACGAGTCCGCGGAGGAGCACGAGGAGCACGATCACGGCGACGTCGACCCCCACTTCTGGCTCGACCCGAGCCGGATGCCGTCGGTCGTCCAGGACGTCGCCGACACGCTCACCGAGATCGACCCCGACGGCGCCGAGACGTTCGCGGCCAACGCCGCCGCGCTGACCCAGCGCTTCGAGGACCTCGACGCCGCCTACGCCACCGGCCTGGAGCAGTGCGACTCCCGGACCTTCGTCACGTCGCACGAGGCGTTCGGCTACCTGGCCGATCGCTACGACCTGCACCAGGTCGGCATCTCCGGCATCGACCCCGAGGCCGAACCCTCACCCGCCCGGCTGGCCGCGGTCGAGAAGATCGTGCGCGACGAAGGCGTCACGACGATCTTCTTCGAGACGCTGGTCAGCCCCAAGGTGGCCGAGACCCTGGCCGCCGACCTCGGCGTCGAGGCCGCCGTGCTCGACCCGATCGAGGGTCTGGCAGACCCCGACACCGACTACTTCACGATCGCGCAGGCCAACCTCGACGCCCTGCGCATGGCATTGTCCTGCTCGTGAGCACCCCCGTGATCGAGGCCACCGGCCTCGGCGTGACGCTCGGCGGCCAGCCGATCCTCGACGGCATCGACCTCGTCGTGCCCGCCGGTGAGGTGCTGGCGCTGCTCGGCGCCAACGGCTCGGGCAAGTCGACCCTCGTGCGCTCGCTGCTCGGGGTGGTGACCCGGACCGCCGGTGACGTGCGGCTGTTCGGTGCTCCGCTCGGCCCGTCGGCCCCCTGGGACCGGATCGGGTACGTGCCGCAGCGGCTGCCTGCCGCCGCGGGCGTCCCCGCGACCGCCTACGAGGTGGTGACGTCCGGGCTGCTGCACGGCCGGACGCTGCGGCCGCCGCGTGGTCACAAGCGCCGCGCGCTCGCCGCGCTGGCCGACGTCGGCCTGGCCGACCGGGCGTTCCAGCGGGTGCAGGAGATGTCCGGTGGCCAGCAGCAGCGCGTGCTCATCGCCCGCGCCCTGGTCCGCGACCCCGACCTGCTGGTCCTCGACGAGCCGACCTCCGGCATCGACATCCCGACGCAGGCGACGTTCGTCGACACCGTCAGCCGCCTGCACGACGCGGGGACCACGGTGGTCGTGATCCTGCACGAGCTCGGCCCGTTCTCGCCCCTGATCGACCGCGCGATCGTGCTGCGGCACGGCCGCGTCGCGCACGACGGCCCGCCGCCCCGCGCCCGCGGCGAGCACGCCGGCCAGTGGCACGACCACACGCACGCGCACCCCGACCCGGAGCCGCCGCAGACCGGACCGTCGCTGTCCGTGGAGGTGAACCCGTGACCGCGTGGGACCAGGTGGTCGAGCTGCTCAGCTCTCCCCTCATGCAGCGCGCGCTCATCGCGGCGGTGCTCGTCGGGGCCGCCGCACCGGTCGTCGGCACGTTCCTGGTGCAGCGCCGGATGGCTCTCCTGGGCGACGGCATCGGGCACGTCGCCCTCACCGGCGTCGCGCTCGGCTGGCTCGTCGGCAGCTGGGCGGGCCTGGTTCCGCAGGACACGCTCGCGCTTCCGGGCGCCGTCATCGCGGCGGTCGTCGGCTCGATCGTCATCGAGCTCGTGCGCGAGCGCGGCCGGACCAGCGGCGACCTCGCCCTCGCGCTCATGTTCTACGGCGGCATCGCCGGCGGCGTCCTGCTCATCAAGCTCGCGGGCGGCACCAACGCCAACCTGATCAGCTACCTGTTCGGCTCCATCTCGACCGTGTCCACCGCCGACCTGTGGTGGACCGTCGCCCTGGCCGTCCTGGTGCTCGGCGTCGGGGTCGGCCTGCGCACGGCCCTGTTCGCCGTCAGTCACGACGAGGAGTTCGCCCGGGCCAGCGGGCTGCCCGTGCGGCTGCTCTCGATGCTCGTCGCGACCATCGCCGCCCTCACCGTGACCATCGCGATGCGCGTGGTGGGCCTCCTGCTGGTCAGCGCGCTGATGATCGTGCCCGTGGCCATCGCGCAGCTGTTCGCCCGCTCGTTCAGCCGCACCATGACGCTGGCCAGCGTGATCGGCGTCGTCGTCAGCGTCTCCGGGCTGGTGCTCACGTACTGGCAGGACATCCCGCCCGGGGCCACGATCGTCGTCCTGGCGATCCTGGTGTACGCCGTCGCCGCCACCCTGCAGCCGCTCCTGCGCCGGCCCGCACCGCCGCAGGACCCCCACCCGGACATGGTCGACGACGTCCTGCTCGTCGACGACGTCGACGATGCTGACGGAGTGGCAGTTAGGCGACCCTCACCGACCACGTAGGATCAGCGCGTGGACCCCCTCGACGCCTATCACCTCGGCAGCGTGCCGCTCGGTGTTGCCGTCGCCGGCCTCTTCGTGATCGTCATGGCCCGCTCCCACGGCACCTACTGGGCCGGCCGCGGTGTCGTCCGCGGGGCGCAGGCCGTCCACGAGCAGGAGGGCGCGCCCGGCTGGTGGCACGCCACGATCCAGCGGCTGGAGGCCTGGACCGACACCCGGAGCGCCCAGCGCGGGCTCGGTCTGGTGCGGCGCTGGGGTCCGATCGCGGTCACGCTCGCGTTCCTGACGGTGGGGCTGCAGACCGCGATCTTCGCGGCGGCCGGCGTCGTGAAGATGCCGTACCTGCGGTTCGCCATCGCCACGGTCCCCGGGGCGCTGGTGTGGGCGGGCGTCTGGGCGACGATCGGCTTCGGCGCCGTGTGGGCGGCCATCTCGCTGTTCGCCACCTCACCGTGGGCGCTCGCCGGCGCGGTGCTCGTGGTCGTCGTCGGGGTCGGCTGGCTGGTCCGCCGCCGACTGCTGCGCCGGGCACAGCGCACCGGGTCGACGGCGGTTCAGGCCGAGGTCTGACCCGGCTTGTCCACGGCGCCGCCGTAGCGCCGGTCCCGACGCGCGTACGTCTCCACCGCGCGCCACAGGTGCCGGCGGTCGACGTCGGGCCACGGCTCGTCGAGGAACACCAGCTCGGCGTACGCGGCCTGCCAGATCATGAAGTTCGACGTCCGCTGCTCGCCCGACGACCGCAGGAACAGGTCCACGTCCGGCAGGTCGGGCTCGTCGAGGTACCGCGCGAAGAGCTTCTCGTTGACCTTGTCCGGCTTCACACGACCGGCGGCGACCTCGCGCGCGATCGCCTGTGCGGCGTCGGCGATCTCGGCACGGCCGCCGTAGTTCACGCACATCGTGAGCGTGACCGTCGAGTTCTGCCTGGTCAGCTCCTCCGCGGTCTCCAGCTCGGTGATCACCGAGCGCCACAGCCGCGGGCGCCGGCCCGCCCAGCGGACCCGCACCCCCCACGAGTTCATCAGGTCCCGGCGGCGGCGCAGCACGTCCCGGTTGAACCCCATGAGGAAGCGCACCTCGTCGGGTGAGCGCGACCAGTTCTCGGTGGAGAACGCGTACGCCGAGACGTACTCGACGCCCACCTCGATGGCACCGGCGACGACGTCGAGCAGGGACGCCTCCCCCGCGGCATGCCCGGCCGTCCGGGGCAGACCGCGCGCGTTCGCCCAGCGGCCGTTGCCGTCCATGACGACGGCCACGTGCCGGGGCACGAACTCCTTCGGGATCACGGGAGCGCGTTCGCCGCTGGGGTGCGGCGGGGGTGGGACCGGCATTCAGACCCTCTCGACCATGGGGAGCGAGCGCAGCTGGCGCTCGAGGTGGAACTGGCAGAACGCGGCGACCAGGCCGTTGCCCTCGCCGCGGTGCCGCTCGGCGCTCGCGTCGGCGACGGACCAGTCTCCCGCAAGCAGCGCGGCCAGGAGCTCGAACGTCTCGGGCGCCGGCGCGGCCGCACCCGGTGGCCGGCAGGCCCGGCAGACGGCACCGCCCGACGCCACCGCGAACGCGGAGTGCGGCCCGGGCTCCCCGCAGCGCGCGCAGTCGGTGAAGCTGGGCGCCCACCCGGCGACCGAGAGCGCACGCAGCAGGTACGAGTCGAGCACCAGACCGGGCGCGTGGTCACGGGACGCCAGCGCCTTCACGGCGCCGACCAGGAGCCAGTACTGCTGCAGGGAGGGCTCGTGCTCGGCCTCGACCAGCCGGTCCGCCGTCTCGAGCATGACCGTGCCCGCGGTGTAGAGCGTGTAGTCCTCGCAGATCCGGCGCCCGAACGGTCCCAGCGTCTCGGCCTGCGTGACGATGTCGAGGTTGCGCCCCGTGCTCAGCTGCAGGTCGACGTACATGAACGGCTCGAGCCGCGACCCGAACTTCGACGACGTGCGGCGGACCCCCTTGCCGACGGCACGGACCTTCCCGTGCGACCGGGTCAGGAGGGTGACGATGCGGTCGGCCTCCCCCAGCTTGTGGGTGCGCAGGACGATCGCCTCGTCGCGGTAGAGGCTCACCTCGTCATTCTCCCCCGCGCCACCCACACGGGTGCCCCGGGACACGCGTTCGGACGGTACCGCTGACCCGGGGAGGGGTGCGGGCGGGATCGCCGAGCGCACCCCTCCCCGAGCACACCGACCGGCGGGGTGTCCGCCGGGTCGGTGGTTCTGGGGCGGGAGCGCTCAGCGCTCGTGCCGGTTGACCGCCGAGATGATCGCCTTGAGGGAGGCCGTCGTGATCGACGGGTCGATGCCGACGCCCCACAGGATCTCGTCGCCGATGGCGCACTCGACGTACGCGGCCGCGGTGGCGTCACCGCCCGAGGAGAGGGCGTGCTCGGCGTAGTCCAGCACCGCGACGTCGACGCCGAGGGTCTTCACGGCTGCGACGAACGCCGCCACCGGACCGTTGCCGGAACCCTGGAGCGTGCGCTGCACGCCGCGGTCGACGAGGTCCACCTCCAGGGTGTCCGGCCCGTCCTCGACACTGGTCCCGCGCGTGCCCCGCAGCGAGAACCGGCCCCACGGCGCGAACGGGCTGCCCGGCTCCACCGGCAGGTACTCGTCGTTGAAGATGTGCCACAGCTCGTCGGCCGTGACCTCGGTGCCGTGCTGGTCCGTGTGCCGCTGCACCACCTGGGAGAACTCGATCTGCAGCCGGCGCGGCAGGTCCAGGTCCTTCTCGGACTTCATCAGGTAGCTGATGCCGCCCTTCCCCGACTGCGAGTTCACGCGGATGATCGCCTCGTACGAGCGCCCCACGTCCTTCGGGTCGATCGGCAGGTACGGGACGGCCCAGACGACGTCGTCGATGGTCTTGCCCTGCCGCACGGCCGACGCCTCCAGGGCGTCCAGGCCCTTCTTGATGGCGTCCTGGTGCGAGCCCGAGAAGGCCGTGAACACCAGGTCCCCGCCGTACGGGTGCCGCTCGTTGACGGGCAGCTGGTTGCAGCGCTCGACGGTGCGGCGGATGTGGTCGACGTCGGAGAAGTCCAGCTGCGGGTCCACGCCCTGGCTGAACAGGTTCATGCCGAGGGTCACCAGGCAGACGTTCCCGGTGCGCTCGCCGTTGCCGAACAGGCAGCCCTCGATGCGGTCCGCACCGGCCAGGTAGCCCAGCTCCGCAGCCGCGACGGCCGTGCCCCGGTCGTTGTGCGGGTGCAGCGACAGGACGACGCTCTCGCGGTAGCGCAGGTTGCGGCTCATCCACTCGATCGAGTCCGCGTACACGTTCGGCGTCGCCATCTCGACGGTGGCCGGCAGGTTGATGATCACCTTGCGGTCCGGCGTCGGCTCCAGCACCTCCAGCACCGCGTTGCAGACCCGCAGCGCGAACTCCAGCTCGGTGCCGGTGTAGGACTCGGGCGAGTACTCGTAGAACACGTCCGTGTCCGGGACGAGCTCCTCGTACTTCCGGCAGAACCGGGCGCCCGACACCGCGATGTCGATGATGCCGTCCTCGTCCGTGCGGAACACGACCTCGCGCTGGAGCGTCGAGGTGGAGTTGTACAGGTGCACGATCGCCTGCTTGGCGCCCGCGATCGCCTCGTACGTCCGCTCGATGAGGTGCTCACGCGCCTGGGTCAGCACCTGGATGACGACGTCGTCCGGGATGCGGTTCTCCTCGATGAGCATCCGCACGAAGTCGAAGTCCGTCTGCGACGCCGACGGGAAGCCGACCTCGATCTCCTTGAAACCCATCTGCACCAGGAGCTCGAACATCTCGAGCTTGCGGGCGGGGTTCATCGGCTCGATCAGCGCCTGGTTCCCGTCGCGCAGGTCGACGGCGCACCAGCGCGGGGCCTGGGTGACGCGGTTGTCGGGCCACCGGCGGTCGGGCAGGTCCACGCGGATCTGCTCGTGGAACGGGCGGTACTTGTGCACCGGCATCGACGACGGCTGCTGTGCGCTCGTCTCCAGATAGGTCATGGTCTTCTCGTCCTTCGGGCGGTTCGGCGGGGAGTCAGCCGGCACACACGACACCGCGACGAGGATGCGGCCTAGAGGGCCTCGTCGCGGCAGCGAAGAAGGAGGGTGACTGCGAGCACGATCTCACCGTACCCCGAACGACCGGCCGTTCCGCAACCTCCCGGCCCGCCCGTCTCACCGCAGCCGTCTCACCGCAGGGCGACGAGGCGCCCGTCCCCGAGCGCGTACAGGTGCTGGCCGATGCGCAGGGGCCGGGGGGCGTCGGCGGGCAGCGGCGCGTCCCAGTCCGTCGCGCCGTCGTCGAGCGAGAGCGCCGTCAGCATCGGGAGCCCGCCGTAGCCCTCCCGCTCCACGAGGAGGTGCTCGCCGTCCGTGAAGGAGCGCCCGATCGTCGGGCCGAACGACCGGCGCCAGACCTCCTCGCCGCTCCGCGCATCGAGACCGACGAGCGCACCGCCACCACGCAGCACGACCCGTCCGGCGACGTCGGCGGCCACCTCGGGCGCCGGCGCCAGCGCCCGCCACACGGCCTCGGTCGACCCCGGCGCGTAGGCCCGCACCCGGCCGCCGAGCGGGCCACCCGTCAGGCCGCTCGCCGTGAACACGAGGCCCGACGTGCCGTCGCTGACACCGGGCTCGACCAGGGAACCTCGGACGGTGGACCACGGGTCCTGCCGGCCGAACGACAGCTCGGAGACGGCGTCGACGCCGGCCTCCCGGACCCGGAACCGGGTGCGCACGAGCGTGCCGTCGTCGAGGAGCCGGACCTGGTCTGAGGGCGCGGCGCCCGCGGGCCGTGGCAGCCGCTCCCCCGTGAGCGCATCCAGCAGCAACGTCACCTCGTTGCCGGCCGCAATCACGAGGTCACCCGCGGCGACCAGGGAGACCCGGCTGCTGCCCGCCGAGCGGAACGTCGACCACCGTTGGGTCTGCCAGCGCACGGCGCCCGTGGCCGGGTCGAGACGACGAACCGCGAGCATGCCCCACGAGTACGTCGCCACCACGAGGTCCGACCCCACCTGCTCGGTGGCCACCACCCAACCCGGCACGTCGCTGCGGGACAGCACGCGACCGTCGGCGGGGTCGATGCGGAGCAGCGCCGACGCGCCGACCTGTGCCGCCGACGCGTCGGGGTCGAACCTGCGAGTGTCCGAGGGTGCGTCCGGCCCGACGACGCACACGAGCTGCGCGTCGAGCGGTCGGCACTGCACGCGCTCCGGGACGAGGGCGTCGTCGAGGGGCACGGACCACCGCTCGTGCCCGGCGACGACGTCCAGCCCGACGATCCGGCGGCCGGTCGGCGAGGCCTGCGTCGCCGCGACGATGACGTCCCCGGCGAGGACCGGCGCGACGGTGCCGTCGACGTCCGCCGACCAGCGCACCCGGGGGGCCTGCTCGAGGACCCGGACCGCCCCGGGGAACGCGGCGGCGCCGAGCACCGCGTCACGTTCGTGGCGGCTGACCCACGACGGCACCCCCACCGACACGGTCCCGAGGACGGCGAGCGCGCACACGGAGGCGACGACCGCACGCGCGGGGCGGCGAGCGGCCCAGGAGCCGAGCCGAGCCACACCGGCACGCAACCGCTGCGGGCCCGAGCGGACGCCGTCCTCGACCGCCGCGTCGTCCTCGTCGAGTCCGACGCGCTGCATCACCGGCCGCAGAGCCGAGGTCATGGCGATCAGCCGTAGACGATCAGGTCGTTCTCGGTCCGGACGACGAGGTGGCCGCCGACGGAGTCGACGCCGAGCACCCCCTCCGGGAGCGGGACCGACCAGTACCGGACGCCGTCCTCGAGACCTCGGCCCCACAGCTCCGGTCGGCCGTCGGGGGACGTGCCCGGACCGAGGACGAGCGTGCCGTCCGAGACCGGGTCCCACGTCAGGACGGAACCGGTGTCGACGTCCCAGATCATCGAGCCGTCCGTGGCGTCCAGCACGCCGTAGCTGTCCGCACCCGAGACGACCAGCCGGTCCGAGACCAGCAGTCGCGGGTCGAGCTGGGACGGGGTGCGCCACCTCAGCGCACCGGTCGACGCATCGATGCCGGCCACCTGCGGGCCCTCGTCGACGATGATCGTGCCCGGCTGCGACCCGTCGTCGGCGGACAGCTGCGCGGGCAGGCCCTGCACACCGAAGAGCTCGGTGCCGTCGACGTCGTGGACGTGCCCGCCGCCGACGGGAGCCCACGTGGCGAAGCGGTCGCCGAGCGCAGCCACCTGGAGCCCGCCGAACCGCGGTCCCGTCATCAGCGTGCTGCCGTCCTCGACGTCGAGGACGATCGTGGCGCCGCCCTCGAGCACGATCAGCGGGGGCAGCACACGCATCGCCGCGGCGACGCTGATCGCCGGGGCGTTCATCACGACCGGGGTGACGACCGACCAGACGACGTCCCCGGTCCGGGCGTCACGCCGCTGCACGATCATCCGGCCCTCGGCGTCGAGCGTGCCGATGAGGAGGTCGTCCTCGATGCGGTCGAAGGCGACGAGCTCCCCCCGGACCTCCCAGTCGCCGAGCCGCTCGCCGTCCTGCGCCGACAGCGGGACGACCGAGACCCGCGGCGGCTCCTGGATCGACGCGTCGTCGGAGTAGAGCACCCGGGGATGCCGGACGAGGCACACCACGAGGTCGCCGACGTCGCCGCGCAGGGGCGGGCAGACCGCCGCGGTCGCCTCGAACCCGGAGCTCGACACCGGCACCACGTCGATCGACCACCGCTGCGCGCCGGACACCGCGTCGTGCGAGGTCACCGTCCAGGCCGTCTCACCCTCGGCGAGCACCACGAGCGCGCCGTCGGCCGCGAGCACGGTGCCGGGCAGCAGGGGCACGCGGGCCTGCCACAGCGCCTCCGGTGCCGCGTCGAGGGGGCGGACCAGGCCGGGCACCGCGGCGATGCGATCCACGAACGCGCGGTCCCGCGCCGACGCCACGACGCCGGACACGACGACGCCCAGCACGACGACGGCCGCGACGGGCCACCACCGGCGCAGGACGCGCCGGCCGGCTGGTGGCGGCTCGTCGGTGAGGGTGGCGGTGTCCTGCGGTGGCGGGTTGTCCGGCGGGCGCGACCGCTCAGCAGCGGTCGGGGCGTCCTCGACCTCGACGAGCTGCATCCGTGCAGCGGGACGGCGGTCCGCCATGGTTCGACCCTAGGCCATCGGGTCCGACCCCGGTGCGCGGGTCAGCCGGAGGGAGCAGTCGCCGAACGTCACCGTCGACCCCACCCGGAGGCGCACCTGCTGGTCCACCCGGCACACCACCTGCGCGCCGTCGGGCAACGTCACGACCGTGCCGTTGGTCGACCCGCGGTCGGCGATCCAGACCCCGCCGGGCTCGACCCCGATCTGCAGGTGGGTCTTGGAGACCGACCGGGCAGGGTCCACGACGCGCACCAGCTGCACGTCCGCGTCCGACGCGGGGTTGCGACCCACCAGCGCCGTCCGGGCGATCGTGACGCGCTGTCCGTCGCCCAGCTCGATCTCCGCGGCCGTGCGATCCACCACGACCGAGGCGACGGGTGCGGCGACGAGGTCGTCCCGGGGGCCGGCCGGTCGGGTCATCTCCAGCTCGGGGGCGAGCCCGTAGCTGAGCCCGACCTGACGGACGACGGGGGTCGCGCGGGTGTCCAGGTCGGGTCCGCTGCGCTGCGGCGCGAGGGGGGCGAGGACCAGCGCGGCCGGCCGCGCCTCGTCGAAGAGGAGGTTGAGCAGCGCGGTCCCCTCCGTGGCCGTCCCCGGCTCGGCGACGGCCCACCCGGGGACGCTGACGGGTCGGTGCCCGGTGCGCCGCGGCGTGGGCTCGGCAGCGCGCGCCCGCGGCGGCGCAGCCACCGGCACCCGCGCCGCACGGACGTCGAGCACCTCGTCGCGCGCCGCGAGGTCCTGCCAGCCACGCCGCCGTCCCGTGCGGTCGAAGGCCGGCGAGGCGAGGACGACGAGCAGCCCGACACCGAACGCGAGCACGCCCGCCGCGAGCACGGCGGTGCGCACCAGGACCCGGAGCAGGCCGATCGGGGTGCGGGACTCGACGTCGAGCGTGCGGATCCCGACCGCTCGGCGGCCGGCCGTCCAGCCCGACCGCCCGTGCGCCACCCACTGGACCAGCGTCACCACGAGAACGGCCGCGGAGCCGACCAGGACGAGGGCGTCGCGGCCCTGGACCAGGCCGAGCACCAGGACCGCGCCGCCGAGCACGAGCACGAGCACGAGGTCGAGCAGACCGGCGGACAGGCGGCGGCCCATCGTGGCGGGCGTCGAGCTCTCCCCGGCGGAGTACGGAGCGTGTCCGTGGCGTGTCATGACGAGCCCTTCGGGCGACGGTTGCGGTGGTTCTTCAACGAAGCGGTGGACACCCGGGCCCGCACACGCCGGCGCCAGCCGACGCTGCGCGTCATCGCCTCGACCGTCTGCTGGACGTCTGCCCAGTATGCGGTCGCGTGCGCGCCGCTCGGCTCACCGGCGCTGAACACGGCGTGGTCCGCCGAGCGCGCGAGCGCGCCGACGCGGGTGGCGACGAGCGCACCCCCGGGGGCGTCCGCGAACGACGCGGCGAGCGCGAGGGCCGACTCCTTGCGCGTCGCCATGGGGCGCGCCGGGCGGCGCAGGTCGCGGGCCGTGTCCAGCACCTCGTCCCAGCCGCCCGCCACGCGGGCCACCGGGTCGAGGCTGCGGCGCCGACGACGCCGTCGCCGGGCCTTGATCGCGATGATGACCAGCAGGGGCGACGCGAGCAGCAGCAGAGGGATCGCGGCGATCCCGGCCGCCCGGGCGATCCGCCAGAACAGCGCGCCGGCGTCCTCCTGCTCGTCCGGGTCGTCGGTCTGGGGCTGCTCGGTGTCCTCGTCGGGCGGCGTGACGGCACCCGGCGGCGGCGGCGGGGGCTGGACGACCTGCGGGTTCGGCTCGGACGGCTTCTCCTGGTCCTCCTCCTGCGGGGTCTGCTCCGGCGGGGGCGTCGGGTCGAACGGCACCCAGCCGTAGCCCTGGAACGCGACCTCGACCCACGCCTGCACGTCCTTGCCGGTGACCTCGACGGGCCCGTCGCCTGCCCCCCGCTCCGGGACGAAGCCCAGCACGACCCGCGCCGGCAACCCCATCTCGCGCACCATCAGCGCCATCGCCGCGGCGTACTGCTCGCCGTCGCCCACCATGAGGTCGCCGCCGAGCAGCGACGTGATCCGGTCCGCACCGTGGCCGGACAGCGACTCCGTGCCCGAGACCTGGACGCCGTGGCTGAAGAAGCCCTCCTCGGCGAGCCACGTCTCCAGGGCCTCGCTGATCTGCGCCGGGCTGCCGGCGTCGCGCGCCACGTCCGCCGCCGTCACGGTGGCGACGTCCGGCACCCCGGCGAGCGGAGGCTGGGCGACGTCGGACGCGGGCGCGCTGCCGATCTCCGTGACGGGCGGCACGCGCGGCACGACGACGTCGATGCCGTACTCGAGCCCGTCGTGCACGCCTCCGGTGAGCACGGCCCCGCCCGTCGCGTCGTTGTAGCGCAGGGCGCTCGAGACCGCGGGGTCGGCGATGTCGAAGGACGTGGCCTGACCGACCGTCGGGAGCCAGACGCCGGCCAGCTGGTCGACGGTGAACTCGACGTGCGCCCCGTCCCCGCGCACGGTGGTGTCGATCTCGGAGCCGACCCGGCGGAACTCGCCGGACGCCTCGGCGGACCCGTCCCCCGCCACGTTCCAGACGACGCCGTCGTACCGGTCCATGGTCGCGAGCCGCACCCGCGCCCCCTCGGGCAGCCCGGTGACCGTGAACAGCGGGGCGTCCTCCTTCACGAACTCCCGGAAGGCCGACAGCGGGCTCGGGTAGTCGCGCGGGTCGAACGGCGGGACGAGCTCGTCGCGCACCACGAGCCGGTCCGTCGCTCCGACCACGACCGGGGCGCCGACGACGCCTGCGACGACCGCCACCGCCACGAGCGCACCTGTCGCGACGACGCGCCGAGCTCGCAGCAGACCGGCCCGCCACGACGCCCACGGCAGCAGGACGACCGCGAGCAGCACGCCCGTCAGGACGGGGTCGACGATCGGACGACGGGTGCCCAGGATGATCGTCGCGATCGTCACCGCCACGGGGACGAGCGCCGCGGACGCCGCCGCGGCACCCGTGCGGGCGCGCAGGGCGATCGACACGGCGAGGCACGACCCGACGAGCGCCAGCAGGTAGGCCGCGACCAGCAGCGTGCCGTCGGACCCGACCGGCGGCTGGAGGGTCAGCACCTGCTTCCAGGTCGAGGCCGCACCGCGGGCCAGGGCCACGGCGGTCGACGGGGTGGGGACGACCCCGGCGACGGTGGTGCTCGGCGCGGCCAGCGCCCCGCCGGCCAGCACGTACACGACGACGACGGCCGCCACGACCACGATCGCGGACCAGCGGCGCGCCGCACCGACCACCGCGACCGCCGTGCCGAGCAGCAGACCGCCCGCAAGAGCGGGGAGCGCCGTCAGGCCGCCGTACACCTCGAGCAGGGGCGCGAGAGCCAGGCCGAGGGTGCCGACGAGGCACGCGACGTCGACGGCAGCACGGCCGGCCGGTCGCGGGGTCACGAGGTCACTCGTCGCAGCAGGCGCGGCAGGTCGTCCAGGTGGCCGATCGTTGCGAGGCTCAGCGACCCCTGCGTGCGCACCGACACGTCGGCGCCGCGCTCGCACCGGACGACGACCGTGCGGGTCCCGGCCGTCACGTGCCGGGCACCCAGCCGCAGGTCGGCGTCGTTGGGCACCGAGCCGGTGACGAGCATCGCCACGGAGGCCTCCGGCGCCTCGCGCACGACGCGGCGCCCGAGCAGGGTCACCCCCGCACCGGCGCTCGACAGCGCGATGGCCGAGCAGTCGTCCAGCAGGAGCGGGGGCGTCTCGGCGCGGAGCTTGCCCGGGCCGGCGAGCACCACGAGGTCACGCTCCTCGCGGATCGTCTGGACCCCGACGGACGCGATGACCGACACCGCGAGCTCCAGCTCGTCGTCGTCGGCGTAGTCTCGCGGGTCGGTGGCCAGGGCGAGCGCCGTCGTCGTGCGCCGCGTGTCCTCGAACTGCTTGACCATGAGACTTCCGCGGCGCGCGGTCGTCCGCCAGTGGATGTACCGCCGGTCGTCACCCGCGACGTAGTCACGCAGGGCGTGGAACGACAGGTCGGAGTCGGACAGGTCGCGCGTCGCCTGGCCCTCCAGGTCGCGCAGGAGGCCGGCGCTCGCACCGGCGAGGGACACCAGCAGCGGGTGGACGAACACCTCGGTGGGCCGGGTCCACCGCACGCTGCGTCGCACGAGCCCGAACGGGTCGCCGCGGACCGAGCGCACCGGCCCGACCACGATCACCGCACGCCGGGTGGTCGGGATGGCGAACAGGTCGTCGTGGCTCGAGCCGGGGGCGAGCGCAGGGACGGCGAGCTCGGCGACGACCGCACCGACGGGAAGCTCGATCCGGGACGGCAACGACCGGCGGCGCGCGATGTTGCGCACCTCGAGGCGGCCGAGGGCACGCTCCCCCACCTTGACCCGGCGGTCGGCCATGTCGAGCGTGACGGCGTAGCGGGCCCGTCCGGCGGTCATCAGCAGCGACACGAGGAGCACAGCCGTCAGCGCGGCACCGAGCGCCGCGAGCTCCAGCCACCCGAACCACCGGCCCAGCACGAGGCCGAGGGCCGCCACGGCGACGGCCCCCCACCCGACCGGTGAGATCCGCAGACCCACGATCAGCCCACCCGAACAGCCGGCGGTGCCGTCGTCTCGAGGATCCGGCCCAGGATCTCGATCGCCGTCACCCCGGCGAACTCCGCCTCCGTGTCGAGCAGCAGACGGTGTGCGAGCACGGGCTGGGCGAGGTCCTTCACGTCGTCGGGGATGACGTACTCGCGCCCGGCGGCGGCCGCCCAGACCTTGGCGGTCCGCACGAGCGCGAGACCGCCGCGCACGCTCGCCCCGATCGCGGTCTGAGAGTCGTCGCGGGTCGCCTCGATGAGCCGGGCGACGTAGTCGAGCACGACCTCGTCGATGTGCACGGTCTGCGCGAGGTCCGCCATGGTGCCGACCGCCTGCGTGGTGATCCGCGGGGTCAGGTTCGTGGTGCGGTCCTTCGCCCCCGCCAGGATCTCGATGGTCGACGCCCGGTCCGGGTAGCCCAGCGACGTCTTGATGAGGAACCGGTCCAGCTGCGCCTCCGGCAGGCGGTACGTGCCCGCCTGCTCGATGGGGTTCTGCGTCGCGATCACCATGAACGGCCGGCCCACCGGGTGCGTGACGCCGTCGACCGTGATCTGCCCCTCCTCCATGACCTCGAGGAGTGCCGCCTGGGTCTTCGGCGACGCGCGGTTGATCTCGTCGGCGAGGACGACCGACGCGAAGATCGGGCCCGGGTGGAACTCGAACCGGTGGGTGCTCTGGTCGTAGATGGTGACGCCCGTGACGTCGGACGGCAGCAGGTCCGGCGTGAACTGGATCCGGTGGTGGCTGCCTTGCACCGTCGCGGCGAGCGCCTTGGCCAGCGAGGTCTTGCCGGTGCCGGGCGCGTCCTCGAGCAGCAGGTGACCCTCGGCGACCATCGCGGTGAGCGCGAGCCGGACCGTGTGCTCCTTGCCGAGCAGCGCCAGGCCGACGTTGGACACGAGCGCGTCGAACGTCTCCGCGAACCAGATGCTCTGCTCGGGGGTCATCGGGGGCTTCTCCTTCGGTGTCGGGGCGCGAGGCCCCTCGGGTGCAGGTGGGTCATGGCGCCGTGTAGGTCGCGGAGGCCGTCGGCCCAGCCCCACGGGCGTTGCTGGGGGTCACGGTGACCTCGACGGTGTCTCCGGTCTGGGGCGTGGGCAGCCCGAGGTCGTCGAGGTCGATCGCCGCCGTGGTCCCGGAGGTCGTGCCGCAGGCCTGGGGGCTGCCGCCGTTGACCACCCAGCACACGCGGTAGCTGTCCACGCCGATGCCGCCGTCGTTCGCGGGGAGCGACCAGACGGCGGACACGCGCGTCGGCGCGGCCGTGTCGTCGGGCGTGATCGTCAGGTTCTGGACGAAGCTCGGCGGCTGGCCCCACGACACGTCCGTCGACTCGTCGTCGTCGGTGGACCCGAGCCCCGTGCTGGCGGTCACCGTGACCGTGACCCGCGCCCCGGAGAACGGGAGACGCCAGCCCGAGACGTCGACGGTGGCGGTGGGCCCCGTGAACGTCCCCGACGCGCGATCGCCGCGGTCGCCGACCAACGACCACGTGTAGGTCACCGTGCCGCCGCCACCGTTGCTGACGTCGGGACCGCGGCCGACCGTGATCGCGGTGGGCCGGCCGCCGTTGCCGTTGGCGGTCACGGCGACCGACGCGGTGGGCGTACCCGGCGGCGTGGTGGCGGTCGCCGTCGCCGGGCCGCTCCAGCCGCTGGACCCCGCGCCGTTCACCGTGCGCACCTGGTAGGTGTAGCTCGCCCCGCCGGTCAGGTTCTCGAACGTCCAAGACAACCGGTTCCCCACCTCGAGCTCGCTGCCGTCAGGCAGCCGCACGACGTAGGACTGGATCGGGGTGCCGTTGTCGTCGGCGCCGGACCAGCGCAGGTCGATCCGGCCCGCCCCCGCGACCGCCGTCGCGGTCACCGACGTCGGTGCGGTCGGGAGCCCGAACGTCGACGCCGTGGTGGTGCCGGCCTCGCCCCAGCCGGCCTTGTTCTTGGCCCGCACCGAGACCCGGTACGGGTACTTGGTCTGCGCCTGGTCGAACGTCAGCTGCTGGGTGCCCGCGGCGACCGGATAGGTGCCACCGCCAGGGCCGTCGACGACGACCTCGTACTGCGCCACGGCGTCGCCGTTGTCGACGGGCGAGGTCCACGTGATCACGATGACCCGGCCGAGCGTCGAGTCGGTCGGCGCCGCCGCGACCACCGGTGCGTCGGGGACGCGCGCCGGGACCATCGGTGCGGACGAGGGCGACCAGCCGCTCGGCTCCGGCGCCTTGTTGTGCGCGCGCACGCGGACCGAGTAGGCCGTGCCGTTCCGCAGGCCCGTGAACGTGTAGCTCGTCGTCGCGGACGAGACCGAGGCGGGCCCGCTCGGCGGCGCGGGCGAGATCTCGAGCGTGTAGCCGGAGATCGGCGAGCCGGTCGAGGTCGGCGCCTCCCACGTCGCCCGGACCGAGCCGTCGCCGAACTCCAGCGACGGTGCCGCCGGAGCGTCCGGGACCGCGTCAGGCCGGGCCGTCGCGGACGGGCCGCTCGCCTCCGACCAGTCGACGTCGTTCTGCGCCGCGACCGTGAACGTGTACTCGACGTCGTTGGTGAGGCCGTCGATCGTGCACGTCGTGCTCGCGCACTGCCGCACGATGTTGCCGGGGCTCGCCACGACGCGGTAGCCGATGATGGGCGCACCGCGGTTGTCCGGCGCGTCCCAGGACAGCACGACCGTCCTGTCCCGCACCTCGCCGATCCGCGGGGCCGTCGGTGTGGCGGGCTTCCCGCGCACGACGACCGTGACCCGGCCCTCGACCTCGCGGTCCGGGTCGCCGGTGACGTCCCGGACCCGGAACCGCGTGACCATCTGGCCGATGAACCCCTCGGCCGGCCGCACGCTCACGGTGCTCGCCGTCGCGCCGGCCGTGCCCGCACCCGGGGTCTCGACCGTCGCGCCGACCACCGTCATCGGGTCGGGCGCGAAGGGGTTGAACGCGCCCTCGAGGACGTCGACCGTGGTCTGCCGCCCTTCGACACCGTCGATCGTGCGGTCGACCACGCGCACCGTCGGCCGGGTGCTGGCGATGACCCGCACGTCGACGGCCGTCTCGAACGAGCCGGTGCGGCCGTAGCCGACCCGGACGGCCAGCGACTCGGTACGCCCCTTCGGGGTGGTCGCGTTGGCCGCGATGGTCAGCAAGCCGTCGGTGATGTTGCCCGAGAACCCCGCGGGGACCGCCGAGACCAGGGTGTACGCGTAGCGGCCGTCGGTCGGGTTCGCCCCCTCGGGTCCCGTGGTGAAGGACCGGAGGTCCACGACGAGGGCGGGCTCCCCGGGAGCCACGTCGATGGTCGACGGGTTGAACGTCGGGGGGTAGTCGTCGACGGCGTACACCGTGATCTGGAGCGTGATGACGGACGTCCGCGCGGAGGTGTCCCCCGGGGAGGACGCGTCCGTCACGGGGACCGTGATCGACGCCGGACCGGCGTACCCGGCGGCCGACGTGAACTGGAGGGTCTCGTCGTCCACGATCGGGCTGGTGCCGTCGGACCGCGTGGCGGACACCCCCAGGGGGTCGGCGATCCGCGCCGTGCGCCCGGGTGCCACCTGGACCTGCTCGCCGAGCGGGATGACGAGGCTCTCCCCCGACGCGACGCGCAGCTCGGGCGCCTTCGGACGCGGCACGGGCCGGAAGAACCCGAGCGCCGGCACGGTGATGAACGCGTAGGACGCGACCGGGCTGCTCCCGGTCCTGTTGGTGAGCAGGTACGGCACCGTCTGGGCGTGGTCGACGAGGGTCACGACGACCTGACCGCTGTCGCTGACCCGCGCGACGTCCGACTGCGACCCCGGCACGGAGACCTCGAGGTCGCTCAGCGGCCCGCTCGGGTTCTGCGCGACCGCGAGGACGTCGACGGAGACCTCGGTGCGGTCCAGCGTGTCCGTCGCGGGCACGACGATGTCGCGGGCGATGGGTGGCAGCACCGGGGCGTCCGCGGACACGGTCACGGTGAGGACCCCGGAGTCACGGCCACCACGCTCGTTGGACGCGGTGTAGGCGATCTGGAGCACCCCCGGCTCGTCGGGGGCCTGCACGACGATCCGCCGGTTCTCGACCCGTGCGTCGATGCCTTGGGCCATCTGCAGGTCGGTCCCCAGGGTGAGCTCGCCGCCGCTCGAGTCGACGTCGTTCGCCAGCACCCGGACCTCGACGCGTTGGCCCGGCTTCACCGTGACCTCGTCGTCGCGTGCCACGACGGTCGCCGAGTCGCTGGGCCGTGGGCTGATGCCGACGCGGATCGTGGCCACGGCGCGCTGCCCGACCCAGTCCTCGACGGCGTAGGTGAACTCGTCGGTGCCGACCTCGTCGGGGAACGCCTGGTACTCGAGCCAGTCCGCGCCCGTCGCCGTCACCCGGCCGCGCAGGGCGGACGACGCGATGCCGAGCAGCGTCACGCCGTCGCCGTCGGGGTCGATCCCGACGAGCGGGACGTAGATGCGGACGGTGTCGCCCTGGAACACCCGTGCCACCAGGTCCTGGGGCCGTGGCGGAGCCTTCGCGCTCGCGTCCGACGCGTGCACGCGGACGGTCACGGTGGCGGCGGTGAGGTTGCCGGTGGCGTCCTCCACCTCGAACGTCGCACGCGCCGTGAGTGGCTCGTCGGGTGCCTGGTAGCGCAGCACGTCCCCGGAGACGAACAGCAGACCCTGCCCGCTGGCCAAGGGCTCGGCGAGCTGGGTCCGGAGCGTCAACCGGTCGCCGTCGGGGTCGTACGCGTCGTCGAGCACCGGGATCGTCACGACGCCGCCGGTCCGGACGTCGACCTCGACGTTGGGCACCACCGGAGGCTGGGAGGTCGCGGACGGCGGCACCGGGTGCACGACGATCTCCCCGACCGTGCTGTCCTGCCCGTTGGAGACGGTGTAGCGCAGCGCCACGGGCGCGGTCAGCGTCCGCTCCGACGAGATCTGCACCAGGTGGTGCTCCAGGATGGCGACCCGCAGCCCCTCGGGCGCGTCGACAGACTGCAGGATCAGCACCTTGCCGGCCGGGTCGGTGTCGTTCTCGAGCGGGTCGAGCGTGACCTCGCCGTCCGCCGGAAGGTACGCCTGGTCCCGGACCGCGATCGGCGGCTGGTCCGTCTCGGGCCAGACGCGGACGTCGATCCGCGCCAGACCGGTGGCCTGCTGCGGCGGCGCCGAGACGAGGAACGTGACGTAGTAGCTGCCGGCGCGAGCGGCGCTGAACGTGAAGGTGCCCCCCTGCAGGTCCGTCGTGATGGTCCCGCCGACGACCTCGTCGACGCCCGCGAGCCGCGGCGGCTCGGCGGACGAGCTGCGGACCGCGTCGAGCGGGTGGACCGTGACGGGCTGGTCGACGTACGTCACGACGTGCACGGGGTCGATCTGCGGCGCCAACGAGCCCGCGGGTCGGACGTCGACGTCGAGCCGGCCCTCGGTCGTGGACGTCCCGTCCGACACGAGGAGGGTCACGCTCGTGCGGCCGAGCTGCGCGCCGTCCGCACGGAACGTGACCGTGCCGTCCTGGCGGAACCGGACGGACCCCGAGGTCGGGTCCGCCGTGGCGCCGACGAGCACCAGGTCGTCGCCGTCGGGGTCGAGGAAGTCCGCGAGGGCCTGGTGGTCTGCCTGCCCGCCCTGCTCGACCTGCAGCGAGCCGGTCCGCAGCTGGACCGGCGGCTCGTCGAGCGACCCGTCCCGGGCGGTGAGCACCACGCGCGCGGTGGACGGTGCGTTGGTGCCGTGGCCGTCGGTGATCGTGTACGTCAGCTCGGCGGTGCCGGTGGCCCCCTCGGCGACGGCCACCTGCAGCGAGCGTCCGCCGTAGATCGCCTCGATCCTGCCGAACTCGGCGGGCAGGGGGTCGAACTCGGAGATGACGAGGATCCCGCAGTCCGAGGACGAGTCGTTGTCGATCACCGGGAGGATCGTGGTCCGGCCCGGTCGCACGCCGAACGCGTCGTCGGCGGCCGTCGGCGGTGCCGACTCCGTGGAGCACTCGGTGACCAGGTCCTGGGTGGTGTCCGAGGCCTCGGTCTCCTCCTGGGCCTCGTCCGGCTGCTCCTCCGGCTCGATCTGCGTCCAGTCCGGCACCCGCAGGTCGGTGTCCTGCAGGGGCATCCACAGGCGGCCGCGCAGCGTGTCGTTCAGCACGACGACCTGCCGGTTCACCCGGAACGCGAGCTCGTCCGCGCTGGACATTCCCTCGAGGTTGCTGATCGTGGCGTCCTCGCCGTCGCACAGCTGCACGTACGACCCGACGGCGGACGCCCACGCCCCGTGCGCGCACCGACCGACCTGCACCGGGTCGGCGGGCACGCCGGACCCGTCGGTCGGGTGCTCCACCGGGGAGCCACCGTCGAGCGGGACCTCCAGCAGCGCCGTGCGGCTGGCCACGAGGACGCGCGAGGACTCCGGTCCCGGCTGCTGCAGGGCCAGGTCGTCGCCCTCGAGCTCCACCTCGCCGTCCAGGGTCCGGATGGTCTGGTCGGACAGCACGGCAGGAGCGTCGCCGACGGCGGTCAACCGGTCGACCGGGCCGGCGCCGAGCGTCCCGAGCGGCGTGCTCCGCGCGGCACCGTCCACGACGTCGACTCGCGTCACCTCGCCGTCCTCAGGTGCCACCGCCAGGACGGCGCCGCTGCGGGCGACCACCGCGGCACCACCCGTCCCGAGCTCGACGTCGGGGGCGTCCGTCGCGATCCGCAACGTGTCCAGGGCGGAGATCGGCCGGACCCACAGGTTCCCGTCGGGGTCGACCACCGCCACGACGCCCGCGGCCATCGTCACGTCCGCGCCCGGCACGGCGACCTGGGTGGTCAGCGTGACCGACGCCGGGTCGACCACCGCGATCGAGCCCGGCTCGACCAGCAGCACGTCACCCTCGTCCTGCAGCACGTCGAACGTGCTCCCTGCCGCCGACAGCCCGCCGTTGAGCTCCTCGACCTGCGCGTTGTAACGGCCCAGCTGCAGCTTGCTCGTGGCGGTCAGCCAGACCCCGCCGTCGTTCAGGTCCAGCCGGGCGAGCGGGAAGCCTTGGTCGAGCAGGGCAAGCACGAGTACCAGGACGGGGACGGTGACGACGGCCGCCGCCGTGGTCGCGCGCGAGCGCACCGACCCCCAGCTCATGGTGTGCACCCCTGCGCGGGCTCGGCCGACACGCGGCGGTCCACGCGCACGATCGCGACCTCGATGCAGACCTGTGGAGTCGTCGCCTGGTCGGCGGGGACCGTCACCGACGGGGTGTCGATCAGCGCGAGCACGGGTTCGCCCGTCGCCTGCAGGACGCCCCACACGTAGAGGTCGCCCTCCTGCGGCTCCGGGTTGTCCCACGTGAACAGGACCGACCCGTCCGCCTGGCGGGTGCCCTGCAGCCCCGACGGCGACGGGACGGGGTCGACGATGGTGGTGGGCTGGGCGTCCTGGGTGAAGTCCGACGTCGCCGTCGGGTCGTCGTCGGCCGAGCCGCCCTCCCGCATCGCGGCGGCACCGATGGCCACGACGGCGGCGAGCACGACCAGCCCCGACACGACGCCGGCCACCATGCGCGACCGACCGCGCTGGGCGGTCTCGGGCTCGGCGTCCTCGACCTCCGCGGGCGCGATGAACACCGGTCCGGGTCGGGCGCTCGCCGGCTCCGGCGCGACGTACGTCACCCCGCGCAGGCGGGTCGGCTCGTCCGCACCCGGCGGCGTCTCGGGAACCGGCGCGACGGGTGCCGTCGGGGCGACGGTGACGATCGAGCGCAGCCGGGTCGCGTCCTCCCGGTCCTCGTCGGCCGACGGGGCGGGCGCGTCCGGGTCGGCGCCGGGCGCATCCATGAGGTCGAGCGGGGTGATCGGCAGCCGGAGGTCGGCCTCGACCTGCTGGAGCGCGCGGGCGACGGCCGCAGCGGAGGCGAACCGGCGCGTCGGGTGCTTCGCCATGGCGCGCTCGAGCAGCTCCTGCAGGCTCGGCGGCACGTCCTCGCGCCCCGTGGGCGGCAGGGGTGCCCGTTCGATCCGGGCGACCAGCTGCTGCGCGGTGTTCTGCCCGCCGGCGATCTCGAACGGCGTCCGGCCGGCGAGCAGCGAGTAGATCGTCGCTGCCAGGGAGTAGACGTCGGAGCGCTCGTCGCCCGTCGGGTGCTCACCCAGCAGCTCGGGCGGCGACCACGGGATGGACATGCCGACCGTCGCACCGGCACCGTGACCGGTCGTCGCGGCGATCCCGAAGTCCGTGAGGGCCGGCCACCCGAAGTCCGTGGTCAGCACGTTCGCCGGCTTGATGTCCCGGTGCAGGATCCCGGCGCGGTGCGCGGTCTCGACCGCCGACGCCAGCCGGATGCCGATCCGCAGCGCCTCCGCGACCGAGATGCGCTCCGTCCGGTACCGCTCCGCCAGACCCGGCCGTGAGCAGTACTCCATGACGAGGAACGGGCGCCCGTCGGCCGCGATCGCCGCATGGTAGATCGTGACGATCGACGGGTGGTGCGACAGCTGGGCCATGAGGTTGGCCTCCTGCTGGAACCGGCGGCGCACCTCGTCGTCGAGGCTGCCCGCCAGCAGCACCTTGACCGCCACCTCACGCCGCGGGAGCTCCTGCTGGTACAGGAAGACGTCCGCGAAGCCGCCGAGGCCGAGGACCCGGAGGTACTCGTAGCCCGGCAGGCGAGGCGGCGTCGACGCTTCGCGGCGTGCGGTCACGAACCCCGCTCCACCGAGAACGTCACGCCGTCACCGAGGTCGACGACCTCGTCGACGCCGACCACGCTGGGCTCCCCCGGGTGCAGCCGTCGGGCACCCTCGCCGTGCCGGGACACGTGGATGCCGTTCGTGGAGTCCAGGTCCGTGACGACGACGTGCTCGCCCTCGACGCGCACCTCGGCGTGCGTCCGGGAGATGTCCTGCTGCGGGCTCGGCACCGTGATCAGGCGCGGCAGCTCGCGGTTGGTCACCCGGGCGACCTGCGGCGCGCGGCCCAGCAGCACGGCACGGTCGAGCGGGACGACGAGCCCGGTCGACAGGACCAGGCGCGCGGGCGGGCTGGCGACCACGGGGGTCCGGAACGGTCCGGGGAGCTCGTCCGAGGCCCACGACGGCAGCTGCTCGCGGATCTCGGCGAGGTCGGTGGACAGGATGGTCAGGCCGTCGTGGTCGTCCAGCGACGCGCCCCCGACCGGCAGCGGGGCGACCGCGGGATCGGTCCCGGGGAACTGCGAGGTGAGGATCGACTCGGCCGCCGCGACGACGCCCGACGGGTCGGGTTCGGTGCTCGTGTCCGTGCCCGTCTCCGTGTCCTCGTCCTCGTCGTCGCCCTCGTCGCGGGCGTCCTCGGTGAGCGGGACCAGCTCGACCTGCGTGGGCTCGTCCCACGAGACGGTGTCGACGATGTCGGCGGCCGGCGCGGACGCCGGCACCTCCGCCGCGGTGTCCCACGGGACGGTGTCGACGATCTCGGCCGACGGGGACGCGAGCGCCTCCACCTGCGGCTCAGGGGTCTCGTCCGCGACCGGCGTCACCGCCTCGGCCCCGGCCTCGTCGTCAGCGACCGGCTCCACCCCGACCGGGTTCGTCGCGGGCGCGCTCGTCGGCGCCGGCTCGGGGACGTCCCGCGCGGTCAGCGCGAGCCGGACCCGGGACGCGGCGACGACCCCGTCGGCGATCGGGAGGCTCGCTGCACCGACCGGTGCACCGTCGGCCTGCACCGTGACGTCGGCCACCCCGTCGAGCACCCGCTCGGTCCAGGTGCTGACCTCACCGGAGCGCCACACGTCCTGCCGACCGTCCACGTCGACGACGACCTCGACGTCACCGCGCAGGGCCGCGTGCACGCGCCGGCCGTCGACGGATACCACGACGAACGGCGGCAGACCGCCGAACCCGTCGCGCGCGAGCAGGGCCAGCGCCGCGAACACACCTTCGCCGCTGTCCTGCCAGAGCGCGCGGACGGTGGACTCGGCCGAGCCGGGACCGAGCAGCGCCACGAACCCGGGGCGCACCACGGCCGTCCAGTCGCCGACGGAGTACTCGGGCACGCTCATGACGGGAGCTCCTCGTTCGATGGGTTCGGGTCCGGGGTGCTCGGTCCCGGTGGCACGCGCGGGATCGGCTTGGTGGCCGTCCTGGCGCGGCGCGGGACCGTGACGCCGTTGAGCATCTCGTCCCACACGTAGGGACCCAGCTCGGCCCCCGTGCGGGGCACGGTGATGTGGACGTCGTCGTGCGCGCCGGCCGAGGTGGCGACGTCGACGACGACCGCGCTCACGTTGTCCCGGGCGCCGTGCTCGAGCGCGAGCCGGACCAGGAGCGCGGCGGCGTCCTGCGGGTCGGCGGTCTCCGCCAGCACGCGTGCCAGGTCGTCGTCACCGACCTCACGGGTGAGCCCGTCCGTGCAGATCAGCAGCCGGTCGTTCAGGCCGGCGGGCAGCAGCCAATACTCGGGCTCCGGCGGGTCCCCGGTGCCGAGCGCGCGCGTCAGGACGTGCCGCTCCGGGTGCGTCGCGGCCTCGGCGGGCTCGATCTCGCCCAGGTCCAGCAGCTCCTGGACCACCGAGTGGTCCACGCTCACCTGTTCGAGGACGCCTGCGGACCAGAGGTACACGCGCGAGTCGCCGACGTTGAAGACCAGCCAGTAGGAGCCACCGTCGTGCTCGGTCACGGCGACCCCGGCGACGGTGGTGCCGCCCTGGCGTCCGCCGGTGAACTCGGCCCGGATCCGGGCGGCGGTCCGGTCGAAGCACGCGTGCACGTCGTCGGCCGTCGCCGCGGCCTGCCCGGCGAGCTGCGCGAACTCCTCGACGGCGATCCGGCTCGCGAGGTCGCCCGCGTCATGACCGCCCATGCCGTCCGCCACCAGGAAGACCGGTGGGTAGGCAAGGAGGGCGTCCTCGTTCACCTCGCGCACGAGGCCACGGTCGGTCGCCGAACCCCACGACGTGCGCACGCGACCCCCTTGTCCTGGGAACGGTCCTGACTGTCCGTTCAGATCATCGGCGCACATCGTGCCGCACGTGAGCGCTTCCTACACAACGCGACCCGCTGCGGGGTCAATTCCGGTCAGATCCCGAGCTGGAACACGCCCCAGTACGCCAGGACCACGAGCAGCACGACGGAGCCTATGACCCCTGCCCACAGCACCGACGTGCGGACGATCCCCGGCGCGGGGACGCCGCCGGCGAGGCGGACCCGGCGGCAGCGTCGCAGCAGCAGGACCCCGACGACGACCACCGCGATGCCCAGGACCCGCACGACGACCCAGCCGCCCTGGACGACGAGGTCGTTGCGCTGGTAGTCGAGGGCGAGCCGTGCGACCGCGACGATGTACCAGACGAGCGCGAGCACCGTCAGGATCGCCCCGACGCCGAGGGCGAGGAGCCGAGGCAGCACGCCGCGCGCGAACCGCGGTCCGGCGACGGTCACCGTGGCTCCGCGACGTCGTCGGACCCGGTCCGTGGCCTCCTCGACGCCGCGCGCGAAGAGGACGACCAGGGGGCCGAGCAGGATCAGCGCGACCGACGTGCCGGCGAGGGCCAGGACGACGTCGCCGTCGCCGAACCACCGGGGCTCCGGGACGGGCGCTGCGACGTACGTCTGGACGGGCTGCGCCCCGGCGACCCGCGGTTCGGAGTCGCCCGTGGCCGGCAGGCCCAGCACCCAGCCGGACAGGTCGCGCAGGAACGCAGCGTCCACGTCCCCGTCGACGCGGATGCCGTGGTTGGCGCCCTCGTAGTAGCGGATCGTGACGTCACCGTTCCCGGCGACCGCCGTGTCCTCGAGGACCTGTTCCGCGCCCTGGATCACGGGCATGGACGCGTCACCCGTGCCGTACACGACGAAGACCGGCTGGGTCATCTGACGCTGGTAGGGGGTGACGTCGAAGTCGGCGTACTCGAAGCCACCGCCGGGCAGCGACATGCCGACGGCGCGCGGGATCGCCCGGAACACCCCGTGCGGCACGCCGGTGTTGCGCAGGTAGGAGTCGACGGCGAACGCGGCCTGCTCGCGTGGGGGCACCACCGGGGAGGACACCAGGACGACGAACCCGATCGACGGGTCCTGCGCGGCCATGATCGGAGCGATCCAGCCGCCCTCGCTCTCGGCGTAGATGCCGACGGCCTCGGGGTCCACCCCGGGGTAGGACTGCAGCACCCGGACCGAGGCGTCGTAGTCCGCCGCCATCGCCACGTAGTCGCGGTGCCGCGTCGTGTACGTGTCGAGCCGCTTGTTCGGCACCATCGCGACGATCCCCGAGGCCGCCAGCGCGCGCGCCTGCTCGATGAAGGCGGTGTCGAACCGGCCGGTGCCCGCACCGTGCACGAACACGACCCCCGGCTTGGGGTCGTCGAGCCCGACCGGCTCGCTGATCTGGGCCTCGACCGTCACACCGTCGAGCCGGACCGAGACGACGGACGTGCGCACGTCGTACTCCCGCACGGGTGCGGCGGAGCCGATCGCGGTCGACGACGTCTCCACGACCAGCGGGTCGGCCAGCGGGACCGGGTCCCACTGCGGCCCCATGACGGCGCCGAGAACCGCCAGGAGAACCACTCCGAGGGCCGTGCTCGCAGCGACCCGGTAGGACCGGCCCACGTGCCGGTCCACGTCCGCGCCCACGCGAGGCACTGCGCGTCCACCCGACCTCAGCATGCTCAGAAGCCCAGCTTTCCGAGCTGCTTCGGGTCGCGCTGCCAGTCCTTGGCCACCTTGACGTGCAGGTCGAGATAGACCCGCGCCCCGAGCAGCGCCTCGATCCCGCGGCGCGCCTGGCTGCCGACGTCGCGCAGCCGGGCGCCGCCCTTGCCGATGATGATGGCCTTCTGGCTGTCCCGCTCGACGAACAGGTGCACCCGCACGTCGAGCATGGGCACGCCGTTCGCGGCCGGCTCGTCGCGGGCCACGATCTCGTCGACGACGACGGCCAGCGAGTGCGGCAGCTCGTCGCGCACACCCTCCAGCGCGGCCTCACGGACCAGCTCCGCCACCATGACCGCCTCCGGCTCGTCGGTGAGCTCACCCTCGGCGTACAGCGGGGTGCCCTCCGGCAGGTGCCCGATCAGCACGTTCTCCAGCACGTCGACGTTGTATCCGGAGGTCGCCGAGACGGGCACGATGTCCGCCCACTCTCCCAGTGCCTGCACGGCCATCAGGTGCTCGGCGAGCTTGCCCTTGCCCACCAGGTCGGCCTTGGTGACGACCGCGACCACGGGCGTGCCGCGACCGTCCCGTGCCAGCTCGGACATCTGCTCGGCGATGAACCGGTCGCCGGGGCCCACCCGCTGGTCGGCGGGCAGGCAGAACCCGACCACGTCGACCTCGGTGAGCGTGTCCTTGACCAGGGCGTTCAGCCGCTCCCCGAGCAGCGTCCGGGGCCGGTGAAGACCCGGGGTGTCGACCAGGATCAGCTGCGCGTCGGGCCGGTGCACGATGCCGCGGACGGTGTGCCGGGTGGTCTGCGGACGCCCGGACGTGATGGCGACCTTCTGGCCGACGAGCGCGTTGGTCAGCGTCGACTTGCCGGCGTTGGGGCGCCCGACGAAGCAGGCGAATCCGGAGTGGAAGGTCATCGGGTGGCTCCGTGGGTGTCGGTCGGGGCGCGGCCCGGGGTCGGGGTGTCCGTCGGTCGGTCCGTGCTCTCGGCCATGCTGACCAGCACCGTCGCGAGCCGGCGGCGCCGACCCTCGACCCGGTCGGCGACCAGGTGCAGCCCGTGGATGTCGCCGGCGGAGCCGGGCAGCGGGACCTTGCCGAGCGCCTTGGCCAGCAGGCCCCCGGCGGTGTCGACGTCCTCGTCGTCCACCTCGAGGTCGAACAGCTCGCCCAGCTCGTCGCGGCCGAACCGGGCGGGGACCCGGAAGACCCCGGGGTCCAGCTCCTCGACGACGGGTGCCGTGGGGTCGTGCTCGTCGGTCAGCTCGCCGACGATCTCCTCGAGCGCGTCCTCGATGGTCACCAGACCGGCGATGCCGCCGTACTCGTCGACCACCATGGCCATGTGCGACGAGCCGCTCTGCAGCTCGCGCAGGAGCTCGTCGACCGGCTTCGACTCCGGCACGAACACGGCCGGCCGCGCCAGCGACGAGGCCGGTGCGTCGAGCATCGCCTCCTGCTGCTGGCGGTCCGACCGGCCGGCGGGTGCGATGGGCAGCCGCGCGACGACGTCCTTGAGGTAGAGCACGCCGCGCAGGTCGTCCACGGACTCGCCGACGAGCGGCACGCGGGAGAACCCGGAGCGCAGCAGGAGCGCGAGCGCCTTGCGCAGCGGCGTGTCCTCGGGAGCGGTCACCATGTCGGTCCGCGGCACCATGACCTCGCGCGTGAGCGTGTCGCCCAGCTCCAGGACGGAGCGGAACATCTCCCGCTCCTCGTCCTCGATGACGTCCGACTCGCTGACCCGCTGCACCATGTCCCGAAGCTCGTCCTCGTCCTCGGCCGCCGACCCGGCCCCGGGTCGCCCGGCGGCGCCCAGCGGACCGGCGACCGCGGTCACGGCCACGAGCACGCGGGACAGGCGGGTCACCACCGCGACGGGGTGCCTCCGGCCCAGCGTGCGCGGGCTCGCCCGCACGAGCAGGAACGCCACGAGCCCGCAGGCTGCGACCGCGACCAGCAGCACCGCCCACCACGGCAGGTCCGCCGACGCCACCACGAGCGTGATGCAGACCGTCGCCGTCATCTCGGCCAGGAGCCGCACGAACGCCGCCGCCGACGCGACCCGCGCGGGGTGCTCGGTCAGCGCGCGGACGCGGTGCGCGGCGGGATGCCCCTCCGCGACCAGCTCCGACACGGCCGCCCGCGAGAGACGGACGACCGCCACCTCGCCGGCGGACAGCGCGGCGGCCGCGGCGATGCCGAGCGCGGCGAACAGGACGAGCAGCGCGACGGGGACGTCCGTCATCGGGACGCCAGGAACGTCAGCAGCAGCCGGCGCTGGAGGGCGAACATCTCCTTCTCCTCCTCCGGCTCGGCGTGGTCGTAGCCGAGCAGGTGCAGGATCCCGTGCGTCGTCAGGAGCAGCAGCTCCTCGGCGGTGGAGTGACCCGCCGTGCGTGCCTGCTGCGCGGCGACCTCGGGGCAGAGCACGACGTCACCGAGCAGGCCGGCGGGCGTCACGTCGCCCTCGCGTCCCGGGCGCAGCTCGTCCATCGGGAAGGACAGCACGTCGGTGGGCCCGGGCTCGTCCATCCACTTGACGTGCAGGTCCGTCATCACGTCCGTCCCGACCAGCAGGATCGACAGGTCCGTCTGCGGGTGCACGTGCATCTCGTCCAGCACGTAGCGCGCCAGCGCGGCGAACTCCGCCTCGTCGACGTCGTACCCCGACTCGTTGTTGACCTCGACGCTCACGGCCGCCTCAGCTCCTGTCCCAGCGCGCGTACGCGTCGATGATCTCGCTGACCAGGCGGTGCCGGACAACGTCCGACGACGTCAGACGGCAGAACGCGACGTCGTCGACGCCTTGCAGGATCTGCTCGACCACGCGCAGGCCCGACGTCTGCGACGACGGCAGGTCCACCTGCGTGATGTCGCCGGTGACGACGACCTTCGAGCCGAAGCCGAGCCGCGTGAGGAACATCTTCATCTGCTCCACGGACGTGTTCTGCGCCTCGTCGAGGATGATGAACGCGTCGTTCAGGGTGCGGCCGCGCATGTACGCCAGCGGTGCGACCTCGATGGTCCCCGCCTCCATGAGCCGCGGGATCGACTCGGCGTCCACCATGTCGTGCAGCGCGTCGTAGAGCGGGCGCAGGTACGGGTCGATCTTGTCCGAGAGGCTGCCGGGCAGGAACCCCAGCCGCTCCCCCGCCTCGACCGCGGGCCGCGTGAGCACGATCCGGTGCACCTTGCGGTCCTGCAGCGCCTGCACGGCCTTGGCCATCGCGAGGTAGGTCTTGCCGGTACCCGCGGGGCCGATGCCGAACGTCACGGTGTGCCGGTCGATGGCGTCGACGTAGTCCTTCTGCCCCGACGTCTTGGCGCGGATGGTCCGACCGCGGCTCGTCAGGATGTTGAAGGACAGGACGTCCGCGGGCCGGGCGCTCGACGCAGCCGTCAGCATGGCGACCGACCGCGTCACCACCTCGGCGGTGAGCGGGGTCCCGCCGGCTGCCATCTCGACCAGCTCGTCGACGAGCCGCGACACCAGGGCCACGTCCCCGACCGGGCCGGCGAGGGTGACCTCGTTGCCGCGGACGTGGATGTCGACCCCGGTGAACCCGTTCTCGATGGTCCGCAGGACCTCGTCCCGCAGGCCGAGCAGCTCGACCATGGAGACCTCGGAGGGGACGCTGATCCGGTGCTCGACGCGCGCGGGTGCAGCGGAGGTACGCGCTGCGGATGTGGACTCGGCCATGTGCTCGGCGTGCGCCGTGCGCTCCTTAGATCGATCTGGGTGGGTCTTCCGTGCTCAGTCTACGAGGCGTCGCCCACAGCATTCCGCGACAGGCCGGTCAGCTCCAGCGACCCAGACGCTCGGCCAGCATCGCGAGGGCGACCGGTCCCGCGGTCGACGTCCGCAGCACGTGCGGGCCGAGCCGCACCGCGCGCGCCCCCGCCTCCACGAGACGGCCGAGCTCACCGTCGCCGATCCCGCCCTCGGGGCCGACGACGACGAGGCACTCGCCCGTCTCCGGCAGTCCCGCCGACGCGAGCGGCTCGCTGGCGTCCTCGTGCAGCACGAGGGCAGCACCGCCGGCTGCCACGACCGCGCGGACGCGCTCGACCAGCCCACGTCCGTCGAGCGCGACCTCCACGTCGGGCACCCGGGCCCGTCGCGACTGCTTGGCCGCCGCCCGGACCGTCCCGAGCCAGCGCGCCCGGCTCTTCGCCGCGCGCTCGCCACGCCACACGACGATCGACCGCTCCGCCTGCCACGGCACCACGGCGTCGACGCCCACCTCGGTGGCCGCCTCGATCGCCATCTCGTCCCGGTCGCCCTTGGCGAGCGCCTGCACGAGGACCAGCGCGACCGCCGGGGCCGGCTCGACCACCCGCCGCTGCACGTGCACGAGCACGCCCTCGGCGGTGACCGCACCGACCACGGCGAGCAGGCGCACCCCGGCACCGTCGACGACGTCGACCCGCTCGCCGGGTCCACGGCGCTGCACCACGCCGGCGTGCCGGCCCTCGGTGCCGTCGAGGAGGTACGTGGCACCGTCGCTGACACCGTCGAGCGTGCCGGGCTCGGCGAGGAAGACGGGCGCGCTCATGACGCCGCGGACGCGGTCGTCACGCTCAGCGGCCCGAGAGCTTGTCGCGCAGCTTGGAGAACACACCCGAGCTCGACGCGGACAGCCGCGCCTCCGGACGCTCCTCGCCACGGAGCGCGGCCAGCTTGCGCAGGAGCTCCGCCTGCTCGTCGTCCATCGCGGTGGGCACGTGCACCTCGACGTGGACGTGCAGGTCGCCGCGCCCGGTGGCGTGCAGGTGGCCGACGCCGAGTCCCTTGAGCGACACGATCTGGGAGGGCTGCGTGCCGGGCCGCAGATCGACCTCGCGCGGGCCGTCCAGCGTGTCGAGCATGAGCACCGTGCCGAGGGCCGCGGCCGTCATGGGCACCTCGAGCGTGGCGTGCAGGTCGTCGCCGCGGCGCACGAAGGTGTCGTGCTTGCGCTCGCGGACCTCGAGGTAGACGTCGCCGGCCGGTCCGCCGGCGGGGCCGACCTCGCCCTGGCCGGTGAGCTTGATCCGCGTGCCCGTGTCGACACCAGCGGGCACGTCCACGCTCAGGGTGCGGCGCGAGCGGACGCGACCCTCGCCGGAGCACTCGGTGCAGGGCTCCGGGATGACCGTGCCGAACCCGTGGCACGCGGCGCACGGCTGCGTCGTCATGACCTGGCCGAGGAACGACCGCGCGACGCGCTGGACGGAGCCGCGGCCGCCGCACACCTCACAGGTGCGCGGCGAGGTGCCGGGCCGGCAGCACGAGCCGCTGCACGTCGGGCAGACGACCGCGGTGTCCACCGGGACGTCCTTGTGCACGCCGAAGGTGACGTCCCCGAGGTCGAGGTCGAGCCGGACGAGCGCGTCCTGACCGCGACGGGCACGCGGGATGGGCCCGCGCTGCGCGGCGGCACCGGTGGCTGCGCCGAAGAACGTCTCGAAGATGTCCTGGAAGCCGAAGCCCCCGCCCATGCCGCCGCCCGGGGACGACGGGTCGCCGCCCAGGTCGTACGCGCGGCGCTTCTCGGGGTTGCCCAGCACGTCGTAGGCGCGCGACACGTCCTTGAACGTGTCCTCCGAACCGGCGTCCGCCCCCGCCACGTCGGGGTGGTGCTCGCGCGCGAGCTTGCGGTAGGCCTTCTTGATCTGCTCGGGGCTCGCGTCGCGCGGCACACCGAGGATCTCGTAGTAGTCGGTCACGGGAGGGTCTGCTCGCTTCCAGCGGTCGGTAAGAATGTGGCGTGAGTGCTCGGGCAGGTCATTGGGCGAGGATCCGGGTGAGGTACCGGGCCACCGCGCGGACCGCGGACATCGTGCCCGGGTAGTCCATGCGCAGCGGGCCGATCGAGCCGATGCGGGCCACCGACCCGCCGCCCTCGTCCCCGTAGCCGGTGGTCACGAAGCTCGTCTCGACGAGCCCGTCGTGCTGCGTCTCCCGGCCGATCCGGACCGCCACGGCGGCATGGTCCTCGGCCATCTCCGAGAACAGGCGCAGGAGCACGACCTGCTCCTCGAGTGCCTCCAGGACGGGACCGATGGACCGCACGTCCGAGCTGCCGACGCGCGCGAGGTTGGCCGTGCCCGCGAGCACCACCCGCTCCTCGCTCTCCTGTGCCAGCGTCTCCTCGACGACGGCGACCACCGCGTTGACGAGGATCTTGTCCGTCGGCGCAAAGCCCTCGGTCAGCTCGGCCAGGGCCACGGGCAGCTCGGAGAGGCGTCGGCCGGCGGCGCTGACGTTGAGCCGGGTGCGCAGGCGGCCGACGACGGACTCGTCCAGGTCGGAGCCGAGCTCGAGGGTCCGCTGCTCGACCCGTCCCGTGTCGGTGATGAGCACGACGAGCAGGTGCCGCAGGCCGACGGGCACCAGCTCCACGTGCCGCAACGCCGAGCGCCGCAGCGACGGGTACTGCACGACGGCGACCTGCTGGGTCAGCTGGGCGATGAGCCGGACGGCGCGGTCCACGACGTCGTCGAGGTCCTGCGCGGTCTCCAGGAACGTGCCGATGGCGCGGCGCTCGGGGCTGGACAGCGGCTTGACGGTGGAGAGCTGGTCGACGAACAGCCGGTAGCCCTTGTCCGTGGGCACGCGACCCGCCGAGGTGTGCGGCTGCGCGATGTAGCCGCCCTCCTCGAGCGCCGCCATGTCGTTGCGGATGGTCGCCGGCGAGACGCCGAGCGAGTGCCGCTCGACGAGCGCGCGCGACCCGACGGGCTCCTTGGTGGCGACGTAGTCCTCGACGATCGCGCGCAGCACGTCCAGCCGCCGGTCCTCGCTCATGTCGCCTCCTCCGTCGTCGTCGGTCTGCCGCTGCGGGGTAGCACTCCCCGCACAGGAGTGCCAATGCTACGCCGGGGGCGCGACACTCACGGGGCGACGGCTGCGCGCCTCGACGCCCGCCCCGGGACATGACCCTAGGCTGCCCGGGTGAACGACGACCGCTACGGCTCGGACGTGCTCGGGGGCTCCGGCTCGACGCACCACCGACCCACCCGCACCAGCCGCCCGCAGCCCGCCGAGACGGGCCTCGTCGTCGAGGAGGTCACCACGGGGTGGGTCGGCGCGGTGGTCCGCGTCGAGAAGTCCGGCGGTCAGCACGTGGTGGTGCTCGAGGACCGGCGCGGCAGGACCCGCACCTTCCCGCTCGGCCGGGGCTTCTGGCTCGACGGCGAACCCGTGGCGCTGACCGCACCGGTGCGCGCGCCGGCACCGGCCCGCCCGACGCGCACCGCGTCCGGGTCCGTCGCCGTGCACGACGCCCGCGCGCGGGTGGCCCGCGGCAGCCGGATCTGGGTCGAGGGAAAGCACGACGCCGAGCTGGTGGAGAAGGTCTGGGGCGACGACCTGCGGCTGGAAGGCGTGGTCGTGGAGCTGCTGGACGGCGTCGACAACCTGCAGGACGCCCTCCGCGACTTCGGCCCGGGTCCCGGGCGTCGCGTCGGCGTGCTGGTGGACCACCTCGTCACCGGCTCCAAGGAGAGCCGGATCGCCGCCGAGGCCGTCCGCGGGACACCGGCCGGGTCCGTCCTGGTGCTCGGTCACCCGTACGTCGACGTGTGGCAGGCGGTGCGGCCCGAGCGGATCGGGCTCGACGCGTGGCCCGTGATCGAGCGCGGCACCGAGTGGAAGCACGGCATCCTGCGCGAGCTCGGCTGGCCGGCCGACGAGCAGGCGGACGTCGCCCGCGCGTGGCAGCGGATCCTGCGCTCGGTGCGCAGCTACGCCGACCTCGAGCCCAGCCTCCTGGGCCGCGTCGAGGAGCTCATCGACTTCGTCACCGCATGACGGTGCCCGGCCGCCCACCGGGCGACCGGGCACCGTGCACGGCACAGGTCAGGCAGCGATCGGGTCCCCGAGCAGCCGCTTGAACAGGAACGCCGTGGACAGGAGCACGACGGGCACCGCCACGAAGAGGCCGATGCCGCAGAGGATCGCGCCGGCGAAGTAGATCGCGATGCTCAGCAGGTAGAACAGGACGGTCGTCGACAGGTTCCGGGTGACGAGCGCATAGCTGGCCTTCAGCGCGTCCACCGGCTGCAGGTGCTTGTCGATGACGAACCAGAACACGAAGATCAGCAGGAAGTTCACGACCAGCGAGGCGAGCGGCCCGATGATCGGGAAGATGCCCAGCACCGCGCTGATCAGCGCGAGGATCAGGGCGGTCAGGATGACCGGTCCGGGCTCGACGAACTTGAAGAAGTCACCGAAGCTCAGCTGCCGCCCTTCGGTCACGTCCAGGGCCGCCCGGATGAAGGCCGCCTGGATGAGGTACCCGAGGATCGCGGCGGCCGCGGAGAACACGAACCACCCGAACGAGAACCCGACCTGCAGACCGGGCCCGGGGCCGTCGCCGTTGCCGGTGCTCAGGAGCGCACCGAAGCCGCCGAAGATGGCGCCCACGATCGTGAGCACGATGGCCGCGATGACGAACCAGACCAGTGCCGCGCCGATGAACAGGCCGCCGGACTGCGTGAACTTCTTCCAGCCGTACGAGAACGCCTCACCGACCGGGGACGGCTGGATCATCGGCGCCCCGTAGCCGCCCGCGGGCGGCGGGTAGGCACCGGGAGGGGCCTGGCCGTAGGCGGGAGGCGGCGGGTAGCCGCCCGGGGCCGGCTGACCATAGGGCGCTGACCCGGCGGGCGGCTGGCCGTACTGCGGAGCAGGCGGACCGGCCGGCGGCTGACCGTATGCGGGGGCGGGCGGCGGCCCTGCCGGGGGCTGGCCGTACGCGGGCGCCGGCGGGACAGGGGGCGCCGCCGGTGGGACGGGCGGTGCAGCCGCGGGCGGGACGGGCGGCGCCGCGGGCGGCGGGACGGGCGGTGCGTCAGGCCCGGGAACCGGGTCCGGCGCGACGGGTGGCTCGACGGAGCCCGGTCCGACCGGAGCAGCCGGCTCGTTCGGCGGCTCGTCGTCGCGCGGCGGGGTTCCGCCGGGGTTCTCGCTCATGCGTGGCCTCCCTGGTCACAGGGCGGTCGTCGCCCACCGAGCAGCGAACCGGGGGCGGAGGTCACGTGTCAAGGAACCGGGCTTTCCCGGCATGTCGGGACGTCCGGCGCGTACCCGTCCCGATCGGTAGGCTGCGCCTGCCGTCAGGTCGGCGGCACCAGGACGAGGAGCAGCCACGATGTCGTACGAGCACCCGCAGAGCCCGCCGCCGAGCAGCGCGGACCAGACCCGGACCCTGGGCATGCTGGCGCACCTCGGCGGGATCCTCGCGTACTTCTACGCCGGCTGGGTGGCGGCGCTGGTGATCTGGCTGGTGCAGCGCGAGAAGGCGAGCGCGGCCGCCGACGAGGCTCGGGTCGCACTGAACTTCCAGCTCACCGTCCTGATCGCGCTCATCGTCTGCGCCATCGTCCGCTCGATCCCGGTCATCGGCTTCGTGGGCTGGCTCGGCTTCATCGCGGTCAGCATCGTGAGCCTCGTCCTGAGCGTCCTGGCCGCCGTCGCCGTGCAGCGCGGCGGCTCCTACCGCTACCCGTTCAGCCTCGAGCTGGTGCGCTGACCGCACCGGACCGCCGTCACTGTCGCGCCCCGCGCCGACCGCGCGTCGCGGCGGCGACCAGGGCGAGCGACAGGGCGAGCAGCACCGTGTTCTGCACGAACCCGCCGGGGGGCCGCGGCGTCATCTCGCTGACCGATGCGAAGCCGACGAGCGCTCGCGCGACGACCGCCGAGCCGGCGACGGCGGCGACCCGGCGCGCGTCCCAGTGCGCGGAGCGGGACCAGTGCGTGACCACGACACCGGTGAGCGTGAGGATCCCGACGCCCACGGCGACGCCAGCCCAGGTCGGCGGGACGAGGGAGTAGCCCACGGCCGCCACGAGCACGACTCCGAGCACGACCGACGGACGAGGCACGCGTGCGTCGGTTGGAACGGGTAGGGACCGGCGACCGAAGGTCCACGCCACGACGACGAGGAGCCCGGCGACCACGAGCGCGCCCGCCAGCTGGCCCGCCGAGGCCTGGTCGCTGCCGGAGTCGCGCACGTCGGACCAGACGAGCACGGCGGCCAGGACGTAGAGCACCGCCGCCGTGGCGAGACCAGGCACCCTCAGCCACGGCCGCCGAGTCCGTTCCATGCCTTCGACGAGCGCGATCGGCGCCGCGAAGCTCCAGACGGCATGCCCGACCAGGAAGTTCAGCGCGGACGCGGCGCCGAGACCGAGCGGCGCGACGAACGTGGGCATCAGCTGGTCGTCCCAGCTGTCGTAGCCGAGGTAGCTCGTGGCGAACAGCGACTGGTCGACGACCCCTGCCTGGAGGACCCCGAACGCCCCCGCCAGCGCGAGGATCCCGGTCCAGTGCAGGCCGGCTCGCACCGCGATCTCGCGGACGAGGAGCGCGGGCGCTCCGTACAGCGGAGCCAGCACGAGCAGCCCGGTGAGCAGGGCGGCGGCGTCCCCGGTGGACGCGGGGTCGTAGGCCTGCAGGTACTCGGCGCACACGGGCGACGCGACGAGCAGCAGGAGCGCCAGCAGCCTGCCCCGGGTGCGCGACGCGGGCTCCGGTGACGCGGTCGGCTCCGAGAGCATGACCGCATCGTCGACGGCCGGCTGACCGCCTGGCACCACCGACGGGCGGAGCCGGGTGCGTCGCTGGGTGGAGGGGCTCAGCCGGCGAGGGTGCGCACGACCGCGTCGGCCAGCAGCCGACCGCGGCGGGTCAGGACGATCCGGCGGCCCTGGATCGCCTCGCGCCCGTCGACGAGGCCGTCGGCCACCAGACCTGCGACGGACGGCCGCGCGTCCTCCGGCAGGGCGTCGAGCGAGAGGCCACCCGCCAGCCGGACGCCGAGCATGAGGCGCTCCAGGAGCGCTCCGTCGCCCGTCACCGTCTCTCGTCCGGCCGCGGGGCTCAGCCCGCGGTCCAGCCGGTCGGCGTACGCGCGCGGGTGCTTGACGTTCCACCAGCGCACGCCGCCGACGTGGCTGTGCGCACCGGGACCGATCCCCCACCAGTCGTCGCCCCGCCAGTAGCTGAGGTTGTGCCGGCAGGCGTCGGCGGGCGTCCGCGCCCAGTTGCTCACCTCGTACCAGCCGAGCCCGGCCGCCTCGAAGAGGTCGTCGGCGAGCTCGTACTTCGCCGCCTGGTCGTCGCCGTCGGGCAGCTCGAGCTCGCCCCGGCGCACCTGCACAGCCATCCGCGTGCCGGCCTCGACGACGAGCGCGTACGCGGACACGTGGTCGACGCCGGTCGCGAGCGCGGACTCGACGCTGGTGCGCCAGTCGTCGAGGGACTCCCCCGGCGTGCCGTAGATGAGGTCGAGAGACACCGCGAGGCCGGCGTCGCGAGCCCAGCGCACGACGTCCGGGATGCGTCGGGGGTCGTGCGTGCGGTCGAGCGTCGCCAGGACGTGCGGGACGGCGGACTGCATACCGAACGACACGCGCGTGAACCCGGCGTCGGCCAGCGCGGCCAGCGACTCCGGCGTCACCGAGTCGGGGTTCGCCTCGGTGGTGACCTCGACGTCGTCGGCGAGCCCCCACGCGTCCCGGACGCCGCCCAGCATCCGCGACAGGTCCGGGACCGACAGGACGGTGGGAGTGCCGCCGCCGACGAACACCGTCTGCACCGGCCTCGGCGGGAGCACGGACGCGGCGAGCGCGATCTCCCGCAGCGCGGTGTCCGCGTAGGCGTGCTGGCTCGCGCCGCCGCCCAGCTCGGTCGCCGTGTAGGTGTTGAAGTCGCAGTAGCCGCACCGCACGGTGCAGAACGGCACGTGCAGGTAGACGCCGAACGCGCGCTCGTCGGCACCCTCGAGCGCCGAGGCCGGCAGGCGGCCGTCGTCGGGGGCGACGTCTCCCTCAGGGAGGGCTGGAGACACTCAGCTCACTTCTTCTTCGCGTCCTTGCCGCCGGCCGACCCCGCGGGCTCGCTGGACAGGGCAGCGATGAAGGCCTCCTGCGGCACGTCGACCCGACCGATCGTCTTCATGCGCTTCTTGCCCTCCTTCTGCTTCTCCAGGAGCTTGCGCTTGCGGGTGATGTCGCCGCCGTAGCACTTGGCCAGGACGTCCTTGCGGATGGCCCGGATGGTCTCGCGAGCAATGATCCGGGCGCCGATGGCCGCCTGGATGGGCACCTCGAACTGCTGGCGCGGGATCAGCTCCTTGAGCTTGGCGGTCATCATCACGCCGTACGCGTACGCCTTGTCCTTGTGCACGATGGCGCTGAACGCGTCGACCGTCTCGCCCTGCAGCAGGATGTCGACCTTCACCAGGTCAGCCACCTGGTCGCCGATGCGCTCGTAGTCGAGGCTCGCGTACCCGCGGGTCTTGGACTTCAGCTGGTCGAAGAAGTCGAACACGATCTCCGCCATGGGCAGCACGTAGCGCAGCTCGACGCGCTCCTCGGACAGGTAGTCCATGCCCTGCAGCTCGCCGCGCTTGGTCTGGCAGAGCTCCATGATCGCGCCGATGAACTCGGCCGGGGACAGGATCGTCGCCTTGACCATCGGCTCGTTCACGTCGCCGATCTTGCCGGCGGGGAACTCGCTCGGGTTGGTCACCGTGACCACCGTCTTGTCCTCGAGCGTGACCTCGTACACGACGTTCGGGGCGGTCGAGATGAGGTCGAGGTCGAACTCCCGCTCGAGCCGCTCGCGCACGATCTCCAGGTGCAGCAGGCCCAGGAAGCCGACGCGGAACCCGAAGCCCAGGGCGACCGACGTCTCCGGCTCGTAGTTGAGGGCCGCGTCGTTGAGCTTCAGCTTGTCCAGGGCGTCGCGCAGGATCGGGTAGTCGGTCCCGTCGATCGGGTAGAGGCCCGAGAACACCATGGGCTTGGGGTCGGAGTACCCGCCCAGGGCCGCGGCGGCCGGCTTGCTCGCGTTGGTGACCGTGTCGCCGACCTTCGACTGGCGGACGTCCTTCACGCCGGTGATCAGGTAGCCGACCTCGCCGACGCCGAGGCCCTTGGTCGGCACGGGCTCCGGGGAGATGACACCGATCTCGAGCAGCTCGTGCGTCGCGCGCGTCGACATCATGACGATCTTCTCGCGCGGGTTCAGGTTGCCGTCGATGACCCGGACGTACGTGACGACGCCGCGGTAGGTGTCGTAGACCGAGTCGAAGATCATCGCGCGCGCCGGGGCGTTCGCGTCGCCGGTGGGCGGAGGCACCAGCTCGACGATGCGGTCCAGCAGCTCCACGACGCCCGCGCCGGTCTTGCCGGACACCCGCAGGCAGTCCTCGGGCTCGCCGCCGATGAGCTTGGCCAGCTCCTCCGCGTACTTCTCCGGCTGCGCGGCGGGCAGGTCGATCTTGTTGAGCACCGGGATGATCGTCAGGTCGTTCTCGAGCGCCAGGTACAGGTTGGCGAGCGTCTGCGCCTCGATGCCCTGCGCGGCGTCGACCAGCAGCACGGCACCCTCGCACGCGGCCAGCGACCGGGACACCTCGTAGGTGAAGTCGACGTGGCCGGGCGTGTCGATCATGTTCAGCGCGAAGGCCTTGTCATCGACGCCCCAGGGCATGCGCACGGCCTGCGACTTGATGGTGATGCCGCGCTCGCGCTCGATGTCCATGCGGTCCAGGTACTGCGCGCGCATCGCCCGGGAGTCGACGACGCCGGTGAGCTGCAGCATCCGGTCGGCCAGCGTGGACTTGCCGTGGTCGATGTGCGCGATGATGCAGAAGTTGCGCAGCAGGTCAGGCGCCGTCGCCGCGGGATGGATGCGCGACGAGGCGGCTGCACTCGGGATCGGGGACAAGCGGACTGCTCCTGGCGTCGGAGTCGGGCGGCGCAGGTGCTGGCGCCTTCCCGACGAACGGTGACCGGTGACCGCCTGTCGGCTGTCGGTGGTCTATCCCACCATGGTCCCATGACGACGGACCGTGCCGATGCGCCGATCGATGCGCCGACCGACCTGCTGACCGTGCTCGGAGGTCTCCAGGCCGACTTCCTCGCCACCATCCCGCTCGTCGACCCCACCACCCGGGTGCCCTGGTGCGGCCGCTGGCGCGTCAAGGACCTCGTCGTCCACCTGGCCCGCATCCACCACTGGGCGGCCGCGCAGGCGCGCCGGAAGCAGGAGACGCCGCTGGGCCGCGGTCCGTTCGTGCTCGAGGACCTCTACGCCACCTGCGCCGCCGAGCTGCGGGACACCCTCACCGAGCTCGGGCCGGACGCGCTGGCGTGGACGCTCGTCGAGAACGGCCCGGCGTCGTTCTGGCACCGCCGCCAGACCCACGAGACGCTCGTGCACCTGTGGGACCTGCGCACGGCGGGCGGGCTGAGCCTGAGCGTCGACCCGAGGATCTGGGCGGACACCGTCGACGAGGTGGTCACCGTGATGCAGCCGCGGCAGGAGCGGATGGGTCGCATGGAGCCGCTGCCCGCCCCGGTCGGGCTGGTCGCGGTCGACGCCGAGCGGTCCTGGTCGCTCGGCGGGTCGGACGCCCCCTCCGTCACCGTGACCGGGACCGCCGAGGCGCTCGCACTGCTGTTGTGGGGCCGCACGACGCCCGCCGACGAGCGCCTCACGGTCGACGGCGACGCCGCCGCGCTCGACGACGCCCTCAGCCGGCGCCTCACGCCCTGAGGCTCAGGCCTCGCGCGTGATCTGCACCTGGACCTCCGCCGCCTGCGTGCCCGCACCGGCGTAGATCCCCCGCATCGGCGGGACGTCGTCGTAGGACCGCCCCCGGGCGAGGACGACGTGGTGGTCGCCCGCGACGACACGGTTGGTCACGTCGTAGGCGCACCACTCGCCCACCCACCACTCGACCCACGCGTGCGAGTCACCGAGCACCGTGGAGCCGACGGGCGCCTCGGAGTCGGGGTGCAGGTAGCCCGAGACGTACCGCGCCGGGATGCCGATGGAGCGCAGCGCACCCGCCACGAGGTGCGCGATGTCCTGGCACACCCCCGCCCGGGCCGTCCACGCCTCCGACGCCGGCGTGTGCACCGTCGTGACCCCCGGGATGTACTCCATCTCGTCGCGCAGCGCTCCGGACACCGCCAGCGCGGCGTCCGCCGGCTCGAGGTCCCCCGCCACGCGCCGCGCCAGCTCGACCACGTCGTCGGGCGGCGCCGTCGTCGGCGTGTCCGAGAGGAACTCCGCCAGCCGGTCCCGCAGCTCCGCGCCGCGCAGCGTGTCCCAGGTCGCCGGGGACCGCAGCGGTGCCCGCTCGGCCACCTCGACCAGGTGCTCGGCGGTGATCACCATCGAGTCGTGCGGGGTCAGCACCTCGAACGCCGAGACCGCCGTCCCCCAGTAGTCGCGGTACTCGTGCCAGCCGGTGTGCGGCTGCACGTCGATCTTCGTCTCCAGCACCGTCTGCCCCTGCTGGGACAGCGGCGTCATCCGCGCTTCGTTGTACGACGCCACGACGGCGCTGTCGTACCGGAACGTCGACGTGTGCACGACCCGCAGCCTGCTCACAGCGCCTCACCCACCCAGTTCGTCGAGGAAGCACTCGGGAAGTACCGGCCGCGGATCGCGTCCGAGGCCGCGGAGCAGGCGCGCTGCACCCGTTCCATCTCCTTGGGCAGCGCGTCGAGGACCTCGATCAGCGGGCGGTACTCCAGGTTCGTGCGCACGTACCCGATGTGCCGCCGCGCGTCGTCGACGGCCGCCCGGTCGGACGTGCCCTCGAGGTTGGCCAGGCATGCCTCGGCCTGGTTGAGCGCGAACACGATGGACCGCGGGAACAGCCGGTCGGTGAGCAGGAAGCCGGCGGCTCGCTCGTCCGACGCCGCTCCCCGGTACATCCGCAGGAAGGCCTCGTGCGCGCCGCAGGACCGCAGCAGCGTCGTCCAGCTCGGTCCGGCCGAACCGGCGAGCGCACGCGTGGTCAGCAGCCTGGCGGTCATGTCGGCACGTTCGATCGACCGGCCGAGCACCATGAAGTTCCAGGTGTCGTCGCGGGACGTCGCGGAGTCCATGATCCCGGCGACGATGGCGGCGCGCTCCCGCACCCAGGTGAAGTAGTCGTGCGGACGCGCCGGCCTCATGTGCGACGGCAGCTGGTTCCAGGTCGCGTTGAGGCACTCCCACAGCTCGGTCGAGATGATCTCGCGCGCACGGCGGGCGTTCTCCCGTGCCGACACCAGCGACCCTGCGATGGACGACGGTGCGAACCGGTCGTACGCGAGCATGTCCAGCACGTACTCGCGGCCGACCTCGACGTGCGCGGGCGGCGGTTCCCGGTCCATCACGGACAGGAGCGACCGGCAGGCCAGGTCCTCCTCCGCCCAGGGGTCCTCGAGCAGGATCTGCACGTGCACGTCGAGCAGGCGGGCCGTGTCGTCCGCGCGCTCGACGTAGCGACCGATCCAGAACAACGACTCCGCGATCCGGCTCAGCACGGGGAACCTCCTGCGGTGGTCGCGCGGCCCTGCTGTTGCTGCTGCATCACCTGGGCGCGCACGTCGTTGGGGTTGGAGTCGATGGGCACCGCCGAGTCCTGCGCGACCGCCTGCGGCAGCTCGGACTGGTGGCGGACCGCGCGGCGCGGGACCGCCCCGCCGAGCACCCAGGTGTCCTTGGACCCGCCACCCTGCGACGAGTTGACGACGAGCTCGCCCTCGGGGAGCGCCACGCGCGTCAGCCCGCCCGGGAGCACGAACACGGACTCGCCGTCGTTCACCGCGAACGGGCGCAGGTCGGTGTGCCGCGGTCGCAGGCCGTCCTCGACGAGCGTCGGCACGGTCGAGAGCTGGACGACCGGCTGGGCGATCCACCCTCGCGGGTCGTCCCGGAGCCGCACCTTCAGCGTCGCCAGCTCGGCCGCACTCGCCTTCGGCCCGACGACCAGACCCTTGCCGCCCGAGCCGTCGACGGGCTTGACCACGAGCTCGTCCAGCCGGTCCAGCACCTCCTCGAGCGCGTCCGGCTCCTCCAGCCGCCACGTGTCGACGTTGCGCAGGATCGGCTGCTCGCTCAGGTAGTACCGGATCAGGTCGGGCACGTAGGTGTAGACGAGCTTGTCGTCGGCCACCCCGTTGCCCACCGCGTTCGCGATGGTCACGGTGCCGTTGCGCGCACACGTCATGAGCCCGGGACTGCCCAGGTAGGAGTCGTTGCGGAACACGACGGGGTCGAGGAAGTCGTCGTCGACCCGCCGGTAGATGACGTCGACCCGGCGCCGGCCCTGCGTGGTGCGCATCCAGACGCGCCCGCCGGAGCAGAACAGGTCGCGCCCCTCCACCAGCTCGACGCCCATCGTGCGGGCCAGCAGCGAGTGCTCGTAGTAGGCACTGTTGAACACCCCGGGCGTCAGCACGACCACCGTCGGCTCGTCGACGCCCGACGGCGCCGCCGCGGTCAGCGCGGCGAGGAGCCGCCGCGGGTAGTCGGCGACCGGCCGGATCCGCAGGGCGGCGAACAGCTCGGGGAACGTCTGGGCCATCGCGCGGCGGTTGGACAGCACGTAGCTGACCCCGCTGGGCACCCGCACGTTGTCCTCGAGCACCCGCCACCCGCCCAGGCTGTCCCGGACCAGGTCGATGCCCGAGACGTGCACCCGGACGCCGTTCGGCGGGTTGATGCCGCGCGCGGCACGCAGGAAGTTGGTCGACGAGAGGACGACGCTGCGCGGGATGACCCCGTCGGCGATCGCGCGCTGCGGACCGTAGACGTCGGCCAGGAACGCCTCCAGCGCCCGGACGCGCTGCGCGACCCCGGGTGCCACGTGCTCCCACTCGTCGCCCGCGAGCACGCGGGGCACGACGTCCAGCGGGAACGGCCGCTCCTCGCCCGCGAAGTCGAACGTGACGCCCTGCGCCAGGTAGGACCGGGCGAGCGTCTCGGCACGTGCTCGCAGCTCTCCGGCGCTGAGCTGCGCGAGCGCTCGGTGCAAGCCGGAGTACGCCGTGCGGGAGCCGCCACCGTCGGGATCGATCATCTCGTCCCACGCCGGTCCGGTCGGGTAGTCGTCGAACAGGTCGGCCATGATCCGGACAGTATCCGCCCGGTGATAACGCTGCGTTACGTAGAACTGCACCGGCGGGTCGGCCTCGCCCCGACGACCACACCTGGCGCCCGGGCGGCCGGTACGGTCGGCCCCGTGACGACGAGCTCGCGCTGGACCCGCGTACGACGAGCGTTCCGCGACGGTGTCGCCCGCCTGACGGGCGGTTCCACCCGACCGACCCCGGCACCGACGACCCTGCCCGACCACCGCGGCACCGTTCGGCTCCAGTACTCCCCTGCCCTGGACGGCAACGCCGACCCCGGCGAGATCGTCTGGGCGTGGGTCCCGTTCGAGGACGACCCGAGCCAGGGCAAGGACCGGCCGGTCCTCGTGATCGGCCGCGAGGCCGACGAGCTGCTCGGCCTGATGCTCACGAGCAAGGACCACACGCGCGACGCCGCCCTCGAGGCCCGCCGCGGCCGCGTCTGGATGGACATCGGCGCGGGAGCCTGGGACTCCCGGCGACGCCCCAGCGAGGTCCGGCTGGATCGCGTGCTCCGGCTACGACAGTCCGCGGTCCGCCGCGAGGGTGCGATCGTGGACCGGGCGCTCTTCGACGAGGTAGCTGCGGCCCTGCGTCGCACGCAGGGCTGGTGACGGCTGGTGAGACCCGTCACGCGGTTCGGCTCGATGCCCCCCGCCTGCTAACATGGTGAATCGCGTGTCCGCCCGGGTCGGCGGGCACAAGCCCAGTTCCTCTCCGCGGGTATCCCCACGCCCTAGTCCCGGAGCTGTGCGCGCCCTCTAGACCTGTCAGATCGCTTCGGCGAACGCACAAGAGAGTCCACACGTGGCCAACATCAAGTCCCAGATCAAGCGCATCACCACCAACGAGAAGGCGCGCCTGCGCAACAAGGCGGTGAAGTCCGAGCTCAAGACGCACATCCGTCGCGTCCGTGAGGCCGTCGCCGGTGGCGACAAGGACGCCGCATCGACGGCTCTCGTCGAGGCGTCGCGCAAGCTCGACAAGGCTGTCTCGAAGGGCGTCATCCACGAGAACCAGGCCGCCAACAAGAAGTCGGCGCTGGCGAAGTCGGTCGGCGCACTCTGATCTTCCGCTGAGCGGGTCACGGCACTGCCGTGACCGCCGGTCGCCGCGATCAGCGGCACGAGCACCAGCGAAGGCGTCACCCCGTTCGGGGTGGCGCCTTTCGTTGTTGGCTGTCGTGGCCCTCAGCCGGCGGAGGAGACAGTGAAGGCGTCACCCCCCCTGCGGGGTGACGCCTTCGCTGTTCTCCGACCTCGATCAGATCAGCGACCAGGTCTCCCAGGAGCTGAGCGGGATCGTGGGACGGAAGCCTGCCTCGCGCAACGCGCGGTCGTACGCCTGTGCCGCGGCGGCACTGTCGCCGTGCATCGCGTACCGGTCACCGAGATCGCGCCATGCCGACGCCGACTGCCGGGACGCCGACATCATGCCGAGCAGGTCCGCCGCCGACTCGTACGCCCGGGCCGCACCCACGACGTCGCCACGCGCGTGCAGCGCGTCGCCACGGGAGAGCTGAGCGAAGGCCGTCTCGAGACGGGGCGGGTCGCCCAGCCGCTCGAGCGCAGCCGTCGCGAACCGCTCCGCGGCGTCGACGTCACCGAGCAGGAGGTGCGCACGAGAGCTCTCGACGTCGACGCGCGCCAGGTCGAGCTCGGAGCCGAGGACGGCGAGTCCGGGCGTCGCACGCTCGATCTGGTCGAGGGCGCCCCGCGGGTCCACCGGGTCGGACCGCAGCAGCAGCCACGCGTAGTTGAGCCGCAGGCGCGGCAGGTCACGGTCCGCCTCACCCTCGGACAGGAGCCCGAGAGCGCGTTCCGTGTACCGCTGGGCCAGCTCGTAGTCACGTCGCTGCTCGGCGACGAGCGCGGCGTTCCAGTAGACGCTGCCACGACCACGCGGGCTGCCGAGCGACTCCGCGAGCCGCACGAGCTCCGCGGCCCGGTGCGTCGCGTACAGGAGGTCACCGCGCTCGACGTACGCCCACAACACTGTGGACGCCAGGCGCAGGTGCTCGTCCGTACCTGTGAGGTCGGCCGCCTCGAGCTCGTCGAGCGTGCGCTCACCGACCTCGACGCTGCGGTGCAGGTCGCCGGCCTCGAGGTAAGCCGCCACCAGCGCGTTCGCCAGCTTGGCCGACTCGACGTGGTGCGTGCGGCCCCGCGAGTCCGCCAGGAGCGGCTCGAGGATCGCGACGGACGACTCGAGGTCACCCAGGACCTCGAACGAGTGCGCCAGCGTGGTCAGCGCGTCGACGCGGACCGACGGCGAGACGATCTCGAGGTCCAGCGCCTCGAGCCTGCGTCGCGCACCGACGGCGTCGCCCTGCGTCATGTCGAGCTTGGCGTAGTCGATCTCGAGGCGCGTGCGCGCCTCGTTCGGACCGTCCTCGCCGTGCTTCAGGTACTCGAGGGTCGTGCCCAGGCGTGTAGCCAGCACGGCGAGCGCGGAGTCAGTCGGTTCACGATGACCCGCCTCGATCAGGGAGATGTAGCTGGGTGAGAACGCGGAGCCCGCGAGCGAGGTCTGGGACAACCCAGCAGCGAGTCGAGCGTCGCGCACCCGGTCAGCAATCGTGGTCATGGGCAGTCATTGTATGTGTGACGTCCCCCGGATGCACCACCCCCCGCAGAGACGGCGTGTTCGTGCCTCTGCTGTGCATCAGGGGGGTGGTCAGTTGATGATCTTGCAGCAGCCGCTGGCGCCGCCGGAGGTCACCGTGTCGTCGAAGCCGTCAGCGAGAGCCGAGCTCGGCGCGAGGGTCAGGAACCCCAGCACGGAGAGGACGACGAGGGCGGACTTGAGCGGTCTGGGCATGGGAAGTGCTCCATCTTCTTGTCGTACCGGTGTGCGGGTGCTGCCCATGATGGCCTGTGACTCGCATCGTGTCTCCCGTTACTCACCGGTCCGACCCTGAAAGGGTGAAAGATCCGGATATGCGCCCGCCTCGGAGCGGGGCTCTGACGGTCGCCCAGAATTCCACCCGCCCGAGAGCGGTTCACAGCGTGGAACATGTGGTGTCATAGATCCCATGACACCCGACGACGCCGACGGGCGGCTCGCTCATCTCGCAGCCGCAGTGGAGGACGCCATCCCTCTTGCCCTCCGGCAGGAGTGGGCGCAGCGGATCTCCCACGAGCCGGTGCTCGTCGCGCGACAGGGCATCTTCTCCGAGCACGGGCGCCCGTTCGCCTATCAGCTGTCGTTCCGCTCCCCCGACCAGCTCACCGCGAGCGCGATGTCGTGGAGCTCGCACCAGCACGAGCGGGCGACCGCCCACGTGCTCGGCGCCACCTTCGGCCGCGCCGATCTCGAGCACGTCGCCAACGGCCGGCTGCTCTTCGTCCGGTGCCCGCGCGCGTACCTCGTGGGCGATCTGCCCATCCCGCGCCGCCCGGATCGCCTGGTGATCGAGGTCAACGACGCGGTCACGGTCGACTCGGCCGTGCTCTCGGGCATCCGCCGGCTGCGCGAGGAGGGCTTCCGCGTCGCGGTCCCGGCCTTCGTCAGCAACCCGAACCAGCGTCGCCTGCTGCCCCACGCGGACTTCGTGAAGATCGACGTGCGGGACCTGGACGTCGAGGGGCCGCCCGTGGTCCACCTCGCCCGGTCGTACGGCGCCCTGCTGGTCGCCGAGTACGTCGAGACCGCGGACACGCTGCGTCACGCGCGGGACCTCGGTTTCACGCTCTTCCAGGGCAACCTGCTCGAGCGCGCCGGCGTGCTCGACCGCGCAGGCGCTCGCCGCGTCAGTCTCTGAGCAGATCCGCCGACGTGCCCGGTCACAGCCCGTTGCTCCACTCGGGTGAACCGCGTCATGAATCCGCGCCGCGTCTCTCTCATCCAGTGTGACCGCGTCCGTCGTCTCCCCCGCCGTTCCCTCGCGGCTTCCGATCGCGTCCCAGCCCATCTGGACGACCGACGGCCAGCTGTTCGGTAACGAGTTCCTCTACCGATCGCGCGACGGGCTCCCCGCACAGGTCGACCGATGGCGCTCCGACCGCCAGGACGTCGCGACCGCGTCCGTGCTCGAGGTCCTCTTCGGAGACGGTCCCCCCGCAGCCACCACCTACGCGTTCGTGAACATCACCCGCTCGTTCCTGGTCGACGACCGCCCGCTCCCCGCTCACGCAGGGCGTCTGGTGCTCGAGATCGTCGAGTCCGTCGCGGCGGACGACGAGGTCATCGCCGGTCTGGAGCGGCTGCGGCTGCGCGGGTACCTCATCGCGATCGACGACTTCTCGGCCGAGCCGAACCAGGTCGCGATGATGCCCTACGCCGACTTCGTGAAGATCGACTGCCGCGACGTCCGCCGGCAGGGCGCCACGCTCGTGCAGCACGCCCGGCAGTACGGCGCACGGCTGGTCGCCGAACGCGTCTCGGACTCGCTGCTCGTCGAGGAGTGCCGGGGGTGGGGATTCGACCTGCTGCAGGGGGACGCCCTCGGTCCCGCGATCACCCTGACGGCGTAGGACGCGTCCGCACGTTCCTCAGGAGCCGACAGCCGCGGCGACCCGCAGGACCGCGCGCTCCACCGCGAACTGAGCGTCGCGCCCCTCGCCCTTGACCTCTGCGTCTGCCTGCGCGACCGCCGAGATGGCGCTGGCCAGACCCTCAGGCGTCCACCGACGCAGGTCCGCCATCGCCCGGTCCGTCTGCCACGGAGCGAGCCCGAGGTCCCGGACCGCACCGGCGCCACGGCCGCGCACCGCGGCCACCTTGGCCAGCACGCGCAGCTTGGCGGCGAGGGCGGCGACGACGGGGACCGGATCCACGCCCGTCGCGAGCGCGTGCCGCAGCAGTGCCACGGCCTGGCCCGACTGCCCCGCGACGGCGGCGTCGGCGACACGGAAGCCGGTCGCCTCGATCCGTCCCCCGTAGTAGCGCTCGACGGCCTCCGGGCCGATCGGCCCGGTGGTGTCCGCGACGAGCTGCGCGCAGGAGGCCGCGAGCTCACGCAGGTCGCTGCCGACGGCATCGACGAGTGCGCGTACGGCTTGCGCGTCGGCGCGGCGACCGGCCCGTCGGAGCTCCGCGGTGACGAACGCGCTCTTGTCGCCGTCGGACTTGATCACGTCGCAGGCCACCGTGGGGACGCCGGCCGACCGCAGCGCGTCGAGGAGCTTCTTGCCGCGCTGGCCACCGGCGTGCCGCAGCACGAGCACGACCTCGGGCGGGGGCGCCGCGAGGTACGCCGTCACGTCGTCGAGCAGCTCTTCACCGGCGCGCTCGAGCCCGTCGACGACCACGACCTTGTCCTCGGCGAACAGCGACGGGCTGCTGACCACACCGAGGGTGCCCGCCGAGTAGTCGGCTGCGTCCAGCCGGGTGACCTCGACACCGGGGTCGGCGTCGCGGGCGAGGACGACGACCCGGTCGACGGCGCGGTCCGCGAGCAAGCCCTCGGCGCCGCTGACCAGCAGGACCGGCGCCAGCTCGACCGCTTCCCACGAGACACCGACCGTGCCCTTGCTGGCGCGGGCGGCGGGGCGGCGGGTGGCAGGAGGCACGGGCACAGCCTGCCAGACGTCACTGACGCTGCCTCGTCGGCACGGCACGGGCGACCACGAGCAGCCGGAGCACACACGCCCCCGCCACCGCGAGCACGGCCGCGCCCGTCCATCCGGGCAGCCAGGCGACCTGCGCGCCGGGCGCCGCGGCGGCAACGCGCCCGACGGCACCGATCCACCAGCACGCCGCTCCGGCGCCGAGCGCCAGCATCTGGGCGCCGGCGTACCACCACGGCGCGATGCAACCCGCCGCCAGCCCGAGCACGGTCGCGGGGGCGACGGCCGGTGCGGCCAGGACGTTCGCGGGGACCGCGTAGAGGGAGACCGCGGGCGTGAGCAGCAGGATCACCGGGGCGCACACCAGCTGGGCGGCGACGGGCAGGGCCAGCGCGGTGGCGAGCGGTCGGCCGATCGCCCCGGCCCAGCGGTCGACGAGCGGTCCGCCGAGCAGCACCAGGGCGGCGGTGGCGAGCACCGAGAGCACGAAGCCCAGCTCGCCGGCCAGCCACGGGTCCGCCACGAGCAGCGCGACGACCGTCGCACCGAGCGCGGCCGGTGCTCGGTGCGGGCGTCCGAGCAGGACGCCGAGCAGGGCGACGAGCCCCATCGCCGCGGCCCGCACCACGCTCGGCGACGGGTGCACGACGAGCACCATCGCCGCCATCGCCGCGACCGTGAGGCCTGCCCGGGCCGGCCGGGGCAGGCGTACTGCCGACGTGAGGGCCAGCACGAGGGCGGCGACGAGCGAGAAGTGCGCACCCGACACCGCCGTCACGTGCGTCAGGCCGGCCGTTCGCAGAGCGCCCGCGAGCTCGTCGGAGATCGCAGCGGTGTCACCGACAGTGACGCCCGCGAACAACGCTCCGGCGTCGCCCGGGAGCGTCGCGGCGAGCGACCGCACGCCGTCCCGGAACCTCGACGCGGCGGCGTCCGGGGCGGACGGTGGCGACAGCACCTCCGGCGCTCCGCCGCTCAGCAGCACCGCGACCGTCCGGCTGCCCGCCTCGCCCGGTCGCAGCCGCCCGGCGGCCGCGACAGAAGCACCCGGGGACACGGCTGCCCACGACGACGGGCCGAGCACGAGCACCTGGCCCGTGGCACCGGACTCGCGGCCACGAGCGGCCACGAGGTCGACGGCGACGACGGCCCGGACACGCTCCGGCGCTCCGGGCCACGCAGGTGGGAGGACGGTCGGGTCGCCGACGACGACTCCCCCGACCCGCGCCACCGCGCCGTCCCGGACCAGCGCCGGGAGGAGACCCTCGTCACGCGCGGCTGTCTGGCTCGCGCCCGCGCCGAGCACAGCCGCAGCCACGGCGAGGCAGAGGGCGACGACCGGGCCCACCGCGGTGCGCGACGGTGGCCGGTGCACACCGTGCCGCGAGTCGGGCACCTGCGCGAAGGTGTCGTCCCGCTGCGTCGGTCGACGGCTCACCACCAGGACGGCGAGACCGACGGCCAGGCAGACCACAGCGCCGGTCAGGGCAGCGCGCGGCGGCGCCCGCACCACCAGGAGGGCCGCGAGCCACGCCACGGCCGCACCCGGCAGCAGTCGCACGTCGACCGCGATGGGTGGGTCGACGTCCTCGGCGGGCGACCCTCCACTCGGACCAGATCGTTCGGACGAGCGGGTCTGCGTCATACCCGGACCAGGTCGCGCAGGCGTTCGAGCAGGGTCGGGCCGATCCCGGCGACGTCCGCGAGCTCGTCGATGGTCGTGAAGGGTCCGTCCTCGCGGTGCGACACGATCCTGTCCGCCAGGACCGGACCGATGCCGGGCAGCGCGTCGAGCGCGCCGGCGTCTGCCGTGTTGAGGTCCACCAGGTCGTCCCCACCGGGTGAATCGGCGGTGTACGCCGGCGCCTCTCCCGGTCCGGGGACCGCGATCTGCTCGCCGTCGACCAGCACCCGAGCGAGGTTGAGGGCGCTGACCTGGGCATCCGCGGTCGCACCGCCGGCCGCGGCGATGGCGTCCACCACCCGCGAGCCCTGCGCGAGCCGGACCACGCCCGGGGCGGCGACGGCGCCCACGACGTCGACCACGACGCCCGCTGCCACCGTCGGGGACGCGGGGGCGGCGGCGACGACGCCGCTCGGAGCCGGCGTCGGCAGGACCACCGCGGGGCCGGGCACGACCGCCGTCGCGCGCAGCGCGACCGCACCCGCCACCAGCAGGACCACAGCCCCGGCTGCCGCCGCGAGCCGCCACGAGATCGCCCAGCGGACGCGGCGCCGAGGTGCTGCTGTCCAAGTGGTCGGATCACCGTGGGCCGCGGTGTAGCCCGCCGCGGCGGTGTGCAGCGCGGCGGTCGTCAGAGCCTGCGGCGCGGGGACGGGTGGTCGGACTGCCGGCGTCGCGTCGTCGGGCGGGTGCGGCGGGGAGTCGAACCGGAGAGCCGGTGCCGGTCGCGGGATCCAGCCACTCTCGGTCTGGTGGTCGGGTGCCGTCGGGTCCGTCGCGGCATCGGAACTGAGCCTGGACGCTCCGGTCTCGATGCCGCCGCTCAGTGGATGCGGTTCGGCGATCGCGGTCAGGCGGTGCCGGGCGATCCGGGCGAGGTCGCGATCACGGCGGTGCACCCGGCGAACCTACGGTCGGCGCAGGAGCCCTTGCAGCCGGACCGTGAACGGTGGGTGCGGGGCCTCGTCGGGCGGGGCTGTGGGCGGATCGGGCAGACGAACGCGGAGGGTCAGGCGTCCGCGACCACGATCGCCAGGAGGCCGGGCCCGGCGTGCGCGGCGAGCACCGCGCTGGACTCGCACACGGCCGTCTCGACGAGGCGGTCACCGGCCGCGCCCGCCAGCTCGCTCGCGAGCGTCGCCGCGAGGTCCGGCTGCCCGAGGTGGTGCACGGCGGCGCGGGCGAGCGGGCGCTGCGCGATCTCGGCGGCGGCGAGGGCGACCAGCCGGTCGCGGGCAGCGCGCCGCGTGCGCACCTTCTCGATGAGCTCGATCCCGCCGTCGTCGAGAGTGAGGATCGGACGCAGCCCGAGCACGATGCCGATCGCCGCCACCGGGATGCTCAGCCGTCCGCCGCGGCGCAGGTGGTCGAGGGAGTCGACCAGGAACCAGACGCTCGTCGATCCCGCGACCGTACGGCCGCGCTCGGCCACCTCGGCGCCGGAGGGCAGAGGGGTCTCGACACGTCCGCGGCCGCGCCACCAGGCACGCGCCGCGGCGACAGGTCCGGCCACCGCTGGGGCGGGCTCGCTCGGCGGCGGTGGTCCCACCGAGAAGCGTGCAGCGTCCAGCACGGCGAACCCGAGCGCCATCGCGACCGCACGGGAGTCGACCACGTGGACGGGCACGGGCGACGTCTCGGCCGCGAGCTGGGCTGCTCGGACCGTGCCCGAGAGGTCACCCGACAGGTGGATCGAGACGATCTCGCGCGCACCGGACGCCGCTGCGCGGTCGTAGGCCGCGGCGAAGGCGGCGGGCGGCGGCTGCGACGTCGACACCTTCGCACCCGCGGTGAGGGCGGCGAGCAGGTCGCCCGGCGTCAGGTCGACGCCTTCCACGTGCCGCACTCCGTCGATCACCACGTCCAGCGGGACGACGCCGATGCCCCACCGCTCGGCCGCGCCCTCGGGCAGCGACGCGGTCGAGTCCGTGACGATCGCGACAGACGGCTGCTCGTCGTGGCGTCGTGAGGGCATGCGGGTCAGGCCGGCACGACGTTGACGAGCTTCGGCGCCCGCACGATGACCGTGCGGATCCCCCGGCCGTCGAGCGCGCGCTGGACCCCGACGTCGGCCAGGGCCAGCTCGCGCAGGTCGTCGTCCGAGGCGTCGGGAGCGACCTCGGCGCGGCCACGGACCTTGCCCTGCACCTGGAAGATGCACGTCACGGTGTCCTCGACCAGGTACGCCGGGTCCGCCACCGGGAACGCCTCGTGCGCGAGCGAGCGCTCGTGGCCCAGCCGCGACCACAGCTCCTCCGCGACGTGCGGGGCGACCGGGGCCGTCATCAGCACGAGGGCCTCGACAGCGGCCCGCGGCGTCGTCGGCAACGTGGTCAGGTGGTTGTTCAGGACGATCAGGCGCGAGATCGCGGTGTTCACGCGCATCGCGGCCATGTCCGCGGTCGTGTCGGCGATCGCCCGGTGCAGCACCTTGAGCGTCTCGACCGTCGGCGCCTCGTCGGACACGACGGTCTCGCCCGTGCCCTCGTCGACGACGTTGCGCCACAGCCGCTGCAGGAAGCGCTGCGACCCGACGACCGCGCGGGTCTCCCACGGGCGGGACAGGTCGAGCGGACCCATCGACATCTCGTACACGCGCAGGGTGTCCGCGCCGTACTCGGCGTACATGTCGTCGGGCGTCACCATGTTCTTCAGCGACTTGCCCATCTTCCCGTACTCACGGTTGACGGGTTCGCCTGCCCAGCGGAAGCCGGTCTCGGACGTGGCGTCCTCGACGACCTCCTCGGCGGGCACGTGCACGCCGCGGGCGTCCGTGTAGGCGTAGGCCTGGATGTAGCCCTGGTTGAACAGCTTGTGGAACGGCTCACCGCTGGAGACGTGACCCAGGTCGTGCAGGACCTTGTGCCAGAAGCGCGCGTACAGCAGGTGCAGCACCGCGTGCTCGACGCCGCCGACGTACAGGTCGACGCCGCCGATCGATCCGGGCTGCTGCTCGCCGTGCCCCGGACCCATCCAGTAGCGCTCGAGCTCGGGGTCCACCAGCAGGGTGTCGTTCGTCGGGTCCAGGTAGCGCAGGTAGTACCAGCAGGAGCCCGCCCAGTTGGGCATGGTGTTGGTGTCCCGGCGGTACTGCTTCGGGCCGTCGCCCAGGTCGAGCGTGACGTTCACCCACTCCTCGTTGCGACCCAGGGGCGGCTCGGGGGTGGAGTGCGCGTCGTCGGCGGCGAACGTGCGCGGCGAGTAGTCGGGCACCTCGGGCAGGTTCACGGGCAGCGCCGACTGCGGGACGGCGAGCGGCAGGTCGTGCTCGTCGTAGACGATCGGGAACGGCTCGCCCCAGTAGCGCTGGCGGCTGAACAGCCAGTCGCGCAGCCGGTACGTGATGGTGCCCTCGCCGACGCCCTTCTCGGTCAGCCAGTCGGTGATGGCCGCCTTGGCGTCGGCGACCCCCAGGCCGTCCAGGCTGATCTCCTCGTTCGAGGAGTTGATCGCGGCGCCCTCGCCGGTCCGTGCACCGGGCTCCGTGCCGTCCGGGGCGTCGATCGTGTAGACGATCGGCAGGTCGAACGCCTCGGCGAACGCGAAGTCGCGGGTGTCACCGCCGGGGACGGCCATGATCGCGCCGGTGCCGTAGCCCATGAGCACGTAGTCCGCGGTGAACACGGGCAGCAGCTCGCCGTTGACCGGGTTGGCGGCCAGATGACCGGTGAACACGCCCGTCTTGCGGCCGGCGTCGGCCTGGCGCTCGACCGCGGTCTTCGCGGCGGTCTCGGCGCGGTAGGACGCCACGGCGTCGGCCGGTGAGCGGTGCCCGTCGGTCCACACGTCCTTGGTGCCGTCGGGCCATGCCGTGGGCACCTGGTCCAGCAGGGGGTGCTCCGGGGCGACGACGACGAACGTGGCGCCGAACAGGGTGTCGGGGCGCGTGGTGAAGACCTCGACCTGGTCACCGCCCTGGACCGCGAAGCGGACGCGCGCGCCCGACGAGCGGCCGATCCAGTTGCGCTGCATCGCCTTGACCTTGTCGGGCCAGTCGATGTGGTCCAGGTCGTCGATCAGCCGGTCCGCGTAGGCCGTGATGCGCATGTTCCACTGGCGCAGGCTGCGCTGGAACACGGGGAAGTTGCCGCGCTCGGAGCGGCCGTCGGCGGTGACCTCCTCGTTGGCCAGCACCGTGCCCAGGCCCGGGCACCAGTTCACGGGGGTCTCGGAGACGTAGGCCAGCCGGTGCGTGTCCAGCACGCGACGACGGGCGACCTCGTCCAGACCCGCCCACTCGTCGCCGCGGGACCCCGAGTCGTACTCCGCGACCAGCTCCGCGATCGGACGCGCCCGGCCGACGCCGCCGTCGGGACGCGGCGCCGTCTCGTCGTACCAGGAGTCGAAGATCTGCAGGAAGATCCACTGCGTCCAGCGGATGTAGGCCGGGTCGATCGTCGCGAACGTGCGGCGCGGGTCGTGCGCCAGCCCCAGCCGACGCAGCTGGCGCTGCATGATCTCGATGTTCGCCTCGGTGGTGGTGCGCGGGTGCTGGCCCGTCTGCACCGCGAACTGCTCGGCGGGCAGCCCGAACGCGTCGAAGCCCAGCGCGTGCAGCACGTTGTCGCCCTGCATGCGACGGAACCGGCCCACGACGTCCGTGGCGATGTACCCGAGCGGGTGACCCACGTGCAGGCCCGCGCCGGAGGGGTACGGGAACATGTCCATCACGAAGAACGCCGGCTGCGCGGGGTCCGCGGGCCGACCGTCACCGTCGGTGAGGTGGCCCGCGGGGTCGGCGGCGAAGAACGTGCCACGGTCCGCCCACTCGTCCTGCCAGCGCAGCTCGATCTGGCGCGCGAGCTCGGGCGTGTACCGGAACGGGACGTCGTCGGTGGCAGTGGTGGCGGTGGGGGCGTCCGGCGAGGTCACCCGGCGAGTTTACCGACCACGCGTCCCGGCGCCGTACGCGGTCGGGTGCGCTGCTACGCCCGGTCGTATGCTCCGGACATGTCGGACAGCACGCCGTCGTCGGCCCCCTCCTCGTCCGCCGCCGACCTGGCCGCTCTGCGCGCCGCGGCCGCCCAGGCCGCCGCGGAGGCCGCGGAGGCGAAGGCACTGGCGGCCGCGGCCGCGCTCGCGGCGGCTGAGGCTGCGGCGGCGGAAGGTCCGGCGCCCACGCCGGCTCCCGCAGACGAGCCATCTCCGCCGCTGTCCGAGCATGCCGCGCAGATCGTCGCCGGCTACACGTTCACCGGGCCGATGCTCCCGGTCGGCGCCCTGGTCGAGGACGACGTCGCGATCCCGGGCGCCCCGGTCGGCATCCCGCTCGCGATGATGAACCGCCACGGCCTCGTCGCCGGCGCGACCGGGACCGGGAAGACCAAGACGCTCCAGGTGCTGACCGAGGGCCTGTCGGCCGCGGGAGTGCCGGTCTTCGTCGCCGACATCAAGGGCGACCTGTCCGGGCTGGCCGTCCCGGGAGCGTCGAGCGAGAAGCTGCTGGCCCGCACCGCGAGCCTCGGGCAGGAGTGGGTGGCGACGGCGTCGCCGGTGGAGTTCCTCAGCCTCGGCGGGCTCGGTGAGGGGTCCCCCGTCCGCACCACGGTCACGGACTTCGGGCCGCTGCTGCTGGCCAAGGTGCTCGGGCTCAACGCGACGCAGGAGTCGAGCCTCGGCCTGATCATGCACTGGGCGGACACGCAGGGTCTGGCGCTGCTGGACCTCAAGGACCTGCAGGCGACGATCGCGTACCTGGTCAGCGACGAGGGCAAGCCGCTGCTCAAGGGCATCGGCGGGCTGTCGGCGGCGACCGCGGGCGTGATCCTGCGGGAGATCGTGTCGCTGCAGGGTCAGGGAGCCGACGCGTTCTTCGGGGAGCCCGCGTTCGACGTCTCCGAGCTGCTGCGGACCACGCCCGACGGCCGCGGCGTCATCAGCGCGCTCGAGCTGCCTGCCGTGCAGGACCGGCCGGCGCTCTTCTCGACGTTCCTCATGTGGTTGCTCGCCGAGCTGTTCCAGGAGCTCCCCGAGGTGGGCGACCCGGACAAGCCGAGGCTCGTGTTCTTCTTCGACGAGGCGCACCTGCTGTTCACGGGCGCGTCCGGTGACTTCCTCACGCAGGTGACCCAGACGGTCCGGCTCATCCGGTCGAAGGGCGTCGGCGTCTTCTTCGTGACGCAGAGCCCGAAGGACGTACCCGGCGACGTGCTGGCCCAGCTGGGCAACCGCGTGCAGCACGCGCTGCGCGCGTTCACCCCGGACGACGCGAAGGCGCTCCGGGCGGCGGCGCGTACGTTCCCGACGTCGCCCTACGACCTCGAGCAGCTGCTGCAGTCGCTGGGCACGGGCGAGGCGGTGGTCACGGTGCAGTCGGAGCGCGGGACGCCGACGCCGGTGGCGTGGACGCGGCTGCGGGCGCCGCAGTCGTCGATGGAGCCGATGCCGGTCGCCGACCTGGTTGCGGCCGTGACGGCGTCACCACTGTCCGCCCGGTACGCGGTCGCCGTGGACCGGGAGTCGGCGTACGAGCTGCTCGCGGTCCGGGCGGCGACGGCGCAGGAGGCCGCGCGCAAGCAGCAGGAGGCCGAGGAGGCTCAGGACCGCGCCGACGAGGCGGCACGGGAGGCGCGCCGGTCCGCTCCGCGCCGGTCGACGAGCCGGACGAGCCCGCTGGACAGCCTGCTGCGGTCAGCGGGCACTCAGCTCGGGCGTGAGATCACGCGCTCGATCTTCGGGACGCGTCGGCGCTGACAGGACGGGCACAGGACCGCGCCCGAAGACGAGCACCACCACGAGCCCGAGCGCGGTCAGCGCCGCGCCGACCCATGCGGGTGCGAGGTACCCGAACCCGGCGGCGATGACCAAGCCGCCCACGAACGCACCGGCCGCGTTGCCCAGGTTGAGGGCCGAGTGGCAGAGCGCCGCACCCAGGGAGGGTGCGGCGGGCGACACGTCCATGAGCCGCGTCTGGAGCGAGAGCCCGAGCACCTGGGACGTGACGCCGAGCAGAACGAGCGCGAGCACGGCCGGCACCGGGTACGCACCGACGAGCGCGATGGCCACGAGCACGACGATGGTCGCGATCATGGAGCCGATGACCGTGCCGAGCACGGACCGGTCGGCGAGCCGGCCGCCGACCACCGTCCCGATCGTCATGCCGATCCCGTACAGCGCGAGGACCAGCGGCACGAGCGCGATGCCGAGGCCGGTCACGTCGGTGAGCAGCGGCTTGACGTAGGAGTAGACGGCGAACATGCCGCCGAACCCGACCGCGCCGGCACCGAACGCGATCCAGAGCCGCCGGTTGCGCAGGGCGGCGAGCTCGGTCCGGACGGTGGTCCCGGGGGGCGACGGCAGCGACGGGGTCCAGGCGTGCAGGGCGGCGAGCGTGACCAGGCCGAGCACACCGACCCCGACGAACGCCCACCGCCAGCCGACTGCGTGGCCGACGATCGCCGACAGCGGGACACCCACGGCGCACGCGACGGTCAGGCCCGCCATCATCGCGGCGACCGCGCGCCCCCGCCGCTCGGGCCCCACGACCGCCGTGCCCATGACCGCGCCGACCCCGAAGAACGCCCCGTGGGGCAGGCCTGCGAGGAACCGCGCGAGCACCAGCCAGCCCATGCTGGGCGCGAACGCGGACAGGACGTTGCCCACCGTGAACGCGACCATGAGCAGCAGGAGGAGCCGACGCCGGTCCAGGCGGGCGCCCAGGGCCGCGAGCGTCGGGGCGCCGACGACGACGCCGAGCGCGTACGCGGTGATGGCGTGCCCGGCGACGGGGATCGAGACGCCGAGGTCGTCGGCGATCTCGGGCAGCAGGCCCATCGTCGCGAACTCGGTGGTGCCGATGCCGAACCCACCGAGGGCGAGGGCGAAGAGCGCGGCGCGCGAGCGCGCGGGCGACAGCGGGACTAGGCGCAGCGAGATGAGAACAGCCTCCGGACGAATCGATTCGATCGCGGTGCGGAGTGCGCCGTCGTCAGCTCCGGTGGATGCCGACCAGCGTACGGGGTGTCAGCCGACGGGGACCAGCCAGATGGCGCGCGCCGCCACCTCGCCGAGGTCGACCGTCGCGCCGGCGACCCGCACCGAGATCACCCCGGCGACCGTGCGGCGCTCCACCACGGTGACCGGCGCGTCCAGCAGCAGGTCGACCGACTCCAGGTACCGGAGCAGCCCGGGGTCCGCGTCGGAGATCCGCGCGACCGCCCACTCCCCCGGCGCGACGTCCCACAGCACGCTGGCCGCGGGGATGTCGAGGGAGCCGTCGGGGCCGGGGATCGGGTCGCCGTGCGGGTCCCGGGTGGGGTGACCGAGCTGCGCGGCCAGGCGCTCCACGAAGAGGTCGGAGACCGCGTGCTCCAGCACCTCGGCCTCGTCGTGGACCTCGTCCCACCCGTACCCGAGCATCTCCACGAGGAAGGTCTCGATCAGCCGGTGCCGGCGCACGACCGCGAGCGCGTGCCGCTCGCCGGCGGCCGTGAGCTCGACGGCACCGTAGGGCTGGTGGGTGACCAGGCCGCTGTCGGCGAGCCGCCGGACGGTCTCCGAGACGGTGGACGCCCCGACGCCGAGGCGGGTGGCCAGCATCTTGGTGGTGACGGGCTGCTCCGACCACTCGCGCGCCGACCACACGACCTTGAGGTAGTCCTGGGTGACGGCGCTCAGCTCGGGTGTCGTCGGAGTGCTCACGGCGTCCAGCGTAGGGCGCTCACCAGCCGTCGACGCTCCAGTGCCACGGCTCGCCCGGCAGGTTCTCCAGCCCGTAGGCGGCCGCGTTCTGGGTCAGCCACAGGTACGCGGGCGACCCGGCGCGCAGGACCTTTCCGTCCACCGTGAAGTCGAGCGCGAGGCCGCGCTCGTGGCGGGACGTGCCCGGCGGCGCGGTCTGCGGTCGGCACGCGACGACGGTCGGGTCCGCCTCGGTGGGGCTGCAGTTGGCGGCGCGCAGCGCGATCTGCTGGCTGGAGCTGCGCCAGCCCCAGGCGCGCAGGTCGATGCCGTCGGCCTGCGCGGTGGTCATCAGCGAGTCGAGCGCGTCGGCGAGGCACGGGTGGACGCGCACGCCCTGCGCGGTGACCACGGTGTCCTCCTGCGGGACCGGCGCGGTGACGTCGTCGCAGTCCGTCGCCACCTGGTGGCGCACCATCACGTCGGCCGGCACGTCGACGCGCCACAGCTCCTGGCCCGTCGCTGCGTGCAGCAGCAGCGCACCCTCCTCGAGCAGGAGGGTCGCTCCCGGGTTGCCCGGGGTCGCGCTCGCCCACAGGGCTGCACCGTCCGCACCGGTCACGACCACGTTCCCGTCGTCCTGGACTGCCAGGCCCGCCGCGCCGGGCGCGTCCGCGGTCCACACGACCGTGTCGTCGTACTCGAGCACGAGCCCGTCGGCCACCAGCCGCAGGTGCAAGTGCCCGTCCGGCGAGCTGAGCTCTCCGCCGACTGCCATCGGGACGCCGCTGACCAGGGAGGACGGGCCGATCACCGTCTCGGTGCTCCACACCGCCGTCCCGGTGGCGTCGTAGAGGACGAGGTCACCGTCGTCCTGCAGGACGAGCGACGAGCCGGGGTTCCCGGCGGTCCGGCTGCGCCAGACGCGATCGCCGTCGGCGTCGGTGACGACGAGGTCGCCGTCCTCGCGCAGGGTCAGGCTGGCGCCCGGCTCGTCGGTGCCCGTCGACCACCGGGTCGTGGCGTCCGGGCCGAGCAGGGCGACGTCCCCGTCGTCGAGCACGAGGAGCGTTTGGCGTCCGTCGGGCGAGGACAGGGCGTCGCCGGGCTCCAGGACGCCGCCCGACGACAGGATCGAGGGCCGGACGGCCGTGCCGGACTCCCACACCCGCGAGCCCTGCGGGTCGAGCACGACGAGGTCGCCGTCGTCCTGCAGGACGAGTCGCGACCCGATGGTCGCCGGCGCGTCCGGGCGCCAGCTGACGGTGCCGCCGGGGGCGGTCAGGGTCACGTCGCCGCTCTCGGCGACCACCAGCGACGACCCGGGCACCGCGGGACCGGACACCCACCGGGGATCGGGTTCGGCGCCGAACAGCGCGAGCATCCCGTCGGGCTGAACCACCAGGGTCTGCGTCCCGTCCGCCGAGACGAGGCCCTCCCCCGACTGCAGAGTCTCGCCGGGGCGGAGCTCAGCCTCACCGGACGACGCGAGCGCCGACGGGGCGAGCACGACGGTGCCGACGAGCACGCAGGCGCTGACCAGCGCGGCGCGAACGACGGGACGCGCCTTCGCGTCCCGCCCCCGGCCGTTCACGACTCGGCTCCCCGGGCCACCTACCCACCCCCTTGCACGGCCCGACCTGACAGCCCAGGTGGGGTCGCTCTTCCACCCTAGGTCAGGGTGGCGCAGATCACACGGGTGAAGGACCGCCGACCGAGGGTGGAAGAGCGGCCGGCCACGTGAGGCGTGGCGAGACGGTCGCGGTGGCGTCCGGTCGCACCTGGATCAGCTGGTAGTCGACGAACCGTCGGAGGTCGGGATTCCAGCGCAGCACGGTCATCTCGGCGACACCGTTCAGCGGTCCGACGGTGGGCTGGCCGAGCGTCGCACCGGCGGTGCTCGAGCTGATGTAACGGACGGCGTCGTCCACCCGCTCGGGACCGTACCGGCGGTGCAGGTGGCCCGAGATCTGGGCCGGCGCGCAGCCGCTCTGCAAGGTCGGCTCGCCGACCGCCGGGGAGTGGATGAGAAGCAGGTCGACTCCGTCGTCGTCGTCGCACGCGACGTCGGCGAGGCGCTGCGCCTCCTCGGCCGAGGACTCCTTGCCCGCCTGGGCCGTGCCACCGGCTCCGACCCGTGTCGCGTTCGGGTCGCTGTCGCCCAGGATGCGCAGGCCGGCCACCTCGACCACGGCGCCGTCCAGCACGGTGGCCCCGGCCCGGGCGTAGTTCTTCGACGTCTCGGCGGAGTCGTGGTTGCCCGGCGACGTCACCAGCTCCACGCCGGCGGGCACCGCGCGCGCGAAGGTCGTCACGCAGTACTGCTCGACCGAGGTCCCGTTGATCGTCGTGTCCCCGGCGTCGAGGACGAGGTCGGCCTCCGAGGCCTCCACGACCGTGCGGATCAGGGGCGCCATCCCCACGTTGCAGTGCAGGTCGGACACGACGACGACCGTGACCAGGTCCGCGTCGTCCTCCGGCTCGCTCGCCTCAGGCGACGGGCTCCCGCTGCTGGTGGGCTCCGGGCGGGAGGTGAGGAGCTCCTGCCGCTCGTCCCAGGCGACCTGCAGCGACGTGTTCGCCTTCGCGTAGAACTGCTCGTTCTTGCGCAGCTCGGCGATGACCTGCCCGCCGTAGGTGTCGATGACACCGCCGAGCCGGCCCGTCACCCGAGCGCCTTCGAGCGGCGTGCCGTCGAACACCGTCGACGCACGCTGCGACACCGACGGCCGGTCGCGCCGCCCGATGCTCGACGTCAGGACGGTGCCCACGAGCCCGACGACGACGATCGCGACGACGACGGACCGCAGGTGCGGCCGCACCCGGTCGTGCAGTTCCGCCCGCCGGGCCGCGCCGACCAGGAAGCGCACGAGGTACCACCCACCGACCAGCAGCGCGAGCGCCAGCACGGTCCGTTCGAGCGCGTCGGCGCCGAGAGCCCGCGCCACGTCCTGGATCGTCGCCTGCGGACCGGAGAAGAACTGCAGGTAGCTCTGCAGGTCGCCGCTGAGCGCGGCCAGGGTGCGCGCCTGGTCCAGCTCGGTGACCGACGCCGGGATCTCCTGCACCGTCACCCGGACGCCGAGCGTCAGGGGCAGCGGCGAGTCGATCTGGAGCGTGCCGAGCGGGCCCAGGTCGATGGTCACCGTGTCGTCGGTGGTGACGTCGTACCTGGCCTCGTGCGGTCCGAGGCTGCTCTCGACCGACGCCGTCGTGATCCCGAAGGTGAGCGCGACGAGCACGGCGGCGACCAGCAGGAGGACCCGTGGCCACCACCGTCGCTCGGCGCGCACCTCGGGGCTGCTCGGGTCGCTCATCGCACCCGAGCCTATGCGGGGCCGACCCGGTCAGGCCGGGTCAGCCCTGCGCGTCGCGCCAGGCGACCCACTCGGCCGCCAGCGACAGGTCGTAGTCCGGCCCGCTCGTGCCGACCGTGAAGAGCGTGACCCCGGCGGCGACGAGCGCGTCGGCGACCTCGCTCGGGGGCGCCCCGACGCCGACGGACCGCTCGACCAGCCCAGCCGTGTCCCGACCGACGGCGGCGCCGTGCTCGTCGAGGATCGCGCTCTTGCGGACCAGCGTGTGGACGTCACCGAACGAGTGCCACAGGTCGGCGTGCTCCGCGACGACCCGCAGGGTCTTGCGCTCGCCGCCGCCACCGATCATCACGGGGATCTGCCGGGTCGGCACCGGGTTGGACGCCGCCCAGCGGGCCGTGATGCGCGGCATCGCCTGCGCCAGGTCCGCGATCCGCGAGCCCGCCGTGCCGAACTCGTAGCCGAACTGGTCGTAGTCCTTCTCGAACCAGCCCGCTCCGATGCCGAGGATCAGGCGGCCACCGCTGATGTGGTCGACCGTGCGGGCCATGTCCGCCAGCAGCTCGGGGTTCCGGTAGGAGTTGCAGGTCACCAGCGCACCGATCTGCACACGGCTGGTCTGCTCCGCCCAGGCGCCGAGCATCGTCCAGCACTCGAAGTGCTTGCCGTCCGGGTCTCCGCTGAGCGGGAAGAAGTGGTCCCAGTTGAAGATGATGTCGACACCGAGGTCCTCGGCGCGGCGCACGGCGTCGCGGATCTGGGCGTAGTCGGCGTGCTGCGGCTGGAGCTGGACTCCGATGCGGATGGGGTGCGTCATGGAGTCGAGCCTACGGAGGATCGGCCATGTGGGCCGGTTCGAGAAGCGGACAGGATCTGACCTGTTCGGCGCGGATGCTGGTCGAACACCCCCACCGAGGAGATCTCCGATGGACATGAAGCTCGAGCTCGTCTCCGTTCCCGTGACCGACATCGACCGCGCGAAGGCGTTCTACGTCGACCAGGTCGGCTTCGTCGCCGACCACGACATCCCGGTCGACGAGAACCTGCGGTTCGTGCAGCTCACTCCCCCGGGCTCGGCCTGCTCGATCGTGCTCGACGTGAACATGACCTCGATGGCGCCGGGCACGCAGCAGGGCCTGCAGGTCGTCGTCGACGACGCGGACGCCGTCTACGCAGTCCTGGTCGGGCGCGGAGTCGCCGCGGAGCCCGTGGTCGACTTCCCGTGGGGTCGGTTCACGTTCTTCGCGGACCCCGACGGCAACCGCTGGGCCGTGCAGCAGATGCTCAGGCCGTAGGGGCGGCCGCAGCGATCAGGAGCTCCGCCGCGCTGCGGATCTGCTCGATCTGCTCGGGCGTCAGGCCGAGGCCGTCCACCATCGCGCCGGGGATCCCGACGGCGGAAGCGCGCATCGCCCGGCCGGCGTCGGTGACGACGATGTCGAGCGCGCGCTCGTCGTCGGCGGCCCGCTCGCGCCGGACGAGCCCCATGGACTCCAGCCGCTTGACCAGCGGCGACGCCGTGGCCGGCTCGAGGTGGAGCAGCGCGGCGAGGTCCTTGAGCGACAGCCGCCCGTACTGCCAGAGGGCGAGCATCGCGAGGTACTGCGGGTGCGTCAGCCCGAGCGGCTCGAGCAGCGGACGGTAGAACGCGACCAGGCTGCGGGCCGCGGCGGACATGGTCAGGCAGACCTGGGCCTCGACGGCGAGCGGATCGTCCATGTCCGCGATCTTACGTCGTGTGCATATAGTTAGGGCACGAACTACCGAGGAGTGCTCGTGCCGAAGAAGCAGCGCCGTGACATGACCGAGTGGTGGCTGACGTACCTGGGCCCCGCGCAGGTGGGCAACATCCGCGGCCCCCGCAAGGTGCTGACCGACGACGAGGTGGCCCGCGACACCGAGCTCCAGCAGCAGTTCGACCGGGTCGTCGACGCGCGCGGCCGGACCTTCCTGGTGGAACGCGGAACCGGTGGCAGCACTACTGGTAGCTGACCAGGTCCGGCACCGGCTGGACCTGGTACGTCTGCGTCGGGTCCAGCATGGGGACGTCCTCGTCGAAGAAGTTCTTCCACCCCCAGTGCACGGGCGGCGCGTCCGTGCGCAGCGCGTTCCAGGTGCCCGCCTTGGCCGGCTGCGAGCCCTGGCCGTCGACGTGGATCACGATCGCCAGCTCGTCGCGGGAGACGTCGAGCCGGGCGCGGTCCTGGATCATCCGACCCGCGAACTGGTGCAGGACGAGCATCTTCTGCGGCAGGGCACGCTGCGCCGTGAAGTCCGCGAGCCAGGCCGAGACGCCGTTGACCTCGTCGATGCCGACGGAGCCGATCTGGCGCAGGTGCACCTGGTCGGGGGCCAGCCGCCACTCGGGGTCGAGCGCGAGCCCGACGTACGGGAGCGCCAGCAGGTCGGCGTACTGCTGCGCCTGCGTGAGGAAGTCCGTGCGGCCGGGCTGCAGGTCGAGGACGACCGCCATGCCCGCCGCTCCTGCGGCCTCCACCAACGGACGCAGCGCCTCGACGGGCCGCTCGTCGGAGTAGTTGCCGTCGTCGCCCGGTCCCGCTGAGGCGATCGTCGCGATGATCTCCACGGCAGGCACGACGGCGTCCGTGGTGAGGGTCCGGTACGGCGCCGCGGTCGCGTCGGCGCGAGCCAGCGTCGCGGGCACGTCCTGCTCCCCGAGCACGCCGAGCGCCGCCGAGCCCGGCGTGCCGTAGAGGGCGACGTACTTCTTCCCTGGCACGCCCGGGACCTGCGGGAACACCAGCTGCCCGCCGCCACCCAGGAGCACCCCGGTCGACGCGGTGGCCACCCGGCGGGCGAGCTGGTCCGGCGGTCCGAACGCAGCCCCGAGCGCGATCGTGTGCTCCGGCGCGGCCGCCGCGATCGCCTGGACCCCGGGCGTCGTGGCGCGCGGGTCGCCACCGGGGGCGTCGAGCACCGGCACCCCGGCTGCCCGGAGCGTCGCGAGCGCGGCGAGCGGGTCGACGCCGACGCCGGTGAGCGCGACGGTGCCGACGACGGCCGCCGGCGGGCGCGCCCCTGGCAGCGACGGCGTCGGCGACGGGGTCCCGGACGCCGTCGGAGCGCTCGACGTCGGGGTGGGGATCGCACCGGGGACGACGAGCACCGCCGGTCGCGGCCCGGTGAGCGCGCGGACCGTGCCGGCCTCCTGTCCGGCGGTCACCTCGGTGGGTGCCCCGAACCGCGCCCCGGTCGCTGCGCGCAGCGCATCAGCGCCCGCGCCGGCCGGCACGGGCACGACGGTGACGGCGCTCGGCGGCGTCAGGGTGACCGCCCCGACCGCGAGCACCGCCTCGGCGTCGAGCCGGACCAGCTCGGCGAGGAGCGGAGCAGGATCGGTCGCGGGCCCGATCAGCAGGACGGGGGCGCCGAGCGCCACGGCCGCCGAGGCGGCGGTGAGCTGCGCGGCGACGTCGTCGGTCGGCGCGACGACCACGACGGGAGCAGTCAGGAAGACGGCACGGGATGCCTCGAGCGCCGCGTCCTGCGGGGTGGCCGCCGGGAGGACCGTCGCGGCCTCGGCAGGTGCTCCGACCTGCGCGGACACCGGGGTCGGCGTCGGCGTGGGTGTCGGTGTGGGCGTGGCCGTCGTCGCCGAGGGCTCGACCGCTCCCCCGTCATCGGTGCACCCGGCGAGGGCGACCACGACGAGCAGGGCTGCGACGACCGCAGCACGTCGTCGGCCCATCGGCACGGGTCTACCTCCTGGTCGCGAACGACCGTCAGCATACGAGGGACTCACGGGACGGACCGCCTGGCGAGCGGCTCGCGAGAGTGACGCGGGGCTGCTCGCGGGACGCCGGGCGGCGTGACAGGCTCGACAGATGGGATCCGCGGGCGAGGTCGTGCAGGCGTACGTCTCCACCCAGACCGAGCGGCTGCTCGCCGCGGTCCCCGGGGTGCGGGACGGGGACGACGACGCCGTGCACGACGCCCGGGTGGCCACCCGACGGCTGCGCGCGGCCCTGTCGGTGTACCGACCGGTGCTGGATCGCGAGGTCACCGATCCGGTGCGCGACGAGCTGGCCGAGCTCGGGCACGTGCTCGGCACCGCCCGGGACGCCTACGTCGAGGGCCACGCGCTGCGGCGCCGGCTCGCGCACGAGGACCCCGGACTCGTCGTCGGCCCGATCGAGCAGCGGATCGACGAGGACCGCTCCGCCGCCCGCCTCCTCGCGCAGGACCGGGTGGACGCGTGGCTGGCGTCGGCGCGGTTCGCGGAGCTCGTCGCGACCCTGGCGCAGGACCTGCCACCAGGCCCGAAGGCCTCCCGCAAGGCCACCGCGGTCCTCCCTCGCCGCGCCCACCGAGCGTGGGACCGTCTCGATCGTGCGCTGGAGGTCGCCGCGGCAGCCGCTGCCGGGGAGGAGCGTGACGAGGCCTTGCACGAGGTCCGCAAGGCGGCGCGACGCGCCCGGTACGCCAGCGAGGTGGCGGCAGCGAGCGTCGGAGCGCCTGCGCGGCGCAGCGCGAAGCGGGCGCACCGCGTGCAGGAGGTCCTCGGGGCGCAGCACGACGCCGTGACCCGGCAGGAGACGCTGCGCCGGCTCGCCCACCAGGCCGAGCTCGATGGGGAGAGCACCTTCACGTACGGCCGGCTGCACGCCCTGGAGCAGAGGGCCGGGGAGGCGGCCCAGGACGCTGCCGCGAAGCCGCTGCGACGCGCGGCAGACCCGGGGCACCGCCGCTGGATGGGCTAGTCGCTGGGATCGCCCGCGCGGTGGTTGTGCCCGAGGCTCTCCAGGAACCGTGGACCGCGCGTGGCCAGCTCGGCCTCGTACGCGGCGGACCACGTCCCGTAGGGCGTGCCCGCCAGCGCGTCGTTGGAGAACCGCGGGTCCGAGGTCACCTCGGTGACGCAGAAGTCGGGGATGGTCAGGTCGGTGACCGGGCCGCCGCGTTCCACCTCGGCGATCATCAGCGGCGCGTTGCCGCCCGCGAACGTGTCGACCACCCAGCCGTCGTCGCCCAGCCAGACCGAGTGGCGGGTCTTGGCCACGCGGGCGCCGCCGCGCCGGACCAGCTCGATGCCGACCGAGACGTCGAGCTCGCGCTCTGCCTCGTAGCGGGTGCCCTCGTTCATGGGCCCCTTGACGGTGATCGCGCAGAAGTCCATCTGGTCGGCGTACCGGTCGAGGATCGCCAGCTCGTCGAGCCCGGGCTCCAGCACGAGCCCCTCGACGGTGGCCTGCACGCGGACGCGGATGGCGAAGCCGGCGTCGGCCAGGACGTAGCTCTGGACGATCAGGGCCGGGGAGGCGTCGAGCAGGTCCGCGGGCACGTCACCCGCCCAGAAGCGACGCTCGAACTCGAAGTCGCCGTACCCCGTGTCGCTCACCCTCCGAGGGTATCCGCCGAGGTCATCATTGATCTGCACATCGGGCGTGGCCTTGTCATTCCGTGCTCACCGCGTCCAGGACCGGCAGGCGCGCCGCTCTGACCGCCGGCCACAGCGCCGCGACGACCCCGACCACCACCGCGAGCGCGAGCATCAGCGCGAGGCTCGTCCACGGGATCGCGAGCGTCCGCAGGCCCACGTCCGCGAACACCGTCGGCAGCGTCGCGGCGAGCGCGACCCCCAGCACCAGCCCGACGGTGGTGCCGAACACGGCCGTGAGCACCGACTCCAGCGTGATCGTGGTCCCCAGCTGGAGCCGGCCCAGGCCGACCGCGCGGAGCAGCCCGATCTCGCGGGTGCGCTCGATCACGGACAGGGCGAGCGTGTTCACGATGCCGAGCACGGCGATGACGACGGACAGCCCGAGCAGCGCGTAGAGGATCACGAGCACCCGGTCCACCTGTGCGGCCAGGTCCGAGACGAACTCCTCGCTGTCCATCACCGAGACGACCACGTACGGGCGGACCGCCGCGGTGAGCTCGTCGCGCAGCGCCGTGACGTCGGCCCCGTCGGCCGCCGTGACGAAGACCGTGGTCACGCGCTGCTCGTCGGGCGGGAAGAGCGGGTCGAGCACGTCCTGCGACACGACGAACGGCACCCCGAACGCGGGCGAGTCGATGACGGCGCCGATCGTGAGCGTCTCCGCGCCCGACGAGCCGACGAGGTCCAGCTCCTGCCCGAGCGACCAGTCCTCGTCGTCCATCGTGGTCCGCTGCACGGCGACCTCGCCGACCGCGAGCGCGGCGGGGAAGTCGCCCTCGACCACCTCGGTCCGGATGCTGCGGCCGACCGCGTCGGGGTCGATGCCGGTGATCGCGAAGGCGGAGTCGCCGACGAGCACGTTGGCGGTCGCGAACGTGTCGGCCGCCCGCACGTCGGGCAGCGCCCGGACGGCGACGACGGCCTGCTCCGGCACCGTGCCCTGGGCGGCCCCGCGCAGGATGTAGTCGGTGGTGGCCTCCTGCGTGACGATGGCGCTGGTCGACGCCTGGGTGGTGGCCGCGATCACGGCGGCGGCACCCACGAGGGCCATCCCGATCATCAGGGCGCCCGCGGTGTTCGCCGTGCGCCGGGGGTTGCGGGTGACGTTGCCCCGCGCCAGCGGACCCACCGGGCGCCAGGCGGCGAACGGGAGGGCCGCCACCCGCAGGAACCCGCGCGCCAGCACCGGCGACGCGGCGAGCACCCCCAGGACCACCGCGCCAGCGCCGATCCCGAGCACCGCTCCGGCGTGGTCCGCGGTCGGGTCCAGCAGCGCGACGACGACCGCGGCGACGCCCAGCACCACCAGCGCGATCCCCACGACGGCCCGTCGGGTCAGGGAGCGCTCGGGCAGGAGGACCTCGTCGCGCAACGCCTCGACGGGCGGCACCAGCGCCGCCCGCCGGGCGGGCAGCGCCGCGGCGAGCACGCTCACCAGGGTGCCGACCAGCACCGAGACCACAAGCGTGAACCCGTCGAGCGGCACCCGGCCGGTGAGCTCCATGCCGAACCGGCCGAGCACCCCGCGGAGCACGACGACCAGGCCGAGGCCGCCGGCCACGCCGAGGACCGCGCCCACCACGCCGACGATCGCGGCCTGCAGCACGATCGAGGTGAACACCTGCAGCGGCGACGCGCCGACCGCCCGGAGCAGTGCGAGCTCGCGCGTCCGCTGCCGGACCCACATGGAGAACGTGTTGGCGATGATGAAGCCGCCGACGAACAGCGAGATCCCCGCGAAGACCAGCAGGAACGTCGTGATGAACCCGAGGACCGTGAGGATGTTCTCGGTGGACTGCTCGCGCACCTCGTCCCCGGTGACCGCCTCCGCCGGGACGCCCGACTCGGCCAGGACGGGAGCGAGCTGGTCCACCAGCTGCTGCTCGGTCAGCCCGTCGTCCGCGAGCACGGAGATGGTGGCGACCGTGCCGTCCGGCGCGAACGCGGCCTCGGCTGTCTCCGGGTCGAGGAAGACGACGGTGGCACCGGCCAGGGCGGCACCGAGCCCCATCTCGCCGACGACCGTGACCGGGCGGACCTCACCGCCGACGACCACGCTCGTCGCGTCACCGATCGCCAGCCCCGACGCGGCCAGCGACGCCGACTCCACCCCGATCTCGTCGGCGTCGGCGGGCGCCCGCCCGGCGACCACGTCCACGGCCGGGTCCCGCGGGTCGTAGGAGAACGCGAAGCTCGGCGCCTGCGTGCTCTGCACCGCGGTGCCGTCGGCGCCGACGAGGACGAGCGGTCCCTGCACGTCGGGGAGCACCGCGGCCACCCCGTCGACCGCCTCGAGCTCGTCCACCAGGGTCAGCGGCACCGGGTTGCGCACCTCCGGGCTGATCCGGTCCGGCCCGCCCGTTCCCCCGGCCGCCTCCGAGCCGCGGACGTAGGCGTCGCCGAGCGTCGTCGTCGCGACGATGTCGGTGAACGTGGAGCTCAGCATCGTGCGCAGCGCGAACGTCCCCGCGACGAACGCCACCCCGAGCGCGACCGCGAGCACCGACAGGCAGAACCGCACGAGGTGCGCGCGCACCCCGCGCAGCGCGACGCGAACCATCAGGGCGTTCCGACGCGGATCGCCGTCAGAGCGGCCAGCACCGTCTCCGCCGTCGGGTCCCGCAGCTCGCCCACCAGCCGCCCGTCCGCCAGGAACAGCACCCGGTGGGCGTAGCCGGCCGACGTGGGGTCGTGCGTGACCATCACCACGGACTGCCCGAGCTCGTCGACGCTGCTGCGCAGGAACCCGAGCACCTCCGCCGCGGACGTGCTGTCCAGGTTGCCGGTGGGCTCGTCCGCGAACACCACCGCCGGCCGGGCGACGAGTGCCCGCGCGCACGCCACCCGCTGCTGCTGCCCCCCGGACAGCTCGTTCGGCTTGTGCCCGAGCCGGTCGGTGAGCCCGAGCGTCTCCACCACGAGGTCGAGGTGGGCGCGGTCGACGTGCCGCCGGGCGATGTCGAGCGGCAGGGTGATGTTCTCCAGAGCCGTCAGCGTGGGCACCAGGTTGTACGCCTGGAAGACGAACCCGATCCTCGTCCGGCGCAGCGCCGTCAGCTTCCGCTCCGACATGCTGCTCACCGTCTGGCCGTCGACCACCACCGTCCCGGACGTCGGTCGGTCCAGCCCCGCGAGGCAGTGCATGAGCGTCGACTTGCCGGAGCCGGACGGCCCCATGATCGCGGTCAGCTCCCCGCGGACCAGGTCGACGTCCACCCCGTCGAGCGCCCGGACGGCGGTCGCGCCCGCGCCGTAGACCTTCACCAGGTCGTGCGCGGAGGCGATCACAGGAGCGGTCATGCGGGGGCGTTCCTCCTCGTCAGCAGGGTGTCTGCCACCGATCGTGCCTTGTGACGCTCACCACCGCGAGCCACGTCCCGGCATCCCGTGTGAGAGGGTAGGCGCACCAAGGGCTGCGCGAACCTGCGCGCCCCGCGTCGTGGAGGTCCCCCGGAGCACCCGCTCTGGTTGCTCTGGCGGCGGACCCCGACCAAGCCCCGAGAGGCTCTTTCTCTATGACGTCGTTCACCGATCTTGGCGTGCCCGCTGCCCTCACGGCAGCGCTCACCGCACAGGGCATCACCGCCCCCTTCCCCATCCAGACCGCCACGCTGCCCGACTCGCTGGCCGGCCGCGACGTCCTCGGCCGCGGCCGCACGGGCTCCGGAAAGACGCTCGCGTTCGCCCTGCCGCTCGTCGTGCGGCTCGCCGCCACCGCCGGCAAGGGCAAGGCGCCCCGCCGCCCCCGCGCCCTCGTCCTGGCCCCGACGCGCGAGCTCGCGTCGCAGATCGACGCGACCATCGCGCCGCTGGCCAAGGTGCTCGGCCTCAACACGACCGTGATCTTCGGCGGCGTGTCGCAGGGCAAGCAGACCTCCGCCCTCAACGGCGGCATCGACATCGTCATCGCCTGCCCCGGCCGGCTCGAGGACCTGCTCAACCAGAAGGCCCTCACGCTCGACGACGTGCAGATCACCGTGCTCGACGAGGCCGACCACATGGCCGACCTCGGCTTCCTGCCCGGCGTGAAGCGGATCATGGACAAGACCCCGAAGGCCGGCCAGCGCCTGCTCTTCTCGGCCACCCTGGACAAGGGTGTCGACCAGCTGGTCAAGCGGTACCTGACCTCGCCCGTCGAGCACTCCGTGGACAGCGCCGAGTCCCCCGTCGCCGCGATGACCCACCACCTGTTCGAGGTCCGCGACGCCGACGCCAAGAAGCAGGTCGTCCACCACCTCGCCTCCGGCACCGGACGCCGCGTGCTGTTCATGCGCACCAAGCACCAGGCGAAGAAGCTGGCCAAGCAGCTGACCATGGACGGCATCCCGGCCGTGGACCTGCACGGCAACCTGGCGCAGGGCGCCCGCGAGCGGAACCTCGAGGCGTTCTCCTCCGGTGCGGTCCGCGTGCTCGTCGCCACCGACATCGCCGCGCGTGGCATCCACGTCGACGACATCGAGCTCGTCGTGCACGTCGACCCGCCGGCCGAGCACAAGGCGTACCTGCACCGCTCCGGCCGCACCGCGCGTGCCGGGTCGGGTGGCGACGTCGTCACGATCGTCCTGCCCGAGCAGCGCGGCGACGTCCGCCAGCTCACGCGTGCCGCCAAGATCACCGCGACGCCGAAGCCTGTCTTCCCCGGTGACGCGACGCTCACGCGCCTCGTCGGCGAGGTCGCCGCGCCCGTGAAGTACGTGGCCCCGCCTGCTCAGCCCACCAACGGTGGCGGCGGTGGCGGCGGCGGACGTGGCCGAGGCCGTGGCCGCGGTGGCGCCCCCGCAACGGCCGCTCCGGCCGCCGGCTCCGGCCAGCGTCGCCGTCGCGGTGGCAGCGGTCGCGGCACCGGCAGCGGCTCCGGTGCGTCGACCTCGGGCGGCCCGCGCGTGGTGTACTCGCGCGGCTGACGCCGACATACGCACAGTTCAGAGGCCGGTCCGGATCGTCGGGCCGGCCTCTGGCGCATCCGCAGGGTGGGGCCGCATGATGATCCGGAGCGTCTCCGACACCCGGGAGTGAACCATGTCGAACCGCACGGCGTCCTGATGGCGATCATCTCCCGCGGGTTCCGCGGCAAGCGCGAGGTCGACCCCCGGATCCCGCCCGGTCAGTACCTCGAGCGCGGGTTCCCCGTGCTGTCGGCGGGCCCGACACCGCGCGCCGACCTGTCCACGTGGACGTTCTCGATCACCGCCGGCGGGGCGCCGCGCGCCAGCTGGACGTGGTCCGAGCTGACGCACCTGCCCCACGACGACATCGTCAAGGACATCCACTGCGTGACCAAGTGGAGCAAGCTCGACTCCGCATGGCGGGGCATCTCGCTGGACACGCTGCTCGACGGCGTCGAGGTGGCGCCCGAGGAGCAGTACGTGATGGCGCACTGCGACGGTGGCTACACGACGAACGTCCCGCTGGCGGACCTGCGCGGCGGCAAGGCCTGGATCGCCTACCAGTACGACGGCGCCCCGCTGCCCCCCGAGCACGGCGGCCCGGCCCGGCTGCTCATCCCGCACCTGTACTTCTGGAAGTCCGCCAAGTGGGTCCGCAGCATCGACCTGATGACCGAGGACACGTGGGGGTTCTGGGAGCGGCTCGGGTACCACGCCTACGGGGACCCCTGGAAGGAGCAGCGGTACTGGGGAGACTGAGCATGACCTCCACCGACACCTCGCCCGACACCGAGCTGTACGCCCTCCCCTGGATGGTCGGCACGCTCGTGGCACGCACCGCCGAGACGCCCACCGCCATGACGCTCGAGCTCGACGTCCCCGGCTGGCGCGGCGCCCTGGCGGGCCAGCACGTCGACGTCCGGCTGACCGCGGAGGACGGCTACTCGACGCAGCGCTCCTATTCCTTGGCGTCCGCCGGCACGATGGGACTGCCCGGCGTGCCGCCCGACCCCGCCCTGCACGACAGCCGGATCGCGCTCACCGTGCAGGTGGTCGACGACGGCGAGGTGTCCCCGTACCTCACCGAGGACCTGCAGGTGGGCGACGAGATCGAGCTCCGCGGACCCGTCGGGCACTGGTTCGTCTGGCAGCCTGCCGACCCGCACCCCGTGCAGCTCATCGGCGGCGGGTCCGGTCTGGTCCCGCTCATGTCGATGCTGCGCACGCGACGGCTCGCCGGGAGCACGGCGCCGTTCCGGCTGGTCGTCTCGGTGCGCACCCCGACGGACGCGATCTACGCCGACGAGCTCGAGACCCTCGGCGGCGACGTCGGGATCACCCGCGTCTGGACCCGCGAGGGCCCCGACGGCTGGACCGGCCGCGTCGGCCGGGTCGACGCCGCCCAGCTGGAGGCCGTCTGCTTCCCGCCGGACGAGCGCGCGCACGTGTTCGTGTGCGGGCCGACGCCGTTCGTCGAGTCCGTCGCCGACACCCTGGTCGACCTCGGCCACGACCCGGAGCGCATCCGCACGGAACGGTTCGGGCCGACCGGCCCGTAGAACGACGGACGGACCCGGCGTCTGCCGGGTCCGTCCGTGGGTCGGTTCTGGTCAGCCCGTGTTCTGCAGGCCCGCGGCCACGCCGTTGACGGTCAGCAGCAGGAGCCGGCGCAGGTCGTCCGCCTGCTCCGGTGCAGCACCGGTGCGCAGACCGCGCAGGGCGCGCAGCTGGAGGAGCGACAGCGCGTCGACGTACGGGCTGCGCAGCTGCACGGCTCGGCCGAGGATCCGGCGGCGGGACAGGATCGCCTCGCTCTGCGTGATGGCCAGCACCCACTGCCGGGTCAGCGCCATCTCCTCGAGCACCAGCTGCGCCAGGTCGTCGCGGTCCCCGAGCTCCAGGTATCGCTCCGCGATGCGCTCGTCGGTCTTGGCCAGCGACATCTCGACGTTGTCGATCATCGTGGTGAACAGCGGCCACTGGGCGTAGGCCTCACGCAGCTCGTCCAGGTCGTCCGTCGCCGCCAGCGCGGTGCCCAGGCCGTACCAGCCGGCCAGGTTGATCCGCGCCTGCGACCAGCTGAACACCCACGGGATCGCCCGCAGGTCGTCCAGCGACTCGACCGACAGACCGCGGCGGGCGGGACGCGAGCCGATCGGCAGCAGGCCGACCTCCTCGAGCGGGGTGACCTGGGCGAACCACTGCGGGAAGCCGGGGGCCTTGACCAGCTCGTGGAACCGGGTGCGCGACGACTCGTCGAGCTTCGCGGCGAGCGCGGTGAACCGCTCGGTGGCCGCGGCGTTGCGACGCTCGACCGAGGGCGCCCCGGCCAGCAGAGTGGCCGCGGCGACCTGCTCGATGTGGCGCGCGGCGATGACCGGGTCGCCGTAGCGGGCGAAGATGACCTCGCCCTGCTCGGTGAGCTTGAACCGGCCGTCGACCGACCCCGGGGGCTGCGCGAGCAGCGCACGGTTGGCGGGCCCGCCACCGCGCCCCAGGGCACCACCGCGGCCGTGGAAGAGCGTGAGCACGATGTCGTTGCGACGCGCCCACTCGGTGATGCGGCGCTGCGCGGTGTCCAGTGTCAGCGTGGCGGAGACGGGGCCGACGTCCTTGGACGAGTCCGAGTAGCCGAGCATGACCTCGACCCGGCGGCCGTTCTCCGCGAGCCGGCGCTGCACCTGCGGGAGCGCCAGGGCGCCCTCGAGGATGTCGACCGACGCCTCGAGGTCCGCGAACGTCTCGAACAGCGGGACCGCGTCGATGATCGGCGCGTCCACCCCGGCGAACGCGATCTCGGCCAGCTGGTACACGGCGGCGAGGTGCTCGGCGGACTGCGTGAACGACACGATGTAGCGACGGGCCGCCAGCACGCCGTAGCGGCGCTGGACGGCGCCGATCGCGCGGAACGTGTCGATGACCTCGACCGTGCGCGGCTCCAGGGTGCCGTCGATGCCGTTCTTCGCGAGGTCCGCGAGCGCGCCCTCGTGCACCTGGGAGTGCTGCCGCACCTCGAGCTCGGCCAGGTGGAACCCGAAGGTCTGCACCTGCCAGATGAGCCGCTGGAGGTCGCCGTAGGCCGACCGCGTCGCCCCGGCCTCGGCCAGGGAGCGCTGCACGACGGCGAGGTCGGCCTCGAGCTCCGACGCGGCGCCGTACCCGAGGTCCGCGTTGCGCGTCCGCGTCGCCGCGATGCGCTCCGCCAGGAAGTAGACGACACGACGGTGCGGCTCGTTGGGGGCGTCGCCTGCGATCCGCGCGGCCAGCGCCGCGGACAGGCCGCGCTGACGCTGCCACAGGGCGCTCAGCTCGGCGGAGCTCGGCGTGCCGGAGGCGTCGAGGGTGAGCCCGTGCGCGGTCTTGCGGGCCGAGGACTCGAGCTCCAGCAGGGCGTGCTCGGAGGCCATCGCCGCGGCGGTCTCGGTGATCTCGGCGGTGACGTTCGGGTTTCCGTCGCGGTCCCCGCCGATCCAGGTCCCCAGTCGCGCGAACGAGCGCACGGCCGGAGCCGTCGTACCGGCGGCATCGGCCAGGAGCCAGTCGTCGAGGCGGCGGTAGACGGCCGGCAGGACGTCGGCGAGCGTCGCCTCGAACACGTTGATGACGGTGCGGACCTCGTCGAGCACCGACGGCTTGGCCTCGCGCAGCGGGGCGGTGCGCCAGAGCGTGTCGATCTCGCTCAGCAGCCGCCGGTCGTTCTCCGCCAGCGACATCCCGCCCGTGTAGCGCAGGTCGCGCTCCGCGACGAGCTCCGCGATGCGGCGGATGGCGCTGGACACCGCCCGGCGACGGGCCTCGGTCGGGTGCGCGGTGAACACGGGCCGGAACTCGAGCTCCGCGAGCCGCTGCCGCGCGACGTCCTCCCCCACCTCGTCGGCCAGCTGCGCGACCGCGGAGGGCAGCGAGTCGTCCGGCGCCAGGTGGTGCGGCAGGAGGTTGGCCTCGCGGTCCCGCAGGACGCGCACGCGGTGGAACTCCTCTGCGGTGTTGGCCAGGTGGAAGTAGCAGGTGAACGCCCGCGCGACCTCTTCGGCACGGGCCAGGCTGAAGCCCGCGACGAGCTCCTCGGCCTGGGCCAGCGCGCCGGCGTCGGGCCCGTTGTGCGCCCGGATGGCGAGCTCGCGCAGGTGCTCGACGTCGGCCAGCAGGTCGTCGCCGCCCGCCTCGCGCAACACCCGGCCGAGGAACTCGCCGAGCACCCGGACGTCGTTGCGCAGCGGCTCGGGGACCTCGTGGCTGGCGGGGCTCGTGGTGGAGGCCTGCACGGTGTCGCTCGGGGGAAGGGGTGCGGTCACGGGCCAAAACTAAGGCACGCGGCCCGATCCGGTCCCGGGAGTCCGAGCGATGGGCAGTGTGACGTGATCGACCACGTCCGCAGGCGACGGTTCGTCCGGTCGTGCGACGGTGTCCGGGTGCGACACATCATCATCGGGACGGGAGCGGTCGGCGGAGTGATCGGCGGGCTCCTGGCGGGTGCCGGGAAGGACGTCGTCCTCGTCGCCCGCGGCCGCCAGCTGGAGGCTCTGCGCACGGGTGGGCTCGAGGTCACGACGGCCGTCGGCACCGTGCGCGTGCACCCACCGACCGCCGCGGGACCGCAGGACGTCGGGCTGCGTCCCGACGACGTGCTCGTCCTGGCCGTGAAGAGCCAGGACACCGCCGCGGCGCTCACGGCGTGGGCCGACCGCCCCGTGGACGGTGGCGGGACAGCGGCCGAGCGGCTCCCCGTCGTCTGCGCGCAGAACGGCGTGGACAACGAGCGGGCGGCGCTCCGCCAGTTCGCGAGCGTCATCGCGATGTGCGTCTGGCTGCCCGCCACCTACCTCGAGCCCGGCCGGGTCTCCGCGGGCGGCACTCCCGTGCCGGGCGTCCTCACGATCGGTCCGGCCGCCCCCTCGTCCGTCGACGCAGACCTTCTGGCCGCGTACGCCGGTGACCTGACGGCTGCGGGCCTCCGCGCGCCCGTGACCGCCGACGTGATGGCGTGGAAGTACCGCAAGCTGCTGTCCAACCTGGCGAACGCCGTCGAGGCGCTCTGCGGGACCACGCGCGACGCCGCCGCGGGCGAGCTGGCCGCCCGAGCCGATGCCGAGGGCCGTGCGGTCCTGCAGGCCGCCGGGATCGTCGTGCTCGACGAGGCGGTGCACGACGCCGCGCGTGCCGACTTCATGATGAGCCGCCTGCCTGGGCAGGAGGGCACCGGCGGATCCTCGTGGCAGTCGCTGGTCCGGGGCACCGGGTCGATCGAGGCCGACCACCTCAACGGCGAGATCGTCCTGCTCGGGCGGCTGCACGCTGTGCCGACCCCGGTCAACGCCGTGCTGCAGCGGCGTGCCCGGCAGGCGGCCGCGACGCGGGCGACGCCCGGCTCCGTCACGGCCGACGTGCTCCTGCGCGAGACAGCCGGATGACCGACGGGGCGGGTGCGACTCCTGTGGAGTGCCGCACCCGCCCCCGCCGGCCGTAGGGACTGCCGTCAGGCCGTCAGGAGGCCGAGCACGTGACGCTCGGCCACGTCCAGTTGCCACCGTGCTGGACGGTGAACCCGAAGGACGTGGTCTGACCGGCCGAGAGCGCACCGCTCCCGCTCGGTCGCATGGTCATCACGTTGCCCGAGGAGTCCCACGTCGGGGACCCGTTCCACGTCGCGATGATCTTCTGCGGGCTCCGCACCGTGACGGTCGACTGCCAGCCGCTGATGTTGGAGTTCGCCCGGATGGTGACCGTGCCGTTGAAGCGGTCGTTCCACTTCTGACCCTCGGAGTACGTCGCCGTGCAGCTGCCGCCACCGGTGGGCGGAGGCGTCGAGGTGGTCGGGCTGGGGGTCGGGTTCGGGGACGTCGGGTTCTGCGTCGGGGTGGTCGTCCCGCCGGCGTTCAGCTGGTTGAGCACGCTGGTGTAGGCGGCCTTCTTGTTGCCGGAGCCGTCGAAGAGCAGCGGGGTGCCCGACGCGCGCCACGAGTCGCTGTCACGCACGCCCCACACCGTGATGCCCGTGCAGCGGGCGACGGACAGGCAGGCCTGGACGACGCCCTGGTACTGCTGGGCCTGGGAGCTGCCCGAGCCCTCGATGTCGAGCTCGGTGATCTGCACGTCGACGCCGAGCGCGGCGAAGTTGCGCAGGGTCACGTCGTAGTTGGACGGCACCGGGTTGCCGGAGTTGAAGTGCGCCTGGAAGCCCACGCAGTCGATGGGCACGCCACGGGACTTGAAGTCGCGGACCATGTTGTAGACGCCCTGCGTCTTGGCGTGGGACCAGTTGTCGGTGTTGTAGTCGTTGTAGCAGAGCTTGGCGCCGGGGTCGGCGGCGCGGGCGGCGCGGAACGCGGCCTCGATCCAGTCGTTTCCGGTGCGCTGCAGGTTGGAGTCGCGACGACCACCCGAGGAGCCGTCGGCGAACGCCTCGTTGACGACGTCCCACGTGTGGATCTTGCCTCGGTAGTACGTGGCGACCTGCGTGACGTGGTTGAGCATCGCGTTGCGCAGCGAGGTGCCGGACATGTTCTGCATCCAGCCGGGCTGCTGCGAGTGCCACGCGAGCGCGTGCCCGCGGACCTGCTTGCCGTTGCTGCGGGCCCAGTTCACGATCCGGTCGGCGTTGCCGTAGCTGAACTGGTTCTGGTTCGGCTCGGTCGCGTCCATCTTCATCTCGTTCTCGGCGGTGACCATGTTGAACTCACGGTTCGCGATGGTCGAGTACGTCGAGTCGCTCAGCCGGTTGGCGGCGATGGCGGTACCGAAGTAGCGCCCGCTCTCGCCGGCAGCTGCCTGCAGGGTGCTGCCCGCGGCCGCAGCCGGGACTGCCAGCGCCACGGTGAGGGCGGTGACGGCGAGGCCGCTCACGGCGGCGACGAGCCGTCCGCGTCGGTGCCTGAGTCGTGGGGTCGTCATTGATCCTCCTGGGGGTGCATGCGTCGGCTGATCGCCGGCGCCACACCCTCGACCGGTAGCGAGAAGAGGGTCAAGAGCCCAAGGCGCTTCGGTAGTTTCGAAATCTGTTCCGAAACGTTTATCCACTCTTACGGGTGATCTGCACCGGTGTAAACGAGTCCGATATCGATATCGAAGCCGTCCGTCGTGAGCGCGCTCTCATAAAGCGTGAGACTGTGCCAGCGCAAGTATCGGAGCGCTCCCATGGGAGCGGACGGCTCGATCGGTCAGAGGTCCGCACTCAGCCGATGGACCTCGATGCGCACCCTGCCCTCGTCCAGACGCGGCGTGAGCAGTCCCACGTAGACCCCCGTGCGCAGGTCCACCGGCCCGCCGGCACCGACGTCGAACTGCGGGGACGTCAGGATCGGCGCCGGGACGTCGGCCGCGTGGACGGCCGTGTTCGTCACCGAGACGACCGCACCGTCGGCGAGCAGGAGCTCGTAGCGCGCCCAGAGCTCCGTCGAGCCGTCGGGACGCTGGAGGTTCCAGTCGGCGCCACCGGGCAGCACGACCCCGACCATCCCGTCGGACACCGTGCCCCCGACGATGGGGATCACGCGACGGTGGCCGGTCGGCGTCTGGCCGACGTCGACGACCGGACCCAGGAGCGCGTCGATGGTGAGCACGTGCGTGCCCCGCACCCTCACGGCCGCTCCCCCGCGCGCTCGTCGGCCAGCACCCGTCGCAGGAAGTCGGCCATGCGGGCCCACGCCGCGACGGCGTGCTCCTCGGGGCCGACGTGCGTGAAGCCATGACCGCTGCCGGGGACGACGACGTGCTCGACGACGACGCCCGAGCCCGCCAGGCGCGCGGCGAAGTGATCACCCTCGGCGCGCAGGAGATCGTGCTCGGCCGTGATCACGAGGGTCGGCGGCAGGCGGGAGAGGTCCGCCGCCAGGACCGGTGAGGCGAGCTCGTCCGAGCCGTCCCCCGGTGCCGGCAGGTACCAGGCGTTGAAGCGAGCGCCCACGCTCGCGAGCTCGGAAGCGCCGCGGGAGCCGGCGTCGGCGAGCTTCGCGCTGGGCGGGGTGGCCAGGTCCAGCGGTGCGTAGTCGACGATCAGGCCCCGCACCTGGGGGTCGCCGTGGCGTGCGGCGACGAGGCAGGCCGCGGCCGACAGGTTCCCGCCCGCGCTGTGCCCGCCGACGGCGATCCTCGAGCCGTCGGCACCGATCGTCGACGCGTCGGCCGTCAGCCACGCCAGGAGAGCGGCGGTCTGGTGGACGGCTGCCGGGAACTTGTGCTCGGGCGCCAGCAGGTAGTCGACGTTCACGACCACGCACCCGGCCGCGTCGGCGAGGTACCGGCAGTAGGGGTCGTCGTCCTGCCAGTCGCCCAGGACGAAGCCCCCGCCGTGCAGGTTGACGAACACCCCCGGCACGTCCGGTCCCCCCGCAGGTCGGTAGACCATGAGCTCGGCGAGCGGTGCGTCCGCCGGCAGGCGCACCCGTTCGTAGGTGCCGAGCGGCAGGTGGGGCAGCGCGCGCGGCAGCCGGCGGGCATGCTCCCGTGCGTCCGACCGGAACGTGGCGATGTCGTCCTCGATGGCGGGCTGCGCGTCCGGCTGCACGGCCTCCCCCTCTCGTCGTCGGCTGAGGCTGCCGCGTCGCGGACGACGGGGCCAGATCTCCACCGGTGTAGGGCCGGCGTGAGGCGTCACCCTGGCAAGGCGCGCGAGACGTGTCAATCGGCGTCGACGACGTGCCGCGGCGGCAGCCCGCCGTCGGGTCAGCCGTCGTGTCGCGGCGTGCTGTCCCGCTCGACGATCCGCATGCCGGCGAGGTAGAGCACAGGAGCGCTGTGCCCGCTCGGACCCGGCCCCTCACGCATCCGCCGACGCAGGATGTCGACCGCGACGCTCGCGATCTCCCGCCGGCCCGGGTCGACGGTGGTGAGCGTCGGCACGGAGAAGCGCGAGTCCTCGATGTCGTCGAAGCCGACGACCCCGACGTCCTGCGGGATCGCGAGGCCGCGCGACTGCAGCTCGTACATCGCGCCGATGGCCAGCGCGTCGTTGAACGCGACCACGCCGTCGACCGGTACGCCGGTGTCGAGCACGTCGGCCATCGCACGCGCCCCGTTGGCACGGTGCCACCCCAGGTCCGCCCAGCCGAGCAGTCGGGTGTCCACCTCGATCCCGCGTGCCTCGAGCGCCTGCTGGTAGCCGGTGTAGCGCAGCCAGGCAGACCCGGCGGTCTCGGCGTGCAGCATGCCGATCACGGCGATGTGGCGTCGGCCGGCATCGAGGAGCAGGTCGGTCGCCGCCCGCGCGCCGTCGATGTTCCGCATGGTGACGTGGTCGACGCTCGGCGAGAACATCTGCTCACCCAGCAGCACGAGCGGGTAGCCGAGCGCGTCCAGCAGGTGCGCGTCGGCCTGGACGAGCGCAGCGGGGCTGAAGATCAGACCGTCGACGAGGCCACGACGGGGCACCCGCAGCGCCGTGAGCTCACCCTCACGCGTGAACCCCGTCGGCTCGATCAGCACCTGCAGACCGTGCCGGCGCGCGGCCGCGAGGATCTCGTCGGCGAGCTCGCCGAAGTAGGGCTGCCCGAGCTCGGGGACGGCGAGACCGACGACGCCGCTGCGTCCGGACCGGAAGATCTTCGCCGTCACGTTGATCTCGTACCCGAGCGCGTCGACGGAGGCCAGCACGCGGTCCTTGGTGGTGTCCCGGACGTGGGGGTACCCGCTGAGCACGTTCGACACCGTCTTGACGGACACACCGGCGTGCCGCGCGACGTCGGCCATCGTCGCCACAGGCCCTCCTCACGTCGCCGCGTCGGGATCGTGTGCCGCTCGCAGCGAGCACCGTGACCTCGGCGGTCGCAACATACCGGAGAGCCGTGGCGCGTCGGTCGGACCGCGCGTCTACACCGGTGTAAATCGTTTCGCAGCCTGGAGGACGGTCGCGTGCGCGAGCAGTGTGAACGCTCACTACCGACCGAGGACGGTCTCTGCGACGCCGGCGTCGGTTGCCGCCCGCCTGCCGGCGACGTCAGGCGCCCGAAGAGAGGTGCCGCATGACCACCACACTCCGGCGAGGGCGACGCGCCCTCGTCGCCGCGACCCTGGCCGTCGCGACGGTCCTGACAGGCCTCGCCGCGGCCATGCCCGCGCAGGCCGCGGCCAGCACCCTGGGCGCCGCCGCCGCGCAGAGCGGTCGCTACTTCGGCACCGCGATCGCCGCCAACCGGCTGAGCGACAGCACGTACTCGACCATCGCGAACCGTGAGTTCACCATGATCACGGCCGAGAACGAGATGAAGATGGACGCGACGGAGCCGAACCAGAACCAGTTCAACTTCACCAACGGCGACCGGATCCTGAACTGGGCGCGGTCCAACGGCAAGCAGGTCCGTGGGCACGCCCTGGCGTGGTACTCCCAGCAGCCGGGCTGGATGCAGAACATGTCCGGCAGTGCCCTCCGTAGCGCGATGCTGAACCACGTCACGCAGGTCGCCACGTACTACAGGGGCAAGATCTACGCCTGGGACGTGGTCAACGAGGCCTTCGCCGACGGCTCCTCGGGAGCTCGTCGCGACTCCAACCTGCAGCGCACCGGCAACGACTGGATCGAGGCCGCGTTCCGCGCCGCCCGCGCCGCCGACCCCGGCGCCAAGCTCTGCTACAACGACTACAACACCGACGACTGGAGCCACGCCAAGACCCAGGCCGTCTACAACATGGTCCGGGACTTCAAGGCCCGCGGCGTGCCCATCGACTGCGTCGGCCTCCAGTCGCACTTCAACCCGCAGAGCCCGGTGCCGAGCAACTACCAGACGACGATCTCGAGCTTCGCCGCGCTCGGCGTGGACGTGCAGATCACCGAGCTCGACATCGAGGGCTCGGGCTCCTCGCAGGCGGAGAACTACCGCCGCGTCGTCCAGGCGTGCCTGAACGTCGCGCGCTGCACCGGCATCACGGTGTGGGGCGTGCGCGACTCCGACTCGTGGCGCTCCTCGGGCACCCCGCTGCTGTTCGACGGATCGGGCAACAAGAAGGCCGCCTACACCTCGACGCTCGACACTCTGAACGCCGCGTCGCCGACCCAGAACCCGACGACCCCGAACCCCACACCCACGACCCCCACCCCCACGCCGACGACGCCGACTCCCACCCCGACGCCGACCCCCACCCCGACCTCGGGACCGGGCACCGGCTGCTCGGTCGCCTACACCGCACCGAGCCAGTGGCCGAGCGGCTTCACCGCCAACGTCCGCATCACCAACCTCGGTCCGGCGATCAACGGCTGGACGCTGACCTGGTCCTTCCCGGGCAACCAGGCCGTGACCCAGGCATGGAGCGCTGCGGTGACGCAGAGCGGCTCCGCGGTCACCGCCCGCAACGTCGACTACAACCCGCGGATCGCCACGGGCGGCACGGTCGACTTCGGCTTCAACGGCTCCTGGAGCGGCGGCAACCCGGCGCCGACCACGTTCCGGCTCAACGGCACCCTGTGCAACGGGAGCGTGGAACCCACGCCCACCTCGACCCCGACCCCGACCCCGACCCCGACGGTGACGCCCACCACGACACCGACGCCGACCCCGACGCCGACCGCCACCACCCCGACGGGCACCCTCCCGTCGACCTTCCAGTGGTCGTCCACCGGGGCGATCATCGGCCCGAAGCCGGACAGCTCGCACAACCCGGCCTCGGTGAAGGACCCGAGCGTGGTGTACGCGGACGGCAGGTGGCACGTCTTCGCGTCCATCTACGCGGGCGGCTACAACCTGATCTACACCAGCTTCACGGACTGGTCCCAGGCCTCGTCGGCGACGCCCTACTACCTCGACCGGTCCGCCATCGGCACCGGCTACCGGGCGGCACCGCAGGTGTTCTTCTTCGCGCCGCAGAACCTCTGGTACCTCGTCTACCAGACCGGTGCCGGCGGCTCGTACTCGACGACGTCGACCATCTCCGACCCGTCGTCATGGTCGGCCCCGAAGAACTTCTACTCCTCGCAGCCGCAGATCATCCGCGACAACATCGGCAACGGCTACTGGGTCGACTTCTGGACGGTGTGCGACACGTCGAGGTGCTACCTGTTCTCGTCCGACGACAACGGCCACCTGTACCGGTCGGAGACGTCGCTGTCGAGCTTCCCCAACGGGTTCACCAACACGGTGATCGCGATGCAGGACTCCGACCGGTTCCGGCTGTTCGAAGCCGTGAACGTCTACAAGGTCGCCGGGCAGACCAGCTGGCTCATGGTCCACGAGGCCATCGGGACGGACGGCAAGCGGTACTTCCGGTCGTGGACGGCTCCGTCGATCACGGGCTCGTGGACGGCTCTGGCCGACTCGGAGTCCAACCCGTTCGCCCGGTCCACCAACGTCACGTTCCCGGCCGGCGCGTGGACCAAGGACATCAGCCACGGCGAGATGGTCCGGACCGGTACGGACCAGACGATGGAGATCAGCCCGTGCAACCTCCGGTACCTGTACCAGGGGATGGACCCCAACGCGTCGGGTGACTACAACCAGCTGCCGTGGCGGCTCGGTCTGCTGACGCAGACGAACTCGACCTGCTGACACTGCCCGTGCCCGACCGTCGCGCCCTCCCGCGGCGGTCGGGCACGAGCACGTCCGGCCCCGGTCCGTCCCGGCGGGCGGTACGCGGTCAGGGTCGTCCCGCTCCCGCGCTCTCCGGCTCGCGGACGAACCCGGGCACGTCCTCGACGCGGCGGTAGACCGGGAGTCCTCGTTCTTGCGCGATTGCGACGTCCTGGTCCGCGCCCGTCGAGGCTCCGTCGAGGCGCAGGACCGCGTCGCAGTGCTGGAGCAGCCGCTCCGCGGTCGGGTACATCACCTCCTCCGCCAGCGGGCTCAGCGGACCGTCCGCACCGGCGCTGCTCAGCACGGGAAGGGCCACCCACTCTCCGATCATGGGGATGTGACCAGCACGGAAGACGGGCCAGGCCGCCTCTTCCAGGCGGCGCAGGTTCCGGGCCATCAGCTCCGGGTCGTCGCCCGTCCCGGAGCGGTAGGGGCCGGCGATGAGGATCAGCAGAGGAGTTGTCATAGGGCATACTATGCACGAGTCGGAACAATCGCGGAGGATCGTGCATGCTGGCAGCGCAACGCAAAGAGCTCCTGCTCGACAGGCTCCGCGTCGACGGGAGGCTCGTCGCCAAGGACCTGGCGACCGAGCTGGACACGTCCGAGGACACGATCCGGCGCGACCTGCGTGAGCTCGCGGTCGCCGGGCTGTGCCAGCGGGTGTACGGCGGCGCGATCCCGGTCGCGCCCGCCGCGGCGAGCTATGCGCGTCGGCAGGAGATCGCGACGAGCAGCAAGCAGCGCGTCGCGGCCGCGTGCCTCCAGCTGGTCCAGCCGGGGAGCACGCTGATCCTGGACGGCGGCACCACCGCGCTCGAGGTCGCCCGTGCCCTGCCGCGCGACGACGGGCTCACCGTGATCACCCACAGCCCGACCATCGCCGTCGCGCTCGTCGACCACCCGGCGGAGGTCTTCCTCCTGGGCGGCCGGCTGTTCAAGCACTCGGTGGTGACCTCCGGTGCCGCCACCGCCGAGGCGGCCGCCCTGATCAGCGCCGACCTCTTCCTCCTGGGCGTCACCGGCGTACGACCGGACACCGGCCTGACGACGGGCGACGCCGACGAGGCCGCGATGAAGCGCACCCTCTCGCGCCGGGCCGCGCAGACGTGGGTCATGGCCAGCGAGGAGAAGATCGGCGCGGCATCCCCGTTCCCCGTTCTCCGGCTCGACGAGGTCGCCGGGATCGTCAGCGACGCCGACCCGCAGAACCCCGTCGTCGCCGAGCTCGAGCGCACCGGGGTGCAGGTGCTGCGCGCCTGAGACGCGCAGCCCCGGCTCCTCCGCCGTTCGCGATGTGGGACTCCCGGCGCAGGGGTTGACCGTCGGCCTGCGGGTTCCTGGCGTCCGCAGCCGTTCCCCTCGCAGGAGCCCCTCTCGATGCCCCCGCGGAAGGCCGCGGTCTCCCGACGCTGACGCCGGTGCGGCCGCACGAGTGGCTCGTGCGGCCGCACCGTCATGCGGTCGGCGTCGTCACGGCGCCGCCGGGACGGTCACCCAGCCGGACCAGGTGGTGCCGAGCGCGTTGGTCGCACCCACTCGGACGTACCAGACCTGGATGGCGAGGTTCCCTGTGGTGTAGCTCGTCGAGTTCGCCGCACGGGTCGACGAGCCCGTGACGGTGGTGCCGTTCGAGCTCCACTGGACGGTGTAACCGGACTCACCCGTCACGTCCGCCCAGGTCACCGCGACCTGCTCGCGGTTGGTGCTGACACGGGCCGCAGTGGCGGCCGGCACGGGTGCTGCCGGAGCGGCCACCGTGAGGTCCACCGCGGGGCTCAGGACGGTAGCCGCGACGTTCACGGCCCCCACCCGGTAGGAGTACGCCGATCCGAGCGTGACGCTCGTGTCCGAGTAGCTCCTGGCGCCGGCGGGGAGTGCCGCGAGCTGCGTCCACGCCCCTCCGCCCGTCGACCGCTGCACGACGTAGCCGGTCTCGTTGTTCGCCACGTCGTTCCACGCCAGCGCCGCTCGCGGTCCCGCCTGCAGCGTCGCCGTGAACCCGGTCGGTGCCGCAGGTGCGTTCACGGCCGCCGAGGCGGACGTGCTCTGCACCGTCAGGCTCGGGAATGCCCCGCCGTAACCCACCGCGTTGCGCGCGACGACCCGGTAGAGCGCCGCCGCTGACGCGTTCGACGTCGGATCGGTGTAGTTGCGCGTGCCGTGGTCGTTGCCGACGAGCGGCTGGACCCGTGGCGTGCCCACGGTGTTCCACGTCGACCCGTCCGTGGAGCGTTGCACCAGGAAGTCGGTCTCCGTGATCGAGTTGTCGAGCCAGGTGACGACGATGCGCCGGTTGTTCCCGTTGCCCGTCGTGGTGAACGTCGGCGCACCGGGTGCGATCGGTGGCAGCGCGAGGCTGACCGGTCGCATCATGTCCATCTCCTCGTGGCTGAGGATGTGGCAGTGGTAGACGTACTCCCACCCGAAGTTCACCAGCTGGTTCTGGATCGCCGTGGTCGGGTTCCCTTGGACGTCGACGTTGTTGAACATCGTGGTCGAGCCCACGGGCATCATCGGGTTGAGCAGCCGCACCGAGTTGGGCACCTCGAAGGGCACCTTCGGGATGATCGGCCGCAGGGCGACGATCGTGTCCTCGAGCGGAGCGATCCGGACGGTGTCCTTCCAGCCCAGCTCGTTCGGATCAGGCGGGATGATGATGTTGTCCCACGTCACCCGGTTGAGCACCTGCACGTCGTAGAGGTGGAAGTGGATCGGGTGGGTGTCGACGCCGTTGTGCGTGAACCGCCAGATCTGCATCCCGTCCGACGTCGACGACACCGGTGTCACCTTCACGTCCGCGCTCGGGAGCGCGGTGCCGTCGATGATCTCGGTCGCCGGGTTGACGTACGGGTACAGCGTGACGTTCTGCGCCCCCGGTGTCGGTGGCTGCGCCTCGACGCCGAGGTTGGCCTGCATGCGGCCGAACTCGTCGAACGTGGTCGCGTTCATCTCGTCGTGGATGGCCTTGGGCTGCAGCGTGACGGACGACTTCGTCGCCTGTCCTCGTAGCGTGTTGAACCCGAAGGCGGTCGTGTCGTTGACGCGGACGAGTCCGTCGCACTTCTGCAGCGGCGAGCCCTTCGCGTTGCAGTTGCTGCTCGCGGCGAACGACGACCCGTACGCACTGTTGTACGCGGCCTGGCCGACGATCACCGGGTGCTGCCCGGACTCGAACACGCCGGTGCCCTGGGCGTTGTGCTTGAACGCCGCCTGGAGCTTGACGAGGTCGAAGGCCGGAGCCGGATCGACCGCCGCGATCGTCACCTGCATGACGGTGCGGGTGTTGGGCCCGTACCCGGGCATGATCTCCGGTGCGCCGACCGGGCTGAGGTCGGGTGCGCCGGTGTAGTAGTCGTACGACGGCACGCGGGCCGGGAACGCGGCAGGCGCGTCGTTGTACAGGATGAGCGTGCGGCCCGCGAACTTCGAGAAGTCCACGATGACGTCCGCGCGCTCGGCAGGAGCGAGCAGCAGCGAGTGCTTGTCCACGTTCCCGACGTCGAAGCGCGTCGGGTCGGTGATCCACGTCGTCGGCTGCTGACCGTCGATGACAGCCGGGGCCGGCAGGAAGCCGCCCTCGCTGGCGATCTGCACCCAGTCGGGCCCGGCGGTGCTGGTGTTCGCGCCGACGGGCGTCGGGAACACCGTCGGGTCGGTCTGTGCGGCCGCGAGCGCTACCGGGTCGAGCGCCACCTCGGTGGTGCCGTCACCCTGCGTCGGGTCGGCGAGGTACCACTGGAAGTTGAAGAACCGGTCGTTCGCCGCGTTGAGCACGCGCATCCGATAGGTCTTCGGGTCCAGGGTGACCGTCGGGTAGGCCACGCCGTTGACGAGCGGCGTGTCGTTGAACTGCTCCATGCCCACCGAGATGTTCGGTGTGCCGGGGATCAGCTCGGGCTCGCAGAACGGGTCCACGTCGTACTGCCACGTCGACGGGACGTCGAGGTTGCAGGCGGGGTCGTAGTACGGGTTGGCGATCGGTCCGTACGTCGTGTCCGCGGCCGGCGGCCAGAACCACGGGCCGTACATCCAGCGGCCGTAGGCACTCATGCCGCCCGGGTCGCCGGGGTTCTGCGCGGGCATGTACACGTGGTGGTACCAGAAGCTTCCCTTCGTGCCCCACCGGTCGGTGTCCCACGTCGGGTCCTGCGCCGCGAGCTGCTCGGCGCCGGGCACGAACGTCTTGTCCTGGACGATGAGCGGGACGGTGTCGCCCGCTCCCGGGATCAGCTTGGCGTCGACCAGGGCCTTCTCGGTCGGGTCGCTGATCATGTACCCGGCGGCCTCGCCGGCGTACACGTTGAGGCGCGTGATGCCCCACGAGTGGTCGTGGTAGAACATCAGCCGCGCACTCTGCTGGTTGGTGTAGTAGAAGGTCTGGCACCCGTCGTCGTCCGCCGTGCAGGCGGCCGCGGCCATGTCGGGGACCTCGCTCACGCTGACGCCCTGCGGCCAGTCGGTCGACTCACCGGCAGGCGTGATCCACTGGTGCGGCGTGCCGTCGCTGATCCACGGCGTGATGCCACCGTGCAGGTGCAGGGTGGCGCGGTTGTCGGCGAAGCAGCGGTCCGGCTTGGGGTCCTGCGAGCACTCCGGGTTGCGCACCCCGTCGAGCACCGTCCCCTGGTCGGCCGGGGCGGCCATCGCCATGGGGCCCATGCCGGAGCCCATCAGGCTGCTGTCGGTCGGCAGGAACAGGTCACCGTCCGAGCCCGTGGGGAGCAGGTTGCGGAAGACGATCCGCACCGGGCGGTCCTTGGTGGCGGCGATGATCGGGCCGAGATACTGCGGGCTCGTCACGGCGAAGTACTGCTGGCCGTTGGCGTCCGTCGCCGGCGCCGAGGTGCCGTCCACCAGCTCGTTGGCCACCGGGACGTGCTGACTGACGGCTGCGTTGGCGGCGGTCTCGAGCTGCACGTAGCCGCGCACGAGCGACGGCGGCAGGTCGGAGCTGAACGTCGACCGGTACTGGACGAGTCCGATGACGTACTCGTCGGCCTCCTGGGTGCCGTAGGTCGTGGCTTGCGGGACCGCGACCGGCAGGAACTTGGCCGACGGGTCGGACGGGCATCCCGCACCGGCCGGGTCGCACGGGAGCGGCAGCGCGTCCTGGAACTTGCGCATGCCTACCGTGAGATAGCCGCTGCCCGGCTGGGTCACCTCGATCCCGGTGACGGCACCGACAGACGTCCGTGCGCTGACTGCTGCGCCCGCACCTGCACCGTCGGGGTCGGTCACCACCACCGTCGGCGCACTCGTGTAGTCGGCGCCCAGCTGGTCCGGCGTCACGGCGACGAGGGCGAGCGTGGATCCGACCTGGGCGGGCGTCGCCCCGGCGATCGGGTCGAAGATCGTCCCGTTGTGGATCGCGACGCCGGGCGCGCTCGTGTAGCCCGACCCGGGCTCGTCGACGACGACAGCGGTGATGACACCGTTCGCGTCCATGCCGTCGACCGCGTCGCCGTTCGCGATCATCGGCACGTGGCCCTTCGCCTGCGTGCCGTCCGGCATCGCGGGCAGGTCGAACTCGACGGTGGGCATCGTGTACCCGGTGCCGCCGTCCGCGAGGACGACCGCGTCCACTCCGCCGGTGGCGGTCGCCGTGGCACCCGTGCCTCCGCCGCCGTCGACCGTGACCGCGAAGCCGGAGTAGCCGGCGCCCGGGTCGTCGAGGACGTAGCGGGTCACGGCACCCGTGCTCGCGATCGTCGCGACCGCGGTCGCTGTCCCGTCGCCGCCGGAGATCGTGACCTGGGGCGCCGTGGTGTACCCGCTGCCCGACGCCGTCACGTCGACGGCGGCGATCCCGCCCGAGACCGGGTCGACGGTTGCCGACGCCTCAGCCCCCACGCCATCACCGGTGATAGCGACGGTCGCCGCCGGGAGCGTGAACGGGCTGTTGGCCCAGTTGGGCCACGGCCCGAAGTAGTGCGGCACCGTCGATGAGTCCGTCGGGCCGGACGGGAGCGCCACGGGAAGGACGGCCGGAGCGCCGACCGCGCCGCTCGGACCGGCCGGAAGGATCATGGCCGCCACGACGACGGAGAGCGACAGGGAGGCGAGCACCGCACGCGGGCGGTGGGGACGTCGTCGCGCGTTCCGACTTCGGGACTGCGCGACCAGTTGTGCAGACATGAGGTTCCTTCCACCTGCCGGACTCCCGGTGTCGTCGTCGACCCCGGGCCCTTGCCCACGACTGCGTGGGCGCAGTGATCGGCGGAACGCGCTCGCGGCCGCCGACGGATGCTCTTGGACCGCTGTTCAGTCGCTCCAGGACTACCCGGTTTGTCCTGGTTGCTGATACGGACCAAAGTCCCGACCGACGTCCTGGCGAGAACATCTCGGCGACCGGCGAGGAACTCACCGCACGAGTCGTCGTCGATCGAGGCGGGCCGGTCGGGCCCGGCCCGTCAGGGTGCGTCGACCCGGAGCTCGACGGTCGTCACCGGGTTGTCGAACTCGCTCGTCCGCAACGAGACCTGGACCCGCCAGGTGCCGGGAGACGGGACCACGACGTCGGCGGTGTAGCTCCCGGGTCCGACGTTCGTCAGCGCCACCGACCCGAGGTCGACGTCGTCCGAGGCGAGCCGCGCCCGGGGTGCGTCGAACCCCTCGAACGGCGCTCCGGAGGAGTCGGTCAGCTCGAGGGTGAGCGTGTTGGGACCCGGGGTCAGCGGCGTGAGACTGGCCTGCAGGGTGACGTCGCCGAGCGTCGCGGTCTGCACGCTGTTCCGTTCCCGGCCGACCGCCGAGGCCTCGGCCTGCGGGCTGCGGTCGACCATGAACCCGGTGATGGCGAGCACCACGACGAGCACGGACGCCTCCGCCACCAGGGCGCGCACCAGGAGGTCGGCGCCCGCACGCCGCGTGCGCTGCCGGGTGCTCGCCCGGAGCGCGGCCAGGAGGCGGTACCGGTTCCACGCGGCGATCGCGACGGCGGCCAGCGCGAACGCGACCTTGACCAGGAGCAGCCGCCCGTAGCCGGTGCTCACCAGGGCGTCCCAGGAGCCGACGATCCGCCAGGCGAGGACGGAACCGGCGACCACCAGGGCGACGACCACGCCGGCCGCGAGACCGGAGAACCGGGCGAGCACCACGGCGCCGACGTCACCGCGGTCGGCAAGCTCACGGAGCACCAGCGCGAGACCCACCAGGCCGCCGAGCCAGATGCAGCCCGCGAGCAGGTGGAGCATGTCGGCGCCGACCACCAGCGCCTCGGGGGTCGCCGCGCGCGTGTGTCCGGTGAAGGCCGGCGCCACGACCGCCACCGCGCCGGCGACCAGGGCCGGGAGACGACCCGACGCGGCGGGAGACCCGAGCAACCCCACGGCCGTCGCGGTCCCGAGCACGACCGCGGCGGTCACGGCGTACTCGGCCGTCGGCACGCCGGCCCACGTGCTGCTCCTGGTCAACGCGCCCGTGTCGACCCCGAGCTGGTACATCACGGTCAGGGGCAGCCCGACGAGCCATGCCACCACGGTCACGGCGGCCGCGGAGCGGGCGACGGTGACGAGGCGGTGCCGGACCCGGCCGGTGAGCTGGTCCGCGGGCACGACGAGGAGGCAGAACGCGACGAGGCCCGTCGACAGCAGCAGCCCGGCGTACCCCAGCCAGCGAGCCACGCTCAGCGCGAGGGGCGCCGTGGTCGTGCTCGTCGAGGCGGCGGGCGGGGGCGTGACGTCGGCGCTGGGGGCGCCGACCGAGAAGGTGAGCGACCCGCTGACCGGATGGCCGTCCTCCGACAGCACGCGCCAGACCACCATCAGGGTCCCGGGCCCGACCTGCTCGGTCAGGCTGACCGCCAGCTCGGACCCGGTGACCGCCGCCGACGACGCGACGGGACCACCCTCGGCGTCGAACACCTGGACGCCGTCCGGCACCGCGGCGACCGCCTCGTCGAACGTCAGCCGGACCTGTTCCGGGGCCGCCTCGAGGACGGCGCCCTCGACCGGGTCGCTGCTGATCAGCGTGGCGTGCGCGCCCGCCGGGGCTGCCGTGCTCAGCAGCAGGACGGCGACGCCGACGAGCAGCAGCAGCAGCCGTGCCGGCGAGCGGCGTCCGGTCACGTCCGGCGACGCCGGAGCACGAGCGCCGTCGCACCCAACGCGGCACCGGCCAGGCCCGCGACGAGGGCCGCGACCGTCCAGGCGTCCACGGCGCTCGACTCCCCCGCGGCGCCGCCCTCCGTGCTGACGGCCGCGAGGCTGGTGTCGACCGCGGAGGACGTGTCGTGGCCGCCGCCGTCCGCGGCGGTGAGGACGAACGCCGGCGCGGGCAGCTCGAGGTCCTCCCCGTCCTGCCCGTCGGCCGGCACCTCGATCCAGGCAGCCTCACCCTGCTCGCACGTCTGGATGGTCGGGAACACCAGGGTGTCGCCCTCCAGGTCGGGCAGCTGCAGCGACAGCGCGAGGACGTCGCGGTAGCCCTCGGGGAGCGGGGTGTCGGTGCGGAAGGTCACGGAGGCGACGCGTTCGGTGATCTGGCGGCCGTGGCTGTCGGTGACGGGCGGGTCGAGCGTCTCCATCGTCTTGTCCACCTCCCACAGGGCGTGCCGGGTCGGTGACACCGAGGCCACCTGGTCGGGCATCTGGATGGTGACCTGCGTGGTCGACGAGCCCGCGCACCCGTGGGGCACGGTCAGCTCGAGGACGGCGTAGGCGCCGGCCGCCGTGGTGGAGGGCGTGATCGTGACGTGCGCGTGGGCCGGCGTCGCCACGCCCACCAGCACCAGACAGGCGGCGACGACGGCGCCCAGTCGCGCGAGGAGGCGCCTGCCCCTCGGGGCCCCGTCCGCCATCCCGGCGTCTCGCTCCATGTATCCGTCCTCATCTCGTCGCCGAGCCGGGGCGAATTGTCGCCGTCGACGAACGTCACTGAACCAGCCTGCCGAATCACTGTCAAGGATGTGAACTCGCTACACATTGTTGAACCGCAGAGGGCTCGCGCCTAGGATGACGTTCATATGAGCGAACCATGGTCGCGGATGTGGACGGCCACGCTCCCGACGAACGCCTGAGAGGGACCCCCATGCCCAACATCACCGTCGAGCTGCTCCGGGGCCGGACGCTGGAGCAGCGCCGCGCCTTCGCCCAGGCCGTGGCCGACAGCGCCGTCGAGCTCCTCGGCGCCCGTCGTCAGGACGTCCGCATGGTGTTCACCGAGATCACGCCCGACATCGTCGCCAACGGCGGTGTCCTGGCGAGCGAGGACGCCAGCCGCGCCGGGGTCGTCGCCGCCCTCGACACCGGAGCCTGAGCACGACGATCGCAGAGCACGACGACGCGGGCCCGGAGGAGTTTCCTCCGGGCCCGCGTCGTCGACCGGGCTACTTGATGACGCTGATGGTGAGGGTCTTCTCCACCTTCCTGGCCACGCTGCTGCCGTTGTAGGTCACGGTGACGTCCAGCACGCCGACCGTGGTGGCCTTGGGGAGCTCGACGGCCGCCCTGCCGTCCACCAGAGGGGCGGTGATCGAGACGCCGCCGGCGATCGCGACGGTGACCGTCCCGGTGACGAGCACGTCGTCATGGGCCAGGAGCGTCACGCTGACCGTGGGGCGCTTCCCCTTCTTCACCTCGGCGGGCGCCTTGACCTCCATGACCGGCAGGACCTTGCGCACCGTCACCGGCACGGTCCCGGTCGAGGCCGCGTGGGTCGGGTCCCCGGAGTACTGGAGAGCGAGCTCGTGATCTCCCGTCGGCAGGGACTTCGCCGGCAAGGGGATCGTGACCGAGCCCGCCGACACCGCGCCGGACCCGATGATCCGGTCACCGAGAAGCACGGTGACCGTCCCCGTGGCCGTGGCCGGGGTGACCGTCGCGACGACGGCACCGGCCTTGCCGAAGGTGAAGGTCTTCGCCGTCCCCGCGACCGTGGTGGTCACCGGTCCGGGGTCGACGTCCGCCTCCACCGTGAGGGTCACCGTCACGGGCGGCGAGCTGAGCGTCCCGTCGCTCGCCGTGTACGTGAAGGTGTCCGTGCCGGAGAACCCGGCGTCGGGGGTGTAGGTGAAGGACCCCGAGGCCGCCAGCAGCAGGTCACCGTGACTCGGCTGGGTGGCGTTGGTCGCCGTGAGCGGGTTGCCCTCGGCGTCCGTGTCGTTGGCCAGGACGCCCGGTGGAGCGACGAACAGGGCATCGTCCTCGCTGGCCGTGTAGGAGTCGGCGACCCCGACCGGAGCGGTGTTGGAGGGCGGCGGACCGGCGAACAGGCCGTCGATCTGCTCCTCGGTCAGCGCGTAGCCGAACATCTGGAACTCGTCGACCAGACCGTCGAACCGTCCGTCCGGCCAGCTGGTGCCGCCGATCAGGTTGGCGGTCGTGCTGCCCGCGACCCCGACGTCACTCATGTCGAGCGTGAAGTCGGTCCGGGTGCCCCTCAGCTCACCGTTGAAGTAGATCTTCCCGGTGGTGCCGCTGTGCGTGTAGACCACGTGCGTCCACTGGTTCAGCGGGAGGTCGTTGCCCCCGCCGAGCGTCAGGCGCTCCTGGTTGGCGGCCCCGGCCTTCTTGAAGGTCGCGGCGAAGCCGGTGGCACCCGCGGCGCTGGTGTTCGACTGCAGCAGGAAGAACGTGTCCGTGCTGCTGCCGATCTGCACGAGAGGGACCCACGCCGGCAGGACGTCGGGCCGCGCCCACACCGACAGGCTGAACTCGTCGTCCATGCCCGCCTGGACGTCGTCCGGCAGCCGCACGTGGTTGCCCGTGGCCGAGCCACCGCCGGGCAGGGACAGCGCGGGCCCGAACTTGCCCCCCGCTGCCCAGCCGGTGCTGCCCTGGAGCGTCGCCGCCCCGATCGACTGGTCCAGACCGCTGTTGGCGGCCGTGGCGCCGGTCCCCTCGTCGAACGCGTACCGGATGGGCACACCCGATCCCGGGGGTGGCCCCTGGACCGTGTGCGTGAGGGTCCCGGTCGAGTCCCGCCATCCGTCGGCGGCCGTGAACCGGGCCTCGACCTGGTGGTCGCCCCGGGTCAGGGTGACCCCGGGGAACGTGGCCGTCCCGGCCGCCAGGGTGACCGTCGAGCCGACGGCGACGCCGTCGACCCACAGCGCGACCGTGCCGCTGGCCGGCTGGTCGTCCTCACCCTCGACCGTCGCGGTGAAGGCCACCGGCTCCGCGAACGGCGACGGCGAGGCCGGGTCGGCCGTGAGCGTCGTCGTGGTGCGCAGCGCGGTGCCGTCGTCGTACAGGGCCGCCACGTCGTCCGCCGAGAGCGTGGACGTGTAGAGGCGGACGTCGTCCATGAGCCCGTCGTACGCCGGGTCGGGGAACCCGTTACGGCCCAGCCAGTTGTTCGACGTGGGCCCGACGTCGGCCATGTCGATCGTGAGGTCGGTGCGGCTGGCAACCGCCACTCCGTTCAGGTACAGCGTGCCGGTCGCACCCTGGCGGGTGAATGCCACGTGGTTCCACTGGTTGGCGACGACGTCCTTGGTCGGCGTCGCGTAGACGCGTTCCTGCAGGGCGCTGCCCTTCGCCTTGAAGGTCGCCGCCAGACCGGTGTTCCCCGCCGCCTGCGTCTGCATCTGGATCTGGAAGAAGCTGCCCGCCCCCTCCAGCCCGTCGCCGAGGTGGAACAGGCCGATCCAGTTCGCCTTGGTGTCCGGACGCACCCAGAACGAGGTGGAGAAGTTATCCTCGCCCTGCAGGAGGTTGTCCGGCAGGTCCACGGCGTTCGCGTTGGAGCCGCCCGACAGGTCGAGCGCCCCGCCGAGGGCACCGGCGGTGGACCAGCCGGCGTTGCCGGTCAGGGTCGCCGCGCCGACCGTGGAGTCGGTGCCGGTGTTGGCCGCCGCCGTCCCCTCGCCCTCCTCGAACTCGTAGTGGACGGGGATGTCGCCGACGCCCGGGTCCACGCCGATGACGACGAGGTCGTCGATCACGAGGCCCGCACCTGCGCCGGCCAGCGTGAGCGTCTCGGTGCGCGCCGAGGCCGTGAAGGTCCCGACGTACGTGCCGAAGGTGATCGGTCCGCTGCTCTGCGACGGCGTGTCCGTCGTCGCCGTGAGCGTGGTGCTCAGGCTGCCGACCGACAGTGCCGCCGTCCCGGGGCCCGACCCGGCCGCCGACCGGCTGTCGCGTGCGTAGCGCAGCGAGACCCGGTACTCCCGGTCGGGCTCGAGACCCGTGAGCGTGCGCTCGAGGCTGCCGGAGCCGCCGAGAGCCACGTGGTAGCCGGTCAGCCCGAGGCCACCCTGGCCGGGTGCCGTGCCACGCACGAGCTGCACCTGGTTGTCGACGGTCCACGGCGCCATCCGGCCGTTGCCCGCTGCGACGTCGATGACCGCGGCGGGGTTGCCGCCGCGCCAGTCGGCGGGCAGACGCGGGTACTCGAACTGGTCGACGACCTGCGGGGTCCGCTTGTCCATCGCGACCTCGGGGTCGATGTCCACGATCGAGGCGACCGACGGAGTGCCGTCCGCGTCGAAGACGAACAGCATGTACGCGCCCGGAGGGGCGTAGGTGCCGTCCTGCGGTGCCGTGATGGTGACCTCGCCCGAGCCGGGCACCTGGGTGAACTCCAGGTCCTGGAAGTTCTGGTCGTTGTTGAAGCCGTGCGTCACCGACCCGTTGCGGACCAGGGTCACGCGAGAGACGTCGCCGGACGTCCCGATCCCGAACGTGCCGTCGTAGCCGATGGCCTCGGGGGCGTCGGTGATCTCCGGTCGCTGGGCCGGCTCCTCGCCGTCGAACAGGTACGCCGGGGAGTAGTACTCGACGTCCGTGTAGTTCCGCGGACCAGGTGCGCCGCCGCCGCCGACCATCACGCGACCGTCGGGCAGGAGCAGCGCGGCCGAGTGGTACAGCCGGGCGTGCTCGTAGGGCGCCGCGACGGTGGTCCACTGCCCCGTCTCCGGGTCCCAGATCTCGGCGTTCGTGACGTAGCCGCCGTTGCCGTTGTTCTCCCGGCCGCCGCCGGTGATCAGCACGTCACCGTCGGGCAGCACGGTCGAGGTCGCCCAGTGGCGCTGGAAGGCCATCGGCTCGGTCGCCGTGATGACCGGCGTGGCCGCGCCACCCGTGATGTCGACCGTGAAGCCGGCGCGCGCACCGTCCGGGCCGCCACCGTTGCCCCACCAGCCGCCGCCGACCTGCAGGATCTTGCCCGGCCGGTACATCGTGGCCGTCGAGGTCGCGCCGACCGGGTTGCCGCCGGCGCCCTGGTTGGCGATGGCGGCCGGCAGGGTCCCGCGCAGCGTCAGCTCGCCGGTGCCGTCGTTGCCGCTCGGGTCGAGCTCGAACATCTGCGTGCCGCTGATGTTGAACAGGGTGCCGCTGCCCGGGGTCACGAACGCCCGCGGGTACCACCACCGGTTCTCGTCCGCACCGGCGTGGTCGGCGCCGCCGTCGCCGTACGCCGCCGGGCTCCGGGCCCCGTCGAGGGTCTTCCAGCCGCTGCCCTCGTCCGGCGTGTAGATCTCGGGCGTGAGCACGCCGGGTCCGCCCGGCCCGCCGCGGAGGCTGCCGCCCTGGACGACGATGTCGCCGTTGGGCATGGTCGTCCCGGTCGGGTACCACCGGGGGTAGTTCATGGGCGCCTCGTTCTGGAGCCCGTTGTTGGTGGTGTAGCTGGTGACGCCGATGGCCGCGTCGTTGGGCGCGTTGCCGCCCAGCCCGTCGTCACCGCCGACCGTCATCGTCGAGTGGTCGTGCGGGTTCTGCACCTGCATCGAGCAGAACAGGTCGGTGTACGTGGTGTTCGGCAGGATCCCGGTGCGCAGGTTCGCGAGCGTGCGCTCCTGCGCGGGGTCCCAGACGTCGACCTCCATCTGGCCGCCCTGCGTGATCGAGCTGTTGCCCGTCCAGTCGTAGGGCGCGGCGTCCGTGCCCCAGCCGCCGACGCTGCCGAAGGACTGCACGGTCCCGTCGGACGTGAGCGCCATGTTGATGGGCATCAGCGGCCACGGCGTCACGTCGCTCCAGGCGCCGTTGGCCTCCTTGGACGGGGCCGAGCAGTCGGCCTGCAGCAGCCCGGAGGCGTAGGCGAGGCCGTTGCGCATCTGCGTGCGGATGACCGGCTCGGAGTACGCGGTGCCCTCGTGGCCCATCGCGGAGTACCAGGACCGGCCGGCGTCGATCTCCTGGCACCACGTGATCGGGTGCGAGGTGCCCTGCCGGCCGCCGCCGTACGACGCCTCGTCGGCCAGGAGGAGCGTGCGCACGTCCGGCGCGGGGTTGACCGTCCAGTCGTACCACTCGTCGCTGCGCGTGAAGCTCGTCGGGACGCCGGCCGTCAGCGGGTGCTGCACGTCGCTCACGACGACGCGGCCCGGGCGGACGGCGGGGTTCTCCGGGTGCCCCTCGGACATCGCGCCGACGAGGCGGGCGTAGAACGGGTTGACGTCGTGCTCGCTCTGCCCCACGGACCAGCCGGTGTAGTGCAGCCCCATGAACCCGCCACCGCCGCGGATGTAGCCCTCGAGCGCGGCGCGCTGGGCTGCGTCGAACAGCACGCCGCCGGTCTGGGCGAACACCATCGCGTCGACCGTGGCCAGGTTCGCCGTGGTGAACGCGGCGGGGTCCTCCGTCTCCTGGATCTCCAGGGTCTGGTCGTACTCGCCGGCCAGCTCGGTCGCCAGGTCGCGCACGGCCTGACGCGCCTGCACGTGCGAGGCGTGGAAGTTGGGCTTGTAGAAGAGAAGGACCTTCAGGACGTCGTCGTCGACGGCCGCGGCTGCCGGGGCGGCGGCCGCCGGGACGGCGACGGCGAGCGCGGCAGCCAGCGCGACGAGGCGTAGTACCGAAGGTCGAGGACGAACAGATCGGCGTCGCAGGTTCATCGTTGATCCCTTGATCGTGGACTCAGATCGACTCAGGACGGATCCGGCGGTGCACCAGCGGGTCACGTCTTCAGGGACCGTACTGTCGGATATTGCACATATGCAAGAACCTGATCCTGATTTGTGAACAGAAATTGATTGTGGTTCATATGCGTGAATTCACGTGCTGTTTCCGGGCGCGCGAACAAGCACGACGGACCCCCCGTCGTGCCTGCGGCGCGCCGGCGTCAACCGGCGGTGGAACGCCTCACCGGAGCTCGGCGATGACCGTCTTGAGCTCCGTGTAGTCGTCCAGCCCGAACGAGCCGAGCTCGCGCCCCCACCCGGACTGCTTGAAGCCGCCACGCGGCAGCGTGACGTCGTCGGCGTGCCAGGTGTTGAGCCACACCGTGCCCGCGCGCAGCCGCGCACCGACGCGGTGGGCCGTCCCGATGTTGTTCGACCAGACCCCGGCCGCCAGGCCGTACACCGTGTTGTTGGCGGCCGCGACGACCTCGTCCTCGGTGTCGAACGGGATCGCGGTCACGACGGGACCAAAGATCTCGTCGGTCTGCACCGCCATCTGCTCCGTGACCCCGGTGATCAGGGTCGGGCTGACGAAGAAGCCGCGGTCGCGGGCCGGGTCGGCGCTGCCGGCGCTGAGCACCGCACCGTCGGCGACGGCGCCACGGATGTAGCCCAGCACCTTGTCGAACTGCTCCTGCGACACGAGCGGGCCCATGTGCGCACCCGCCTCGAACCCGTCGCCCACCGTGATCGCGCGGGCCGCCGCGGCGACCCCGTCGACCACCTGGTCGAAGACGGCGCGCTGGACGTACAGCCGGGAGCCGTTGACGCAGCACTGGCCCTCGTTGAAGTAGCCACCCAGGACGGCACCCGCGATCGCGGCGTCGAGGTCGGCGTCCGCGAAGATGATGTTCGGCGCCTTGCCGCCGAGCTCGAGGGACACCTTCTTGAGGTTCACCGAGGCGGCGGCCGCGATCTTCTTGCCGACCTCGGTGCTGCCCGTGAACGCGACCTTGTCCACGCCGGGGTGGTCCACCAGCGCGGCTCCGGCGTCGCCGTAGCCGGGCAGGATGTTCACCACACCGGCGGGGAGGCCCGCCTCGAGCAGCAGCTCGCCCAGCCGGAGCGCGGTCAGCGGCGTCTGCTCGGCGGGCTTCAGGATGACCGTGTTCCCCGCGGTGATCGCAGGGACGATCTTGAAGCAGGCCATGAGCAGCGGGAAGTTCCACGGCACGATGCCCGCGACGACGCCGATCGCCTCGCGGCGCGTGTAGGCGTGGAACGAACGTCCCGGCACCGACATCGGGATGGTGGTGCCCTCCATCTTGGTGGCCCACCCGGCGAAGTAGCGGAACAGCTCCGCTGCCGTCGCGACGTCCCCGTCCCGGGCGGCCTCGACCCGCTTGCCGTTGTCCAGCGCCTCGAGCTGCGCGAACTCGTCGGCGTGGGCCTCGATGAGGTCGCCGATGCGCCACAGCAGGTGCGAGCGGTCGCGCGGCGTGAACTGGGACCACGGCGACGGCGCCTCGAAGGCGTTGCGCGCCGCCGCGACCGCACGGTCGACGTCCACCGCGGACGCCTGCGCCACCTGGACGAGGACCTCCTCGGTCGACGGGTTCACGGTGGCGAAGGTCTTCCCGTCCTTGGCGTCCACCCACTCGCCGTCGATCAGCAGCTGCTTGGGCGAGGAGAGGAACGCGCGGACGGCGGGCAGGAGGGTGGAGCTGTCGAGCGACATGGTGGCCTTCCAGGAGACGTGGAGCGAAGGAGACAGTTACTTGATGACCAGGACTTTCGACCGGTCGAGGGTCAGCGCCACCGCAACGATGATGATCGCGCCGTAGAGGATCTGCTCGTAGGCCGACGACACGCCGACCGTCGAGAGCCCGACCCGGAGCAGCGTGACCACCAGGGCCCCCGCCAGCGTCCGCCACAGGCTGCCGTGGCCCCCGGTGATCGCGGTGCCGCCGACGACGATCGCCGCGACCGCGGGCAGCAGCAGCGAGTCGGCCACGGTGGGGCTGCCGCTGTAGTTGCGCGCGACCAGCAGCACCGCCGCGAGCCCGGCGCACGCGCCCGAGACGCAGAACGCCCCGATCTTGACGGCGTCGACCGGCACGCCACCCAACCGGGCGGCGGCCTCCGAGAAGCCGGTCGCCTTGATGTAGCTGTCCAGCGGCGTCACCTTGATCAGGAGTGCCAGCACCGCCACCAGGACGACGGCCACCACGACGGCGGTCGGCACGCGGCCCGCGACGTACAGGTTCGCCCAGCTGATCGACGTGTCGTCGGTGACGGGCACGGTGCCGGCCGAGGAGACCACGAGGGCGATCGCGGCGAAGACGCTCATCCCGCCCAGCGTCACGATGAACGACGGGATCCGCAGGACGACGTGCAGGGTGCCCTGGAGCGCACCGATGGCGGCGGCCACGCCCACGACGGCGAGCGTGCTCAGACCGCCCAGGCTGGGCAGCCACAGCGCGAGGAAGACGCTCGACAGCGAGGCCAGAGCCGCGATCGACAGGTCGATGCCGCCGCACAGCACCACGATCGTGGCGCCCGTGGCCAGCACCGCCAGCGGCGCCGCGGTGTTGATCACCGCGGTCAGGCTCCGCTCCGTCAGGAAGCCCGGGTCGGCGACGGCGAGCGCGACCACCAGGGCCACGAGCGCGATCACCGGCATGAACGACGTCAGGCGGGAGCCGAGCGTCGGCCCGCCCTTGACGGGGGTGTCCAGCGCGGGCTTGGTCATGACGGGGGTGCTCACACCATCTCCTTGACGAGGTCGAGCGGGGTCGGCTTGCCGCCCGACGGGCACGCGACCTCGGCGGTGATCCGGCCGTCGCTCATCACGACGATCCGGTCGGCCATGCCGATGGCCTCCTCGAGGCTGTCGGCGAGCAGCAGGGTGGCCACACCGGTGTTGGCCAGCTCGCGCATGAGCTTGTAGACCTCGGAGCGTGCGCCGATGTCGAGACCCCGGGTGGGGTGGTCGAGCAGCAGCAGCCGGATGTCGCCGCCCACCAGCCAGCGGGCCAGGACCACCTTCTGCTGGTTGCCGCCGGAGAGCCGCTGGATGGCGGTCCCCCGGTGCGGCGTGCGGATCGAGAGCCGTGCGATCCAGCTGTCGACGACCGACGCCTGCCTGACCGGCATGACCAGCGGCCCGACGCACCGGACCCCCTGCTTGGTCAGGGTCATGTTGTCGGCCACCGACATCGGGCCGACCATGCCTTCGATCTTGCGCTCGGCGGGCACGTAGCCCACCCCGGCGGAGCACGCCGCGCGGCTGCCGGACAGGTCGAGCTTCTTCCCGTCGAGGGTGACCTCGCCGGCGAGCGTCTCCTCCGCCCCGAACAGCGCGCGACAGACGTCCTCGCGCCCCGACCCGTGGACGCCGACGATCGCGAGGATCTCCCCCTCGGCGATGTCGAGGTCCACGTCCCGGAACGACGGACCGCTCAGCCCGCGCACGGTGAGCCGCGGCCGGGGCTCACCGGCCGGACGCTCGATGGAGTTGTCGTGGTAGTGGTCGTCGGACCCGGTCGACCCGATCATCAGGCGGTGCAGGTCGCCCGGGACGGCACCGGCCGTGGCGACGTCCCCGACGGACTGCCCGCCGCGGAGCACCGTGACCCGGTCGCACACCTCGAGCACCTCGTCGAGACGGTGCGAGACGAAGATGACGGAGGCGAACTCCCGCAACCGGCGGATCTGGGTGAACAGCGTCTCGACCTCACCGGACTCCAGCACCGACGTCGGCTCGTCGAGGATGATCACCGGGGCGAACGTGGTGCGCTGCTCGATGCGCAGCACCTTGGCGATCTCGACCATCTGCCGGTCGGCGAAGGTGAGCGTGTCCGTGCGGGCCAGCGGGTCGATGGTCGACCCGATCTTGTCCAGCTGCTCCTGCGCGAGCCTGCGCATGGTGTCCCAGCGGTACAGGCCGCGACGCACGCCGGGCCCCTCGCTGCCGAGGACGATGTTCTCGGCAGCCGTGAGGTTGGGGACCAGCGACTGCTCCTGGAACACCATGCCGACACCGTGGTTCGCGGCGTCGACGACGCTGCGCATCTTGACCTTCTCGCCGCGCACGTAGATCTGTCCCGCGTCGGGCCGGACGAGCCCCACGAGCGCCTTGAGCAGGGTCGACTTGCCGGCGCCGTTCTCGCCGGCCAGGCCCAGCACCTCGTTCTGGTTGACGTAGAAGTCGACGCCGTCGAGCGCCTTGACGCCCGGGTAGTGCTTGACCAGACCGCGGACCTCGAGGGCCGGCGAGAGGGGACTCGGCTGGTTCGCCAGTTCGATGCTCACTTGACCACCTGGTTCCTGTGCCGCAGCGGCAGCGCGGCCGCCGCCACGGCGATGACGACGATGAGTCCCTGCACGCCACCCTGCCAGTACGGGCTGACCCCGATCTGCACCAGGCCGTTGGTGAGGACCACGATGAGCAGCACGCCCACGGTGGAGTGCAGCACCCCGCCCCGGCCGCCGGTCAGCAGGGTGCCGCCGACGACGGCCGCGGTGATGGAGGAGAAGGTGAAGTCGGCACCGGCCTGCACCAGCCCGGCACCGAGCTGGCTGGTCACCATGACCGCGCCGAGCCCGTAGAACGCACCGGCCAGCGTGAAGACCGCGACCTTGTACGGCGCGACCCGGACACCCGACAGCGTGAGCACCTCCTCGGCACCGCCGATCGCAAACGCGTACCGACCGAGCCGGGTGTACCGCTGGATGAGCCAGCCGACGAGCACGCAGGCCGCCGCGATCCAGGTGAGGTACGTGAAGCCGAGCAGCCGGTCCGTCGCCCAGCTCTCCAGGGCGGCGTCGGCGATGTTGGGCTGGACGCCGGCGAACATCAGGATCGCGATCCCGAGCCCGATGGCGGAGACGCCGAGGGTGACCATGAACGAGGGCACCTTCAGCGCCATGAGCAGGACCCCGCTCAGGCACCCGAGCGCCGCGCCCAGGGCGATGGCGATCACGATGCCGAGGAAGCCGAAGTCGTTGCCGTTGCGGTTGTTCTCCACCAGCAGCGCCACGGCGATGGCCGAGGCGGCCATCACCCCGCTGGCCGACAGGTCGATGGAGCCCATCAGCAGCACGAAGGTGGCGCCGCACGTGACGACGGCCAGGACCGAGGCCGCGTCGAGGATGTTCTGGAAGTTGCCCAGCGTGCGGAACTGCGAGCTGAGCAGGGAGAAGACGATCACGATCACCACGAGGGCGATCGGAGGACCGGCGTCCCGGAAGGACACCCCCCGCCGAGGCTGGGGGCGCGCCGCGACGACCTCGGCGGGGGATGTCACGGTCACGACAGCGGACCTGCCACACGGTTGAAGACGTTGTCGCACTCGAAGTCGGCGGGGTCGGTCTTCGGGGTGAGGTAGTCGGCGACGTTGTCGTCGGTGATGAGGAACTGCTCGGCGAAGAACGCGCGGTTGTCGTCGGCGATGTCCTCGACCGCGAGCTCACCGGTGGCCACGCAGTAGCCGATCGCCAGGCCGATGCCACCCTGCCACGGGCCGTCGCTCGAGACGGTCGCGGTCATGGTGCCGTCCTTGATGGCGGTCAGCGCGTCCGGGACGGCGTCGATGCCGACCACGGCGACGTCGGTGCGGCCGGCCTGCTCGAGGGCCTGGAGGGCACCGAGGGCCATGTCGTCGTTGGCGGCCCAGATGCCCTTGACCTTGTCCCCGTGCTTGGTCAGCAGGGTCTCGGTGACGGCCAGCGCCTCCTGGCGGGAGAAGTTCGCGGTCTGCTGGTCGAGGAGCTCGACGCCCGTGTTCTCGGCGAGCGACTCCTCCAGGCCGGCGAACCGGTCCTTGGCCGCCCCGGTGTCGAGGATGCCCTGCAGCGCGATGATGCCGCCCTCGCCGCCGATCGCCTCGGCGAGCGCGTCGCCGATCTGCTTGCCCGACTCCACGCCGTTGTAGGTGATGTGGCTGAGCCAGGTGTCGTAGTCGAGGGGGCTGAGGTCGGCGGGCTTGTTCCACTGGGTGACCAGGAACGCGCCGGCCGTGTTGGCGGCCTCGACGATCGGCTTGGTGTCGGCGTCCCCGTTCGGGAGGACGTTGAGCACCAGGCAGTCCGTGTCGCCCGCGAGGACCTGGCGGATCTGCTCCTGCTGCTTGGTGGACTCACCGTCGTAGGTGAGCCGCTGCTGCTCCAGGCCGACCGACTCGGCGAACGCGTCGCCGCCGTCGAGCCAGGAGGCCTCGTAGGGGTTGGACTCGTTGCGGACCTGGCCGACGAGCTTGACGTCGGCGGGGTCGCAGGAACCGGCGGCAGCGGCGCCACCGTCGTCGGCGCTGGACGCCTCGGTGCAACCCGCGAGGGCGATCGATGCCAGCGACAGACCGATCAGCGCAAGGGCGGGGCGAGACTTGCGAATCATCGTTGATCCTCTTCTCTAGTGCCAGAAACTCCGGCGGGACAATTCCGAGAGGGTGGTGCGCGACGCCGCGGGGGCGGCGTCAGGAACGTCGGGAGTGCCAGCTCGGTCAGCGCGCCATCCAGCCCCCGTCCACGACGAGGACGTGCCCGTTGACGTAGTCGGCCGCCGGGGAGCTCAGGAACACGGCCGCACCGGCGACGTCCTGGGCGGTGCCCCACCGACCTGCCGGGATGCGCTCGAGGATCGAGCGCGCGCGGTCGGGGTCGTCGCGCAGCGGCTGGGTGTTGTCGGTGGCCATGTAGCCGGGTGCGATGGCGTTGACCTGCACGCCGCGCGGTCCCCACTCGTTGGCGAGGGCCTTGGTGAGGCCGGCGACCCCGTGCTTGCTGGCCGTGTAGGAGACGACCCGGATCCCACCCTGGAACGACAGCAGGCTGGCGATGCTGACGATCTTCCCGTGCCCGCGCTCGACCATGGGCCGGCCGAGCTGCTGGGTGAGGAAGAAGAGTCCCGACAGGTTGACGTCGAGCACCGCGTTCCACGAGTCCTCGGTGACGTCGACCGCGTCGTGGCGGTCGATGATGCCGGCGTTGCTCACCAGGATGTCGACCTCGTGCTCGGCGGAGATCTGCGCGCCGACCGCTGCGACGGCCGCGTGGTCGGCGAGGTCGAGCTCAACCACTGACACCTCGCGACCGAGGTCGCGGACGAGCTTCTCCGTGTCGGTCTGGCTGTCCGGGCGGCCGACGAGCACCAGGTCGGCGCCCGCCTGCGCGAGGCCGAGCGCGACGCCCTGGCCGAGCCCGCGACCGGCACCGGTCACGACGGCACGCTTGCCGGACAGGTCGAAGGGCGAGCTGGTCACAGCTCCTCCAGCGCGACGGGCGCGAGGTCCGTGTACTGCGTGTTCTCGCCGGACATCGCCCAGATGAAGGCGTACGAGCTGGTGCCGGCGCCGGCGTGGATGGACCACGGGGGCGAGATGACGGCCTGGCGGTTGCGCATCACGAGGTGCCGGGTGGCGCCGGGCTTGCCGAGGAAGTGGAAGACGCGGCTGTCCTCGGCCAGGTCGACGTACAGGTAGACCTCGGTGCGGCGGTCGTGCAGGTGCGGCGGCAGCGTGTTCCACACCGAGCCGTCGGCGAGCACGGTGACGCCGAACTGCAGGGTGGCCGTCTCGAGCTCCGAGCCCCAGGCGTAGCGGAACAGCGTCCGCTCGCTGGCGCCCGTGGCGGTGCCGATGGGCACCCCGTCGACGTCGCCGTGGACCAGCGCCGTGGTCGGGTAGGTGGCGCCCGCGGACGCGGACACGAAGTAGAAGGCGGCGTCGGCGCCGGTGAAGGCGACCTCGCTGCCGCGACCGACGTAGAGCCCGTCGAGGTGGCCCAGCTCGAACTTCTCCCCGTCCACGAGGACGTGACCGGTCTCCCCGACGTTGACGACACCGAGCTCACGACGCTCCAGGTGCGACTCGACGCCGAGCACCTCGGTCCACGCCGGCAGCTCGAGGCGATCGTGTCCGGGGACGGCTCCCCCGATGACCATCCGGTCGTCGTGCGTGTAGACGGCGTGCACCTCACCGGTCTCGAACAGGTCCTCGACGAGGAAGTTCTCCCGCAGGTCCGCAGCGCGGGCTGTCTCCACGCTCGACGGCGACGTCGAATACCGGACCTGGATCACATGTGCTCCTCGATTTATGAACTGTGTTCGTCTATGTGAATCGAGAACGTACACGTGACCCAGTTCCATGGTCAAGGGAGAGAAGTCCGTCCATATATGTGGACGACCGAGTACAGTCAGGCGAAGCCCCGGGCGTGCGAGACGCCCGGACGATCAGGAGGCGTCTGCGATGCAGTCCGCGAACCCCACCGCCACGCTCGGCGCCGCCGGCCCCGTGAAGTCCGCTGCACGCGCACTGGACCTGCTCGACGAGATCGCCGCGGGCGGGCCGGGGACCCAGCTGCAGCTGTCGACGCGCCTGAACATCCCCAAGAGCAGCCTGCACGCGCTCCTGAAGACGATGACCGACCGCGGCTGGCTGGAGACCGACCAGACCGGGAGCGTCTACCAGCTGGGGATCCACTCCCTGGTCGTCAGCTCCGCCTACCTCGCCGGCGACCCGGTGCTGTCGCGCGCAGCCGCGATCATGGACGAGATCGCGGGCGCGACGGAGGAGACCGTCAACCTGGGCCGGCTCGCCGGCAACCAGGTCATCTACACCGCGAAGCGGGAATCCGTGCACCCGCTGCGGATGCACTCCCCCGTCGGCCGCCGCCTCCCGGCGTTCTCCACCGCCCTCGGACGCGCGATCCTGGCCGAGCGACCCGCCGACGTCCGGGCCGAGCTCGTGCCCCACTCGATCGCGCGCATCACCGCCCAGACGGTGACCGACCGGGACTCGGTGCTCGAGATCATCGACGACGCGGCGCGGCTCGGCTACGCGACGGAGAGCGAGGAGTCCTGCATCGGGGTGCGCTGCTTCGGCGTGGCGCTCCCGTTCGCCCGCCCGGCTGTCGACGGCGTGAGCGTCGCCGTGCCGATCAGCCGCCTGGCGGGTCGGGAGGACTTCATCATCGAGACGCTGCTGAGCGTCAAGGCGCGCCTGTCACCGGAGTACGGGCACAGCATGGTCCGCTGAGCGGGTCAGACGTCCTCACCCTCGGCCGGCTCGCTGGCGTGCTCACGCACGTCGGCTCCGTCCGTCGCCGCAGTCCCCTCGGCACCCTCGGCCGGCTCTGTAGCGTGCTCGCGCGTCTCGTCGTCCGGGAGCGGGGTGTCGGTGCTCATGCCTGTGTCCTCCTCCGAGAGACGCCCGTCGGACGGGCCTTCCAGGCGACCGTACGCCCGGGTCTTCGACCTGTCCTGGCGAGGGGCGCCTCACCTCGGCGATCCGCGACCGAGGTCCGCCGTGGTGGCGGGTGCGCCAGTCACCCGCCGGACGCACGCGCCCGGTCAGCTGCCTCGAGCACGCGGCGGAGGCCGGTGAAGTCGCGCAGCAGGATCCGCGCGAGCACGAACGTCGGCAGGAGCGCCACCAGCCGGAGCCAGGAGGCGACGTCGCCGCCGTAGTCGGCACGGACGCGGGTGCCCCCGGCGTCGGGCGTGCACACGTACTCGACGCGAGAGTTCCACGGCGACGTCGAGTGCCACACGACCCGCCGGTCGGGCTCGACGACTTCGAGCACGTCGGTGAACCGGATACGGAACGGGCCGATGCGGTCGACAGCGGCCCACCGGTTCCCCACCTGGAGCGGACCACCGTCCAACGGGCGACGCGAGTCGACCGCGGGCGCGAACTCGGGCCACCGACCGGGATCGGCGAGGTACGGGTAGACGCGCGACGGCGGGTGATCGAGGTGGACGTCGAGCGTCACGCGTCGCCACATGAGTTCCTCCGCCTCGGGTCGCCGCGTCACACCATCGTGGGCACGGGTCGGTCGGGGTAGAGCTCCCGCATGGCGCTGTCGTATCTCCGCTTCATGAGGAGGAGGTACAGGACCCGGATCGGTGCGGGCACGTTGGCACGGACCCACTCCTCTCGCTCGGCCTCGGGGACGCTCGCGATCAGCAGGCCGAGCTGGAGCGCCAGGACGTCCTTCCCGAGCTCCTTGCGGTGGGCCATGAGAGTGGCGCGCGTGTGCTCCTCCATGAAGTCCCACTCCTGCTGCGACATGACCTCCCCGGCGACAGGGAGGATGTCGTCCTCCTCCTGCCCGAGGTGCGCCGACAGCAGGTCGCGGAGCTCCTCGATGTCGGCGGCGAAGGCGTCGCGAAGCCGGGGATCGGCGGTGCCCACCCAGGGCTCGAGCTGTGGCTCGATCCGCGCGAGCCGGACCGCGACCTCGGCGTGCTGGGCTCGCATCTGACCGACGTGCAGGGTGCAGGCGGGTTCGCGCGCGACCAGCCGGTCCCACAGCACCATGTCCTCGGTCTCGTGGTGCATGTGCAGGGCGAAGAAGTCGAGGTGGGCGTAGCGGCCGACGACCGCGGAGCGCGCGGTGTCGCCGGGCTCGACCTCGCGCACCAGCTCAGGAAGCTCCCGATACAGCCAACGGAAGATCCGGTGGACGAGGATCATCCCCGACGTGTCGCAGCCGGGGTGCTGCCCGGCCGCCAGCGGCCCGGGGGGCGGCAGTCTCTTGGCCATCCCGTCCTCCACCCGATCATCGACATCGACGTCATCGCGGCGCGAGGCGAACGCTACTCCCACCCCGCCCCACGCCACATCACCCTCCGCCGCGTCCAGCAACGATCAGGACGACGACGAGCCGTGGCTCAGTCCCGCCGCATGAGCTCCCAGGACTCCATGAATCGCCCAACGACGTCGATCGTCGGATCGAGCAGCCACAGGACCCGCAGGCCGTCGGCGAGCGCCAGCAGGGCTACGGCCACTGCATCCGGGTCCCGGTCGGCGGAGAACTCGCCGCGGCTCTGGCGGTCCCGCACCGACTCGGCCAGACGCGACCGCAGCCGGGCATAGCGGTAGGCGAAGTAGGCGTGCCCAGGGTGCTGGGCGTCCGTGCTGTCGACGCTGACCGCGGCGAAGAGCCGCGCGAGACCCGGGCTGTCCGCGCTGCGCCGGACGCTCTCGACGAGCGTCTCGATCGGGTCCCGCCCGTCGAACTCGTCGAACAGGGCGTCGTCGCGCCGTCGCACGACCTCGACGAAGAGCTCTTCCTTCGTCTTGAAGTAGTGCAGGAGGCCGGCCTGGCTCAGCCCCGACTCGCGTGCGATCTCGCGCGCAGAGATGCTGTTGTACCCCTCGCGCTCGATGACCTCGAGAGCTCGATCGAGGATCTCGTGCCGCTTCGCCGAGCCTTTCGCGTACGGACCTCGCTTCGACACGGCGCGATCCTATCCGCCACCTGCGAGGCGCCCGTCAGCGCCGCCGTCGGCCGTTGAGCTCGTCGAGCGCGGACTCCACGCGCGACTCGAGGTTCGGCGCGCCGAGGAGGAACGCCTCACTCAGCCGGCGCTCCTCGACCCACTGGGTGTGCCGTCGAAAGGTTCTCGACCACTCGGGGTCTGCCGCGTCGAGCACTGCGACCACCGTCTCGTAGGCCTCGCGGTCCTCGACGATCGCAGCCAGCGAGCTGTGCAGACCCAGCTCGACGGTGCGGTGGTCGTCCCTGCTGTCGTCGAGCGTCCAGCGGTGCTGCCCCGAACCCACCTCGAAGGTCTCCGAGCGACCCGGGAGGAGGACCTCGGCACGCGTGTTCGGCGGGACCGTCGCCGACACGGTGATCTGTCCCGCGTCCGCGGACCAGGCGACGCGGGCACGCCCGAATGGCGTCTCGTGCTCCGTCTCCGCGTGGTCGAGCCCGCGCAGCGGGACCGGCGCGACCCTGATCCGACGGTATCCGGGTTCCGCGGGGGCGAGCCCGGCGACGCGTCGGTGGAGCCAGTCGGCGATCGCACCGAGCGCGTAGTGGTTGAACGACGTCATCTCGCCGGGGTTGATGGTGCCGTCCTCGAGCATGCTGTCCCAGCGCTCCCACACCGTGGTGGCGCCCATCGTCACCGGGTAGAGCCACGACGGGTTCTCGGTCTGGAGGAGGAGCCGCGACGCCGCGTCGTCGTGTCTCGTGCGGGTGAGCGCGTCGGTGACCAGTGGCGTGCCGACGAAGCCGGTCCCGATGCGGTAGCCGTCGCGCCGCACGAGACCCGCGAGGCGGTCGCCCATCATCTCCAGACGGATCGGGTCGGTCTCGAGGTCGAACATGATGGCGAGCGCGTAGGCGGTCTGCGCGTCGGAGACGATGCGCCCCGCCGGCGTGACGTACTCGTCGAGCCAGGCACGCCGCACGACCTCCGCCTCGGCCGCGTACCGGTCGGCGAGCTCGTGCCGGCCGAGGACCCCGGCTGCCTCCGCGAGGAGCCTGGTCGACCGGTAGAGGTAGGCGCTCGCGACGATGTCCGCGTCGGTCTTCGCGTGGGCCGGCCGGTCCGACGGCGCGTCCGGGTCGAGCCAGTCCCCGAACTGGAACCGCCCCTCCCACAGGTGACGTCCACCGGCGATCTCGAGCACCTGGTCGACCCAGCCGCGCATGCTGTCGAGCTGCGCCTCGAGCACACCGCGATCCGCGTACCGCTCGTAGAGCACGCTCGGCACGACCGTCGCGGCATCGCCCCACGCCGCCGCCGGCATCGCCGCCGAGCCGAGGACGTCGGGCACCACGAACGGCACCCCTGCGCCGCCGCGCTGCTCGAGCAGCAGGTCACGCAACCAGGACGCAAGGAGACCGCCGGCGTCGAAGAGGTAGGTCGCGGCCGGCGCGAAGACCTGGATGTCCCCCGTCCAGCCGAGGCGCTCGTCGCGTTGCGGGCAGTCGGTCGGGAGGTAGAGGAAGTTCCCCCGCATGCCCCACACCACGTTCTCGTGGAAGCGGTCGAGGAGCGGGTCGGAGCTGCGGAACCACCCCGTGCGTTCCATGTCGCTGTGCACCACGACGGCGACGATGTCGGCCGGGTCCAGCTCTCCCGGCCAGCCGTCGACCTGCACGTACCGGAATCCGTGGAACGTGAAGGCGGGCTCCCAGGTCTCGACGCCGGCCCCGGCGAGGACGTACCGGTCGGTCGCGTCGGCGAGGCGGAGCGGCCGGGTGCCGAGCTCCCCGAACTCGAGCACCTCCGCGTGGCGCAGGACGATCTCCTGGCCGGCCTCGCCCGAGACGGTGATCCGGAGGCGGCCGACGACGTTCTGGCCGAAGTCGAGGAGGGTCGCACCGCTCGGCGAGGTGAGGACCTCGCGCACGGCCAGCTCCTCGATCCGCCGGGCGACGGGCCCGCTCCGCGCCTCGGGCTCGACGGAGCCCTCGTGCACCGAGACCGGCTGCCAGGCCGAGTCGTCGAAGCCTGGTGCGGACCAGCCCGCCTCCCGGCGGCGGGCGTCGACGTGCTCGCCGACGTAGATGCCGCTGGTGACGATCTCGCCGTCGCCGGTCGCGGACCAGTCCGGCCCGGTGACGACCGTCTGGACGCGGCCGTCGACGTACTCGACCACCAGCTGGGCGGCGACCGCCGGCTGCTCGCCGTAGAACGTCCGCGCGTTGCCCTGGAAGCCGTACCGCTCGGTGAACCAGCCGCCCGCAACCGCCGCCCCCAGGGCGTTCCGGCCGCGGCGCACGTGCCGCGTGACGTCCGTCGTCTCATGGATCAGTCGGTACTGGTACGACGTCCACCCGGGCTTGAGCACCTGGTCGTCGACCCCGCGGCCGTTGACCTCGAGCTGGTAGACGCCCTCGGCGGTCGCGTACAGGGTGGCGGCCCGGACGTCGCCGTCGACCTCGAACTCGCGGCGGACCAGCAGGGGGTGCGCGGGGCGCTCCGGTGCCGCGAGGCCGATGAAGGCTGCGCGCCACTCCCCCGGTGCGAGCATCCCGCCGGTCACCGCCACCGGGTCGCTCCACACGCTCCGTGCGCCGTCGGTCCCGGTGGTGCGCACGCGCAGCACTCCGCTCCGGCGGGGGCTGAGCGCGGCGAACGGCCACGCGACGAGGACGGACTCCCGACCGGCCACCGTCGCGAACGACTCGACGCCGTCGGTCGTCCAGCTCAGCTCGGCCGACGCCTGTTCCCAGTCGGGGACGTCGGTCGCCGTCTTCCAGGAGATCCGAGGGCGCTCGACGCCGACGAACGGTGTCGCGGACCCGTACTCGAGACGCAGGGACGTGATTTCGGTGGTCATGAGATCCGCTCAGCCCTTGATGGCACCGGACGTGAGCCCGGCGACGATCCGACGGTTGAAGAACATGTACATCAGCAGCGGCGGGATGGTGATCAGGAGGATGTCCGTGAACAACAGGTTCCGCATCTGGTTGAACTGGGACTGGAAGTTGAAGAGCGTCAGCTGCACGGTGGCGTTCTCGTTGCCGGGCAGGAAGTAGAGCGGGTTCTGGAAGTCGTTGAACACGAAGACCGACTGCACGACGACGACCGTGATGATCACCGACCGGAGCAGCGGGAAGACGACCTGGAAGAACAGCCGGAGCGGCCCGGCGCCGTCGATCAGCGCCGCCTCGTCGAGCTCCCGCGGGATGTTTGCGACGAAGGCGCGGATCAGCAGCACGGTGAACGCCAGGCCGAACGCGATCTCGATCATCACGAGCCCGGGCAGCGTCTTGTAGATGCCCAGACCCTGCATCACCCAGATCGTCGGGACGACCGCGGGCGGGATGATCAGGCCGGCGAGGATGAGCACGTTGGCGACCGGCGTCCACCAGCCCTTGCGGCGCTGGAGCACGTAGCCCACCATCGCGCCCAGGACGACCATCCCGGAGACGCTCGCGACCGTGAGGATGACGCTGTTGATCATCGCAGTGAGGAACATGCCGTCGCGCGTGTTCCAGACCTCGACGACGTTCTCCCACAGCTGCCAGTCGGTCGGCCAGGTGAACTCGAGCTGGTTCGCCTCGGCCCTGCCCTTGCCCGCGGTCAGCAGGATGAAGACGAAGGGGACGACGAAGACGACGAGCGAGGCCAGGATCGCGATGCCCCCGGCGACGTAGCGGCGGGTCTTCACAGCTCCGCTTCCTTCCGGCTCAGGAAGCGGCTGACCGGGAGGACGATCGCGGTGACGACCACGAACAGGACGACGTTCCCTGCGGTGGAGATGCCGTAGAAGCCCGCCTGGTACTGCTTGAACACGACCGACGCGAGCACGTCGGACGAGAATCCCGGACCGCCGTGGGTCATGGTCCAGATGAGGTCGAACGTCCGCAGCCCGCCGATGAGCGACAGGATGATGACCGTGGAGGTCGCCGGCCACAGCAACGGCACCGTCACGTACCAGAACGCCTTGACCCCACCGGCACCGTCGACGCGAGCCGCCTCGACGTACTCCTGCGGGATGGACACGATGCCCGCGATGTAGATCAGCGTGGCAAGTCCGACGCCCTTCCAGATGTCCACGAGCGCCACGGAGATCAGCGCGAGCGTCGGATCGGTGAGCCAGGCCGGTCCGGAGATCCCGACGAGGGCCAGAGCCTGGTTGATGAGCCCCTCCGTGGGGTTCATCAGCACGGAGAACGTGATCCCGACACCCACCACCGAGACGAGCACGGGGAAGAACACGACGTTGCGCAGGTAGCCCCGACCGATGATCTGTGAGGTCAGCAGCACGCCCAGCCCCATCCCGAGGACGACCTTCGCCCCCGAGGTGAGCACGGCGTAGACGAGCGTGTTGGTGAGGCTCCTGGACAGCGACGGCTCGGTGAAGAACGTCACGAAGTTCTCGAACCCGATGAACTCGATGTCGAACAGCGACCAGCGCGTCAGGCTGAAGTAGAAGGACGACATCGTGGGGACGAGGAACAGGACCGTGAAGATGACGATCGCCGGGAGCAGGAACCAGAGCGGGTAGGCCGCCTGGTGGTGGGTGCTCGTCCGCGCGCGTTGCCGCCTGCGCGTCGTCGCCCGCGGGCGCGTGATCGTCGTCATGTTCGACTCCCCGGTGCGACCGGGTCCGGCCTGCGCTGCAGGCCGGACCCGGTGATGGTCGGATGCTTACCAGCCCTCGAGGCCGAGCTGCTGGGCCTGCTTCAGCACGTCGTCGTCGTAGAGCGCGGCGCCCTCCGCTCCGGTGTTGATCCCCGAGCCGACCGCCACCGTGATCTGCTCGAGGGACGGGCCCTTGACGGGCGAGAGGAACTCGAGCGCCGGGAACGTCTTGCCGCTGTCGAAGTACGCCTGCAGGTCCTGGACCGCGGGCGGCAGGTCGGCGGGCAGGTCACAGCCGTCGATGAAGTACGGGCCTGTCACGCCGACCGCCTCGGTCTGCGCGTCGCACCCCTCCGGCGAGGCGACGAAGGCGAGGAACTCCTTTGCGGCTGCCTCGTTCTCGCCACCCTGGGGGATGTAGAGCGCGGCCGACAGCCAGGTCGTCATGCCCACGTCGGAGGCGTCCTCTCCCGGGATGGCGAAGAAGCCGACGTCCTGCAGGTTGTCGGGGAAGTTCGCCTGGATCTCACTGACCGCGAACGTGAGCATCGGGTACTGGGCGCCGGTCCCGGTGGCCAGCTTCTCGAGGGCGTCGGCGTAGGTCGTGGTGCCGAAGTCCGCGTTGTACAACCCCTTCTCGAAACCCTCCTGGAGGTGGTCGAACCCGAGCTGCGCGGACGGTGTGTCGGCGAAGTGCGCCTCGTTCGCGGTGAACTTCTCCGCCCAGCCCGGATCGGCCGCCTCGACGTTGTAGTAGTCGCCGAGGACGAACAGCTGGGAGGTCCACGTGGAGTCGGCGCCGTAGCTCTGGATGATCGGGTCGATCCCAGCTGCCTTGATCGCCTCGCTGTTGGAGATGAAGTCCGCCCACGTGGTCGGGACCTCGAGACCGAGCTGCTCGTAGACCTTCTTGTTGTAGAGGACCCCGCCGCCCATGGCGTTCCCGACGGGGACGCCGTAGACGCCCTCACCCGCGGTCACGCCGGCCTTGAACGTGTCGGTGACCGCGTCCATGAACGACTCGCCGCTGAGATCGACGAGCGTCTGCTCGGGAGCGAGCGCCTGCAGCAGGGAGCCCGAGTTGTACCAGAACAGGTCGGGCATGTCGCCGGTCTGGAGCCGCGTCTTGACGACGTTGTCGCCCTCGGAGCCCTGCGGCCGGTTCTCGAGCTCGATCGTGACGTCCGGGTTCTCCGCTGTGTACGCGTCGACGAGGCCCTGCATGGTGCTGACGGTCGCTTCGGTGCTGTCGATCAGGATCGTCAGCTCGACGGGGCCGGACGCGGACTCGTCATCGGTGGCACCACCGCCGCCGGAGCAGCCCGCGAGCGCAAGACCCGCGATCGCAACCGTCCCCACGGCGCCGAGCCGTCGGGCCCGGATCTTCCTGGAAAGCATCATTGACCTCCATGGACGGGAACCCCGTCGCGCGCTGCGACGAGCGATGAATGGATTCAAGCACGAAAACCTGTCATGACTGGTTTCTCGTCTATCACGATCGCGTAACACCCTTCGTCCGGATCCTCGGCCGGGTGGAGCTCCGGGGAACCAGCCGCGGCGTAGCGACCTCGTGGACCGCGTCCGTGCGTCCGGCGAGCCGCTCCAGGAGGAGCGAGACCACCGACGCGCCCATCTGCTCCCCGGGCTGGTCCACCGACGTGAGACCGATCAGCGGATGGCCGGCCTGCTTGATGTTGTCGTAACCGGCCACGGAGATCTCCGACGCGTCAGGACGCTGCGTCAGTGCACTGAGGACGCCGATCGCGAGCTCGTCGTGCGCCGCGAAGATCGCCGTCGGACGCGCTCCGCTCGCGAGCAAGCGGAGCGTGGCCTGGTGAGCGCTGTCCTCTCCGCCGTCGCACCGGGCGACCTGGATGGAGCTCTCCAGCCCGGCCTCGCGCATCGTCGCCTCGTACGCCGCGAGCCGCAGCGAGTGCGGCGTGCCCGACCCCTGGCGCGTGTGCTGGTCGTCGAGGGTGAGGTGGGCGATCTCGCGGTGACCCAGCTCGAGGAGGTGCTGCATCAGCATCCCGACCCCAGAGACGTCGTCGCCCACGACGGTGTCGTAGCCGACAGAGCTGTCGTGGCGCCCGAGCATGACGATCGGGATGCGACGCGACATCTCCTCCAGCCAGCGGGGGTCGACCCGGGGCGAGACCGCGATCAGGCCGTCGACCTGGCGATCGGCCAGGGCCTCGAGCGCCCGGTAGCCCTCGGAGTGGTCCGGGTCGACGGGCGCGATCACCAGCTGGTACGGCTCGGTCTCGAGCGCGGTCGTGGCACCCGAGAGGATGCGGGCGAAGAACTGGTTGGCGATGTCGGGTAGCTCCATCCCGAGCGTGAACGTCGCCCCGCGCATGCCGCGTGCCGAGATCAGCGGCCGGTAGTCGAGCTCCTCGATCACGGCCTCGACCCGCTCCCGCATGGAGGCGCTGACCCCGTACGCACCGCGGATCACCTTCGAGACGGCGGCCCGAGAGACACCCGCCCTCCGGGCGACGTCCTCGATGGTCGCGCGCTTGACCGCCTCAGGCGTCATCACAAGCCTCCGCTCCGTTGCGTGTAGAGCAATCTACAGATTCGTAGAGCGATCTACAACGCCTCTACGGAGACTACTGCGGGGCCACTGACTCGCATCGATGATGGATTACCAGGAATATAGTTCCCCGGCATCCAGTTGCCACCGACATGGACTTCTTCGACGCCCTGGTCCGGTACGAGACCTACCTCTGGAACCACCTCGACGACCGCCTGGTGGCGGCCGGAGGGGTGTCGCTGGCGAACCTGACCGCGCTGAGGGTGGTGCGCCGGCATGCGGGGTCGGCCAGGGTGCAGGAGCTGCGCACCCACCTCGGGATCACGGTCGGCGCGGCGAGCAAGCTCGTCGACCGGCTCGAGCGGGACGGGCTCGTCGTCCGCACCGCGAACCCGCACGACCGGCGCTCCTCGCTGATCACGCTCGCCCCGGCCGGGGACGCGGCGCACGATGCCGGCGTCGCGCTCGTCGACTCCGAGCTCGCTGCGCACCTCGCGGGTGAGGACGTCACCGACGCAACCGCCCACCTGACGCGCCTCCTCGACCGGCTCACGACGGTGGTGGCCCGGTGACGGCGACCACCATGCGCGCCGTCGTCGTCGACCGCCCGGGCGGGCCCGAGGTCCTGCAGGTGCGCGACGTGACCGTCCCGCGCGTGGAACCCGGTCAGGTCCTGGTCCGCGTGCACGCGTTCGGGCTCAACCGCTCCGAGCTGCACTTCCGCCGCGGGCAAGCCTCGTCCGGGTCGTTCCCGCGGATCCCCGGCATCGAGGCGGCGGGCGTGGTCGAGAACGCCCCCGGCGGCGAGCTCGCGCCGGGCACCCAGGTCGTCACGCTGATGGGCGGGATGGGTCGAACCTTCGACGGCGGCTACGCGCAGTACGTCGCCGTGCCTGCGGCCCAGGTGATCCCGTTCACCAGCGACCTGCCGTGGGACGTGCTCGGCGCTGTGCCCGAGATGCTGCAGACCGCCCACGGCACGCTCGCGGTCGGTGTCCGTCCGTCCGCCGGGCAGAGCCTGCTGATCCGTGGCGGGACGTCGTCGGTCGGCCTGACCCTCGCCGTGCTCGGGCGGCTGCACGGTCTGACCGTCCTGTCCACGACCCGCTCCCCCGCCCGGACGGCGCTGCTGGACTCTGTCGGCGTCGACCACGCCCTCGTCGACGACGGCCGCATCGCAGCTCAGGTCCGCGAGCTGTACCCGGACGGCGTCGACGGTGCGGTCGAGCTGGTCGGGGTCGACGTCCTGCGCGACACCCTGCGGTCGGTGCGCGGCGGGGGCACGGTCTGCTTCACCGGGATGCTCTCCGACCACTGGACGATCCCCGAGTTCTACCCGATGGACTGGCTCCCGAACGGCGTCCGCCTCACGGCCTACTCCGGCGACGCAGCCGACCTTCCGGCGCCGGTGCTCCAGGAGTTCCTCGACGCCGTCGCCGACGGTCGCGCCCAGGTCCCCGTCGGGCAGGTCTACCGCCTCCACCAGATCGCCCAGGCACACGCCGACATGGAGACCGGCACGGTCGGCGGCAAGGGCGTGGTGGTCCTGTGATCGCGCCCGAGCTGTTCACCGCCCAGGCACTCGCCGCCCGCGAGCCCAGTCCCACGGCGTCGCAGGCGACGAGGGTGACGCTGGCCCGGACCTCCTGGGGGCCGAACGCACGTGACGCCCACCCCGGAACCGGTCTCGACCGACCTGCCGAGATCGAGCCTCAGGCGACGTAGGCGAGCACGACCGGGGACTCGAGGCCGGACCACGTGCCCGTGAGGGTGGACTCGTGGTCCGTGGGAGTCGCCTGCCGGTCGAGACGACGGCAGAGGACGAGGCGCAGGGCTCCGGCCAGGTCCATGACGGTCGTCGTGGCGTCCGAGGACACGCTCACGTCGCCGACGGGCGGGACGCCATCCGAGCGAGAGCCGCTCCCGGTCACGCGCATGCTCGGTTCGCGCGGGGCGTCGGCGCCCTCGACCATCTCCTCGGCCTGGTCGACACCCGCCAGCAGCACGGACGCGAGCACGCCGGCATAGACCGGGTCCCCGGTCGCGTCGTAGATCCAGCGCTGCCCGAGCACGGAGTGCTCCATGGTGCAGATCAGGAACCGTTCCGCCCCGTCCAGCGGGGCGCCGCGATAGGTCAGCGGAACCTGGAGCAGGTCCCCGTCTGCAGTCGACAGGACGTGCGTCTCGATCCCGACCTCGCCGTCGGGGTCGTCGAACCGGTACCCACGGACCAGGTCGAACTCCTGCTCCCCCCAGGGCTGGGTAGGAACCCAGTCGGCGAGCAGCTCCGCCTTGGTCGGACGGATGGTGGCGCGGTGGAGAAGGGCCATCGGGCGACCCTAGCGCGGGGCCGGACGACCCGCGTCGGTGCGATACGTCCGGGATGCCCGGGTCGCTCTCCGGTCCTAGCCTGCGCAGAGGCGGTCGACCCGACCGTCTCATCCCCCGAGGGAGGCATTGTGCGCAAGACCCTCCTGGCGCTCACCGCGCTGCTCGGCCTGCTGATCGTCTCGGCGTCACCCGCCGCCGCGATCACAGGCAACTACGTCAAGGACTTCGAGCACCCGTACGTCGGCCTGCTCACCACCTTCGACGCCGATGGCGAGTTCGCCGGCCGGTGCTCCGGCTCGCTGCTCACCCCCACCGTGTTCCTCACGGCCGGCCACTGCACCGAGGACGTCGCGACTGCGGTCGTGTACTTCCAGCAGGACGCCGGCGTGAACTACGACCCCGAGACCGAGCTCGACCCGGTCACCGGGTACCCCGAGTTCTGTGCCGGCGACACGCTCGGCGTCGTGTGCGCGACGTCCGACGAGACCTACAACTGGGGTTTCGACGACTTCGCGGGCTTCCCCGACACCAAGGACATCGGGATCGTGATCCTCGACCAGCCCATCGCGCTGGACGAGTACGGATCGTTGGCCGCGGTCGGTTCGCTCGACAGCCTTGCGACGGCGCAGGGCACCAAGGACGTGACCTTCACGGCGAGCGGGTACGGCCTGTCGTACAGCAGCCCGGTCGCGGTCGAGTCGTTCCGCGAGCGGCTGATGGCGTCCGCTCGCCTGACGAACCTGACCAGCAACAACACCGGCGGGTTCAACATCCAGACCACCGGCAACGGCAAGGGCAAGGGCGGCACGTGCTCCGGAGACTCCGGCGGCCCGGTGTTCTATGGCGGCTACACGTCGAACACCGTCGTGGCCGTGACGTCGTTCGGGCTGAACTCGTACTGCCGCGGCACCGACTTCGGCTACCGCGTCGACACCCAGGCCGCGCAGGACTGGATCCGGTCCGTCGTCGGCGTCGAGGAGTTCGCGCAGATCGACATCGTCGCGATCTGACACACCGTCGCGGCCCCTCCACCACCCGAGGGGCCGCGACGCGCGACCGATTCTCAGGTCGCCCCGCGGCGGTCCTCGTGGCACGATCCTGCGATCGAGCCAAGCAGGGGCCCGGTCGCGGGAGAACGAGGAAGTCTCATGCGTCGTGCCCTGCTCGTCCTGCTCTGCCTGCTGATCGGCGTCGGGCTGTTCCCGGCCGCCGCTTCCGCCGCACCGACGGTGCCCGTGCCGACCGGGCTCACGGTCGTCGCCACCAGCAGCGGCACCGTCCGGTTGTCGTGGAGTCCCGTCAAGGACGCGATCCGGTACGACGTCTACTGGGGCAACGACCCCGCCTACCTCGACGTCATCGCGACGACGACGTCGCCGGCGTGGACCAACGAGGGAGCCAGCTCCGTGCTCCCGACGGAGACGCTGTACTTCGGCGTCCGGGCCATCACGCGCAGGAGCTCCTCCGAGATCAGCCCGCTCGTGTCGGTGGTCATGCCGCCGGCCGTCCCCAGCGGGGTGACCGCGGAGGTGGTGCAGCCCAACCAGGTGCGTCTCACCTGGGGCTTCGTACCGGAGGGCACCACGTTCCGGGTCAGCGAGCTCACCGACGACCGCGCCGAGCAGCCGTCCCAGGTCCTCAGCACCGACGACCGCGGAGCGTTGGTCGCCACCCTCGCCGACTCCTCGTACGTCTTCCGGGTACGCGCGGTGTGGGACGGCGTCGAGTCCCTCGTCTACGCCGAGGTTGCCGTGACCACCCCGCCGCGCTGGGAGACGCAGGTCGCGTACGACGGGAAGGTGTCCGTGCTCGACTCCGGCCCGCAGACGCTCGAGTTCGGCGTCTACCCGGGGTTCTCGTCGGGCGGCGGCCAGCCGCTGGGCGACGTGCAGCTGATCGTCGACGGGCAGGACGTCGGCACCCAGGGGATCGACCCGGCGCTCAACCGGGCCCGGTTCGACGTCCAGCTGGTACCGGGCGCGCACGACTTCACCGTGCGCTACCTCGGCGACGACGGCTACCTGCCCTCCGAGTCGACCGGCACCATCTACGTGTCCGACCCGGTGCCCGACTACCTCGTCGAGACCCTGGCGACGGCGTCCGTCGTCGACGCCGCGATCGCCGACGTGACGTGCGACCTCCGGGCCGACCTGGTGACGGTGGCCGACGTGACCACCGGCGACGGCTCCACGGGCCGCACCACCCGGGTCAGCACGCAACCCGCCCGTGCCGACGGTTCGCTCGGCGACACCCTCGGTGTGAACGTCACCACGGTCTACAGCCCGACCGACGTCGCCGTGGGCGACCTCACCGGCGACGGCTGCGCCGACGTCGTCGTCGCGGCGGGCGACGTCGTCATCCTCACCGGATCGGCGTCGGGCCTGCGGACCCCCACCAAGCTCAAGGGTCTGCCGACCGCCGGCGCGGTGAGCATCGCCGACCTCACGGGCGACAGCGTGGCCGACCTGCTCGTGTCCACTACCGACGGCCAGCTGCTGCTGCCCGGCACCGGGCGTGGCACGTTCGGCAAGGCCCGGACGCTGCTCGACGGCCAGTTCGGCGGCACCGTCGCCGTGGCCGACCTCGACGGCAACGCGCTCGCCGACCTGATCGAGCTGCGCGACGGCGTCCTGACCGCCTATCGCCAGACGACGCCGGGGACGTTCACCGCAGCGTGGACGCGGTCGACGAGCGGTGGGTACGAGCTCGCGGTGGCCGACGTCGACGGCGACGGCCGCAGCGACGTGCTCGTCTCCGGAGACGTCACGCAGCTGTTCTCCGGCGCGGACGGGTCGGTCACGCAGCCGCCGCTGGAGAACGGGTACAGCACGCACGTCGAGCTCGGCGACCTCGACTCGGACGGCGACGTCGACCTGGTCAAGGTGGAGGGCTACGGCGGGCGCCCGCAGGCAGCCATCACCACGGCCGGCGAGCCCGCCGCCTGGCAGGACCTCACCACCGACCCCTTCACCTACTCGTACGGCACGCGTGGCGTGGTCGTGGGCGACCTCGGCAGCGACGGCACCACGGAGATCGTGGCGCTCGACTTCGACACGACGAGTGTGCTCCGACCCGTGTCCGGCTGAGGTCGACGGTGACCCACGCGACGAGGCAGACGGCGCTGCGGCCACGTCACGGAGCGGGCGGCTCCGTGGAAGCGGTCGGGGTGCTGCTCGGGGTCGGCGTGGCGCTCGGGGTCGGCGCCGGCTCGACCGGAGCGACGGCGGGCTGCTCGACGACGGGCGGCACGGGCGAGGTCGGGGGCGGGGTGGTGGGCGCCGGGACGCCCACGGTGATCGGCACCGACGTGCCCGTGCTGGAGTCGTCCGACGTACCGAACTCCCAGTGCCACGGCTCGTGGGGTCCGCGACCGCCCTCGTCCATGTAGACCGGGTGGTGCCAGCCGTAGGTCATCGCGTTGGCCTTGAGCCAGGCGTACTGCGCGGACCGGTAGCCGTTGGCCTGGTCGAGGTCGATCGCCAGGCCCCAGCCGTGGTTGGACGTGCCGGGCACCGCGGCCATCGTTCCCTTGGCCGCCCGGGTGCTGATCTGCTCGTCGAGCGTGCGGTACGAGCCCGAGATCTTCAGGTCGTGGCCGAAGTCCACGCGGTAGGCCGCGTTCAGTCGCGCCAGCGCCTCCGCCGCGTCGCAGCGCAGGTGCTGGCTCGGCGCGAACGCGACCACGCACAGCACCTTCAGCGGGATGGCCCCGTTGGTGTAGCCGTCGGTCGACCGGGCCTGCTGCTCCACCTTGGCGACCGCCGCCTTGGAGGCCTCGTCCCCCGTCACCGCGATCTGCTGCGCCGCGACCGTGATGCCGGCCGCGGCGTCCCGGGCCTGGACCGCGGAGGTGGCAGCCGCGACGACGTCGCGGACCTCGGCGGCGGCGTGGGTGGCCCCGACGGCAGCGTCGAGCAGCGCCACCTGGGGGTCGGCGGAGACCAGCAGGCGTGTCATCGCGGCGTTCTGCGCCGACTGGTCGCCGAGGTCGAGCGCTACCAGCAGGACGTCGGTCTCGACGCCCTCCACCACGCGCGTCGCCTCGGCGACATCACCCGAGGCCACCTGCTGGCGAGCACCCTGGACCCGGTCCGGGAGCTGCTCGGCGGTCAGCCCCGACGTGACGGGCGCTGCCGTCGCGTCGACCAGGTCGGGACGGAACAGCGTCCGCGAGGCGACCTTCGTGGTGTCGACCAGCGGATGGCCGACGAGCGTGACGGTCGCCGCCTCCACCGCCGCCACGCGGTCGTCGAGCCGCGTCAGCGCCAGCGTGTACGCCGACCCCGTCGGCTCCTGCGAGACCAGCGCCTCGGCGCCGGTCTGGTCGACGTCGGCGGAGTGGGAGGTGTCGACGGGCGGCGCGGCCAGGACGGCCGTCAGGAACACCATCGACGCGAGGATGACGACCGACTCCCACGGCCGCCGCCCCTGCCGCGGGCGCGACGAATGACGACCCTGGGTCGTCCGTCGTGGTCCGAGCACTGGTGTCCTCCGCGATGCAACCGTCCGACGATCCCACCGCGACCCCGCGTTCGTCGACCCGCCAGACGGGGGGACTCACCCCGACGACACCCGTGTCTGCCGCTGCGCAGGCCCGAATGCCCGGAATGCGGAGCCCCAGCAGTGCGACCCGGCGGTGACCCCGCGAGGGGCCACCGCCGGGCGTGCGTCGGGCGCGAGCGCTCAGTGGTGAGCGAGCGCTCTCCGGACCACGTCGACGACCGCGGTCACCGGGCCGTGCTCCGCGGTGGTGCCGGCGATGACGATCTGTCCGGGGGTGGACGGTGCACGGGCGGGGACCGCGTCCCAGGTCACAGCCACCGCGTGGCGCGTGTTGTCGGAGCCGAGGACGTCGACGGTGGTCGGCAGCCTCAGCGCGCTCGAGGTGCGGACCGTCCTGTAGACGGTGTCGGCGACCACGAACTCGGCGTCGCTCGCCTCGTAGACCTCGATCGTCTCGTGGAACGTGAGCACCGGCCAGGCGCTGCTCGACCAGTCGATCATCTCCTGCCAGTTCGCGGGCTCCCAGACCAGGACGCCGGCGCCCCGGTTGCCGGGCAGGTCGTTCGCGATCCGGAAGACGTCCTGGAGGAAGAGGCCGGCGCCCTCCGCGGTCTTGGGGTAGGGCGAGTTCGGGACCGGGAGTCCGTCCCAGTCGTTCGACTGGTGCGACGTCTCGGCGATCTCCATGGCGTAGCCCGGGTGTGCCGCGGCGACCTGGTGCAGGTTCGACTCGTAGTGCTCGGGCGTCCCGTGCCACTCGGGGTAGTAGGAGTGCGCGATGACGTCGATGTCCTGGCCCTTGGCGTTCAGCCTGGTGAGGAACTGCTCCCAGAACTCGAGCGTCTTGTCGACCCGCCCGTTGTCGATGATCACGTGGGTCTCGACCTGGATGTCCTCGCCGTGGGCCGCCGAGACGTCCCGGACAGCCTTGATGCCCGACGCCTGGAGGGTGGTGAACCGGTCCCAGGCCGCGTCGTACGCGGTCTGCTCGGCCGGGTCGTCCGAGCCCCAGTAGTCCCAGAGCAGGGCGCCGCCGGGCTGCGAGACGAACGACGGGTCGTGGTTGAAGAAGCACGAGCCGCACCACGCGGCATCGTCGAACCAGGGCTGCGGACGCTCGCTCCCCCACATGAAACCGTTGATGAGCTCGTTGCCCACCGCGACCTTGTCGGGGGTGGTGCCCTGGGCGACCAGCGCGTCGATGGTCGCGTAGGTGTAGTCGTAGACCGCCTGGGTCAGCTCCTCGAAGGGCAGCTCGCGCCACGCGGTGGGCTTCGCCTGCTTGCTCGGGTCGGCCCACGAGTCGGCGTAGTGCAGGTCGATGCCCAGGCCCATGCCCTGCTCGACGACGTCGCTCGCCACGCCGAGGGTGCGCTCCGGGCTCTGGTACGCGGGCTCGAGGTACTCACCCGTCCGCTCGTCACGCGGGTCGTTGAAGACGCGCAGGCGGATGTACTCCATGCCGGCGTCGGCCGCCGCCTCGAGGACGGGCACCGGCTCGGCACCCTCGTCCACGACGTAGGTCAGGCCCTGTGCGTCGTTCTGGTCGGCGTACGAGATGTCCGCGCCCAGCACGACGTCGTCGCGCAGGTAGTTCCACACGGACAGCTCGCTGATGCCGGCGACGGCGCCCGGGGACACGTCGGTGATCGTGACTCGCAGGAAGGCGATCCCGGCGCGCGCGACGAGGTGCTCCTCGCCGCGACCCGGCCGGTCGTTCCTCTTGCGGTCGACGAGGGTCTTCCACCGGTGACCGTCTGCGGAGGCCTCGACCACGTACTGGTAGGTGCCGTGCGCGTCGGGGAAGACGAGACCGACCTTCCGGATGTTGTCGTACGCCCCGCCGAGGTCGAGGACGAGGGAGTGCCGGCCCTTGCCGCGCGCGGTCCACGCGGTCGCCGGGTCGCCGTCGACGGCGAGTCCCGCGCTCGCCTGCGCCGTGCTGGCGTCCACCGAGACCCAGGGCTTCGCGGCGAGGTTGCTGCGGACGGGTGCGAAGTTGACGAGGCCGTCGGGCTCCTCGGCCGGGGCGGGGCCTGCGCTGCCGAGGACGAGGGCACCTGCGGCGAGGAGGGCGAGCGTGGAGGTTCGGCGTCGGCTGATCGGCTGCATGGGACGTCCTTGTCTCATTGAGGTGTGTGCACGTGCACAGCACAAGGTCACGTTACGAGCGGACGAAAGCGACAGTCAAGGGCGCAGGAACGCGGATCAGCGGTGGGAGCGTGCACAGGCCACGCGGAGATGCGCCACGTGTTTGGTGCGGGATGCCCGATGCCGGGCGGTCGGCGTGATCCGGCTCGTCAGGAGTGGGTCGGAGCAACCGATCCGGTGCTGGCGCGCACCACGAGCGAGGTCGGCAGCGTGACGGCGGCCGGCTCCCCGCCCTCGACCAGCTCGATCAGGAGGCGCACCATCTCGGCGGCGATCCGTTCGAGCGGCTGACGCATCGTGGTGAGCGGCGGGTCGAGCGTCGCTGCGAGCCCGGAGTCGTCGAAGCCTCCGACCGCGACGTCCTGCGGGACGCGTCTGCCGGCCTCGCGGAGCACCTGCAGGGCGCCCGCAGCCATCAGGTCGGAGGCCACGAAGACCGCGTCGAGGTCGGGTCGGCGCTCGAGGAGCGTCCGCATGCCTGCCGCGCCACCGTCGCGCGAGTAGTCGCCATGAGCCACGAGCGACTCGTCGTAGAGCGACCCGAGCTCGTCGCGGTAGCCCTGGAGCCGGAGCCTGCCCCCGGGGGTGTCCAGGGGTCCGGTGATCGTCGCGACCCTGGTGCGGCCGAGGTCGAGCAGGTGCCGGGTCATCCGCCGCCCGCCGCCGAGGTCGTCGGCGGAGACGTAGCCGAGCCTGCCCTCGAAGCCGAGCGGTATGCCGCAGGAGATCATCGGGATGCCCTGCCGCACCAGCGCGTCGAGCAGGGGGTTGCCGCTGTGCGACGAGATCGCGAGGACGCCGTCGACGTGTCCGGCGCCGACGTAGGACGAGACCTGCTTCTGCTCGTCGGGGGTGCCCGCGACCATGAGCAACAGCGGCATGCGGCGGGCGGCCAGCGCCTCGGCGGCTCCGCGCAGGAGGATCGAGAAGTTCGGGTCCTCGAAGAGCAGGTGCTGAGGTTCGGTGAGCAGGAACGCCACCGAGTTCGAGCGTCCCGTGACCAGGCTGCGCGCGTGCAGGTTGGCGGAGTAGCCGGTGGTCCGGATCGCCTCCTCGACGGCTGCGAGCGAGTCCGGGGACACCCAGTGCCCACCGTTGATCACGCGCGAGACAGTGCCCCGGGACACGCCGGCAGCAGCCGCGACGTCACGGATCGTCGGGCGCTTGCGCGGCGCGGTCGGTCCCATCGCACGAGACTCTAGGGGAACGGGGTCACAATCCACGCCTTGACCGCGCTGTCGGCCAGGTCGACGCTGCCATCGCGCTGCAGGTGAGGTGCTCCCAGTGATCGCCGACGTGTACGTGCCCGGCAGACCCAGACCATGAGCGGGTCAGTGCACCTCCTCGAGGATGGTGAGGTCCCAGGCGCCGACAGTGAGGTCGGTGCCCTCCGCGACGGTGGCGTCGTCGAGGACGGACCGGGCCGTGACCGGGCTCGTCACCTGCACCGGGCGGCCGGAGTAGTTCAGGAGATAGGTCAGCGGTGCTCCGGCGGAGTTCACGCCTCGTCGAACGGCGACGGTGCCGGCGAGCTCCTGCGGCCAGTCCCACAGGCCCGCGTCGCGCACCGCCAGGGCGAGCACCTCGCGGACCAGGGCGGGACCGGTCATCGTGCCGAGGTGGATCGCCGTGCCGGCCCCCGAGCGGTGCCGGGTCACAGCCGCCTGACCGCCCCACGCAGGGTGGTCGTACGACGCGAGCACCTCCGCGCCTTCGGGCTGCAGGAGCTCCATGAAGCGCAGTGCGGAGCGGTCGTCGGGGCTCAGCGCGGCGGCGCCGGGGGCGGCCGCCAGGTCGCCGTGCAGGGTGAGGCTCACGTCGACCGGGACGGTGAACTGGTTGTAGGTGAGCCCGAGGACGCCCGTGAGCGAGTGCGGCTGCCGGTCGTTCCACACCGTGACGTGCTCGTCGGCGACGAACGACTTGAACGTCGAGACCAGGTGGCCGCCGTCGCCGACGAACGCGCGCAACCGCTGCAGCGTCGACTCGGGCGCCGAGTACAGCGCCGGGACGACAACCATCGCGTACCGGCCGAGGTCCTCGGTGTCGGCGGAGACGAAGTCACACTCGACGTTCAGCTCGAACAGGGCGTCGTACACCCAGCGGAGCACGTCGTTGTAGCCGATCGAGGGGCGGACGAAGGAGGGGAACCCGGTCTCGACGCTGAACCACCTCAGCGCCGTCAGGGCCTCGTTGCTGACCATGATCGCGACCCGGTTGGACTTGCGCAGGTGCACGAGCGACCGCCCCACCCGCTGGAGCTCGGCACCGACGACGGCGGCCTCGTCGTAGGTGGGGTTCGCCTCGAGGTCGTGGCTGAGCAGGCCGCGCCAGTACGTCTCGAAGGAGTTGTGGATGGAGTGCCAGTGCCAGTACATGACGGAGTCGGCGCCGCTCGCGAGGTGGCTGTAGGCCTGCAGGCGCAGCTGGCCGGGGTAGGGCAGCCAGGCAGGCTGTCCTTGGGCCTGGGTCTCCAGCACGAGGTAGTTCGCGCCACCCTTGATCGAGCGGGTCATGTCCCCACCGAACGCGATCTCCTTGCCGGTGAGCGCGGACTGCGTCGGGTGGTAGATGTCGACGCCGGCGATGTCCACGCTGGCCGCAGCCCGGAAGTGGTCGACGGACGGCTGCAGCCCGTAGGACCAGCCCGGCCCCCAGTCGAAGTCGAAGTTGTGCGTGAGGAACTGGTCGTCCCGCGCGTACTCGCGAACGATGGCGGCCTGCCAGCCGAGGAACTCCTCGACCAGCGATCGGCGGAACCTGTCGAACGCCGCGGCGAGGGACCCGTTGATCGTGCCCCGGACGTCCGGGAAGTCCTCCCAGGCGTCGACGCGGTTGGACCAGTAGTCCAGGCCGTAGGCACGGTTCATCGCGCCGAGGTCGTCGTCGAACGTCTCGCGGAGGTGCTGGACGAACGTGCGCTGGACGTCGCTCGAGGCGACGTCGTAGTACTTCGTCTCGTTGTCGAGCTGGAAGCCGATGACGCCAGGGCGGTGCGCGGTGTGCTCCAGGAGCGCGCGGATGACCCGCTCGCTGTGGAGGCGGTAGGCCGGGTGGGTGATGTTCATGATCTGGCGTGCGCCGTAGCGTCCCTGGCCCGTGCTCGTCTCGGCGAGCACGTCCGGGTGCGACGTCACGAGCCACGCCGGCACCGCGTACGTGGGGGTCCCGACGATGACGTGGATTCCGGCGGCCTCCATCGCGTCGAGCGCCCGGTCGACGTGGGTGAAGTCGAACACGCCAGGCTGCGGCTCCAGCGTGCTCCAGGTCGACTCGGCGATGCGGACCACGTTGAGGTTCGCCGCCTGCAGCATCGCGACGTCGGTGTCGATGCGGTCGGTCGGCATGTACTCGTCGTAGTAGGCGGCGCCGTACAGGATCTCGTCCATGTGTGTCCGGCTCAGTCTTCTCGGACGACGGCGACGCCCAGCGCCGGAACTCCCGCCCCCGCCTCGTGACGTCGGTCAGCCACGAGGTCGTGCCCGGAGACGTGCAGAGGCACATCCGTGCTGGTGTGGTTGATCGCGAACAGCCAGCTGCCGGAAGCGCTCGTCCGACGGACGACCTCCACCCCAGCCGGCGACGGGACCACGGACGACACGCCGGCCGCCGCAACCACGCGTCCGAGCAGATCGGTGAGGGACGGGTCGTCGAGGCGGGTCGACAGGTACCACGCGGCACCGCCCGACCGCGTGCTTCGGCGCGTGACCGCAGGACCGCCCGCCGACGGACCATCGAGGTAGGTCGCCAGGACCTCAGCGCCTGTCGACGTCATCCGCTCGGTCCAGACCTCCCCGGTGCTCCCGTCACTCAGCGTCGTCGTTCCCTCGGCCACCAGAGGCGCGAACTCCTCCACGCGCACGCCGAGCAGGTCCCGGAACGCCCCCGGATAGCCGCCCAGGAGGACCCGGTCGGAGGTGTCGACGATGCCCGAGAAGTACGAGACGAGCACCTGCCCACCCCTGGCGACGACCGCGGTCAGCCGGTCGGACAGGTCCTCGGGTGCGAGGTACAGGGTGGGCACGAGGACGACGTCGTACCCGTCCAGCGAGGCGGCCGCGGGCAGGACGTCGACCGCGACGCCCGCGTCGAGCAGCGCGCGATGCATGCGCTGCGCGAGGTCGAGATAGCGCAGATCGACGGTGGGGTGTGCCTCGAGCTCAGCGGCCCACCACGCCTGGGTGTCCCACAGCAGGGCCACGCGTGCATGCTCGACCGTGCTCCCCCGCACCTCCGCGAGCCGGCCCAGGGTCGCCCCCAGCTCGACGACGTCCCGGAACAGAGCAGAGTCGCGTCCGGCGTGCGGGACCATCCCCGAGTGGTACTTCTCGGCGCCTGCCCGGGACTGCCGCCACTGGAAGTACAGGACCCCGTCCGAGCCGCGGGCGACGTGCTGCAGCGCGTTGCGCAGCATCTGTGCCGGTTCCTTGGCGATGTTGCGGGGCTGCCAGTTGACCGCGCTCGTGGAGTGCTCCATGAGGATCCACGGGTGCCCGCCGGCCAGACCGCGCGTCCTGTCGGCGCTGAACGCGAGCTCGGCCCACCCGCGCGGGTCCTCGCCCCACAGGTAGTGGTCGTTGGACACGATGTCGACCAACGGCGTGGTCTGCGTGTAGTCGATCTGGTGGAAGTCGCCCATGACCATGTAGTTGGTGGTCACCGGGAGGTGCGGCGTCACCTCGCGCAGCACCGCCGCCTCGGCCTCGAGGTGCGCGACGAACGCGTCGGAGGAGAACCGCTCGAACGCGAGCTTCTGCCCCGGGTTCGCGATCGTGGTGGTGCGTCGGGGCGGCAGGATCTGCTCGAAGGACGAGTAGCGCTGCCCCCAGAACGCGGTCCCCCACGCCAGGTTGAGCGCGTCGATGTCCGCGTACTCCTTGCCCAGCCAGTCGCGGAACGCGGCCGCGGACACGTCGCAGTAGCAGCGCCCGTTGTGGCAGGCCAGCTCGTTGGAGACGTGCCACATCTTCACCGCGGGATGGTGGCCGTACCGCTCGGCGACCACCCGGGCGATCCGCGTGGCGTGGTGCCGGATGACCGGCGAGCTCACGCACCACGACTCGCGGCTGCCGTGCGTGAACCGCGCGCCGTCGGCGTCGACCGGCAGCATCTCCGGGTGCTTCAGGTGCAGCCACACCGGGGGCGCCGCACTGGGCGTCGCCAGGTCCACCCCGATCCCGGCCTCGTGCAGCAGGTCCAGGACCCGGTCGAGCCAGCCGAACTCGAACCGTCCCTCCTCGGGCTCGAGCTCTCCCCAGGAGAAGATCCCGACGCTCACCAGCGTCACACCCGCCTCACGCATGAGCGCGACGTCCTCGGCCCAGACCTCCTCCGGCCACTGCTCCGGGTTGTAGTCCGCTCCGAAGGCGATGCCCTCGGTGGGCCACGGGCCGGTCCAGCGCGCGCTCACCGGGCCACCGCCACGAACACGTCCCACGCGCCGAGGGTGACGGAGTCGCCCGCGGTGAACCGGGTCGGGGTCGGCGAGGACACGTGCGGCGCCGCGAGGACGTCGAGGTCGGCAGGAACGGTTACCACGGTGGCCTCCCAGGACCAGTTGTGAACGACGTGCACGCGCGCGCCGGCGGTTCGGATCGAGCTGTGGACGGTGATCCCCGGGCCGGCGCTCCGTCGAGGACGGGCCCGACGACCGCACCCGGTCGTGCTAGAGGAGCCCGCGGAAGGCGAACCGGAACGTGAGCTCGGTCTCCGTCGGCAGCCGGTACTCGGGATGGGTCTGCGCACCCCAGGAGTCGTCGCCACCGACCCCGCGACGCTGGAGCGCCGGCCGCAGGACCGTCTGGTAGATCGGCGGCAGCTCGGTGTGGTGCGCTGCGTTCTCGATCTCGAACGGCGTCCACGGCAGGGCCGACAGCTCCATGCCCTGGTCCGACTCCAACCGCAGGCCCGCTCCTTGCTCGTCCGTCACGGTCGCCCAGCGCACGCCGGTGCGGCTGCCCGCCTCCTGCGGGCGCAGGTAGGGCGTGAGCGCGGTGCGCACGTCCGCGTCCCACACACCCAGCCGGGCGCCTGCCCGGCGGTCGACGTACGACTCCTCGGGCCCGTCCCCGTACCAGCGCAGGTTGCGGAACGCGGGGTCGGTCGCCAGGAGGAGACCGAGCTCGGGCATGTCCGGCAGCCCCGCACCGGGTCGCACCGTGAGGGTCACCTCGACGCGACCGTCACCGTCCACGAGGTAGGAGAGCTCGCACTCCCCCGCGGGTGCGGTGGGCAGCTCGTACCGGAAGCTGACGAGGACCCCGGCGTCCGTCTGCTCGACAGCGGGGTGGTCGGCACCCCGGACGGCCGTCGCGTACCGACTGGCGATCAGCCATCCGCCATCCAGCGCAGGGGCACCCCACCCGCGCTCGTTGGAGGTGGGTGCGTGCCAGAACGACGGTCGGGGCACCGAGCGCAGCAGCTCACGGCCACCGTCCCCCGTCAGCCCGTAGCGGTACGACTGCAGCCCTCCGTGCAGCCGCGAGAACAGGGCGGTGAAGTGCCGGCCCCGGACGCCCACGTTGTGGATGCCGTAGACGACCTCCGGCGCAGCGGCCCGGCGGGCCGGCGTCGTGGTCGGCACGACGACGACCGTCTGCTCGTGGGCGACCTCGTGCCCGGCCGACGCCCAGCGGGTCGTGCGACGCAGCCGGAAGGACACGTCGACCGTGTACTCGCCAGGCCCGGACGGCACCGTGACCGGGAGCGCGTAGACCTGCGAGCCCCCCGGGGCGACGTCGGTCTCGAGCACCTCCTCCTGGAGCACCCGGCCCTCCCGGGCGACGGTCACGACGCACTCGTGCGCCGACGACGACGTGGCGAGGTGACGGTTCTCGACCGTGACCTTGTCGCTGCCCACCGAGAGCCGGTAGCCCTGGTAGAGGTAGCGCACCTCCTGGGCGAGCGGCTTGAGGGACCGGTCGGCGAAGACGATGCCGTTGCCGCTGAAGTCGCCGTCGTGCGGCGCGTCGCCGAAGTCGCCGCCGTAGCCGAAGTACTCGCGGCCACCGGGGTCGGTGCGCCGCAGCGCCTGGTCGGCGAAGTCCCAGATGAATCCCCCCTGGAACAGCGGCTCACGGTAGGCCAGGTCGACGTACTTGTGGACCGCCCCGAACGAGTTGCCCATCGCGTGGGCGTACTCGCACAGCACGTAGGGCTTGTCGCGGTGCGTCGCGAGGAACTCCTCGATCTCGGCGGCGGGCGCGTACATCCGCGAGACGACGTCCGTCGTCTGCGGGTGCCGCGGGTCCCAGTGGACGCCTTCGTAGTGCACAGGCCGGGAGTCTTCCCGGCGGAAGTACTCCGACACCTCCAAGATGTTCGACCCGCCGAACGACTCGTTGCCGCACGACCACATCACGACGCTCGGGTGGTTCTTGTCCCGCTCGAGCATGCTCGCGGCGCGGTCGAGGAGGGTGGGCAGCCACTCGGGACGGTCCCCGGGCAACGCCACGTCGATCCCGGCCCCGGCGAACCTGACCAGGTCCCACATTCCGTGCGACTCGAGATTCATCTCGTCGATGACGTACAGGCCGTACTCGTCGCACAGGTCGTAGAAGTAGGAGTTGTTCGGGTAGTGGCTGGTCCGCACGGCATTGATGTTCAGCCGCTTCATGAGCTGGACGTCGGCCTCGGTCTGCGCACGGGTCATCACGCGACCCTGGAGGCCGAAGTCGTGCCGGTTGACCCCGTTGAAGACCACGCGGGACCCGTTGACCTTCAGCAGGCCGTCCTCGATGCCGAACCGTCGTACACCCACCTGGACGGGGACGTGCTCGGTCAGGCGGCCCGACGAGTCGTAGACGTCGAGCGTGAGGTCGTACCGGTGAGGATCCTCCGCGCTCCACAGCCGCGGGCTCTCGATACGGACCACCAGCTCGTCGTCGCCGGTGAGCTGGCCGGCACCGGCGATGCCGGCGTCCACCCTGCCGTCGCCGGCCAGGACGATGCGCACGCGCACCGTCGCCTCGGAGAGGTCGTCGGCGACGTCGGTGACCACGCGGACGTCCTCGACGTGCACGGTGGGCCGGCGGTACAGGACGACGTCCCGGAACAGGCCCGAGAACCTGAAGAAGTCCTGGTCCTCGATCCACGACCCGGCGCTCCACCGGACCACCTGCGCCACGATGACGTTCTCTCCGTCGACCAGGGCGTCGGTGAGGTCGAACTCCGACGGGGTGAAGGAGTCCGTCCCGTAGCCGATGTACGCGCCGTTGAGCCAGACGGCGACGGCGCTCTCCGCACCGTGGAAGCTCACGCTCAGGCGCTCGCCGGGCTCGAGCGGGTGCTCGAGGGCGAACGTCCGCCGGTACGTCGCGACGGGGTTGTACCGCTGGGGAACCTGCCCCGCCTCGAGCTGCTCGTAGCCGTCCCACGGGTACTGCACGTTGGTGTACTGCGGGCGGTCGTAGCCGAGCAGCTGGATGTGGGCCGGCACCGGCACGTCGTCCCAGCCGGAGTCGTCGACGTCCACCCGCTCGAACCCGGGGACGACGAGGGCGGGACTCTTCGCGTAGTGCAGCTTCCACAGCCCGTTGAGCGACTGCTCGAAGGAGCTCGTCCCGGTCGCCGCCTCCTGCGAGGAGGCGAACCACCGGTGGTCGGAGTGCGCGTCCAGGCGGTTCTCCTGGACGAGTGCAGGGTCGGCGATCCGGTCGAGGTCGAACGTCACTTGATGGCCCCCGTGACGCCCTCGGCGAAGTGACGCTGCAGCGCGAGGAAGATGACCATCGTCGGCACCGAGACGATGAAGACGGCGAGCATGAGGCTTCCGTAGTCGGTGACGTACCCGGCGCGCATGTTCGAGAGCAGCATGGGCAGGGTCTGGTACGCGTTGTCGACGAGGATCACCTTCGGCCACAGGAAGTTGTTCCACGAGAACAGGAAGGTGATGACACCCGCGGCAGCGAGGGTGGGCTTCATCGTCGGCAGATAGATGCGCGCGAAGATGCTCACCTCGCCCAGCCCGTCGAGGCGCGCTGCCTCGATGATCTCGTGCGGGAACGACCGCGACGCCTGCCGGAACAGCAGGATCAGGAACGGCGTCGCGATCAGGGGCACGATGACCGCGAACGTGGAGTTCACCAGTCCCAGCTGCGCGAAGAGCCGGAACAACGGGATCATCGTCGCCGCGAACGGGATCATGATCGCCAGGAGCAGGATCGCCATGACGGTGTCCTTCGCCCGCGAGTGGTAGATCTCGAACGCGTACCCGGCGATCGAGCACAGGATCAGCGCGAGCACGGTCGTCGCGATGGCGTTGACCGACGAGTGGTAGAACGCCGACCCCAGCGGCTGGGAGTCGACGAGCGTCTGGAAGTTCTCCAGGAGGTGGCTGCCCGGCAGCAGCTTGGACGCCACGACCTCGTTGCTCGTGTTCGTCGCCGAGACCGCCATGAAGTAGAGCGGGAAGACCGACAGGACGACGGCGACAGACAAGAAGAGGTATGCGGGGATCCGGCGGAGCTGTGTCTTAGTCACGCTTGTCGCCCACCTTCAGCTGGATGGCGGCCAGGATGGCCACGATGATGAGGATCGCGTAGGAGATGGCAGCCGCGTACCCGAAGTTCGGGCTGTTGCGGAACGACACGTTGTACAGGTAGTGCGACACCGTCATCGTCGTGTTGCCCGGGCCACCGTTGGTGAGGTTGTAGGACTCGTCGAACATCTGCAGCGTCCCGTTGGTCGACAGGATCGCGCAGAGCAGGATGATCGGCTTGAGCTGCGGCATCGTCACGTACCAGAACGTCTTGAACCCGTTCGCGCCGTCGACGCGGGCAGCCTCCAGGGTCGACCGGTCGATGTTCTGCAGCGCGGCCAGGAAGAAGATCATGTTGTAGCCGGTCCACCGCCACAGCAGGCCGAGGATGATCACCATCCGGGCGGTGCCGGTCTGGCCGAGCCAGTTGACGTTGTCGTCGAGCAGTCCGAACTTGATGAGCAGGTCGTTGGCCAGGCCGTCCGTCGCGAAGATCTGCCGGAACACCAGCGCATACGACACCAGGCCGACGGCACACGGCAGGAAGATCGCCGTCCGCCAGAATCCCTTGAACCGCAACCACGGTGCGTTGAGCAGGTTTGCCAGCACCATCGCGATGGCGAGCATGATCGGTACCTGGATGATCAGGTAGATGAACGTCGTGCTCAACGTCAGCCGGAACGTCTCGTCCTCGAACAGCCGCTGGTAGTTCAACCACAGCGGCTCTGCCCAGGTCAGCCGCGTCCCGCGTCCCGTCTGCAGCGACAGGAACAGCGCCTGGATCATCGGCCAGAAGTTGACCAGCACGATGAGGGCTGCGGCGGGGATGAGGAACGTCCACCCCGTCAGGCTGCGGCGGCGCGCTATTGCCGACAGGGGTACCCGCTTCGAACGGCCTGGGGACAGCTTCGTCCCTCGGGGGGGTGCGCTTGACGCGCGGTCCTCGGTTGGTGCGGTGGGAGCGGACACGATCAGCTCACCTCTTCTTCGCCGGTGACGGACTGGGTAGGGACGCGGGCGGCGGAGCCGTGACTGGCTCCGCCGCCCGCGCTGGGATCACCCCATGGCGAACTCGACCGTCGCCTGCGCCTCCTCGAGCGCGGCCTGCGGGTCCGTGCCGTTGAAGATGTTGGTGATGGCGACGCTCACGGCGTCGCGCCCCTCGTAGTAGTACGCGCCCGTGTTGTTGCTGGGCACCTCGGCGGCGAACGTCAGGACGTCGGCGTAGATCGGCTGACCGCCGAAGAACTCCTGCGGCTCGCTGTAGACGTCCGACTCACCCGCCGGCAGCCAGTTGGCGAGCGCGCCGGAGGCCGGGAGGATCGTGTCGTAGAACTCGGTCGAGCCGGCGAACGTCGCGTTCAGGAAGTCACTGGCGAGCGCCTCGTTGCCGTTCGGCGTGATCGCCCAGGACGAGCCACCGTTCGCCGTGTAGTTGGTCGCGCCGTCGACGCCGTCGAGCTTCGGGACGTTGGTGACGGCCCACTTGCCGGACTGGTCCGCGGCCGACTGGATAGAGCCGGAGATCCAGACGCCGTTGACGACGCCGGCCGTGTTCGAGTTGACGATGGTGTTGATGTACTCGTCCCACGAGTTGACCTCGACGAAGACGCCCGCCTCAACCATCTGCCCGTACATGTCGATGGCTGCCAGCAGCGCCTCGTTGTCGGTGATCGTCGGCTTGCCCTCGTCGTCGAACAGGCTCGCACCCGCGCTCTGCAGCATCATCATGATCGTGTCGGCCGAGCCGGCCTGGCCGGTCAGCATCGGCTTGCCCGTCTTGGCCAGCACGTCCTTGCCGATCGTGAGGAACTCGTCCCACGTGATGTCGGTGAAGTCGTCGACCGTGTAGCCGGCCTGCTCGAGGATGTCCGTGCGGTACGCACCGATCGCGGTCCCGTTGTCGAACGGCACCCCGTAGTTGACGTCCTCGTACGTGGAGTAGGCGACGACGGACTCGGGGAACTCGCTGAAGTCCACGTCGGAGTCCGCGAAGTCGGCGAAGATGTCCGGGTAGTTGATGACGTTCTTCTGGAACGCGTTGTTCTGCATGAGGAAGATGTCGGGCAGCTGGTCGGTCTCGCCGGACTGGGCCAGCGTGGTCAGCTTGGTCTGCACGTCCTCCCACGGCGTCTCGACGATCTCGAGCTTGAAGTCCGGGTTGTCCGCCTGGAAGACCTTCTCGGCCTCCTCGAGGGCGTAGATGTTGAACGCCGGGTCCCAGGCCCAGACCGTCAAGGTGTTGTCGCCCGTACCACCGCTCGCGTCAGTCGAGTCGTCGTCGCCGCCACCGCCGCCGCTGCAAGCGGCGAGGGCGAGGCTCAGCGACAAGACGGCGCCCAGCGCCCCGAGCGTGCGTGTCTTCTTCATCGGGTGATCCCTTCGTGCTGTTGGTCGTCCCGTGGACCGTCGCCGGCTCTCGCCGAGCCGCCGGCTCCCCCTCACCACACGCAACGTCGCGGTGGCTGAGCGGGACAGGTCGACTGTGCTGTTTGGAGGTCGTGCGCCTTGCTGAGGGTCAGGCGGTTACCAGCTCCGCGCCACGGGGGTCTCGTCCACACCGACCATGAGCAACAACGGCGTCACTCGACCCTCACTGGCGTTTGGTGACGTCACCATAGCAGCGCTCGACGGCTTGCTCTGCAACGCTTTGGTAACGCTCGCAAGCCACGTTTTCGTGCTGTATCGATCCAATGGTTACGTCATCATGCGTGTCACCACTACGATCTCGGCATGACAACCGCGTCAGCACCTGGCCGCCGCCGCTCAGGTCCTTCGATCGGTGATGTCGCCCGCCTTGCGGGCGTCTCGCCCCAGACGGTCTCGCGCGTCTCGACCGGCGCTGACTCGGTTCGGCCGAGCACCCGCGCACGCGTCGTGCAGGCGATGGACCAGCTCGGGTACTCGCCGAACCGGGCGGCCCAGGCGCTGCGGAACGGCACGTTCGGCGCCATCGGGGTGCTCTCGACCGGGTTCCAGCGCACCGGCGAGGCCCTCACCGCCGAGGCCCTGGTCGAAGCCGCCGCGCTCGAGGACTACTCCGTCACGCTCCTGCACGTGCGCAACCCCGCTCGGGAGAGCTGGGACAGCGCAGCGCACCGCATCTCGCACCAGGCCATCGACGGCCTCGTCATCATGCGGGCCGAGCAGGCGTCGCCGGCGACGCTGGCGCTCCCCGCGGGCATGCCCGTGGCGGTGTCCTTCTCCAAGTTCGCCGGCCACTACCCCACCGTCACCGCCGACCAGGTCCAGGGCAGCGAGGACGCGATGCGCCACCTGCTCGGCCTGGGACACCGCACCGTGCACCACCTCGCCGGGCCGCGGGACTCGGAGCACGCCCTGGTGCGCAGCGGCACGTGGCGCCGCTGCCTCCTGGAAGCCGGGATCCGTCCACCCGAGCCGGTGTACGGAGACTGGAGCGCGCACGACGGCTACGAGGCGGGGAAGCGGCTCGCGGCCGACCCCGACGTCACCGCCGTGTTCTGCGCCAACGACGAGATGGCGCTCGGCCTCGTGCGGGCGCTGCACGAGGCCGGCCGCCGCGTGCCTGACGACGTGTCCGTGGTGGGCTTCGACGACATCGCCGTCGCCGGCTGGACCTCACCGCCCCTGACGACCGTCCGGCAGGACTTCCACGCCATCGGCCGAGCGCTCATCACCCTCGTCGTCGGTCAGCTCCGGACACGGTCCGTCCCACCGCCGGCCCTGACGGTCATCCCCACGGAGCTCATCGTCCGGGCGAGCACCGGACCCCCTCCGCGCTGAACCCGGGCCGCACAGCCCGCCGCTCGACGATGAGGACTCGATGGAGAGCATCACGAAGAACCGCCAGTCGCCCGCGACGCTGCGGGCGATGGTCGAGCGTGCCTACGGCGCCGACCAGGTGCCCACGGGCGAGCCGGACACCTGGCTCGAGGAGCTGGGGCACGGCTGGTTCAACGTCGCCTACAGGATCCTGCTGCGCGACGGCCGGGCCGTGGTCGTGAAGATCGCGCCGCCGCGGGACGTGGCGGTGCTGACCGCCGAGCGCGGCGCGATGCGCATCGAGCTCGACGCGCTGGCGCTGATCGCGGCACGCACCGACGTCCCCGTCCCGCAGGTCGACCACGCCGACCTGAGCCACGAGCTCGTCGACGCCGACTACTTCTTCATGCCGTTCGTCGACGCCGAGAACTTCGGCATCATCACCGACGGCCTGAGCACCGAGCAGCGCGACGCGTACAACGAGGCGCTCGGCGCCGCCAACCGCGACCTGAACTCGATCCGTGGGAGCTGGTTCGGACCGCTCGCCGGCCCGGGTGACCCGTCGTGGCGCACCGTCTTCACCGGCCTCGTCGAGGCCGTCCTGGCCGACGGAGAGGCCCGCAACGTCGACATCGGCCGGGACTACGACGAGATCCGCAAGGTCGTCGCCCTGCACGCCGACGTCCTCGACGACGTCATCGAGCCGCGGTTCGTCGAGTGGGACCTCTGGGACTCCAACGTCATGGTCCGCGACGGCAGGATCGTCACGATCATCGACCACGAACGCGCCCTGTACGGGGACCCCCTGATGGAGGCCGGCTTCGCCGGCACCTATCTGTCCGACTTCGGCGACCCGACCGCGTTCATGCGCGGCTACGGCCAGGAGCAGCTCACGCCGAGGGAGCAGACGCGCCGTGGCCTGTACTGCCTGCACCTGGTGGTGATCATGGCGATCGAGACCGTGTACCGCGGGCACACCACACCCACCCAGTACGACTGGGCACGCGAGCAGATCGGCACGATGATGAGCCTGCTCACGGAGCCGTGAGCACCCGCACGCTCGACGCCGCCGCCCTGGGTGAACGGCCCGTCGGGCGGCTGCTGTGGCACGCCTGCACCCAGACCACCATCGCGGTCGGGGTCTACGGGATCTACGCACTGACCAACGCCTGGTTCGTCGCCCGCGGCGTCGGGACGACCGCGATGGCGGCGGTCAACCTCGTCGCCCCCTTGCTCCTGGCGCTGGGCGCGGTCTCGACCGCCCTCGGCGTCGGAGCAGCCTCGGTGGTCTCCCGGCACCTCGGCGCCGGCGACACGAGCACCGCCGCACGCGCCGCTGGGAACGCCTTCACGGCGTTCTGGGCCACCGCCGTCCTGATCACCGTGCTCGGGCTGACCGGGCTCGAGCCGCTCCTGCGCCTGCTCGGCGCGCACGGCCCGACCCTCGACTACGCACGCGACTACGCCGTGGTCATCCTGGCCGGTGCGATCGTCTCGACCGGGTTCTCCAGCCTGGTGCGCGCCGAGGGCCGGATGCGGTTCGCCACGATGCTGTGGGTCGTCCCGGTCGCCGTCCAGATCACCCTCGACCCGCTGCTCATCTTCGGACTGGACCTCGGCGTCCGTGGAGCCGCCCTGGGAACGGTCGGCGGCCAGGCCGTCTCCGCCGCCATGAGCATGTGGTTCTTCTTCGGCCAGCGGCACCGCCCCTACCGCATCCGCAGGTCCGACCTGCGGCCCCACCTCCCGACGGTCCGGACCCTCGTGGGCATCGGCGCCCCCTCGTTCCTTGCCGGCTTCGGCGCCACCCTGCTCGTCGTGGTGGTCAACACCACGCTGTCGCGGGTGGCCGCCGCCACCGCCGCGCTGGCCGCCTTCGCGATCTGCGCCCGCATCCAGACGTTCGTCGCGATGCCCCAGCTCGGCATCAGCCAGGGGATGCAGCCGATCGTCGGGTACAACGCCGGTCGCCGCCTCGCCGCACGCGTCCGACGCACCCGGACCCTGTCGCTGCGCGCCACCCTCGTCTACAGCACCGTCGCCGCCGGCTCCGTCGCGCTGCTCGCCGAGCCCATCACCGCCGCCTTCGTCGACGACCCCGCGGTCCACGCCGAGTCCGTCGACGCCCTGCGCATCCTGGCGATCGGGTTCGCCGCAGCCGGCGTCACCCCACTGGTCTCCGCGTACTTCCAGGCCATGGGCAGACCACGACCGTCCTACGTCCTCTCCGTCGGAACCCTGCTTCTCGTCAAGGTCCCGCTCGTGCTCGCCCTCGGCCACACCGGCCCCACCGGCACCTGGATCGGCCTGGCCGCGGGCGAGCTCCTCTCCGCGGGCATCGCGCTCCTGGTCCTGCGCCGACTCGATGTCCCCGCCACCGGCGGGTCAGCCCCGGCGGACGGCGATCCGGACGGCCGCGGCCATGCCGCCGTCGCCGTACGTGACGTCCCCGACGGGCAGTGAGCGGTCCGCGGCCACCAGGTCCTCCCACCGTCCGGCGGCGTCCATGGCGCGCGCCTCGAGCGCCAGCAGCACCTCCCGGAGGTGCCGCTCGAAGACGGCGCGATGCTTGTCGACGAGCCGGCCGTAGAGCTCGAGCCGGGAGTCCATGGAGCGGACGTTCGCGGAGGCGGGCGCCGTCCGGTACTCGATGAGCGGCTCCGGCACGACGGCGACGTGCCCACCGTCGCCGACGAGCGAGAGGAAGAAGTCCCAGTCCTCGAACCCGCTGCGCATGTCCTCGTCGTAACCGCCGCACGCACGCCAGGCGTCGCGGCGGACCACCGCGGCCGCAGGGCAGGCGTTGCGGTGCAGGAAGTCGACAGCCGACCCTCCGCCGGGCCGCACGACCGCGTCGATCACGCCGTGCGCACGCAGCCACGACGATGCGGCGAGTGCGCCGGGGTCGCCCCGCAGGACTGCGACGGTCCGCTCGAGGAACGTCGGCGCGAGGCGGTCGTCGCCGTCCAGCACGGCCACGAGGTCGGTCCCGGCGGCGGCGATCCCCGCGTTCCGGGCAGCCGCGACCCCACGGTTGGACTGACGCAGCACCCTGACGCGGCCGTCCCCCTGGAGTCGCTCGATGACCTCGACCGACTCGTCGTCGGTCGAGCCGTCGTCGACCACGATGACGGCATCCGGGACGCGGGTCTGTCGCAGGACCGACTCGACCGCCTCGGCGACCAGCTCGCCCTGGTCGAATGCGGTGACGATCACGCTCACGCTCAGCACGCCTCATGCTGGCATGAGAGGACCGGCGGCGGCCCTTACTGGTCAGCGAGCGGGAACGGATCGAAGAGCTCGCGCCGGAGATCGAGGGCCCGCAGCCGGCTGGGCTCGCGGGCGAGGACGTCCTCGAGGCCTGCCGCCGCGGCGGTGACGTCACCCCGCAGGGCGGCGACCTGTGCCTCCAGGAGCATCGCCGACGTCGTCTGGGCGGCCTGGAGGTCGTCCTGGAAGAGCAACAGGGTCGGCAGCGAGGTCGCGAAGTAGTCCACCGTCGCGGGCGTCGAGCGGAGCGTCACCGCGTGCGTGGCAAGGCCGTCGACCAGGGCGCCGGCGCGGGCGTCGTCGCCGAGACGACGCGAGCCCAGCACGGCGTAGTAGGTCAGCTCGGAGAACTCGACCGGGGCCATGCTCTGGAAGTCGCCCGTGGCGCTGGCGGCACGCGACCAGGCGGCGGAGGCGCCCGCGTCGTCACCCGTCGCGGCGAGGGCGTCGCCGAGCATCAGGTGCAGCTGAGCTGTGGTGGCCAGCGGGTGCCGGGCCTCACCGAGGCTCGCGACGGGCTCGAGGGCAGCGCCGACGTGCTCGAGCGCGAGCTGCCCGTCGCCGTCGTCGAGCGCGCGGCGGGCGAGGGCGAGGTGCGCCTCGTCCCACGCCGAGAGCACCTGTCCCTCCCCGCCCTCCCACGGCTGGAACCGGCGAGCACGGAGGAGCTCGAGCGCGACCTCGGGCCTGCCCGTGGCGGTGTGCAGCTGGGCCAGCTCGACGGTGAGGTCGTCACGGGCGTCGACCGCCGCGCGTTCGCCCTCGAGCACCGCGAGGCGCTCCTCGGGCGACGCGGCGGACCGCTTGGCCAGCTGGTCGCGCTCGTAGACCAGGCGGGGGTCGCCGGGAGCGACCGCAAGTGCGCGCTCGTAGTGCTGCCGTGCGGCGGCCGGGTCGGCCAGGACGTTGAACGCCGCGACCGCACGGTTGCGCCACACCACCGGATCGCTCGGGTCCAGCTCGGTCGACGTGCGCCACGCGGCGATCGCGTCGAGGTGACGACGCTGGAAGTACAGCCAGTGGCCGAGGATCGCCCAGGCCCGGGCGTCGTCGGGGTGCCGCTCGACGTGCGCCTGCAGCATGTCCACGTCGTCGAGGCGCGAGGCGAGGCAGTGCACGGCGGGCACCGTCCGCGCCAGGGCGCGGTGCCGGTCGGCGTCGCCGTGCTCGCCGGCCGCCTCCAGGATCCGTGCGGCGTGCAGGTGCACCAGTGGTCGAACCTCCACCTGACCGAGGGCGGGCCCGACCTCGACTGCGGCCTCGAGCAGCCGGACCGCGTCGGGCCACAGACCGAGCGAGTCGTACTCCAGCGCGACGTCGAGCAGCGTCGGGGCGTCCGTCGCGACGTCGTGACCTGCCAGGTCACGGGTCCACACGTCGAGCGGGTCGCGGTCGAGCGCCCGTGCCAGCACGGCGTCCGCGTCGGCGTCGCGGCCGGCGCGCCGCAGCAGGACGACGAGCACCGCCTGGGCCTGCAGGTTGTCCGCGTCGGCGGCGGCTCCGCGGGCGTGGTCGAGGGCGGAGCGGTCGCGGCCGCGCGCAGCGTCGAGCCGCGCCATCGCGAGGAGCGCCGCGCCGCACCACGCCTGGTTCCACCGCGCCTTGCCCCACGCCTCGTAGGCCTCGTCCGGGCGACCGGTGCGCGCGAGCACCCGGCCGAGGCGGAAGGTCGCCTCGCCGTCGCCGGGGTTCGTGTTCAGACGGGTCTGGCGGGCGAGCGCTGCCCGCAGGTGCTGCTCGGCCTCGGCGTACCGCCCGGCCTTGTAGCGCCGCGCGGCGAGCGCGAGGTTCGAGCGGTAGTCGCCCTCGTCGCGACGCAGGGCCTCGAGCCAGTACGGCTCGGGCGACCGGGTCGCGTGCCGGTACTGGTCGAGGTGCACGCCGACGAGGTACAGCTCGTCGACGGACGGGACGTCGGCGGGCGGCGCGGGCTCCTGCGCGGGCTCGGGCATCGCCGGCGAGCCGTGCGCGACGCGGGGTCGCCACGCGATGACCTCGGCACCGCCGTGCTCGACGACCAGCGTCAGGTCCTCAGGAGCCCAGGCGGCGTCAAGTGTCAGGTCATGCACGATCGGACGATCCGGACCCGAGTCCGCCTCGACCTGCCAGAGCGTCGCGCCGTCCGGCCCGGTCAGCCGCACGGCGACTCCGGCGCGGACCTGCGTCATCGCGACCGCCACCCGCACGGCGGTGCTGGCCGGGCCCGGCGTCACGTCGAGGCGGACGGCCGCCTCGAGGTTGGCCTGGTGGACAGGACCGGTCTCCTGGATCGGGTACCAGTACTGGCTGAACGTCTTCGTCTCGCCCGGCGCCAGGAACGTGAAGTCCGGCTGGTTGTCCGTGAAGACGCCGGCCATCAGCTCGACGTAGGGCCCGTCGGTGTCGGTGAGGTTCGCGTCCCAGGCCTTGCCGAACGCGCCGGTACCCCAGGTCCACTGCTTCTTCCCCGGCGCCACCTGGTGGTCGGCCCAGTGCACGAAGCCTGCCCGGCGGCCGTGGTCGTAGCCGCCGAAGAAGTCGTCCTGCGTCCCGAGGGCCATGTAGGACGTGGGCACCGGGATGTTGCGGTACCAGTCGATCCGGTCAGGGTCGGGGGCACTGGCGGGGTGCGCCCCAGCCTTCCGGGCCTGGTAGTCGATCCCGTAGTACGGGCGGTCGGCCGCGGGGAACGCGGTCACCGCGCGCTTGGCGTGGTCCGCGACGGCGTGCACGTCGGTCGGGAAGAACGACTGGTAGTCGTCGTTCACTGCCGCCGCGACGTTCGCCCACCAGAGGAACGTCTGCACCTCGTCGGTGCGGTTGAACAGCCTGACGCGCAGCTCGATCACCGAGGAGTCCGGACGCAGGCGGATGCCGTGCATGCCCTTCATGCGGGCGAACGGGTCGTGGTCCGAGCACCACACCGTGACGGCTCCGTCGGCCTCGTGCTCGATCGTCGCCTCGACCGGCAGGAAGGTCGCAGGGCGGTGGTGCTGTGGCCAGTTGAGCTCGACGCCGCCCGAGAGCCAGGGTCCCGCGAGCCCGACGAGCGCCGGCTTGATGACGTTGTTGCGGTAGAAGAAGTCGTACCCGTTGGTGGTGTCCATCCCGACGTGGATGCGGCCTCCGAGCTCCGGCAGGATCATCAGCCGGATCCACGGGTTCTCGAGGTGGATCGCGTCCCAGCCGTGGGGCGCCTTGGTGGGGCTGATGCGCTCGTGGAACGGCAGCGGGTACACACTCCCCGACGAGCCCTGGTAGACGCGGTTCTCCAGGAACGCCGGGTAGCGGTCCGCCGGGTCCGGCTGGTACGTGTCGATCGTGACCGGCTGGCGCCACGCGGCGACAGCCTGACCCACGAGGTGTGCGGGCACGGCGGGGAGGTCCAGGCGGGACTCGTCATCGAGCATGGCATGACGCTACGTTCCGGTCGCCATGCTGCAGAATGGGCACTCTTCCGAGACACATGGACGAATCGATGATCCCAGCGACTGAGGCGCCGCCCCGCCGACGCGAAGGCTTCCCCGGGCAGCGCATGTGCGTGCTCCCCCGCCCGCTCGTCGCGCAGGCCTCGGCGACACCGCCGCTGTCGCAGCTGCTCGTCACCGACGTCGGGTACTTCCCGCGAGCGTCGACCCACGGGCGCACCCGCACGCACGGCGCCCCGCAGCACATCGTGATCGTCTGCGCGGCGGGCCGAGGGACCTGCACGCTGCCGTCGGGTGTGCACCAGGTGCACGCGGGGCAGGCGCTCGCGATCCCCGCGGGCGTGCCCCACCGGTACGAGGCGGACGCCGAGGAGCCCTGGACCATCTGGTGGATGCACCTGGTGGGCCAGCAGGTGCCCGACCTCCTTGCGGCGATCGGCGCCACGCCGGACCAGCCGGTCTTCGGGCTCGGCGACCCGGCCCCCGTCATCTCCCTCGTCGACACGATCATCCGGCGCATGGAGCGCGACGAGACGATGGCGAGCCTCCTGGCGTCCGCCGGTGCTGCGTGGCACGCGATGGCGCTCCTGGCGGCCGACCGCCGGACGATCGGCAGGCAGCAGCCGGACCCGATCGCGGCGACGATCGAGCACCTGCGCGCGAACGTCTCCACCCGCATCTCCCTGGCCGACCTCGCGGGCATGGCCGGGCTGAGCGTCTCGCACTACTCCGCGCTGTTCCGGCGGTCCACGGGCTACGGCGCGCTGGAGTACCAGACCAGGCTGCGCATGGGCACGGCGCGCGAGCTCCTCGACACCACCGACCGGCCCATCGCCTCCGTGGCCGCCCGGGTCGGGTTCAGCGACCCCCTCTACTTCTCCCGCCAGTTCCACCGGATCCACGGCATGAGCCCGACCGAGTACCGCTCGCACGACAAGGGCTGAGCGCAGGCATACTCAGCGACGAATCCAGGCTTTGCTCCAAGGAGAGACATGACCAGCGCCGTCCGCCCGGGCACCCTCGTGGCGCCGCACCACCTCACCGTCGTCGCCCCGACGGCACCGCGCCGCGGCCACCTGAGCGTCGGCGAGCCGCCTGCGGGCGACGACCGGATCGAGGTGACCAGCAGGTGGGTCGAGCGGGGTGGCATCCCGTGGTTCCCCATCACGGGCGAGATCCACTACTCGCGGGTGCCTCGCGATCGCTGGCGTGACGTCCTGGGCCACGCCCGGGCCGGCGGCCTGACCTCGGTGGCGACCTACGTGCTCTGGCAGGCCCACGAGCCGGAGCCCGGCGTCTTTCGCTGGGACGGCCAGCTCGACCTGCGCGCCTTCATCGAGGAGGCCAGGGCGCACGGCCTCGATGTCGTCGTCCGGCTCGGCCCCTGGGCCCACGGCGAGGCACGGTACGGCGGCTTCCCCGACTGGCTGGTCGAGCGGAACCTCGCTACCCGCACCAACGACCCCGCGTACCTCGACCTCGTGCACGCCTTCTACGCGCAGACCATCGCGCAGCTCCGGGGTCTGGCACATGCCGAGGGAGGGCCCATCGTCGGCGCACAGGTCGACAACGAGCTCTACGACCAGCCACAGCACCTCGCACGCCTGCGCGAGCTCGCCGAGGAGCTCGGGCTCCGGGTCCCGATCTGGACGGCGACCGGCTGGGGTGGTGCGCAGGTCCCCGACACGCTGCTGCCCGTGTACAGCGCCTACTCCGACGGCTTCTGGGACGACGAGCAGACGGAGTGGCCCGAGTTCTCCGCGTTCCACTTCCGCTACAGCCCTGTGCGCGACGACCTGTCCGTCGGGGCGGACCTGCGCGAGGCGCTCGACGGGATCACCCTCGACCCCGACGCGGTGCCGCTGAAGGACGATGACGCCGTGCCCTTCGTGACGTGCGAGCTGGGCGGAGGGATGCACGTCGCGTACCACCGCAGACCGATCGTCGCGCCCGCGGACGTCGCCGCACTCGCGCTCGCCAAGGTCGGCAGCGGCTCGATCTGGCAGGGCTACTACATGTACGCCGGCGGGACGCAGCGCACGGGTGCACACGGCTCTGAGCAGGAGTCTCATGCGACCGGCTACCCCAACGACGTGCCACGCGTGACCTACGACTTCGCCGCCCCGATCGGTGAACACGGTCAGATCCGCCCCCACCACCACGGGCTGCGGGCCCAGCACGTGTGGCTCCAGCAGGACGGGCACCGCATCGCCACGATGGCCACGACGGTCGGCGGCGGCAGCGCCGACCCGGAGATCCTGCGGTGGGCAGTGCGATCCGACGGTCGCAGCGGCTACCTGTTCGCCTCGACGTACCAGCCCGCGAAGGCGGCGCTGCCGGAACAGCGCGACGTCCAGCTCACGGTGACGCTCGACGGCGGGGACGTCACGGTGCCCACCCAGCCGGTCACGATCCCGGCCGGTGTCTCGCTGGTGTGGCCGCTTCGGTACCCGCTCGCGCCGGGCGTCGTTCTCCGGGGTGCAACTGCACGGGTCCTCGCTCGCGTCACCGTCGACGACCGCGAGGTCGTCGTGCTGGGCGCCTACGACGGCATCCCCGTCGAGCTCGTCCTCGACGGGGACCACGAGGTCGGCGGGGCGGGTGTCGCCGTCCACCGCGAGGGCGCGACGATCATCTCCCTCGCCGCACCGGCCGGCCCGACGTGCGTCGTCGAGCTCGAGAGTGCGCGGATCATCGTCCTGGACCAGGAGAGCATCGACCGGCTCTACCTGCTCGAGGTGGACGGCCGGGAACGGCTGGTGCTGTCTTCCGCGCCGCTCTACGCGGTGGACGGCGAGCTCGTCGTGCAGACGGAGAGCCCCGACGTCACCGTCTCCCTCCTCCCCGCTCCTGAGGCACTCCGGGCCGAGGGCAGCGACCTGAGCGAGCCGTCCGACGACGGCCCCTGGCGGTCCTGGCAGGTGAGCGCGCCGCAGGCCGGCCGCCGCACGCTCGTCTCCGGGCTCCGCCCCGAGGCGACCTCCCCACGCCCTGAGCGCGGCGGCCCCCTCAACCGGCTCAGCGCGCCCACCGACTTCGCCGGTGCCGCCGTCGTGCAGGTCGAGGTCCCCCCGGAGCTGTTCGACGGCGTCGACCGCACGCTGCTCCGGGTGCGATGGACCGGCGACGTCGGCCGTGCGTTCGTGGGCGACGAGCTGATCAGCGACCACTTCTGGCACGGTCGCGACTGGGACCTCGACCTCACGCCGTGGGCGTCCGCGATCGCTCGACACGGTGTGCGGTTCGAGCTCCTGCCCTGGCAGCGCAGCACCGGTGTCTGGGTCGACCCGACCGTGCGGCAGATCCCCGACGGGGTGCACGTGGCAGCAGTGGATGTCGTACGCGTCGGCAAGGTCCGGCTGACCTGGTCGATCTGAGGGAGAGATCGTGACCAGCGAGGGCCGAGCACGAACGGGAGATCCACGTCGCGATTGACGGGAGCAGTCAGCCGGGGCTTCACTGCAAGCGCGAGTTGCCCCACCACGAACGGGGAAGGTCATGGCGCCGGCCGACGTCAGCCCGAGCAGCTCGCCCTTGCGCGTCGCCGTCGTCGGTCCCGGCGGTTGGGGCAGGCAGCACGTCCGGGTCTTCTCCGAGCGGCTCGACACGACCGTCGTCGCGATCGTCGGCAGGGACGAGGAACGAACACGCCGGCAGGCAGCGGAGGCGAACACTGCCGGGTTCACCGACATCGCCACCATGCTCGACGCCGTCCAGCCGGACCTCGTCACCGTCGCGCTGCCGAACGAGCATCACTTCGCCCCGACGCTCCAGCTGATCCGGGCCGGAGTGCCGCTCCTCGTCGAGAAGCCGCTCGTCTTCGACCTCGCTGAGGCGGACCAGCTTCTGCGCGAGGCGGCCGAGAGGGATCTGTTCCTGGCCATCAACTTCAACCACCGCTACGCCGAGCCGATGCTCCGCGCCCAGGCCGCGATCACGGCGGGCGCCCTCGGCGACATCGTCTTCACGAGCTGGCGGTTCGGCGGCGAGGCGAACATCGGAACCCACCCGCACGCACAGCTGATCGAGACGCAGTGCCACGCGTTCGACACGATCGAGCACCTCTGCGGACCGATCGTCTCCGTGATGGCGCAGATGGCGCGAGCCGGCGGCGGCCCGTACACGACCGTCGCCATCGCGCTCGAGCTCGCGAACGGGGGCGTCGGCAGCCTCGTCGGCACGTACGACTCCTCCTACGCCTATCCCCTGACCCATCAGATGGAGATCAATGGTCGGGCCGGCCGCCTGCTGATCGAGGACACCGTTCGTCGACTCACGATCTCCGCTGCGGGCGACGAGACGAGCCAGGTGTGGCAGGCCGGCTACTTCAACGACGAAGCGCGGGAGTTCCAGCGCACGTTCGACCGGCACGTCAGCGCCCTGCTGCCCGCTCTACGGTCCGGCGGCCAGCCGCCCATCCACGCTCGCGCAGGCCGACGGGCCCTCGATCTGGCGATGGGGTGCATCGCATCGTTCGAGACGGGCCGACGCGTGAGCGTCTGAGCAGCGCCCGCTCCTCGTTCGCGCCTCGTGCGAAGGCCCGCGTGCCCGCCCTGAGGTCGAGTCCGAACCGACACGTCCACCCAACGGGGAGCGAACGGCGGCTCGGCGCGCTTCCGCCACGACCTTGTTCGCGTGAGCGCACGGAAATCGTCGCGTCTGTGTGAGCCTGGGGGCGCAACAACCTGTCGGCCGGGAGGCGCAGCGCCATGGACTGGAACGACCCAAGCGGTTCGGGCGTCACGCGTCCCCTAGCGGCGATGACGTCCCTGTTGCGTCGCACGCACATGACGCCACCAGACCTGCTGCCGGATGCAGTTGATGAAGCGATCGTGCACCTCGGCGCTCGGGCGACGGTGTACCTCGCGGACTACACGCAGACGTTGCTCGTCGCGATGGCGAGGCCCTCGATCCAGCCTGGGCCGAACCTGACGATCGACGGCACCCTGGGCGGGCGGGCCTACCGGATGCTGGTGGTCCAGACGGCGGTGGTCGACGGTGAGGCGCAGCTGTGGATGCCGATCATCGACGGTGTCGAGCGCCTGGGCGTCCTGAAGATCGTCGTTGCGGACGCGGGTTCGCTCGAGGACCGCGCGTTCCGGCGCCAGTGCTGGTGGTTCGCCCACTACCTCGGGCACCTGGTGACGGTGCTGGACACCTACGGCGACGGCATCGACGCGGTACGGCGTCAACATCCGCGAACGCTGTCCGCCGAGCTGATCTGGCAGCTTCTGCCCCCGCTGACCTCGGGAACCGACAAGGTGATCGTCAGCGGACGGCTCGAGCCGTCCGGCAGCGTCGGCGGCGACGTCTTCGACTACGCGCTGTCCGACACGGCAGCGGAGTTCGCGATCCTCGACGCGACGGGCCACGACCTGCAGTCCGGACTCGCCGCAGCGGCAGCCCTGGCCGCGTACCGCAACGCCCGTCGGCAGGGGCACGGCCTCTTCGAGCAGACCGAGTCCATCCATCGCGCGGTCCAGGACGCGTTCGAGGGCCGCATGTACGCGACCGGGGTCCTGGGCAGACTCGACCTCGGCTCCGGTCGACTGCGCTACCTGTCGGCAGGTCACCCGTCGCCGCTGCTGCTCCGTGCCGGCAAGATCGTCAAGACGTTGGATGCGGGACGCCGTCCCCTGCTCGGTCTCGACATGCGGGAGGGCAACATCGCCGAGGAGATGCTCGAACCCGACGACACCGTCGTCCTGTACACCGACGGCATCACCGAGGCCCGCGACGAGCAGCACCAGTTCTTCGGCATCGACCGCCTCACCGACTTCATCGAACGCGAGGTCTCGGAAGGCACCCCGATGCCGGAGATGGTGCGACGCGTGTGCCGGCGCATCCTCGACCACCAGAACGGAGTGCTCCAGGACGACGCGACCATGCTGCTCATCCAGTGGACCACGACGGGTCAGGCATACCTCGAGCCCACACGCTGATCGCCTGACGTCGAGGTCCGTCCGACAACGCGCCGACGGTGGGTTGCCCGCCGCCGTCAGGACGTCGGCCGCGCCCGGTGAGCACGTGGGCGATGGGCCCGGTGTCGCCCGTGCCAACCCCCTGACCGCGCCGTCCGCGGCGTCAGGCGTTGTCCTCGGCAGACTCCTCGTCCACCAGGGGACGCGACCCGCGCGCGTCCGCGGCGGCCCGTCCGGCCGCGACCGCGTCGTCGCGCTGAAGGAACCCGCCGTCGACGTGCGAGCCGTCCAGCTCGTTGAACCACAACCCGGCCCGCGCGTGCACGCCCTTCGTCATGGCTCGACGTCCTCGTTCATGCCTGGACGATCGGCCCGTGCGCGTCGGGGTTGCCGGGGTCCTCGCTCGCGGGCGGTGAGTCGGCGGGCCGGTCGTCGGGCAACCCGTCGACGTCGTCGGGCAGGTCAGGGACGCCGTTCTTCGGGGTCGGTTCGATGCTCATCTCGTTCCTCCATCTCGGCAGGTCCTGGGCGGATCCGCAGGACCGGCGCACTCTGCCCGACGCCGTCTCCATCGTGGGCTGACGCTCCGCATCACGCACGTCCACAGCGGCACATCTGCCGGCGGCTGCATGCGGTTGCGGGACGCCGGGGCCGGGGCTACGTTCGCCGCGACGTGGCCCAGGCCACCTGAGGCGGTCAAGTCGCGGCCCCGACTCGGATGCGGCAGCTCACCCGGCTGCAGCGAGCGGAGGTGCTCATGGCGCAGCTCGACGCGGAGCCGACGAACCCCGGTCGTCCCGGGGTTCGCGAGCTGGTACTCGTGCGCCACGGCGAGAGTGCGGGGAACGTCGCGGCGGCCGATGCGGAGCGTGCGGGTCTCGAGGTCATCGACCTGGAGACGCGGGACGCCGACACCCCCCTGTCCAGGCTCGGCGCCGAGCAGGCGGCCGCTCTCGGCACCTGGCTCCGGACGCAGATCGCCGGCGACGCCCCGGACGTCGTCTGGTGCTCGCCATACGTGCGCGCGCTCCAGACGGCGGTGATCGCACTGCAGGAGGCGGGCTCGACGCTGGCCGTCCGCCAGGACGAACGGCTGCGTGACCGCGAGCTGGGCATCCTCGACCTGCTCACCAGGACCGGCGTCGCGACCCGCTACCCGGACGAGGACGCGCGGCGGCACCATCTCGGCAAGTTCTACTACCGGCCACCCGGTGGGGAGTCGTGGGCGGACCTGACGCTCCGGGTCCGCAGCTTGCTCGGTGACCTCGACCGGGCGGAGCCGGATCGCTGCGTGCTCGTCGTCGCGCACGACGCCGTCATCTCGACGGTCCGCTACGTGTGCGAGGGGCTGTCCGAGAGCGAAGTGCTCGACCTCGCCCGCCGGTGGCCGGTCCGCAACGCCGCAGTCACCCGCCTCGTCCGTCGTCCGACGGGCTGGGTGGCCACCGTCGTCAACGACGACGCGCACCTTCGCCACGACGACACCCCTGTGACCGAGCACCCCGGAGACCGCGATGCCCTACCGCACTGAGGCGCTCACGCCCGCGCTGCTGCGCGGATGGCCGCTGCCGGAGCCCGCCGGGTCCAAGTACGGGCGTGGCCAGGTGGTCGTCGTCGGGGGCGCACGAACGAGCCCCGGCGCGGCCATCCTCGCGGGCGTGGCCGCGCTCCGGGTCGGTGCCGGGCGGCTGACGCTCGGCGTCGCACGCTCGGTGTCGGTCGCCCTGGCGGTGGCCGTGCCCGAGGCCGGCGTCCACGGGCTGCCCGAGTCGGAGGCGGGTGCTGTCGACGGCACCGGGACGGAAATCCTCGGACCGGATCTCGACGACGCGGACGCCGTGCTCGTCGGACCTGGTCTCGACGATCCCGACTGCACGATCGCCCTGCTGCGCGCCCTCGCGCCACGGCTCGGCCCGGGTGCTCCCGTCCTCCTCGACGCCTTCACCCTCGGGGTGCTCACGGATCTGCCGGACGTGTCCGAACCGCTGCGCGGCCGCCTCGTCCTGACCCCGAACCTGAAGGAGGCGGCAGCGCTGCTCGACGGCGCGGACGTCGACGACGGGGCGAGCGCGCGGATCGCCGAGCGGTACGACGCGGTGGTGAGCTGCGCCGGGACCGTCGCCGCGCCAGACGGTCGGACGTGGACCGTGTCCACGGGCGAGAGTGGCCTCGCCACGTCCGGCAGCGGTGACGTGCTCGCCGGCGCGCTCGTCGGGCTCCTCGCGCGCGGAGCGGACCCGGCGCAGGCGGCGTGCTGGGCGACGCACCTGCACGCTGCAGCCGGCGACCGTCTGGCCGCGCGCGTCGGGCGCGTCGGGTACCTGGCCGGCGAGCTCGTCGACGAGCTGCCCGCCGTGCTGACGGAGCTCTCACCATGACGTTCTCTGACGGAGGGAGACCACGATGAACGACGACGACACGGCGCAGGTCGCGGCTCTCGTCGCACTCCAGTCGCTCCTGGTCGACGCAGTCAGCGTGGAGGACTTCGCCGACGGGGTCGCACAGGCGGCGGCACACCACGTCAGCCCGGCGACGTCCGCGACGATCACCCTGCGTCGCGAGGGCCGACCGACCCTCATGAGCGCGAGCGACCCCGCCGCCGCGGCCTGCGACGAGGTCGAGTACGCGACGGGTCACGGGCCCTGCCTCGAGGCGATCGACACCGGGCGCCTCGTGCACGTCGCCGACGTCGCGCGGGAGACTCGCTGGCCCCGCTGGCAGGCGACGACGCTGGCCCACGGGTTCGGCTCAGCAGCCGCGCTCCCCCGCCCGGTGCGACCGGGCGTGGAGATCGCACTGAACCTGTACGCACCCGAGCCGCGGGCCTGGACGGAGTCGGCACTCTCGATCGCCGACGTCTACGCCGACCAGGTCGCGTGCGGGCTGACGCTGTTCCTGCGGACCGCCGACCAGGCCGAGCTGAACGCCGACCTGCGCGCTGCGCTGGTCTCGCGCGCCGTGATCGACCAGGCCATCGGCGTGATCATGGCCGAGAACCGCTGCACCTCGGCGGACGCGATGTCGATCCTGCGCAGAGCATCGCGGAACCGCAAGACCAAGCTGCGTGACATGGCGGCGACCGTCCTGGAGGGGGTCGCGGGGAGCCCCCCGTGCGACGTCGACACCTTCGTCGAACGCGCTCGAGTGGCGGACCGGGTGTACCGCGCCTAACGTCCGAACCACCGGTCGGAAGGCTCGACCGGCAGACCGTCGCCCGGGACAGGACACGTCGCCGGGCATGGGACAGACGTCCGAGCAGAGGCGCTCGGACATCCCGACAGAGCAGCTCGAGGGCGCCCACGGCGCGCCTCGGCCCCATGCGGACGGCGACGCGGCAGAAGGCCCGCGACCAGGTCAGCCCCACCACGGTGGCTCACCCCTGCGCCCGTCCGCGCCCGCACCCCTGCAAGCGAGGACACCATGACCGACCAGTACGCACCTACCTACCCCCAGACCGGCGCGACACCGCCCCCCACGCCGACGTCCCCCACGACGGCCCAGACCGCCAGGGACGAGAGCGTGCACCTCAAGGACAAGGCCGCCGACGCCGGCGGCCACCTGGTCGACGAGGCCAAGGTCGAGGCAGCCGCAGTCACCCGAGAGGCACGTCGCCAGCTCGGCGACCTCTGGTCGCAGGCACGATCCGAGCTCTCCGACCAGGCGAGCAGCCAGCAGAGCCGGCTAGCCTCCGGCCTCACCTCGGTGGGCGGCCAGCTCACGCAGATGGCCTCGGCACCCTCCGAGCAGAACCTGGCCACCGACATCGTGCGCGAGGTCGGCGACCGGGTCGACGCGCTCGGCGGCTGGCTGGAGTCGCACGGCCCCGACGACGTGCTCGACGAGATCCGCGGCTTCGCGCGACGTCGGCCTGGCACCTTCCTCCTCCTCGCCGCAGGGGCGGGCGTGGTGCTCGGTCGCCTGACCCGGGGTCTCAAGGACGCGCCGAGCAGCTCCTCGAGCACCCCCACGACGGCTCCCGACGCGAGTCGGTGGACGACACGCACCGAGCCGCTGCCGGTCTACGACGACGCGGTCGAGCACCGCCCACGGTTCACCGACGAGCTCGCGTCACCGGTCCCCGGCGCGTCCGCGACGACGTCCTGGGAGGAGCGATGACCGACCCGGTCGAGTCGCCGCCGCGCCAGTCGGTCGGTGACCTGCTGGGCGACGTCACCCGGGACCTCTCGACCCTGCTGCGCCAGGAGGTCGAGCTGGCCAAGGCCGAGGCCCGCCAGTCGGCGAAGCAAGCGGCCAAGGGCGGATCGATGTTCGCCGGCGCTGCCGTCGCCGGCCACTTCGTCCTGCTGTTCCTGTCGGTCGCGCTGTGGTGGGCGCTCGGCGACGCCATGGACTCCTGGGCGTGGTCGGCGGTCATCGTCGCCGTCGTCTGGGCCGTCGTCGCCGCCGTGCTCGCCCTGCGGGGCCGGGCCGAGTCCCGGCGCGTCAGCGGCCTGGCCCAGACGACCGACTCCGTGAAGAAGATCCCGAACGCCATGCAAGGTCACGAGGAGAAGAACCGATGAGCACCGACCCGGACCAGATCCGCGACGACATCGAGCGCACGCGCGCCGAGCTGAGCTCGGACGTGGACGCTCTCACCGACAAGGTGAGCCCCACCCAGGCAGCCCAGCGCCAGGCGGACCGCATCCGCGCGACCGCCACCGACGTCAAGGAGCGCGTCATGGGCGGTGTCTCCGACGGCGCCCAGTCCGTCGGCTCCGCCGCTTCCGCGGTCGGCGACACGGCGACGAGCCTGCCGGCCGCCGCGCGGTCGAGGGCGAGGGGCAACCCGCTCGCCGCAGGCCTCGTGGCCTTCGGCATCGGCTGGCTGGCCTCCTCGCTGCTCCCCAGCACGCGCCAAGAGCAGCAGCTCGCACAGTCGGCGAAGGAGCAGGCCGCACCGCTGGTCCAGGACGCGAAGGACGCCGCACAGGGCATCGCCGAGAACCTCCGCCAGCCCGCACAGGAGGCTGCAGCGGCGGTCAAGGACCGGGCGACCGAGGCGGGTTCGACGTTGAAGGACGAGGGCCGGTCTGCCGCTCAGGACCTGCGCTCCGACGCCACGGACGCCGCGGAGAACGTCCGTGGGTCCAGCACCACCACCCCGCCGCCCTCACCGGGCGGCACCAGCCTCTAGCAGGCGGCGCGGCGGGGCTGACATCGGCCCCGCCGCGCAGCACGCCACCCGGCTTCGACGAGGAGGACGCATGTACCTGCACGTGCAACGACTGATCAACGAGATCGAGGCCGACGAGCCGGATCCCACTGCCGCCAACGCCCTGCAAGAAGGCCTCGGGGGCCAGTTCGGCGAGATGCGGACGATGATGCAGTACCTGTTCCAGAGCATCAACTTCCGTGGCCCGAAGGGGAAGCCGTACCGCGACCTGCTCCAGGGGATCGGCACCGAGGAGATCAGCCACGTCGAGCTCATCGGGACCACGATCGCCCGGCTGCTCGACGGGTCACCGCGCTACAACGGCAAGAAGTCGGACCCGTTGGACAAGCCCGGCGCCGGCGGCGCGACGCCGCTGGAGTCCGCACTCGACCAGGGCAACATCCACCACTACCTGGTCGCCGCCCAGGGTGCGCTGCCGGTCGACGCCGCCGGCAACCCGTGGTCCGGGTCGTACGTCTACAACTCCGGGAATCTCGTCCTCGACCTGCTCTACAACCTCATGCTCGAGTCCACGGGCCGACTCCAGAAGTGCCGGATCTACGAGATGACCGCGAACAAGACGGCGCGCTCGACGATCGCCTACCTGATCGTGCGCGACCAGGCCCACGAGAACGCCTACGCCAAGGCGCTGGAGACCCTCGGGGTGAACTGGGCGTCGGTCCTGCCGATCCCCAAGACCAACGCGGAGAAGTTCCCCGAGGTCAAGAAGCTGCTCGACCTGGGGCTGCAGAGCAAGCAGTACAGCTTCGACCTCACCGCCGCGTCGGAGGCGGGCAAGATCTTCCAGGGCATGTCGCCCTCGAAGGACGGGACCGAGCTCGACGCCACCGAGCAGGCGCCTGCGGGCGTCCCGTCCACGATCGCCGACGAGCGGTTCGAGGAGTTCTCCCCCGGGCTCGACGCCGACCTGCTCGCCCTGATCCAGGCCACCGCCGACCTGGAGATGGCCGACGTCCAGCCGATCTACGGCCCCGTCACGCCGACCTCGGGCTCGACGAAGGGTGCATCCGATGAGTGAGCACACCGTCCCGCACGACGACGACACGCCGCCCCTCCCGGCGACGACGCCGGACTCCGGCGACCCGGACCAGGGCGACAACCAGGACGTGCCGGCGGAGCGGATCTATCCCTCCGATCCGACCGGCCAGGACCCCGCGTGAGCGGGTGTCCGATCGTGACCGCCTCGAGGAGACACGCATGCACGCACTGACGTGGCAAGGACGCGAGAAGGTCAGCGTCGAGCAGGTACCCGACCCGACGATCCAGGAGCCCACCGACGCGATCGTGCGCGTCACGTCCACCGCGATCTGCGGCTCCGACCTGCACCTGTACTCCGTGCTGGGTGCCTTCCTCGACGCGGGCGACATCCTCGGGCACGAGGCGATGGGCGTCGTCGAGGAGGTCGGTCCCGGGGCCGGGTCGCTGCGCGCAGGTGACCGCGTCGTCATCCCGTTCGGCATCGCGTGCGGCACCTGCTGGATGTGCAGCCGAGGCCTCTACTCGCAGTGCGAGACCACCCAGGTACGCGCCCAGGGCAAGGGCGCGGCCCTGTTCGGCTACACCAAGCTGTACGGCCAGGTGCCCGGCGGGCAGGCGCAGTACCTCCGCGTCCCGCAGGCGCAGTTCGGCCCGGTCGTCGTCCCGGACGACGGCAGCCCCGACGAGCGGTACCTCTTCCTGTCCGACGTCCTGCCGACCGCGTGGCAGGCGGTCGCGTACGCCGATGTCACCGTGGGCGACACCGTGGCCGTGCTGGGGCTCGGGCCGATCGGCCAGATGTCCGCGCGCATCGCTGCCCACCGAGGAGCGTCCCAGGTGATCGGGATCGACCTCGTCCCGGAGCGCCTGGCGATGGCGCAGCGCCACGGCATCGACGTCCTCGACCTGGGCAGCACCGACGACCTGGTGGCCGCCGTGCAGGACCTGACCGATGGGCGTGGAGTCGACGCGGCGATCGACGCGGTCGGCATGGAGGCCCACGGCTCGCGCGTCGCCGCGCTCGGGCAGAAGGCAGCCGGGCTCCTGCCCGACGCCCTCGCCGCACCGCTCGTCGAGAAGGCGGGCATCGACCGGCTCGACGCCCTGCGCTCCGCGATCGACATCACGCGCCGCGGTGGCACCGTCTCGATCTCCGGCGTGTACGGAGGGGCGGTCGACCCGCTGCCGATGATGACGATGTTCGACAAGGGACTGACCCTGCGCATGGGTCAGGCGAACGTCCGGCGCTGGGTCGACGACCTCCTGCCGCTGCTGACCGGCGACGGCGACCCGCTCGGCGTCCTCGACCTGCGCACCCACCGCGTGCCGCTGCAGGACGCACCGGCTGCGTACGAGATGTTCCAGAAGAAGCAGGACGGGTGCATCAAGGTGGTGCTCGACCCGCACGCGGCCGCATGACGACCCGTCGGCGCGGTCCGAGGCGGGCGGCGACCTGGCTGCTCGCCGCCCGGGCCCTCTGCCGGTCGCAGAGCGTGCGCGCCATCCGGTGGTCCCGTCAGGCGCGACGCACCGTGAGGTGATGGGGCGACGACAGCTGCGTCGAGGTCCGGCCTCGCCCGACGTCTCTCGCTCGGACGCGATGCCGAGGCTCGACGCGGCGGAACCGTGCACAGCGCCTGAGATGCGTGACGCTACGCCCCGTCCGACGATGGACGTGACGCGGTGCAGCAGACGCCGTCCCCACGCACCGGCCCCGGAGGCCGCGCGCGTCGACGGAGAAGAGGCGCCATGCGCACACGGGCCCACGACGAGAGCAGCACCGCCAGCACCGACAAGGCCGCTGCCCCAGCGCCGGAAGATCCGCGCAAGCCCGACACCCTCGACGACATCACGAGACGCTCGTGGCTCTACGTGCTGCGCAAGACTCTGCGCGAGTTCGTGGACGACCAGTGCACGGACCTCGCGGCGGCGCTCACCTACTACGCCGTGCTCGCCATCGCCCCCGCGCTGCTCGCCGTCGTCTCCGTCCTCGGCCTGGTCGGCGATCCGGAGGCGGCCATCCAGGGTGTGCTCGACCTCGTCGCGGACGTCGGTCCGGCGACCGCCGTCGAGACGCTCGACCCGATCCTCACGCGTCTGACCGACGCGCCGACGGCGGGTCTCGCGCTCGTGCTCGGGTTGGTCCTCGCGCTCTGGTCGGCCTCGGGGTACGTCGCGGCATTCAGCCGAGGCATGAACCGGGTGTACGAGATCGACGAGGGCCGGCCGGTCTGGAAGCTCCGTCCCGTGCTGCTCGCGGTGACGCTCGTCCTGGTAGTGATCGCCGTCGGCGTGGTCATCGCCGCCGTCCTGTCCGGCGGAGTCGCTCGCGCGGTCGGCGCGACCATGGGGTTGAGCGACACCGCGGTAGCCGTGTGGGACGTCGCGAAGTGGCCCGTCGTGGCCCTGCTTGTCGTGACCGCGATCTCGCTCCTCTACCACTGGGGGCCGAACGTTCGTCAGCCGAAGTTCCGGTGGATCAGCGTGGGCGCGTTGGTCGCGCTCGTCGTCTGGGTGCTGGCAACGCTGGGCTTCGGGTTCTACGTGTCGGGATTCGGGAGCTACGAGAAGACCTACGGCTCCCTGGCTGGCGTCATCGTGTTCCTGCTCTGGCTGTGGATCACCAACCTCGCGCTGCTGTTCGGGGCCGAACTCGATGCGGAGCTCGAGCGTGGACGCCAGCTGCAAGCCGGCATCGAGGCCGAAGAGACCATTCAGCTGCCCCCGCGAGACACGCGGGCGAGCGTGAAGCGGCAGGCCAAGCAGGAGGAGGACGTCCGGCTCGGCCGTTCCCTGCGTCTGGCCCGCGGGCACGACCAGACCACATCCCCCTCCTCCGGCCGGGAAGGGGACCCGCCCTGACCGACAACAACCCCAGCAGACGAAGCGACGCTGCTCGGACCAGCTCGTGATGCACGATGCGAACGGCAGAGATCGCGCGATCAGGGTGCCGTGAGTCCGTCGTCGAGCGGCCCGACCGCTCGGGCCGCGCCGTCGGTGCCGGCTTCGGACCCGGAAGGCCTGGCGTCGTCCGCCAGGCCCCCGCAGCTCGGTGGCCGACATCACGGTGGTCTCCATGCCAGCAGGTGTGCGGCAGTTCGCCCAACACGCGCGAGGAGGTCCGAGAGCGGTTTGAGGCGCTGACCTGGCCGAACGCCGGGATCGGCGTTCCTTTCGAACTCCCTTGTCGGGGTTCTTCGAGGGATTTCGAGCACGTTCAGCGCCAATAAGCGTCCACCGCGGCCACTCACCTCTCGCCGACCGCCAACCGAGGTGCCCTCCTGTCCCCGGGAGGTGCCCTGCTCCTCCCAACGGGGGCAGGAGGAAGGCGACGGCAGCTCACACACGACACGCGGCTCGTACGACGTCGAACCGGTGGGTTCCCCGTCCGCAGGGAGCGCACCCGCGCGACCGGTCGGTAGCATCGACATCGAGCGGCTGGCCCGTTCGGTGCGGGTCCCGCTGAGGAGGCTCGTCATGAGCAGCGTCGCCGTGGACCAGACCCCCAACGCCGGTGAGCGGAAGGCTCGTGAGGTCGCCGAGGCGGCCCGGGAGCGGCAGTGGACCCGACCTAGCTTCGCCAAGGGGCTGTACCTCGGCGCATTCGACGTCGGGCTCATCCACCCCTACCCGGCGTCCGACCCGGACGCCGCGGCGCGCGGGGCGGTGTTCCGCCAGGCGTTGCTCGAGGTGTGCAGGACCATCGACGGCCTGGCGATCGAGCGCGAGGACCACGTCCCCGATGAGGTGATCGACGCGCTGCGGCGCGTCGGCGCGTTCGGCATGAAGATCCCGCAGCGGTACGGCGGCCTGGGACTGTCGCTCGTCGACTACTGCAGGTCCTTGATGCTGGTCAGCACGGTCCACCCGAGCCTGGCCGCGCTGCTGTCCGCGCACCAGTCGATCGGTGTGCCCGAACCCGTGCACCTGTTCGGCAGCCCCGAGCAGAAGCAGGCGTTCCTGCCGCGCTGCGCCGCGGGCGCGATCTCCGCGTTCCTGCTCACCGAGCCCGACGTCGGCTCGGACCCCGCCCGCCTCGGCACCACCGCCGACCCGATGGACGACGGGACGGCGTACCTGTTGGACGGCGTGAAGCTGTGGACCACCAACGGTCCGATCGCCGAGTTGCTGGTGGTCATGGCCGTCGTCCCGCCGCACGACAACGAGCGCGGCGGCATCAGTGCATTCGTTGTCGAAGCCTCCACCCCGGGGATCACCGTCGAGCACCGCAACCGGTTCATGGGGCTACGCGGGATGGAGAACGGCGTCACCCGGTTCCGGCAGGTGCGGGTGCCGGCGGCCAACCGGCTGGGACGCGAGGGCGAGGGTTTGAAGATCGCGCTGACCACCCTCAACACCGGCCGCCTGTCGATACCGGCGATCTGCGCCGGCGGCAGCAAGTGGGCGCTGTCCATAGCACGGCAGTGGTCTGCCGAGCGGGTGCAGTGGGGCCGGCCGGTGGGCGAGCACGAGGCGGTCGGTTCCAAGCTGGCCTTTATCGCTGCCACGACGTTCGCGCTGGAGTCGGTGTGCGATCTGTCCGCGCGGCTGGCCGACGCCGGCCAGAAGGATGTGCGCATCGAGGCGGCCCTGGCCAAGCTGTGGGCCAGCGAGATGGGCTACCGCGTGGCCGACGAGCTGGTGCAGATCCGCGGCGGGCGCGGGTACGAGACCGCCGACTCGCTGGCGGCGCGCGGTGAGCGGGCGGTCGCCGCCGAGCAGCTGCTTCGGGACATGCGGATCAACCGCATCTTCGAAGGCTCGTCGGAGATCATGCGCCTGCTGATCGCCCGCGAGGCCGTGGATACCCACCTGGCCGCCGCGGGCGACCTCGCGTCCCGCGACGCGTCCCTCGGCGCCAAGGCCCGCGCATCCGTCGGCGCCAGCCGCTTCTACGCCCGCTGGTTCCCAACCTTGCTGGTTGGGCAGGGCTCCAGGCCCAGCGCCTACGCCAACTTCGGTGCGCTGGCCCGCCACGTGCGCTTCATCGAGCGGTCGTCCCGCTCGCTGGCCCGGCACACCTTCTACGCGATGGCCCGCTACCAGGCCCGCCTCGACCGCAAGCAGGTGCTGCTGGGTCACATCGTCGACATCGGCGCCGAGCTGTTCGCCATGTCCGCCGTGTGCACCCGGGCCACCGCGATGCGCCACGAAGACCGAGCCGTCGGTCGCGACGCGATCGATCTCGCCGACGCCTTCTGCGCCCAGTCCCGCCTCCGGGTAGAGGCCCTGTTCCGGGGCCTCCGCGGCTCCACCGCCTCCGACGACCGGCTGGCCGGCGCCGTGATGGCCGGCCGGCTGCGGTGGGTCGAGGACGGCATCGTCGACGCATCCGAGGGCACCGGCCCGTGGATCGCCACCCGGACGCCGTGACCGGGAACGCGTCCCGCAAGGGCATCAGCCTGTGCGAGACACGACCATCGTGTCGGCCGGATGTGAGGGCGCCGCGGCCCGTCAGAGCGATGGCGCGCGACTCCGGTCAGAGCCTCGACACTTGAACCCCTTGCACGGCATGGGCTTCAAGTCATGCAGCTCGTGCCTCTGACCAGCAAGGACGCACCCGCCAAGCCGCCGTCTAAAGTGTCCAATTTCTGTCCATTCCAGACCAAAAGGCCGCCTCTCCGACTGGAGAAACGGCCTCTGACCAGCACAATTGGTGGAGCTGAGGGGATTCGAACCCCTGACCCGGGGCGCACGTTCTCGCGTCTCCCGAAATCGCGCCGGCCGCGGCCCGACACTCGTTGCTACCTGAACGTGCTGCAGACCCCGGAGCGCAGAAGGGCCACCGATTCCGTCGGGGACACGGGATCGGCGTCCACGTCTTGCCCCGGTGCACGCATTGGGACACCCGGTGTACCCGCCGTCGCCACCGCCGGACAGACAGCCACTGGATCCGCAGCTCGCCGCCGCCTGCGTCGCGGCAGCCTCCTTCTCGGCCGGTGCAGCCGCGGTAGGCATCGGCTGATCGTGGCCACGCGGGATGACCTCGGGCCCCGCTGGTCTGGCAGAGCCGGAGCGCCCCAGACCGGCTCCGCGGCGTGTCGGCGTGTGCGTGATTCTTCCCATCCCGGGCCGGAGAAGATGAGCAATCGTGCCGACGCGTGCCCGGTCCCCGCGCTCCTAACGTGCTGCCGTCCAGCAATGACAGGAGCACGCCATGATCACCCAGCACATCGAGACCCTGGTGATCGGTGCCGGCCAGTCCGGCCTCGCCACGGGCTATCACCTGCAACGGCTCGGCCGCCCGTTCCTGATCGTCGACGGCGAACAGCGCGTCGGGGACGCTTGGCGCCGACACTGGGACACGCTGAGGCTCTACAGCCCGGCGAAGTACGACGCGCTCCCCGGCCTCAGCTGGCCGGCCGCGCCATGGTCGTTCCCCGGCAAGGACGAGGTCGCGGATTACCTCGAGAAGTACGCAATCCACCACGACCTCCCGGTGCGGACGAGCACCCGTGTCGACCGGCTTGAGGCGAGGGCCGAGGGTGGCTACCGCGCGGTGCTCAGCGAGGACACGATCACCTGCGACAACGTGGTCGTGGCCACCGGCACGTTCGGGCGGACGCCGTACGTCCCGGCCTTCGCCGCCGATCTTGATCCGTCCATCCAGCAGCTGCACTCGTGCCAGTACCAGCGTCCGTCGCAGATCTCCGCGGGCCCGGTGCTCGTCGTGGGCGCGTCGCACTCGGGGTGCGACATCGCCTATGAGGTGGCCGAGCACCTGCCCACCACGCTGGTCGGGCGGGACTGCGGGCAGATCCCCTTCCGGTGGGACCGGAGGCCGCTGCGGATCGGCTTCCCCGCGGTCGTCTTCGTGTGGCAGCACGTACTCACCCGGCGCACGCCCGTGGGACGCAAGGCGCTCGACGAGGTCCGGCACCACGGCGGCCCCATGACCCGGGTCAAGCGAGAGGACCTCGCGCGGCGGGGCGTCGGACGAATCACCCTGCGGGTCGCGGGCGTCGAGGGCGGGCGACCCGTGCTGGACGATGGCCGGGTGATCCCCGCCTCGACGGTGATCTGGTGCACGGGCTTCCAGCAGGTCTTCGACTGGATCAGGGTTCCGGTCTTCGGTCCCGACGGATGGCCGCAGGAGTACCGCGGCGTCGTCGAGAAGGCGCCCGGGATGTACTTCTGCGGCCTCGCGTTCCAGTACGCCTTCAGCTCCATGGTGCTGGTGGGCGTCGGGCGCGACGCAGAGTACGTCGCGCGCCGGATCGCGGCCAGGATCGACGCGGTCATGGCCGCATGACGGGTCGTACGCGCACGTCCTAGCATCAATTGAGGGTGGTGCGCCGTGGGACTGGTCGACGATCTGGAACGAGCACGGGAGGCCTACGAGCGCCGCGAGTGGGTGGCGGCGTACGACGCCCTCTCGGACGCCGACGACTCCGCCCTCGACGCCCAGGACTTCGGACGGCTGGCGACTGCGGCCTACCTTCTGGGCCGGCAGAACGACTGCGTCCAGGCCCTGCAACGGGCCCATAAGGCGCATATCGACGCCGGGGAGACCGTGCAGGCTGTCCGGATCGGATTCTGGCTGTCCATGGTTCTCCTGGAGAACGGCGAGTCCGCCGTCGGGGCCGGCTGGGTCGGGCGCTGCCAGCGGCTGCTGGAGCAGGTTCCCGGCGACGTCGTGGAGCGGGGCTACGTCCTGTTGCCCGTGATGATGCGCCACATCTACGCGGGCGAGTTCGAGCTGGCGTCGAAGCTAGCCGTGGAGATCACCGAGTACGGGCGGAGGTTCAGCAACGCCGACCTGCTCGCCCAAGGGCTCAACGCACAAGGCCGGATGCTGATGTACGCGGGCCGCGTGCCGGAGGGCATGTCACTGCTGGACGAGGCGATGATCGGCATCTCGATGGGCGAGGTCTCCCCCATCATCGCGGGGCACGTGTACTGCTCGCTCATCGAGGCGTGCCAGGAGGTCTCCGACTACGGGCGCGCCGCCGAGTGGACCCGCGCACTCACCGGGTGGATCGAGGATCAGCCCGGCCTGGTCCCCTTCACCGGGCAGTGCGCGATCCACCGCGGGCAGATCATGGGGATCCGCGGCGCTTTCCGCGCGGCGCTAGAGGAACTCGACCGCGCTGTAGCGAGGTACCTCGATTCCGAGACGCCGGCGGCCGCAGGACTGGCCTTGGCCGAGGCCGGCAACCTCCATCGCATCTGCGGTGACCTCGACGCCGCCGAGACGGACTACGAACGAGCGACCGGCTTCGGCTACGAACCCCAGCCCGGGCTGGCGCTGCTGTGGCTCGCGCGGGGCCGCACCGCGGCGGCAACCAACGCCGTCCACCGCCTGCTGGCCGAGCCGCGGGACCCGGTCCACCGCTCCCAGCTGCTCGCCGGCTCGGTCGAGGTGCTGCTCGCGACCGGCGAAGTCGAGGAGGCGCGGGCCATCGCCGACGAGCTGGCAGCGATCGCCGATGCGTTCAGGTGCACGGCACTGTCAGCAGCCGCCCACCAGGCGCGAGCGAGCTGCCTGCTCAGCACGGGAGAGCCTGGAGCGGCCGCACTGGAGGCGCGCAATGCCGTGGCGCTGTGGCGGTCCCTCGACGCGCCGTATGACGTCGCACGCTGCCAGGTGCTCCTCGGACGTGCACTGCGGAATCTGGGCGACGACGACTCGGCCGTCGCCGAGCTCGGCCAGGCACGACGCATGTTTCAGGGTCTCGGGGCGGCTCCGGCGGAGCGCGATGTGCTTCGGCTCGTGCAACCGAGTCGGCCGGCGGGACTGACCGAGCGCGAGGTGGAGGTGCTCCGGCTGGTGGCGAGCGGCCGCAGCAACTCGGAGATCGCCGCCGCGCTCGTGCTGAGCGAGAAGACGGTGGCGAGGCACCTGTCGAACATCTACACGAAGCTGGGCGTTGCCTCCCGGACAGCGGCCGCCGCGTTCGCGTTCGAGAACGGGCTCGCCTGACACGTGCCGTCCGGTCAGATCTCAGAACCGGTGATCGACTCCACCAACTCAGGCGACTAGCCCGAACCGCGCCTTCCGAGTCCGATAGATGACCCATGCCCCCTTCGGCAGAAGTGCGTGATTCTCCCGATGCGACCGGACGCGCCGCTCCGCGACCGTGGAGCGAGGAAAGCGTTGGGGGATCCCATGGCGTCATCGACGAGGACGGTACCGAGGGCCTCCGCGCCCGCCTCGGGCCGGGTCCATGAGCCCCTTGCCGCAGCGGTCGAAGCTGCCCTGTGCTGCACAGCGCGCTGGGGATCGGGGCCACGCGGGGGCCCACCGTGATCGCGTTCGCCGAGATCGCCGGACTCGCTGGCTCGGCGGTCTCGCTGGTGCTCTGGTGGCCCCAGGCCTTGATGGTCTGGCGCAGCCGGGGCGACCCGGACCGCCTCCGCGGGGTGTCCGTGACCTCGCAAGTCCTGCTGCTCCTCAACGCGGTGATCTGGGGTGCGTACGCCGCGTCCACCCAGTCCCTGTGGGTCGGGGCACCAGGGTTGGTCAACGCACCGCTCGCCCTGCTGACGATCGGAGTCCTGCGGAAGGCCCACAGGCACGCCGAGTCGCTGACCTCCCGGCGCCTCACGAGAACATGAGCTCAGCGAACCGGTCCACCACCCGTGGCCAGGGGTGCCCTGTGCAGCAGACCCGGTTGAGTGTCGCGGAACGCATGTGCTGCGGGCACCCAAAGGTCGAGGGCGTGGCTGGTGCTCCGAAAGCGGCTCCCGGCCGGTGATGCTCGTAGCAGGTGGTCATATCAGGACAAAAGGCCCTAGACGGGCCTCCGGACGCCGGGCATAGCGTCCAAGCAACGCGCTCAACGAGGAGTCGGAATGAGTGACACCACCACGTCGCCGACAGCAGCCGGCATCACACGACGGACCGTCCTCAAGACTGCCGGCGCCGCCTTCGGCCTCTACTTCGTCGGGGTCCTCGACGGCAGGCCCTGGGTGCTCGAGGCTGCGGCCGGCGAGGTAGCCGCCGGTTTCCTCGACCCATTGTCGGTGCCGAAGTGGGTGGCCCCTCTCCTCGTCCCGCCGGTCATGCCGACCACGGGCCGCACGACGCTGCGCGGAGGCAAGAATGCCGACCTGTACGACATCGCAGTCCGGCAGATCAGCCAGCAGGTGCTCCCTGCGCCGCTCCCACCGACCACGCTGTGGGCCTACGGACCGACGTCGGCCCGCAAGGGCAAGGCTGCCCTCCTCTTCCACGCACCCAGCGCGACGATTGAGGCCAAGTGGCAGCGGCCGGTCCGCGTCACCTGGCGCAACGAGCTCGTCGACGCCGACGGCCGCTTCCTGCCGCACCTCCTGCCCATCGACCCGACGCTGCACTGGGCGAACCCACCCGGCGGCACCACCGACCGCGACAGCCGGCCCGTGTTCGCCGCGACGCCGGAGCCCTACCGAGGTCCGGTGCCGGTCGTGACGCACGTCCACGGCGCCGTCGGCGTCGGCGACGAGAGCGACGGCTACCCGGAGGCCTGGTACCTGCCCGACGCGGTGGACCTCCCAGCCGGTCACGCGCACGACGGGACCTGGTACGCATTCTTCCGATCGAAGGCCGAGAAGGCGCACGGCCTGGCCTGGCCCACGGGCGGAGCGACCTTCCACTACCCCGACGACCAGCGCGCCTCCACGCTCTGGTACCACGACCACACCCTGGGGATGACGCGCGCGAACGTCTACGCCGGACCCGCAGGCTTCTACCTGCTGCGGGGCGGGCCAAACGGAGACGACGCTGTCATCGACTCGCGGGCAAAGTTGCCCGCGGTGCTACCTGGGCCTGCTCCTCAGGAGGCGGACGGGTTCCCCAGCAGCAAGCAGTACCGCGAGATTCCGCTCGCGATCCAGGACCGGTCGTTCCTCTCGGACGGGTCGCTCTTCTATCCAGACTCCCGCGAGTACTTCGACGGCACCGTGGGCCCGTACGTGCCCGAGGGTGACGTCTCGCCGATCTGGAACCCCGAGTTCTTCGGCAACACGATCATGGTCAACGGCCACACCTGGCCGACGCACACCGTCGAGCAGCGCCGATACCGGTTCCGTCTGCTCAACGGCTGCAACGCGCGATTCCTCATCCTCGACCTCGGCCTCCCCGGTGCCGAGGCGTGGCAGATCGGAACCGAGGGTGGCTTCCTCGCCGCGCCGGTGAACCTCACCGCCGAGCACGGTGGCCGACTGCTCCTCGGCCCGGCCGAGCGCGCTGACGTGATCCTCGACCTCACGCACGTGCCGGTCGGCTCGCACATCATCAGGAACCTCGGACCGGACGAGCCCTTCGGTGGAGGGCAGCCCGACGCCGACTTCGATGTCGCCAACCCGGCGTCCACCGGTCAGGTGCTCCAGCTCGTCGTGGTCCCTGCGACGAGCCCGGACCCCACCACGCCTGCGGCCTTCCTGGTGCTCCCCGCGATCGACCCGCTCCCGACGACGGCGGTCCGGCGACTCGCACTGGTCGAGGAGATGTCCACGGCTCCCGAGCTCGCGGACGACCCCCCACCCATCGCTGCGCTGCTGGGCACCGTGGACGCAACAGGCACCTGGTCCACGTACATGTGGAGCGACCCGATCACCGAGAACCCGGCCGTGGGCGCGGCGGAGACTTGGGAGATCTTCAACTCAACCGCGGACGCCCACCCGATCCACGTCCACGAGGTCGTCTTCCAGGTCGAGAACCGGGAGCCGGTGGCGATCGACGAGGCGACGCACTACATCGCCCCCGCAGGCGGGGCCCGACCTCCCGAGCCCGGCGAGAACGGCTGGAAGGACACGGTCATCGCCTACCCCGGGGAGGTGACCCGGATCCGCATGCGGTTCGACCGCGGCGGCCAGTTCGTCTGGCACTGCCACATCGTCGAGCACGAGGACAACGAGATGATGCGGCCATACCGCATCGGCCCCGAGCAGCCGGGACAGCCGGGACTGCCGCCGGCCTAAAGTGGCCGACTACCGACCGACACCGCTGGTCGTCGTCACCCTCGACCGGCAGCCAGAACTCGACCGTGGCGGTGTGGACGACCCCGTCGCAGCGACCGTACATACGCCTGCAGCGCACGTACTCCGACAGCGGCGTCCCCGGCCAGCGACGAGCACATGCGACGCAGGTGGTACTCGGTGGTTCCGAGCACAGTGGCGAGGCAGGCGACGAACTCCCAGATGTGCCGACATCCGTTGCTGATCACGACGGAGCCGCGACCTTCGGACCCTCGGGATCCGGCTTCCATGCACGGCATGGAAGTCAAGTCTCAGGCTCTGCGCCTCTGACCAGCAAGGACACACCCCCCAGGCCGCGACCTTGAGTGTCCAGCTTGTGTCCACCGCAAGCCGAAAGGCCGCCTCCCCGAGTGGAGAAACGGCCTCTGACCAGCACTTTCGGTGGAGCTGAGGGGATTCGAACCCCTGACCCCCTGCATGCCATGCAGGTGCGCTACCAGCTGCGCCACAGCCCCGCGGTCCCCCGAGGGGAACCACTTACGCCCGTAGGCGCTCGGAGAGTCTAGATCGAACGCGGGCCGAAACGCTAATCGGGGTCCCGGGTCTCGGTATCGGCGTCGGAGTCGCGCGTGGTGTCGGGTCCGGCGTTCCAGTCCGTCGACGCGTCGGTGGGCCCGAGGTTGTACCCGACCATCCGCCACGACGGCGAGAAGTCGCCCCGGGTGGCCACGAGCTCGGTCCAGTGGGCGTTGAGCATGCCCGCGAAGCCGTGCCAGTCGGTGGGCATGCCGAGCAGGTCCCCGACGGCGCAGCTGATGGCGGAGCCGTGCGAGACGACGACCAGGGTGTCGTCCGGACCGAGCGCGGCGGCGTGCTCGAGGATCCCCTCGCGCACGCGTTCGGCGACCTCGGCACGGGTCTCCGCGCCGACGCCCTCGGGCTGTCCGCCGGCCCGCCAGACGGCGAACTCGTCGGCCCAGTCCCGGCGCAGATCGTCGCCGGTGAGGCCCTCCCAGAGGCCGAACGCCCGCTCGCGCAGCCGGGCGTCGACCGCAAGGTCGAGACCGGCGGCACGGGCCAGGAAGCTGGCCGTCTCGTGGGCGCGGCTGAGGTCGGACACGACGATCGCGGTCGGCTCGTGCCGGGTCAGCAGCCGGGCGGCCGCGGTGCGTGCCTGCCAGCGGCCGACGGCGTCCAGCGGGATGTCCACCTGGCCCTGCAGGCGCGCCTCGGAGTTGTACGCGGTCCGGCCGTGCCGGACGAGGAGCAGACGCCCCGCCGTCACGCGTCGGCGCCCTCGTCGGTCCCCCGCGCGTCAGCGGGGAGCTCGATCAGAGGGCAGTCCTTCCACAGCCGCTCGAGGGCGTAGTACACCCGGTCCTCCGCGTGCTGGACGTGCACGACCACGTCGCCGAAGTCCACGAGGACCCAGCGGCCCGCGGCCTTGCCCTCGCGGCGGATCGGCTTGGCGCCGAGCTTGAACAGCGCCTCCTCGACGGCGTCGACGATGGCGCCGACCTGCCGCTCGTTGGTGCCGGAGGCGATGAGGAAGACATCGGTGAGGACGAGCTGCTCACTGACGTCGAGAGCGATGATCTCCTCGGCCTTGATGTCGGAGGCGGCACGAGCGGCCGCCACGGCCAGCTCGATCGCTCGTTCGGTCGCAGCCACAGGTCTCCTTGGTTCGGGGTGAGGCAGGTCTGTCAGAGTCCAGCAGGGTCGGCCGGCGGGCCGATCACCAGGTGCGCCGCGGCGGTGGAGCCGGCGTCGTCGGCCGAGTTGTTGCTCAGCAGCAGGACGATGAGGAAGCCGAGGACGAACGCGACGAGTGCGAGCACGATGAGGTGCAGCCACGTGTACGGGTGGCGCGGGCGCTCGACGTAGTCGTCATCGTCGTCGAAGTCGTCGTCCTCGTCGTGGGTGGTACCGAAGCCGACGTGGTCCGGCCGGCCGGCCGACGAGGCGGCGAACGCGGGCGCGGCCGGCTCTCCGCCGGCGCGGGGGGCGGGCACGGTGCCCGACGGCGAGAGCCCTGTCGGCGCCCAGGCGGCCGGTGCGGTTGCTGACTCCGGGGCAGGGGCGGCGGGCGTCTGCGCCCCGGACCAGCCGGGCTGGCCCGTCGGCTGTGCTGCGGGCCGGCTCGTCGCCGGCGCCGACGCCGAGCGTGCTGTCGACGGTGTGGACTGCCACGCGGCGGGCTGCGCGGCAGGAGCCGGTGCCTGGGCAGGACGCTGCTGCTGCCACGGCGCCTGCGGCGGGGCCGGGGCCTGCGGAGCGGGCGCCTGAGGTGCGGGGGCCTGCGGTGCGGACGGCTGCGTGCCCCAGGACCCGACGGTCCCCGCTGCGGCGGCTCCGGAGCCGGTCCAGCTGGGGCTCTCGCGACGGACGGGCTGCGCAGGGGTGCCGCTCTGCGGCGGCGTCGCGGCGCGCTCCTGCGACGGCGACCACCCGGCGCCCGGCGCGGCCGGACCGGTCGGCTCGGCGCTGCGCTGGCCCCACTGCGCCGGAGCGCCCGAGGAGGGTGCCGGGCGCGAGGTGGCGGGACCGCTCGGGGCGGCGGCAGCGGGGCGGGACGTCGCGGGCGACGTCGGTGCTGCGGGACGCGTCGCCGGCGGGGGCACGGCGGCGGGGGGACGCTGGGCCGCCGGCGTGCGGGAGATCGCGGGAGCGCCGGACGGAGCCTGGCGCGGCGGCGGCGGTGCGGTCGGCCGGCTGGGCGGGGTGGCGGCCGGCGGCTGCGCCGACCACGCGGGGGTGCCGGAGCCTGCCGGGGCGGGGCGCGAGCTGGTCGGGTCCAGCGACGTGTCGCGGATGGATCGGCGGGACCGGCTGGCGTCGGACGCGGTGCCGCGGGGCGGGGTGTCCTCGCCGCCGCTCGGTCCACGCATCGCACGACGAGAGACGGGGGCGGAGTCCGGACGGGCAGGTGCGGGGGTGGCCGGCGGTGCCGCGGGCCCGGGGTCGGGTGCGGCGCCCTGGACGTCACCCGTCTCAGGGTTGCGATGGAGCTCGCGACGACGGCGCCGCTCTCCCGGTTCACTCATGACTGACCTCGATACAACCTGTGCTTGGCGATGTACTGGACGACCCCGTCGGGGACGAGATACCAGACTGGCTGCCCGGCGCGTGCTCGTGCGCGGACGTCGGTCGAGGAGATCGCCAGGGCGGGAACCTCCAGGACGTGCACACGATCACCGGGGAGCCCGTCGACCGACAGTGCGTGCCCGGGGCGGGTGACCGCCACGAACTGCGCCATCGAGAAGAGCTCGTCGGCATCCTTCCACGTCACGATCTGTGCGATGGCGTCCGCACCCGTGATGAAGAAGAGTTCGGCGTCCGGGCGCGTGGTCTTGAGGTCGCGGAGGGTATCCACGGTGTACGTCACACCCGAACGGTCCACGTCGACGCGGCTCACGGTGAAGCGCGGGTTCGAGGCGGTGGCGATGACCGTCATCAGGTAGCGGTGCTCGGCGGCGGTGACGTCCTGATGCAGCTTGAACGTCGGCTGACCTGTCGGGACGAAGACGACCTCGTCGAGCTCGAACCGTGCGGCGACCTCGCTCGCGGCGACCAGGTGACCGTGGTGGACGGGGTCGAACGTGCCACCCATCACACCCAGCCGCGTCCTGCGCGGTCGCTCCGACATCTGTTCGGTGCCCTCCGGTCGGTCGGTCAGTGGCGCGTCCCGACACTCCGGAACGCGAACGTGATCAGCAGCAACGCGACGAGACCCACGAACGCACCGACACCGAACACCACGGGCGGGAACGGCAGCTCGTTGGTGTGCTCGGCGGCCTCAGCAGCGGTGATCAGGGCAGCATGCACGTCAATCCTCCAAGGGTGGGCGAGAGCCAACAGTGTCGCACGATCGGCTGTGCGATCAGGGGCGGACGTGCCCGTCCCCGTGCACGATCCACTTGGTGGTGGTGAGCTCGCCGAGGCCCATCGGCCCACGCGCGTGCAGCTTCTGCGTGGAGATCCCGATCTCGGCGCCCAGGCCCAGCTGACCGCCGTCGGTGAAGCGGGTCGACGCGTTCACCATGACCGCCGCGGAGTCCACCTCGGCGACGAACCGCTCGGACGACGCGAGGTCCCGCGTGATGATCGCCTCGGTGTGCCCGGAGCTCCACTCCCGGATGTGGTCGAGGGCCTCGTCGAGCGAGTCGACCACGCGGACGGCGAGGTCGAGCGACAGGTACTCGGTCGCCCAGTCCTCGTCCGTGGCCGGCACGCAGGAGACCTCGTCCGGGGCCAGCGCGAGGGTCGTCTCGTCGCCGTGGATGGTCACGCCCGCGTCGGCCAGCATCGCCAGCGCCACCGGCAGGAACTCGTCGGCGACCGCCTGGTGCACCAGCAGGGTCTCGGCGGCGTTGCAGACACCGACGCGCTGGGTCTTGGAGTTCAGGAGGATCGGGATGGCGACCGCGAGGTCGGCCGTCTCGTCGACGTAGACGTGCACGTTGCCGACGCCGGTCTCCACGACCGGCACTGTCGACTCCCGCACGACCGTCTGGATGAGGTCCGCCCCGCCGCGCGGCACGAGCACGTCCACGAGGCCGCGAGCGTGCATGAGTGCCACAGCCCCTTCACGTCCCCACGCGTCGATCGACTGGACCAGGGCCCCGGGCAGCCGCTGCCCGACGAGTGCCTGCGACAGGACGCCGACGATGACCTCGTTGCTCGCCGCCGCGGCCGAGCCGCCGCGCAGGATGACCGCGTTCCCGCTCTTGAGGGCCAGCCCCGCGGCGTCGACCGTCACGTTGGGCCGAGCCTCGTAGATCATGCCGACGACACCCATCGGCACCCGCACCTGGCGCATCCGCAGACCGTTCGGCAGCGTCTGGCCGCGCACGACCTCTCCGACCGGGTCCGGCAGCGCGGCGAGCTCCCGCAGGGCATCCGCGATCGCCACGATGCGCTCGGGCGTCAGCGCCAGGCGGTCGAGCAGCCCGGCGGACGTGCCGTTCGCCCGGCCGCGCTCCAGGTCGACCGCGTTGGCCGCGACGATCTCGGGAGTGGCCGCGACGAGGGCGTCGGCCATCGCCCGCAGCGCTGCGTCCTTGGTGGCGCGGGTGGCGGTGGCGAGCCGACGGGAGGCGACCTTGGCCCTCTCGGCGACCGCGCGGACCTGCGCGGTCACGTCCGTCTCGGCTGTCGTCTGCACCGGCTGGTCGAGCGACGTCGTCATCGCACCAGGGTAGTCCCGCCGGATCGCGACACCGGCGCCCCCGCTCTGGGTCCGCACCCCCACGCGCTGGAGCCCACCGGAGTGCGGCCGTCGTCGCGCGAGCTCTCGGCGTCACGCGCGGGGGCGCAGACCTCGTGCGGGTGCGGGCGACGCGTGCCCGTCGGCACCGGCGCGAGCAGGGTCAGCGGCGCTTGCGGACCAGGACCAGGTCGTCGCGGTGGACCAGCTCGCGGTCGTATCCCGGGCCCAGGGAGGCGCGCAGCTCGGAGGTCGAGCGGCCCAGCAGCGGCGGGACCTCCTCGGCGTCGTAGGAGACCAGCCCGCGCGCCACCAGGTGACCGTCGGGGCCGACGAGCTCGACGGGGTCGCCCGCCTCGAACGTGCCCTCGACACCGGTCACCCCGGCGGGCAGCAGCGAGGTCCCCCGCTCCAGGACGGCCCGTACCGCACCGGCGTCGAGCACCAGCCGTCCGCGCGTGTTCGCGGCGTGCGCGAGCCACAGCCGGCGGATCGACGTGCGTCGACCGGTCGCCGTGAACCAGGTGCCGACGTCCTGTCCGGCCAGCGCCTGCGCCGCCTGCGCGGCGGACGTCAGGACGACCGGGACCCCGGACTGCGTCGCGATCGCGACCGACTCGAGCTTGGTCACCATCCCGCCGGTGCCGACGGCACTCCCCCGCGACGCGACGTCGATGCCTTCGAGGTCCTGCGCGTGGACGACCGACGCGATCCGCCGGGACCCGTCGCGCGACGGCGGCCCGGTGTAGAGCGAGTCGACGTCGCTGAGCAGCAGCAGCGCGTCCGCGTGCACCAGGTGCGAGACCAGGGCGGCCAGACGGTCGTTGTCCCCGAACCGGATCTCGTCGGTGGCCACGGCGTCGTTCTCGTTGATGACGGGCACGATCCCGAGGTCGAGCAGCCGGGTCAGTGCTCTGTGCGCGTTGCGGTAGTGGACCCGTCGGACGGTGTCGTCGGCGGTCAGCAGCACCTGCCCGACCTGCAGCCCGTACCGGGCGAACGCGGCCGTGTAGTGCGCGACGAGCAGCCCCTGACCGACCGACGCGGCAGCCTGCTGGGTCGCCAGGTCGCGCGGGCGGGCCGCCAGACCGAGCGGGCCGAGGCCGGCGGCGATCGCGCCGGACGACACCAGCACCACCTGTCCGCCCGCGGCGCGGCGCGCGGCGAGCACGTCGACCAGCGCGTTCAGCCGCTCCGGAGCGAGCCGCCCGTCCGGCCCGGTCAGCGACGACGAGCCGATCTTGACGACCACCCGGGACGCCGAGACCAGCTGTTGGCGGTCCTGCAGGGCGTCGACGGTCACGTCCCGCATTCTGCCGCGTGGCCGCTGCAGGTCACGCGCATATCCGGTGGCCGGACGTCAGCTCTCCGCCGCGTCGGTCCAGACGCCGGCCTCGCGCTCGGTCCACAGCTCCTCGCGCGCCTCCGTCTTGGCGTCCATGCGCTCCTTGTACTCCTGGCGCTTCTCGCCACGCGTCGGGCGCGAGTGGTCCTCGAGCCGCAGGTCGACGCCGCGCGGACCGCCGAGGAACTCGGAGCCGGTCATGAGCGTGGGCTCCCAGTCGAACACCACCGCGTTGTGCTCCGGGCCGATGCGCACCTCGTCGCCGGCGACGGCACCCGCGGCGAACAGCTTCTCCTCGACCCCCAGCCGCGCCAGCCGGTCTGCCAGGTAGCCGACGGCCTCGTCGTTGGAGAAGTCGGTCTGGCGCACCCAGCGCTCGGGCTTCTCGCCCCGCACCCAGAAGTACACGCCCTGGCCCTCGACCTCGCGGCGCGTCACGGTGAACCCGGCGTCGTCCACGGCCTTCGGGCGCAGCACGACGCGGGTGTTCTCCGGCGCCGGCGCGTCGCGACGGGCCTTGTCGACGATCTCCCCGAGCGCGAACGTCAGCGGACGCAGGCCCTCGTGGCTCGCGGTCGACACCTCGAACACGCGGAACCCGCGGGCCTCGAGGTCAGGCTTGACCAGCTCGGCCAGCTCGCGCGCCTCGGGGACGTCGATCTTGTTGAGGACGATGATCTGCGGTCGCTCCAGGAGCGGGACGCGCCCACCCTCGATGCTCAGGTCGCCCGCGTACGTCCGCAGCTCGACCTCGATGTCCTCGAGGTCCGAGAGCGGGTCGCGGTCGGGCTCGAGCGTCGCGCAGTCGAGCACGTGCACGATGACCGCGCAGCGCTCGATGTGCCGCAGGAACTCCAGGCCCAGGCCACGCCCCTCGGACGCGCCCGGGATGAGCCCCGGGACGTCGGCGACGGTGTACCGCGCGCTGCCCGCCTGCACCACGCCCAGGTTGGGGACCAGCGTCGTGAAGGGGTAGTCGGCGATCTTCGGCCGCGCCGCGGAGATGGCGGCCACGAGGCTGGACTTGCCGGCGCTCGGGTAGCCGACGAGCGCGACGTCGGCGATCGTCTTGAGCTCGAGCACGATGTCCTGCTCGTTGCCCGGCTCGCCGAGGAGCGCGAAGCCGGGTGCCTTGCGGCGCTGCGAGGCGAGCGCGGCGTTGCCGAGCCCCCCGCGACCGCCGGCAGCCGCCACGTACTCGGCGCCCACGCCGACGAGGTCGGCGAGCACGGTGCCGTCGGGAGCCTTCACGACGGTGCCGTCCGGGACACCGAGCACCAGGTCGGCGCCGGTGGACCCGGAGCGGTGGTCACCCATGCCCTGTGTCCCCGACGGGGCGTGCCGGTGGGGCGAGTGGTGGTAGTCGAGCAGTGTGGTGACCTGCGGGTCGACCGCGATGATCACCGAACCACCGTTGCCGCCGTTGCCCCCGTCGGGGCCGGCGAGCGGCTTGAACTTCTCCCGGTGGATGGACGCACAACCGTGCCCACCGTCACCGCCGGTCGCATGCAGCACGACCCGGTCGACGAATGTCACCACGGCTGAACCTCCCTTGCATTGCTACTTATCGATACTCACACGCAGAAGGGGCGCACCGCACCGGTGCGCCCCTCCCACGAATGACCCGACGCGGACCGATGCCGCATCGTCATGAAGAACTCAGACCTCGGCCGCCACGACGATGTCGATGACCTTGCGGCCACGGCGCGTCCCGAAGGTCACGGCGCCGGGGGCGAGGGCGAACAGCGTGTCGTCGCCGCCACGGCCGACGTTCACGCCGGGGTGGAAGTGCGTGCCGCGCTGGCGGACGATGATCTCGCCGGCCTTGACGACCTGGCCACCGAAGCGCTTGACGCCCAGGCGCTGGGCGTTCGAGTCGCGACCGTTGCGCGAGGAGCTCGCGCCCTTCTTGTGTGCCATGACGAACCTGCTTTCGTGCTCAGAGAATGGGGGTCCGCAGCCTGCAGGCCACGGCGCGAGATCAGGAGATGCCGGTGACCTTGAGGCGGGTCAGCTTCTGGCGGTGACCCTGGCGCTTGCGGTAGCCGGTCTTGTTCTTGTACTTGAGGATGTCGATCTTGGGACCCTTCTCGTCCCGCACGACCTCCGCCGTCACCTTCACCTTGGCCAGGGCCTTGGCGTCGGTGGTGACCTTCTCACCGTCGACGAGCAGCAGGGCGGTCAGCTCGATGGTCGACCCGGCCTGCGCGGCGAGGCGGTCGACGACGACGACGTCGCCCACCGCGACCTTCTCCTGGCGGCCGCCAGCCTTCACGATCGCGTACACCACGTTGCTGCTCATCTCTGCTCGTCGAACTGCCTAGGTCACTAACGCTCTGGGTGTGCCCTGCCTGCGCCCGCGCACATCCCGCTGCCACCGGTTGTCGCCGGTTCCCGTGGGGGTTCGCGTCGGCGCCGCTGCGGCGGCACACCTGACCAGCGCGCACACGACGCGCCGACGTTCTAGGGTACGGACCCCACGCCGCAGGGTCAAACCTGACGGTCCCGCCACCGGGGCGACGTGACCTAACGCACGTCGTCCAGGGTACCCGTCAGCGGGCCGCGGTTGCCGCCACGCCGTCGACCGCGACCCCCAGCCGGGACTCGAGCCCTCGCACGATCACGTCGACGCCGAACGCGAAGCGCTCCTCGACGTCGCCGCTCGCGCCCGCCGGCATCGCCTGCTCCTCCACCGCGAACCCCTGGACGAACGCGAGCAGCGTCCCCCAGGAGCGGGTCGCGTCGGGCACGGTGAAGCCTGCCCCGACGAGGATCGACAGGGGCAGGTCGATCCACCCGGCCAGCCGTTCGTCGGCGAGATACGTCCCGCTGAACACCCGGGCGCCGTCCCTGCGGGCCAGCAGCGCCGCGCGGAACCGGACGGCCGAGAGTCGCACGCAGTCCTGCCACGGCTCCCCCTCGAGCGCGGCGAGCTCCTCGTTGGCCTCGACGATGAGGTCGCGCAGCATGGTGGTCGCCATCTCGTCGAGCAGCGCCGCCTTGCTGGGCACGTGCCAGTACAGCGCCGCGGCCTGCACGCCGAGGTCGCTCGCCAGGCGGCGGAGCGTGAGCCCGTCCAGCCCGACCTCGTCGAGCAGGTCCAGCGCGCGCCGCACGATCCGCTCGCGATCCAGCCGTTGCGCCATCCGAACCTCCTCGGGTCTCGGCCCACCTTGACAACTGAACGGCGTTAAATCAATCTAACAGCGTTCAATTTAACACCGTTCAAGGAGTCGTCATGCGCACGATGGTCATCGTCAACCACCCGTACGAGGGCAGCTTCTGCCACGCGCTCGCCGACGCCGCGGCGCAGGGTGCGCGGCGGGCCGGGAGGGACGTGGACCTCCTCGATCTCGACGCCTCGGGCTTCGACCCGGTGATGCGCCGCGCGGACCTGGCGGCCTGGCGGGAGCACACGACCATCGACCCGGTCGTGGCCGACCTGCAGCGCCGGATCGACGCCGCCGACCACCTCGTCCTGGTGCACCCCGTCTGGTGGGAGACCGCGCCGGCGGTGATGAAGGGGTTCATCGACAAGGTGCTCGTGCCCGGCTGGGCGTACGAGGACGGCGCGTTCGGCCTGCCCCGCGGACGGTTCGTCCGGCTCCAGCGCGTCACCGTGGCCACCACGATGGCGACCCCGGGACCCGCCTACCGGTGGCTGTTCGGCAACACTGCGCAGAAGGCGTCGGTCCGCGGGGTGTGGCAGAAGATGGGCGTGCCGGCGCGATGGCTGAGCCACCCGCGCGTGGCCGAGGTGTCCCCGCAGCGACGCGAGCGGTGGCTCGCGCGCATGGAGGACCGGGTGGCCGGCGTGCGGCTGGCACCCCGCGACGAGGCGCTCGTGCCGGTCGGCTGACCGGCACGAGCCCTGTCGTCAGCCCTGCTGGGTGTCGGCGTCGTCCGCAGGCTCGGCGTCCGCGGGCTCGTCGTCCGCAGGCTCGGCGCTGTCCGCCTCGAACACGTCCGCGGGGACCGCCGTGAGCTCGAGCTCCTCGACCGGTCCGTCCGACTCGGGCTCCGCCGGCAACTGCGTGCCGGCGAACTCGGCGAACACGTCGAGAGCGGGAGCGCTGGGCGCCGGCGCCTCGTCGGTCTCGGCGATGACGGCCGGAGCGTGGTGCTCGTGGTCGTGCTCGTGCGCGTGGGCGGCGGCCGCGGCGATCGTCGCGAGCGTCGCCTTGACCGCCTCCCGGGCCTCGGGCAGGACCGGCACGCCCGCGTGCGGGACGTGCGCGACCGGCTCCTTGGCACCGCCGCGCTTGCGACGAGACCGCTTGGCCTCACCCTCGGCGGCGGTGGTGGCCGGCTGCTGCTGGGCACCGGCGTCGGGACGCTGGTTGTTCTTCTCGATCGGCTCCTCATGCACGATGAAGCCGCGCCCGTGGCAGTGCTCGCACGTCTCGCTGAACGCCTCGACGAGGCCCTGGCCGACGCGCTTGCGCGTCATCTGGACCAGGCCGAGCGAGGTGACCTCGGCGACCTGGTGCTTGGTCCGGTCGCGGCCCAGGCACTCCACCAGGCGGCGCAGCACGAGGTCGCGGTTGGACTCGAGCACCATGTCGATGAAGTCGATGACGATGATGCCGCCGATGTCGCGCAGGCGGAGCTGGCGGACGATCTCCTCGGCGGCCTCGAGGTTGTTGCGCGTCACGGTCTCCTCGAGCGTGCCGCCCGAGCCCGTGAACTTGCCGGTGTTGACGTCCACGACCGTCATGGCCTCGGTCCGGTCGATGACCAGCGAGCCGCCCGACGGCAGCCAGACCTTGCGGTCCATGCCCTTGGCCAGCTGCTCGTCGATGCGGTGCACCGCGAAGACGTCCGTGTCGGACTCCCAGCGGGACACCTTCTGCGCCAGGTCCGGGGCGAGCTCGTCGATGTACGACGAGATCGTCGACCAGGCGTCGGCACCCTCGACCACGAGGGACGAGAAGTCGTCGTTGAAGATGTCGCGGACCACGCGGATGGCCATGTCCGGCTCGCCCTGGAGCAGGGCCGGGGCCGACGCGGTCTTCGACTTCTTCTCGATGGCCTCCCACTGCCCCTGCAGGCGGGCGATGTCGGCGCGCAGCTCGTCCTCGCTGGCCCCCTCGGCGGCCGTGCGGACGATGACGCCGGCGGAGTCCGGGACGATCTCGCGCAGGATCTTCTTCAGGCGGTTGCGCTCGGTGTCGGGCAGCTTGCGGCTGATGCCGGTCATGCCGCCGCCGGGCACGTACACCAGGTAGCGGCCGGCGAGCGTGACCTGCGAGGTCAGACGCGCACCCTTGTGGCCGATCGGGTCCTTGGTGACCTGCACGAGCACGGGGTCACCGGACTTGAGCGCCTGCTCGATGCGGCGGGCCGACCCGCCCTCGAGCCCGGCGGCGTCCCAGTTGACCTCACCGGCGTACAGCACGGCGTTGCGGCCCTTGCCGACGTCGACGAACGCGGCCTCCATGCTCGGGAGCACGTTCTGCACGCGACCGAGGTAGACGTTGCCGACCATCGACGACTGCGCCTGGTTGGACACGTAGTGCTCGACGAGCACACCGTCCTCGAGCACGGCGATCTGCGTGCGGGCGTTCTTCTCGCGCACGATCATCGAGCGGTCCACCGACTCGCGGCGGGCGAGGAACTCGGACTCCGTGATGATCTGGCGGCGACGGCCGGCGTCGCGACCGTCCCGGCGGCGCTGGCGCTTGGCCTCGAGCCGCGTGGAGCCGCGCAGGGCCGTGACCTCGTCGCTCGGCGCTCGCGTGCGGGCCGGGCGGGCCTCGCCCTGCTCGCCGGAGTCGCCCCGCGAGGAACCCCGACGGCGGCGGCGACGCCGACGGCTCGAGCCGTCGCCCTCCACCGCGGAGTCGTCGGCGTCGGACTCGGTGTCGCCCTCGGCACCCTCGTCGGACTCGTCGTCCGACTCGTCGGCGTCCTCGGTCGTGCCCGCCGACTCGGGACGGCTGCGCCGACCCCGGCCGCCACGGCGACGACGGCGACGGGGTGCACCGGCGGCGCCCTCGTCGGACGCCTCGTTCTCGTCGTCCTCGTCCGACTCGACCTGGTCGTCGGCGGTCTGGTCCTCGGCGACCTCGTCGGCAGGGATCTCGTCCTGCGCGTCGACGTCCTCGGCGGCGGCGTCCTCGACGGACGCCGCGTCACCGGTGCGGCCACGACGACCACGGCGGCGTGATCCGCGCGACGACGTCGACGAGGGCGCTGCGGCCTGCTCCGTCGGCTCCGCCTGCTCGACCGTCTCGGCGACCAGCTCGGCGGCGTCGCGGTGGGCGGCCTCCGAGATCTCCTCCGGCGAGCCCGTGCTGGCCTGAGCGCGGCGGCGGCGCGGCCGTGCGGCGCTCGGGTCCGGCGCCTGGAAGAGCAGCGCGGTCGTGGCGAAGCGGGAGCCGGTGGAGGTGGTGCTCGTGGTGGCGCTCGCGGGCTCGGCCGGCTCCCCCGCCTGAGTCGTGGCAGCCAGCTCGGCGAGGACGTCGAGCGTCGCAGCGCCCTCGGCCTCCTCGTCCTCGACGACCTCGGCCTCGGCCTCGACGACGGGCTCGGGTGCCGGCTCCGGAGCGGAGGCGGCGCGAGTCCCGGAGCGGCGGCGGCGAGGCGCAGCCTTGGCCGGCTCGGCCTCGGGCTCGGACGGCGTGGCGGCCGCGGGGGCCTCGGCGACGACGGGCGGAACCTCGGCCTCGGGGGCGGTGACGGCCGGTGCCTCGTCGGACGCGCCGACGACGACGGTGCGCGTCACGCGGCGGGACTTCTTCTTGGGCGGGGCGACCGGCGCGGCGGATGCGTCCGAGCTCTGCTCCTCGACGACGGACGCCGTCTGGACAGGCGGCTCGACCGGCTCTGCGGTGGGGGCCGGCACGGTGACCACGGCGTCGGCCGGGGCGTCGTTGCTGGGAGCGGCGGTCACGCGGGTGGCACGGCGGCGGCGCGGGGGTGCGGGCGGTGCCTCACCCCCGGCGGTCGTCACGTCTGTGGTGGGGGTGTTCTCGTCGGTCACGCGAAGTGCTCCTGGGTACCGGGCATCGCCACCCACACGCGGCGGTACTCGGTCGGTCGGTCGTCGCACGCGTGCTGCGCGGCGACGGAAAGTCGGCGGTCGTGGCTGCTGCACCCGGTCGGCGCCATCGCCTGCGGGGCCGGAGCCGTCGGTCCCGATCGGGGACCAGCGGGTGGCGAAGCGGCGGCTGGCGCGCACGACATGCTGGTGCTGCGAGCTCAAGGGTCCCGAGACGGTGTGGTCGTCCTAGGAGCCGGGGTCAGTATCGCACAGGGGTCTTCGCACGGCGTGCCGCGTGTCCACGTCGGCGCGTCCCGGTGTGACGCACACCCGGCCGCGTCTGGCTTCCAGCACCCCCGCCACAGGAGCAGACTGGACCCGGTCCTCGCGTTGCTGTCCAGGCCACCTGACCTGGACGGTCGTCTCGTCCGTCGGGCGCCCGGACCGTAGACCCGACGCACCCGCAGCTCCTGTAGCACCCCGGAGGACTCGTGGACACGCTGGACGTGGCACGGTGGCAGTTCGGCATCACGACCGTCTACCACTTCATCTTCGTCCCGTTGACGATCGGCCTGGCGCCACTGGTCGCGATCATGCAGACGGCGTGGGTGCGGACGGGGAACGAGCGCTGGCTGCGTCTCACCAAGTTCTTCGGGAAGCTCCTGCTCATCAACTTCGCGATCGGTGTGGCCACCGGCATCGTGCAGGAGTTCCAGTTCGGCATGGCGTGGAGCGAGTACTCCCGCTTCGTCGGTGACGTGTTCGGTGCCCCGCTCGCCATGGAGGCGCTCGCCGCGTTCTTCGTCGAGTCGACGTTCCTCGGGCTGTGGATCTTCGGCTGGGACAAGCTGCCGAAGAAGGTCCACCTCGCCTGCATCTGGGCGGTGGCGATCGCCACGAACCTGTCCGCCTACTTCATCCTCGCCGCGAACTCCTGGATGCAGCACCCGGTCGGTGCCACGTTCAACGCGGAGCGCGGGCGCGCCGAGATGACGGACATCGGCGCCGTGCTGTCGAACAACACGCTGCTCGCGGCGTTCCCGCACACGATCTCGGCCGCGTTCCTCACCGCAGGGACGTTCGTCGCCGGCATCGCCGCCTGGTGGATGGTGCGGCTGGTGCGCGCGGGCCAGGCGGACAAGGCGCGCGACGTCTACCGCCCCGCGGTCGTCCTCGGGGTCATCGTCATGGTGATCTCCGGCGTCGGTGTCGCCCTGAGCGGCGACCAGCAGGCCAAGCTCATGTTCGAGCAGCAGCCGACGAAGATGGCGGCCGCCGAGGCGCTGTGCCAGACGACCTCCAGCGTGCCCTTCTCGATCCTCGCGATCGGGCCGCTGGGCACGGGCGACGACTGCGACCAGGTCACCCACCTCCTCGAGATCCCCGGCGCGCTCTCGTTCCTGGCGACGGGTGACTTCTCCGCCACCCTGCAGGGCACCGACCAGCTGCAGCAGTCGTACGAGGAGAAGTTCGGGTACACCGACGCGAACGGCGACCCGATCAGCTACATCCCGAACCTCGCCGTCACCTACTGGGGCTTCCGTCTCATGATCGGCTTCGCGCTCGGCTCGGCCGCGCTCGCGGTGGTGGCGTTCTGGGTGACCCGCAAGGGCCGCGTGAGCGGGAACGTGTGGGTCGGCCGGCTCGGCATCGCCGCGATCGCGACCCCGTTCCTGGCCTCGTCGTTCGGCTGGATCTTCACCGAGATGGGCCGTCAGCCCTGGGTCGTCGCGCCCAACCCGAACCCCGGCGGCGTCGACGGCGTCTGGCTGCTCACCGCCCGCGGCGTCTCCACGGTGACCAGCACGGGGACGATCCTGACGAGCCTGATCGCCTTCACGCTGCTCTACGGGGTCCTCGCCGTGTTCTGGTACCGCCTCATGCACCGGTACGCGATCCAGGGTGTGGCGGACAGCGAGCACGACCCCAGCCCGGACAACCCCGACAACGACCCAGGCACGGCGCACGAGCGTCCCCTGTCGTTCGCGTACTGAGCGGAGCCGACGACCATGGAGCTCACGACCGTCTGGTTCATCCTCATCGCGGTCCTGTGGACCGGCTACCTCGTGCTGGAGGGGTTCGACTTCGGCGTCGGCATGCTCCTCGGCCTGCTCTCCCGCGGCGACCGCGTGGCCAAGGACCGGGACCGCCGCGTCATGATCAACACGATCGGCCCGGTCTGGGACGGCAACGAGGTGTGGCTGCTCACCGCGGGCGGTGCGACGTTCGCGGCGTTCCCCGAGTGGTACGCCACGATGTTCTCCGGGTTCTACCTGCCGCTGCTGCTCATCCTCCTCGCGCTCATCGTGCGCGTGGTGGCCTTCGAGTGGCGCGGCAAGATCGACGACCCGCGGTGGCGGTCCCTGGCCGACCGGTGCCTGATGGTCGGGTCGTGGGTGCCCGCCGTGCTCTGGGGCGTGGCGTTCGCCAACCTCGTCCGCGGCGTCGAGCTCGACGCCGACCACCAGTACGTCGGGGGCTTCTGGGCGCTGCTCAACCCGTTCGCCCTGCTCGGGGGCGCCACGACGGCGCTGATCTTCCTGACGCACGGTGCGGTGTTCCTCGCGCTGAAGTCGGACGGGGACGTCCGCGCCCGTGCCGGGGCGTTCGCGGCCCGGTCGTCCGTCGTGACGCTGGTCGTGGCGGGTGCATGGGCCGTGTGGACGCAGGTCGCGTACTCCGTGCCGTGGACGTGGGCGGCCGTCGTCGTCGCGGCCGGGGCACTGGTCGTGCTCGTGGTCGCAGCGCAGCGCCGCTCGGAGGGCCTCGCGTTCACCGCGTCCGCCGTGGCGATCGTCGCTGCCGTCGTGCTGATCTTCGGCTCGATGTACCCCGACGTCATGCCCGCGTTCGACCCGGCCAACTCGCTGACCGTCACCAACGCGTCGTCGACCGACTACACGCTCACCGTGATGACCTGGGTGGCCGCGTTCCTCACGCCGCTCGTCCTGCTCTACCAGGGCTGGACCTACTGGGTGTTCCGCAAGCGGATCTCCGCGGACCGGATCCCCGACCACACCGGCCTGACCTTCGACAAGCTGCCCGCCCTGAGCACCCCTGAGAAGTGAGGCCGCTCGACCCACGCCTGCTGCGGCACGCGCGAGCCGCCCGGGGTTACGTCGCCCTCACGGCGGCGCTCGGCGCGGTAACGGCAGCGTTGGTCGTCGCCCAGGCGCTGCTGCTCGCGCACGCGCTGGGTGCCGCCGTCTCGGACGGCGCCACGCTGGACGTCCTGCGCCCGACGATCGCGTGGCTCGCGGCCGTCGTGGCGGTCCGGACGCTGGTCACCGCGGTGCAGGAGCGCTTCGCGCACCGCGCGGCCACCCGGACGGTCGGCGAGCTGCGCGAGCAGGTCGTGGCGCACGCCGTGGCGCTGGGTCCGCGATGGCTGGCCTCCGGCGAGGGCCCGGCAGTGGTCACGCTCGCCACGCGAGGGCTCGACGCGCTCGAGCCGTACTTCGTGCGCTACCTGCCGCAGCTCATCCTCGCGGCGACCGTCACGCCGGGCGTCCTGCTCGTGGTGCTCGGGCTCGACTGGGTCTCCGCCGCGATCCTCGTCGTCGTGCTGCCGCTGGTGCCGATCTTCATGGTCCTCGTCGGGCGGCTCACGCAGGGCAGGTCCGAGCAGGGCCTGGTCAGCATGCAGCGGCTCGGTTCGCAGGTCCTCGACCTGCTCGCCGGCCTGCCGACGCTGCGGGCGCACGGACGGGAGCGCGGTCCCGGTGCCCGCGTGCGGACGCTCGGCGACGCGCACCGTCGGGCGACCATGGGGACGCTGCGCATCGCGTTCCTGTCAGGCATGGTGCTGGAGCTGCTGACCACGTTGTCGGTGGCTCTCGTCGCGGTCGGCATCGGGCTGCGACTGGTGGAGGGGAACCTCGACCTGGTCACCGGGATCGCGGTCCTCGTCCTGGCGCCCGAGGTGTTCCTGCCGCTGCGTCAGGTCGGGGTCCAGTTCCATGCCGCGGCCGACGGGGTCGCGGCGGCGGGGCGTGCGTTCGAGGTGCTGGAGACCCCCGTTCCCGCCGCGGGGACACGGACGGCGCCCGACCTGCGGACGGCGGTCCTGCGCCTCGACGACGTGGCGGTCCGGACCTCGGGCGGCAGCACGCCGCACAACCTCGACCTGGTGCTGCGACCGGGCACGGTCGTCGCACTGACCGGTCCGAGCGGCGTCGGCAAGACCACGGCGCTCGAGATCGCGCTCGGGCTGGTCCGACCCGACGAGGGCACCGCCTCGATCGACGGCGTGGACCTCACCGAGGTCGATCCCGCGTCCCTCTGGGCACAGGTGTCCTGGCTGCCGCAGCGACCCGTGCTCGAGCCGGGCACGGTGGCGGAGCTCGTCGGCGGCGACGACGGCTCGCGCGCGACCGCCGCCGCGCTCACGGGCCTCGACGCCGTGCTCGCGACCCTGCCCGACGGCTGGGCCACCTCGCTGGGCCGCGGCGGCGCGGGCCTGAGCCTGGGCCAGCGCCAACGCGTCGCGCTGACCCGCACGCTGCTGTCGAGCACACCGCTGGTGGTCCTCGACGAGCCCACGGCACACCTGGACGCAGCCGGCGAGCAGGTGGTCCTCGACACCGTCCGCGCGCTGCGGGACGCAGGCAGGAGCGTGCTGCTCGTGGCGCACCGCCCGTCGCTGGTCGCGGTGGCCGACGACGTCGTGCAGGTCCGGTCGACCGCTGCGGTGCTCGCATGACCCGGGGCACGCTGCGCCGCGCGGTCCGGCTCCTCGACCTCGATCCGCGCCGGTTCGCGCTCGCCCTCCTGCTCGGGACGCTCGCGCTCGGCTGCGGGGTCGCGCTGGCCGCGGTGTCGGCCTGGCTGATCGCCCGCGCCTCGCAGATGCCACCGGTGCTCCAGCTGTCGGTCGCGACCGTCGCCGTGCGCGCGTTCGGCATCGGCCGCGGGGTGCTGCGCTACCTCGAGCGACTGGTGTCCCACGACGTCGCCCTGCGTGGCATGACCGAGCTGCGCACGACCCTGTACGAGCGGCTCGCGGTCGCCCGGCCCGAGACGCTCCTGCGGGTGCGGCGCGGGGACCTGCTCGCGCGGGTCGGCGCGGACGTCGACACGGTCGGTGACGTGGTGGTGCGGGGTCTGCTGCCGGCGGGGGTCGCCGCGGCGCTCGGCGCGGGCACCGTGCTCGCCATGTGCGCGTTCTGGCCCCCGGCCGGCCTCGCGCTGGGCGTGTGCCTCGTGCTGGCGGGCGTCGTCGCCCCCGCGATCGCCGCCCGCGCCGCGCACGGCACGGAGCAACGCGCCCTGCAGAGCCGCGCGGACATGACCGCGACTGCGCTCGGCCTGCTGGACGACGCCGGTCCGCTCCTGGTCGGCGGCCGGGCGGACGCCGAGCTCGCGGCGCTGCGCGCGTCCGACCGGCGCCTCGCGGCCGCCACCGACGCCGGGGCCGGTCCCGCCGCGATCGCTGCCGGGCTGGGCCAGCTCGCCGTCGGAGCCGCGATGCTGGCGGCCCTGCTCACCGGCGTCCCGGCCGTCGGTGCCGGGCTGCTGTCGCCCGTCGAGCTCGCCGTGGTCGTGCTCACCCCGCTCGCGGCGTTCGAGGCGACGTCGCTCCTGCCCGCCGCCGCGATCCAGGTCCAGCGTTCCCGCGCCGCGGCGGCCCGGGTGCTCGCACTGCTCGACGCCCCGACGGACCCACCGGCCACCGACGACGCCCCCGGCCGTCCCCCGCTCGTCGCGACGGACCTCGCCTGCGGCTGGCCGGGCACTCCCCCGGTCGTCACCGAGCTGGCGCTCGACCTGCGGCCCGGCCGCTCCGTCGCCATCGTCGGACCGTCCGGCACGGGCAAGACGACCACGCTGCTCACCCTCGCAGGACTGCTCCCCCGGCAGGCCGGCACCCTCACGCTCGACGGGCACGACGTCGAGCACCTCGACCGGCACACCGTCGCCGCGGCGGTCGTCGTCGGCACGGAGGACGCCCACGTCTTCGGGACCACTGTGCTGGAGAACCTGCGCGTCGCGCGCGGTGATCTCACCGCCCCGGAAGCCACCAGCGTCCTGGCCCGGGTCGGCCTGGCGGAGTGGCTCGACGGTCTCCCCGACGGGCTCGACACCGTCGTCGGCCCGGACGCCCGCACGCTGTCCGGCGGCGAACGACGCCGGCTGCTCGTCGCGCGGGCCCTGGTGTCAACCGCGCCGCTCCTCCTCGTCGACGAGCCCGCCGAGCACCTCGACCCGGAACGCGCGGACGCCCTGGTCACGGACCTGCTGAACGACCCGCGCGGGGTGGTCGTCGTCACCCATCGGCTCAGCCCGCTGGCCGCCGCCGACGAGGTCCTCCTGCTCGACGCCGGACGCATCCGCGCGCGTGGCGCGCACACCGAGCTCCTGGCGACCGTCCCGGACTACCGTGACGCGTGGGAGCGAGAGCGCGCGACCGACTGACAGGAGACCGGACCGTGGCCGAGCAGACGCGTTCGGGTCCGCCGCCGATCACGCACGACGCCGTGGTCGCCGCGGTCGTGGCGATCACCGGCGAGCTCGAGCTGTCCACCGTGCTCGAGCGGTTCGTCGAGGTCGCCGCTGACCTCACCGGAGCCCCATACGGGGCGCTCACGGTGCTCGACGAGCGCGGGGTGTCCACGGCCCTCGTGTCCACCGGCGTGCCGGGGACGGTCGCCGAGGTCCTGCGCACGGCGCCCATCGCGCTCGGTGCACTCGGTGAGGTCCCCGAGACCGGGACGCTGCGCCTCACCGACGTGCGCGAGCACCCGGCGTTCCGCGGCATCCAGCCCGACCACCCGTCGGAGGTCGCGTTCCTCGGTACCTCGGTGCGCGTCGGCGGACGCGTGTTCGGTCTGCTCTACCTGTCCGAGAAGGCCGGCGGCTTCACCCAGGAGGACGAGGACGTCGTCGCATCGCTGACCTCGGCAGCCGAGGCAGCGATCACCAACGCGAACCTGTACGCCGACGCGCAGCGGCGCGAGCACTGGCTCCGCGCCGGGCAGGACCTCACCACCATGCTGCTCGAGGGCATCGACGAGGAGGACGCGCTCGAACGCATCGTCTCGACCGCCCGGGACGCCGACCAGGCGGACGCAGCGGCGCTGGCGCTTCCCGGGGTGGGCGGCGAGCTGCTCATCGAGGTCGCGGTGGGTCGCGAGCGTCAGAAGCTGCTCGGCACTCCGATGCCTCCCGGCTCTCGGGCGTGGACGGTGATCACGGAGGGCAAGGGGCTGATCACGTCGTCCCTCGCCCGAGCCCGCACCGTCGCCACGCCCGCCATGCGGTCGTTCGGTCCGGCCTTGTTCACCCGTGTGCCGGCGCCCGGCGGCGCTGTCGGGGTGCTGATCCTGCTGCGGAAGGTCGGCGCACCCCCGTTCGAGCCGAGCGACCTGATCACCGCGGAGTCGTTCGCCGCCCAGGCAGCGCTCGCCACCCAGCTGGCCGCCGGACGTCACGCCCACGACCTCGCGGCTCTGCTGGACGAGCGCGAACGCATCGCCCGCGACCTGCACGACCTCGCCATCCAGCAGCTGTTCGCGACGGGGCTGCAGCTGGAGACCGTCCGACGACGTGCGGCCCGCGGCGTGGACGCCACCGAGCTGACCGCCATCCTCGACGAGGCCCTCGACAACGTCGACGGCTCGGTGCGGCAGATCCGGCAGATCGTGCACGACCTGCGGGACCCGGACGCCACGACCGGCCTGGTCGAGCGGCTGGTGCGGGAGACGTCACTCGCGCGGACCGGCCTCGGCTTCGCCCCGTCCTTCGTCGTCAGCCTCGACGCTGTCACGGTCGTCGGGGGCAGCCTCGACGAGGACAGGCTGAACGGTCGGGTCGGTCCGGAGCTGACGTCCGACGTGGTGGCGGTCGTGCGCGAAGGGCTGGCCAACGCAGCCCGGCACGCGCGGGCCTCGGCCGTCGCCGTACGCGTGCACGTCGTCGGCGCGGGCTCGCAGGGCTCCGTCCGGGTCGAGGTCGAGGACGACGGCGTGGGGCTCCCGGCGGACGGCCGCCGCAGCTCGGGCACCCGGAACCTCGCGCAACGCGCCCGTCAGCACGGGGGGACCGCACAGATCGGCGCGCGTCGCGACGGCCCCGGCACGCTGCTCACCTGGGAAGCACCTCTGGAGTGACCCCGAGGACGCCGGCTCAGCCGCCCGGCTCGACCCGCCAGCTCGTGCGTGCTCGCGACGCCACCCACGCCGCGACCTGGGTGCGGCGCTGCAGGCCCATCTTCGCGAGCACGGAGGTGATGTGGTTCTTCACGGTCTTCTCGACGACCCCGAGCCGTTCCGCGATCTCGCGGTTGGACATCCCCTCGCCGATGAGCTCGACGACGCGCAGCTCGCTGGGCGTCAGTCCGTCCGTCGGGTCGTCGTGACGGGCCTTGTGCCGGGTGACCGTCCGCTGGTCGAGCAGGACCCGCCCCGCCGCGACCGCGCGGATCACCTCCGTGATCTCCGCACCGCGCACGGACTTCAGCAGGTAGGCGGCTGCTCCCTCGTCGAGCGCGGCCGCCAGCGCGCCGTCGTCGTCGAACGACGTCAGGACGATCGCCCGTGCCTCCGGGAGCCGTTCGCGCAGCGCACGCAGGAGCTCGATCCCGGTGCCGTCCGGCAGCTGCAGGTCCACGAGCACGATCTGGGGCCGGACCAGGTCGGCTCGCCGCACCCCGTCCGCCACCGAGCCGGCCTCCGCGACGACCGTCATGCCCTCGGCCCGGTCCACCACCTCCGCGATGCCCCGACGGACCACCTCGTGGTCGTCGACGATCATCACGGTGATGGGACCTGCGGAGGCGCTGGGTGAGGCCACGATGGCATCGTAGCCAGAGTGACGACACTGCTGCTGCCCACGACGATGTCCGACGACCCGACCGTGCCTGCCGACGTGCGGGTGGTGCGCTACGACGTGCACGCACCGGTGCCCGACGACGCACTCGATGCCGAGGCGCTCGTGCTGTGGGGCAACGATCCGGAGCAGACGGCCGACGCCGCCCGCCGCCTCACGGCACTGCGGTGGGTGCAGACGCTCGCGGCGGGCCCGGACGCGGCGCTCGCGGCGGGGTTCGCGGACGACGTCGTCCTCACCTCGGGACGGGGGCTGCATGACGGGCCGGTGGCCGAGCACACTCTCGCGCTGGTGCTGGCGGCGGCCCGACGGCTGCCGGACCTCGTCCGCGCGCAGGCGGAGCGCCGCTGGGCCGGCGAGCTCGGTGGCATGCAGGACGCCCGGAGCGCACCCGAGTTCCGGTCGCTCGACGGCGCGCACGTGCTGATCTGGGGCTTCGGGTCGATCGCCGCCCGGCTGGCGCCGCTGCTCAGCGCACTGGGCGCGCAGGTCACGGGCGTCGCGACCGTCGCCGGTGACCGGCACGGCTACCCGGTGATCTCGGCGTTCGACCTGCCGGACCACCTGCCGCACACCGACGTGCTGATCTCGTTGCTGCCCGCCACCGAGCAGACCCGGCACGCGGTCGACGCCGGCGTCCTGTCCCTGCTGCCCGCGCGGGCATGGGTGGTCAACGTCGGCCGCGGTGCGACGCTCGACGAGGCCGCGCTGCTCGACGCGCTCCGGTCGGGCCGGCTGGCAGGCGCCGCACTCGACGTGTTCGAGACCGAACCCCTCCCGGCCGACTCCCCGCTCTGGGACGAGCCCCAGGTGCTGATCAGCCCGCACGCCGCGGGCGGTCGCCCGAGGGGCGCCGGGGAGCTGGTGGCCGCGAACCTCACGGCGTTCCTGTCCGGGGGCCAGCTCCGCAACGTCGTCGCGCGCTAGAAGCGGCCTCTGCGCGGACGCGGCTGGCACCGCGGGCAGCTGTAGGACGAGCGGTTCATGAACTCGTCGCGGCGCACCGGGGTGCCGCAGCGGGGGCACGGTCGGCCCTCCTGCCCGTACACCGCGAGCGAGCGGTCGAAGTACCCCGAGGCGCCGTTCACGTTCACGTAGAGCGCGTCGAAGCTGGTCCCGCCCTGCACGAGGGCCTCGGTCATCACCTCGGCCGCACCGTCCAGCGCGCGCTCGACCTCGGCCCGGCGCAGCGTCTCCGTGGGCCGCGCGTAGTGCAGCTGCGCCCTCCAGAGGCCTTCGTCGGCGTAGATGTTGCCGATCCCGGACACGACCGTCTGGTCCAGCAGGGCGCGCTTGATCCCGGTCTTCCGCCGACGCACCGCCGCGACGAGTGCCGCGCGGTCCAGCACCGGGTCGAGCAGGTCGCGGGCGATGTGCGCGACAGGCTCAGGGACGACCGGACGCGGGGAGCCGAGGCCGCCCGGTGCACCGTCCGGCGTCGGGACGAGGTCGGGGACGCTCAGGTGCCCGAACGTGCGCTGGTCGACGAAGTCCAGGGCGGACCCGTCGTCGAGGTCGAGCCGGACGCGCAGGTGGGGGTGCTCCGGGCGCTCCTGGCCCGCCGCCCGGACCAGCAGCTGCCCGCTCATGCCCAGGTGCGCCATCAGGGCGTCGTCGTCCTCGTCCAGCAGCAGCCAGAGGAACTTGCCGCGCCGGACGGCCGCGTCCAGGCGTCGGCCGCGCAGCCGTCCCGCGAAGTCCAGGGGGCCGTCGACGTGGCGCCGGACGCTGTAGTCGCGCCGCACCTCGACGCCGGTCACCGTGCGGCCCAGCACGTGCCGCGCCAGCCCGTCCCGGACGGTCTCGACCTCGGGCAGCTCCGGCACGTCAGGGCTGTAGCTGCGCAGCGAGCACCCGGTAGGCGTCCGCGGCGGCGTCCTGCTCGGCGAGCTTCTTGGCCGGACCGACGCCGACGCCGCGCGGCTCACCGGCGACGATGGCGCGCGCCGTGAACGTGCGCGAGTGGTCGGGCCCCTCACCGCTGACGTCGTAGCTCGGCGCACCGAGGCCGAGGGCCGCCGACAGCTCCTGCAACGACGTCTTCCAGTCCAGGCCGGCGCCGAGCTCCGCCGCGGCGACCAGCGAGGGTCCCACGAGGCGCTCGACCACCGCGCGGGCGGTCTCGACGCCGTGGTTCAGGTAGACGGCCCCGAACACCGCCTCGAGCGTGTCGGACAGGATCGAGTCCTTGTCCTGCCCGCCCGTCGACAGCTCGCCCTTGCCCAGCAGCACGTAGCTGCCGAGGTCGAGCTCACGCGCGACGAGCGCGAGCGCGCGCTGCGACACCGTGGCGGCCCGCATCTTCGCGAGTGCGCCCTCCGGCAGGTCCGGGTGCGCGCGGTACAGCGACTCCGTGACGACCAGCCCGAGCACCGCGTCGCCGAGGAACTCCAGGCGCTCGTTGGTCGGGATCCCGCCGGCCTCGTGCGCGAACGAGCGGTGCGTCAGGGCAAGCACAAGAAGCTCGGGGTCCAGATGGACCCCGAGCTTCTCGTGCAAGAGCTCTGCCGCGGCACTCACGCCGGTCCTCCGGTCATCGAATGCTCCACGGCGGGGCGCGTCGCCCACGAGCCTCAGGTCAGCGAACCTCGAACTCGGTACGGACGGCCTCGGCGTAGGCACGGTCCTTGTAGGTACCGCACGACGGGCACGCCGTGTGCGGCATCTTGTTGGCCTTGCACTGCGGGCAGGTGTGGAGCGTCGTGGCAGTGGTCTTCCACTGCGACCGACGCGCACGGGTGTTGCTGCGCGACATCTTGCGCTTCGGAACAGCCACGGCTAGCTCTCTTTCGTCTCGTCGTTCGAACCCAGCAGGCCGCTCAGGGCGGACCAGCGGGGGTCAAGCGTCTCATGCGAGTGGTCAGGGTCGTCCGCCAGCCGCGCGCCACACTCGGAGCACAGACCGGGGCAGTCGGGACGGCACAGCGGCTGGAACGGCAGAGCCGGCACGACCGTGTCCCGCAGCGCAGGTTCCAGGTCGACCAGGTCGCCCTCGAGCTCGCGCACGTCCTCCTCGTCGTCGCCGTCCTCGACCGCGACGGCCGCGCGCTCGGGGTAGACGTACAGCTCCGTGAGCGAGACGTCGACATTCTCGACGACCTCACCCAGGCAGCGCACGCACTCCCCGATCGCCCGACCACGGACGGATCCGGTGACCAGGACCCCCTCCATGACCGCCTCGAGCCGCAGATCCAGCTCGACGTCGGTCCCGGTGGGGATGCCGATCACGTCGGTACCGAGATCATCCGGAGCACCCACGGTGCGCTGCACGGTCCTCGTCGATCCCGGACGTCGACCGAGCTCGTGCGAATCGAGCACGAACGGCGAACGGGGATCGAGGTGAACAGGGCGCGGCACGGCCAGGGTCCCCTCGTTGATCTCGGTCCAGCCATGAGCGGCAGAACCAACGGATAACTCTACGGCACAGGTCAGGGGCCACCCAAATCCTCTGGGAGTGGCGCAGGTCTCACGTCTCGTCGACGCCCAACCGCCCTGCGAGCTTGGCGCGGCCTGCCTGCACCTGGCTCAGCACCTTGCCCAGGTCGATCTCGAAGTCCGCCAGCCGGCGGTCGCAGTAGTCGTCGGCGTCCCGCCGGAGGCCCTCGGCCACCTGCTCGGCCTCCGCGACCAGTTCCGCGGCGCGCTCCTGCGCGGCGACGACCACGGCCTCCCGGTCGACCAGCTCCGCGGCCTGCGCCCGCGCCTGCGCCAGGAGCGCATCGGCGTCCGCCTGCGCGACCGACCGGGCGGCGTCCGCGTCGGCCAGCACCTCGTCGGCCCGCGAGAGCTGGCTGGGCAGCACGTCCCGCGCCTGGTCCACCAGGTCCAGCAGCTCGGCGCGGTTCACCAGCACCGACGACGACATCGGCATCGCCCGGGCGTTCGCGACCGCCGACGCGATCGCGTCCAGCACGCCGGTGAGGCCCTCGGGCCTCGTGGTCGGGTCCTCGTCGGTCATCCTGCGTCCCCTCCTCGTAGTGCTGCTCGCACCGCCTCCGCGACGCCCGCCGGTACCAGGTCGTCGATCGGACCGCCGTAGCGCGCCACGTCCTTGACCAGCGACGACGCGATGTGCGCCAGGGCCTGGTCGCCCACGACGAACACGGTCTCGACACCCGACAGGTGCCGGTTCATCAGAGCCATCGGCAGCTCGGCGTCGAAGTCGGCGCCACCGCGCAGCCCCTTGACCACGGCGACCGCACCCACCGTACGGACGAAGTCGGCGAGCAGCCCGTCGACGGCCTCGACCCGCACCCCGTCCACGTCCGCGAACGCGGCGCGCGCCAGGGCGACCCGTTCCTCGACCGGGAGCAACGACGCCTTCGACGAGTTCCGCGCGACCCCGACGACGACCTCGTCGAACATCGAGCGCGCGCGCCGGACGACATCCACGTGCCCGAGCGTGAGGGGGTCGAACGACCCGGGGCAGACGGCAGTGGTCACCTCGTCAGGGTAGGCCAGCGCCCCGCTCCGACCACCGGAACGCGCGGCAGCCCTACCCTCGGGCATGGCTTCCGACGTCGTCCTGAGCCGAGCGACCGCCGCCGACTCCCCCGCGGTCCGAACCGTCCTGGCCCGCGCCTACCGCACCAACCCGCTGATGGCGTGGGCGTTGCCGGACGCCAGCACCCGCGAGGACGCCTGCGCGGCGTGGCTCGGCCCTTCCGTCGACCGCTACCTGGCGGTCGGTCGTGTGCACGTCGCCCGGCTCGACGGTCGCGTCGTGGGTGTGGCCGCGTGGCGGCTGCCCGGTGCCGCGACGCCGCCGGGCACCCTGCCGTCGCCGGCCGGGGTCCTCGCCGCGCTGGTCGGCCGCGCGCGGGCCGGCGAGGTCTTGGCCGCGCTCGGCTCCGCGGCCCCGCTCGCACCCGAGCGGCCCGCGGCCTACCTCAACTACCTCGCCGTCGACCCCGACCTGCAGGGCCAGACGATCGGCCGCCGGCTGGCCGACGCCGGGATCGCGGCCGCCGACGCGAACGGCCTCGGCACCTACCTCGGCACGACGGATCCGCGGAACCTGCCGTTCTACGGCCGGCTGGGGTACGTCGAGGCGGGTGCGGTGGCGCTCGGACCGGACGGCCCCACGCTCACGGTGCTGCACCGCGATCAGGACCCGGCGAGCTCCGCGAACCACATGACGGTGTCGCCGTAGGCGCGCCGGTCGAGACGCACGAGAGTCGGCGGCCAGGTCGGCTCCGGGGTGCGTGATGCCCGCTCGACGACGACGACCCCGTGGTCCGTGAGCGCGTGCCCGATCCCGGTCAGCACCCCGGCGAGGTCGTTCTCCGGCAGGTCGTACGGCGGGTCGATCAGCACCAGGTCCCAGGGCGCGACCGCCGGCCGCGCTGCGAACCGCTCGGCCTTCTCCGCGACCACCTGCACGGTCGTCGCCGCCAGGCCGAGCGTCGTGACGTTGCGGCGGCAGACGTCGGCGGCGTCGCGGGCCGACTCGACCAGCGTCACGTGCGCGGCGCCGCGGCTCGCGGCCTCGATGCCGAGCGCGCCCGACCCGGCGTACAGGTCGAGCACGCGCGCGCCGTCGACCACGTCGAGGTGCTCCAGGCGGGAGAACAGGGCCTCCCGGACGCGTTCGCTGGTCGGCCGGGTCCCGGCGCGCGGCACCTGCAGCACGCGGCCACCGACCGTGCCCGCGACGATCCGGGTCACCGGCGCGCTCCGGCCCGCTCCTGCTCCTGCGCGTCCATCAGGGACTCCATCAGGGACCGCGTGCGGATGGACGAGGCGATCGCCACGGCGATGACCGCCAGGAAGATCTGCGAGTACAGCAGGGGCGCGTTCACCGTCCGGAGCAGCACTGCGATCCACACCGGCAGCAGACCCAGGATCACAAGGTCCGGCCCGCGGGCCAGCACGGTGGCGACCCCCGTCGGCAGGGCACCCATCGGCGTCGACACGAGCGCGCCGCCCCAGTCGGGGGCCGGTCGGTAGGACCCCCGCACGGCCGCGGCGGCCCACACGGGCGTCGAGGCGATGCCGAGCGCGATCCAGCCCGGGACGTCGGACGCCCACCGACCGACGGCCGCGAACGCGACGACCGACCACAGCAGCATCGCCGCGGCCGGCACGACCATGCGCAGCCGCCGGACCGTCTTGGCCTCCAGGGGCAGCAGCCGGTCGAGGATCGGCGCCATCTCGGCGCGCCGGGCACCCTCGCCGGTCGCGCTCGTCGCGACGGAGCCCGCGACCAGCAGGGCGAGCAGGACGCCGACCGGGCTGGCGAGCTGCGGCACCGTGCTGACGAGCACCGGCACCAGCGCCGCGACGACGAGCTGCACCATGTGCCGGGCCGAGCGTCGCAGCACCACCAGGTCGGCCGTGATCAGCGCGGACACGGGACCGCGAGCCGTGATGAGGGGCGAGATCCACCGCCGCACGGGCGCGGCCGCGCCGTCCGTCAGCGCGCGACCGAGCTCGCGGGAGTCCATCGAGACCACCGCGCCGACGGCCTGCGTGGCCACCGACCCGCTCTCCCGCAGGGTCCGCGAGGGGATCCGGCCCAGCCGACGGTCGACGAGGACCGCGAGCAGGACGATCACGGGGACGAGCCCGACCACGAACCACCACGGTGCACCGGGCACCTCGTCGACGGACCAGCCGACCCGCGCGAGGACCACAGCAGCGACCGGGGCCAGGAAGAGCAGGACGTCACCGGCGAGCGCGATGGAGCGCCGGGACACGCTCGCCGACTGGCCCACGGCGGCGAGCAGGACGATCCCTGCCGCGACCAGGGCCGCGGTGGACGCCACACGGACGACGCGCAGGCCCGGGTCGGCGAGCAGTCCGGCGTCCAGGAGGGCGACGAGCAGCGCACCGACGAAGCCGGCGAGCAGCGGCAGGCGACGCGCCGCGGGACGCAACAGCCCGCGGCGGTCGACCGGCAGCGCGAGCCACCAGGCGGCCTCCGCTCCCCCGGCTCCGACGGGGCCGAGCCGCCCCGCGAGCGACAGCAGCGCCCCGGCGAGCGCCACGATGATGACGACGACGAGCGTCGCCAGGCTCAGCGTGAGCGGCGTCTCCACCTCGGGCGCGGGCGGCAGGGCCGCGCGCATCGCCTGCGCGAACCCGAGCGCGATGCCGGCGCTGATCGCGATGCTGATGACCGCGTAGTAGACGCCACCCAGCAGCGAGCCGATGCTGGCGCCCCCGCGGGAGTTCGCCGCCTGGGACGTGAACCGGCGGATGCTCTTCGCGGACGGCACCGCGCCGACCTCGAAGGGCTGGACCGCGGGCTCGTCGTCGTGCTCAGGCTCGTGGTCGTGGTCGGTCACGGGTTCTCCCGCGAGATCAGGTCGGCCGCCTGGTCGGTGGGTAGCAGCCGGGTGACGTCGTCGGCGACGTGCACGGCCCGGTCGGCGACCGCCCGGAGCAGGTCGGGGTCGTGCGTGGCCAGCAGCACGGACCCGCCGGCTGCCTTCTCCGCGACGATCCGCGCGGCGAGCCGGTCGCGCATCGCGCGGTCGAGCCGTTGCTCGGGCTCGTCGAGGACGAGCAGGGAGCGCGGCCGGACGAAGCCCGCGGCGAGCAGCAGCCTGCGGCGTTGACCCGACGAGAGCGCGACGGGCAGCGACCGGGCGTGGTCGGCGAGCCCGAACTCGGCGAGCAGCTCGGCGACGACCTCCTGCGCGCCGTGCACGCCGTGCCCGCGGGCGGTCAGGTACAGGTGCTCGGAGACGGTGAGCGCCGGGAAGTACGCGTCGTCGTCGAGGACGCTGGCCACCTTGGTGCGGAACGCGACGTCCCGCTCGTCGACCGGGCTGTCGAACACGCGGAGCGTGCCGCCCGACGGCTCGAGCAGCCCGATCACCGCCCGCAGGACCGTCGACTTCCCCGAGCCGTTGGCGCCGACGAGGGCGAGGACCTTGCCGGGTGCCAGCGTGAACGTCACGGGTGCGCACACGGGCGCCCCGCCGTAGCCGACGATCAGGTCCTGGGCGCGGATGACGGGCTTCTTGGGCACGTGCGTCAGGGTATGCGAGGTCGCAGCTCGCTGAGGCAGCGCTCAGCTCTGGCCGAGGAACTCCTCGCGCCCGTCGGCCAGCTGCAGGTCGATCGCGGAACGCAGCGCCGGCCACGCGGTCAGCTCCGGGTCGGCCTCGACCAGCGCGCGGGCGTCGTCGCGCGCCCGGTCGATGACCGCGCCGTCGCTCACGATGCGCAGGAACCGCAGCGTGCCGCGCTTCCCGGACTGCGCCGAGCCGAGGACGTCGCCCTCCTTGCGCAGCTCGAGGTCGACGCGCGCGAGCTCGAACCCGTCCGTCGTCGCCGCCAGCGCACCCAGCCGCTGGGCGGCGACGGTGCCCTCGGGCGCGTCCGCGACGAGCAGGCACAGGCCCGGGGCGCTCCCCCGGCCCACCCGGCCGCGCAGCTGGTGCAGCTGCGAGAGACCGAAGACGTGGGCGTCGAGGATCACCATGATCGTGGCCGCGGGAACGTCGACACCGACCTCGATGACGGTCGTCGACACGAGCACGGGCGTGCGTCCGGAGGCGAAGTCGGCGATGGCCCGGTCCTTCTCCTCGCTCGTCATGCGCCCGTGCAGGAGGCCGACCTCCAGGCCACCCAGCCGCGGGTCGGTCCGCAGGGTCTCGGCGACCTCGAGGACCGCGCGCAACGGCTTCTTGGGTGCGCGCTGCGCGGCGGCCTGCGCCTCTTCGACGGTGGCCGGCTCGTCGGGCACGAGGTCGGCGCCGTCGGACTCCTCGTCGGCGTCGATCCGTGCGCACACGACGAACGCCCGACCGCCGCGCTCGACCTCCTCGCGCACCCGGCTCCACGTCCGGTCCATCCAGGGCCGGTTGTCGGCCGGCACGACGTGCGTGGTGATGCCGCTGCGACCGGCCGGGACGTGCCGCAGCTCCGAGATCTCCAGCTCGCCGAACACCGTCATCGCGACGGTGCGCGGGATGGGCGTCGCGGTGGTCACCAGCAGGTGGGGGGCGTTCGCGGCCTTGGCCTGCAGCCGTCCGCGCTGCTCGACGCCGAACTTGTGCTGCTCGTCGATGACCACGAGCCCGAGGTCCGCGAACTGCACCGGGTCCGAGAGCAGCGCGTGCGTGCCGACGACGATCCCCGCCTGGCCGCTCGCCGCCTCCAGCAGGTTGCTGCGCCGCTCGGCCGTGCTCTGCGCCCCGGTGAGCAGCGCCACCCGGGTGCCGATCTCCGAGCCACCCAGCAGGCCGCCCTCGGCGAGGTCCCCCAGCAGCGCGCGCAGCGTGCGGACGTGCTGCGTGGCAAGGACCGACGTGGGTGCCAGCAGCGCCGCCTGCCCGCCCGCGTCGACCACCTGGAGCATCGCCCGCAGCGCCACGACGGTCTTGCCCGAGCCGACCTCTCCCTGGAGCAGCCGCTGCATGGGGTGCGGCCGCGCGAGGTCGGCGGCGATCTGCTCCCCGGCCGCGACCTGCCCGTCGGTGAGGACGAACGGCAGCCGCGCGTCGAACGCCTCCAGCAACCCACCGGAGCGGGCCGGGCGCGCGGTCGACTCCTCCCGCTGCGCGTGGGCCCGACGACGCGCCAGCTCGGCCTGCAGGACGAAGGCCTCCTCGTACCGCAGCCGTGCCTGGCCCTTGCGCCAGTCGTCCTCGGTCTGCGGCACGTGCACCCCGCGCAGGGCGCTCCAGCGCGACGCGAGATGGCGTTCCGCGCGCACCGGCTCCGGCACCGGGTCGGGCACGTCCTGCTCGGTCAGCGGCTCGAGCGCAGCCCGGACCGCCGCGCGGATCTTGTCCGACTCCAGCCCGGCCGTCGCCGGGTAGATCGGGATCGGCCACTCCGCCTCCTCGAGCGCGACGGCCTCGTCGACCTCGTGCCCGAAGATCGCGTACGTGGGGTTGGCCAGCTGCAGCCGCCCGTTGAAGATGTTGATCTGCCCGGAGAACAGCCCGAGCGACCCCGGCACCAGACGCTTCACGTGGAAGTCCGCGGCGCCCCGGTGCGGCATGAAGATCACCAGGTCGAGCGTGCGGGCGCCGTCGGTGACCTTGGCCTCGACGCGCGGCTTGCCCGTCCGCTGCGCCAGCTTGACCTCGGCGCTGCGCACCTGCGCGACCAGCGAGACGTTGCGGCCCACGGCCAGGCTGGCGATGTCGGTGACCTCGCGCGAGTCGGCGTAGCGCCACGGGTAGTGGGACAGCAGGTCCCCGACCGTCTCGATGCCGAGCGTCGCGAACTTCTTCACCTCGGCGGGCTTGCCGTGCACACGCTCGTCGAGCGGGTCGACGTGCGTGTGCACGCTGTCCTGGTACGTGATGCCCTTGTTCTTGCTCGTCGCCACGGTCAGTCCAGCCCGAGCACGAGGGCGGGCCCGTGCCCGGTCGGTCCGACCACCGTCGCCTCGATCCCGGGGTGGTGCGTCGCCAGGTGCGCGACGAGGGCGTCCAGGAGCGCCCCGTCCGGCGCGTCGCGCCCCAGCACCGTCAGGCTCTCGGCGGGCGTCGGCCGAGGCGTCCGCACGAGCGCGTCGACCGCGTCGGCGACGGCGTGCACCGACGCGGCCTCGACGGTGCGGACGCCCAGACGGGCCAGCGCCGCCTGCGCAGCAGTGCGACCCTGCGCCGTCGGGCCCTCGCCGGCCAGCGCCAGCGACCCGACGACGGCGCGCACCTCGTCGGCCGCGTCGAGCGTCTCGATGACCACGCCCGGGACGGACGGCGCCGTCGAGACCTCCGCACCCGTTCCCGGCAGGAGGACCACGTGCGCCGCGCCCGTGTCCGTGACCGCGCGCTCGAGGTGCTCGGCGCGGACGGGCGCCTCGGGACAGCGGACAAGCACGACCGCACCCGCCGCCGCGTACCAGGCGGCGAGGTCCGGCGCCGCGGTGCAGACCACGACACCCCATCGTTCCCGACCGTCCGCCCGGTCGTGCAGCGCCGACCCGCCCGCGTGCGCCCCGGCGAGGAGGCGGACGAGGATCTGCTCGCGCCGGCCCAGCGCGGCCGCGGTGATCGCGGCGGTCGGCTGGTCGGTGTGGACGTGCACGTGCCACCAGCCGTCCCCGCCGACGACGGCCACCGAGTCCCCCAGCGCGCCCATGCGCCGTCGGAGCTCGGCCCCGGTGTCGACCGCAGCGCCGTGGGCCGCGGCGTCGTCACTGACCAGCAGCATGACCTCGTACGCACCGCCCGTCGTCTCCACCGACGCGTGGTCCGCGGCGGTCGTCGGCAGCCAGTCGAGCGGGACGTGGACGGGCCGCTCGTCACCGACCGCGCGGGCCAGCGCGTCCAGGACGACCAGCAGGGCGCAGGCGCCGGCGTCCAGCACGCGCGCGGCGCGCAGCACGGGGTGCACGGCACTGATCCGCCCGAGCGCGCGCAGGGCCTCCGCGACGCTCTCCGCGAGCGTCGTCGCCAGGTCCGCGCCCGCGTCGGCCGCGGTAGCCGCAGCGCCCGCGACGACGTCGGCCAGCGTGAGGACCGTGCCCTCCTGCGGTTCGACGGTCGCCTCGCGCGCTGCCCGGGCCGCCACCGTCAGGGCGTGCGCGACCTCGGGTGCTCCCGCCCGCGCCGGCAGCGCGCGAGCGAAACCCGTCAGGTACTGGCTGACGATGACGCCGGAGTTGCCGCGCGCCGCCAGCAGGGCGCCACGCCCGAACGCCCTCGCCACGTCCGCCGCCGCGGCGTCCGCCGGCACGAGCGCGACCGCGTCGGCACCGCCCACGACGGTCAGCAGCACGTTGGTACCCGTGTCCGAGTCGGCGACCGGGAACACGTTCACGGCGTCGATCCGGTCCGCCGCCGCCCCGAGCGCCGTCCGTGCCGCCATCGCCCAGGCGCGCAACGCCGCTGCCTCCAGCAGGTCCACCGCACCTCCGTCGTCTCGTCCGCGTCCCACGCCCACCAGGCACCAGGCAGACCCACTGTGACGAAGCACCACCCTGCCTCATCACACCCACATTTGGGCCGACGTGCTCGATGGGCTAGTCTTGACCGGTTGCCCGGCCATGCTGGGCACTGGTGGTGCCCGGTGGCGGCCCCCGAATCCTTGTCCGGAAACGGTACGGAGACGGTGTCGCTCGTGCGCCCCGACCCCTGACTTCGCCGCACACGCGGCTCATGATCCGCAAAGAGCAACAGGAGAAGACCGTGGCTGCCAACTGCGACGTCTGCGCCAAGGGCCCGAGCTTCGGGCACAGCATCTCGCACTCGCACGTGCGCACGAAGCGGCGCTGGAACCCGAACATCCAGCGCGTGCGTGCCGTCGTCGCGGGGACGCCCAAGCGTCTCAACGTGTGCACGTCGTGCCTCAAGGCCGGCAAGGTGCAGCGCGCCGTCTGACGTCGACCCGACGCATTCGAAGGCCCGCGAGGTTGTCACCTCGTGGGCCTTCGTCATGTCCGATCCGTGTGGCAGGGTGACGTCCATGGTCGAGCAGCTGGACGAGGTGACGATCCGTGTCGCCACCGAGGGGGACGCTTCAGGCATCGCCCGGGTGCACGTACGGTCCTGGCAGGAGGCGTACGCGGGCATCGTGCCCGACGCGTACCTCGCCTCCCTCGACGCGGGCGAACGCACCGCGCAGTGGGGCCGGTACCTGCGCGAAGGGCCGGCCGACGAGATCCGTACCTGGGTCGCTCTCGCGGCGGACCGCGTGGTCGGCTTCGTCACCGTCGGGCCCAGCCGCGACGAGGACGCACGCCGCGGTGACCGGGAGATCTTCTCCATCTACCTCGACCCGGGCACGTGGGGCCACGGCGTCGCCCGCGACCTCATGCGGACCGTGATCTCGGAGGTCGGCGACAAGACCACCGTGACGCTCTGGGTACTCGCCGACAACGAGCGGGCCCGGCACTTCTACCGTCGGCACGGCTTCCAGGCGGACGGTGTGGACCGCTACGACGACATCGGCGGCGCGAGCCTCCTCGAGGTCCGGTACCGCCGCGGCTGAGCCTCACCCCGCGAAGTGGTCCCAGCCTGACCGGGCCGGGGCAGGCACGCCGTCGACGGTCACCCCGGCACCCTCGGTCACGCGACCGACGGCTCGGAACGGCGCCGGCAGCGGGGAACCGGCCGGGAACGTCGCCAGCAGGCCGTGATCCTCGCCACCGTCCAGCACCCAGCGCTCGGCCACGGCGCCGAGCTCGTTCGCGACAGTGCGCAGCCGGTCGCGGTCCGGGGCGAACGCGTCGGCGAAGAGGTCGATCCGCACCCCGCTCGCGCGCGCGATCCGGCCCGCGTCGCGCAGCAGCCCGTCGGACACGTCGAGCATCGCGGTGGCACCCGCGCTCGCGGCGACCGGCCCGGCCGCCAGCGGCGCGACCGGGCGCAGGTGGGCGTCCACGAGCGCACGGTCCAGCTCCCCACGGCCCGCCTCCAGCAGCGCGAGCCCTGCCGCGGACTCACCGGCCACACCGGCGTGCGCGAGCACGTCTCCCGGCCGCGCGCCCGATCGCAGCACCGGCGCGCGTCCCGCGAGGTCCCCGTGCGCCGTGACGGCGACGACGACGGCCGGCCCACCCGACAGGTCTCCCCCGACGACGCCCACCCCCAGAGGTGCGCACTCGGCGGCCAGCCCGCGCGCCAGACCCTCCACCCACGCCACGGGCAGGTCACCCGGGATGACCAGGGCGACGACGATGCTCGTGGGCCGCGCACCCATCGCGGCGACGTCGGCCAGGTTCTGCACCGCGGCCCGTCGACCGACGTCCTCGCCCGAGGACCACGCCCGGCGGAAGTGCCGGTCCTCGACCAGCACGTCCGTGGTGACGACGAACCTGCCGTCCGGTGCGGCCACGACTGCGGCGTCGTCACCGGGCGGGACGTGCGTGTCGGCACCCAGCGGCAGGAGCGGGAAGATGCGGGCGAGGAGCGCGTCCTCGGACAGCTCGGCGACCAGAGGGCCGTCGGACGGTGCGCGGGTGTCGGCGGTCACCCCGACACGGTAGAGGTTCGGCGCGGCCCACGGGTTACGGTGAGCCGGTGCCCCGGATCCGCCGACGACTGCTCCTGATCGCCCCCGTCGCCGGCATCGCGGCCCTGGGCGGCTGCGCGGTCACCGTGCCCGTCGAGGTGGCACCGAACGCCACCGAGCCGGTGTGCGCGAGCGTCGTCCTGGCGATACCGGACTCGCTCGGCGACGGGCTGCCGCAGCGGGACACCACGGCGCAGGCGACGACCGCGTGGGGCGACCCGGCGGCCCCCGTCGTCCTGCGGTGCGGTGTCGAGCCGCTCGGGCCGACGACGGAGCACTGCCAGACCGTGGAGACCCCGGGCGGCACCAGCGTCGACTGGGTCGTCGTCGAGGGCGACGACGGCTGGACGTTCACCACCTACGGTCGCGAGCCGGCCGTCGAGCTGCACGTCCCGGCCGAGGTCGCGGCGGAGCGCTCGACGGCGTTCGTCGACCAGCTCGGCCCGGCGGTCGCGCTGACCGAGCAGGTCCGGTCCTGCATCTAGCCGGTCAGCGCCCGTACGTGGCGGCCACCGGGCAGTCGAACGCGGCCCGGTCGGCCAGACCGACGCGGTTGAGGTACGCCACGATGATCTTGTACGACCGGAAGAACCCCACCTCGGTGTACTTCACGCCGAGCTGCTCGCAGTAGTCCCGCACCACGGGCTGCACGTGCTTGAGGTTCGGGCGGGGCATGCTGGGGAACAGGTGGTGCTCGACCTGGTAGTTCAGGCCACCCATCACGAAGTCCACGGCGGCGCCGCCCTTGATGTTCCGGGACGTGAGCACCTGCCGACGCAGGAAGTCGACCTTGAGACCGGCCGGGATGATCGGCATGCCCTTGTGGTTCGGCGCGAACGAGCCGCCGAGCATGACGCCGAAGAGTGCCATCTGCACGCCGATGAACGCGAAGGCCTTGCTGGGCGGGAGGAGGTAGAAGAGCACCCCGACGTAGAGGGCCAGCCGGGTGATGACGATCGGAGCCTCGACCCACCGGTGCGGCACCGCCCCCTTGGCCAGCAGCAGGCGGACGCTCGAGATGTGCAGGCTCACGCCTTCGAGCATGAGGAGGGGGAAGAAGAACCACCCCTGGTTGCGCCCGAACCAGCCCTTGAACCCGGTGCGGGTGTCCAGGACGTCCGCCGTCCAGACGACGACCCCGGGCGCGATGTCCGGGTCCGTGCCCTGCTGGTTGGGCGAGGCGTGGTGCCGGTTGTGCTTGTTGCGCCACCAGGTGTGGCTGAGACCGGCGAACGCCCCGGCGAGGATCCGCGAGGTCCAGTCGTTCCAGGGGCCGGAGTTGAAGATCTGGCGGTGGGCGCTGTCGTGACCGAGGAAGGCGATCTGCGTGAGCACGAGCGCGAGCCCGGCTGCGACGGCGAGCTGCCACCACGAGTCGCCGACGAGGACCACGGCGACCCAGATTCCCGCGAACGCCAGGACGACGGCGATGAGGCGCGTCCAGTAGTAGCCGTAGCGGCGCTTCAGCAGGCCGGACTCACGCACGTAGGCCGCGAGCGCCGTGTAGTCCTGGGCGTTCTTCGCGACGCGCGCAGGCGCGGGCGGCGGCGAGACGGCGGCGCTCACGCGAGGCGACCGGGAACGGTGTCGACGAGCAGGCGACGCGGTGAGGCGGCGTGGGGAGCACCCATGACGGTCACGACCGATCTGCGGAGAGCCGTCACTGCGTGTCGGCCAGTCGGCGCACACCCGAGCCGGGGTGCGTTGGGCCGCCCGGAGGACGTCCCGATCGTGCTGGCAGCGGGTACGGCCACACGTGTGGCGCCGTCGCCCGATCCGTCACGACCTACGGAAGCGTAACCTGCGCGGCTGGGAACGCCCACAGGCTCAGCGCAGCCCGGTCGGACGCGCGAGCGCCAGGCGCAGCAGCTCGTCGACCAGCTCGGCATATCCGACGCCGGACGCCTCCCACAACCGGGGGTACATCGAGTACGGCGTGAACCCCGGCATGGTGTTGATCTCGTTGACGACGACCTCGCCGTCCGGGGTCACGAAGACGTCGACGCGGGCGAGCCCCTCGCACCCGACCGCCTCGAACGTCCGCACCGCAGCGTCCTGCACGGCCTCGACGATCCCCTCGGGCAGGTCGGCCGGGCAGGCCAGCGTGACGCCGGCCTCGTCGAGGTACTTGGCCTCGAAGTCGTAGAACGTGTGCCGGGGGTCGGTGACCACGATCTCGCCGGGCAGCGACGCGCGCGCCCGGTCGCCGTCGTGGCCGCCGAGCACGCCGCACTCGATCTCGCGCCCGACGATCGCCGCCTCGACGATGATCTTCGGGTCGTGCACCGCGGCGGCGGCGATGGCGGCCGGCAGGTCGGCGAGGTCGGTCACCCGGGAGATGCCCAGGCTGGAACCGGCGCGCGCCGGCTTGACGAACAACGGCAGCCCGAGCTCGGCGATCCGAGCCGTGACGCCGTCGGGGTCGCGGTCGAGCTCGCCCGGGAGCACCACGCGGAACGGGCCGACGGGCAGGCCGTGGCCCGCGAGCACCAGCTTCATCATGTGCTTGTCCATGCCGACCGCGGACGCGAGCACCCCGGCGCCCACGTACCGCACGTCGGCCAGCTCGAGCAGGCCCTGCAGCGTGCCGTCCTCGCCGAACGGGCCGTGCAGCAGCGGGAAGACGACGTCGACCTCGCCGAGGACGCGCGGCAGCTGCCCCGCCTCGAGCACCTGGACGTCGCGGTCGTCGACCGCCTGCGGGAGCAGCACGTGCGCGGCCGTGTCCTCCACCTGCGGCAGGTGGCCGTCGGAGATCGCCCAGCGCTCGGGGTCGTCGTCGGCGAGCACCCAGCGGCCGGCGGGCGTGATGCCCACGGCGAGCACGTCGTAGCGGTCGCGGTCGATGGCCCGCAGCACGCCTCCGGCCGTCGCGCAGCTGATCGCGTGCTCGCCGGAGCGCCCGCCGAACAGGACCATCACGCGGGGGCGGCGGCCGTTCCCGGGGGTCTGTCCACGGGTCTGAGCGGGGGTCTGGGCGGAGGTCTGGGCGTGGCCCGAAGGCTGGGAGGTGGCGTCCATCGCGCCCGACCCTACCTGGCGGTGACGGCTGGTCAGGGCTGTCCGAGGCATGGGTGGACGCATCCGTGGGTCAGCCCACCGCTGCGTCCGCGGGGCAGCCCACAGGTAACCTGCGGCGGGTGACCTCCGACCACGACGACGACCTCTCCCCCGCGACGCTCGTCGTCGCCGCCGGCCGGCCGGCGCGCACCCAGGGCGCGCCCGTGAACCCGCCCGTCGTGCTCTCCTCCACCTTCGTCTCGCAGGGCGTGCCCGCAGACGGCGAGCCGCTGTACGGCCGCATGGACACCGCGACGTGGCACCCGTTCGAGGAGACGCTCGGCACGCTCGAGGGCTCCACGCACCCGGCCCTGGTGTTCGGCTCGGGCATGGCGGCCATCGCGGCGGCGCTCTCCCTCATTCCGCCCGGCGGCCGGCTGGTCATGCCCCGGCACGCCTATCAGGTGACCCTCGGCTACGCGCAGGACCTGCAGGAGCGCCTCGGCATCGACGTGACGCTGGTCGACATCGACGACACCGCCGCGGTGGTTGCCGCCCTGAGCGCGCCGCGGCCGGCGTCGCTGCTCTGGGTCGAGACGCCGACCAACCCCATGCTCGAGGTCGCCGACCTCCCCGCGCTCGTCGAGGCGGCGCACGCGGTGGGTGCGCTCGTCGGCGTCGACAACACGTTCGCGACGCCCCTGGTGCAGCGCCCGTTCGAGCACGGGGCGGACGTCGTCGTGCACTCCGTGACCAAGTACCTCGCCGGGCACACGGACGTCGTGCTCGGCGCCGCGCTGGCCGACGACGACGACCTGCACGCCCGGCTGCACGCGTACCGCACGCTGAACGGGTCGATCGCCGGACCGTTCGAGGTGTGGCTCGCCCTGCGCGGCCTGCGCACGCTCGCGCTGCGGGTCGAGCGCGCGCAGAGCAACGCCGCCGAGCTCGCCCGACGTCTCAGCGAGCACCCCGCCGTCGCGGAGGTCCGGCACCCGAGCCTGCCCTCCGACCCGGGCCACGAGCGCGCTGCGCGGCTCATGGACGGCTTCGGCGCGATCATCGGGCTGCGCCCGCACGGTGGACCCGACGCGGCGGACGCTGTCGTCGCGGCCCTGCGGCTGTGGGTGCCCGCAACGAGCCTCGGCGGAGTGGAGTCGACCCTGGAGCGCCGACGCCGGTTCGCCACCGAGTCGCTCACCGTGCCGGAGGACCTGCTGCGGATGTCGGTCGGCATCGAGGACGTCGAGGACCTCTGGCGCGACCTCGCGCAGGCGCTCGAGAGTCGCTAGGCGCCTTCGGCCTTGTGCGGTCGCGCGAGCAGCAGCGGGGCCAGCTGGTCGACCGGCAGGCCCTCGTGCAGCACCTTCACGACCGCCGACGTGATCGGCATCTCGACGCCGAGGGTGGTGGCGAGCTCCAGGACGGACCGGCACGACTTCACGCCCTCCGCGGTGCCCCCGGTCGCGGAGATCGCCTCGTCGAGGGTCATGCCGCGGCCGATGTGGCCGCCGAGCGTGTGGTTGCGCGAGTCGGGCGACGCGCAGGTCGCCATCAGGTCCCCGAGGCCGGCGAGGCCGGGGAACGTGTCCGCGTCCGCGCCCAGGGCCAGCCCGAGCCGGGTGATCTCCACCAGGCCGCGCGTGATGACCGTCGCCATCGTGTTGTAGCCGAGGCCGCGACCCTGCGAGATGCCGACCGCGAGCGCGATGACGTTCTTCACGGCCCCGCACAGCTCGACGCCGACGACGTCGTCGTTCGTGTACGGCCGGAAGTACGCGGACGCGCACGCCCGCGCCACCAGCTGGGCCGTCGCCTCGCTGGTGGATGCCACGACCGTCGCGGTCGGCTGCCGGCGGGCGATCTCGAGCGCCAGGTTGGGCCCGGAGACGACGGCGATCCGGTCGGCCGGGATGCCGAGCGACTCCGCGACGACCTCGCTCATGCGGCGATCGGTCGACAGCTCGACGCCCTTCATGAGCGAGACGGCCACGGCGTGGCCCGCCACGGCGTCGGCCAGGGGCGTCAGCGTGGCGCGCGCGCTCTGCGACGGGATGGCGACCGCGACGACGTCGGCGCCCGCGAGGACGGCCCGGGCGTCGCTCGACGCGGTGACGCGTGCCGGCAGCTGGACCCCCGGCAGGTAGGCCTCGTTGCGGTGCTCGTCGGCGATCTGCCGGCAGACCTTCTCGTCGCGTCCCCAGACCGTCACGTCGCACCCGGCGTCAGCCATCACGGCCGCGAACGTGGTGCCCCAGGCACCGGCGCCCAGTACCGCCGCGCGCAGTCGCGGCGCACCCGGCGTGTGCGGCCGGTCGTGCGTCACCTGGTCCGCCGTCACGGCAGCTCGGGGTGGGTCGCGTGGTCTCCGCCGACCCTCTTCTCGCCCTGCGCGAGAGGCTTGCGCATGTCGTAGCGAACCGCCGGCGGCTCCTCGTCGCGCACCTGCGCCAGCAGGGCCGTGATCGCGTCCATCACCCGCTCCGTGGCCTCCCGCAGCGTCGCGGTGTCCTGCGGGCGGTCGTACAGGTCGTCCAGCACCACCGGGGGGCCGGCGACGACCGTCACCAGCTTGCGCGGGAACGGCTTGAGCAGCTTGCCGTAGCGGGCCAGCAGGTTCTGCGCGCCCCACTGGGCGACGGGGATGACCGGCGCCCTGGTCGTCAGCGCGAGGCGCGCGATGCCGGTCTTGCCGACCATCGGCCACAGGTCCGGGTCCCGGGTCAGCGTGCCCTCCGGGAACACCGCGACCACGTCACCGTCACCGATCGCGGTGACCGCCGCGGTCAGCGACTCGCCCGCCGACGCGGTGTTCCGGTACACCGGGATCTGGCCCGTCGCCCGCAGCACGCCCGCGAGCACGGGGATCTTGAACAGCGGCGCCTTGGCCAGGATCTTCGGCGCGACGCCGTTGTCCCACAGGAAGTGGGCGAACGTCAGCGGATCGATGTTCGTCATGTGGTTCGAGGTGACGATGAACCCGCCCTCGCGCGGGAAGTTCTCGGTCCCGCTCCAGTCGTGACGCGTCATCGCGCGCAGGATGGGCCGCACGATGTGAGCGACGATGCGGTAGGCGCGATTGGATCTGGCCGGCGGTTGCACGGGAGCCGATGCTACCTGTCAGTCCCGGCTGAACTCGGCGCCGAGCGCCTCGAGCTTCGCCGTGAACCGCTCGTACCCGCGGTCGATGAGGCTGATGCCCCGCACCGACGACGTGCCCTTCGCCGTCAGCGCGGCGATGAGGTGGCTGAACCCCCCGCGCAGGTCCGGCACCTCGATGTCCGCGGCCGCGAGCGGCGTCGGGCCGGAGATCACGGCCGAGTGGTAGAAGTTGCGCTGCCCGAACCGGCACGGCCGGCCTCCCAGGCACTCCTTGTAGACCTGGATGGTCGCGCCCATGCCCACCAGGGCCTCGGTGAACCCGAACCGGTTCTCGTACACCGTCTCGTGCACGATCGACAGGCCCTTGGCCTGGGTCAGGGCCACGACCAGCGGCTGCTGCCAGTCGGTCATGAACCCGGGGTGCACGTCCGTCTCGAGCGTGATCGAGCGCAGGTCCCCGCCGGGGTGGAAGAACCGGATGCCGGCGTCGTCGATGGCGAACTCGCCGCCGACCTTGCGGAACGTGTTGAGGAACGTGGTCATCTCGGGCTGCGTCGCGCCGCGGACGTAGATGTCGCCGCCCGTCGCCAGGGCCGCCGACGCCCACGAGGCCGCCTCGATCCGGTCCGAGAGCGCGGTGTGCTGGAAGCCGACCAGCCGGTCGACGCCCTCGATCCGGATCACCCGGTCGGTGTCGACGGAGATGATCGCGCCCATCTTCTGGAGCACGTTGATGAGGTCGAGGATCTCGGGCTCGATCGCCGCGTTGGCCAGCTCGGTGACGCCCTCCGCCCGGACGGCCGTGAGCAGCAGCTGCTCCGTCGCGCCGACGCTGGGGTACGGCAGCGCGATCTTGGTGCCCTGGAGCCGGCGCGGAGCACGGATGTGGATGCCGTTGTCGGTCTTGTCCACGACCGCGCCGAACTGCCGCAGGATGTCGAGGTGGTAGTTGATCGGCCGGTCGCCGATCCGGCAGCCGCCCAGGTCCGGGATGAACGCCTCACCGAGCCGGTGCAGCAGCGGGCCGCAGAACAGGATCGGGATGCGGCTGGACCCGGCGTGGGTGTCGATGTCCGCGACGTGCGCCGACTCGACGTCCGTCGGGTCGAGGTGCAGGACGCCCGCCTCGGCGTCGGCGTCGACCTTGACGCCGTGGAGCTCCAGCAGCCCCGTGACGACGGCGACGTCGCGGATCTGCGGGACGTTGCGCAGCGTGCTCGGCGTCTCACCCAGCAGGGCCGCGACCATCGCCTTGGAGACGAAGTTCTTCGCACCGCGGACGGTGATCTCCCCCGAGAGCGGGTTGCCACCGTTGACGTACAGCAGGTCGGTCATCGAACCATCGTCTCCCACGCGCGGGCGTGCTCCTGACCGCACCCGCACCGGCACGCCGGTGTGGGTGCGAAACCTTCACGTGACTGGGCCGGGCGTCACTTCTTCTTGGCGTGACCCTTACCGGACTTCTTCTTGTCCTTGGCAGCGGCCTGCTTCTTCGTCTTCTTCTTGGCGTCGGCGCGCTTCTTCGCGTCGGCCTTCTTGGCGGCGTCGGCGCGCTTCTTGACGTCGGCCTTCTTCGCCTCGGCCTTGGCCTTCGCCTTCGCACTCGCGCTCGCCTTCGCCTTGGCCGACGACGTTCCCGACGGCTTCGACCTCGGTGCCGGGGCGGGCGTGGGTGCGGCGACCGCTGCAGGCTCGGGCGCAGCGAGGCCCTGCAGGGTGCTCAGGTCCGCGACGGCTCCGAGCGGCTCACCCGGACCAGCGGCGACCCGCGCGCGCAGCGTGGCGCCGGGGTGGAACCGCGCCACCGTCGTCGCGGCCACCTCGAGCGCCTCACCGGTGCGCGGGTTGCGTCCTGTGCGCGCGGCGCGACCGGTGGCCTCGAACGTCCCGAACCCGGTGAGCGTCACCCTCTCGCCGGCCGCGAGCGCGGTGGTGATCTCGTCGAGCACGGCCTCCACCGCCGCTGCGGCGGCGGCTCGAGAGGCGCCTCTGGCGGCGATCCGGTCGGCGATCTGCGACTTGCCCGGCATGGTGGTCCTCCCTCGGCCGGCGCGCACTGCACCGTGGCCCAGCGCACACGCTAGTCACTGTCGCCGTCCGGCGGGCCGCAACGCCTGCAACCCGCCGGACAGGCGTCAGGGGCGGCGGCCGATCTCGACCGGTACGCCGCTCGGCCGCGCGGCGACGATCTCGACGGGCGGCAGGTGCTTGGCGGGCAGCGTGGCGGGCCGCCACGACTCACGACGGGCCTCGAAGTCGGAGATCTCGTCGGCGTGCTCGAGCGTCAGCCCGATGTCGTCGAGGCCCTCCATGAGGCGCCAGCGCGTGTAGTCGTCGACCTGGAAGGGCACCACGACGTCGTCGCAGGTGATCGTCTTCGACTCCAGGTCGACGGTCACCTCCGTGCCGGGGCGCGTCTCGAGGATCTTCCAGATGAGCTCGATGTCCTCCTGCGCCGCCTGCGCGGCGAGCAGACCCTGCTTGCCGGAGTTGCCGCGGAAGATGTCCGCGAAGCGGTTCGAGATGACGACCTTGAAGCCGTAGTCCTTGAGCGCCCAGACGGCGTGCTCACGGGACGAGCCGGTGCCGAAGTCGGGCCCGGCGACCAGGACGGAGCCGGACGAGTACGCCTCCTGGTTGAGGATGAACGACGGGTCGCCGCGCCAGGCGGCGAACAGCGCGTCCTCGAACCCGGTGCGCGTGACGCGCTTGAGGTAGACGGCCGGGATGATCTGGTCGGTGTCGACGTTGCTGCGGCGCAGCGGGACCCCGACGCCGGTGTGCTGGCTGAACTTCTCCATGACAGTGCTCGCTTTCCTGGGTCAGACCGTCTGGAGGTCGGTCAGAGGGCTGCCGTCGGGCGTGGGCGCCCCGGTGTCGAGGTCCGCGTACGACGACAGCGTGCCGCGGATGGCGGTGGCGGCGGCGACGAGCGGCGAGACCAGGTGCGTGCGTCCGCCCTTGCCCTGCCGGCCCTCGAAGTTGCGGTTCGACGTGGACGCCGAGCGCTCCCCCGGTGCGAGCTGGTCGGGGTTCATGCCCAGACACATCGAGCAGCCGGCGTTGCGCCACTCGGCGCCGAAGTCGAGGAAGATCTTGTCGAGCCCCTCGGCCTCCGCCTGGAGCCGCACGCGGGCCGACGCCGGCACCACGAGCACGCGGACGTCGTCGGACTTGTGCTTGCCGCGGATGACCTTGGCCACCGAGCGCAGGTCCTCGATGCGGCCGTTGGTGCACGAGCCGATGAAGACCGTGTCGACCTTGATGTCGCGCAGGGGCTGGCCCGGGGTCAGGCCCATGTACTCGATGGCGCGCTCGGCGGCTCCGCGCTCGTCGGCGTCGGCGATCTCCTCGGGCACCGGCACCGAGCCGGACAGAGGAAGACCCTGGCCGGGGTTGGTGCCCCACGTGACGAACGGCTCGAGGTCCTCCGCCTTGAGGACCACCTCGACGTCGAACTCGGCGTCCTCGTCGGTCTTCAGCGTGCTCCAGTACGCCACGGCTGCATCCCAGTCGGCACCCTCGGGCGCGTGCGGGCGACCCTGCAGGTAGTCGAACGTCGTCTGGTCGGGCGCGATCATGCCCGCGCGCGCGCCGGCCTCGATCGACATGTTGCAGACCGTCATGCGGGCTTCCATCGACAGCGCGCGGATGGCCTCGCCGCGGTACTCGAGCACGTAGCCCTGACCGCCGCCGGTGCCGATCTTGGCGATGATCGCCAGGATGATGTCCTTGCTCGTGGCTCCCGCGGGAAGCTCGCCGTCGACCGTGATCGCCATCGTCTTGAACGGCGCCAGCGGCAGCGTCTGCGTGGCGAGCACGTGCTCGACCTCGCTGGTGCCGATGCCGAACGCCAGCGCGCCGAACGCGCCGTGCGTGGACGTGTGCGAGTCACCGCAGACCACGGTGAGCCCGGGCTGGGTGAGGCCGAGCTGCGGTCCGACCTGGTGCACGATGCCCTGGTCCGCGTCGCCGAGCGAGTGGATGCGCACACCGAACTCCGCGGCGTTGTTGCGCAGCGTCTGGATCTGCGTGCGGCTGGTCTCGTCGGCGATGGGCCGGTCGATGTCCAGCGTGGGGGTGTTGTGGTCCTCGGTCGCCAGGGTCAGGTCCGGGCGGCGCACGGGGCGACCCGCGAGACGCAGGCCCTCGAACGCCTGCGGGCTCGTCACCTCGTGCACGAGGTGGAGGTCGATGTAGAGGAGGTCGGGCGCCCCGTCGGTGCCCCGTCGCACGACGTGCGCGTCCCAGACCTTCTCCGCCAACGTGCCGGCCATCTTCTCGGTCCGTTCTCTCGTTCGATCCGTCGGCCGGGAGAGTGGTTTTCCCGGCTCGTCTGCTGTCGTACTTGCATCTCAGCCTTCGAGACGCCAATATCGACCTATGGACAACTCTAGCGGAGTCGGCGTGCTGGACAAGGCCGCGTCCGTTCTCAGCGCCCTCGAGGCAGGCCCGGCCACGCTCGCGCAGCTCGTCACCGCCACCCATCTTGCTCGACCCACGGCCCACAGGCTGGCCGTGGCGCTCGAGCACCATCGTCTCGTGGCGCGCGACATGCAGGGCCGGTTCGTGCTCGGCCCCCGCCTCTCGGAGCTTGCCACGGCCGCCGGCGAGGACCGCCTGCTCGCCGCCGCCGGCCCCGTGCTGGCCGCGCTGCGCGACCACACCGGCGAGAGCGCCCAGCTCTACCGCCGCCAGGGTGACCAGCGGATCTGTGTGGCCGCCGCCGAGCGCCCGATCGGTCTGCGCGACTCGATCCCGGTGGGCGCCACCCTGACCATGCACGCCGGTTCCGCCGCGCAGATCCTGCTCGCCTGGGAGGAGCCCGACCGGCTGCACCGCGGCCTGCAGGGCGCCAAGTTCACGGCGACCATCCTGTCCGGGGTCCGTCGCCGCGGCTGGGCCCAGTCGGTCTCCGAGCGCGAGGTCGGCGTCGCGTCGGTGTCCGCTCCGGTGCGTGGCCCGTCCGGTCGCATCGTCGCCGCCGTGTCGGTCTCCGGGCCGCTCGAGCGGCTCTCCCGGCAGCCGGGCCGGCTGCACGCTGCCGCGGTCGTGTCGGCGGCCAACCGGCTGACCGAGGTCCTGCGACGGACGGCGGACTGAGATGGCCGTGCGCGGCGCCGCGGCCTCGCGGCGTCGCCTGCGTCGGCGCGTGGCACTCGTCGCCGGTGGTGTCGGCCTCGTCCTGGGCGCGGTCCTCGCCCTCCTGGGCGGTGGTGGTGCCGGCGACGCCGTGCTCACGGGCATCCTCGTCGGCGCGATCGCGGCCGTGATCGGCTGGGGCGTCGTCGCGCTCCTGCCGACGTCGTCGCACGGCCCGCCCGGCCAGCACTGAGGAGCTCAACAACGCAGAAGGCCCGGTCACCGTGGTGACCGGGCCAACTTGTGCGTACCCCCGACCGGATTCGAACCGGCGCTACCGCCGTGAGAGGGCGGCGTGCTAGGCCGCTACACAACGGGGGCCTATACGCTGCTCGGCCCGTAGGCCTCGCTTGCGAGTGAACACTCTACCCGATGCTCCGAGGAGATCGAGCCAGCGGTGCTCGCGCTGGGGTACCAGGACTCGAACCTAGACTAACTGAACCAGAATCAGTCGTGCTGCCAATTACACCATACCCCATGGGGGTATAACGCCCGGAGCTCGAAGGTCGCCTGGCGGGGCGGACCAACGCGCATCCGGACGTCGTACCGGCGGTGAACACTACCCGAGCGCTGAGGCCGGGTCCAACCGGCGACCCTCCACGTGACGAAGCCCACCCGCCGGCAGCCCTGTGGCCGGCCTGCCCGCCATCAGCGCGGGACGTTTGCCAGCTCGGTCGCGTCGTACCAGAGCAGGTCCCGCTCGTCGAGGCGCGCCGCCGCCTCCTCGTCTCCCCCGGCGGCCAGCGCGACGTCGGTCGCTGCCGCGGGCTCGTCGACGTGCACGCAGATGACGTCGGCCTGCGGTACCGCGCGGGTCAGCTCGACCGCGCTGGGGACGTCGTCGTCGTCCGACAGAGCGAGCACCGCGGCGTCGGCCACGTCCGCCGACACGACGCACCGCAGCTGCGGTGCGTCCGGCCGCCCGCCCAGCAGCTCGAGGGAGTCGTCGGCGGCCGCCAGCTGCGCGGCGTACTCCAGACCTTCGTCGTCCTCGTCGGCGAACATCGCCCGCAGCGCCGGTGTCACCGCGTGGGCGCGGCGGGCCGACAGCGGGGCGGACGCGGGATCGAGCTCGTCGAGCGAGGCGGGGAGGTAGATGCGCACGAGGCCCAGTGTGCCCCGTGCGCGCACGTCCGCCCGTTCGGGCGCGCACGGCGGACCGTCAGGCGCGCACGGTCTCCGCGACCGGCTCCTCGGCGGGAGCCGCCACGAGCAGCGCATCGATGCGCGCCGCCACCCCCGCCAGCGCGCGTCGCACGGGCGATCCCGGCGCGGCCTCCCGCAACGTCCGCGCCTCCAGCAGCGCCGTGTCCAGGGCCGGACGGTCGTCGGGCACCACGTGCGCGTCGGTGACGCCCGCGTAGCGCGCGAGGGCCTGACTGACGGCCTCCGCAGGGTGCGGGCCTGCGACGGTCGCGCGCACCCGGTTCACGAGCACGAACCTCGTGCTGCCCAGCCCGAGGTCGGTGAGCTCGCCCAGGCCGCGGACCAGGCGCTGGATGCCGACCGGGTCACCCCCACCCACCACGAGCACCACGTCGGCCGCCTCGAGGGCGCTGATCGTGGCCGCGTTCCGCCGTGGCGCCCTGGTGTCGTAGGTGAGCGCCTCGTCCTGCTCCAGGCAGAAGCCGCAGTCGATCACCGTCCACTCGGCGAGCCCCCGCGCGACCGTCCACACGGCGTCGAGCGACGAGGACGGGAGCTCCGGCCACCGGTCCGCCCGGGAGATGCCCGACAGGACCCGCAGGTCGGGGGCGATCGTCGGGGTGAGCCGGGCGAGCGTCATCAGGTCGAGGGTGCCCTGCCCGGCCGCGCGTGCCGCCGCGGCGAGCCCGGGTGCCTCGTCCAGCATGCCGACCACCTGCGCGACGCTCCCGCCGTAGGTGTCGGCGTCCACGAGCAGCGTCCGGCGCCCACCCGCGGCAAGCTCCGCGGCCACGTTCACGGCCACGGTCGTGCGGCCCGGTGCGCCCGTCGGACCCCACACGGCCACGACGAGACCGCGTGACGGACGGCGGTGGGTGTGCTCGTCGGGCCACGACGGCTCCGGCGTGCCGTCCGGTGCGGCGCCGAGGATGGCGAGCGCCTCCCGGACGACATCGCTCGCGGAGGCCTCGTCGTGCGGCGCGACCGCCACGAGGTCCGCGCCGAGCGCCGCGAGCCGCTCCCCGAGCCACGGACGACTGGCGTCGCCGATGCCGACGACGCGGACCCCGGCCCGGTGCAGCAGGTCGATCGCCTCGCGGTCCAGCAGGTCGAGGTCGCCCGAGACGACGGCGAGCCGCCCGAGCCCGGCCTCGGCGGCCGCGAGCAGCTCGGTCAGGTCGGCACACCGCCTGGTCACGCTGAGCCGTCCGCCCGTCTGCTCGACGGCCTGGACGATGATCGCCTCCGCGGACCCCTGGACGGCACAGAGCACCCCGACAGCCACGTCAGCCCCCCGTGCCCAGGACCGGGACGACGTCGACCGTGCCCTCGGCCGCGAGCGCCGTGAGGATCACGGGGAGCAGCGAGCTGGGGACCAGCACCTGGACCGCGCTCCCGCCCGACGCGCCGAAGGCTCCCGACGGCGTGCTCACCTCGGCGACCGTGAGACCACCGGCCAGCTCGCTCGGTTCCGTCGGCTCGGCGTCCTCCTCGGGCGCGGGAGGGGTGAACCACAGGTCCACGAGCGCGCCGGGCACCACGTCGCTCGAGGGTGCGCGCGTCAGCGTCACCGAGACGGGCCGCAGGTCGAGGTCGGCAGACGAGCCAACAGCGGACGCAGGCACGAGCTCGCCCCGACCGACGGCACGGACCGCGACGCCGTCGGAGGCGACGGGCCGGTCGGCGCGCAGGTAGTGGTCCAGGTTGACCGTGCCCAGCCGGACGTCGACGACCGCGAGGTCCGCTGCCGTGACGCGGTCTCCCGGCACCAGGGCGGCGCGCGTCACGTACACGGGGACCGTGGCCTGCGCCGTCCGCACCGCCCACGAGCCGAGGAGCACCGATGCAGCGACCATCGCGACGCCGGCCAGGAGTCGCGGGTCGCGCCAGCCGGGGCGTCGCAGCCGCGCTGCCACCGGTGCGGGCAGGTCCATCACGCTCGTGTCCATCGGCTCCCCTGGTTCGTGGTGCATCGCTGCAGACGGCCATCCTGCCGTCTGCAGACCGACGCGAACGGAGCATTGTGGACAACCGGGTCCGGGCGCTACCGCGTGCCACACTGCGGTCATGTCTTCGCGGTTCCTGACCCTCGCGGACGTCACCGAGGTGCTGAACATCTCGGCGCCGCAGGCCTACGCCCTCGTGCGCTCCGGTGAGCTGCCCGCCATCCAGATCGGCGGACGGCTGCAGTGGCGCGTCGAGTCGACCGAGCTGGAGAAGTACATCCAGCGGATGTACGAGCAGACGCGTGCCCGGATCTCCAGCGACGGCAGCACGATCGACGACGCCGCCGGGGACTGACCGGCTCAGCCCGTCCGGACGACCTGCAGCGTCGCGAACGCGACGGCCCACCCGCCACGACGCGCCCCGTCGACGTCGGCGAGGTCGAGATGATCGGCGCCGACCCGCTCGATGCGGCCGGTCAGGTCGGCACCGCCGGCCCGCACCCGGACCACGGCCCGGTCCCGGGCGAGCGCCCGCAGCGCGTGCCCGAGCCCCAGCCGCGACTCCACCGCTCCGGCCGCGGGTGCCGCGTGCGCGGCGAGCCCGTCGATCGCCGACGCGGCGGCGAGCGGGACGAGGGCGCGACGTACGGATGACGTCGCCACCAGGAGCCACTCCGGCGTCGCGTCGATCAGCTCGCCCTCGACGACGTCGGCGCCGCCCACCAGCATCCGTACAGGGCGACCGACGGACGCGCGCGCCCGCGCGGCGAGGGTGATCGAGGCGCGCTCGGCGCGCGCGAGCTCGGCCACGTCCGCCCGGACGTCAGCGAGTCGGCCGGCCGCGAGCTGGGCCTCCATGTCCGCGAAGAGCGACTCCCACCGCATGCGTGCACGGTACCGGGGTGGCAGCGCGCCCCCGTGCGGGTCAGCGACCGGCGTCGAGCGCCCGGCGTCGCCGCGTCCACGCCTCGTCGACGACGACGGCGAGCCCGACCAGGACGATCATGGCCCAGAACGAGCGCCGGTCCGACGCGTACAGGTCCACGACGAACCACACCAGCACGAAGCCGGAGACCGCAACCGCGACCGCGGTCAGCACCGGGGACGCGCCGAGCTCGGTCCTCAGCCGGAAGGCTGCCACGGCGACGAGCAGGAAGACCGCGAGCGACACGGCGCTGCCGACCGAAGCGAGGGCCCCGACGCTGAGCACGGTCACGAGCGCGACCATCAGCGCCGCGGTGATGAGCAGCCCGCCGTGCCGGCCCAGCCGCGTGCCCGGGCCGAACACCCGCGGGAAGGTCCCGGAGCTCGCGAGTGCCGCGCTGAGCCCGACCGAGCCGTAGAGCATCGCGGTCACCGTGGAGGCCGTCGCCAGCAGCGCCGCGCAGGCCATCATCACGAACCCGGCCTGGCCGAGCGCCGGCTCCGCCGCGACGGCCAGGGCCGTCGGACCCGCGGCCACGACCTCGTCGACGGGCAGGGTGCCGAACACCGAGAGCGCGACGGCCACGTACAGCACGGTGGTGATCGCGAGCGCCGCGTACATCGCGACCGGCAGCTCGCGCCGAGGCTCTGCCAGGTCGCCGCCCGAGAACGAGATCACCGCGAAGCCGAGGAAGGCGAAGAACGTCAGGGCGATGCTGGCCACGATGTCGTCGACGCCCGGGTAGGTGCTCGGCGCCAGGAGCGCTGCGTCCACGTGCGGGAGCGTGCCGACGACGAAAACGGCGAACACGACGAGGAGCAAGCCCACGATCCCCGTCTGCACCCGGTCGATGAGACGCGGCCCCGCGACCGTGACCCAGGTCCCGAGCACCACCAGCGCTGCGGCGCACAGCTTCGACAACCAGCCGCCCGGAGGTGCGTCGGCGAGCAGCACGGCGGCGTAGTCCCCGAACGACGCGGCGACCATCGCGCCCACCACGACGATCGCGGTCAGGTACCCGAGCCACGCGGCGACACCGACGAGCCGCCGGCTGCGGAAGCCGTGCTCCAGGTACACGATCAGCCCACCGGACGACGGCCAGCGCATCGCGAACTTCACGAGCGTGTACCCGAGCGTCGCGGACATCGCCCCGGCCAGCAGGAACGAGATCCACACCGCGGAGCCGGCGACCGCGCCGGCCTGCCCGAGCAGCGCGAAGATCCCCGCACCGACCATCGCGCCGATCCCGAGCACGACGGCGCCGCGGACCGTGAGATGGGCTGTTTCCGCAGGTGCCGGCTCGGACATCGTGCTCCCTCGGGTGCAGCCGCAGGTGCCGCGGCGGGCACGCCCGACGATAGCCGTGACGCCGGGCGGCGCGGGGGAGCTTGGGCGCGTCAGGATCGATGGGTGCGCATCGCCGGTACACGCGCACAATGGGGTGCATGGCTCGCGCACACGCACCCCGCTTCCTGGGTTCGCTGCGCCCTGCGTTCGTACGCTAGCCCTCGCCTGTCCGTAGGACTCCTGGCGAGGGCTCTCCTGTGCTCGTCGAGCAGATCTCGACTCGAGCTGCACTCCCCCAGGACGTGGACGAACGGACGGAACGACCATGCACACCTCGACCACCTTCAGCGACCGCTACCGCGGTTGGGAGGATGCCGGCGCCTTCACCACCAGTGACACCGCCGGTGCGCCCACCTGGGCGATGATCCTGCCGCCACCGAACATCACCGGCGACCTGCACATGGGGCACGCCTACGAGCACACACTGTCCGACGCCCTGACCCGCTGGCAGCGGATGCGCGGAGCCGACACCCTGTGGCTCCCCGGGCTCGACCATGCCGCCATCGCGACGAACGCCCTCCTGGAGCGGCAGCTGCGCGCCGAGGGCACGAGCAAGGACGAGATCGGCCGCGACGAGTTCACGCGACGGGCCTGGGAGTGGAAGGCGCGGTGCACCGCGGGCATCACCCACCAGATGCGGCAGCTCGGCGCCGGCCCCGACTGGAGCCGGCTGACGTTCACCCTCGACGACGGGCCGAGCCGCGCGACCCGGACAGCGTTCACGCGCCTGTTCGACGAGGGGCTCATCTACCGCGCCGAGCGGGAGACCCTCTGGTGCCCGGGCTGCGCGACCACGTTGTCCGACATCGAGGCGATCGAGACGGCCGCGGGGCCGACGTGCTCGCGCTGCGGCACCACGCTCGACCTCCGGACGACTCCGCAGTGGTTCCTGCGCACCAGCGTCCTGGCGGCCGCGGCGGCGAGGGCGATCACGACCGGTGCCACCCTCATCGAGCCGGCTGACGCACGCCGGGACTACCTGCGGTGGGCGGCGGGCCTCGACGACTGGTGCCTGTCGCGCCAGCTGTGGTGGGGGCACCGCATCCCGATCTGGTACGGGCCCGACGGGCAGGCTCGCGCCCTCGCGTCGGACGACGAGATCCCCGACGGGTGGACGCAGGACCCGGACACGCTGGACACGTGGTTCTCGTCGGCACTGTGGCCGCTGTCGACGCTCGGCTGGCCGGACGACACGACGGACCTGCGCCGGTTCTACCCGAACGACCTGCTCATCACCGGCAACGACCTGATCTTCTTCTGGGCGCTGCGGATGTCGCTGCTCTGCACCCACCTGACCGGGAAGCCGCCGTTCCGTCGGATGCTGCTGCACGGGCTGATCCGGGACGCCGACGGGAAGAAGATGTCGAAGAGCCTCGGCAACTCCATCGACCCGTTGCCGCTCATCGCGGAGCACGGTCCCGACACCCTGAGGTTCGCGTTGGCCCGCAAGGCTCGCCCCGGGGCGGACCTCCTGTTCAGACCCGAGGACCTGCAGGGAGCTCGGGGGTTCCTCACCAAGCTGCGCAGCATCACGGGCCTGGCCGGCCGGTTCGCATGCTCGTGGCGGAGCGCCCGTCCTGCGCCTTCGCACCTGCTGGACCGGTGGCTCCTGACGCGCTTGGACCTCACGCTCGCCGGGGCTGCAGCCGGCTACGACGCCGGCGACCTGGCCCGCGCTGCGGATGCGCTGGCCACGTTCGCGGAGGACGACCTGTCGGGTCTGTACCTGGAGGCTCGCAAGGACGCCCTGTACGGGGGCGACGACGGCGCGCGTGACGCACTGTCGTTCGCGTTGAGCGCGCTGCTGCTGGCGCTGCACCCGATGCTGCCGTTCACCACCGAGGAGCTGGCCGAGGACCTCGGCTGGTCCGGGATCATGGACCACCTCCCGTGCCCGGCACCTGCAGCCCCGGATCACGAGGCGGCCGCGGCCGGTGAGCAGCTGCGGGCCCTGCGTGACGCGGCGCGAGAGCACCGCGGGCGGCAGGGGTTTGCGGCCGCTGCGTGGCTGCCGGCGCGCGCCGAGGGCCTGACGCTCTGGTCCGAGCTGTGCCGGACCGCTCGGCTCACGACCGGCGACCCTGGTCGGGGGACGCGCATCAGCCGGTGGGGTGCGACGTTGACGCTGCCGTCCATGCCGGCGCTCGACGAGGCTCAGCGTCGTGGCCTGGAGCGTCGGCTCGACCAGGCACGCACGCAGATCGCCACCTTGTCCGCCCGGCTGGCTCAGCCCGCGTTCCTCGAGCGTGCGCCTGCGGCCGCGCAGGCGAAGGCGCGGGACGACCTGGCCGCCAACGAGCTCGAGTGCGAACGTCTGATCGGCCTGCTCGTGACCACGCCCAACCCGGCCCGCTCGCTCTCCGGCACGCACCGGCCGGCTCCATGACAAGGCGACCGGTCAGGTCGGTACCGTCGGCCGGCACCCGGACCACGTCCCGTCCGAGAGCGTGATCAGCTCGTCGCGGCATCGACCCATCGGCACCAGGTGTCGGCGGTTCCGTCGTCACCCATCTCGGCGGGGTCGGGGACGATCTCGACAGCGGTGCGCGGGATGGTGACGTCGAAGGTCGACTCGACCCACGTGCGGTACGGCTCGTTGAGCACGGAGCGGTCGGGCTCGGGCACCGGCGGGTTGCTCCAGTCCTCGCTCCAGCAGATCTCGTCGTAGCCGATGCCGATCAACCGGAGGAAGTCGACAGCGTCGTCGCCCAGGACGCAGGTGAGCAGCGATCCGCTGCCCGAGCCCAGGTGGACGATGCGCGTCGCGCTGTCCGGGGCACGCCAGAGCGCGGCCACGGAGCCGTCGGCACCTGTACGACAGAACGGCCACAACGTCGGCGACTCCCCCCGTGCGGAGCCGAACCAGGCCGCGACGTAGTCCGCGGTCTCGCCGGGCCGATAGCCGCGCAGGAGCAGGTTCGTCCCGGGCCCGGGCCACTCCGCCGACAGGCTGCCGTAGAGCTCGCCATCGCGGCCGGTGCTCGTGAACCCGTGTGCATCGACCCACTCGAACAACATCCGGAGCGGCTCGGGTACGTCGATCCCCGCAGGAACCCGGGACAACGTCACCTCGGCGAAGGAAGCCATGCCTCGCCACCGTAGGCGCCGGTCCGGAGCCGCGCGCACCAACCGTGTACGACACACCCGGAGCCCTCGCTGGCACAGCGTGGTGCCCGCTCGTGCCGGGCCGCCGGGCGGCGTGCAACCACGGTGCAACTCACTCTCGTGGACACCACTGGACAAACCTAGGCATTTCCAGGTACATCTATCCCCATCAAGCATTATCAAACTGCATCAAACAACATGATCAGGGGCGAACATGGTGGGCACCGGAGTGCGGAGAGCGGGGAGGTCGATCGGCGGGCTGCTCGCGGGGACGCTGGCGTCAGCGACGCTGGCTGGGGTGCTCGCGCTGCACGTGCGAGCCGTGCTGACCGACCATGTCGGACCGTGGCAGGTCGACTCGGTGATCGAGATCGGGGTGGCCGTCGTCGGCATGCTCGTCGCCCTCTGGCTGGCGGCCGCCTCGCTGCTGGGCACGGTGTGCGTCGTCGTCCGCACCGCCGGTGCCAGCTGGCGCGCCGGTGAGCGGCTGGTCCACCGGTGCGCACCGCAGGTCGTGCGCAAGGCGCTCGTGCTCGCCGTCGGAGCAGGGATCGGGCTCGGCATGGCGACGGGCGCGTCGGCGACCGCGCTGGAACCGTCGCCCTCGGCCACCGTCGCGGCCGCGCCGACCGACCTCGGCTGGTCGGAGACCGCGTCCACCACGGCCAACGAGGCCGCGAGCCCATCCACCGTGGCCGCTAGATCCGTGGTGGAGCCCGCAGCGCAGCCCGTGCCCGCCGAGGCCACGCCCGCGCCCGCTCCGCCGGAACCCCTGTCCGCCGCCGGAGCACCGGCGTCCACCGTGGCGACGGTCGACGGCGTGGTCGTGGCAGCCGGGGACAGCCTCTGGTCGATCGCGGCACGCCACCTCCCGCCGGGCGCCACCGACGCGCAGGTCGCCGCCGCGTGGCCGCGCTGGTACGCGGTGAACGCCGCGGCGATCGGTGCCGACCCCGACCTGATCCGACCGGGCCAGGTTCTCGCGGTGCCCGTGACGGCCGACGGAGCTGCGCTGTGAGCGCCGACGTCGGGGCGCTCGTGCTCCCCCGTGGCAGGACGCCCGCCGAGGACGCGTTCGCCCGGGTGCGCGGGGCCGAGCACGGACCCGTTCCGCAGCGCCCGACCGGCTCCACGCGTCCGGGAGGTGTCCGCTCGCGGCGCCCGCAGGTCCGGCTGGTCCCCGCCGTCGCGCCGTCGCTCGTCGAGGAGGCGACCGGGCCCGCCCACGCGGTGCCCGAGACCGCGGCCGGCCGCATCGCGGTCCTGCGAGTCAGCGACCGGTCGCTCGTCATGGAGGCCGACGACGACACCCCGCGACTGCTCCCCGACGGCGATCCCGCGACGGTCGCCCGCGCGGTCGCGCTGGGCTCGCTGGAGGTGCTGGCCGGTCGACGCTCCGTGGCGCAGCTGGCCCGCTGGCTGACTCCCGGGGTGTACGAGTCGCTCCAGGTCCGCGCCGGCCTGACGCAGCGCGTGCTCGGGACGACCGGAGGGACCCGGCCGCCCGTGATCCGCCGGAGCCGCGCCTGCCGCGTCGACTCGCACGTGCTGGAAGCGACCCTGGTGGCCGACGACGGGGTGCGGGTGCGAGCCGTCGCGCTCCGGCTCGAGGGCCACCGCGGCGCCTGGCGCGTCACCGCGCTCGAGATCGGCTGAGCCCCGACGCACGGAAGCCCGCCCCCGGTGCAGGGGGCGGGCTTCCGACGTGTCAGCGCTTGCGCTGCTGCTTGGCGGCCTTGCGACGCGCCTCGCGGTTGGACTCCCCGTCGGCCACGGCCGGACGGGTGCCGGCGTTCTTGCCACCGGCCTCGCCGCGCGTCACCACACCGCCGTCGCCGTCCACCGACGGCGCGCTGTACTGCAGAGGAGCACGCTGCTCAGGTCCGTCGATGCCCTTGGCCACGAGCTTGCCGCCCGTCGGGCCGTCGGAGACCGACCGCGGCAGCGTCGCCTGCGCACCGGCGCTGGCGGCGGCCGTGACGGCGGAGTCCGCCGTCACCGCGGGGGCGTCGGGTGCCGCGACCTGGACCTCGAGGTTGTAGAGGTACCCGACCGTCTCCTCCTTGATGGCATCGGTCATCGCGTTGAAGAGCTGGTAGCCCTCGCGCTGGTACTCCACGAGCGGGTCGCGCTGGGCCATCGCGCGCAGGCCGATGCCCTCCTTGAGGTAGTCCATCTCGTAGAGGTGCTCGCGCCACTTGCGGTCGAGGACCGACAGGGTCACGCGCCGCTCGAGCTGGCGCATGTTGTCCGAGCCGATCTGCTCCTCGCGCTCCGCGTAGGCGTGCTCGGCGTCGGAGAGGATCTCCCGCTCGATGAGCTCGGAGGTCAGCCGCGTCGGGCCACCGGCCTGCTCGACGACCTCGTCGGGAGTGATCGAGACGGGGTACACGCCCTTGAGCGCGGTCCACAGCGCGTCCAGGTCCCAGTCCTCCGGCCGGCCCTCGGTGGTGGCGCCGGTGATGTAGGCCGAGAGCACGTCGGACCGGAAGTGCTTGACCTGCTCGTGCAGGTCCTCACCCTCCAGCACGCGGCGGCGCTGCTCGTAGATGACGACGCGCTGCCGGGACATGACGTCGTCGTACTTCAGGACGTTCTTGCGGATCTCGAAGTTGCGCGACTCGACCTGCGACTGCGCCGACTGGATGCCACGCGTCACGATCTTCGACTCGAGCGGCATGTCCTCGGGGAACCCGGCGCGCGTCATCATCGACTCCGCGAGCGAGGAGTTGAACAGACGCATCAGGTCGTCCTGCATCGACAGGTAGAAGCGGGACTCGCCCGGGTCACCCTGACGGCCGGAACGACCGCGCAGCTGGTTGTCGATACGTCGCGACTCGTGGCGCTCCGTGCCGAGCACGTAGAGCCCGCCCAGCTCGACGACCTCGTCGTGCTCCGCGGCGACGGCTTCCTTGGCCGAATCGAGCGCGGCCGGCCAGGCGGCCTCGTACTCCTCCGGCTGCTCGGCGGGCTCCAGGCCACGGGCGGCCAGGTCCGCGACCGCCATGAACTCGGCGTTGCCGCCCAGCATGATGTCGGTCCCGCGGCCGGCCATGTTCGTCGCGACCGTGACGGCGCCCTTGCGGCCCGCCTGCGCGATGATCGACGCCTCACGCGCGTGCTGCTTGGCGTTGAGGACCTCGTGCGGCACGCCCTGCTTCTTCAGCTTGGACGACAGCAGCTCGCTCTTCTCGACGCTGGTGGTACCCACGAGCACCGGCTGACCGTGCGCGTGACGCTCGACGATGTCGGCGACGACGGCGTCGAACTTGCCGTCCTCGCTCTTGTAGACGAAGTCGCGCTGGTCGATGCGCTGCATGTCGCGGTTGGTGGGGATGGGGACGACACCCAGCTTGTACGTGCCCTGGAACTCCGCGGCCTCGGTCTCGGCCGTACCGGTCATCCCGGCCAGCTTGCCGTAGAGACGGAAGTAGTTCTGCAGCGTGATCGTGGCGAGCGTCTGGTTCTCGGCCTTGATGGCCACGCCCTCCTTCGCCTCGATCGCCTGGTGCATGCCCTCGTTGTAGCGGCGGCCGGGCAGGATGCGGCCGGTGTGCTCGTCGACGATCAGCACCTCGCCGTTCATCACGACGTAGTCCTTGTCGCGCTTGAACAGCTCCTGCGCCTTGATGGCGTTGTTGAGGAAGCCGATCAGCGGCGTGTTGAGGGACTCGTAGAGGTTGTCGATGCCGAGGTAGTCCTCGACGCGTTCGATGCCAGGCTCCAGCACACCGACCGTGCGCTTCTTCTCGTCGACCTCGTAGTCGCGCTCGTTCTGCAGGCGGCGGACGACCTTCGCGAACTCGGCGTACCAGCGGTTGGCGTCACCGGACGCCGGGCCCGAGATGATCAGCGGGGTCCGGGCCTCGTCGATGAGGATCGAGTCGACCTCGTCGACGATCGCGAAGTTGTGGCCGCGCTGCACCAGCTCGTCGGTGCTCCACGCCATGTTGTCGCGCAGGTAGTCGAAGCCGAACTCGTTGTTGGTGCCGTAGGTGATGTCGCACGCGTACTGCTTGCGGCGCGTGGCCGGGTCCTGGCTGGACAGGATCACGCCGCTGGTCAGCCCGAGGAAGCGGTACACGCGTCCCATGAGCTCGGCCTGGTAGCTGGCCAGGTAGTCGTTGACCGTGACCACGTGCACGCCGTTGCCCGACAGGGCGTTCAGGTACGCGGGCGCCGTCGCGACGAGGGTCTTGCCCTCACCGGTCTTCATCTCGGCGATGTTGCCCAGGTGCAGGGCGGCACCGCCCATGAGCTGCACGTCGAAGTGGCGCTGACCGAGCGTGCGCCGGGCGGCCTCGCGAACCGTGGCGAACGCCTCGGCGAGCAGGTCGTCCAGCGTCTCGCCCTCTGCGAGCCGGGCGCGGAAGCGGTCCGTCTCCTCGCGCAGCTCGGCGTCGGACAGCGCGACGAAGCTGTCCTCCAGGGCGTTGACCTGCTGGGCGATGCCCGACAGCTTCTTGACGATCCGGCCTTCACCGAGGCGCAGGACCTTCTCGAGGATCGCTGGCACGCACTACTCCCGACGTGTTCGCGCTCCGGGCGCGCGCGGCGTCGGAGCGGCTGAGGTGACCGGCCGCACGGCCGGGCGCGTCCATCGTAGGCGAGCCCGCGCGGCGTGGGCGAAGAACGACCACCGCAGCAGCCAGCAGGACGGCGCCGACCACGCCGGCGGGGCCGAGCCGCTCGTCGCGGAGCACGACCGCGCCGACGGTCGCGGTCAGCGGCTCGAGGAGGGCGAGCAGGGCGGCTGTCGTCGCCGGAACGTGCCGCAGGCCCGTGAAGTAGGCGCTGTAGGCCGCCGCGGTGGGCACCACGGCCAGGTAGGCCAGGAGCACCCAGCCCTCGGCGTCGGAGGGGACGGCGAGCCCTGGACCCGCCAGCGCCGCGACCGGCAGGAGCAGGATTCCGCCGAGCGTGAACGCCGTCGCCGTGAGCGGCAACGGACCCAGTCCGGGCACGCTGCGGCGGTTCAGCCCGGTCATCGTCGCGAACGCCGCGGCCGCCACGAGGGCGAGCAGGGCGCCTGCCGCGGTCCCCGGACCGGCGGCGTCCGACGGCCCCACCAGGAGCACCAGCCCGGCCAGCGCCAGGCCGAGCGCCACGAGCGTGCGCGGCGACGGCAGCCGACGCGCGGACACGGCTGTGCCGACGGCCACGAGCAGTGGGGCGGCCCCGAGGGCGACCAGCGTGGCGACCGCCACACCCGCGCGCTGGACCGCCGCGAAGTACGCGGCCTGGTAGACCGCGGCCAGCACGGCGGTCTCCACCACGAGCACGACCACCGGGCGTGTCCGGGCCAGACCACGCAGCGCGCCGGCCGCCGCGAGCGCCAGCAGCAGCACTCCCCCGCCGCCGAGCAGCCGGTAGGCGGCGACGGTCAGCGGCGGCAGACCGGCGGCGTCGGCCAGCGCCGCGCCGGCCAGACCACCCGTCCCCCACAGGACTCCGCCCAGCGCGACGAGGGCGAAGTCACGGGGCCGCGTCTCGTGCGTCACGCCGACCGGACAGCCAATGCCAGGTCCGGCGCGAGGTCGCCGCGCAGCAGCCCGTCCCGGCCACCGACCACGATGTCGTCCAGGCCGAGCCACCCGGCCAGCTCGCGCAGCTCGGCCGCCAGCGGCTCCACCACGTCGGCGTCCGGCACCGAGGAACCCGTCGCCCGGTGCGCGGCGAGCACCCGCAGGACCCCCGCCTGACGGTCGGCCTTGAGGTCGACCAGCGCGGGCAGCGACTCCCCGAGCAGGAACGGCAGGACGTAGTACCCCCAGACCCGCTTGGGCTCGGGGGTGTAGATCTCGATGCGGTAGCGCAGGCCGAAGAGCGCCTCCAGGCGTCGGCGCTCGAACACCAGCGGGTCGAACGGGTTGAGCAGGGCGCGACCGGTGGCACGACGGGGCAGGTCGGCGTCCCGGTGCCGCCACACGGGTCCCTGGTTCCACCCGTCCACCACGACCTCCTGCAGCACCCCCTCCTCGACGAGGTCGGCGATCGCGGGCGCGACCCGGGTCTCCTTGATGCGGAAGTAGTCGGCGATGCTGCGCAGCGTGCCGATGCCGTGGGCACGCGCACCGATCTCCGTCAGCGCCCGCACAGCGTCCTCGTCGGAGGGCTCCGGGAGCGCCAGCACGTCCGGCGGCAGCACGCGGCTGGTCAGGTCGTAGCGGCGCTCGAACGCGCCGTTGCGCCCGGCCGACGTGATCTCCCCGGTGAAGAAGAGGAACTCGAGCACGCGCTTGGCCACCGACCAGTTCCACCCCCACTCCCCGCGGGTGGTCGGGTGGTCGGCCTCGAAGTCCTCCTGCACCTGCCGTGCGGTGACCGGGCCGCGCTCGGCGATGATGGCGCGGATCTCCTCGACGAGCGGCGAGTGCTTCAGGGGCACCTCCGCGATCGCGCCCCACGCCTGCTCCAGATAGGCGCGCTGCCGCCAGCCGAGCAGCCGGAACGTCTCCGGCGGCACGTAGGACGCCATGTGCGCCCACGTCTCGACGAGCCGCCGCGGAGCCGCACCGGACGCACGGTCGAGGAGCGTCGGGTCGTAGGCGCCCACGCGGGAGAACACCGGCAGCAGATGGGCGCGGGCCAGGATGTTGACCGAGTCGATCTGCAGCACCCCGAGCCGGTCCACCACCTGCTGGAACTGTCGCATCGTCGGTTCCGCGGCACGGACCGGCCGAGGACGGTCGAGGCCCTGCGCACGCAGCGTGATGCGGCGGGCCTGCGACAACGAGAGACGTTCTGCACCGGAGACGGTCACGTGCACATCCTGTCGTGCACCACCGACACGACGACGCCCGGCCGGTCGGGTCGACCGGGCCGGGCGTCGTCGTCGATCGAGGCCGGTCAGCCGCCGACCGTCGCCAGCGGTGCTGCGGTCACCGCGGCGTCGAGCTTGATCACGCCGTAGCTCCACCCTCGCCTGCGGTACGCGACGGACGGCTGGGCGGTCTCGGCGTCGATGAACAGGAAGAAGTCGTGGCCGACGAGCTCCATCTCGTAGAGCGCGTCGTCCACCGTCATCGGCTGCGCCTGGTGGACCTTCTCGCGGATGACGACGGGCGAGTCACCGAGCGTCGTCTCGACCGCGGCGTCCGGGTCGACGGGTGCGGGCGCTGCCGGTTCCGGCTCGGGCGGGCGCACGTCGACGGGCGCGATCGGAGTGTGGTTGCGGTGGTCCTTGCGCCGGTCACGCGTTCGCCGCAGTCGCTCGAGGAGCTTCCCGAGAGCCAGGTCCAGGGCCGCGTACCTGTCGTCCGCGCACGCCTCGGCGCGGATCACGGGCCCGCGGTCGACGACGGTGAGCTCGACACGCTCACTGCTGCCTGCCTGTCGGGGGTTCGTCTCGTGCGACACGACGACATCGATGCGCTGGGCGCGGGGGGCCAGCTGCTCGACTTTCGCGAGCTTCTGCTCGACGTGCGCCCGGTACTTCGGGAGCACCTCGGTGTGCCGGCCGGCAACCACGATCTCCATGTGAGCCTCCTGAGAGGGTCAGGGGCGGGTCATGCCCGCCCGAGGGTGACAGTGCGATGGGCTGCCCCTGGGGGCAGTCGGGCGGCGTCACCTCCTCCCGCGGCGGGCCCGGTCGACCCTGTGGGGGTCGGGACCGTGCGTGCCAACGGCTCAGGACCCCACGCTAACCCCGCACCCGTCCGCGAACCAGCCGCCGAGCCCGGGATCATCCTGTGAACCCTCCTGGACGGGGTGGCAGCCGCGGCGCGCCGTGCGGACCGGGGGTCGACGCGAGCGTGACGGCGCCGACGACCCGGGCTCCGGCACGCTCCAGCGCTGAGCGGCACGCGGCGACGGTCGCGCCGGTGGTCAGCACGTCGTCCACGACGAGGACGTTCCGGTCCGCCAGTCGCTCCGCGTGCCGCGTCGGCACCCGGACGTGGCCGGCGAGGTTGCGTGTGCGCTCCCGGGCACCCAGCCCGACCTGGTCGTGGCCCTGCGTACGGACGAGCACGGGCGCCGCCTCGGCGGGCACTCCCCCGTGCAGGAGACCGTCCGCGACGCCCGCCGCGAGCGCGTCCACCAGGTTGCCGCCGCGGCGTCGGCGCGCCGCGGCCGTCGACGGGCAGGGCACAACCAGCAGCGGCCCGGCACCCACGTCCGAGCGCAGCCCGCGGGCAGCGCCTGCGAGGGCCGCCGCGAACGGACGAGTCAGGTCCAGCCGACCGCGGTCCTTCCAGGCGACGACCGCCCGGCGGACGTGGCCGGTGCAGTCGGCGAGCGTCCACACCGGCAGCGGTCCGTGACCGTCCAGCCGGTCGAGCCGGGGAGCACGGTCCTCGCACCGCCACAGCTCTCCCGCGAGGCGCCGGGCGCACGAGGGGCACCAACCGACGTCGTCGGTCCCGCAGCCCGCGCACTCGACCGGCACGAGCAGGCCGAGCAGCTCACGCAGGAACGTCATGGGCGCAGCATGTGCGCCGACGGCGCCACCCCGTCCGTCGCGTGGGGACGACGGTGGGCTGTGGACGGCTCGTCAGCCCGGGAAGGACGGGTACGACGCACCCGTCACGCCCATGATCTGCGCCCACGTGGAGCCGACGAACCTGCGCAGCTCGCCGTCGGTCGTCGTGACGTAGATGACCGTGCTCCCGGCGAGGTCGGCCAGGTTCGCGACCTCGGGCAGCGCCCTGGTCGGCCCGGCGACCGGGACCAGGTGCACGGCCGCGTTGCCGACGGACCGTCCGACGACCGCGAGCGTCGACTCTTCCGCCCACACCACCGACGACGCGTCCACCAGCGACGCCCCGGCACGCACCGGGGACCCCAGCTGCTGCGGGGCACCCGACTCGTCGCGCGAGATCGCCGCGACGTCGACCTGGACGCCGTCGGCGCCCGCGGAGACGACCGCGATCCGGACCCCGTCGCGCGCCACCCGGACCGCCCGCACCGCCCGGCCCTCGAGCCAGTCGGCGGCGACCTGCACGGGCGGTGCACCGACCCGCGCCGCGACGAGCCCGGTGGACGGCTGGGCCGTCCAGGCCCAGTCGAACCGGTCGACCGAGGGGGCCACCAGGCTCGAGCCGCTGAACAGCTCCTGCGGGCCGACCTCGGTCGTCGGCACCGTGGTGAGCGTGCCTGCGCCGGACAGCATGACGCGCACCGAGCCGTCCTCGTTGCGGGCCGGGCTGCGCGGATCGACGGCGTCGAGGGTGTCCAGGCCGGGCACCGGCTTGATCTCGCCGTCGACGAGCGCGACGAGGCGGTCGTCCTGCAGGAACTCGAGGTTGCCCGGCGGACCCGAGCCGCTCTCGAGGTTCGCCGAACCCTCGAGCGGCACGTCGCGGGCGAACACCTGCACCGTGCTGATGCCCGGCACGGGCTTCAGGCTCGCGTCGATCTGGGCGAGGAGCAGGTCACGGTCGGCGCGGGTCACCGCGAGCGCGGGCTCCAACCGGACCTCTGCCACACCCTCGGCGTCGACGGGCACGGCCTCCGGGTTGAGCTCGACGCCGTCGGGCACGGCCGTCACGACCGCGTCCTGCAACCAGGTCGACGGCCCGGCGAGCAGCCCGAGGACGATGGACGTGCTGAGGTTCTTCGTCGGGAACCAGCGCTCGTCCGGGACCAGGAACTGCTGGTCCGGGGAGAGGAAGTACAGCGACGCCGATCGATAGAGGCGGGCGAAGTCCTCCTGCTGGAGGATCAGGCCGGGCGGCGTCTCGGCGATCCGCCACTCGTCGGCGTCGTTGCGGACCATCCCGAACGTGACCGACTCGCGCCCGTCCGGCGGGGCCTCGGCGTACACCCCCTCCTCGCCCACGCGGGCGACGACGGGGACGTCGATCGTGACCTCGGTCTCGGTCGTGGTGGGCGCGGGCTCGACCGGTCCCGAGACGAGCACGCCGGCAGACGGGTCCCAGGTCGCCTTGGCCTCGCCCGCCAGGTACTCCCGGGCGGTCGAGAAGTTGTCGGTGAATCCCGCGGCCCCGGCGGCGAGGAAGCCGTCCACGATCTCGGTCGGCGTGTCCCCCGGCTGCGGCCCCTCGGCGAGCACGTCGATCTCCGACGGTTCGGTGACCTCGGCATCGCCTTGCTGGACCGGTCCGGACGTCGGGATGGCCGTGCAGGCCGCGAGGACGACGGCCGTGCCGAGGGCGACGACGGTGCCGCGGAGCCGGCGCGCGATCATCGGACCTCCTGCCTGTCGTCGTCGGACAGCGCCTGGTCGAGGTCGTCGGAGCCCATGTCGGGCAGGGCGGCCGGGTCGTTGTGCGGACGGGCGACGATCCGCAGCGCACCGGTGATCGGCGACTCGTCCGGCTGCAGAGGCAGGGGCGACGTGCTCAGCCGGATCCCCGCACGGCGCGGGAGCGTGAGGCGGAAGCTCGCGCCCCGACCCGGCCGCCCCCATGCCTCGAGCCAGCCGCCGTGCAGGTGGGCGTCCTCGAGCGAGATCGCCAGCCCGAGGCCGGTACCGCCCGTCGTGCGGGCACGCGCGGGGTCGGCGCGCCAGAACCGGTCAAACACGTGCGCGGCCTCGCCGGGCGTCATCCCGACCCCTCGGTCCCGGACGGTGACGGCGACGGCGTGCGCGTCCGCGCCGACCGTCACCTCCACCGTGCTGCCCTCCGCGTGCTCGACGGCGTTGACCAGGAGGTTGCGCAGGATCCGCTCGACGCGGCGGGGGTCGATGTCCGCGACGCAGCGCTCCTCGGGCACCACGACGTGCAGCCACGCACTGCGCCGCTCGGCCAGCGGGGACGCGTGGTCGACGGCCTGGATCACGACGTCGCGCACGTCGCGGCCCTCGGCGTCGAGCACCGCGGCACCCGCGTCGAACCGGCTGATCTCGAGCAGGTCCGCCAGCAGGTCCTCGAACCGGTCGAGCTGGGTCTGCAGGAGCTCCGCCGAACGCTTCGCGGCGGGGTCGAAGTCCTCCCGCGAGGCGTGGATGACCTCGCCGGCCATCCGGATGGTCGTCAGCGGGGTCCGCAGCTCGTGCGACACGTCCGAGACGAACCGGCGCTGCAACGTCGACAGCTCCTCCATGCGGTGGATCTGGTCCTGGAGGCTGTCGGCCATCTCGTTGAACGATCGGGCCAGCGTGGCCATCTCGTCCTCGCCCTTCTCGGGCATCCGCTCGGACAGGTGACCGTCCGCCAGCCGCTCGGCGACCTCCGCCGCGCGACGCACGGGTCGGACCGTCTGCCGGGTCACCAGCCAGGTCATGCTCCCCAGCAGCACCACCAGGGCGACCGCCGCGAGCCCGAGCGTGCGCTGCAGGAAGTCGAGCCGGTCCTGCTCGGACTGCATGCTGTACAGGAAGAAGAGCTGGTACGTCCCGTCGACCGGGACCGTCACGTCCTGGCCCACCATCACGCCGGGCGACACCCCGCCGGTCTCCCGGGGGATCGCCACGGACTGCCAGTGCTGCCCGCCGCCCGCCGTCGCCAGGCGCAGCTCGCGGCTGACGAGCGGGACCAGGGCCTGGTCCGACGCCGCACCGGGGATGAACATGTCGCCGCCCTGCTGGCCGGGCGCACGCAGCAGGAACACCTCGCGGCGGTCGGACCCGCCCGTGCGCTGGGCCTCCGCGACGTCACCCTTGAGCCGCTGCACGTCGGTGCCGGTGGTCGCGGTCGAGGAGTCGAACGTCTTCTGCGCCTGCAGCGTCGACCGGGCGCTCTCCTGGAGCACCTGATCGAGCCGGGCGTTGAACAGGCCGTCGGCCATCCGGCCGCTCACGTAGGCGCCGACGAGCGTGAGCGCGACGAGGCCGATCGCCATCGTCGAGGTGATGACCCGGATCTGCAGCGACGAGCGCCAGGCCCGGGTCCACGAGCGAGCCCGGCGTCGCGACCGTGCCCGGACCAGCCGCCAGGCGCCGCTCACCCGCACCATGGGGCAGCTCCTGACGAGCTCACGTCGAGGCCACGCCCGCCTTGTAGCCGACGCCGCGGACGGTGACGACGATCTCGGGCTGCTCGGGATCGTTCTCGATCTTCGAGCGCAGACGTTGCACGTGCACGTTCACCAGACGGGTGTCGGCAGCGTGCCGGTACCCCCACACCTTCTCCAGCAGCACCTCGCGCGTGAACACCTGCCACGGCTTGCGCGCGAGCGCCACCAGGAGGTCGAACTCGAGCGGTGTGAGCGACACGGGCCGGCCGGCGCGCGCGACCCGGTGGCCGGGCACGTCGATCGTCACGTCGCCGATCGTGAGGTGCTCGGGTGCCGGCTCGTCGCTGCGGCGCAGGCGGGCACGCACGCGCGCCACGAGCTCCTTGGGCTTGAACGGCTTCGAGATGTAGTCGTCCGCCCCCGACTCCAGCCCGAGCACCACGTCGACCGTGTCGCTCTTGGCCGTGAGCATGACGATGGGCACGCCCGACTCGGCGCGGATCTGCCGGCAGACCTCGTTGCCGTCCTTGCCGGGCAGCATGAGGTCGAGCAGGACGAGGTCCGGCTGCGTGGCTCGGAACACCCCGATCGCCTCGTCACCGTCCTCGCAGAACACCGGGTCGAAACCCTCCGACCGCAGCACGATGCCGATCATCTCGGCCAGCGCGGTGTCGTCGTCGACCACCAGCACGCGTCCCTTCATGGCGGCATTCTCGCACCGCAAGGGCCCGCACCTGGGCCACCTGGCGCTACGACGTGTCCAGACGGCGACAGATCACCCGGTCGCGCATCCCGGGACCTGGTCGCCGTGGCACGATGATTCCTCCGTGGGGGGCCCGACGACGGTGCCCCCGACCGCCTGCACCACGACAGCCGAGGAGCCGCGCTCGCATGACGAGCCCGCACGACGACGCGCCGCGACCGCCCTCCTGGGCGGCGCCCGCCGGCCCGGCCGCACCGCCGCCGGAGACCGTGCCGCAGCCCGGCCCGCCCGCCGCACCGCCCCCGCCGCCGCCGCCGTCGGGCTGGGGACAGCAGCCGCCCGGCGGGTACGGGTCGTGGGGACCCACCGCGCCGCCGCCCCCCGGGCTGTCCTGGCGCCCGCAGGCGCTCCAGCCGGGGATCATCCCGCTGCGACCCCTGGGGATGGGCGAGATCTACGACGGTGCCTTCCGCGCCGTACGCGCCAACCCGCGCGTCATGTTCGGGCTCGCCGCCCTGGTGGTGACGCTCGCCGTCATCCTCCAGTCCGTCATCCAGTGGTACGTGAAGGGGATCCTCGCGCCGCAGCTCACGGAGCTCTCGGTCGACCTGGACCCGTCCGGGCAGATGGGCTTCGCCGAGCAGGTGGGCTCCTCGATCGGGCTGCTCATCGCGGCACCCGTCACCTCGATCGCGACGACCATCCTCACGGGCCTGCTCATCGTGTCCGTCAGCCGGTCCGTCCTGGGCCAGGTGGCGACGGTCGGTGAGGTGCTGCGCTCCTGGCGCGTCTGGCTCGTCGTCGGCTTCACGTTCCTCAGCGGGATCGCGATCCTGGCGGTGATCTCGGTCCTGGTCGCGGGTGTCACCCTGCTCGCGGTCAACGACCAGGTCGCGCTCGCCGTGCTGGTCGGCCTCGGGGGTTCGCTGGCGTTCGTCGTCGCCGCCGTCTGGTTCACCACCCGGACGCTGCTGGTGCCGCCCGCGCTGATGCTCGAGGGCAAGAAGTTCTGGCCGACGATCACCCGGGCGTGGCGGCTCACCCGCCGGACGTTCTGGCGCCTGTTCGGGATCTACCTGCTCACCACGATCCTGGCCGGGATCATCGCGCAGATCATCGTGTTCCCCGCGACCCTCATCGCACAGCTCGTCCTGCGGGACCCCACCGCGACGTCGTTCGGCTCGGTCGTCGTCATCGGGATCGCCACGATCATCGCGTCCACACTGTCCACCACCTTCGTGTCCTCCGTGGTCGCCCTGCTCTACATCGACGTACGGATGCGCCGCGAAGGACTGGACGTCGAGCTCGCTCGCGCGGCAGAGACCACCGCGTGAACCTGCTCGCCCGGGTGGTCGGCGGTGTCCCCGTCGACCCCGACGCCGCGACGGCCCGGCGGTGGGCCGTCGAGGAGCTGCTCGACCCCGTCTACCACGAGCAGCGCTCGTTGCTCACCCGGCTCGTGGACTGGCTGGCCGAGCTGCTGGCCGGCCTGCGCACCCCGGCCGCGTTCGACCCGTTCGCCGTCCTCGCCGTGGTCGGGGTGCTGGTGGCGGTCGTCGTGATCGCGTTCCTGGTCGCCGGTCCCGTGCGGCTCGGCCGCCGTGGCGGCGCAGACCGTTCCGTCCTGGCGGACGACGACGCCCGGACCTCCGCGGAGATCCGGGCCGCTGCCGACGCCGCTGCCGCCGCGGGCGACTGGGCCGTGGCCGTGCTCGAACGGTTCCGCGCGATCGTCCGTGGGCTCGAGGAGCGGACGGTGCTCGACGAGCGCGCGGCCCGGACCGCGCACGAGGCCGCACTGGCCGCCGCGGCCCGGCTGCCGGCGCTCGCCTCCGAGCTGGTCGCGGCCGGCCGGACCTTCGACGACGTCGCGTACGGCGACGTGCCTGCGACCGCGCAGGACGAGGTCCGCCTGCGCGGGCTCGACGCCCGGGTGCAGGACGCGCGTGCGATGACCGGCTCCGAGGTCACCGACCTGAGCGTGGCGGTGCCCCGATGAGCACGCCGGTCGTCACGGCGCACGAGGTGGTCGTCGGTGACGGCACCTCGGCCCGCAGCAGGTCGGCCCGGCGCTGGCGGCGGGCGCGGTGGCCGCTCGGTCTGCTGGCGCTGGTCGTCGTCGCGGGCATCCTCTCGGCCCTGCCGGAGCCGCGGACGTCGACACTGACCCTCGCTCCGGACAACCCTGGCGACCTCGGCGCCCGCGCCGCGGCGCAGATCCTCGGCCGCGAGGGTGTGGACGTGCGCTACGTGCGCCACATCGCCGACGTCGAGTCGCTCGCCGTCCCCGGCTCGACCGTGCTCGTCGTCGGCGACTACCTGCTCACGGACGAGCAGGTCGAGGCCCTGGGCGCCACGGAAGCGGACCTGGTGCTCGTCGACGCGGGCTGGGCGCTGGGGGTGCTCACCCCCACGCTGGCGTCGAACGGTGGCTACGCGTCCGCACCCGAGGTCCGCTCGGCGCAGTGCGAGGACCCGGACGCGGTCGCTGCCGGATCCATCACCGCGAGCGGCGGACTGATCGCCACCGGCCCCGGTGCGGTCGTGTGCTTCCCCGCCCCGGGCACGACGCCCGACCAGGGCGGCGCCTACGCCGTCGCCGAGTCCGACGGGCGCCGGATCGTCGCGGTGACCGACATGGCGCCCTTCACCAACCAGCACCTCGCCGAGCAGGGCAACGCGGCACTCGTCCTGCGCGCCCTCGGCCGGCACGAGCGGCTCGTCTGGTACATCCCGTCGCTCGACGACGCGGGGGCGGGCCGCGAGTCCGAGGCAGCCCCCGGCGAGCTGCTGCCACCCGTCGTCCCGATCCTCGCGCTGCAGCTGCTGCTCGTCGTCGTGGTCGCCGCGCTCTGGCGCGGACGCCGGCTGGGTCGCCTCGTCACCGAGCGGCTGCCGGTCGTGGTCCGCGCGGGCGAGACCACGCGGGGCCGCGGGCGCCTGTACCGCCGCGGACGGTCCTACGGGCACGCCGCCGCCGCCCTGCGCGCCGGCACGGCCGCACGCAGCGCGGGCCGCCTCGGCCTGCCCCGGTCCGCAGCCGCGCCGCTCGTCGTCGACGCGATCGCCCGCGCAGCCGGCCGCCGCCCGGCCGACGTCGAGGCGCTGCTGTACGGACCCCCACCGACCGACGACCGCGGGCTGGCCCGGCTGGCCCGTGACCTGGACCATCTCGAGAGCGAGGTTCACCGAACGTGAGCGACCAGAGCCCCACGTGGGGCGCGACTGCACCGACCGTCCCGCCGCACCACCAGCCGTCCGAGGAGCTCCGCGCTGCCCTGGGTGCCGTGCGCACCGAGGTCGCCAAGGCGGTCGTCGGTCAGGACGCCGCCGTCAGCGGCCTGGTCATCGCGCTGCTGTGCCGTGGTCACGTGCTGCTCGAAGGCGTCCCCGGCGTCGCCAAGACGCTGCTCGTGCGGGCGCTGTCGGCCGCGCTCGACCTGGAGACCAAGCGGGTCCAGTTCACCCCTGACCTCATGCCCGGCGACGTGACGGGTTCGTTGGTGTACGACGCACGCACCGCCGAGTTCTCGTTCCGCGCGGGGCCGGTGTTCACCAACCTCCTGCTCGCCGACGAGATCAACCGGACGCCGCCCAAGACGCAGGCGTCGCTGCTCGAGGCGATGGAGGAGCGCCAGGTGTCGATCGACGGCACCCCCCGCCCGCTGCCCGACCCGTTCCTCGTCATCGCGACGCAGAACCCGGTCGAGTACGAGGGCACCTACACGCTCCCCGAGGCGCAGCTCGACCGCTTCCTGCTCAAGCTGGTGCTGCCGATGCCCGAGCGCCACGAGGAGATCGAGGTGCTGACCCGGCACGCCGCCGGCTTCGACCCCCGGGACCTCGCCGGGGCCGGACTGCGCCCGGTGGCGACGCCGGAGATGCTCGCGCGCGCCCGGGCGGAGGTCGGCCGCGTGCAGGTCGCTCCCGAGGTCCTCGGCTACGCGGTCGACGTGTGCCGTGCCACCCGGCAGTCGCCCTCCCTCTCGCTCGGCGTCTCCCCGCGTGGCGCCACCGCCCTGCTGGCGACGTCCCGCGCCTGGGCGTGGTTGTCCGGTCGCGGGTACGTGACGCCGGACGACATCAAGGCGCTGGCGCACCCGACGCTGCGGCACCGCGTCCAGCTGCGCCCCGAGGCGGAGCTCGAGGGTGTCAGCACCGAGAGCGTCCTCGACACCGTGCTCGCGTCCGTGGCCGTCCCCCGCTGACATGGCGGTGACCTGGCGCGCGGTCGTCCTGGCCGCGCTCGGCCTGCCGGTGGTACTCGTCGTGCCCGCCGGCGCCACGGTGCTGCTGTGGACGCTCCTCGTGGTGGTCGCGTGCATCGTGGACGTGGCGCTCGCCGCGTCGCCCCGGCAGGTCGCGATCCGCCGCGAGGTGCCGGCCTCGGTCCGCCTGACCGAGCCGGCGACGTCGACCCTCACGCTGACCAACCTGGGCGGTCGCCGGCTCCGGGCGCTCGTGCGCGATGCGTGGCCCCCGTCGACCGCCGCGCAGTCGGACCGGCACCACGTGGACGTGCGACCCGGGGACGGCGCGCGGGTCCGGACCGTCCTCGTGCCCACCCGGCGCGGCGACGCGCACGCGGACCGCGTGACGATCCGCACCTTCGGACCGCTGCGGCTCGCCGGCCGCCAGGCGTCGCTCACCACTCCCGGTCGGCTGCGCGTGCTGCCCGAGTTCGCCTCGCGGCGGCACCTGCCCAGCCGCCTCGCCCGGCTGCGGGAGCTGGACGGGCGGGCGTCCGTGCAGGTCCGCGGCCCGGGGACCGAGTTCGACTCGCTGCGGGAGTACGTGATCGGCGACGACGTCCGCGCGATCGACTGGCGTGCGACGGCCCGGCGCTCCGACGTCGTCGTGCGCACGTGGCGGCCGGAGCGCGACCGCCGCGTGCTGATCGTGCTCGACAGCGGCCGCACCTCTGCCGTGCGGGTGCTGGACGCCCCCCGGATCGACGCGTCGATCGAGGCCGCGCTGCTGCTCGCCGCGCTCGCCACGAAGGCCGGCGACCGGGTGGAGCTTCTGGTGTTCGACCGCCGGGTGCGCGGCCGGGTGGCCAGCGCGACGGGTGCCGGGGTGATGGCGGCCTTCGCGGACACGCTCGCCGTGGTCGAGCCGGAGCTGGTGGAGACCGACTGGCCGGGCATCGTGGCTCAGGTTCGTCAGCGGCTGAGCCAGCGTGCGCTCGTCGTGCTGCTCACCGCGCTGGACCCGTCCGCCATCGAGCAGGGCCTGCTCGGGGTGGCTGGGCAGCTCACGGAGCGGCACCAGGTGGTGCTCGCATCGGTGTCCGACCCCGAGGTGGACGCCCTGCGCACGGCCCGCACCGGCGCCGCTGCGGTGTTCGACGCGGCCGCCGCCGAACGGGTCGGCCTCGAGCGCGCGGCCGTCGCCGTCCGGCTGCGCCAGCGTGGCGCCGAGGTGGTCGACGCCCTGCCCGACGACCTGGCGCCCCGCCTCGCCGACACGTACATCGCGCTCAAGGCGGCCGGACGGCTCTGACGGGTGTGGGCGCGTCCGGGTAGGTTCCGGCTGTGCCCGACCTGCTCACCCGCGCCCACCTCAACCGCGCGCTGCTCGCGCGCCAGCACCTGCTCGAGCGCCGGTCCGGGCCTGCGATCGAGATGGTCGACCACCTGGTGGGGCTCCAGGCGCAGAACGCGTGGTCGCCGTACGTCGGGCTGTGGAGCCGCGTCGCGGGGTTCCGCACGGAGGAGCTCGGTGAGGCGTTCTGGGACCGCACCGTCACCCGGATCGCAGTGATGCGCAGCACGATCCACCTCGTCACGGCGGCCGACGCCCTGCTGCTGCCCGGCCTGATCGCCCCGCTCCACGCCAAGGACCTGCTGGTCAACACCCAGCACAGCGCCGCGCTGCGCACGGTCGACGTCGCCGAGGTCACCGCCGCCGCCCGTGCTCTCGTCGAGGCGGAACCCCGCGTGACCACCGAGCTGGGACGCCTCCTCGCCGAGCGCTGGCCGGGCGTCGGCCCGAGCACGCTCGCCTACGCGGCCCGCGGGACCCTCCCCCTGGTCCAGGTGCCGCCGCGGGGCGTGTGGGGGCGGTCCGGGGCGACGACGTGGACCACCGCGTGGACGTGGTTCGGCCCGGAGCAGACCGCCGCGGCTCCCGACCTGGCCGACCCGGACGTGCTCGCCGTCGAGCAGGAGCGCTTCGTCCGGCGCTACCTCGGCGCGTTCGGCCCTGCGTCCGTCGCGGACCTGCAGAACTGGTCGGGCCTCACCGGGATGCGGTCGGTGGTGGACCGCCTCGACCTGGTCCGGTACCGCGCCGACCCGTCCCCGGGTGCCGTCCGCGAGCGCGAGGTCCTCGACCTGCCCGGGCTGGCGCTGCCCGACCCGGACGTCCCGGCACCCGTGCGCTTCCTGGCCGACTACGACAACGTGCTGCTCGGGCACGCCGACCGCACGCGGATCATCTCGCCCGAGCGTCGCCCGTACCTGGCCAGCCCGAACGGCGTCGTGCCGGCGACGTTCCTGCTGGACGGGCGCGTCGCGGGCACCTGGGACGTCCCCCGGGACCCGAAGCAGCGCGGACCGGTGACCCTCACCGTGCGGCCGTTCGCGCGTCCGACGGCCTCCCAGCGCGACGAGCTCCAGGCGGAGGCCGAGGCGCTGGTCGAGGTCATGGCCTCGACCGCTGACGAGCGTCGGGTCGTCGTCGTCACCCCGGACGGGTCTCAGCCGGCGGTCGCCAGCACGTAGCCCGCGCGGTCCGCCTCGAGGTCGCCCGTGTGTCCCGCCAGGACGGCGCGCCGACCGAGCACGATCGTGTAGGTCCAGAACGCTGCCAGGGCGATCACCCCGATGCCGACCTTGACCACCCACGGCAGGGTCGACCCCGTGACGAACCCCTCGATCAGGCCCGAGACCGCGAGCACGCCCACGAGCCCGATCGCCACAGTGAACAGGGCACGCGCCTCCTGCGCGAGCGCCTTGCCGCGGGTGCGCGGGCCCGGGTCGATCCAGGTCCAGAAGATCCGCAGACCCGCAGCGCCGGCGACGAACACCGCGGTCAGCTCCAGCAGTCCGTGGGGCGCGATGAGCTGGAGGAACACGTCCAGGTACCCGTGCGCGGCCATCATCCCGCCCGCGGCCCCCACGCTGATCGCGTTGTTCGCCAGGAACCACACGGGTCCGATCCCCGTGATCCCGGTGGCGATGCAGACGGCGGTGAGGAACGCGTTGTTGGTCCACACCATCGTCGCGAAGCCCGCGCCGGGCGTGTAGTACTCCGCGAACGAGTTCTCGACGTACTCCTGCTGCTGGCTCGGCGTGCCCATCGACGCGAGCGCGTCGGGTTGCGTCGCCACCCAGACGCCCGCGGTCACGCCGAGCACGAGGAAGGCCACCATGACGCCGACCGTCCACCACCGGATCCGGTAGAGGGCCGCGGGCAGGGCCACCACCACGAAGGCGGTGACGTCGCGCCAGCTCGGCTCGTGCGTCCCCGCGATGGCGGCCCGCGCCCGCCCGACGAGCATCGACAACCGGGTCACCATCTCGGGGTCCGGGGCGGCGGAGCGCACGCTCGAGAGGTCCGTGGCGACGCTCTGGTAGAGACGCACCAGCTCGTCCGCCTCGGCACCGCTGCGGCGGCGCAGCCGGACGAGCTCGTCGAGCCGCGCCCAGTCGGTCGCGCGTGCCCGTTCGAAGGCGTCCAGGTCCATGGCGCACAGCCTGCCATCCCCGCAGCCCGGCACCGGCTAACCTGCCCAGCATGGACGGCATCCTCACCGGCGAAGGCGTGCTGCTCGATGCGCGTCCGACCTCCGCGGCGACGCGTCTGCTCGCGGCGCTGCTCGACCTGCTCGTCCTGGGCGTGGGTGTGGTCGTGCTGCTCATCGCGCTGGGCGCGCTCGTCCCGGACGCCTCGGAGGAGCTCTTCCGGATCCTGGGTGTGCTGCTGCTCGTGACCATCTGGGTCGTGCTGCCCACGACCGTCGACACGCTGACCCGCGGCCGGTCGCTCGGCAAGCTGGCGATGGGCATCCGGATCGTCCGCGACGACGGCGGCCCCCTGGTCTTCCGCCAGTCCCTCATCCGGGCGCTCGTCGGCATCGTCGAGCTGTGGCTCACGTTCGGCACCGTGGCGCTGATCTGCTCGATCGTGCACCCGCAGGGCAAGCGCGTGGGCGACATCCTCGCGGGCACCTACGCGGTGCGCGTGCGCGGCGCCGCCAAGGTGCGCAGCCCCGTCATGATGCCGCCGCAGCTCGCCGGCTGGGCGCACTCCGCGGACCTCGCACGCCTGCCCGACGGCCTCGCCCTGTCCGTGCGGCAGTTCCTGGGCCGGGCCACCGCGCTGCATCCGGCCTCACGCGTGCAGCTGGGCTCCCAGCTGACCACCGAGGTGCAGCGCTACGTCAACCCGCTGCCCCCGCTGGGCACCCACCCCGAGGCGTTCCTGGCCGCCGTGCTGGCCGAGCGGCGGGACCGCGAGCTCACGGCGCGGCTGCGCGCCGGGCAGCGGGACGCCGCGGAGTCGTCGCAGCTGCACCGACTCCCCCACGGCGTCCCCGACCCCGCGAACTGAGGACCGCTCAGTACCGGTAGTGCTCGGGCTTGTAGGGCCCGGCCACGTCGATGCCCAGGTACTCGGCCTGCGACTTCGTCAGCTCCGTCAGCCGGACCCCGAGCGCATCCAGGTGCAGCCGCGCGACCTTCTCGTCCAGCACCTTGGGCAGCCGGTACACCTCGCGGGCGTACTCGTCCGGCTTGGTGAACAGCTCGATCTGGCCGATGACCTGGTTCGAGAACGAGTTGCTCATGACGAACGACGGGTGCCCGGTCGCGTTGCCCAGGTTCAGCAGGCGGCCCTCCGAGAGCACGATGATCGAGCGCTCGGGGCGGTCGTCCGACGGGAACGTCCACTCGTGCACCTGCGGCTTGATCTCGGTGCGGGTGATCCCGGGGACGGCGGCCAGGCCGGCCATGTCGATCTCGTTGTCGAAGTGCCCGATGTTCCCCACGACGGCCTTGTTCTTCATGCGGGCCATCTGGGCCGCCGACACGACGTCCTTGTTGCCGGTCGTCGTGATGACGAAGTCCGCCTGGTCGATGACGTCGTCGAGGCGTGCCACCTGGTAGCCGTCCATCGCCGCCTGGAGCGCGCAGATGGGGTCGACCTCGGACACGATCACGCGGGCGCCCTGGCCACGGAACGCCTCGGCCGCACCCTTGCCGACGTCCCCGTAACCGGCGACGAACGCGACCTTGCCGCCCATGAGGACGTCCGTGGCGCGGTTGATGCCGTCGGGCAGCGAGTGCCGGATGCCGTACTTGTTGTCGAACTTGGACTTGGTCACGGAGTCGTTGACGTTGATGGCCGGGAACAGCAGCCCGCCCGCCTCGGCCAGCTGGTAGAGCCGGTGCACGCCCGTGGTCGTCTCCTCGGTGACGCCCTTGATCTGGGCGGCGATCGACGTCCAGCGCTGCGGGTCCGCGGCGAGCGACCGGCGCAGCGTGCCGAGGATGACCAGGTACTCCTCGGAGTACCCCGGCTCGCCCGGCTGCGGGTCGGACGGCACCGCACCGGCGGCCTCGTACTCGACGCCCTTGTGCACGAGGAGCGTCGCGTCGCCACCGTCGTCGAGGATCATGTTCGGGCCGGTGCCACCCGGCCACACGAGGATCTGCTCGGTGCACTCCCAGTACTCGTCGAGCGACTCGCCCTTCCACGCGAACACCGGCACGCCGGCAGGCGCGTCCACGGAGCCGTGCGGGCCCACGACGACCGCCGCGGCCGCCTCGTCCTGCGTCGAGAAGATGTTGCACGAGGCCCAGCGGACCTCGGCGCCCAGCGCGACGAGCGTCTCGATGAGCACCGCGGTCTGCACCGTCATGTGCAACGAGCCGGCGACGCGGGCTCCCGCGAGGGGCTGCGTGGGGCCGAACTCGGTGCGCAGGGCCATGAGGCCGGGCATCTCGTGCTCGGCGAGGCGGATCTGGTGGCGACCGGCCTCGGCGAGGGTCAGGTCGCGGACCTTGTGGTGGCCGGGGAGCTCATCGAACGAGGACATCTCACTCCTGGGGGTGCGCAGTCGGAAGCGGGCGCGACGCACAAGGGCTTGCGCCCTCGGTCGTTCGCGCCGGCGCGACCCCTCTCGGTCTGCGGGCATCACCCACGCCGTCCGGGCCATGCTAGCCCCGGGGTGAGCGGCGTCACACGTCGTTCGGCAGAGTTGTCAGCCCTGGCGGACCGGCACGCCCTCGTCGACCAGGAGCACCGGGATCCCGTCGCGCACGGGGTAGGCCAGCGGGTTCACCGGGTCGGTCGACACCAGCGTCGGCTCACCGTCCGGCCCCACCCCGTCGACGAGCGTCGCACCCGTCACAGGGCAGCGCAGGAGCTCACGTGCCCACGGTTCCAAGGACCGCCCCGACCCGGCCATCAGCCCTCTCCGTCCTGTCGCACCAGCGCGAGCACGTCGTCGCGGACCTTCTCCATGATGTCCTCGTCGGCCGCCTCGACGTTGAGCCGCAGCAGCGGCTCGGTGTTGGAGGCCCGCAGGTTGAACCACCACTGCGGCTGACCGTCCCAGTGCGACACCGTCAGGCCGTCCAGCTCGTCGACCTGCACCGGCCCGGCACCCTGCTGCGTCACGTACGCCTCGACGACCCGCGCCCGGGCGGCGGCCACGTCGGCGACCCGGGAGTTGATCTCCCCGCTGGCCGAGTAGGGCTGGAACTGCTCCGCCAGCGCGGACAGCGGGTGGGGCTGACCGCCGAGGGCCGCGAGCACGTGCATCGCTGCGAGCATCCCGGTGTCGGCGAAGAAGAAGTCACGGAAGTAGTAGTGCGCGCTGTGCTCGCCGCCGAACACCGCGTCGTTCTGCGCCATCTCGGCCTTGATGAACGAGTGGCCCACGCGGGTGCGGACGGTGGTCGCGCCGGCGGCCTTCAGGAGGTCGGGCACCACCTGGGAGGTGATGAGGTTGTGGATCACCGTCGGCGTGCGGCCGGCCGCACGCTCGCGCTCGACCTCCCGCAGCCCGACCAGCGCCGTGATGGCCGACGGGCTCACCGGGTCGCCGTGCTCGTCGATGACGAAGCACCGGTCCGCGTCCCCGTCGAACGCGAGGCCGAGGTCCGCGTCGTGCTCGACGACCGCTGCCTGCAGGTCCCGCAGGTTCTCCGGCTCGAGCGGGTTGGCCTCGTGGTTCGGGAAGGTGCCGTCCAGCTCGAAGTACAGCGGCACGATGTCGAGCGGCAGCTCGGGCAGCCCGGCACCGGTGCCCAGGACGGCGGGCGCGGTGAACCCACCCATGCCGTTGCCCGCGTCGACGACGACCTTCAGCGGGCGGATGCCCGACAGGTCCACCAGGGAGCGCAGGAACGAGGCGTACTCGGCGAGCAGGTCGCCCTCCTCGACGCTCCCCCGCTGCGCGGCCTCGACCTCGGGCACCGACCCGGCGAGGTAGTCACCGGCCAGCTCGCGCACGGTGGTCAGTCCGCTGTCCTGGCCGACCGGGCGAGCGCCGGCGCGGCAGAGCTTGATCCCGTTGTACTGCGCCGGGTTGTGGCTCGCGGTGAACATCGCACCGGGGATGCCCAGCGAGCCGGACGCGAAGTACAGGCCGTCCGTCGACGCCAGGCCGATCAGGAGGACGTCCACACCCCGGGCCGCGAGGCCGTCGGCGAACGCCGCCACGAGCTCGGGTCCGGACGGGCGCATGTCGTTCGCGACGACCACCCGGGGGCGGGCCGTGGCTTCGGGGAGCACGACGACGTCGGCGAACGCCGCACCGATCGCTCGGGCGACGGAGGGGTTGAGCTCAGCGGGGACGAGACCCCGGACGTCGTAGGCCTTGATGAGGGCAGTCAGATCGACACGGTCGGCTGCAGGGGAGGTCACCCGGGCATCGTACCGGGGCCACCGACCGACGGAGCCGTCGCTCCTGCTGCGCTGCAGGTCAGGCGTCGCCACCGACGACGTCGGCACGGTCGAGCGGGACGCCGGTCCCGTCGAGCGGGAACCAGTTGCGCTGCTCGCACGACGGGCACGAGACGAAGACCACCTGACGACCGTCCGCCAGAGCCATGCGGATCCGGGTCAGCTCGGTCTCGCCGCACTGCAGGCACGCGGAGGTCCCGGGAACACCCGGGCCGGACGGCTGGCTGATCGAGCCGAGCGGCTCTCCCGCGCGCTCGGCACGGGCGCGGGCGGCCTCTCCCTTGCGGCGGGCCATGTCAGCCCTCGCCCCGCAGGACGCGCAGGTGCCCGCGGCGCGGTGCGTCGGCCGGCACGGCACCGACGGCTTCGGGCATTGGCGGCGGCTCCGGCTCGGTACGTCGGCCCGCCTCACGCACGGCGTCCGCGAGCGCGAGCAGGTCGTCGCGGCTGGGCGGTGCGGGCGAGAACTCGGGCGTGAGCCGGACGACCTCCCACCCGCGCGGGGCCGTGAGGCGCTCCGCGTGCTCGACGCACAGGTCGTACGAGTGCGGCTCGGCGTGCTGTGCCAACGGGCCCAGCACCGCGGTCGAGTCGGCGTACACATAGGTCAGCGTGGCCACGGCCGCACGGCCACAGGCCGTGCGCGAGCACTGCCTCACGGATCTCACGCGCTGACCGTACCCCCGAGGGGCGACAGGCCGTGTCCCCCACGCCGTCGCCGGTCCGCGATCTACAGTGCAGTGGTGAGCTCAGCACCGCCCCCGCCCGCCCGCCGACCCGCCGGGATCGGCCGCCGCTCGGTCGCGCTCCCCACGACGGCCGTGGTCCCGGTCCGTCGCCGTGACCGGCGCGGACGCGGGCCGCGGGGGCCGCTCATGCCGAGCACCATGCCCGCGTACCGCACCCGGGCCGAGCGGTTCGACGACCTCGTGCTCGACGCCGTCGAGCGGATCGAGCGGACCTGGGCCCGTCAGCTGCAGGGCACGGAGTTCGCCGTCGAGGACGTGCCGCCGTCCAACCCCGCGCCGTGGGAGCACGGGGGCGTCCCCCTGGGCCGCTACTTCCCGCCGGACGCCGGGCTTCCGGCCCGGGTCGTGATCTACCGGCGGCCCGTGGAGTCCCGCGCGACCGACCCGCTCGACCTGGCCGACCTCGTGCGGGACGTCGTCGTCGAGCAGGTCGCCCACCTGCTGGGCCGCTCGCCGGAGGACGTCGACCCGCGGTACGGCGACGCCGGCTGACGGGTGCAGGTGATGGCCCGCAGGCCCACTACCCTGTCCGCACGATGAGCGACTCCCTCCCCGTCCCGCCGGCGCCCGCCTCCCGTCCCGACGTCCGCGTGGTGTGCGTCGTCTACCACCCCGGCGACGAGCTGGCGGTGTTCGCCCGGACCCTGGCGACCGCGTCGGTGGCGTCCGTCGAGCTCGTGATCGTCGACAACGGGACCGACCCCACGGTCGCGCGCGCGGTGGCCGACGAGGTCGGGGCACGCCTCGTCTCGCCCGGCGCCAACCTCGGCTACGGCGGCGGCGCCAACGTCGGTGCGGCGGGCGCCACGGCACCGTGGATCGTCGTCGCCAACTCGGACATCGAGTGGCAGCCCGGGTCGCTCGACGCGCTCGTCGACGCCGGCCGGTCCGACCCGCGCGCGGGGTCCGTCGGCCCCGCGCTTCTCAACACCGACGGGACCGTCTACCCGTCCGCGCGCGAGCTCCCGTCCCTGACCCAGGGTGCGGGGCACGCGCTGTTCGTGCGGTTCTGGCCGGGCAACCCGTGGACCCGTCGGTACCGGGCGCACGAGCTGGACGCCGGGGCGCGCCGAGCCGCCGGGTGGCTGTCGGGGGCGTGCCTGCTGCTGCGGCGCGACGCGTTCGAGGCCGTCGGCGGGTTCGACGACGGCTACTTCATGTTCTTCGAGGACGTCGACCTCGGCGAGCGGCTCGGCCGCGCCGGGTGGACCAACCTCTACGTCCCGCAGGTGCAGGTCACGCACGTCGGCGGGACCTCCTGGCGGGCGAAGCCGGCACCCATGATCTCCGCGCACCACGCGAGCGCCGCCCGGTACGTCGGGCGCAGGTACCCGCACTGGTACCAGTGGCCCGTGCGCCGCGCGGCGGTCCTCGGGCTGCGGCTGCGCGAACGCGCGGAGCTGCGCGCCGCGGGGTGAGTCAGCGGGTGCCGAGCCGCGGGTCCTCCCGCACGGCGACGTCCGGGGTGGTGCGCGGCACCGGCACCGGGTCGAGCACCGAGACCAGGACGCCGTCGGGCTGGTCGGACTCGGCGACGAGCGCCCAGGCGATCGCCACCTCGGAGCCCTCGTCGGTCACCAGGTCGACGCCGACCACGCCCGCCCGGACCGACGGGTCCAGCGTCGCGGCGGGGTCCGTGACGACGATCTCGCCGGCCGCCTTGGCCAGCTGGTCGACCGACCATGCACCGGTCGTGCCGGCGGCGAGCCGCAGCCGACGCTCGGTGAGCACGGAGCCGTCGGAGCCGAAGAACCGGAGGGTCGCGGTCGCGGACCCGCCCGCAGCCGGGTCCGCGCCTGGGGCGACGGCCCCCACCACGAGCGTTCCCCGGGTTCCGGCCGGAACCGCGACGACGCCGCTACGGCCCACCGCGGTGGACGCCGCCCAGGCGCGTTCGACGCTCGGCACGTCGTCCAGCTCACCGACCGAACCGGGGCGGGTCAGGACGGCGGAGGCCAGGACCGGCTGGTCCGCGTCGACGACCGCCGTGTAGGTGCCGGCCGGGAGCCCGCCCAGGGGGACGTCGGTCACCTCGCCGGGCACCAGATCGACCGACGCCGCGCCCGGCAGCTCCGTGACCCCCGCGGGGCCGAGCAGCGTGACGTGCGCCGTGGTGCCCGTGTCCCCCGGCGCCAGCAGGCGGAGCGCGGGGGCGGACAGGTCACCCACCGCGGAGTCGACCACCGCGAGCCCCGGGACCACCTGACGTCGGGCCGGCGCGGATCCGGGGACCACCAGCTCGGTGCCCGCCGGGGTGAAGCCGTCGATGGCCGAGTCCTGCACGTGCACGCCGACGCGGCCGCCCGTGGCGGACACGTGCAGCGCGAGCCGTCGCTGCTCTGCGGCGATGCCCCCGAGGACCACGACGCGCTGCGCGCCGGGCGCCACCAGGAACCGCTCGCCGGTGAGGTCGGCCGGACCGGACGGACCCCAGATCTCGAGCGTGATCTCGGCCGGCGTCGAGCCGGCGTTGCTCAGCACGAGCTGGGCGGTGCTGGACAGGTCGGTGGCGCCACCGAGCAGCCAGGCGTCGGCGGTGGGCTGCTGGCACGAGGCGGCCGCCAGGCCACGCAGGTCGCCGGCGGTGACCAGCCCTGCGCTGACCGCGGCCACCCGGGCGGGTGCGCTCCCCGGCTCGGCACGGACGACCTGCGGCGCGGTCACGCCCTGCACGACTGCCGCGGTGCCGCCGGGTGCCAACGTCGCGGTCACGGAGGACCGGTCGAGCGGCGCCACCGTCCCGGCGGTGCTGCCGTCGGCGTCCGGGACCGAGGTCACCACGGTGACGGTCGTGACGGGGTCCACCGGGGTCGGGTCGAACGCGGAGTCACCCCGGCCCGTGTCGTCGGGCTGGATGAGCGGGCCGGCGCACACGAGCGTCGACGCCGTCGGTGGGACGGGGACCACGGTCGTCGGCACGCTGTCCGTGCCCTCGGCGGGGAACCGTGCACCGGCGACGACCACGACGACGGTCAGCCCCAGGACGGCCAGACCGGACACTGCCCGGGCGGTCCGCCCGAGCCACACCTGCGAGCGCGTCACGACCGGTGCCGCGCCGGCCGTGCCTGCCTCGCTCACGTGCGCACCCCCCGCCGCCGGCGCACCGGTACCGCCAGGAGGACCGTCACCAGCGCGACGAAGCCCTGCAGCGCGAGCCAGAGGCCGCGGTCGGGGTCGTCGTACCGGACGACCAGCTCGCCCGAGTCGGCCCCGAGCGCGAACGTCTGCCGCCACCCACCGTCCACCGACCGCAGCGAGCGGCCGTCGAGCGAGGCGTGCCAGTGCGGGTCGGCGCGCTCCGCCAGCACGAGGAGCCGGTCCGCGTCGCCGGCGGCGACCACCGTGTCGACCGTGCGGTCCGTCGACGCCAGCGCCACGGCCGGGGCGGCCGGATCGGTCACGTCGGAGGTCGCCGGGAGGGTTCGCGCCCAGGCGGGGACGATCGTCGGGGCGACGCTCCCAGCCGCTGCGTCGAGCGGCGTCGTCGCCTGCACCCGCCACAGCGTCCCGGTCGCGTTCTGCGTCACACGCTCGAGACCGGCCGTCGAGTCGAGCCGGCTGACGAGCTCCTCGCGCTGCGCGGTGGCGACCTGCGGAACGACGCCCGCGAGGTCGTCGGGCAGCGGCGGCACGACGACGTCGGCCACGGCGAGCGCGGCCAGCTCGCCCGCCACGTCACCCGTCGCTGCGGACGCCAGGCGGGCGACGAGCTCGTCGACCTCGCGCGTCGCGGCGTCGGTGGCCGTCACGTCGGGCGTCAGAAGGTCGCCCTGCAGGGTCCGGGTGGTCTCTGCCGCCGCCTGGTCCACCAGCTGCGGACCGTCGGCGCGCATGAGCTGCCAGGTCACCGTCGACGCACCGTCTCCGGAGTCGTCCGTCGTCGGCTCGATGCTCACCGCGAGCACCCGCGAGGAGAGTGCGGAGACCTGCGCCTGCTGGCCGACGGCCGGGACGATCGCACGCTCGACCGCGCGCAGCCCGACGGCGTCACCGCTGCGCGCCTGCCACGTCCACGAGCCGAGCCAGACCGCGGGCACCACGACAGCAACGACCGTCAGGAGCGCGACGAGTGGCTGCCGCCACCCGAAGGTGTAGGCCGCGAGCCGCTCGCGCAGACGGTCCGCGCCGAGGACCGCGGCGGCGAGCAGACCGATGCCGGCGAGCGAGAGCGCGGGGCCTGCCCATCCGTACGCGACGACCCCGTCCGAGACCGCGACCGGGATCGCGACGACGAGCGTCGCGGTGGCCAGACCGAGGATCGCGACCAGCCACGCGGCGCGGACAGCCCGGGCGACCGGTGAGCCGCGCAGGAGTGCGAGCACCGCCAGGACCAGGACGACCGCACCGAGCGCGAGCGGCCAGGCCGCGGCGACGGCGGCTGGCAGGTCGCCCGGCGCGAGCGAGGACGCGTCCGTCGGGACGCCGAGCAGCCGGCTGAGCGGGTCGGCCGCGGGCGACACGCTCGCCAGGCCGGGGTCGGCGACCAGCAGCCGCCAGCCCGCCAGGCCTCGCCCGGCGGCCTCGACGAGCGCGGGACCGAGCAGGACCAGCGCCGGCACGGCCACGAGCAGCACGCGCCCGCGGCGCCTCGGGGCGCACAGCGCCACGACGCAGAGCGCGAGCAGGCCGGGGACGAGCAGGCTGGGTGCACCGGCGACCGTGAACGCGAAGGCGATGGACGCGCCGGCCGCTGCGGCGATGGAGCCCGTGGGGTCCGGCGCACCGACCCGCTCGGGCACGGCCGGCTCGGTCTCGCTCGGCGCGTGCTCCTCCCCGGAGACCCTGGGTGTCGGCACGGTCGGGGTGCCGCGCACCGGCGTCTCGACGTCACCCTGGTCGATCTCGTCGTCCTCGGCACGCCGCGCGGTCGCGACGCCGGACAGGACCTGGTCCACCCGCTGCGCGCCGACGGCACGGGCGACCCCCAGGGCGACCCACGGCAGGGCGACGTGGGCGACGACCGCGCCGAGCCGACCGTCACCGAGGCCCAGGAGCAGCGCCGGTGCACCCGCCCAGACGATCGCGGCCCACGCGCGCACGCCGACCGACCTCGTCGCGGCACCGGCCGCCGCCCAGGCGCCGAGCCCGGCCAGCACGATCGACCCGAGCAGCAGCACCGCCACGGCGGTCGACGACGAGCCACCGGACAGCGCGGTCGGGACGGTCAGAGCGCTCAGCAGCGCGTCAGCCGGCCCCGGTCCGCCCAGCCCGTCGGCGACCCAGCCCGACGTCGCGGCGGACCAGAGGTCACCGAGGCGCGCGGCACTGGGCAGCAGCGCAGCGCCGACGAGTCCTCCTCCCGCGAAGGCAGCGGCCACGAGCGGACCCAGGCCGACGCCCGCCACGGCGACGAGGGCGACCGTGACCACGGCCAGCGAGACGCGTCGGCGCGTGGCGAGGGCGGCCAGCTCGCGCAGCTCCAGCTCGCTCGGCGCCTGCGTGACCCGACGGGCCTCGGCCCGCGCGAGGCGGCGGTCCCGGGCCTGCGACCAGACGTCGCGCCAGCCTGCCTGCAGCGGCCGCAGCGCACGGCGCGGCAGGCGACGGCTCCGGGTCGCGCGCACGCGGGAGCGGGCGACGCCGTCCGGCCGGGCCAGCGCGACGAGCGCAGCCCGGACCTCGTCGACGGCCAGGCCGGGCTGCTTGGCCGCGAGCTGGCCGAAGGCACGCAGCACCGCGCCGAGCAGCGCAGCGACCGCGACGACGGGCACCAGGATCAACGGCGCGGAGATGAGGCGGCTGTGCACCAGCGCTCGGCGGCGGGCGGCGAACGACCGACGGGGGTCGGCGCGGTCGTCCTCGCCGTCGCCGTCCCGGTCGACGGGTCGGCTGCCGGGGTCGATCGCGTCCGTGCGCAGGCCGAGGTAGCCGGCCTGCGCGTGCCGGACCACGGCCGACGGCACGACGATGACCCGGTGCCCGGCCAGCCGTGCCCGGCGGGACAGGTCGAGCCCGTCGCCGAACGGGCCGAGGAGCGGGTCGGTGCCACCGAGCTCGGTCCAGACGTCCCGGCGGACGAGCGCGCCGGCGATCCCGACGCCGAGGACGTCCTCGCGACCGTCGTGCTGGCCCTGGTCCAGCTCGCCCGGCTCCACGTCGGTCATCCGCCGGCCGGACCGGGACGAGCGCACCCCGACCTCGAGCAGGCGCTCCGGATCGGTCCACGTGCGCTGCTTGACGCCGGCGACGGCGACCGACGGGGCGTGGCTGACCGCGCGCACCAGCTCGGCGAGGGCGGTCGGTGCGGGCGCGCTGTCGTCGTGCAGCAGCCACAGCCAGGTGGTCGGGTGCCCGTCGTCGGCCTCCAGGGCGCGACGGACGGCGTGGCCGAAGGTCCGCGCGCCGGGCGTGCGCACGACGCGCAGCGCGGGCATCGAGGAGCCGCCGGCAGCGGTGAACGTGCTGTGCAGGAGCTGCTCGACGGCCTCGTCGCCCGTGTCGGAGACGTCGACGAGCAGGACGCGCAGCGGGCGGCGGCTCTGGGCCGCGAGGGCCGCGACGGTCGCCGCGAGATACGGGGTCCGGCCGCGGGTGACGACGACCGCGGACACCGGCGTCGTCACCGGTGTGGAGGAGGTCGCGGTGGGCAGATCCACCGGCAGGAGGGTGTCAGTCATGCTCGGAACATCATGCCGTCGCGCGGGACGAGCCCCGCGCGCGACACTCCCACCCGGCGCCGTCGGTCAGACGACACGCCGCTTGAGCTTGCGCCGCTCCCGCTCGGACAGCCCGCCCCAGATACCGAAGCGCTCGTCGTTCTGCAGGGCGTAGTCGAGGCACTCGGAGCGCACGTCGCAACCCGTGCACACCTTCTTGGCCTCGCGGGTCGAGCCGCCCTTCTCGGGGAAGAACGCCTCAGGGTCGGTCTGCGCGCACAGGGCGCGCTCCTGCCAGCCCATCGGGCCCTCGTCCTCGAGGGCGCCGAAGATCGGCAGGACGTTGGAAGCGTGCGTCTGTGCACTCTTCCGTGCGTCCGACGGGAAGATCTCGTCGTTGTCGAGCAGATTCCACATGCGTGCCTCCGTGCGGGTTTCGTGCTGGTCCACTGCTCGTTCCAAGGCTCGGCGTGCGACGCTCTCCCGAGAGCCGCGGGTGGTGCTCGCTCATGAATCCGTTCTAAGGAATTACACGCGTGTCGTTCGCGTTGGTCAAGCGGAGACGTGGTAACTGTCCGGTTTTGTCGGGTGAACTTGCCCCGGACGGGTGATTCGGGCGTGTCGATCTAGGGTGGAGCGTGCCTCCGACGACCACTGCCGACCTCCTGCGCCTGCTCACCCGCGACCCTGGCCGGCCACGGCTCACCTGGTACGGCGACGGCGGCGAGCGCGTCGAGCTCTCCGGCGCGGTCCTGGAGAACTGGGTGAACAAGACGGCGAACCTGCTCGTGGAGGAGTTCGACGCCGAGCCGGGGACGCGCGTGCGGCTCGACCTGCCCGGCCACTGGCGAACCGTGATCTGGGCCCTGGCCACCTGGCGGGTCGGCGCGTGCGTGAGCCTCGTGCCCGAGGAGGCGGACGTGGTCGTGACCGACCGGCCCGACGCGAGCCCGGGCGCGACCGAGCTCGTCGCAGTCAGCCTGCCCGCGCTCGCCCGCCGGTACGACGGCACGCTGCCCGCCGGGGCGGTGGACGCCGCGACGGCCGTCATGACCTACGCCGACGCGCTGGGCTGGACGGCGCCGGCGCAGCCGGACGAGACCGCGCTCGTCGGGGCCGAGACCGTCACGCACGCCGACCTGCTGACGACGGCCGTCACCCCGGAACCTGGTCGCGTGCTGCGGGTCGCACCCGACCGGACCGGCACGGTCGACCTGCTGGCTGTGCTCGGCACCCTGGCGGGCGACGGGTCGCTCGTCCTCGTCAGCCCCGAGGTCGGCCGCGTGCTGCTCGACGACCCCGACCGTCGCGCGCGGCTCGTCGGGACCGAGCGGGTCACGACGGACCTGCTCGGGACGGCGGGATAGGGGCACGTTCTCCGGGGCAGCCCGCCCGGAGGAGGCGCGGCCCGCGGTGTTAATGTGCACCGTTTGCACAGCGGGGCGCGCGAGCGGCCGACGGACGACCAGAGAGCGGTGGCTTCCACGATGGCAGGCGACGCGACCGTCCTGGTCACCGGTGCGGGCGGCTACATCGGCCGGCACGTCGTCACCGCCCTGCTGGACCGCGGAGCCCGGGTGGTGGCCGTCGACCGGGCGGCCCGCGTCCCGGGCGGGTCGCGCGTCGACCCGCGCGCGACGGTCCTCGGGGTCGACATCTTCGACGCGGACGAGGCCTCCTACGAGGCGCTCCACTCCCCCGACGTCGTCGTGCACCTCGCCTGGGAGGCGGGTTTCCACCACGGCTCGCCCGCCCACATGTCGCGGCTGTCGGACCACTACCGGTTCCTGACGCGCCTGGTCGCGGAGGGCGCGTCGCACCTCACCGTGGCCGGCACGATGCACGAGATCGGCTACCACGAGGGCGAGATCGACGCGGACACCCCGACCCACCCGCAGACCCTCTACGGCATCGCCAAGAACGCCCTGCGCGAGGCGCTGGAGGTCGAGCTGCGCGGCGGTCCGGTCACGTTCCAGTGGCTGCGCTGCTTCTACATCTACGGGGACGACGAGGCCAACAGCTCGATCTTCACCAAGATCGCCCAGGCGGCCGAGCGCGGTGACCCGACCTTCCCCTTCACCACCGGCGCCAACAAGTTCGACTTCGTCGAGGTCCACGAGCTGGCCGCCCAGATCGCGGCGGTCGCGTCGCAGTCGCAGGAGACGGGCATCATCAACTGCTGCTCCGGGACCCCGGAGTCGCTCGCCCACCGGGCCGAGTCGTTCATCGCGGAGCGCGGCTACGACATCCGGCTCGAGTACGGTGCCTTCCCGGACCGCCCGTTCGAGTCCCCCGCCACGTGGGGCAACGCCGACGTGATCCGCAGGATCATGGCCTCCGCCACCTAGGAGCCCGGGGCGGTCGCGAGCGCCGCCCGGATGCACGTCCGAGACGTCGCATACTGCACACTAGGTTCCCATGCGCGGAATAATCTTGGCCGGCGGCTCCGGTACACGACTGCACCCGATCACTCTCGGAGTGAGCAAGCAGCTCGTCCCGGTGTACGACAAGCCGATGATCTACTACCCGCTCTCCACGCTCATCCTGGCGGGCATCCGTGACGTCCTGATCATCACGACGCCGCACGACGCCGAGCAGTTCCAGCGCCTCCTCGGTGACGGCTCGCAGTTCGGGATCTCCATCACGTTCGCCACGCAGCCGGAGCCCAACGGCCTGGCGCAGGCGTTCGTGATCGGCGCGGACTTCATCGGGTCGGAAGGCGCGGCCCTGGTCCTCGGCGACAACATCTTCTACGGCCCCGGCCTCGGTGCGAAGCTCCAGCGGTTCGAGGACGTCGACGGTGGCGCGGTCTTCGCCTACCGGGTGGCCAACCCGACGGAGTACGGCGTCGTGGAGTTCGACGAGGCCGGCCGCGCGCTCTCCCTGGAGGAGAAGCCCGCCAAGCCGAAGAGCAGCTTCGCCGTCCCCGGTCTCTACTTCTACGACAACGACGTCGTCGCGATCGCGCGGGACCTGGAGCCGTCGGCACGCGGCGAGTACGAGATCACCGACGTCAACCGGCACTACCTCGCCCAGGGGCGGCTGCGCGTCGAGGTCCTGCCGCGCGGGACGGCGTGGCTCGACACGGGGACGTTCGACTCGCTGCTCGAGGCGTCCGACTACGTGCGCACGGTCGAGCACCGGCAGGGGCTCAAGATCGGGTCGCCGGAGGAGGTGGCCTGGCGCCGCGGTTTCCTCTCGGACGACGACCTGCGCGTCCGCGCCGAGAAGCTGGTCAAGTCGGGGTACGGCACGTACCTCCTGGAGCTGCTGGAGGCCGGCTCGTGACGGCGGCCACCACCTCGGAGTCCCCCAGCCTCGCCCTCCCGCCGGCACCGCGACCTTCCGGCCGCAGCCGGCTTCTCACGTGGGGCGCCTCCGAGCTGCAGGGCCGCAACAACGGGCTGAACCTCATCCGCCTCGTGCTGGCCTACTCGGTCCTCGTCGCGCACGGGTGGTACCTGGCGGGCAAGGGCGTCGGCCCGCAGCTCAACGGCCAGAACATGGGCGGCTGGGCGGTGATGGGCTTCTTCGCCATCTCCGGCTACCTCATCACCGGAAGCCGGCTGACCAAGCCGCTCGGTGACTACCTGGTCCTGCGCATCGCGCGCATCTTCCCGGCCTTCCTCGTGTGCCTCGTCGTGACGGCGCTCGTCTTCGCGCCCCTCGCGTTCGTCAAGGCGCACGGGAGCCTCGACGGGTTCTTCACCACGCCGTTCACCCCGGCCAACTACATCTTCGCCAACGCGGGGCTGCGGATCATCGCCTTCGACGTCGCGGGCACCCCGACCGGCGTGCCGTACCCGGCCGCCTGGTCCGGCTCCCTGTGGACGCTCTACTACGAGTTCCTCTGCTACCTCATCATCGCGGCGCTGCTGTGCTTCGTCTGGGTGCGTCGTCGGCCGTGGGTCGTCTTCGTGGCCATGCTCGTCAGCATCGTCGGGTACGGCGGCTGGCCGCAGATCGCCCCGTACTTCGGCGGCAACGCCGACCTCATGTACCTGCTGCAGCTGATCCCGTTCTTCCTGGCCGGCTCGTTCCTGTACATGGTCAAGGACAAGTTCTCGTTCACGTGGCCGCTGGCCCTGCTGGCCGCCGCTGTCGGCTTCCTGATCGTGCTCAACGTCCCCGGCTGGGGTCCGCAGCTGGCGGCACCGCTCCTGGCCTACGTGATCATGTGGGCGGGTGCTGTGATCCCCGCGCCCAGGCTGGTGCAGAAGCACGACGTCTCGTACGGCGTGTACATCTACGCGTGGCCCGTCCAGCAGCTCCTCGCGCTGGCAGGGCTCTACACGCTCAACCTCGCGGTCTACGACCTCCTCGCGATCGTCTGCACCCTTCCGCTCGCCATCGCGAGCTGGTTGCTGATCGAGCGACCGGTGCTGCGACGAGCCCGCAAGGTGACCACGCACGCACGCCCGCCCGCCGTCCTGGCACCGGTGAACGGGTACGCTCCCGTGGTCGAAGAATCGACCGAGAGCACGCCGTCGAGCGCGGCGCAGACGATGACTGGGAGCGGGCAACCCCGATGACGACCACCAAGCGAGCTCTGATCACGGGTATCACCGGGCAGGACGGCAGCTACCTCGCGGAGCTTCTCCTGTCGAAGGGGTACGAGGTGCACGGGCTCATCCGCCGGGCGTCGACCTTCAACACGCAGCGCATCGACCACATCTACCAGGAGTCGCAGGACCCGAACCACCGGCTCTTCCTGCACTTCGGGGACCTGACCGACGGCTCGCGCCTCGTCACGCTGCTCAACGAGATCCAGCCCGACGAGGTCTACAACCTCGCCGCGCAGTCTCACGTGCGCGTCAGCTTCGACGAGCCCGAGTACACCGCCGACTCGACCGGCCTGGGCTCGATCCGCCTGCTCGAGGCCATCCGGGCCGCCGGCATCTCGCCGCGGTTCTACCAGGCCAGCAGCTCCGAGATGTTCGGCGCTACCCCGCCCCCGCAGGACGAGGACACGCCGTTCTACCCGCGCTCCCCGTACGGCGTCGCCAAGGTCTACTCGTACTGGATCACGCGCAACTACCGCGAGGCGTACGGGATCTTCGCCTGCAACGGCATCCTGTTCAACCACGAGTCGCCGCGACGCGGTGGCACGTTCGTCACGCGCAAGATCACGCGTGCGGTCGCGCGCATCGCCGCGGGCCAGCAGACCGAGCTGTACATGGGCAACCTCGACGCCGTGCGCGACTGGGGCTACGCCCCCGAGTACGTCGAGGCCATGTGGCGGATGCTCCAGCACGACGAGCCGCAGGACTTCGTCATCGCGACCGGGACGGCGTACTCGGTCCGCGACTTCCTCCAGTTCTCGTTCGAGCGCGTCGGCCTCGAGTGGGAGAAGTACGTCAAGTTCGACGAGCGCTACCTGCGCCCGACGGAGGTCGACGCCCTGATCGGCGACCCGTCCAAGGCGCAGCGCCTCCTCGACTGGACCCCGAAGGTGCACACCCCGCGCCTCGCCGAGATCATGGTCGACGCCGACATCGCCGCGCTCGAGACCGAGGGTCGCCACTACGTCGACGAGGTCCAGCAGGCCTAGGCGGTCCGCCCGGAGGTCGCCCGCGGGCGTCCCGACGACGTGCTCACCACAGACAAGCTCGGAGGCCGCACGTGCGCGTGCTCTTGACCGGCGGTGCCGGGATGCTCGGCAGCACCCTCGTCGAGGGATGGGCGCAGCAGCGCCCGGACGACGAGCTGATCGTGGTCACCCGCGACGTCGTCGACCTGCGCGACCGTGCGGCCACCCGGGCGCTGCTCGAGCGGGAGCGCCCCGAGGCGGTCGTCCACGCGGCCGCCAAGGTCGGCGGCATCGCCGCCAAGCTCGCAGAGCCGGCCACGTACCTGCTGGAGAACCTGCTGCTCGACACGTCGGTCATCGGTGCGTGCATCGAGGCCGGCGTCCCCGACCTGCTGTACGTGGGGACGGCCGCGGTGTACCCCGACCGGTACGAGCGGCCGTTCGTCGAGTCCGACGCCCTGTCCGCCCCTCTCGAGGGTGCGAACGAGGGCTACGCCCTGGCGAAGGGCGCGGCCGCTCGGCTGTGCGCCTTCGCCAGCCAGCAGTACGGCCGGAACTACCGCGCGGCGGTGCCGTCGAACCTGTACGGCCCGCACGACCACTTCGGGCAGAGCGCGCACCTCGTGGCCGCCGCGATCGGCAAGATCCACCGCGCACACCTGGCGGGCGACCCGACGGTCCCGGTCTGGGGCGACGGCACGGCGCGGCGGGAGTTCACCTACGCGCCGGACCTGGCCGCCTGGCTGATCGACCAGGTCGGCCGGCTCGCCGACTGGCCGGACGCGCTCAACCTCGGGTGCGGGACCGACCACTCCGTGCGCGAGTACTACGAGGTCGCGCGGGACGTCGTCGGCTACCGCGGCACGTTCACGTTCGAGACCGACAAGCCCAGCGGCACGCCCCGACGCCTCATCGACTCCTCGGCGGCGCGCGCGCTCGGCTGGACCACCCCGACCTCCCTGTCGGACGGGATGGCCGCCACGTACGCGGCGTACCTCGCCCACCACGACCGCACGCTGACCCCCTGAGCACCGAGAGAGACCATGCCTGACGCATCCCCCACGTTCCCCCTGGCCACCTCCTCCTGGGACGAGGCCGAGCTCGACGCGCTGCAGCGCGTGATCGCGAGCGGTCGCTTCACCATGGGTCCGCTGGTGGCGGAGTTCGAGCGCCGGGTCGCCGACGCGTTCGGCTCCGCGCACGCCGTCATGGTCAACTCCGGCAGCAGCGCCAACCTGATCGCGGTCGCGGCTGCGGTGCTCGACCCCCGCAGCGACCTCAACGCCGGCGACGAGGTCATCGTGCCGGCGGTGTCGTGGGCGACCACGTACTACCCGCTGCACCAGTACGGGCTGCGCCTGAAGTTCGTGGACATCGACGTCGACACGCTCAACCTCGACCTCGAGCAGGTGGAGGCGGCGATCGGCCCGCGCACCAAGGCGATCTTCGCGGTGAACCTCCTGGGCAACCCGAACGACTTCCGGCGGCTGCAGGCGATCGCCGACGAGCACGGGCTGCTCGTCCTCGAGGACAACTGCGAGTCCCTGGGCGCCACGTTCGAGGGCCGGTTCGCCGGGACCTTCGGTGCGATGGGCACGCTGAGCTCGTTCTTCTCGCACCACATCTCGACGATGGAGGGCGGCCTCGTCCTGACGGACGACGACTACCTGCGCCAGATGCTCGTGTCGCTGCGCGCGCACGGGTGGACGCGCGAGCTGGCCGTCGACAACGTCGTGCACCCGAAGTCCGGGGACGCGTTCGACGACCTGTTCCGGTTCGTCCTGCCCGGGTACAACGTGCGCCCCCTCGAGATGTCGGGGGCGCTCGGCATCGAGCAGATCGCCAAGGTTCCCGGCCTCGTGCAGGGCCGACGCGCGAACGCCGTCTACTTCCAGCAGAAGCTGGGTGGCCTGGATGACGTCCGGCTGCAGAAGGAGACCGGCGAGAGCAGCTGGTTCGGCTTCTCGCTCGTCCTCGAGGGTGCGCTGGCCGGCCGACGTGCCGACGTCGTCGCCGCGCTCACGGGTGCCGGCATCGAGTGCCGCCCGATCGTGGCCGGCAACTTCACGCGCAACCCCGTCATGCGCTACCTGGACGCCGACGTGCCGGACGCCCTGCCCGCGGCCGACAAGATCCACGCGGACGGGCTCTTCGTGGGCAACCACCACTACCCGGTCGAGCAGCAGATCGACCTGCTGCACGACACGCTCGCGGCACTGAGCTGACCGCCGGCGCGGTCTGCCCCCTCGCGGGGGCGGACCGCGTCAGGGCAGGGGCGGCAGCGGCTGCGTGTCGATCCACGCCGCCAGGCGTGCGATCCCCGCGCGCAGGTCGTGCTCCGGGGCCCAGCCGAGGGTGCTCGCCGCGACGGTGACATCCGCCCACGCGTGGCGCACGTCGCCCTCGCGGAACTGCCCCGTGACGTGCGGCGCGGGGGCGTCGTAGTACGCCGCGATCAGCTCCGCCGCCGTGGCGATCGTCTGGTCCTCCCCCGAGCCGACGTCTACGGGCCCCGAAGGCGCCGCCTCGACGGTCGCCGCCAGGTGCACCGCACGCGCGACGTCATCGATGAGCACGAAGTCGCGGCGCACGGCACCGTCCTCGTACAAGGGGATCGAGCGGCCGGCCTTCGCCATGCGGCAGAACAGCGACATGATCCCGGTGTAGGGGTTGATCAGCGACTGCCCGGGTCCGTACACGTTCTGCAGGCGCAGCACGACCGCCTCGACGCCGCGGGCGCGGCACCACACCGTGAGGATGTGCTCCTGCGCGAGCTTCGTGGCGCCGTAGACGCTCACCGGCGCCGGGAACACCGTCCGTGCGTCCATCGCGGTCGCGGTGGCCCCGGGGAAGTCCCAGACGCCGTCCTCGAGGGTCTGCCGGGTGCGCTGCGGCGGGTACCAGGTGTCGCCCGAGCCGGTCAGCCAGGCGCCCTCGCCGTAGACGGCGCGGCTGCTGGACAGGACGATCCGGCGCGGGAGGGTGCCGCGGCGCGTGAACGCGTCGAGCATCTGCGTCGTGCCCACCACGTTGACCGAGGCGTGCCGCGTGGACTCCTCCAGAGACTGGCCGGTCCCCGTCTCCGCCGCGAGGTGCACGACGACGTCGGGCGTGACGTCGGCGAGCAGCCGGTCCCACGTCTCGGGGACCGTGATGTCGCCGACCACCAGCTCGACGCGCGGGTCGAGGCCCGCCGGTCGCGCAGCGGACGGATGGATCTGCGGGTGCAGGTTGTCGACGGCGACGACGCGGTCGAACCGGTCGGCCAGGGCGGTGGAGATGGCCGACCCGATGAACCCGGCGCCGCCGGTCACCAGGGCCGTGCCCGGTCGCTGTGTGGTGCCAGAGCTCACGCTGTGCTCGATCTCGTCGGTGGGTGCCGGCCCGCCGGCGCGAGCCCCGGGCAGTCTCTCACGCAGCCTCGGACGGCCTCAGGCGGAGGTGCGCGTCCCGGCGAAGGCGTGGTGGGCGAGCATCTTGGCGGCATCCGCGTCGCGGTCGACGAGCACGCGCGGCAGCAGCGTGAGCGCGTGCGCACGGGACGTGAGGTGCCACCGGGCGGCGCGCGCCGCCCGTCGCCAGCCGAGCGCCGACATCTGCTCGGCGGCCTCCGCGAAGTAGCGTCGCTCGCCGTCGAACCGCGCCCCGCCCCCCGCGGTCGCCGAGGACGCGCTGGCGCCGTGACGGCGGTACTGGAAGCACACGTCGGGGAGCAGCAGGAGCGGACCGCCGGCGCACACGATGTCGATCTCCAGCGCGAGGTCCTGGATGATCGGGTACCCGTCGCGGAAGCCCGCGGCCTGGATCGCCTCGCGGCGGAACACGATGGACGGCCAGTACAACCAGTTGGCGCGCAAGAGGCTGGACGCCAGCTCCTCGCCGGCGAGCAGCCGCGGCTGGGGCGCGCGCGGCATCGACAGCTTCTGCTTGACCGTGTCCGCGAGGGTGCTGGTCACCGTGCCGGTCTCGTCGATGATGTCCACGCCCGGCTGGATCATGTGCGCCTGCGGGAAGCGGCGGTGCGCGTCCAGGACCGTCGCCACGTACGTCGGCAGCAGCACGTCGTCGCAGCCCAGGAGGACGATGAGCTCCTCCGTGGCCATGCCGACGCAGCGCCGGTAGTTGTCCGTGATCCCGAGGTTCTGCTCGTTGCGCACGTATCGGACGCGCGGGTCGTCGATGCCCGCGAAGTACTCGGCCACGGTCGGGTCCGGGTAGGCGTCGTCCACCACCGTCAGCAGCCAGTCGTCGTCCGTCTGGGCCTGCACGCTGCGCACCGTCTCCTTCAGGAGCGCAGGGTCTCCCCAGAACGGCACGAAGATGTCGAGCGGCATGGCAGGTCCTTGTCGTGTTCGTGGGCTGCGGGGTGGATGGGCCACACTACGACCTCATGCAACCGATTCGCGAAGCGGGCCAGGCGTGACCGACCCGGGAGCCGCCGCCCTGCCGGACCCCGCGCGGACCGCCTCCGAGCGCACGATCTCGGGCGGTGGCGCCGCCGGGGTCGGGATCGCCTCGATCGTCGCCGCCGGCTGCGGCTACCTCGTTCTCCTGCTGGCCGCGCGGTCGCTCGACCCGGCCCGGAACGCGGACTTCCTCGTGTTCTGGTCGCTCCTGTTCGGCGTGTTCGGCGTCCTCGGGGGCGTGCAGAGCGAGTCCACCCGCGCGTCGCACGCCGCGGAGAGCCGCAGCGGCGGAGCCCGGATCCTGCCGTGGGGCCTCCTGCTCGGCGGGCTCGCCGCGGTCGTCGTCGGAGCGACCGCACCGTGGTGGGGCGAGCAGGTCCTCGGCGACGCCTGGATCCCCGGCGTCGTCGCGGTCGGGCTCGGCGCCGTGCTGTTCGCCGGGCACTCGGCCGTCGCGGGCATCCTCGCCGGACAGCTGCGCTGGGGGACGTACTCGGTGCTCGTCGGCGCCGAGGCCGCCACCCGGCTGCTGCTCGTCGTGGTGGTCGTCCTCGCCGGTGCCGCGACGGACCAGCTGGAGCTGGCGGTCGCCGTGGCCGCAGGCGCGTGGATCGTGCTCGCCGCGATCTCGCGGCCGGTCCGCTCCGTCGCCGGAGCCGTCGCCGACGTCGCCGCGCCGCGGCTGCTGGCCAACACCGGCAAGGCTGCCGTCGCCGCCGCGTCGAGCGCCGCGCTCGTCGTGGGGTTCCCGGTCCTGCTCCGGCTCACGTCGGGAGACGTGGAGTTCGCCGACGCGGCACCGCTGATCCTCGCGATCTCCGTCACGCGGGCCCCGCTGCTCATGCCGCTGGCGGCGTACCAGGGGGTGGCCATCACGCACTTCATGGCCAACCGCGACCGCGGCCTCGGCGCCCTGAGCCGCGTGCTCGTGCTCATCACCGTGCTCGGCGCGGGCGCCGCGGTCGCCGCCGCCCTCATCGGGCCGTGGCTCCTGCGCCTGCTGTTCGGCGACGCCTACGGCGTGCCCGGCCCGGTGCTCGCGGGCCTGACCCTGGGCGCGACGGCACTCGCCTTCCTCACGATGACCGGCGCCGCCGTCCTGGCGACCGGGCGGCACACCGTCTACGCCCTGGGCTGGCTCGCGGCGACGACGACCTCGCTCGCCCTGCTGTTCACGCCGCTGAGCATGGAGGCCCGGGCGGTGCTCGCGCTCACGATCGGACCGCTGGTCGGCATCGTGATCCACGCGGTGGCGGTCCAGCGCTCGACGCGGGTGGCCTGACCCCCGTGCACGGGTGCCCGTGACGCGACGGTAGGCTTCCTCCGGCCTCGGACCGTCGTCCCTGGCCGACAACCAGGAGAGGTGACCGTGACGGACGCGCGCAAGCCGGTCCTCTGGCTGCACAGCCATTTCATGCTCCCCTTGGGCGGCACGAAGTTCATCTACGAGGTCACGCGTCGCCTCGCCGAGCGTCGGCCCGTCGAGGTCATGGTCGAGGGCGCCTCCCCGTTGTGGCGCGAGCGCTACGCCGAGGCGGGGATCCCGCTGCGCGAGATCGGCGGCGCGACGTCGCAGTCCATGGCGTACTGGGCAGCCTTCCCGGCCTACCTGGCCCGGGACCGGCGTGCGGTGACCGCCGCCGCGGCGGACGCCAGCGCGATCGTGTCGAGCTTCTTCCCGATGCCCGACGTCGCGACGCACGCCGCCAAGACGCACGGCCTGCGGCACGTGAGCCTGTGCTTCGAGCCGTTCCCGTTCTTCCACGACGCCGAGGTCATCGGCATGTACCCGCGACCGAAGCAGGCGCTCCTCGCCTTCCTCCGGACCGCGTACGGGCGGGTGGACACGCGAGGGATCCAGGACGCCGACGCGCTCCTCACGCTGAACGAGGCCACGGCCAAGCAGCTGGAGCTGACGTACGGCCGCACCGACGCCGAGTGCACCTACGCCGGCGTGGACACCGGGTTCTTCCGTCCGTACGCGGACGACGAGGTGGCGGACCTGCGCCAGCGCCTCGGTGACGGCCCCCGGGTGGTCCACTCGACCGACTTCTCGCCGATCAAGCGCACGGACCTCGCGATCGACGCCTTCGCCGTCGCCGTCCGCTCCGTGCCGGACGCACGCCTCGCACTGACCACCACGCGCGAGGACCCGCCCGAGCTCGAGCGGATGATGGCCCGGGCCAAGTCGCTCGGGGTCGCCGACAAGATCGACTACCTCGGCTTCCTGCCCTTCGTCGACCTCCCCCGGATGTACTCGATCGCCGACGTGCTCCTGCAGACCGGCACGTCCGCCGTGTCGGGCGCCACGACCATGTCGCTGCCGGTCAAGGAGGCCCTCGCCTGCGGGACCCCGGTCGTGCGCTCGGGCGTGACGGGCGAGGACGTCGAGGACGGCGTGAGCGGCTACCTGGTGGACCCCACCGACAGCGAGACGACCGGCGCACGCCTGGCGACGATCCTCGGCGACCGCGCCCAGGCGCACGCCATGGGCGAGGCGGGACGCAAGCGCATCACGAGCACGTACACCTGGGACCGCGTCGTCGACGTCGTCGAGCAGTCGCTGGAGCCCCGGTGACGTCGCCCGTGGCGGGGTGTCCGTCGGGGAGGACGACCGCGCGTGGTCGCTAGGATTCGAGGATGCCCGTGACCCCCGAGCCTCGCCTGCTCATCATCGTCCCGGCGTGGAACGAGCAGGCCACGGTCGCGTCGATCATCGACGAGATCCACACGACCCTCCCCTCCGCGGACGTGGTCGTGGTCAACGACGGCTCCACCGACCGCACCGCCGAGCTCGCCAAGAACGCCGGCGCCCGCGTTCTCGACCTGCCCATCAACCTCGGGGTCGGCGGCGCCATGCGCGCCGGCTATGTGCTGGCCCACCGCCGCGGGTACGACTACACCGTGCAGCTCGACGCCGACGGCCAGCACGACCCGGCGGAGGTGCGCGTCCTGCTGGAGACGATGGTCGCGGAGTCGGCGGACATCGTCATCGGTGCGCGGTTCGCGGGCGTCGGCGACTACACCGTCCGCGGGCCTCGGCGGTGGACGATGTCGATCCTGTCGACCGTGCTCTCCCGGGTCACCGGGACCCGTCTGACGGACACGACGTCGGGCTTCAAGGCCTGCAGCCGGTCGGCCATCGCGCTCTTCGCGTCCAACTACCCCGCCGAGTACCTGGGGGACACCATCGAGTCGCTCGTCATCGCCTCGCGCGCCGGGCTCACCGTCCGGCAGGTGGGGGTGCGCATGCGGCCCCGAGCCGGCGGACGTCCGTCGCACAGCCCCGTCAAGGCGGCGATCTTCCTCGGACGCGCCCTGCTCGCCCTCCTGATCGCCCTGTCGCGGCCCAGCGAGCCCGTCGCCGCCGAGGGAGCACGCGCGTGAGCGGGTACCTGTTCGCACTCGCCCTCTGCGTCCTCGTCGTCGGGCTCCTCTACTACCTGCTGCGGACGCGGCGGATCCGGGAGAAGTACGCCGGCATCTGGATCGCCCTGGCCACGGCCGTCGTCGTCCTCGGGATCTTCCCCCAGGTCGCGTTCTGGCTCTCGGACCTCGTCGGCGTCGAGACCCCCGTCAACCTGGTCTACGCCGGCGCGTTCCTCGTGCTGCTGCTCGTGTGCATCCAGCTCTCCACCGAGGTCTCGAACCTCGAGGAGGAGACCCGGACGCTCGCCGAGGAGATCGCGCTGCTCCGGCTCGACCTGAACGAGCTGGCCGAGCGGGTGCCCGACTCGACCGGCACCGACTCTCCCGTCACCACGGACGGCGCCTGACCGTCTGGGCTGCACCGCCCGGACGGTCACGTCCCGTCAGGGCGCGGGGACCACGTCGTAGATGTAGAACGTCCCGCCGCCCTCACTGATCGACTCGACCTCGTCCACGCACGGCTGGTCGATCGGCTGCTGGCTCAGGACGTGCTCGATGTGCTTCTGCGCCACGGGCCCGCACGAGTCGAGCTTGACCTGCACGACGTCGGCCGTGACCAGCACGATCTCGGGAGCGTCCGGGTTCGCCGTCCAGTTGACGTGCGCGTAGCGGTTCCACGCGTCCTCGTCGCCACCGTCGGGGTCCAGGTCGTCCCACATCTCCTGCGAGGGCCACCCCTGCACGCCGCTGTAGGACTCGACGCCGGTCTCGCGCAGGACGGCCGTCGCCGCGAGGCCGTCCACGGCGACCCACGACCCGGGGTTCTCGGCGTCGACCTCCTCGATCGCCTGCCCGACCGCGGTCTCCCGCATGTCGAAGACGCCCTGGTAGATGGGGTTCACCCACCCGGCCACGACGAGGGCGACCAGGGCGACCAGGATCCCGGGGACCGTCGCCCGACCGCGGGAGAACAGCCCGATGGCGACCGCGAGCACCACGAGCAGCACGACCCAGGCGATCGAGGCCTCGAGCACGGCCGGCGCGTTGCGCACCAGACCGCGGTAGACCACCCAGTGCGTCAGCAGCACCGCCGCGACCGACGCGACCGTGGTCCACACCGGGACCCGGACGTCGGAGAGCTCCCGCAGGCGCCCCACGACGAGGCCCAGCAGCAGGATCGATCCCACGCCCATGCCGATCACGATCCGCGGCATCACGACACGGTCGAGCAGGAGCAGGTGCGCCACCGCGTCCCACCCGGGCACGTAGATGAAGGCGAACATGAGACCGAGCGAGGCGAGCACGCCGACCATCGCCCAGTCGAACCCGGCTCCGCGGCGCCAGCGCGACCAGAGCAACCACAGGGCCGAGGGCACGAGGTACAGGCCGAAGAAGATGAAGCTCGACCCCTCGGAGGCGTTCGCGGCGAAACCGGTGGTGTCCGCCGCGCGCAGTCCGATGCCGAAGATGCCCGCGTACATCGCGAGCCACGAGAACGACCCCGACGCCCCGGTCGGCGAGAGCCGCTGCCCCGGGTAGACCGTCGAGACGACGGCGTCGATGGTGTCCCGTCGCGTCACCAGGAAGACGGCCAGCACGATGCCGGCGACGACTGCCCCCACCGCGAGCGGAGCCATCCGCCGGAGCCGTTCCGGCCACGACAGCGAGCGCGCCATGACGATCCAGCCGACGACGAAGCCCACCGCCGGGTACAGGCACGGGATGAGGTAGGGCGGGTACAGCGCCACGACGGCGACCACGACCAGGTAGGAGACGATCGCCGCGATCACCCACCGGTGCCAGGTGCGGTCGGTGCGCAGCATGAGGATCGTGCCGGCGCACGCCGCGATCGCGCAGGCGGGCGGCCAGAAGCTGCCCGAGCCGAACCACCACTGGAAGAACGGTGCGGCGGCGAACGCGCCCGCGACGGCGAACGACGCCAGCGGACGGCGCCACAGCGTGCAGAGCAGCACGAACAGCGCGGCGGCCATCGTCAGGAAGGGCAGCCACCACTTCAGCGCGTACGCGTTGTCGAGCGGCAGGACGAAGAAGCCCCACATGTGGGGGCGCAGGAGGACGGACCACTCGCGGTACGGCAGGTCCCAGACGATCGTCGTGTCGAACCCGCCGGGGAACAGGCCGCTCTTGTACGGCAGACCCTCCTCGACCTGCGACACCGTCAGCGGTGCGACGACCAGCCACTCGTCGCTGCGGATGGCACGCGGGACGCCGCGCAGGAGTCCCGGGTCGCGCCCTCCGAACATGGCGCTGTACAGCAGGCCCATCGACGAGCCGTTGATGCCGAACGCGACCAGGACGAGGAGCAGGACCGCGTACGCCGCGAGCCCGACCAGCAGCTGGCGCCGCAACGGCGTGGTGCTCGGCTGGATGAGCCGGAGGTACAGCGACAGCAGCGCGTACCGCGCGCGGTCGACCCTGCCGCGCTCCCGCGGTGACTCGACGTCAACCATCAGTTCGTCGACTCCTCGTGGACGGCCGGTGGGCCCCGTGGCGGGCCCCCGCGAGGATACCCGCCGAACGTGGGCGAGAGTGCCGGGTCTGCGAGTGTGCACCACGGTCCGGGGGGTCCTGCGTGGTGGAATGGCGACTGCTGTGTGTCGCGGTCGTGATCAGGGGAGAACCACCATGCTCGGAACAGCCGCACGACTGCTCGTCGTCGCTCTCCTGGTGGTGGGTGGCCCGGTCGTGGCCGCCGACCGGGAGCCGGCCGCCGCCGCTCCACGCGCGAGCGAGGTCTCGGTCGACGAGCTGAACCTCACGGGTGTGGACGACGAGGCACTGGCGGAGCTGCCCGAGCAGGCTCCTCCGGTGGCCGAGGACGCCGTGGTCGAGGACGCCGTGGTCGAGCCGCTCGCGGACGCCGCGACCACCGCCGACGCCGCTGCGCCGTCCTCCGCGGCCCGGATCGTGGGTGCCGCGTACCTGCAGCCGAACCGGCGCACGGGTGTCGCTCCCGATCCGTCTCCCTCCGAGACCCCTGTCCCGACCACGACCCCCGAACCCACGCCGACGCCGGTGCCCAGCGAGTCGAGCAGCCCGGACGCTCCCCCGCCCCCTGCCCCGACCCCGACGCAGCCTCTCGACGACACGCTGGTCCCGGACCCCGACGTGCTCACGGCCGAGCTGGAGGTCGACCCGTTCACCGTCCTCGGCCTCAGCTGGCGGGACACGGCCGAGCTCACCGACCCGGTGATCCGCTACCGCGTCCGCCAGGCGGACGTGTGGAGCGACTGGGAGGCGGTCGGTGAGTCCGACATCGCGCCCGACACGGGGAGCAGCGACGACCGCGGGAGCCGTCGCGGGGCGACCGACGCGATCGTGGCGCTGGACGCCGACGGTCTCCAGATCTGGGCCGAGGCCGCGACCGGCACCATCTCCGGCCTCAAGGCCGTCCTGATCGACCCGGGCACCGACCCGGCAGGCACCGCCGCGACGACGCAGGGCTCGTCCACCGCGGGGGACGCCGTGATCCGCAACGCGGCCGTGCTGCCGGCCGCACCGGCTGCCGGTCCCGCCATCGTGACCCGCGCCGCCTGGGGTGCCGACGAGTCGCTGCGGACCTGCAACGCGGACCTCGCGCCGACGACGCTCGCGGCGGCAGTGCACCACACGGCCTCGACCAACGCCTACAACCCCGAGGACGTCCCCGGCCTGCTGCGGGGCTTCCTCGCGTACCACACGCGTCCCGAGGCGGACGGTGGTCGTGGCTGGTGCGACATCGGCTACAACTTCCTGGTCGACAAGTTCGGCCGTGTGTTCGAGGGGCGGGCCGGAAGCATCACCAAGGCGGTCGTCGGCGTCCACACCGGCGGGTTCAACAGCCGCACCATCGGCGTCGCGGCAATCGGTGACTACAGCGCCGCCGCCCCGTCGGGAGCCCTGCTGGAGTCGCTGAGCCAGGTGATCGCCTGGAAGTTCAAGACGTTCCGGATCCTCGGCGGCAGCACGGTGACCATGGTCTCCGGCGGTGGCGCGTCCAAGTACCCCGAGGGCACGGTCGTCACCTTCCCCACCGTCTACGCGCACCGGGACGCCCAGCTCACCGCGTGCCCCGGTCAGAACCTGTTCGACCAGATGCCATACCTGCGGTCGCGGGTGGCCGACCTCGCGAACGCCGCGGTGTACGCGTCCCCGATCTGGTCCCTCGACAGCTTCGGGTCCAACTCGTCGGGCATCTTCGGCGGCGGCTGGATCCTCGACCCGGAGAGCACCGCGTCGCTCGAGCTCACGGTGACCGTCGACGGCGCCCCCACCCGGGTCGTCGCGGCGATCAACCGGCCCGACCTCGCCGGCCCGTTCCCCGGGAACGGCACCCAGCACGGGTTCAGCTTCGCGATACCGGCCTCGGGGGGCACGCACGAGGTGTGCATCACCGCCGGCAACGTCGGGGCCGGCAACGACGTGATGCTGGGGTGCGACTGGAAGACGGTCGCCAACGGGACGCCGTTCGGCTCGCTCGACGTCGTCTCCACCACCGCGTCGTCCATCCGGATAGCGGGCTGGGCGCTCGATCCGGACACGACCGCGCCGATCACGCTGCACGTGTACACCCGTGACAACCTCACCGCGGTCGTGGCGAACAACTACCGGCCCGACGTCGGCGCGATCTTCCAGCGCGGGGACAACCACGGCTTCGACGCGACGCTGCCTGCGTCGGCGGGCGTCCACCAGGTGTGCGTGTACGCCATCAACCAGCCCGCCGGCATCAACCAGCAGCTCGGCTGCCGCACAGTCCAGGTGGGCACTCCCCCCGTCGGTGTCGTGGACGCCGCCGTGTCGGCGGGCGGTGCGGTCACCATCTCCGGCTGGGCGTTCGACCCCGACACGTCGGCGTCGATCGGCGTCCACTTCTACGTCGACGGCGGGTGGGCCACCGCCACCACGGCGGGCGGCTCCCGCCCGGACGTCAACGCGGTCTACCGGATCACCGGCAACCACGGGTACTCCGTAACGATCCCGCTCGCCGCCGGGCCGCACCTGGTCTGCGCGTACGCGATCGACACCAGCGGGGGCATCAACCCCGAGATCGGCTGTCGCATCGTCACGGTGGTGAATGCGGCTCCGGCAGGCGTCGTCGACTCCGCGGTCGCATCGAGCGGCGCGGTCACCGTGACGGGGTGGGCGTTCGACCCTGACACGACCGCGTCGATCGGCGTGCACTTCTTCGTCGACGGAGGCTGGAGGTCCGCCACGACGGCCACCGGTCCCCGCCCGGACGTCAACGCGGTCTACGGGATCGGCGGGAACCACGGATACAGCGCCACGTTCCCGATGGCCGCCGGTCTGCACCGGGTCTGCGCCTACGCGATCGACACCGGTGGCGGCACCAACCCGGAGATCGGCTGCCAGATGGTCACCGGTCGGTGACCGCCCGGCGGCCGGTCCCCGGTCCGGTCACCAGGACTGGACCCGGTCGCCCCAGCCTCGGCTCTCCATCGCGGCCTTGACCGGGTTCAGGTACTCGGGTCCCACGACGACGATGACGTCGGGGTTCGCGGCGAGCACCTTGCGAACCGCCGTGATCGCGTTGTCGATGCTGATCCCGTCGGGCGCGTCGTCGGGCAGCAGGCGCTGCGTCTCGTCGATCCACCGTCCGGTCAGCGCGTCGAACCACTGGGCCGCCATCATGGGCGGGATCTGTCCGGCCCACGGGTACGGCAGGAAGGTCCGGGGGCCGTCCGACTCGGGGCGCGGTTCGCGGGCCGCGTCGATCAGGTTGACCGCGTCCGACGCCGGGACGGGCGCCAGGGCGAGCGCCACGAAGTCGGCACGCGAGAGCCCACCCGGGGCCACACCGCCACCGAGCGTCGTCGGCAGCTTGGTGGGAAGCCCGTAGACCAGGAGCGCGGCGACGCCGGTGAGCACGAGCGCCGTCCCACCGACGGCGCGGACCGGCAGAGACCGGCGAGGTCCGACGGGGCGCAGGACCATGACGAGCGCGACCACGAGGACGACGGCCGAGACGAGCTGCAGGGCGATCGCGTACTTCCAGAAGTAGTAGGCGACATCGCCCTGCGCCTGGATCTGCGAGATGGCGAGCACCGTGGCGAACACGACCCCGGCCAGCGGGACCAGGCCCACCCATGCGGTGCGCTCGGCGTCGCCGGCCCACGGGCCCCGCGTCCGCCGGGTCTGGACGAACAGGAGGGCGCACGCTGCGACGGCACCGACCGACGTCAGCACCAGCTGCCCGAACGGGACGGACGTCACGCCGCCGCCCAGTCCGAGCAGGTTGCCGAGGCCAGGCTGGTGCCGCAGCATCGTCCAGGCCTGGCCCAGCCCGATCAGCGTCACGACCGTGATGATCGCGGGCGCGACCCAGGTGCGGCGGTCGGTGCTCCACCGGAGCCGGGAGCGCGGGAAGAAGATCGCCACCACGCCGAGCGCACCCATGGACAGCAGCAGCGACCAGTTGTGGGCGATGCCGACCGCCGCACCGCCGAGCGCCGCGAGGAAGACCGGCGACAGCGGCCGGGTCATCTGGATGACGAGCAGCGGGATCGCCGCCACGAAGGTGACGGCGAGGACGAAGTTGGGGAACCCGTCGTGGATGAGCATCCCGCCGGGACCCAGCGTGAACGTCGCCACGACGAACATCACGGCCGGGAAGGCGACCAGGGGCCGGCGGCGCAGCGCGGGCAGCGAGGTGATCCCGGCGAGCACCATGACCACACCGAGGAGCACCACGAGCATCATCGACCGGCCGTAGGCACCGAGGAGCGCGCCGGGGTCCACGCCGGCGTCGGCGGGACCGAGCAGCGCCTCGAGCAGCGTCGCCGTGACGGTGTGGAACCCCTGCGGGTACTGCGCGTACGACCACTGGCCCAACGGACCCGATGGGATGTGGCTGATGACGACGCCGTGGTTGTAGATCATCGCGGCCATGTCGAAGTGCGCCGAGTTGTCCCACCCCCGCAGCAGTCGCGACAGCGTGACCTCGGGGCTCGAGGCGCGCAACGACGGCAGGTAGACCCAGGTGGCGACGAGCGCGCCCAGCACGAGCACGCCGTCGGCCCACCGCACCCGCGGCAGCAGCAGACGCGCGCGGCTCAGGACCCGCGGGCCGGCCACGAGCCAGGCCACGACACCACCGGTCACCATGGCGAGCAGGAGTCCGGCATGCCCGCCCACGCCCGACAGCGGGAGGCGCCACCACCACAGCAGCGGGATACCGCCGAGCAGGACGGGACCGGCGATCAGCAGCCGGCGCGAGAGCTCGCGCGACGTCGGGGCCAGGACGGTGACCAGCGCGAGCAGCCCGAGGAGGAGCTCGCCCGGCACGTCAGCGATCGCGAGCACCCCGAGCACAGCGACAAACGCGACCGCTCCACCGACCAGCGACCGGGCCCAGAACGGGACGTCCAGCGCTCGCGAGGGGCGGACCGGCGCACCATCACCGCGATCTGGCGCGGCGTTGGCGTCGTCGAGGACGGCGGCGGGGGTGGTGTGCACAACGCCCCAGAATAAGGCACTGCCCCCGACCGACCGACCAGCACGCGCTCCGATTCGGGCATCGATGCACGATTGCGACATCGGCGCAAGCGGGTTCGGGTGAGACACGCGGCGGAACCCAGGAAGTGGGCGTTCGATGGCTACCGTGGGTTCGTCCCCGCTCACCCCGACTGCGTCGAGGCACCATGTCCTTCCCCGATCGTCCGCCGCGCGCCGCCTGGCTGCTGCCCGTTCTCGTGCTCGTCGCCGCGTGCACCGGGTCACCGGGCGACAGCGCCGAGCAGTCGGATGGACCGAGCCCGTCGACGTCCGCGTCGCAGCCCTCCACGACGCCCGACCCGATCGCGACGACGACCGCACCGTCGACGCCCTCGGTCGAGCCTGTCCAGACCCCGGTCCCCGGCGCCGAGCCGACGGCCGCGCCGGCGGACCCGCGTCAGCAGGCGACCCTCGTCATCACGTCGCTGGTGTGGAACGGGACGAGCGGTGCCGTCGAGGCCAGCGGGTACGCCTCGGTCGTCGAGAACGACGGCGTCTGCACCCTCACCCTGACGAAGTCGTCGCTGACGGCGACGGCACGCTCGACCGCCTACGCGGACGCCAGCACGACCTCGTGCGACCTCCTGACCATCCCCCGATCGGAGCTCGGCTCCGGCACCTGGAACGCGATCGTCGACTACGGGTCGTCCGCATCGCTCGCAACGTCCGCACCCCTGACGATCGAGGTCCCGTGACCATGCCCCCCACCGCCGCGCACCGCGCGAACCGCATGCTTCGAGCCCTGGTCGTCACCGTGCTCGCCGTCGGCCTCGCGGCCGTCTCCTCCCCCGCTCCCGCGTCGGCGGCCGACACCGGGGCGTTCGACCCGGGCCTGATCATCAGCGACGCGATCTTCTTCGACTCCACGACGATGCGCGCCTCGGACATCCAGGTGTTCCTCGACCAGATGGGGGGATCGTGCGTGCCCGGCGCGGACGGCACCCCCTGCCTGAAGAACTTCCGGCAGGACACGACCTCGCGGGCGGCGACCGACAGGTGCCCCGGTGGATACGTGGGAGCCGTGAACGAGAACGCCGCCAGCATCATCGAGAAGGTCGCCCGGGCGTGCGGGATCAACCCGCAGGTCATCCTGGTGACCCTCCAGAAGGAGCAGGGCCTCGTGCGCGGGTCGGGCTCGGGCCTCTACGCCAACCGGTACCGCAGCGCGATGGGCTACGGCTGCCCGGACACGGCCGCGTGCGACGCGCAGTACTACGGATTCTTCAACCAGGTCTACTCGGCCGCGTCGCAGTTCCGGAACTACGCGCTGAACCCGACGCGCTACGGCCACCGCGTGGGGATCGTGAACAACGTCCTCTTCCACCCGAACGCCGCGTGCGGGAGCGCACCGGTCCTGATCCAGAGCCAGGCCACCGCCGGCCTGTACAACTACACGCCGTACCAGCCGAACGCCGCGTCGCTGCGCGCGGGCTACGGGACGGGCGACTCGTGCTCGTCGTACGGCAACCGCAACTTCTGGAACTACTTCACGGACTGGTTCGGCCCGACCACGCAGCGCGCCCCGATCGGCGTGCTCGACGCCGCCACGGGCGGCCCGTCGACGGTGACGGTCTCCGGCTGGACCCTCGACCCCGACACCACGGCGTCGCTGTCGGTCCACGTGTTCGTCGACGGCGGCTGGGCGGGCGCGGCGACCGCGTCGATCCCGCGGGCCGACGTCGCCGCCGTCTACGGCAAGGGCGAGCTGCACGGCTACCAGATCTCCGTCCCGGCCGCGGCGGGGACCCACCGGGTCTGCGCCGTCGCGGTGGACGGCAACGGCGGCCGGAACACCGAGCTGGGCTGCCGCTCGGCCACGGTCGTCAACAAGCCGCCGCTCGGCGCGCTCGACACGGTGACGGTCAACGGGTCCGAGGTGACGCTCGCCGGCTGGGCGTTCGACCCGGACACGTCTGCGCCGATCGGCGTGCACTTCTACGTCGACGGCGGCTGGGGCGGCGCGGTCGACGCGACCCTGCCGCGGGCCGACGTCGGTGCGATCTACCGCAACGGCGACAACCACGGGTTCTCCATCACATTGACGGTCACTCCCGGGAGCCACTCCGTCTGTGCGTACGGCATCGACACCACCGGTGGACCCAACCCGGGGATCGCCTGCCGGAGCTTCACCACGGCGGCGGCCGTGCAGAAGGCGCCGATCGGTGTCGTCGACGCCGTGACGGTCAACGGTGCGACGGCGTCCGTCTCCGGCTGGGCGTTCGACCCGAACACGGTCTCGCCCATCGGGGTCCGCGTGTACCTCGACGGCGTCGCGGTGGCGAACGGGAGCGCCAATGCCTCCCGGCCGGATGTCGCTGCGGCCTACGGCAACGGCGACCTGCACGGGTACACCGTCGCGTTCCCCGCAACGGCTGGGCCGCACAGGGTCTGTGTGCGCGGGCTGGACTCCAGTTCTGGCGCCGAGACCGAGCTCGACTGTCGGTCGTTCACCGGGGCCGCCCCAGCAGCCGTCAACGCCTTGCCCACCGGCGTCATCGACGCGATCTCGGTCTCCGGCACCACGGCGACCGTCTCCGGCTGGGCGTTCGACCCGGACACCACCGCACCGATCGGCGTGCACTTCTACATCGACGGTGGGTGGGCCGGTGCCACGACCGCCGACATCTCGCGGCCGGACGTCGGGGCGGTCTACGGCAAGGGCGACCTGCACGGCTACACCGTCGCCCTCCCGTCGACGCCGGGCCAGCACACGCTGTGCGCCTACGGCATCGACGCGAGCGGTGGCCCCAACCCGGCGTTCGCGTGCCGGGGCTTCACCGTCGGGTGATCCCGGAGGTTTACGAGGTGGGCGCCAGCACGATCGGCGCCGCCTCGTCCCACCGCTGCGCCCAGTCGCCGATCGGCTCGACGCCGACGGCGCGCAGCGCGTCGTGCCCCAGGACCGAGTAGGCCGGCCGGGGCGCGGGGCGGACGAACGCGTCGCTCGTCGTGGGTGCGACCGCCGTCGCGTCCAGCCCGGCGGAGCGCACCGCGGCAGCGGCGAACCCGTGCCACGACGTCCGGCCCGACGAGGTGCCGTGGTACGTGCCGGCCGGCGCTCCGGCCACGACGAGCCGGTGGATCAGGTCGGCCAGGTCCGCCGTCCACGTCGGCTGACCCAGCTGGTCGTCGACGACGTCGATCGCGCCGCGCTCGCCCAGCACCCGGACGATCGTCGTGGGGAAGCACGGGCCGTGAGCGCCGTACAGCCACGCCGTGCGGACCACGAGGTGGTCGGGCGCGACGCTGCGGACGGCCCACTCCCCCGCGCACTTGGTGCGCCCGTACGCGGACCGGGGGGCGACCGGGGCGTCCTCGGCGTAGGCGGTCGACGCCTGCCCGTCGAAGACGTAGTCCGTCGAGACGTGCACGATCCGGGCCCCCGCGGCGTGCGCCGCGCGAGCGATGTGCTCCGCGCCGACCGCGTTGACCGCGAACGCCGTCGACTCGTCCGACTCGGCCGCGTCGACTGCGGTGTATGCCGCACAGTTCACCACGACGTCGAACCCCTGGGCGATCCCCGCCGTGGCGCCGGCGTCCGTCACGTCGAGCTCGGCGCGGCTCAGAGGCGTGACGTGCTCGCCGCGTTCGCGGAGCATCGTGCACAGGTCCTGGCCGAGCATCCCGGTCGCACCCACGACCAACCAGCGCACGTCGACTCCGTCTCCTCGACCGCCTCGCGCGGTGACCCGGTCGCCCGTCTCGTCGGACGACCCGGACAGGCTAGTCGACCTCGGTGCGCTTCTTGCCGCCGAGGGCCGCCTCGAACGCGGCGAGGTGGGTCCGCGCCGCACGCTGCCAGGTGAACTCGTCGGCGCGCGCGACCGCCGCCGCCGCGAGCTCGGCGCGGTGCTCCGGCCCGTCCAGCAGCGAGCGCAGCCCCGCGGCGATGGACGCGTCGTCGGTCGCGCAGTAGTCGACCGCGTCGCCGCCGACCTCAGGCATGGACAGCTCACGGGTGGTGAGGACCGACGCTCCGCAGGACATCGCCTCCAGCACCGGCAGACCGAACCCCTCGCCGAGCGTGGGATACGCGACGACCTCGGCGCCCGAGAGATATCCGGCCAGGTCAGCCAGCGGCAGGTACCCGGTGCGGCGGACGAGCAGCCCGTCCGGGACCCGGGCGACCTCCGGGTCGACCTCGGCGTCCCAACCGGGTGCACCCGCGAGCAGGAGAGCCGGCGGCTCGGGCCGGTCGCGCACCGCCTCGACCCAGCCGCGCACCAGAGCGGGCACGTTCTTGCGGGGCTCGAGCGTGCCGAGGAACGCCACGTACGGACGCTCGCCCAGGCCGAGCGTCGCCCGGACGCGGTCCTTCTCCTCCTGCGTGACGGGGTGAAAGAGCGTCCGGTCCACGCCGTGGTAGGCGACGTAGAACGCGTCGCGGGAGCTGTGCGTGTAGCGGACGACCTCGTCCCGGGTCGCCCGCGACGGGACGACCAGCGCGGCAGCCCGACGCACCGCGGTGCGGGTGGCCGCACGGAAGAAGCGCGCCTTGACCTGCGAGTGCAGCTCGGGGTGGCTGAAGAACGTCGCGTCGTGCAGGGTCACGACGACGGGCACGGGCGAGCGCCGTGGCATCGTGTAGTGCGGGCTGTGCAGGACGTCGGCACCGGTCGACCGGACGAGCGACACCAGACCCGTCTGCTCCCACAGCAGGCGCGCCGGCCGGCTGCCCACGCGCTCCGGCGCCGCGACGACCTCCGCGGAGGGGACGAGCGCGGAGAGGACCTCGGCATCCCGGTCCTGGCTCACGACCACCAGCGTCGCGCCCTCGTCGGCGAGCGCCGGGAGCAGGGCGTCGACGTACCGGCCGACCCCGCCACGGTCGGCCGGGATCGCTGTCGCGTCGATCAGGATCTTCATGTGCTCCGTCTTCGCATCGCTTCGCTGCCCGTCCCGGCAGCCCCCGCGAGAGTACCCAAGTCGTCGCGACGACACGTGACGGCCTAGGCTCGCCCGGTGCCCCCGACCGAGCCCACGCACCTGCGGGTGGCGATGACCGTCGAGCAGCTCTGGCAGCCCTTCCCCGGAGGCTCGGGGACCTACGTCCGGTCGCTGGCGACGTCCCTGGCCGGCACTGACGACGTCGACGTGGTCGGCGTGGCGGCCCGGCACACGACCCCGCCGCCGTCCGGTGACCTGCCGATCCCGGTACGGACCTCCTGGCTGCCACGGCGCGTGCTCTACGACGCGTGGCACACGACGCGCCGGCCGCGGAGCTCGGTCCCCCGCGACGCGGACGTGGTGCACGCGACCACGTGGGCGATCCCGCCCCGGACGGCCCCGCTCGTGGTCACCGTGCACGACCTCGCGTTCCTGCGGGCACCGGAGCACTTCACGCCCCGCGGCAACCGGTTCTTCCGCCGCGCGCTCGAGATCGTCGGCGCCGAGGCGGACGTGGTGCTCACGCCGTCGGAGCTCACGGCGCTCGACTGCGTCGACCACGGCATCGAGCGTGCTCGGCTCCGGGTGGTCCCGCTCGCGGCGGACGTGCTCGACGTGCCGACCACCACGCTCGCCGAGTTCCAACGCGCGCACGGGCTCTCCGAGCGCCCCTACGTGCTGTGGTGCGGCACGGTCGAGCCGCGCAAGAACCTCCCCACGCTCCTGCGTGCGTTCGGGGACGTGGCCGCCCGCAGCGACCTGGACCTCGTCCTCGTCGGACCCGTCGGCTGGGGATCCGTGGACCTCGAGGCGCCGGCCGCGGTGCTGGGCGACCGGCTCAAGGTCCTGGGCCGACTGTCGCACGCCGACCTCCACGCGGCGTACGCCGGGGCGCGCGCGTTCGCGTTCCCCTCGACGTGGGAAGGCTTCGGGCTGCCCGTCCTGGAGGCGATGGGGCACGGGGTCCCGGTCGTGACCAGCCGCGGGACCTCGATGGCGGAGTTCGCCGCCGACTCCGCCCTGCTCGTCGACCCCCTGGACAGCGACGCCCTGGCGGAGGCGCTGCTCGACGCGTCCGGTCCGCAGCATGACGACCTGGCCGTCCGCGGCCTGGCGGTGGCGGAGCGCCACACCTGGGCACGCACGGCCGAGCAGACGGTCGCCGCCTACCGGGCCGTGCGCTGACCCCTACGGCGTGTCGGTCGGGTCGAGCTCGCCGTCAGGGTTGGGTGCGCGCAACCGCGCAACCCGCCCGCGCGCGCGCCGGACGAGCTCGGACGCCCCACCCTCGGCGAGGTACTTGCGCGCGAGCGCGACGTCGCCCCGGACGCTGACCCGCGGCGGGGCCGGACGCCGCCGGGCGCGGGCCGTCGGGAGCACGTCGGCGAGGTCCGCCGCGCGGCGGGGGAACCGGCAGAACTCCAGCACCGGCTCCAGCACGGAGCTCCAGCGGTAGGCGCTGGCGAAGGCCTGCACCGACTCCTTCGCCGCCGCTGCGGCCACCGGGTCGTAGAGCAGCTCCTCGAGCGCCGCCTCGAGCGCGTCGACGTCACCAGGCGGCACGGTGCGCCCGAGACGGTGGCGCTCGATGAGGTCACCGAACGTGTCACCCGTGGTGGCGACGATGGGCAGCGACGCCCACAGGTAGTCGAGGATCCGCGTCCGGAAACTGAACGCCGTCTCGATGTGGTGGTGGTGGGTGGAGACGCCGATGTCCGCATCGAGGAGGTAGTCGGCCCGCTCCTCGTACGGGACCCAGCCCTCGTTGAAGAAGACGTGCGTGTCCACCAGGCCGAGCGAGGCCGCAACCTCGCGGGCCTCCGTGGCCACGCGCATCGCCGGGACGCCCGGGTTCGGGTGCTTCAGGCCCATGAAGAACAGCCGGACCTCGGGGTGCCGCTCGGCGAGCCGGCCGACGGCGCGGATGAGCGTGACGGGGTCGAACCAGTTGTAGATCCCGCCGCCCCACAGCAGCACCTTGTCGTCCGGACCGATCCCGGGGACGGTGCCGCGGATCGCGTGCCGACGCTGCACCGGGGGCGCGTCCGGGATGCCGAACGGTACCACCTGGAGCAGGGAGCCGAGCGCCTCGTCCTCGTCGTAGGTCGACGGGTTGACGCGACCCTGACCCGCCAGCTGGCCGAGCCAGAAGTCGCGCTGCTTGTCCGACGCGCACAGCACCAGGTCCGCCCGCCGCAGCTGCGCGTTGAGCACCCGCGTCGTCTCGGTCACGGCATCGACGCGTCCCGCAGGCCCGAGGTCGCGCGCCTGCTCGAGCTGTTCGAGGTGCATCGGGTCGTACACGTCGGCGACGAGGATCTTCGAGGAGCGCGCCAGCCACGGCGCCTGCTCCATGAGGAACCCCTGGAAGATGATCACGTCGGCCCAGAAGGTCGGCTCCCGCAGGCCCGTGCCGCCGGCGTACTCGACCGAGAAGTCGGGGTGCGACGTCTCGGCACCGCGCGTCGACAGGAGCCGGACGTCGTGCTCGGGCGCCAGGGCGGTCGCCAGCTCCCAGGCCCGGATGGCCGGACCGGCCATCGTCGGCAGCAGGGGCTCCCCCGTCACGACGAGGATCCGGTGCCGGGTGGAGAACGTCTCCTCGATCTCGAAGGCGTCGACGATCGCCTGGTACCCCTCTACGTAGTACGGCTGCGGGTACGCCGGCTCCATGACCTGACGGAACAGCGGGAGCAGCTCGTGGTCGCTGCGCCGGCGCTTGGCCTGGAGCTCGCGCCGGGACGCCGCGAGGGTCGGGAGCTGCTCGACGAAGTAGTCGATGGCGAGCGGGCCGGTGAGCGCCATCTTCGGGATCGTCACGTCCGGCTCGGCGTCGCCACCGGGTGAGCGCTGCAGGTCCAGCTGGCTCGGGTCGAGGTCCGTCCGGGCCACCGACCGACGGACCGCGAGGGCCATGGCGCCCGGCAGGGCCTTGGCGAGCGCCTCGTCGCCGAGGTTCTTGTACAGCGACAGGAGAGCGTTGCGCTCGAGCAGGTAGCTCTCGCGGAAGTTGCCGAACTTCTTCATCGTGACGTGGTGCCGGTGGAACGCGACGGAGCCGGGGACGTACCGCACGCGGTACCCGAGGAGGTTCAGCCGCCAGCCCAGGTCGACGTCCTCGTAGAACATGAAGAACCGCTCGTCGAACCCGCCGACGTCCCGGAAGGTCTCGGTCCGCACGAACATCGCCGCGCCGGTCCCGAACAGGACGTCCTTGGCCGTCTCGAACGCTCCCGTGTCCGGCTGCTCGACCTCGCGCTTGTAGCCCATGCCGAACCACGTGAGCGAACCGTCGACGTAGTCGACCGCCGTGCCTTCCCAGTCCAGGACCTTGCTGGCGACGGAGGCGACGACGGGGTCCGCCTCGAACGCGGCGACGGCGGCCGAGATCCAGTCGGGGCCGGGCCGCGCGTCGTTGTTGATGAACGCGACGTACTCCCCCGTGGCGTGCGCGACGCCGAGGTTGCAGCCGCCCGCGAAGCCGGTGTTGGAGCCGGCCTCCACGACGAGCACGTCCGGCAGCTCCGCGTGCAGCCGCTCCGCGCTCCCGTCGCCCGACTCGTTGTCGACGACGATCAGCTCAAGCCGGTCGGCCGACCAGTCCACGTCGGCGAACGACTGCAGGCAGACCAGCGTGTCCTGCGCACCGCGGTAGTTCACCACCACGACCGACACGACTCCGGGCCGGGTCGCCGGCGGCGCTGCGGACGGACGGCTCACGGGACCTCCAGGTGGGGCGGACGGATGCGTCCGATCGGCCGCCGGCTGGTCGCGCGGCCCGCCGTGCATCCTATCGGCGCACGGCCTGGGTGCTCGGCCGCCGGTACCGGCTGCATCGGAATTGTTGGTTACCCTGAGGCGATCCTCGCTGCCAGGCCGGACACCGAGAACGACACGAGGGGACAGATGGACACGACTGCGGAAGACCGCGCGGCAGCCCTCGCGCTGGAGCCGATGCGGTCCGCAGGACCGACCTCCGGGTTCTTCCGTGGCACCGTGCAGAGCGTCCGGGACATCGTCGCCCAGCGTGAGCTGCTGCACCTGCTGATCCTGCGGGAGCTCAAGTCGCGCTACAAGGACAGCGTCCTCGGCTTCGCGTGGAGCCTGATGCGGCCGCTCGCCCTGCTGCTCATCTACTACGTGGCCCTGGGCCAGTTCCTGGGCGCCGCCAAGTCGATCCCGTCGTTCGCGATCTTCGTCTACACCGGTCTGACCGCGTGGACCCTGTTCAACGAGATCGTCCTGCAGGGCACGGGGTCGATCGTCGCGAACTCCGGGCTGATCAAGAAGGTGTACCTGCCACGCGAGGTGTTCCCGCTCAGCGTGGTGGGCTCGGCGCTGTTCAACTTCGCGATCCAGCTGGTGATCCTGCTGCTGGCCACCGTCGTCGCCCGCGAGGTCCCGCTCGGTGAGCGCTGGTGGTACTTCCCCCTCTCGCTGGCCGTGCTCGTCGTCTTCGGCACGGCGTTCGCGATGCTGCTCTCCGCGGTGAACGTATATCTGCGAGACGTGCAGTACATCGTCGAGATCTTCCTCATGGTCTTCTTCTGGGCCTCCCCGATCGTGTACTCGTGGGCCCTGGTCAGCAACGCGATCGACGATCCCGCGCTCGAAGCGGTCTACCTGAGCAACCCGGTGACGCTCGCGGTGCTCGGCTTCCAGCAGACCTTCTGGGTGGCCGGCGACGGTGAACCGGTGCCGCCGGACCTCGGCACCCGGCTGGGGATCGCGCTGGCCGTCGGCATCGTCGTCCTCTGGCTCTGCCAGCGAGCCTTCGCCCGGCTCCAGAGCAACTTCGCGCAGGAGCTGTGATGAGCACGACACCCGTCATCCGTATCGAGGACCTGTCCAAGCGCTTCGTGATCCGCAAGGAGAAGTCGCTCAAGGAGCGGCTCCTCAACTTCGGGCGGTCCAACCTCCACAAGGAGGACTTCTGGGCGCTGCGCGACGTCGACCTGGAGATCGAGGCGGGCACCACGGTCGGCCTCGTCGGACCGAACGGCTCCGGCAAGAGCACCCTGCTCAAGACGATCGGCGGGATCATCCAGCCGACGACCGGCAGCGTGCTCCTGCGAGGCAGGCTGGCGGCGCTCCTCGAGCTCGGTGCCGGCTTCCACCCCGACCTCACGGGCCGGGAGAACGTCTACCTGAACGCGTCGATCCTGGGTCTGAGCCGTCAGACGACGGACCGCTACTTCGACGCGATCGTGGAGTTCTCCGGGATCGAGCGGTTCATCGACACCCAGGTGAAGTTCTACTCGTCGGGCATGTACGTCCGGCTCGCGTTCGCCGTGGCCGTGCACGTCGACCCCGACATCCTCCTGGTCGACGAGGTGCTCGCGGTCGGTGACGAGCCGTTCCAGCGCAAGTGCCTCGAGCGCATCCGCACCTTCCAGAAGGAGGGCCGGACGATCATCCTCGTGTCGCACGGGCTCGACCAGGTCGCGGAGTTCTGCGACCGCGCGGTCGTGCTGGAGAACGGGCGGGTCGCTGCCGACGGTGCACCCGAGGACGCCCTGATGGTCCTGCGTGCCGACTTCGAGGTCGCCCGCCAGGCCGACCTCGCGCGCCTCGCGGCGGCGTCACCGCAGGACGCGGCGGCGGCCGCCCGGTTCACGGGCATCAGCGTCCGGTCCGACGACAGCGAGGGCGGGCGCCCCGTGGTGGACGAGGGCGAGACCATCACCATCGCGATGGAGGTCCGTTCCGACGCGGAGCTGCGCGACTGGAGCATCGAGGTGGGCATCGCGACGCCGCTGGGGAACCCGCTGTTCGTCACGACCACCGAGATGCTGGGCATCGACCTCGCCCCCCTGCAGGGCACGCGGCAGTTCACGCTGACGCTCCCGGAGGTCCACCTCGGCTCCGGCGACTACGCGGTGCGCACGACGCTGCGGTCCGGCGACGGCGCCGAGATCCACTACGTCCCCGTCGGGGCGCAGTTCAGCGTGCGGACGGCGGGCAGCAGCCGCGGCCACGTCTTCATGCCGGCGATCTTCGAGGCGCACTGACAGCAGCGCCCGGTCCCGACGAGGGGACCGGGCACTCCGTCAGAACTCGGCGCGGAAGCCGACCGGGAAGTACGGGTCGCGCTCGGGCGTGCCCCACCGGCGCATGATCGTGTCGTACTCCCACTGGTGCACCGTGGAGTCCCGCGTCAACGACTCGAAGTGGTATAGCGTGACGTCCGACATCCAGAGCAGCCGCAGGTCCAGCGAGCCGATCTTGCGCGAGAAGTCCACGTCGTTGAAGTTGCCCGGCAGCCCCTCGTTGAAACCGCCGACCCGCTCGAACGTGTCGCGGGTGACCGCGATGCACGCGGCCGTGAGGCCGGAGCACTCCCGGCTGACCAGGAAGGCCCGGAACGGGCCCTCCTCGTCGCCGCCGCCCTTGAAGCCGGCGTGCGTGAGGTCGCCGCTCGCATACACGTGCCCGCCGTGCTGCAGGCTGCCGTCCGAGAAGAGCAGTCGTGCACCTGTCGCGCCCACACCCTCCTCGAACAGCGGAGCGGCCAGCTCGGCGGCGAAGTTCGGGCTGACGAGCTGCATGTCGTCGTTCAGGAAGACGACCACCTCGCCCGAGCTGGCCAGGTAACCCACGTTGCACTTGGCGCTGAAGTTGAACGGCTCGAGGAACGGCACGAGCACGACGCGGTCGCCGGCGATCGCCCGGAGCTCGGCGAGGACCGACGCCGGGGTCGGCTCGTCGTACACGATGACGATCTCGAGGTTCTGGTGCGTGCTCACCGTCACGAGCGAGCGGACGAGCTCGACGACGAGGCACCGGGTCTCGCCCCAGACCAGCGCGTTGCCCCCGCGGGTGGGGATGACGATGCTGACGGTCAGGTCCGGGTCGATCTCCCGCACGACGCGGTAGGTGCCCGGCTGCGGGCCGAGCTCCGCCCGACCGCGGATCCCCCGCCGCTCGAGGCTGCGCTGCACGGCCTGCAGCCCCGCCATCCAGGCGTACGGCTTCGCCTCGCTGTCGTGCGCGGTCGACCCCTCGATCGCGCGCCAGTGGTAGTACACCTCCGGCAGGTGCACGATCGAGCGGGCCTGCTCGGTGACGCGCAGAACGAGGTCGTGGTCCTGGGACCCGTCGGTGCCCACGACGAACCCGCCGACGTCCCGGACCAGCGAGGTCCGCAGCACGGAGAGGTGTCCCGTGTACATCTGGCCGAGGAGCCGCTCGGGGGACCACTCGGGCTTGTCGAAGGCGTCGAAGAAGTCGCCCTGGTCGCTGATCTTGTCCTCGTCGGTGTAGAGGTAGTCCGCGTCGGGCTGCTCGATCAGCGCCTCCGCCACCGCGGCGAGCGCACCCCGCGCCAGCATGTCGTCGTGGTCGAGCAGCGCCACGAACTCGCCCGTGGCGAGCCGCAGCGCATCGCTCGACGCGGCGACGATGCCGCCGTTCTCGGACCGCGTGTGCACGACGATCCGCTTGTCGAGCGCGGCGAGCTCCCGCAACGTCGTCGCCACGGCGGGCGACGGCGAGCAGTCGTTCACCAGGATGAGCTCCCAGTGCGGGTAGTCCTGGGACCGGACGGAACCGATGGCCGCCCGGAGCGCCTCGACGGGAGGGTTGTACACCGGGGTCAGGATCGAGATGACCGGCGCGGGCACTCTCCTACCCCGGGCCTTCCTCGGGTCCTTCACCGTCCTCGTGCTCCCCATCGTCTCCCCCGACACGCCGCCCCCTGCCTTGCTGACCGCTAGCGTCACGCGCTTCCTCGGATCGTGCGCCGCACCCGGCTCAGCGGCGAGACGACGAGCTGACCGACCCGCCAGCTGGCCGACAACCGGAGCTCGGCAACGTCGTGCTCCGCCTTGGCCAGCTTGCGCGCCATGATCGCCTGCTCCCGACGGGCGGTGCCGAGCTCCGCCTCCGCGCCGATGGCGTGGTCCCGCATCGTCAGGACCTTGCGCCGCAGCGCCGTGATCTCCTCGACGAGCGCACGCTTCTCGAGCAGGAGTGCGACACCGTGCTCCTCCGCCTCGCTCATCTCCGGCAGGACGTCCGCCGTCTCCAGCTCGGGTCGTGCCACCGCAGCGCCCGCCGTGGCCGGCTCGACAGCGAGCACGTACTGGTAGTTGAAGCTGTCCGGCTTCGAGCGGACCCACTCCACGAGCTCGGCCGGCAGGTCCTCGGCGTCGAGCTCGACCTCGGACGAGAGCGGGTCGACGACCGTCGACCGCAGCCGGGTCACCTGCAGTCCCGCCTCGGCGACGAGCTCCTGGATCGAGGCTTCCGTGAAGAACCGGACGTGCGTCCGGTCGAGCAGGCCGGTGTCGCGGTAGTCCCAGCGCCCCTGGAGCAGCGCCAGCCGCAGCGAGCCGTGCGTGACGTTCGGGACGGAGATGATGATCTGCCCGCCGGGTGCCAGGAGCATCGCAGCGGCCGCGAGGACGGCTCCGGGTCGCACGAGGTGCTCGAGGACCTCCGACAGGATGATCCGGTCGTACCGCTCGCTGCCGATCGCCGCGGGCAGGTCGTCGTGGTCGAGGTCCAGCACGGTGACGGTGCGCAGACCGCGCTTGCGCGCCAGCTCGGCCGCCTCGGGATCGATCTCGACCCCGTCCACCGTGCAGCCCCGGTCGATCAGGACCTCACCGAGGAAGCCGGTGGAGCAGCCGATGTCCAGGACTCGCTGGCCGGCACCGACGAGGTCGATGACGAGCGCGTGCCCGGTGTTCGTGGCCTCAGGATCGATCGACTCGAGGTCGTAGACACTCACGGCGAGGCGCTCCATCCGTCGCAGGGGTACCACCGGGTCCGGAGGTTCGGCACGATCGTAGCCGCTGGTCCGACGCGACCGGCACGGCAGGGGCCTGCGCTCCGGCCCCGCCGTGGCACCATGTGCGACGTGCGGATCACCCTGGACGCGACCCCTCTCGTCGGAGTCCGCACGGGCATCGGCCGGTACGTCGAGCACCTGGTGGCGGCCCTGCCTGACGCGTTCGAGCGTCGGGGCGTCGCCGCCGAGGTCCGGGTCTCGACGTGGACCGCCCGCGGTGGGGCCGTCCCGGACCTGCCGCCGTCGGTCACCCAGGTGGGCCGACGGGTGCCTGCGCGACTGGTCCGGTCGCTGTGGCGGCGGGGCTCCTGGCCGCCGGTGGAGCTCCTCGTCGGCACGACCGACGTGTTCCACGGGACCAACTTCGTCTCGCCTCCGACCCGCCACGCGCGCGAGGTCGTCACGGTGCACGACCTGACGTACGAGGTGCACGCGCAGACCGTCAGCGACGCCAGCCTGCTGTACCGGGAGCTCGTGCCCCGCGCCCTGGCCCGCGGGGCGCACGTGCTGACGCCGACCGAGGTCGTGGCGGCGGCGGTGCGGGAGCAGTACGGGTTGCCCGCGTCGCAGGTGAGCGTGACGCACCTCGGCGTGGACGCGCCCTGGTTCGACGCGGCGCCGGCGACGTCGGCGTGGCTCCGGTCGCGCGGCCTGCCGGACGAGTACCTCGTTTTTGTCGGCTCGCGCGACCCCCGCAAGAACCTGCACCGGCTCCTGGAGGCCCATGTCGCGCTGCGGGCCCAGGACCGGTCCACCCCCGACCTCGTGCTCGCCGGTCCCGCCGGCCGGGAGGTGGACCTGTCCGAGGGGGCCGGGGTGCACGTGACGGGCTGGCTGACGGACGCCGAGCTGCGGGACCTCGTCGCCGGCGCCCGGGCGCTCGTGCTGCCCTCGATCGACGAGGGCTTCGGGCTGCCCGCCCTCGAGGCGCTCGCTGCCGGCAGGCCCGTGCTCGCCGCCGACATCCCCGTGCTGCGCGAGGTCGCGGGCGAGTGCGCCGTCTTCGCCCCGCCGACGGACGTCGACGCGCTGGCCGCCGGGCTCGCGCGTGTGCTCGCCGAGCAGGACACCGCCGACGCCCGCGCGGCCCGCCGGCGACGCGCACGCGAGTTCACGTGGGACCGGACCGCCGACCGCACGGTCGAGGCCTACCTGGGCGCGTCATGACCGCCGACGTCACCGTCGTCACCGTCTCCTGGGAGGGCCTCGCGCTCACCCTGACCTGCCTGGACGCTCTTCGCACGCAGGACCTCGACGGCCTGCGGATGGACGTGGTCGTGGTGGACAACGGGTCCACCGACGGCACCGCCGAGCGCGTCGCGGAGCTGCACCCGTGGGTCCGCGTGCTGCGCTCGGAGACCAACCGGGGCTTCGCCGGGGGGAACAACCTGGCGCTCCGGCAGGTCCGGACGCCCGCGGTGATCCTGCTGAACAACGACGCCGCGCCGGAGCCGGACTTCGTCGCGGCCCTCGTGCGGGGACTGACGACGGCGGACCCGCGCGTCGCCGCGCTGGCCGCGACGGTGCTGCTGGCGGACAGGTTCCGAGCGGCCGGTCCGGACGACGACCCGGGCGCTGTCGTGACCGGGCCGGACGGGACGTGGGTCGCGGACCCGTCGGGCGCGGTCCGGCTGGTCAACTCGACCGGCAACCAGCTGCGTACCGACGGCTTCGGTGTCGACCGCGGCTGGCTCGCCGACGCCGCGCGGCACGACCCGCCTCCGGCGGTGTTCGGGTTCAGCGGTGCGGCGGCGATCCTGCGCACCTCAGCGCTCACCGAGGTCGGCCTCTTCGACGAGCGCCTCTTCATGTACTACGAGGACACGGACCTGTCCTGGCGACTGCGCCTGGCGGGGTACCACGTCGAGCACGCCGCCGGTGCCGTCGTCTCGCACGTGCACGCCGCATCGTCCCGCGAGGGCAGCGACTTCTTCCGGTTCCACGACGCGCGCAACCGGCTGGCGGTCATCACGAAGAACGCCACACCGCGGTTCGTGCTCCGCGTCTGGGGTGCCTACGTGCTGACCACGGCGTCGGTCGCGCTGCGTCGGCGGCAGCCGTGGGCCCTCGTCCGCACCCGGCTGCGGGCCCTGGGCTCCTGCATCGCGATGCTGCCGCACCTGCTGTCGCAGCGGCGACGCATCGGACGCCGCGCGGTGGTGCGGCGCGACGCGGTCGAGACGCTGTTCATCACGCCTGGCGCCTCGGGCGGCTACCGGGGCTGAGCCCAGCTCACCGCCGGGTCAGCCGCGACGCAGGCGCGAACGGACCGCGCGCAGCGGCTTGGTCACTCGCCAGGAGACGGACCCCTCGACGAGACGCCGGTGCTCCTCACTCGCGGCGAGCCGCTTCTCGCTCCGTGCCAGCCGCTCGTGGAACCCCGCCAGGACGGCGGACTGCTCCGCGTCGAGCCGGGCGGCCGACTCGAGCCGGGCCCGCAGGTCGGCCTGCTCGCTGCGGGCTCGCCGCAGGTCGTCCTCCAGCCCGGCCTGCTCCGCCATCACCGTGTCGACGCCGCCCCCGGCCTCGACGGCGCCGAGCTGGGCCGCCAGCCGGAGGTTCTGGTCCCGCACCGCCGCCAGCTCCTCGCGCACCCGCTCCCGCTCCGCCGAGGACTCCACCGCGATCCGCTCGGAGAACTGGTCGGCGAGGATGTACGACGCTCCGCCCGCGACCTCGTCGAACGCGCGGAACCTCCGCTCGCGGTCGAAGACGACGACGGAGTCGTAGAAGTGCACGCCACCCAGCTCGCGCGCCCACACTGACGACCGGTCGAGGCTCTGGTGGTGCTGCGAGTGCAGGTCGTCGACCCGGTCCCGCGCCCACGTCAGGAACGCGCCGGGCTCGCCCAGGCCGCCCCCGAAGCTGGGCCAGTACGACGTGTGCGTGTCCTCGACGATCAGCAGCCCGTCGTCCTTGAGCAGCGGGAACAGCGTCTCCGCGGTGACGATCTGCTGCTGCATCGTGTGCCCGCCGTCGTCGATGACGACGTCGAACGGGCCGTAGGTCTCGTGCAGTCCACGGAGGAACGCCGGGTCGGCCTGGTCCCCCAGCTCGACCACGAACCGCCCCTTGGTCGCCCGCACCGCGGCGTCGTCGATGTCGGCGCCCACGATGACCGCGTCGGGCCCGAAGTACTTCTGCCACATCGTGAGCCCGCCGCCGCGGTAGACGCCGATCTCGAGGACGCGCACCGGTCGGCCCCGGTACCGCTCGAGGTGGCGGTGGTAGACCGGGAAGTAGTGGGGCCACTTGTGCAGGACGCCGCCACCCGACCGGTTCGCGAGGAAGTAGGCGAAGAGCGGGTTGTCGGCCAGCTCGGGCCAGCGCTCGCCGAGGTAGAAGGCCGCGCGGTAGCACTCGTTGACGATGTCCTTGTCGAGTCCCGCGTCCGCGCAGGCGTCGCCGAGCTGCCGCGCGAGCTCCGTGGGCGGGAGGTCCCGTCGCAGGATGTCGCAGAGCCGCACCACGAGGGCGTCGGAGGCGTGGTCGGACCCCTCGAGGATCAGCCGGGCGTGGGTCGCGTCGTCCGTGGAGACCGCGTACAGCACTCGGGCGATCGTCGTTCGGTCCAGCATGACCACTCCTCCAGGTGACGTCGCGCGGGCCCGGAGGCGTCGACCTCGACGTCGCACGGCCGTCCGTCCGGCGACGGTGTCGGTTGCATCTCTCGCCGTCCCCTGCGCCGCGTACGGACTGCCGGTCGAGCATGCTCGGCGAAACGGTACCAGCGAGGTCCCCGTGACCCGCGACACCGGATCGTGCGAACTGCCCGTCCCCTGCGCTCCTTCGGCCGTCGCGGGCGGCGGCTAGGCTGTGATGTCCCCACCGACCCACCCGGAGGTCCTCGCCGTGCACGTGCTCGTCACCGGCGGAGCCGGCTTCATCGGCTCCAACTTCGTCCACCAGACCGTCCGCGAGCGTCCCGACGTGCAGGTCACGGTGCTCGACGCACTGACCTACGCGGGCGACGAGCGGAGCCTGGACCCGGTCGAGGGGAAGGTCGTCTTCGCCAAGGGCGACATCGCGGACCCGGACATCGTCGACAGCCTGGTCAAGGACGTCGACCTGGTCGTGCACTTCGCGGCGGAGTCGCACAACGACAACTCGCTGCACGACCCGTGGCCGTTCCTGCGCACGAACATCATCGGCACGTACCAGCTCCTCGAGGCGGTCCGGCGGCACGACGTGCGCTTCCACCACATCTCGACCGACGAGGTCTACGGCGACCTCGAGCTGGACGACCCGGCGAAGTTCACGCCGGAGACCCCGTACAACCCGTCGAGCCCGTACTCCTCGACGAAGGCGTCCTCCGACCTCCTGGTGCGCGCCTGGGCCCGCAGCTTCGGCGTCCACGCGACCATCTCCAACTGCTCGAACAACTACGGGCCGTACCAGCACGTGGAGAAGTTCATCCCGCGGCAGATCACGAACGTGATCGACGGGGTGCGCCCCAAGCTCTACGGGTCGGGCGAGAACGTCCGGGACTGGATCCACGTCGAGGACCACAACAGCGCGGTGTGGGCGATCATCGAGCGCGGCCGCCGGGGCGAGACCTACCTCATCGGCGCGGACGGCGAGGAGAACAACAAGACCGTCGTCGAGGACATCCTCGAGATCATGGGCCAGCCGGCCGACGCCTACGACCTGGTGAGCGACCGACCCGGCCACGACCTGCGCTACGCGATCGACTCCACGAAGCTGCGCGACGAGCTCGGCTGGGAGCCTCGGTACCCGAACTTCCGCACCGGTCTGGAGGCGACGGTCGCCTGGTACCAGGCCAACGAGGCGTGGTGGCGACCCCAGAAGGACGCCACGGAGGCGAAGTACGCCCAGCTGGGCCGCTGATCTGCACAGATCCTCCACGACGCCCCTGCGCGCGCTCCCCCGGACAGGCGGGTAGCCCTTCTACCATCGACGGGTGACTCTCCGCCACGCTGCTGTCCAGCGCCCTCGTGCCGCCCGGCACTCACGACGTCTGCGGACCCACGGTGTCGCGCGAGCGATCGCGCTCGGCGTCACCGCCGTCGTGGTCTTCGGTGCGAGCGGGGTGGCCGCGGTCGCGGCCAAGCTCAACGGCAACATGGACAAGGTCGACGTCTCGGCGCTGGTGAACCCGATGCCGACGCCCACCAAGGAGCCGGACCCGGACGACCCGAACGCCGGTCAGGCCGTCAACCTCCTGATCCTCGGCTCCGACCAGCGCGACGGGCTGAACGGCGAGATCGGTGGCGACACCGAGGGGATGCGCTCGGACACGACGATGGTCCTGCACATCTCCGCCGACCGGTCGCGCGTCGAGCTCGTGTCCATCCCGCGCGACTCCCTCGTGGACATCCCGTCGTGCACGATGACCAACGGCAAGACCACCCGCGCGACGCACGGCATGTTCAACTCGGCCTTCGCGACGGGCTGGGACAACGGCGGGGACATGACCTCGGCCGCCGCGTGCACCATCAACACGGTCCAGCTGAACACCGGCCTCACCATCGACCACTTCGTCGTCGTCGACTTCGCGGGCTTCCAGCAGATGGTCGACTCGATCGGCGGCGTGCCGATGTGCATCCCGCACGACATGAGCTCGGAGCAGGCCCAGCTGGAGCTGGCGGCCGGGTTCCAGACGCTCGACGGCCCCACGGCCCTCGCCTACGCACGAGCGCGCAAGGGTCCGGGCGTCGGCGACGGCTCCGACACGAACCGCATCGGCAACCAGCAGAAGCTCATCGCCGCGATGGTGCGCGAGGTCCTCTCCCGGGACGTCCTGACCAATCCGCAGAAGCTGATCTCGTTCCTCAGCGCCGCGACCGGCTCGCTGACGACGGACAGCGGGATGTCGATCGGCAACATGACGGGCCTCGCCTACAACCTTCGCAACATCAGCAGTGGCAACATCACCTTCATGACGATCCCGTTCGCCGCCGCCAAGTCCGACCCGAACAGGGTCGAGTGGACCTCCGCGGCCGACGCCGTGTGGGCGAACATGGTCGCCGACACCCCGGCGCTCGGCGAGACGCCCGTCGCACCGGTCGCGACGACTCCGCCTCCCACCACCACGACGACCGCTCCGGTGGAGCCCGTCGCCCCCGTCGAGCCGGCCCCGGTGGAGACGAAGAAGGCCGGCCAGGAGGCGTTCAGCGTCGACGACACGACGGACGTCTGCTGAGGCATGGCTGCCGACGACCGGACCTCGCGCACACCACCCCCGAGCTTCGCACCCGGCTCTCCTGCACGTCCGGTGCGCCCGGACGACGCGGAGCCGATCGTGGTCGGACGTCCGTCGCGGCCCACCGCGCCGGCCCGGCCCGCGCGTTCGACGGCGGCGCGCGCCCCCCAGCCGGCGGCTCCGAGCTCTGACGCCCGACCGGCGTCCGGCCGTCCGCCGACGATCGCTCCCGCCGGACAGGGCACACGCTCCTCAGGGGCGTCGACACCGGTCGAGGTCCCCGGCCGCGCCGGCCGGCCCACGACACCCGCGCCCGCGCCGGCCCCCGCCGCTCCCCGGTCGACGTCCTCCCGTCCCGCGACCAGCCGTCCGGCCCAGCCGATCCGGCCGGCGGCCGGACGTCCGCCCTCCGGGCCGGCCGGGCCTCGACCGCCCGCGCCGACCGCGCAGCCGGGTGCTCGTCGCCACCGCCAGCTGGCCGTCGGCGCCGTCGCCACCCTGGTGCTCGTCGCGCTGCTCGCCTGGCCGATCGGCCTCGCGGTCTGGGCGAACGGCAAGGTCCAGCACACCCCGGCGCTCAGCGGTGCCGCGAACACCCCCGGCACCACCTACCTGCTGACCGGCTCGGACTCGCGCGGCGACGGCGGCATCGAGGAGGACGGCACCGAGGGCTCCCGGACCGACACGATCCTGCTGCTGCACGTCCCGGACAGCGGACCCACAGCGCTCATCTCGCTCCCGCGGGACACGTACGCCGAGATCCCCGGGAACGGTGCGGCCAAGCTCAACGCCGCCTTCTCCTGGGGTCAGGCGCCGCTGCTCGTGCAGACGGTCGAGGGGCTGACCGGGCTCACGGTCGACCACTACGCCGAGATCGGGATGGCGGGGGTCGAGCAGATCGTCGACGCGGTCGGCGGGGTGAACCTGTGCCACGACGCCGACGTGAACGACGCCGACTCCGGCATGGTGTGGACCGCGGGCTGCCACGACGTCGACGGCACCCAGGCGCTCGCGTTCGCCCGCATGCGCAAGGCGGACCCCACCGGGGACGTCGGCCGTGCGGAGCGGCAGCGGCAGCTGATCGGTGCCGTCATGTCCAAGGTCAAGCCCAGCCAGCTGGTCTTCCGGCCGGGCCAGCAGGTCGCGCTGATCGACGCGGGCACGCACGCGCTGACCGTCGACGACGGGTCGGGCATCCTCGACATGGCGAAGCTCGCGCTCGCGTTCCGCGCGGCCAACGGCGAGGACGGCATCACGGGGACGCCGCCGATCTCCTCCATCGACTACCGCCCGGGGGGCAACGTCGGCTCCACGGTCCTGCTGGACCCGGACCTGGCGCCGGCCTTCTGGGCCGCGATCCGGGACGGGTCCCTGCCGGCCGGTCCCGTCGGGGGCATGCCGGGCGCCTGACGCGTCAGGACATCGCCTGGACCATCCGTGGCCCCCGCATCACGCGGTCGAGGACCACGGACCGCGCACCCTCCAGCAGCGCGAGGGTCTCCCGCCTCAGGTACGGACCGCACGGCACCTCGACGTACCGGTGCACGGCCCAGGCCAGGCCCGTCACGACGACCAGTGCGGCCGCGAGCGCCACGGCCGCGGGCACCTGGTCCGCGAGCAGGCGGATGACGCCGAGCCCCCAGTACTCGTGCACGAGGTACAGCGGGTACGTGAGACCACCGAGCGCGACCAGTCCCCCGTGCTCCCAGCGCGACACGCGCGTCAGGACGACGACCGCGACCGCCGCCACGCACGCCACGACGGCGAGGGCGAGCAGCGGGGCCGAGGGGACGTACCCGGTGGTCCGCTCGAGCACCGCGGTGCGCGACGGCACGACGAGCGCCACGGCCAGCGCGGTGTTCGTCCCGACCGCCAGCCACGGCAGCAGCCGCCGTTCGGCCCTCTCGCGGTCCCCGACGAGCACGAAGAGCGCCATCCCCGCGGCGAACAGCGGGGCGTAGTCGGCCACGAGCAGCGTCGCGAGACCGGTCGCACCCGCGCGCTCGGCGAGCAGTGCGACCCACGGCCACACCAGCGCGACGCCGACGACCCGGCCACGGGTGATGCCGACCAGCGAGAAGATCCCGAGCAGGAGGTAGAACCGCAGCTCCGTCCAGAGGGTCCAGTAGACGCCGTCCACGTGGTCGACGCCGAGCGCCGACTGCAGCATCGTCAGGTTGACGAGCACCTGGTGCGCGGTGACCTGCTTGCCCTCGGGCCAGACCACCAGGAGCAGGAGCCCCGTGCTCAGCACGGCGACCCAGTAGGCCGGATAGAGGCGCCCGATCCGGGACGCGACCACATGCGCGGTCGGGCGGCCCCACGCGGTCATGAGGATGACGAACCCGCTGATGACGAAGAACAGCTCGGGACCCAGCGAGCCGTAGCCCGTCCACCGGCCGGCGCCCCCGAGCCGCTCCGCCTGGCCGTCTCCCCACGCCGAGCTCGTCCGCGCGGTGAAGTGGTAGAGGACGACGGCGGCGGCTGCGCCGAAGCGCAGGGCATCGAGCGCGGCGAGGCGCGGGCGGGGGCTCGCTGTCATCCGCTCGACGCTAGGCACCCGTCCGGGCACCCGCACCTCGAGGAGCGGGCGGTCACCGACCCTTCACAGGGTCAGACGCTGAACCCCACGGTCGGCCGTGACGTCGTCTGGGCGCGCAGGCGCTCCCCCTTGCCGTCGGCCTGACCCTGCAGGTCCTCCTGGAACGCCGCCATCGCGGTGCGGAGACGGGCGGCCTGCTCCCCCTCGCCGGACGCGAGGATGCGCACGGCGAGCAGGCCCGCGTTGCGCGCTCCCCCGATGGAGACCGTGGCCACGGGGACCCCCGCGGGCATCTGCACGATCGAGAGCAGCGAGTCCATGCCGTCCAGGTACGCCAGCGGGACCGGGACGCCGACCACCGGGAGCGTCGTGACGGCGGCGAGCATGCCGGGCAGGTGCGCGGCCCCGCCGGCGCCGGCGATCACCACGCGCAGCCCGCGGTCCGCGGCGCTGCGGCCGTACGCGATCATCTTCTCGGGCTGACGGTGCGCCGAGACCACGTCTATCTCGACCGGGACGTCGAACTCGGCGAGCGCCTCGGAGGCGGCCTTCATGACCGGCCAGTCCGAGTCCGAGCCCATGACGATCCCCACCAAGGGCTGCACAGCCATCACCATCTCCATCCGCACGTCCGACCGTCCCGACGCCGCCCATCATGTCCCAGGCGGTCCGCGTCGTGCCGCACCGGGTGGCCCTGTTCGCGTCAGGCGGACGCGTCGCCCTGCAGGAGGGCCGCGGCGGCGACGGCTCGACCGCGGACATCGTCCAGGTCGTCGCCGCTGACGTTCACGTGTCCGAGCTTGCGCCCCGCACGGACCTCCTTGCCGTACAGGTGCACCTTGGCGGCCGGGTCGAGCCGCGCGACCTCGGCCAGGGCGTTCGTCGGGTCCGGCAGCGTGCTGCCCAGCACGTTCGCCATCACCGTCCAGCGGGAGCGGGCGGCGGTGTCGCCGAGCGGCAGGTCGAGCACCGCGCGCAGGTGCTGTTCGAACTGGCTGGTGACGGCGCCGTCGATGGTCCAGTGGCCCGAGTTGTGCGGGCGCATCGCGAGCTCGTTGACCAGCACCCGGGGCGGACCGCCGGCTGTGTCCGCGACCTCGAACAGCTCCACGGCCAGCACGCCCGTGACCCCCAGCCCGGCGGCGATGCGGGTGGCCACGTCGACCGCCTCCGCCTGCGTCGCAGGGTCCAGGTCCGGGGCGGGGGCGACCACCTGCGCGCACACACCGTCACGCTGGACCGACTCGACCACGGGCCACGTACGCGTCTCGCCGCTGGGCCGCCGGGCGACCAGGACCGCCAGCTCACGGGTGAACGGCACCTTCTCCTCCGCCAGCAGGGGCGCCCCGGTGCCGTCCGCGGCGGCGGTGAACCAGTCCACGACGTCGCCGGCGTCCCGCACGACGCGGACACCCTTGCCGTCGTACCCGCCGCGGGCCGTCTTCACCACGGCCACCCCGCCGTGGTCGGCGAGGAAGGTCGCCAGGTCCGCGGCCGAGGGCAGGGCCGCCCACGACGGGACCGGGATCCCCAGCGCGGTCAGCCGCGTGCGCATGACGATCTTGTCCTGTGCGTGCACCAAGGCTGCCGCGTCCGGGTGGACCGCGATGCCCGCGCTCTCCAGGCGGTCGAGCAGCGCGTTCGGCACGTGCTCGTGCTCGAACGTGAGCGCGTCGGCGCCGTCGACCAGCCGGGTGATCGCCGCCTCGTCGGACGCCGACCCGACCGGTGCGTCGACGACGACCTGGGCGGCCGACGACGTCGAGCTCTCGACGAGCACCCGCAGGTGCACCCCGAGAGCGGTCGCCGGCGGCGCCATCATCCGGGCGAGCTGCCCACCACCGACCACTGCCACCACGGGTGCTGTCACGGGCGACGACACTAGTCGAGCGCCGCTCGACGCCGAAACGCTTCGCGCCGGCCCGGTGCGACGGCGCCCAGGTCGCGGGGCTATCCTCACCAGACCGCTGTGGGACAACACCGAGGAGCTCCGTGAGCGCCAGCGACGAGCTGACCGACGACAGGACCGTCAGCGCGCCCCCCGTCGCCCCGGCCGTGCGCGCCGCCGCGCTGCGGGCCCGCGCCTACGAGCTCGCGCGGTTCCTCTCGGTGGGCGGCATCGCGTTCGTCGTCGACCTCGGTCTGTTCAACCTGCTCCGGTTCGGTCCCGGTGAGGTGCTCGGGCACAAGCCCCTCACCGCCAAGGTCATCTCGGTCGTCGCCGCGACGCTCGTCGCCTGGCTGGGCAACCGGCACTGGACGTTCTCCCAGCAGCGCACCGACCGGCGGGCGCGCGAGCTCGCCGTCTTCGCGGGCATCAACGTCGTCTGCGCCCTCATCCCGGTGCTGACGCTCGCGTTCTCGCACTACACGCTCGGCCAGACGACCGCCCTCGCGGACAACGTCGCCACCGTGATCGGGATCGGGATCGGGACCGTCCTGCGCTACCTCGGCTACAAGCGGTGGGTGTTCACCGGCCTGCGGGTGCCCGCGACGACCTGACGGACGTTCCTCGTCAGGGCACGTCCGCCTGCACGACCGTCGCGTCGCCGGATCCGGTCAGTGCTCCGTCGGACGCCGGCACGAAGACCGACTGTCCGCGGGTCAGCAGGAGCAGGCTCCCGTCCTGCGTCGCGATCTCGACCTCGCCCTCCAGGCACACCAGGATCCGCGGACCACGGCCCGGCAGCCGGGTGGGGCCGTCGTCCGTGAGCCGGGTGACCGAGAGCTCGAAGTCGTCCACGGGCGCGTAGAAGATCCGCGTCGACGTGAACACCTTCTCGGGGGCGATCCGGATCGGGGGCGCGGCGATGCAGTCGACGTTGTCCAGCAGCTCGACGACGTCGACGTGCTTGCGCGTCAGGCCGGCCCGGAGCACGTTGTCCGAGTTCGCCATGATCTCGACGCCGACCCCCTGCAGGTAGGCGTGCACGGTCCCGGCGGGGATGAACAGCGCCTCTCCCCTGTTCAGCGTCACCGGGTTGAGCAGGACGGAGGTCACCGCGCCGGGGTCCCCGGGGTACGCCGCCGCGAGGCGCATCACCGTGCGGTCGGTGCGGGGGGACGGCGACCCGTCGGCCAGGCGGCGCGCGCAGGCCTCGGCGAACTTCGCGACGTCCGCCGCGCCCGGCCGCGTCTCCGGCTGCAGGAGCCACTCGAACGCGGTGCGCACCCCCGCCGACGTGGGGTCCGCGGCGAGCAGCGCGTGCAGGTCGGCCGCGAGCGGGGTGTCGAGGTCCGCCAGCAGCTCCGCGGCCCGTCGCGGGGCACGGAACCCGACCATCGCGTCGAGCCTGCTCAGCGCATAGACCAGCTCCGGCTTGTGGTTGTCGTCCCGGTAGCTGCGCTCGGGTGCGGACACCGGGATCCCCGCCGCGTCCTCGGCCGCGTAGCCGGCGCGGGCCCGCTCGAGCGTGGGGTGGACCTGCAGGGAGAGCGGGGCGTTCGCCGCGATGATCTTGAGCAGGTACGGCAGGCGCGCGCCGAACCGCGACGTGACGTCCGCACCGAGGTGGAGGTCGGCGTCCGCCCCGATGAGCTCGTCGAGCCCGCGCGGTCCGTCGGCGGTCTGCACGGTCGACGCGGCGCTGGTGTGCGCACCGAACCAGGCCTCCGCCACCGGTCGCCCGTCCGGCACCAGGGACAGCACGTCGGGGATCGCCGTCGTCGAACCCCAGGCGTAGTGCTGGATGGCTGGCGTGATCCGGTACACGGCGTACGTCTCCTGCGGGTGCTCGTGGTCGTCGTAGCGACCTAGGTTACGTGGCCCGCACCCGTCCGAGGCGCTGCAGCCGGGTGATCCCGGGCATACCGGTCACCGCCGACGCCGGTCCATCCGTGCCGAGACCACCGCTCCCAGGGGCAGCACGACGTCGGGTCGCATCGAGGCCGGCACCCCCGCGAGGAACAGCGCGAACACCGCCGGACGGCGCTGCGCCAGCTCGAGCCGACCGCCGTCGGCGGACGCCAGGTCGCGGGCCAGCGCGAGCCCGAGGCCGGTGCCCTTCCCGGACGTCACCTCGCGCTCGAAGATCCGGGGGGCTAGGTCGTCGGGTACTCCGGCACCCTCGTCGGCCACCTCGACGACGACCGCGCCCGAGGGCCCGCTCGGCCGGGAGCGGACGGTCGTGGTGCCGGCGCCGTGCCGCAGCGAGTTCTCGATGAGCGTGGCGATCACCTGCGCGAGCGCCCCCGGCGTCGCGAGCACCTGCGTCGCGCGGTCGACCTCCACGACGAGGCGTCGGCCCGACGCGAGGAACGTCGGCTGCCACTCCTCCTCCTGCTGGTGCACGACCTCGAGCAGCCGCACTGCCTCGGTGGTGCCGCCCTGGAGCCGACGGGAGCTGGCCAGCAGGTCGTCGACGACGCGCACCAGCCGCTCGACCTGCTCCAGCGAGATGCGTGCCTCCTCGCTCACGTCCGGGTCGTCCGTGGCGACCATGATCTCCTCGAGCCGCATCGACAGCGCCGTCAGCGGCGTGCGCAGCTGGTGGGAGGCGTCGGAGGCGAACTGCCGCTCGGCCGCCAGCCGGCCGGCCATCCGGTCCGCGCTGCGCGCGAGCTCGGCCGCGACGAGGTCGATCTCCTCGACTCCCGACGGCTCGAGGCGCGGCCGCACCTGACCGGCACCCAGCTGCTCCGCGGACGCGGCCAGGTAGACGAGCGGGGCGGTCAGCCGGTTGGCCTGCCAGATCGCCATCGCGATGCCGGCTGCGAACGCGACGACGGCGGCCACGACGACGAGCGCGATGACGCGGGCACTGAGCCAGAAGACGTCCCACCACGAGACGTACAGCAGGACCTCCGCGCCCGTGTCCGAGTCGACCTTCACCGAGAGGCTGCGGCCCTGGATCCGCTCGCCCGCCTGGTAGAGCTCACCGTCGGGCGTCCGGACGATCACGGAGGCAGGGACCTCCCCCACGTCACCGGTGTAGTTCTCGAGCATCCGGTCCGTGAGCGCGATGTCCTGCTCGACGCGGAAGTCGACGGCCCGCGCGGCGGACTCGGCACGCGCGGACAGCGCCTGCATCTCGTTCTCGCGGACCAGCTGGGCGCCGAGGAAGGCCAGGGGGAAGCCGAGCAGGACGACCGCGACGGTGACCGCGGCGATCGTCGCTTGCAGGACGCGACGGCGCAAGGCTCAGCCCCGCTCGGCGCTCGCGCCGCCCGTCTCGAACCGGAAGCCCATGCCGCGCACCGTGGTGACGTAGCGCGGGGCGTTGGCGTCGTCGCCGAGCTTGCGGCGCAGCCACGAGACGTGCATGTCCAGCGTCTTGGTCGAACCCGTGGGGTCCGACCCCCAGACCTCGCGCATGAGCGTCTCTCGTGCGACGACGGTGCCGGCGGCCCCCACGAGCACGCGCAGCAGGTCGAACTCCTTGGCGGTCAGGTGCAGCTCGCGCTCGCCCTGGAACGCGCGGTGCGCGGCGACGTCGACGCGGACGTTCTGCGCGTGCAGCTCGTCCTCGTCGCCCGGGTCCCCCACGCTGCGGCGCAGCAGCGCCCGGACGCGGGCCAGGAGCTCGGCCAGCCGGAAAGGCTTGGTCACGTAGTCGTCGGCACCGGCGTCGAGCCCGACCACGAGGTCCACCTCGTCGGCGCGCGCGGTGAGCACCAGCAGCGGCGTGGTCAGGCCGAGGTTGCGGATGGCGCGGGCGACGTCGAGGCCGTCCATGTCCGGCAGGCCGAGGTCGAGGACGACCAGGTCAGCCGCTGCGGCGCCGTCGATCGCACCTTGACCAGTACCTTGCACGCGCACGTCATAACCTTCACGCCCGAGGGCGCGGGCCAAAGGTTCGGCAATCGCGGGATCGTCCTCGGCCAGCAGCACCTGGGTCATTCGCCCATGCTAGGTCATGGGACGGTCTTGACCGCCATAGGGGCGCGCACACAGGTTTCCGTGAACTATCTGCTCCTCCGGGCGGACCCGTCGCGCGGCGCGGTCGTCCTGCGGGGGCACGCCGCCGGGAGTCCCCGCGCCTACCCTCGTGGGGTGACGAGATGGGAACGCCTGCTGCGGTGGGAGGAGGCGCACCGGTTCGCGGTGGACGCGACGGGCACCGGGTTCCTGCTGCTGCTCATGGTCACGACGTCGACGGACATCACGACCGCCGCGGCCGACGCGAGCCGCTCGCTCGCCACCCCGCTGATCTCCTTCGCGGTCGTCGCTCCCCTGGCCTGGCGCCGGGTGCGTCCGACGGCCTCCGCGGTCGCCGTCTACTCGTTCGCGCTCCTCCAGCTCGCGTTCTTCGCCCCGCTCGTCGTCCCTGCGGACTTCGCCGTCCTGCTCTCCCTGTACTCCGTCACCGTGCACGGGCCCCGCTGGGCGCACCGCGTCGCGATCGTCGGCGCCCTCGTCGGCTCGGTCCTGCTCGGCATCTCGATGAACGGCTGGTTCGACGCCCCCGGCGCCGCGTCGACCGCGATCTTCACCGGCGTCTTCGCGCTGTCCGTGTGGGCGTTCGGCCTGGTCCGGCGGTCGCGACGAGAGACGATCGAGGCGCTGGTCGACCGCGCCGAACGACTCGAGGTCGAGCGCGACCAGCAGTCCCAGATCGCGACCGCGGCCGAACGGGCCCGGATCGCCCGGGAGATGCACGACATCGTGGCCCACTCGCTCACCGTGATGATCGCCCAGGCAGACGGCGGCCGGTACGCGGCCGACGCCGACCCCGCGGCGGCGACCCGGGCGCTCGGCACCATCGCCGAGACCGGACGGGCTGCGCTCACCGACATGCGGCGCCTGCTCGGGGTGCTCCGCGGCAGCTCCGAGCCGCCCGCGTCGACGGGAGCCGTCCCGGTGCTCCCCGGTCCCGGCGGCCTGAGCCACACCACGAGCCAGGGATTCGCCCCGCAGCCCGCCGAGTCGGACGTCGGGGCACTGGTCGAGCAGGTCCGGGCCAGCGGCCTGCGTGCCTCGCTGGTCCGCATGGGCGAGCCGCGGAACCTCCCGCCCGGAGCGGGTCTCACGGTCTACCGGATCGCCCAGGAGTCGTTGACGAACGTGCTCAAGCACGCCGGCCCCAACCCCAAGGTCACCGTCCTGGTCCAGTGGCTCCCCGACGCCATCGTGGTCGAGGTCAGCGACGACGGCCGCGGCGCGTCGGCGGACTCCGACGGCCTCGGCCAAGGTCTGCTCGGCATGCGCGAGCGGGCCACGATGTTCGGCGGGACGGTCAGCGCCGGTCCTCGCCCCGGTGGCGGCTTCCGGGTGCGCGCCCAGCTGCCGACCCCGACCGACACCGCGCCCGCGCGCACCCCCGCCGACGCAGCCCCCGACGAGAGGACGACACCCGTGCCGAGCACCCAGGACGAGGCCACCCGATGAGCGACGGCACGATCCGCGTCGCCCTGGTCGACGATCAGCAGCTGGTCCGCGCCGGGTTCCGGATGGTCATCGACTCCCAGGCCGACCTCGAGGTCGTGCTCGAGGCCGGTGACGGGGCGCAGGCCGTGCGCGCCCTCGATCCCGCCGCACGGACGGTCACCGGACCGGTCGACGTCGTGCTCATGGACGTCCGCATGCCCACGATGGACGGGCTCACGGCGACCGCGCAGATCACCGCGCGGTCCACGGACGACGCCCCGGCTCCCCGCGTGATCGTCCTGACGACCTTCGACCTCGACGAGTACGTGCTCTCGGCCATCCGGGCGGGCGCCAGCGGGTTCCTGCTCAAGGACGCGCCGCCGGAGGAGATGCTCGCCGCCATCCGCACGGTGCACCGTGGCGACGCGGTCATCGCGCCCTCGAGCACCAAGCGGCTCCTGGAGCACCTCGTCACCGCTCTCCCGCCCGACGAGCCCGGCGGCCCCACCGACCCCGCACGCCTCGCCGTCGCCGATCTCACCGACCGCGAGCGCGAGGTGCTCGTGCTCATGGCGCGCGGCCGGTCGAACACCGAGATCGGCGCCGACCTGTTCGTCGCCGAGGCGACCGTGAAGACGCACGTCGGCCGCATCCTGGCCAAGCTGCGCGTCCGCGACCGGGTGCAGGCCGTCGTGGTCGCGTACGAGACCGGTCTGGTGCGACCGGGCTCCTAGTCGGACCACGGGATGACGGACGACCAGTCCGGGGCCTGATGTGCGGTCGGAGGGCATCTCCGTAGCGTCGGAGATTCGTCACCGCACCCGAAGGAGCCCCTCCGTGGACACCACCGTCTTCCGCCCGATCGACGAGGACCAGCCGCGCGTGCCGGGCGGGTCACCGGTCGCCGTGAGCGCCCGGTCGCTCACCAAGGTCTACGGCCAGGGTGCCGCCGAGGTCCGCGCGCTCGACGGGGTCGACGTCGACTTCGAGGCCGGGGCGTTCACGGCGATCATGGGGCCGTCGGGCTCCGGCAAGTCCACGCTGATGCACGTGCTGGCGGGCCTCGACCAGGCCACGTCGGGCACCGCCCGCCTCGGCGCCACGGAGATCACCGCGCTCGACGACGGCGCGCTGACGCGGCTGCGCCGCGACCGCGTCGGGTTCGTCTTCCAGAGCTTCAACCTGCTGCCGATGTTCACCGCCGAGCAGAACATCCTCCTGCCGCTCGAGCTGGCCGGCACCGCGGTGGACCGCCCGTGGTTCGACACCCTCGTGTCCACCCTGGGGCTCGGTCAGCGGCTCACGCACCGGCCGTCGGAGCTGTCCGGTGGCCAGCAGCAGCGGGTGGCGATCGCCCGCGCGCTCATCGCGAAGCCCGAGGTCGTCTTCGCCGACGAGCCCACCGGCAACCTCGACTCCCGGTCGGGCGCCGAGGTGCTGAGCTTCCTGCGGCGCTCGGTGCGCGAGCTGGGCCGCACGATCATCATGGTCACGCACGACCCGACGGCCGCCGCCTACGCGGACCGGGTGGTCCTGCTGGCCGACGGACGGATCGCCGGCGACATCGCGGACCCGACCCCCGAGTCCGTGCTGACCGGCCTGGAGGCCCTGCGCTCGCTCGACCAGGCGGCCCTCTGATGCTGCGTCTCACCCTGGCGCAGATGCGCCGCAGTCTCGGCCGGCTGACCGCGGCCGCCGTCGCCATCGCGATCGGGACCGCGTTCCTCGCCACCACCCTGATCGCCGGGAACGTCATGACCCGCACGGGGTACGACGCGGTCACCGCGACGTACGCGGACGCCGACATCGTCGTCGCCGGCGACGTCACCGAGGAGCAGCTCGAGGAGGTGCGCGCCCTGCCGGACGTCCAGGCCGCCGACGTCCTCGCCCCCATCGGCATCGAGATCCGCAAGGGCGGCACGAGCCGCTGGCAGCTGATGCTGCCGACGGCCGACGACCCACGGCTGAGCTCGCTCGTGGTCGAGGACGGCGCGGCACCCACCGGGACCGGCGAGATCGCCCTGCCCCCCGCCACGGCGGAGGCGTTCGGCGTGAAGGTCGGTGACCACGTGCAGGTCCGCTGGACCACGTCCGAGCCGGCCGACACCCCGAGCTCCGACGCCACCGCGTCCACGGAACCGTCCGAGGAGGTCTGGCGGACGGTCGACGACGACGTCGTGGTGACCGGTATCGCGACCGATCCTGCGTCCGCGTGGTCGCAGAGCGGCGGCGCCGGTCTGGTCACGACCGACGACCTCCTGCGCTGGAGCGACGCCGGCTCGGTCACGGAGCTCGCCTCGGACACCCTCGTGGCGGCCCGGCCCGGCGTCAGCGCCGAGGCGCTGCGGGACGCCGTCGGCCCGGTCGTCCCCGACGCCGAGGCACTCACCAGGGACGAGGCGGCAGCAGAGTCCATCGCGGCGTTCTCCGACGGTGGCAACGTCCTGGTCACGATCGTCCTCGGGTTCGCCGCGGTGGCGCTGCTCGTCGCCGCCCTCGTCATCGCCAACACGTTCCAGGTGCTCGTCGCGCAGCGCACCCGCACCCTGGCCCTGCTCCGCTGCGTCGGTGCGGGCAAGGGACAGCTGCGCCGCTCCGTGCTGGTGGAGGCGGCGATCCTCGGGGCCGTCGCCTCGGTCGCCGGACTGGTCCTCGGGCTCGTGCTCGGCCAGGGCGCCCTCTTCGTGCTGAGCAACCTCGACCTCGGCGTGCCGCTGCCGTCCACCATCGAGGTGACCCTTCCCGTCGTGCTGCTCCCGCTGCTGGTGGGCACGGTCGTCACGGTCCTTGCCTCCCTCGTGCCGGCCCGCGAGGCCACACGCGTGTCGCCGATCGCGGCGCTGCGTCCGGCCGACGCCCCGGCGATGGGTGCCCGCGGCGGCCGCGTGCGGTTCGCGCTGTCGCTCCTGCTCACCGTCGGCGGTGTCGGGGTCATGCTGCTCGCGACCGTCCTCTCCAGCACGGGTCGGGCCGACCCCACCCTGCTGCTCGGGATCGGGGCGCTCGCGGGTGGGCTGTCGTTCGTCGGCGTGCTGGTCGGCGCGGTGTTCTGGGTGCCGAAGGTCGTCTCGTTCGTGGGACGCGCCCTCGCCAGGACGGGGACCAGCGCGCGGCTGGCTGCGGCCAACACCGTGCGCAACCCCCGCCGGACGGCGGCGACGAGTGCAGCACTGCTCATCGGCGCGACCCTCGTCGCCATGATGAGCACCGGGGCCGCGAGCGCCCGCGTGTCTCTCGCGCAGGAGCTCGACGAGCACTACCCGGTGGACCTCATGGTCGACGGCACCGTGCAGGGCGACGGTGCGAGCCTGCCGGGCGACGTCACCGAGGCCGTCGCCGGGGTCACCGGTGTCGACACCGTGCTCGAGATGCGGGTCGCTCCCGTCCTGCTGGGCGACGACTGGGTCATGGTCGTCGCACCCGTCGACGGCTCCGCGAGGGCCGTGCTGCGCGACCCCGAGACGGCGGACGGTCTGGACGACGGGACGCTGCTGCTCCCGAAGTTCCTCGCGGAGCAGGCGACCGACGAGACGATCCCCGTGACGGCGTACGCCACCCCGTGGGACGACTCCGAGCCGGCACCGGGCGGGTCCGACGTCCCGCTCCGGACGGCGCCCACTGACCTGGGCGGGATCTACGCCCTGGCCACTCTCCCGACCCTCGAGCGGCTCGCACCGCAGGCCCCGGTCGCGATGCTCTGGGTCTCGCTGGACCCGGGTGCCGACGCGGCGCTGGTGCTGCAGGACGTGCGGGCAGCACTGCCCGACACTCCTGCGGAGGTGAGCAGCGCCGGGGCCGAGCGCGCCAGCAACGAGCTGGTGATCAACACGCTCCTCGCGATCGTCGTCGGCCTGCTCGGCGTCGCCGTGGTGATCGCGCTCATCGGCGTGGCCAACACGCTGTCGCTGTCGGTCCTCGAACGCCGCCGGGAGTCCGCGACCCTGCGGGCCATCGGGCTCTCCCGTCGACAGCTGCGCCTGATGCTCGCGATCGAGGGGATGCTCATCGCCGGCGTCGGGGCGGTCCTCGGGGCCGGGCTCGGGCTCCTGTACGGGTGGGCGGGTGCCGTGATCACCTTCGGGGAGATCGGGGACGTCATCCTCGTCATCCCGTGGACGGACCTGGCCCTGCTGCTCGTCGTGGCGCTCGCCGCCGGGCTGCTCGCGTCGGTGCTGCCGGGTCGGGCCGCCGCCCGCACCTCGCCCGTGGCGGCGCTCGCCGTCGACTGACGACCCCGCGGAATCTGCCGAGCCGACCGGCGGACCTGTGGACGGGCCGGCCCGTCCCCCGAGCACCGGGGGCGGGCCGGTCCGTCGTCTCCGCCGCGGCAGGCTCGGGCGATGCGCTTCACCCTGCTCCACCCCGACCCGTCACGCGGCCAGGGACCGGTTGCGACCGACGTCGAGGCGGAGGCCGGCACCCCCTTGTCCGTGCTGCGCCCCGCGCTCGCCCGGGTGAGCGGGTATGCGGGCTGGGCGAGCGTTGGTCTCCGGGCGGCCGTCGCCGACGCGGTGCTCGACGAGCACCACGTCGTCGGCCAGCCTCCCCTGGTCGACGGGTGCGTGCTGCGCACCGGGCCCGGCAGGCGCGCGGGCACGGAGCTCGCCGTCCGAGCCGACTGGCACGTCGCCGTCGTCGCAGGTCCGGACAGCGGCGGGCTCGCTGCGGTGCCCGGCGACGGGCAGCTGACGGTCGGCCCACCCACGGGCGCGGACCCTCCGACGCTCGCCGTCCACGACGCCGGCCTGCCCCGCGTGCAGGTCCGGCGCCGCGGCGACCGCGTTCGCGTGCGTCTCGCCGGCAGCATGCGCTGGCGGCGCTGGCGACCGCACCGCGAGCTCCGCCTCGGTGCCACGACGCTCGCGCTGCGGGGTGCCGGACGCGACCCGGCGCCGGAGGTGGCGAGCCCGGAGCCCGGACTCGCGTCCCGCCCGACGACGTGGCTGGCCCCGCTCCTCGGTTCGGTCGCCCTCGCGGCCGCCCTGCGTCAACCCGTCCTGCTCCTGGCGGGCCTCGCCGTCCCGCTCGTCGTCCTCGGCGCGGCTGCCGTCGGTCGCCTGCGAGAGCGCCACCGAGCCCGCGGCGACGCGACCGTGCGCGACCTCGCCGCCCTGCTCGCCGCGACCGCACGCGCCGCTACCGCCCCGACCGACCCCGTCGTGCTCGACCAGCCGTGGGACCCCGGCGGCTCCCTGGCGGTCGTCGGCCCGCGCGCACTGGCCCTGCCGGTCGCGCGCGCCGCGGTCCTCGGCGCTCTCGGCACGCACCTGACCACGGCCCTCGCGGTCCGCGCCGGCCGACCCGACGACTGGTCCTGGTGCGTGTGGGCGACCGCCCCCGACGCGCCCCTGCCGCTCGGCCCGAGCGAGGCTCTCGTCGTCGCGGACGACCCGCCCGACCCGGCGGAGCTGGCCCGGTGGCGGTCGTCGGCGCCCGCCTCGCGGCGTCTGCTCCTCCTCGCGGAGTCCTCGGCGGCGGTCCCCGCGTGGTGCCGGGCGCAGCTCGAGGTGGGACCGTGGTCCGTGCGCCTGCACGCTGCGGACGGCAGCGCGCACGACGTCCCCCGGCAGAGCGCAGACGCCGCACGCGCCCTGGAACAGGTCCGCGCCGCGGCATCGGCACGGGCGATGGCCGCACCCGGCGCGGTCGACCACGCGGCGCTGCCCGTCCGGGCGTCGCTGGCCGCGCTCGACGGCATCCCCGCTCCGGACCGGGTGGCGGCGGCGTGGGCGACCCCCCGGACCGGTCTCGTCGTGGCGCTCGGGATCGGATCCGGCGGCCGGAGCGTGTCCGTCGACCTCGTCTCCGACGGCCCGCACGCGTTGGTGGCGGGGACCACGGGGGCCGGGAAGTCGGAGCTGCTCACCACCCTCGTGCTCTCGCTCGCGCTGACGCACCCCCCGGACCGTCTGGCGATCCTGCTGGTCGACTTCAAGGGCGGGACCGGCCTCGGACCGGTGGCCGGGCTGCCGCACGTGCTGGAGCACGTCACAGACCTCGACGCCGTGCACGCCCGGCGCGTCCTCGCGTCGCTCCGCGCGGAGCTACGTCGGCGCGAGGCGGTCCTCGCCGCCGCCGGCGCCCGCGACCTGCTCGAGCTCGACCCCATCGACTCCACGACGCCACCTCGCCTGCTCGTCGTCGTCGACGAGCTGCGCGCACTCACCGAGGACGTCCCCGACGCGTCCGCGGCACTCACCCGGATCGCCGCCCAGGGACGCGCGCTCGGTGTGCACCTGGTCCTGGCCACCCAACGGCCGGCGGGCGCCGTCGGCGCCGACCTGCGCGCGAACGTCGCCCTGCGGATCGCGCTCCGGGTGACCGACCAGGCGGACTCGACCGACGTGCTGGACGCCCCGGACGCCGCCCGGCTCGACCCGGCGACCCCCGGTCGAGCATGGGTGCGACGCGGGACGCGGCCGCTGGAGCCGGTTCAGGTCGCGCGTGCGGTCGCGGCAGCCGCGGCGCCGACCGTGCGCCTCGCCCGTGCGTGGTCGGACGTCGGCGCCGCGTGGTCGCCGGCGCCGACGACAGGTCCGCACATAGACGACGCGCGACAGGCGTGGCTGCTCGCGGCCGCGCGGGCGGCGACCCTCCGGCCCATGAGCGACGGATGCCCCTGGCTCCCCGGTCTGCCCGCGGTGGTCCGGGTGGCGGACGTCCCGGACGGACCCGGGCTGGCGCTCGCGGTCGCGGACCTCCCCGAGGAGCAGCGGCGCGGCGCGGTGCGGTGGGACCCCGCCGACGGTCCGCTCCTGGTCCTGGGCGGACCTCGCTCAGGCCGCACGACGACGCTGGTGGCCGCAGGGCTCGAGGCTCTCGAGCAGGGGTGGACCGTGCACACCGTGGGACTGCCGGCCGCAGCGGTCGGCAGGCTGCGGGCGGGTGACCTGCACGGTCGGCTGGGCAGCGGGCTGGAGACCGACGACGCCCGGGCCGTCGCACGTCTCCTCGAGCTCCTCTCGGTCGCGGGGCGATCAGCGCCCGATTGCGTCCTGCTCCTCGTCGACCGCCTCGACCTGCTGCTCGACTCGCTCGGCCGACTCGCGCGCGGAGCAGGCGTCGACCGGCTGACCGCGCTCTGGCGGGGCAGCACCACCGGCACGGCGCTCGCGGCAGGGGCGGACGCGGGTGCGGCCGCGATGCAGCACGCGGGTGCGTTCGCCCACCGCCTCGTGCTCCCGCTCGCCGATGCGGCACTGGACACGCTCGCGGGGGTGCCCACCGACCTGGCCGGTCGGCGCACCACCCCGGGGAGGGCCGTGCACCTGCACGCGACCGGCGCCGAGCTGTGCCAGGTGGTCCTGCCCGGGCCACCCGACCCCGGGGTCACCGGAGGCCACCCGCACGCAGCCGCGGTGCCGGTCGCCGGAGGTGACCCGAACAGGGTCGCGGCGCTGGTCGCCGAAGGTGACCCGAACAGAGTCCCCGCGCTGGTCGCCGGAGGTGACCCGCGCAGCGTCTCGGTGCTCGTGCGACCCCTGCCCGAGCGTGCGGACCTGCCTCCAGGGCTCACTGCGGGGCCGGGTGGGGCACAGGTGCCGCTGGGGCTGGGCGGCGACGACGCTGGCATCGTGCGGGTGGACGTCGGCCACGGGCTTCTCGTCGCCGGACCGCCGGGCTCGGGCCGGACCACCGTGCTGAGCGTCGTCGCCTGCGCGCTCGTGCGGGCGGGCGTACGGGTCCTGAGGCTGGTCGACCCTGCCGGTCCCCCGGTCCCCGCGCTGACCGGGGTGCGGGACGTGGGACCGACGGACGTGGCGGCGGCGTGCAGTGCCGGTGCCGGTTCCGGTTCCGGTTCCGGCGAGACCGTCCTGCTCATCGACGACCTGGACGAGCTCCAGCGGGCCCACCCCGGCCTCGACGAGCTCCTCCCACCGACTCTGCCCGTCGTCGCCAGCGTGACGTCGTCGGCTGCGGCTCAGGCGTTCCGGGGCACGGTCGCGACGCTCGTCCGGCGCCGTCGCACGCTCGTGCTGGACGCGCACGACCCCGCCTCCGCGGAGCTGGTGGGACCACGCGCGCCGTGGTGCGTCGACCCGTCCCGTCGACCCGCAGGACGAGGGGTCCTGCTACGCGGGCGGGACGCCGTCGTCGTGCAGGTCTACTCCGGGGGTGCCTGACGGCGCGCGGTCGCCGCCACGACCGACGGCAGCAGGAGCCCGGCGCCGATCAGCACCGCGACGACGAGGACCACGACGGCCCACACGGTCGGGTCGGCGCCGAGCCAGCCGATCGCCAGAACCGCGAGCAGGATCTGCCACATGATCACCGGGGAGCGCGCCCACCGGCGCCCGCGCCACAGCCCGCGCGCCGCGAGCAGGAGCAGCAGAGCCACCCCGGCGCCGAAGACAGCGAGGAAGAGGCTCGCGGCCGGCATGGTCGCGGCTCCTCGCACGACGTCGGCGATCCACGCGACCCCGAGACCGAGGAAGGCGGCGGCCTCGACGGTGACGAGGAGGCAGACGACGAGCAGCACGGGAGGACGGCGTTCGGTCACAGCAGGAGCCTAGGCACGCCCCGCACGACCCGTCGCCGTCGCTGCTGACCTGCACCGACGCTCACTCCCCGATACCACGGTTCCGGAGTGACTCACGCCACCTCGTGACCCCGATCACCGCCTCGGCGAGGTGTCAACTCCTGGACGTTTGTCCGACTATCCCCCTCACCTGCGGCAACATGCGGGACACCGCGGAGCACAGCAGGTGCACAGGTGTGACGAACGCCTCAGTCGTTACGGATATGAAACCTCCCCGTAACCCTTGTGGAGTTCCCGGACCGGTGCGAGCCTTGATGCAGTACGTCCCCCACCCCCGATCTCACGTCCAGACTCGCGCGCCCTGACCCCGGGCGCCCCTCGACGTGTGCCTAGGAGAGAACTCATGGATTGGCGCCACCGCGCAGCGTGTCTCGACGAGGACCCGGAGCTGTTCTTCCCCATCGGGAACACGGGCCCCGCCCTGCTGCAGATCGACGAGGCGAAGGCTGTCTGCCGCCGCTGCCCCGTCGTCGACACGTGCCTGAAGTGGGCGATCGAGACCGGTCAGGACGCGGGCGTCTGGGGCGGTCTGTCCGAGGACGAGCGCCGCGCGCTCAAGCGTCGCACCGCGCGCCAGCGCCGCGCCGGCTGACCTCACCGCCACCTCGCTCGACCCCGAACCCGGCCCCGCTGCGCACCGCGCGGCGGGGCCGCGTCGCGTCCGGAACCGGTCGCACGCGGTCGTCAGATCAGCGCTGCGGCGTCGCGCGGTCCACGCAACCGGGCCTCGATGATCACGGACGTCCCGCCACCCTCGCGGCTGGCCCACTCGATGGTGCCGCGCATCTCGTTGGTCACCAGGGTGGACACGATCTGCGTCCCGAGCCCGGTGCCGGCGCCGCGCTCGGTCGGCAGCCCGGAGCCGTCGTCGGCGACCTCGACCCGCAGGGCGTCGTCCTGCCGCTCGACGATGACCTCGACGGTCCCCGACTCCCGCCCCTCGAACCCGTGCTCGACCGCGTTGGTCACCAGCTCGGTCAGGATGAGCGCGAGTGCCGTGGCGTCCTCCGCGGGGATCGACCCGAACGACCCGCGCACCAGCGTGCGCACGTGCGCGCCCTCCGTCGCGACGTCCGCAGCGAGCCGGAGGCTGCGACCGACGAGGTCGTCGAACGGCACGCTCTCGTCGAGCGTCTGCGACAGGGTCTCGTGCACGAGCGCGATCGTGGCGACGCGGCGCATCGCCTCGCCGAGCGCCTCCTTGGCCTCCGGCGAGGCCACCCGCCGGGACTGGAGCCGCAGCAGGGCCGCGACCGTCTGGAGGTTGTTCTTCACGCGGTGGTGGATCTCGCGGATCGTGGCGTCCTTGGTGATGAGCTCGCGCTCCCGGCGCCGCAGCTCCGAGACGTCGCGGCACAGCAGCACGGCGCCGACGCGCTGGCCGTGCTCGGTCAGCGGCACCGCCCGCAGGGACAGCGCGACCCCGCGGGCCTCGACGTCGACCCGCCACGGAGCGCGTCCCATGAGCACCAGCGGCATCGACTCGTCGACGGTGTCGTGCTGCTCGATCAGCTCGGCGGTCACCTCGACGAGCGAGCGTCCGACCAGGTCACCCACCACGCCGAGCCGGTGGAAGCACGACAGGGCGTTGGGGCTCGCGTAGAGGACCTCGCCCTCGGAGTTGAGGCGCACGAGCCCGTCCCCCACACGCGGGGCTCCGCGGCGCGGGCCGGTCGGGGCGTCGGGTGCCGGGAACTCGCCGCGGCCGACCATCGCAAAGACGTCGTCGGCAGCCTCGACGTAGTTGAGCTCGAGCCGGCTGGGGGTCCGCGCGCCGCCGAGGTTGGTCTGGCGGGCCAGCACGGCGATCGCCTTGCCGCGCCGGACCACCGGGACGGCCTCCTCGCGCACGGCGTAGGAGCCGAACCAGCGCGGCTCGCGCGAGCGTTGCGCCGCCCGCTCGTCGAGCGACCGCTGCAGCTGCGGGCGCTGACCCTCCGGTGCGCTCGACCCGACGACGTCGTCGTAGTGGACGGTCGCGCCGGTCGAGGGCCGCGCCTGGGCGATCGCGACGAAGTCGCCGTCGGTCGTCGGCAGCCACAGCACGAGGTCGGCGAACGCGAGGTCGGACAGGACCTGCCAGTCACCGACCAGCAGGTGCAGCCACTCGAGGTCGTGAGCATCGAGCGCGGCGTATCGAGCGGCGAGGGTGCTCAGCGTGGACACGGGCACCAGGGTAGGTGGCGGTGGACGGGTGGCGAGCAGGACGGCCAGGACGTGGGCGGATAGCCTCGGACCCACCGACTCGATCATCGAAGGACCCATCGTGCGACTGAGCGTGACGCTCGACCTCCCGACGGACGCCCGCGCCGCGGCGCGGCTCCTGGCGGACCCGGAGTACGTGCACCTGAAGGTCCGCGCCAGCGGCGCGCTGGAGCAGCACGTGGACGTGACCGGGGACGCGGACGACGCGTTCACCGTGACGACGCGCCGCGCGCTGCCCACCGACCAGATCCCGGCGCACCTGCGGAGCTTCGTCGGGAGCCGGATCGACGTCCGGCAGGTCGAGGCGTGGGAGGCACCTGCTCCCGACGGCTCGCGCGTCGGGACGGTCGTCGTCGAGATCGCCGGCGCCCCGGTGCGGCTCAGCGGACGCACGGCGCTGACCCCCACCGGAACGGGCTCCACGACGGTCATGTACGACGGCGACCTCCGCGCGACGGTGCCGCTGTTCGCGTCCGCGATCGAGCAGGCCACGGCGGGCGCGATCCGCTCCGCGCTGGAGGTCGAGCAGGACGTGGCACGCCGGTGGATCGACGATCACGCGGACGGTCACGCCGATGGTCACAGCCAGGCGCCGCAGCCGTAACGATTCGGTAACACGGACCGATGTCCATATCGCTCTGACCTGCAGAAACGTTGGTGTGGGATCGCTACCACGCCATTTACTCCGCTCGGCGTCCTTGACACTCGCTGAGGCGCCGACGACAGTACTCCGCAGCGCGTGGGAACGCTCCCGCATCACTGCGGAAGGGAACGTGACCGCGCCGGGTCCACACGGCCCAACCCGATGTTCGCACGCCCCCTTTCGGCGGGCGGACGACGGGTGCCCTAGGGGTACGGCGAGGACGCCGTCCGACTGACAAGGGAGTCACAGTGCGCAAGACCACCAGCAAGATGTGGGCAGCCGCGGCGGGGGTCACGGGCATCGCCCTGCTCGCCACGGCCTGCTCCGGCAACTCGGACACGCCGAGCGACGAGGGTTCGGACGGCGGCTCCGAGAACATCACCCTGACGCTGGGCACGTTCAACGAGCCCGGGTACACGGACGAGATGTTCGCGGCGTACGAGGCCGAGAACCCGGGCGTGACCATCGAGAACAAGAAGGCCGCGACCTCGAACGAGGCCCGCGACAACCTGAACACGCGCCTCGCGTCGGGTTCCGGTGCCTCGGACGTCGAGATGATCGAGATCGACTGGCTCCCCGAGCTCATGCAGTACCCGGACAAGTTCGTCGACCTGACCGACCCCGCGCTCGAGGGTCGCTGGCTCGACTGGAAGGTCGCGCAGGCCACGACGCCCGACGGCATCCTGCTCGGCTACGGCACCGACATCGGCCCGGAGGCCATCGCGTTCCGCGGCGACCTGCTCGCCGCCGCCGGCCTGCCCTCCACGCGTGAGGAGGTCGCCGCCGCTCTCGGTGGCGCCGACGCCACGTGGGAGGACTACTTCGAGTTCGGCAAGCAGTACACCGAGGCCACGGGCAAGCCCTTCTTCGACGCTGCTGGCGCCATCTACCAGGGCATGATCAACCAGGTCGAGAACGCCTACGAGGACAACGACGGCACCATCATCGCCGCCGAGAACCCCGAGGTGAAGGCGATCTACGACGCCGTCACCACGGCCTCCGTCACCGACAACCTGTCGGCCCACCTCGGTCAGTGGAGCGACGACTGGAACGCCTCGTTCCAGACGGACGGCTTCGCGACCATGCTGGCTCCGGGCTGGATGCTCGGTGTCATCGAGGGCAACTCGGCCGGCGTGACCGGCTGGGACATCGCGGACGTCTTCCCCGGCGGCGCCGGCAACTGGGGCGGTTCGTTCATGACCGTTCCCGCCCAGGGCAAGAACACCGAGGCCGCGAAGAAGTTCGCTGCCTGGCTGACGGCCCCGGAGCAGCAGCTCCAGGCCTACAAGAACAAGGGCACGTTCCCGAGCCAGACCGAGGCGCTCGCCTCGGACGAGCTGCTCAGCTCCACGAACGCGTTCTTCAACAACGCCCCGGCCGGCCAGATCCTGGCCAACCGTGCCGAGGGCATCGTCGCCCCGTTCAAGGGCCCGAACTACTTCGCCGTCAACGACGCGATGCAGTCGGCTCTGACCGAGGTCGACGTCAACGGCGGTGACGCCGCTGCTCAGTGGGACACCTTCATCGCCGCGGTCAACGCACTCGGCTGACGCACGCCACAGGGCCGGGCCGATGGGTCAATCCATCGGCCCGGCCCTGCCAGCGTAGGCTCCTGACCACCGCCACGAAGGACACCTGATGGCTACCTCCACCACCCCACCTCAGCTCGACAGTGGTCGGCTCCCTGACCCTGAGCGCAACCCGCGCCGGATCGGCTTCAGCCAGACCCTCGGTCGCTGGGATGTCAAGGTCTCGCCCTACCTCTACATCTCGCCGTTCTTCATCCTGTTTGCTCTCACGGGCCTGTTCCCGCTCGTGTACACGGCCTACGTGTCGGTGCACGACTGGAACCTGATCGGCGGCAAGGGTGCCTTCGTCGGCCTCGAGAACTACGTGTTCGTCGTCCAGGAGCCCAACTTCTGGAAGAGCCTGCGGAACACCTTCAGCATCTTCTTCCTGTCGACGGTCCCCCAGCTGGTCATCGCGATCGTGCTCGCGGCGCTCCTCGACGCGAACCTGCGCGCGCGCACCTTCTGGCGGATGGGCGTTCTCCTGCCCTACGTCGTGGCGCCCGTCGCGGTCAGCCTCATCTTCGGCAAGCTCTTCGCCGACAAGTCCGGCCTCATCAACACGGTGCTCGGCTACATCGGGATCGACCCGATCGGCTGGCACGCGCAGGTCCTGCCCAGCCACATCGCGATCGCGACGATGGTCGACTTCCGGTGGACCGGCTACAACACGCTGATCCTGCTCGCCGCGATGCAGGCCATCCCGAAGGACCTCTACGAGGCTGCCGTCCTGGACGGCGCCACGCGAGTCCGCCAGTTCTTCTCCGTCACCGTGCCGATGCTGCGCCCGACGATCATCTTCGTGGTCATCACCTCGACGATCGGTGGCCTGCAGATCTTCGACGAGCCGCGTCTGTTCGACCAGATCGGTCAGGGTGGCCCGAGCCGCCAGTGGATGACGACGACCATGTACATCTACGAGCTTGGTTGGGGTAACCAGAAGAGCTTCGGACGTGCGTCCGCGGTCGCCTGGATCCTGTTCCTCATCATCGTCGTCATCGGCCTGATCAACTTCTCGATCACGCGGAAGATCTCGTCCGAGACGTCGACGACCAAGCGGAAGAAGGTTTCCCGATGAGCGCCCCCTCCCTGCCGGTCATCCGGCAGACCGCCGGCCGTGGTGCCGCCCGCTCAGCCGGGCGCAGCCGCTCGACGGCCGCCGGTTCCGACCGTCGGCCGGGCTGGGTCACGTACACGCTGGTCTCGGTCGCGATCGTCCTGGCGATCGCACCCCTGTACTACGCGTTCCTGCTCGCCTCGGCGAACTCGGCGTACATCGCACAGAACCCGATCCCGTCGCTGATCCCCCAGGGCGAGTTCTTCACCAACGTCGGCAAGGTGCTGAACGGCGAGATCCAGTTCTGGAAGGCGCTCGGCAACTCGATCATCGTCGGGACGATCACGGCGCTGTCCGTGGTGCTGTTCTCGACGCTGGCCGGGTTCTCGTTCTCCAAGCTGCGCTTCCGTGGCCGCAACGCCCTGCTCGTGTTCGTCATCGCCACCACGGCCGTGCCGACGCAGCTGGGCATCGTCCCGCTGTTCATCCTCATGTCGCAGCTCGGGTGGACCGGCAAGCTCATCGCCGTCATCGTCCCGGGTCTGGTCACCGCGTTCGGTGTGTTCTGGATGACGCAGTACCTCGAGGCGGCCCTGCCCTACGAGCTCGTCGAGGCAGCCCGCGTCGACGGTGCGTCGATGATCCGGACGTTCTGGCACATCGCCCTCCCGGCGGCGCGCCCGGCGGCCGTCATGCTCGGCCTGTTCACGTTCGTCGCCTCGTGGACGAACTTCTTCTGGCCGTTCATCGTCCTCGGACCGCAGAACCCGACGCTGCCGGTGGCCATCCAGCTGCTCCAGGCGTCGTACTTCAAGGACATGTCGCTGATCATGGCGGGCGTCACGATCTCGACGATCCCGCTCATCATCCTGTTCTTCATCGCCGGCCGTCAGCTGGTCGCCGGCATCATGCAGGGTGCCGTCAAGGGCTGATCCGCGCACACTGTCTGGCACGCCCCGGGCGTCCATGGTCCCCTGACCGTGGCAGAAACCCGGTCGATGGAAAGGCGGGGTGCTCCCCGAGCACCCCGCCTTTCCCATCACCAGCTCGTCATCGCTGCTCCGGCAGCCACAGGAGGGAAGACCAACGGTGGTCGACAACATCCCGGTCCACGTGGACCCCGCGCGGCCCGCCGCGCCGACGCTCGAGCAGGTCGCCGAGCGCGCCGGTGTCTCACGCTCAACAGCCTCCCGCGCCATCAACGGCGGTCTGCGCGTGTCTCCCGAGGCGCTCGCCTCGGTCGAGGCTGCGGTGACCGATCTCGGGTACACCCCGAACCGCGCCGCACGCTCTCTGGTCACCAAGCGCACGGACTCGATCGCCCTCGTGGTGCCCGAGCCCGACGAGCGCGTGCTGTCCGACCCGTTCTTCGCGGGCACCCTGAACGGCCTGAGCTCCTCGCTCGCCGACTCGGACATGCAGGTCGTGCTCGTCATCGCCCGCCCGGGTGAGAGCGAGCGCACCGTCCGCTACCTGCGCAACGGTCACGTCGACGGCGCGATCGTCGTGTCGCACCACGCGAACGACGAGCTCGACCGGGCGCTGCAGCTCTCCCGGGTGCCGAACGTGTTCGTCGGCCGACCGCTCTCCGCGGACGAGCGCGACGTGCAGTACGTCGACACCGACAACGTCGAGGGCGGCCGGCTGGCCACCCAGCACCTCATCGACCGGGGCTGCCGTCGCATCGCGACGATCGCCGGTCCGGCGGACATGTCGGCCGGCATCGACCGGCTCACCGGCTGGCGCAACGCGATCCGCGCGGCGGGCATGTCGGACGACGCGGTCGTGCGCGGGGACTTCACGATGGCGTCCGGCACCATCGCGGCGCGCGAGCTGCTCGCGAAGTTCCCTGATGTCGACGCGATCTTCATCGCCTCCGACCTGATGGCGGCCGGAGCGCTCAGCGTGCTGGCGGAGCACGGCAAGGAGGTCCCCGGCGACATCGCGGTGGTCGGGTACGACAACCTCGGGGTCGCGGCGTCGACCACTCCCCCGCTGACCAGCGTGATCCAGCCGGTCGTCGCGATGGCCCGGGCCGCGGGTGCGCGTCTCCTCGACCAGCTGAACGGCGCACCGGCGTCGCCGCCGCTGATCTTCGCTCCCGAGCTGGTCATCCGCGCCTCGGCGTAGAACCTGGCAGACGCAGAGGGCCCGGTGGACATCGTCCACCGGGCCCTCTGCGCATCGTCAGTCCCTCGTCGGCGGGACGTGCCCGAAGCGGTGCAGCGTCCGGCTCACCGCCTGCTCGCGCACGACCGTGAGCAGCTCCCGCGCGCCGGAGGCGAGCACGGGTCCGTCGAGCACGGTGACCTCGCCGACGCGGGTCGCCGCGGCCTCGCGCAGGCCGGGTGCCGACCCGACCACGCGGACGCGGCCGGTCACGCCGCCGGAGCGGACCCGCGCGGCGAACGCCTCGTGGGACTCGCCGGACACATCGCTCACGGTCACGCGGACCCCGGCGGTCCGTGCGGCGTGGCACACCCGGTCGACCTCCCGGGCCGGCGCGTCGGAGCCGGTCCGGACGGTGAGCTGCGGCACCCGCCGGTAGCGCAGGACGTTGGCCTCGACTCGCAAGCCCGACGGGTCGTGCTCGCGCGAGAGCTCGTCCGCCCACACGCGCGCATCGTCGTCCTGCGCCCAGGCGAGCCAGGCGGCGTCGTCCTGCGGGACGTCGGCGGAGTCCTGCCAGTCGCCGATCTGCGCGACGTAGTGGGGGCCACCGGCCTTGGCGCCGGGACCGACCGTGGAGGCCTTCCAGCCGCCGAACGGCTGGCGCTGCACGATCGCCCCGGTGATGTGCCGGTTGATGTAGGCGTTGCCGACCTCGACGCGCTCCAGCCAGTGGTCGATCTCGGCCTCGTCGAGCGAGTGCAGCCCGCCGGTGAGACCGAAGGCGACGGCGTTCTGCAGGTCGATCGCCTCGTCGAGCGTCTCGACGCGCATGATCCCGAGGACCGGTCCGAAGCACTCCGTGGTGTGGAACCACGACCCGGGCGCGACGCCGAACTTCACGCCGGGGCTCCACAGCCGGCCCTCGTCGTCGAGCTTCCGCGGGGCGACCAGCCACGACTCCCCCGGGTCGAGGGTGGTCAGGGCGCGCAGGAGCTTGCCGGACGCCGGCTCGGTCAGCGGCCCGACGGCCGTGCCCAGGTCGGTCGCGGGCCCGACGCGCAGCGACGCCACGGCGTCGGCCAGCTGGCGGCGCAGCCGGTCGGAACGGCCCGCGGAGCCGACGAGGATCGCCAGCGACGCCGCGGAGCACTTCTGCCCGGCATGCCCGAACGCGGAGCGCACCAGGTCGGCGACCGCGAGGTCCACGTCCGCGGACGGCGTGATGACCAGGGCGTTCTTGCCGGAGGTCTCGGCCAGGACGTCGAGGTCGGCCCGCCAGCCGGCGAACAGCTGCGCGGTCTCGATGGAGCCCGTGAGGACGACGCGGGCGACGTCCGGGTGGGCGACGAGCCGGCGTCCGACGTCACCCTCGGGGCTCAGCACGACCGTGAGGATGCCGCCGGGCGCGCCGGCATCGTCGAGACCGCGCTGGATCGCGGCCATCGCGACCTGCCCGCACCGCGGTGCCTGCGGCGCCGGCTTGACCAGCACCGGGCTGCCCGCGGCGAGGGAGGCCAGGACCGAGCCGACCGGGATCGCGACGGGGAAGTTCCACGGGGGCGTGACCACGGTCAGCCCTGCCGGCCGGTGCACGGCGCCGGGGACGACGCCGTCGGCGAGGTCGGCCGCACGGTCGGCGTAGTAGCGGGCGAAGTCGACCGCCTCGCTCACCTCCGGGTCGGCCTCCGCGACGGTCTTGCCGGTCTCGTGGACCATCGTCGCGACGAGGTCCGCCCGCGCGTCCTCCAGGGCGACCGCGACGGCGTGCAGCACCCGAGCACGGTCCGCGGGCTGCGTCGCGGCCCACGCGGGCTGCGCCGAGACGGCACGCGCGACGATCGCGTCGACCTCCGCCGCCGTGGACACCGTGACCGCGCCGGGCGGTACCGGCACGTCCCGGTCGACGAGGCTCTGCGCCCAGACGCGCGCCACCGCGACGGCCGGGTCGGTGTCCGGGGTGTTGGCGAAGGGGCCCGTCCCGGGTGCGTCGGCGTACGGTCGCGCGGTGCGCCGGGCCGCGGTCGACGGCTCGTCCCGGTCACGGAGGGCGACGCGGAACGCCTCCTCCTGCGCGTCCATCGCGGAACCCTCCGCGAAGAGGGCGTGCAGGAAGTTCTGGCTCGCGGAGTTCTCCTCGAGCCGTCGCACCAGGTAGGAGATCGCGACGTCGAAGTCGTGCCGGGCGACGACCGGCGTGTAGAGCAGGACTGCCCCGACCTCGTCGCGCACGGCACGCGCCTGCGCGGGCGCCATGCCCTGGAGCATCTCCACGTCGAGCGCCTCGCTGACGCCCCGCCGCTGCGCGAGCAGGTGGGCCGCGGCGACGTGGAACAGGTTGTGGCTGGCGATCCCGACCCGCAGCGCGGCCGTCCGGGCCGGGTCGAGGGCCCGGTCCACCAGCCGCAGGTAGGCCGCGTCGACGTCCGCCTTCGAGCCGTACGGAGCCTGCGACCACCCGTGCAGCTCGGCCTCCACCTGCTCCATGGCCAGGTTGGCACCCTTGACCAGGCGGACCTTGAGGCGGGCACCACCGGCCGCGCGGCGGGCGGTCGCGATCTGGGTGAGCTCGTCGAAGGCGTCGGCGGCGTCCGGCAGGTAGGCCTGCAGCACGATGCCCGCCTCGACGCCCAGGAGCTCCGGGTCCGAGACGAGGCGCTCGAACACCCGCACGGTGAGGGCGAGGTCGCGGTACTCCTCCATGTCGAGGTTGAGGAAGGTGCCGTGCCGGGCCGCGGTCAGGTACAGCGGGCGCAGCCTCTCGACCACGCGCTCCACGCTGCCGTCGGTGTCCCACGTGGACAGCTGGCTGGCCACCGCCGACACCTTGACGGACACGTAGTCCACGTCGGGCCGCTCCACCAGGGCCGTCACGCGCGCCAGCCGGGCGGCCGCCTCGCGCTCCCCCAGGACGGCCTCACCGAGCAGGTTGAGGTTGAGCCGGAAGCCCTCGGCGCGGGTGGCCGCCAGGTGCGCGGCCAGGCCGGGGCCGTCGTCGGCGACCAGGTGGCCGACGAGGCTGCGCAGACGCAGCCGGGCGGCCGGCACGACGACGTCGGGGAGCACGGGCGCGACGAGCGCCCCGACCCCGAGCATCGCCCGGTCGAGCGGGCCGAGGAAGCCCGCAGCTGCGCCCGACGTGAGAGCGGCGAGCTCCCGGGCAGCCACCCGGACGTCCTGCGGGCGAGCCACACGGTCCACGAACCGCACCGCGAGCTCGAGCCCTGCCGGGTCCGCGACGAGGTCCGCCAAGCGCCCCGTCGTGCGCCGTTCCTTGGCCGTCTGGCCCTCCGCCGTCGCCGAGAGCCAGGACCGGGCCAGCCGGATCGCGTCCTCGGTGACGTCGTCAGTCGTCGACATGCTGCTCCTTCGTCCGCCGGTCGGCCGGGTCGCGGCCGAGCTCGGTGTGCTCGTGGGCCGGGTCCGGCCTGGGCTCAGTCTGGCTGTCAAGGGCCTTCCGTGCGACGTCCGTCGCCCGGATGCCGGTTGACCACCCGTTCGGCAGTCGTCAGGGTGAACCATCCGTCCGCCGCGGGGCGGACGAGCCGACGCCACCGTCGACCCCGAGGGAAGCCACATGCGCACACCTGCCCGCACCCGACGCGCTCTCGTCTCCGTCCTGAGCGCCCTGACCCTCCTCGGCGGCGGCATCGCCGCCGCCGAACCGTCCGTCGCCGGCGACCGCCTCGACCCTGCGCTGCTCGAGGTCCAGACGGGCACCGGAGGCGTCGTGCGGCCCTTCGCCACGATCGAGGGCGAGGAGGAGTTCTGCAAGTGGCTGACCGGGGTCTACGTCAACCACCCGACGTACTACACGGTGCGCGTCTACAACTGCCGGCAGACGGACATCTTCGTCAAGGCCGTCTACCTCAACGGCACGTTCGGCACGTGCGTCCTCGTCCCGGCGCGGCACTCGCGACACCTCGGCGGCTCCGTCGTGAAGCCGATCGACGACGCGCAGATCTGCTGACACGCTCCACTGCCCGCAGGTCGGACACGCCCGGCTCGCCTGTCGGTCCTCTCGTGATGCAGCGCCGTGGGATGCCACAGTGTGCACGTGACGGACCTCACAGCGGAGACCCCGCAACAGACCACGCCCCTCGCCACCGCCAAGGCACAGCTTGCCGGTGCAGTCGAGATCCTCGGCTATACCGAGGGGCTCCACCGCATGCTCGCCACACCCCGGCGCGAGATGAACGTCGCTGTCCCCCTGCGTCGGGACGACGGCGAGATCGAGCTCTTCACCGGGTACCGCGTGCAGCACAACATCTCCCGCGGCCCGGGCAAGGGCGGGCTGCGCTACTCGGCCGGCGTCGACGTCGACGAGGTGCGGGCGCTCGCCATGTGGATGACCTGGAAGTGTGCGGTCGTCGACGTGCCGTACGGCGGTGCCAAGGGCGGCGTCACCATCGACCCGCGGCTGTACAGCCAGGCCGAGCTCGAGCGTGTCACCCGGCGCTACACCAGCGAGATCATGCCGATCATCGGCCCCGAGCGGGACATCATGGCGCCCGACATCGGCACCAACGAGCAGACCATGGCGTGGGTCATGGACACCTACTCCGTGAACCTCGGCTACACCATCCCCGCGGTCACCACGGGCAAGCCGCTCGCGGTCGGTGGCTCGCTCGGGCGCGCGACCGCCACGTCGCGTGGCGTCGTTCACTCGGCGGCCGCCGCGCTGGGTGACGCGGGCGTGCAGCTGCGCGAGGTGAGCGCCGCGGTGCAGGGCTTCGGCAAGGTCGGCTCGCACGCCTCCCGCTTCCTGCACGACGCGGGCACCCGCGTGGTCGCGGTCAGCGACGAGCAGGGCGGCGTCATGCACAACGACGGCCTCGACATCGCCGGGCTCGAGCGGCACGTCGCGGTGACCGGCACCGTGGTCGGCTTCGAGGGCGGCGAGCCGATCGACAACACCGAGCTCCTCGCGCTCGACGTCGACCTGCTCATCCCGGCCGCCGTCGAGGGTGTCCTGGACGCCGAGGCGGCCGGCCGGGTCAAGGCGCGGTGGGTCGTCGAGGCCGCCAACGGCCCGACGACGCATGAGGGCGACCGCGTGCTGGCGGAGCGCGGCGTCGTCGTCGTGCCGGACATCCTGGCCAACGCCGGTGGTGTCGTCGTGTCGTACTTCGAGTGGGTGCAGGCGAACCAGGCGTACTGGTGGACCGAGCGCGAGATCGAGGACCGCCTGGAGCACCGGATGGTCACGGCCCACCGCGCGGTCGCTGCCGTGGCGAGCGCCGAGGGCATCTCGCTGCGCGACGCGGCGCTGACCATCGGGGTCCGACGCGTCGCCGAGGCGCACCAGATCCGCGGCCTGTACCCCTGACCGTCCCGGAAGTCGTCCCGGGAGTACGGACGGGGGTACAGGTGTTGCTGACGAGGTGACCCGTCGCAACCCTGTGCCCCTGTCCGTGCTCGACACCTCCCCCGTCGCCGTCGGCCAGACCTCCGGCGACGCGCTCGCCGCGACGACCGCCCTGGCCCGCGCCGCCGACGCCGCCGGCTACGCCCGGTTCTGGGTGGCCGAGCACCACGCGATGCCGGCGGTCGCGTCGACGTCCCCGGGCGTCCTCCTGGCGCACCTCGCGGCGTCGACGGACCGTATCCGGCTCGGCTCCGGCGGCGTCATGCTGCCGAACCACCCGACGCTGGTCGTCGCGGAGCAGTTCGCCATGCTCGAGGCGCTGCACCCCGGTCGCATCGACCTGGGCATCGGCCGGGCGCCCGGGGCGGACCCCATGACGGCCGCGGCGCTGCGGCGCACGGTGGAAGGGCTGGGGGCCGACGACTTCCCGGCGGAGGTCATCGACGTCCTCGCCCTGCTCGGGCAGGACCTCCCCGGTCGGGCGCCGTCGCTGCGCGCCTCCCGGCTGTCCGCGACCCCGGTCGCGACGTCGTCGCCGCAGGTCTGGCTGCTGGGCTCCAGTCTGTTCAGCGCGGAGCTGGCCGGGTCGCTGGGCCTGCCGTTCAGCTACGCGCACCACTTCAACACCGGCCACACGCTGCAGGCCGCCGACGCCTACCGCCGCGCGTTCCGTCCGTCGCCGGTGCTCGACGAACCGCGCCTGATGGTCTCGGCCTCGGTGCTCGTCGCGGACTCCGACGACGAGGCGCAGTACCTGGCCGGACCCAGCCGCGTCATGGCCCTGTCGCTGCGGACCGGCCGACCGCTGGGACCGATCGTGTCCCCCGAGGACGCCGCCCGCGAGCTCGACGCCCTCGACCCCGTGGCCGCGGCCGACTTCTTCGCGCGCGTCCCCGGGACCCAGGTCGCGACGACCGCGGACCGGGCGGTCGACGAGCTCGACGCGCTGGTCGCACGGACCGGCGCCGACGAGCTGATGATCACCGGCACGGCGTTCGACGTGGCGACCCGGGTGCACACCCTGGAGCAGGTCGCGGCGCGCTGGCCGTCGGACGTGGTCGCCGCCTGACTAGCTGTCCGGCAGCACGCTCGCTCGGGGCAGGGTCCGAGCGCGCCACACCACGTCGAGCGCCGGATCGCCGACCCCGCTGGGTTCCGTCCGTTCCACGGTGAAGCCCTCGCGCTCGTAGAACGCCCCAGCCCGTTCGTTGCTCGCGAAGTGCTCGACGCACAACCGGCTCGCCTCCGGCGGCAGGCGCAGGACGAGGGCCTCGATCAGTCGTGGGCCGAGCCCGTGGCTCCTGTGCCGGGGATCGACGTAGAGCTTGTAGATGACGTGGTCGACGCCGTCCCGCCCGAGCTGGGCAACTCCCACGACGTGGTCGTCCGACACCGCGACGACGACCAGCCCTCCGGACACGGCGGCAACGATCTGTCCCTCGTTCCACCATCGGGCCACCTGCGCGTCCGCGGCACGCGCACCGATCAGCGGCGTGTAGTGCGGTCGGACGTGCGAATCACCGAACTCGCAGATCGCACGGACGTCGTGCGCGTCAGCGCCACGGATGACCTCCACGCCTCGGCACCTCCTGCGCCCGGGTGAGCTCGGTCTACGTCGGCTCGTCGCCGGCGTGCGGGTCCCGGACCAGCGTGGCCCGCAGGACGCCGCTGAGCTCGAGCGTGTCGCCGTCGGGCGCCGACACGGTCGAGGGCTCCCCCAGCAGGCGGAGCACCTGCTGCTCGCGGGTCATCGCGTCCGGCGGGCCCGCCATGAGGGTGGACACGACGGGGCCGAACGTCAGCGTCTGCCCCTCGAGCCGCCACGTGCCGCGCACCCGGTTGACCCCCGCCAGGCCGAAGACCTGACCGTCACCGTCGAACGTCAGGAACGGCGTGGCACGCCCCGCCGCGTCGAGCTCGGCGCCCTCGAGCGCCGTGAACCGCCATGTCCCCGCCAGATCGACCATCTGCCGATGATGTCACCCGCGGGGCTGGCGGTCCGCCCAGGTCTCCAGCGTCACGCGCGGGCCGGTGTAGAACGGCACCTCCTCGCGCACGTGCAGGCGGGCGTCGGTGGCGCGCAGGTCCCGCATCAGGTCGACGATCCGGTGCAGCTCGGGGGCCTCGAACGCGAGGATCCACTCGTAGTCCCCGAGCGCGAAGGCCGAGACCGTGTTGGCGCGCACGTCGGCGTACCCGCGGGCCGCCTGGCCGTGCTCGACGAGCATCCGCCGGCGGTCGTCCTCGGGCAGCACGTACCAGTCGTACGAGCGCACGAACGGGTACACCGTCATGTAGTCGCCGGCCGGCTCGCCCGCGAGGAACGCGGGGACGTGCGACCGGTTGAACTCCGCCGGCCGGTGCAGACCCACGACGGACCAGACGGGCAGCAGGTGCCGGCCGAGGTCGCTGGCGCGCAGCCGCTGGTAGGCGCCCTGCACCTCCTCGATGGTCTCGGCGTGCCACCAGACCATGAGGTCGGCGTCGGCGCGCAGACCGGCGACGTCGTACCAGCCACGGACCACCAGGCCCTCGTCGGCGACGGCCGCCAGGGCGGCTGCGATGAGCTCGGCGCGCTCGTCGTCGTCCTCGGGCAGCACCTCTTCGAGCGCGAAGACGGTCCACATCGTGTACCGGACGGTGGCGTTGAGGGTCTCGGCGTCGTGCGACATCGCGAAGGGCTCCAAGAGGGGGTCAGGACCAGGGGTCGGTCGAGCAAGCGGCGGGGATGCCGGTGGGGCTCTCGGCGCGCATCTGGCAGCAGCCCGGCCGACAGACGGAGCGGAAGGGCGGCAGCTCCCCGACCGTGGCCTCGACGACCGGGCGGGCGGTCGCGTCCGCGACGACGTCGGCCGTGACCGGGTGGGCACCGTGCGCGTCGGCGTCACGGGCCAGCGCAGCCCGCTCGAGCACCAGGTCGACCAGCCCGCGCACGAACGGCTCGCGCGTCCCGACCGTGTCGGCGCGCACCGCCACCAGGCCGAGCCCGGCCGCGGTCTCCAGCGCCTCGGTATCGAGGTCGAAGGCGACCTCCATGTGGTCGGAGATGAACCCGATCGGCGACAGGACCACGGCCTGCGCCCCGTCGGCCGCGAGCGCGGTCAGGTGGTCGTTGACGTCCGGCTCGAGCCAGGGCTGGCTCGGCGGGCCGGAGCGCGAGCAGTACGTGAGGTCCCAGGTCACGGGCCGCCCGAGTCGCTGCTCGACGGCCGCGGCGACCGTGGCCGCGACGTCCAGGTGCTGGGCGCGGTACGAGGCGCCGGAGACCGCCGACGCCTCTTCCATCGTGTCGGGGATCGAGTGCGTGACGAACACCAGGCGCGCGTCGCGGCCGATCGACTCGAACGCCTCGGTCACCGCGTCGACGTTCGCCTGCACGAAGCCCGGGTGGTTGAAGTAGGACCGCACCTTGTCGACGGCCAGCGGGTGCTCGCCCTCACCGAGACCGTCGTCGATGCCGAGCTCGTCGAGCGAGGCCCAGAGGTTCTCCCGGTACTGGCGGCAGCCCGAGTACGAGGAGTACGCGCTGGTGACCAGGGCGACGACCCGGCGGGCGCCGTCGGAGTACGCGGCCGACAGGGCGTCGGTCGTGTACGGCTCCCAGTTCCGGTTGCCCCACACCACCGGGAGGTCGATGCCGCGACGGGCGAGCTCGTCGGTGAGCGCCTTCTGCAGGGCCAGGTTCTGGCCGTTGATCGGGCTCGCGCCACCGAAGTGGTGGTAGTGCTCCGCGACCACCGCGAGCCGCTCGTCGGGGATGTTCTTCCCGGCGGTGACGTTGCGCAGGAACGGCAGGACGTCGTCGGGACCGTCGGGCCCCCCGAACGAGAAGAGCAGCAGCGCGTCGTACGGGGCGACAGGGCTCAGGTCGGTCGGGGACAGCGAGGTGCTCACGGCAGTGTCGGGGGCCACCGAACGATCATCGCACCGGGCACGCGACCCGCTCGCGGCGAGCGGCCCGACGAGCCCGTGAGATTGTCGGGACGCGTTGTCAGAAACCTTCAGCCCTTGACCGCTCCTCCCAGCCCGGCGCCGCGCAGGAAGCTGCGCTGGAAGACGAGGAACAGCACGATCGGGATCAGGGTGGAGATGGCCAGGGCGGCCATGAGCACGCCCTTGTCGGTGGTCGCCTCGATGGACGGCAACCGCACCGACAGTGGCTGCAGGTCCGGGTTGCGCAGGACCAGCAGCGGCCAGAGGAAGTCCTTCCACGACGCGATGACGGCGAAGATCGACACGACGCCGAGGATCGGCTTGCTCATGGGCAGCACGATCGACCAGAACAGCCGGTAGGGCCCCGCGCCGTCGACGCGGGCGGCCTCGAAGATCTCCCGCGGCAGGTTGTCGAAGAACCGCTGGACGAGCACCACGTTGAACGCGCTCGCGCCGGCGGGCAGCCAGACGCCCCAGAACGAGTTGACCAGGGACGTGTGGAACACGGGCGTGTCCAGGACGGTCAGGTACAGCGGCACGAGCAGCACGACCGCGGGGACGAACAGCGTGGCCAGCACGGCCGCCTGCAGCACCCGGGCGTAGCGCGGACGCAGCACCGAGAGCAGGTAGCCGCCGGTCGTCGCGACGAGGATCTGGCTGAACCAGGCCCCGGCGGCGAGCACGATCGTGTTCGCGAAGTACTTGCTGACCTGCACGTCGTTCCAGGCCTCGCTGAGGTTCGACCACGCGATCCCGTTCGGGAAGATCGCCATCGGGGTGCGCAGGATGTCCTGCGTGGGGGTGACGGCGAACTTGGCCAGGAGCAGGAGCGGGCCGACGCACCAGACGACGAGCAGCACGAGCAGCAGCCAGTGCGTGGTGCCGAGCGACCACTTCACGGACGGGCGGCGCCAGTCGGCGACGGAGACCGCGCTGCGGTCCTCGCCGTCGTCGGACGAGGACGCCTTGCGGACCCGGCGCGCGCGCGTCGCACTCGGCAGCTCGGCGCCCGGGATCACGGGCACCTCGCCCGGCGCGGTGCCGAGCACGGGCCGGGGGCTGGTGGGCCCGAGGGGCGAGGTCGTCGTCACGAGGTGCTCCAGCGGCGGGTGAGGCGGAAGTACACGAGGGACATGACGGCGAGGAACACCGCGAGCAGCAGGCTGAGCGCCGTCGCCTCGCCGTAGTTCCCGCCGAGGCTGTTGCCGAACGCGTAGCGGTAGATGAGCAGCAGGATCGTCACGGTCGCGTTGGCCGGGCCGCCGCCGGTGAACAGGTAGGGCTCGAGGAACACCTGGGCGGTCCCGATGATCTGCAGGATCAGCGTGATGAACAGGACCCCGCGCAGCTGCGGCACGAGCACGTGCCAGACCTTGCGCCAGACGCCGGCGCCGTCGACCTCCGCCGCGTCGTACAGCTCGGGCGGGACGGCCGTCAGCGCGGCGAGGTAGATGATCACGGTGCCGCCGGCCGCCGCCCACGTGGCCTCCAGCACGAGCGACGGCATCGCCATCGTCATGCTCTGCAACCAGGGTTGGGGCGGGATGCCGACCCAGCCGAGGATCGTGTTGAACACGCCCTCGGGCCGCGGGTCGTAGAAGAACTTCCACAGCAGGACCGCCACCACGGGCGGCACGACGACGGGCAGGTAGGCCAGGGCCGAGTACAGCCCCTTCGCCCGGCGGACCTCACGCATGAGCACCGCGGCGACGAGCGGGACGGGGTAGCCGAACACGAGCGCGAGCAGCGCGAACCAGAGGGTGTTGCGCGTCGCGACGGGCAGGAGCGGGTCGGCGAACACGTTCTGGAAGTTCTGCAGCCCCACCCACGACGTGGTGATGAGGTTCGTCTTCTGGAAGCTCATCACCACCGCGCGGACGATCGGCAGCCACGAGAAGACGCCGAAGATCACGAGCAGGGGTAGGGCGAACACCAGCGCGCTCAGACCGCCGCCGCGCACCCAGGTGAGCGGGGTGCCGCGGCGTCGGGGGCGGGCGCCGACGAGGACGACGTCGTCCGTGGTCATCAGGGGCCTTCCTCGGGGGTACGGACGTTCGAGCAACGGTGCCCGGCCGGGACGCTCCCCGGCCGGGCACCGCGCGGTCTTACTGGTCGAGCAGAGCCTGACCCTGGGTGTTCGCCGTCTCGAGCAGGGCGTCGATGTCGGCGTTCTCGTCCGTCAGGACCGCCTGCACGACCGGGAAGAGCAGCGCATAGGTGTCCTGGGTGGACGCGCTGATCTCACCGATGCTGGGCTGCGTGAACATGACGTCCGTGTAGCCCTTCATGTTGTCGAGCGGGACGTTGACGTAGTCCTTGACCCACTCGAGCGACGTGGCGTACTGCTCCTCGCTGAAGATCGGGAGCACCGGGGTGCCCACGGCCTGGCCGTTCTCGTTGCGGAGCTTGGCGTCGGCCACCGCCTGGTCCTGGTCCAGCATCTTGGACAGGTACCAGAAGTCGATCCACTTGACCGCGGCGTCCTTCTGCGCGTCGGTGGACTCCTTGGTCACCGCGGCGAGCGTGCCGCCGGTGAGGGCGCCACCACCGTTGGTCGTCGGGATCGCCGTGAGGCCGTAGCCCCAGTCCTCGGTGAGCCCGTTGTTCTCGACGAGCGCGTTGTAGACGTCCGAGCCGGACGTGTACATGGCCAGCTGGCCACCGGCGAACGCCTCGTTGATCTCACCCCAGCCGAGGTCGGTGCGGGGCAGGATCGAGTTGTCCGTGAAGCGCAGGTCGTGCAGCCACTGCAGGTGCTCCTTGACGGCCGGGTCGTCCAGCGTGGCGACGTACGCGTCACCGTCCTGCTCCTGGATGACGCCGCCGCGCGAGTTCGCCGCGGCGGCCAGCTGCCACCCGCCGGCGTTGTCGAGCGCCATCGTCGCGTAGCCCGCGACACCGGTGGCGTCGTGGATGGTCTTGGCGTACTCGCGGACCTCGTCCCACGTCGTCGGCGGCTGGTCGGGGTCGAGCCCGGCCTGCTCGAACAGATTGCGGTTGTAGTGCAGCGCGACGCCGTAGATGGACTTGGCGGGGATCGCGTAGACCTTGCCGTCCGAGCCGGTGCCGGCCTCGAGCAGGTTCTCGTTGAAGTCGTCCGCGAACGACAGGGAGTCGAACTGCGTCGAGATGTCGGCCAGCTGGCCGTTCTCGATGAGCGTCTTGGCGTCGGTCAGCGGGATCTCGAACACGTTCGGCAGCGTGCCGCCGGCCAGCTGCGCGGAGAAGGTCGACGCGAGCCAGTTGTACTCCTCCGGCTCCACGTTGATGTCGGGGTTGGCGGCCTCGAACTCCTCGACGCGCGCGTTCAGCGCGTCGACGGCCTCCGTCTCGGCACCGGGCTGGAGGCCGGCCACCGTGAGGGTGATCTTGCCGTCGGACTCGCCGCCCGTGGGTTCGTCGTCGTTGCTGCACGCGGCCAGCAGGCCGAGCGAGAGCACACCGGCCATGGCGAGCGCGGTGGTGCGTGAGGACCTCATCGTCACTCCTTCGTGAGGGAACGCGCCGGACGGGGTGCCAGGTCGCGATCAGGTGCTGCGGTCGGGTTGGTGCGGATCAGGCGGGGGTGCGCAGCCACGCGGCGGTGTCGCGCGGCAGCAGGCCTGCCTCGAGCGGGGCGCTCGAGAGCAGGACGTCGGTGTGGGCGGGCAGGGCGGCGGGCTCGTCGCCCAGGTTGACGACGCACACGAGGTCGCCACGGGCGAACGCGAGCACGTCGTCGGAGCTGTCGATCCACGTCATCGGCCCGTCGCCCAGGGTGGGCTCGGCCCGGCGGATCGCCAGGAGATCGCGGTAGAGGTGCAGGGTGGACGCGGGGTCGACCTCCTGCGCCGCGACGGTCAGCTCCGCCCAGCCGGCGGGCTGCGGGAGCCACGACCCGCCGGACCCGAACCCGTAGGGCGCGGCGGAACCCGTCCAGGGCAGCGGGACCCGGCAGCCGTCCCGACCGGGGTCGACGCCCTCGGAGCGGAAGTGCATCGGGTCCTGCAGCAGGCCCAGCGGCAGGTCCTCGACCTCCGGCAGGCCCAGCTCGTCGCCCTGGTAGATGTACAGCGAGCCGGGCAGGGCCGCCGTGAGCAGGGCCGCGGCCCGCGCGCGGCGCAGGCCCACGTCCAGGTCGGTCGGGGTGCCGAAGCGCTTGGCGGTGAACGCGAACGACGTGTCCTCGCGGCCGTACCGCGTGACCGGGCGGGTGATGTCGTGGTTGGACAGCACCCAGGTGGCGGGGGCGCCGACGGGACCGTGGGCGGCGAGCGTGATGTCGATCGACTCCCGCAGCTGCTTGGCGTCCCACGGCCGCGCCATGAAGTCGAAGTTGAACGCGGTGTGCATCTCGTCCGGACGCAGGTACTGCGCGAACCGGGTCTTGTCCTGGAGCCAGACCTCGCCGACGAGGACGCGCGTGCCCTCGTAGGAGTCGGCGACGGCGCGCCACCCGCGGTAGACGTCGTGCAGCTCGTCGCGGTCGACGTGCGGGTGCTCGCCCGGTCCGGGGTGGACCGGTACCTCCGGCAGCGTCGCGTCCTTGACCAGCAGCGCGGCCGAGTCGATCCGGATGCCCGCGACGCCGCGGTCGAACCAGAACCGCAGGACCGCCTCGAACTCGGCGACGACGTCGGGGTGCGACCAGTTGAGGTCGGGCTGCTGCGGCGCGAACAGGTGCAGGTACCACTCCCCGGGGGTGCCGTCCGGGTTGGTGGTGCGCGTCCACGTGTTGCCCTGGAAGTCGGAGACCCAGCCGGTCGGGATCTGCTCCCCGTGCTCACCCTTGCCGGGGTGGAACCAGAACCGGTCGCGTTCCGCGGAGCCGGGGCCTGCGGCGAGCGCGGCCTGGAACCACTCGTGCTGGTCCGAGACGTGGTTCGGGACGACGTCGATGATCGTCCGGATCCCCACGTGCAGGGCCTCGGCGATGAGCAGCTCGGCCTCCTCGAGGGTGCCGAAGGCCGGGTCGATGGCCCGGTAGTCGGCGACGTCGTACCCGCCGTCGGCGAGCGGGGAGACGTACCAGGGGGTGACCCAGATCGCGTCGACACCGAGGTCGCGCAGGTACGGGAGCCGCGAGCGCAGGCCCGCCAGGTCACCGGTCCCGTCGCCGTTCCCGTCCGCGAAGCTGCGCGGGTAGACCTGGTAGATCACTGCGCCGCGCCACCACTGCGGATCGGTCTCCGGCTGCGCCTGCGCCACTCGCGTCTCGTCTCTCGTGGGCCGCCGTCGATGTCGCCGGGGCCGGGCTGTCCTGTGTGACACGCGACGAGGACGGCCCTGCGGGACGCCGTCGTCGCGATCCAGACGCTAAAGGAAACGACTGGATTAACGCAAGAACCCGACAGAGTAGTTATCGAAGTGTGACCGTTGCGCCATCGAATCTCGATAAGTGCCCACGCGCGACACAGGCCCCGCCCCGCCGAGAACGGCGGGACGGGGCCTGGGGAACGCGCTGAGGTCAGTCGGCCAGCGCCACCGGTTGCGTCGGCGCGGGACCGGTGGAGCCGCGCACGACGAGCTCCGGCTCGAAGAGCAGCTCGTCCTGCGGCACGACGGCGCCGTGGATCTGGCTGACCAGCAGGTCGATCGCCGCGCGGCCCATCGGCTCGATCGGCTGGCGGACCGTGGTCAGGGGCGGCTCGGTGCAGCTCATGAAGGCGGAGTCGTCGTAGCCGACGACGGAGATGTCGTCCGGGACGCGCAGCCCGGCCCGACGTGCGGCCCGGATCACACCGAGCGCCAGCGGGTCGCTCGCGCACACGATGCCCGTGACGCCCTCACGCAGGAGCCGGTTCCCCGCGGCCTGCCCGCTCTCGAGGGAGTAGGCGCTGCGGACGACCTGACGCTCCCCCAGCTCCAGGCCCAGACGCTGCATCATCGCCTGCGCCGCCCGCAGCTTGCGCTCGGACGGCACGTGGTCGACCGGTCCGAGGACCAGGCCGATCGTGGTGTGGCCCAGCGAGGCCAGGTGCCCGATCGCCTGCTCGATCGCCACCTCGTCGTCGCAGGACACCCGCGGGAAGGGCAGCTCCTCGATCGAGGCGTTGATCAGCACGACCGGCAGGTTGCGCCCGGCGAGGCGCTCGTAGTGCCCGTGCGTGGCGTCCCGCTGCGCGTAGTGGCCGCCGGCGAAGACGATCCCCGACACCTGCTGACCGAGCAGGAGCTCGACGTAGTCCGCCTCCGAGACGCCGCCGGCGGTCTGCGTGCACAGGACGGGGGTGAAGCCCTGCTGGGCCAGCGCCCCACCGACCACCTCTGCGAACGCGGGGAAGATCGGGTTCTGGAGCTCGGGCAGCACGAGGCCCACCAGCCGGGCGCGCTCGCCGCGCAGCTTGGTGGGGCGCTCGTAACCGAGCACGTCGAGCGCCGTCAGCACCGCCTCCCGCGTCGACTCCGCGACGCCGGGCTTGCCGTTGAGCACGCGGCTCACGGTCGCCTCCGAGACGCCGACCTTGCGTGCTACCTCTGCGAGTCGCCTGGACATACGTGTCAGCGTACTGCTCAACGCTGCAAGTGGCTTGCAGGACGCTGCAAGCAGTTTCACGTCGCAGCCGTCACCCGTTCGCCGTATCCCGGTTGCCCCGAGGTGCGGACGTGCCCGCAGGCTTCTACCGTCGTACAGCCCCGATCGCCGCCCACAGACAGGACTCCCGTGCCCCCGACCGAGTCCCGCACCCCGGAGCGCTCGGCTCTGGGCCGCCGGTACCAGCTGGAGCAGCAGCTCGGGCGCGGTGGGTCGGGCGAGGTCTTCCGGGCGACGGACGTCCGCCTGCAGCGCGCGGTGGCCCTCAAGCTGTTCGCGATCGGTGCCGCCACGCCGCAGGACATCCGGCGCTACGCGCACGAAGCCCGCGTGCTGTCCTCCCTCACGCACCCGAGCCTGGTCGCGCTCCTCGACGTCGGCGCCGACGTCCTCCCCGACGGGGGTCCCGTGGCCTTCCTCGTCATGGAGCTGGTCGACGGTCGCACCCTGCGCGACACGATCGCCGACGGCCCGCTCACGCCGTCTCTCACGGCCGACGTCGGACGGCAGCTCGCACTCGCGCTCGGGCACGCCCACGGTGCCGGTGTGGTGCACCGCGACGTCAAGCCGTCCAACGTCCTGGTCGCGGCGGACCGGTCCGCCGGCGGGCGCCTCGACGCACCGTGGATGCCCGTCGTGCTGGCCGACTTCGGCATCGCCGTGACGACCGCGAGCGCTCCCGAAGCGCCGCGCGGCACGTCGGGGACTGCCGGGTACCAGAGCCCGGAGCAGGCGCTGGGCCACCCCGCGGGCCCGGCGAGCGACGTCTACTCGCTCGGCCTCGTCCTGCTCGAGTGCCTGACGGGCGTGCGCGCCTACCCGGGCGACCCGCTGACCAGCTCGCTCGCGCGCCTGCTCGACCCCGTCGAGGTCCCCGCACGGTTCGGCCGGGACTGGAGCCGGCTGCTGCTGGCGATGACCGCCGAGGACCCTGCCGCCCGCCCGGTGCCCGCCGTCGTCGCCGCAGAGCTGCGGGCGCTACGCGTCTGAGTCGGCGTCGGGGATCCCCGCCTGGGCCGCACGCAGCTTGTCGGTGAGGGCCCGCAGCGTCGCCAGCTCCTGCGTGTCCAGCGCGCCGCCGACGAGGCGCCGGATGGTGCGCACGTGCCGGCGGCCGATCTCGCGCTGCACCCGCCAGCCGTCCGCGGTCAGGCCGACCGCCACCCCTCGCGCGTCGCCCTCGACCGGGCCACGCGTCACCAGGCCTGCCAGCTCGAGCCGCTCGACCATCCGGGAGAGGCTCGGCTGCGTGAGCAGGCTGTTCTCCCCCAGGTCGCGCAGACGCGCGGTGCCGTCGACGCAGCCCGACAGGGTGAACAGGACGTCGTACTCGCGGATGCTCAGGTCACCCCAGACGTCGTCGCGCTGGAAGCGCCGCATGAGCGCCACCTGCGCGCGGAACAGCGACTCCCACGCCTCGGCGGCCTCCCGTGTCCCGGGCAGCTCCCGTGCGTTGTCGGTCATCGACTCACACTCCCACTTTCATGCATACGTATCGATCATCGACTCAACCACGTCGCCACCTGGGGTGTTCCACGCCCTGCGCTATCGAAAGTGTCGTGCGCCGGATACTGAAATGTTTCGGTACCTCGCGGCGCCCCCCTCCGACGACCACTGTGCGATCCGGCACCTGGCTTCAACGAGGAGGAACCCCCATGGCCGTCACACGCCCCCCTGCCCACAACCGGCGCCGAGCCGCGACCCGCACCATCGCCGTCGCGCTCGCAGCCACGATCGCCGTCGGCGCCGCCGCCGTCGCGATCCCCGCCGCCCAGGCAGCGACCACCCTGAAGGACCTGGCGACCGCGGCCGGCAAGGACATCGGCTTCGCGCTCGACCCGAACCGGCTCTCGGAGTCGGCCTACAAGTCCATCGCCGACAGCGAGTTCAACCTCGTCGTCGCCGAGAACGCGATGAAGTGGGACGCCACCGAGCCGTCGCAGAACTCGTTCAGCTACGGCTCCGGCGACCAGGTGGCCAGCTACGCGGCCAGCACGGGCAAGGAGCTCTACGGCCACACGCTCGTGTGGCACTCGCAGATGCCGGGCTGGACCAACAACCTGTCCGGGACGGCCCTCGAGTCGGCGATGAAGAACCACGTCACCAACGTCGCGACGCACTTCAAGGGCAAGGTCTCGTCGTGGGACGTGGTCAACGAGGCGTTCGGTGAGAACGGCGAGCGCCGCTCCGACTCGCCGCTCCAGCAGAAGATCGGCGACGGGTACATCGAGACGGCGTTCCGGACGGCGCGGGCCGCGGACCCGAACGCCAAGCTGTGCATCAACGACTACAACACCGACGCCATCAACTCGAAGAGCACCGCGATCTACAACCTCGTCCGGGACTTCAAGTCCCGGGGCGTGCCGATCGACTGCGTCGGGTTCCAGTCCCACCTGATCACAGGGCAGGTCCCGTCGTCCATGCAGCAGAACCTGCAGCGCTTTGCCGACCTGGGCGTGGACGTGCGGATCACCGAGCTCGACATCCGCATGACGATGCCCTCGGACTCCTCCAAGCTGGCCACGCAGGCTGCCGACTACAAGAAGGTCTTCCAGATCTGCAACGCGGTCAGCCGCTGCCAGGGTGTGACCATCTGGGGCATCACCGACAAGTACTCGTGGGTCCCCGGCGTCTTCTCCGGACAGGGCGCCGCCCTGGTCTGGGACGACAACTACAACAAGAAGCCCGCGTACGACGCCATCGCCTCGGCCTTCGGCGGGATCACCCCGACGGCCACGCCGACGGTGACCCCGACGGTCACCCCGACGCCGACCGTCACGCCGACGCCCACCGTCACCCCCACCACACCGACCGGCGGATGCCAGGTGTCCTACAGCGTCAACCAGTGGAATACCGGCTTCACCGCCAACGTCACCGTGAAGAACACCTCGACCAGCGCCGTCAACGGCTGGACGCTGACGTTCAGCTTCCCGTCGGGCCAGACCGTCACCCAGGCGTGGAGCTCGGTGACAACGCAGTCCGGCTCCGCGGTCACGGTGAAGAACGCGGCCTGGAACGGCTCGATCCCTGCGGGCGGCAGCCAGCAGTTCGGGTTCAACGGCTCGCACACCGGCACGAACACCGCACCGAGCTCGTTCAGCCTCAACGGCACGGCCTGCTCGCGGGCCTGACGAACACCGCCTGACGAACACCGCCTGACGCACCCGGCCCGGGACCCGCACAGGGTCCTGGGCCGGTGCGCGTCACCTGCGGATACGCTGACGCGATGACGACCGAGGCAGCGCCGCGCACCACATACCTCCTGGTCGACGGCGAGAACATCGACGCGACCCTCGGCTCGTCCATCCTCGGCGGCCGGCCCACCCCCGAGCAGCGGCCCCGCTGGGAGCGCGTGCTGACCTTCGCGCAGCAGGCGTTCGACCAGCCCGTGAAGGCGCTGTTCTTCCTCAACGCCTCGAGCGGCTCGCTGCCCATGTCGTTCGTGCAGGCGCTGCTGGCCATCGGCTTCCAGCCGATCCCGCTGTCGGGCGAGTCGTACGAGAAGGTCGTCGACATCGGCATCAAGCGCACGCTGGACGCCATCGCGGGCCGCGGGGGCGACGTGCTCCTCGCCAGCCACGACGGCGACTTCGCGCCCGAGCTGGAGACGCTCGTCGACGACGAGGACCGTCGCGTGGGCCTCCTGGCGTTCCGCGAGTTCACGAGCACGCAGCTGTCGGCCCTCGTCGCGAAGGGTCTGGAGACCTTCGACCTGGAGAGCGACGTGGCCGCGTTCAACGTGCAGCTGCCCCGCCTGCGGATCATCCCGCTCGACGAGTTCGACCCGCTGCGCTACCTCTGAGGGCCTCGCGCGGGCCCTTCGCACGAGGGAGGTCACGGCGGCATAACGATGTACCTGCTACCGGTGCCCTTTTACCTAGTACCGCGTGGCTCAGATGCTTTGTGCGCTGGTAGACAGTGCGCTGGTCCCGCCCGAGATGTCTGCTGACCTGCATCGTCAATGGCGACGGTGCAGGTCAACAGCGCCTCGGGCGCGCCACTCACCAGCAGCACTGCCCGGACGGTCTCCCCGTCCGGACCAGTCACCACGACGAGGTGGTCATGAAGCGTCACATCTTGGCGGGGCTCGTCCTCGCGGTCCTCACGACGGCGATCGTCCTGTTCTCCGGACCGGAGCTGCAGGGCGTCGCCCTGCTCGGTGCCGCGCTCGGCGGCGCCCTGGGTCTCGTGCCCGACCGCTCCCCCGCGCAGCGCGCCGCGGGCTTCGGGGTCGGGTTCCTCGCCGCCTGGCTCGGCTACGGGCTGCGTGCCGCGGTCCTGCCCGACGCAGCCGCGGGCCGCGCGATCGCGGTCCTCGTCGTCGTGCTGGTCTGCCTCGGTGTCGCCGGCCTCACGCGGGGCAGGCTGCCGCTGTGGTCCGCGCTGCTCGGTGCCGCCGCGATGGCCGGCGCCTACGAGGCGACCTACGCGGCCGACCCGTCCTCGTTCGTCACCTCGTCCGCCACGACCGCGACGTCCATCCTGCTCGCCGCCGGAGCCGGGTTCCTGGCCACGTCCCTGCTCGGCGTCGTCGTCGTGCAGGACCGCGAGGAGGAGCGTGCCGCCGAGGCAGCCGCCGAGTCGCCGCTGTTCGCGCCGACCGAGCCGCCCGTCGGCGAGTACGAGGGCGCGGGCAACCACGCCCCCGCGCGCCCCTACACCGCCGCCGAAGCCCCCCGTCGGGGCCTGCCCGCCACCCGTCCCCTCGACCCCCAGCCGGAGGCCTGACGTGCGACGCACGACCACCACCGCGACCGCCGCCGCCATCCTTCTTCCCCTCCTCGTCGGCACCGCGGCGTCCCCCGCGCTCGCCGCCGACTCGGGCGACGTGGCCGTCACCAACACCGAGACCGTGCAGGCGCGCCTGTCCGCCACCGGTGTGTTCCAGGGCGCCCGCGTCTACGAGCAGCTCGCGCTGACCGGCCACGGCACCGCGACCATCGAGAACCCCGTCTCCACCGACGGGCTGCGCAACCTGGACGGCTTCGGCGGCTACACAGTGGTCGACGGCAAGCTGGTCAGCACGCTGGCCGTCGACGGCGAGCGGCGCGAACGCTCCCTGAGCACCTACGACAAGGACCTCCCGCTCACCGTCGAGATCACCTACACGTTCGACGGCAAGGCGGTGCAGCCCGGCACCGTCGTCGGCAAGTCCGGCACGCTCGGCGTGCACTTCAAGGTGACCAACGTGACCGGCAAGACCCAGGACGTCACCTACGACGACGGCACCGGCACGATGGCCACCGCCTCCGCCGAGACGGTCATCCCCATGATCGGCCAGCTGGTCACCGTCCTGCCGTCCACGTTCACCGACGTGCAGTCCGACGAGGCGGGCATCGCCGGCGACGGCCGCGGCGGCACCCGCATGCAGTTCCAGATGACCCTGTTCCCGCCCATCGGGTCCGCGACAGCCGAGTTCGGCTACACGGCGAAGGTCAGCCACGCGGTCATCCCGAAGGCCACCCTCACGTCCATGCCCGTCTCCCCGCTCGAGTACCCCTCGTTCAAGGGCGGCGCGGCCAGCTACCAGGCGGGCGCGCAGAAGGGCGTGGACCTCACGTCCGGCGCGATGCAGATCGACGACTCCGTCCTGAAGCTGCACGACGGCGCCGCCCAGCTGCTCGCGGGGCTGCTCCAGCTGCGCGACGGCGCGGAGACGCTCTCGGACGGGCTCAACGACGAGGCCGCACCGGGCGCCGCCGAGCTGTCCGCCGGACTGAACGGGAAGGCCGCTCCCGGAGCCGCCCGCCTCGCCGCCGGCCTGAACAACCAGCTGGCCCCCGGGGCCCAGCAGCTGGCCGCCGGTCTCACCAAGGATGCTGCCCCCGGGGCGGCGGCCCTCGCCCTCGGCGCCGGTCAGCTCGACACCGGCCTCGCGCAGGCGCGGGCGAAGGCTCCCGAGCTGCTCGCCGGCCTGACCCAGGTCTCGGGCGGTCTCGCGAACGTCGATGCCGGGCTGGCCCTGCTGTACGACAAGGTCGGGGCCGCAGGCGCCGACACCGCACCCCTGCGCGGCGGTCTGGCCGTGCTGCGCAGCAAGATCGGTACGCCGGCGAGCCCGGGACCGCTGCTCGGCGGCCTCCAGCTGCTGCAGTCGCAGACGACGACCTCGGCAACGTCCGCTGCGACCATCGCCGGGGTCGCGGGCGCCAAGGCCACCGCACTGGCGGACGAGGTCGACAACCTCGACGACCTGGCGGCCCTGCTGTCCGACCCGGCCCAGCAGGCCGAGCTCGCGGCGATCGCCGACCGGATCGCCGACACGAGCCCCGCGTCGATCGCGACCGACGCGGGCGGACTGGCGACCAGCCTCCAGGGCTCTGCGACTCTCGCCGCCCAGCTCCAGTGCGGACTCACCGGCGAGCCGTCGTTCTGCCCCCGCGACAAGGACGGCAACGTGACGCCCGGCCTGCTCCAGGGTCTCGTCGGGATCGACGCGGGTGTCGCCACTCTCGTCGCGACGGTGCAGGGCAGCATCGCCAGCTCGGACCCGAAGGCCGCGACCCTGCGGGCCGGCGTCAAGCAGCTCCAGGCAGGAACCGGCTCGCTGACCACGGGTGGCAACACCCTCGTGCAGGGGCTGGGCGACCTCGGTGCCGGCGCGACGAAGCTGAACGCCGGTGCGGACTCGCTGTCGAAGGGCCTCGCCACCGCGGCGACGGGATCGGCAGCGCTCGCCGCCGGGCTCCAGGACGCCGCGACGGGTTCCAGCACGCTCTCGGCCGGGATCGGCGATGCCGCGGTCGGCTCCCAGCAGCTCGCCGTCGGCCTCCAGAGCGCAGCCGACGGGTCCACGCAGCTGTCCGACGGGCTCACCACGGCCGCAGACGGTGCGCCGAAGCTCGTCGACGGCACCCAGCAGCTGTCCGACGAGGGCACCTCGCAGGTGGTCGTCAGCGGGCAGGGCACCGCCGAGGACTTCGGGGTGAAGTACGCGGTGCTCAGCGCGGGCGCCGAGCGTGCGCAGACCGAGGGCATGGCCTACGGCGCACCGGACGGTGCGGCGGGGTCCACGGCGTACTCGATCGAGATCGCCGGGGTCGACGGCAACGGGGCCAGCTCGGTCGGGCGCCTCATCCTGGCGGTCGTCCTGTTCGCCGCCGGGATCGGGCTCGCGACGCTCGCGCGGCGCCGGTTCGTCTGATCGACCATCGACGGCGGGCCACCCAGGCGGGTGGTCCGCCGTCGGCGTCTCTAGCCGCCGAAGCCCGAGGCCAGCGCGTCGTCGATCAGCTGCTCGACCTGCGCGCGGTGCTCCCCCGTGAAGAGCTCGACGCCGTGCGCGCTGCCACTGAGCTCGAGGAACGTGGCGGGATCGTCCGCCCGTGAGACCAGCTTCGACGACAGAGCGGGCACGCTGCGGTCCTCGGTGGAGGCGATCACGAGGAGCGGTCCGGTGTAGCTGCTCGACGCCGAGCGTGCGTCGTGCCCGTCGTACTCCGCCGGCGGGCCGAGGGCGACGACGGTGACCGGGTCGAGCTCGTCGGCCAGGGCGGCGGAGTACATGCCGCCCTTCGAGGCGCCCACGAACGCGACCTCCGTCGCGCCGACCCCGCGCAGCACGTCGACGGCGTCGATGAACGAGCGCTCACCATCCCCGGACCAGCCGAACGTCGCGACGAGGTAGCCCTCCTCGACCAGCCGGACGAGCTGCTGCGCCCACTGGCACACCTGGCCGTCGCTCTGGGGGGCGAGCACCACGCCGCGGGTACCGGAACCCGCGAAGGCCACCAGCGTCGGGTCGTCCTCGGGCCCGGTCGTGACCGCCGCGGCGCCCTCCGGCAGGCACGTCGGCCGGTCCGCGGGCCGCATCGACGCGACGATGCCGGTCGGTGCGGACGGGGTGGTCGAGGGTGCGGCAGTGTCGTCGGTCGGCGCGGTGCACGCGACGAGGACGAGCGCGGCTGCCGCGACGGCAGCGGCGACGGCGGGCCGGAGGGTGGGCATCCCCCGTTCCTAGAGGTACGGAACGGTTCGGGGCAACCCATGTCTCACGTCAGGTGGCGGCGTCGTACCTGTCGAGCACGATCTGCACGAGGCGCTCGTCGGGCGCGAGCGGGGCGGCGACGACGTCGGCCCCCGCCTCCATCACGCGGTCGTAGAAGTAGCCCGGTGCCAGCAGGTACGAGGCCACGACGACCCGGCCGCCGGGCGGCGCGTCGGCGCGTGCGGTGGCGACGGCCGCGGGCACGCGCGGTTCCGCGCCGGCCCCGTAGCCGATGGTCACCGGCTGCTCGAGCCGGTCCGCCAGACCGGCCGCGACCGACTCCACCGCGAGCGCGGCCGCGGGGTCGGTGGACCCGGCGGCGGCGAGCACGACGGAGTCGTCGGGGGCGAGGCCCGCGGTCTCGAGGCGGTCGACGAGGATGTCGACGAGCCGCGGGTCCGGGCCGAGCGGTGCGGCGGCGGTGGCGCCGGGCTGGTCGACCGCTGCGGCGATGTCGACCTTCACGTGGAAGCCGACCGACAGCAGCAGCGGCACGACGACGGCGCCGGACGCGTCGCTGTCGAGGGCGTGCGCGACGACGTCGGCGACCTCGGGCTCCTGGACGTCCACGAACGCCTCGCGGACGTCGAGATCGGGCCGGTAGGCTGCCACGCCGGTGAGGATCGAGCGGACGGCGGCCCGCCCGTCGGCGTCGTCAGTGCCGTGCGAGCACCCGACGAGCACGGGAGCGTCGAGGTCTCCGCGCGGGCCGTCGGGAGCAGGGCCGCGGGCGTGCAGTGCGTTCGTCATCAGACCTCCTCCAGCTGGAGACGGTATCCCCTCTTGACCACCGTGCGGATCAGCTGGCGGCTCCCTGTCGCGTCACGCAGCCGCGCGATGGCCACCTCGGCGGCGTGCGGGTCCTGCGAGTCCCCGGGCAGCGCGGCCAGCACCTGATCCCGCGGCACCACGGCCCCACCTGCGGCGGCCAGCAGCCGGAGGACCTCCAGCCCCGTCGGGGTCAGTGCGAGCACGTGCCCGTCGAGCACCGCGGTCCCGCGGTGCACCTGGAGCGGGCCCGCGATGGTCTGCAGCGCTTGGAGCCCGCCGTAGTGTCCGACCAGTGTCCGGACCAGCGCGCCCAGGCGGCCACGTTCGGGCACCAGGGGCTCGATGCCGCGGTCCTGCAGCGGCTTCGCGGTGATCGGTCCGACCGCCGCCATCACGACGCTGCCACGACGGGCGAGCGACGCGATGTCGTCGATGACGCCGGCCTCGTCGGCCGCCTCGAGCCAGGCGTGCGCACCGGGAGCGGAGGTGAAGACGACCGCGTCGATCTCGCCGGCGGCCACGCCCCGGACCGAGGCGGTCACCACGGACGGGTCCGGCGGCGGACCCCAGCGGTACACGACGAGGCTGCGGACCCGCGCACCCGCGGCGGCGAACGCCTCGTCGAGGCCGTCCGCGCCGGCACCGTGGTGCTGGACGGCGATGTCGCGACCGGCGACCCCCTCGTCCAGGAGCACCTCCGCGATCTCGGCGCTCGTCTCGGACTCCGCGACCCAGTCGGCGGTGAGCCCGGCGGCCTGGATCGCGCCGCGCGCCTTCGGTCCACGGGCGACGATCCGGGTGCCCTTGAGCATCTGCACGAGCGGCTCGTCGAGCCCCGCCGCGTCCGCCGCCTCGATCCAGCCGCGGAACCCGATACCGGTGGTCACCACCACGGTGTCCGGCGGGTGGGCCAGCAGCGACCGCGTGCCCTCGAGCAGCCGGGCGTCGTCGATGTGGGGCACCATGCTCAGCGCCGGGGCGTGCCGGACTGAGGCACCTCGGCGACCCAGTGCGGCGGCGAGCTCGGCCGACCGGCGGTCGGCGGTGATGAGCACGACGAGGCCCGCGAGGGTCTGGTCGATAGGTTCGCTCACGTGGCCATTGTGACGGCCCCGGAGGCCGATGCGTCCGGCGACTCGGTCGTGTGAGCGGCGTCACCATGGTCGGGCTCGAGGAGCCCGGCCGCGGCCACGGCACCCAGGACGATGACGGCAGGTGCGCGCACGCCGGCGGCGCCTGCGACGTCGACCACGTCGTCCAGGCGCGCCCGCGTGACGCGCTGACCGGGCAGGGTGCCCTCCTCGACCAGGGCGACCGGCGTGGCCGGGTCCGCGCCGGCGTCGAGCGCCTGCGTGGCCAGGGTCGCCAGCGCACTCACGCCCATGAGGACGACGACCGTGCACGACCCGTCCCGCAGACCCGTGAGTGCTGCCGACGACCAGCCGTCGTGCCCGTTCATCACGTGCACGGCACCGACCGTGCCGCGGTGCGTCAGGGGGATGCCGGCGGCGGCGGGCGCGGCGAACGCGCTGCTCACCCCGGGGATGACCTCGACGGGCACGTCGGCCTCCCGGCAGGCGAGCACCTCCTCGCCGCCCCGGCCGTACACGAACGGGTCCCCGCCCTTGAGCCGGACGACGACCCGGCCACGCTGGGCCTGCTCGACCAGGATCCGGCCGATCTCGTGCTGCGGCACCGGGTGGTGGCCGGGCGTCTTGCCGACGTCGATGATCTCGACCCCGGGCGCCAGCTCGTCGAGCACGGCGACCGGTCCGAGCCGGTCGGTGACCACGACGTCCGCCTCGGCGAGCGCGCGGCGGCCGGCCAGCGTGAGCAGCCCGACGTCGCCCGGTCCCCCGCCGACCAGCACGACGCGGCCCGCGTGCGCGCGGCGGTGCCGCAGGTCGACGTGCCCCTCGCGCAGCCGGGCGGCGAGCGCGTCGCGCACGGCGACCGTGCGCCGCGGGTCCGCCGCACCCGTCGAGACCACGCCCACCAGGACGTCGCCCTGCTGGGTGGTCGCGGGCGTGCGGGCCGAGCCGGCGGCGCCGGAGCCTGCGTCGACGCAGAACGTCTGACGCTCCGTGGCCCAGGCGAGCACGGCGGCGTCCGTCGAGCGGTCTCCCGTGGCGGTGTGCACCAGCCAGGCACCGTCGAGGTCGGACTCCTCCACCTCCCGGGCCCGCCACTCGATCAGGCCCCAGCGGTGCAGGTCGAGGAGCACCTCGCACAGCTGCGGCGCGACGACGACCACCGTGGCGGCGTCGGCGAGCAGCGACTGCACACGGCGCGCAGCCACGGGTCCGCCACCGACGACGAGCACGCGGCGGCCGGTCAGCTGGAGCCCGAGCATCGTGGTCACGAGCCCACCTCCACGAGGCCGTCGCGCAGCCGGACGGGCCAGGTGCGCAGGTCGGGGTCCAGGTCCCGGGCCGGCGTCTTGCCCGCGACATCCAGGCACCGGCCCGTCGTCAGGTCGAACACCTGCTTGTACATCGGGGAGGCGACCGTCGGTACCTCGGCGCCCTCGACGAACCGGGAGCCGACGATGCCCCGCGAGATGACGAACGCGTCGCTGAACGGGTCGTGCTGCTGGACCGCCAGCACGCGACCGTCGAGGAGCCGGAACAGGGCGACCTGGTCGGCGCCGAGCAGTGCGGCGGCACCACGCTCGGGCGCGAGGTCGTCGAACCGGCAGACCGTCGTCCACACGATCGTCTCCAGCGCGGTCATGAGCGCACCTCCAGTCGGGCTCCGGCGACGAGAACGGGTTCGTGGTGCGGCGTCGGGCGGGCGTGACGACGCTCGTCGGCGGTGGCCGGCCGGGACTGGCCGCGCTCCGGCACGTACGCCAGCGACGGGTCGGGGGTGTCGGGTGCGTTGACGAAGGACGCGAACCGGCGGAGCTTCTCCGGGTCCTCGAGCGTGGCGCGCCACTCGTCCTCGTACTCCACGACGTGCTGCGCCATCTGCTCGTCGAGGTCCGCGGCGATGCCGAGCGAGTCCTCCATGACGACCGCGCGGACGCCGTCGAGACCGCCCTCGACGTCCTCGATCCACGGCGCCGTGCGCTGCAGCCGGTCCGCCGTGCGCACGTAGTAGAGGAGGAACCGGTCGATGGTGCGGACCAGCGTCTCGGTGTCCAGGTCCTCTGCCAGCAGCTGCGCGTGCCGCGGCGTGAAGCCGCCGTTGCCGCCGACGTAGACGTTCCAGCCCTTGTCGGTCGCGATGACGCCGACGTCCTTGCCGCGGGCCTCCGCGCACTCGCGCGCGCAGCCCGAGACGCCCAGCTTGATCTTGTGCGGCGAGCGCAGACCGCGGTACCGCAGCTCGAGCATCACCGCGAGCGCCACCGAGTCCTGCACCCCGAACCGGCACCACGTGGAGCCCACGCAGGACTTCACGGTGCGCAGGGACTTGCCGTACGCGTGGCCGGACTCGAACCCGGCGTCGACCAGGCGCTGCCAGATGAGGGGCAGCTGGTCGATGCGGGCGCCGAACATGTCGATCCGCTGGCCCCCGGTGATCTTGGTGTACAGCCCGAAGTCCTTGGCCACCTCGCCGATCGCGATGAGCCCCTCGGGCGTCACCTCGCCGCCGGCGATGCGCGGGACCACCGAGTACGAGCCGTCCTTCTGGAGGTTGGCCATGACGTGGTCGTTGGTGTCCTGCAGCGTGGCCCGCTCGCCCTCGAGGACGTGCGCCGGGGACGTCGTCGCCAGGATCGACGCGACCGTCGGCCGGCAGATGTCGCAGCCACGCCCCTCGGCGCGGGTGCCGAACCGCTCGATGACCTGCGTGAACGACGAGACGTCACTGACCCGGACCGCGTCGTACAGCTGCGCGCGGGACAGGGCGAAGTGCTCGCACAGCGCGGTGCTGACCTCGATGCCCTGCGCTGCCAGCTCGGTGGTGACCAGCTTCTTGACCAGCGGCAGGCACGAGCCGCAGCTGGTGCCCGCCTTGGTGCACGCCTTGACCGCGCCGAGGTCGGTGCACGCGTGGTCGGTGACCGCGCCGCGGATGGTGCCGGCCGAGACGTTGTTGCACGAGCAGACGGCGGCGTCGTCGGGCAGCTCCAGCTCCGGCGCTCCCCCGCCACCCTCGGGCAGCAGGAACGCGGCCGGGTCGCCCGGCAGCTCGCGCCCGAGCATCGGGCGCAGGCTCGAGTACGCGCTGGCGTCGCCGACGAGCACGCCGCCGAGCAGGGTGCGGGCGTCGTCGGACATGACGAGCTTCTTGTAGACGCCCCCCACCGGGTCGGCCCAGACGATCTCGAGGGCGCCGGGCGTCTCGCCGAACGCGTCGCCGAAGCTGGCGACGTCGACGCCGGAGAGCTTGAGCTTGGTCGCGGTGTCCGCGCCGGGGAACTCCGAGGTGCCGCCCAGCAGACGGTCGGCGGTGATCTCCGCCATCGCGTAGCCGGGGGCGACGAGCCCGATCGTGGCGCCCTGGATGCAGGCGACCTCGCCGACCGCCGAGATGTCGAGGTCGCTGGTCAGGCAGGTGTCGTCGACGACGATCCCGCCGCGCGCGCCGATCTCGAGGCCAGACGTGCGGCCCAGCTCGTCGCGCGGCCGCACCCCGGCGGCGATCACGACGACGTCCGCGTCGACCCGGCCGCCGTCGGCCAGGTCCAGCCGACCCACGCCCCCGCGCCGGTGCGGGCGGATCTTCGTGGTCATCGCGTTCAGGCGGACCCCGACACCGAGATTGTTGATGAGCCGTCGCAGCGCCTCGCCGCCGCCGAGGTCGACCTGCGTCGACATGAGGTGCGTGCCCACCTGCAGGACGGTCGTGCGGGCACCGAGCGCCTGGAGCGCACCGGCCGCCTCGAGCCCGAGCAGACCGCCACCGAGGACGGCTCCCTTGACCACCCGGTCCTCGGAGAGCTTCTCGACGTAACCGCGCAGCTCCGCGACGTCGTCGACGGTGCGGTAGACGAACACGCCCGGCAGGTCCGTGCCCTCGATCGGCGGGACCCAGGCCGACGAGCCCGTCGCCAGGACGAGGTGGTCGTAGTGCTCCGTGCGGCCGTGCGCGGTGGTCACCGTCTTCGCGTCACGGTCGATGTGCGTCACCGCGTCGTCGCGGACCAGGGTCACCAGCGGGTCGGACCACAGCTCCGGGTCGCCCAGGGCCAGGTCGTCGGCGTCGCGACCCGAGAAGTAGCTGGTGAGGGCGACGCGGTCGTACGGGCGGCGCGGCTCCTCGGCCAGAACGGTGATGCGCCAGGTGCCGGCGGTGTCGCGGTCACGCAACGCCTCGACCAGCCGCTGGGCGACCATGCCGCCGCCGACGACGACGAGGTGCTGGTTCATAGGGTGCTCCGTCGGGCTGGGGGGTGGGGCACGTCCCACGGTAGGAACGGGTTGTTTCCCCGAGGACGTCGCTCGGTTACCTGGGAGGAACCTTTCCCGCACACCGCGTCGGTGCCTGGTGTGAGAGTGAGGGCATGAGCCCCGTGATCGCCCTCCTGCGCGCCGTCAACGTCGGCGGTCGCACCGTGAAGTCGGCCCAGCTGCGCGAGGTCGCCGAGAGCCTCGGCCACACCCGGGTCACCACCTACGTGAACAGCGGGAACATCGTGCTCGTGCCCGCCGGAGCCGCCTCCGCCGTGGGCCCCGGACTGGCCGAGGCCCTCGTCGCCGAGCTCGGGTTCGACGTCCCCGTCGTGACCCGGACGCTGGAGCAGTGGGACGCCATCGTGGAGCGGCTCCCGTACCCCGAGGAGGCGTCCTCGGACCCCTCGCACGTGGTCCTGTACTGCTGGGACGGCGCCCCCGCGCGCACCGACCTCGACCCGACGCCGTACGGTCGCGAGAGCGTCGCGTTCGCCGGCCACGAGACCTACGCGTACTTCCCCGACGGCATCGGCCGCTCCAAGCTCACCCTCCCCGTGCTGGAGAAGGCGACCGGCCGGTCCGGGACCGCGCGCAACTGGAACACCGTGCTCGCGCTGCAGCGGCTCGCCCGTGAGCGCGCCTGACTAGCGTGGCGTCATGAGCACCCTGTTCACCAAGATCATCGCCGGGGACATCCCGGGCCGGTTCGTGTGGGCCGACGACGTCGCCGTGGCGTTCGGCACCATCGCCCCCATCACCGAGGGTCACATGCTCGTGGTCCCCCGCGCCGAGATCGCGCAGCTCACCGAGGCGCCCGATGACGTGCTGGCGCACCTGGTGCTCGTCGCCAAGACGATCGGGCAGGCGCAGCAGCAGGCCTGGTCCGCGCCGCGCGCCGCACTCCTCGTCGCCGGGTTCGAGGTCGCGCACCTGCACCTGCACGTCCTGCCCGCGTGGGACGAGGCGAGCCTGTCGTTCCGCAACGCCCGCTCCGACGTCCCCGCGGCCGAGCTGGACGCGGCGGCCGAACGGGTCCGGGCCGCCCTGCGCGACCAGGGCCACGCCGCCCACGTCCCGGCGACGCTGGGCAGCCCCGCACTCTGACCCCCGCAGCGTCCGCACGTTCGAGCGTCCGGACGACAGGATGCGCGGACGTCCCGTAGGCATGGCTGCAACGTCCGCACGTTCGAGCGTCCTGGCGACCGAATGTGCGGACGTCCTGCATCCACCATGGTGACGTCCGAGGAAGTGCGCGGTATCGCGGCCGGATGCTCGGACGTTGTGGTGTCAGATACACAGGGTCGGCGCGCAGGGTGGGTGACGACATCCGCCGTCCGTCAGGGCAGAGTCGGGGCTGACCGCTCATCGAGGAGGGCACGCAGCAGATGGCAACACGCCGGGACACCGGGCTCGCCGCGCTCGCGGGACTCGCCGCGGGTGTCGTGACGCTCGGCGTCGGGTCCCTCGTCGCGCTGATCACCGGGCCGAGCACCGACCCGCTGGTGGCCGTCGGGTCCGCGTTCGTCGACGCGACCCCGGCCTGGCTCAAGGACTTCGCCGCCTCGACGTTCGGCACGGCGGACAAGGTCGTCCTCGGGATCGGCGAGGTGCTGGTCATCCTCGCGCTCGCCGCGCTGGCCGGGGTGCTCGCAGCCCGGCGCTGGGCGTGGGGCGCCACGCTCGTGGTGGTGCTGGGTGCCGTCGCCGCTCTGGCGGCGATGGGCCGACCGGATGCGGGGACCCTCGCCGGGGCGCCCGCGGTGGTCGGCGCGATCGCTGGTCTGCTGACCCTGCGGGAGCTGGTCCGTCGCCTGCCCGGAGCACCGGGGCGCCCCCGTCCCGAGGGTGTCCAGCGGCGCGCGTTCCTGCAGGCCACGGCCGCGGCGGGAGCCCTCGGCGTGGTCGGGGTGGTGCTCGGCCGGGCCATCGGCGCCGGTGCCCGCGGGGCGCAGTCGGCGCGGGCAGCTGTCCGGATCCCGTCCCCCACCACGACGGCGGCGCCCGTGCCCGCGGGCGTCGACGTCGGCGTCGACGGCGTCGGGCCCTGGCAGACGCCGCCGGACGAGTTCTACCGGATCGACACCGCCCTCGTGGTCCCGCAGGTCGACCCGAGCACCTGGAGCCTGCGGGTGCACGGCATGGTCGAGGAGGAGGTCACGCTCACCTGGGACGAGCTGCTGGAGGGCGACCTCGTGGAGGCCTGGGTGACGCTCGCGTGCGTGTCCAACCCGGTCGGCGGCGACCTCATCGGTAACCAGAAGTGGCTGGGCATGCCCATCGCGGACCTGCTGGCCCGGGCCCGGCCGACCGGCGACGCCGACATGGTCCTCTCCCGCAGCGTCGACGGGTTCACGGCGTCGACCCCGCTCGCTGCCCTGACCGACGGGCGCGACGCGCTGCTGGCCATCGCGATGGACGGCGAGCCGCTGCCCGTCGAGCACGGTTTCCCGGTGCGCATGGTGGTGCCGGGGCTGTACGGGTACGTGTCCGCGACGAAGTGGGTCACCGAGCTGCGCGTCACCCGGTTCGCCGACGACACGGCGTACTGGACCGAGCGCGGCTGGTCGGCGGAAGGGCCGATCAAGACGCAGTCGCGCATCGAGGTGCCGAGGCCCGGGACGTCCGTCCCCGCCGGGTCGGTCGTCGTGGCCGGGACCGCCTGGGCGCAGCACCGCGGCATCACCGGGGTGCAGGTGCGCGTCGACCAGGGGTCCTGGAACGACGCGACGCTCGCCGACGACGGCAGCATCGACTCGTGGCGACAGTGGTCGTGGACGTGGGACGCCGAGCCCGGCGAGTACCAGCTGTTCGTCCGCGCGTCCGACCCGCAGGGCCCGCAGACGGGTGCGGTCGCGGGCGTCATCCCGGACGGCGCCACGGGCTACGACACGGTCCGCGTGACCGTCACCTGAGCGCGCGTCAGTAGACGTCGCGCACGTACCGGCGCCGGGTGACGAGGTCCTTGACGTACGAGTCGGCCGCCGCGGCGCTGAGCCCGCCGTGCGTCGCGACGATCTCGCGCAGCGCGGCGTCGACGTCCTTCGCCATGCGCGAGGCGTCGCCGCACACGAAGAACGACGCGCCCTGCTCGAGCCACTCCCACAGCCGGGCGCCGTGCTCGCGCATCCGGTCCTGCACGTAGATCTTCGACCGCTGGTCTCGCGAGAAGGCGGTGGCGAGGCGGTCGAGCGTGCCCTCCGACAGCAGCCGCGACAGCTCGTCGCGGTAGTAGAAGTCGGTCGCCTGGTGCTGCTCGCCGAAGAACAGCCAGTTGCGCCCGGTGTGCCCGGCGGCCGCGCGGTCGGCGAGGAAGCCGACGAACGGCGCCACGCCCGTCCCCGGGCCCACCATGATGGCGGGCACGTCGGGGGCCGGTGGGCGGAAGTGGGACGTGGGCTGCACGTGCACGGGCACGAGCGTGCCGAGCGGTGCGTCCGCGAGGAACGTCGAGCACACACCGCCCCGGCGCGCGCCCGACGGCGACGCGTACCGGACGACGGACATCGTCAGCGCGACCACGTCCGGCGTGACGCGGGAGCTCGACGAGATCGAGTACTGCCGCGGCGCGAGACGGCGCAGCACCCCGACGAGGTCCGCGGCGGGCACGTCGGGGGCAAGCTCGGCGACCACGTCGACCGCCTGCCGGCACCACGTCCAGCGCGCGAGGTCGCTGCTGTTCCCGGGGCGCAGGAGGTGGCGCAGCTCGGTGCTGCCGGACCGTTCGGCGACGAGGCTGAGCAGGTCGCTCGAGATGCGGCTGACGTCCAGCTCGGTGGTGAGCGCGGCGCGCAGCGGGTGCGGACGGCCGTCCACCTCGACCACCTGGTCCGGGTCCCACCCGGTGACGGCGAGCCACTCGGCGACGAGCTCCGGCGAGTTCGACGGCCGCACGGCGATCGCGTCCCCCGCGCGGTAGGAGACCTCGCGCGGGCTGTCGGTGACGTCCAGCAGGATCTCGCGCACCTCCTTGTCCGAGCCGGGCAAGGACAGCAGGCGGTTCCCGATGATCTTCGCGACGCCGGGGTGCTGCCGCGTGGCGTGGGCAGGCTCGTCCGGGCGTGCCGCGACGGCGGGCTCGGCAAGGGGGGCCGGTGGCGTATCCCCCGTCAGGGCCGACACCACCGCGTCGATCCAGGCGTGCGCCTGCTGGTCCTCCCCGGGCTCGCAGTCGACGCGCTCCACCAGCCGCGCCGCCCCGAGCTCCTCGAGACGGTGGTCGAGCCGGCGCCCGTGCCCGCAGAACCGGTCGTAGCTCGAGTCGCCCAGCGCGAGCACCGCGAACCGCGACCCGTCGAGCCGGCGCGCATCGACCGCGGCCACCGACTCCCAGAACGCGGTGCCGTTGTCCGGCGCGTCGCCGTCGGAGAACGTGCTCGTCACGACGACGAGGTCGGCCCCCGTCGGCAGGTCGGCCGGGAGACAGTCGTCCATCGCGACGGTGCGCGGCGCGAGCCCGGCACCCACCAGCCGCTGCGCCACGGCCGTCGCGAGGTCCTCGGCCGCACCCGTCTGGGACGCCCACAGCACCACCACCTGGCGCGGCGCCGTCGCCGCCCGCTCGGGAACCGCACCACCGCGGCTCCCGTCGGCCTCGGGGGTGCGAGAGAAGAGGCCCGCGAGGAGGCCGTCGACCCAGAGCGCGTCGTCGGCGTCGAGGGGGGCGTTCGGCGGCAGCACGGGGGTGCCCGGCTCGCCCCCGCCCAGCCCCGCGAGGAACCCTGCGAGGTAGCGACGCTCGCGGTCGCCGAGGCGAGGCGGCTGGTGCGCGTCGAGCCCGAGCGTCGCACCCAGGGCGCGGATCGCGAGCGCACCCGGCGAGAGGCCGCCGGGCACGACGGGATCGACCGACCGGAGGTCGGGCACGACGGGTTCGACCTGCGAGGCGACGGGCGTGAGCGCCACAGCGCACACCTTGAGCTCGGGCTGGAAGGAGATCGGGTCGACCGCGTCGTTGGTGACGGCGTTCACGGCCAGGTACTCACCGAACAGGTCGTTCCAGTGGAAGGGGGCGAACAGCGCGCCCGGCAGCACCCGGTCGGTCACCGTGACGGGCAGCACGGCCCGACCGCGACGGGACGCGACCTCGACGGACGCGCCGTCGACCAGCCCGAGCGCGCTCGCGTCGGACGGGTGCATCTCGACGAACGGTCCCGGCGCGAGCTTGTTGAGCTTGGCGACCTTGCCCGTCTTCGTCATCGTGTGCCACTGGTGCTGCACGCGACCGGTGTTGAGCACGAACGGGAAGTCGTCGTCGGGGAGCTCGGCGGCGGGCAGGTGGGGGCGGGCGAGGAACCTGGCCCGGCCCGACGGCGTCGGGAACGCGAGCCGCGGACGCGTACCGTCCGGGCGCTCGAGAAGCTGCTGGCTCACGCCGTCGTTGAGGTAGCGCAGAGGGTTGCGACGCGGCCCGTCGGGCGCGGCGGGCCACTGCACGGAACCCGAGCGCAGACGGTCGTACGTCACCCCGCGCAGGTCGTAGCCCGTGCGGGGGTTCGCGAAGGCGCGCAGCTCGTCGAACACCTCCTCTGACGAGGCGAAGTCGAACCCGTCGTAGCCCATCGCGGTGGCGACCCGCGCGATGAGCAGCCAGTCCGGGAGGGCGTCGCCCGGCGGGCGCAGGGCCGCGCGAGCGAGCGTGAGGTTGCGCTCGGAGCTGATCATCACGCCGTCGGACTCCGACCAGAGCGCACCCGGGAGCACCACGTCGGCGTAGGCGTTGGTCTCGGTGTCCGCGAACGCGTCCTGCGTGACGACGAGCTCCGCCCGTTCGAGCCCTTCGATGACGGTGCGTCGGTTCCCCACCGAGGCGACCGGGTTCGTGCAGACGACCCAGCACGCCTTGATCTCGCCCGTCGCCATGCGCTCGAACATGTCGACGGTGCCGCGGCCGGTGAAGTCGGCACGCAGCGTCCCCGGGGCGAGGTCCCAGACCTCCTCGACGAACGCGCGGTCGTCGGCGTCGAGAACCGTGCGCTGGCCCGGCAGGCCCGGGCCCATGTAGCCCATCTCCCGGCCGCCCATCGCGTTGGGCTGACCGGTCAGGGAGAAGGGGCCCGAGCCGGTGCGGCAGATCGCGCCCGTCGCCAGATGCAGGTTGACCAGGGCGTTCGTGTTCCAGGTGCCGTGCGTCGACTGGTTGAGCCCCATCGTCCAGCAGGACACCCAGCTGCCCGCGCCCGCGAGCATGGCCGCCGCCGTGCGCAGGTCGGTCTCGGCGAGACCGGTGATGCGCGCCACCTCGTCTGCCGGGTAGTCCTCGAGCATGGCCTCGAGCTCGTCCCACCCCTCGGTGTGCTCGGCCACGAACTCGTCGTCGAGCCCACCCGCCTCGACGATCAGCCGCAGCAGCCCGTTGAGCAGCGCGATGTCCGTGCCGGGTGCCACCTGGAGGAACAGGTCGGCCTTGTCCGCCGTGGCCGTGCGACGAGGATCGACGACGATCAGCTTGGCGCCCGCCTTGACCCGGTCGAGCATGCGCAGGAACAGGATCGGGTGGCAGTCGGCCATGTTCGCGCCGATGACGAGGAAGACGTCGGCGTGGTCGAGGTCGTCGTAGGACCCGGGCGGCCCGTCCGCGCCGAGCGAGAGCTTGTAGCCCGTCCCCGCGCTGGCCATGCAGAGCCGCGAGTTCGACTCGATCCACTGCGTGCGCACGTAGCCCTTGGCGAGCTTGTTGGCGAGGTACTGGGCCTCGAGGCTCATCTGTCCCGAGACGTAGAGCGCGAACGCGTCGGGCCCGTGCGTGTCGACCACCTCACGCAGGCGCCGGGCGACCAGCGCGATCGTCTCGTCCAGGTCCGCTCGCACGGGCTCGGCACCGCGCTCCGCTCGCACGAGCGCGTGCGTCGCCCGACCGCCGGCCGCCAGCATGTCCGCGCTCGTCGCGCCCTTGGTGCACAGCCGGCCGGCGTTCGCGGGGTGCGACTTGTCCCCGCGGGCACCGCGCGCGACGCGGCGGCCCTCGTCGTCGCACGCGACGTCGAGGACGATCCCGCAGCCCACCCCGCAGTAGGAGCACACCGTCGCCACCTGCTCGACGGACGTGGTGCTCCCCTGCGGGGCGGGCGTGGTGGTGGTCAAGATCAGATGACCGTCGCGCCGTACGCGCCGCTGCGGCGCTGGTACACGGCCCACGTGGTCAGGCTCATGACCAGGTACAGGCCCACGATCACCCAGAGCGCCGCCTGGATGTTGCCGGTCGCCGTCGTGGAGATGGCGAAGCCGCGCGGGATGAGGAAGCCGCCGAACGCCCCGATCGCCCCGGCGATGCCGAGGCAGCCGGCCGCGGCCTTCGCGCGTCGGGCGCTGTCCTCGGCGTCTGTTGCCCCGAACCGGAAGACCGCGGGGATCATCCGGTAGACCGAGCCGTTGCCGGCTCCGGTGGCGATGAAGAGCACGAGGAACGACACGAGGAACGGACCGAACGCGTGGGCGCGCAGGGCGAAGATCGCGCAGACGACCCCGATCGCCATGACGGTGAACGCGCCGATGGTGACGCGGGCGCCGCCAAGCTTGTCGGCGAGGATGCCGCCGAACGGGCGGGCGATGGAGCCGACGAGCGCACCGGCGAACGCGATCGTGATGGTGACCTCGGGGAACGTGTTCGCCAGCAGCAGCGGGAACGCCCCGGAGAAGCCGATGAACGAGCCGAAGGTGCCGATGTAGATGAACGAGATGATCCAGGTGTTCCGGGACCGGGCGGCGACGCCGTAGGCCCGCGGGTCCGCCTTGGCGTTCGACAGGTTGTCCATGTAGCGGAACGCCAGGAACGCGGCGATCAGGATGAGCGGCACGAACATGAAGCCGGCCCACTGGAGCTGCATGCCGGCGCCGACGACGACGACGATCGGCACCGCCCACTGCACCGCGGCGGTGCCGAGGTTGCCACCCGCCGCGTTGAGGCCGAGCGCGCGACCCTTCTCCTTCTCGGGGTAGAAGAACGAGATGTTCGCCATCGACGAGGCGAAGTTGCCACCGCCGACACCCGCGAGCGCGGCGACCACGAGCAGGACCGGGAAGCCCAGCTCCGGGTTCTGCACGGCCACGCCCAGCGCGACGGTCGGGACGAGGAGCAGCAGCGCGGACACGATGGTCCAGTTGCGGCCGCCGAAGATCGGCACCGCGAACGTGTAGGGGATCCGCAGGGTGGCGCCGACGAGCGTCGGCAGCGCGATCAGCCAGAACATCTGGTCGACGGTCAGGACGAAGCCCGCGTCGGGCAGGCGCGGGACGACGATGCTCCAGAGCGCCCAGACGGCGAAGCCGAGGAACTCGGCGAAGATCGACAGGCCCAGGTTCCGGCGGGCGATCACCCGGCCGACGGAGGCCCACTGGCCCTCGTCCTCCGGGTTCCAGCCGTCGATCCAGCGTCCGGGGCGGTGGGTGAGCGGCGCGGCGTCGAGTACGGGGGCAGTGCTGGCGTCGGTGATGACCTGTGGCGCCATGGGGACCTCCGGGTGGACAAGGGGGGCTCGGTCGACGCCGACGCTAAGGATCGGATGTTTCGTCCGACCTGTCGGAACGGTTGCGTGCACGGTTCATTTCGCGCACGGTGTCCGTCGCGACGCTGTGAGATCAGGCGAGCGGACGGACCCGGACGTGCTCGGCGGGGACGCTCAGCCGGAGCTCGGCGCCCGCGTGCAGAGCGAGGGCCGCAGCCTGCGCGGGCGGGAGGTCGACGAGCACGTCCCCGCTGGTCCGGACCCGCACACCCGTGGTCCCGGGCTCGAGGTCGAGCACGCGTGCGGGCCAGCCGTCGCCGACCACGACCGCGCCCGGCGGGAACGTCACCTGCGCCCGCCCGCCCGGCTCGTGGGCACCGCACGGGACCAGGACACCGTCGGGGCCCTCCAGTGCCGTGGTGCCGTCGGGCTGGACCAGGAGCCGTCCCACGACGAGGTTCACGCCCGCCAGTGCGGCAGTGAACGGATGGACGGGGTCGGTGAGCACATCGAACGGTCGGCCCTGCTCCACCACCTGCCCGTCGTGCAGCACGACCACCCGGTCGGCCAGGGTCACGGCGTCGAGCACGTCGTGCGTGACGAGCACGGTGGCGGTGCGTGTCCGGCGGACCTGGTCCCGGACCACGTCGCGCAGCTCGGCCGCGGTGCGGACGTCCAGCTGCGCGAACGGCTCGTCGAGCAGGAGCACGGTGGGCTCGGCGGCGAGCGCCCGGGCGAGCGCGACGCGCTGGCGCTGCCCGCCGGACAGGGCGTCGGGGCGGCGGTCGGTCAGCCCGCCGAGGCCGACCGCCGCCAACCACTCGTCAGCCGCTCGTCGCGCCTGCGCGGCGGGCACCCCGGCCGCGCGCGGGCCGAACGCCACGTTCTCCCGGGCGCTCAGGTGCGGAAAGACCAGCGGGTCCTGCCCGAGCAGGCCGACCGAGCGACGCTCGGGACGGACGGCGGTCTCCACCCGGTCGTCACGGACGGCGGTCAGTGTCCGCTCCCCCACCCGGACCACGCCGTAGGACGGCACGAGGTGCCCGGCGAGCACGGCGAGCAGCGTGGACTTGCCGGCGCCGTTGGGGCCGAGGATCGCGACGATCTCCCCCGGATGGGCCGCGAACGTCACGTCCAGCGTGAACGCAGCCCGGCGGACGACGACCTCCGCGTGCAGGGACGTCATGCGGCACGTCCCGGTCGCCAGGCCCGCGCGGCGAGCAGGACGGCGACCGCGGCGACCACGAGCAGCAGCGACAGGGCGACCGCGGTCCCCTGGGTCACCCCGGCACCGTTGAACGCCGAGTAGATGGCCAGCGGCATGGTCTGCGTGACGCCCGGGGAGTTGCCGGCGAACAGCGCGGTCGCGCCGAACTCACCGAGCGCCCGCGCGAAGCACAGGACCGTCCCGCTGATCAGCCCCGGCATCACGAGCGGCAGGGTGATCCGTCGCAGGACCGTCCAGCGCCCGGCGCCGAGGCTCGCGGCGACGACGTCGAACCGCGTGCCCGCCGTCCGCAGCGACCCCTCGACGCTCAGCACGAGGAACGGCATCGCGACGAACGCCTGGGCGATGACGACGGCCGCCGTGGTGAAGGGGACGGTGATGCCGAACCAGGCGTCGAGCGACTCACCGACCAGGCCGCGCCGGCCCAGCAGGTAGAGCAGCGCGATGCCACCGACGGTCGGGGGCAGCACGAGGGGCAGGGTGACCAGCGCGCGCAGCACGTCGGCGGGCCAGCCGTGGGCGCGCGCGAGCACGACGGCGAGCGGCACCCCGAGCAGCAGGCACACGCCCGTCGCGACGACCGACGTCGACAGCGACAGCCACAGCGCGTCCAGCGCGGCGGGTGTCGTGATGTCGGCGGGCAGCGTCGACCAGTCGGCGCGGACCACCAGCGCGACGATCGGCATGACGAGGAGCCCGGCCGCCAGTGCCGCCGGCGGCCACAGGAGACGCGGGACACCCCCGCCGCCGCTCCGACTCACGGCGCCGTGAACCCCAGGTCGCGCAGGATCCGCCGGCCGTCCGCGGAGAGCACCAGGTCGACGAACGCCTGCGCGACGTCACCGTCCACGAGCACGACCACCGGGTACTCGTTGACCGCCGTGGCCGCCTCGGGGAACTCGACGCCCTCGACCGTGTCCCCGGCCGCGAGCACGTCCGTCCGGTACACCAGCCCCGCGTCGGCGTCGCCGGTCTGCACCTTGGTCAGCACGGCCTTGACGTTCTGCTCCTCGCTGACCGGGGTGAGGGTGAGTCCGGCCCCGTCGAGGACCGTGTGCGCCGCGGAGCCGCACGGCACCTCGGCTCCGCAGAGGACCACCTTGCCGCCCGACGTCGACAGCGCCGCGAGGTCGGCCAGCGTCTCGATCCCGAGGGGGTTTCCGGGTGCGACGACGATCTCGAGCGTGTTCGTCGTGAACACCGTCGGCGTGCCGTCGGCGAGGCCCGCACCCGTCACCGTGCCCATGCTCGTCAGGTCTGCCGACGCGAACACGTCGGCCGGCGCCCCGTCGACCAGCTGCGTCGCCAGGGTGGACGAGCCGTCGTACGTGACGGGGTGCACCGTGACGCCCGGGTTCTGCTCGGCGAGCTCGGCGGCGATGGCGTCGAACGCACCCTGCAGCGAGGCGGCGGCGAACACGGTGAGCTCGCCCGTGAGGCCGGTGGGCGACGGTTCTGCGGCCGGGGCCGCAGACGAGCAGCCGGCGAGCGCGAGCAGGACCGCGGTCCCGGCCGCGAGAGCACGGACCTTCATCGCTGCGCCCGCGGGGTCTCGACGAGGACGGTGGTGGCCTTGACCACGGCGACCGCCCGGGAACCGACCTCCAGCCCGAGCTCACGTACGGCCTCGGTGGACATGAGCGACACGAGGCGGAACGGCCCCGCCTGCAGCTCGACCTGCGACATCACGGTGTCGGACACGATCCGGGTCACCAGGCCGGGGAGGCGGTTGCGCGCCGAGCTGGAGCCCGCCGCCGGATCGTCGGGAGTCTTGGCGCGCTCGACGGCCAGCGCCGCCAGGTCCGTTCCCGCGATCACGCTCCGCCCGGCGCCGTCACCGGACGCGGTCAGGGCCCCGGAGTCGACCCAGCGCCGCACGGTGTCGTCGCTCACGCCCAGCAGCTCGGCTGCCTCGCTGATCCGGTAGGTCGTCACGAACGCGATGATAGTGCCGCAGGTGCGGAGCCATGGGCGTTTCCGCACCGCGGATGCGGATGTCGAGCGCCGGTCCGGTCCGGGCGGTAGCGTCCGGACATGGCGAAGAAGTCCGGCAAGAAGAAGAACAAGGACAAGATCCCGAACGCCGTCTACGAGGCCGAGCTGTTCCGCCTCCAGTCCGAGCTGGTCAAGGTCCAGCTCTGGGCGAAGGCGACGGGAGCCCGGGTGGTCGTCCTCTTCGAGGGCCGCGACGCGGCCGGCAAGGGCGGCACCATCAAGCGGATCTCGGAGTACCTCAGTCCTCGCGTCGTGCGCATCGCCGCACTCCCGACGCCGACCGAGCGCGAGAAGACGCAGTGGTACTACCAGCGCTACGTCGCGCACCTGCCCGCGGCGGGCGAGGTCGTCCTGTTCGACCGCTCCTGGTACAACCGCGCCGGGGTCGAGCACGTCATGGGCTTCTGCACGCCGCAGGAGTACAGCCGGTTCATGCGCCAGACGCCGATCTTCGAGCAGATGCTCATCGAGGACGGGATCCTCCTGCGCAAGTACTGGTTCTCGGTCTCCGACCGCGAGCAGCTCAAGAGGTTCCGCTCGCGCCTGAACGACCCGGTGCGGCAGTGGAAGCTGAGCCCGATGGACACCGCGTCCCTGAGCCGCTGGGAGGACTACTCCAAGGCGAAGGACGAGATGCTCGTGCACACCGACGTCCCCGCCAGCCCGTGGTTCATCGTGGAGTCGGACATCAAGAAGCACGCCCGGCTGAACATGATCAGCCACCTGCTCTCGACCATCCCGTACACCGACGTACCGCACGAGAAGGTGGTCCTGCCCGACCGGCCCGCCGCGTCGAACGGGTACAAGCGTCCGCCGCGCGAGCTGTCGACCTACGTCCCCGACCACGTCGCCGCGCTCCTCGGCGACCCGGAGAAGGACCTCTGACGCCCACGGCGAACTGCCGTTGCATCCTCGCCGCTCACCTGCGACCTTGAGCGGCATGTCGGTGACGTCCACCAGCCCGGGGCCCAACCTGCGGGTGTCGCTGCCCGGCCTGCAGCCCTCGGTCAAGGAGTTCCTCACCAACGAGGCCGGCAGCGCCGTCTACCTTCTGGCCGCGACCGTCATCGCCCTGGTCTGGGTCAACTCCCCGTTCGCCGAGTCCTACGAGGCGCTGTGGCACACCACCGCGGGCTTCCACGTCGGGACGTGGGGCATCGACCTCGACCTGCACCACTGGGTCAACGACGCCGCGATGGCGATCTTCTTCGCGGTGGTCGGCCTCGAGATCAGCCGCGAGGCCACCACGGGAGACCTGCGGGACAAGCGGACCGTCGCCGTCCCCGCCCTCGGCGCCCTCGGGGGCCTGGCGGTCCCCGTGCTGATCTTCCTGGCGTTCAACGGCGGGACCGACGCCGCGCACGGGTGGGGTGTCGTGATGTCGACCGACACCGCGTTCCTCGTCGGGATCCTCGCCCTGTTCGGCCCCAAGTGCCCGGACCGCCTGCGGCTGTTCCTGCTCACGCTCGCGATCGTCGACGACATCGGCGCGATCACCGTGATGTCGATCTTCTACACCGACGAGGTCGACATGGCCGCGCTCGCGCTCGCGGCGGGGATCGTCGTCGGGATCGTCATGCTGCGGTGGCTCAAGGTGTGGCAGCTGGCGCCGTACGTGATCGCAGGGATCGCCCTCTGGTTCGCGGTGCAGGCCTCGGGCGTGCACGCGACGCTCGCCGGGGTGATCGTCGGCCTCCTGGTCCCGGCCCGGCCGCCGGACCAGAAGACCATCGACGAGGTCGCCGGCTACGGGCGCAAGCTCATCGACGACGCCACCGCCGAGCGCGAGCACCTCGCCGAGGTCGCCGCGCGCGCCGCGGTGCCGACGAGCGACCGGCTGCAGCGCATCCTGCACCCGTGGAGCGCGTTCGTCGTGGTGCCGCTGTTCGGCCTCGCGAACGCCGGGATCCGGCTCGACCTGGAGTCCTTGCAGGCCGCCGCGCAGTCCCGCCTGGCCATCGGCGTGGCCGTCGCGCTCGTGCTCGGCAACGCCATCGGCATCACCGGCGCCGCCACCCTGGCGATCAGGCTCGGGCTCGGTGAGCTGCCCGGACGGGTGCGCTGGGGACACCTGCTCGGCGGCGCGGTGCTGGCCGGCATCGGCTTCACCATCTCGCTGTTCATCGCCGAGCTCGCGTTCGACGACCCCCAGCAGCTGGAGGACGCGAAGATCGGCATCCTCGCCGGGTCGCTCACCGCCGCGGTGCTCGGCTCGATCCTCCTGCGGTGGCTCGGCGAGAAGCTGCCTCTGTGCTCCCCGCTCAGCGACGCCCCACCACCGCTGCCGCCGCTCCCGTGGCGGGCACCCGCGGGCTGACGGTCGCCCGGTCCGGCAGGCAGGCGCAGGTCGCGCTGCCTGCCGGACCGTGGGTGCCGTCAGCCGTCAGCCGTCAGCCGTCAGCCGTCAGCCGTCAGCCGTCAGTCGTCACCCTCGCCCTCGCTCTCGCTCTCGGTCGGTGTCGGCTCGGGCGCCGGAGCCAGGGCACCCGCCAGGGCGGCCTGGAACGCGGCGACCGTCGCGGCGTCCACCGTGCCGGTGACCGGCACCCCGAGGTCGGTCTGCAGCGCACCCACGGCAGCCGTGAGCTCGTCGGTCCACAGGCCGTCGACCGGACCGTCCCAGTACCCGGCCAGCGTGAGCGTCTGCTGCAGCGCTGCGGTCGCCGCCGTGGACGCCCGGGCCGCTTCGGCACCCTTTGCCTCGAGAGCTGCCTGGAGTGCGGCGGCCGTCGCCTTGTCGACGGTCCCCGTCTCGGGCAGCCCGCTGGCCTTCTGCAGGGCCTGCACCGCGGCGACCGTCTGGGGGCCGTAGATGCCGTCGACCGGTCCCGGCGAGTACCCGGCGTCGGTCAACGACTGCTGCAAGGCGGCCGTGTACGTGCTCACGGTCGCGCTCGCCTCCGCCCGGCGCTCGTCCGAGAGGCACCCCGAGTCGGCGAACAGGCGGAGCCAGGCCATCTCGAGCGCCACCGCTGCCGCGTTGAACTGCTCGGACGCCTGGACGAGCGGAGTCTCGTCCGTGATGCCCGACCGCGCCGACGCGAACTCGTCCTCGGCCTGCTGGACGCGGGACACCGTGGCCGCCGGGACGGTCGCGACCGGGCTCGGCTCGGCGGTGGTCGGCTCCGGCGGTTCCAGACCCTGCTCGGCCGCCTCCGCCTCGGCGAGCGCCTGCTGCGCCGCGGCGAGCTCCTCCTGGGCGACCACCACGGCATCCCGCGCGTCGATCGCGGCCTCGCCCGCGTCCGCCGCCTCCTCCGCCGGTGAGGTGAGGTCGTCACCGGCCGTCTGGACGTCACCGACGGTGACCGCAGTCTGGCTCAGCACGTCGCCGTAACGGTCGAGCGCGGTGATGTAGGTCGAGCTCGCGTCGCAGAACGCCGTCGCCGCTGCTGCCGCCGCGTCGTCGGCCTCGGCCAGCGCAGCCTCCTTGGCGGCCACCTCGGCCTGCGCCGCGCTGACCGCCGACTCCGGGGTGGCGTCCGTGCCCTGACCGCCGCCGGTGCAGGCGGTCAGGGCGAGCAGCACGGTCCCCACGACCAGCGGGCCGCCGATCCGCCCGACGATCACTCGACGATGTCCCGACCGTGCAGGGTCAGCGCCCAGATCACGAAGACGTCGAGGGCGATGATGACGATGGCCCAGAACGGGTAGTACGGCAGCCAGATGAAGTTCAGGACGAGGCTCAGGCTGGCCACGAGCACGCCGACGATCCGTGCCCACACGGCGCCGCTGAGCACGAAGAAGCCCGCGACGGCGACGAGCAGGCCGATCAGGATGTGGATCCAGCCCCAGGTCGTCACGTCGAACTCGAACACCCACTCGGCGCCGACCACGTAGAACGTGTCGTTGAAGACGGCGACGAGTCCTTGCAGGGCGTGCAGGACGCCGATGACGATCAACATCGTCGCCGCGAAGACGGTCATGCCGACGGCAAGGCTGCTGCGTTGTTCAGTCACGATGGGATTCCTTCCGGACCGGTGGTGAGGTCTCGGCGTCGCCGATGACCTTCCTGCGCTGGAGCTCGTACTCCTCCGGCGACACGAACCCGCGCGCGACCAGGTCGGCCAGCTCGGCCAGCTGGGCGGCCGAGTCGATCAACGGGTCCTCGCCGGGGCCCTGGCTCGCGGGGGGCATGCGGGCATCGTCGCGACGCACCGGGTGGTCGCACACCACCCTGCGCGGGGTGAGCCGCTCAGCTCCGCGCAGCGCCCACACCCGACCGGGACCGCTCGGCGACGTCGCGCGCGAGGTCGGCCGCCTCGGCCCGCGAGCCGACCGCGAGCTTGCGGTAGACGACCTTGAGGTGGAACTTGAGCGTGTTCACCGAGATGGAGAGCTCGTCGGCGATCTCGCGCAGGGTGAGCCGGCTGGGCAGCATCCGCAGCACGTCGAGCTCACGCTCGGTCAGGTGCTCGCCGGGCACGCTCGGGTCCGTGGTCCTCGCCGCGGTGAGCGGTGACGCTGCGCGCCGGACCCGGTCGAGCCACGCGGCGGGTGCGAGGAAGGCCTGCACCTCGACCAGCTCCAGCACCTGCGCACCCTCGGAGGCCACCGTCTGGACGAGCCCGACGCCGGTCGCCGTCGCAACGGCGCGCGCCACGTGCTCCAGCGCCTCCTGGTGGCTCGCCGCGGCCCGCGCCCGGAGCAGGTCGCGGACCACGTCGTGCCGTGGGCAGCGGGGCTCGACCTCGTCGAGCAGGACCGTCGCCTCGGCCCGCCGACCCTCGTGCAGGTCGACGCGCGCGACGCACACACCGCCCCAGAACGGGTCGTCGACCTGCTCCGCCCACCTGCGGGCCTCGGCGGGTCGGTCGGCCGCGAGCGCGACCAGCGTCCCGGTCCGCGCCAGCCACATGAGCCCCCCGGGGCCGGCGAACTCGGTGCGCACGAACGCGTGGGCGCGCTCGAAGCAGGCGTCCGCCGCCTCCAGATCACCCTCGTCGAGCCGGAGCTCGGTCAGCTGCAGCAGCGCCAGCGCCTCTGCGTGCGCGACCGGCTCGAGCCAGCGCGGGGCCACGGAGACCAGCTCGGTGACGGCACGCGACCGGTCGCCGAGCTCGCGGTGGGCGACGGCCTCGGCCAGGCTCAGCTCGGCGCAGAGGATCGCCATGGAGGCCACCGCCTCGACGCCGCGGATGCCGGCGGCGACCCGCAGCGCATCCACCGGGCGGCCGGCGAGCGCCTCCCCCACGGCACGCGTCCCCTCGAACCCGAGCCGTCGCTCCGGGTCCCACCCCAGCTCCTGACGGACGTCCTGCAGCTGCGCCGACCCGTCGTCCCACCGCTCGGACAGCGCCGCCTCGCGCGCGATCATGTTCCAGCCGAACCTGCCCACCAGGTCCACCTGGCTGTCGTCGGCCAGCAGCGCGATGGCCTGCGCGGCCAGCACGCTGCTCGAGCGCCAGTCCCCCGTGAGCGTCGCCGCGATCGACTGCAGCATCATGAGACGGCCGTCCTGCGGGCGACCCCCGGCGGCGAGCCGAGCCCGGCTCGCCGTCGCCGCGTCGACGGCCTCGAGGAACCGGCGCTTGTCCACGAGGAGGTGGCACCACGCGAACTCGATCATCGCGTCCAGGTCGCCGGAGGCCACGTTGAGCGGGATCTGCGCGATGGTCCGCTCGATGGTCGCCACCAGGCCGGAGTCGTAGAGCTCGCTGACGTTCCCGGCGAGCAGGCGCAACGCCTCGCGTGGCCGGCCGGCGAGGAGCCACTGCTCGAGCGCGCTGGTCACCTCGCCGACGTCCTCGAACCACCGCGCTGCACGCACGTGCAGGAGGGCGACGCGCTCGGGTGCGCGGCGCGCGACCTCGCCGAGGAGCTCCTGCCGCACCACGGCGTGCACCTCGAACCAGCCGGACGGACCGAGCCGGGTGATGAACAGCCCACGGGACTCGGCGTCGGCGAGCAGGTCGCCCGCGTCAGGGCGGCCGGACAGGGCTGCGGCGAGCGGCCCGTTGGCCCGCACGACGACGGACGTGTCCAGGAGGACGTCGACGACCTCCTGACGCTCCGCTGCGAGCACCTCGCGCCAGACGTAGTCGGCGAACAGGAGCCCACGGGCGTCGACCCGGGGAAGCGAGACCGGCTGCGCGCTGTCCGAGCGCGACGCGAGGGCGGTGAGCTGCAGTCCCGCCGCCCAGCCGCCGGCCCGGTCGACCGCCGCGGTGACCTCGTCGTGCTCCAGCGACGCCTGGAGGCAGGCCAGCATCTCCTCGGACTCCTCCGGCGAGAACCGCAGCTCGGCGAAGTGCACCTCGACCAGCTGCCCCCGGGCACGCAGCCGGTCGACCGGCAGCTTGGGCGTGCGGCGGGTCAGCAGCACCACGTGCAGCCAGCCCGGCAGGGCGGCGAGGAAGTGCGCGAGCGAGTCGACCAGCGCCGCGTCGTCGTCGAGGAGGTGGATGTCGTCGAGGACCAGCACGGCCGACTCCGGGTGGTCGCTGCGCTCGAGCCGCGCGATGATCCCCGGCACGACGTCGGGACGCGTGGCCGGTCGCCGGGTGGTGGACGAGACCTTCCTGAGGTCGACCAGCTCACCCAGTGCCGCCGTCACCGCCGTCCAGAACTGGCCACCGTCGTGGTCGGACTCGTCCACCGACAGCCACGCCGTCGGAACCTCGGCGGTCGACCGCCAGTCGACCAGCAACGAGGTCTTGCCCGACCCGGCGGGCGCCACGACGACAGTGATCGGCACCGACGTGGACCGGGCGAGCAGCGAGAGGAGCCGCGGCCGCCGCAGGTAGTGGACAGGGTTGGCGGGCGCCCGCAGCCGCGACGCGAAGAACGACGACGACCCGGCATGGGTCGACCTGCTACCTGGTCCGTTCTGCCTCACGCGACCCCTCCTGGATCGACCGGAGCACAGCACCCTGACCAGGATCATTGCGGATCAACCGGGCGCGGGACCAGCACCGCCACGCGCATTCACCACCCCGCGCAGGATGGGGACCGCCCACCCCGCCCGGTGCGATGCTGCGGGAGGCACCGACGCCGCGCCGCTGCCACCGGACGAGCACCGAGGAGTCGGCATGAGCGTCAGCTTCGTTCTCGAGGCGCTGGTGGTGCTCGGGTGCATCGTCATGGGCACCCGCGCGGGCGGTGTGGGAGTCGGCCTGTGGGGCGGCCTCGGCACCTTCGTCCTGGTGTTCGTCTTCGGTGAGGCCCCGGGCGCACCGCCCGCCGCGGCGGTGGCGATCATCCTGGCCGTCGTCACCACGGCGGCACTGATGCAGGCCGCGGGCGGCATCGACTGGATGGTGTACGTCGCGGCGAAGGTGATCGAGAGCCGTCCGAAGCAGATCACCCTGATCGCACCGCTGACCGCCTTCGCGTTCTGCGTGGGCGCCGGGACCGGGAACATCATCTATCCGCTGATGCCGGTGATCTACGACGTCGCCTACCGGAACCACATCCGCCCGTCCCGACCGCTCACCGTGACGGTCGTGCAGTCGGGCATCGCGCTGGCGGCCTCACCCGTCTCGGCGGCGATGGCCGCGATGCTCACGCTCACCGACGTCGCGCCGTACAACCTGGGGCTCACCCAGATCCTCGCGATCACGCTGCCGGCGTGCGTGATCGGGATCGTCGTGACGTCGATCGTCGTGAACCGGATGTGGGCGGAGCTCGACGACGACCCGGAGGTGCAGGCCAAGATCGCGTCGGGTGAGCTGCTGGCGCCCGAGGCGCTGATGGCCACCGCAGCCGCACCCGGCACCTCCGCAGGCGTGGGCACCTCCGACGACGCGAACCCCGCGCCCGTCGTCGGTGGCGCGGCTCCCGCACCGGCCTCCGCCGCGCTCACGTACACGCCGGCAGGACGCAGGTCCGCGCTGGCCTTCTTCGGCGGCGTCATCGCGATCGTGCTCCTCGGTCTGTTCCCGGGCCTGCGCCCGTCGTTCACCGTCGGCGAGGAGACCGTGGCGCTCGACATGACGAACACGATCGTGCTGGTCATGTTCGTGGTCGGCGTGCTGATCCTCTTCGTCGGCAAGCCCGACGTGCGGGAGGTCCCGGAGATGTCCGTGTTCAAGGCGGGCATGATCTCGGCGATCGCCCTCTTCGGCATCGCGTGGCTCACCGCCACCTTCATCGCCGCGCACGAGACGTTCATCGTCGAGACCGTCGGCGCGTGGGTGACCAGCTGGACGTTCCTGTTCGCCCTGGCGGTCTTCATGGTCGCCGCGCTCACCACGAGCCAGTCCACCGCGACGCGGACGATCGTGCCGATCGGTCTGGCGGCCGGGCTCGCGCCCGGGGTCGTGACCGGGATGTGGGCGGGCGCACTCGGCGGCGTCTACACGCTCCCGGCCAACGGCACGCAGATCGCCGCCGCGAACTTCGACCTCACGGGCACGACGAAGCTGGGCACCAAGCTGCTCGACCACAGCTTCTTCGTCCCGATGCTCGTGCTGTCGGTGACGACCATCGTCGTCGGTGCGGTCATCGGCGCCGTCTTCTTCTGACTCTCGACCGGGACCGAACGGAGCACACGATGGATCCGCAGGAGATCGCGACCCGGGCGTCCGCGCTCATGCCGGGGCTGCTCGACGACCTGGGCGCGCTCGTCGCGATCCCGTCGATCGCGTTCCCCGGGTACCCCGCCGAACCCGTGGTGCGGATGGGCCAGGAGACGCTCCGCCTGTTCCAGGAGGCCGGCGTCACCGACGCGCGACTCATGGACGTCCCGACCGGGTACCCGCCGGTCTACGGGGAGATCGCGGGCCCGCCGGGGTCACCGGTGGTCGTGCTGTACGCGCACTACGACGTGCAGCCGGCGCCGCCCGAGCAGGGCTGGACCAGCGATCCCTGGACGGCGACCCGCAAGGACGACGGACGGATCTACGGGCGCGGGGCCGCCGACGACAAGGGCGGGCTGGTGGCCCACCTCGGCACCCTGCGGGTCTTCGACGGGCAGCCGCCGTGCACGGTCAAGCTGGTCCTCGAAGGGATGGAGGAGACGGAGAGCAACCTCGAGGCTTTCGTGCTGGCCCACCCGGAGCTGTTCGACTGCGACGTGTTCCTCATCTGCGACATGGGCAACCTGCGCGTCGGTGAGCCCGCCCTGACCACCGCGCTGCGCGGCGACGTCGCCTGCGTCGTGACCGTCAGCACGCTCGAGCACCCGCTGCACTCCGGGGTCTTCGGCGGCGCTGCGCCGGACGCGATGATGGCGCTCGCGCGCCTGCTCGCCACCCTGCACGACGACGCGGGCGACGTGGCCGTCGCGGGGGTCTCGTCGGGCACGTGGGAGGGCGAGGGCATGAGTCCCGAGGACTTCCGCTCCAACGCCGACATGCTGGACGGCGTCGACCTGACCGGGACCGGCACCATCGGCTCGCGGTTGTGGGCGAAGCCGTCCATCAACGCGATCGGGCTCGACATGACCAGCATCGCGGGGTCGTCGAACGTCCTGATCCCGCAGGCGAGGGCGAAGGTCTCGATGCGGATCGTGCCCGGGGCGGATCCCGAGCGGGAGCTCGACGCGCTCGTCGCCCACCTGGAGAGCCACGCGCCGTGGGGTGCGCGGGTCGAGGTGCAGCGCACGAAGACGGCGCCGCCCTTCACCTGCGCGACCGACGGCCCTGCCTACGTCGCCGCGCGCGCCGCGCTGAGCGAGGCGTTCGGCGCGCCCGTGGCCGAGGCCGGGAGCGGCGGCTCCATCCCGCTGCTGCGCACGCTCGAGTCGGTCGCCCCCCGGGCGGAGTTCATCCTGTGGGGACCGGAGGACCTCGCTGCGTCCCGCATCCACGCCTCCGACGAGAGCGTCGACCCGAGCGAGATCGAGAAGCTCGTCGTGGCCCAGGCACTGCTCCTCCAGAAGCTGGCTGAGGGGGCGTGACGAGGCTGTTCGTCACGTCGTGATCACCCGGCCGTAGCCCTCCCGGAACATGGGTGCGCCACGATGCGCCTGACTCACCCGTTCGAGGGAAAGTGTGGCCCCGCCCGTGCTCAAGAAGTCCCGCTCCGCCGCCTCCGCCACCTGCACGCTCACGTTCTTCCTGCCGACGACCGCGCTCGACGGGGCGGTCAGCGTGGTCGGCTCCTTCAACGACTGGACGCCCGGGCTGCACCCGCTGCGTCGACGCTCCAACGGGACGGCGAGCACGTCCGTGACCGTGCCGGCGGGCGAGACGGTCAGGTTCCGCTACCTCGGCGAGCAGGGTCGCTGGTTCGACGACGCCGACGCGGACGAGATCACCGCGGACGGGTCCGTCGTGCACGCCTGACGAGGCGTTCGCGCGGGGCCGGCTAGAACCGCTCGACCGCCAGCCCCGCGCGTCGCCCGACGGCGGTGCCGAGCGCGATGCCCGCGAGGACCCCGAGCGAGATCGCGACCATCGTCGTCCCGGCGGTGACGACCGTGCTGAGCGCCTGCGCGCCGTCGCCGAGGATCGACGTCACACCGACCAGGCCGAGCGCACCCGGCACCAGGAGCCAGAACCCCGGCAGGAACCCGACCAGCGCGGGCGGACCGGTCGGCCGGGTGGCGGCGAACATCGCGACCGGGGTCATGAGCAGCGCCCCGATGAACGCGGAGAACACCCCGCCGAAGAACAGCCCGCCCACCACCTGCCCGGCGTACGCGACGACGAGCACGAGCAGGATCCAGGGCAGCGCGGGACGGCGTGCGCAGTTGTGGAACACGACGCCCGTGCCGTAGACGAGGACGCCGATCCACGGCCCCGCCCAGCCGAGCGGCTGGAACGTCGCGGAGCCGACCTCGGACGCGGGGACCCCCACCAGCGCGGCGGCGCCGACGATGCCGAGCGCCAGCAGGACCAGCTGCATGACACCCGCCGCGAGGCGCGCCGACCCCGCGATCATCTGCCGGGTGGCCAGGTCGATCGCCGCCGTGGTGAGCAGGGCGCCCGGCAGGAACGTGACCAGGGGCGCCACCAGCGAGGCGAGCATCCCGACGTCGATCCCGGTGCGCGACAGCAGGAACACCGCACCGGAGACGACGAACGCGCAGCTCAGCACCACCAGCGCCTGGTACGCGGCCGGCAGCCGCACGGTGGCGACCTGCAGGCACGCGATCGCGGCGCCGAGCACGGCGGCGACCAGCACGTCGACGAGGCCGCCGCCCAGGATCATCGCCAGGCCCGCGGAGACGGCGACGTACCCGAGGACGCGGGTGGGGCCGTCGTAGAGCGGGGGCGCGGCGACGACCGACTCGATCCGCTCGGCACCCTCGGCGGGGCCGACCCGTCCGGACTCGGCGTCGGCGGCCACGTCGAGCACGTCCTGCACCTGGTGCAGGCGGAGCTGTCGCCAGCCGGCCGACGATGCAGCCGTCTGCGTGGTCGTGCGGCCCGGCACCGAGACGAGCAGGGCGGTGGGCAGCGCGATCACCTCGACGTCCGGGGCACCGTTGATCGCCGCGACCCGTTCGAGCGTCCGGGTCACCTGGACCACGGGCGCGCTGGAGTCGATCATCGCCTCGCCGAGCAGCATGAGGAAGCGGACGGTCTCGACCGTGTCGGTGGGAGCCTCCGCCGGGATCGCGACGGCGTGCGCATCGTCCAGGATGCCGATCTCCGACGTGGACGCGGCGGGCTCGAGCGCTGCCGCCGCGATCACCCCCGTCGGCCGCGCTCCGCGGTTCCGCCGGAGCGCCAGGACCAGGGCGGTGCTCGCGACGACCAGGACGAGCAGTGCGGTGATGACGGCGCCGAGCGGGATCGTGGAGGTGGCGGCCGCGGGCTCGTGGGTCCACGGCACCTCCACCACGACCGTCTCCGTCGGGGCAGGCTCGGGCGACGGCGGCTCCTGCGTCACCGTCACGGTCGGCACGGGCTCTGCCGGGGCGGTCTCCGTCGGGGCGACGGACGTGTCGGGGGCCGGCGTGGTCGTGGCGTCCGTCGGCGTCGGTGTCGGGGTAGGGAGCGTCTCGGTGGGGTCGGGCGTCACCTCGACCCCGGTCACCCCGGGGTCGGGCACCGCAGCCTCGGCGATCCCGATCATCGCGGTCAGACCACCGGGTCCTCGTCGCCGTACGCGCCGAGGCGCAGGGTGCGCGCGTCGGCGGCGAGGATCTGCGGCAGGGCCGCCAGCAACGACTCGACGGTGTCGGTCCCTGCGCGCACGAACCGCCCCGAGAGCGCGTCGAGCTCCCCGTCGCCGAACGCCCGGGCCAGCTCGGCGACGGCCTCGACCGGGGTCCACTCGGTCCGGCCGTCGTGCATCGCCATCGAGGTCGTCATCGCCGTCTCGACGTGCCCGGGGGCGAGGTCCAGCACGCGGATCCCCTGGTCGCGGTACTGCGCGTCGAGCTGCGTGGTGAACCGCGCGAGCGCGCCCTTGCTGATGGCGTAGCCGGTGTAGGACGTCATCGCGCGGTGCCCGGCGCCGGAGTTGAGGTTCAGCACCCGGCCGTCGCCGCGCGCGAGCATCCCCGGCAGCACCGCGTGCGTGACCAGCAGGGGCCCGCGCACGTTCGCCTCGATCACCCGCCAGGAGTCCTCGACGTCGTCCTCGACGAACGGCACCTCCGCGCGCTCGATGACCCCCGCATTGTTCACCAGGAGACCGATGCCGCCGAGCTCCTCCTCGACGCGGGCGACGGCGTCGAGCACGGCGGTGGCGTCGGTCAGGTCGGCGGCCGCCACGCACGCGTCGTCCCCGATCTCCTCGGCCACGGCATCGAGATGCGCGCGCGTCCGTCCGACCAGGCCGACGGCGTATCCCGCCTCCGCCAGGCCGAGGGCGATCCCCCGGCCGATCCCCCGCCCGGCTCCGGTGACCAGCGCGGTCCTCACGCGATCGCCCCCACAGCCTCGCGCAGCCGCTCCAGGGTGGGCTTCCCGTGGAACCTCGTCCCGTCCACGAAGATCGTGGGTGTCCCGCGCACGCCCGCCTCGATGCCCGCCGTGTAGTCGGCCGAGACCGCGGCCGCGTGGACCTGCGCGTCGTCGCCCGCGACCGTCGACGGGTCGAGCCCGAGCCTCTCGGCGGCCGCGCGCAGGTCGGGCTCGGCCAGACGGTCCTGGTGGCTCATCAGCTCGTCGTGCATCTCCCAGAACCTGCCCGCGACGCCGGCTGCCTCCGCGGCGAGCGCCGCGGACAGCGCGTACGGGTGCACCTCGAAGAGCGGGAAGTGCCGCCACACGAGCCGGACCCGCCCACCGGACGTGTCGACCAGCTCGCGCAGGGCAGGCGCCGCCGCGCGGCAGTACGGGCACTCGAGGTCACCGAACTCGAGCACGGTGATCGGGGCGTCGGCGCGGCCGTAGACATGCCGCTCGGCGAGGTCGTCGGTCATGCGTCGAGGATGCCAGGCTCAGCGGCGGCGTGGCCGCAGCGGCGGGCTCGCCGTCCCGGCGCCGGACGCGATCCCGGCGACGAGCTCCCGCACGGTGTCGATGCCGGACCGCGTGGGCCGCCAGTTCAGCTCCCGCTGGGCGTGCGACGTGTCGAGCAGCGGCGCCGCCAGGGCCATGTCCAGCCAGCCCGGTCCGACGGGCACCGCGCGCGCGTGCCACCCCACCCGCACGACCGCGCGGGCCTGCGCCACCGGCACCTCGACCAGCCGCCCGCGGGACACGACGTCGGCCAGGTCCTGGCCGCGCAGCACGTCGGGGGCAGCGACGTTGAACGGACCCCGCACGCGACGCACGACTGCCTCCCGGAACGCCGACGCGACGTCATCGGCATGCACCACCTGCAGCCGCAGACCGTCGGGCCACGGCAGTGCCGAGAGGTACCCGTTGATCGCCCGCTTCGGCACCCACGGCCCCAGGAAGTAGCGCGAGATCTCGTGCCCCGCAGCGCGCTGGAACACGAGCGCTGGCCGCAGCCGGGCGATCGCGAGGTCCGGGGAGGCGGCCTCTGCCTCGTCGAGCATCCGCTCGACGGAGGCCTTGTCGACGCTGTACGACGACGAGCGCACGCCGTCGGTCGCCCAGCCCTCGCCCCGCGGGACGTCGTCGGGCGCCGGCGAGTACGCGCCGACGCTGGAGGCGACGACCACGTGCGGCACACCGGCGCGACGGGCAGCGTCGAGGACCCGGCGGGTCCCGGCGACGTTCACGTCGTGCAGCCGGCGGCGGTCGTGGCTCGGCTGGATCGCCCACGCGAGCTGGACCACCGCATCGGCCCCGGCGAACGCTGCCGTCAGGGTGTCGACCGCATCCGGGTCCGTGACGTCGCACCCGACCCAGGACGCCACACCGTAGGGCGCCGGTGGGGTGCCACGGGGCGCACGCCGTGCGACCCCCACGACGGAGGTCACCGTGCCGTCGTCGACGAACCGCCGCAGCAGTGCCGTGCCGACGTTGCCGCTGGCACCCACCACGACGACCCTCATGGGCCCACGCTCGCACCAGTTGCGGGCGCCCGCATCCCTGTTTCGGCGCGCGCAGGGGCGGGCGGCGAGCCACGATGCGTCCATGCAGGTCGTCCGCGTGCTCCTCGGGCTCGCCGCGCTCGCGGTCGTGGCCGGCTGCGCCGTGGGCTCGCCCGCGACGACCGTCGACGAGGCGCGGGCGCTCACGGCCCCGCTGGAGCAGGCGTCGTCGGCGGTCGGGACCGCGACTCTGGCGACCGAGCTCCTGGGCGACGACCGCAGCACTGCCGCCGTCACGGACACCGCGCTGCTCGACCAGGTGCACGTCCTCGAGGAGGCCGCCGACGCCGTCGCGACCTTCGTCCCGGCCGATCCCACCGGTGCCGGGTGGCAGGCCGCCGCGCTGACCGCCGTCCGGGACGCGCAGCTGGCGGTCGCGGACGCGCGCGGGTGGGCCAACGGCGCGGGCTCTGACGAGGCGTCCGTGGTCGCGGCGCTGGACGCGAGCGCGACCGCGCTGGAGGACCTCACCGCCACGCTCGACGAGGTGACCGGCGAGTGAAGAAGCTCCTCGGTGTCGCGCTCGGCATCCTCACCGCGATCGGCGGCTTCCTCGACATCGGGGACCTGGTCACCAACGCGGTGGTCGGCAGCCGGTTCGGGCTCTCGCTCGCGTGGGTGGTCGTCGTCGGCGTGATCGGCATCTGCCTGTTCGCCAGCATGTCCGGGCGGGTCGCGGCAGTGAGCGGCCGGGCGACGTTCGAGATCATCCGCGAGCGCCTCGGGCCCCGTGCGGCGGGTGCCAACCTCACGGCCTCGTTCCTCATCAACCTGCTGACCCTCACCGCCGAGGTCGGGGGCATCGCGCTCGCGCTGCAGCTGGCCAGCAGCGTGGAGCCCCGGCTGTGGATCCCCGTCGCGGCGTTCGCGCTGTGGCTGGTGGTGTGGCGGACGAAGTTCTCGACCATGGAGAACGTCACCGGCCTGGTCGGGCTCACGCTCGTCGTGTTCGCGGTCGCGGTGTTCCTCCTGGGACCCGACTGGTCCGAGCTCGCCGACCAGGCGTTCTCCCCCACGGTGCCCGCCGGCGAGGGCCACGCCGTCTACTGGTACTACGCGATCGCGCTGTTCGGAGCGGCCATGACGCCGTACGAGGTGTTCTTCTTCTCCTCCGGCGCGGTCGAGGAGAAGTGGACCGTCAAGGACCTGGCACAGTCGCGGCTCAACGTCCTGGTCGGCTTCCCGTTCGGGGGCGTGCTGTCCGTCGCCATCGCCGCGTGCGCCGCGATCGTGTTCCTGCCCGCGGGCATCGAGGTGTCGTCGCTCTCCCAGATCGTGCTGCCCGTCGCTCTCGCCGGCGGCAAGCTGGCCCTGGCGGTCGTCATCGTCGGGATCGTCGCCGCGACCTTCGGTGCCGCGCTGGAGACGTCCCTGTCCAGCGGCTACACGCTCGCGCAGTTCATGGGCTGGTCGTGGGGCAAGTTCCGCCGCCCGGCGCAGGCGGCCCGCTTCCACCTCACGATGATCGTCTGCATCCTGGTGGCCGTCGGGGTGCTCATGACGAGCGTCGACCCCATCAAGATCACGGAGTTCTCGGTGGTGTTCTCCGCGATCGCGCTCCCCCTCACGTACCTGCCCATCCTGATCGTGGCCAACGACCCCGAGTACATGGGCAAGCACGTCAACGGCCGGGTCACCAACGCCCTCGCGCTGGTGTACCTGGTCATCATCGTGACGGCATCCGTCGCCGCGATCCCCCTGATGATCGCGACGGGAGCGGGCTCATGAGCCTTCCGCCCGACGAGCACCCGCCCGGGCTCGTGCTCGACGCCCGGCTGCACCTGCTCGACCGGCAGGTCCTCGACGTCGACGGCGTGCCGGTGTGCACCGTCGACGACCTCGAGGTGCACGGCGTCGACGGCAGCGACCTGCCGGACGGGTCCCAGACCGCCGTCGTCACCTCGCTGCTCAGCGGCGCGGTGCTGGCCACGCGGGTCTTCGGCGGCCGGCCGCCGTCGTCGCGCTTGCACCGCATCCGCTGGACCCACGTCGCCGACGTCGGCACCACCGTCGCGCTCGGCGTGCACGGTGACAGCCTCGACGTGACGTGGACCGAGCGCTGGATCCGCGACCGGGTGATCGGACGCCTGCCGGGAGGTCGCCATGATCCTGGGTGACGTGCTCGACGCCCCCGTGCGCGGGCCCGCCGACGAGCCGCTGGGCTACGTGGTGGACGTGCGGCTCGTGCTCGACGGCCCGCTGGACGGGACGCTCGCCGCGCCGCGCCTGCACGGGCTCCTGGTCAGCCCGCGGACGGGCACGTCGTTCCTCGGCTACGAGCGGACCGGTGTGCGGTCCCCCGCTCTCCTGGCGCGCTGGTTGCGGTGGCGCCATCGCGGGACGTTCCTCGTGAACTGGTCGGACGTCGAGGCCGTCGCGCCCGGCGCGGTCCGGCTGCGCGAGGGCTACCGACGGTACTCCCCGGACCTGCCGGGGAGACCGTCGCAGCGCCCGGACCTGCACCGGGCCACCTGACGACTACGCGCAGAGGACCGCGTCGACCGCCTCGTTGATCCGCTCCCACGCCGCCTCGGGGTCGGCCGTGGCCGCCGGCAGCGCGGTCACCGCGACGGTCACCGACCGGCCGTCGGGGCCCACGCCGCCGCCGGTCTCGTACCCGGGGATGCTGCCGCCGTGTCCCCAGGCGACACCGCCGCAGCTCAGCGGGGTGCTGAAGAGCGCCAGCCCGTACCGCATGCCGTGCAGCTCCGGCGCCGTCTCGACGGTCGTCTGCATCTCGGCGAGGAGCTCGGGCGGGAGCAGCTCGCCGCCGAGCAGGGCGACGAAGAACGCGTCCAGGTCGCTCGGGGTCGAGACGATGTCGCCGGCCGCCCAGGCCCACGACGGGTCGAGCACGGTGATGTCCCGCAGGTCGCCGCCCGGCTCCGACGCGTGGTACCCGAGCGGGTGGCGCTCGCGGAGCTCCTCCTCGCCGCGGTCGGGCACGTAGGTGTCCCGCAGGTGCAGGGGCTCGATCACCCGGTCGGTGACGACCTCGGCGAGCGGCCGGCCGGTGACCTTCTGCACGATCAGCCCGGCGATGACGTAGTTGGTGTTGCTGTACGACCACGCCGACCCCGGCGGCGTGCCCGGCTGCGTCAGTGCCAGGTCCAGCAGCTCGCGCGGCTCGACGTAGTGGTGCCGCGTCGCGAAGAAGTCCAGGTTCATCACCGCGGTGTAGTTGGGCACCCCGCTGGTGTGCTGGAGGACCTCCCGGACGGTGATGAGCGAGCCGTCCACGCCATCGCCGTGGACGAGCCCGGGCAGGTAGCTCTCGACGGGTGCGTCGAGGTCGACCTCTCCCTCGTCGACCAGCTGCAGCAGCGCGACCGCGACGAACGTCTTGCTGTTGCTGCCGATCCGGACCTGGCCGTCGAGCGGCACCCGGGCGCCCGTCTCGAGGTCGCCGACCCCGGCGGTGTAGTCGCGGCTGCGTCCCCGGGCGTCCCGGGACGTGGCCAGCGCACCGGGGAAGCCTGCGTCCCGGACCAGGGCGTCGAGCTCGTGCTGCACGACGTCCCGGTGTGCACGGTCCTGCGAGTACGCGGGGATCCCGGTGATCACGGCGCTGATCGCGACGCTGCAGGCGGCGGCGATGGTGACTGCCAGGCGGGCGTTGCTCTGTGGTCTCGTCATGAGACCAGCGTGCTGTCGTGCGGCGTCCGCCCACCATCGAGCACTCCCCCGGACGACCGTGGGGTTGCCCCCCGTACCCGTCAGAACAGCAGGTGCTCGCGCGGGCGGCCCTTGGCCTCGTGCCCGAGCAGGAACCGCTTGCGGTCGAGCCCGGCGGCGAAGCCGGTCAGCGACCCGTCCGCGCCGATCACGCGGTGGCACGGCACGACGATCGCGATCCGGTTGCGCCCGTTGGCAGCTCCGACGGCCCGCGACGACGTGCGCGGGTCGAGGCCGATCTCCGCGGCGAGGTCGCCGTAGGACCGGGTCTGCCCGTACGGGATGCGCAGGAGCCCCTCCCACACGCGGCACTGGAACGTGGTCCCGACGAAGTGCAGCGGCAGGTCGAACTCGGTGCGCGTCCCGGCGAAGTACCCGTCGAGCTGCGTCTGCACCTCGTCGAACTCGCCGTCCGCCCGCTCACCGAAGGGGCCCTGCACGGCCTCGTACTTCGAGCTCTGCAGCAGGAGCGCGGACAGCCCGCCGTCGTGGGCGACGAGCGTGATGGGTCCGAGCGGTGACGGCACGACCGTGTGCACCACGCGGACATCCTCGAGGACCTCGAGCTCCTGGACCGTCATGGTCGCCATCATTCCCCCACCCACTGACATCGCCCGCCGGTCGCGCGCCCTCGAGAGGAAGACGCGCGACGGACGGGCGATGTGAGGTGCTCAGTCAGTGCTGCGCAGCAGGGTCCGCACCCCGACCGCCAACCCGACGACCGCCGTGAGGACCGCCGCGAGCCACCCCGCGGCCACGGCGCTGCTGGTCAGGTCGCCGGCGAACAGCGCCCGCTCGGCCTCGACCACCCACCGCAGCGGGTCGAACGCGGACGCGACCTTCATCCACTGCGGCCCGGTCTCCAGCGGCAGGAGCATCCCGGACAGGATGAGCAGCGGGAACAGCACGGTCTGCTGCACGGCCCAGAACATCCACTCCTGCTTGCGCACCGCGATCGCCAGCGCGTGGCTGAGCGAACCCAGCCCGACGCCCAGCACCGCGAGCATCGCCAGACCGATCGGGGCCCCGACGGGGTCGGCGCGGAAGCCGAACGGCAGCATCACCAGGATGAGGATGACCGCCTGCGCGACCAGCGGCACCATCTCCTTGAGCGACCTGCCGACCAGTTGCGACGACCGCGACAACGGGGTGACCAGCAACCGCTCGTGGGCGCCCGTCTGCATCTCGAACTGCAGGTTGGAGCCGGTGGTGGACGTGCCGAACAGCGTGGTCATCACGAGGATCGACGGCACGAACCACTGCCACACGTCCGTCGAGCTCAGGCCCCCGGTCTCCCCCACCGATCCGACGAGCAGCGGACCGAACAGGCCGAGGAACACCAGCGGCTGGATGAGGCCGAACACGACGGAGAACGGCTCGCGGGCCACCGGGCGCAGCTCGCGCGTCATGACGAGCCACACGTCCGAGAACCAGGACCGGCGGACGGGGGTGAGCGTGCTGGTCGGGGCGTCGACGGTGATGGTGCTCATGCTGCGGCCTCCTCGGCGGTGGACTCGGTGGTGTCGGTCTCGCGCGCACCCTCGTCGCGCAGGCTGCGGCCGGTGAGGGCCAGGAAGACGTCGTCGAGCGTGGGCCGCACGGCGAGCGCCTCGAGCAGGGGCGCCCCGGCAGCGGACGCCGCGAGGACCAGCTCGGGCACCGCCGCGCCGGCGTCGGCCACCCGCGCCTCCACCCGGTCGCCGGCGACGACCACGTCCCGGGCGCCGGGCAGGTTCTCGACGATCGACGCCACGCGCGACGCCGTCCCGCCGACCGCGACCGTGAGCACCACGCGGTCACCGGCGAGCGTGCGCTTGAGCCCGTCCGCGGTGTCGTCGGCGATGATCTGCCCGTGGTCGACCACCACGACACGCTCGGCCATCGTGTCGGCCTCGTCGAGGTAGTGCGTGGTGAGCACGATGGTCATGTCGTGCTCGGCGCGCAGCCGGGAGATGTGCTCCCAGAGGTTGGCGCGGTTGTGCGGGTCGAGGCCCGTGGTCGGTTCGTCCAGGAACAGCAGGCGCGGCGCGTGCACCAGGCCCAGCGCGACGTCGAGCCGCCGCCGTTGTCCGCCAGACAGGTCCGACACCTTGCGCCTCGCCAGCGCGGTGAGGTCGAGCGCGTCCAGCAGCTCCGCCGTGCGCCGTCGCGCCGCCGCACGGTCGAGCCCGTAGACCTGGCCCTGCATGGTCAGCTCGTCGGCGGCACGCTGCTGGTGGCCCGCCCCGTTGCCCTGCCCGACGTAGCCGATGTGCCGCCGGACGGTCGCCGGGTCCGCGACGACGTCGACGCCTGCGACTGTCGCGGTACCGGACGTCGGCCGGATCAGCGTGGTGAGCATGCGCATCGTGGTCGACTTGCCGGCGCCGTTCGGGCCGAGCACCGCGACGAGCTCGCCGGGGGCGATGTCGAGGTCGATGCCGCGCACGGCGTGCACCGTCTCGGTGCTGCTCACCACGAAGTCCTTGGTGAGTCCTCGGGTCTGGATCATGGGTTCTCCCTCGTCGAGTGGGTACTGCACCAGCCTGTCGGGCATAGCGGTCAGGTCCTGTCCGCTACTGCGTGGCATCCTGAGTGCATGTCCACGCCGTCCTCCCGACTCCTCGCTCTCCTGTCGCTGCTGCAGGCCCGCCGCGACTGGCCGGGCGAGGCGCTCGCCGACCGGCTCGGCGTCAGCCCGCGGACCGTGCGCCGCGACGTCGACCGCCTCCGCGAGCTGGGCTACCCCGTGCACGCGAGCAAGGGACCCGACGGTGGGTACCGGCTCGACGCCGGGACCCAGATGCCACCGCTCCTGCTCGACGACGAGCAGGCGGTCGCCCTCGTCGTCGCCCTGCAGACCGCCTCCACGGGCGTCGCGGGGGTCGACGAGGCCGCCGTGCGCGCGCTCGCGACGCTCCGCCAGGTCATGCCGGCCCGGCTGCGCGCCGCCGCCGACGCGCTCCAGGTCACCGCCGTCACGCGCGGCGGCAACCGCCCGCAGGTCGACCAGCAGGTGCTGCTGGCGGTCGGCGCGGCCGTGCGCGCACACGAGGTGCTCCGGTTCGACTACGAGGGCGGCAGCGACACGCGGCTCCCCCGCCGCACCGAGGCCCACCACCTGGTCACCTGGGGCGGGCGCTGGTACCTGGTCGGCTACGACCTCGACCGCGCCGACTGGCGCACGTACCGCGTGGACCGCATGACCCCGAAGACCGGCTCAGGACCCCGCTTCGCGCCCCGTCCGCTGCCCGCGACCGACGTCGCCGCGTTCGTCGCCGAGCAGTTCAGCAGCGTCAACCCGTGGCCCTGCCGCGGCGAGGCCGAGGTGGACATGGCCGCGTCCGAGGTCGCCCAGTGGGCCGGCCGGGACGCCCTCGTCGAGCCCCTGGGCGACGACCGCTGCCGGGCCGTGCTGAGCGCCTGGTCCTGGGACGGGGTCGCCGCACGGTTCGCGATGTTCGGTGTGCCCCTGCGCGTGGTCGGTCCCCCGGAGCTGGCCGACGCGATGCACCGCCTCGCGGCCCGCCTGACGGCAGCCGTCCCGGCGTGAGCCTCATCACCCATCGACCTCGAGGGCAGGGTGGCGCGGGTCGTCGACGTGGACCACGACGTCCGCCACCTGCGTCGGCAGCGTCTCCTCGTCGTAGCGGGCGAAGGCGGGGAGCGTCCAGTGGTCCTCCGCCGGCGTCCGGCGGGCGAGGGTCGACGGCCGGACGGTCAGGTGCACGGTGAGCTCGGCGTCGAGCCACCGACCCAGCAGCAGGCTCCCGTCGAGCACCAGGACGGCTCGCCCGGGCGCGTCCACGAAGGCCGCCCGGGTCGCCCGGTCGGCGACGGCGTCCCACAACGTCGGCAGGAAGCGGCCCCGGGCGACGAACGGGTCGAGGACCTCCCGGCCGAGCGCACCCGCGTCGAGCCGGTCCTCCAGGTAGGCGTCCGGATCCCGCCGCCCGTGCTCGAACCGCACGGACGCGGGCCGCAGGAAGTCGTCGGCGTGCACCCGGAACACGGGCCGGCCGAGCGCCTGCAGCGGGTCGACGAGCGCGTCGGCGAGGTCGTCGGGCCGCGTCGGCGGTGCGCCGTCGACCATGACGCGGACCCTGCCGTCGCGCGGGGCGACGAGCTGCACCAGGCGGTCGACCAGCAGCTCCGGCGTGACGGGCTGGATCAGGGCTGCCGCCCCTCCCCGTGGTCCTCGGCGGACTGCTCGCGCTCGTCGATGACGTCCTGCCCGGGGCCGGAGAAGTGCCGCGACCGCTCCAGCGCGTCGATGCTGCCCGTGAACAGCCGGGCGTCCTGCCCGCCGGTGGTGATGGTCTGCGTGTCGTCCGGGGACCACGCGCCCGGCACCGGGAGGACGGGCGTCGGCGCGGAGTCCGGACGGGCGGCGGCGCGGCGTCCCGTCGACGGCGCGGGCGGCGTGCCCTCCCACCGGGTCTTCGGCAGGCTCTGCGGCGCCTCGCGCTGCAGCCAGCCGACGAGGCCCTCACGGACGTAGCACCGCAGGTCGAACAGCGTGGGGGCGTCCACCGCGCTGGCCAGCGCGCGGACGCGGACCATGCCCCCGACGGCGTCCGTGACCTGCAGGATGCCGACGCGGCGGTCCCACAGGTCGGTGTCCTGGAGCAGCCGCGTCAGCTCGGCGCGCATCGCCTCCACCGGGACCTCCCAGTCGACGTCGAGCTCGACGGTGCCCAGCAGGTCGGCCGCGCGACGGGTCCAGTTCTCGAACGGTGTCGTCGTGAAGTACGTGGACGGCAGGATCAGGCGGCGGTCGTCCCAGACGTGCACGACCACGTAGGTGAGCGTGATCTCCTCGATGCGGCCCCACTCGTCGGCGACGACGACCACGTCGTCCACCCGGATGGCGTCGGTGAACGCGAGCTGCAGCCCGGCGAACACGTTGGCCAGGGAGCTCTGCGCCGCGAGGCCTGCGACGATCGAGATGAGCCCCGCGGACGCCAGGAGGCTCGCGCCGAGCGCCCGGGCCGACGGGAACGTGAGCAGGATCGCCGCGATCGCGCAGAGCACGAGGATCGCGACCGTGATGCGGCGCAGCACCTGGACCTGCGTGCGGACGCGGCGGGCGTGCCGGTTGTCGGCGACGTCGATCCGGTACCGCTGCAGCGCGGCGTCCTCGAGCACGAACGCGAGACTGCCGATGAGCCACGCCACGGTGATGATGAGCGCGATCAGCAGGACGTGCTCGGCCGTCCGCGTCCAGTCGGCGGGGTCGGTGCTCAGGCGCAGCGCGATCCAGACCGCGACCACGAGCAGGACCGCGCGCATGGGTTTGCGCGAGCGACGGGTGAGGTCGGCGGCGACGGCGGAGCGGCGCGCGAGGCGCCGCACCACCACGGCAAGAGCGGTCGCTGCCAGGAAGGCGACGACGACGGCAGCGAGGAGCGACAGCGTCGGGACGACGAAACCCTCGACACCGTCGGCCACGGACGGGTCGACAGCGCCGGGCAGGAGGTGGGGGCGCACGTCCCTCAGCGTAGGCAGTGCCGGACGTAGGTGCGCCCCGTCCCCTGTTCTCGGGGACGGGGCGCCACGGAGAGGCGTCTCGCCGGCACGAGGCTTGGCGCACTCCCTGAACCCTCACGGGCGGTCCGGCTCTCGCCGTGACCCTCGGCAACGCGGCCGAACTTGCGACCGGCTGGTCGCCCCAGGCTCCCGGTGCGATCAGCTAGAACAGTTCTAGCACTGCCACGCGTGGGGCGCATCCTTTCCATGTAAATACATTGACTTGGTAAAGCGTCCAGCGAGCTACCGTCGACCCGTGAGCGCCTCTCTCGTCCTGCAGCGGTCGTTCGACCCGGCCCCGGCACTCGCCTCGCTGGTCGCCCATGCGGTGCCGGGCGTGGAGATGGTCGACGCCGGAGTCGTGCGCCGGGTCGTCCGGCTGGGCGGTGGACCGGCGATCGTCGAGGCCACCCTGGGCGCGGACCGGATCGCGCTGCGCTCCACCGCCGGGTCGGAGGCCGACCTCGCAGCGCTGGCCGCCTCGTGGTTCGGGCTCGCCGACGATCTCGACGCCGTGCTCGACGCCTTCGGGGACGACTCCGTCCTCGGCCCGCTGGTACGGGCGCGACCCCGGCTGCGGATCCTGGGACACCCCGACGGCTTCGAGGCCGCGGTGACGACCGTGCTCGGCCAGCAGGTGTCGCTCGCCGCCGCCCGCACGTTCGGGGGTCGGCTGGCTGCCGCCTACGGCAGCCCCGGACCGGACGGCCTGACCACGTACCCGACACCGGAACGGCTCGCGGAGGTCGACCCCGTGGAGCTGCAGGCCGTCGTCCGGATCACCCACTCCCGCGCCCGCACCCTGCACGCCCTCGCGCGGGCCTGCGCCGACGGGCTCTCGCTCGTGCCGGGAGCAGCGGATGTCCGGGATCGCCTCCTCGCCCTCCCGGGGATCGGTCCGTGGACCGCGGACTACCTCGCCCTGCGCGTGCTCGGCGACCGCGACGCGATGCCCGTGGGCGACCTCGTGCTGCGTCGGGCGCTCGGCGTCGGGTCCGCGGCGGACGTCACCCGCTTGGCCGAACGGTGGCGCCCACTGCGCGCCTACGCGGCCGTGCACCTCTGGACCGCGACGGCCTACGTGCTCTGAGCAGCGCGAACGCGGTCCGGTGTCGGCGCGGTCACGATTCGGTCCCGCCCCCGCCGATGCCGTCACAGTTGAGTCACAGCCAACCCGCAGCCTCGCCGACGGTCCTACGGTCACGGCCATGAAGCCGACGACGAAGCGCCCCGCACCGACAGCCCGCGCCCGCACCACCCGGTGGATGGTCGCCGGCGTCATCGCCCTCGCGGCGACCCTCAGCGCCTGCAGCGGCGCCGACAGCGGCGACAGCACCTCCGAGGCCCAGTACGACAGCGGCACCGACCAGGGTGCGGTCGGTGCCGACGAGGGTGGCGCCGATCCCGGCACGGTGGTCCAGCAGGACACCGACGGCGCCGGGAACGCCGTCGAGCCCGCTGCCAGCACTCCCGACGCGAACCGTCAGGTCATCCAGACCGGGGACGTCGCGATGGCGGCGAAGGACCCGCGCGTCGCCGCCGACGCCATCGTGCGCCTCACCGAGGACGCCGACGGCCGCGTCGACGACCGGGCCGAGAAGGCCGCCACCGAGACGGAGGTCGCCACCGCCACGCTGACCATCCGGCTCCCCGCGGCCGCGGTCACCCCGACGCTCGTCGCCCTGCGCGAGCTCGGTGACGTCGAGGCGGTGGACCTGACCAAGAAGGACGTGACCGGGGCCGCACAGGACCTGGACGCCCGCATCCACGCGATGGAGCTCTCGGTCGCCCGCATGACCAACCTGCTGGCCACCGCGACCACGCACGACGACATCATCGTCGCGGAGAACGCCCTCACCGAGCGCGAGGCCGGCCTGGAGCAGCTGCGGTCGCAGCGGGCCGCGATCGCCGAGCAGGTGTCGCTGTCCACGATCCACGTCGCGATCGTCGGCCCGGACCTGCCCCCGCCCGTCGAGCCGCCGGCGCCCGTCGAGCCGCCGACCGGTCCGCAGTCGTTCGTCGAAGGGCTCGTCACGGGCTGGGACTCGCTGGTCTCCGTGGTCTCGGCGATCGCCATCGTCGTCGGGGTGCTCCTGCCCTGGCTCGCCTTCGGCGGCGCGATCGCGGCGCTCGGCGTCGCAGGGGTGCGCTGGGCGCGGCGCTGGCGGGGGCCGGCGACGCCGGTGCAGCCGCTGGCGGCCGGGCCGGGCAACCCGTTCGACCCGCCGGCGGGCCCGCCGACCGCACCGCCCGTCGACCCCGGGCAGCACCAGCCGCGCTGACCTGGTGTCAGTCGGTCGACGCCGCCCGGCGGACGGCGTCGACCGACCGGGCGACGTCCTCAGCGTCCGTCGACCAGTTGCTCACCGACACCCGCAGCACGTCCCGGCCCTGCCATCGCGACCCCGACATCCAGGTCACGCCGTCGGCCAGCACCCGCGCCGTGACCGCACGGGTCCGCTCGTCGGACCCGAACCCGACGCAGACCTGGGTGAACACGACGTCGTTGAGGATCTCGGCGCCGTCGATCGTCGCGATCCCGTCCGCGATCGCCCGGGCGTTCGCCACCAGCCCGTCCACCAGGTCCTCGACGCCGCTGCGGCCCAACGACCGCAGCACCGCCCACACGGGGACGCCGCGAGCGCGCCGGGACAGCTCGGGCACCTTCTCCAACGGGTCGCCCGACCCGCTGAACGTCGCGAAGTACTCGGCGTGCATGCCGAGCGCCCGGCGCAGCGGCTCGGGGTGCGCGACGATCGCCAGGCCGCAGTCGTACGGCACATTCAGGGTCTTGTGCGCGTCGGTGGCCCACGAGTCGGCGCGCTCGTACCCGGCGACGAGGCGCCGCAGCCGAGGTGACGCCGCGGCCCAGAGCCCGAAGGCGCCGTCGACGTGGACCCAGGCGCCGTGCCGGTGGGCGACCTCGATCGCCTCGGCCATCGGGTCGAACGCGCCCGAGTGCAGGTTGCCCGCCTGCAGGCAGACGATCGTCGGCCCGCTCCCCTCCGCCAGAGCGCGCTCGAGGTCGGCGACGACGAGCCGGCCCTGGTCGTCGGCGGCGACGGCGGTCGGCGTCCCGAGCCCGAGGTAGCGCAGCGCGAGGTCGAGGGTCTCGTGCCGCTCCGCCCCGACGAGGACCCGGACCCGCGGACCGCCCGCGAGGCCGTCGCGGCCCACGTCCCAGCCCGCGTCGGCGAGCACCTGCTGCCGCGCCGCCGCCAGCCCGGTGAAGTTGGCCATGGTGGCGCCGGTGACGAACCCGACGTCGGCACCGGCCGGGAGGCCGAGCAGGTCGAGCGCCCACGCGGCGGCCGCGTCCTCCACCGCCACGACGCCCGGTGTCGAGTGACGCATCGCCGTGTTCTGGTCCCACGCGCTCGTGAGCCAGTCCGCTGCGAGCGCGGCCGGGTGCGTGCCTCCGATGACCCAGCCGAAGAAGCGCCCGGACGGCATCCCCATCAGCCCGGGCTCGATCCCGGCGGCGAGCTCGTCGACGACCGTCTCCGGTGGGGTCGGCCCGTCCGGGAGGGGTCCGCCGAGGACCGCCGCGAGCGCGTCGGGCTGCGCCCTCGGGTGCACCGGGCGCTCGGCCAGGGACATCAGCCACTCGCGCGCATGGTGCGCCGCGCGGTCGAGCGCCGGCGCGAATGCCGGCCACCGTGCCGTCATGGCGTCCACCCTGCCACCGGCGCGCCGGTCGCCGATCGCGAGATCTCGGAGTTTCACCCGGTCGATTCGTCCGGCGTGTCGTGCGGACCGGCGGTTTGCGTCAGGGGGGTCACCCAGACGGTCGACTCCGGGCACGCGCGCGGTCCATAGCGTCAAGGCGTGTCTGACCGGCCGGACGTCGGTGGAGGAGGTGGACGTGAGCACCACGGGCAAGGACCCGCAGTGGCGCGACGCCGAGCGCTTCGCTGAGCGGCACGCCCGCACGGTCCTCGCCCGCACCGACGTCCGCGTCACGGGCCCCGGCTCCGCGATCGAGCTGGACCTGGTCGGCATCGACTTCGCGGGCCGCGTCGAGCACCGCCGCAGCCCCGTCGGGCGCTCCGACCTCGAGGACCTCCGCGCGGCGGCGGGCTCGTTCGTCGCCGTCTTCTACTCCCGCTCCGGGTTCACCAAGACCGCCGTCCTGTGGGCGGAGGAGCACCACATCGCCCTGTTCGGCTACACCGACACCGGCTACGCCAGCCCGGCGAACCCGTGCGCCGCCGAGCTCGTGCACCGGGCCCAGACCGAGTCCGAGCAGCACGTGCGGACGGCGACGGAGCTGGTCTCCCGGCGGGCGAACGCAGCCCGGCAGGAGGCCGAGCGCCGGGAGCGCGAGGCGCTCGCGCTGGAGCTGCGCGCCGAGGACGAGGCCCGACGGGCGACCGAACGGCGACGGGTCCGTCGGGAGCGCTCCGAGCGGGTGCTCGGGCGGACCGTCGCGCTCCTGCTGCAGATCCAGATCGTGCCCGGCGCCCTGGCCGCGACCGTCGACCGGCTCGCGCACTCGACGATCGTCGCTGCCGTCACGGACTCCGCGGACCGGCTCTCGATGGGCGACCGCCCGCACGCGGTGGCGCTCCTGCGCTCGATGTTCGACGACGCCGCCGCGGTGCTCGAGGTGCTGACCCCGCCGGCTGCGCGGGACACGACGAACTACCGGACGTCGCGGGCCGCGATAGAGCGCGGTCTCGACGCGCTCGACGCGGCCGACGGCATCGGAACCGTGGGCCACGTCGCGCCCGAGGACGTGGCGACGCAGCTGCGCGCCGCCGAGCAGTCCTGGCGTGCGCTGATCGGCGAGCTGACCAAGGCGCTCCCGGCCCCCCTCCTCACCGATGTCCCGGTGCCCCGCCGACCCCGCCACCTGACGCCGACCGGCGGCATCTGAGCTGCCTAGTACCTGCCCGGAGCAGCGTCCACCGGCGTGGTCACCCGGTGCTCCGTGGGCATGAGGATCCACAGCAGCGGGTAGATCAGCAGCTGGCTGCCCGGCAGGACGAACAGGATGAGGACGAACAGGAGCCGCGCGTGGAACGGCGCGATGCCGAACCGCTGACCCAGGCCGGCGCACACACCGCCCAGCACGCGACCGTCGACCGGCCGGACCAGGCCCTGTCGGGCCATGCCGTCGTGGATGCTGCCCATGGTCGTGCTCCTCTCGGGCCGGCCACCAGCGGCCGGACCACCCCAGGATGCACGTCCGGACACCCCGGCCGCATCAGTGATCCCCCGGAACCCGACCCTGAGCAGGTGGCCTACTTGCCCTTGCCCGGTCCCTTGCCCTTGGGGGCGGGGGGCTCTTTGGCGGGTGGGGGAGCAGCCTCCTGCTCCGCCGCGGCCTGCTCGGCGGCGGCCTGCTCCGCCGCCGCCTGCGCGGCCGCTGCCGCCTCGGCGGCGGCCTGGTCGGCGGCGGCCCGCGACGCAGCCAGCTCTGTCGCGACCAGGTCGAGCGCGGCGTCGATCTCGCGATACCGGGTCGTCGAGACCTCGCCCGCGTCCACCCCGTCGTCGAGCGCGACCCGCGTCTCGACGAGGAGGGACTGGGCGTCGGCCCACCGCGCCTCGCTGGCGGCCTGGGAGACGGCGAGGACCGAGTCCTGGAGCGTCCGCGCACGGTCGGCGGCCAGCTCGGTTGAGCTGCCGCAGCCCGCGCACACCAGCGCGACGCCGAGGACGAGGGAGATCATCCGCGCCGCGCGCCTCATGGCTCGACGCTCTCTTGCAGCTGCGTGAGGGACTCGCCCACCGCGCCCTCGACGGCAGGGTAGGAGGGCGGCACCACCGTGGTCCCGCCGCCGGCCGCGAGCTGTCCGACCAGCACCGTGCCGCCGACGAGGAGGATCACCGCACCACCGACGAGCGCGGGACGAGCCCACCGGCGGGAGGGCGTCGCCGGGATGCTCTCCGGGACGGGGCTCTCGGCGGCGGGCATCACCAGCGTCTCCCCCGGGTCGCCGGCCAGGATCGCCGCCAGGTCCTGCGCCACCTCGCGGGCGTCGGGCCGGTCCTGCGGCGCCATCCGGGTCATGCGCGACAGGAGGTCACCGAGCCGGGGGTCGAGGTCGACCGGCACGTCGGGCGACGAGACCAGCCGCGCGGTCGCCATCTCGGCCATCGTGCCGGTGAAGGCAGGTCGGCCGGTCACGCACTCCAGCAGGACCAGCCCGAGCCCGTACACGTCGCTCGCCGGTCCCAGCTCGGAGCCGGTGGACTGCTCGGGGCTCAGGTAGCTCATCGTGCCGAGCGTCATGCCCGTCATCGTCAGCCGGGTCGCGTCGGCCAGGCGGGCGATGCCGAAGTCGGCGAGCTTGACCGCGGGCTCCCCCCGTCGCCGCGTGGTGTCGAGCGCGTCGGCGCTGGTCAGCAGCATGTTCGCGGGCTTGATGTCGCGGTGGACGATCTCCCGCTCGTGCACGGTGGCGAGCGCCTCGGCGACGTCCCGGCCCACCCGCGCGGTCTGCTCGACGTCCAGGGCACCGTCCCGGAGGCGTTCGGCGAGCGTCGGCCCCTCGACGAGCTCCATCACGAGGTACACCTGCTCGGACCCGTCGTCGCCGTGCACGGTCCCGGCGTCGTGCAGCGTGACCAGGCCCGGGTGGCTGAGCGTGGCCAGCACGCGGATCTCGGCGCGGTTGCGCAGGAGGTCGTCGGTCCCCTCGAGGACCGCCGGGAAGACCTTGACGGCCACGTCCCGCTCGAGCAGCACGTCGTGCGCGCGGTGCACGGTGGCCATGCCGCCGCGCCCGAGGACCCCGTCCAGCCGGTAGCGGTCGCCCAGCAGCGGGCGCTCGTCCGGCTCGGACGAGCCCACCGGGGACTCGCTGACATGGTCCAGCATGAGAATCGACGCTAGGCGCAGCGCCTGGCTCCCGCATCCGGGGACCGGGCGAATCCTCGATGCCACACTGCTCCGATGAGCATCCCCGAACCCCTCGCCTTCAGCGCCGCCTGGGTCGCGGCGTGGAACGCCCACGACGTCGAGGCCGTCCTGTCGCAGTTCCACGACGACGTGGTCTTCACGTCCCCGACGGCCGCGCGGGTGGTCCCGGCCAGCCGCGGGGTGACGCGTGGGAAGCAGGCTCTGCGCGAGTACTGGACCGAGGGTCTGAGGCTGATGCCGGACCTGCACTTCACCGTGGAGCGGGTGTACGCCGGCGTCAGCGTGCTCGTGATCACCTACCGGAACCAGGCCGGCGGTCTGGTCGACGAGGTTCTCGTCTTCTCTGACGGCCTCGTGGTCGAGGGGCACGGGACGTACCTCGTGCCAGACGGCCGGTAGAGAACGTTATCGGCGGTAAGCGTGTTCCGATGAAAGGTTTCACTCCGTAGTTGCGCACCCGCGTCCGTACCTACGTTCCCCTGAGGGCTGAGCCGTGCCCCCCGACGAAGGCGTCGGCCGTGAACGCAGGAGGAAGCACCATGTCGCACCCTCGCAGAACCATCCCGTGGCTGATGGCGGCCACCCTGGCAGTCGGAGTCGGCGTGGCCGCCGCCCAGCCGGCTGCGGCCGCGGTCGGCTGCCGCGTCGACTACACGGTCACCAACCAGTGGGGCGCCGGCTTCGGGGCCGACGTCAGGATCACCAACCTCGGGGACGCCGTCACCGGCTGGAACCTCACCTGGTCGTTCGGCGCCGGGCAGACCGTGGTCCAGGCCTGGAACGCGGCGACCTCGCAGAGCGGCTCCCAGGTGACCGCGACCAACGTCTCCTACAACGGCGGCATCGCGTCGGGCGCGAGCACGTCCTTCGGGTTCAACGGCACGTGGTCGGGCAGCAACCCGGTGCCGACGAGCTTCGCGCTGAACGGCACCACGTGCACGGGTGGAACGTCGACACCGACGACCAGCCCGACGGCCACCCCGACCAGCACCCCGACCGCCACGCCCACCGCCACCCCGACGCCCACCCCGACCAGCACAACCCCGCCCGCCGGGGCGTGGCAGGCCGAGAAGCTGGACCGCGGACTGATCAGCGTGCGGTCCGGCAGCAACAACCTGGTCCAGTGGCGGCTGCTCGGTACCGAGCCGGTGAGCACCGGGTTCAACGTCTACCGGGGCGGCACCAAGATCGCCGGACCGATCACCGACTCGACCAACTACCTCGACGCCGGGGCGTCCGCGAGCGCGACCTACACGGTCCGCGCCGTGGTGAACGGCTCCGAGCAGGGGGCGTCGGCGACGTCCCTGACGTTCGGCAACGGCTACCTCGACGTCCCCATCCAGAAGCCCAGCGGCGACTACGTGGCCAACGACGGCAGCGTCGGCGACCTCGACGGGGACGGCCAGCTCGAGGTCGTCCTGAAGTGGGACCCGACCAACGCGAAGGACAACTCCCAGTCCGGCGTCACCGGCAACGTGTACGTCGACGCGTACAAGCTGAACGGCACGCGCCTGTGGCGGATCGACCTGGGCCGCAACATCCGGGCCGGTGCGCACTACACGCAGTTCCAGGTCTACGACTACGACGGGGACGGCAAGGCGGAGGTCGCGATGAAGACCGCCGACGGCACCCGCTCGGGGACCGGTCAGGTGATCGGCGACGCCAACGCGGACTACCGGAACTCGTCGGGTTACGTGCTCTCCGGCCCGGAGTACTTCACGGTGTTCACCGGCCAGTCCGGCGCGATCGGCGCGACGACGAGCTACGTCCCGCCCCGCGGCACGGTGTCCAGCTGGGGCGACAGCTACGGCAACCGGGTCGACCGGTTCCTCGCCGGAACCGCCTACCTCGACGGTCAGCGGCCGTCGATCATCATGGCCCGCGGCTACTACACGCGTGCCGTCGTGGTGGCCTGGGACTACCGCAACGGGTCGCTGACCCGACGGTGGACGTTCGACTCGAGCTCGAGCACCTCCGGCAACAGCACCTACGCCGGGCAGGGCAACCACTCGCTGTCGGTCGCCGACGTCGACGGCGACGGCAAGCAGGAGATCCTGTACGGCGCCGCCGCCATCGACGACAACGGGACGGGCCTGTGGAACAACCGCACGGGCCACGGGGACGCCGGGCACGTCGGCGACCTGATCCCGAGCCGTCCCGGCCTCGAGTACTACAAGGTCACGGAGAGCACGACGCAGCCGGACTCCTGGATGGCCGACGCACGCACGGGCCAGATCCTGTGGAGCACCCCGGCCACCACCGACAACGGCCGCGGCGTCTCCGACGACATCTGGTCGGGCAGCGCCGGCGCCGAGTCGTGGTCCTCGTCCGACTCGCAGCTGCGCAACACCTCCGGCCAGACCATCGGCCGCAAGCCCGGGTCGGCGAACTTCCTGGCCTACTGGGACGGGGACACGTCGCGTGAGCTGCTCGACGGGACGCACATCGACAAGTACGGCACGGGCGGCGACACCCGCCTGCTGACCGGTGCCGACGTCCGGTCGAACAACGGCACCAAGTCGACCCCGACGCTGTCGGGCGACATCCTGGGCGACTGGCGCGAGGAGGTCATCTGGGCGAGGTCCGACGAGTCGGCGCTGCGCATCTACGCGACACCGACCGTGACGAGCGCCCGCGTGTGGACCCTGCTGCACGACCAGACCTACCGGGTCGCGATCGCGTGGCAGAACACGGCCTACAACCAGCCGCCGCACACCGGGTTCTTCCTGGGCACGCCGTTCACGCTGCCGGCCCAGCCGAAGATCTCGACCCCCTGATCTACCCTTCCGGAAGGACCGTCGCCACCTCCGGCGACGGTCCTTCCGGCAGCCCTGGAGACCCGTGACGACCGAGACGACCCTGCGCTACGACTCCCCCGCCGACCTGTGGACGGACGCCCTCCCGCTCGGCAACGGGCGGCTCGGCGCGATGGTCTTCGGCGGTGTCGCGGTCGAACGGCTCCAGCTCAACGACGACACGTGCTGGTCGGGAGCGCCACGCTCGGGCTCGGCACCCGACGGTCCGGCCACGCTGGCCGCCGCCCGCGAGGCGCTCGAGCGGGATGACGTCCGCGAGGCCGAGCGCCAGGTCCAGCGCCTCCAGGGCGGCTTCGTCCAGGCGTACCAGCCGCTCGCGGACCTCTGGCTGGAGCAGGACGCAGCAGCCGACGGGTACGAGCGCTGGCTCCGTCTCGACGAGGGCGTCGCGGGCCAGTCCTGGGCGACCGGTGCACAGGAGGCGTTCGTCAGCCGACCGGCATCGGTCGTCGTCGTGCACCGCACCTGGTCCGGCGGACCGCTGCGCATCCGGGTCACCTCGGAGCACCCGCTCGACCGGCCGACCGGCGACGGCACCCGCTGGTCCACCACGCTGCGGCTGCCGTCGGACGCCCCGCCCGACTACGTGGCGGGCGCGCAGGTGGTCCGCGACCGCGGTCCCGGGACCAGCATCACCGCGGCCGTGGCCCTCGAGGTGGTCACGGACGGCGTCGCCGCCGCGGGCCCGGACGGTCTCGTGCTGCGCGACGCGTCCTGGGTGACGGTCGTCGTCGCGACCGCGACCGACTACGTCGACGCGACCACTCCCGTGCACGGGGACGCGGACGAACTCCGTGCGCAGGCGGCGGCCACCGCTTCTGCGGCCGCCGCACGCGGGGCATCGGCCCTGCGCGACGAGCACGTCGCCGACCATGCCCGCCTCTTCGACCGGGTCGCGCTCGACCTCGGGGGGAATCCGGCAGCCGAGCTGCCCACCGACGTGCGCCTCCGTCGGCACGCCGCCGGCGAGCCCGATCCGGGGCTGGCCGCCCTCGCGTTCCACTACGGGCGGTACCTGCTGATCGCCGGGTCACGGCCCGGGACGCTGCCCATGACTCTGCAGGGGCTCTGGAACGACGCGGTGCAGCCGCCGTGGTCGTCCAACTACACGATCAACATCAACACCGAGATGAACTACTGGCCGGCGCTGAGCACCAACCTCGCGGAGTGCCACGAGCCGCTCCTGCGCTGGGTCGGCGAGCTGGCCACGTCGGGCACGCGCACGGCGGCCGAGCTGTACGGGCTGCGCGGCTGGGTCGCCCACCACAACTCCGATGCATGGGCCTTCACCGAGTCGGTGGGCGACGGCACCGGCGACCCGTCGTGGGCGTGCTGGCCGTTCGGGGGCGTCTGGCTCGCCCGGCACCTGGTGGACCACCACGACTTCACCGGGGACCCCGTCGACCTGTCCGTGGTGCTCGGCGCCGCGCGGTTCGTCCTCGACTGGCTGGTCGAGCTCCCCGACGGGACGCTCGGCACCCGCCCGTCGACGTCCCCGGAGAACACCTTCGTCGCCCCGGACGGCCTGCCCGCCTCCGTGACGACGTCGACCACCGCGGACCTGGCGATGGCGCGCGACCTCCTGGAGAGCGTCGTCCGGCTCGGCGGACCTCCGGACCTGCTGGCCGAGGCGTCGGCGGCGCTCGCGCGGCTGCCCACGGAGCGCGTCGCACCCGACGGGCGGCTGGCGGAGTGGCGCGACGACGTCGAGGACGTCGAGCCGGAGCACCGCCACCAGAGCCACCTCTTCCGTGTGCACCCGGGGACGTCGATCGACCCGGACCAGGCGCCGGACCTCGCCCGGGCCGCCCTGGCCACGCTCGACGCGCGCGGCCCCGACTCGACGGGCTGGTCGTTGGCGTGGCGTCTCAACCTGCGCGCCCGCCTGCGCGACCCTGCGGGTGCCGAGGCGATGGTCGACGCGTTCCTGCGACCCGCGGGGTCGGGCGCCGGCGTCTACCGCAACCTCTTCTGCGCCCATCCGCCCTTCCAGATCGACGGGAACCTCGGCTTCACGGCGGGCGTCGCCGAGCTCCTGCTCCAGTCGCACCGCACGGCCGGGCCCGTGCGGGAGCTCCACCTCCTGCCGACCCTCCCGGCGTCCTGGCCGTCCGGGTCCGTCCGCGGGCTGCGGGCGCGCGGCGGGGTCTCGGTCGACCTGGCGTGGGAAAGGCACACGCTCACCGCGGCGCGTCTCGTGGCGGACCGGGACACCACGGTCCTGCTCCGCCACGACGACACCACCGAGCGGCTCGACCTGCGCGCGCGTGAGGCCTGGTCGCTCACACGGTGACCGGGACCGCGGCACCGGCGGACACCGAGACCGTTCGCCCGGTCAGCGTCGGGTCCTCGACCGCCTCCGCGAGGAACCAGCCGACCTGCGCGCGCGAGACCTTCACGCGGTCGATGTGCCCGTCGGTCGACGTGGTCGGCGCACCGGCCCACGGCTCGTCGGTGAGGGTCACCGGCTGGACCTCGACCCAGTCGAGCCCGCTCGCGCGCAGCTCGGCGCCCTGCCGCTCGGTGTCCGCCATCTGCGGCCGCAGCAGCAGCGCGAAGATCACCCGGTTGACCAGCGGGAGGCCGACGCTCGTCGGCCCGGTGCCGTAGGACGTCTGCACGACGACGCGGCGCACGCCGTGGCGACGCATTGCGGTCAGCACCGTGCGCGTGCCCCGCGAGCGGATGTCGAGCGGGGTGCGCGACGGTCCGCGCAGGCGCACCCGGACCGCGCTCTCGCTGATGCCGAGCGTCACGACGACGGCGTCCTGGCCCTCGACGAGCCTGCCGACCAGTGCGGCGTCGGTGGCGTCTCCGTCGATCCCCCGGACCCCCGGCAGCGAGGACGCGTGGCGCGAGAGCGCGGTGACGTCGTGCCCACGGTTGACCAGCTCGGTCACGGCGGCACGGCCGGAGCCGCCCGTCGCTCCGACGACGAGAACCTTCATAATCTGTCTCCTTCGGTGCGGTGTGGATTCCTGTGGTTCCCACCTCACCAGCGGCGCACTGGACGGTCTATGATGAGTCGTCGCCAATCTATGGCCGATCATCCAGGAGGTCTCGTGACCGTCGTCGATCTCCCGTGGACCCCGATCGACCCCGTCGGCGAGGCCTTGCACCACCTGCGCGTGACGGGCGTCTTCTACAGCCGCACCGAGGCGGACGGCCCGTGGGCGGTCGACATGCCCGCGTTCGGCGACTGCGTCAGCTTCCACGTGGTGACGGTCGGCGAGGCGTGGGTCCAGGTCGAGGGCGGGCCGCCGGTCCGGCTGGTCCCGGGCGACCTCGCGCTCGTCCCCCACGGACGAGGACACCTGCTGCTCAGCGCTCCGGGCGTGCCGTCGCTGGGCCGGGTCGACGAGCTGCCGCAGGAGTTCCTCAGCCCGAACTACTCCGTCCTGCGGCACGAGGGCTCCGGATCGCGGGTCGAGCTGATCTGCGGCGTGCTCTCCGTCGACGGGGCCGCCTCCCGGCTCCTGCTCGACCTGCTGCCCTCGGTCGTGCACGTCGACGGTCGACAGGGCGGGGCGTGGATGGCGGCCACGCTCGCCCTCACCACCGAGGAGCTGACCCACGCCCGGCCCGGCGGCGAGGCCGTCACCACCCGGCTGGCGGACATCCTCGTGATCCAGTCGATCCGTGCCTGGCTGGACGCCCAGGAGGTCACCACCGGCTGGCTCGGGGCCCTGCGCGATCCCCAGCTCGGCGCCGCGATCACCGCCGTGCACCGCGAGCCGGGCCGGCCGTGGACCGTCGCGACGATGGCGCACGAGGCGGTGATGTCCCGGTCCGCGTTCTCGGCACGGTTCACCGAGGTCGTCGGCGAGCCCGCGATGCAGTACGTGACCCGCGTCCGGATGCACGTCGCGGCCGACCGGCTCGGCTACGGCCGTGCCACCGTGCGCGAGGTGGCCGCCGAGCTCGGGTACGACTCGGAGGCGTCGTTCAGCCGCGCGTACAAGCGTGAGGTGGGCGTCTCCCCGGGCCGGACCCGCCGCGCACCAGGATGGTCCGGGCCACCCGTCTGAACCCATGGCGCGACCGTCCGGGCCCGGCGTAACGTCGCTCGAACCAGGGTCCGGCAGGCAGCGAGGGGTGAGCAGCGATGAGCATGATGGCCGACATGATGAAGTCCATGCCGATGGCGGGCATGGCCGGCATGGAGATGCCGATGATGCAGGACTGCATCGAGGCGTGCTCGGCTGCCGCGATGGCCGCCACCATGTGCGCCGACGCGGACGGCGGCGAAGGCATGGGGCGATGTGCCTCGATGTGTATGAGCACCGCAGACGTCGCGACGACGATGATGCGGATGATGATGCGCCCGGCCGGCTACGACATGGGCGTCATGACCTCGATGATGACGGCGTGCATGACGATGGGTGAGGCCTGCGCCGCCGAGTGCGCGATGCACGCGGAGATGTCCGAGCACTGCCGGATCTGCGCCTCGGCGTGCACGGCGATGGTCGAGGCGTGCCGGGCGGCGATGTCCTCGATGCAGATGGCCTAGCCGACGACGGGGCGCGCCGAGTACCAGGCGCCTCCCAGAGCGACCACCTCGGCCACGAGATGCACCGCGACGGGCTCCCCCGTCGCCGGTGCCGCCCTGGTGGCCAGGACGGTCGCGCCACCGTCCAGCAGGGCGACGGTGATCGTGTCGGGCTCACGGGAGATGACGATCCCGTCGCGCCAGGCGCGCGGTGAGGCGGTCGCGACGGCCTCCTGGATCGGGAGAAGGTCGATACGGGTACGGTTCGGCACGGTTGCTCCAGGTCGGGCGATGTCCACTGTCGGTCCGCACCGTCGTCGAGGACGGTGTCGGGCTGCGCCGCGGGGCGGCGGGTCTGGTCCTACCTGCGGCGGGACGCCTGCAGGGAGCTCCTCAGAGCTGCGGGGACCGGGAGGACGGAGTCCTCAGAGACACATTCGACACAGACACCGGCGCGTCGACATGACGTCGACGGATCGCGCGATGCTGGTGGTGGACATGCCACGAGTGTGAGCACCGGTCCACATGCTGTCAAGGCGTCTCGGATGTCGGACGCCTGCCGCTCACCGCCCGAGCTGCCGGGCCAGCTCGTCCGCGCTCGTCGTCGGCAGAGCGCACACGAAGCCCCGGCACACGTAAGCGGACGCGATCCCGGAGACCAGCGGCCGGTCACGGAGAAGGGGCGGTGCGTCGGCCCCCGGCGGCCCGGCCGCGACGACGAGGCCGGGGGCCGTCGACCGGAGAGCGGCGGCGTGCAGCGCCTGCCTCGCGGGGTCGTCGGTCCCCACGACGGCGACCTCGCGCGGACCGTCGAGGAGTGCCTCCACCACCGCCAGCGCCGCACCGGCTGCTCGCGGGAAGCGTGTCGCGATCTCCAGCGGACCGCGGAGCGCGCGCTCGGCGGCTTCCCGGTGCCGCAGTGATCCCGTGAGGGCGGCATACGTCAGCAGGACGCCAGCCGCTGCGGACTGGCCGGACGGTGTCGGGCCGTCGGCGGGGTCCTGGAGGGTGCGGATCCGACCCACGACGGCATCGGTCTCGTCGTCGGCGGTGTCCCGCAGCCCGCCGTCCGCCGCAGCGAAGTGCACCAGCGCCGTCTCCAGGAGGTCCTCGGCGGCGTCGAACCACGCCGGATCCCCGGTGATCGCGCTGAGCGTCAACATCCCATCGGCCACGTGCGCGTAGTCCTCCAGCACGCCCGGTGCGGAGCCGGCCACCCCGCCGCGTGAGGCCCGCACCAACCGCGTCGACCCGTCCGGTGCGCGGCGGGCGTGCGTCTCGAGCACGAAGCGGGCCGCCGCCGACGCAGCGTCGACCAGGTCCGGGCGGTCCAGCAGCGCGCCGGCCTCTGCCAGCGCCGCGACCGCCAGCCCGTTCCACCCGGAGACGACCTTGTCGTCGCGCGCCGGACGCGGGCGGCGCTCCCGCGCGGCATGCAGCCGCTCCCGCACGTCGTCCAGCCGCTCGGTGTCGGTCGGGTCAGCGCGCCGCTGGAGCACCGACGTGCCGTGCTCGAACGTGCCCTCGTCGCTCACGCCCAGGACGCCGGCCGCCCAGGTGCCGTCGTCGTCCCCGAGCACGTCCCGCAGCTGCGCGGGACTCCAGGAGTAGAACGCTCCCTCGCGGCCCTCGCTGTCGGCGTCGAGCGACGACGCGAAGCCGCCCTCGGCCGTGCGCAGCTCGTCGAGCAACCACCGCGCCGTCTCCGTCGCGACGCGGTGCGCCAGCGGCGACCCGGTCGCCCGCCACGCGTGCACGTACACCCGCAGCAGGAGAGCGTTGTCGTAGAGCATCTTCTCGAAGTGCGGGACCACCCAGGCCGCGTCCACGGAGTACCGGGCGAAGCCGCCGGCGAGCTGGTCGTACATGCCGCCGCGGGCCATCGCGTCGAGGGTCGCCTCCGCCATCGCGAGCGCCCGCGCGTCGCCCGTGCGCGCGTGGTGGCGCAGCAGCCACTCGAGCACCATCGACGGCGGGAACTTCGGGGCGCCACCGAACCCGCCGCGCGCGGCATCGAACGTGGTCGCCACACCCGCGAGCGCGCGGTCGACGACGTCGAAGCCCGCTTGCTCCCCCGCGGCCGGCCGCTCCGCGAGCGCCTCCGCGATGATCCCGGCGCTCGCCTCCACCTCGTCCCGGCGCGTGGTCCACGCCGCAGCCACGCTCGCCAGCACCTCCGTGAACGACGGCATCCCCTGCACGGGGCGCGGCGGGAAGTACGTACCGCAGAAGAACGGCTCCCCCGTCGGCGTCGTGAACACGGTCATCGGCCAGCCGCCGGATCCCGTCATCGCCTGCGTCGCCGCCATGTAGACCGCGTCGACGTCGGGCCGCTCCTCCCGGTCCACCTTCACGCACACGAAGTGCTCGTTCAGGAACGCCGCCGTCGCCGCGTCCTCGAACGACTCGTGCGCCATCACGTGGCACCAGTGGCACGCCGCGTACCCCACCGAGACCAGCACCGGCACGCCCCGGGCCGCCGCCTCCTCGAACGCCGCGTCACTCCACTCGACCCAGTCCACCGGGTTCTCGGCGTGCTGCAGCAGGTACGGGCTCGTCGCGGACGCGAGGCGGTTGGGCACCGACCCAGCCTCCGCCCGAACCCGGAGCGGGGCTACCGCAGCGTCGCGACGGGGTGAACCTGCCGCGCCGCACAACCGATCGGCCCTCCAGAACGTCTGGGGGGCACAAGGATGTCGGGGCTGCAGAGCCGAGAGGGGTGATCCATGGGCGACGAACGTCTCGCCAGCCTGGTCCGCGAACGAGGACCGGCGCTGACGGCGTACGCCTACCTGCTCACCGGCGACGACGCAGCCGCGCAGGACGTCGTCCAGGCGGCACTCGTCCGGACGTTCTCCCGGCGCCGCTCCGGCGCCGACGTCGAGTGGCTCGAGGCGTACGTGCGACGCGCCATCCTGCACGTGTTCCTCGACGGCTACCGCAAGCGCCGCCGCTGGCTCGGGCTGGTCCCGATGGTCGCGGACCGCGGACCTGCACCGGACGGTCCCGACACCACCGCCGTCCGTCGTGCCGACATCGCCCGGGCTCTGGCGTCGCTCCCCCCGCAGCAGCGGGCAGCCGTGGTGCTCCACTACGTCGACGACCTCGCGGTCCGTGACGTGGCGGACCGCATGGGCGTGTCCCCCGGGACCGTCAAGCGGTACTTGTTCGACGCACGACAGAACCTGAGCCCGCTGCTCGGGGACAACGAGGGTGACCGCATCGACGTCACGACGGTCCGGAGGACACGATGACCGACGACTTCCGCAGGGGACTCGAGGAGCTGAGTCTCGAGGTCAGCGAGCGCCACCGCCGTCAGCCGGGTCTGCCCGTCCCGCTCATCGCCCGCGCGGCCCGCGGTCGGCGCCGCCGGCACGAGTCGCTGATGGCGGCCGGGTCCGCAGCCGCGCTGGTCCTGGTCGCGGTGACGGGTTCCGCGCTGCTGGACCGAGGCGCTCCGGCACCGGCCCCACCCGCGCAGACGTCGTCGCCGACGCCGTCCGTGGAGCCCTCGAGGACTCCGACAGCCAGCGAGCCCGCCCGCGCGCTCGCACCGAAGGGTCACGCCTCGGAGCCCGACGCCTGGGTCATCACCGACGACACCTGGGCCACGGTGGGAGCAGGGTGGGCGCTCACGCTCTTCTCGACGGTCTCGATCATTCCCGGTGAGGACTACGGCACCTTCGACCCGGCGGGAACGCAGGCCCTGTTCCTCGTCGCACCGGACGGTACGACCTACCGTCTCTCCGCGCTGCCGGCTGACGGCGAGGGCGAGGTCATGTGGTGGGACGCAACGCAGCGCAAGGCCTGGATGTACTTCAAGGGCCTGGGCGAGAGCTGGTGGTACACCGAGGTCGACCTGCGCGACGGGAGCCTCCGCGAGTTCCGTCTCGGTCCGAACTCCCGCGACGCGGCGCCGGTCCTGCAGCGGCCGGACGGTCGGGTGCTCTGGGCCGACACCGACCCGCACTTCCCGACGGGCGTCCACGGGCTGTACTGGCAGGGCACCGACGGCACCATCACGCCGCTCGCCGGGGACGAGATCGAGGGCGACGTGTGGCTCGACCCCGTCGCCCGCGACGTCGTTGAGTTCCTGGCACGTTCGGTGGACGGGTACGACCTCACGAGCATCGACCTGACGAACGACTCGATCGCGACCACCCCGCTCGGTGCCGCGCCGGAGGGCAGCTCCGAGTGCGGCCTCACGAACGTCCTCGCCACCTCCGCGCTCGTCACCTGCAGCGGCGCGGAGCCGTTCGGGTGGCGCACGTATGACGTCGCGGGCCGGACCTTCGCCGAGGCGGCCGACGTGGAGCCGTCGGACGAGCTGATCCAGGGCATGCTGATGTGCGGTGCGCTCGAGGTGCCGTGGAGCGCAGGCGGCCGGGAGCTCGACGCTCCCCTGGCCGCACAGGGCTGGAGCGATGCCTGGGTGCTCCCCGCCACCCCGGGCGCCGCGCTCTCGGTGCCCAAGAAGTTCGGCGGCTGCTGAGAAGAACAGGTGAGGCGGCTCGCGCGGGAACCGAACGTCACGAGCACTGCTCGACGGGCGATAGTGGGGGCATGCAGAGAATCGCGGTCCGTCGACGGGTGACGCGGATCGACCTGGACAGCGGGGCGCGCCGGGTCGAGGACGTCCTCGCCGCCGAGGAGCCCCTGGAGATCCGCGTCGGCGGACGCTCGCTCGCCGTCACCATGAGAACCCCCGGCCACGACGTCGAGCTCGCTACGGGGTTCCTCGTGTCGGAGGGCGTCGTGACGGCCGCGGAGCACGTCGCCGCCGCGCGGTACTGCGCGGGCACGACCGACGAGGGGCTCAACACCTACAACGTCCTCGACGTCACGCTCCGCGACGTCCCGGCACCGGACCCCAGCCTCGAGCGCTCCTTCTACACGACGTCCTCCTGCGGGCTGTGCGGCAAGGCCAGCATCGACGCCGTCCGCACGCACTCGCACTGGACGGTCGACGACGACGGGCTCGTCCTTCGCGCCGACCTGCTGGCGACGTTCCCGGACCGTCTCCGCGAGCACCAGGAGGTGTTCGCCACGACGGGTGGGCTGCACGCCGCCGCGCTGTTCGACGGTGCCACCGGCGAGCTCCTGGTGCTGCGCGAGGACGTCGGCCGCCACAACGCCGTCGACAAGGTGGTCGGGTGGGCGCTGACCGGAGGCCGGCTGCCGCTGCGGGGCACCGTGCTCATGGTGTCGGGGCGCGCCTCGTTCGAGCTCACGCAGAAGGCGCTCATGGCGGGCATCCCCGTCCTCGCCGCCGTCTCCGCGCCGTCGTCGCTCGCCGCCGACCTCGCGCACGAGGCCGGCATCACGCTCGTCGGCTTCCTGCGGGGATCGTCGATGGTCGTGTACTCGCGGCCGGAGCGCGTCGCCCTGCCGGTGCACGTCTGATGGCCCGCGAGCCGCGGTTCACCGTCCATCCGCCCGAGGCGTGGGCCGTCGGGCTCCCCTCCGTGGTCAGCGCCATGGGCTACGTGCTCGACGGCCTGGGTCCGAGCCGCGCGCTGAAGCTCCTCACCAAGGTGAACCAGAAGGACGGCTTCGACTGCATGAGCTGCGCGTGGCCGGACCCGGAGCACCGCGGGCGGGTCGAGTTCTGCGAGAACGGCGCCCGCGCGGTCGCGTGGGAGGCCACCCCGGCGACCGTCGCCACGTCGTTCTGGGCCGAGCACTCGATCGCCGACCTGCAGGACCGCTCGGAGTACTGGCTGGGCCAGCAGGGCAGGCTCGTCGAGCCCGTCCACAGGGCCGCCGGCAGTGACCACTACGTCCCCATCAGCTGGGTCGACGCGTTCCGGCTGGTCGCCGACAAGCTGCGCGGGCTCGACTCGCCGGACCAGGCCGCGTTCTACACCAGCGGCCGCACGGCCAACGAGACGGCGTTCGTCTACCAGCTGTTCGTGCGCGCCTTCGGGACGAACAACCTCCCGGACTGCTCCAACATGTGCCACGAGTCGACGGGCACCGCGATGCTCGCCACGGTGGGCGTCGGGAAGTCGACCATCGCGTACGACGACTTCGCGAAGTCCGACCTGATCATCGTCATGGGTCAGAACCCCGGCACCAACCATCCGCGCATGCTGACCGCGCTCGAGAACGCCAAGCGGCACGGCGCGACGATCGTCTCGGTGAACCCGCTGCCGGAGGCGGCCCTGCGGCGCTACAAGAACCCGCAGACCGTCCGCGGGGTCCTCGGCCGCGGCACCGACCTGGCCGACCAGTTCCTGCAGATCCGCAGCGGCGGCGACATGGCGCTCCTCCAGTGGATCTCCCGTCGGGTGCTGGAGGCGGAGGACCGCGCCCCCGGAACGGTCCTCGACCACGAGTTCCTCGCGGAGCACACGCTCGGTCTCGACGAGCTCCGGACCCACCTGGAGACCCTCGACGACCAGGAGGTGCTCACCGCCACGGGCCTGACCGCCGACGAGATGGACCGGCTGGCCGAGCGCTACCTCGCCGCGGACCGCGTGATCATCACGTGGGCGATGGGGCTGACGCAGCACCGCAAGGGCGTCGACACGATCAAGGAGATCATCAACCTCCTGCTCCTCCGCGGGAACATCGGCAAGCCGGGCGCCGGCGCCTCCCCCATCCGCGGGCACAGCAACGTGCAGGGTGATCGCACCATGGGCATCTGGGAGCGGATGCCGGACAGCTTCCTCGACGCGCTCGGCGCCGAGTTCTCGTTCGAGCCGCCGCGCCGGCACGGGCTCGACTCCGTGCAGTCGATCGAGGCGATGCGCCGCGGCGAGCTCAAGGTCTGGTTCGCGCTCGGCGGCAACCTCGTCGCCGCGATCTCGGACACCGCGGCGGCCGAGGCGGCGATGCGCGGGACCGACCTGACCGTGCAGGTGTCCACCAAGCTCAACCGCTCGCACGTCATCACCGGGGCCGAGGCGCTCATCCTGCCGACGCTCGGGCGCACCGACGTCGACCTCCAGGAGACCGGACCGCAGTTCGTGTCCGTCGAGGACTCCGTGTGCGCCGTCCACGCCACGCACGGCCCCCTGCCGCCCGTCTCGGACCTGCTGCTCTCCGAGGTGTCCATCGTGACTCGCCTCGCGCGGGCCGTCCTCGGCGACGACGGGCCGATCGACTGGGCCGGCTTCGAGCGGGACTACAACACCATCCGCGACTCGATCTCCCGCGTGGTGCCCGGGTTCCACGACTTCAACCGCCAGGTCCGTCAGGCCGGCGGCTTCGTCCTGCCCAACGGCCCACGAGACTCCCGGACCTTCCCGACAGCGACCGGCAGGGCCATGCTCACGGTCAACCAGCTCGTCCCCGTGGAGTGCCCACCCGGACGGCTGATCCTGCAGACCATCCGCTCCCACGACCAGTTCAACACCACGATGTACAGCCTCAACGACCGCTACCGCGGCATCCGCGGCGGCCGTGACGTCGTCCTGGTGAACCCCGAGGACGTCGCCGACCTGGGCCTCGCCGACGGTGACCGTGTCGACATCCACAGCGAGTGGCCCGGAGAGGCGGACCGGTCCCTCCGCAACTACCGCGTCGTGGCCTACCCGACGTCCCGCGGCTGTGCCGCCGCGTACTTCCCCGAGGCGAACGTGCTGATCCCGCTGGCCAGCACGGCGCTCGGCAGCAACACCCCGGTGTCGAAGGCGATCGTGGTCCGGCTGGAGAGGCGAACGGGCGACGATGCAGGGAAGTCGGCGCCGAGCGGCTAGGGTCGGGCCTGCCGGCAACCTTGCCGGCACTCAGTGCAGACCACTCGTTGACCGTTGGGCTCATCGCCCGGCCACGATCCCGTCGCCTCCTCTGAGCCTTTCTCAGAGGGAACACATGTCTGCGCTCACCAACAGCTCCTCGCCGCCCAACGCCTGGCGGAGTCTCGACGAGACCGCCCCGGCCGAGCCCTTCGCCCTCCCGGTCGGCGCGACCGCGGTCGTCTACTGCGAAGGCCAGTTCGGTGAGCAGGACGGCAAGACGGGCAACGGCCTGGTCCGGCACTCGGAGAAGTACGAGATCCTCAGCGTCATCGACAGCAGGTGCGCCGGCACCGACGCCGGGACGTTCCTCGACGGGAGCCCGAACGGCATCCCCATCGTCGCCACGCTGGACGAGGCCATCGCCGACGCCGGCCAGGTCCCCGACTACCTGATCTGCGGGCTCGCGCCGGCCGACGGCCTGCTGTCGCAGGACCAGCGGGTCGTGCTGCTCGACGGGATCGCCCAGGGCATGCACGTCATCAACGGTCTGCACGAGTTCCTCAACGACGACGCCGAGTTCGTCGCCGCCGCACTGATCGCCCGGGTGACCATCACCGACGTGCGCCGCCCGAAGGACACGCGGGACCTGCACCTGTTCTCGGGCCGGATCTTCGACGTCACCTGCCCGCGGATCGCGGTGCTGGGCACCGACGGCGCCATCGGCAAGCGCACCACCGCGACGCTGCTGGTCCAGGCGCTGAATGCTCGCGGGATCCACGCGGTCATGGTCGGGACGGGCCAGACCACGCTGATCCAGGGCGGCAAGTACGGCGTCGCCCTGGACGCCCTGGTGCCGCAGTTCTGCTCCGGCGAGGTCGAGCACCAGGTCGTCGCCGCGTTCGAGGGCGAGAACCCCGACGTGATCGTCGTCGAGGGGCAGGGCGCGCTGAGCCACCCGGCCTACCTGACGTCGGGACACATCCTCCGAGGCAGCCGCCCTCAGGGTGTGATCGTGCAGCACGCGCCGAAGCGTGAGGTCCTCGGGGACTTCCCGATGATGCCGATGCCGACCGTGGCCAGCGAGATCGCGCTGATCGAGGCGTTCGCCGACACCCGGGTCATCGGGGTGACCATCAACCACGAGTCGATGACCGCAGCGGAGCTCGACCGGTCCATCGACGACCACCGGCTCGAGCTCGGCCTCCCGGTCACCGACCCGCTGACCCGACCGGGCCAGGACCTGGTGGACATGGTCCTGCGCGCGTTCCCCGATCTCGCACCGAAGGCGGAACCCCGCACGTCGATCCGGTGAGCGCCCCACGGATCGAGATCGACCTCGGCGTGGTCGAGCGCAACACCCGCGTCCTGGTGGACCGGCTGGCTGCGCGCGACGTCCGGGTCCTCGGGGTCACCAAAGCCGTCCTCGGCTCGCCGCGGGTCGCCGCCGCGATGCTGCGTGGCGGGGCCGTCGGTCTGGGTGACGCGCGCGTCGAGAACCTGGCCCGCCTGGACGGGTCGGTGCCCCGCACCCTGATCCGCTCCCCCATGCTCAGCCAGGTGGCGCAGGTGGTCCGCACCGCGACCGCCAGCCTCAACACCGAACCCGCCGTCCTCGCGGCGCTCGACGACGCCGCGGCACACGCGGGGATCCGCCACGACGTGATCCTCATGGTCGAGCTCGGCGACCTCCGCGAAGGCATCGCCGTCGATGACGTGTCGGCAGCGGTGAAGGTCGTGCTGGCGTCGCGGTCGCTCCGGCTGCGCGGCCTCGGCACGAACCTGGCCTGTCAGAACGGGGTCGTGCCCGACGACGCGAACATGGACGTCCTGCACCGGCTCGTCGACCGGTCCGAGGCGCAGCACGGCATCACCCTCGACGTCGTGTCCGGCGGCAACTCGGCCGCCCTGGACTGGGCGCTGACGACGTCCCGGCTCGGACGCACCAACGAGCTGCGCCTCGGCGAGGCGATCCTGCTCGGCACCGAGCCCCTGCGCCGCACCCCGATCACCGGCCTGAGCACGAACGCCTTCGCCCTGGTCGGCGAGATCATCGAGGTCGCCGACAAGCCCGCCCGCCCCTGGGGCAACCAGGCGCTGGCCACCTACGGCGAACCTCCCAGCCGCACCGCGGGAGGAACCCGCCGGCAGGCGATCGTCGCCCTCGGCCGTCAGGACGTCGACATCGACGGCCTGATCCCACCGGCAGGAGTCTCTGTGCTCGGGATGAGCAGCGACCACCTGGTCCTCGACATCGGCGACCACCGGATGACGGTCGGGGACGAGCTCTGCTTCCGGCTCGGCTACGGCGCGCTCGTCCGTGCCATGACGTCACCGTTCGTCAACCGAGCCGAGGTTTCGGCATCGCCCGCTCTCACGACTCAGCCAGCGGGCTGGCCGAACGTCACGGAGATCACGACGTCGTCGCCCGCCGCGATGCTCACGTCGGACACCGTGACGCCGGCCGGAAGCTGAGCGGCCAGGTCGATCGTCCGGTTGGCCTCGGCGGCGACCTTCGACCGGAACGGCCCGATGAACCCCTCGACGATCGGGTTGCTGCTGGAGATCGTCACGTCGCCCACCTCGAGCACCAGTGATCGGTCGATCGAGGCCGACGCGGTCACGGTCACTCCCGCACGCAGGAAGCTCCGCTGGACCTTGGCGTCGGCGCGAACGGCCAACGCGCGCGGCCCGCGGTTCTGCAGGTCGAGGTCGAGCGCCGTGAGCGTGAAGCCCTTGTCCTGGAGGACCGCGGCCAGCACCGTCCGGACCGCGGCCACCAGATCCCGGTGCGCGACGGCGATGCGTGCCGTTCCGACGACCGGCTCGGCGTCCGAGGGCTCGCGCACCTCGACGTAGAGCTGGTCGTCCGCTCCGACGACCCAGTCGAAGCGGACGTCGCTCGCCGAGACGTCCACCTCGGCGGGAACACCCCTGACCGACGCCGGGTGCGCGACGACCTCCAGCCTGCGGACCGATCCCGGGACGCGGTGCACGACGTCGACGGACGGCGCCGCGGGCCGCACGGCCGTCAGCCGCTGGTCGTCGACGGTGACCCCGGACGCGTCCACGCGCAGGGACGGGATGTCAGCACCGTCGACCTCGGCCGCTGTCCGGACACCGCCCAGGCCTCCCACGCCCGGCTGCGCGAGGGTCGCCAGGAGCGCGGTGACCCGGCTCTCGACCTCGGCGCCGCTCGTCGGCACCGGGGCGGCGCCGAACGGGAGCAGACGTGTCTCCGTCATCGCGATGCGTCCTTCTCTCGGGGGTCGACCGCGTCCGGGTGCGGCCGTCCCGATCGAAGCACACGACGCCCGCCGGGTGTGCGCGTGCAAGGCCATCGCCGTCCGATTGGCTATCGCGGTGCTGCGTGTCCGCAGGGACGATCGGCGGATGGAGATCCTGAGGTACAGAGCGTTCACCACCACCGAGCCGAACCCGCGGTCGGGCAACCCGGCGGGCGTCGTGCTCGACGCCGAGGAGCTCGGCGACGCCGAGATGCTCCGGATCGCGGCGGACCTCGGCTTCAGCGAGACAGCGTTCCTCACCGCCATCGAGCCCGACGCGGCGCGCGTGCGCTACTTCACCCCACGCGCGGAGATCGCGTTCTGCGGGCACGCGACGATCGCGTCCGGTGTCGTCCTGGCACGGCTGCGGGACGCAGCCCCCGTGGTGCAGCTGACGACGAACGCCGGCCTCGTCCCCGTGGAGGCGACCACCGAGCGGGCGACCCTGGTGGCGGTCGACACCGAGGTCGAGGAGCTCGACGCCGGCCTGGTCGACGAGCTGCTGGCCACCCTGCGGCTCGACCGGGACGACCTCGACCCCGTGCTGAGTCCCGCCCTCGTGCACGGCGGCAACCTGCATCCCCTCGTCCTTGTGCGGGCAGGCGTCCTCGAGCGCCTCGACCACGACGGTGACGCGGTGCTCGCCCTGCAGGACAGCCAAGGGTGGGACGGCACGGTCCCGGTCGTCGAGCGGCTGTCGGCGACGCGCTTCGCTTCGCGGAACCCGTTCCCGCGGGGCGGGATCCGCGAGGACCCGGCGACAGGATCAGCGGCGGCCGGTCTCGGAGCGTACCTGCGGGCAGCCCAGCACCTCGACACACCCGCGGTCGTCACGGTCGACCAAGGGGCAGAGACGGGGCGACCGTCGCTCCTGGTCGTCGAGGTCCCGCGCGAGGGCCGCGTGCGGGTCACGGGGACCGCGGAGGAGCTGTAGCGCGCGCACCCCGATGGCACGAACGACGATCGCCGGCTCCCGATGGCGGACCGTGACCAGTCGTACCGATATGATGGATTCATCATGCCGCTGAATCAGCCCTTCACCCGCAGCCAGCGCCCCCTCTACGAGGTCAAGGCGGGACTGTTCAAAGGCCTGTCGCACCCGCTCCGGATCCGACTTCTCGAGCTGCTCGCTGACGGCGAGGAGCACACCGTCGCCGAGCTCCAGGCGCAGACCGGACTCGAGGCGTCGCACCTCTCCCAGCATCTGGCGGTCCTGCGCCGCCATCGCCTCGTCGAGTCCGACCGCCGCGCCAGCCACGTCCACTACCGACTCGCGCACGCCGAGGTCGCCGAGCTGCTCGCGGTCGCCCGACGGCTGCTCGTGGACATCGTGACCACCGACCGGGCCATGCTCGACGACGTCGCGGGACTGCCCGCACTGACTCGATGACGGGCGTGCTGGCCTCCCTGCAGCGTCTGCTCCCGAGCCGTTCCGACTACGCCGAGCTGCCGCGCTCGTGGCGCGCCGACCTGCTCGCGGGGCTCACGGTCGGCATCGTGGCGCTCCCGCTCGCGCTCGGTTTCGGCATCGCGTCCGGCGCCGGCGCCGAAGCCGGGCTCGTCACCGCGATCGTCGCAGGGCTGGTCGCAGCCGTGTTCGGCGGCTCGCACGTCCAGGTGTCCGGACCTACCGGTGCCATGGTGGTGATCCTGGCGCCGGTCGTCTCGGTGTACGGCGTCGGGGCCGTCGCGCTCGTGACGCTCATGGCCGGGGTCATGGTCGTCGTCGCAGGCTTCGCCCGGCTGGGCAGGGCCGTGTCCTACATCCCGTGGCCCGTCATCGAGGGCTTCACCCTCGGGATCGCCGTCATCATCTTCCTGCAGCAGGTCCCGGCCTTGACCGGCGCCGCCGGATCGGGACCGCACACCAACGTCGTCGCCTCCGCGCTCTCCTCGGTGACCCACGCCGATCCCGCCACGCTCGCATGGTCGCTCGCGACCGTCGGCCTCGTCGCCGCCTGCATGCTGCTCCTCCCCCGTCTGCGTCCGCGGCTCCCCGGATCGCTCGTCGGCATCGTCGTCGCGACGCTCGCCGCGCTGGTGCTGCACGCCCCGCTCGCGACGATCGGCGCACTGCCGAGCACGCTGCCCGCTCCTGCACTCCCGGCTCTCGACCCGGAAACGATGCGGGCGCTGCTGCCCGCTGCCCTCACCGTCGCGGCACTCGCGGCCATCGAGTCGCTGCTCTCCGCACGCGTCGCCGCCTCCCTCGCGGACACCGGCGCATACGACCCGGACCGCGAGCTGCTCGGGCAGGGTCTGGCATCGCTGGCGGCGGGCCTCTTCGGCGGGATGCCCGCCACCGGGGCGATCGCGCGGACGGCGGTCAACGTCCGGTCCGGCGCGCGCACCCGAGCCTCAGCCGCGGCGCACGCCGTCGTGCTGCTCGCCGTGGTCCTCGTCGTCGCGGGCCCCGTCGCCCACATCCCCCTGGCCGCCCTGTCGGGCGTGCTGATGGTGACGGCCGTGCGCATGGTGCACCTCGCGACGGCCCGGTCGATCTTGCGCTCGACCCGGGCCGACGCCGCAGCATTCCTCGTCACGGCCGTCGTCACGGTCTCGGTCGACCTCATCGTCGCCGTCGGCATCGGCGTCATCGTCGCGGGCGCGTTCGCCCTGCGTGGCCTCGCCCGCGCGACGGGCGTCGCCCGCGAGCCGGTCCCGGGAGAGCCGGAGGCCGGCGACGAGCAGATCGCCGTCGTCCGCATCGACGGTCCGCTCTTCTTCGCCGCCGCCGACCGCGTCCTCGACGAGGTCACGGGTCTCGACGGCGTGACCGTCCTCGTGCTGCGCATGTCGCAGCTCGAGCTCGTCGACGCCACCGGGGCGCACGTGCTCAGCGAGATCGTGCAACGCCTCGAGACCCGCGGCGTGACGGTGCTCATCAAAGGCGTGCGCGACGGGCACGTCGAGCTCTTCCGCACCGTCGGAGTGCTCGACGCGCTGCGCCATCAGAACCACCTGTTCGACAACCTCGACGCTGCCGTCGCGCACGCCCGCGACCACGTGCGCCGGGCCGAGCACCCGTCTGCCGCCGACATCAAGGCCGCCTAGCCGGTCGCCGTCCGGCGGAGATCCCTCAGCCACCGGCTCGCTCCGGAACCCGCTCTCGGCACGCTGCGCGCTTGAATGGGGCATGGCCCCGGACAGCTCACCCGCCGTGGAGCTCGAGGTCGGGTCCCGCACCGTGCGGATCTCCAACCCCGACCGCGTGTACTTCCCCGCCAGCGGAGCGACCAAGCTCGACCTCGCGAACTACTACCTCGCCGTGGGTGACGGGATCGTGCGCGCGCTGCGGGAGCGCCCGTGCATGCTGCACCGCTACCCGACGGGCGTCGCCGGGGAGAAGGTGCACCAGAAGCGGTTGCCGCACGGGGCGCCGCCGTGGATGGAGACGGTGGAGGTCTACTTCCCGCGCTTCGGTCGCACCGCCGACGAGCTGTGCGTGACCGAGCTGGCCCATGTGATCTGGGCGGTGCAGATGTCGACCGTCGAGTTCCACCCGTGGAACAGCCGCCGGGCCGACACCGAGAGCCCTGACGAGTGGCGCATCGACCTGGACCCCATGCCGGACTGCCCCTTCGACCGGGTGCGGCGAGTGGCACACGTGGCGCGGGAGGTCCTGGACGAGCTGGGCGCAGTCGGCTGGCCGAAGACCTCCGGCGGCTCGGGCCTGCACGTCTACGTCCGGATCACCCCCGAGCACGGGTTCACGGACGTGCGACGAGCGGCGCTCGCCTTCGCGCGCGAGGTGGAGCGCCGTGCGCCGGACGACGTCACCACCACCTGGTGGCGGCGCGACCGAGATCCGTCCCTGGTGTTCGTCGACTACAACCAGAACGCGCGCGACCACACGATCGCCTCCGCCTACTCGGTGCGCGGAACCCCGGGGGCCACCGTGTCGACGCCTCTGCGCTGGGACGAGATCGACGACGTCGATCCCCGCGACTGCACCGTGCACACGGTGCCCGCACGGTATGCCGAGCTCGGCGATCTGCATGCCGGCATCGATGACGCAGTGTTCGACCTGGCCCCGCTGCTCCAGTGGGCCGAGCGCGACGAGCGCGACGGCGCCCCGGCACCCCCGGACGGCGACGAGTAACCGGCCAGGGCGAGTACGACGAAGGCCCGGACCACCAGGTCCGGGCCTTCGTCTTCTTGTAGCGGGGGGACCACCCTGATCTGCGGTCGTCGGCAGAGCCGCCGAGCGTAGTCGCAGTTCAGAGGGTGTGCGTCGGCAGCCCGATCCCCTCCGCCGTTGCCATGGTGGGATCACACCAGAGGCTGTCGACAGCCTTGATCGCCGCGAGGATCGCTCCGGGGCGGGGCGCTACCTGCTCTCGTCAGTCGGCGATCGCGGGGTGTGGAGGAGGACGGGATCGCGACTGCCGTCCGGTCACCCCGGTTCACCCGCCGGCCGACCACCCCGAGGCGGTCGAGCCGCGATACTCGGCGCCATGAGCCTGCCCGCACCCGGCACCGTCGTCGTGCTCAACGGCACCTCCAGCGCAGGCAAGACCTCGCTCGCCCGAGCGCTGCAGGACCGCTGGGACGGGCCCCTCCTCGACGCCGGCCTCGACCGGCACCTGACGATGCTGCCCCGCCGCTACCTCTCGAGCTCGTGGCCGGAGGTGTTCCGGTACGAGCTCGCGGTCGACGGGACGATCGAGCGCGTGGTCGCGGGGCCTGTGGCGCACGACCTGGTCCGCGGCCTGCACCGGACTGCGGCGGCGCTCGCGGCTGCGGGGTTCGACGTCGTCGTCGACCACGTGCTGCTCGAGCCGGCGTGGTCGCGGGATCTGGCCGAGGTGCTCCGTGCGACGCGTGCAGTGCTCGTCGGCGTGCGGTGCGAACCGCCGGTCCTCATCGAGCGCGAGCGTGACCGAGGCGAGAGGACCCTGGGCCAGGCGACGGCCCAGCTGCCGTACGTGCACCGGCACGGCGACTACGACGTCGAGGTCGACACGGCGGTCCTCGACGTCCCCGCGGCCGCCGACGTCGTCCTGACGTGGATCCGCAGCGGAGCAGCCCCGAAGGCGCTCGACCGGCTCAGGTAGCGGTCGGCTCGCGGCGTGACCCGACTGACCCGACAACGTCACTCCGGATCGAGAGGCGCCCCCTGAGTGCCGCGAGGAACGGTGTTGCCCTCCACGCACCCGTTCGCCGGGCCTACGGCTGATTGCGCGAACGACGAAGGCCCGGACCATCAGGTCCGGGCCTTCGTCTTGTTGTAGCGGGGGCAGGATTTGAACCTGCGACCTCTGGGTTATGAGCCCAGCGAGCTACCGAGCTGCTCCACCCCGCGTCGGTGGTTACAACTTACCTCACCCCCCAGGGGGGACCAAATCGCAGGCGCCCGGCCGGTGGTGTCGTGCGTCACCTCCACCGGCCGGGCCCCTGCGTCACTCGTCGAGCCGGGCCTCCGCCTCCAGGGCGCTCTGGACGGCCTGGTCGAGCCGCTGCTGCGCCTCGCCGTACGCAGCGAAGTCGTTGCGTGCCAGCGCGGACTGGCTGTCGGCGATGGCCTGCTTGGCCTGCTGCAACGCCCGGTCGAGGTCGGAACGGGCGGTCGCGTCCGTGCCGGTCTCGGTCCCCGGGTCGGTCGGTGCCGGTGTCGCTCCGTCGGTCGGCTCGTCGGTCGGTTCGTCCGTCGGCGGTGTCCCCGCGTCGGGATCGGTCCCGGCGTCGCCGGCGTCGGCGCCCGAGTCCCCGCCGAACACCTGGTCGAGCGCACCGTCGAGGGTGTCCGCGAACCCGATGTCGTCACCGAACGCGACGAGCACGCGTTGCAGCAGGGGGAACGTGGTGCCGGACCGGGCCTGGACGTAGACCGGCTGCACGTACAGCAGGCCGCCACCCATGGGCAGGGTCAGCAGGTTGCCGCGGACCACCTGCGAGTCGCCACGGCCGAGGATGTTGAGCTCGTTGGACACGTCCGGGTCGGCGACGAAGTTGTTGTTCACCTGGCCGGGACCGGGGACCGTCGAGTCACGTGGCAGCTCGAGCAGGCGCATCTTGCCGTAGTCCGGGGACGGCTTCCCGTCCTCGTTCCCTGCCTCGGCGTCGACCGCGAGGTAGCCCGTCAGGACGTTGCGCGCGTTGGTGCCGGTCGGGATGAACGACGACATCAGCGAGAAGCTGGCCGCGTCCTGGTCCGGCATCCGCAGCGTCAGGTAGTACGGCGGCTGCGGGACGGCGACGCTGCTGGTCGGGTCGTTCGGGTTGGCCCAGAAGTCGTTGCCGGAGAAGAACTGGCCGGCGTTCGTCACGTGGTAGCGGGCGAGCAGGCTGCGCTGCACCTTGAACAGGTCCTCGGGGTAGCGCAGGTGGCTCATGAGGCTGCCCTTGATGGAGGACAGCGGCTCGAGCGTGGACGGGAACACCGAGTCCCACGCCTTGAGGATCGGGTCCTCGGCGTCCCAGGCGTACAGCGTGACCGAGCCGTCGTAGGCGTCGACCGTGGCCTTCACCGAGTTGCGGATGTAGTTCGCGGTCTTCGGCTGGAGCGCCTGGATCGTCTCGGAGGACTCGGTCAGCGAGTCCGTCGTGGCGTCGTCGAGCGACTTCGGCTCGGAGTACGGGTACTGATCCGACGTCGTGTAGCCGTCGACGATCCACTTGACGCGGCCGTCGACCACCGCGGGGTACGCGCGGCCGTCGAGCGTGAGGTACGGGGCGACCTTCTGGACGCGGTCGCGGGGGTCACGCTCGTAGAGGATCTGCGAGTCGCTGGTCACGCGGTCCGAGAAGAGGATCTGCTCCGAGCCGAACTTCAGTGCGAAGAGCAGCTTGTTCAGCGGGTTGCCGATCGACGGGCCGGCGGAGACGTCCTGCGTCGGGAACGTGCTGTTGACGGCGCCCTCCGAGTCGTCGGCCGGGTAGTCGAGCTCCCACGGGTCGGCCCCTTCGGGAGCACCGACGATCGAGTACAGCGGGGCCTTGGGGCTGAAGTAGATGCGCGGCTCGTACTTGCCCATCTGCCCCTGCGACGGGATGCCCTGCTCCCAGAAGGCGGGGGCTCCACGCCCCGCGGTCGTGTTGCCGTAGGCCGCGACGACGCCGTACCCGTGCGTGTAGACGGTGGTGTCGTTGGTCCAGTTGCGCTGCTGCGCGTCCAGTCCCTCGAGCGACAGCTCGCGGACGGCGATCACGGTGTCGCGGCTCTCCCCGTCGATCTCGTACCGGTCCACCGACAGCGAGTCGGGGAAGTCGTAGAACGCGCGGATCTGCTCGAGCTGCTTGAACGACGGGCTGACGATCTGCGGGTCGAGGAGCCGGATCGAGGCCGTGGTGTCGGCGTCGGAGCGCAGCGCACCGGCCTCGGCCGTGACCTCGGCGTCGTACTCCGTCTTCTCGACGTCCTGGAGGTCGTACGCGTCGAGCGTGGCGTCGATGTTGCGCCCGATGAACTCCGCCTCGGCGTCCTGCTGGTTGGGCTGCACCTGGAAGCGCTGGACCACGGCGGGGTAGACGCCGCCGACGGCGACGGCCGCCACGACCATCAGGCCGACGCCGATGGCGGGGAGGCGCCAGTTCCCGCGGACCGCGGTGACGATGAACATGACCGCCACGAAGATCGCGATGCCCGCCAGGATCGCCTTCGACGGAATGACGGCGTGCACGTCGGTGAACGAGGCGCCGGCGAACTTCCGGCCCGTCTTCGTCAGGATCGAGAACCGGTCCAGCCAGTAGCTCGCCGCGATGAGCAGCATGAGCACGGCCGCGATGACGGACAGCTGGATGCGTGCCGCCCTCGTCGTCCGCGGCGCGCCACCGCGCTGACCGCCGACGCGCAGGCCGCCGTAGAGGTACTGCGTAGCCAGTGCGCCGATGCCCGAGAGCACGACGACCGCCATGAGGAACGAGACCACGAACCGCAGCCCCGGCAGCGTGAACAGGTAGAAGCCCAGGTCGATGCCGTACTGGGGGTCGGTCTTCCCGACCGATCCCCCGTGCATCCACAGCTGGATGGTCTGCCACTGCTGCGACGCCGCGGCGCCGGCGAACAGGCCCAGGACCGCGGGGCCGACGATCATGACCAGCCGGCGCAGGGGCTCGATGGCCTCGCGGTACTGGTCGAGGTTCGCCTGCTCCTGCGTGGACGGGGCGTACACCGGGCGCGAGCGGTAGCCGAAGTTGAGGCTCCAGTAGACGGCGCCGCCCATGACGAGGAAGCCGAGCGCGAAGAGGATGGCGCGCGTGCCCCACTCGGTGCGGATCACGTTGCCGAACCCGAGCTGCTGGTACCAGAGGACCTCGGTCCACACCTGGGCCAGGATCAGCACGACGACGACGAGCACCCCGAGGACGACGAGCGTGGGGGCGAGCGCTCCGCGTCGGCGCGGGCGTGCCGGGCTCGGGCGGGGCGGCGGGCTTCCGAAGGTCACGGCGTGGCAGTCCTCGTCGTCGGCAACAGGGTGAGCACGTTCGGCACGGTCACGACCGTGCCGGGCGACGCGTACGGGACGCCGCCACTCGCACGGGAGAACGTGCCGGTCGAGGCACAGGTTCCCACAGGAATGGGACGATGAACCTGTGAGTGAACCCTCCCCCGACCTGGCCGCGCTGGCCGAATCCGTCCGCGAGATCGAGCACCACGTCGCCGAGGCCGGGTGGGACGGCCCGGTGCGGGTGTTCGCGCTGGTCCGGACGCAGGAGATGCTGCGGACCGAACCGGGCCTCGCCGCGCAGCTCGACCCGTCCGTCCTGACCGCCGCCCGGTCCCAGCCGTGGCACCTCACGTCGGTCGAGCAGGAGGAGCTGCCCGCCGCGCCCGACCTCGAGACGCTGCTCGCCGGCCTGTCGTGGCCGTCGACGGTGGACGGGATGGCGGTGACCGTCGAGCGCGTCGTGCTCCCCCCGGCCGCCGAGGAGGCGATGCCGCCGGACACCGACGCCGCGCTGGAGTACCTGCTCGCCCACCCCGAGCGGCAGGACGTGCGGCTCGTCGTCGGCGCGCTGCGCGACGGCCCGTCCTGGTGCGCGGTGCGCAGCCGCGCGAACGACACCGCCGACCAGGTCGGTCAGGGCCCGGACCTGGTGCCCGGTCTGGTGGCGGCGGTCCGGACCACGCTCGAGTAGCTCGGACTAGCTCGTGCAGGTCGGCAGGTCGTCGCCGGTGCCGGCGCCGATCGCCGTGATCGCCTCGCGCGCCTCGTGCAGGGTCTCGATGCGCACCACGCGCAGACCGTCCGGCACGTGGTCGACGACCTCGTCGCAGTTCGCGGCCGGGGCCAGGAACCACGTGGCCCCGTCGCGCGTCGCGCCCGCGAGCTTCTGACGGATGCCGCCGATGGGACCGACCTCGCCGGTCACGTCGATGGTGCCGGTCCCCGCGATGTCCTTGCCGTTCGCCTCGTCCTCGGGCGTCATCTTGTCGATGATGCCGAGCGCGAACATGGTCCCCGCGCTGGGGCCGCCGATGTCGTCGATGCTGATGGTGACGTCTACGGGCATGTCGAACGCCGGGTCGATGAACACCCCGATCTGCGCACCGCCGTCGGGCTTCTCGGTGGTCACGATCGGGATGTCGACCGCCTGCCCGTGCCGCCGGACCGTGAGCGTCACGGTGTCCCCCGCCTCGACGTCGTCGAGCATCCCGATGAGCCCCTGGTAGTCAGGCACCGCGGTGCCGTCGAGGGCGACGATGACGTCCCCGTCCTCGACCTTCCCCTCCGCGTCGGACCCCTCGACCGTCCCGGCGACGACGAGCGTCGCGGGAACCTCGTAGCCCAGCTCCGTGAGCGCAGCGACCGCGGCGTTCTCCTGCGAGGAGACCATCTCGGCGGTGTTCGACTCGTCGATCTCGTCCTGCGTCCGGTCCGGCGGGTAGAGCAGCTCGACCGGCTGGACGACCGCCCACGGGGAGAACCAGCCCTGCAGGACCCCGACGACGCTCGACGGGAACCCGGGCCCGCCCGTGCCCGACACGGTGGTCAGCCTCAGCTCGCCGGTCGAGTCGAACGTCTCGGCGCCGGAGATCTGGATGAGCGGGGTGCCGTCGTGCTCGCCCAGCACGTCGCGCGTGGGGCCGGGGCTGCTGATCGCGTACGGCACCGGGAGCACCACGAGGACGGCGAGCAGCAGAGCGGTGACCATCATGCCCACCGAGAGGGTGAGCGACCGAGGACTGATGCGCTCGGGCGGATCGAGGTCGTCGTCGACGTCGGGCGGTGAGGTGGGCTGGTCGAGCACGCCCACATCATCTCCCGACTCGGCACCAGCCCCGTCACTCGCGCCCGTGCTCACGGTCGCCGCCGCGCTCGCGCCTGGCGCCACACTGCCGCGGTGCCGATGAGGGCGACCGCTGCCCCCGCGGCCCCGAGCGCCGCCGCGTCGCGGGTGCCGACACGTCGTCCGGCCACCGCGACCCGTCCCTGCACGCCCTCGAGCAGCACGTCCAGGCAGGCGGCGCTCGACCAGCGCGGAGCCCAGCCGGCCTCGCGCAGCCGGTCGGCCGCGACGGTCCACGGGTAGACCACGAACGCGAGCTCGGACGCCGGCGCGGGCAGCACCCCCACGCGGTGCAGCCGCTCGGCGGTGCCGAACGCCGTCGCCGCGGCCAGCTCGACCCGCCGCATCCCGGCGGCCGCCTCGACCTGCGCGGGCTCGAGCACGTCGTCGGCACCGACGGTCAGGACGCCGGCCAGGCGGTGCGCCACGGCGAACCGGGCCGCCGCCGCGAGGTCCTCGACGTGCACGAACTGCCACTGCCGGACCGCGCCGCGCACCGTCAGCAGGCGGGGCGCCTCGAAGTGCCGCGTCACGAAGGTGTCGATCCCCACCCCGACCACCGCGGCCGGACGCAGCACCGTGACGAGCGGAGCCTTGCGGCGCCGAGCACGTTCCAGCACGGCCTCGGCGGCCAGGAGGTCACCGACCAGTCCCTCGCGGACCGACTCGTCCGCGCGCGGGAGGGGGTCGACGTCGTGGATCACGGGACGGTCGGCCCACGCGCCGTGCACGACGGCAGACCCGATCGCCACGACGTGCCGCGCACCCACGGCGCGCGCAGCGCCCAGGACGCGCTGGGTGTGCGCGACGACGGCGGTCTCGCGTTCGCGACGCCCCTTGACCGGGGACGCGACGAGGTCGCCCGGGTGCGCGACGAGCACCACGACGGTGGCACCGGCGATCGCGTCCTGCGGGCTCTCGGCAGGGAGCTCGTCGACCGTCCGGACGTGCTCGCCCCACGCCGCGGCGACCGCGGACGCGATGGGTCCGCGGCCGACGACGACGACCTCGTCGGCCGGCTCGCCTGCCGGTGCCGCGTCCGCCGTCGCCGTCGACGGGCCATCCCGTCGTGTGCTGCGCCCTGAGCGAATCTGCTCGCCCACCATCCCTCGTTCCTGTGCTGCGCGGTTACCGTGGTTCGCAGCCGGCCCTATCGTCGCAGGAGGTCCACGTGAGCCCCGACAACTCCGCCGTCCCAGGATCCGATGGTGGCGTGCCCGCCTGGGAGCAGGTGATGCGCGCGATGCTGGGCGAGGGCGCCGACGAAGCGATCCGCGAGCTGCAGGAGCGCGGCTTCGACCCCGGCGCGATGGCCGCCGCCTCCGGCCTGCCCGACGACCCCGCCGCGCTCCAGCAGGTGTTCGCGCAGGTCCAGGCCCTGCTCGCCGCGTCCGGCGACGACCCGGTCAACTGGCAGATGGCGCACGACCTGGCCCGCCAGCAGGCCGCCGCCGGTGGGGACCCGTCCCTGACCACCGCCCAGACGCGCCAGGTGCTCGACGCGCTCGCCGTCGCCGAGCTGTGGCTGGACGCCGCGACGGACCTGCCGCCGTCCACGGGCACCCCGCGGGCCTGGAGCCGCGCGGAGTGGGTCGAGGCGACCCTGCCGACGTGGCGGACGCTGACCGAGCCGGTCGCGTCCTCGCTGTCGGTCGCGCTCGTCGGAGCCCTCGGCGGCGCCCTGCCCGACGGAGCGCCCGAGGACCTCGCGCTGCCCGGCGGGATCGAGCCCAGCCAGCTCCTGCGCCAGCTCGGCTCCGCCGTCTTCGGCATGCAGGTGGGCCAGGCGGCCGGCACCCTCGCGCACGAGGTGTTCGGCACCACCGACATCGGGCTCCCGCTGCTCGACCGACCGGCGCCCGCACTCGTGGCCGCTAACGTCGACGCGTTCGCCGAGGGTCTCGACGCGCCCGCCGAGGAGGTCCGCCTCTTCCTCGCCCTGCGCGAGGCCGCAGCCACCCGCCTGTTCACGCACGTGCCGTGGCTGCGGGCCCACCTGCTCGCCACCGTCGAGGCCTACGCGCGTGGCATCACCATCGACGCCGACCAGCTCGAGGAGGCCGTGCGCTCGATCGACGTGACCGACACCGCAGCGCTCCAGCAGGCCCTGTCCGGTGGAGTCTTCGCGCCGCACACCACACCGGCGCAGAAGGCCGCGCTCGAACGGCTGGAGACGGCGCTGGCCCTGGTCGAGGGCTGGGTCGACGAGGTCGCGACCACGGCCGCGCTCCCCCACCTGCCGCACACCATGGCGCTGCGCGAGATGATCCGCCGCCGCCGCGCCGCCGGGGGGCCGGCGGAGCAGACGTTCGCCAACCTCGTCGGTCTCGAGCTGCGACCCCGCAGGCTCCGCGACGCGGCGGCGCTGTGGGCGCAGATCACCCGCGACAACGGCGCGACGGCACGCGACGCCGTCTGGGACCACCCCGACCTGCTGCCCGGCACCGAGGACCTCGACGACCCGGCCGGCTACGCGACCCGCCGCGCGACGGCCGTCGACGACGCCGCCGAGGTCGACCGCGCGCTGGCGGAGATCCTGGGCGAGGACCCGAACGCCGACCCGACAGCCTGATCGACGCGGTTCACGCCTGGCCGCCGCAGTCGTTCGGCCAGCCCGCGTCGATGACGTCAGCTCGGGCTCTCGTCGACGACGTCAGCTCGGGCTCTCGTCGACGACGTCAGCTCTGGCTCTCGTCGATGACGTCAGCTCGGGCTCTCGTCGACGACGTCAGCTCGGGCTCTCGTCGACGACGTCAGCTCTGGCGCTCGGACCCTAGATCGTCCAGCTCCAGCTCGAGCTGACCGAGCGACCCGTCGTCGGGATCGTCGTCGTCGGGCGGGAAGTCCTCGACGTCCACCTCGTCGGCCACGACCGCGTCCGGCTCGCCGATCCCACCGTCTTCGACCTCGTCCTCGCCCATGTCGCGCACGTCGTCGTCCGCCTCGGCGTCGCCCGGCGGGACGTGCGCTCCACGCTCCGCCGCGTAGGCGTACCCCTCCAGGAACCCTCGCGCCCGCAGGGTGCGCGGGTAGGCGTCGAGCACCGCCCAGAACTCCGGGCCGTGCCCGGCGTGCAGCAGGTGCGCCAGCTCATGCAGCAGCACGTAGTCCAGCACCCACCGCGGCATGCCGCGCACGCGGTCGGAGATCCGGATGGTGCCGTCGGACGGCGTGCAGGACCCCCACCGCCGCCCCTGGTTGGTGGACCACCGGACCGTCGTCGGCCGCGCACGCCCGCCGAGGTACTTGGTCGACAGCTCCGTCGCCCGGGACATCAGCTCGTCGTCCGACGGCCTGCGCCGCCGTTCCTGCGCCGCGAGCCGGGCCAGCATGCGGCGCACCCACTCGTTCTCCTGCGCCCGGGTGAACCGCGCGGGGATGGCCACGATGGTCCGGTCGCCCTCGCGCCAGGCCGTCACCGTGCGCACGCGCTTGCGTGAGCGGCGGATCTCCACCTGCGACAGGTCCTGCGTGGGCTGCACGGAAGAACGCTAGCGCGCAGTGCCCACGCGCCCCGGTTCACCCGTCGCCGCACGGCGCGTCCTGCACGATTCCGCGGGCTGTGGGCGCCTCGACTACTACTGTGAAAGCCGCGCGGGCGTGGCTGCACCACCACGCCCGGCCGCCGGCCGGCGGTTTCCCGGTCCGGTGCAGGACACCGAGGGAGGGCCCCATGGCTGAGACATATGCAGGCGAGTTCTACTGCGTGAAGTGCAAGGAGAAGCGTCAGGCGGAGGGAGACGTCGTCGTCTCCGAGTCCGGTCGGAGGATGGCCAAGGCCGTCTGTCCGGTCTGCGGCACGAAGCTCAACCGCATTCTCGGCAAGGCCTGAGATCTTCTTCGCCTGAGGGCATCGTCCGACCGGACGGTGCCCTTCGGCATGCCCGGGCCTGTGGATGACGGGCACGGAGGATCGGTCGCTGCTGCCACAGTGACGCCCTCGTCCTGAAGGGAGCGCCATGCGACTGCGTGCCGGGCTGCGGGTGCTGCGACGCACGGCCACCGAGGTCCAGGTGGGCACCGACCCGCGCTGGGCCGTCCGCCTGCCCGACCTCACCCCTCCCGAGGCGGACCTGCTCCAGTCCGTCGACCCCCGCACGGAGCTGACCGAGGTGGTGCGTCTGGTGGCGGGACGCGACGTGGACCCGGACAGGGTGCGTGCGCTCGTCGACGTGCTGGTCGAGGCGCGGCTCACCGTCGGCGGCCCGTCCCGGGCGGTCCTGCGCGGGCCGGCGGCCGTGGACGCCGCAGTCTGGTCCCTGCTCCGCGCCGACGGGGACGGTGCCTCCGTCGTCCGGGCGCGCGCGGACCGGGTGGTGGCGGTCCTCGGACTGGGCCCGACCGGCCTCGGCATCGCTGTCGGGCTCGCAGCAGCGGGGGTGGGCACCCTGCTGGTGGACGACGAGCGGCCGGTGCGCTCGACGGACGTCGGCGTGTGCGGGTACCGGTGGGCCGACGCCGGCTCGGTGCGCGAGCACGTGACGGCCCGGCTGCTGCGCGACGTGGCCCCGCACGTCTCGACCGCGTCGGACCGGACGCCGGACGTCGTGGTCCTCGTCGAGGACGGTGTCGCGGATCCCGGCCGCGGCCCTGTCCTCGTGGCCGGTGGGGTCGCTCACCTCGGCGTGGTCGTCCGCGAGGCCGACACGGTCGTGGGGCCGTTCGTGGTGCCCGGCGCCGGCCCGTGCCTGCGCTGCCTCGACCTGCACCGCACGGACGCGGACGGGTCGTGGCCCACGATCGCCGCGCAGCTGCACGTCGGCGGGGTCGCCGACGAGGCGGGGCAGGTCGCCGCGGTCTGCGCCGGTCTCGGCACCGCGGCCGTGCTCGCGCACCTGGACCGCACCCCCGGCCTCGCGCCGGGCGCCACGTTCGAGGTGGCCCTGCCGGACGCGGTGCCCCGCAGACGCACGTGGGCGGTGCACCCCGAGTGCGGGTGCACCGCCCTCCCGGCGTCGCTGGTCGGCGCGCCGGGCTGAGTCGCCGCCGTCAGACCTGAGTCCTGCTCAGGCCGCGGGGGCTGCGTTCTTCCGGGGGCGGCCACGACCACGCTTGGTCGCCACCACCACACCGCCGACGAACACCTCGCCACCCCACACGCCCCACGGCTCGGCGCGGTCGATGGCGCCGGCCAGGCACCCCTCCATCAGCGGGCACTCGCGGCACAGGGCCTTGGCCTGCTCGACCTCGGCGGTCCGCTCGGCGAACCAGAGCTCGGGGTCGTTGGACCGGCACGGGATGAAGTCGGCGACGAGCTGGTCGAACGTCTGGTGGTCGTCGGTCGTCGAAGTGCTGTCGGTGACGGGCCACTGGCCGGATCCGCCCTGGTTCACCGTGTCGAGCAGCGTCGTGAGCCGCACGATGTCCTCCTGATGTCCTTGCTGGTGAGCGTGTTGCGTCGGTGCCGGACCGACTGCCAACCCGTCCACCCGACTCATCGGGAGAACAGAAAGGCCGCGGGTCCGAGTTCGGACTCCGCGGCCTGTGCCTCGTTCGAGGTCAGATCATGGGAGTCCGGATCAGGTACGTGCGGGGATCGGTCGCCGTGCGACGCTTCGACCCGCCGATCGGCTCGAGGGTGCCGCCGCCGATGGGCAGAGCGATCCCCTGGAACCGGAACGTGGTGGGCGCGACAGATCGCGGCAGGAACGCGTGAGCATTTGCCGTGTCGATCATCTGGTTCTTCAATGCACCCACCCCCTCTCCGGTTCGGACCCTCGCCGTGTCGGCGCGATCCCTCTACAAGGACGTCGCTCAGACTAGAACCGGCTTTGCACGGGGGACAACCGAATAAACGAACTTTCACCGACGAGTTTCTGCCATCGCCCGATCGGCTCAGCGAGCGGGCTCTCGTACGGTCGCGCGCACCGCTGCCAGGACGTCCTCGCCGATGTCCGCGAGCGTCATCGGACCGACGCCACGAACCGCACCCAGCTCCTCGAGCGTGCTGGGGCACCTCTCGGCGATGGCGCGGATGGTCGCGCTGGTCAGGACGGACGCGGGCTGGCGGCGCAGCTCGGCGGCGTGCGCGTCCCGCCAGGCGGTCAGGCCGTCGACCACGGCCTGCTGACGCACGTCGAGATCGCGCCGCGGGACGCCCGGCCGGCGGCGCTCGTCGGGCCACAGGTCCGTGAGGAACCGCGACACCCCACGGCTTGCCCGCGCCCGAGGATGCCGGGCACGGGAGTACGACAGGTGCAGGTGCTCGCGCGCGCGGGTGATCCCCACGTAGAGCAGGCGCCGCTCCTCGGCCACGGTCGCGTCCGTCTGCGCCTGGACGGTCGGCAGGAGACCGTCGGACAGCCCCACCAGGAACACCGCGTCCCACTCGAGGCCCTTGGCGGCGTGCAGCGACGCGAGGGTCACCCCCTCGACGGTCGGCGCGTGCTGCGCGGCGGCGCGCTCGTCGAGCTCGGCGACAAGGTCGGAGACGGTGGGCGGGCCGTCGCCCGTCGGAGGAGCCGCCGCGAGCGCGTCGGCCAGCGAGACGAGTGCCTGCAGCGCGTCCCAGCGCTCGCGGCTCGCTCCCCTGCCCTCCGGCGGCGCATCGGTCCAGCCCGCGCTGCGCAGGATGTCCCGGACGGACTCCGGCATGGGCGTGCCCGGGTCCGCCGCGCGAGCCCCGCCGCGCAGCAGCACCATCGCCTTGCGCACGTCCGCGCGGGCGAAGAAGCGCGCGTTCCCGCGCACCTGGTAGGCGATCCCCCGGTCGGCCAGCGCCGCCTCGAACGCCTCCGACTGCACGTTGGTCCGGAACAGGACGGCGATGTCGGCAGCGGCCACACCCCCACGCACCAGCGTCGCGATCGCGTCGGTGACGCCCGCGGCCTCGGCATCGTCGTCGGGATACGTCACGTAGGAGACGTCCGGTCCGTCCGGCCGTTGCGCGCGCAGCTCCAGCGGCGCCGGTCCACCCGCCTTGCGGGACGCGTGCATCACGTGGTTGGCCAGGGACACCACCTGCGGGGTCGAGCGGTAGTCCCGGACCAGCTCCACCGTGGTCGCGCGCGGGTACGTCCGGGTGAACGTCGTGAGGTGGTGGGCGGACGCACCGGCGAACGAGTAAATCGTCTGGCTCGGGTCCCCGACGACGCACAGCTCCTGCCGGCCGCCCAGCCACTGGTCGAGCAGGTACTGCTGGAGCGGGCTGACGTCCTGGTACTCGTCGACGACGAAGTGCTGGTACTGCTCCCGGACCGAGTCGGCGACGTCGCGGCGCTCGGCCAGCATGGCGGCGAGCAGGAGCAGCACGTCCTCGAAGTCGATGACGCCCTGCTGGTCCTTGGCCGACTCGTAGGCAGTCATCAGGCGCGCCACCGACTGCGGGTCGGTGCCGCCCGGCCCGGGTCGGTCCGTCGCGGCGGCGGCCTTCGCGTAGTCGTCGGCCGTGACCAGGCTGACCTTGGCCCACTCGATCTCCGAGGCCAGGTCCCGCACGCTCTCGCGGTCCGTCTCGAGGCCGACCAGCTGCGCCGCGTGCGCGACGAGCTTGACCTTCTGCTCGAGGATCCGCGGCGGCGGACCGCCCACGACCTTGGGCCAGAAGAACCCGAGCTGCCGCAGCGCCGCCGCGTGGAACGTGCGGGCCTGGACCCCTGGCGCGCCGAGCAGGCGCAGGCGCGTGCGCATCTCCCCGGCGGCGCGGGCGGTGAACGTCACGGCCAGCACGTTGGCCGGGCGGTAGGCGCCCACCTGGATGCCGTACGCGATCCGGTGCGTGATCGCCCGCGTCTTGCCGGTCCCCGCACCGGCGAGCACGCGCACGGGTCCCCGGAGCGTGGTGGCGACGGCACGCTGCTCGGGGTCGAGGGCGTCCAGGAGGGCTTCGGCGGACATCGGGCACAGTCTCTCAGCACCTGCCGACACCCTCGTCGCCAGCCTGTGCACATCGGGTACCGTCACCCGTCCGCGCGACAGGGGGAAGATCCCGGGTCGCACGGGTGTTGGTGCCCCCGGGCGACGATCTCGCCCGCACCGACCCGTATCCGCTCCGACCACGAGGGACCGATGACCACGCAGACCCTGCCCGACGCCGGCACCATCACGATGTACTCCACGACGTGGTGCGGCTACTGCCGCCGGCTGAAGACGCAGCTCGACTCGGCAGGGATCGGCTACACCGAGGTCAACATCGAGGAGCACGCCGACGCGGCGTCGCTGGTCGAGTCCCTCAACGAGGGCAACCAGACGGTGCCCACGGTGGTGTTCCCGGACGGGTCCGCGGTGACGAACCCGTCGCTCGCGCAGGTCCGCGCCCGCCTCAGCTGAGCGGTCCCCCGAACCACTCCTCCACCAGCGCACGAGCGATCGACGCGCGCCCGGGCGGGATGACCTCGCCCGACCGCATCGCGTCGGCGAGCTCGTCACGGGAGAACCAGCGGGCCTCGGTCAGCTCGACGCCGTCCACCGTCACATCCGTGGACAGCGCGACGGCGCGGAAGCCGATCATGAGCGACGCCGGGAACGGCCACGGCTGGCTCCCCCGGTAGGAGACGTCCCCGACGAGCACCCCGGTCTCCTCGGCCACCTCGCGGCGGACGGCGTGCTCGAGCGACTCCCCCGCCTCCACGAAGCCGGCGAGCGTCGACCACCGGCCGGCGGGCCAGTGCGCGGCGTGGCCCAGCAGGATCCGGTCGTCGTCGTCGACCACCGCCATGATCACCGCAGGGTCGGTGCGCGGGTAGTGCTCCGAGCCGTCGTCGACGCACACCCGGGTCCAGCCGGACTGGGCGACCCGGGTCGCAGCACCGCAGCGCGGGCAGCGCGGGTGCCGGGCGTGCCAGGCGTCGAGCGCGACGGCGGTGGTGGCCAGCCCCGCCTCGTGCGCGGTCAGGTCCGCGCCGATGTCACGCAGCGGCGTCCAGGCCAGCCCGTCGGGAAGCGCTGCCGTGGTCGCGGGTCCGGCAGCGGTCGGCGCTGCGTGGACCAGGACGTCGGACGCCTCCCCCACCCGGGGAGCCGGTCGACGGTCCGGGACCCGCAGGGCCAGGAACGCCTCGCCCGCCTCACCCCGACCGAGCAGGAGCCAGCCGTCGTCCGGCGCGGGCACCTGGACCTGCGACGGTCGGAGCAACGCGACCCGCGAGCCCTCCCCGGTGACGACCGCGCCGTCGCACACGAGCAGGACGCGGGTCTCCGCGTCGGTCAGCGCGGCGGCGACGAACCCGTCGTCGGTCCGCGACAGCGCGGCACGGTCGACGCCGGCACGGGACAGCGGCAGGTCATCCGGAACGATCACGCCGGTCACCGTACGCGGCGCCGATCGGACGAGCACGCGGTCCACCAATGCGGCGCGACGGGAGCAACCGGGCGAAGACACGCCGCGCAGGTCGTCCGGGACGGCTCCGTCGCCCGCCTATCCTGGGCGGGTGGTTCGATCCCCTCTCGCCCTCGCCGCCCTGGCGACCGTCGCCGTGCCGGGACTCGACGCCTTCGACGTCCGACGGCCCGCCCAACCCGGGTCCGACTTCGACACCGCGGTCGTGATCGACGCCCACCGCAACCGGTGGGTCGTCCGCGCACCGCAGCACGCCGCGGCCGGCGCCGCACTCGAGGCGGAGATCGTGCTCCTCGGCGTGCTCGCGGCCGAGGCCGAGCGCGGCAAGCTCCCCTTCGCCATCCCGGCGCCCGTCGGGTTCGCACACCTGCCCGAGGGCGGGCGCGCAGCCGTGCACACCGAGATTCCCGGCGACCCGTTGCGGCTGGACCGCCTCGCGCCGGGGCCCGGGCTCGCCGCAGACCTCGGCCGCGCGATCGCCGCGGTGCACGAGCTGCCGACCAGCCTCGTCGAGAACGCCGGCCTGCCCGCCTACGACGCGGGCGAGTACCGCAGGCGCCGTCAGGCCGAGGTCGACGAGGCAGCACGCACCGGCAAGGTCCCGCCCGCGCTGCTCCGGCGCTGGGAGGACCGGCTCGAGGACGTCGCGCTCTGGCGCTTCCGGCCGACCGTCATCCACGGCGACCTCACCAGCGAGCGCGTCCTGGTCCAGGGCGACAAGGTCACCGGGATCCTGCACTGGGGAGACGCCTGCGTCGCCGACCCCGCCGACGACCTCGCCTGGCTCCTGGTCGCCGCGCACCCCGACACCACCGACTCGATCATGGAGGCGTACCAGCTGCGCCGGACCGAGCTCACCGACCCGCACCTGGCCGACCGCGCCCTCCTCGCCGGAGAGCTCGCGCTGGCCCGGTGGCTGCTCTACGGCGTGCGCACGCAGGACCCCGAGATCATCGACGACGCCGTCGCCATGCTGGAGGAGCTCGACGCCCACACGCGCGAGGACCGGGACGCCGAGGCCGAGTCGCTGCTGGCGTGAGCGACCGCTCCGTCACCTGGGGTGGCCTGCACAACGCGCGCGACCTCGGTGGCCTGCCCGCCGGCACGACGGTCACGCGGCCGGGTCGGATCTTCCGGACCCCGCGCCTGGACGGTCTCGACGAGCAGGGCTGGACGGAGCTGGTCGACGCGGGTGTGCGGACGATCGTCGACCTGCGCAACCCGCACGAGATCGCGACCCTGTCGCTGCCGGCGGGCGTCACGCGGCACCACCGGCCCGTCGAGGTCTGGGAGGACCGCGACTTCATGGCGCGCTGGGGCGACGTGCTCGACTCGCCGGAGTACTACCGGGCGAACCTCGAGGCCTGGCCGGAGCTGATCGTCGCCGCCGTCCGCGCCGTCGCGCACGCCCCGGACGGCGCGGTCGTCATCCACTGCTCGGCGGGTCGAGACCGGACCGGCCTGCTCACGGCGCTCCTCCTGTCGCTCGCGGGGGTTCCGGAGGACGCCATCGTCGAGGACTACGCGTGCGCGGTCGTCGCGATGAACGACTACGCCCTGGCCGGTCTCGGTGACGAGAGGGGACGTACCGACGACGAGCTCGGTCCGCGGTTGGCCGAGGTGACGGGGCACCTCCGCGCGTTCCTCGCCGACCTCGACGTCGCCGGGTACCTGACCCTGCACGGCATGTCCGCCGACGAGCTCGCACGCGTGCGGTGCCGGCTCCTCGACTGACCGGGGCCGGAGCGCGGAGGTGTGCGGTGCGGGCTCCTCGACCGATCGGGCCGGACTGCGGACGTATGCGGTGCGGGATGCGCGGGTGCGTTGAGGCGAGCAGGTCGCGCCAGGACGGGGCGGTCGCGCACCAGAGCAGCCCCCGGGGTCGCCGCCGTCAGTCGACGTCGAAGAGTGTGGGTGCTGCCGGCTGTGTCGATCGACGAGGCGGCGCCGCGTTCGTGCCCTCCCACCCCGGACGGCGACGGGTGGGCGCGTTCGTCCTCGATCCGCGCCGGTTGGGCACCGGTTCGACGGCAGCCACACCCTGCGGACCCTGCGCCTGCGTCGCGGAGCGCAGCAGCTCGGTGATCTCGGCCTCGTCGAGCAGCCGGTCCGGGTACACGGTCGCGCCGGCACCGACGTAGCAGAACGCTGCGCGCACCCGGTCGAGGGGGGTCCCCGTCCAGCGCGACCACGCGAGCCGGTAGACGGCCAGCTGGAGCTCGCGGGAGGCCCGCGCCGCCTCGTCCTTCGGTGGCGCACCGGTCTTCCAGTCGACGACGACCACACCGGGCTGCTCGCTGCCGCCCCCAGCGGGGTCGGGGAACACGGCGTCGATGCGGGAGCGCAGCACGTACCCGTCGACCGAGATCTCGATGTCCACCTCGACCGCGACGGGCGACCGGTTCGCCCACTCGGTCGCCTGGAACGCGTCCCGGAGCGCCTGCTCGTCCAGGTCGAGGGCCGTCGAGTCGTCGTCGGCACCCGGCAGCGCATCGACGTCGACCAGGGAGGCGCTGCCGTACCAGCCCTCGACCCAGGCGTGGAAGCGGGTACCTCGGCGCGCCTGCGGTGACGGTTCGGCCGGGACCGGTCGGCGCAGGTGCTGCGCGAACTCCCCGGGGTCGCTCTCCAGCCTGACCAGCGCGGATGCGGACAGGTGCGCCGGGAGCTCCACCTCGCCGGACGGTCGGCGCACCCGCTCACGCTCGGCCAGCAGCCGGTCGGCGAGCACGTCCCACGGGTGCGGCTCGTCGACGACGTCCGCAGCCACCGCTGCCCCCCGCTCGTCGGGCCCCACCATCGCCTCGCGGACGCGGGTCGCGGCGTCCTCGACGTGCGTGCGGCGGCTCGGCCCGACCTCGGCGCCGAAGGGGTCCGCGGGCCAGGTCGCCGTGAGGACCAGCGAGGCGCGAGGGTTGGTCCCACTCTCGTCGGGTGCCTCGTCCCAGCCGCCGTTCTCGACGAGCCCGGCCTCGGCGAGCTCGGTGAGGAAGACCGAGACCTTGCGCACCCGGCTGCCGTCGCCCCACCACGCCGCGGTGAGGAGCAGGTCGGTCCGCGCGCGGGTCAGCGCGACGTAGGCGAGGCGGCGCTCCTCGGCGACCTGGTGGTCGCCGGCGTCGAGCACGAACTGCTTGCGCCGCTCCTCCAGCTCCTTGGGATCCTCCGCACCGGAGAACGCGAAAACCGGCAGGTCGTGGCGGTCGCCGCGCAGCGGGTACGGCAGCGAGCCGAGCCCGGTCAGCCACGCCGAGTCCTTCGGTCCGTCCTTGCCCTGGGTCGCCGTGGCCGGCAGACCGCCGTCGACCAGGCCGGCGACCGCGACGACGTCCCACTCGAGGCCCTTGGCCGCGTGCACGGTGATGAGCTGCACGGCGTCGGGATCGGGCTCGGAGACCGGCATGTCGAGGCCGTTCTCCCGGGTGTCGGCCGCCTCGAGCCAGGCGAGGAAGCCGCCGAGGTTCGGGTGGTCGGCGGAGCGGGCGAACTCGACGGCCACGTCCCGGAACGCGTCCAGCTGGGCGCGCGCCCGGCCCGGCGAGGTCCGTGCGCGCGCGGCGACCTCGATGTCGAGCCCGAGCAGCCGCTCCGCCTCGCCGACCAGCTCCGGCACGGACAGATAGCTGTGCGCCCGCAGCGCCCGCAGCGTCATCGCGAGGTCCGCCAGCCGCGCACGGCCGACCGCGCTGAGGGTCCGACCGCCGCGGCTCGTCCAGCCCTCAGCCGGGAGCTCCGTGATCGCGTCGAGCGCGTCCACGATGCTGCGCTCGTCGACCGCATCGGCCTCGACGACCACGTCGGCACCGGCGGCCGCGCCGTCGGACACGTCGAGCACCGGCCCACGACCGCGCGACCGCGCTCCGCCGCCCCCGTGACGCGCCGCCAGCTCACCGGACCAGGCCGCCAGCGCGTGCAGGTCCGACGCCCCGAGCCGCGTGCGGGCGCCGGTGAGCAGGCGCATGAGGGCGTCGCCGCGGGACGGGTCGTGCGCGGTCTGCAGGAGGGCGACGAGGTCGACCACCTCGGGAGCGGACAGCAGACCGCCGAGGCCGACGACCTCGACCGGCAGCCCTGCGTCCCGCAGCGCCCGGCGCAGGGTCTCGAACTGTGACCGCTTCCGGCAGAGCACCGCCGCGGTGACCCGGTCGCGCCCTGGCCCGGCGGGCTGCCACCGGTCGCGGACGAACTGCGCGACCGCGCGCGCCTCGTCCTCGACGGTCTCGGCGACGTGGGCGTGCACCCGACCGTCTCCGGCGCCGGGCCGGGCGGCGAGCACAGGCACGGCCACCCGGGTCGCGGACGCGCGCAGCGGTGTGGCGACGTGGTTGGCCGCGGCCAGGATCAGGCGGTCGTTGCGCCACGACGTGGACAGCTGGAGGACGTCCGCCGGCGTGCGGGTGCCGTCCGGGTGCACCTGCGGGAACGACGTGGGGAACCCTTCCAGGCCGCCCGCGCTCGACCCGCGCCACCCGTAGATCGACTGGTTGGGGTCTCCCACCGCGGTCACCGGGTGCCCGCCGCCGAACAGCGCACCGAGCAGGGTGAGCTGCGCGTAGGACGTGTCCTGGTACTCGTCGAGGAGCACCACCCGGAACCGTTGCCGCTCCCCGGCGCCGACCTCCGGGACGTCGAGCGCGAGCCGGGCGGCGAGCGCGACCTGGTCGCCGAAGTCGATCGCGTCGGCCGCACGCTTGCGGCTGCGGTACTCGGCGACGAGCTCGAGGACGCGCACCCGCTCCCCCAGCGACCGCACCAGCTTGTTGATCTCCGCGTACGGCTCGCGCGGCGGCGTGCCCGCGGGCGTCGCGACGAGCCCGTCGAGGATCGTCTCGATCCCGGACCGGGCCTGGGCGGCGTCGAGCAGGTGCTCGTCCAGCGCACCCGACAGCGCGAGCACGGCCTCGATCACCGTCGACGTCGCGGCGTCGGTGTCGAGGTCGTCGCTCCACGCCTCGACGACCTCCGAGGCCAGCTGCCACTGCGCGGCCTCGCCGAGGAGCCGCGCGGACGGGTCCAGGCCGAGCCGCAGCGCATGGTCGGACACCAGGGAGGCCGCGTAGGAGTTGTAGGTGGAGATCGTCGGCCGCGCGAGGCCTGCCAGCCCGTCGGTCCGTGCCGCGTCGACGGTTCCGCCGAGCACCACGCCTTCGGCCGCCGCCGCACGGGCGAGCGTGCGCAGCCGCTTGCGCACCCGCTCCGAGAGCTCCCCGGCCGCCTTGCGCGTGAACGTGAGGCCGAGCACCTGGTCGGGCTCGACGATGCCGTTGGCCAGCAGCCAGACCACGCGCGCCGCCATGGTCTCCGTCTTGCCCGAGCCCGCACCGGCCACCACGAGCGACGGCCCGAGCGGCGCCTCGATCACGACGCGCTGCTCGGGGGTCGGCGGCGGCTGCCCGACCAGGGCGGCGATCTGTGCCGCGGAGAGCGTCATGCCACCACCTGTCCGCCCTCGCCGCGGACCGGGCACGAGCGCCGCACCGGGCACCGGTCGCACAGGTCGTTGGCGGTCGCCTCGAACGTGGACGCGGCCATCTTGTCGGCCACCTGGTCGACCATCCGCCGCGCCCAGCTGGGTCCGTCGAGCTCGGGGCCGAGCGGCTCCTGGGTCCGGGTGACCGCGGTCGCACCCGTGCCGAGGAACACGAGCTGCGCGCCCCCGCTCGTCGTCCCATCGGGGAGCCCGTCGAACGCGCCGGCGTCGACCGCAAGCTGGTAGGCGCCGAGCTGCGGGTTCTCGGCGGCCTTGCTCACGCTGGGCGGGCTGGCACCGGTCTTGAGGTCGACCACCCGCACGACCGGTCCCTCGGCACCGTCCTCGACCCGCTCGATCCGGTCGACCGACCCCCGCAACGTCGCCCGGTCCGTGTCGACGGCGAACGCGCCCTCGACCAGGAGCGGCTCACCGGCGTTGCGCAGGTACACGGCGAGCCGGTGCACCATCGTGTCCGCCTTGCGACGGGTCGCCAGTGCCGGCCACCCGGTGCCGAGCCCGAGCTCCGCCCACCGCCGGTCGAGCGCCGCGGACAGCTCGGCCTCCGTGCCCTGCGGGTGCTCCTGCGCGATCGCGTGCAGCAGCGTGCCGAGGTTCTGCCCGCCGCTGGCGGACGACGTCCCGCCCGCCGCCTCCAGCGCCCACCGCAACGCGCAGCGCTGGGCGGTCTCGACCTTCGACGGGGACACCGGCACGCGTGTGTCCGCGTCCCACAGGGGCGCCTCGCTGGACGGTTCGGCGAGGCCGTACCACTGCGCCGGGTCGGCACCCGGCACGTCGGCCGACGCCAGCCGCGCGAGCGTGCGAGCCGCCGCGGGGTCCGGCTCGACGCCGTCGACCGCCGCCTGCTCGAGGTGCGCACGCAGCTGCGCGACGAGGCCGCGCAGGTCCAGCGGCGCAGGAACGCTCGTGCGCCGCGTCTCGCCCTCGTCGTCGGAGGGCTCCACGAGCTCGAGGAACGGGGACGGCTGCTGGTCGGCGTCGTCCACCGCCGTGACCAGCAGGGATCGGCGGGCGCGCGAGCACGCGACGACGAACGACCGGAGCTCGTCGGCCAGGACCGCGTCCCGCGCGGCAGCCGCGGTCTCGGCGTCGTCGCCCACGCCGGGCACCGCGCGGCCGGCGACGAGGTCGACCAGCGCCTGCGCGCCCAGGAGCGAGTCCCTCAGCCGCAGGTCCGGCCACGCTCCTTCCTGCACCCCGGCGACGACGACGAGGTCCCACTCCCGACCGGCTGCCCCGGCCGGGGTCAGCACCTGTACGGACGCGCGCCGGGCGCGTGCGGCGAGCGAGTCCGACGGGAGGTCCTGTGCCTGGAGCCAGTCGACGAACGCGCCCGGCGTCGAGCGCGGCATGCGGTCCACGAACGTCTCGGCAGCGCGGAACAGCGCCAGCACCGCGTCGAGGTCACGGTCGGCCCGCTCGCCCGCCGCTCCCCCCGCGAGCGCCGAGCGGCGCCACGGCTCCGCCTGCTCGGCCGCCGCCCACAGCGCCCACAGGACGGTCTGCGCATCCGCACCGACGACGGCCGCCGCCTGGCGTCCCGCCGCCAGCACGCGGGCCAGCCGCGCGACGGGTCGTGCTGCGGCCGGCAGGAGCGCCGGCTCGTCGGAACCCAGCGCCTCGACCAGCAGGGCGTCGCTGGTGCGCCCCCCGCCGTCGGCCAGCTCCTGGGCTCGCAGCGCCCGGCGGACCCGGCGCAGGCCGACGGTGTCCAGGCCGCCGAGCGGCGAGCACGCCAGCCGGGCTGCGGTCGCGGCGTCGAGAGTCGCCGCGCCGACGCACACGCGCATGGCATCCAGCAGCGGCCGCGCCGCCGGCTCCTCGCGCAGCGGCACGTCGCTGCCGAGCACGCTGACCGGGACCGAGGCCCCCGTCAGGGCGCGCCGCAGCGCGGTCACCTGGGCTCCGGACCGCGCGACGACGGCCATCTGCGACCACGCCACCCCGCGTTCGACGTGTGCGCTGCGCAGCGCGTGCGCCACGAACGCCGCCTCCTGCGCGGTGCTAGGCAGCACGGCGGCGCGCACGTCCCCGCCGCCCGGCCGTGCCGGGACCGCCCGGCGGTGCTGCACGGCGCCGACCGCTCCGACGCGCTCTGCGATCCGCCCGACCACCGACCGCAGCCCGGCGTCGTGCCGCCACGCCGTCCGCAGCACGATCGTGCGCGCACCGAGCTCGCCGGGTCCCGGCCCCCCCAGGCCTGCCCGCCCGACCAGCGACGGTGTCGCGCCGCGGAACGTCTGCACGGCCGCGTCCGGGTCCGCCAGCAGCAGCACCCGGGCGCCGTCGTCGGCGAGCACCCGCAGCAGCCGGGCGGTGGCCGAGGTGCTCTCCTGGTAGTCGTCGACGACGACGACCCGCCAGCGTGGGCGCACCGCACCGGGCACCTCGTCCTCCCACGTCAGCAGCGCCTGCGCGGCCTCGTCGACCACGACCGCCGGGTCCAGCCGCGCGCCCAGGTCAGGGGTGCCGGCGCGCAGCTGCACGACGTCGAGGTACTCCTCGTACAGCCGCGCCGCGCTGGCCCAGACGGGCCGGCGGTGCGACTCCGCGAGGGTGGCGAGGTCCACCGGGGTCAGGCCACGCTCGGCCGCCCGCATCAGCAGGTCGCGCAGCTCGTCGCGGAAGGGGCGCAGCCCGAGCACGTCGGGCCGGACCTCCGGCGGCCACGCGAGGGGCACCCCCTCGCCGGCGGCGTGCCCGGCGAGCAGGTCGCCGAGGAGCAGGTCCTGCTCGGCGCCCGAGACCAGCGTCGGGACCGGGTCACCCAGCAGGGACGCGCGCGCCCGGAGCACCGAGAAGGCCGCCGCCGCCGCGGTCTGCACGAGCGGCCGGCCCGACGTCCGGCGCAGCCGCGCCGACACCCGGTCCCGCAGGTCGGCTGCCGCACGACGGCCCGGCGAGAGGACCAGCACGTCCTCCGGGGACAGTCCCCCCTCGACCGCGGCGACGACCGCCTCGAGCGCGACCGTGGTCTTGCCGGTCCCCGGGGCGCCGAGCACGAGCACCGCAGGATCCGTCGCGACGACCGCCGCAGCCTGCTCGGGATCCAGCTCCACGAGGGCACCGGCACCCTGGTCGGGGACGTCCGCGAGGGCCGGGCGCACGAGGCGCAGGGCGTGCGGGGAGCCGGTCACGCGACGATCCCATCACGAGCCACCGACACCCGGACGCACGACCCGCGCGGCCGGCCGGAACAGCTACGGGAACGGCCAGGGGTTGGGTGTGCAGGGTGCGGCCCTGTAGCTCTGCTGCTGCATCAGCGGCGCCCGCTGACCCGCCCCGGGGCACCTCTCGTGCCGGTGCCCGAGCAGGTGCCCGACCTCGTGGTTGACCAGATACTGCCGGTAGGCCGCCTTGTCCGCGGCGTACTCCTCCGTCGCCAGCACCCACCGGCGCAGGTTCAGCACGGCGCGACCGTTGGTGCCGCACGACACCTCGCCTCCCGTGTCCAGCGGAGCGCACAGGTCGTCGACGGTCGCCGGCGAGGCCAGGATCACGCGCAGCTCCGCGTCGCCGTCGGTCCGCGCGAACGACAGCGACCCGTCGGCACCCCAGCCGCGCGGGTCGTTGAGGGTCGCCATGACGGTCGCGGCGAAGGCCGGCCCGTCCACCAGGAGCCCGTCCTCCACCTCGACCCGCACGGTGCGGACCGCACCCGTGCCCGGCCCGGGGTCGGTACCGGGGACCACGCTGAACGTGCCCGCGGCGGCCTCGACGACGACGGGCGAGAGCAGCCCCGAGGCCACGTCCTGGGCGGTCAGGCCGGGTGGCAGGGCGACGATGCCGGGCGGCGGGTCCGTCGGCAGCATCCCGACCGGCACGTCCACCGGCTCCGCGACGCGCAGCTCACGTCCGCCGGACGCCCGGCTCTGCAGACCGGTCCGGTCGACGGTCTCGGCGGGTGCCGACGACGGTCCGAGCGCCGCGTCCACCAGCGCCGCCGTCTGCGGGGCGTCCGCGGCCCAGAGCGCGCTGCCGGCGCCGAGAGTGAGCCCGATGGCTGCCACGACGACCGGCAGGACGAGCCCGGCAGACCGGCCCCGGCGCCGCACCGGAGCCGCGCGGAGTCGACGACGAGGGACCGACGGCCGCAGGGATGCGCGCGTCGGTCCCTGGTCCGTCCGGAGCGGTTCCCGGGTCGTCACCCGATCATCGTCGCATCCTTGACACATCCCGTGACTACCATCACGGCATGACGGACGGGACAGACGACTCGACCCCGCGGGCGCGCAGCCCGCGGATGGCTCGCGACGAACGCCGTGCCCAGGTGCTGCGCATCGCCCAGGAGCTCTTCTCCTCCGAGGGCTTCCACCACGTCTCCATGGACGACATCGCGGAGCGCGCCGAGGTCAGCAAGCCGGTCCTGTACCGCCACTTCCCGTCCAAGCTCGACCTCTACCTCGCCGTCGTGGACCAGAACGGTGCCGACCTGCTGGTCGCCGTCGACGCGGCGGTGTCCGGGATCGAGCAGGGCCCGGTGCGCCGGGGTGACGGGCGCGACGTCATCGCCGCGATCGTCGAGGCGTACATCATGTTCGTCGAGGGCGCAGGAGAGTCGTCCGCGCTGCTCTTCGAGTCCGACGTCACGCACGACGCCGACGTGCGCGCGCGGGTCGAGCACGCGTCCTCCGAGGCGGCCCGCCGCATCTCGGTGGTCCTGTCGCAGGTCACAGCCCTGCCGCTGGACGACGCGAGCATGCTCGCCGTCTCGTTGATCTCCATGGCGCAGGGCGCCGCCACGCACCGCCTGCGCCAGCCGTCCGACGTCGGCCCCGAGCGGACCGTCGAGCTGGTCACCCAGCTGGCCTGGGGCGGGGTGTCCGCGCTGATCCGGCCCGACTTCGAGTACGAGGACGCCTAGGATCGGACGACGTGCCACGGCCCACCGGCCGACGGCGCCCGAGAACCACAGCGTGGAGTGAGGACGTGAAGGAGATGACGGTGGAGATCACCATCGGCGTGCAGAACCTGCCTCGGGAGATCAGCCTCGAGTCCGACCAGACGCCGGACGAGGTCGCTGCCGCCGTGGCCGCCGCCCTGAGCGGACGACCGGCGCTGGAGCTGGTGGACGTGCGTGGCCGTCGGGTCATCGTGCCGACCGCGAGCCTCGGCTACGTCGAGATCGGCTCCGAGAGCAAGGGCCGCGTCGGCTTCGGCAACATCTGACAGGCACAGCGGAGCCCCGCACCGAGCGATCGGTGCGGGGCTCTTCCGTGCGATCAGGCCGTCAGGCCGAGGCGGCTCATCCGACGCGTGTGCTGGGCCGTCAGCTCGCCGAAGAGCTTGGTGGGTGCGTTCGTCGGGGCTGCGTCGGGGCTCGTGGACTGGTTCGCGGACCCGATCGCGACGAGCCGCACCAGGGCGGGACGCTGCACCAGGAGCCGCTGCACCACGCCGAGCGCCTCGCCCACCAGCCGCCGGCCCCACAGCGCGAGCCGGGCGGTGAGCACGCCGTCCGCGGACCCCGCGGCATCGAGCTCCGCGACGGCCAGCTCCGCGTGGGAGGCGTCGTCGAGGACCTCCAGCACCACCGCGCGCGAGCCCTCGTCGAGACCCTCGGCGGCGAGGCGGCAGAAGTCGTCGGCCACGCCGTAGCCGACGTACGCCTTGAGCAGGCGCTCCCACCACGAGCCGGGTTGCGTGCGGGCATCGAAGTCGTCGAGCACGTCGTCGTACTGGCGGACGGCCGCGACGGGGTCGCCGCCGATCTCGGTGATGCGGGCCAGGACCCGGTCGCGACGCTCGACGGCGGCCGACGCGAAGCGGCTGAGCTCGAGGCGCTGCTCGATGGTGGGCGCCAGAGCGGAGTCGGCGGCGAGGCGCGCGAAGGCCACGTGCTCGAGCTGCGCGACGAGGCCGAGAAGCTCGATGGTGTCCGCGAGCTCCGGCGATCCTGCAGCCGGGATGGTCGCTGAGCTGGTCCCCGAGCCGGTCCGTGCGGGCGTCGTCGTCATCCGAGGATCGTAGCCCCGGCGGGGCGGCGACCGGCCTGCCAGGTGCGTCAGATAGACTGTGCAGGTAATTCGGTTGCCCGGTCGTCTCGAAATCCCCGCTCGTTCGACGATCACCCATTCTCGCGCAGCCCCGGACCCGTCCGGACGACGCGCGCGAGTCGACTTGCACGATCGGCTGCCGGCCAACCCGCGTGGTGAACTCCGCTGTCGCCCGGGACGCTCCGACACCCGTCGGCCCCGGCAGCGCGCGGCACACCACCCTTCGCAGTGAAGAGTCCTCGTGACCACCACCGACGAGACGCCGGAGCAGGTCTCTGCTCTGGCCGAGCCCATGACCCGCCCCCTGAAGAACACCTGGTCCTCCGTGCAGGCCGTCGAGGCCTCCTTCGCGGACTTCGACGTCCGCCCGGAGATCGTCCAGGCGCTGGCCGACGCCGGCATCACGCACCCGTTCCCCATCCAGGCGATGACCCTGCCGGTCGCGCTGTCCGGCCACGACATCATCGGCCAGGCCAAGACGGGTACCGGCAAGACCCTCGGCTTCGGCGTCCCGCTGCTGCACCGCGTGGTCGCCCCCGGCGAGGAGGGCTACGAGCAGCTGGCCCACCCCGGCAAGCCGCAGGCGCTCGTCGTCGTCCCGACGCGTGAGCTCGCCGTGCAGGTGGCCGGAGACCTGGCGACCGCCAGCTCGCGCCGCTCGGTCCGCGTGCTCCAGGTCTACGGCGGCCGCGCGTACGAGCCGCAGATCGCGGCGCTGAACAGCGGCGTCGACGTGGTCGTCGGCACCCCCGGCCGCATGATCGACCTGCTCAAGCAGCGTCACCTCGACCTCTCGCACGTCAAGGCGGTCGTGCTCGACGAGGCCGACGAGATGCTCGACCTCGGCTTCCTGCCGGACGTCGAGACCCTGCTCGCCGCCACCCCGGCCAGCCGCCACACCATGCTGTTCTCGGCCACCATGCCGGGCGCCGTCGTCGCGATGGCCCGCCGCTACATGACGCAGCCGACGCACATCCGCGCCGCGGACCCGGACGACGACGGCCAGACCGTCAAGAACATCAAGCAGGTCGTCTACCGCGCGCACGCTCTCGACAAGGTCGAGATGCTGGCCCGCATCCTGCAGGCCCGCGGCCGCGGCCTGACCATCGTGTTCGCCCGCACCAAGCGCACCGCCGCCAAGGTGGCCGACGACCTGGTCGAGCGCGGCTTCGCCGCCGGTGCGCTGCACGGCGACCTCGGCCAGGGTGCGCGCGAGCAGGCGCTGCGCGCGTTCCGCCACGGCAAGGTCGACGTCCTGGTCGCCACCGACGTGGCCGCCCGCGGCATCGACGTCGAGGCCGTCACGCACGTCATCAACTACCAGTGCCCCGAGGACGAGAAGACCTACCTGCACCGCACCGGCCGCACCGGCCGGGCGGGCGCCAAGGGCACCGCGGTCACGTTCGTCGACTGGGACGACATCCCCCGCTGGGGCCTGATCGACAAGGCGCTCGGCCTGGGCATCCCCGAGCCGATCGAGTCGTACTCCTCCTCGGCGCACGTCTACGAGGACCTCGACATCCCCGAGGGCACCAAGGGTCGCCTGCCGAAGTCGCAGCAGACCCGTGAGGGCCTGGGCGCGGAGAAGCTCGAGGACCTGGGCGAGACGGGGAAGCGTGGCGGTGGACGTCCCGCCGGCGGCTCGCACTCGGACCAGATCCGGGGCAACCGGGGTGGCGGCGACTCCCGTCGCGGCAGCGAGTCCCGCTCGACCGGGTCCCGCTCCAGCGACACCCGCTCCAGCGACACCCGCTCCGGCGACACCCGGACCGCGTCGGCCCCGCACGCGTCCACGCCGCCGTCCGAGCGCCCCGCCGACGAGTCCGGTGAGCCCCGCGAGGGCGGCACGCGTCGCCGCCGTGGCGGTCGTGGCCGTGGCCGCGGCGAGGCCGGTGCCGAGAACACGACGCCGACCTCCGAGTCGCCCGCGAACGGTCCGTCCGCGGAGCAGGGCGGCGAGGACGCGCCGGCCGGGGGAACGCGTCGGAGCCGCAACCGCCGGCGCACGCGCAGCGGTCAGTCGGCCGAGGGCGGCGGCGCCCCGCAGGCGTCGGCCACCGAGGGCTGAGCGAAAGCAGAAGAATGGACAGGACGGGGTGCGCGCTCAGCCGAGCTCGCACCCCGTCCGGCGTCGCGGCCGTGCGTCAGCTCCCGTCCTCGTGGCGGTCGCGGCGAAGCAGCGACGTCCCGAGCGGCGTCCAGCCGAACGGGACCGGCCTCGGGATGCGTGCGCGGGACAGGTCGGCCGCAGCCGACCACCCCTGCGCCTCGTCGGAACCGTCCGCCCCGACGGCACCGCGCGCGACGCGGAAGCCGACGTCCTCCAGCACCGCGTCCGGCGCGCTGCCTCGGCGCACGGATGCGCGACAGCTCCACGGCCGGTCCGCCCAGCCGCCCCCGCGCAGCGTGCGGTAGTCGGCGTACCGGGCGGTGTCGATGTAGTCCCAGACCCACTCCCACACATTGCCGAGCATGTCGAACAGGCCGTAGGCGTTGGCGGCCTTCCGCGCCACAGGCTGCGGTCCGCCGACCTCGTCGGACGCGGTCCAGGCGATCTCCGCCAGCGGGCCGTAGGTGGGGGTGGTCGTCCCCGCGCGGCACGCCCACTCCCACTCGGCCTCGGTCGGTAGCCGGTACCCGTCGGCGCCTACGTGCCAGGTCACATCGCCGTCAGCCAGCACGTACGCGGGGACGAACCCGTCGGCGAGCGAGGCTCGGTTGCACCACCGCACCGCGTCGAACCACGTCACCGGGTGCATCGGATCGTCCCCACCCTCCACGGTCACGGGCGTGACGGCGAGGGTGAAGGGGCGGAGCCGGACCTCGCGGCTCGAGCCGGTGCGCGCGTCCCGGAGCAGGATCGTGCCTCCCGGCACCGGCACCAGGTCGACGCGTGAGCCGGGCACTGTGCGCCGAGCCTCAGGCAGCCTTGATGAAGGCTTCGACCGCGTCGGCCACCAGCTGCACCGCGATGGCGGCCAGGAGCAGGCCCGCGATCCGCGTCACCAGGATGGTGCCGGAGTCGCCCAGGACGCGGTGGATGACGTTGGCGAAGCGCATCGCGAGGTAGAGGCTCACGTGCACGGCGACGACACCCAGCGCGATGGCCACCCAGTCGGCGACGGTCTTGTCGGACTGCTGGACGAACACCATGGTCGCGACGATGGCACCGGGGCCGGCCAGCAGCGGCGTACCCAGCGGGACCAGTGCGACGTTGACCTTCCCGTTCCCCGACGGCTGCGGCTCCTCCATCTTCCCGGTCAGCAGCTCCATGGCGATGAGCAGCAGGAGCAGACCGCCGGACGCCTGCAGGGCGGGCAGCGTGATGTGCATGTAGTTGAGCAGCGACTGCCCGAACAGGGCGAACGCGACGATCACGCCGAGCGCGACGAGGACGGCCTGCCGCGCGGCCCGGTTGCGCTGCTGCCGGGTCATGGCGCCCGTGAGGCCGAGGAAGATCGGGACGACCCCGGGCGGGTCCATGATCACGAACAGCGTGATGAAGACCGACGCGAAGAGGTAGGCGTCGAACACGTTGCTCATGGCCGCACCACGTCCGTCGCCCCCTGCTCCTCGATCGCCGCGAGCACCTCGGGCGCAGTCAGATTCTCCCCCAGCCGGTTGGCCTTCCCGGTCCCGTGGTAGTCGCTCGACCCGGTCACCAGCAGCCCGAGCCGGTCGGCGATCGCGGTCAGCCGCTCGCGCTGCGCAGGCGAGTGGTCGCGGTGATCCACCTCGATCCCGCCCAGGCCGGCCGCGGCGAGGCGGTCGAAGACCCGGTCCGGCACGATCCGGCCGCGCGCGTCGGCGCCGGGGTGGGCGAACACGGGGACGCCGCCGGCCGCCCGGATCGCGCGCACCGCGTCAGGGCCGTCGGGGGCGTAGTGGGGCACGTGGTACGGCCCGGCGGCCGAGAGCAGGTACGCGAACGCGGCGTCCCGGTCGGGCACGATGCCGAGCGCGACCAGGGCGTCGGCGATGTGCGGCCGGCCGACGACGACGGCGTCGCGGGAGTGCTCCAGCACGTCGTCCCAGGTGATCGGCACGTCGGCGGAGAGCAGCTCGACGATCGCCCGCGCGCGGTTGAGCCGCGCCTCGCGCGTCCTGTCCAGCTCGACGGTGAGCGCCGGGTGCGTCGGGTCCTGCAGGTAGGACAGCAGGTGGATGCTGATCCCGTGGGCGCGCGCCGAGACCTCGGTCCCCTGCACCAGCGCGATGCCGTGCTCGCGCGCCGCCGCTGCCGCTTCCGGCCAGCCCGCCGTCGTGTCGTGGTCGGTGAGGGCGACGACGTCGAGCCCGGCTGCAGCCGCCTCCGCCACCACCTGGGCCGGCGCACCGGTCCCGTCCGACGCCGTCGAGTGGGTGTGGAGGTCGATGCGCACGGCCTCACGGTAGTCGGCACGGATGGGAGGATGACGCCATGAGCGAGGACCTGACGCCCGAGTCCACCACCGAGCAGCCGCTGGCCGACCGCGGGAGCAACCGCTCGCAGCGCCCCAGCTCGCCGGAGTTCGTGCGGTTCATCACGTCCGGCTGGGGCGAGCGCCCGTCGTCGACGCTCGAGCGCAGCCCGGCCGCCGACCACACGTCCGCACGGCGTTCCGCGCTGTCGGCGCAGTTCCCCGGCGAGCGGCTCGTGATCCCCGCCGGCACGTTCAAGCAGCGGTCCAACGACACCGACTACCGCTTCCGCCCGCACTCCGCGTTCGCGCACCTCACGGGCCTGGGGTCCGAGCAGGAGCCCGACGCGGTGCTCGTCCTGCACCCGGTCGCGGACGGCGCGGGCGACGACGGCAGCGGCCACCACGCCGTCCTGTACATCCGCCCGCTGGCGGGCCGTGACACGGAGGAGTTCTTCTCCGACGCCCGCTACGGCGAGTTCTGGGTGGGTGCGCGCCCCACCCTCGAGGACCTCGAGACCCTCACCGGGGTCAGCACGGCGCACGTCGACGACCTGCGCGACGCGCTGGCCAAGGACGTCGGCGTCGACGGCGTGCAGGTGCGCGTGGTCCCCGACGCGGACGAGGCGATCGAGGAACTGGTCGAGGAGATCCGCGCGACCGAGGCCGCCGGTGAGCGCGACGAGAAGCTGGCCGAGGCGCTCTCCGAGCTCCGGCTGGTCAAGGACGCGCACGAGATCGAGCAGATGCGCCTCGCCGTGGACACCACGATCGACGGCTTCGAGAAGATCGTCCGCGCGCTCCCCCAGGCCGTCGCGCACCGCCGCGGCGAGCGGGTCATCGAGGGCACGTTCATCGGCCACGCGCGGGTGGAGGGCAACGCGGTCGGCTACGAGACGATCGCCGCGTCCGGCGAGCACGCCACGACGCTGCACTGGACCGACAACGACGGCCAGGTGCACGCCGGCGAGCTGGTGCTCGTGGACGCCGGGGTCGAGATCGACTCCCTCTACACCGCCGACATCACGCGCACGCTGCCCGTCGACGGCACGTTCACCGAGGTCCAGCGCCGCATCTACCAGGCGGTCCTCGACGCGGCCGACGCCGCGTTCGTCGCCGCCGTGCCGGGCGCCCGGTTCCGGGACGTCCACGCGGCCGCCATGCAGGTGATCGCCGCCCGCCTCGAGGAGTGGGGGCTGCTGCCCGTCACCGCCGAGGAGGCGCTGCTGCCGGAGAACCAGCACCACCGGCGGTGGATGGTGCACGGCACCAGCCACCACCTCGGCCTCGACGTGCACGACTGCGCGCAGGCCCGCGCGGAGCTCTACCTCGACGGGATCCTCGAGCCCGGCATGGTGTTCACCATCGAGCCCGGCCTGTACTTCAAGTCGGACGACCTGCTGGTCCCCGAGGAGTACCGGGGCATCGGCGTGCGGATCGAGGACGACGTCCTGGTCACCGCGGACGGCAACGAGAACCTGTCGGCCGCGCTGCCCCGCGACCCCGACGCCGTCGAGGCGTGGATGGCGGGCCTGCTCGACGGCTGAGGTGTCGATCGGGGCCACCCGTCGGCGTCACCACCTGTGAAGGGACACCCCGACACAGGAGGCAGACATGGACCCGAACCTCGCACTGCTGTTCTCGAAGGGCTTCACGCTGCGAGAGGTGCACAGCGCAGAGCCGGACGCCCCGCAGGTCGACCCGGAACCGACGTTCCGCGAGCGCGTCAGGGCGCGGTCGGCGGCCCGCTCGGAGGCGCGATCGTCGGCCCGGGCTGCCCGGGTTGATCGGAAGGCGGTCCGGGCGGCGGAGCAGGTGGTCCGGGCGGCGCGACCGGCGGCACGGTCGGCGACCCCCACGGCTGGGAGCCCGCAGCCGGTGGGTACGCACCCGACGGATCCGACGGACTTGTGGTGGTGATCGGCGTCGGCGGTCGGGCCGGCCAGCCGGACTGGACGCCACCGATCTCGCGCAGGAGCTCGCGCGCCTTGTGCGCCTGCTCCTGCCGGCACAGCACCGCGTAGGACGACGCGACGATCTGGCTGGTCGACGTGAAGTCCCGCTTCCCGCGGGAGAACGAGTACGTGAGGATCGCGAACAGCAGGCCGAAGGCGCCACCGATGAAGATCGCGGGCACCAGCGGGCTCTGCGCTCCCGGGGTGGTGAACAGACTGAGCAGGAGCCCGACGAAGAGGCCGAACCACGCGCCGGACAGGAAGCCGCCGAGCGCGACGCGGGGGTAGGAGAGGCGTCCGGTGACCCGCTCGACCATCTTCAGGTCGGCACCGACGATCGTCACCAGCTGCACCGGGAACGCGCTGTCGGCGAGGTGGTCGACGGCCTTCTGCGCCTCGAGGTAGGTGGCGTAGGCCGCGACCGTCTCGCCCTGCGGCGGCGTGGGGGTACGCGGGGGTCGGGCGTTACCGGAGAACGACATGCCGCGATCCTCTCCCAGGGCCGCAGAGATCGCCAGGCCCGGTCGACGAGCGGGTGACGCACGGGTGACGTGTGGCCGGACAACCGGCGGTGTGGCGGCTGACGTCGGGTGCCCGGTCTAGGCTGACCGACGTGAGCAGCGTCGGGACCAGGGTGTTCGTCGCGCGCCTTGCCGGGACCAACGTGTTCGACCCCCTCGGTGACCAGGTGGGACGAGTGCGTGACGTCGTCGTGCTGGTGCGCCCCAAAGGGCTGCCCCGGGCCGTCGGGCTCGTCGTCGAGGTGGCCGCGCGCCGCCGCGTGTTCCTCCCGCTCACCCGCGTCACCGCGATCGACTCCGGGCAGGTCATCTCGACCGGCCTGGTGAACATGCGCCGGTTCGAGCAGCGGGCGTTCGAGACCCTCGCCGTGGGCGAGCTGCTGGACCGCACCGTCGAGTTCGTCGACGGCTCCGGGCAGGCGACCATCGAGGACGTCGCCATCGAGCTGCAGCGCAACGGCGACTGGGTCATCTCCAAGGTCTTCGTCCGTCGCATCCCCGCCGGGCGCTCGGGCATCCTGCGCCGGCGCGGCGAGACGCTGCTGGTGTCCGTCGACGAGGTCACCGGGCTGGGTCAGGCGAGCGCCGCCCAGGGTGCCGAGCTGCTCCTCGCGCAGTACGAGGACCTCAAGCCGGCCGACCTCGCCGACGTCCTGCACGACCTCGGCCTCACCCGTCGGCTGGAGGTCGCCAGCGCGCTGGACAACGAGCGGCTGGCCGACGTGCTGGAGGAGCTGCCCGAGGACGACCAGGTGGGCATCCTGCAGGGGCTCGCCCTGACCCGCGCGGCCGACGTGCTCGAGGCGATGCAGCCCGACGACGCCGCCGACCTGCTGGGCGAGCTGCCCGACGACCAGGCCGCCGAGCTCCTCGAGCTCATGGAGCCCGACGAGGCCAAGGACGTCCGCCGCCTGCTCGCGTACGAGGACAACACCGCGGGTGGTCTGATGACCACCGAGCCCGTGATCCTCGGCCCGGAGACGCCCATCGCTGCCGCGCTGGCCCACGTGCGCCGCCAGGACCTCACGCCCGCGCTGGCGTCGATGGTGTTCGTCGCACGCCCGCCGCTGGAGACGCCGACGGGCCGCTTCATCGGTGTCGTGCACCTGCAGCGGCTGCTGCGCGAGCCGCCGCACGAGGCGATCGGCTCGATCGTCGACACCGACATCGAGTCCATCACCGTCGATGCCCCGCTGCTGTCCGTGACCCGCAACCTGGCCACCTACAACCTGCTCGCCCTCCCCGTCGTCGACACTGAGAAGCGCCTGCTCGGCGTGGTCTCCGTCGACGACGTCCTCGACCACCTGCTGCCCGAGGACTGGCGCGAGACCGACGACGAGGGCAACTTCCCGGACACGAGCGTCCTCGGCATCACGCGCCCGGGGGTGAGCCGTGGCTGACCGCCTGGACACCCCGCTGGAGACGCGCCGCCGGTTCATCCGTCGGCCGCAGCTGGACGAGGACGCCTCGGGGAAGATCTCGGAGAGCATCGCGAGGTTCCTGGGGACCCCGCGGTTCATCATCTACCTGACGCTGTTCTGCCTGGTCTGGATCGCGTGGAACATCTGGGCCCCCGAGGGCATGCGGTTCGACCAGGCCGCGAACGGGTTCACAGCCCTCACACTCATGCTCTCCCTGCAGGCGTCGTACGCGGCCCCGCTGATCCTGCTCGCGCAGAACCGGCAGACCGACCGCGACCGCGTGCAGGCCGAGCAGGACCGCCAGCGCTCCGAGCGGAACCTCGCGGACACCGAGTTCCTGGCGCGCGAGATGGCGGCGCTGCGCATCGCGCTGTCCGAGGTGGCCACGCGCGACTTCGTCCGCTCGGAGCTGCGCAACATGCTCGAGGACCTCACCGCGGAGCGGGACGGGGACAAGGAGCACGACGGCGACCGTCCCGAGAAGAAGGGCGACCGCTCCCGCGGGGGCGGGGACCGGCAGGCACGGGGCTGAGGCTCGGCCGACCTACGATGGGCCCATGCCGGACCCCACCGACCCCCTGCTCGATGCCATCCGCGAGGCGCTGACGCACGTCCTCGACCCGGAGATCAAGCGGCCGATCACCGACCTCGGCATGGTCCGCTCCGTCGAGGTCACCGGCTCCCGCGCGACGGTCGGCATCGACCTGACCACCCCCGGCTGCCCGCTGAAGGACACGCTGACCCGCGACGTCAGCGCGGCGGCGGCCGGCGTCGAGGGGATCGACGACGTCTCCGTCGTGTTCGGTGTGATGTCGGCCGAGCAGCGGGCGGCACTGCGGACGCTCCTGCGGGGCACCGACGCCGAGCCGGTCATCCCGTTCTCGCAGCCGGGCTCGCTGACCAAGGTGTTCGCGATCGCGTCGGGCAAGGGCGGCGTCGGCAAGTCCTCAGTCACGGCCAACCTGGCGGTCGCGATGGCCGCCGACGGGCTGAAGGTCGGCGTCGTCGACGCGGACATCTACGGATTCTCGATCCCCCGCATGCTCGGGGTGACGCGGCAGCCGACGCGGGTCGACGACATGCTGCTGCCGCCTGAGGCGTTCGGCGTGCTGGTCGTCTCGATCGGCATGTTCGTCCCGCCCGGGCAGCCGGTCGTGTGGCGCGGTCCGATGCTGCACCGCGCGCTGCAGCAGTTCCTCGCGGACGTGTTCTGGGGCGACCTCGACGTGCTCCTGCTCGACCTGCCCCCCGGCACCGGGGACATCGCCATCTCCGTGGCGCAGCTGCTGCCGAGCTCCGAGATCGTGGTGGTCACCACCCCGCAGCTCGCCGCCGCGGAGGTCGCCGAGCGGGCGGGGTCCGTCGCCGTGCAGACCCGGCAGCACGTGGTCGGTGTCGTGGAGAACATGGCGTGGCTCGAGCAGCCCGACGGATCGCGGCTCGCCCTGTTCGGTTCCGGTGGCGGGCAGATCGTCGCCGACAACCTCTCGCGGATCACCGGTGGCGACGTGCCGCTGCTCGGACAGGTGCCGCTCGACGTGCGCCTGCGCGAGTCCGGCGACGCGGGCACCCCGGTGGTGCTCAGCGCCCCGGACTCCCCCGCCGCTCAGGCGCTGCAGGCCGTCGCTCGCTCGCTGGCCTCCCGCCGCCGCGGCCTGGCGGGCCGCTCGCTGGGTCTGACCCCCGCAGGTCGCTGACGCAACGTCCGCACGATCGAGCGCCCCAGCGACCGAATCCGCGGACGCAGCGCGTCCCCACCCACGACGTCCGCACGATCGAGCGCCACAGCGACCGAATCCGCGGACGTCCGCACTCCCGCGTGCTGGAGCCCGCGGGAGTGCGGACGTCTCGCAACCCTCGTGTTGAAGTTTGTTGGATTGCGTGCGAGAGTGTTCGGATGCTTGCCTCTCAGCGACAGGAGCGGATCCTGGCCGCCGTCCGCGCCGACGGGGCCGCGCGCGTCGCCGACCTGGTGGAGAGCCTCGACGTCTCGGACATGACCGTCCGGCGTGACATTGCCGAGCTCGCGCGCGCGGGACTGGTCCGTCGCGTGCACGGCGGCGCCGTGGCCCCGGACGCCCTCGGGAGGCCCACCGACGAGCCGGGCTTCGACGCCAAGCGCTCCTGGGCCGGTCCGGAGAAGGCGGCGATCGCCCGCGCCGCGCTGGCCACCGTCGAGCCCGGACAGGCCATCGCGCTGTCCGCGGGGACGACCACGTACCTGCTGGCGGAGCTGCTGGCCGGTGCCGGCATCCCGGACCTCACGGTCGTCACCAACGGCCTGCGCATCGCCGACGCCCTGCACGGCGCGGCCGGTGTCGAGGTGATCCTCACGGGCGGGGTCCGCACCCCGTCCGACGCGCTCGTCGGCCCGGTCGCGGACGCCACGCTCGCGAGCCTGCGCGTCGACCGCACCTACCTCGGCGTGCACGGTCTCGACGCCAGCGGCCTGACCACGCCCAACCTCGCCGAGGCCGCCACCGACCGCGCGCTCATGGCGTGCGCCGCCGCGACCACCGTGCTCGCCGACCACACGAAGTGGGGGGTCGTGGGCCTGGCCCGCATCGCCCCCCTCGACGACATCGACACCCTGCTCACCGACGACGCCCTGCCCGCCGACGCACGACGACACCTGACCGGCGCGGACCTCCGCCTGGTCACCACCCCCGGAGCCGCCACGTGACCGTGACCCCGACCGTCCGCATGACCCCGACCACGCTGGCCGACGGCCGCGAGCTGATCTACTTCGACGACTCCGAGCCGTACGTCTCGGGAGGCGCGACCCGCACCCTGACGGACGCACGCCCGCTCGTGGACAGGTTCGCACCGGTGCCCGACGCGGACGGGGTGCCGCAGCCGGTCACCGGCCCGGAGCTGCGCCGCGACCCGCTCACGGGCGAGTGGATCCCGATGGCCGCCCACCGGATGAACCGCACGTTCCTGCCGCCGGCCGACGCCAACCCGCTGGCCCCCGCCAAGCCCGGCGCGGTGTACCAGGACGGCGAGATCCCGGCCGAGGACTACGACGTCGTCGTCTTCGAGAACCGCTTCCCGTCGCTGCTGGCGATCCCGGGGATCCCGGACGCTCCGGTGCAGCGCGACGGCGAGCCGCTCTGGACCGTGCGCCCCGCCGCGGGCCGCTGCGAGGTCATCTGCTTCTCGTCCGACTCGACCGCGTCGCTGAGCACGGTGACCCCGCGCCGCATGCGGACGATCGTCGAGGCCTGGACGCAGCGGACGGAGGCCCTGAGCGCGCTGCCCGGCATCGAGCAGGTGTTCGTGTTCGAGAACCGCGGCAAGGAGATCGGCGTCACGCTGCACCACCCGCACGGGCAGATCTACGCGTTCCCGTACGTCACGCCGAGGACGACCGCGATGCTCGCGCAGGCCCGCGCCCACCACGAGCGGACCGGGCGACTGCTGGGCCGGGACGTGCTGGACGCCGAGCTGGCGCACGGGGAGCGGATCGTCGTGGAGTCGGAGCACTGGGTGGCCTACGTGCCGTTCGCGGCGCGCTGGCCCGTCGAGGTGCACCTGGTCCCACGGCGCGACGTGCCCGACCTGCCGGCGCTCACCGACGCGGAGCGCGACGACCTGTCGACCGTCTACCTGGCGCTGCTGCAGCGGCTGGACCGGTTCTTCGTCGGCCCCGACGGCGAACTCATCCCCCTGCCGTACATCTCCGGCTGGCACCAGGCGCCGACCCGCGAGGGCCGTGACGTGTCCCGCCTGCACCTGCAGCTGTTCTCGGTGCTGCGCGCGCCGGGCAAGCTCAAGTACCTCGCCGGTGTCGAGTCCGGCATGGGCGCCTGGATCAGCGACACCACCCCCGAGCGCATCGCGACCCGACTGCAGGAGCTGGCATGACCGCCGACGTGACCTGGCTGGACGTCTGGACCCCGCAGGAGGGCGCCGACCGCGTCCGCGCCCTGTTCGCGGGCCGGTTCGAGGCCGAGCCGGAGGGCACCTGGTCGGCACCGGGTCGCGTGAACCTCATCGGTGAGCACACCGACTACAACGGAGGCCTCTGCCTGCCCATCGCGCTCCCCCACCGCACGTACGCGGCACTGCGGCGTCGCGACGACGACATCGTGCGGCTCGTGAGCGCGCAGGAGCCCGCCGGGCTGCGGACCGTCGACCTCGCCGACGTGGCGCCCGGCACGGTGGACGGCTGGGTCGGGTACGTCGTGGGGGTGGCCTGGGCTCTGCGGCAGGCCGGCCACGCCGTCTCCGGGTTCGACGTCGCGATCGACTCGTGCGTGCCGTACGGAGCCGGGCTGTCGTCGTCCGCCGCGCTCGAGGCGTCCACCGCGGTCGCGCTCGACGCGGTGTTCGCGCTGGGCCTCGCGGCCTCCGACGAGGGCCGCGCCACCCTCGCGGCGCTGTGCGTGCGCGCCGAGAACGAGATCGCCGGCGCGCCCACGGGCGGCATGGACCAGGCGGCGTCGCTGCGGTCGCAGGACGGTCACGCCCTCCTGCTCGACTGCCTCGACGGCTCCGTCCGGCACGTCCCGTTCGACCTCGCGGCGCACGACCTGGCGCTGCTGGTGGTCGACACCCGCGCCGAGCACGCACTCGTCGACGGGCAGTACGCCGCCCGCCGGGCGTCCTGCGAGGCGGCGGCCGCACGGCTGGGCGTCGGGACGCTGCGCGAGGTCTCCGACGACCCCCGCGGGCTGGAGTGGGCCCTGGACAAGCTCGACGACGAGGTCCAGGTGCGCCGCGTCCGGCACGTGGTCAACGAGATCGACCGCGTGACCTGGTTCGTCGCGCTGCTCGACGCCGGGGAGGTCGGGCTCGTCGGGACGCTGATGAACGCGTCCCACGCCTCGCTCCGCGACGACTACGAGGTGTCGTGCCGGGAGCTGGACCTGGTGGTCGACACGGCCCGCGCGGCCGGTGCCGTCGGAGCGCGGATGACGGGCGGCGGGTTCGGCGGGTCGGCGATCGCCCTGGTCGCCGCCGACGAGGTGGACCGGGTGGCGCAGACGGTCGCCGACGCGTTCGCGGAGCAGGGTCTGCGGGCTCCGGCGTTCCTGGTGGCGACGGCAGCGGGTCCGGCCGCCTGACCGGTCGCCGGCTCCGCACGGCGACGGCGAGCCGACCCGCGGAGTCCGCGGACAAGGAGATCGTGGGTTCGGCACGAGACCGGGGGTGCGAACCCGCGATCTCGCGTCGGACGCACGACCTCGTCCTGCTCCGACACGCGCGTCGGTGCTTGACCGCTAGTGCGCGTCGCACAGTAGTGTCTGGCGCACGGTAACGGGACCGCCCCGCCGACCACGTCATCCTCACGACGGATCCCCTGGTCACGGCGCTGTCGGTACGTTCCGTCGCAGCCGTCCCAACCACGCCAGAGGAGCCCGACCGTGGGGGTCACCCGCAGGATCATCTTCCCGACCATCCGCCTGATCCTCTGGGCCGTCATCGCGGCCGCCCTGGTGAAGATCGCGTTCGCCGGGGCCGACGTCAGCACCGTCGACACGTCGCTGCACCCCACCGGCGCCATCGTCGAGCCCACCGTCGAGGTGGCCACCGCGACCGTGACCAACGCGGTCACGGTCCAGGCGTCGGTGACCGCGGACCCGGCCGTCGTCGTGCGAGCCACGCTGGCCGGCACGGTCTCCAAGCTGTTGGCCGCCGACGGCGCCGCGGTCGCCGCCGGGACGCCGATCCTCGAGATCCGGCAGGAGACCCCGCAGGACCCGATCGTGACCACCGATCCGGAGACTGGCGAGCAGACCAGCACGGAGCGCAAGCCCAAGGTCACGCTCGCGACCGTCACCGCGCCCGTCGCCGGCACGCTGTCACTGCCCACCCTGAAGGACCAGGTGGTCTCCGTCGGCGACGAGGTCGGCAAGGTCGCCCCCGGCACGCTCTCGGTCACCGGCACCCTCACCCCCGACAAGCAGTACCGGCTCGTCGGCGCACCGACGCTGGCCAGCGTCACGCTCACGGGAGGTCCGGCACCGTTCGACTGCACCGGGCTGCGGGTCGGCGCAGCGCCGACCACCGGCACCGACAGCGTCTCCGACGGCACCACCACGAGCTCGTCGGGCACCGTGACCTGCGCCATCCCCGCGGGGATCACCGCGTTCCCAGGGCTCGGCGCCACGGTCGAGATCACCAACGGCACGGCCGCCGACGCCGTCGTGGTGCCGATCACCGCGGTGCAGGGCACCGTGCAGGCGGGAAACGTCTGGGTCGTGGCCGCCGACGGCAGCAACGAGAAGCGTGCGGTGGTCCTCGGGCTGACCGACGGGAAGAACGTGCAGGTCACCGAGGGCCTCGCGGCCGGCGACACGGTCCTGGAGTTCATCCCCGTGCCGGGCGGCACGGGCAAGCAGGTCGACTGCAGCGTCGACTTCGACCCGATGGTCTGCGAAGGATGAGCCTCCTCGAGCTCACCGACGTCACGCGCTCGGTCCGGCTGCCCGACGAGCGGCTGCTGCACATCCTGCAGGGCGTGACCGTCGCGGTCGACGCCGGCGAGCACGTCGCGATCGTCGGCCGGTCCGGCACCGGCAAGTCGACGCTGCTCAACATCCTCGGCCTCCTCGACGCACCGACCTCCGGCCAGTACCTGCTGGAGGGTGTGCCCATCGGCAAGCTCTCGAACGGTGCCCGCACCAGGCGACGCGGCCGGGACTTCGGCTTCGTGTTCCAGCAGTTCAACCTGCTGCCCGGCCGCACGGCCCTGGAGAACGTGTCCGCTCCCCTGCTCTACGCGCGCGGCCGGCAGTTCTGGTCCCGCACCCGGCTGGCCGCGGAGATGCTCGAACGTGTCGGCCTCGGCGACCGGGTGGACACCATGCCCGACAAGCTCTCGGGCGGTGAGCAGCAGCGCGTCGCCATCGCCAGGGCGCTGGTGCGCGGACCCCGCGTGATCCTGGCCGACGAGCCGACCGGCGCCCTGGACGTCGAGACCGGCAGCGAGGTCATGGACCTGCTCGACGAGATCGCCTCGCAGACCGGAGCCGCCCTGGTGACCATCACGCACGACCTCGCGGTCGCCGCCCGCGCGGAGCGCCAGTACCGGCTGGCGGAGGGGGTCCTGGTGCCGATCAGCCTGGACACGACGTCCGAGTGGGTGGGCGACGTGCCCCTCGTCGCCGACCGGTCGTCGCACACCGAGCGGCGCCTGCCCGACGCCGGGGTGCCCGCATGACCGGCGTCGTCGGCGCGATCGTCGAGGCGTGGGGCGAGCTGCGGATCCACAAGCTCCGCGTCCTGCTCGCGCTCATCGGCGTGGCCTGCGCGGTCGCCGCGATCACCGGGGTCACCGCGCTGGTGTCCATGCTCAACCAGTCGTTCAAAGAGCAGGCTGAGCGTCAGTCGGGCCGCAGCGTCACGCTCAACGTCAACGCGTGGCCGCGCGACGCCGACGCCGTGCAGCCGGCCGGGTGGGACGACGCGTTCGCTCGCGTGCTCGAGCGCTACGACATCACCTATGCGAGCCGCGACGAGTGGACGCAGGCCGTGGTGCGGTTCCCGGACGGCACCCGTCAGACGCAGCTGCGAGCGGTCGACGCGGACCTGGGCGTCATCAACCGCATCGCGCCCGAGCACGGCCGCTGGTTCACGGACGCGGACACCGAGGCACTGGCACCGACCCTCGTCGTCAACGAGGCGTTCCTCCACGCGTACGGGCTCGTCGACCTGTCGTCGCACCCGACCGTCGAGCTGGGCGACCGGGCGCCGGTCACCGCGTCCGTCGTCGGCGTCGTGCACGACGACTGGCCGGGCGCCGAGCCGCAGGCCTACGTCCTGTACGAGCAGCTCCACCGGTGGATCGGTCCGGACGGTTCCGGGGTGCAGTCCGGCGGCTCGGGGCCGGGCGCGGCGAGCCCGATGCAGGCGCAGATGCCGGCGATCCTCCTCTGGGTGCCGGCCGACCGGTCGGAGGCGATCCGCGAGACCATCGCGCGGGACCTGCAGGCAGCGGCGCCGGGCTGGCAGGTGGACATCGTCGACAACCAGTACGACAGCGGCGGGCTCGACCGGGCCACCAGGTGGGTCGGCATCGGGATCGGCGGGTTCGCGCTGCTGCTCGGCGGGCTCGGCCTGGTCAACATCGCCCTGGTGACCGTGCGCTACCGGATCCGGGAGATCGGCATCCGACGGTCGTTCGGTGCGACGTCGGGACGCGTGTTCTTCGGGGTGCTGCTGGAGTCGGTGGTGGCGACCGTCGTGGCCGGGCTCGTCGGCGTCGTGCTGGCCGTCGCGATCATCAAGAACATCCCGGTCGAGCGCGTGTTCGGCGGGGGGATCCAGGACATGCCACCGTTCCCGTTCAGCGCCGCCCTGGTCGGGATGGCCGCCGCCGTGGCGGTCGGCGCCCTGGCGGGACTGATCCCCGCGACGTTCGCCGTCCGGGTCAAGGTCATCGATGCCATCCGGTACTGAGATCCGGTACTGACGTATGACGTCCCGAAAAGGTTGTGCACCCTGCGGTGGATGTTCGCCGGGAGACGCCTCCCTACGCTCGGGACCTGCAGGACCGCACGCAGGGGCGCCGGGCGGCCGCGGAGGGCGGCCGCCCGGCGTCATCCCGGTGCGGTCGCCAGATCACCCTCAGGGTTGATCTTTTGCCCCGATCTGGCCCGATATCGTCCTGGTCGACCTCAGTGAGAACACCTGTGACTCCCCCGCCGAAAGGGCCCGCCACGATGAGAACCACGCCGATCACCGCCGCGATCGCCACGGGGGCCGTCGCCCTGACACTCCTGGCTGGTTGCTCCTCCGGCGGCGGCCCGTCGGACGACGCGACGCTGACGTACGAGGACAGCCCGCTCTCGGCGTACTGGGAGAAGCTGGGCGGGTCGCAGGACGAGGCGGAGATGGACGCCCAGATGGTCCGCTCCGAGGAGATCGTGGCGGCCTGCATGCAGGACGAGGGCTTCGAGTACACGCCGCAGGACACGTCGGGGATGAGCAAGAGCTTCGACGACAGCGACGACGGCATGCCCGCGTGGGACTCGCTCGAGTTCGCGGAGCAGTACGGGTACGGCGCGACGACGTCGCAGGACATGCCGATGAACCAGGGCGACGGCGAGGAGTGGGTGGACCCGAACGCCGACTACGTCGCGACGATGAGCGAGACCGAGCAGGCGGCGTTCTACGAGGCCCTCTACGGTCCGCCGACGATGTCTGGGGATCCGACCGACGAGGAGGCGGCCGAGGCGCAGGCGCAGGAGTACGACTGGACGACCGCCGGCTGCCAGGGCAAGGCCCAGCACGAGGTGTACGAGGCCGGCCAGGTCTGGGACGACCCGGAGTTCAAGGACCTCACGGACGCGATGAACGAGCTGTGGCAGGACGCGCAGACCGACGAGCGGACCACGCAGGCGTACGCGAAGTGGGCGGAGTGCATGGCCGACGCGGGCTACGACTTCGCCAACCCGCAGGAGGCGCAGGACAGCATCTACAACCTGACCAACGAGATCCCCTACGACGAGGAGACCGGGACGCAGGACGAGGCCGCGCTGGCGGAGATCCGCGAGCAGGAGATCTCGACGGCCGTCGCCGACCGCACGTGCCAGGACAGCACCGGGTCCGGTCGGGCGGCGCTCGAGGCGCAGTTCGCCATCGAGCAGGACTTCATCGACGCGCACAAGGACGAGCTCGACGCCATGGTCGAGAAGGCGGCGCAGGCGTCCAAGTGAGCCGTGCGGGTGCCGTCGGCAGACGGCCCGAGCACGCCGGCACGTCCGAGGTCCCAGGAGGAGAGCAATGAGCACGCAGGTCACCGGAGGGCGGCGGACCATCGTCGTGATGGCGGTCGTCGCCGTCGTCTGCCTCGGCGCGGGGGTCCTCCTGAGCAGGCTGATCGTGTCGCCAGGCAGCGCGGCGGCCGACGCCGCGCCCCCGACGGCCGGCCCGATCACCGTCCCCGTGGAGAGCCGCGTCGTCGCGAACGAGCTCGTCATCCGTGGCGACATCGGGTACGACGACCCGGTCGCCCTGCGGGTCGAGACCGGGGACCTCGGCGGCCCGGCCGTGGTCACCGGCCAGGTGCCGGTGGTCGGTGCGGAGATCGGCCCGGCGTCGGTGGCGCTCGAGATCGTCGGCCGGCCGGTGATCGTGCTGCCGGGCGACCTGCCCACCTACCGGTCGCTGCGGGCCGGCGTCTCCGGGCCCGACGTCCGCCAGCTCAAGGCCGCGCTCGCAGCCCTCGGCATCGACGCGGGCAGCCCGGACAGCGACGCCTACGACGCGGCGACCGCCGCGGGGGTCCGCGCGCTCTACCAGCGGGTCGGGTACGAGCCGCCGTCCGCCGGTGAGGAGCTCCAGGACGCCGCCGCAGCGGCTCGTGACGGCGTCCGGTCGGCGCAGGACGCACTCAGCGCCGCCCAGCGGGAGCTGGCCGGCGCGGCCGCCGGCCCGTTGCAGTCGGTGATCATCGGCCTGGACACGTCGGTCACGGTCGCGGAGGCGACCCTCGCCCAGGAGCAGGCGCGCTGCGCCGCCCCCACCGAGGAGTCGCCCTGCAGCCCCATCGCGGTGCTCGAGGCGCAGGGTGCGCTGGCCCAGGCGCGGGCGGCGCGGGCCGAGGCGGGCAACCCCGCGGACACGGGCGCGCAGCGTGCCGCCGTCGCGTCGGCGCAGTCGCAGCTGACGTCGGCACGCGAGGACCAGGCCGAGGCGCAGGCCGCGACGCTGACCCCGCTCCCGGCCAGCGAGATCGTGTTCGTCCCGTCGCTCCCCCGTCGCGTGGACGTCGTGAAGGCGACCCGCGGCGGGACCATCACCGGCGAGTTCATGAGCGTGTCCGGGGCCACCATCCAGATCACCGGCAGCGCGACGCGGGCGGACGCCGAGCTGCTCACGGTCGGCACGGTGGGGTCGATCACGCTCGACGACCAGGAGCTGCCCGTCACCGTCGCCGTCGTCAAGGACTCGACGGCGACGCCCGCACCGCCCGACGGGCAGACGGAGGGCGAGGAGCCGAAGGAGCCGACGGAACCCAAGGGCGACCGCCGGACCGTGATCTTCACGCTGGGCAACCTCACGCAGGAGCAGGTCCTCGCGCTCCAGAACACCAACGTCCGCGTCCGGGTGCCGGTCAGCTCCACGGAGGGTGAGGTGCTCGCCGTGCCGCTGGCCGCGCTGACCGCCGGTCCCGGCGGGGAGTCCCGGGTCGAGCTGGCCGGGAGCGGCGGGAAGGCCAGCTCGCTGGTCACGGTGACCACCGGCCTCGCCGCGGACGGGTACGTCGAGATCGTGGGTTCCGAGACGCCGCTCACGGCGGGCGACCTGGTGGTCGTCGGCGTGACGAGCACGGACGACGAGCCGACGGCCGACACCGAGGCGGACGAGTGACCGTCCTCGACCTGCTCGACGCCCCCGAGCGCGTCGAGCCGCCCCCTCCCGTGCTCGAGCTCCGGGGGGCCGCGCGGCAGTTCCCGGGCGACCCGCCGGTCCACGCGCTGCACCCGGCCGACCTCGCGGTGGGGTCGGGCGACTACTTCTCGGTCGTCGGACCGTCCGGCTCGGGCAAGTCCACGCTGCTGAACCTGCTGGGCCTGCTGGACAAGCCGACCGACGGCGAGTACCTGCTCGACGGCATCCCCACGGCCGGCGCCGGAGAGCGCGAGCGGGCGGCGCTGCGCGCGGGCCACATCGGCTTCGTGTTCCAGGCGTTCCACCTGATGCCGCACCGGACGGTGCTGGAGAACGTCCTGCTCGCCACGCTGTACAGCGGTGTTCCTCGCGCGGAGCGGCGCGACCGTGCGCTGGCGGCGCTGGACCGCGTCGGGCTGAGCCACCGCGTCGACTTCGTCCCCACCGTGCTGTCGGGCGGCGAGCGCCAGCGCGCGGCGGTCGCGCGCGCCGTCGTCGCGCAGCCTCGCGTGCTGCTGGCCGACGAGCCGACGGGCAACCTCGACTCGGAGAGCTCGGCCAGCGTGCTCGACCTGTTCGACGAGCTGCACGCGGGCGGGCTGACGCTGCTGGTCATCACGCACGACGACGAGGTGTCGGCGCGCGCGCAGCGCCGGGTCCGGATCGCCGACGGGTACCTGCGGGAGATCGCATGACCGCGGTGACCGAGCGCGTGGCGCGGTCCGACCGGTTCGGGCTGCGTGACCTGCTCGCCGAGGCCGCGGCGGGGATCGGTGCACGGCCCGGGCGGCTGCTGCTCACCATCCTGGGCACCGTGCTCGGCATCGCCTCGGTGGTGGTGACCATCGGGCTGGCGCAGACCGCGTCGGGGCAGATCAACAAGCAGTTCGACGCCGTCGCCGCGACCCAGGCCGTGGCCAAGCCGGAGACCAGCAACGGCTGGGACGGCTCGCAGCGCGCGCTCGGGTCGCTCCCCTGGGACGCACCGGCCCGCGCCGAGCGGCTCGCGGGCGTCGAGGCCGCCGGGACCTTCTCGACGGTGGACGTCGGCGACGCGGAGATCACGGCGGTCCCGGTGCACGACCCGTCCGCCGCCCGCACGGTGGCGCCGGACGTCGTCGCGACGTCCCCGGGCGCGCTCGAGGCGGTCCGCGGACGCATCGTGCAGGGCCGCTACTTCGACGCGGGGCACGACGCCCGCGCCGACCGCGTCGTCGTGCTCGGTGTCGACGCCGCCGAGCGCCTCGGTGTCGTGCGGGTCGACCGGCAGCCGTCGATCTTCATCGGCGACCGCGCCTACCAGGTCATCGGCATCGTGGACGACGTGCAGCGGCGGGCGGACGTGCTGTCGGCGGTGCTCATTCCCGAGGGGACCGCCCGGGCGGACTTCGCGCTGGCGGCACCCGACGAGCTGCACCTGCACCTCGCGGTCGGCGCCGGACCGGTGGTGGGCAGCCAGCTGCCGACCGCACTGAGCCCCAACGCCCCCGAGACCATCGACGTGCAGACCCCGCCGGCGACGTCCCAGGTGCGGCAGAGCGTGCAGGCCGACGTGAACACGATCTTCCTGGCGCTCGGCGGCGTGGCGCTGCTGATCGGTGGCGTCGGGATCGCGAACGTGACCCTGCTGTCCGTGCTGGAGCGCGTCGGCGAGATCGGGCTGCGCCGGGCGCTCGGCGCGACCCGGCGGGACATCGGCGCGCAGTTCATGGTCGAGTCGGTGGTGGTCGGCCTGCTCGGCGGGATGCTCGGGGCCGCGCTCGGCGTCGCCGTCGTCGTCGGTGTCAGCGCCGCCCAGGTGTGGACGCCCATCCTCGATCTGCGCATGGTCGGCGTCGCGGCGTTGGCGGGCGGCGTGATCGGTCTGCTCGCGGGGCTCTACCCGTCGCTCAAGGCGGCGTCCATCGAGCCCATCGCGGCGCTGCGCGGGGGCGTCTGACGCGTCACGTCCTCGTGCAGGGCGAAGAACACGGAGTACGGCGTGCCGTCCGCGGTGGGCGGACGGTCGGCGAACTCGCCGAGCACGACTCCGATCCGCGTCGCCAGCTCCTCGAGCCCGGCGGCGTCGAGTCGCACGCCGAGACGCGTGGTGACGACGTCCTGCGGGTCGACGAGCGCGACCTCCTCCAGGAACGTGTCGATGAGGATCCGGCTCATGCCCGTCGTACCGGGGGTCCGCCACGACTTGCCCGTCGACCGGTACGGCACCTCGCGGGCTCCGCGGGTACCGCGTCGGGTGGGTTGCGCGACCAGGAAGCCGCGGTCGACGAGCGTGCGGACGTGGTGCAGGACGGTCGCCGGGTTGCGGCCCAGCCGCTCGGCGATCTCCCGGTTGGTGAGCGCGTCGTCGAGGCACAGCCGCAGGATGCGGAGGCGCAGGGTGCTCGCCAGGGCACGCGCGTCGGCGTCGACGTCGACCGTGTCGACGGTGTCGTCGGAGGCAGGCTGCGTCATGACCCCGATCCTCGCACAGTGATTGACATTTCCCAATCAGTTGCCGATGCTGGGCCGCGTGAGCATCCCCGACACCACGACCCGCCGGTCGCTGATCCACCACCCGGACTTCCGCCGGCTCTGGACGGGTGACGCGTTCGGCCAGCTCGGCGCCCAGCTCACCGCGCTCGCCCTGCCCATCCTCGCGGTCCAGCAGCTCGCCGCGACCGAGTGGGAGATGGGCGTGCTCACGGCCGCCGAGTACGCCGCGTTCCTCGTCATCGGCCTGCCGGCGGGCGCCTGGGTGGACCGGATGCGCAAGCGCCGCGTGCTCATCGTTGCGGACCTGGTCCGCGCCGCGGTCCTCGGCGCCGTCGTCGTGACCGCAGCGACGGGTCACGCGACGATCCCCCTGCTGATCGCGGCCGCACTCGTGGTCAGCGTCGCCACCGTCTTCTTCGACGTCTCCCACCAGAGCTACATCCCCGGCCTCGTCGGTCTCGACCACCTGGTCGAGGGCAACTCCAAGCTGCAGGCGACCGCGTCGGTGGCCCAGGTCGCGGCGCCGGCCCTCGGCGGGCTGCTGCTGCGGGTCATCGCCGCGCCGGCGCTCATCGCGATCACCGTGGTCACGTACCTGATCTCGGCGTTCGCCGTCGGCCGCATCCGACAGCGCGAGACACCACCGCACCCGGACACCCGGCGCCCGCTCCGCACGGAGATCGCCGAGGGCCTGCGGTTCGTGGTGCACGAGCCGTACCTGCGACGGATCGTCGCGTGCACCTCGCTGGCCAACTTCGGGAACGCGGTCAGCACGGCGGTCCTGGTCATCTACGTGCTGCGGACCCTCGACCTGGGCACCGCCGCCTACGGTGCGATCGTGTCCGCATCGGCGATCGGTGGCCTGCTCGGGGCCGTGGTCGCCGGCCGGCTCGCGCAGTGGATCGGCGAGGGCCGGATCATCCCGCTCTCCGCGCTCGTGTCCGCTCCCGCAGCCGCGCTGGTCCCGCTGGCCGCCACCAGCGTCATCCCGGCGGTCCCGCTGCTGATCACCGGCGGAGCGGCGTTCGGCTTCTCCGTCATCGTCTACAACGTGGCCCAGGTGAGCTTCCGGCAGCGCGTCTGCCCTCCCCCGCTGCTCGGCCGCATGAACGCCTCCGTGCGGTTCATCGTGTGGGGCTCGATGCCGATCGGCGGCCTGCTCGGCGGCTGGCTGGGCACCCACCTCGGCGTGCTGCCGACCCTCTGGGTGTCCGTCGGCTTCATGGCGCTCGCCGCGCTCCCCGTCGTCCTGTCGCCCCTGATCGGGATGCGCGACCTGCCGGGCGCCCCGTTCTCGACGCCTGATCGCCGGACAAGCGCCCCTGGCAGCCGCTAGTTTTCGGTCGGCACCCCAGTCCGCCGACGCCCCGGGGAGACACCGCATGGCGCACCGCCTCCTTGCCGTGGTCGTCGCCGCGACCCTCGCGATGCTCGTCGGGGCCTGCTCGCCGTCGGCCGGCACGACACCGGACGCCGCCGAGCCGTCCGCGCACCCCACCACGCGGACCCCCGTCCGCACCCCCGCGCCGCCCGGACCGTTGTGGAGCTACCTGGAGCAGGTCAACGCCGACTCGGAGACGAACAAGGCCGAGCTGCACCGGCAGTCCGAGGACGTCATCGCCGCCTGCATGGCCGACGAGGGGTTCGAGTACTGGCCGCGCGAGCTGGACGAGTGGGACGAGTGGGAGCAGTACACCCTCGAGTACGCCCAGCAGTACGGCTACGGCGGGACCAGCACCGTGCCGGAGCCGGAGCTCTCCGCGTCGGACCGCAAGAACAAGGAGTACCTGGAGTCGCTCTCCGCGGGTGCGCGGAAGGAGTACGAGCGGGCGATGCTGGACATGAGCGACCCTGACGTCCCCACCGGGTGCGCCGAGGACGCCCGGGTCGCCGTGTACCGGGACAGCAACTGGCAGGAGGACCCGGCGTTCGCCGACCTGCACGCCGCGTTCGAGGCCTGGATCTTCGAGATGCTCGAGGACGCCCGGATGACTGAGGCGGCCACGGAGTGGTCGGCGTGCATGGCGGACGCCGGCTACGACGTGGCCACGCCCGACGACGCGCAGCAGAGCCTCTACGGTCCACCCGACGCGGACGGCGCGGCGTCCCGTGAGATCACGCCGGAGTCGGACGAGCAGGAGATCGCCACTGCGGTCGCCGACCTCACGTGCCAGCTGGAGACCGACTACCAGACCTCCATGCTCGCGGCGCAGCACGTCATGGAGCAGGAGTTCGTCGACGCCCACCGCGAGCAACTGGAGGCACTGGTGGACGCGCACGCCCTCGAGCAGGACTGATCAGCCGCGAGGGGCGTCCGACGCCAGCAGCACCTCGAGGCGCGCGCGGTACTCGGTCTCGTCGATCTCACCGCGGGCGTACCGCTCGGCCAGCACGCCACGAGCGCTGCCGCCGTCGCGAGGGCCGTCCCAGCCGCCCCAGTAGCGGCGCCGGCGGCGGCTCCCGATCGCGAAGAAGAGCGCGATGAGCCCGAACCAGAACAGCGGCACGAGCAGGAACCAGGGTCCGGGACCCCATCCCCAGCCGTAGCCGACGGGGTGGGACACGAGGGTGGTGAGCATGATCGTCCTTCGGTCGCGAGCCGGTCGACGTTCGACCGGACCACCACCGTCGCCCGCAGCAGCCGCCCGCGTCGTCGTCCGTGCGGAGCGTCCGACGTGCTCCGCAGGGAGTCAGCCGGCCCAGCCGGGTCGCACCACGCCGGACTCGTAGGCGACCACGACCATCTGTGCACGGTCGCGCGCACCGAGCTTGGTCGCCGCGCGCAGCACGTGGGTCTTGACCGTCAGCGGGCTGAGGAACAGGCGCTCGCCGATCTCGTCGTTCGACAACCCCTCGGCGACGAGGACGAGCACCTCGCGCTCGCGCGGGGTGAGGTCCGCGAGGGCCGGGGCCTCGGTGACCTCGCGCGTCGCGCGGGCGACGGTGGCCAGCAGCCGTCGCGTCACGGTCGGCGAGAGCAGGGCGTCACCGGCAGCGACGACACGCACGGCGCGCAGCAGGTCCGCCGGCTCGGTGTCCTTCACCAGGAACCCCGACGCACCTCCGCGGATGGCCTCGGTGACGTACTCGTCGAGCTCGAACGTGGTCACGACGACCACCCGCACCCCCGCCGCACGCGGTTCGGCGACGATCCGCCGGGTCGCGGCCAGGCCATCGGTCCCCGGCATCCGGATGTCCATCAGCACGACGTCCGGCAGCAGCTCGAGGGCCAGCCGCACGGCCTCGTCCCCGGTCGACGCCTCCCCGAGGACCGTCAGGTCGGGCTCGGCGTCCAAGAGCGCACGGAACCCGCCGCGGACCAGCGCCTGGTCGTCGGCGAGCAGGACGCGGATCACCGGTCACCTCGCGGGAGCTCGAGCCGGACCTGGAACCCCGTCGGCCCGGATGCGGCGACGAGCGTCCCGCCGACGGACTGGGCACGCTCGCGCATGCCGCGCAGGCCGTAGCCGTCGACGACCTCGGCGGCGCCCGGGCCGTCGTCGACCACCTCGAGCACGATCCGGTCGTTCACCGTGAGCCTGACCTGCACAGACGCACCCGGCGCGTGCCGGCGCACGTTCGTCAGCGCCTCCTGCAGCGTGCGGTGCACGACGCCGGCGAGAGGGTCGGGCACCTGCGTCGCCGCCTCGGCGACCCCCTCGTCGTCGACGGTGAGGCCGTCGGCGCGCGCGCGGACCAGGAGCTCGGTCACGCTGCGCGGACCGGGAGCACCGGCGGGTTCCCGCGGCGCCTCGCCGTCCGCCCGCAGCACGCCCAGCACCTCGCGCACCTCGTCGAGGGCGTCGCGACTCGCCTCGCGGATCTCGGTGAGCGCGCGTCGAGCCGCCTCGGGCTCGCGGTCCATGAGGTGCAGACCGACGCCCGCCTGCACCGTGATGCCGGACAGCGAGTGCGCGAGCACGTCGTGGAGCTCGCGCGCGATGCGCAGGCGCTCGGCGGCGACCGCCGACTCCTGCCGGGACGCGCGCGCCGCGCGCAGCGCCTGCATGCGCTCGGCCCGCCCGCGTGCACCCTCCCCCAGCAGCATCGCGACCGCGAGGCCCGCGACCGTGACCGTCGCGTACACCAGCGTCGGGGTGTCCGGACCGATCGCGAGGACCGTGACGGCGAGCGCGCCCGCCGTCCCCGCGGCCAGCGAGAGGACGCGCTGCCGGGTGACGCCGAGCGCGACGACCACGAACCCGAGCGGCACGAACGCCGGCCCCGGCTCGTACCCGAGCGCGACGAACGTCGTGGGCCCGACGACCGCGAGCACCGTCCCGACGACGGCAGCACGACCTCCTCGCACGACCAGCACGATCGCAGCGGGCGCGAGCAGCAGCAGGAGCACCGCGAGCGCGTCGAACGCCCGCGCCTGCGGGTGCCACCAGCCCGCCCCCGCGGCTCCGAGGACCGTGACGAGCCCGAGGAACGCGGCGGGCACGGCCACCCAGCCCCACCGACCGCGCCCCCACGGCGGCCCGCTCCACGGGGCGGGGGCCGGAGTCATCCGACCACCGTAACGAGGCGCGTGGTGGCCGCGCGTCGTCCGCGCGGAGCGAGTCAACCGCTCCGTCGCGACGACGTCCGGTGTCAGAGGTCGTACTCCACCACCACGGGGGCATGGTCGGAGAACCGCTCCGCGTAGGTGGCGGCCCGGTCCACGGTCGCGCTCACGGCAGCGTCCGCGAGGTCGGGCGTGGCCAGCTGGTAGTCGATGCGCCAGCCGGCGTCGTTGTCGAACGCCTTCCCGCGCCACGACCACCACGTGAACGGTCCCGGTCCCTCGCCACCGAGCTCACGACCGAGGTCGTGCCAGCCCAGGTCGTCGAACCAGCGGTCGAGGTAGGCGCGCTCGCGCGGGAGGAACCCGGCCGACTTGAGGTTGCCCTTCCAGTTCCTGATGTCCGCCTCGCGGTGCGCGATGTTCACGTCCCCGGCGACGGCCGCGTAGCCACCCTGCTCCGCGATGTCGGCCAGCCGCCCGGTGACGTGGTCCAGGAACGCGTACTTCTCGTCCATCGACGGCGTGCCGAGCGTGCCGGAGTGCAGGTAGGTGGACACCACGGTGATGCTCCGCGCCGGTGCGCCCTCGTGCGCGGGGAGCTCCAGGTCGGCCTCCACCCAGCGCCCGGAGTCACCGGTCACGCCGGTCTTCAGACCGATCCGCACGGCCGTCATCGGCAGCCTGCTCGCGATCGCGACACCCGCCCGCCCTTTGGACTCGCTCGCCTCGTGCGCGAGGTGCCACTCGCCGGCCGGCAGGTGGTCCGCCAGGATCTCGTCGGTTGCGCGCACCTCCTGCAGCAGGATCACGTCCGGCTTCCGGGCCTCCAGCCAGGTCCCCATCCCTCGCTTGTAGGCGGCCCGGATCCCGTTGACGTTCACGCTCGCGATGGTCAGCACCGGACCATCCAACCCGATCCCGCCGACAGCGCCGTCACTCCCCCGCGTACGCCGCCTCGAGAGCAGCGATGTCGAGCTTGCCCATCGTCAGCATCGCCGCCATGGCGCGCGCGACCCCGTCGGTGTCGGGGCGCGACATCACGTCGTCGAGCTGGACGGGGACCACCTGCCAGGAGACGCCGAACTTGTCGACGAGCCAGCCGCACTGGCTCGGCCGGCCGCCGTCGGCGGTCAAGGTCTCCCAGTAGTGGTCGACCTCCGCCTGGTCGGCGCAGTCGAGGACGAACGAGAACGCCTCGTCGAGGGTGAACACGGGGCCGGCGTTGAGGAACGTGACCCGCATGCCGTCGATCGTGAGCTCGACGATGAACTCGGAGCCCTCGGCGACGCCCGGGGTGCCCGGTGGCGCGGTCGTGACGGAGTGGATGACGGTGTTCGGGATCACCGAAGCGTAGAAACGCGCGGCCGACGCGGCCTGGTCGTCGAACCACAGGTGCGGACGGACGATGCCCATGACGGGCTCCTCTCCGACGACCGGGGCCGGCCGTCACAAGGACAGCCTGGCCCCGGTCGAGGAGGTTCTCAGCCCAGGAGACGCTCGGCGGTGTCCACCACGTTGCTCAGCAGCATCGCGCGGGTCATCGGCCCGACGCCGCCCGGGTTGGGCGACACCCACGAGGCGACCTCGCGCACTCCGGGGTCCACGTCACCGACGACGCGGCTCTTGCCGGTCTCCGGGTCGGTGGACCGCGAGACGCCGACGTCGATGACGACCGCGCCCGGCTTGATGATGTCCGCCGTGATGATCCCCGGCACGCCCGCGGCCGCGATGACCACGTCGGCGTTCCGGGTGTGCTCCGCGAGGTCCTCGGTGCCCGTGTGCGTGAGCGTCACGGTCGCGTTGATCTCGCGGCGGGTGAGCAGGAGCCCGATCGAGCGCCCGACGGTCACCCCGCGGCCGACGATCACGACGTCCGCACCGCGCAGGTCGATGTCGTGCCGCAGCAGCAGGTCGATGATGCCCCGCGGGGTGCACGGCAACGGCGAGGTCACCGGCTCGTTGACCCGCAGGACCAGGCGCCCCAGGTTGGTCGGGTGCAGCCCGTCGGCGTCCTTGTCGGGGTCGACCAGCTCGAGCACCCGGTTGGCGTCGATGCCCTTCGGCAGCGGCAGCTGCACGATGAACCCCGTGCACTCCGGGTCCTCGTTGAGCCGCCGCACGGCAGCCTCGATCTCGTCCTGCGTGGCTGTGGCCGGCAGGTCCTCACGGATCGAGGCGATGCCCACCTCGGCGCAGTCCTTGTGCTTGCCGGCGACGTACCAGCGCGAGCCGGGGTCGTCTCCGACGAGCAGCGTCCCCAGCCCGGGGCGGACGCCCCGGGCTGCGAGCGCGACGACCCGTTCGGTCAGCTCGGCCTTGATCCGGGCCGCCGTGGCGGTCCCGTCGAGGATCCGCGCCGTCATCAGTACTGCTGCAGGTCGGGGTACAGGGGGAAGCCGTCGGTGAGCTTGAGCACCCGGGCCTTGAGGGCCGCGACGTCCGTCGCGGCACCGTTGATCAGCGCGGTCGCGATGATGTCCGCCACCTCGGTGAACTCGACGTCGCCGAAGCCGCGGGTGGCCAGCGCCGGCGTGCCGATGCGCAGGCCGGAGGTGACGCGCGGGGGGCGCGGGTCGAACGGCACCGCGTTGCGGTTCACGGTGATGCCGGCGGTGTGCAGGAGGTCCTCGGCCTGCTGGCCGTCGAGGTCGGAGTGCCGCAGGTCCACCAGGACCAGGTGCACGTCGGTGCCGCCCGTGAGGACGGAGACACCGGCCGCGGCCACGTCCGGCGCGGACAGGCGCTCGGCGATGAGGCGGGCGCCGTCGAGCGTGCGCTGCTGGCGGTCCTTGAACTCCTCGGTGGCGGCCACCTTGAACGCGACGGCCTTGGCGGCGATCACGTGCATGAGCGGGCCGCCCTGCTGACCCGGGAACACGGCCGAGTCGATCTTCTTGGCGTACTCCTCGCGGCTCAGGATGAAGCCGGAGCGCGGGCCGCCGATCGTCTTGTGCACGGTGGAGGACACGACGTCCGAGTGCGGCACGGGGCTGGGGTGCAGGCCCGCGGCCACCAGGCCGGCGAAGTGCGCCATGTCGACCCAGAGCTTGGCACCGACCTCGTCGGCGATCGACCGGAACGCCGCGAAGTCGAGCTGGCGCGGGTACGCGGACCAGCCGCCGATGATGACGTCGGGACGCTGCTCGAGCGCCTTCTCGCGGACGACGTTCATGTCCACCAGGAACGTCTCGGGGTCCACGCCGTAGGCGCCGACCTGGTAGAGCTTGCCCGAGAAGTTGATCTTCATGCCGTGCGTGAGGTGGCCGCCGTGGGCCAGCTCGAGGCCGAGGATCTTGTCGCCCGCGTTGATCAGGGCGTGCAGCACGGCAGCGTTGGCCGTGGCGCCCGAGTGGGGCTGGACGTTGGCGTGCTCGGCGCCGAACAGCTCCTTGGCGCGGTTGATCGCGATGGTCTCCGCGATGTCGACCTGCTCGCAGCCGCCGTAGTAGCGGCGGCCAGGGTAGCCCTCGGCGTACTTGTTGGTGAGCACGGAGCCCTGCGCCTGCAGGACCGCGCGCGGCACGAAGTTCTCGCTCGCGATCATCTCGAGCGTGCCCTGCTGGCGGGCGAGCTCACCGTCGAGGACGGCGGCGATCTCGGGGTCCAGCTGGGAGATGTTCTGATCCATCAGGGGGATCTGGTCGGCGCTCATGAAGCACTCCTGTCGGCAGTCAGCGTGTACGCGCGCGTCCGGCACCCGCACACTCGTGTGTGGTGACCGGGGGCCCAGGCGTCCGACCCGTTGGTCTGCTGCTGCGTCGCTCCCCGGTGGTGACCCACCTGCTGCGCCAGTCGCGACCGGCACAGACTAGCAATGAATCGCCGGTCCGTACCGCCTGCACGCACGACGTGGCACCGGGCGATACCGTCCGGATCAAGCGGGGCCCACCGATCTGGGGAGGGACGTGCGGAACCAGGACGAGCGACGTGCGCTGCTGACCGAGCTCGGTCGGCTGGGAGACGGTCGCGGGCTGGAGATCGGGCCGCTGAGCCGCCCGATCGCGCTGAGGTCCGCGTGCGACGTGCGCTACGCGGACATCTTCTCCGCGGACGTCCTGCGGTCCCGGTACCTGGCCGACCCCGACGTGGTGGGCGAGGACATCCCCGACATCGACTTCCCCCTGCACGACGCCGACGGCGTGCAGCGCAGCCTGCGCGACGTGGCCGCGCGCGACGCACCGTACCGATGGGTCCTCGCCTCGCACGTCATCGAGCACGTGCCGGACCTGATCGGGTGGCTCTCGGACGTCGCAGCCCTGCTGGAGGACGGCGGCGCCCTCGTGCTGGCGGTGCCCGACCGGCGCTACACGTTCGACGCCCGCCGCCCGCAGACCACGGTCGGCCAGATCCTCGACGCGCACGAGAACGGCGACGTCCGACCCTCCCTGCGCGCCGTGTACGACCACTTCCGGTCCGTCGTCTCGGTCCCCGCGGCAGCGCTCTGGGCCGGTCGGGTGCCGACGGACGACGACCGGGTGCACGGACCGGACGTCGTCGCCGACCTGCTCGAGCGGCGGGCGCACGGCGAGTACGTCGACGCGCACGTCTGGATGTTCACGCCCGACGTGTTCGCCGAGCAGGTAGCCGAGCTCGCCCGGCTGGGGGTCGTCGACTTCGTCGTGACGCGGATCCTGGCGACGAGCCCGGACGAGCTCGAGTTCTACGCGCTGCTCGAGCGGCTGCCGCGGGACGTCTCCGCCGAGCAGCGCGCCGCCGTGCGGAGCGCTGCCCCCGACGGTCTGGTCGTCGCGGCACCCGACCTCGACCCGGACGGCATCCGCACGGTCGTCTCGGCCAAGGAGCTGCGCCTCATCCGTGCCAAGCGGCGCCTGTTCGAGGCGCTGCGCCCCCGTCGCCGGGACTGAGGCCGGGGTCCGGCGCCGTCACTCGGTCGGCTCGCCGTCCCCCAGGATCTTGCGCAGGTACGCGTACGTCAGGTCGCCGGCGGTCTGGTCGTGCTGGTGCTCGTAGCCGTGCTTCGCGTACAGCGCGAGGTTGTGGACCGAGTCGCGGCCGGTGAACACCCAGACCTCCTCGATGCCCTCGGGCAGGTGCGGCAGGATCGCCATGAGCAGCTGCGTCCCGAACCCCTGGCCCTGCAGGTCGGGGGCGACCGCGAACCGGCCGAGCGTGGCCTTCGGGCCTTCGATGAGCATCCTGATCGAGCCGACCAGACGGTGGCCGTACCAGCCGCCGAGCGTGATGACACCGTCGCGCTGCAGGTCCTCCTGGAGCTCCTCGAGCGTCTGCGTCAGGGGCGGGATGTGCGGGTCGCCGTACTGCTGCGCCTCGGTCACGAACGCGGCGCGGCGCAGCGTCAGCAGCTCACCGGCGTCGTCGAGGGTCACCGAGCGGATGTCGAGGTCGGGCTGCGTCATGCGGCCCATCGTGTCAGCCGATCCGCACGACCACTACTCTCGGACCTCGTGTCCTCCGACTCATCGCCCGCCACCCACTGGGTCCTCACCCTCTCCTGCCCCGACCGCCCCGGGATCGTGCACGCGGTCGCCGGGCTGCTGGCGGAGCACGGGGGGAACATCACCGAGTCGCAGCAGTTCGGGGACCCGTTGTCGGGCCTGTTCTTCATGCGGGTGCAGGTCACCGCGTCGACGCCGCGTGACGAGCTGGAGGCGGCGATCGGGCCCGTGGCCCGACGCTTCGAGATGGACTGGTCGCTCGACGTGGTGGGCCGTCCGGTGCGGACGCTCGTCATGGGCTCGACCGCCGCGCACTGCCTGAACGACCTCGCGTTCCGGCAGCGCTCCGAGAACCTGCCGATCGAGCTGGTCGCCGTGGTGTCCAACCACACCGCGCTGGCTCCGCTGGCCGAGTTCTACGACATCCCGTTCCACCACGTGCCGGTGACGTCGGCCACCAAGGCGCAGGCCGAGGCTCGGCTGCTGGAGCTGGTCGAGGAGCTGGACGTCGAGCTCGTGGTGCTGGCGCGCTACATGCAGATCCTGTCCGACGACCTGTGCCGCGCGCTGGCCGGCCGGGTCATCAACATCCACCACTCGTTCCTGCCGTCGTTCAAGGGCGCCCGCCCGTACGCGCAGGCGCACGACCGCGGCGTCAAGCTCATCGGCGCCACCGCGCACTACGTGACGGGCGACCTCGACGAGGGGCCGATCATCGAGCAGGACGTCGAGCGCGTCGACCACAGCCGGCACGTCGAGGACCTGGTCGCGCTCGGGCAGGACGTCGAGCGCCGCGCGCTGGCCCGGGCGGTGCGCTGGCACGCGGAGCACCGAGTGCTGCTCGACGGGCACCGCACGATCGTCTTCCGCTGAAACGCTTCGCCGACTGACCTGCGGAGACGCCCTCGGGCACGCTCCGAGGATGACATCGTCCCTGCGTCGCGTCGTCGCGGCCGCCACCACCCTCGTCCTGGGCGTCGTCGGGCTCGCGGCCGCCGCGCTGACCACCGCCCCCGCCGCGCAGGCCGCCTCCCTGGTCAGCGTCCCCAGCTTCGGCAGCAACCCCGGGCAGCTGGGGATGAGCCTGTTCGTGCCGGACTCGCTGCCGGCCAGACCCGCGGTCCTCGTCGCCGTGCACTACTGCACGGGCACCGCGCAGGCGATGTACGACGGTGCCCAGTTCGACGAGCTGGCCACGCGGTACGGCTACATCGTCATCTACCCGCAGGCCAACCGGAGCGGGAGCTGCTTCGACGTGAGCTCGGCGGAGGCGCTGCTCCACGGCGGCGCGAGCGACCCGACGAGCATCGTGTCGATGGTCAGGTACGTGCAGCAGCGGTACACCACCGACACCAGCCGTGTGTTCGTCACCGGGGTGTCGTCGGGCGCCATGATGACCCAGGTCCTGCTGGCCACCTACCCGGACGTGTTCGCCGCGGGCTCGGCGTTCGCGGGCGTCCCGGCCACGTGCTTCTCGACGACGTCTCCCCCGCCGGGCACCGGCTCGCAGGCACCCTGGAACAGCGACTGCTCCGGCGGCCGGCTGGTGCGGACCGGGCAGCAGTGGGGTGACCTCGCGCGCGCCGCGTACCCGGGCTACACCGGAGCACGGCCGCGGGTGCAGCTGTGGCACGGGTCGCAGGACACCACGCTCAGCTACGTGAACCACGGCGAGGCGATCAAGCAGTGGACCAACGTGCTGGGCGTCAGCGCGACCCCGGCCTCGACCGACTACCCCGCGAGCGGGCTCGTCCGGACGCGCTACGGCGCCACCGGCGACCGGGCGCCCGTCGAGGCGATCACCCTGCAGAACGTGGGCCACAACCTGCCCGTCGACGCGGCGGCCGCGATCCACTTCTTCGGGCTGGACTCGACGTCCACCCCCCAGCCGACGACCCCGGCACCGACCACACCGGCACCCACGACCCCGGCACCGACCACTCCCGCACCCACCACGCCGGCACCCACGACCCCGCCGCCCAGCCCGACGCCCGCGATCGCCTGCAGCGTCGCGTACTCCGTGAACCAGTGGAACACCGGGTTCACGGCGAACATCACGGTGAAGTCCAACGTGGCGCTCAACGGCTGGACCCTGACCTGGACGTGGCCGTCGGGTCAGATCGTGACGCAGGCGTGGAGCTCGGTCACCACCCAGAGCGGGTCGTTCGTCACCGCGAAGAACGCGGCGTGGAACAGCTCCATCCCGGCGGGCGGCTCGTTCCAGCTCGGCCTCAACGGCTCGCACACGGGCACCAACACGGCACCGACGAACTTCGTGCTCAACGGGGCACCCTGCTCGCGCGGCTGACCCACGTGCTCAGGCCCGGCCGAGCGGACGCTCGGCCGGGCCTGCGTCGTTCACGCCTCGCGCGCCCGGCGCTGCAGCGCGTCGATGGTGACGGCGACCGCCAGGACCAGGCCGGTGACGACCAGGCGGGCGGACTGGTCGAGGTTGAGCAGGGTGAGCCCGGTCGAGATGGACTGGACGACGAGGATGCCCACGAGCGCGGACCATGCCGAGCCGCGCCCGCCGAACAGGCTGGTCCCGCCGATCACGGCGGCCGCGATCGCGGTGAGGTTGGTGTCCCCCGCGCCGCTGCCCTGGTTCGCGGCCGCGAGCCGGCCCACGGCCAGCACCCCGCCAAGGGCGGCGAGCGTCGAGCACGCGACGAACGCGGACACGAACACCCGGCGCACGGGGACGCCGGCCTTGCGGGCCGCTTCTGCGTCGCCTCCGACGGCCCGGACGAACCGGCCCCAGCGCGTCCGGCGCAGCATCAGGTCGGTGAGCGCGACGAGCCCGACGAACAGGGCGAAGACCGCGCCGACGCCCCGGTTGGTGCCGAGGTAGGCGACGACGACCGACAGCCCGGCCGCGAGCGCGACCACCCGCGCCACGACCTGCCACAGCGGCGCGACGGGCAGCTCGGCGCGCAGCCGGCGCACGCGGTCGACGGCTCGTCCGGCGGCATAGCCGGCCACGACGAGGGCGACGATCACCCAGGACGTCGCGGGGGCCAGGAACGCCGTCTGGCAGAACCGCACCAGCCACCACTCGAACGGCAGGTTCACGGAGCCGGTGGGGCCGAGCACGCGCATCTGCAGCCCGGTGATCACCAGCAGGCCGGCCAGGGTGAACACGAAGCTGGGTACCGCCAGCCGCGTGTGCAGGGCCGCGTAGATCGACCCGACGAGCACGCCGACCGCGAGCGCGGCCAGGACCGCGAGCAACAGCGGCCAGCCCAGCTGGACGGAGCCGACGGCGACCACGGCGGCGGCCAGCCCCGAGACGGCCCCGACCGACAGGTCGATCTGGCCCACGTGCAGCGTGAGGACCACGCCGAGCGCGATCACCCCGGTCGCGGCGGACTGCTGCGTGAGGTTGACCAGGTTGTCCGCGGACAGGAAGTGCGGGTTGAGCACCTGGAACACCAGGCCGATGAGGACGAGGACCACGGCGACGGGCAGGACGCCGAGGTCGCCCGTGCGCAGGCGTTGCCAGGTGGACGCAGCCAGGCCGAGGTCGCTCATCGCTGGATTCCCGTCACGGCCGCCAGCAGCTCTTCGTAGCTGGTCTTGGCGGCGTCGAACTCCCCGTTGGTGCGGCCCAGCCGCAGGACGACGATACGGTCGGCGACGGCCTGCACGTCGGCCAGCGAGTGGCTGGTCAGCAGGACGCCGTGCCCGCGCTCGCGCAGCCGCTCGACCAGGGTGAGGAACTCGGCCGTCTGCCGCAGGCCGAGGGCCGCGGTCGGCTCGTCGAGGACGATCACGCGGGGCTCCCCCAGCAGGGAGCGCGCGATCGCGACGGCCTGCCGCTGCCCGCCGGACAGCGCCGCGACCGGCACGCGGACCGACGGCACCCGGGCGGCGAGCTGGTTGAGCAGCTCCCACGCGTGCTTCTCCATCGCGACCTCGTCGAGCAGCAGCCCGCGCTGGGCCTCGTGCCCGAGGTACAGGTTCTCGACGACGTCGAGGTTGGCGCACAGGGCGAGGTCCTGGAACACCGCCGCGATCCCGAGGCCGCGCGCGACCGACGGGTCCGACAGCGTGACAGGGACCCCGTCGACGAGCACCTCGCCCTCGTCGGGCACGAGCGCGCCGGTCAGGGCGCCGACGAGGGTGGACTTGCCGGCGCCGTTGTCGCCGATGACGGCCACGACCTCGTGGGCGTTCACCTGCAGGTCCACGTCGACGAGGGCGCGCGCGGCGCCGTAGCTCTTGGACACCCCCCGCAGCGCGAGGACGGGCCCGTGCACGGCAGTCATGACGTCCCCGCGTCGAGCAGGCCTGCGGCGGTGCAGGCGTCGGTGTAGGGCTGCACGCAGATCTCCTCGGTGGTGTAGACGCCGCCGTCGACGATGACGCGGCGCACGTCGTCCAGGGTCACGGGCACGGGGCTGAGCAACAATGCCGGCACTCCTTGCACGCGGGAGGTGGTGACGGGCACCTCGCCGTGCACCACACGGACGGCGAGCTCGGCGGCGGTGCGCGCCTGCTCGCTGATCGCCTTGTAGACGGTCATCGACTGGTCGCCGGTGACGATCCGCTGGATGGCGGCGAGCTCGGCGTCCTGGCCGGTGACGGGAGGGACGGGGTCGAGCCCTGCGGCCTTCATCGCCGAGATCGACCCACCCGCGGTGCCGTCGTTCGCGGCGTACACGGCGTCCACACGCCCGGCGTACTGCGTGAGCTGACCGGTCACCCACTCCTGCGCCTTGTCGGGACTCCAGTCGGGGGTGTCGTACTCGGCCAGGACCTCGACCGCGGCGCCCTCGAACGCGTCCGCAACCCCCGCCTCGAGCGCCGCGGAGTTCGGGTCGGTGGCCGACCCGTTGACCATGAGCACGCCCTGCGGCGGGTCGTCGGGCCCGGTCCGCCCGGCGGCCAGCTCACGGACCAGCGCCTCGCCCTGCAGCCGGCCGATCCGGCGGCTGTCGAACGAGACGTAGTAGTCGAGGTCGGCGTCCTGGATGAACCGGTCGTAGGCGATGACGGGAACACCACGCCGGTGCGCCTGCCCGACGATGCTGACGGCCGCCGCGGCGTCGACCGCGTCGAGCACGAGGACCCCCGCGCCCTGGGTGAGCGCGGACTCCGCCTGCTGCTGCTGGGCGGCCGCGTCCTGGTTGGCGTTGGCGTAGATGACCGTGCAGTCGGGGCAGCGGTCGGCGACGACCTTCTCGAACTGCGGTCGGTCCACGGCCTCGTAGCGAGCGGTCTTCGACTCCGGGAGCAGCAGCGCGATGACCTGGTCGGAGGGGGCGGAGACCGTCGGGGCCGTGGCGCACCCACCCAGGGCGAGGAGCCCGAGGAGGGTGCTGACGACGGCCACCACGACGCGGGTCACACGACCACCGCCCCGGCACCGGCGATCGTGACCGTGTCGAGCGCCACGGCGAGCGCCCCGCGTACCTCGGCGGCGGCGCCGAGCTCCGCGCCGACCACGGGCACGGGTCCGGCGGTGCTGGGGATGGTGCGCTGGGAGAGCGCCGCGCGCAGGGGCTCTAGGAGCATCTCGCCCGCGTCCGCGAGCTCGCCGCCGACGACGAGGAGCTCGGGGTCGAACAGGTTGCACACGCCCGCCGCGGCCACGCCGAGGTGGTGCCCGGCATCGGCGATGACCCGTCGGCACCCCGCGTCCCCCGCCTCGGCCTGCGCGATGACGTCGCGGAGCGTGAGGTTGCCGTGGCTGGGCCGCAGCATGTCGAGCAGCACCGGCGCCCCGACGTACATCTCCAGGCAGCCGCGGTTCCCGCAGCGGCAGACGGGACCCTGGTCGTCGATCGTCGTGTGGCCGATCTCCCCCGCGGCACCGACGCGGCCGTGGAACACCTCACCGCCGAGCACCAGACCACCGCCGACGCCGTGGGAGGCCCGCACGTAGACGACGTGCTGCTTGCCGCGGGCGGCACCGAGGCGGACCTCGGCGAGCGCACCGAGGTTGGCGTCGTTGTCGACGTACACCGGCAGGCCCAGCCGGTCCCCGAGCAGCTGCGGCACCGCGGCGCCGTCCCACCCGCGGAGCATGCCGAGGGACGACAGCTGGCCGGTGCGGACGTCGACCGGCGCCGGGACGCCGACGCCGACGGCCAGCACCTCGGACAGCACGGCGTCGACCGAGTCGACCATCTCCGTCAGGAGCAGCGCGGCACGCTCGAGCCCTTGGTCGGCGCGGTGGTCGGGCGGCAGCGGCATCCGCTGCTCGGCGACGATGCGGTGGGCGACGTCGGACAGAGCCACCCGCAGCGAGCGGGTGCCGAAGTGCATCCCGGCGACGAGGCCGAGGTTGCGGGCGAGCGTCACCTGCTGCGCGCGGCGACCGCTGCGCGAGGTGGGGGCCGTGTGCAGGACGCCGACGCTCGTCAGCTCTTTGACGATGTTGGACACGGTGGCCGGGGACAGGCCGGTGACGCCGGCCAGCTCGACCTGCGTGAGCGACCCACGCTGCTGGACGGCGCTGACGATCCGCGCCCGGTTGGCTTCACGCAGTGAAGTCTGGGAGCCCGGTGTAACCCGGTCATTGCCCACGCGCGAAGGATACACACGCCGTGTCGCACCTCACACCGGGCGCCCAGCAGGCGCTCGGGATGCCGGGGCACCGCGCCTGCGGCCCGGCGCGGAGAGTGCGGTGACCTGCACAGATGCGCCGTGAATGCGCTGGTTGCCGCTTCTGCGGCCATCCGCACCAGTCTGCCGTCTCCGAAGGGTGAACTCCAGATCACGATTTGGCGTCGCATGCGTTCATTTCTTGACTTCAACGCGCCGCGGCCGATGGGATGTCCACCGGATCGGGCGAGGCGCACTGATGAGTCTTCGACCCGATCGTCCGGCCGGCGCTCCTGCGCCGCCGGGCGAGCACCCCGGGCCGCGGGAACCCCACCGCGGCCAGCACAGCAGCAGTACCCCTATCCACGGCAAAGAAGGCGTAGGAGTCACATGCGTACAGCACGCAAGTTCACCGCCCTGGCCGCAGGTCTCGCCGTCGCCAGCCTCGCGCTGGCAGCGTGCAGCTCCGGCGACAGCGGCGACGACGCGACGAGCGGGACCGGCGAGGAGGTCGAGGTCTTCACCTGGTGGGCCAGCGGCTCCGAGAAGCTCGGCCTCGACGCCCTCGTGGGCGTCTTCGACGTCCAGAACCCGGACGTCACGTTCGTCAACGGCGCCGTCGCCGGTGGCGCCGGCTCCGCGGCCAAGGACCTGCTCCAGTCGCGCCTGCAGGCCAACGACCCGCCGGACACGTTCCAGGCCCACGCGGGCGCCGAGCTGACCGACTACATCAACGCCGGCCAGGTCGAGGACGTCTCGGCCCTGTACGACGAGTTCGGTCTGCGCGACGCGTTCCCGGCCGACCTGGTCGAGCGCCTCACCGTCGACGGCAAGATCTACTCGATCCCCTCGAACATCCACCGTGCGAACGTCGTCTGGGCCAACACCCAGCTCCTCACGGACTCGGGTCTCGACCCGGCCGCGAAGTACGAGACGCTCGACGACTGGTTCGTGGCGCTCGACACCGTCAAGGAGAAGACGGGCCGCACGCCGCTGTCGCTGGCGACCACGTGGACCCAGGTCAACCTGCTCGAGACCATCCTGCTGTCCGACCTGGGCGCCGACGGCTACAACGGCCTCTGGGACGGGTCGACCGACTGGTCCAGCTCCGAGGTCACCGACGCGCTCGCCGACTTCGAGAAGCTCATCGGCTACACCAACGAGGACCGTGACGGCCTCGACTGGCCGGACGCGACCCAGCAGGTCATCGACGGCAACGCCGCGTTCAACGTCATGGGCGACTGGGCCGTCGCGGCGTTCGAGGAGGCCGGCAAGAAGTCTCCGGCCGACTACGTCTACATGCCGGTCCCCGGCACGGACGGCGTCTTCGACTTCCTGGCCGACTCGTTCACCCTCGCCGTGGGTGCCCCGCACCCCGCCGGCGCCAAGGCGTGGCTGAAGACGATCGGGTCGCTCGACGGCCAGGTCGCGTTCAACAAGGCGAAGGGCTCGATCCCGGCCCGCAACGACGCCAAGCCCGAGGACTTCTCGGCCTACCAGCAGTCCGCGATGGCCTCGTTCGGCCAGGACACCATCGTGTCCTCGCTGGCACACGGTGCGGCTGCGCCGACCGCCTGGGCGAACGCGATCTCCGACGCCACCAGCAAGTTCACCACCGGTGGCGGCGACCTCGCCGGCTTCCAGGCGGACCTCGTGGCCGCCGCCGAGGCCAACGCGAGCTGATCGGCTCACCGCGTGACCGGCCCGTCCCGGCCCTGGTGATCCCAGGGCCGGGGCGGTGCCGCGCTCCACATCCGCAGCACCGCACGCCCCGGGTCGGTCGCTCCGACCGCCCGACCCGTCCGCTCGCTCGTCACGACTCAGGAGGCACTCGTGCCCCGACAGATCCGTACGTGGGGCCCGCCCCTCCTGCTCATCTCGCCGACCTTGATCCTGCTCGGCGTCTTCGTCTACGGACTCCTCACCATCAACGCGACGACGTCGATGAAGGACATCCACAACGCCGCCCAGGCGAACGGCCGTGAGCCCGTCAGCTTCGTGTGGTTCCAGAACTACATCGACCTGTTCGGCTCCGAGGAGTTCCAGCACTCGCTGAAGAACCTCGTCATCTACACGGTCGTCTTCCTCGCGGGGACCATGATCTTCGGGTTCCTCTGGGCCTGGCTGCTCGACCGCCCGGTGCGGTTCGAGGGCGTCTTCCGCTCGATCTACCTGTTCCCCATGGCCGTGTCGTTCGTCGCGTCCGGTGTCGTGTGGCGCTGGCTGCTGAACTCCAACCAGGGCGAGAACGCCTCCGGCCTGAACCGGCTGTTCCAGATGATCGGGCTGCCGTTCCTGCAGAACAACTGGTGGAACAACGTCGACGTCGGCATCGCCGCGATCGCGATCCCCGCGATCTGGCAGCTGTCGGGCTACGTGATGGCCCTCTTCCTGGCCGGCTTCCGGGGTGTTCCCGAGGAGCTGCGCGAGGCCGCCCGCGTCGACGGCTCCTCCACCTGGCAGATGTACCGCCACGTGGTCTTCCCGCAGCTGAGCCCCGTCGCCCTGTCCGCCGTCATCATCGTCGGGCACATGTCCCTCAAGGCGTTCGACCTGATCATGTCGATCTCGAAGCCGGCGAACTACCAGACCAAGGTGCCCGCCATCGACATGTACGTCTTCAAGTCGAGCTTCGACTACTCCAACGCGGCCGCCGTCGGCGCGATCCTGCTCGTCATCGTCGCGGTGCTGATCGTCCCGTACCTGGTGCACCTCAACCGGACGGAGAAGCACTGATGACCGTCGTCACGCCCACGGAGTTCACCGCTCCCCTCGGCGCCCCGCTCACCCTCGAGCCGGAGAAGCAGACCAGCCGCTTCTCCAAGGGCCGGACCGCCAAGTACGCCCTGCTCATCTTCTTCACGCTCATCGTCCTGATCCCGGTCTACGTGCTCGTCGTGACCAGCTTCAAGGGTCAGGGCGACGCCTCCCCCGCACGTGCGTGGAACCTCCCGCAGGTGTGGGTGACCGAGAACTGGACCGGCGCGTGGCAGGCCCTCTCGCCGTCGCTGTGGCGCACGTTCCAGATGGTCATCCCGGCCGCGATCATCTCCTCGTTCCTCGGGTCGATGAACGGCTTCGTGCTGGCCCGCTGGCGATTCCGCGGTGCGGACATCGTCTTCACGCTGATCCTGTTCGGGATGTTCATCCCGTACCAGGCCGTGATGATCCCGCTGCTGCAGCTCATCCTCGGCGCCGGCATCCCGTCGGGTGTCCCGTCGCTGATCATCCTGCACGTCATCTACGGCCTGCCGATCACGACGCTGATCTTCCGCAACTACTACATGTCGATCCCCGACGAGCTGGTCGAGGCCGCCCGCGTGGACGGTGCCGGGATGCTGCGGACCTACTGGTCCGTCATCCTGCCGATCTCGATCCCCAGCTTCGTGGTCGTGCTCATCTGGCAGTTCACCTCGGCGTGGAACGACTTCCTCTTCGCGGTGTTCTTCTCCTCCAGCCAGAACGGCCCGGTCACCCTGGCGCTGAACAACCTGGCCAACGGTGCCCTGCTCACCAACTACGGCATCTCGATGGCGGGCGCCCTGCTCGCGTCGCTGCCCACGCTGCTGGTGTACATCCTGCTCGGGAAGTACTTCATCGGCGGCCTCATGTCCGGTTCGGTCAAGGGCTGACGCCCCTGGCGTGACCACCCGCCGCGGTCTCCGCAACCCGGCACAGCCGAAGGGCCCCCGCCAGTCACCTGTCGGGGGCCCTTCGTGCGTGCCGGTACGAGCTGCTGCTCAGCGCAGCGCGGCCATCCGGCGCAGCATCTCGTTGTCCTGGCTGGTTGCCCCGGTGATCGCCGCGAGGATGGACTCGTAGCTGGCGGTGTCCGCGTCGAACGCGCCGTTGTTGCGCCCGTGCCGCAGGACCACGATGCGGTCCGAGACCGCGCGGACGTCGTTCATGTTGTGGCTGATGAGGATCACGCCGTGGCCCAGGTCCCGCAGCCGCTCGATGTACGTGAGGACCTCCGCCGTCTGGGCGACGGACAGTGCCGCCGTGGGCTCGTCGAGCACCACCAGGCGCGGGGAGCCGATCAGGGTGCGCGCGATCGCGACCGCCTGGCGCTGCCCCGCCGACAGCTCCGACAGCGGGGTGCGCACCGACGGGATCCGCAGCGTGAGGTCCCGCAGGATCCCCCGCGCCATCTGCTCCATGCGACCGTCGTCGAGCAGCGCGCCGTCGGTGAGCTCGCGGCCGAGGAAGATGTTCGACGTCACGTCGAGGTTGCCGCACAGGGCGAGGTCCTGGAAGACGGTCGCGATCCCGAGCGCGTGCGCCGCGGACGGCGACGGGATCGTCTGCTCCACGCCGTCGATCTCGATCAGGCCGGAGTCGGGCTGGAGCACGCCGGAGATCACCTTGGCGAGCGTCGACTTGCCCGCACCGTTGTCGCCGACCAGCGCCACCACCTGGTGGGCGTGCACGTCGAGGTCGACGCCGACGAGAGCCTCGACGGCGCCGAACCGCAGGCTGATCTGCCGGAGGGACAGCAGCGGGACCCGGGGGTTCTCGCTCATGACCTCACCTGCTCCTCGTTGGGCACGTACGTGCAGTGAAACCCCGACCGGTGCGTGCGTCAATGCGCCATCTCCTGTTCACCCGCGCAGCTCGTCCCCTGCGGCGCGTGCCTGCTCGTCGGACCGGACCACGAAGTCGGTCGACCGCAGGACGAGCTCCAGGGCGCCGACGACCTCCGCGCGCTGGCCGAGCTCGGCAGGGACCACCTCGAGCGGCGCGATCTGGTTGAGCAGCACGCGCTGCCGGATCGCCTCGCGCAGCGGGCTGAGCAGGAGCTCTCCCGTCTCGGCGAGCTCTCCTCCGACGACGATGCACTGCGGGTTGACCGCGGTCGCGAGGCCGGACACCACCTCACCGATGATCGAGCCGGCGTCCGCGATGACGCGCGCGCAGCCCGGGTCACCCTCGATCGCCCGCTGGATCACGTCGCGCAGGGCGAGCGTGCCGTGGCTGGAGCGCAGGGGCTCGAGCAGCGCCGGGCCGCCGACGACGGTGTCGAGGCACCCGCGGCTGCCGCACCGGCAGATGTCTCCCTGCGGGTCCACCTGCACGTGCCCGATCTCGCCCGCGGTCCCGCCGAACCCGCGGTGCACCTGGCCGCCGATCACGATGCCGGCGCCGGTCCCGTGCGACGCCCGCACGTAGACGGAGTCGCGGTACGGGCGAGACGCCCCGTGCGTGCTCTCGGCGAGCGCCCCCAGGTTCGCGTCGTTGTCGACGAACACCGGGCAGCCCAGCCGCTTCGAGAGCACGTGGCCGACGTGGATCTCGTCCCAGCCGCGCATGATGCCACGGACCGAGACCATGCCGGTGGCGCTGTCGACGGGCGCCGGCAGGCCGATGCCGATCCCGACGACCTCGTCGAGCGTCGACCCCACCCGCTCGAGGAGGTCCGCCACGAGCAGCGCCGCGCGGTCCAGGCTGGTGTCGAGGCGGTGCTCGTTCGGCAGCGGGAGGGTCTGCTCGGCGACGACCTCGTTCATGACGTCGCCGAGCGCGATCCGCATGTGCCGCGGGCCGATGTGGATGCCGACCGCGAGCCCCACCCGGTGGGCGATCGTGACCATCTGGGCACGACGCCCACTGCGGGTGGTGTTCCGGGTGTCGACCACCCCGGCGGCGAGCAGCTCCTTGACGATCGTGGAGACCGTCGCCGCGGACAGGCCCGTCGACCCGGCGAGCTCGACCTGCGTGAGCCCGCCGTGCCGGTGGACCGTCTCGACGATCAGCGCGCGGTTGGCCTCACGAAGAGAGGACTGCGACCCTGACATCGCAACCCGTCCTCCCACGCCCGCGAGCATAGCCGCGGGCCTCGTCCGTGCTGGTCAGCCGACCGATCGTCAGCGCGCCGCGCCCGCGCGCCGCTTGTTGTAGATGTCGAACGCGACGGCCAGCAGCAGGACCAGGCCCTTGACCATCTGCTGCACCGACTGGTCGATGCCCATGAGCTGCATGCCGTTGCTCATGACGGCCATGATCAGGCCACCGACCATCGCGCCGGTCACCCGGCCGACGCCACCGGTGGTCGATGCGCCACCGATGAAGCAGGCGGCGATGGCGTCGAGCTCGAACATCTCACCGGCGCTGGGTTGTGCCCCGTTGGACCGCGAGGAGTAGACCACGCCGGCCACGGCGGCGAGCATGCCCATGTTGACGAAGATCCAGAAGTTGACGTGCTTGACCTTCACGCCGGACAGCTGCGCGGCGGACAGGTTGCCACCGATCGCGTAGACGTGGCGGCCGAACACGGTCTTCGTGGTGACGATCTGGTACGCGATGACCAGGATGCCGAGGATGATCAGCACGATCGGCAGACCACGGCTGCGGGCCAGCTGGTAGGTGAAGGCCATGCCGACGAGACCGACCAGGACGAGCTTGGTGATGAAGATCGGCATCGATTCGACGACCTGCTGGTACTTGATCCGGCCGAGCCGGGCGCGGTACTGGCTGAACGCGTAGCCGAGGACCGCGATCGCCCCGATGACCAGGGTGAACACGTCGATGCCCTGACCGCCCAGGAAGCCGTTGAGGAAGCCACCGGCGATCTTCTGGTACTCCGCGGGGAACGGCGACAGGGAGATGTTGCCGAGCACCTGGAGGGTCATGCCGCGGAAGAGCAGCATGCCGGCCAGGGTCACGATGAACGCAGGGATGCCGACGTACGCGACCCAGAAGCCCTGCCACATGCCGACCAGGAGCCCGACGGCGAGCCCGGCGAGAACGCCGACCCACCAGGGCAGGCCGCGCTGGATGACGACGACCGCCGAGACCGCACCCGTGAGCGCGACCACCGACCCGACGGACAGGTCGATGTGACCGCCGATGATCACGATGACCATGCCGATCGCGAGGATCAGGATGTAGGAGTACTGCAGGACGATGTTGGTGACGTTGCCCGGGCTGAGCAGCACCCCGTCCGTGAGGATGGTGAAGAGACCCACGATCGCCACGAAAGCGACGTAGATCCCACTCTGGCGCAGGTTCCTCGTGAAGAGGTCCTTCAGGCCTGCCATGGCGGTCATCGAACCTGGTCCTTTTCCTTGGTCATGAGCTCCATCAAGTTCTCCTGGGTCGCCTGCTCCTTCGGCAGCGAACCGGTGATCCGGCCGGCCGAGAGCGTGTAGATCCGGTTGCAGATGCCGAGCAGCTCGGGCAGCTCCGAGGAGATGACCAGGACGGCCCTGCCCTCCTCGGCGAGACGGTTGATCAGCGTGTAGATCTCGTACTTGGCACCGACGTCGATGCCGCGCGTCGGCTCGTCGAGGATCAGCACCTGGGGGTCCGTGTAGAGCCACTTGCTCAGCACGACCTTCTGCTGGTTGCCGCCGGACAGCTTCCCCGAGAGCGCCAGCACCGTCGGTGCCTTGATGTTCATGCTCTGGCGGAAGCTCTCGGCGACCTTGATCTCCTCGTTGCTGTTCACCCAGCCACCGCGCGACACCTTCGACAGGTTCGCGGCGGAGATGTTCGTGCGGATGTCCTCGATGAGGTTCAGCCCGTACTTCTTGCGGTCCTCCGTGGCGTACGCGATGCCGTGGTTGATCGCCTCGGAGACGGTGGCGACGCGGATCTCCTTGCCGTGCAGGAAGACCTTGCCGGTGATGTGGCTGCCGTACGAGCGGCCGAAGACGGACATCGCGAGCTCGGTGCGCCCGGCGCCCATGAGTCCGGCGAGACCGACGATCTCGCCCGCACGCACGGTGAGGTTGGCGCCGTCGACGACGATGCGGTCGGGGTCGGTGGGGTGGTGCACGGTCCAGTCCTCGATCCGCAGCACCTCCTCGCCGATCTGCGACTCGTGCGGCGGGAACCGGTGCCCGAGGTCGCGGCCGACCATCCCGCGGATGATGCGCTCCTGCGTGACCTCGTCGGCGACCATGTCGAGCGTCTCGACCGTGCGGCCGTCGCGGATGATCGTCGTGGTGTCGGCGATCTCGGCGATCTCGTTGAGCTTGTGGGAGATCATGATGGACGTCATGCCCTGCGCCTTGAGCTGGCGCAGGAGGCCCAGCAGGTGCTCGGAGTCGTTGTCGTTGAGGGCGGCCGTCGGCTCGTCGAGGATCAGCAGCTTGACCTCCTTCGACAGCGCCTTGGCGATCTCGACGAGCTGCTGCTTGCCGACGCCCAGCTGTCCGACGGGGGTGACCGGGAGCTCGTCCAGACCGACCCGCTCGAGGAGCGCTACGGCCTGCGAGTTGGCGAGGTTCCAGTCGATCAGCCCGCGGCGCGAGCGCTCGTTGCCGAGGAAGATGTTCTCCGCGATGGAGAGGTAGGGCACCAGCGCGAGCTCCTGGTGGATGATCACGATGCCCTTGGCCTCGGAGTCGTTGATCGACCCGAACTGGACCTCTTCACCCTCGAAGAGGATCGATCCGTCGTACGTGCCGTGCGGGTACACGCCCGACAGCACCTTCATCAGCGTCGACTTGCCTGCGCCGTTCTCACCGCAGATCGCGTGAATCTCGCCACGCTGGACCGACATCGACACGTCCTGCAGCGCCTTGACGCCGGGGAAGGTCTTCGTGATGGCTTGCATCTCGAGAATGGAGTTGGCCATGGGGCTTCCACCGTCCTTCGTCGTGCAGGGTGCCGCCGTCGGCACCCCTCGTGGGGGGCGACCCGGGCCGACCGGCACCGTGTGGTGCCGGCCGGCCGCAGGTCAGGACGGTACGGGTCAGGCCTGGCCGGAGGCGACCTGCTCCTCGGTCCAGTAGCCCGAGTCGATCAGGAGCGACTGGATGTTGTCCTTGTAGACGATGTCCGACTCGAGGAGGAAGGACGGGACGACCTTGACGCCGTTGTCGTACGTCTCGGTGTCGTTCGCCTCGGGCTCCTCACCGGCGAGGAAGGACTGCGCCGAGATGACGGCCTGCTCGGCGAGCTTGCGGGTGTCCTTGAAGATCGTCGAGAACTGGACGTCGTCGTTGATCAGCTTGACCGACGCGATCTCCGCGTCCTGGCCGGTGACGATCGGCAGGCCATCGGCGATCGTGGGACCGTAGCCGGCGTTCTGCAGCGCGGTGATGATGCCGCGGGACAGGCCGTCGTACGGGGACAGGACGCCCTGCACCTTGCTGCCGTCGGAGTACGTCGACGTCAGCAGGTCCTCCATGCGCTTCTGGGCGGTCTCCTGCAGCCAGCGCAGCGTCGCGACCTGCTCGATGTCGGTCTGGCCCGACTTCACGACGAGCGTGCCGGCGTCGATGTACTCCTGCAGGGTGTCCATCGCGCCCTGGTAGAAGAAGTGCGCGTTGTTGTCGTCCAGCGAGCCGGCGAACAGCTCGATGTTGAACGGGCCGGCAGCGTCGCCCTTGGAGCCGTCGGCGTTGAGCACGCCCAGCCCGACGAGCAGCGACGTCGCCTGCTGGACGCCGACCTTGTAGTTGTCGAACGTCACGTAGAAGTCGACGTTCTCGCTGTCACGGATCAGGCGGTCGTAGGCGATGACCGGGATGTTCGCGTCAGCGGCGGCCTGCAGCTGGTTGGACAGTGCGGTGCCGTCGATCGAGGCGATGATCAGCAGGTCAGCGCCCTTGGTGATCATCTGGTCGATCTGCTGCTGCTGGGTCGGGATGTCGTCGCCGGCGAACTGCAGGTCCACCGTGTAGCCGGCGTCCTTCAGGCCCTTCTCGACCGCGTCGCCGTCGGCGATCCACCGCTCGGAGGTCTGCGTCGGCATCGCGACGCCGACGGTGAGGTCGCCGGCGTCTGCCGAGCCGCCCGTCGAGTCGTCGGTGCTGCCGGCGCCGCTGCCCGAGCAGGCGGCCAGTCCGAGTGCGACGACCGCACCCATTGCCGCGATGGTGATCCGTCGCATTGCTTGCTCCTTCTCATCGTTGAGAGGTCCGGTGTTCGGACCTGACGAGCTCGGGTTCGTCGGCCCCGGACAGCGTCTGCGCTGCCTCGGCCGGTGTCCCGGCTGCGTTCCCCGGCTGTGCCGGTGATCGCTGCGGTGCTCACTTTCTTCTCTTCGAGTCTCGAAGTCAAACCCTGGTGTGCGGGGACATGATTACAAATCCATCACGATGTGAGCGCCCACATCACGGTTATCTCACGATCTGGTGCCGGTTTGGCTTCGCAGCGCGAACCTATGCGGTCACGTGCCGGGCAGCGCGACGGGCCCGCGACCGAGGTCACGGGCCCGTCGAGGGACGTCGTCAGCTGCGCTGCGAGCCCCACCAGCTCCGGACCGAGTCCCACCAGCCGTGGCCGTGGCCCCAGGTCGCGTGGTTCTCGACCAGCACCGCGACGGTCCGCGGCGGGACCGTCACCGTACCCGTGGCCTTGTCCCAGGTCGTGCCCTTGACCACCGGGTCGCTGCCCTTGGCCTGGACCGGCGACAGGGTCAGCTTGTGGCCCGACAGCGACGAGACGGTCTGCGTGGTGGCCTCGTCGGACGCGTTGACCACGACCAGGACGCCGTCCAGCTTCTTGTCCACGTCCTTGGCCCACCACCGCGTCGTCGGGTCCCAGCCGGGCTCGTCGTCGATCGTCATGACGACCACGCCCGGATCGGCGTCGGGACCCGAGCCAGGGAAGCCGACCTTCTGCTCGATCAGGTCGGCCGAGCCGAGCCGGAACAGCGGCGTCGAGAACCGCAGCTTCAGCAGGTCGTCGGCGGCCTTCGACGCCGTGGCGATGTCCGCCGGGGTCGGCTTCAGCGCCGGGTCCGCCAGCAGCGGCTGCTGGAACGGCCACTTGGCCTCGTTGTCGGGCGCCGGGGGCAGACCACGGCCGAAGCCGTTGTCCTGGCCGGACAGGTCGAGCAGGTTGAACCAGTCGCCCGAGTTGTAGCTGTTGCGGTCGAGCGACTTGCTGCGCAGCAGGTCGGCGCCCGCGTGCCAGAACGACGGGGTCTGGGCCAGAGCCGTCGTCGCCAGCGAGACGGTGTTCATGCGCACGCGGTCCGCCATCGGGGTGTCCGTGGGCAGCTTGTACGTGAGCGAGTCCCACAGCGTCTCGTTGTCGTGGGCGTCGACGTAGGTGATGACCTCCTCCGGGGAGTCGGCGTACCCGGCCGGCTGGCCGTTGTAGAGGATCTCCAAACCCTTCTGGTCCGTGCCCGCGCTCGTCTCGAAGGCGTAGTCGCGCAGGTTGCCCGCCATCCCGAGGCGGACCAGGTCGGCGTCGTGCGCCGCCCGGGCCAGCTGGTCGGCCGTCGAGCCGTTGATCGCGTCACCGTTCGGGTCGGTCCCGCCACCGGAGCCGAAGCCCTGGATGCGCGGGTTCTCGTCGAACGGGCCGCCGCCGCGGACCGCGTCACGCAGCCGGTCGGAGAACGTGCCGATGCCCGTCCCGCCCAGCTGCCCCTGCGTGGCCTGCGTGAAGAGCGCGTTGTTCGCCACCTCGCCGAAGTTCCAACCCTCGCCGTACAGGTAGACCTTCGAGCCGTCGACACCGTCCTTCTTCGGCGTGAGCTTGTCGAGGGCGGTCCGGACCGCCTCCATGTTCTCCACCGAGTGGTGGCCCATGAGGTCGAACCGGAAGCCGTCGACCTTGTAGTCGCGGGCCCACGTCACCACCGAGTCGACCATGGCCTTCTCCGCCATCGCGTGCTCCGTGGCGATGTTCTGGCAGCACGTCGAGGTCTCGACGTTTCCGGTCGCGTTGAGCCGCTGGTAGTAGCCGGGGACCACGCGGTCCAGCACGGACTGCGGCGACTGCCCGCTGGCCGTGGTGTGGTTGAACACCTGGTCGAGCACCACCTGCAGACCGTCCGCGTGCAGCGCGCCGACCATCGTGCGGAACTCGGCGACACGCGCACCGCCGTTCGCGTCCACCGCGTACGACCCCTCGGGCGTCGTCCAGTGCAGCGGGTCGTAGCCCCAGTTGAAGCCGTCGGCGTCAGCGACCGCCGTGACGCACGCCTGCTGCTGGTCGGAGTCCGGCGCGTACGACGCGAGGTCGCAGTCCGGGGTCTCCTGCAGCGCCCTGTCCTCCTGGATGGAGGCGATGTCGAACGTCGGCAGCAGGTGGACCGTGGTCAGGCCCGCCTTCTCGAGCTCACGCAGGTGCGCGCGGCCGTCGCCGTTGGTGGCGAAAGCGAGGTAGGTCCCGCGCTTGGCGGCCGGCACCTTCATGTCATTGATGGAGAAGTCCCGCACGTGCAGCTCGTAGATCGTCTGGTCCACGGGCCGCACCACCGGCTGCTTCGCCTTCTCCCACTCGCGCGGGCGGAAGGCCTTGTCGGCCAGGTCCACCAGCACCGAGTGCGTCGAGTTGAGCGTGAGCGCCACCGAGTACGGGTCCGTGACCCGGTTGACCTCGACCTGGTCGGTCGTCGGCGCGTACACCGTGACCTCCCAGAGGTAGGTCGCCCCGGCCCACGACTTCTTGCCGTCCACGGTCCAGGAGCCGTCGGACTGCCGCTGCGCTGCGACGCGCTGGTCGGTGCCGACCAGCAGGTCGACCTTCTGGGCCGTCGGAGCCCACAGCGCGAGCGACGGGACACCCTTCTTCCACGTCGCACCCAGGCTCCGCTTGGCCGCCTGACCGGCGTACAGGTCGTCCAGGACGCCCGGGATCTGCACCCCGGTCGCCGCCTGGTACGTGCCGTCGGCCGCCGCCTGGGTGACCAGGAGCGCACCGCGCAGGAGCTCCGCCGCCGGCGTCCCGTCGGGCACGCGCAGGGCGAGGTAGCCCTCGAGCGCCGGGAAGCGCTCGAGCTGCGCCGCCGTGAGGCCCGCCGGGTCGTAGGTGAGCGCGACCGGCTCGCCGTCGCCGAGGTCCGCCACGGAGAGCCCACCGGTCGGCGAGCCGTACAGGGCGAACGTGCTCTCGGCAGGGGTCGGTGCCCACGCGGCCGGCCAGGCGATCGTGCGTGCGTCGATCCAGTGCGCGCGCTCCTCGCCCGCGCCGGGCAGCGGCGGGTCCGTGACCTCGATGGTCAGCACGTGCGTGGCCAGCACGTAGGAGAACGTCACGGGCTTGCCGCTCGTCACCGCGAACGGGATGTTGGCACCACCCGGGGCGCCGCCCGCTCCGTAGTTCTCGGTCCAGCCGAGGTCGTGCGCGACCTTGGCTTCGTACGCACCGGCGGGCAGCCGGTCCGTCGTGAACGTGTACGTCCCGTCGCCGTCCGGGTCCTGGAGCCACGTGGCCATGCACTCCGGCAACCAGTCTCCCGCGCAGCCCAGCTCGCTGTTGTGCGAGCCCGGCACGGTCACGATGCCGCCCTGCGCGGTCGACGTGAAGTTGTGGGTCGTCGGGTCGTAGAAGAACGTCACCTCGCCGTCCGCGGCCAGGGTGTACGTCGCGTTCGGGCCGCCCGGCACCCCGTTCGCGCCGTAGTTCACCGTCCAGCTGTTGTCGATCGCGACCTTGTACTCGTACGTGCCAGCCGGGAGGTCGAACGTTCCGGACCACACCCCGTCGCCGCCCTTCGTGAGCTGCGCGGTGGTGCAGTCGGGCTGCCAGTCGCCCGGGCAGCCCATCTCGGTGTTGTGGGTGCCGGGCACGGAGACGGCCGTCGGGCCGGTCGGCGGCTCCGGGACCACGCCGTCGACGGCGACGCCCACGCTGCCGAACGTCGACGCGGCGGACCGGTGACCGGCGGCGTCCACGGAGACCGCGCGGTACTCGACGAGCGTGCCGGGGTCCAGGTCGGTGGTGGTGTGGAAGACCCGGGGGGACGTCGTCTCCGACGTGCCCAGCGGTGCCCATGCGTCCTCGCCCACCACCCGGTAGGCGAACGAGGTCTGGCTCCAGACGTCGTTCGCGACGGCGGCTGCCACCGGGGCCTGCGCCCCGAGCTCCGCACCGGCGTTCGGCACGTTCACGGCGATGTCGCCCGCGGTGGCCGGCGCCGCCACGGGGGCGCCGGCCTTGAGCACGATCGCGCTCAGGGCGGGGATCGACACCTCGACGGTCCCGTCGGCGGCTGCCGTGACGGCCGTCGACGTCCCGTACAGCGGAGCGAACGTCGCCCCGGGCGTGAGGGTGTCGATCGTCGCGGTCGCCGGGGTCGTGCCGTTGTTCGTTGCGACGAGGTGCTCGACCCGCTCGTCGGCGTCGACTCGGGAGAACGCGTAGACGGCACCGTCGGCAAGCCGCTCGATCTGGGCGCCGTGCTGGAGCGCCGGCGTGCTGCTGCGCAGCGTGGCCAACCCGGCGATGTGCTCGTAGAGCACCGTGTCCGTGGCGTAGCGGTCGACGGCACCCGCGAGGGTCCCGTCCAGCAGGAGCTGGTTGGCGTACTCGTCGACCTGAGTGGCGAACATCGACTGGCGCGCGTTCTTGTCCCCGCCGTTCGGCTGACCGTTCAGCGTGCCGTCGCCCACGAAGCCCTGCTCGTCGCCGTAGTACACGACGGGCTGGCCCCGGGTCAGGTACATGAGCGAGTGAGCGAGGCCGGAGCGCTTCTCCCGGTCGGTCGCGTCCTTCACGACGTACCCGATCCGACCCATGTCGTGGTTGCCGAGGAACGTGGGAAGCGCCTGCGCGTTGGTCGTCGGTGTCGTGTAGTGGTCGTCGCCGGCGAACAGCGCCGACAGACCGCCGGCGTCAGCACCACGGGCGTAGTTGCTGGCCGCCGACTGGAACGTGAAGTCGAGGACCGCGTTCATGTCGCTGTCACGCAGGTACGGCGCCAGCTTGACCGGGTCGGCGTCGTAGACCTCGCCGAACATGAAGAAGTCGTCGTTGCCGACCGACTCCGCGTGGTCGCGCACGCCGGTCGTGAACTTCTGCCAGAACTCGAAGTTCACGTGCTTGGCGGTATCGATCCGGAAGCCGTCGACGCCCAGGTCGACCCACTGGTTGTAGACGTCCACGAAGCCGTCCACCACGCTCGGGTGCTCGGTCATCAGGTCGTCCAGACCGTCGAAGTCGCCGTACGTCACGGACTCCCCGGACCACGTCGAGTTCCCACGGTTGTGATAGAGCGTCGGGTCGTTCAGCCAGGCAGGGACCTTGACGTCCGCGGCCGCGGGGTCGATGACCGGTGTGTACGGGAAGGACGTCGCCGGGTCCAGCGTCGGGAAGGTGTCCGTGCCCGCGTAGGTGGCCGGGTCGAACTCCGTGCCGGCAGCGTCGGTGTACGGGCTGGTCTCCTGGTCGATGTACGCGTACTGGCCCTCGGCGTAGTCGATGACGTCGGCCGTGTGGTTGGTGATGATGTCGAAGTAGACGTCGATCCCGCGCGCGTGGGCGTCGGCGATCAGCGCCTCCAGCTCCGCGTTGGTACCCAGGTGCGGGTCGATCTGCGTGAAGTCCGTGATCCAGTACCCGTGGTACCCGGCCGACACGTCCGCGCCGCTGCCCTGCACGGGACGGTTCTTGAACGACGGCGTGAGCCAGATCGCGGTCGTCCCGAGGCCCTCGATGTAGTCGAGCTGGTCGTGCAGGCCGGCGAGGTCGCCGCCCTCGTAGAAGCCCTTGTTCGTCGGGTCGTAGCCCGTGACCAGGCTGTCTCCCGTGAGCCCGCCGGTGTCGTTGGCGTCGTCGCCGTCCGCGAACCGGTCGGTCATCACGAAGTAGAACTGCTTGTCCGCGCCCGGGTCCCGCACCGGGTCCGCGACGAGGGCGTCGTCGGCCGGCGTGTAGTCGCCGCCCAGGTCCAGCGGGGTCAGCGCGATGCGGTGCGTGGTGTCGTCATAGGTGAACCGCAGGCTCGACGGGCCGGCGACGACGAGCGGGATGTTCGCGTCGCCGCCGTCCTTCCCGTACGCCTCGTCCCAGCTGTCGTCGATGGCGACCTTGTACTCGAAGGTGCCGGCGGGGACCGTGAAGTCGGCGGAGTAGACCCCCGCCGTGGCGGTCAGGGCGAGCTCGGTGTCGGCGCACGCGGGCTGCCAGTCGTCGGTGCAGCCGAGCTCGCTCTGCAACGAGCCGACGAGCGCGACCGTGCGGTCGGCGGCGGAGGCGGGGGTCACGGCGGCGGCGACGAGCCCGACGCCGGCGACCGCGACGGCGGTCAGCGCAGCGAGGCCGCGGGAGAGAGGTCGGACGGGGGCGTCGGCGGGCGACATGGCGACTCCTTCGTCTCCCCGCACGTCGATGTGCGGGGCAGGTGTCGCCGACCGTATCCGCTTGCAGCAACTTGCAGCAAGCGATACGGGCGAATCTCTGAAGACGGGAGGGAACGGACGCGCTCCCACGCGCGGGCCGCCACCCTCTCGCGCCCAAAAGGGTGACGGGGTGTCGTCCTGCCTGACAGGACGACGCCGTCCGCTAGGCGGTCACCGGGTTCGCCAGAGACGCCAGGAGCGCCGCCGAGTCCGCGACCGCGCCGAACACGCCGCCCTGCATCGTCACCATCTTCAGCGCCGCCAGGTAGTTGCCGTAGTCCGTGGCGCCCGTGCAGTCCGACAGCAGCAGGCACTCGTACCCGCGGTCGTTGGCGTCGCGCATGGTGGTGTGCACGCAGACGTCGGTGGTGATGCCGGTGAGGATGATGTGCGTGATCCCCCGGCTGCGCAGGATCAGGTCCAGGTCGGTGGCGTAGAACGAGCCCTTGCCGGGCTTGTCGATGACCAGCTCCCCCGGCAGCGGCGCGACCTCGGGGACGATCTCCCAGCCGGGCTCGCCGCGCGTGAGGATGCGGCCGCACGGGCCGAGGTCCCCGATGCCGGCGTCGATCCGCCGCGAGCGCCAGAGCTTGTTGGCGGGCAGGTCCGACAGGTCGGGCCGGTGACCCTCGCGCGTGTGCAGGATGTGGAACCCGAGCTCGCGGGCGACCGCCAGCATCGCCGCCGTCGGCGCCAGTCCCGCGCGGGTGAGCGCCAGGTCGTAGCCCATCGCGTCGACGTAGCCCCCGGGCCCGCAGAAGTCCTGCTGCCAGTCGATGTTGAGCACGGCGGTGGTCGCGGCGGAGAACGAGCCGTCGTACGGCCAGGCGTAGGGGTCGGCCTCGACGGGACCGAAGGTGGTGGTGGTGGTCAGCAGCTCGGTCATGTCAGGGCTCCAACGGTCAGCTCGGCGGTGGACAGGGCGGCGACGACGTCAGCACTGGAGCCGACAGCCCCGAAGATGCCGCCCGACATCTCGATGCTCGACACCGACGCCGGCACCAGGGAGGGGTCGATCGGCACGCAGGCGTCGAGCACGAGCAGGCACTCGTACCCGCGGTCGTTGGCGTCGCGCATCGTGGAGTGCACGCAGGTCTCCAGCCCGACGCCGGTGAGCAGCAGGCGACGGATGCGGCCGGTACGGAGCACGAGGTCGAGGTCACTGGCGTAGAACCCGTCGACCCCGCCGGCGGTGAGGTCCAGGTCCGCGACACCGGCGGCAGCCTCCGACGGGATGCCGGGTGGGCGCAGGGCGCCGGGTGCGGGTGCCGTCGTCCGGACGACGATCACCTTGCCGCCCACGGCGTGCACCGCGGCGGCGAGCGGCTCGGTGGTCTCGGGCGGCTCGACGCCGACGGGCAGGACGACCAGGAGCGCGGTCCCGGGCCCGCCGAGGTCGCCGTCGTACGGCCACGGGTACGGCGTGGTGCCGGTGACGTGCATGGCTCCTCCAGGAAGAGGGCGGGGGCCGGTGAGACCGGCCCCCGCCAGGGTCAGGAGACTGTTCCGGTGACGCCCTGCACGAAGTAGTCCATCTGCTCGATGGTCTCGATCGGCGGGGTCTCGCCCTCGGGGACGGTCACGGTCCCGTCCTGCGCGGTGACCGGTCCGGTGAACGGGCTGCCCCCCGCCTCGAGGTCCGCAGCAGCGGCGGCGATGAGCGCCTTGGTCTCGTCGGTCACGCTGGGCCCGAACGCGGAGGCCACGAACGGGTTCTTGCCGCTGGCCATGTTGGCGCGGTAGTTGGCGTTGTACTCGCTGCCCGTGAAGTCACCGTCGATCGCCGTCTGCACGATGTCCGTGTACAGCGGGCCCCAGTCCCACTCGGACCCCGTGAGCCAGCCTTCGGGCGCCAGCGACGACGCGTCAGCGTGGTAGCCGACCGTGTACGCACCGGCGGCCTCGGTCGCCTCGATGATCGTCTTGGTGCAGTCCTGGTGCTGCGTCATCACGTCGACGCCGGAGCTGAGCAGCGACGCCACCCGGTCGGCCTGCGTTGCCGGGTCGCACCAGCTGGTCGTCGAGACCGCGGTGACGTCGACGTCCGGCCGCACCGACTGGGCACCGAGCGTGAACGCGTTGATGTTGGCCAGCGTCTGCGGGATCGGGATGGCGTAGACGTAGCCGAGCTTCCCGGTCGTCGTCGCGGCCCCCGCGGCGATGCCGGCCAGGTACACGGGCTCGAAGACGCTCCCGAAGTACGTGCCCATGTTGGCGGGCACCGGGTCGAGCAGCCCGCCCTGGTGGACGACGACGACCTCGGGGTGCGCCTCGGCGACCTGCTTGGCCGCGTCCAGGTGGCCGTAGCTGGTGGCGAAGATGATCGTCGCCCCCTGCGCGACCATGCTCTCCCTCGTCGTCGCGGCGGTGTCGTCCTCGGGGATGTTGTACGCCTCGAGGACGTCGAGGTCGGGGAACTCCTCCCGCAGCGCCTCGACACCCTGGTAGACGGCCTGGTTGTAGCCGAAGTCGTCCTTCGGCCCGACGGCGATGACACCGACCGTCGTGGCGTCGGCGCCGGGCGCCGAGTCACCGGCCGGGGCGGAGCTGTCGCCCTCCGGGGAGCTGACGGCGGGGCTGCACGCGGCGAGGACCGCGACCACCGCCGCGACGAGACACACGCGTGCTGTTCGGGTGAGGCGCATGGTGGACCTTCCGTTCAAGGGGGCGGGGACCATCAGGTGGTGCGGCTGTTGTCGAACACCTTGAGCAGCTCGTCCGGGGCGGCGAGCATCGTGCGGCGGCCCAGCACGGCCAGGACGACGAGGGTGAGCACGAACGGCACGGCGTTGAGTGCGAACTGGTTCACGGCGATGCCCGAGGTCTGCAGCACGGACGCCAGCGACAGCGCGGCACCGAACAGGTACGCGCCGGCCATGATCCGGATCGGGTTCCACATCGCGAAGATCACGAGGGCCACCGCGATGAAGCCGCGGCCGGCGATCATGTTCTCGAACCAGCTGTTGGCGTACGCGATGGAGATGTGCGCTCCACCGATGCCCGCCAGCGCACCTCCCGCGACCGTCGCGCAGTAGCGCACGGCCTTCACCGAGTACCCGTGGACCTCGAGCGCCTCCGTGCGCTCGCCGGCCGTGCGGACCAGGAGGCCGACGCGGGTGCGGAACAGCACCCACCAGATGACCGGTGCCGCGACGTAGGCGATGTACACCAGCGGGTCGTGGTCGAACAGGATCGGGCCGATGCCGGGGATCTCGCTCGGGCCCGGGACGGGGACGGGCGTGAACGCGTTGATCTGCTGGCTCACGTAGCTGACGCCGAACAGCGCCGTCACGCCGAGGGCGAGGAAGTACAGGGTCAGGCCGCTGGCGAACTGGTTGGCACGCCGGCTGACCACGAGGACGGCGTGCACCAGGCTCAGCAGCGCGCCCGCCAGCGCGCCGCCGAGGACCCCCAGCCACGGGTTCCCGGTCTGCGCGGTCACCGCGTACCCACCAAGAGCACCGAGCAGCATCGCCCCCTCGGTGCCCAGGTTGATGACGCCACCGCGCTCGGAGATCGTCTCCCCCAGCCCCGCGTACATGATGGACGTGCCGCCGCGGACCGCCCCGGCCAGGATGTCGATGATCACGAGCGCACCTTCCGCGGGCTGGTCCAGCCGAGGACGGCCAGCAGCACCAGACCCATGAGGATGTTGACGCTCGCGGCCGGCAGGCCCGAGCCGATCTGGAGGCTGTTGCCGGACACCGCGATCGCGGCCAGCACGAGCGAGGCGATCAGCAGCGGCAGCGGCTTGTGCCGCGACAGCCAGCTGGCCAGGAACGCGACGTAGCCGATGGTCAGGCCGAACGTCGGCCGCAGCTTGTACTCCATCCCAGCGAGCTGGATGAAGCCCGCGAGGCCGGCCAGGGCACCGCCGATGAGCAGCGCGGTGAGCAGCAGCGTGACCACCGGCAGCCCGGCCCGACGCGCGGCCTCCGCGTTGCCGCCGACCACCGACAGGCGGAAGCCCCACGTCGTGCGGGACAGGGCGAACCAGACGGCCCCCGCCGCGACGACCGCCAGCGCCACCCCGACGTGGATCGCGGTCCCGGCGAACACCGGGAGCTTCATCGCGTCGTTGAGCTCCACGCTCGTGGACTGTCCGAGGGCCGCCGGGTCCTTCCAGGGACCGAGGATGAGGAAGAGCATCGAGTACAGGGCGACGTAGTTGAGCAGCAGGGTGGTGACGGCCTCGTTGACCTTCACGACGAGCCGCATCGCGGCGGCGATCCCGGCCCACGCGGCACCCGCGACGATCGCGGCGAGGACCATCAGCAGCATGACGAGCCACGGTGACGCGACGGGCGTGAGCCACAGCGCCACGCCGGCCGCCGCGACGGCCCCGATGATCAGCTGCCCCTCACCGCCGACGTTCACCAGACCGGCGCGGGCGGGGACGACGACGGCCAGCCCCGCGAGCGCGATGGGTGCGGCCCGCAGCACGATCTGCTGGAACTGCCCCGGCTGCGTGAGGGTCGACGTCCAGATGTCGGCGTAGACCGCGAACGGGTCGGCGCCGTTGGCCAGCACGAACGCCCCGAACACCACGAGTCCCGCGATCAGCGCCCCGACCCACCGCAGCAGCGTGGAGCCGCGGCTCACGAACCGTCCCCGCCCGCCTGTGGCCGGCGGTGCGGACGGTGGCGGGAGCGGTGGCGCCGACTTCTCGACTTCCTGGCTCATGCCACGCCTCCGAGCATCAGTCGTCCGATGGACATCCGGTCGGCGCCGGCGGTGTCGACGACCCCGACCAGGTGCCCGTCGTGCATGACGGCGATCCGGTCGGCCACGGCGATGAGCTCGTCGAGGTCCTCCGAGACCATGAGCACGCCCGCGCCGCGAGCACGGTGCTCCAGCAGCAGCTCCTGCGTGCGCCGCGTGTTCGCGACGTCCAGCCCTCGGCTCGGGTAGGCCGCGACGACCAGTGAGGCGTCCTGGCCCAGCTCGCGGGTGAGCAGGACGCGCTGGATGTTGCCGCCCGACAGGGACGACAGGGTCCGCTTGGTGGGGGCCATGTGCAGGCCCACGCGCTCGTCCAGCACCGCCGTCCGCGCACCGACGGCCGGCCAGTCGATCCCGAGCCCGCGCCGCGGCACCGCCCGCCCGTCGAGCACCATGTGCTCCAGCACGGTCAGCCCGGGCACCACCGAGTCCACGACCGGGTCCTCCGGCACCGCGACCGCGCCCCCGTCGATCGCCGTGCGGGCGGTGACCTCCGTCGAGTCGCCCACCCGGACCGTGCCGTGGGTGACCGGCCGCAGGCCCAGCGCCACCTCGCACAGCTCCTTCTGGCCACTGCCCGCCACGCCCGCGACACCGACCAGCTCGCCCGGGTGCACCTCGAGGTCCACGCCCTTGAGCGCGACGTGCCCGCGGTCTCCGAGCGCCGTGGCGCCCCGGAGCTCCAGCACGGCATGCTCGCGCGGCGGCACCGCGACGCGCTCCACCGCGAGCGGCGGCACCCGACGGCCGACCATCGCCTCGACCAGCTCGGCGTCGGAGAAGTTCCCGGGGTCCTCGGCGTTCAGGATCACCTGGCCGCCGCGCAGCACGGTCACCTGGTCGGCGATCGCGCGGACCTCCCCCAGCTTGTGCGTCACCAGCACCACGCCGAGGCCCTGGTCGCGCAGCTGCGCCACGACGCCGAACAGCGCCTCGACCTCCTGCGGCGCGAGCACGCTCGTCGGCTCGTCGAGGATGACGAGCCGCGCCCCGGTCATGAGGACCTTGAGGATCTCCGCGCGCTGGCGTTCGCCGATGGACAGGTGCCGGACCTGCGCGGACGGGTCGACGGCGAGCCCGTAGGCCTCCGACGCCTCCGTGATCCGCGCGGCCAGCCGGGCCAGCCGCAGCGTCGGCCCGTCGGGCAGTGCGAGGGCGATGTTCTCCGCGACCGTCAGCGCGGGCACCAGGCGCAGGTCCTGGAACACCATGCCGATGCCGAGGGCCCGTGCGTCAGCGGGGCTGCCCGGCGACACGGGCGCACCGTCGACGAACATGCGTCCCTCGTCGGGCGTGTAGACGCCGTAGATCATCTTGAGCAACGTGCTCTTGCCGGCCCCGTTCTCCCCGATCAGGCCGTGCACGGTGCCGGGCAGGACCGTGAGGTCCACGTCCCAGTTGGCCTGCACCTCACCGAAGCGCTTGGACAGGCTGCGCACCTCGAGAAGCGCGGCGGGCTTGCCCACCCGACCCCGGGCGCGGGCGACGGCGTCGGTGGTCATGGTGCCGACCGCGGCGACGGAGGAGTATCCACAGCGGTATCCGCTCGTGTATCCATGACGGGAGGTTAGGAGCGCCATGTTTCGGACATTCGAGACATAGGTAACGCTTGCGTGTCTGACCTGGGACGGCGCCTACGCTCACGCCATGGCGACCCCGCGCGTGCTCCTGGTGCACGGAGCAGCGACGACGTCCCGCGTGTGGGATCGGGTGCGCGGGCTCCTGCGCGACGACGGGCTCGAGGTCGTCGCCCCCGACCGGGCCAGCAGCGGGGATCTCGCCGTCGAGCTCGCAGCGCTGGCCGACGACGCGGACGGCGCTGTGGTCGTCGGCGTCTCCGGCGGTGCGACCCTCGGCCTCGCCCTTGCCTCGGACCGGAGGATCGCCGGTGCCGTCCTGCACGAGCCGGCGGTCGGGTCCCTGGTCCCCGGCCTGCTCGACCACGTCGTCGCCGGGTTCACCTCCGCGGGCGTCCCCGGCTTCGGCGCCGCGCTCTACGGACCCTCGTGGACGCCGGCGATGGCACCTGCCGACCCGGACGCCGTCGCCCGCGACCTCGCGATGTTCCGCAGGTTCGAGCCGGCGCCGCTGCACCTCGGTCAGGGCCGCGTCGTCGTCACGGTCGGCGAGCACTCCCTTCCTGCCCGGCACCGCGCGGCGTGGGCGCTGCACGACCTGCTCGGCGTCGAGGTGCGCGTACTGCCCGGGACCGGGCACTTCGTCCAGCACGACAACCCGCAGGCGCTGGCGGACGCGATCAGGTCCGTCCTCTAGCCGCCACGGAGCACGGCGAGCCGCGCAGCGACCTCCGCGTCGTCCGCGTCGACCTCCACCACCTTGTCGCGGCTCGTCGCCCCCGAGACCAGCCGGACCTGGCGAGGCCGCACGCCCAGCGCCTCCGCCAGGGCGTCCAGCGCCGCCCGCGTCGCGGCGCCGCCCACGGCGCGCGCCCCCACCGCGACGACGAGGCTGTCCGCGTACGTCCCGCCCACGGCAGTGCGGGACGCACCGGGCCGTACCCGGATGGCCACCCTCACGACCGAGGCCCCACCAGAGGTCCCGGGTCGCGACGCAGACGCCGGAACAGCGCGACCCCGACCGCCACCAGCGCCACGCCGACGAGCACGTACGGCCACGGGTTCGACTGGACCACGCACGCGGACGCGCCGGTCACCCCCTCGGCACAGACGGTCCCCGGCCCCTGCCGGTTCAGCCACGCGAGCGCCAGCGGGAGGGCGGCGAGGCCGGTGACGACACCGACCTGCGCAGGACGCACGCCCTGCCGCACGACGAGCAGCCCGCCGACCAGCACCAGGGCCAGCGCGACGAACAGCCCGCCCGGGATACCGAGCCCGAGACCCGCACCGATCCCGGCACCGAGCAGCACCCAGCCGAGGAACGCCGCGACGCCGGTACCCGGGAGCGGGGTGCGGACTTCCTCGGCCCACAAGGTCAGAGCAGGCCCAGCGCCTGCACGGCGTCGCGCTCCTCGACGAGCTCCGCGACGGACGCGTCGATGCGGCTGCGGGAGAACTCGTCGACCGACAGGTCCGGGACGATCTGCCAGCTGCCGTCGACCGACGTCACCGGGAACGACGAGATGAGGCCTTCGGGCACGCCGTACGAGCCGTCGGAGACGATCCCGGCGGAGGTCCAGTCGCCCGCAGGCGTGCCGTGCACCCAGGTGTGCACGTGGTCGATCGCCGCGTTGGCCGCGGACGCCGCCGACGACGCACCGCGCGCCTCGATGATCGCCGCGCCGCGCTTGGCCACCGTCGGGATGAACGTGTCGCGCACCCAGGCGTCGTCGCCGACGACCTCGAGCGCGGGCCGGCCGCCGACCGTGGCGTGCGACAGGTCGGGGTACTGCGTCGCGGAGTGGTTGCCCCAGATGGTCAGGCGCGCGATGTCCGCGACGGCGGCACCCATCTTGGTCGCCAGCTGCGAGACCGCGCGGTTGTGGTCCAGGCGCGTCATCGCCGTGAAGCGCTCGCGCGGCACGTCCGGCGCGTGCGACGCCGCGATGAACGCGTTCGTGTTGGCCGGGTTGCCGACGACGAGGACCCGGACGTCGTCGGCCGCGCCGGCGTTGATCGCCTCGCCCTGGGGCTTGAAGATGCCGCCGTTCGCCGAGAGCAGGTCGCCACGCTCCATGCCGGCCGTGCGCGGTCGCGCGCCTACGAGGAGCGCGACGTTGACGCCGTCGAACGCCGCCGTCGCGTCGTCGTAGATCTCGACGCTGTCCAGCGTGGTGAACGCGCAGTCGTCGAGCTCCATCGCGGTGCCCTCCGCGGCCTTGACGGCCTGCGGGATCTCCAGGAGACGGAGCCGGACGGGGGTGTCGGCGCCGAGCAGCTGGCCGGACGCGATGCGGAAGAGCAGCGCGTAGCCGATCTGCCCGGCAGCTCCGGTGACGGTGACGGTGACGGGCGAGCTGGCCACGGAACGGGCTCCTTCGATCGACGACGACGGCGCCCTCACGCTACCCCGCAGACGACCGACGGCGCCCACCCTGGCCTGGGTGGACGCCGTCAGTGACGAGCAGGATCAGGCGAGCTTGGCCGCCAGGTTGGCGTCGAGCGTCGCGAGGAACTCCTCGGTCGTCTGCCATGCCTGTTCGGGCCCGACGAGGGCCGCGAGGTCCTTGGTCATGGCGCCCGACTCGACGGTCTCGATGACGACCTGCTCGAGCGTCTCCGCGAACTGCGTGACCTCGGGCGTGCCGTCCAGCTTGCCGCGGTGCTTCAGGCCACCGGTCCAGGCGTAGATCGACGCGATCGGGTTGGTCGACGTCGGCTTGCCGGCCTGGTGCTGGCGGTAGTGGCGCGTCACGGTGCCGTGGGCGGCCTCCGCCTCGACCGTCTTGCCGTCGGGCGTCATGAGCACGGAGGTCATGAGGCCGAGCGAGCCGAAGCCCTGGGCCACGGTGTCGGACTGCACGTCACCGTCGTAGTTCTTGCAGGCCCAGACGTAGCCGCCCTCCCACTTCATGGCCGCGGCGACCATGTCGTCGATGAGGCGGTGCTCGTACGTGAGGCCGGCGGCAGCGAAGTCCGCCGCGTACTCGGCGTCGAAGACCTCCTGGAAGATGTCCTTGAACGCGCCGTCGTAGGCCTTGAGGATCGTGTTCTTGGTCGACAGGTACACCGGGTAGCCGCGCTGCAGGCCGTAGGCGAACGAGGCGCGCGCGAAGTCGCGGATCGAGTCGTTGAAGTTGTACATGCCCATGGCCACACCGCCGCCGTCGGGGTACGTCACGACGGTCTGGTTGATCGGCTCGGAGCCGTCCGCGGGCGTGTAGGTCAGCGTGAGCGTGCCGGCACCGGGGACCTTGAAGTTGGTCGCCTTGTACTGGTCGCCGTGGGCGTGACGGCCGATGATGATCGGCTTGTTCCAGCCCGGCACCAGGCGCGGGATGTTGCTGATGATGATCGGCTCGCGGAAGACGACGCCGCCCAGGATGTTGCGGATGGTGCCGTTGGGCGAGACCCACATCTTCTTCAGGCCGAACTCCTCGACGCGCGCCTCGTCGGGCGTGATCGTCGCGCACTTGACACCGACGCCGTGCTCCTTGATGGCGTTCGCGGCGTCGATGGTCACCTGGTCGTCGGTGGCGTCGCGGTGCTGGATCGACAGGTCGTAGTAGCGCAGGTCGATGTCGAGGTACGGGTGGATCAGGCGGTCCTTGATGAACTGCCAGATGATGCGCGTCATCTCGTCGCCGTCGAGCTCGACGACCGGGCCGACAACCTTGATCTTCGCCATGCGGGGATCTCCTGTGCTGGGGACGGAAGGGGGCACGGCACGATGGAACGTCTGCCGGCGCGGGTCCGGGGACAAGATTACTCGACGTCGAGAGATCTCGTGAGTCCGCCCCTCGGCGCGCACCGTGACCGCAGCCACCAGGACTGGCATGCTGGCACCCACCAGGGGCGAGACGCTGCTCACCGCGTCGCCACGACCGCACAGACGGCCATGGCAGGCTCCGTGCGCACCGCCCTTCCATCGACGGTTACTCACGACAGGATCGACATGTCACAGGACAACCCCGACAAGGCCGCAGGCTCCCCGGAGCCCGACGACACCACCGCTGCCGGCACGCCCGCGCCCGAGGAGGCGACGGCCGCAGCCGCCGCCGACACCCCGGCACCCGCCGCCGAGCCGGTCGTCGAGCCGGTCGCCGAGCCCGAGGCCGACGAGGACGTCGTCGTCGAGGAGCTCGACGCCTACGTGGTCCCGGCCGGCACGGTCGTCGTGACCGGCCCGAGCCTGGTGGCCCGGCTCGGCGCCGAGGCGTTCGGCACGTTCACCCTGGTGCTGGTCGGCCTCGGCATCGCGCTGTACTCCACGGTCAGTGGCCTCGGCGGCACGCTCGGCGTCGCCCTCGGCTTCGGCATCGCGGTCCTCGCGGGGATCATCGCCGTCGGCCACGTCTCGGGCGGGCACTTCAACCCGGCCGTCACGCTGGGCGCCGCCATCGGTGGCCGGACGGCCTGGAAGGACGTCCTGCCCTACTGGCTCGCGCAGCTCGTCGGCGGCATCCTCGCCGCCGCGATCCTGTTCATCACCATCCCGGCGGCCCTCCCGGGCCTGCTCAACCAGGGCGCCGAGGCGTCGTCGAAGAGCTTCTTCAGCAGCGTGTCCAACGGCTACGCCGAGCACTCGCCGCTGTCGGTGGCGTCGCAGGGCCAGGTCGAGTTCTCGCTCGTCATCGCGCTGCTGGTCGAGATCATCGTGACGGCCGTGTTCGTCGGCATCATCCTCGGCGCGACGGACCGCCGGTCCGCGAACGTCCAGGCGCCGTTCGCCATCGGCCTGGCGCTCGCGGTCCTCATCCTCGTCGCGATCCCCGTGACGAACGCGTCGCTCAACCCGGCGCGCTCGACGGCCTCGGCGATCTTCTCCGACAGCTGGGCCCTGAGCCAGCTGTGGCTGTTCTGGGTCGCCCCGCTCGTCGGCGCCGCCCTGGCCGGCCTGATCTACCGCGCGTTCGCCGCGGAGCCGGCCGAGGACAACCTGCTCGAGGAGGACGACGCGTACGTCACCACGGACGACGTCCTCGTGGTCACGGAGCGCTGACTCCCGCCTGAACGACGCACGATCCGGACGCCCGGGACCTTCGCGGTCCCGGGCGTCCGTGCGTGCGGTCAGCGCGGCAGGATCTGGGCGAGGAGCGCCAGGCCCGCACCGAGCAGGACGAGCACGGCGACGTCGAGGGCCTTGGCCCGCACCGAGACGGCCACGGGTCCGGGCGACGGCAGCACGGCGCGCACGACCGCACCGGCGAGCGCGACGGCGGCGAGGACGAACGCACCGGCCCGGGTGCCGACGACGAGGGCCACGACGGTGGCGACGACGATCCCGGAGCTGGTCCACCACAGCGACACGTTGCGGGCGGCGTCGAGCGACGCACGCGCGATGGCCCGCGGGTCCAGCGGGGCCTCTTCGACGGGGATCGGGCCGGTCGAGGGCGGCTGCTCCACCACGGGGGGCTCCGGGAGCAACCCGTCGGCGGCGTCGGGGTGGGCGTCAGCGACGTGGTGCACCCCGGCTGCCCCGCTCATGCGCTCCTTCACCATCTCGCTCGTGCCTCCCGACGGGAGACTACCGTTGCGAGGTGACCGCCAGGACCCACGACGACGACCCGGACCCTCGACCACCCGGTGACGTGCTCGTCGTCGGGGCGGGTCTAGCGGCCACCCAGACGGTCGCGGCGCTGCGGGAGCGGGGCTACGACGGGCGGGTCGTGGTGCTCGGCGCCGAGGGGGTCGCCCCGTACGACCGCCCACCGCTGTCGAAGCACCTCCTGGACCGCCCCCGCCCGACGTGGCTCGCCGACGAGATCGGCGCCGACCTGCTGACCCTCGCGGACGAGGTCCACCTGGGCACCCCGGCGCGCGGGCTCTCGCTGACGGGGGCGCGACCAGAGGTGCTGACCGACCAGGGCGCGCTCGGCGCGGACGCCCTCGTCGTGGCCAGCGGCGCGCACGCCGTCCAGCCACCGGGCTGGGAGGCGGCCCTGACCCTGCACACCGCCGCCGACGCCGAGCGGCTCCGCGCGGCGCTCGTGCCGGGTGCGCGGCTCGTCGTGATCGGCGCGGGGTGGATCGGCGCGGAGGTCGCCGGCGTCGCCGCCGCAGCCGGGGTGGACGTCGTGGTGGTCGAGGCGAACGGCGCGCCGCTCGTCGCGGCGCTCGGCCCGACCGTCGGGGAGCTGACCGCGCCGTGGTACGCCGCCGCGGGCGTCCGCCTGCTGACCGGCGAGCACGTGGTCGAGGTCGGCACCAACGGGGTCAGCCTCGCGGACGGCAAGCTGATCGCCGCCGACGTCGTGCTCGCGGCGGTCGGTGCGCGCCCGACCACCGACTGGCTGGCCGGAGCGCTCCCCCGCGAGCCCGACGGGTCGCTGCGGGTCGACGAGCACCACCGGGTCGTCGGTGCGCCGCGGAACGTCCGGGCGGTGGGCGACGTCGCGCTGCGCCGCTCCCCGCGGCACGGCTGGGTGCCCGGCGGGCACTGGGACGGCGCGCTGCGGGGACCGGCGGCGCTCGTCGCGGACCTGCTGGGCACCCCGGCCGACGCCGTCACCGACGTGGCGCCCTATGTGTTCTCCACGCAGCTGGGCCACGAGCTGGCCCTGTTCGGCGCTCCGCACACCGACGACGAGGTGGTCCTGCGCGGCGACCCGGCCGGCGGCGGGGGCTGGGGCGCCCTGTGGTTCCGGCGGGGTTCCGACGACGTCGGCGCGATCCTCACGGTCGACCGCCCGCGCGACGTCGGCGCCGCACGCAGGCTGTTCACCGCGCCGGGCCTGCCCCGGCTCGACCGCGCGCTGGCGGTCGACCCGGGGCGGCTCCTGCGGGAGGCGTCCCTCGTCTAGCGCGCTCAGTGCGCGAAGTGCCGGGTGCCCGTCAGGTAGAGCGTCACCCCGGCGGCCTGCGCCGCGGCGATGACCTCCTCGTCCCGGACGGACCCGCCCGGCTGCACGATGGCGCGCACGCCGGCGTCGATGAGCACCTGGGCGCCGTCGGCGAACGGGAAGAACGCGTCCGAGGCGGCGACGGCTCCCCGCGCCCGCTCGGTGTCCCCCGCGTTGGCCCGCTCGACCGCGAGCCGGCACGAGTCCACGCGGTTGACCTGTCCCATCCCGACGCCCACGGACGCTCCCGCGTCGGCGAGCAGGATCGCGTTCGACTTCACGGCGCGCACGGCCCGCCAGGCGAAGGTCAGGTCGGCGAGCGTGGCGTCGTCGGCCGCGGCACCCGCGGCCAGGGTCCAGCCCGACGGGTCGTCACCGGCGGCGTCGACCTGGTCGAGCTCCTGCACGAGCAGCCCGCCGCTCACGGCACGGCGCTCCGTGGCCACGCCCTCGACGGGCGTCACCTGCAGGAGCCGGATGTTCTTCTTGCGCGCGAGGATCTCGAGCGCCTCGAGCTCGAACCCGGGGGCGACCACGACCTCGGTGAACACCGGCGCGATCTGCTCCGCGGCGGCGGCCGTGAGGGTCCGGTTGGTGGCGATGACGCCGCCGAAGGCGGAGACCGGGTCGCACGCGTGCGCCTTCGCGTGGGCGTCCGCCACGTCGGTGCCGACCGCGATGCCGCACGGGTTGGCGTGCTTGATGATCGCGACCGCGGGGCCGGTGTGGTCGTGCGCGGCCCGCCAGGCGGCGTCGGCGTCGACGTAGTTGTTGTAGCTCATCGCCTTGCCGTGCAGCTGCTGCGCACCGGCCAGCCCGCGTCCCGCCGCGCCGTCGGGCGTCAGGTAGAGCGCCGCGCGCTGGTGCGGGTTCTCGCCGTAGCGGAGCACCTCGCCGCGCACCCACGTGGTCCCGGTGAACGCCGGGAAGCCGGAGTCGGCGGCCTCCTCGTCGGGCGCGTAGTCGGCGGCGAACCAGCTGGCGACCGCGGCGTCGTACGCGGCGGTGTGCGCGAACGCGTCCGCGGCGAGCAGGCGGCGGGCGGCCAGCGTGAAGCCGCCTCCCTGGACGGCGGCGATGACCTCGGGATACCGCGCGGGGTCGACCACGACGGCCACGCTCGGGTGGTTCTTGGCGGCCGCGCGGACCATCGACGGGCCGCCGATGTCGATCTGCTCGACGCACTCGTCGGGCCTGGCGCCGGACTCGACCGTGGCGGTGAACGGGTAGAGGTTGACGACGACCAGCTCGAACGGGGCGATGCCCAGCTCGTCCAGCTGCGCGAGGTGCTCCGGGAGCCGGGTGTCGGCCAGCACGCCGGCGTGCACCCGCGGGTGCAGCGTCTTGACGCGCCCGTCGAGGCACTCGGGGAAGCCGGTGAGCTCCTCGACGCGGGTCACAGGGACGCCGGTGGCGGCGATGGTGGAGGCGGTCGAGCCGGTGGAGACGATCTCGACCCCGGCGGCGTGCAGGGCTTCGGCGAGCTCGGTCAGGCCGGTCTTGTCGTAGACGCTGACGAGGGCCCGACGGACGGGGCGCTGGTTCTCGGTGGAGGACATGGGCGGCGGCTCCTGATGCAGGGTCGGCTAGGGCGGACCCATGCACCCAGGCGGGCGGTGCGAGGCGGGGCACTGCAGCCGCTCCCCGGTGGTTGCACCCACCTGCGCCAGTCACGACCGGGGTCGAGTCTAGCCGCCCCCACGGGAGAACCGCCGACATCCGGACCACGGCCGGTGGCGTCCGCCGAGGCTTGACCCTGACGCAACGTCACGCCTGCATGCTGGATCGCACGGCGCAGGACGGAACGGAGACGCCATGCTCGACAGGACCTCGACCCCGATCTGGACCGGCATGGTGCCGGTCGACGACACTGCTCTGGCCGTCACCGACTCGGGTGGCTCCGGCACGCCGGTGATCTACCTCAACGGCCAGTTCGCCACCCAGGGCTACTGGCGGCGGGTCATCGCCGAGCTCGGGCCAGGCTGGCGACACATCACCTTCGACGAGCGTGCCCGTGGGCGCAGGTCAGGACGCTCGGCGGACTACTCGTTCGAGGCCGCCGTCCGCGATGTCGATGCAGTGCTCGACGCGCGAGGTGTCGACCGGGCGCTGGTGGTCGGGTGGTCGTACGGCGCCTTCGTCGCTGCACACTGGGTGAGCCGCAACCCGGCCCGGACGATCGGCGCTGTGCTGGTCGATGGAGCTCAGCCGCACGACTGGCTCACGGACGAGATGGAGCAAGGGATCCGAACGGTCTTCCGTCGCCTCCAGTGGCTGATGGTGCCGCTGCGCGTCACGGGACTCACGCCGCGGATGACCGCCCTGGAGATGGCCGAGTGCAACATCGACGTCGGCAGGCTCGCGCGTGAACGGGAGCTCGGCCCGGTGATGGACACGATCACCGTCCCGACCCGGTACGTCCTCGCATCCGGGAGGTCGTTCGGGAGCACGGGAGACGGGCAGGAGAAGATCCGCGCCAGCGTGCCCGCGGTGGCCGAACGCAACCCCCGCATCACGATCCACGCCAAGGTCGCGAGCAATCACGGCGCGATCCTCCGCAAGGACTTCCGCACGATCGCCGAGGCGGTCCGCGGTGTCGCCGGCTGAGGCAGTCTGGAGCCCATGCTCACGATCGGCCAGCTGGCCTCCTACGCCGGGGTGACGGTGCGCACAGTCCGGCACTACCACCAGATCGGCCTGCTCGCCGAGCCCGAACGCGACCACTCCGGCTACCGCAGCTACGACGCAGCCGCCGTCGTGCGGCTGATCCGGATCCGGGTGCTGGCGGATGCGGGCGTGCCGCTCGCTCGAGTGCAGGAGCTCCTCGTGGCCGGCCCGGACGAGTTCGCCCGAGCAGTCGAGGAGCTCGACGAGGCCCTGCGCGCCGACATCCGTCGCCTCCAGAGCAACCGCAAGCGGATCGCGAAGCTCGCCGCCGGCGATCACCTGGCTCTCCCCCAGATCGTCCTGGACTACCTGGACCGGCTGCGCGGGCTCGGCGTCGGCGAGGCCTACATCGAGCTCGAGAGGGACGCGTGGATCATGCTCGCCCCGCAGATTCCGCTCGACATCGAGGCCGTGATCGCCGAGAAGAACCGGCAGCTGGACGAGGACCCGGACATGACCCGGCTCTACCGCCTCCTCGGCTCCGTGTCGGACTGGTCGGACGACGACCCGCGAGTCGTCGAGCTCGCCGACATCGTCGAGGACCTCCGCATCCGCGCTGTGCAGAGCGGTGCGCTGGAGATCGGCGACGCCGATGCGTCGGACCCGTTCGCCACCCTGCTGGACGCGGCCATGGCCGAGTCCACACCGGTCGCCCGACGGCTGCTGGCGATCCTCGAGCAACGCGGATGGCGTGGCTGGACGCGGCTCGAACGAGTCCCCGAGGGCCGGATCGACCGCGACAGCTGAGACCGCCGTCCTGGCGGCAGGGTGGCACTCCCGGCGAGCGCTCAGGCGCGTCCGACGATCGCGTGCCGGCCCTCGACGCGCAGCCCGCCGCGCGCGATGCGTCCGACCCACTCGACGAGCAGGGGCTGCTCGACGGCCTTGATCCGCTCGTGCAGCGTCGCCTCGTCGTCGTCGGGCTCGATCGCGACGGTCGCCTGCGCGAGGATCGGACCGGTGTCGATGCCCTCGTCGACCACCATCACCGTGCACCCCGTGACCTTGACCCCGTACGCCAGCGCGTCCCGCACGCCGTGCGCACCGGGGAACGACGGCAGCAGGGCCGGGTGGGTGTTGACGATCCGTCCGCCGAACCGCCCGAGGAACGTGGCACCGAACAGCTTCATGAACCCGGCGAGCACGATCAGGTCGGGCGAGAACACCGCCACGGTCTCTGCGACAGCAGCGTCCCACGCGGCCCGGTCGTCGAAGTCCTTGACCGAGACGACCGCCGTCGGGATGCCCGCCTCGCGCGCGATGTCGAGCGCCCGGATGTTCCCTCGGTCCGCGATCACCGCCACGACGCGGGCACCGTAGGCGGGGTCGTCGTGGGCGGCCAGCAGCGCCGCCAGGTTCGAGCCGGTGCCGGAGACGAGGACCACGAGCCGGCCCGACTCGCGGGTGGCCGGGGCAGGTCGCTGGGGCGTCTCGTGCGTCACGCGCCGACCCTACCGGCGGAGCGCACCGGTGCGGACGGCCCGTCCGGCGCCGGCCGTTCGTGGGCGAGAATGCACGGGTGAGCAACCCGTACGCGCCCCCGGAGAACCGTCCAGGCACCACGGACGACGCGCCGGTCCAGGACGCCCCGGTCTGGCCGCCTGCCGGCGCGCCGCAGCAGCCGCCGGTCGTCCCGGAGCGCCCGCCGGCGGATGCCGAGGGCACGGCGCGCGCGACGAGCCTCACGCGGCTGTTCGCGGTGCTCGTGCTCGCGTCCGTGCTCGTGGCCACGCTCCGGCTGCCGTGGCAGGCTGCCGCCCTCCCGTTCGCGCTCGGTGCGATCGTCGTCGGCGCCCGCGCCATGATGGTCGCACTCCGCGCCCGGTCGCGCGGGCTCGCGCCCCTGCTCGCCGCCGGACTGGTCATCGCCCTGTCCTGGACGCTGCTCCTGAGCGTGCAGCTGGCCCTCTGGCCTGCGCAGCAGGAGAAGCAGGAGTGTCTCGAACGCGCCCTGACGATCGGGGCGACGAGCGCCTGCGAGAGGGAGTTCGAGCAGTACCTCGACGACCTGCGCACCTCCGTCGAGGACAGCAGCACCGGGTCCTGAGACGAGTCAGGACCGGTCGCGCGGCACCAGCGCACGGACGACCCGAGCGATCTCCGCGCGCAGCAGCGCATCGCCGGGCAACGCGACGAACAGTGCCCCCACGAGAACCCCGGCTCCTGCGAGCAGCCCGACGACGCCGCCCTGCGCGCCGACCACCGACAGCCGGTCCGGGCCGATCCCACCGCTCGCCAGCGTGACGAGCAGCGTGACCACGACGACGGTGCCCACCGCGGCCGCGGCGCATGCGAGCGCCGACTCCCACCACCGCTGCGGCGTCAGCCTGCGGTGGACGTACAGCCCCACGAAGGCCCCGACCGCCACGAGCACGAGCGGGACCAGGCTCGTCGCAGGTCCGACGACGTCGGAGGACGGGAGCGCGCCGAGCATCGGCACCGCGGGCAGCGCACCGCCGACGACGTCGTCGGGCGCGAAGTGCGTCCCCTCGCCGACCGCGAAGCCCGCGCCGGTCAGCCACGCGAGCGCCCACACGACCAGGTTCGGCAGGTAGGCCAGCTCCGCGACGGCCAGCACGACGCCGCCGACGGCGTCGAGGCCGAGCCCGCGCACGACGTCACCGATGGTGGCCCGGCCCGCGAGGATCCACAGCGCGGTCACGAGCGCGGCGACGGTCACCAGCGCGGCCGACGCGAGCAGCCCGCCCGCGGCGCCGGTACGAAGAGGTGCGGGGCACCGGGACCACACGGGCCGGGTGAGCGCGCGCAGCGCCGGCGCCTCGGGACGGGCGAGCAGGCCCGCGCCGAGGCCGATCGCGGAGACGGTCGCACCGCCCACGAACGCGCGCGCGAGGTCGATCCCGACCACGCCGGTGACGAGGGCGAGCAGGACGGCGACCAGGGTGTACGTGCCGACGCCCGCCGCGTACGCCGACCACGTGGCCAACCCGGAGCGGCGTGCCGAGGCGTAGCAGACGAAGAGCGCGAGCAGCGTCACCCCGAGCGGCACCAGGCTCACGACGACCGGGCCGACGTGCGCGGGGACCCCGTGCCCGAGCAGCCACATCGCCGAGCCGACCCCGACGGAGCGGAACCAGCCGACCCCGCTGTTCGACGGGTCCGCCGACGTGGCGACGTACGCCGCGACCGCGGGGAGCGTGAGGACGAGGAACGAGAGCAGCGCGGCCTGCAGCGCGGACAGGACCCCCGCGACCCAGCGCGGCGCACCGTCGAGGGCGCTCGTGAAGAAGGTGGGCGTCGGGTCGTCGGACAGCGTGCGGCGACGGCGACGGTCGACGACGGGTGTGCCCCCCGTGCGGGGACCGGTGGCGCTCACCGTGCCATGGTCGCTGCCGCGCTCGCCGGAGTGACGAACCCGGCACGGCGCGTCGGCTGTCGGGTCAGACACGTCGACCCCGGCGAGCGGGGCTCACCGGGGTCGACGGAGGAGTGGTCAGCTCAGGAGCTGGCGCGCGAGGTCGGCCGTCTCGGACGGCGTCTTGCCGACCTTGACGCCCGCGGCCTCGAGGGCCTCCTTCTTGGCCTGCGCGGTCCCCGACGAGCCGGACACGATGGCGCCGGCGTGGCCCATCGTCTTGCCCTCGGGGGCCGTGAACCCGGCGACGTAGCCGACGACGGGCTTGGTGACGTGCTCGGCGATGTAGGCCGCCGCACGCTCCTCGGCGTCGCCACCGATCTCACCGATCATCACGATGACCTCGGTGTCGGGGTCCGCCTCGAACGCCGCGAGGGCGTCGATGTGCGTGGTGCCGATGATCGGGTCGCCGCCGATGCCGATGGCCGTGGAGAACCCGAAGTCCCGCAGCTCGTACATCATCTGGTAGGTCAGCGTGCCGGACTTCGACACGAGGCCGACGCGGCCGGGGCCCGTGATGTCCGCGGGGATGATGCCGACGTTGGACTTCCCGGGGCTGATCAGGCCGGGGCAGTTGGGGCCGATGAGCCGCACGTTCTTCTCCACCGCGAGCGCGAAGAACTCGGCGGTGTCGGCCACCGGGACGCCCTCGGTGATGATGACGACGAGCGGGATGCCCGCCTCGATCGCCTCGACGACGGCGGCCTTGGTGTGGGCGGGCGGCACGAAGACGACGGAGACGTCGGCGCCGGTGGCGTCCATCGCCTCGGACACGGAGCCGAAGACGGGGACGTCCACGTCACCGAACGCGACCGAGGTTCCCGCCTTGCGCGGGTTCACCCCGCCGACGACGGACGTGCCGGATGCGAGCATGCGGGTCGTGTGCTTCTGGCCCTCGGAACCCGTCATGCCCTGGACGATGACCTTGGATGCCTCGGTCAGGAAGATCGCCATGTGAGTGTCTGCTTCTCTCTGCGTCAGGGATTCAGGCCGCGGCGTGGGCGAGCTCGGCCGCCTTGTCGGCGCCGCCGTCCATCGTGTCCGCGATCGTGACCAGGGGGTGGCCGGCCTCGGCGAGGATCCGACGACCCTCGAGCACGTTGTTGCCGTCCAGGCGCACGACCAGCGGCTTGTTCTCCTCGTCGCCGAGGATCTCGAGCGCCGCGACGATGCCGTTGGCGACCGCGTCGCAGGCGGTGATGCCGCCGAAGACGTTGACGAACACTGACTTGACCTGTGGGTCCGTGAGGATGATGTGCAGGCCGGCCGCCATGATCTCGGCGCTCGCGCCGCCACCGATGTCGAGGAAGTTGGCGGGCTTGACGCCACCGTGCTTCTCACCGGCGTAGGCGACGACGTCCAGCGTGCTCATGACGAGCCCGGCGCCATTGCCGATGATGCCGACCTCGCCGTCCAGCTTGACGTAGTTGAGGTCGGCCTCCTTGGCGCGCGCCTCGAGCGGGTCCGCCGCGGCGGCGTCCTCGAGGTCGGCGTGCTCCGGGTGACGGAAGCCCGCGTTCTCGTCGAGCGTGACCTTGCCGTCGAGCGCGACGATCTCGCCGTCCTCGGTGAGGACCAGCGGGTTCACCTCGACGAGCGTGGCGTCCTCGCTGCGATAGACGGTCCAGAGCGTCTGCAGGACCGCGGCGACCTTGGGGGCGATGTCCGGCGCGAACCCGGCGGCGGCGACGATCTCGTCGGCCTTGGCCTGGTCGATGCCGGTGCGCGGGTCGACCGCGACCTTGGCGAGGGCGTCGGGACGCTCCACCGCGAGCTGCTCGATGTCCATGCCGCCCTCGACCGAGCACATGGCCAGGTAGCGGCGCTCGGCGCGGTCCAGCAGGAGGGAGAAGTAGAACTCGGTCGCGATCTTGGCGCCCGCGGCGATCATCACGCGGTGGACCGTGTGGCCCTTGATGTCCATGCCGAGGATCTCGGTGGCCTTCTCGGCCGCGTCGTCCGCGGACCGGGCCAGCTTCACGCCGCCGGCCTTGCCGCGGCCACCGACCTTGACCTGCGCCTTGACGACGACGACGCCCGGCTGACCGCCCAGGAGCTGCTCCGCGCCGGCGCGAGCCTCCTCGGGAGTCGTGGCGACGACGCCGCCGAGCACGGGGACGCCGTGCTTCTCGAAGATGTCACGTGCCTGGTACTCGAACAGGTCCACCTGGTCTGGGTCCTCTCATCACCGGCGTTCGACGGCCTCTGTGCGGCCGAAACGCCCCGGTCGATGGTAGCGGGCACCCACAGATATCTTCACATCGAGAGATGTGGCGTACGCGACGTCGGATCATCCACACATTCTTCGCAACCCCTCCCCCGAATCGTCCCGATCCGCTACGTTCCCCGCATGGATCCGGATGCGGTCGTGGCTGCACTGCCTCGGGCACGATGAGCGCCCCCTCGGACACGGCGCCCACGGCGTCCGTCGCTCGCCTCGCCGTGCTGCGGGAGGTGGCGCACCGCATCGCGGACCCCCGCGCGCTCGGCCGGCCGGTCCTGGTCGGGATCGACGGCATGGACGGCGCAGGCAAGACCACGTTCGCCGACGAGCTCGCCGCCGAGCTGCTGCGGGAGGGACGCACAGTCGTGCGGATCGGCGTAGACGGGTTCCACCGCCCGCGCGACGAGCGCTACCGCCGTGGCCGGCACTCCCCCGAGGGCTTCTGGGCCGACTCCTACGACTACGACGCCCTGCGCACCCAGGTCCTGGAGCCGTTCGCGCCGGGAGGGTCCCGCCGGTTCCGCCGTGCCGTCCGCGACGTCGCCACCGACACCGCGCTCGACCTGCCGCGCGAGCACGGCACGGACAGCACGGTCCTGGTCGTCGACGGGATCTTCCTGCACCGCGACGAGCTGGCCGCCTGGTGGGACTTCTCGGTGTACCTCGACGTCGACTTCGCCGAGACGTTCGCCCGCATGGCCGTCCGCGACGGCTGCTCGCCGGACCCGACCCACCCCGCGAACGCCCGCTACGTCGAGGGGCAGCGCCACTACCTCGCCACCTGCCGCCCGGCGACGCGCGCGACGGTCGTCGTCGACAACCGCGACCTGCCCCGTCCCTGCATCGTCGCGCACGACTGACCCGCGAGTCACCCCTCCGGTACGTGCGCCGCCTGGCGCCCGCGTGCCACGGGATCTGCCTCGGGCGGCGCGGGCAGCGGGGTCCCGCTCGGCACGAACGCGATCGCGACCAGCGCCGCGACCGCAACGAGCGCCGGTACGGCGACCACCGGGCGCTGCACCGTCGCGATCAGGGGGCCCATGCCTGGGACCCGGACGACCGGCACGAGCGCCTGCTCGACGACGTAGGGCCGCGGGTCGGCCTGCGCGTTGGCGTCCCCCTGCATCTCGACCGAGACCGTCGCGCCCCCCTGCGTGCCGTCGGCGGGCGCGACGGCCACGACCCGGTGCGTGATGAGGCGCCCGCCGGCGTCGCGCAAGGTGGCGACGTCACCCGTCTCCAAGGAGGCGGCGGCGACGGTCCGGGACACCACCAGGTCTCCTGTCTCGTACGTCGGCCGCATCGAGCCTGACGTGACGACGAGCGGTTGGACGGCCCCCAGGCGCACACCGATGAACAGCGCGAACCCCAGCACCCCGACGATCGCGGCGACGGTGAGGAGCGCGTCCGCCGTGACCCGCAGCGCCCTCACGGCGTGCTCCAGGTGGCGGTCACCGGGACGGACGGGACCGGGGCGACCACCTGTCCGGCGCCCGTGCCGAGCGTTCCGGCTGCGCCCCAGCAGTAGATGTTGTCGTCGGCGATGGCGCACACGTGGTTCGCGCCGGCCGAGATGGCCGTGAACCGGATGCCGGCCGGCTGCTGGACCGCGACCGGTTCTTCGCTGGATCCGAAGAGCGGCACCTGCGTCGTGCCGAGCTGCCCGGCGGAGTTCGAGCCCCAGCACCAAGCTTGCCCCGTGCTCTCGAGCGCACAGGTCGACGCGTCGCCGGCGGAGACGGCGACCATCGAGCGGCCGCCGAGCCCGATGACGGCCGCCGGGGTCGTCTGCGCACCAGGGACGAATCCGATGCCGAGTCGCCCGCCGCTGGCCAGCCCCCAGCAGAAGACCTGGGCGGCGGCGATCGCACACGTGTGGAACGGTCCGGCAGCTATCGCGTCAACCGGCCCTGCGGGCATGGCGCCCTGAAGCACCCGGACGGGGTAGGGGTACGGAACGTTCACACTGCCGACGCCGAGCTGGCCCTGCTCGTTCGTGCCCCAGCAGTAGTCGATACCGGCCGCGATGAAGCAGGCGTCCTCGAAGTCCGACGTGAGCGAGGAGATCGGTACGCCCGCGGGGAGCTGGCTGTTCGGGTCCTGCGCGATGCTCGGCAAGGTGATCGGCGCGTTGGCCCAGCTCTGCGGCGCGGGGGACGGCGGACGGGTGAGCCCGACCTGGAGCCCCCAGCACGCTCCCGGGGTGTTCGCTGGCGCAGTGATCTCCGTCACCGCGCACGAGATGTCCTGCCCGGCCACGACGTCCCGGACGACCTGGTTGTACAGCGGTGACTGGTACTGGTTCCCGGTGCCGGCGGGCAGGTCGTACACCGCCGTGGGGACGGACGAGCCTGGCACCAGGTACGGCTCCGCGACGTTGAAGTCGCCGAGCTTGCCCCCACCTGCTCCCCAGCAGTACGCCCGTCCGCCGGAGGCGCCGCACGCGTAGCCGTTCCCGGCATTCACGCTGTCAGCCGTGCCCACGACCATCGCGGTCACGCCGTTGCCCGCGGACACCGGGACACCAGCGTCGGCGGTGGTGCCCACCCCGAGCTGGCCGTCGCCGCCCTCACCCCAGCACCACATGTCGCCGACGACGAGAGCACACGTGAAGCCGACGCCCGCGTCGAGCTCGTTGGGAACCAGGTTGGGGAGGATCAGCACGTCGGCGTCGGCGTACACCCTGTCCTGCCACGCCGACGACGTGGCCGTCGGCACGAGTGCGGCAACCGCGAGGAGACCACCGAGCACGGCGACCGACAGGGCCGCCACTCGTCGCCTGACCACCGTCGCCCGCGTCACGGTGTCCACCCGGTCGTCCCTGCGCGGCGGCGCTCGCGCACCCAGGCGCGCAGGGTCAGGCCCAGCGCGACGAGCGCGAGGGCGGCTGCTCCGAGCGCCGCGGCCTCGGCGCCGGTCGTGGGGAGCGGTACCGGGCTCGCGGGCTCCGGCGGCGTCGGCGGCACGATGGCGTCGGGTGCCAGCAGGTGCAGCTCGTAGCTGACCGTGCTCGCCTCGTTGCCGGGCGCAGCGGCGTCCAGGGCGAGTGCGACGCGCAGATACGCGACCCCGCTCGCCGGGACGGGCACGTCGAGCGTGGCGTCCACCCCCGGCGCGACCGGACCGTCGAGCAGAACTACGCCGCCGGCGCTGCAGCCCTCCGCGGTCCACGCGACCGTGCAGGCCTCGACCTGCGTCGTCAGGTGGTCGGCCAACGCACCGGTCCCGGACACGACCGCTCGGACGAACGCGGCGCCGTCCGGCGCGTCCGTGGTCAGCGTCGCCGTCCGGACCTCCGTCGTCCCGGGGTCCATCGCCCCGAACTGCAGCGTGCCGGGGGTCACGGCCGAGTCCGTCGCCGCGGTCACGAGCTCGGCCGCGCGCGCGGGCACCGCCGCCCCCGGGAGGGCGGCGATGAGCGTGGCCGCGAGCGCCACCACGAGAGCTGCGCCCCCGTGGTGGGGCCGCGCTGGTCTACCGAGCACAGCGTGACCTCGACGCACCGGCGACGATCAGGGGGCGACCGGGTCGTCCGACACGCCGTCGACCCGGACGATGATCCGGCCGGTCGCGCCCTCCACCGCGGTGGGGCCCGCGGTGACCGTGAGAGTGAACGTCGCTGTCGCACCGGGAGCCAGATCCTGCGGGAGGGCTGCGGGCGTGAACGCCACGACGGCGGTGATCCCTGCGGGCAGGGTCGAGGTGGGGTCGAGACCGATCGCGGTCACGTCACCCGTCCACGTGCTCGCCGGGTCGTTGCGGACGTATCCCGTCAGCACCGTCGGCGGATCCCCCGGCGCGACCTGGACCGAGCCGAAGTTCAGCGTGATCGCGGTGATGTCGTCGGACTCTTCCCAGGCGGCGTCAGCCGTCCCCGGTATCACCGGCGCCGTCTGGCTGGCGGGCAGTGCGCCCTGGAGGTTGAAGTTTCCGGTGGTGACGTCGGCGTCGAAGAACACCACGTCCGTCCACGCGGCGCTCGTGAGCGCCGCTCCGATGCCGAGTACTGCAAGCCCGGCCAGCCCGATCTTGACCCTGCGCGCACGTCGCACGTCCACGGCGCACCTCCCCGTCTGCTCCCGCCCAACGGCCCGACCCGCCGCTGGATCTGCTCCCACTGTGCTGGCGGTGTCCGAAACGTGCAACAGATCACCGTTGTCACGCATCGCGCTGACCTCGCACATCGCGATCGATGACGGTCGTTCTGTCAACCGTGATTGACAGACGATGGAACGTCAACGTAGGTTGACGACCATGTCCGATGAGCTCATGACCGCAGCCGCCAGCGCGGCCGAGCCTGCCGACGGTCTGCGGGCCGTTCGCTCGCTGCGCGCGCTGGCCGACCGGCTGGAAGCACTGCACGTCGAGCGCGCCCGGCGGCTCGGATGGTCCTGGCAGCAGGTCGCCGCCGCCCTGGGGGTCTCCCGGCAGGCGGTCCACAAGAAGTACGGGAAGAGGTTCGGCTGATGTTCGAGAGATTCGCCAAGGACGCCCGCGAGGCGGTGGTCCACGCCCAGGACGAGGCGCGCACGCTGGGTGCGGACCGGATCGGGCCTGAGCACGTGCTGCTCGGTACGGTGCGGTCACCCGACACGGTCGCCGCACAGGCGCTGGGCCGGCTGGGCGTCGACCACTCCGCGCTGCTCGCCACGGTCCGGGCACAGCCGGCGCACGCCATCGACGCTGACGCGCTGGCCGGGATCGGGGTCGACCTGGAGGCCGTCCGCGCTCAGGTCGAGGCGTCGTTCGGTCCGGGAGCGCTCGACGCGGTGAGCGGCGCGGCACCCACCAAGGGGCACCTGCCGTTCGACGCCGACGCCAAGAAGCTGCTCGAGGTCGCGCTGCGCGAGGCGATCCGCTGCAAGCACCGCCGCATCGACAGCGGCCACCTGTTGCTCGCCGCCGTCCGGCTGGACGACACCACCGCCTATCGGGCGCTCGCCGCGGTCGGCGTCGGGCCGGCCGCGGTGCGCGAGGCAGTCACCGCCGTGTGGGCCGACGTACCGGTCGGCTGACGGTGACCTCCTGGACGCTGTCGACGGTCCTGCGCACCCGGGCGTGGGTGCCCGGGCGTCAGAGCTTCGTGACCGGCGAGAACCGCAGCAGGAGCCGCTTGACGCCGTCGGTGCCGAAGTCGACCTTGGCCACCGCGTTCGGACCGGCTCCCTCGAGCGCGATGACGGTGCCCAACCCGTACGAGTCGTGCGTGACGCGGTCCCCGACCGACAGCTGCGGGATGGCCGAGTCGGGCCGCGGCTTGGCGGAGCCGAAGCTCGCGCCGGTGGAGGGCAGCGCCGGTCGCGCCTCACGCTCCGCGCGTGGTGGCGACGACGCCCGGTAGCCACCGCCGCCCGAGCCGTAGCCCGAGCCCCAGCCGCCGCGCAGCTGCGAGGTGGAGGACTCCCGCCGGCGCCAGTCGATGAGCTCGTCCGGCAGGTCGTCGAGGAACCGGCTGGGTGGGAACTCGTTGGGCACGCCCCAGGCCGTGCGGACGGCTGCGCGCGAGATGTACAGGCGCTCCCGCGCCCGCGTCAGCCCGACGTAGGCGAGGCGGCGCTCCTCCTCCAGCTGCTGCGAGTCCGACAACGAGCGCTGGTGGGGGAAGGTGCCGTCCTCCATCCCCGTGAGGAAGACGACGGGGAACTCGAGGCCCTTGGCGGTGTGCAGGGTCATCAGCGTGACGACGCCGGGGTCCGGCCGGGTCTCGCCGTCGTCGTCCCCGCCGTCGTCGTCGGGGATCTGGTCGGAGTCCGCGACGAGCGAGACGCGCTCGAGGAAGTCGGCGAGGACGCCCTCCGGGTCGTTCTGCTCGAACTCCGAGGCGACCGCGTGCAGCTCGGCCAGGTTCTCCACCCGGGAGCCGTCCTGCGGGTCGTCGCTGGCCCGCAGCTCGGCGAGGTAGCCGGAGCGCTCGAGCACGGCGCCGAGGACCTCGGCGGGTCCGGCGGTGGAGGCGAGCACGCGCAGGTCCGTCATCATCGCCGCGAACGCCGACAGCCCGGTGATCGCGCGCGTGCCCAGGCCCGGGACCTCGTCGAGGCGGTCGAGCGCCGCGCCGAACGAGATGCGCTCGCGCTCCGCGTACGACGCGACCATCGCCTCGGACCGGTCCCCCAGCCCGCGCTTGGGCACGTTGAGGATGCGGCGGACGCTGACGTCGTCGTCGGGGTTGTCGAGCGCACGCAGGTACGCGACCGCGTCCTTGATCTCCTTGCGCTCGTAGAACCGGGTGCCGCCGACCACCTTGTACGGCAGCCCGACGCGGATGAGCACCTCTTCCAGCGCCCGGGACTGCGCGTTCGCGCGGTAGAACACGGCGACGTCGCCGGGCCGGACGCCGTCGGAGTCCCCCAGGCGGTCGATCTCCTCGGCGACGAACCGGGCCTCCTCGTGCTCGGTGTCCGCGACGTACGCGACGATCTGCGCGCCCGCGCCAGAGTCGGTCCAGAGGCGCTTGTTCTCCCGGCCGGGGTTGCGGCTGATCACCGCGTTGGCGGCCGACAGGATGGTCTGCGTCGACCGGTAGTTCTGCTCCAGCAGGATGGTCCGCGCGTCCGGGTAGTCGACCTCGAACTCGAGGATGTTGCGGATCGACGCACCCCGGAACGCGTAGATCGACTGGTCCGCGTCACCAACAACGGTGAGCTCGCCGCGCGGCAGCTCCATGTCGGTCGAGTCGTCGACGATCCCCCGGGAGGAGCCGACCAGCTCCCGCACCAGCGCGTACTGCGCGTGGTTGGTGTCCTGGTACTCGTCGACCAGCACGTGCCGGAACCGGCGCCGGTAGTGCTCCGCGACGGCCGGGAACGCCCGCAGGAGGTGGACCGTGGTCATGATCAGGTCGTCGAAGTCGAGGGCGTGCGCTTGCTTCAACCGGGCCTGGTAGCGCGTGTAGACCTGCGCGAGCGCGGTGTCGAAGTCGTTGGCCGCACCTCCGCCGGAGGTCGCCGCGAACGTCTCGGGGTCCACCAGCTCGTCCTTGAGCGAGGAGATCTTGTTCTGCAGCGCCTTGGCCGGGTACCGCTTGGGGTCGAGGTCCAGCTCCCGTGCCACCAGCGTGAGCAGGCGCTGGGAGTCCGCGGAGTCGTAGATGGAGAAGCTGGACCGCAGGCCCAGGGTCGACGCCTCCCGACGCAGGATCCGCACGCACGCGGAGTGGAACGTGGACACCCACATGCGGCCGGCGGCCGGGCCGACGAGGCTCTCGACGCGCTCGCGCATCTCCGCGGCGGCCTTGTTGGTGAACGTGATGGCGATGACCTCGCCCGCGCGGGCCCGGCCGGTGGCCAGCAGGTACGCGATGCGGTTGGTCAGCACCCGCGTCTTGCCCGAGCCGGCGCCGGCGACGATCAGCAGCGGCCCGCCCTGGTGCAGGACGGCCTCGCGCTGCTGGGGGTTCAGGCCGCGGAGCAGGGCCTCGGCCTCGCCCCGGCGACGGGCCGCGCCCGAGGGGTCTGCGGAGGCGCCCGGGATGGGCAGGGCGAGGTTCTCGAAGAGCGACGTCATGGCCCCTCCAGGATAGGCGCCGCGACTGACAGCGGGTGCTGCCTGTGGAGCGTGGCGGTCAGGTCAGCGCCATCGCCGTCAGCCACGCACCGGTGGACACCAGAGCAGCGGCGAGCTCCACGAGGATGGTCAGGCCCGTGGCCTGCAACGCCGCCACGGTCGCCCGCCAGGCGGGTCGCGCCTCGCGCGAGCGCACCCACTCGGCGAGGTAGATCCCGAGCACGAAGCCGACGAACAGGCCGACCACGGGGATCGCGAAGAACCCGACGACGCCCGCGACCCCGCCCCAGATCAGCGTGGACGACGGCACCCCCGCGCGCTTGAGGTGCCGACCGGCCAGCAGGTACTTGCCGATGCCCGCGAGCACGGTGACGACCACCGTGATCGCGACGACCGTCCACCCCGCGGCACCCCCGGTGACGACGCCCCAGACGATGATCGCGCCGGCGACCAGGAGCCCGCCGGGCAGCACCTGGACGACGACACCGAACAGCCCGACGAGCACGACGAGCCCGACGAGGAGGTCACCGACAGAGTTCACGGGGTGGACAGTAACCTCAGCGCCAGAGGACCGCGATCGCGACGTTCAGGGCGGTGAGGCCCGCGATGGCACCGAGGTAGCCGGTGGTAACGCGCGACGGCTTGCGCACCCCGAGAATCACGAGCGTGGCCACGACGAGCGCGACGACGAGCTTGACCGCGATCTTCGTGGTGTTCGGCTCGTGGCCGGCGAGGCCCGCGGACGCGATGCCGACGATCAGGATGCCGGTGACCAGCGCGGTGAGGATGCCGTGCAGCACGCCCGTGGCGATCTTGGGGGTGCGGAGGTTGACCAGGGTGCCGCCGAGCACGATGGCCCAGCCGAGCAGGTGGAGGACGACGAGCAGGTTGTAGACGAGTTCCATGACGCGCAGCCTAGTCGTATCTGACGCAGAGTCAGAAAAAAGCAGCCGCGAGTGCGCTACTGTCTGGCGACATACCGAACAGTCGGTATCGAGAAGGGTGCAGGATGCGCAGGTTCGAGGGCAGAGTCGCCCTGATCACCGGGGCGAGCCGCGGGATCGGCCTGGCCGTCGCGGAACGGCTGGTCTCCGAGGGTGCCACGGTCGTCATCACCGGACGCAAGCCGGAGTCGCTCACGGCCGCCGTCGAGCGGCTCGACGCGATCGCCGCGGGCCATGCGCTCGGCCTCGCGGGCAAGGCCGACGACGCGGACCACCGCGCGGACGTGTTCGCGCAGATCAGCGAGCGGTTCGGCCGCCTGGACCACCTGGTCAACAACGCCGGCATCAACCCCGCGTACGGCCCCGCGCTCGAGATCGAGAGCTCGGTCGTCCGCAAGATCCTCGAGGTCAACGTGGTCGCGGCCCTCGACTGGACCCGGTCCGCCGTCGACGCCGGCCTGAGCCGCTCGATCGTCAACACCGCCTCGGTGGCGGGCCTGTCGGCCAGCCCAGGCGTCGCGTTCTACGGCGTGTCCAAGGCCGCGCTCCTCAACCTCACGCAGCAGCTCGCGGTCGAGCTGGCCCCCGGCATCCGCGTCAACGCGGTCGCCCCCGCAGTGGTCCGCACGCGGCTCGCGCAGGCGCTCTACGAGGGCGACCGCGAGGCCGCGCTCGCCTCGGCCTACCCCCTCGGGCGCATCGGCGAGCCCGAGGACGTCGCGGGACCCGTCGCGTTCCTGCTCTCCGACGACGCCGCGTGGATCACCGGTCATACGCTCACCATCGACGGCGGCGCCAGCGCCGTCGCCGTCGGCTAGCTCCAGCAGAAGAACGAGAGGCACCCATGGCAACCTCCAGCGTCGTCGACGACATCACGCGCGCTGCCGTCGACCTGTTCTCCACCCAGGGGTACGCCAACACCTCGGTGCAGCAGATCGTCGAAGCAGCCGGCGTCACCAAGGGCGCGATGTACCACTACTTCGAGTCGAAGGACGACCTCCTCTTCTCGGTGTACGAGCGGATGCTCTCGCTGCAGACCAGCCACCTCGAGGAGATCGTCGGCCGCGGCACCCCCACCGCGCAGACGCTGCACGACGTGTGCGTCGACGTCATCGAGACCTCGATCGACTTCCTCCCCGAGGGAACCGTGTTCTTCCGCAGCGTGCACATGCTCTCGGAGCCGCGCCAGAAGGAGGTCACCCGCCGCCGCCGGCAGTACCACGACGTGTTCGCGAGCCTCATCGAGCGCGGCCAGGAGGAGGGCCTCTACCGGACGGACATCCCGCGCGCGGTCCTGGTCGCCCACTTCTTCTCCGACGTGCACTACCTGTCGAACTGGTACTCCCCCGAGGGCCCCGAGGACAAGGCGCTCCTCGCGCAGCAGCTGACCGACCTCTTCCTCGTCGCGATCAAGGCCTGAGCGGGTGCGCGCCTGGCAGGTGGTGCGGTACGGCGAGCCCACCGACGTCCTCCAGATCGCTGAGGTCCCGGACCCGACGCCCGGCCCGGGGCAGGTGCTCGTCCGCGTGCGCACGGTCGCGGTGAACTTCCCCGACGTCCTGCTGGCCCGGGGGGAGTACCAGGTGCGGCCGCCGCTGCCCTTCTCCCCCGGGATCGAGCTGTGCGGCGAGGTGGTCGGCGTCGGCGACGGCGTCACGCGCGCGGCGCTCGGCGACCGCGTGGTCGGGTCGCGGATCGGCGTCCTGTCGGAGCTGGCCGTGCTCGACGGGCGCGAGGTCTTCCCGGCGCCCAGCGCGCTCGAAAACGCCGAGGCCGCCGCCCTGACGATCGGGTACCAGACCGCGTGGTTCGGGCTGCACCGGCGCGCGGTCCTGCAGCCGGGCGAGACGCTCCTGGTGCACGCCGCCGCGGGCGGGGTCGGGACCGCCGCGGTCCAGCTGGGCGCCGCCGCGGGAGCCCGGGTGATCGGGGTGGTCGGCAGCGCCGCGAAGGCGGAGGTCGCGCGGAAGGCCGGCGCGGACGTCGTCGTCGACCGGTCGACGCAGGACGTCGTCGCCGTGGTCAAGGCCGAGACCGGCGGTACGGGCGTCGACGTGGTGTTCGACCCCGTCGGCGGCACCGCGTTCGAGCAGTCCACCAAGTGCATCGCGTTCGAGGGGCGGATCGTCGTGGTCGGCTTCGCGGGCGGGACCATCCAGGCCGTCAACGCAGGGCACGCGCTGGTGAAGAACTACGGCGTCCTCGGGCTGCACTGGGCGCTCTACGCGCAGCGCCGACCGGAGCTGGTCGACGCCGCGCACGTCGAGCTGACCCGGCTGGTCGACGCCGGACAGGTCCGGCCGGTGGTCGGTGAGGTGGTCGCGTTCGAGGACGCCGCGCGGGCCGTGCAGCGCCTGGCGGACGGCGCCACGACCGGGCGTCTCGTGGTGCGCGTCTCATGAGGCTCGACGGGCGGGTCGCGATCGTCAGCGGCGGCGCGCGCGGGCTCGGTGAGGCATTCGCCCGCGCGCTGCACGCCGAGGGCGCGAGCGTCGTGATCGCGGACCTGCTCGACGACGACGCCGGTCGGCTCGTCGCCGAGCTGGGTGACCGCGCGCTGGCCACCCACCTGGACGTGACGTCGCCCGAGAGCTGGGCCGCCACGGTCGAGGCCACCCGCGCGGCGTTCGGCACGGTCGACGTGCTGGTCAACAACGCGGGCATCGCGAACGCCGGGCCGATCGACCACTATCCGCTGGCCAAGTGGGACGCGGTCATCGCGGTCAACCTCACGGGAGTGTTCCTGGGCGTGCAGGCGGTCGTCCCGACGATGAAGACCGCCGGCCGCGGGTCCATCGTCAACATCTCGTCGGTCGAGGGCATGCTCGGCGGCTCCCACCTGCACGGCTACGTGGCCTCGAAGTTCGGCGTGCGCGGCCTGACCAAGTCGCTCGCGGTCGAGCTGGGTCCGGACGGGATCCGGGTCAACTCCGTGCACCCGGGCTTCGTGCAGACGACGATGACCTCGCGAATGGACCCGACCGCGGTGCCGATCCCCCTGGGTCGGCCGGCGCTGCCGGCGGACGTCGCGGGCACGGTCGTCTTCCTCGCGAGCGACGACTCCGCCTACACGACGGGCACCGAGCTGGTGGTCGACGGCGGCATGATCGCCGGCGTCCCGCACTCCTGATCCTGTGCTTCTCGGGCGTGATCGAACCGTGTCCTCGTGAGCATACCGTCCGGTCGGTTTCTGTTGTACTTTCGTCCTCACCGACACAAAGAGGTGCCGATGTCTGCACAGATGACGCCCGTCCGAACGGGCGGTGAGCCACGCAGTCCCCGGTTGTCCATCCACGGCCTGAGCGTGCGCTTCGGGGGGCTGAGCGCCCTCGACGACGTGAGCCTGGAGGTGCGCGAGGGTGAGGTCGTCGGCCTCATCGGCCCGAACGGTGCCGGGAAGACGACCCTGTTCAACGCCGTGTGCGGGCTGGTCCGCCCCAGCGCAGGCACGATCACCGTCGACGGCGTCCCGCTGCCCCCCGACCCGACGCGACTGTCCGCCCGCGGCGTCGCCCGGACGCTCCAGGGCCTGGGCCTGTTCCGCGGCCTGACCGTCCGCGAGAACGTGCTCGCCGGGCGTCTCGGTGCCCACGACCCCGGCACGGACGCGCAGCGCCAGCTCGACGCGCTCGACCTCGCCGGTCACGCCGACCGCCCGGTGGGCGACCTGCCCTATCCGGAGCAGAAGAAGGTCGCGCTCGCCCGGGCGCTCGTCGCGCAGCCGAGCCTGCTCCTGCTCGACGAGCCCGCCGGCGGCCTGGGCTCCGAGGACATCGCCGCGCTCGGCGACCTGATCCGGCGCACCGCCGCCACCGGCTGCGCCGTCCTGCTGGTGGAGCACCACGTCGACTTCGTCATGAGCGTGTGCGACCGCGTCGTCGTCCTCGACTTCGGGCGGGTGATCGCGTCCGGCACGCCGGACGAGGTCGCCGGGGACCCGGCGGTCGACGAGGCATACCTAGGAATAGAGGTATCGAGGTGACGATCCTGTGAGCGCGCTCCTGGAGGTGCGGGGACTGACCGTCGGCTACGGCGGCGCGCCGGTCCTGCGCGACGTCGAACTCGACGTGCCGGCGGGCAGCATCGTCGCCCTCGTCGGCGCCAACGGCGCGGGCAAGACCACCCTCCTGCGGACCCTGTCCGCCCTGGTCCCCCTCACCCGCGGGAGCATCCGCCTCGACGGGCAGGACCTCGCCGGAGTGAGCGTCGAGGACCGGGTCCGGCGCGGGCTCGCCCACATCCCCGAGGGCCGCGGCGTCGTCGCGGAGCTGACGGTCGACGAGAACCTGCGGCTCGGCGGCCTCTGGCGGGGGCCGGACCGCCGCGCGGCCGTCGACGAGGTCTACGCGCTGTTCGAGCCGCTGGCCCGGCGCAGGAACAACGCGGGTCACCAGCTCTCCGGCGGCGAGCGGCAGATGCTCGCGCTCGGCCGGGCGCTCGTCGCTCGACCCTCGGTCCTGCTGCTCGACGAGCCGTCGCTCGGGCTCGCCCCGCGCGTGGTCGCCCAGATCATGGGGGTCCTGCGCAGCCTGGCCGACCGCACCGGCCTGACCGTCCTGCTCGCCGAGCAGAACGTCGTCGGTGCGCTGTCCGTCGCCGACCACGGCGTCGTCCTCGGGCTCGGTGAGGTCGTGGCGTCCCGGCCCGCCCACGAGCTCGCCGCCGACGACCGCCTCCGCCACGCGTACCTGGGGTTCTGATGGACCGACTCGTCTTCCTCCTGGGCACCGGCCTGGCGCGCGGTGCCGTCCTCGCGCTGTTCGCCCTCGCGCTCGTCCTGATCTGGCGCGGGGCCCGGGTCGTCAACTTCGCGCAGGGCGCCATGGCGGTGGTCAGCACGTACGTCGCGTTCGAGGTGACGTCGCTGACCGGCAGCTACTGGCTGGGTCTGCTCGCCGCGCTGCTCGCGGGCGGGCTGCTCGGGTTCGCCGTCGAGCGCGGGGTCATGCGGTTCGCGTCGCCGGCCTCGCCGCTGTCCGGCGTCATCCTGGCCATCGGGCTGGTGATGGTGCTGCAGTCGGCGCTCGGGATCATCTTCGGGCCCGACTACCGGCCGATGCGCGTGCCGTTCGACGACCGCGCGATCGTCGTCGGCGGGGTGCCGCTGCTCTCCCCCTACGACCTGTTCGTGCTGGTCGTCGCCGTGGTGGTGATGGGCGCGCTGGCCGTCCTGTTCCGGTGGACCTCACTGGGCCTGCAGATGCGCGCGGCTGCGTTCGCCCCCGAGGTGTCCCGCCTGCTCGGCGTCCGGGTGTCGCGCACCGTCACCGTCGGGTGGGTCCTGTCGAGCGTCGTCGGGTCCCTCGCGGCGCTGCTCCTGGTGCCGACGAGCCTCGGCCTGAACCCGCACGCGACCGACTCGCTGTTCGTGCTCGGCTTCACCGTCGCCGTGGTCGGCGGGCTCGACTCGCCCGTCGGCGCACTGGTCGGCGGGGTGGTCGTCGGCATCGCGATGAGCCTGGTGACCGGCTACCTCGGCGCGGGCCTGGTGCCGATCGCCGTGCTCGTCCTGCTGGTGCTGGTGCTCCTCCTGCGACCGGCAGGCCTGTTCGCGGCGGCGGAGGCGAGGCGCGCATGAACGGCCGGCAGAGGCTTCCCGGACAGCGACCGCTCCTGCGCACGCTGCTGGTCGCGGCGGGATGGACCGTCGTCGCCCTGGGCGGCACGTTCGCGCTCGACCCGTTCCGCAACTACCAGCTCGCTCTCGTCGCGGCGTACCTGTGCGCGACCGCGGGGCTCACCGTGCTCGTCGGCGCAACCGGTCAGCTCTCGCTCGGCCACGCCGCGCTCATGGCGGTCGGCGGGTACGGGTTCGCCCTGACCACCAACGCGCTGCCGTTCGGCGGTATCCCGGCCTTCGTACTCGCTCTGCTGGTCGGGGCGCTCGCGAGCGCGGTCGTCGGCCTGCTCCTGGGGCTGGCCGCCGCGCGGCTGTCCGGGCCGTACCTGGCGGGTCTCACGCTCGCCGTCGTGGTCGCCCTGCCGGCGGTGGCCTCCACCTGGTCGACCGCGCTGCACGGCGACCAGGGGGTGCAGATCCCGTTCGAGGGGGTGCCCGACGCCCTGCGCCGGGTCGTCGCGCTCGAGCAGTGGCAGGCGATGGTGGCCGTGGTCGTCACGGCGGCCGTCGTGACCGGTCTGACCGTGCTGCGCGGTGGGCGGTTCGGGCTGCGGATGCTCGCGGTCCGCGACGACGAGGTGGCCGCACGGCTGAGCGGCATCCCGGCCGGCCGCGTGAAGGTCCTCGCGTTCACCGCCAGCTCGGTCGCGGCGGGGGTCGGCGGCGGCGTCCTGTGCTTCGTCGCGCAGGCCGTCAGCCCCGGCGCCTACACCGTCGGGTTCTCCCTGCTGCTCGTGGTCGCGGTCGTCATCGGCGGTCTGGGCAGCATCCTCGGCGCCGCGCTCGGCTCCGTGGTCATCGTGCTCCTTCCCTGGCTCATCGGCCGGCTCACGTCGAGCCTCCCGGCCGACGCCGCCCAGCGACTCGACGGGAACCTCGCGGTCCTCGTCTTCGGGCTCCTGCTCATCACCGTGATGGCGGTCGCCCCGCACGGCCTGCACGGGGCGCTCGTCGCCCGGCGTCGCCGCACCAGCCGTCGTCCCACCGGAGACGGTCCCCGCCCCACCGAAGAACCCGCACCGCGCAAGGTCCTCGTCCCTACCGAAGAACAGAGGTGACACCGATGTCACAACGCTCCCGGTCCGTCGCGCTGATCGCCACCACCGCCCTCGTCGCCGCCGGCCTCGCCGCCTGCAGCACCCCGGAGCCCTCTCCCGGGATCAGCGAGGACACGGTCACCGTCGGCACCCACACTCCCCTCACCGGCCCCGCTGCGGCGGGCTACTCGTCCATCTCGGCGGCGACGAAGGCGTACTTCGAGTACGTCAACGACAACGGCGGGATCAACGGCCGCAGCATCGAGTACATCGTCAAGGACGACGGCTACAACCCGGCCACCACCTCGACCGTGGTCCGCGAGCTGGTCCAGGAGGACGAGGTCTTCGCGGTCATCAACGGCCTGGGCACGCCCACGCACTCCGCGGTGGTCGACTACCTCAACGAGAACGAGGTGCCGGACCTGTTCGTCGCCTCGGGCAGCCCCAAGTGGGACCAGCCCGGCACGTTCCCGTACACGTTCGCGTACAACGCCAACTACATCGTCGAGGCCAAGGCGCTGGCCACCTACGCCCAGGAGACGTGGCCGGACAAGACGTTCTGCGTCCTGGGCCAGGACGACGACTTCGGCACCGACTTCACCACCGGGCTCGTGCAGGTGCTCGGCGCCGACGGGCTCGCCTCCACGCAGACCTACTCGGTGTCCGTGCAGGACGTCGTCGCGCAGATCGGCGCCATGCAGGCGGCCGGCTGCGAGGTCAACTTCCTCGCCACGGTCAACGGCTTCACGGCGCTCGCGCTGGGCACGGCCGCCAAGATGAAGTACGGCGCTCAGTGGGTGTCGTCGTCGTCGGGCGGCGACTACCCGACGCTGGCCGGCTACCTCGGCGAGGACATCGCACCGCTGCTGCTCCAGGGCTTCGTCAGCTCCAACTACCTGCCGTTCAGCCCGGACGACGAGTGGGTCTCGCTCTTCCAGGAGATCAACGACGAGTACAACGACGGCGCACCGTTCAGCGGCAACACCATCTTCGGGATGTCGGTGGGCTACCTGTTCGCGCAGGCCCTGGCCAAGGCGGGCGACGACCCGACGCGCGAGAGCCTCCTCGACGCGCTCGAGGTGGGCGCCCTGGCGGGCAACGGCATCGTGCCGCTGAGCTTCTCCAAGGACAGCCACGCTGCGTTCGAGGGCGTCGGCATCACGGTGGTCGACAAGGGCGTCCAGGACTACGTCGACGGCGAGATCTACACGACGGACGCCGGCAACGGCCCGGTCGAGCCCTACACGGGCGAGGCCGTGGCGCTCGAGGGCGACGGCATCCCGACCGCCTGACACCCCGCGCAGCGAGAGGCCCGGTCCCCCACGAGGGGACCGGGCCTCTTCTGTGCCTGTCAGGCGTCGGCCGACGCGGTCGAGAACTGGGCCACGAGCTCGCGCTTGAGCACCTTGCCGCTGCCCCCGAGCGGGAGGGCGTCGACCAGGTGGACGACGCGCGGGAACTTGTACGCCGCGATCCGTTCCTGCACGAACGCGACCAGCTCCTCGGGCGTCGCGTCGTGCTCGTCGAGGAGCACGACCGCCGCGTGGACCTCCTGGCCGCGCGCCTCGTCGGGAAGCCCGAAGACCGCGGCGAACGCGACGGCCGGGTGCCGCATCATGACGTCCTCGACCTCGCTCGGGTACACGTTGTAGCCGTTGCGGACGATCATGTCCTTCTTGCGGTCGACGATCGTGACGATGTCGTCGGCATCCTTGGTGCCCAGGTCACCGGTGCGGAACCAGCCGTCGACCACGGCGGCGGCCGACGCGTCCGGGTTGCCCAGGTACCCCTTGAACAGGGCGTGGCCGCGCACGACGATCTCGCCCAGCTCACCGGCGGGCAGGCGCACGATGCGGTCGTCGATGTTCGCGTCCGCGATCTCGATGTCAACACCCCACAGCGGGCGCCCCACGGTGCCGGGCCGGATCGGCTCGCCCACGTGGTTGAACGCGACGGCCGGCGACGTCTCGGTCAGGCCGTAGCCCTCGTGCACCTCGGCGCCGAAGTCCCGGGCGAACGCCTCCAGCACGGCGACGGGCAGGGCGGCACCGCCGGAGACGGCGTACCGCAGCGGCGGCCGGGCGGTGCTGCGCGCGGCGGCCTGGATGAGCCCGATGTACATCGTCGGGACCGCCGTGAACACCGTCGCACCGTGCTGCACCATCTGCGCGAGCGCCTGGTCGGGGTCGAACTTGGGCAGCAGGATCACCGCGGCCCCCCGGCGGAACGCGGTGTTCATCACCGACACCTGGCCGAACGTGTGGAACAGCGGCAGGCCGCCGAACACGACGTCGTCGCGCACCATGTCGAACAGGTCGATCAGGGCCACGTTGACCTGCTCGATGATCGCCATGTGCGAGCCGACGGCCCCCTTGGGCCGGCCCGTCGTGCCGCTGGTGTACAGGATCGTGGCGGGGCTGATGGGGTGCACCGACTCGTACAGGTCGATCGCGTCGGACGCCGCCGCCTCGTCCTCCAGGCGCGGGAACGGGACCGCCATGCCGTCCGGCACCAGCACGGTCAGCAGCGGGATGCCCACCCGTGCGGCCGCGGGGGCGGCCTCGGCGAGCATCGGTGCCGCGGCCACCAGGATCGTCGCGCCCGAGTCGCGCAGGACGAACTCGATCTCCTCGGCCTTGAACAGCAGGTGGACCGGCACGACGACAGCGCCGAGGGCCAGCACGCCGTAGTAGACGCGGGCGAAGTCGGGCACGTTCGGCACGATCATCGCGACGCGGTCACCCGGACCGATCCCGCGGGCGCGCAGGGCACCGGCGTAGGCGCGGGTCTGGTCCCAGAGCTCGCCGTAGCGGACCACCTGGTCGCCCAGGAAGAACGCCGCGCGGTCGGGGGTGCGGTGGGCGGTCTCGGCGAGGATCGCCGCGACCGACATGCTCCCGTAGCCCGCACCGTCGAGGGCTGCGTCGTGTGTCATCGGTTTCCCTTTCCCTTGGAGAGCTGGGCTCGCCCCAGTGAGGCGAGGTGGACCTCGTCCGGACCGTCCGCCAGGCGCAGGGCCCGGGCGGCGGCGAACATCTCGGCCAGCGGCTGGTCGCCGGACAGGCCGGCCGCGCCGAAGAGCTGGATGGCGCGGTCGAGGATCTGCTGCACGGCCCGCGGGACCGCGATCTTGATGGCCTGGATCTCGGTCATGGCGGCACGGTTGCCGACCGTGTCCATGAGCCAGGCGGTCTTGAGCACCAGCAGCCGCAGCGCCTCGACCTGGAGGCGGGACTCGGCCACCCACTCGCGCACGACGCCCTGGTCGGCCAGCGGCTTGCCGAACGCGATCCGCGACGTCGCACGCTCGACGACGAGGTCCATCGCACGCTCCGCCATCCCGAGCGACCGCATGCAGTGGTGGATCCGGCCGGGGCCGAGGCGGGCCTGCGCGATGGCGAAGCCCTGTCCCTCGCCGGCGAGGATGTTGCCCACCGGCACGCGCACGTCCTCGAAGAGGATCTCGGCGTGCCCGCCGTGGTCGCGGTCGTCGTAGCCGAACACCGTCAGCGGCCGCACGATCCGTACCCCCGGGGTGTCCCGCGGGACCAGGACCATGCTCTGGCGACGGTGCCGCTCGGCCGTCGGGTCGGTGGCGCCCATGACGACCAGCAGCGCGCAGTCGGGGTTCATCGCGCCCGTCGACCACCACTTGCGGCCGGTGATCACGTACTCGTCGCCGTCGCGGACGATGCGGGTGGCGATCTGGGACGCGTCCGACGAGGCCACGTCGGGCTCGGTCATGCAGAACGCGGACCGGATCTCGGCGTCCAGGAGCGGCTCGAGCCACTCCTCCTTCTGCTCGGGCGTGCCGAACTCGGTGAGCAGCTCCATGTTCCCGGTGTCCGGCGCAGCGCAGTTGAACGCGGCCGGAGCGAGGCGTGGGCTGCGACCGGTGAGCTCCGCGACGGGGGCGTACTGGAGGGTGCTCAGGACGCTCGGCAGGAACAGGTTCCACAGGCCCTGCTCGCTGGCGAGCTGCTGCAGGTGCCGGACCACCGGCCGCGTGCCCCACTCGGTGGGGGTCGCCGCCAGCTCGGCCTCCAGCACCGGCTCGGCCGGGTAGACGTGCTCGTCGAGGAACCTCTGCGCGCGCGCGACGATGTCGACCGTCACGGCGTCGGGGGCGAAGTCCATCAGCGCACCACCCCCGCCAGCTGCGCGAGACCCTCGTCGGCCAGCGGCGTGACGAGGGCGCCGATCTTGTCGAAGCCCTCCCCCACCGTGTCGCCGCCGAGGAACCGGAAGTGGATGCCCTCGAGGATCACGGCGAGCTTGTACGCGGCGAACGCCCGGTACCAGCCGAGCTCCGGGACGCTGCTGCCCAGGCGGGCGCTGTAGGCGTCGACCAGCTCGTCGAAGTCCGGGTAGCCGGCGGCCGGGTCGACCGCGCTGGGCGCGACGCTGCCTCCGCCCTCGATCCGACGGATGTGCCAGTAGAGGCCGAGCATGCCCAGGTCGACGGCCGAGTCGCCGAGCGTCGCCATCTCCCAGTCGAGGATCGCGGTGATGCGCGGGCTGCTGCTGGTCGACCTTCCCACCAGCACGTTGTCCAGGCGGTAGTCGCCGTGCACGATGCTGCTGCGCCGGGTGGTCGGGACGCGCTCGGCGAGTCGGTCCTGCAGGTCGTCGAGGACCGGCACCGGCCGCGAGCGCGAGCCGTCCAGCTGGGTGCGCCAGCGGCGCAGCTGGCGGTCGAGATACCCGTCGGCCCGGCCCAGGTCCGTCAGCCCGACCTGGTCGGGATCGATCGCGTGGAGCTCGGCGAGCAGGGTGGCCAGCTCGAGGCTCACGGCGCGCAGCTCGTCGGCGGTGTACGTGGTGTTCTGCGACGGGTGGGCGAGCACGGTGCCCTCGACGAGGGCCATGACGTAGAAGACGCCGCCCGTACCGGCCGTCGGGTCGTCGACCAGGGCGACGACCGGCGGGACCGGCACGCGAGATCCCTGCAGTGCCGAGATGACCCGGTGCTCGCGGGCCATGTCGTGCGCGGTGGTCTGCACGTGCCCGAGCGGCGGCCGCCGGACCACGAGCGGCCGCAGGCCCCCGTCGACCCGGTACGTGAGGTTGCTGCGCCCGCCCGCGATGACCCGCGCGGACAACGTGCCGTCGCCCACCACGCCGGGGTGCTCACGGCGCAGGTACGCCTCCAGCTGCGCGACGTCGAGCCCGGGTGGGTCCGGCATGCGTCGGGTCATCGTCGACCACCTCTCCGGGTGGCACGTCGTCATACCGCCCGGTCGGTATGCTACCGGATCAGACGACCAGGTCGCGCTCGATCGCGGCACGGATCCCGTCGGGGATCGGTACGGGCCGGCGGGTCTCGTCGTCGACGAAGACGTGCACGAACCGGCCCTCGGCCAGCAGCTCGCCCTCGCGCAGGATGCCGAGCTCCCACGTCACGCTCGACGTCCCCACCCGACCGGCCCGCAGACCCACCTCCAGCGGCTCGGGGAACGCGGCGGAGGCCTTGAACTCGCACGACGACGACACGCAGACGCCGATCGGACCACCGCCGGTCGGGTCCAGGCCGGCGGACCCCATGAGCCAGGCGTTGATCGTCGTGTCCATCGCCTCGTAGTAGACGGTGTTGTTGAGGTGGCCGTAGACGTCGTTGTCGTTCCAGCGGGTCGAGAAGGGGGCCATGTGCGGGTACGTCATGGCCGCAGCACCAGCTCGAAGGCCGCGCGCGCTCGCTCCGCGCTGGGCCGGTCGCCGTTGATCAGGTCCGCGTAGGTGAACGACTCCGAGATGCGGACCAGCAGGTAGGCGAGGTCGTGCGCGGTCACCCCGCGACCGAACGGCTGCTCGCCCAGCTCCTGGCGCACGAGGGCCTCGACGACCGCGACGTACCGCCGCTGGATCTCGCTCTCCTTCGTCGTCAGCAGGCGCAGGGCCCGGGCCGGCTCGCGCTGGAGGAAGCCGCGGAAGTAGTCGGCGGTGATGAGGTCGCCGGCGAAGTGCGTGAGGACCGCGGACACCCGTGCGGCTCCCTCGGTGTCGCGCGTCGCGGCCTCGGCCTGCTCGAGCGTGGGGACGGCGAGCGACCAGAGGACCTCGGAGAGCAGCGCGTCGCGGTTGCCCACCCAGCGGAACAGCGAGGTCCGGTCGACGCCGAGCTTGCTCGCCAGACGGCCCATGTCGATGCGCGCACCCTCGATGAAGGTCGCGCGGGCGGCGACGAACGCCCGCACCGCGTCCGCGTGCTCACCGTCCTCCAGCCGTTGGGACAGCCACGAGGGAGCGACGCGGGTGCCGATGCGGCCGAGCCCGTCTCCGATCACGCCAAGGTTCGACATGGCGGCAACCTACTCCTCCTCGCCGGGGGCTATGCAACATCTCGGAAAATGATGCACACTCGAGGGTGAGATCAGAGCCGATCCATGAGCGGAGCCATGACGTGACTCAAACTGACCTGTCCCATGCCCTCCTGACGAGCGACTTCTACTCGTTCCAGGGCCTCCTCACCCCGGACGAGAACGCGCACGTCATGGAGATCCGGGAGTTCCTGGAGCGGGAGCTGCGTCCCATCGCCGACGACTACTGGGACCGCGCCGAGTTCCCGATGCACCTCATCCCCGAGGTCGGGCGGCTCGGCATGCTCGGGCCGGTGTGGCCAGAGACCAAGCGCTTCGAGAACACCGCGCTGTACCGCGGGTGGGTCGCGCTCGAGCTCGCGCGGGTCGACCCCGGCTTCGCGACGTTCGTCGGCGTCCAGAACGGGCTGACGATGGGCGCGATCGGCGTCGGCGGCTCCCCCGAGCAGCGCGCCGAGTGGCTCCCGCCGATGGCGAGGGGCGAGGTGATCGGCGGCTTCGGGCTCACCGAGCCGCTCTCCGGCTCCGACACCGCCCGCGGCCTGCGCACGACCGCGCACCGCACCGGCGACACGTGGGTGCTCAACGGCGCCAAGCGCTGGATCGGGAACGCCACGTTCGCGGACGTCGTCGTCATCTGGGCGCGCGACACCGCCGACGACCAGGTCAAGGGCTTCCTGGTCCGCCGCGGCACCCCCGGGTTCACCGCGACGAAGATCGAGCGCAAGCAGGCGCTGCGCACCGTGCAGAACGCCGACATCCTGCTCGACGGGGTGGTCGTGGACGAGTCGGACCGGCTGCCCAACATCCACTCGTTCAAGGACGTCGCCATCGTGCTGCGGCTGACGCGCGCGGAGGTCGCGTGGCAGGCGGTCGGGGTCTCCGTCGGCGCCTACGAGGCGACCGTCAGGTACGCGCTCGAGCGCGAGCAGTTCGGCAAGCCGATCGCGTCGTTCCAGCTGGTCCAGGACCGGCTCGCCCGGTGTCTCGGCAACATCACCGCGAGCATCGCGATGTGCGTGCGGGTCTCCCAGCTCCAGGACGAGGACCGCCAGCTCGACCAGCACTCGGCACTCGCCAAGGCGTACACGACGTCCGTCATGCGCGAGACCGTGGCCCTCTGCCGCGAGACGCTCGGCGGCAACGGCATCCAGCTCGACCACGGCGTCGCCCGCTACATGGCCGACGCCGAGGCCGTCTACTCGTTCGAAGGGACCCACGACATGAACAACCTCATCGTGGGGCGTGCCATCACCGGCATCGCGGCGTTCGTCTGATGGCCGAGGCGTACATCGTCGCGACCGCCCGCTCCCCGATCGGCCGCGCGTTCAAGGGCTCACTCGCATCGGTCAGGCCGGATGACCTCGCCGCGTCCATGGTCCGCGCGGCCCTCGCGCAGGTCCCCGAGCTCGACCCCGGTCGCGTCGAGGACCTGCTGCTCGGCTGCGGCATGCCCGGCGGCGAGCAGGGCATGAACATGGCCCGGATCGTCTCGGTCCTCCTGGGGCTCGACGGCGTGCCCGGCACGACCGTCAACCGGTACTGCTCGTCGTCGCTGCAGACCACCCGGATGGCGTTCCACGCGATCAAGGCCGGCGAGGGCGACGTGTTCGTCTCCGCGGGCGTCGAGTGCGTCAGCCGGTCCGCGATCGGGAACTCGGACTACATCCCGGGGGCCTCGCTCGAGAACCCGCGGTTCGGCGACGCCGTCGCCCGGACCGCCGAGCGCGCCGCGACGTCCGAGGCGTGGGTGGACCCGCGCGAGACCGGCCTGCTCCCCGACGCGTACATCGCGATGGGGCAGACGGCGGAGAACGTCGCCGCGCTCACCGGCACCACGCGCGCCGAGCAGGACACGTTCGCGGCGCTCAGCCAGAACCGCGCCGAGAAGGCGCTGGCCAACGGGTTCTGGGCCGACGAGATCACCCCGGTGACCCTGGCGGACGGCACGGTCGTGTCCGCCGACGACGGCCCCCGCGCCGGTGTCACCGTCGAGTCGCTGGCCGGTCTGAACCCGGTGTTCCGGCCGGACGGCACGGTCACGGCCGGCAACTGCTGCCCGCTCAACGACGGCGCCGCCGCGATCGTCGTGGTCAGCGACCGGATCGTCGACGAGCTCGGCCTCACCCCGCTGGCCCGCATCGTCTCCACCGGGGTCAGCGGGCTGTCGCCGGAGATCATGGGCCTCGGACCGGTCGACGCCTCCCTGATGGCGCTGGCCCGCGCGGGTCTCACCATCGACGACATCGACCTGGTCGAGCTCAACGAGGCGTTCGCCGCGCAGGTGCTGCCGTCGGCGCGGGCGCTCGGGATCGACCACGAGAAGCTGAACGTGCACGGCGGCGCGATCGCTGTCGGCCACCCGTTCGGGAGCACCGGCGCCCGGCTGACCACCACCCTCCTGCACGGCCTGGCGGTGCGCGACGCGACGTTCGGCCTGGAGACCATGTGCGTCGGCGGCGGCCAGGGCATGGCCATGGTGGTCGAGCGCGTCTCGTAGCACCGACAACGTCCGAGGAAGTGGCTGCTCCAGCGCTCACTTCCTCGGACGTTGTGGTCAGGCTGCGAAGTAGAGGACGACCGTCTCCGCGATCAGCGCCGGCTTCGTCGCGCCCTCGATCTCGACCGTGATCGTGAAGGTCGCGCGGACGCCCTGCGCCGTCGGCTCGGCGGACGTCACCGTCGACGACGCCCGGATCCGCGAGCCCGCCGTCACCGGCTGCAGGAACCGGACCTTGTCGAGCCCGTAGTTGACCACCAGACCCGTCCCGCCGACCTCCACCAGCCCGTCGGTCAGCGACGGGATCAGGGACAGGGTCAGGTACCCGTGCGCGACGGTCGCCCCGAACGGGCCCTGCGCCGCCCTGACCGGGTCGACGTGGATCCACTGGTGGTCGTCGGTGGTGTCGGCGAACGCGTCGATGCGGTCCTGGTCGATGGCGAACCACGCGTCGGCGGTGACGGACTGCCCGATCACGTCGACCAGGCCGCCCGGCGTCGCGACCGCGATCATGCCTTCGGACCGCCCGCCACGTAGAGGACCTGCCCGTTGACGAAGCCCGCGGCCTCGGAGCAGAAGAACGACACGGCGTTCGCGATGTCCTCGGGCACCCCGATGCGTCCGACCGGGATCTCCTTGGCGGCCGCCTCGACGAACTGCTCGTACGTGATGTGCATCCGCTCGGCCGTCTGCCGGATCATGTCGGTCCCGATGAACCCGGGCGCCACCGCGTTGGCGGTGATCCCGTACCGGCCCAGCTCGAACGCGAGCGTCTTGGTGAAGCCCTGGATGCCCGCCTTGGCCGTCGCGTAGTTGGCCTGCCCGCGGTTGCCCAGCGCGGACGTGCTCGACAGGTTGACGATCCGCCCCCAGCCCGCCTCGACCTGGTGCTTCTGCACCGCGCGGGTCATGAGGAACGCCCCGCGCAGGTGCACCGACATCACCGAGTCCCAGTCGTTCTCGGTCATCTTGAACAGCAGGTTGTCGCGCAGGATCCCGGCGTTGTTGACCAGGACGGTGGGGGCTCCGAGCTCGTCGACGACGCGCGCGACGGCCGCGGCGGCGGCATCGGTGTCGCCCACGTCGGCATCGAGCGCGAGCGCGTCCCCGCCGGCTGCGCGGATGGCGTCGACCGTCTCCTCGCAGTCCTGCTCGCGCAGGTCGAGGACGGCGACGCGGAACCCGTCGGCGGCGAGCCGGAGGGCGGTCGCGGCGCCGATGCCACGAGCAGCTCCGGTCACGAGGGCAGTTCTGGTCACAGGTGAGTCCTTTCGTCGAGAACGATCAGCTGGCGGAGCTCGCCACCGGCCGCGAGGCGGTCCATGGCGACGTCGAGGTCGTGCAGGGTGATGCGGGAAGAGACCAGGCGCTCGAGCGGCAGCCGCCCGGAGCGCCACAGGTCGACGTAGAGCGGGATGTCGCGCGCCGGGACGGCGGACCCCAGGTAGCTGCCGACGACGGTCCGCGCCTCGGCGGTCAGCGTCAGCGGGCTGACCGACGCGCGGGCGTCCGGCGCCGGCAGGCCGACCGTCACCGTCGTGCCGCCCGGCGAGGTGGCCGCGAGCGCGGTCTCGAACGCGCGGGCGTTGCCGGCCGCCTCGATGACGACCGGGGCTCGGACGCCGGCCACCGCCAGGGCGGCGGGCGTGAAGACGGCGGACGCGCCGTTCGACCGCGCGGCGTCGAGCTTGTCCGAGAGCGCGTCGACGCCGATGACCTCGAACCCGAGCGCGACGGCGACGAGCAGGGCGGCCATGCCCACGCCTCCGAGCCCCACGACCATCACCGTGTCACCCTCCCGCGGACGGCCGGCGTTGACCACCGCGCCGCCGCCGGTGAGCACCGCGCAGCCGAGCAGCGCCGCGACCTCCGGCGGGACGTCGGCGTCGACCCGGACGACGGACGTGCGGCTGACCACCGCGTGGCTGGCGAACGCGGAGACGCCGAGGTGGTGGTGGACGGGCTCGCCGTCCCGGGAGAGCCGTCGGTGGTCGCCGACGAGCAGTCCGAGGCCGTTCGCTGCGCTGCCCACCCGGCACGGCAGCCGCCCGTCGGTCGCGCACTCAGGACAGTCGCCGCAGCGGGGCAGGAAGGTCATGACGACGCGGTCGCCCGCGGCCAGGTCGTCGACGCCGTCGCCCAGAGCCTCGACGATCCCCGCGGCCTCGTGGCCCAGCAGCATCGGCGTCGGCCGGACGCGGTTGCCGTCGACGACGGACAGGTCGGAGTGGCACACCCCGGCGGCCTCGATGCGGACCAGCACCTCGCCCGGCCCGGGAGAGTCCAGCTCCAGGGGTCCGACGGTGAACGGCCTCGACTGCGCGAACGGCGCGGGCGCACCGGAGCGTTCGAGCACCGCGCCGACGATCTGCACGCGTACCTCCAGGAGTTGACCTCGTTGTCAGGCATACCGACCGCGCGGTATGTTGCCGCCACAGTACACACCATTGCCGATGTCAGGGAGACGCTCGATGACGAGCACACCGGTCCAGGGCTCCGCCGAGGAGCGGTTCTCCGCCCTGCGCGACACGTTCCAGCAGCGCCTCGACACCGGCGCAGAGCTGGGGGCGAGCCTCGCCGTCGTCGAGCGCGGCACGCTGGTGCTCGACCTCTGGGGCGGCTGGGCCGACGAGGCGCGGACGACGCCGTGGACCGCGGACACGCTCACCAACGTGTGGTCGATCTCCAAGACCATGACGTCGCTGACGGCGCTCGTCCTCGTCGACCGCGGCCTGCTCGACCCCGACGAGCGCGTCGGCACGTACTGGCCGGAGTTCAAGGCCGCCGGCAAGGAGGGCGTGCTGGTCAGGCACATCCTCCAGCACACCTCGGGCGTCTCCGGCTGGGACCAGCCCGTCACGGGCGAGGACATCCTCGACGTCCCCACGGCGACAGCCCGCCTCGCGGCGCAGGCGCCCTGGTGGCCGCCGGGCACGCTGTCCGGCTACCACCTGCTCGACTACGGCCACCTGGTGGGCGAGCTCGTCCTGCGCGTCACCGGCCGCACCCTGGGCGAGTACTTCCGCGCCGAGATCGCCGAGCCTCTCGGCGCCGACTTCTGGCTGGGTCTGCCCGAGTCGCAGGACGGCCGCGTGAGCAACGTCGTCCCGCCTCCCCCGTCCCAGCTCGACCTGTCCCTGCTGCCGCCCGAGGCCCCCGCGCGTCGCACCCTCGGCGGTCCGGGCCTCGATGCCTCCATCACGTGGACCCGCGCCTGGCGGGCCGCCGGGATCGGCGGAGCGGGCGGCCACGGCAACGCCCGCTCGGTGGCCCGGGCGCAGTCCGTGCTCACCAACGGCGGGGGCGGCCTGCTGTCCCCCGAGACCGTCGACCTGGTGTTCGCGCAGCACACCGACAACGTCGACCTCGTCCTCGGCCTGCCGCTGCGGTTCGGCCTCGGCTACGCCGTGTCGAACCCGGCGAGCACCCCGTACATCCCCGAGGGACGCGTCGCGTTCTGGGGCGGCTGGGGCGGGTCGATCGTCGTCAACGACGTCGACCGCGGCCTCACGTTCGCCTACGTGATGAACCGGATGTCCCCGGGCATCCTCGGCTCCCCCCGCTCCGACGCCTACCTGCAGGCGCTGTACGGGTCGCTCGACGGTCTCGACACGTAGCCCTCAGAGGGACGGGTCGGCGGCCTCCCCGGTCCGCCGGGCGAGGCTGAGCAGACCACCTGCACGGGTCGTCTCGCCGTCGTCGTCGAGCACTGCGTACCCCGCCATCCGCAGGGCGATGTCCACCAGCTCCACGCGGTCGAGCGCGGGAAGGTCGGCCAGGTCGAACCACGCCGCCGCGTCGGTGCTGCCGTCGACCTCGTCACGCAGCTCGCCGCCGACGACGTGCGCGAGGTAGACGATCCGCAGACCGTGCAGGGGACCCTCGTCGGGGTCGAGGCGCAGGGCGGCCGGCACGACGATCGAGTCGATGCCGAGCAGCTCGTCGAGCTCCACGTGGTAGCCGGTCTCCTCCAGGACCTCCCGCACCGCGGCGTCCGCGGGGTGCTCGCCGGGATCGATGCCGCCCCCGGGGAGCGTCCACCCCGAGCGCCCACCCTCGACCCAGTGCGGGAGCAGCACCCGCCCGGACTCGACGATCACGGCGTAGGCGGCGACGCGTTGCTTCACCCGCAGGAGCCTAGAGCCTCACCGCCGAGCCGTTCGGTCAGCGGGGCGCCTGCTGCCACGGGTTCGCGACCGCCAGTCCGGGGATCCCTGCGAAGTCGCGGACGTTGCGCGTGACGATCGCCATGGAGTGAACGAGTGCCGTAGCGGCGATCAGGCCGTCGGTGTGCGGTCGTCGGTCGGGATCAGACAAGCCCGCTGCCCGCACGGCGACTGCACCGTCGACCGGCAGCGTCCGCTCCGCGAACTGTGGAAGCACCTTGCCGATGAACCACGCGCGCAGGGGGGCCCCCTGGGTCGGGTCCCGACGCTCCCGGGCCAGGATCCCGAGCTCGATCTCGTACAACGTCATCGCCGAGACGTAGAGCTCAGCGCTCGGCCGCGAGTCGACCCACGCCACAACTCGTCGGTCAGCATCGGGCTTGCGAAGCTCGGAGAGCACGTTGGTGTCGAGCAGGAAGCTCACAGGTCGGCCGGGCCGGCTGACAGGGCGACACGGGGCGGATCGAAGTCGATGTCCGTCGCGTCATCCATCCGCAGCGCATCACTGAACAGACAGCGCGGGCCGGCCATCCGCTCGTAGTCGTCGAAGGTGACGAGCACGTGAGAAGGGACACCCCGGTCGGTGATCACGACCGGGCCGGTCCGAGCGGCACGTTTGGCCGCCGACACGTCGTGGTTGAACTCGCGCGATGTCATGCGCACCCCCGCCACCTCGTTCCAGCCATCGACGCACATGTAGGCACGTACCTACATTACAGCACGTGCCGGGCCACTGTTCAGCGCGTCAGCTCGGGCAGGTCGACGAGGCGAAGCCCGACGTCGACGAGCGACACCCGCCGGAGACCCGGCACCTCGGCGAGGCCGAACCAGGCCACCGCGTCGGTGCTGCCGTCAGCCTCGTCGCGCAGCTCGCCTCCGACCACGTGCGCGCGGTAGAGGATGCGGAGCCACTGGAACGCGCCGAGCGACGGATCGACGAGCTCACCGGCCGGCACCACGACCGAGTCGATCCCCAGCAGCTCGTCGAGCACGACGTGGTAGCCGGTCTCCTCCAGCACCTCGCGCACGACGGCGTCGGCCGGGTCCTCGCCCGGCTCGATCCCGCCGCCCGGCAGCGTCCATCCCCCGACGACGTCGTCGGGCCAGTGCGGGAGCAGCACGCGACCGCCGTCGACGATGACGGCATAGGCCGCCACGCGCAGCCGCACCGTCAGAGCAGCCGGCGCGCCGCGGCCCAGCGGGTCAGCTCGTGCCGGCTGGACAGCTGGAGCTTGCGCAGCACCGCGGACACGTGGGTCTCGACGGTCTTGATCGAGATGAACAGCTCGGAGGCCACCTCGCGGTAGGAGTACCCGCGCGCGATGAGCCGCATGACCTCGCGCTCCCGTGCCGAGAGGCGGTCCAGCTCGTCGTCGCCGATCGCCACGTCACCGGCCGCCGCGCCGAACGCGTCGAGCACGAACCCCGCGAGCCGGGGCGAGAAGACCGCGTCGCCGCCGGCCACACGCCGGACGGCGTCGGACAGGTCGGTGCCGTCGATCGCCTTCGTGACGTAGCCGCGAGCGCCCGCGCGGATCACCGCGACGACGTCCTCGGACGCGTCGGACACCGACAGCGCGAGGAACCGGGTCTCGCCCAGCAGGTCGGTGCAGGCCTTGATGACCTCGGCGCCGCCACCGCCGTCGCCACCGGGCAGGTGCACGTCGAGCAGCACCACCGGCGGCTTCAGCTCGCGGACCAGTCGGATCGCCTCGTCGACGGTGTCCGCCTCCCCGATGACCCGCACGCCGGCGTCCAGCGACGCCTTCACCCCGGTCCGGAACATGTGGTGGTCATCGACGAGCACCACCTCGACTGCTTCACTCATGCTGCGCTCCTTGTTCGTCCGTCGCCCGGATCGGCACCACCAGGTGCACCTCGGTACCGCGCTCCAGGCTGCTGGTCACCTTCGCCGTGCCGCCCCGGCGACGTACCCGCCCGATGATCGACTCGCGCACCCCGAACCGGTCGGTGCCCACCTCGTCGAGGTCGAACCCGTCGCCATGGTCCCGCACGAACACCTCGACCTCCGACGCGCCGACCTCCAGGTACAGCGACACGGGCGGGCGGCCGTGCACCACCGCGTTGACCAGCGCCTCGCGCGTGGCCTGCAGCAGCGCCTCGGTGTCGGCGTCGGGCACGCGGTCACCGACGACGACGGACTCGATGGCCACCGGGTCACCCGACGGGCCGGACCGGGAGTCCTCGACCTCGGCGACGATCCCCCGCAGCGCCGCCGCGACGGAGGTGCCCGGCGCGGGACGGTCGTCGTAGAGCCACTCGCGCAGCTCGCGCTCCTGGGCGCGCGCCATGCGGGCGACCTCGGCGGAGTCGTCGGCCCGCGACCGGATGAGGGCGAGGGTCTGCAGGACCGAGTCGTGCAGGTGGGCCGCGATGTCGGCGCGCTCCGACTCCCGCGCGCGGGCGGCCCGCTCGTCGCCGAGCTCCCGCACCAGCCGCAGCCACCACGGGGTCAGGACCAGAGCCACCCCGCCGAGCATGACGACGGCCGCGATGATCGACTGCGCGAGCGTCGCGGCCTCGACACCCTCGCCCGAGGCCAGCCCGACGAACAGCAGCACCCCGACGCCCGCGAGCAGGATCCCCCCGGCGACCCGCAGCAGGCTGACCGGCGTCCGGCCGCCCGCCCGGTCCTTCAGGCGACCGCGCTGCACGGCGTCCAGCTGGCTCCAGGCCAGCCAGAGGCCCGCCAGGACGATCACTGCGGGCAGCAGCCAGTCCGCCTGCACGTCCGCGCCGGACCGGACCGCGATCAGCAGGGCGGCTGCGACGACCAGGAGCCCGCCGATGGCGATGTCCGTCACCGGGATGCGTCGGCCCGGCTCGATGATGGCCTGCCGCCGCGCGAGCCGCGTCAGCGCGCTCGGTCGGACCTCCTGTGCCGCATCCGCCGGGTCGCCGGCCGGGATCGCGAGCCACCAGAACACGTACAGCAGGGCGCCGACGCCGGCGACGGGAGTGAGCACGACGAACGCCAGCCGCACCAGGCCGACCGCCACGTCGAGGTGCGCGGCGAGCCCGAGCGCGACGCCACCGACGATCCGTCCGCGCGCGGGTCGGCGCAGCGGCAGCCGGCGGGGCGCGGAGACGGTGGGGGCGGGGTGCACGGTCCGATCGTCACATGCCCTGAGCCGTTCCGGGGTCGGGTCCGGGGTCGGTTCAGGGGTGCCGCGCACCAGGTTCAGGGTGCGGTCAGGGGACCACCCGATGCCGTACGCACGGCGCGACCGACAGGATCGAGACATGGACACGAGCACTCCCACCGGCGCTGCCGGACCCGACCCGGCACCGGGTAGCCCCGCGCCGGACCAGCCCCCCACCGACACCAACCGGCCGGGGAACGCGCCGAACAGCTTCTTCACCGCTGTGCGCCGTCTCGGCATCACGCGGTCCGACGATCGCTGGATCGGCGGCGTCAGCGGGGGCGTCGGTGACCGGTTCGGCATCGACCCGCTCCTGGTGCGCGGCATCTTCTTCGCCACCTTGCTGCTCGGCGGGATCGGGCTCGTCGCGTACGGCGTCGCCTGGGCGCTGCTGCCCGAGCGCCGCGACGGTCGCATCCACCTCGAGGAGATGATCCTCGGCCGCTTCGACATCGCCCTGCTGGGTGCGCTGGCGTTCGTCATCGTCGGCTTCGGCCGCGGCGACAACTGGTTCTTCTTCTGGGGTCCTCCCGGCTGGGTCCAGGCGCTCCTGTGGGTGTCCGTCGTCGGCGGCATCGTGATGCTGATCGCCATCGTCTCCAACCAGCAGTCCTCGAAGCCGCGACCGCCGAGCGGCCCGTACGTGCCGTACGGGTCCCCGACGACGTACCCCGCGGCGTCGTACCCGGCCAGCCCGGTCACCGCCGCGGCCCCCGTCGGCGACGCGCAGCCCGTGCCGCCGGCGCCGGCGGCCCCCGCGGCGTGGTCCGCCTCGTACGCACCGGCTCCCCCGGCACCGCGTCCCGTGCAGCCGCCGCGCCCGGTCACCCCGCCGCGTCCGCGGACCCCGGGCGCCGGGGTCGGCACCGTCGGTGTCGTCGTCGCGCTGAGCCTGCTCAGCCTCGCGGTCCTGCTCATCGCGGAACGCCAGGGCGACTTCACCGGTCCTGTGGGCCTCACCGCGCTCGGCATCGGCATCGTGCTCTGCGGCCTGGGCATCATCGTCTCCGGCCTGCGCGGCCGGACCAGCGGTGGCCTCGGCGGCCTGGCCGTCGTCGGCATCCTCGTCGCGGTGCCCCTCGGCGCCGTGCAGAACGCCAGCTGGGTCTGGTCGAGCGACTCCCAGCACGACTTCTCGGCCGACGGTGCCATCTACGTGACGGACCGTGCCGACGCAGCGAACGGCTACTCCATCGGGTTCGGTGACGTCACGATCGACCTCACCGAGGTGCCGATGACCTCCCAGACCCTCGTGGTCCCCATCTCGCTCGCGGCCGGCGACCTCACCGTCGTCGTCCCCAGCGATGCCAGCATCTCCGCCGATGTCGACGCCGGCGCGGGCACCGTGAGCTGGGACGTCGACGGGGAGAGCAAGAGCGTGGACGGCGTCGGCCTGAACCCCCGCACCTTCACCACCGGAGCGATCGACGACGACGGACCCCAGCTCGCGCTGCAGGTCCAGATCGGCGCCGGCGACGTCTCGATCATCGAGGAGAACTGATGCCCACCGACAAGACCCCGCGCGACGCCGACGAGACGCTCGCCCTGCCGGTCACCGACCAGGAGCCCACGACGGAGACGCCGACCGACGACGACACGACGGTGATCGTCACCGACGACACCACCGTGAGCACCGCCGACGACACCACCGTGCTCCCGCTCGAGGAGAGCGAGCCCGCCGCCGACGAGACCGCGGTGCTCGTGCCCGACGAGACGCGAGCGCTCCCGGTCACCGAGGAGGCCCGCCCGTACCCGAGCACCACCGCCTGGTCGTCTCAGGACGAGCCCGCCGCGTACACGTCCCCCATCGGTGCGCTCTACGCGCCGACCGACCGGCCCGATCCGGCACCCGCCGACCGCGTCGCGCCCGACCCGGTCGCCGCGCCCGCCCCGGTCGTCGAGCCGGCACCGGCCGACCCGCCGCGCCGCCGGCTGCGCGTGGGCACCGTCGTCTGGGGCCTGGTCATCGCGGCGATCGGCGTCGGCCTGCTCGCTTGGGCAGCCGGCTTCGCGATCGACCTCCAGCTGGCGATGATCATCCTGCTCGCGGTCGCCGGGACGGCGCTGCTGGTCGGGTCGATCGTCAGCGGAGCCCGCGCCGCCCGCCGCTGACCGGAGCCGGACGCACGACGTCCGAGCAGGTACGGCCCCTGAGCCGTACCTGCTCGGACGTCGTTGCGGTCAGGCCCTGGGCCCCGTGGGAGGCGGCGGCGTCGTCGTCGGCGGCGTTGCGGCAGGCGTCGCGGTCGGCCTGGAGGTCGGAATCGGGTCCGGGTAGGCGGACGACCCGCTCGTCGTGGCCGTCGCCGTGTCGTACCCCAGCGCGGTGCCGACCTTGCGCAGCGCCCAGCCGATCAGGATGAACAGCACCCCGAGCCCGACAACCAGCGCGGCCACACCGAAGGCGACGACCGAGGTGAAGAGCGACGCCCGCAGGAACGACGCATCCATCATCGTCGCCCGAACCGGGTCTTCCCTGTCGAGCTCGGCGTAGGTCTTCCCGCCCGACGCCTCGAGAGCGTGGGTATTGATGATGTCGGCCTGGAACCAGGCCTCCCACGGCGTGTCGACGAGCTGCCCGCCGAACGCCTGGGCGTCGTCGGAGACGGTGATCTTCTCGGCGGCGAGGTTGCTGGCCACCGCTCCCCAGGTCACACCACCGGCAATGATGAAGATGATTCCGGCGATGATCGTCAGCAGCCCTAGTACGCGGACTGTCTTGGAGCTACCGGTGGTCGTGGTCGTCGTCATGTCTCCCCTTCCGAACCCCAACGGACGGGTCCGAACCCCCTGGACCCGCTAGGCCGCGAGCGACCCATGACAATTCGTCCAACAAGGTCGACTGTAGTGACATTTGACCTGGACGAATACGGCGAATCGCCGGGGCGTTCTCAGACGCGGGCGAGACCCCGGGCGCGGCTGTACTCCGCCTCGGCGGCGCTCAGCACGTCGTCCCAACCGAACGACGGGCGCACCACACCGTTGTGCGCGAGCATCCCGTCGAGGAGCCGGCTGTCACGAGCCAGGTGGACGACGGCCTCCGTCATCTCGGCGTCGTCGGACACCAGCAGGCCGTCGATGCCGTCCTCGACGAACTCGGCGATGCCGGTGCCACGACGGGCGACGATGGCGAGCCCCGCGGTACGGGCCTCGAGCGCGGCGATGCCGAACGCCTCGAGCTCGGCCGGGGCGAGGAACACGTCGGAGTCGGTGTAGGCGGCCCGCACCTGGGGTCGGGTCAGCCGGCCGCGCAGCTCCACCACGTGCTGCAGGCCCTGGCCCGCCACGGCGGACGCGACCCTGCCCTGGGCGGGTCCGGAGCCGATGATCGACAGTCGCAGCCGGTCCGGCGGCAGGCGCCGGGCGGCCTGGCCGACCAGCTCGACCAGCGGGACCGCCCGCTTGCGGGGTGCCAGGCGCATGGTCGAGACGAGTCGCAGCGGGCCGCGCTCGCCGGGACGGCCCCGCCCCTCGGGGAGCGTGGTCGGCGCCCAGAGGTCGAGGTCGATCCCGTTGGGCATCACGGACACCTCGGCGCCGAACACCTCCCGCACCCGCGCTGCCGCGGCGTGGCTGACGGCGCTGAGGGCGGCGGGGGTCCCCTGCCAGTGCGTGCGGTGGACGAGCGTCCGCAGGGCGCCGACGACACCGTCGAGCATGCAGTGCCACGTGATCGCCGTCGGCAGGCCGACGTCGAGGGCGATCCGGGCGCCGTCGAACGCGAACGGCGAGAGCACCCCGGCGTGCACGTGGACGACGTCGGGTCGCAGGTCGGCGAACGCCGACCGCATCAGCCGGGGGCCGACGGGGTTCACCGGCAGGTCGAACGGGAGCCGCGCCCCGAGCCGGTGCACGTGCACCCCGTCCTCGAGGTCGACGACTCCCCCGCGCTCGCCGCCGACGCCCAGCGTGGCGGTCAGCACGTGCACCTCGTGCCCGGCAGCGGCCTGCCGCGAGGCGAGGTCACCCACCTGGGACTCGATCCCGCCGGTACGCGGCGCGTAGCAGTCGGAGACGTGGACGATCAGCACGGGGCCACCGTATCGGCGTGAACCGGACGTCCGTTCACGATCCTGTCCACATCACCTGCGTGCGCCACCGGCGGCCTCGATGCGCGCGAGCGCCTGGGCGTGCACCGTGCGCTCCAGCACGAACGACATCACCGGGACGACGCCGGCGGCGGCCATGGTGGCCAGCCGCCCGAGCCGCCAGCGCATCTTCGACCACAGATCGAAGACGGTGACCAGGTAGACGACGTAGACCCAGCCGTGCGCGTACGCGATCCAGGCGCCGATGACCGGGTTCGGGGTCCCGGCAGCGTCGACGCCGTTCGCGTGGAACACGTACTTGAGGATCAGCTCGACGCAGAGCAGCAGGAGCAGCGTCCCGGTGATCCACGCCATCACGCGGTAGCGCAGCGTGGCGCCCCGGGCCTTGCGCACCCACGGGTCGACGCTCGTCGCGGTCGGGCTCTCGGTCACGCTCTCACTCCCACTCGGTCGCTCTCGCAAGGAATCCTAAGGCGGCCGCGCGGCCGTCCCCGCCACGACCCGGTCCCGCCGAGGCGCTGACCGTCCACGAATCTCCGTTGACGTGCCGGCCCGGCAGGACGAGGCTCCGCCCATGGGCGTCACGACGTCAGTGTCCCGCCAGTACGAGCGCCGCCAGGCGTCCCGGGGGTGGACAGCGCTCCTCGCGCTCCTGACGGTCGCAGCGGCGGGGTCGGCCTGCACGGCGCCCGGGACTCCGCCCGCCGCTGACCCCACGTCGACGTCCCCGACGGAGCAACCCACGAGCGGCGCAGCGCCGTTCGTGGTCCAGCCGTTCGACGGTCCGGACCCGGCGCCGGTGGTCGACGGCACCACGCACCGGTACGTGAACCCGCACTCCGGCCCGAAGGCGGCCGGCGCCCCTCCGCCGTCGGACTACCGGTGGATCGAGTACACCGTCCCTGCCGGGTGGGAGGTGGGCGACACCTACATCGGGAAGAACCTCGGCGAGCCCGACGAGGTGGCGCTCAGCTTCTGGACAGCGGCAGGGGTCTATCCCGATCCCTGTCGTCGGAGCGGGAAGCTGAGCCCGTGGGACCTGTCCGTCCACGACCATCCGGACGACGCCACCATCTCGCTGGGAAGCTACCCCGCGACGGGGCTCGCGACGCAGCACGAGCGCGATGCCTCGGAACCACGTTCCGTGGCCATCCCCGACCCGACCGTCGACGCCGGCACGCCGGCGCTGCGATTCGAGCTGACCGTGCCGGCGGACCTCGACATCAGCACGTGCGACGACGGCGCCTATCGCTCGTGGCCGGGTTACGCCGACGGCTACCCGCCGAACGACAACCACGTCGCCGGACAGACGGACATCGTCTACGAGGTGGACGTCGACCGGTCCCCGCTCATCATCGACGCCTCGTTCCGGCCCGACTCGTCGGCGGAGGACATCGCCGAGCTCAGGTCCGTGATCGGGTCGATCGTCATGGACCGGTGGTGACCGACCGGCGTCACTCCCACTCGATGGTGCCCGGCGGCTTGCTGGTCACGTCGAGGACCACCCGGTTGACCTCGGGCACCTCGTTGGTGATGCGGGTCGAGATGACCGCGAGCACGTCGTAGGGCAGCCGGGTCCAGTCGGCGGTCATCGCGTCCTCGGACGACACCGGCCGCAGCACGACGGGGTGGCCGTACGTCCGGCCGTCACCCTGCACGCCGACCGACCGCACGTCCGCGAGCAGCACGACCGGGCACTGCCAGATGTCACGGTCCAGGCCGGCGCGGGTCAGCTCCTCGCGGGCGATCACGTCGGCCGCCCGCAGGATGTCGAGCCGCTCCGCCGTGACCTCGCCGATGATCCGGATGCCGAGCCCCGGGCCGGGGAACGGCTGGCGCCACACGATGCCCTCGGGCACGCCCAGCTCCAGCCCGACCGCGCGCACCTCGTCCTTGAACAGGGTCCGCAGCGGCTCGACCAGCTCGAACTGCAGGTCGTCCGGGAGCCCGCCGACGTTGTGGTGCGACTTGATGTTGGCCGCGCCCTCGCCGCCACCGGACTCCACGACGTCGGGGTAGAGCGTCCCCTGCACGAGGAACTTCACCTCGTCGTCGCTGTGCTCGACGATGTCGCGCGCCGCGTCCTCGAACACCCGGATGAACTCGCGCCCGATGATCTTGCGCTTGGTCTCGGGGTCGGTGTGCCCGGCGAGCGCCCGCAGGAACCGCTCGCGGGCGTCGACCACCTTGAGCTCGACGCCCGTCGCGGCGACGAAGTCCTTCTCCACCTGCTCGGCCTCGCCCGACCGCAGCAGTCCGTGGTCGACGAACACGCAGGTCAGCTGGCTGCCGACGGCCTTCTGGACCAGCGCCGCAGCGACCGACGAGTCCACCCCGCCGGACAGTCCGCAGATCACCCGCGCCGAGCCCACCTGCGCGCGGATCTTCTCGACCTGCTCCGCGACGACGTTGCCCGCGTTCCAGTCGGGGGTCAGGCCGGCGCCCTCGTAGAGGAAGTTCTCGAGCGCCTTCTGCCCGAGCGGCGAGTGCTTGACCTCGGGGTGCCACTGCACGCCGAACAGGCGGCGGGTGCGGTCCTCGAACGCGGCGACCGGGCTGCCCGACGAGGTCGCGAGCACCTCGAAGCCCTCGGGAGCCGCGTGCACCGCGTCCCCGTGGCTCATCCAGACGGTCTGCGAGGCGGGGCTGCCCGACAGGACCGTGCCGGCCGACGTGACCTCAACTGCGGTGCCGCCGTACTCGCGCTGGCCGGTCTGCGCGACCGTCCCGCCGAGCGCCGCGGCCATGGCCTGGAAGCCGTAGCAGATGCCGAGCACCGGGACCCCGGCCTCGAACAGCGCCGGGTCGACGAACGGGGCACCCGTGGCGTACACCGACGACGGGCCGCCGGACAGGATGATCGCGGCCGGGTCCTTGGCCAGCAGGTCCGCGACCGACGCCGTGTGCGGCACGATCTCGGAGTACACGTTGGCCTCGCGCACGCGTCGCGCGATCAGCTGCGCGTACTGCGCGCCGAAGTCGACGACGAGCACGGGACGGTGGGTGGTGGCGGCCGGGTCAGGCGTCTGCGTCACGCCGCAAGGGTAGTCGGCGCTCGGCGGTCGCCGTGCACGCTGGTCGTCGCGACCCTCCTGGGCGCGGGTCAGCCCGGGCCGGTGAGAGCCGCGTACAGGATCACGGGGACCAGGACGATCAGGGCCAGCGGCGAGTACACGCCGAGCGCCGACCGCTCGAGATCAGGCCGGTACAGGAAGATCCTGTCCGGGTCGCCCTTGGCCTGGACGACGTCCACGACCTGACCGACCTGGTACTGCCCGGCAGGCAGCTTCTGGGCGACGGTCACGCCGCCCGGCCGCGCTGCCGTCGCGATCGTGACGTTCTCCGTCGCACGCTCGACCACCGAGTGGCGCTGGAACGCGGACGTCGGGCGGACGTCCACCACGATCGCCGTCCCCCGCACACCCCGTGCGAACACGCTGTGCCGGCGGTACATGTACGCGAAGGCGGCACCGCACGCGATCACGGCGACGACCGTCACGAACGCGACGACGCCGAGCTGGAACCAGACCGGCATCGTCGACGAGTCGTCCAGCACGCCGGCGGAAATGGGCGTCACCGGCTCACCCGGCCACCTTGACCGACCGGAGGATCTCGTAGCCGACCGAGCCGTCGAGCTCGCCCTCGGGTGCCTCGGCGGCGACGGCCACGAGCCGGGTGCCGTCGGGGTCCCGCGTGGTCACCGAGATGATGTCGCGGTTGCCCGTGTCCAAGGGCAGCGTTCCCCGGATCACGACGGCCGGGCCGAAGCCCTCCCACGTGCCGGGAGTCGTCGTCATGTCCTCCAGCGACGTCCCCAGGCTCGCCGCCGACACGGCGGACGCCGCCTCGACCGCGTCATCGGTCACGTTGTCCTGCTCCGTGACCGTGAGGTACACCTCGGCGCGGTCCTCCCCGGGACGGGACAGCACGAGCTGAGTGCCGCCGCTCTCGATCTCCTGCTCCTCGACCTCGAAACCGTCGGGAACGTCGATCGAGATGCCGAGGACCTCCGTCGTGGTCGCACCGTCGATCGAGTCGACCGGTTCGATCACCTCGGCGTCGGCCCCGGCAGTGGTCTCGCCCGACGGTGCTGGCTCCGGCGAGTCCGACGTGCAGCCGGTCAGCATCCCGGTCAGCGCCACCATCGCGACCACTCCGACGGTCATCCGCTTCCTCATGCTGCGCACGCGGCCCAGTCCTTCCATCCGTTGGCACCCAGGTAGTACGCGCCCGTCGACTCCTGGGTCGAGGTCGACGCGCCGAGGCCGAACTCTAGCCCGCCGACCAGCGGGGCCTTGAGGCCGAGGGCGGCGTTCACCAGGTTCTGCCCCGAGACGTCCAGCGTCTGCGCGGTGATGTCTCCCGAGCGCCGCGCCTCGAGCATGATCGCGGGGATCGCCTGCTGCGGCGCCGTGAACGGCTGGCCCGTGGTCGCCGCCAGCACGCCGATCCCCACCAGCGCACTGGTCACGGCGGTGCGGTTGGAGTCGGTCACGTCGAACTGCGCGGAGAGGCTGACGCCCTTGCCGCCGGACCCCTGGAGGGGGAACCCGGCGAGCCCGGTCAGAGCCGCAGCGCCCTCGGCCGTCGCCGCACCGTCGAACGAGACGTCCTTGAGGTTGCCGGACGAGTCCACGGTGGTCGCGACGACGATCTCGATGCTGGCACTGCCCTCGGCGCCCTGTCCCCAGTTGCCGTCGGACGCGGACAGCCCGAGCTTGGCTGCTGCCTCGGCGTCCAGGTTCACCTTGTTGTAGATCGTGACGTCCTTGGTGTCGTGGTTGATCCGCGCACCGAGAGCCGTCGTCAGGTTGGCGGACGCGGAGCCGCCCGCGAGGATGGCGTCGGCCTGGGCGTTGCCGGCCCCGGAGATCCCCGCCTCGTAGTACGAGTAGTCGGGCAGCGGCGGGTCGTAGCTGTACCCCGTCACCTTGTCGATGGCCCACCCGATCACGTCGACGCCCACGCCGACGGCCGGGTTGATCGCCGACCCCACGCTCTTGGCACCGTTCTTCGCGATCGTGCGGTGGACGTACTCCGTGAAGGCCTCGGCGTCGCCCTTGGAGCTGAACTCGTACTCCACGCCGGCACCGGCGAAGACACCCGCGCGGGCGTCGGCCGTCAGTGCGAGGGCGCCGCCGTAGTCGCCGATCTGCAGACCGCCCTTGATCTCCCCCGCGCTCGCCACCGCGGCGGCACCGGCCTCCCCGCCGACCGTGACCCGGTAGGTGCCGTCGCTCATCTTCTCGATGGTCATCGTCCCGTCCGCGCCGAGGTCGATGAAGGCGATGGTCACGTTCGCGTTGATGTTCTCGCTGTCCTCGCCGAGCGTGCACGCCTGGTCCGGGACACGGTCGCCGTCGGCGTCGCGCTCGCCCGCGGCGCACGACGTCCCGAATGCGTCGCAGAGCTTCTCCGCGATGAGGGCACCCACCGGCGTCGAGCCCATCACCAGGGACAGGATCAGGGCGCCGACCACCAGGATGGCGCCGATGTACTCGACGGAACCGGCTCCGTCGTCGCCGGTCGGACGCCGCAGCAGCAGGCGGCTCACGGCAGGTCGCATGCGCATGGTCTCGCCTTCCACGGGGTCCGGAGCACGGTCGGGGCGGGTCATCGGGTCACCGTCAGCTCGGTGTCGGCGCGGAATCCACCGATGCCGCCGGGCGGGGCGAACGGGGGCGGCGGAGGCGGCGGGGGCGGCGGCGGCGCGCCCGGTGTCGGGCTCGGCTCAGGCGTCGGTGTGGGGGTCGGTGTCGGCGCGGGCGGCGCGGTGCGGCAGGAGCCGCCCACCAGGAACCCGAGCCACCGGCCCGAGCGGCACGCGCCGCTCTCGAGCACCAGCTTCGCGGTCGCCACGGACTCGATCCGGCGGTCCGAGTTGGGCACGGTGTCGTTGTTGCGGACGCGGACCGTGACCTCGGCGCGCACCGGGTCGACGTTCAGGGACACCAGCGTCGCGTCGTTGTCGTCGGCGTACCGCGCCGCCGCCGCGCTCACCGCTCCCGAGGAGAGGGCGCCCAGGTCGGTCCCGGCGAAGCCCCAGAAGCCGTCGGCGTCGTCCGCGTCCCAGGCCGCGTCGAACGCGTTCTCGACGGCGTTGACCCAGACGTCCGCCGCGGCGAGCGCTGCTGCGTCGGCCGCCGTGGTGGACTCGCGCCGGTCGTTCGTCGCGGAGCCGACCATCACGATCACGACGATCGTCACCGCGACGAGGCCGGCGACGGCGGGGATGAGCAGGGCGCTGACGGACCCGCGCTCGCGCTCGGACGCCACGCGGTAGCGCAGCGGCAGCCGCTCGGCCGCGCCCGGCGCCACGAACAGCACGCCGATGAGGGCGAAGACGACCCAGACCACCAGGTCCAGCAGCATCCGCCACGACCAGGGGTCGACGCCGACGAACAGCGCGAGCGAGACACCCAGCACGAGCTGGACGAACCAGGCGGCGCCGGCCGCGACGAGCATCGTCGGGACGATGTCGGACCGTGCCACGAGCCCGCGCCGGTCGCGCGACGAGCGCACGGTGATGACGCTGATGAGGGTCAGGCGCACCACGGAGAGCACCCAGCCGATCGCCACGGCCGTGGTGGGGTCGATGGCGGTCAGGAACTGGTCGAACGACGGGACGAGCAGCCAGAAGACGAGCGCATAGGTGGCCAGGTCGAGCACGACGAACAGCAGCACGGCGCGTCGGTCGATGCCCCGCACCAGGTCGGTCACCGTGTGCTGGCTCATGAGTCCTCCACCTGCACGTCCGTGATCCGGAACCGCTCGGGCACGTCGATGTCGACGGAGTCGCCGCCGAGGTCGGGCCACACCACGGTCACGGTCACCGACTCACCCTGCTCGACGGGCGCGTCGAGGAACCGGTCCGCGACGACCGCCCGGCGGTCCTTGGTGCTGCCGTTGCCGGCCGCGGTGATGTAGTCGCCCGGGTACAGCCGGCTGCCCTCGCCGAGCAGGCTCACGTTGAACGCACCTGCGGCGAGCGTCAGGGGCGAGACGCCGCGGCCGAGGCTGCGCCCGGTCGCGAAGTCGCCGAAGAGACCCGTCAGCGGACCCTTGCCCTCGGACGTCCGCTCCACCTGGAGCGAACCCACGAGGTAGCCGTCGTGCCGCTCGACCGAGGTCGCCGTGATGTCGTACCCGACGCCGTCGACGTCGACGGACACGGTCTCGTCGCCCGAGGCGACCGGACCGGTCGCCTCCGGGGCGGGGACGCTGCTCGGCACGTCGACCGCGGCACCGGGGTCCTTGGTGGTGAAGCGGATCTCGACGCGACGGTTCGCCGACCGGGCCTCGGGGGAGCTGCCGGGCGCGACGGGCTCGCTCTCGCCCTTGCCGTCGACGGCCACGGTGTACCCCGCGCCGAGCGCCGGGGTGAGCCGGTCCGCCACGGACTGCGCCCGCTTGATCGACAGGTCCTGGTTGTAGGCGTCCGAGCCCACGTCGTCCGTGTGCCCCACGACCGTGACCTCGCCCGACTGCCCGCTGGCCAGGATCTGCTGCGCCGCGACGTCGACCACCGCGGCCGCCTCGGGGGTCAGGGCGAACTCGTCCGTGGCGAACAGGACGTCGGACGCGAGCGTGACGGTCGCCGTCTCACCCTCGACCCGCGCGCTCGACGTGTCGTCGTACCCGACCGTGAACGCGTCGATCGTGGCGGACGAGGAGGTGATCTCACCCTCGGCGCCGAGCTCCTCAGGCGTGGAGGCGAGGTCCGAGGCATCGGCGGACTCGACGGGCACGCCGGAGACCAGGCCGAAGTACGGGAAGAGGACGTCGATGGTGTCCGACGTCGGCGCGGCGAAGTACGCCTCCGCGGTGATCGTGTCACCGGGGGTCAGGTTCAGCGGCCCGCTGGTGGTCACGGCCTGGTTGCTGGAGTCGCGCGCCGTGTCGAACACGGTCGACGACGGCAGGTCGAGCAGGCGCAGCTGTCCGACGTTGAGGAACGAGCCCGGGTCGCGCAGCAGCACGCCGAGCGAGATCGACGTCCCCTCGGGGGCGTCCTCCGGCATCGTGAAGTCGACCGTGAGCAGCGACGAGTCGCTGGTCGCCTGGAGCGGGTGCACGGTGATCTCCACCGGCGCTCCGAGGTGCTCCACCTCCGACGTCACCGCGCCGTCCTGCGTCGCGCTCGCCGACGGCGCGGACGAGCCTGAGCTCGTCGGGTCCGGGTCGGGCGAGTCGGGCGAGCAGCCGGCGACGACGAGCACGCTGACGAGGGCGGTGCTCAGGACGGCGAGGGGAGGACGACGCACCAGGCGTTCCTTTCGTCGGTCGGTGTCCGCCACGGGCGGCACCCGTGGTGGGTGGGACGGCGACAGGTCCGGGAGCCGCAGATGCTCGGCTCCCGGACCTGGACCCTGCTCGGGCGATCAGCCGCCGATGCCGTCGATCGCGTCCTGGAGCTTGGTGACGATGGTGTCGCCCAGGCCGCTCGCGGCGGCGATGACGACCCCGATGATGGCGACGACGACGAGGATGATGCCGACGTACTCGACCGAGCCCTGGCCACGCTCGTCGCTGCGGACGCGGTCGAACGCGCCGAGGACAAAGCCGGTGAAGGCGAGCTGGGCGGCAACGGCGCGGCGGGTGAGGTTCTCCACGATGATCTCCTGTGGTCCGTGGGGACTGGCCCCGAGGTCTCTTGCTGACAACGACGACGTTACGGACGCGGCGAGCGCGGCACGACCTGCCCAGGACCCATCTCGGGCCCCTTTGTGACCAGGCCCTGGGGCCCACCCGACGGGTTCAGCCAGAGGGCGACCGCCTGGGCCCGGGTGGTCGCGCCGAGCTTGCTGAAGATGCTGTTGATGTGGTTCTTCACGGTCTTCTCGCTGAGGAAGAGCGTGCGCGCGATCTGCGTGTTCGTCAGTCCCTGGGCCACCACGTCCATCACCTCCGCCTCCCGGGTCGAGAGCCCACCGGGGCGTACGGGCGGGGCCGGCGGCGCCGGCGGGGCGGGCGACGACCAGGGCGACAGGCCCGCCGTGAAGGTGCCACCCGCGAGGCAGGCCCGGATCGCCGACCCGAGCGCGTCGGGGGCCAGGGACCCGTGGATGATGTAGCCCGAGGCGCCCTGCCGCATCGCGTCGGCCACGATCTCGAGGTCGTCGGTGTTGGTGAGCATCAGGACGGTGGCCCGCCCGACGAGATCCGGCAGGGCCGAGAGCCCGTCCCGCACCGGCATCCGCACATCGAGCAGCACCACGTCGATGCCGCCCGCCTGCACCCGCTCGACGGCCTCGGCGCCGTTCGCGGCCTCCTCGACCGACTCGACGTCGTCCAGCTCGCTCAGGGTGGCGCGCAGGCCGAGCCGGATCAGCGCGTTGTCGTCGGCGACGAGGACCCTCACGACGCCACCGCCGCCCGCTGCTCGAGGGGGAACGTCACGGTGGTCAGGAGCCCGCCGCCCGGAGGGGTGCTGCGCACGACGTCGCCACCGCGCTCCCGGGCGCGCTCGGCGATGCCGATCACCCCGAAGTGCCCGTCCGGGACGGTCCCCTGCTCGGGCTCGTCCATCCCGCAGCCGTCGTCGCCGACCTCGACCAGCACGTCGGTCTCCCTCTTCTCGATCCGCACCGACGCGTTGCGCGCCCCGGAGTGACGCCGCACGTTCTCCAGCAGCTCCAGGACCACGGCCCGCACGTCGACCGCGAGCTCCGGGTCGATCTCGGACACCCGCGGGTCCACCTCGGCCGCGCAGGCGATCTCGGTCCGCGCCGCCCACCGCTCGCAGATCTCGACCAGGTCCTCGTGCACGGACGTCTCGGCCCGACGCAGCTCACCGAGCGCGGCGCGCGTGTCGGCGAGCGCGGTGCGGACCGTCTCGACCAGCTGCTCGGCCGTGCGACGGGAGCTCTCGCTGGCGTCGTCCCGCTCGAGGCGGCGCGCCAGCGACTCGCTCAGCATGACCGCGCCAGCGAGGTCACCGGCGACCGTGTCGTGCAGGTCCCGCGCGATCCGCACGCGCTCGACGGTGGCCGCCCGGCGGGCCTGCGTGGCCGCGAGCTCGTTGCCGACGGCCGCCTGGGCGCGCAGCGCACCACCGAGCGCGTTGCCTGCCCACGCCATGCCGATGACCCCGGCCGCGCCCGCGCCGAGCACCGCCCAGCTCATCTCGTCGCCCGGGGTTGACCGGTTCGCGGCCACCAGCGTGAGCGCGATCGGGATGGCCATGACCAGCGCCAGCCGCATGCCGACGATCACGCCGAGGAGCCCGACGGTCGCCGCCGCGTACACGACCATCAGCTCGCCGTCGATCACCAGCAGGACGATCACGGTCGTGATGAGGTCGCAGGCGAGCAGGATCCCTGAGCGGGACAGCAGGTCACCGCGGCGCTCCCACGAGTGCGCCGGGAAGTACGAGAAGGGGGCCGCCACGACGACCAGCAGCACGCCCAGCAGCGTGATGCCCCCCTGGGCGATCGAGGACACCAGCCCGATCGCGAGGATCGCGAGCCGCACCTCGCACAGCAGCCGGACCACCCCGCCGATGGCGAGGTGCGCGGGCGGGGCTGCGGGCGCCACAGCACCCGCAGCGTCAGAAGAGGTCACCGAGCACATCCATGTTGGCGAGCACGATCGCCGACCCGATGAGCAGCAGGGTGCCGGGCACGATCGTCATCGTCACGACGAGCGACACCTTGGGCCCCGCCTTCGCAGCCGCCTGCCGGACGCGCTGCGCGTGCTCCTTGCGCACGTCGCCGGCGATGTCCTCGAGCGCGCTCGACAGCGGGACGCCCAGCTCCTCGGCCTGCAGGAGCGCGGTGACGAAGGCGCCGACTCCCTCGGAGCGGGTGCGGTCGCGCAGGGCGACGAACGCCTGCCGGCGCGTGACGCCGACGCTCATCTCCTGCAGACAGGTCCGCATCTCCTCGGCGAGCGGGCCGGTGTGGAACTCGCACACGCGCTCGACCGCCTGACGGAAACCGAGGCCGGCCGTGACGGTCACGCCGAGGACGTCGAGGAAGTCGGGCAGCTCGTCGTCGATCTGCGCCTGCCGCTTGTTGCCCGCACCCAGCAGCCACAGCCGCATCCACGCCGCGAGGAGCACGAACACGGCCAGGCCGAACAGGAACTGCCCGATGATCGTGAACACGACGAGGACCACGAGCCCGATGACCACGAACGCGGCCTGCCGGCGCAGGTAGAGGGTCAGCGTGAGGCCGTCCGGCCGGCCGGCCCGTCGGATGGTCTCCTCGAGCCGCCGTAGCCGGGCGGGGCCGTAGATCCGCATGGTCGTCCCGAGGAACCGGGACCCCATGGCGTCGAGGAACGCGCCGAAGCCGAGCCGGCGGCCGCCCGCCTGGGTCGTGCGGATCGATGCCTCGACGTCCTCGAGCCCGGTGGTCCGCAGCATCCGCACGCCGACGATGCCGAGGACCGTCAGGCCGGCGGCGACGAGCGCGACGAGGAGGACCATCAGAACTTCACCTTCGTGATGCGGTTGATCACGAAGAAGCCGATGAGGAACAGCGCGGCGGCCGTGCCCAGCACCAGCTGCCCGATGAGGGTGCCGAACATCGTGTCGAGGGCGCCCGGTGACAGGACGTTCATGAAGATGACGGCGAACCCGCCGATGAGCACGACGGCGTACCCGGAGAACGTGGCGCCGACGACGGCGGTCTTGATCTCGCGCCTCAGCTGGCGCCGCTCGTCGAGGGTCGCCGCGATGTTCTGCAGGGCCGTGACGAGCGCCCCGCCGGCCTTGCCCTGGATGACCAGGGTCTGCACCAGCACGACGAGCTCGCGCGACGGCAGCCGCTCGGCGAGATGCCCGAGGGCGCCCTGCAGGCTCTGCCCGACGGCGAGCTCGGCGCCCACCTGACCGAGCTCGGTGGCCGCGGGCTCCTCCATCTCACGCGCGGCCAGCTCGATGGAGCGCCGCACGCCCAGACCTGCCTGCGCTCCGTTGGCGAGCAGCCGCGCGAGCTCGGGCAGCTGCCCGATGAACTTCTCGATGCGCGCCTCGCGGCGCTTCTGGAGCCAGCGGCGGGAGGACGCCACGACGATCACGACCGCCAGGACCGCGGCGATCCGGCCGGCGATCAGCGAGGTCACGAACGCGGCCGCCAGCGCCGCACCCGTCACCAGCAGCACGAAGACGGTCGGCGTCCAGCCGACCAGGCCCGACCCGGCGAGCAGGGCGGCGATGGCCGAGCCCCAGCGCGTCCGGCGGAACCGGACGTCGATCCGGCCGAGCAGGTCGCTGCGCCACGTCGGCCGCGCGTCCACGGCGGCGAGCAGCCGGCGCCGGTACGCGACGTCCTGCTGGAGGACCGCCACGGTGGTCACCAGGAGCACGAGCGTGACGAACAGCATCGCCGCGATGAGCACCGGCGTCATGCGGCACCGCCCTCGGCCACCACGACCGTCTCCCCCGCGCGCAGGAGCCGGTCCCGGAGGGCCTGCGGCAGCGGGTGGCTGGTCCACGTACCGGTGACGTGCCGGTCCGGTCCGATCGGGTCCTGCCGGAAGGTCCGCAGCGGCACCAGGTCGTAGTCCGCCCGGCGGCTGGACACCAGCGCGGCGATCTCGGCCACGCGGCGCGTCCCGTCGACCCCGCGCTCGAGGTGGATCACCAGGTCGATCGCGGAGTTGACCTGGTCGCGGATGGTCGCCACCGGCAGCTCGAGCTCACTCATGCTGGCGAGGGTCTCGAGCCGGCCGAGCGCGTCGAACGCCGAGTTGGCGTGCACGGTGGCGAGCGAGCCCTCGTGGCCGGTGTTCATCGCCTGGAGCATGTCCAGGGTCTCCCCGCCGCGGACCTCACCGACGACGATGCGGTCGGGACGCATGCGCAGAGAGTTGCGGACGAGGTCCCGGATGGTGACCTGACCCGTGCCCTCCACGTTGGCCGGGCGCGACTCGAGGCGCACCACGTGCTCCTGCTGCAGCGACAGCTCGGCGGCGTCCTCGATGGTCACGATGCGCTCGTGCGCGGGGATCAGGCCCGACAGCGCGTTGAGGAACGTCGTCTTCCCGGTGCCGGTACCGCCCGAGATCATGACGTTGAACCGCGCCCGGACGCACGCGCCCAGCAGGGTCGCCGCGTGGACGTCGAGGCTGCCCTTCTCGACGAGCTCCGCCAGCCGGTAGGGCTGCGGGAAGCGGCGGATGGTCAGCGACGGCCCGTCGAGCGCGAGCGGCGGGATGATGACGTTGACGCGCTCCCCGGTCGGGAGCCGGGCGTCGACCATCGGGGACGACTCGTCGACGCGGCGGTTCACCGTCGAGACGATGCGGTCGATGGTCTGGTACAGCTGCTCCTCGGAGGCGAAGGTCGTGGCGACGCGCTGCACGCGACCGAGCCGTTCCACGAAGATGTCGCGCGGCCCGTTGACCATGATCTCGGTGATCGACTGGTCCGCGAGGAGCGGCTCGAGGACACCGAGGCCGAGCGCGTCGTCGACGACGCGCTGGATGAGCACGGACCGGTCGCGCGTCGCGAGCACCGGGCCGTCGGCGGAGAGCAGGCTCGACAGGATGCGTTCGAGTCGCGCGCGCCGCTGCGCGGGCTTGAGCCGCGCGAGCTCGTCGAGGTCCACCTCCTCGAGGAGACGGTCCCGGTAGTGGCTGATGAGGTCGGGCTCGTCCGACGAGCCCTCGGACTGCTGGAGGCGATCACGGAGCGCCACGGATCACCCTCTCGGCAGGACGGCGTCGCGCGTCACGCTGAAGCTGCGGGACGTGATGCCGGGCAGGACGATCGGCACCCGGACGGCGACCTCGACGCGGACGCCGTCGCCCGGGTAGCTGGTCGAGATGCTGTCGACCTGCGCCCACCCCGGAAGCTGCCGGTGCACCTCGTTGCTGACGTCGAGGCCCAGGGCCTGCGCCCGGGCGCCGGACCGCGCGGCCTGCTGGGCGGCGGAGGTGACCTGCGCGACGTAGAGCCCCTGGATGCAGAGCATCGCGACGACCACGAGGACGGACACGAAGCCGATCAGCTCCAGCGAGATCGCGCCGCGGTCGGAGCCGGCCCGACGACGGGCCTGCTCGAGCCGGGCCCTCACGCGTCGTCCCGCTGCACGGGCACCGAGACCGTCGAGGACAGCGACACCCCGGGGATCACCACGGGGGCGCCGATCCGGACGACCACGGAGTCCGGGCCCACGGTGACGTCGGCCTCGCGGCGCCACGGCCCGACGAGCTCGTCCGTCGCGTCCCGCGTGGCCAGCGCGACGGCGTCGGGCCCGTAGGGCATGACGCCGACGGTCCGCGCGCCCTCGCTCGCGGCGTTGCGGGCGAACAGGAACCCGGTCCCCCAGGCCACGCCCTGCGCGCAGAGCAGGAAGACGATGATCGCGATGGTGAAGACGACGGGCGTCTCCACCGCGATCTGACCGGAGGACGACCCCGCGCGGAGCCTGCGCCGCTGACCCCGCGAGGCGGGCACGGCCGGCTCCGCCTCGCCCAGGTCGCCGGGCTCCAAAGTGGGCACCCGCAGGATCTGCTCGCCGAGCTTGGCGACGGCCGTGTGCGCCGGTCCGACCGCGGTGGCGATCGAGGCGGTGTTCATCGCCGACTCGAACGCGGCGCCACCGTCCGGCACGCTCGCGTCGATGGGCGTCTCGATGATCCGGACCGCCAGGGTCTCGGTCACCTCGCTGCGGCGGTTCTGCCGGTTGAGCACGACCTGCACGCCGGACCGCGACCGGACCATGAGCCGCTCCCACATCGCCAGCGTCCGGCGCGCGGAGCGCAGTGCCGGCAGGTCGGGAGTGACGACGAGCAGCGTGAGGTCGGCCTCCTCCAGCACGCTGGCGGTCGCCTCGGTGAGGTGCGAGCCGACGTCGACGATCGAGACGTCGTACTGGAACCGCAGCGCGCTGACCACAGCCCGGGCGGCGCGCGGGGTCATCTCCTCCTCGCGCTCCCCGTCGTTCGGGGCGGACAGGAGCCGCAGGCCGCCGGGCACGTCGTACGACGTCTCCCGCAGGATGCGCCCCGACATCTCGCCGGCGATGTCCACGAGGTCGACCACGGACCTGCGGGTGTGCACGCCGAGGTACGCGGCCAGGTCGCCGGACTGGAGGTCGAAGTCGACGAGCCCGACGGTGCGGGTGCCGAGCAGCGACTGCGCGAGCAGCAGCGCGACCGCGGAGGTCCCGACGCCACCCTTCGCGCCGGCCACAGCGATGACGCGCCCGCCGCGCCCCAGGGTGGAGTCCGACCCGACCGCCGAGCGCGCGGCGGTGACCCACTGCGCGACGGTCTCGAGCCGGGACACGATCTCGGCGAGGCTCGACGCGCTGGAGATGACGGACCGGGCCCCGGACTCCATGGCCGCGGCGAACTGCTCCGGCCCGGCCTGGTCGACGAGCATGACGATGCCGAGCAGCGGGCTGGCGGAGGCGATCGAGCGGGCGACCGCGAGGCCACGGCCTCCATCGAGGCGCGCGTCGACGACGAGGATGTCCGTGTCCGGGCTGCGCTCCAGCGCGTCCGAGACGTCCGAGGCCTCCCGGACGACCTGCATCAGCGAGATGGAGTCGGCCTCCGCGAGCACCTGCGTGATGTGCTCGGCGGTGGAGTCGTTCGGTGAGGCGAGGACCAGCTTGATCGTCATCGGTCAGCCACCCGCCTGGAACACGAGCTCGTCGTCCGGGAGGATCTCGTCGTCCCCGTCGCCGCGCAGCGCGAGCCGCAGCTTGGTGGAGAAGCTCTCGGCGTACGCGAGCCGCAAGGAGTCCGCAGAGCTGAGCGCGAACGTCACGGGCACCCCCTGGGTCGTTCCGTAGTTGCCGGCGTCGTCGGACGTGCTGACATCGCTCGGGAGACCGACCTCGAGGACGAGCGCGTTGGACACCCAGACCTCGGCCCGCTCCGGCACGTCCTCCTCGCCGCCGGTGGTGGCGATGATGTCCACATGGTCTCCCGGACGGACCTTTCCGGCCACACCGGTCTCCGCGTCGACCACGATCGCGACCTCGCGGAAGCCGGGCTGGACGCCCGGTCGCGGGATCAGCATGCCGTCGAGCAGGACGGAGCCCTCCGGAAGATCGGTCGCGGCCACGAGCCCGGCGGTCTCGGCGACGTTCTGCACGGCGGTCGGCGGGACCCAGCGCTCCGGCATCTCGACCTCCTCGAACATGTCGGGCTCGATCGGCTGGTACGCGGTCACCCCCTGCTTGAGCTGGAGCGCCTGCGTCATGGGGCCTACCTGCGAGCTGACGTTGCCCACGAAGACGACGACGGCGAGGAACACCGCGATCGCACCGAGGGCTGTGACGACGAGCAGGACCGCTCCACGTCGTTGACGCGGGTTCATGCAACCGCTCCGTTCGAGATGTCGATCGGGGACTGTGAGGACAGGCCCACCTGGCAGAAGACGCAGAGCCGACCAGCGCCGACCCGCTGGCAGGAGGGACACCGGGGCTGCCGGGCGGAGCCGGCGGACTGCAGGGCCGTCGAGACGATCTCCTCGAGGGTGACGTGCAGGACGGTGGTCTCCCGCCAGCGCGAGGAGCCCCAGCGCCCGCCGTCGTCGGAGGCCAGCTCCATGAGCCCCGGGGTACCGGGCGGCAGCGCCACCTCGCCCGGGACGGCCTTGTCCGAGCCCGCTGTCACGACCGCGACGCCCGGGGGCAGGTCGGGTGCGTCGCCCTGCCGCACGGTCCCGGCCCGCCAGTCGACGACGAACCGGGCACCCGGGACCAGACCTGCGACGTGCTGGGCGACCGACGGCGTCGGACGTTCGAGCGACGACACCGAGGAGAGCTGCGCGATGGTCGTCGTGGACCGGCGGACGTCGTCCAGCACGGCGTCGACGAGCCCCAGCGCGTTGCCGGGGAGCAGCTGCGCCGCTGCGGCCATGACGAAGAACTCGGTGACGGGTTCGTCGTGGTGCGCCAGGCCGATGCGCCCCTGACCCAGGGACAGCCGTGCGCTGCGGGCGGCGCGGCGTGCCTCGTCGTCGGCGGACAGCAGCACGACGTCGACGGTCGGGAACTGGGCGATCGCGGCGAGGATCGACTCCGTGTCGGCCTCGCACGAGGGTGTCCCCGAGGGGACCCGGTCGGTAGGGGCGACGGCGATGACGGGCACGGTGCTCCCCCCACTGGTCGAACGGGACGGTCCCCCCTGGCAACTGGCGGGCAGAGACTAGCATCCGGCCTGACGCCTTTGACCGGATTGGCGGCCGCCCGGAAGGAGGTCCGATGCGCACGCACGAGCTCGTCGTGAGCGGTGTCGAGGTGGGACCCGTGCTCGTCGCGGACACCTACTGGAGCCGGCTGCGGGGCATGCTCGGCAGGCGGCCGCTCCCACCCGCTCTGCTGCTCCGACCTGCGAACTCGGTCCACGGGATGGGGATGCTGGAGACGCTCGAGGTGGCGGTCCTCGACGCCGACGGCACCGTGCTGAGCACTCGTGAGCTGCGACCGATGGGGCTCACCCCGACCGTCCGTGGAGGCGCTCAGGTGCTCGAGGCGCCCGTCGGTAGCTTCACCCGTTGGGGCCTGGTCACGGGAAGCCGGATCACCACCCGCGGGTGACCCGTCCGGAGGACCGCCCGGCCGTCGGAAAAGCATGACGGCTCTGTCAGTACCGCACCGTAACGTTGACGCTCGTGCGTTCCCTCCCCCTCGACGATCCCGGTACCCCGCCGCTGAGCGGTCCCACAGCCCTGCTCTGGTGGCTGGCTCGTCGGCAGTGGGGCATCCTCCTGACCGCCGTCGGGCTCGGCGTCCTGCAGTTCGCGGCCCAGGCCTTCACCCCGTTCGTCGTCGGACGGGCCATCGACGACGGTCTGGCGAGCGGCTTCGGTCCGGACCTCTGGCGCGCCTGCGGCACGCTGCTGGCGCTCGGCGCCGTGATCATCACGGCCTCGGCCGTCGGCCACCGGTACGACGTGAACAACTGGCTGCGGGCGGCGTTCACGTCCTCGCAGCTGGTCGGCCGGACGGTCGCACGGTCTGGCCACACCATCACCAAGGAGCTGCCGACGGGTGAGGTCGTCTCGGCCGTCGCCAACGACGCGCTACGCATCGGTGAGGTCTTCGCGCTCGCGGGCCACTTCCTCGGCAGCCTCGTGGCCTACGGCATCGTCGCGGCGCTGATGCTCCGCGTGTCCGTGCCGCTGGGGCTCGTGGTCATCCTCGGCCTGCCGACCGTCGCGGCGATCCTCGGCCTGCTCGTCAAGCCGCTGTCCCGCCGGCAGGCGGCGCAGCGCGAGGCGTCGGGACGGCTGACCACGCTGGGCTCGGACACGGTCTCCGGCCTGCGCATCCTGCGCGGCATCGGCGGCGAGGAGGTCTTCACCGGCCGGTACCGCGCGCAGTCGCAGGAGACGCGGCGCCGCGGCGTCGAGGTGGCCAGGACGCAGTCGGTCCTCGACGCCCTCCAGGTCCTGCTCCCCGGTGCGTTCCTCGTCACGCTCATCTGGCTCGGCGCCCACATGGCGCTGGCGGGCACCATCACGCCGGGCCAGCTGGTGTCGACGTACGGCTTCGCGGCGTTCCTGTCCTGGCCGGTGCAGAACGCGACGCAGATGCTCCAGGCGGCGACACGTGCGCACATCGGGGCGACCAAGGTGGTCAAGGTCCTGCAGGTGGTCCCGGCGACCGGTGCGACGCCCGGCACGGCCGCTGCGCCGGAGCCGCACGTGCAGCTGGTCGACGAGGTCAGCGGGCTGCACCTGGAGCCCGGCCGGGTGGTCGCGCTGGTGAGCGCCGACCCCGACGAGTCCGCGCGCATCGCCACGCGGCTCGGCCGGTTCGACGACGCGGCGGAGCAGGAGACGCCCGTGCGCCTCGGTGGCGTGCTGCTGTCCGAGCTCGACAAGGAGCACGTGCGGGAGCGCATCGTCGTCGCGGAGGCCACCCCGCACCTCTTCTCCGGTCTGCTGGAGGAGGAGCTCGACGTGCGCGGCTCGGCCACGCAGGACGACCTGCTGCGCGTGATCGCGACGGCCGACGCACAGGACGTGCTCGACTCCGTGCCCGACGGCCTCGCCGGCGAGCTCCCGGAGAAGGGCCGCTCGCTGTCCGGTGGGCAGCGCCAGCGCGTCGCACTCGCCCGTGCGCTGCTCATCGACCCGGAGATCCTCGTGCTCGTGGAGCCGACCAGCGCGGTCGACGCCCACACCGAGGCCCGGATCGCCGCGCGGCTGGCGGACGTCCGGCGGGGCCGCACGACGCTCGTGGTCACCGCCAGCCCGCTGGTCCTGGACCACGTGGACGAGGTCGCGTTCGTCCAGGACGGTCTGGTGCGCGCCCGCGCCAGCCACGACGACCTGCTCCTGCACGGCGACGACGACCCGGAGATCGCGCGTGCGTACCGGGCGGTCGTCGGGCGGCAGATGGACGACGAGTCGCAGGACTTCCGCTCGGTCGACGACCTGGCGGAGAACGAGCGTCTGTACGAGGAACTGATGGCCGAGCAGAAGAGCGGAGGACAGTCATGAAGCTCCCCATCGCCGACACGGCGACGGTCCGGGCGTACACGGGCGTGCTCTTCCGCAAGCACCGCCGCCCGCTGGTCCTCATCGCGGTCCTGCACACGCTGGCCGCGACCGCGGGCCTGGCGGGTCCGTGGCTGCTGGGCATGCTCATCGACGCCGTCACGGGCGGCACCACGGCGACGTACATCAACACGTTGATCGCCGTCGGCGTCGTCGCCGTGCTCGCTCAGACCGTGCTCATACGGTTCGCCCAGCGCGCGTCGATGGTGTTCGGCGAGGAGGTGTTCGCCGAGCTGCGCGAGGAGTTCATCGAGAAGGTCACGGCGCTGCCGCTGTCCGTCGTCGAGCGGGCCGGCACCGGTGACCTGGTGGCGCGCACGACGAACGACGTCAACAAGCTCCAGCACGCGGTGCGCTTCGGCATCCCGCGCGTGATCGTCGCGGTCGTGACCATCACGCTGACGATCGTCGCGTGCCTCGTGCTGTCGCCGGTGGTCTCGCTCGCGATGTTCGTCGGCGTGCCCACGCTGCTGCTCGTCGTGCGCTGGTACCTCAAGCGCGCGACGCCGGCCTACCAGCGCGAATCGGCCGCGTACGCGGTGCTGAACGGGACCATCACCGAGTCCGTCGAGGGCGCCCGCACCGTCGACGCCCTGCGGCTCGGCCGGCGCCGGATGGGCCGCGTGGACGCCGACCTGCGCGAGGCGTTCGAGGCCGAGAAGGTGACGCTGCGCCTGCGCACGATCCTGTTCCCGGGCATCGACGCGGCATTCGTCCTGGCACCGGCGGCCGTGCTGCTGTGGGGTGGCTACCTCGCGTCGGAGGGCTACGTCACGGTCGGCGCGGTCACCACGATCGTGCTGTACACGTACCAGATCACCGGTCCGGTGTGGGAGCTGATCTTCTGGGTCGACGAGATCCAGGTGGCGGCGACCTCGCTCGCGCGCATCGTGGGTGTCCAGCTGGTCGAGCCCGACCGCGAGTCGCGCGAGGGCACCCCGGTCGACGAGGACATCGCCTCCCGAGGGCTGACCTACGCGTACCGCGAGGGGCACAACGTGCTGCACGGCATCGACCTCGACCTGGCCGCCGGTGAGCGGCTGGCCGTGGTCGGACCGTCCGGTGCCGGCAAGTCGACGCTCGGACGGATGCTCGCCGGCATCCACCCGCCCACCGACGGCACCGTCACGGTCGGCGGCGTGCCGCTGATCGACCTGCCGCTCGAGGAGCTGCGCGGGCACGTCGCCCTGGTCACCCAGGAGCACCACGTGTTCGTCGGGTCGGTCGCGGACAACCTGCGCCTGGCCCAGGTGGACGCCGACGCGGCCGCGCTCGAGCGGGCGCTGCGGGCGGTCGACGCGTGGGAGTGGGTGCAGGCGCTGCCCGAGGGGCTGGAGACCGAGGTCGGCTCGGGCGGTGCTGCGCTGACGCCGGCGCAGGCCCAGCAGATCGCGCTCGCCCGGCTCGTCCTGCTCGACCCGCACACGCTGGTGCTCGACGAGGCCACCTCGCTGCTCGACCCGCGGGCGGCCCGGCACCTCGAGCGCTCGCTGTCGGCCGTGCTCTTGGGGCGGACAGTGGTCGCGATCGCCCACCGCCTGCACACCGCGCACGACGCGGACCGGGTGGCGGTGGTCGACGGGGGCCGGATCACGGAGATCGGACCCCACGACGAGCTGGTCGCGGCGGGTGGCGACTACGCCGCGCTGTGGCACTCCTGGCAGCACGACGCGGTCTGACGAGGGGAACCCGGGCGAGCCGCACGCACGTCGTCGTGCGGCTCGCCGGCCGGACTCGTACGAATCGGTTAAGTTGCGTGAGGAACTTCTCATCATCGGAAGGCTCTCGCGTGCACACCAGCCCGAGCCGATCGCGCGCGACCGTCGCCGCCGTGGTCGCCGCCGCACTCGCGGTGCCCGTCGTCGCCACAGCGCTCACGCTGGGTGCCGCGGCGCCGGCCGCGGCGATCAGCTTCTGCGGCAGCACCGACGACCCGACCCGGGGATTCACCGTGCTCGTCGAGGGAGACGCCTCGGTGGCGGGCTCGGAGATCGAGGGCACCCTCGGCGTCGGCGGCTCGCTGTCCTGGGCGTCCACCTTCGACGTGCGGCACTCGACCGGCCTGACACCGCCGGACTACGAGCTGCCGACGCTCGACGTCGGAGGCACGGAGCTGCCGGTGCGCGTGTCGGCCGGCTCCTACGACCTGGCAGGGTCGCAGGGCATCCTCCAGGTGGGCTCGGGGGCGGACGACCCGACGTGGCCGCGGGGCGAGATGCTCGCCGGCACCTCCACATGGACCACGACCACCCTGCAGGGCACGGAGGTGTTCATCTCCGACGGCACGAGCCAGGCACGCGTCGTCCCACCGAACCCGCCTGCGCCGGCGGACGACCTCGACGCCTGGGTCGCCGCGAACATCGGACCGGTCGACGTCACACCGGTGACCAGCGGTTTCCCGACCCTCGACGCCATGGCGGACGCCGTCTCCGAGCTGCCCGGAGCGAACACCGGCGTCTCGGCGGTGACCCTCACGGGGAGCGCCCCGGAGAAGCAGCTCGAGCTCGTCGCCGGTGACCTCAACGTGCTCTCCGTGACGCCCGACCAGTTCGACGGCGTGACCGCGCTGAACTTCACGGGCGCCGTGCCGTCCTCCAGCACCGGGCTGATCGTTCGGATGTCCGAGGGCACCGCGTTCAGCATCCCGCGGTTCAACGGCGCGAACGACTCGGGCACGAACAACTTCTTCGCCCCGTGGGTGCTCTGGAGCTACGACGAGACCGGCCCCCTGACGCTCTCGAGCCAGGACCGGATCACCGGGACGGTCCTGGCCCCGCGGGCCGACCTCACGTTGCAGAACGCGAGCCCGGTCGAGGGTCAGGTGATCGCCGCGACGCTGACCAAGGCGGGCGGCTCCGGCGAGATCCACCACTACGCGTTCGCGGGGTGCGTCCCGGACGACGCGACCACGGTCGGCTCGGTCCAGCTCAGCAAGACCCTGGTCGTGGACGGCACGTTCGACACCCTGCCCGTCAACGTCTTCGTGCAGTACTGGATCGACGGCGTCCGGCAGCTGCCCGACCTGTCGGTCGAGACGGACGGCACGGTGCTCGGGCCGGCCGCCGTCCCGTCCGGCACCGTCGTCGAGCTCGGGGAGGCCACCCCCGCCACCGTGCCGGGCGGCGTCTGGCAGGCGCCGGTCTGGAACGTCACGGGCACGACGACGATCGCGCCGACGCAGCCGGGCGCGCAGGTCGCGTTCGTCGTCGAGGAGGACGCGGCGGTGGTCGTCACCCTCACCGACACCCTGGCCGGGCAGGGCCGGTTCAGCGTCGCCAAGTCCGTGGACGACGCCGGTCTCGGCTCGCCGGACACCTTCACGTTCCAGTGGTGGGTGGACGACGTGCAGCAGTCGCCCGACCTCGTCGTCGCCTCCGACGGCACGGTGCTGGGCCCGATCGACGTCGCTCCCGACAGCGTGGTCGAGCTGGTCGAGGTCCCGCCCGCGGACCCGGCGAGCGGCACCTGGACGGAACCGACGTGGACGGTCACCGGCGGAACGGCGGCGACCGCCGAGCACGGCGGCTTCGCGTTCACCGTGGGCCGGGGCAGCGCCGTCAGCGCGGTGCAGGTGACGAACGTGGTCGAGCCCGACCCCGTCGTGCTCGGCGGCTTCGCGGTGCGGAAGGTCGTGTCCGGGGCGGCCGGCGCGGTTCCGGCGGGCGCCGTGTTCACGGGGACCTGGTCCTGCAGCGCCGCCGGAGCGACCGGGAAGTCCTCCGGCACCTGGTCGGTGGCGGCCGGCGGCACGGTCGTCGTCGGTGGGTTCCCCGTCGGGACGGTCTGCACCGTCGCGGAGGACGCGGACCAGCCGGGCGGCGCGTTCACGTCGACGCTCTCGCCCGCCGGCGGCCGCGTCGTCGTCGCTGCCGGGGACCCCGCGGTCGTCGGTCTCGTCACCGCGACCAACACGTACGCCGACCCGGCGGAGGACGCCGAGCTCGCGGCGACCGGCGCGGACGGCGTGGAGGGCACCACCGCGGCGGCTGCGCTCACGCTGGTGCTGGGCGCGATCCTGACGCTCGCTGCCCGACGCGCCCGTCGGCCCCTGCGGCAGCGGGACTGAACCCGGGACAGAATGCACGCATGGTCCACCCCCTCACGCTGCGCGGCGACATCGTCGTCCCCGACGACGCCCTCGCGTGGCGCTTCTCGCGCTCCAGCGGTCCGGGGGGTCAGTCGGTCAACACGACCGACTCCCGCGTGGAGCTGACGGTCGACCTCGCGCGCATCGCCTGGACCAGCCCGACGCAGGAGGACCGTGTCCTGGCGCGGCTGGCGGGCCGGCTGCGCGGCTCGCTGCTCGTCGTGAGCGCCCAGGAGTACCGGTCACAGCTGCGCAACCGCGAGGCCGCGCTCACCCGCGTGCACGCTCTGCTCGACGACGCCCTCGCTCCCCCGGGTCCTACCCGTCGCGCCACGCGGCCGAGCCGGGGCTCGCAGGTGCGACGCGTGCAGGGCGAGCAGAAGCGCCGCGCGGTCAAGGAGCTGCGCCGGCGTCCCCCGATGGGCTGATGGCGGGCCCCGACCCGCGGGCCTCGTCGCGGACCAGCCGGAGCCAGAGCAGCACGGCGAAGGCGCCGAAGATCCACCACTGGGCGGCGTAGGCGAGGTTCTGGATGTTGAGCCCGGCGCCGGGCTTGGTCGGCGGGTCGAGGAGCGTCACGTCGTCCTGGGCCGGGTCCGACGAGGAGACGACGAGGTACCCGGTGTAGATCGGTCCGCCCCAGGAGTTGAGCAGCTCGGCGGAGCTGATCGCGTCGGTCCGGCCGTCGGCCACCCCGGTGCCCGCCTGCTCGGACGCCTGCAGGTAGCCGGTCACGTCCACCGTCCCGGCCGGTGGTGCGTCGGCGTCGGCGGGCGTCGCCACCCACCCGCGCACGACCGGGAGCACGGCGCCGTCGGTCGTGGTCAGGGGCGCCAGGACGAGCAGCCCGGTGGTGCCGTCGTGCGCACGACCGGTCACCAGCAGCTGGCCGTCGGCGTCGTACGTCCCGGTCACGGCCACCTTCCGGCCGACGAGGTCGCCGGTGAACGTGGTCTGCGGGACCAGCACGTCGTCCAGCGGGACGGCGGCGGCGGCGACGAGCTCGGCGGTGTGCCGTTCCGCGGCGACGGCGCCGTGCACCTGCGCGCGGTCCAGCTGCCAGGCGCCGAGCCGGGCGCACAGCGCGGCGGCGGCGAGCAGCAGGACGAGGAGGACGAGCATGCGAGGGCGCACGGCCGCGCGGAGCATCGTCGTCGGCGGGCGTGGCTCTGCCTGCTCCCACGCGGGGTCGAGGGCCGGACCATCCGGGCTGCCACCGTGCGACGCGTCGCGAAGGCCCTCGTCCGCACGACCGTCCGCACGCTCGCGCGCGACGGCTGCGGGGCTCTGCTCGGTCACGCCTCACGGTACCCCGCAGCACCGTCCCGGCCGGAACCGGGCCGGGCCGCCAGGATCCGCCCACAACCCCGCTGACCTGCGCAGCGACCGTGCCTGCACACCACCGGACGTTCGGCGTGCGTTCGCCCACACCTACTGCGCCGATGCGCGGAGTGCGGTTGTATGACAAGTGGACGCGCGCACGCGACACAGGACCAAGGACTCTCGTCCGCGCCGCGCGCCCGACGGGAGGCTGACACCGCGCCGGTGGCATGCCGGAACGACGACTGGGGAGCGCGCATGAGCACGACGACGTCGGCACGCAATACGTGGCAGACCGGGAGCGGCACGGTGGTCGACGCCGACACCGTGGCCCGCATCGACAAGTGGTGGCGGGCCGCCAACTACCTGTCGGTGGGTCAGATCTACCTCCTGGACAACCCGCTCCTGCGGGAGCCGCTCACACGCGACCACGTCAAGCCGCGGCTCCTCGGCCACTGGGGCACCACCCCGGGGCTGAACTTCCTGTACGCGCACCTGAACCGCGCGATCGCGGAGCGCGAGCAGTCGACCATCTACGTCACCGGCCCGGGCCACGGCGGCCCGGGGCTGGTCGCGAGCGCCTATCTCGACGGCACGTACTCGGAGTTCTACTCGGACATCACCGAGGACACCGAGGGCATCCACCGGCTCTTCCGCCAGTTCTCGTTCCCGGGTGGCATCCCCAGCCACGTGGCCCCCGAGACACCGGGGTCCATCCACGAGGGCGGCGAGCTGGGCTACGCGCTGAGCCACGCCTACGGCGCCGCGTTCGACAACCCCGACCTGCTCGTCGCGACCGTCATCGGCGACGGCGAGGCGGAGACCGGCCCGCTGGCCACGAGCTGGCACTCGAACAAGTTCGTCAACGTCGAGAACGACGGAGTCGTCCTGCCGATCCTGCACCTCAACGGGTACAAGATCGCGAACCCGACCGTGCTGGCCCGCATCCCCGACCACGAGCTCGAGGCGCTCATGGTGGGCTACGGCCACAAGCCGCACATGTTCGTCGCAGGCTTCGACGACGAGTCGCACGACGACGTCCACCGCCGGTTCGCGACGCTGCTCGACGAGGTGCTCGACGAGATCGCGGAGATCAAGCGCAGCGCGCACGCGGGCAACGAGCAGCGCCCGCAGTGGCCGATGATCGTGTTCCGGACCCCCAAGGGCTGGACGGGGCCGGACTACATCGACGGCAAGAAGACCACCGGGTCGTGGCGGGCGCACCAGGTGCCGCTGGCGAGCGCGCGGGACACCCCCGAGCACCTGGACGTCCTGCGGCAGTGGCTCGAGTCGTACCGGGTCAACGAGCTGTTCGACGAGAACGGCCGACTGCACGACGACATCCGCGCGCTCGCTCCGACCGGAGCCCTGCGGATGAGCGACAACCCGCACGCCAACGGCGGGATCCTGCTCAAGGACCTGCGCCTGCCGGACTTCCGCGAGTACGCGGTCGACGTGCCGGTGCCGGGTGGCTCCATGAGCGAGGCGCCGCGCGTGCTGGGCGACTGGCTGACCGACGTCATCCGGCTCAACCCGGACAACTTCCGGATCTTCGGTCCCGACGAGACCGCGTCGAACCGGCTGCAGTCGGTGTTCCAGACCACGGACAAGCAGTGGAACGCGGAGTTCTTCGGCGCCGACGTCGACGAGCACCTGGCCCGCGCCGGCCGCGTGCTGGAGATGCTCAGCGAGCACCAGTGCCAGGGTTGGCTCGAGGGCTACCTGCTGACCGGGCGGCACGGCCTGTTCAACTGCTACGAGGCGTTCATCCACATCATCGACTCGATGTTCAACCAGCACGCCAAGTGGCTGAAGGTCACCAACGACATCCCGTGGCGGCGCCCGATCGCGAGCCTCAACTACCTGCTGTCCAGCCACGTCTGGCGGCAGGACCACAACGGCTTCAGCCACCAGGACCCGGGGTTCATCGACCACGTGGTCAACAAGAAGGCCGAGGTCGTCCGCGTCTACCTGCCGCCGGACGCCAACACGCTGCTCTCGACGTACGACCACTGCCTGCGCAGCCGGCAGTACGTCAACGTGGTCGTCGCGGGCAAGCAGCCGGCGCCGAACTTCCTGACGATGGACCAGGCCATCGCGCACTGCACGCGCGGTCTGGGCATCTGGGACTGGGCGGGCTCGGAGGTGCACGGGGAGAAGCCGGACGTCGTGCTCGGCTGCGCGGGCGACGTGCCGACGCTCGAGGTGCTGGCTGCGGCAGACATCCTGCGCCGCGAGCTGCCGGACCTGAAGGTGCGCGTGATCAACGTGGTCGACCTCATGCGCCTGCAGGACGCGCGGGAGCACCCGCACGGGCTGTCCGACGCGCAGTTCGACGGGCTGTTCACCGACGACCGGCCGGTGATCTTCGCGTACCACGGGTACCCGTGGCTCATCCACCGGCTCACCTACCGCCGCCACGGCCACAGCAACATCCACGTGCGCGGCTACAAGGAGGAGGGCACGACGACGACGCCGTTCGACATGGTCATGCTCAACGACCTCGACCGGTTCCACCTGGTGATCGACGTCATCGACAACGTGCCGTCCCTCGGCAGCTCGCAGGCCAACCTGCGGCAGAAGATGGTCGACGAGCGCCTGCGGGCGCGCGAGTACACCCGCGCGTACGGCGACGACCTGCCCGAGGTCAAGGAGTGGGTCTGGCCCGACGCTGCCGACGCCGCCGACGAGGGCCAGGTGGCGGCGACGCTGTCGACCGGCGGTGACAACGAGTAGCACCCCAGTTGTCCGTGGGGCGGGCGCCGCTGCCCGCCCCACGGTCCCGCACCGCAACCCGCACCGCATCGGAGACACCCACCGTGGCCCGCAGCATCTACGTCACGTCCCCCGAAGGGGACTCCGGCAAGTCCATGGTCGCGCTCGGCCTGGTGGACCTGCTGGCCCGCACCGTCCAACGGGTCGGGGTGTTCCGCCCGGTCGCCCGGTCGACCGACGTCCGTGACTACGTGCTCGAGCTCCTGCTCCACCACGACGGGGTCGACCTCACCTACGACGAGTGCGTCGGCGTGACGTACGAGCAGGTGCTCGAGGACCACGAGGCGGCGCTCGCCCAGATCGTGGCCAGGTACCACGACGTCGAGCGGCGCTGCGACGCCGTCGTGGTGGTCGGCACCGACTACACGGACGTCGCCGGGCCCACCGAGCTGGCCTACAACGCCCGCATCGCCGCGAACCTCGGGGCGCCGGTCGTGCTCGTCATCAACGGCAGCCACCGCAAGCCCGCGGTCGTTGCGCAGGTGGCCGACATCGTCGTCACGGAGATGCACGCCAACCACGCCCAGGTGGTCTCCGTCGTGGCCAACCGGTGCGCCCCGGGCTCGGTCAGCGGTGTCCGCGACGCCCTGCGGGACGGCACCGGGCTGCCGTCGTGGGCGGTGCCGGAGAACTCCCTGCTGACCGCCCCGACCGTCCGTCAGCTGTCGGAGGCCGTGCGCGGGACCCTGATCGCCGGCGACGAGGCGCTGCTGTCGCGCGAGGTGCTCGACGTCATCGTCGGCGCCATGTCCGTGGAGCACCTGCTGGGCAAGCTGACCGACGGGTCGGTCGTGATCACGCCCGGCGACCGCTCGGACGTGCTGCTCGGCCTGCTCATGGCGCACCAGGCCGAAGGGTTCCCGTCGCTCGCCGGGATCATCCTCAACGGCGGGTTCCGTCCGGAGCCGCTGATCACCCGTCTGGTGAACGGGCTCGGGAGCAGGCTGCCGATCCTGTCCACCGAGCTGGGCACCTTCCGGTCCGCGAGCGCCGTCGGCGACACGCACGGGCGCCTCACCGCCGACTCGCAGCGCAAGGTCGACACCGCGCTGTCGCTGTTCGAGCAGCACGTCGACGGTTCGGCGCTGCTGGCCGCGCTCGACGTGGAGCGGCCCGAGGTGGTCACCCCGCTGATGTTCGAGTTCGCGCTGCTGGACCGGGCCCGTTCCGACCGCCAGCACGTGGTGCTCCCCGAGGGCGGCGACGACCGGATCCTGCGTGCTGCGTCGACCCTGCTGCAGCGCGGCGTCGCGGACCTCACGATCCTCGGCGAGGAGCCGGCCATCCGCGCCCGCGCGACGGAGCTGGGGCTCGACCTCGACGCCGCCGCGATCATCGACCCGCACGACGGCGAGCTGCTCGAGCGGTTCGCCGTCGAGTACACCGAGATGCGCAAGCACAAGGGCATGACCGTGGACCGCGCGCGGGAGATCGTCTCCTCCGTGTCGTACTTCGGCACGATGATGGTCCAGCTCGGGCTCGCCGACGGCATGGTCTCCGGAGCGGCCCACACCACGGCGCACACCATCAAGCCGTCGTTCGAGATCATCAAGACCAGCCCGGGCGTCTCCAGCGTCTCGAGCGCGTTCCTCATGTGCCTGGAGGACCGCGTCCTCGTCTACGCCGACTGCGCCGTCATCCCGGACCCGACCGCGGAGCAGCTGGCCGACATCGCGATCTCGTCGGCGGGCACCGCCCAGCAGTTCGGCATCGAGCCGCGCATCGCGATGCTGTCCTACTCCACGGGCGAGTCGGGCTCGGGCGCGGACGTCGAGAAGGTCCGCGCAGCGACAGCGCTCGTCAGGGAGCGGCGCCCCGACCTGTCCGTCGAGGGGCCGATCCAGTACGACGCCGCCGTCGACGCCTCCGTGGCCAAGACGAAGATGCCGGACTCGGCCGTGGCCGGACGGGCGACGGTATTCGTGTTCCCCGACCTCAACACCGGGAACAACACCTACAAGGCGGTGCAGCGCTCCGCGGGGGCGGTCGCCATCGGCCCCGTCCTGCAGGGTCTGCGCAAGCCGGTCAACGACCTGTCGCGAGGTGCGCTGGTGCAGGACATCGTCAACACCGTCGCCATCACAGCGATCCAGGCGCAAGCAGAGGACCCCTCATGAGCCCCACCGCCCCGGCCCACCCGGGATCCGTGCTCGTCGTGAACTCCGGCTCGTCGTCGATCAAGTACCAGCTGGTCGATCCCGTCGGCGGCGAGGCGATCGCCTCGGGCATCGTCGAGCGGATCGGCGAGGACGAGGGCTCCGTGAAGCACACGTACGCCGGCAGCACGACGCAGCGGACGGACCCGGTCGCCGACCACGGCGCCGGCCTGCGCGCGGTGCTCGCCCTGTTCGAGGAGGTCGGGCCTGACCTCGCCCAGGCGCACGTGGTGGCGGTCGGCCACCGGGTGGTGCACGGCGGGGCGGTCTTCGGCTCGCCCGTGATCGTCGACGACGACGTCGTCGCCCAGATCGACGCCCTCTCCCCCTTGGCTCCCCTGCACAACCCGCCCAACCTCACCGGCATCCAGGTGGCCCGCGAGCTGCTGCCGGACGTGCCGCACGTCGTCGTGTTCGACACCGCGTTCTTCCGCACGCTGCCCGAGGCGGCCGCCACGTACGCGATCGACAAGGACGTCGCCCGCGAGCACGGGGTGCGCCGGTACGGGTTCCACGGGACGTCGCACCAGTACGTGTCCGGCAAGGTCGCGCGAGTGCTCGGTCGCCGGCTCGAGGACCTCAACCAGATCGTGCTGCACCTGGGGAACGGGGCGTCGGCGTCGGCGGTCCGCGGTGGTGTCGCCGTCGAGACGTCGATGGGCATGACCCCGCTGGAGGGCCTGGTCATGGGCACCCGGTCGGGCGACATCGACCCCGCCGTGCTCATCCACCTGCAGCGCAACGCCGGGCTGTCGGTCGACGACGTGGACGACCTGCTCAACCGGCGCTCCGGGCTCAAGGGGCTGGCGGGCGAGAATGACTTCCGCGAGCTGCACGCGCTGGTCGACGCAGGCGACGAGGACGCCGCGCTGGCCCTCGACGTCTACCTGCACCGGCTGCGCAAGTACGTCGGCGCCTACTACGCCGTCCTCGGCCGGGTCGACGTCATCACGTTCACGGCGGGCGTCGGCGAGAACGACGACATCGTCCGCGCCCGCGCGCTCGAGGGTCTGGAGCCTCTGGGCATCGCGGTGGACGCCGACCGCAACGCGGGCCGCAAGAAGGAGCCGACGATCATCTCCCCGGACTGGACCAGCACCCTGGTGATGGTGGTCCCGACCAACGAGGAGCTCGCGATCGCCCGCCAGGCGATCGACACGATCGAGACGGCCGGCTACGAGGGCACGAGCGACGAGTCCGACCCGGCCCCCGCTGCCACGGGCCACGCCTGAACCCACTGAGCGCTACGGGAGGCGGAGCTTCTTCATCGTGCGCAGGACCTCCGTGTAGACGCGGGGCCAGGTGTCGGTGCCCAGGTCGAAGAGGCGGTGCAGGCCGACGCCCGGGGCGCCGAGGACGCCGTGCGCGCCGTGCTGGACCGCGACCGTCTGCACCCGGGTGGTCTCCCAGAGGCCCTCGCGCCCGTGCCGGCTGCCGATGCCTGACGTCCCGACGCCACCCTGCGGCGCCGCGACGGAGCCCCAGGTGGCCACGTACCCCTCGTTGACGTTCACGGTCCCGGCCCGCACCCGCGCGGCGATCGCCGCACCACGGCGGGTGTCCGCGGTCCAGACGCTGGCGTTCAGGCCGAGGTCGCTGTCGTTCATCGCCGCGACGGCCTCGTCGTCGGAGGCCACGCGGTAGATGCTCACGACCGGCCCGAACGTCTCCTCGCGCACCAGCCGCGCCTCGTTCGGCACGTCGGTGAGGATGGTCGGCTCGTAGAACCACGGCCCCAGGTCGGCGCGGTGGACGGCCCCGGTGAGCACCGTCGCGCCGTGCCCGACGGCGTCCTCGACGTGCTCGACGACGGTGGCCAGCTGCGCCGCGGACGTCAGCGAGCCCATGTCCGAGCGGTAGTCGAGCCCCGAGCCGAGGCGCACCTCGCGCGTCCGGCGCACGAAGGCCGCGGTGAACTCGTCGGCCACGTCCTCGTGCACGTAGATCCGCTCGATGCTCACGCAGACCTGCCCGGCACCGACGAAGCAGGCACGGACGGCCCCCTCGGCGGCGACCTCGACGTCCACGTCCTCGGCGACGTACATCGGGTTCTTGCCGCCCAGCTCGAGCGTGGCCGACACCAGCCGCTCCCCCGCCTGCGCGGCGACGACGCGGCCCGTGCGGGTGGACCCGGTGAAGCTCACGTGGTCGACGTTCTCGACGACGGCCGCACCGATGGTCGGCCCGTCGCCGACGACCACCTGCAGGAGCCCGTCGGGAAGCCCGGCCTCCTCCAGGAGCTCCGCGGCCCACAGCGACGTGAGAGCCGTCTGCGGGTCCGGCCGCAGGATGACGGCGTTGCCGGCGACCAGCGCGGGCAGCACGTCGCCGAGCGTGAGGGTCAGCGGGAAGTTCCAGGGGGCGACGATCCCGACGACCCCCACCGGGTGCCGCAGCACGCGGACGCTGGTCAGGCCGGGGAGCAGTCCCGGGACCCGACGGGGCGCGAGGTACCGGCCGGCGCGCGCGGCATAGTGCCGGGCGACCAGGGCGATGTCGCAGACCTCCTCGAACGCCGAGACCCGCGCCTTGCCGGACTCCAGCTGGATGAGGTCGAGCACGTCGCTCTGGCGCTCGAGCACCAGGTCGTGCACGCGGGACAGCACCGCCGTGCGGTCGCGCAGCGGGCGGGCTGCCCAGAGCCGCTGCGCTGCCCGCGCGCTCTTCGCGGCGCGGGCGACGTCGTCCCGCGTCGAGAGCGGGATCGCGGCGATCGGACTGCCCGTGAACGGCGCGTGCGACGTGAACGCCCCCGCGCCGGGCGAGGTGACCACGCGTCGTAGCAGTGGTCGGACGTCGTCCGGCTCCAGCACGTACGTCGCGAGCGGGTCGGTCTCAGGGTCGTGGAGCTCGATGTGTCCCGGGTCGTGCGCCATACCGGCGAGGGTACGCGCGCGACCGCAGAAAACCGCGCGCGTGCCCTCTCCCGGCCTGTCGCCCCTAGACGCTGAGCCTGCAGCGCTTACACGCCCAGCGTCTCCCGCACGTCCGCGTGCAGCAGCCCGACCACGGCGGCCCGCCCCTCGACCGCCGAGGGTGCCGCGAGCGCGGCGGCCGCCATCGTGGCGCACTCGGCGGTGGTGTGGTGGCGCAGGGCGTACCGGACCGCGGGGACGGCCCCCGCGGACATCGACAGGCTGGTCACGCCGAGCCCGACGAGCACCAGCGCGAGCACCGGGTCGGACGCGGACTCCCCGCAGACTCCGACGGGCTTGCGCGCCTGGAGCCCCGCACGGGCGGTCGCGTTGACCAGGTCGAGGACGGCCGGCTGCCACGGGTCCAGCAGGTCGGCCAGCTCGCCGCGCAGGCGGTCGGTCGCCATCGCGTACTGCGCGAGGTCGTTGGTGCCCAGGGAGACGAAGTCCACCTCGGCGAGGATCTCCTGCGCGCGCAGGGCCGCGGCCGGCACCTCGATCATCACGCCGACCGTGGCGACGCCGGCCGCGCGTGCCCGGCGGGCGAACTCGCGCGCCTCGGCGGCCGTCGCGATCATCGGCGCCATGACCCAGGGCGTGGTCCCCGTCTCGGCCTGCGCGTGCGCGAGGGCCTCGAGCTGGGTGTCCAGGAGCTCGGGATGGGTGCGCACCAGGCGGTAGCCGCGCACGCCGAGCGCCGGGTTCTCCTCGTCGGGCTGCGTCGCGAAGGCCAGCGGCTTGTCCGCGCCGGCGTCGAGCGTGCGGACGACGACCTTGCGGTCACCGAAGGAGCGCAGCACGCGTGTGTAGACGGCGGCCTGGGCCTCAAGCGTCGGCGCCGTGGTGCTCTCCAGGAACAGCACCTCGGTCCGGAACAGGCCGACGCCCTCGACGCCACCGCCGGCGACGCGGGCGGCGTCCTCGGCGGTGCCGATGTTGGCCAGCAGCGCGACCGCCCGGCCGTCGGCGGTGGCGCCGGGTGCCGTGTCCGACTCGAGCGTCCGCTCGACGGTCGCTCGCCGCTCCAGCTCGGCACGCTGACCCTCGGACGGGTCGGGAGTGACCGTGCCGTCGGCGGCGTCGACGGCCACGTCCACGCCGTCGGGGAGCGCCGTTGCACCGGCGACCCGCACGATGCACGGGAGACCGAGCTGCCCGGCGATGATCGCGGTGTGGCCGGTGGGTCCGCCGAGCTCGGTGACGATCGCCAGGACGTTCGCCAGGTCGAGCGCGGCCGTGTCGGCGGGAGCGAGGTCCTTGGCGACGATCACGGACGGCCGGTCCAGCGACGGCACGCCGGGCGCCGGCAGGCCCAGGGCGGCAGCGACCACGCGGTCGCGCACGGACCGCAGGTCGGTGACGCGCTCCGCGAGGTAGCCGCCGGCCTGCTCGAACATCGTCGCGAACATCTCGACGACGCCGTCGACGGCGCTGACCACGGGCTCGCCGGCGTCGATCCGCTGCAGCACGCCACTCCGCAGGGCCTTGTCGTCGGCCATCTGCGCGGTGGCCGCGAGGACGTCCTTCACCGTGCCGGTGGACCGCCCCGACTGCTCCCGCAGTCTCGCGGCGACGTCGGAGAACGCCTGCTCGACGTGGGCGTGCGCGGTCGGGATGTCGGCCGGGACCCCGTCGACCAGCAGGGGCGCGTCGGCGGCGACGTGCGGCGCGGGCCGGACCTGGGCGACGGGCCCGACGACTGCCCGGCGACCGACGCCCACCCCTTGGAGCACGTGACCGAGGGCGGCCGTGCTCGCAGCACTCATGATGCTTCCTCCGCGTCCAGGTCGGTCGCCAGGAGGTCGACCAGCCCGTCGAGCGCGGCGTCGGCCCCCTCCCCCTCGGCGGTCAGGGTGACGACCTCGCCGCTGGGGACACCGAGCGACATGACGAACAGGATGCTGCCGGCGTCGACCGGCTCACCGTCCGGGCGGGCGATGGTGACGGGCAGCCCGGTCTCGGCGACGGCCTGCGTGAAGAGCATGGCGGGGCGGGCGTGCAGGCCGACGCGCGAGGCGACGGCGACGGTGCGCTGAGGCATGAGAGGTCTCCGATCGGGGGCCGCCCGGCCACGGTGCCGGGCGGCGGGTGGATGGATCAGGCGGCGGTGGCGACGAGCGCCTGGGCGTCGGCGGCCTGCTCGGCCTTGACGATCTCGTTCGGCTTGGCGCTCTTCAGGGCGATCACGAGGCCGGCGGAGATCACGGTGCCGACGGCGACGGCCATGAGGAACCCGAGCGGGTTCGAGATGAGCGGCAGCACCCAGATGCCACCGTGCGGGGCGCGCTGGCCGGAGCCGACCGCCATCACGAGGGCACCGGTGACGCTGGAGCCGACGAGCGAGGACACGATGACGCGCCACGGGTCGGCCGCCGCGAACGGGATGGCGCCCTCGGAGATGAACGAGAGACCCAGCAGCCACGCGGCCTTGCCGTTCTCCTGCTCGGCGTGCGTGAACAGCTTCTTGCGCACGGTCGACGCGAGCGCCATGGCCAGCGGGGCCACCATGCCGGCGGCCATGACCGCGGCCATGATCCGGTACTGGACGGCGTCCGTGGCGAGGCCCTCGGTCGCCAGGCCCGTCACTGCGAACGTGTAGGCCACCTTGTTGATCGGGCCACCGAGGTCGAAGCCCATCATCGCGCCGAGCAGGGCGCCGAGCAGGATCAGGTTGGAGCCGGACAGGCCGTTGAGCCAGCTGCTCAGCCCGTTCATGAGGCTCGCGATCGGCTGCCCGATGATGAGGAACATCACGAGCCCGACCACGAAGGTCGACAGCAGCGGGATGACGACCACCGGCATCACGCCACGGACGCCCTTGGGCACCTTCCAGCGGCTGATCCACAGGGCCAGGAACCCGGCCATGAAGCCGGTGACCAGGCCACCCAGGAAGCCGGCGCCGACGGCGACGGAGATCGCGCCACCGACGAAGCCGGGCACCAGGCCGGGCCGGTCGGCGATCGCGTAGGCGATGAACCCGGACAGCACCGGGACCAGGAACCCGAAGGCGACCACACCGGTCTGGAAGAGCAGCGCCGCCCAGTCCATGCCGACGGTGGCGTTGAAGTCGTTCAGCAGGTGCGAGACCGGGATCGACGTGACCTCGATGACGCCGTCGGAGCCGCCTGCGAACTGGGCGACCATGAACCCGAGGGCGATGAGGATCCCGCCCGCGGCGACGAACGGGATCATGTAGCTGACACCCGTCATGAGCCACTGCCGGATCTTGGTGCCGACGCCCGCGTTCCGGTCGACCTTGGTCACCGGAGCGGCGGGCGCTGCCGGACCGCCCGCGGGCACGCCAGCCTCGACGGCGGCGACGGCGGCAGCGATGACGCCCGGGGCGTCGTGCACGGCCTTCTTGACGCCGACGTCGATGAACGGCTTGCCGGCGAACCGGTCCTTGTCCTTGACCTCGAGGTCGGCGGCGTAGATGACACCGTCGGCCGCCGCGATGATCGCGGGGTCGAGCGGCGTCGAGCCGGCCGCGCCCTGCGTCTCGACGTGGACCTCGTGGCCGGCAGCCTTGCCGGCCTGCTCGAGGGCCTCGGCGGCCATGTAGGTGTGCGCGATGCCCGTGGGGCAGGAGGAGACGGCGACGAGCTTCATGAGGGGACCACCTCTCGGGTGACGATCTCCGCGACGGTGGCCGCGTCGGGGGCGTCCTTGAGGGACGTACGGAAGGACTCGTGCACCAGGCGGCGGGCGAGCGCCGCGAGGATCTTGAGGTGGTCGCCGTCGCCCGCGTCGGGGGCGGCGATGAGGAAGATCAGGGTGGCCGGACCGTCGGGGGCGCCGAAGTCGACACCGGCCGCGACCTTGCCGACCGCGAGGCTCGGCACGGTCACGTGGCTGGACCGGGCGTGCGGCAGGCCGATACCGCCGGGCATGCCGGTGGCCATCTGCGCCTCGCGGGCACGCACGTCGGCGTGGAAGCCGTCGGCGTCGGTCACTCGGCCCGCTGCGTACAGCAGGTCGATCAGCTGGCGGGTCGCGTCGTCGCGGTCCGTGGCGACGAGGTCGACGGCGACCAGGTCCGGGGTGATCAGCGGGGTGCTCACGTCACAGCTCCTTGAGGGCGAGTCGGGGATCGGGGCTCTCCACGACCCGGACGGCGTCCAGGTCGATGTCGGTGGGGTCGGGAACGGCGGTGCCGGGCAGCAGGACCGCCGCGCGGCCGAAGGCGACCGCGGTGCGCAGGCGGTCGCCGGGCGACCCGTCCGCGGTGAGGAAGCCGGCGAGGGTCGAGTCCCCCGCGCCGACGGTGGACAGCGGCACGAGCGGCGGACCGCCCGCCCACCAGACACCCTCGGCGAGGACGAGCATCGCGCCGTGCGCGCCGAGGCTGACGAGGACGGCTCGGGTGCCGGCGGCGATGACCTCGCGGGCCGCGCCGACGACGTCGCCGACGGTGGACAGCTCACGCCCGACGAGCTCGGCGAGCTCCTCGTCGTTGGGCTTGACGAGCGTGAGCCCGCCCTGCCGGACGGCACGGGTCAGGGGAGGTCCGGAGGTGTCGAGGATGAACGGCACGCCGTACCGGGCGGCCAGTCCGGCGACCTGCACGAAGAAGGTCTCCGGCGCACCGAGCGGCAGGCTGCCCGCGCAGACCAGCGCACCGGGCTGTGCGGCCAGCTGCGTCTCGAGGGCGGAGAGCAGCGCGTCGACCTCACCGGGCGTGAGCTTCGGACCGGGGGCGTTGACCTTCGTGGTCACCCCCGTGCCCTCGACGAGCGTGAGGTTGCTGCGGGTGTGGTCGACGAGCGGGACCGCGAGGGTCGGCACGTCGATCTCGGCGAGCATCTCGACCAGGCGGGCACCGTCGGCACCGCCGGTCGGCAGCACCGCGAGGGTCGGGACTCCGTGGCGGACCAGGACGCGGGAGACGTTGATGCCCTTGCCGCCGGGGTGCAGGTGGCCCCCGTGGGCGCGGTTGACCTCGCCCACCTGCAGCCGGTCGACCTCCAGGGCCCGGTCGAGGCTCGGGTTCGGGGTCAGCGTGATGATCATGCGGTCACCACCCGCGGGCCGGCGGCCTCGAGCTCGTCGACGAGCTCGGGCTCGACCCCGCTGTCGGTGATGATCGTGTCCACCTGGGACAGCGGCACGACGTGGGCGAACTCGACGCGACCGATCTTCGAGTGGTCCGTGAGCACGACGGTGCGGCGCGCGTTGGCGACGAGCGCGCGCTTGACGGCGGCCTCCGCGAGGTCCGGGGTGGTCAGTCCGTGCTCGACGCTGAGCCCGTTGGTGCCGAGGAACGCGACGTCGGCGTGGATGTCGGCCAGCTCACGCTCCGCCCACGACCCGACGGCGGCGAGCGTCCGGCCGCGCACCGTGCCGCCGACGAGGTGCAGCGTGATGTTCGGCCGCATCGCCAGCACCATCGCGACGGGCAGCGCGTGGGTCACCACCGTGAGCTCCCGGTCCGACGGCAGCAGCTCGGCGAGCCGGACGGTGGTGGTGCCGGCGTCGAGGATGACGGCGCCGCCGTCGGGGAGCTCGTCGAGCGCGGCCTTGGCCACCCGCTCCTTCTCGCCGGCGAAGCGTGCCTCGCGGTCGGCGATGCCCGGCTCGAAGCCGAGCCGCTCGACGGGGATGGCGCCGCCGTGCACCCGGCGGAGCAGCCCGTGGCGCTCGAGCACCGTGAGGTCGCGGCGGATGGTCTCGGGGGTGACGTCGAGGTCCTCGGCCAGCCGGTTCACGTCGACCCGGCCGTCGGCGCGTGCCGTGGCGAGGATCTGCTGGTGCCGCTCGGGTGCGTACACATCGACTCCGTCGTCCTGCGCGCCGGCCCTGACACCGGCGTCCACTTCGTCCAGAGTGCGCCCCATCACACCGCCATGTCAAGAGATTCGGACATATTCGGCGGTATTCAAATGTTGATTCGGGCAGCATGCCTGGTCAGGACGTCATGGCCGACTCACCCGGACACACAAAGACGCCCGGGTGCGCCCGTTTCGGGGCGCCACCGGGCGTCGTCGGAAGCGTCAGTGCGGCTGGTACGGGCTCACCACGACCTCGACCCGCTGGAACTCCTTGAGGTCCGAGTAGCCGGTCGTGGCCATCGCGCGACGGAGCGCGCCGACGAGGTTGAGGGTGCCGTCCGCGGTGTGACCCGGGCCGAACAGGATCTGCTCCAGCGACCCGGCGGTGCCGACCTCGACCCGCTCGCCGCGCGGCAGCTTCGGGTGGTGCGCCTCGGGTCCCCAGTGCCAGCCGCGGCCGGGCGCCTCAGTGGCCCGGGCCAGCGCGGCACCGAGCATGACCGCGTCCGCGCCGCACGCGACCGCCTTGACCAGGTCGCCCGAGCGGCCCACGCCGCCGTCGGCGATGACGTGCACGTACCGGCCGCCGGACTCGTCGAGGTAGTCCCGCCGGGCCGCGGCCACGTCGGCGACCGCCGACGCCATCGGTGCGTGGATGCCCAGCGACAGCCGCGTCGTGTGCGCCGCGCCGCCGCCGAAGCCGACCAGGACGCCGGCAGCCCCGGTGCGCATGAGGTGCAGCGCCGCCGTGTACGTCGAGGCGCCGCCGACGATGACCGGGACGTCGAGCTCGTAGATGAACCGCTTGAGGTTCAGGGGCTCCACGCGGCCGGACACGTGCTCCGCCGAGACCGTGGTGCCGCGGATGACGAAGAGGTCCACCCCGGCGTCGACCACCGTCCGCCAGAACTCGTTGGTGCGCTGCGGCGACAGGGCGCCCGCGACGGTCACGCCCGCGGCGCGGATCTCCTTGAGGCGCGCGGTGATCAGCTCGGGCTGGATCGGGGCCGCGTAGATCTCCTGCATCCGGGCGGTGGCGCGCGCGCTGTCGAACGTCGCGATCTCCGCGAGCAGGGGCGTCGGGTCCTCGTACCGCGTCCACAGCCCCTCGAGGTCGAGGACACCGAGCCCGCCGGCCTGGCCGAGCGCGACCGCCGTGGCCGGGCTCATCACCGAGTCCATGGGCGCCGCGATGATCGGCAGGTCGAAGTGGTAGGCGTCGATCTGCCAGCCGACCGAGACCTCCTCGGGGTCACGGGTCCGCCGTGACGGGACGACCGCGACGTCGTCGAAGGAGTAGGCCCGGCGTCCGCGCTTGCCGCGGCCGATCTCGATCTCGTTGCTCACCGGGCCAGGCTACCGGGGCGCGGACCACCCACCCGAACCCACAAGAACCGCGGCACGCGGGCCACCTCCGCGGCAATGTCAGACGTCGGTGCGAGTCTGGCTGCAGCACGAGAGCACCGAAGGAGCGCGACACGATGAGCTGGACGGACGGGCCACTGCTCGGCTTCGACACCGAGACCACGGGCATCGACGTCGACAACGACCGCATCGTCACCGCAGCCCTCGTCCGTCGCGACGCCTCCGGCACCCACGTCCGCAACTGGCTGATCAACCCCGGCGTCCCCATCCCGGACGCGGCGGCCGCCATCCACGGCGTCAGCACCGAGCACGCCCGCACGCACGGCCGCCCGCCGCGCGAGGCGCTGGAGGAGATCGCCGCCGACCTGGCCGAGGCCCTGCGCGGTGGCGTCCCCGTCGTCGCCTACAACGCCTCGTTCGACCTGTGCCTGCTCGACGCGGAGCTGCGGCGGCACCGCCTCAAGACCCTGCCCGACCGCCTGTGCAGCGACGCACGCCCCGTGATCGACCCGCTGGTGCTCGACCGCGCGGAGGACCAGCTACGCCGGGGCAAGCGCAAGCTCGTCGACCTGTGCGGCTACTACCAGGTGGTCGAGTCCGGGAACCTGCACACCGCCGACGTGGACGTCGTCGCCACGCTCGACGTGCTCGAGCGGATCGTCGGACGGTTCCCGCACCTCGCGACGCTCGACCTCGACACGTTGCACGAGTACCAGTCGACGGCGTACCAGGCGTGGGCCGAGAGCTTCAACGCGTGGCGCGCCGAGCAGGGCTTCGACGGACCCGGAGCGGCCGACGTCTGGCCCACGCGGGAGCCCGTCGGCACGCTCTGGTGAGACGTTCGTCATATCGCGGCTGAGTTCGCAGGATCGCTCGACGCCGGATCCGACCGATTCGATGACACGCCACGACGTGGCGATATCTCATCCATGAGTTAACGTCGTCCCCATGACGACGATCATCACCCCGGTTCCGACGAGCACCGGGTCCTTCCCGGTCATCCAGGACCCGCTCGCGCACGTCGGCTCCCTGGTCCGCTCGGCCCGCCAGCACCGCGGCCTGACGCAGGCCCAGCTCGCGGAGCGCCTGGCCACCAGCCAGTCCGCGATCCACCGCATCGAGCAGGGCGCGCAGAACGTCAGCCTCGAGATGCTGACCCGCATCGGTGCCGCGCTCGACTCCCCCATCGTCACGCTCGGCGGCCCCCAGCGGACCCACCTGCGCGTGCAGGGCGGACAGACCCTGAGCGGGCGGATCGACGTCAACACCAGCAAGAACGGCGCCGTCGCGCTGCTGTGCGCGTCGCTGCTCAACCGGGGCACCACGCGGCTGCGGAACGTCGCGCGCATCGTCGAGGTGGACCGGATCGTCGAGGTGCTGCGGTCCGTCGGTGTCCGCGCCACGTGGTCGACGGACGGCCGCGACCTCGAGATCGTCGTCCCGAGGCACCTCGACCTCGGTGCCATCGACGTCGACGCCGCCCGCCGCACCCGGTCGATCATCATGTTCCTGGGCCCGCTGCTCGGGCTCGAGGACGAGTTCCGGCTCCCCTACGCGGGCGGCTGCGACCTCGGCACCCGGACCGTCGAGCCGCACCTGATCGGCCTGCGGCCCTTCGGGCTGGACGTCACCGCGACCGCGGGCGACTACCACGGGCTGGTCACGCGAGGCGGTGCGCAGGACCTCTCGATCGTCCTCACCGAGCGCGGCGACACCGTGACGGAGAACGTCATCATGGCCGCCGCCGGCCGCGAGGGCGTGACCACCATCCGCAACGCCAGCCCCAACTACATGGTCCAGGACCTGTGCTTCTACCTCGAGCTGCTCGGGGTGCGCATCGACGGCATCGGCACCACGACCCTGCGGGTGCACGGCCTGGCGGCCATCGACGCCGACGTCGAGTACGCCGTGTCCGAGGACCCGGTCGAGGCGATGAGCCTGCTGACCGCGGGCATCGTCACCGGCTCCGAGATCACCGTGGGCCGCGTGCCCATCGAGTTCATGGAGATCGAGCTGGCGACCCTCGCGGAGATGGGCCTGCGCTACACGCTCTCCGACGAGTACTCCGCCGCCAACGGTCGCACCCGCCTGGTCGACGTCACCGTGCACCCCAGCGAGCTGCGCGCCCCGATCGACAAGATCCACCCGATGCCGTTCCCCGGGCTGAACATCGACAACCTGCCGTTCTTCGTGGCGATCGCGGCGTGCGCCGAGGGCTCCACCCTGATCCACGACTGGGTCTACGAGGGTCGAGCCATCCACCTCACCGACCTCACCCGGCTCGGCGCCGACGTCCGCCTCCTCGACGCCCACCGCCTGCAGGTCAGCGGCCCGACGCACTGGTCCGGTGCCGAGGTCTCCTGCCCGCCGGCCCTGCGCCCTGCGGTCGTCATCCTGCTCGCGATGCTCGCCGCGAAGGGCACCTCCGTGCTGCGCGACGTCGACATCATCGCCCGCGGCTACGAGCAGCTCCAGGACCGCCTGGTCGAGCTGGGCGCCCAGATCGAGACGTTCCGCGACTGAGGGTGGTCGCCCGGGCCTACCGGCCCGGGCCGGCGCGGCCGAGCCGGACGGTGAACTCCTGCGCGTCGCCGTCGACGGGCCCGTCCAGCACCACGAGCCCGGCCTGCACCGCCAGCGCGCTGAAGCCCGCCGGTGTGTGCCAGTGCAGCAGCCACACCCGGTCGACCCGCTCGACGCCCGCGCCCGTCGACCGCTCGTAGCGCAGCGTGGTCCGACGCGTCCGGGTGGCGGCGTCCCAGTCCTCGTCGACCACGCCCACCCGGATCGTCGCGCCCTCGTCGGTGACGACGGATCGGAAGGCCCCGACCTGGTCCGCCGGTGTCGGTGCAGGGACGAAGAGCGGGACGAGCGCGGTCCCGTCGTCGGTGAGGTGCGCCCGGATCGCCCGCAGCGCGCGCAGGGCGAGGTCGTCCGTGGCGAGCAGGGTGAACGTGGCGCCGGCCAGGAAGATCGACCGGTAGAGGCGCGGCAGGTCGAGATCCTCCATCCGCTGCTGGTGGACGGACACCGACAAACCGCGGGCAGCCGCGGTCGCACGGAGCCGGTCGAGCATGTCCGCCGACGAGTCCACCCCGTCGACGTCGAGCCCGAGGGCGCGCAGGTCGAGCAGCGGGTCGCCGTCGCCGCAGCCGAGCTCGAGCGCGGGCTCGCCGGACGACGCGATGAACGACGCGTACTCGGCCGGGTCCGACGTGAAGGACCGCAGCGGCGCGTACAGCTCGGCGACGAGCCCGGTGTAGAAGTCCGCCGGGTCCGTCATCGACGGCTCAGCGGCCGGTGTAGTTGGGCGCCTCGACGGTCATCTGGATGTCGTGCGGGTGGGACTCCTTGAGCCCGGCCGCGGTGATCCGGATGAACTTCCCGCGGTCCTGCAGCTGCGGGATCGTGTGCGCCCCGACGTAGAACATCGACTGGTGCAGCCCACCGATGAGCTGGTGCGCGACGGCGGACAGGGGGCCGCGGTACGGCACCTGACCCTCGATGCCCTCAGGCACGATCTTCTCGTCGGAGGACACGTCGGCCTGGAAGTACCGGTCCTTGGAGTAGGAGATCCGGCCGCGGGACGCCATCGCGCCGAGCGAGCCCATCCCGCGGTAGTGCTTGAACTGCTTGCCGTTGACGAACACGAGCTCACCGGGCGACTCGTCGCAGCCCGCCAGCAGCGAGCCGAGCATCACCGTGTCGGCGCCGGCGACGAGCGCCTTGGCGATGTCCCCGGAGTACTGGAGCCCACCGTCGCCGATGACCGGGACGCCGGCCGGCTTGCAGGCGCGGGCGGCGTCATAGATGGCGGTGACCTGCGGGACGCCGACGCCGGCGACGACGCGGGTGGTGCAGATGGAGCCCGGTCCGACGCCGACCTTGACGGCGTCCACCCCGGCGTCGACGAGCGCCTGCGCGCCCGGGGTCGTCGCGACGTTGCCGCCGATGACCTGGACGTGGCGCGTCGACGGGTCCGACTTGAGCTTGCGGACCATGTCGAGCATGAGGCGCGCGTGCCCGTTCGCGGTGTCGACGACGAGCGCGTCGACGCCGGCCTCGACCAGCGCGGTGGCCCGCTCCCAGGCGTCCCCGAAGAACCCGATGGCGGCGCCGACGACGAGCCGCCCCTCGCCGTCCTTGGTCGCGTCCGGGTACTGCTCGGACTTCACGAAGTCCTTGACGGTGATGAGCCCGCGCAGGATGCCGGCCTCGTCGACCAGCGGAAGCTTCTCGATCTTGTGCTTGGCCAGCAGCGCAGCGGCGTCGTCGCGCGCGATGCCGACGGGCGCGGTGACCAGCGGCATCGGCGTCATGATGTCGCGGACTCGGCGCGTCTCGAAGTCGCCCGGGGGCACGAAGCGCAGGTCGCGGTTGGTGATGATGCCGAGCAGGAGCCCGTTCTCCGCGATGACCGGCAGGCCGGACACGCGGTAGATGCCGCAGAGGTGGTCCAGCTCGGCGAGCGTCGCGTCCGGCGACACCGTCACCGGGTCGGTGATCATGCCGGACTCGGAGCGCTTCACCAGGTCGACCTGGTGGGCCTGGTCCTCGATGGACAGGTTGCGGTGCAGGATCCCGATACCGCCCTGGCGCGCCATGGCGATGGCCATGCGCGACTCGGTGACGGTGTCCATCGCGGCGGACAGCAGCGGGACGCGCACGGAGATCTCGCGCGTCAGGCGCGAGGAGGTGTCCACCTCGCTCGGGATGACGTCCGTCTCCCCCGGCAGGAGGAGCACGTCGTCGTAGGTGAGCCCGATGCGGGCGAACGGGTCGGCAGGCGAGTGCTCCGTCATCCGGCAAGGATACGCGGGCGCGCGCGTGGTCCGGTCCCGCCTACTGGATCAGGCCCCGGCGCAGACCGATGGCGACGGCCTGGGCGCGGTCGTTGGCACCGAGCTTGCGGAACAGCCGGCGCGCGTGGGTCTTGACGGTGTCCTCGGACAGGTAGAGCTCGGCACCGATCTGGGCGTTCGAGCGTCCGTGGCTCATGCCGGTGAGGACCTCGATCTCCCGCTTGGTCAGCGGGACACCCGGGATCGCGCCGGTGGTCGGCACCCCGACGGGTGCACCGTTCGCGTCGGGCGCGGTGACGGTGGGGTTGCCCTTCGACGGAGTGCGCAGGTCGCTGGCCCGGAAGCTGCCCTGGCTGGGCACGTCCACGGACGTCCGCGTCGAGGGCTGCGCGGGCAGCACGGGGCTGGCCAGCACGTGGGCCGCCACCGCGGAGAGCTCGGCACGGCCGACGTCGGGCGCGAGGAAGCCGCGCGCCCCGAGGGCGAGCGCCCGGTCGAGCGCGACCGTGTCGTCCGGCAGCGCGAGCAGCACGATGGCTGCCGACGGCGCCACCGCACGCAGGCGACGGATCGCCTCGATCGCACCGGGCGCAGCGAGGTGCGCGTCCAGCAGCACGACTGTCGGCGGCATCCGCCGCGCGAGACTCAACAGCTCGTCCACCGACGACGCCGCTCGGACCGGACCGAGTGCGGGCACGCCGATGGAGGTCACGACGAGCCGCTCTCGAACGACCGCCGAGCCGTGACAGACCACGACTCCCGCCATGTTTGTTTCCCCTCTCGGGCCCCGAGCGGGCCACCTGGAGTCTTATCGGCCGAGCATCACGCAGAAGTTAGCCGGAGAGGCGAACCACACCCGCTCCGGGCGGGGCTTCGTCCGCCCGTGCGCCACCTGGGTGGAATGTCTCCCCCGGTCGGCGGCGATCTCACCCGTCCACGCTCGCCGTCGCCACGGCCAGCACCTCGTGCAGCAGGCCGGTGAAGGTCCGAGCGCGGTGCACGGAGCGCCCGAGCGGGACCGCTCCCGCGGCCCGGTCCGGCACCATCACGAACTGCGGGAGGTCCGGCTGCTCGCTCGCCAGCCGGTCCACCACCTCGAGGTCGACATCCACGCGCTCCCCGAGCGTGACCACGGCTCGCGCCCGGGTCATCGCGGTGAGCTCGACCGCGTGGTGCGGTCCCACGGGCCCGCCGACGATGCGTGCGTCGACGCCCTGCGCCGCCAACGCGCCGGCGAGGACGTGCGCGACCAGCGGCCTGGCCTCGCGCGCGGCGACCAGGACCAGGACGACCGGCCGGCGTGCGGCGCCGAGCGGGACGGGCCGGTCCCGGAGGGCGGCGAGCACCCCGGCGTGGACCGCGAAGGTCGCGTCGACTCCGGGCGGGTCGACGACGGTGCGCCGGGCGAGCGCCGCGAGGACCGGCTCGACCAGGCTCGTCCACCAGAGCACGACGTCCGGGCTCTCCTCGAGCGTGAGCAGCCGGGCGCACCGTGCGACGTCGCCCGCGAGCGCTGCGTCGACCACGGCGGTCGGCGTCGTGGGCGCCGCGTCGTGCGCGCTCGTGGCGGGTCCGGAGACGACGTCGGTCGCCAGCGCGATCCGCGCGGACTCGGAGGGCGCCACGCCGTCGAGGGTGAGCCGCCGCATGATCAGCAGCCGCTCCACGTCGATCGTCGAGTACCGGCGGTGCGCGCCGGCGGAGTGCTCGGACGGGCCGAGCCCGTACCGGCGGTCCCAGGTCCGCAGCGTCGCGGGGGCGACACCGAGGCGTCGGGCGACCGCGGCGACGGCCAGCGCGGGCGTCGGCGCCGCCGCCGGTTCGTCGTCCTCGCGCGTCACCATGGCGCGATTCTGCCAGGCCGACGCGATTCGGCCCGCTCTACGCGTGTCGCCGCCGACACGCCGACCTGCGACGACATCGGCAATCGCGCCATCACACGAATGTGTGACACGGTCTTGAACAACTTCTGGCGCGGTTGTAACGTCCTCTCCAACGCGTCACCCCCGGTGGACATCACCGGACGTCCGTGTTCACGACTTCCCGGCGCAGCCGCCACCGCGGGCACTGCACCGGATCGACTGAGGAGGAACCCATGGCCGAGATCTCGCGCCTTCCCGGACCGGTGATGGACCTGTGGGAGTGGCAGTTCGACGGTGCCTGCCGTGACGAGGACCAGGACCTGTTCTTCCACCCCGAGGGCGAGCGTGGATCTGCCCGCCGCCGCCGCGCCGAGGCCGCCAAGGCAATCTGCGCGACCTGCCCGGTGATCAAGGAGTGCCTCAACCAGTCGCTCGCCGTGCGCGAGCCGTACGGCGTCTGGGGCGGCCTCTCCGAGGACGAGCGCGCCGCGGTGCTCGCCCAGCGGGGCCGCGCCACCCGCGTCGGCTGACCACCTGCTCGACCAGAGCCCCCTCCCCGTCGGCACGATCGGGGAGGGGGCTCTGGCGTGCTCCCGCCACGAAGACGCAGGAAGGCCCCCACGGCAGCTGCCGTGGGGGCCTTCCGAGCGAGCGGGGGGCAGGCGCCCCTCAGCTCACTTGACGACGATCGCGAGGATGTCGCGGGCCGAGAGGATGAGGTACTCCTCGCCCGAGTACTTGACCTCGGTGCCGCCGTACTTCGAGTAGATGACCTTGTCGCCGACGGCGACGTCGAGCGGGATCCGGTTGCCGTTGTCGTCGACACGGCCGGGTCCGACCGCCAGGACCTCGCCCTCCTGGGGCTTCTCCTTGGCGCTGTCCGGGATGACGAGACCGGAAGCGGTCGTCGTCTCTGCCTCGAGCGTCTTGACGACGATCCGGTCCTCGAGGGGCTTGATGGAGACCGACACAGCGGACCTCCCCTTCGCATGTGAGTAGTTCTCTGAGGTTCGTGCGCGCTCATCGACCACGTCGTCGCGGGTGCCGTGGTCTGGAGCGCAGCTGGCACACTCACCGGGAGAGTGCCAGCCATCACTCTAGGAACCGGTTAGCACTCGGTCAAGGCGAGTGCCAACGACCCGCCCGGAGCACCTGCTGCGTGCGAGGATCGCGACATGGATCGCGACGGCATCGCCCAGCTGCTCAGCCCCGCGGGCTGGGCCCTGCTGTCGGCGCTGCCGCCGTACGACGAGAGCCGCACGCTGGCGCTCTCGGAGCGGATGCGCGACGAGGGGATCGACCCGGCGCTGGTGGCCGCCGCGCTGACGCAGTCCCGCCTGCGCGCGAAGGCCGCCGGGAAGTTCGGGACGTTCGCGGACGGCATGCTCTTCACGGCGGCCGGGCTCGAGCAGGCCACCCGGCTCAGCGTGGGGGCGCACCACGCCCGGCGGTTCCGCGACGCGGGCAGCACCCGGATCGCGGACCTCACCAGCGGGATCGGGGCGGACGCGATGGCCTTCGCGGGCATCGGCCTGCGGGTGCTTGCCACGGACGTCGACGAGGCCACGGCCGCGATCGCCACCGTGAACCTGCGGCACTTCCCCGACGCCGAGGTGCGGCACGGCGACGGTCTCGCGCTCGACCTCGAGGCGGAGGGCATCGACGGGGTCTACGCGGACCCGGCCCGCCGGACGTCGTCGGGAAGCCGCGTCTTCGACCCCGCCGCCTACGAGCCGTCGCTCGATGCCGTCCTCGCCGTCCGCGAACGCGTGCCGGCCCTCGGCCTGAAGCTGGGCCCCGGCATCCCGCACACCGCGCTGCCGGCAGACGCGCAGGCGCAGTGGGTCTCGGTGGACTCCGACGTCGTCGAGGTCGGCCTCTGGTTCGGCCCGCTGGCGCCGGAGGGGCCCGGACGGTCCGCTCTCGTGCTGCGCGACGGCGAGGCGCACGTCGTGCAGCAGACGTCGGAGGAGAGGCCGCCGACGGGCGCCCTGGGCGGCTACCTGTACGAGCCGGACGGAGCCGTCATCCGCGCCGGCCTGGTGGGCGAGACCGCCGCGCAGGTGCACGGCCGGCTGCTGGACGCCACGATCGCCTACGTGACGTCCGACGCCCTCGTACCCGTCCCCACGGCCACGGCCTACCGGGTGCTCGACTCCATGCCGTTCGGCCTGAAGCGGCTCCGCACGTACCTGCGAGGACGTGACGTGGGCACCCTGACGATCAAGAAGCGCGGCACCGCGGTCGTCCCGGAGCAGCTCCGGCGCCAGCTGGACCTGCGGGGCAGCACCAGGGCGACGATCATCCTCACCCGCGTGGCGGGCAGCCAGCAGGTGCTCGTGGTGGAGCCGGTCTGATGGCCGCGCCGGTCACCGTCCCGTTCGGGCACTCGGAGCGGTCCACCGTCGGCATCGAGTGGGAGGTCGCCCTCGTCGACGCCGACTCCGGGGACCTGCGGCAGGCCGCCGAGGCGATCCTCGCCGCCGTCCAGCCCGCCGGCGGTGGCGAGCACCCCCTGATCACGCAGGAGCTGCTGCTCAACACGGTCGAGATCCGGTCGGGCAAGTGCCGCACGATCGCCGAGGCGACGGCCGACCTGCAGCGGGCGCTGGACGAGGTCGAGTCGGTGGCGACGCCCCTGCGCATCCAGATCATGGGCGGCGCGACGCACCCGTTCGCCAACTGGGCGCAGCAGAAGGTCACCGACAAGCAGCGGTACGCCACGCTCATCGACCGCACGCAGTGGTGGGGCCGGCAGATGCTGATCTACGGGGTGCACGTGCACGTCGGCATCGAGGACCGCGCCAAGGTCCTGCCGCTGTCCCGCGCGATGCTCACGGTGTTCGCGCACATCCAGTCGCTGTCGGCGTCGTCCCCGTTCTGGGGCGGCCGGGACACCGGCTACGCCTCGAACCGCGCGCTGCTGTTCCAGCAGCTGCCGACGGCCGGCCTGCCGTTCGCGTTCGAGGACTGGACCCAGCTCGAGCAGTACGTCGGCGACATGATGCACACCGGGGTCATCGACCAGTTCGACGAGGTCCGCTGGGACGTCCGGCCGTCACCGCGGTTCGGCACGCTGGAGATGCGGATCGCCGACGGCGCCTCGAACCTGCTCGAGGTCGCGGCGATCTCCGCCCTGACCCACTGCTTCGTCGAGCACTTCTCCTCGATGCTCGACCGCGGCGAGACCCTGCCGACGCTGCCGCCGTGGTTCGCGCAGGAGAACAAGTGGCGCTCCGCGCGGTACGGCATGGACGCGATCATCATCACGAACGCGGCCGGCGACGAGGAGCTGGTGACGGACGCCGTCGGTCGCTGGCTGGTCGAGCTGGCGCCCGTCGCCGAGCGGCTGGGCTGCGCGGCCGAGCTCGAGCAGGTGCGGGTCATCCTGCGTCGGGGAGCCTCGTACCAGCGGCAGCGGGCGGTCGCCCGCCGGCATGCGGGCGAGCTGGACGCGGTGGTCCGGTCCCTCGTCGCCGAGCTCAAGGCCGGACGCCCACTGTAGGACCCCGTCTCGTGTCGTCGTGAATCGGGTGTGACCTACTACTTGCTTATACCTACTAGCGGGCATAGCCTGAACGCATGGACGAGCCCCGCGACCCGCAGCTCCTCAAGGGAGTGCTCCCGATGCTCGTGCTGGCCCTGCTGACCGAGCGCGAGTCGTACGGGTACGAGCTGGTCACCCGCCTGCACGAGGGCGGCCTCGACGACCTGAGCGCCGGAACGCTCTACCCGGTGCTCAACCGCCTCGAGCGCGACGGACAGATCTCGTCGCGGCTCGTCGCCTCCAGCGCGGGCCCGGCCCGCAAGTACTACGTCCCCACGCCGGCCGGCACGGACCAGCTCTGGAGCACCGCCCGGTCCTGGCAGCAGCTCTCCACCACCGTCGAGCTGATGCTCGCCCGCGCCACCCCGAAGGAGTCCTCATGAGCACGTCGTTGCGCGACACCCTCGTCCGCGAGCGCTACCTGACGCGCTTCAGCTGGGCGTTGCAGGACCACCCGAAGGACAAGCAGATCGTGCGCGAGCTGCGTACCGAGCTGACCGCCACGGCGGCCGAGGTCGGCATGCGGGCGGCGGTCGCCGACCTCGGGCACCCCCGGGTGCTGGCCGACGCCTACCTGAACGAGCTCGGCCGACCGGTGCCCCGCTGGGCCACGGGCGCCGTCTGGGGCGCGCTCGCCGTCGGCGCCGTGGCGTACCTGGCGTTCGCGTACGGCATCGGGACGCTCGACACGATCGGGCAGATGGGCGGCGGCACGCTCGAGCGGGTGTTCCTCGGCGCGACCACGACGTTCACCAACGACGACGGCGCGGTCTCCGTCAGCTCGACGCTCACGTGGCAGGTGCTGGTGTTCTACGCGGCCGTGTTCACGGTGCCGTTCCTGCTGGGCGCCCGGGTGTGGCGCGTGTGGGCCGGCTCCCCCGCCACCGCCCGCGCCGCGCACGCCTGACGGTCAGACCAGGACCTGGGTCAGCGGCATCGACGAGTCGACCGGCAGGTCCAGCGACGACGGCGGCAACCCGCGGCGCACGACGGCCGAGCCGAGCGCGGCGATCATGGCGCCGTTGTCGGTGCAGTAGCGGATGGGCGGGATGCGCAGCGTGATGCCGGCCTCGGCACAGCGCTTGGCGGCCATGTCCCGCAGCTGGGAGTTCGCGGAGAACCCGCCGCCGACCACCAGGGTGTCCACGCCGTGCGCGCGGCAGGCCGCGATCGTCTTGGCGGTCAGGACGTCCGCCACCGCCTCGGCGAACGAGGCCGCGACGTCCGGGAGCGGCACCTCCTGACCGGAGTCCTGCCGCGCCTCCACCCAGCGGGCCACCGCGGTCTTGAGCCCGGAGAACGAGAAGTCGGCGGCGTGCGCGGCCTGGTCCTTGGCGGCGGTCAGCCCGCGCGGGAAGCGGATCGCGGCGGGATTGCCCTCACGGGCGAGACGGTCGATGTGCGGCCCGCCCGGGTACGGCAGGCCCAGCAGCCGGCCGACCTTGTCGAAGGCTTCCCCCGCCGCGTCGTCGAGCGTCGACCCGAGCTCGGTGACGTTGACGGTGTCGTCGAGGAGCAGCAGCGACGAGTGGCCGCCCGAGACGACGAGCGCCATGACCCGGTCGGGGAACGCGCCGTCGACCAGCTCGTCGACCACGGCGTGCCCGATCACGTGGTTGACGCCGTACAGCGGCTTGTCCAGCGCGAGCGCGAGGGCCTTGGCGGCGGAGGCTCCGACGGTCAGGGGTCCGACGAGCCCGGGGCCGGCCGTGACCGCGATCGCGTCGACCGCACCGAGGGAGACGTCGGCGGTGGCCAGCGCCCGCTCGATCGTCGGCACCATGGCCTCGAGGTGGGCGCGCGACGCGATCTCGGGGATGATCCCGCCGAACCGCGCGTGCTCGTCGACCGAGCTCGCGACGGCGTCGACCAGCAGGTCGTAGCCGCGCACCAGGGCGACGCCGGTCTCGTCGCACGAGGTCTCGATCCCGAGGACGAGGGGGTCTGCCATGCGCCCAGGATAAGTGGCCGCGCCGCTGTGACGACCGCCACCCCGCTGCTCGGAACAACGGGCGGTAATTGACGCTTCAACCAACCATGACCACTGACACCACTGTCCTCGACGGCCTCGACTTCACAGCATTCGGCCGCGGGCCTGGTCTCGCGGTCGCCGACGACGTCGCGGACCTCCTGTTCCGCGAGGCGCGCACCGCGGCCGCGTTCACCCCCGACGAGGTCAGCGACGAGCGGATCGCCGCGGTCTACGACCTGGTCAAGTGGGGCCCGACTGCCCTCAACACCGTCCCGCTGCGCCTCCTGGTCGTCCGCACGCCCGAGGCCCGTCAGCGTCTCGCCGCGCACATGAGCGAGGGCAACCGCGAGCGCGTCCTGGGCGCCCCCGTCTCCCTGGTCCTGGCGGCCGACACCGGCTTCCACACGCACATCCCGACGCTCGCGCCGCACATGGCCGCGCTCGCCGACGCACTCGAGGGCCAGCCCGAGCAGCGCGAGTCGATGGCCCGGACGAACGCGCTGATCCAGGCCGGCTACCTGATCGTCGGCCTGCGCGCCGCCGGCCTGGCTGCGGGCCCGATGGGCGGCATGGATGCCGACGCCATCGACCAGGAGTTCTTCGCCGAGAACGGCTGGAAGTCGCTCCTCGTCGTCAACGTCGGTCACGTCGAGGGCACCGGCACGCACCGCGCCCGCGCGGAGCGACTCGGCTACGCGCAGGCGTCGCTGACCGTCTGACGGTCCCCTAGACCCGGGCCGCGGCCGGTCCCGTCTCCGCCGGCCGCGCCGGGTCGTTCGACCACTGCGACCAGGAGCCCGGGTAGAGCGCCGCCTCGACGCCGATCGACGCGAGCGCCGCGACCTCGTGAGCGGCCGTCACGCCCGAGCCGCAGTACACGGCGACCGGACCCTCGACCGCCGCGAACCGCTCCCGCAGCGCCGCATCGGACAGGAACGTGCCGTCGGGGCCGATGTTCCCCGCCGTCGGCACGGAGATCGCACCGGGGATGTGGCCCGCGCGCGGGTCGACCGGCTCGACGTCGCCGGCGTACCGCTCGGCGGCACGGGCGTCGAGCAACGAGCCGTCCCACGTCGCCGCCTGATCGGCGTCGATCGTCGACAGCGCCCCCGGCACCAGCACCACGTCCCCGGGCTCCGGCATCACGGACCCGGCCTCCAGCGGCAGCCCCGCGTCCGTCCACCCCGCGAGCCCGCCGTCGAGCAGCCGCACGTCGCGCACGCCGGCCCAGCGCAGCAACCACCACACGCGCGCGGCGGACATCCCGCCGACCGCGTCGTAGGCCACGACCGCGCGCTCCCCCGAGACACCCCAGCGACGGGCGGCGGCCTCGAGCACGGCGAGGTCGGGCAGCGGGTGGCGACCCTCCTGCGGCGAGGCCGGACCGGCCAGCTCGGTGTCCAGGTCCACGAACACGGCACCGGGCAGGTGGCCGTCGAGGTAGCGGTCGTGACCGTCCGTCTGCCCGAGCGCCCAGCGCACGTCGAGCAGGACCGGCGGGTCGGCGCTCGACAGCGCCTCGTTCAGCGCGACGGCGTCGACGATGACTGCGTCCCTCGTCATGCAGGCTCCTCCTGACCACGCAGGTCCAGCCGCATGGTCCACGCGTCGATGTTGCCCGGTTGGTAGTACGCCCGGCGCATGCCGAGCCGTTCGAAGCCGGCGCTCTCGTACAGGTGGATCGCGGGGTCGTTGTCCACCCGCACCTCGAGGAGCACGACGGCGGCACCGAGCGAACGGGCGCGGTCCAGCAGGTTGTCCAGCATCCGCCGGCCGAGCCCGCGCCCCTGGAACCGCTCGTCCGTGCCGATCGTCATGACCTGCGCGTCGTACCCGTCGAACCACAGGCCGGCGTACCCGACCAGCTCACCGCCGACGACCGTCCCCACGTACCAGCGCCCGGGGCCGCTGATCTCCGACGCGAGGCTCTCGGGCGACCAGGCAGCCGCCTCGAAGAGGTCGATCTCCATGCGTTCCAGGGCCGGCAGGTCCGCGGGGGTCAGGGCACGGACCAGGACGTCGCCGGGCTCGGTCATCCGAGCACGCGCTTGCGCGCGGCCTGCGGCACGGCGTCGGGCCGGCGCAGGTAGAGCGGCTCCGTGCCGAGCACCCGACCCTCCGCCACCCGCTCCAGGGCCAGCCGGGCCAGCTCCGCCGGGTCGGGATCGAGGAGCGGGGACTCGGTGCCTGCGGCGAACGCGTCGGCGTACAGCAGCGCGCCGCGCCCGACCACCAGAGCACCGGCGGTGCGCTCGTCGGAAGCGACGTCCGCGGCAGCCGCGACCTCGGGTGCCACGAGCACCTCGATCCGCCCGGCCCCGACCACCCGGTAGAGCGACCAGTACACCTCGCGGCGCCGGGCGTCGGTGGCGACGAGCACGTCGGTGCCGGGTGGCAGGGTGCGCGACGCCCTCAGGGCCACCGCGTCGAGGCTCGGGACGCCGTGCGCCGGGATGCCCAGCGCCAGCGCGAGGGTCCGCGCGGTGACCAGCCCGACGCGCAGCCCGGTGAACGGGGCCGGACCCGTGCCGACGACGACGGACGTGAGCTCGCGCCGGTCCACGCCGGCGTCGGCCAGAACGGCGGCGATCATCGGGGTCAGCAGCTCGGCGTGGTGGCGCTGCTGCCGGTCCGAGCGCTCGGCCAGCAGCGCACCGGCGTCGTCGGTGAGGGCCACCGCGACGGCGGCGGACGTGTCGAGGGCGAGGACGGGCACGAGGTCAGCCTGCCACCGGGTCGGCGTCGGGCAGCGCGACGTCCGCCCAGCGTGCACCGACGGCCCGCACGGTGACCACGCGCTCCCCCGCGGCGGCGTCGTCGAGGTCGTCGTCGGCCAGCGCTCCTCCGCGCGGCCGCTGCAGCGTGACCTCGAGACGGTCCTGCGCGAGCGACTCGACCCACCCCTCGCCCCACTCGACGACGGTCACGGCCTCGTCCAGGCTCGCGTCGAGGTCGAGCGCGTCCACCTCGTCGAGCGAGCCCAGCCGGTAGGCGTCGACGTGCACGAGGGTCGGACCGCGGGTGCCGTCGGGCCGCGCGACCGGCGGGTGCTCGCGCGCGATGATGAACGTCGGCGACGCCACCTGCCCACGCACCTGCAGCCCGGCTCCGATCCCCTGCGTCAGCGTGGTCTTGCCCGCCCCGAGGTCCCCGGTGAGCACGACCAGGTCGCCCGCCCGCAGGACGTCCGCGAGCGCGCGACCGTAGGCCCGGGTGGCGTCGGCGTCGGGCAGCCGAACCGTGACGCTCATCGGGCGACCGCCTCGCTGTCGACGTGCACCCGGGGAACCCGTGCACCGATCCGCGTGACGATCTCGTAGGAGATCGTGCCGGCGGCGACCGCCCAGTCCTGCGCGGTCGGCCCGCCGTCGCGACCGCTGCCGAACAGCTCGACCCGGTCCCCCGCCTGCTCGGTCGCCCCGGGGCCGAGGTCGATCACCACCTGGTCCATGCAGACCCGGCCGGCGACCCCGAGCGTGCGACCGCCGACGCGCACGGGACCACCGGGCTGCTCCTGCGTGCCCGACGCGTGCCGCGGGATCCCGTCGGCGTAGCCCAGCGGCACCAGACCGAGCACCGTGTCGTGCGTGGTGACGTACTGGTGGGCGTACGAGACACCGTGCCCGCCGGGCACGACCTTCACGTTCGCCAGCTCGGCCTCCAGGGTCATCGCCGGCACGAGGCCGTAGTCGTCGTGCCCACCCAGCTGCGGGACCGGCGACAGGCCGTAGACGGCGATGCCGGGCCGGACGAGGTCGTAGTGGACCGCCGGGGTGGTCAGCGTCGCGGCGGAGTTGGCCAGGTGCCGGACCTCGAGCGCGACGCCGGCGGCCTCGACCGTCCGCAGCGCGTCCGCGAACACCTCGCCCTGGTGCTTCACGGTCGGGTGCTCGGGCTCGTCGGCGAACGCGAGGTGGCTCCACAGCCCGACGACCTCGACGGCACCTTCCGCGCGCAGCCGCAGGACCTCCGGCAGGATCGTCGCGAGGTCGGCCGGGGTGAGCCCGTTGCGGCCCAGCCCGGTGTCGACCTTGAGGTGCGCGCGGGCCGGACGCCCGGCCACACGGGCGGCCACGGCGAGCTCGTCGAGCGCCCACGGAGCAGACACCGACACGTCCACGTCCGCCTCGACGGCCTCCCGCAGCGGCGCACCGGGCGCGTAGAGCCAGGTCAGCACGCGGGTGCCGGTGATCCCGCCACGCCGCAGGGCGAGCGCCTCGTCGACCTGCGCGGCGCCGAGCCAGGTCGCGCCACCGGCCACGGCGGCGGCAGCGGTCGGCAGGAGGCCGTGGCCGTAGCCGTCGGCCTTCACGACGGCCATGACCTGTGCGGTCGGCGCGTGCGCGGCCAGGGATCGGACGTTGGAACGGACGGCCGCGAGGTCGACGACGGCACGTGCGGGGTACGAGCTCACGGCGCCCAGTCTCGCACCGGTACTCAGCCGACGTGGACGACGACGTCGGCGCGGACGGCCGTCGCCGCGACCAGCCGGGCGTTGTTCTCATCGGGACCGTGCGACCACGCGCGCGCCGCCTCGGGCGACTTGCCGAACGCCTCGTGCCGGGCCACCAGCCGGGTCAGCCGCAGCCCGTCGTCAGGCGCCAGGAACCACGACTCGTCGAGCAGGGCGGCCACGGGACCGAAGCCGTGCTCGTCGAGCAGCAGGTAGTTCCCCTCGACGACGACCAGCCGCGCCTCGGGCGGGACCGCGATCGCCCCGGCGACGGGGTTGCGCAGGTCGCGGCGGTACTCGGGCGCGTAGACGGTCCGTTCCGGGCTGCGCAGGCGGGTCAGCAGCGCGACGAACCCGTCGGCGTCGAACGTGTCCGGAGCTCCCTTGCGGTCGGCGCGCCCGATCCGCTCCAGCTCCGTCTGCGCGAGGTGGAACCCGTCCATCGGCACGACGACCGCGGCGGGTCCCACCGCGGCGACCACCTGCGTGGCGACCGTCGACTTGCCGGCCCCGGGCGCGCCGACGATGCCCAGGATCCGCCGTGGCCCGCTCTCGAGCAGCGCCTCCACGCGGGCGAGGAGGTCAGGAGTCAGCGTCACCTGCCCAGCAGCTCCGCGATCGTGGCCGGCAGCGCGTCCGCGACCGCGCGCGCCGAGATCGGGCCGCCGGGGTTGGCCCGGTGCGCCGCGCGGCCGTGCACCAGCGCAGCGGTGGCCGCCAGCGCGGCAGCGAGGGACGGGTCCTCGTGGATGGCGTCTACCCGGCCGGCGAGCAGCGCGCCCAGCAGACCCGCCAGCACGTCGCCCGCCCCCGCGGTCGACAGCCACGCCGGGGCGTCGGCCTGCGCGTAGGCGGCACCCTGAGCGCCCGCGACGACGGTCACGGGTCCCTTGAGCAGGACGGTCGCGCCGGTCAGCTCGTGCGTGCGGCGCGCCCAGCGCAGCGGCTCCGCCTCGACCGCGGCCCGGTCGACGGTCTCACCACGCTGCGTGAGGACGCGCGCGAGCTCGCCCGCGTGCGGCGTCAGCACCGCGTGCGGGCCGACGTGCGCGGGCAGCAGCTCGAGCGCACCCGCGTCGACCACGGCTGCCTCGCCGCGCTCCCGCACGTGCTCGAACGCGTACTCGATGCGTCGTCGCTGGCCGGCGTCGTCCGGGGAGACCCCCGGCCCGAACACCCAGGCCTGCACGCGCCCGTGACCCACCACGACCTCCGGGTGCGCGGCCACGACCACGTCCCCGACGTCGCCCAGGTACCGCACCATGCCGATGCCGGCCTGCACGGCCGCGCTCGTCGTCAGCACCGCGGCCCCCTGGTAGGCCCGCGAGCCGGCCACGACCCCGAGGACCCCGCGCGTGTACTTGTGCGCATCGGACGCGGGCACCGGCCACAGGTCCGCGACGTCACCCGGTTCCAGCCGCACCACGGCGGGCACACCCGCCAGGTCCAGGCCGAGGTCGACCAGCTCGACCCGGCCGGCGGCGTGGGTGCCGGGCGGCAGCAGGAGCCCGGGCTTCAGACCGCCGAACGTCACCGTCAGGTCGGCGTCCAGCGCGATCCCGTCCCGCCGCCCGTCGTCGACACCGAGGCCCGACGGCACGTCGACGGCGACGACGTACGGCCGACCGAGGTCCAGGATCGCCTGCACGAGCGCGCCCGCCGCACCGCGCAGGCCCGACCCGTCCGAGCCGATCCCGAGCAGCCCGTCCAGCACCAGGTCGGCGCCGGCCGCGAGCGCGGCGGCGTCGTCCACGGACCCGTCGACCCGCAGGGCACGTCCCCTGGCCTGCAGCAGCGCAGACAGGCCGCCCTCGTGGACCCGCTCCGCCGTCACCACCGCGTGGACCTCGACCCCGCGCCGAGCCAGCAGCGCACCCGCGTACAGGGCGTCGCCGCCGTTGTTGCCGGGTCCCGCGAGGACGACCACCCGCGCACCGGCGACGGCGCGGCGCCGTTCGCGCAGCACGGCGGCCGTGCGCACGTGCAGGGCGAACGCGGCCCGCTCCATCAGGGGGACGCCGAGCGCCAGCAGCGGTTCTTCCGCCGCCCGCACCTGCGCGGAGGTCCAGGTCTGCAGCACGTTCCTCATCCTGACGGGTGGGAGAGCATTTGCACGCGGGCGCGGGCGACGACGTCCGAATGCATCGATTCGACCCGACCAGGCACACCGGCTCCCGCGCAGGTAACGTGCCCCGCATGCGCTTCGGACTCTTCATCCCCCAGGGCTGGCGGCAGGACCTCGCCGGCATCGAGCCGCGCGACCACTGGCCGACCATGAGCGCCCTGGCCAACCACGCCGACCAGGGCGACGCCTTCGAGTCGATCTGGGTGTACGACCACTTCCACGCGGTGCCCGAGCCCAACGGCGAGGCCACCCACGAGGCCTGGAGCCTCATCAACGCGTTCGCCGCGTCGACCAGCCGGGTCCGGCTCGGCCAGATGTGCACGTGCATGGCGTACCGGAACCCCGCCTACCTGGCCAAGGTGGCCACGACCGCGGACATCATCTCGGGCGGCCGCGTCGAGATGGGCATCGGTGCGGGCTGGTACGAGCACGAGTGGCTCGCGTACGGCTACGGCTTCCCGTCCGCCGGCACCCGGATCGCGATGCTCGACGAGGGCGTCCAGATCTTCAAGCAGATGTGGACCAACGGCACCGCGACGCTGGACGGGCGGCACTACCAGGTCGACGGCGCCCAGCTGTCCCCGCTGCCCCTGCAGGTGGATGGTCCGCCGCTGTGGATCGCGGGCGGCGGCGAGAAGAAGACGCTGCGCATCGCGGCCGAGCACGCCGCCTACACCAACTTCGCAGGCGCCCCCGAGGCCTTCGCGCACAAGTCCGAGATCCTGCGCGGGCACTGCGAGGCCATCGGCCGGCCGTTCGAGGAGATCACCCGGTCGGCCAACTACAACGTGGTCATCGGTGCCACCGAGGCCGAGGTCGACGACCGTATCGCCTGGGTCGAGGAGCACCTGAGCAACACGGTCCCCGCGAAGGCGGCCGAGGTTGCCGAGGACTTCCGCAACGGCCCTCTCGTCGGCACCCCGGAGCAGATCGTCGAGAAGCTCCAGGAGCTCGAGAAGCTCGGCATGACCTACGCGATCACGTACTTCGCGGAGGCCGCCTACGACCGCTCGGGCATCGAGCTGTTCGAGTCCGAGGTCGTCCCGGCTCTGCGCTGAGGCTCAGTCCCGCTCGGCGATCACCACGGCGGACGCGATGCCGGCGTCGTGGGAGATGGACAGGTGGAACCGGTCGACGCCCGCGGCAGCAGCCGCGGCGGCGACGGTGCCGACGACCTCGACCACCGGCTGCGCACCGGCGACGCGGCGCACGGTCGCGTCCTGCCAGCTCATCCCCGCGGGCGCACCGAGCGCCTTGGCGATGGCCTCCTTGGCCGCGAACCGTGCGGCCAAGGAGGTCTCGGGCATCTCCCGCTCCTCGGGCGTGAAGAGGCGGTCGCGCAGCGCCGGCACCCGGTGCAGGGTGTCGACGAAGCGCGCGACGTCGACGACGTCGATGCCGACGCCGATGATCACGCGAGGTTCACGGTCACTCGACCGTGACGGACTTCGCCAGGTTGCGCGGCTGGTCCACGTCGAGACCCTTCGCGGTCGCCAGCTCGCAGGCGAACACCTGCAGCGGGACGACGGCCAGTAGCGGGGCCAGGAGCGTCGGCGACTGCGGCACGTAGAAGACCTCGTCGGCGTACGGGAGGACGTCCACGTCGCCGTCCTCCGCGATCACCAGGGTGCGGGCACCGCGGGCCCGGATCTCCTGGATGTTGGAGACGACCTTCGAGTGCAGCGAGTCGCGTCCGCGCGGCGACGGCACGACGACGAACACCGCCTGCCCCTCCTCGATGAGCGCGATCGGGCCGTGCTTGAGCTCCCCCGCGGCGAACCCCTCGGCGTGGATGTAGGCGAGCTCCTTGAGCTTGAGCGCACCCTCCATCGCCACCGGGAACCCGACGTGGCGGCCCAGGAACAGCACCGACTTCGTGTCCACCATCGAGCGTGCGGTCTCGCGCACCCGGTCGGCCCGGTCCAGCACCTGCTGGATCTTGTCCGGCATGGCGCGCAGCTCGGACAGGATCGCGGAGACCTCGTCGGCGTACTTGTTGCCGCGCAGCTGCGCGAGGTACAGGCCGAGCAGGTAGGCCGCGGTGATCTGGGCCAGGAACGCCTTGGTCGACGCCACCGCGATCTCCGGGCCGGCGTGCGTGTAGAGCACCGCGTCCGACTCGCGGGGGATGGTCGAGCCGTGCGTGTTCACCAGCGCGAGCACCTTGGCGCCCTGCTCCCGGGCGTGCCGCACAGCCATGAGCGTGTCCATGGTCTCGCCGGACTGGGACACCGCCACGACCAGCGTGCGCTCGTTGACCACGGGGTCGCGGTAGCGGAACTCGTGCGCCAGCTCGACCTCGACGGGGATCCGGCACCAGTGCTCGATCGCGTACTTGGCGACGTGCCCGGCGTAGGCGGCGGTGCCGCAGGCGACGACGACGATCTTGTCCACCGACCGCAGCACCGACTCGTCGATCCGGATCTCGTCCAGCACGAGCCGACCGTGCGCGTCGGTCCGGCCGAGCAGCGTGTCCGCGACGGCCTGGGGCTGGTCGTGGATCTCCTTGTCCATGAAGGACGCGAAGCCACCCTTCTCGGCCGCCGCGGCGTCCCAGTCCACGGTGTACCGGCGCGCCTGCGCGGGCCGACCCTCGAAGTCCGTGACGGTGACGGCGCTCGGGGTGATGGTCACCACCTGGTCCTGGCCCAGCTCGAGCGCCTCGCGCGTGTGCGAGATGAACGCCGCGACGTCGGACCCCAGGAAGTTCTCGCCGTCGCCGATGCCGACCACCAGCGGGGAGTCGTGCCGGGCGCCGACGACCACGTCGGGGGCGTCCTCGTGCACGGCCAGCAGCGTGAACGTGCCGTGCAGGGTGCGCGCGACCGCCGCCATCGCGGCCGTCAGGTCACCGGTCGTCTCGTAGGCGCGCGCGATGAGCTGCGCGGCGACCTCGGTGTCGGTCTCGGACGTGAACCGGACGCCGTCGGCCTCCAGCCCCGCCTTGAGGACGGCGAAGTTCTCGACGATGCCGTTGTGGATCACCGCGAGCTTGCCGGCGACGTGCGGGTGCGCGTTCACGTCGGTCGGCCCGCCGTGGGTGGCCCACCGCGTGTGCCCGATGGCCGCCGTCGACTCCGGGAGCGGACGCAGGTCCAGCTCCTCGACGAGGTTCGCCAGCTTGCCGGCCTTCTTCGCGGTGGCCAGCGTCCCCGAGGGGCTGACGAGTGCGACCCCTGCCGAGTCGTATCCCCGGTACTCGAGGCGCCGCAGACCCTCCAGCACCACGTCCAGAGGGCGGTCGCTGGCTACCTGGCTACCGACGTAGCCGACGATTCCACACATGACGGCGAGTCTAGTCGGCGACCGCCGCCCGCCCGGTCCGCCTCCTAGGACGCTGCCCGCAGCACAGGGAGCTCGGCCTGGTCGAGGATGTGCCCCTCCATCAGCGCCAGCGCGTCGCCCAGCGTGGTCCTCGCGGTGCCGGTGACCTCGTCGTCGAGCGCGTACAGCGTGTACACGTAGGTGTTTCCGTCGACGCACGGTCCGGCGTAGCTCCCGGTGCCGCGGAAGCTGTCGCCGACGACCCCGCCGTCGACCATCCCGTCGTCGGCCGCCTCGAGCCCGGTGGCCGACGGGTCGATGCCGGTGACGACCCAGTGCACGTAACTCGGGTGCGCGGGATCGGTGAACGTCACGACGAACGACCGGGTCCCGTCGGGCGCCCCGGCCCAGGTCAGCGTCGGTGACCGGTTGTCCCCCGCGCAGGTGGTGCCGTACACACCGGAGGCCCAGGCCGGCAGCGTCCCCGTGCCGTCGAGGTCGGGGCTCGTCAGGCCGAGGTCCGTGGTCGTCGTCGCCTCGGGGTCGACGTCCGCGGGCCTGTCGGCCGAGCAGCCCGCCAGGACGCCGACCACGGCCAGCGCGGCGAGTCCTCGTCGCCCGTCCAGGACAGTGCGCGGCATGTCGTCTCCTCGTGCACTCGACCGCGTCGGCACCCTCGGACGCAGCATTACGTTGTTATGGCCATAACGTAGTGATGTGACCACAGCGACGTCAACGCTGCCCCTGCGCGACCGGATCCTGGCCGAGACCGTCAAGATCCTCGGCACCGAGGGACCGGCGGCCCTCACCGTGCGCCGGGTCGCCGCGCTCTCGGGCTGCTCGACCATCGGGGTCTACACCCACTTCGGCAGCAAGTCCGCGCTCGTCGACGCGGCGATCATGGAGGCGTTCGCGGGGCTCGACCAGGCGCTGGCGCCGATCGACGAGCTCCACGGCGTCGACAGGCTGCTGCGCGGCGCGCACGCGTACCGCGACTGGGCCCTCGCGCACCCCCTGGAGTACACGGTGATGTTCGCCCCGAGCATCACCGCCAACGACGCCTCCGACGCCTCCGCGGAGCGCGGCGGGCTCTCGCTCGTCGACCACGTCGCCCGGACGCAGGACGCCGTCGACCGCGGCGAGCTGACCGGCGACACCGAGACGATCGCGCGCAGCATCTGGTCCCAGGTGCACGGCTGGGTGATGACGGAGATCCTGCAGGCCGACCCCGGCCGGGTGGCGCCGACGTCCGCAGCCCGCGCCGAGTTCGACGCGGGGGTACGAGCGGTGCTCGCGGGCTTCGGCGCCACGACCAGCGTCGACCGCGCCCCGATGGTGGACGCGCCCCGTCGCGCCGCCGTCGCGCCCGCGTCGCCCTACGTCGACCTCGACCGCGATGCCTGGACCCGCCTCTCGGCCTCCACGCCGCTGCCGCTCACGGACGCCGACGTCGAGCGCCTCGCCGGCCTCGGGGACCCGATCGACCTGGCCGAGGTGGACGCCATCTACCGCCCGATCTCCCGGCTGCTCGACCTGCACATCGAGGCGACCCGCGGCCTGCACGCCGCGTCGAGCACGTTCCTGCGCGAGGACGTCGGCGGCACCCCGTTCGTCATCGGCGTCGCCGGCTCCGTCGCCGTCGGCAAGTCGACCACCGCGCGCCTCCTGCGCGAGCTGCTCGCGCGGTGGCCCGCGACGCCGCGGGTCCAGCTGATCACCACGGACGGCTTCCTCTACCCCAACGCCGAGCTCGAGCGCCGCGGGCTGATGGAGCGCAAGGGCTTCCCCGAGTCGTACGACCGCCGGGCCCTGCTCCGTTTCGTGTCCAAGGTCAAGGCAGGCCGTCCGGAGGTCCGGGTGCCCGTGTACGACCACCTGACCTACGACATCCTCCCGGGCCGCGAGATCGTGGTGAACCGCCCCGACGTGCTCATCGTCGAGGGTCTCAACGTGCTCCAGCCCGCCCGACCCACCGCCGAGGGCACGTCGAACCTGGCGGTGAGCGACTTCTTCGACTTCTCGATCTACGTCGACGCCCGTACGAGCGACGTCCGCCGCTGGTACGTCGACCGCTTCCTCGCGCTGCGGAAGACCGCGTTCGCGCGGCCCGAGTCGTACTTCCACCGGTACGCCGCGCTGACCGACGACGAGGCCGTGGAGCGTGCCGAGCGGATCTGGGACTCGATCAACCAGCCGAACCTCGTGCAGAACATCCTGCCCACCCGCAGCCGCGCCACCCTCGTGCTGACCAAGGACAGCGACCACGCGGTGGAGCGGGTCCGGCTGCGCAAGCTGTAGGGCTCAACGCTGCGCAGTCGGCTCCGCGGGGATCACGAGCCGGACCGGGTACTGCTCGCTGTCCGTCTCCTCGAGGGCGTCCAGGGCGGTCGCCACGGCCTCCTGCGGGGAGCCGCAGCGGTCCGTCGGCCAGACCGGACGGACCGCCCGGCCGAGTGCGTCGACCAGCCAGAGGGACGGCGCCACGACGGCCGCGGTGCTGCACGTCCCGCCGCGCTGTGCCGACGGCCGGCGCAGGGCTGCGACGAGCGGCTCCAGGTCACCCTCGTGTCGGCTCGCGGTCAGCGCGACCCACGTCCCGGACGAGTCCTGCAGGGTCCCCCCGGGGGCGCAGACGACCACGCTGACCGGCAGGAAGCCGTCCGGCACCCGACCGGCGTCGGGGGCGTCCGCGTGCGGCGTGCCCGTGCCACCGGACTCGCCGGCCGCCACCAGGCCCAGGTCCGCGAGGACCTGCGAGGAGAGGCAGTCGGGGGCGCCGACGACGACCGCGGTGGGCGTGTCCTGCGCCGCCTGCTCACGGGGGGCGCTGCACGCCGCGAGGCCCAGCAGGAGTGCAGCGGGCAGCGCGAGGCCGACGGCCCACCGCGCACGCACGCCCATCTCGCCCCCTGCCCGCATCCACCCATGCCGACGGACACCCCCGGGGGTGTGGTCAGGCACGGGAGCGCCGACCGCGACGTCGACACAGTCAGAGAGTAAGCACAGTCATGGGCGAAATGACGCAGTGATACCGGATCGTTAGGCAGCGGGGTCGGATCGTGAGCGTCCCGTGACCGGAGTGGTGGTCTCCGCCCGGGGCGTGTCCGACTCATCCGCGACGCGGAGCACCGGTGCGCTCGCCTCCGGGGCCGGGCGGTGGTGGGTGAGCTTGCGCAGGACCCAGTCGATGACCAGACCGATCGCCAGCCCGCCGACCACCCCGACGCCCACGGCGACGAGCGTGTGGTCGTGCAGCCAGGCACCGGCACCGATCCCGATGAGCGCCGAGTAGCAGCCCCAGGTGACGGCGGCGATGGCCGTGAGCCCCATGAAGCGGCGCCGGCTGTAGCCCACCGCACCTGCGGTCATGTTCACCGCGACGCGCCCGATCGGGATGTAGCGGGCCGCGATGATGAACGCCGCCCCGCGGTTCGCGAGGGCGTTCTCGGCCCAGTCGACGGCCGCCTGACCCCGCGGGGACCGCAGCACGCGCAGCTCGCGCACCTTGACCTTGGTGCCGATCTGGTAGGCGATCTGGTCACCGGTCCACGCGCCGGCGGCGGCGACCAGCATGATCAGTGCGAGGTTCGGCGTGCCCTCGGCCATGGCCACCGCGGAGAGCGCGATGACGATCGACTCGCTGGGGACCGGGGGGAAGAAGCCGTCGATGGTGGCGAACAGGTAGAGCACGACGAAGATCCACGGGGAACCTACGAGGGCCAGGGCCCACCCCTCCAGCACGTGTCATCAGCTCCTGCGTCGTGCACCAGGTGGTGTTCCGCCCGGTGTCGTGCCTCCACGGTAAGTCGCGGCGCGGTCCGTGGACATAGGGGTGACCCCCGGTTCATCCCTGGTGCAGCCCCGAATCATCCCAGGGTCGGACCCCGGCTCCCCCTGCGGGCGCCCCCTCAGTCCAGCGGGAAGTCCAGCGCACGGGCTGCGGCGGCCGGCTTCGGCTCCGCGGCCCACCGGGCACCGAACTCGTCGGTCGCCGCCAGGGACCGCAGCTCGGCACGGTCCAGGTACAGGGTGCCGGCGAGGTGGTCGGTCTCGTGCTGGACGATCCGCGCGGACCAGCCGCCCACGAGCTCGTCGAGCGCCTCCCCCCGCTCGTCCGTGCCGGTGAGGTGGACGTGCCGGGCGCGAGCGACCACCGCCTGGTAGCCGACGACGCTCAGGCAGCCCTCGTAGAAGCCGACCCGCTCGTCGCCCACCGGGGTGTACTGCGGGTTCACCAGGACCCGGTACGGCAGCGGCTCGCGCTCGCGCACCTCTGCGTGCTCCTCCGAGACGGTGCCTGGGTCCTCGAGCACGGCGAGCGCCACCGGGAGCCCGAGCTGCGGCGCCGCCAGCCCGACGCCGGGCGCGGCCCGCATGGTCCGGTGCATCACGTCGAGGAGCGCCGCCAGCTCCGCGTCCGACAGCTGGCCGTCGTACGGGGTGGCCACGGCCCGCAGCGCCGGGTGCCCCGCCTGGACGACGGGCGCGACACCGTCGGCGGAGCGCGTGCCGGACTCGATGATCCACAGCGCCACGTCCCGCAGCGCCTGGTCCCACTGCGGGCCGGACGGCACTACAGCGCCAGCCGGTCCAGGACGACGTCGGCCAGCTCGTGGGCCACCCGGTCCGCCTCCGCCTGCGTGCCCGCCTCGACCATGACCCGGACCAGGTCCTCGGTGCCCGACGAGCGCAGGAGCACCCGCCCGGTGCTGCCGAGACCGGACTCCGCCGAGCGCACCGCGTCCAGCAGCGACTCGTCCGACGACGCCCGGCGCTTGTCGACGCCCGGCACGTTGACGAGCGTCTGCGGCAGCCGCCGGACCACCCCGGCGAGGTCGGCGATCGCCGTCCCCGTCGCGGCCACGCGCGCGGCCAGCTGCAGCGCCGTGAGGACGCCGTCGCCGGTGGTCGCGTGCGCCGCCATGATGATGTGCCCGGACTGCTCGCCACCGAGGGAGTACCCCCCGGCGCGCATCGCCTCGAGCACGTACCGGTCGCCGACCGCGGTGTCGATCGTCGCGATCCCGGCCTGCGTCATCGCGATCTTCAGGCCGAGGTTGCTCATCACCGTGGTGACCAGCGTGTCGGCCACGAGGTCGCCGCGGTCGCGCATCGCGATGGCGAGGATCCCCATGATCTGGTCGCCGTCCACCAGCGCACCCGACGCGTCGACGGCGAGGCACCGGTCGGCGTCCCCGTCGAACGCGACCCCGAGGTCCGCCTCCGAGGCCACCACGGCCGCCTGCAGCTGCTCGGGGTGCGTGGAGCCGCACTTCTCGTTGATGTTCCGGCCGTCGGGCGAGGCGTTGATGACGACGACGTCGGCGCCGGCGGCCCGCAGCGTCGCGGGGCCGACCTCGCTCGCCGCACCGTTCGCGCAGTCGACCGCGATGCGCAGACCCGTCAGCGGCACGTCGATGGTCCCGACGAGGTGCTCGATGTACTGCTCACCGGCACGCCCGGTGTCGACCCGGATGCGCCCGACGTCACCGCCGAGCGGACGCTCCCAGTCCTCACCCATGCGCGCCTCGATGGCGGCCTCGAGCTCGTCGTCCAGCTTGTGCCCGCCGCGCGACAGGAACTTGATGCCGTTGTCGGGCATGGGGTTGTGCGACGCGGACAGGACCACGCCGATGTCGACCCCGAGCTCGGCGGTCAGGAACGCCACCGCGGGCGTCGGCAGCACGCCGACGTTGTTGACGTCGATCCCCGCCGAGGCGAGCCCCGCGGACACCGCCGCGGCGAGGAACTCCCCGGACGCCCGGCTGTCACGCCCGACGATCGCCCGGGGCCGGTGCCCCTCGAACTCGCCGAGCGAGCCCAGGACGTGCGCGGCCGCGACCGAGAGGTCGAGCGCGAGCTCGGCGGTGACGTCCCGGTTGGCGAGCCCACGCACGCCGTCGGTACCGAACAGTCGGCCCATGGTCAGACTCCTTCGTCCTTGCGGGGCACGGCGCCAGCGGCGTGTCCCCCGGCTCGCGCCGTGTCGATGGTTGCAGACATGCCGATGGCCCCGCTGGTCGTGAGACCGGCAGGGCCATCGGGCCGAAGCGAGACGATCAGCGCTTCGAGTACTGCGGAGCCTTACGAGCCTTCTTGAGACCGGCCTTCTTGCGCTCCACGACGCGGGCGTCGCGGGTCAGGAAGCCGGCCTTCTTCAGGGCCGGGCGGTTGTGCTCCTCGTCGATCGCGTTCAGCGCACGGGCGATGCCCAGGCGCAGCGCGCCGGCCTGGCCGCTCACGCCACCGCCGGTGATGCGGGCGACGACGTCGAAACGACCCTCGACGTCGACCAGCTTGAACGGGGAGTTCACGAGCTGCTGGTGCACCTTGTTCGGGAAGTAGTCCTCGAGCGTGCGCCCGTTGACCTTCCACTGACCGGTGCCGGGGACCAGGCGCACGCGCGCGATGGCCTCCTTGCGACGGCCGAGCGCGTTCGCCGGTGCCGTGATGCTCTGACCGCGGCCCGTCGGGGCAACCGTCTCGGAGGTGTAGCTGGTGGGGGTGTCATCGCCCTCGAGGTCGATGTCGACCGTGGTCTCTGCCACTGGTGTCCTCGCGTCCTTGTTCTCTGTACTCAGCCGGCTCACGCCTGCTGAGAGACCTGGGTGATCTCGAAGGGCTTCGGCTGCTGCGCCGCGTGCGGGTGCTCCGCACCGGCGTAGACCTTGAGCTTGGTGAGCTGCTGGCGTGCGAGCGAGCTCTTGGGGAGCATGCCGCGGACAGCCTTCTCGATCGCGCGCTCGGGGTGCTTCTCCAGGAGGTCGGAGTAGGCCACGGCGCGCAGGCCACCCGGGTATCCGGAGTGGCGGTACGCGAGCTTGTTCTCGCGCTTGTTGCCGGTCAGTGCCACCTTGCTCGCGTTGATGACGATGACGAAGTCACCGCCGTCGACGTGGGGAGCAAAGGTTGCCTTGTGCTTGCCGCGCAGCAACGTGGCCACATGTGTGGCCAGGCGACCCAGGACGACATCGTTCGCGTCGATGATGTGCCAGGTCCGCTCGACGTCGCCGGGCTTCGGGGTGTACGTGCGCACGGTCGTCAGCCTTCGTTTCGTTGCGAATCTTGTCGCGGCGGGACTCCGCAGGGTGCGGGTCCGCCGATGAATGCTCTCGTCGGCATCCAGGCGGCGAGCGGGAACGCACCGGCCTTGCCGTTCTGGCTCGGTGCTGAGTGCTGAGAGGGCACTAGCAGCCGCCGGAACAGGGACGCACAACGACTCACCAGATTACCTGGCGGCGTGCCGAGGGGTCAAAACGCGGGTCTCGTCACCCTGCGGTAGACGGGGGTCCGTGCCTCCGCACCGGCCGGAGCGCCTTCGCCGCGGCCCGAACCACGCGCTCCGTAAGGTCGTCCAGCGTCGGTGTGCGCAGCGCCCAGTGCTGCCAGTACAGCGGCACGTCGAGGTGGCGCCCGGCCCGGATCTCGACGAGCGCTCCCGCCGCGATGCGCTCGGACGCCGCCACCTCCGGCACCATCCCCCACCCGAGACCCGCCTCGACGAGCCCCACGAACGCCGACTGCGACGGCACGTAGTGGACGTGCGGGGTCACGGTGCGGCGCCCCACGACGGACGCCACGAAGCGTTCCTGCAGGCCGTCCTCCCTGTTGAACGCCAGCAGAGGTGCCGTCGCGAAGACCTCCGCTCCCAGCCCGTCGGCGAACCAGCGGTCCCGGCGGTCCGGTGCGGCGACGGCCAGGTAGCGCATCGCGCCCAGGCGGCGGACCCGGCAACCCTGCACGGCGCGGGGGTCGGCGGTCACCGCAGCCATCACGGTGCCGTCCCTCAGCAGGTCAGCGGACAGCTCCTGGTCCTCGCGCCGCAGGTCCAGCAGGACGTCGGGGGGCAGGTCCGCGACGGCGGCGGGGAACCAGGTGGACATCGAGTCGTCGTTCACGGCGACGGGTAGCCGGCGCGTCGACGGGGCTGCGGCCCGGGACCCGCCGCCGGTGGGCACCAGCTGCGCCATCGCGTCCCGCCCCAGCAGCTCCATCTGGCCCGCCAGCCGGACGAGGACCTCACCGTCGTCCGTGGGCCGGCAGGGGCGCGTCCGGAGCACCAGCACGCGTCCCACCTGCTGCTCGAGCGCCTTGATCCGCTGGCTGACGGCCGACGGCGTGACGTGCAGGCGCTGTGCGGCCGCGTCGAAGCTGCCCTCGTGCACGACGGCTGCGAGGGCGCTCAGCTGATCAACATCGAAGGCCACATGAATGATCCTAATGGTTCCGGAGAATCATGAACTGGTCTTCGTCGCGTGCGCGTCTTACGGTCGCTCTGTGCCCGCCATCGCCCTCACGGGCTTCCTCACCGCCCTCGGCCTCATCGTCGCGATCGGCGCCCAGAACGCCTTCGTGCTGCGCCAGGGCATCCGCGGCGAGCACGTGCTGCCCGTGGTAGCCGTCTGCGCCGCGGCGGACGCCCTGCTCATCGCCGCCGGCATCGCCGGTCTGGGCGCCCTCGTGACGAACCACCCCGTCGTGCTCACCGTGACGAAGTACGCGGGCGCCGCGTTCCTGCTCGCGCTGGCCGTCGGCGCCGCACTGCGCGCCCGGCGCCCGGAACGCCTCGACCCGGCCGCCGACGGCCCCGCCGCCCTGGGCGCGGTGCTCACCACGTGCCTGGCCCTGACGTTCCTCAACCCGCACGTCTACCTGGACACCGTGGTGCTGCTGGGTTCGCTGGCCCACCAACACGATCCCGGCGCGTGGGTGTTCGGCGCGGGCGCGGTGCTCGCCAGCATCACCTGGTTCACCGCTCTCGGGTTCGGCGCCGCCCGGCTGCGGCCGGTGTTCGCCCGACCCCGCGCCTGGCAGGTGCTCGACATCGTCATCGCGGTCGTGATGGCGACCCTCGCCGTCACGCTGCTCGTCTGAAGGTCAGCGCACGCGGTCGACGCGCCCCGCGTCCCAGACGGGCTCCGGCGTCTCGACGACCTCGCCGTCCGAACCGAACACGAGGAACCGGTCGAAGGTCCGCGTGAACCAGCGGTCGTGCGTGACCGCCAGGACGGTGCCCTCGAACGCGGCCAGCCCGGTCTCGAGCGCCTCGGCGGAGTGCAGGTCGAGGTTGTCCGTCGGCTCGTCGAGCAGCAGCAACGTCGCTCCCCCGAGCTCGAGCAGGAGGATCTGCAGGCGCGCCTGCTGGCCGCCGGAGAGCGTCTCGTAGCGCTGCTCCGCCGCGGCCACGAGCTCGTACCGGTCGAGCGCCTTGCTGGCCTGCTCCCGGCCGAGCCCCGCCCGGTGCCCCTCGCCGCGGTGCAGGATCTCCAGCAGCGTCCGGCCGACGAGCTCGGGGTGCCCGTGGTTCTGCGCGAACCAGCCCGGCCGCACGCGCGGCCCGAGGACGACCGCGCCGGTGTGCGTCACCGGGGCGACGGGGATGTCGTCCGCCGGTGCGTGCTCGGGGCTCGGGTCGCTGCCGCCGGCGGCCAGGAGCCGCAGGAAGTGCGACTTGCCGGACCCGTTGGAGCCCAGCACCGCGACACGTTCGCCGAACCAGACCTCGAGGTCGAACGGCTTCATCAGGCCGGTGAGCTCCAGCCCGGTGGCGACGACAGCGCGCTTCGCGGTCCGCCCGCCGCGCAGCCGGACCTTGACGTTCTGCTCCCGCGCCAGCAGGGTCGGCGGACCCGCCTCCTCGAACTTGCGCAGGCGGGTCTGGGCGGCCGAGTACCGCGACGCGAGCCCGTCGTTGAACGCCGCCTTCGTCTTGAGCGTGAGCACCAGCTCCTTGAGCTTCGCGTGCTCCTCCTCCCAGCGCCGCAGCAGCTCCTCCAGCCGCGAGCGCCGGTCCTCGCGCGCCTGGTGGTACGTCGCGAACCCGCCGCCGTGCACCCAGACCGCCGCACCGCTGACGCCGGGCTCGAGGGTCGCCACCTGCGTCGCCACGCGGGCAAGCATCTCGCGGTCGTGGCTGACGAAGAGCACGGTCTTGTTCGACGCCCGCAGCTTGTCCTCGAGCCAGCGCTTGGTGGGCACGTCCAGGGCGTTGTCGGGCTCGTCGAGCAGCAGCACCTCGTCCGGGCCGCGCAGCAGCGCCTCCAGGACCAGGCGCTTCTGCTCGCCCCCGGACAGGGTCCGCACCTCCCGGTGCTGCGCGGCGTCGAACGGGATGGACAGCACGGCGTCGGTGACGCGGTCCCAGCCCGCCTCCGCCTCGTACCCACCGACGTCGGCCCAGTCGACGAGCGCCTGCGCGTACCGCATCTGCGCGGGCTCGTCGTCGACCTCCATGATCAGCAGCTCCGCGGCCGCCAGCTCGACGGCGGCGTCGCGGACGGCCGGCGACGCGAGCGACGCCAGCAGGTCCCGGATCGACCGGTCGTCGTCGATGCGGCCGATGTCCTGCCGCATGATCCCCAGGCCACCGCTGCGCCCGACCGACCCGGCGTGCGGCGCCTCGTCCCCGGCGACGATCCGCAGCAGCGTCGTCTTGCCGGCACCGTTGGGGCCGACGAGCGCCACGCGCGCGCCGTCACCGACCCGGAACGACACGTCGTCGAGGAGGGGACGTCCGTCGGGCAGGAAGTACCCGATGCCGCCGATGTCGAGGTGGCCCATGCGCCCAGTGTCCCCGGCCGGCGACCGCCCGGGACACCGGATTGATCGTGGCGTCCCCCACTCCCTCTGGCGCCGGGGCGCGCACGGTGCGAGGGTCGGAGGCATGAGCGAGACTCCCGGCACCAGCACCGACCCTGAGCTCGGCAGCGAGGGCGACACCGACCAGCTGCCCAGCGAGGACACCCTGATCGACCGCGGGGTCGACGACCTCCTCGACGAGGGCTACACCGTGCCGGACCGGCCGCGGACGAACCACTACGGCGAGACAGCCTGGGAAGAGGCCCACCGCGAGACGATCGACCAACGGATCGGCCAGGAGGAGCCCGAGGTCTGGGAGGCACGGCCGCGCCCCGACCGCGACGAGTCCCGTGCCGGTCGCCTGGTCGAGGACGACGACGCCGTCGAGGCGGGCGGCACCGACGGGTTCGCCATCGACGCGGGCTTCTCGGGCGGCGCCGCGAGCGCCGAGGAGGCCGCCGTGCACCTCATCGAGGAGGAGTACGTCGACGACCGCCGGTACCGCGACGACGTCGAGGACTGACCTGGAGCGCAGCGGAGGGTGAGGGGCGCGGAGCGTCACTCGCCCGCAGCGGAGCGCAAGGTCAGCCCGACCGACAACCCGCGAGGACTGACCTGGAGCGCAGCGAAGGGTGAGGGGCGCGGAGCGTCACTCGCCCGCAGCGGAGCGCAAGGTCAGCCCGACCGACAACCCGCGAGGACTGACCTGGAGCGCAGCGAAGGG
>NZ_JAUSVB010000001.1 GCF_030814415.1 Cellulomonas humilata | reverse complement strand
GAGACGGCGTCCTCTCGCCGCTGACCGACGAGCAGGTCGACGTGATCGTGCGCGACCTGGCCCCCCCCCCCCCCCCCGGCCCGGGGGGGGGGGGGGGGGCCACGGCGGCCTCCAGGACAAAGTGGTGGTAACCAGGCCCCCGGACGGGGGGGCGCGCCCGGGCGCCCGCCGGGGGCGGGGCGCGTTGGGGCGGCCCCGGGGCCCCCGGCCCCCCCCCCCCCGGGGCCGGGGGGGGGGGGGGGGGCCCCCCCCCCCCGCCCCCCCCGCGGCCGACCCCTCCCCCAGGCCCGACAGGGCCGACCGTCCCCGTGGTCGAGGCGACCCTCGGCCCACCGGTCGCCGCCACCCCACCGCCTGTGCGGCTCGCCGTGCCGGACGTGGGCATCGACATGGCCGTCGACCCCGTCGGGGTCCGCGACGACGGCGAGATGGAGATCCCCGAGGACGCCGACCGCGCCGGCTGGTACCAGTTCGGTCCGGCCCCGGCCGACCCCGCCGGAGCAACCGTCGTCGCGGCGCACGTCGACAGCGTCCAGACGGGCATCGGGCAGTTCGCGAAGCTCCGTGACGTCGGGGTCGGGGCCGTCGTGACGGTGACGTCCGCCGACGGCGGGGTCCACGAGTACCGTGTCGTGACGGTCGAGAAGCTGCCGAAGGACGGAGCGCCGGTCGACCAGTGGTTCGACCGTGCCGGTGCGCCACGGCTCGTGCTCGTGACCTGCGGTGGCACGTTCCGCCGCGACATCGGGCACTATACGGACAACGTCGTCGTCACGGCCGAGCCGATCAGTGGGTAGCCGTGACTACGCTGCTGAGCGCTCCTGTCGTCCGGGAGCCGACGAGGGAGGAGCCGTCCGTGAGCGCACCCGCGCCCGGGTCTGCTGACTCGTCGCGCCCGGCGCACCGGCTCGACCCGGACGGCGAGGGAGTCGAGGAGCTCGGCGCGGCCTTCGTGCGGGGCGACGAAGCGGCGATCGCCGAGGCGTACCGTCGCTGGTCCACGCTCGTGCACACCGTCGCGCTCCGCTCGCTCGGCAGCGTCACCGATGCGGAGGACGTGACGCAGCAGGTGTTCGTCGAGGCGTGGCGCAGCCGGGAACGGTTCGACCCGGACAAGGCCCGGCTCCCCGCCTGGATCCTGGGCATCACGCGGCACGTCGTGGCGGACACCCACGAGAAGCGGGCCCGCGACCGGCGGCTGCGGGACAAGTCCGTGGCCGGCGCGGCGGAGCTGCCCGTGCCGTCCGTCGACAACCGCGTGGTCGACCGCGTCGTCGTCGCCGACGAGCTGGACCGGCTCGGGGACCCGCAGCGCACCATCCTGCGGCTCGCGTTCTTCGACGACCTCACGCACGACCAGATCGCGCACCGGCTGGACCTGCCGCTGGGCACGGTCAAGAGCCACGTCCGGCGCAGCCTCGCCCGGCTGCGGACCCGATGGGAGGTGGACGGTGCCGTTCGATGAGTCCCACGTGGACGACGACCTGCTCGCGCTCCTCGCCCTCGGCGAGACCGCCGGCACGACCTCCGACCTCGCGCACATCGAGGAGTGCGAGCGCTGCACCGACGAGCTGGCGTCCCTGACCGACATCGTCGGCCTCGCCCGCTCCGGGGGCGCCGACGCCGCGCTCGTCGCGCCCGCGCCGCAGGTCTGGGACCGCGTCGCCGCGGAGCTGGGGCTGGCTGCAGGTGCTGCGGGATCGTCGACGACGTCGACACCCCTGCCCGCACCCGCCCCCTCAGCCTCGGCGCCCGCTGACGTCATCGCTCCGGTCGTCCCGCTCGACTCGCGTCGACCGCGTGCCGGGCGCTGGATCGCCGCGGCCGCCGCGGTCGGCCTCGTGGTCGGCGGGGGCGCGACCTGGTGGATCGCCAACCGGCCCGACGCCGTCACGGTGATCGCCACCGCGGTCCTGGAGCCGCTGCCCGGCTGGGACGCGTCCGGGTCCGCGGCCGTCGAGACCCTGTCCGACGGCTCGCGAGTGCTCGTGGTCGACCTGGAGCAGAGCGAGTCGTCCGAGGACGGGTTCCGCGAGGTCTGGTTGCTCAAGCCGGACGTCAGCGGTCTCGTCAGCCTGGGCACCCTCGCGGGGAGCTCTGGCCGGTTCGACCTGCCGGCCGGCCTGGATCTCGACCAGTTCTCCGTCGTCGACGTGTCCGAGGAGCTGTTCGACGGTGACCCCGCGCACTCCGGCGACTCGATCGTGCGCGGCCCGCTGGAGGCGTGAGAACGCTGGTGGCATGAGAAACGCCCCCTCCGTCCGGAGGGGGCGTTTCTCATGCCTGCTCGGTCAGACAGCCGGGGGGGCCGCCGGCGGCTGCTGCTGCTGGACGGGCTGCACCGGCTGGACCGCCTGCACGGGCTGTGCCACCGGGGCGGCCTGCGCCGGCGGCGCGTTCGGCGTGGTGCGCTGCTCGACGACCGCCGTGTGGGAGGTGTTGCTGCGCTGCGCGTTGAGCACGATCGCCAGGATCAGTGCAATGACACCGGCGCCCATGCAGATGTAGCCGATCACCGTGAGGTTGACCCCGTCGATGGCGTCACTGACGCCGAACGAGAGGATCGCGCCGATGACGATGAGGGCGATTCCGCCTCCGATACCCATGGTCGGGTCCTTCCGTCGAGCCGTGCGCGGGTCGCCCGGCCTCGACCCGCGAGTCTGGTACCGACCGGGCGACCCCGCACGTCGAGAGCGCCCCTACCCCAAGATCTCCGGGTAGATCGGGGCATTCTCACCCGTCTGGCCGAGCACGTGCTCCGCCAGGAACGCCTCGACCACCTGGTACCAGACGATGGCGTGCTGCGGGCTGAGCACCCAGTGGTTCTCGTCGGGGAAGTAGAGGAACCGGTGCGGGGTCCTCCCCTCGTCGTCGGCGGGCAGGCCGCTCCGGGACAGCAGCTCGTACCAGAGGCGCAGACCCTCTCCGATGGGCACCCGGTAGTCCTTGTCGCCGTGCACCACGAGCATCGGTGTGACGATCTTCTCGACGAACCGGTGCGGCGAGTTCTCCAGCGCCATCTCCGGCGTCATCTCGCGCTCCCAGTAGTAGGCCGCGTCCGTCGTCGGGCCGAACTGGTCCAGCGCCCACAGGCTCGCATGCGTGACGATCGCCTTGAACCGGTCGGTGTGCCCCGCCACCCAGTTCGCCATGTAGCCGCCGAACGAGCCACCCATCGCGGCCGTCCGCGTCTCGTCGATGTCGTCGCGCGCCTCCACCACGTCGGTGATGGCCAGCAGGTCCGTGTACGGCGCTGCGCCCCACGCGCCCCAGCCGGCCTGCACGAAGTCCTGGCCGTAGCCCGTGGACAGCGCCGGGTCGGGCAGCAGGACCGCGTAGCCGCGCGCGACGAGGATCCACGGGTTCCACCGCCACGACCACGCGTTCCACGACCCGAGCGGACCGCCGTGGATCCACAGGAGGAGCGGCGCCTTCTCGGTCGTGGTCGGCAGCGCCAGCCACGCCCGGACGCGTCGGCCGTCCGCCGCCGTCGTCTCGACCTCCGTGAGCGTGCCGGGCAGCTCGGGCGTCGCGGCCGGGCTGCGCAGAGCCGTCGTCGCACCCGTCTCCAGGTCGATCCGCACCGGGTGCGACGGCGCCTCGTACGACGTCCGCAACGCGAACGCCACCGACCCGTCGGGACTGACCGACACGTCCGTGAAGGTGGCGTCGTCGCTGGTCAGCCGCGTGACCTCGTCCGAGTCGAGATCGACCCGGAACACCGGTGCGCGACCGTCGTCGTCGGCCGACACGAGCAGGCCGGTGCTGTCGGGCAGCCACACCGGGTGCTGCGGCCAGCGGTCCCAGCTCTCGACGAGCGTCCGCGGCTCACCACCAGCCAGCGCGACGAGCTGCAGCGTGACGCGCGGGGCGTCGTGCGGCGTCGACACGGTCTCGCGGACGAAGGCGACCCAGCGCCCGTCCGGCGAGATCGCCGGCGACCACAGGTCCGCGGCGGGATCGTCGACGAGCACCCGGTGCTCCCCCGACGCCACGTCGACCGCGACGAGCCGCCCCCGCAGCGTCCCGCGCGCGAGCGGCTGGTTCCATCCGGTCACCACCGTGCGCCCGTCCGGGCTGATCGCGGCCGCCTGCTCGACCAGCGCCGACCGCGCACCCGGCGTCACGTCCGTGAGCGTGAGCCGCGGGTCCTTGGCGCCGGCCAGGGGCGCGACGACGTCGGTACCGATGTCCGCGACGAACCAGTGCGGCGACTCCGGCCCCAGGTCGTGGTCCCAGAACCGGACCGGGTAGCCGTCGTGCAGGATCGCCGCGACCTTCTTCTCCTTGCGCGCCTTGCGCAGCTTCTCGTCGGTCTCCGCGTCGGTCGCGCTCGGCAGGACGTCCGAGCCGACCAGCACGACGTCGGCGTCCCGCGCCACCTGCACCCCGCCCAGCCCCGCCGCCCGGTCCGCGACCACGCGCGCCTCCGCACCGTCGCGAGGCATCAGCCACAGCGCCGGGACGGGCTCGTCGTCGTCCGCCTTGCCGTCCGGGTCGGGCCGCGCGCTGGTGAACAGCAGGTCCCCGTCCTGCGTGAACGCGGCGCTGGCCTCCCCCTTGGCGCTCCGGGTCAGTCGCCGTGCGGGCTTCTCCCCGGTCGGGTCCACCTCCCACAGGGCGGTCACGAACTTGGTCGACTTGGCATCGAGCGTCGCCACGCTGGTCACCAACCGCGACCCGTCCGGCGACAGCACCAACCCACTGACCCGAGGGATGGCGACGTACTGATCCAGCTCATGAAAGGGCGTAGAAGTCATGCGCCCCGTCCTATCACCCGTTCCTGGGCGATGTCCGCCAAGGTCCGTGGCCGAGAGCACGTCGAGTCGCGTTCCGCCGCCGATTCCGCGACCCACGGTGTCCTCAACGCTCCGGGCTGGTGGCGAGAACATCTTGAGGCGCGTCTGCGGGCTTCAGAGCGCGACTCATGGTGTTGTCGACCGCGCGGTGAGGGTCGAGCGAACCGCTGCGGGGATCGTTCCTGCGGCGATGTCGGCCGAGGTGAACCGGAGCATCTGCGCGGCGCCCCACGTCACCATGGCGTTCTGCCGCTGCCGGTCACGGTGCAGGGCGTCGGGACGGTCGTGGAACTCGCGTCCGTCGATCTCCGCGATCAGCCATCCGCCGCCGTCTCGCCTCCAGCCCAAGTCGCCACGCCCGAGGAACGCGCCGTTCACTGCGCGGATCTCGACCTGCAGGTCATCCGGGGGGATCCCCGCGTCGGCGCACTGCAGACGGGCGAACGTCTCCAGCGGGGACTCTGCGCGCGGGTCGACCCGGCTCAGAACACGTTCCTCCATCCCCGCGCTTCCCCGACGCGACCTGAGTCGGCGCCGGATCTCCTCGAGGCCGGACGGTGACTGCAGCCCCCGATGGAGACAGTCGTCGAGAACCGCGACCGCGTTCGCGACCGGCAGCTCCGGCAGCGCCTGCACCAGGGCAGACGTGAGCGAGACGATCCCGTGGCCGCCGTAGGTGCCGCTGACGGGGTCCATGAACTGCCTGACCCGGATGCCGTCACGTCCACGTCGGAACCGTCCGCCCGCGAGTGCTACCTCGGGTGCGACGTCAGTCGTCAGGCCGGAGACCCCGAGCAGCGCGAGCGCGCAAGCACCCACGGCGACCGAGTGGGGTCCGTACGCGAGCAACCCGATCCACGCGGCCCGTCGACGACGATGATCGGCATCCCGTCGGCGGTCGCGTCCGGGTGCCACGTCGTAGACACCATGGGTCACGCGCCGCCAGGCACCCGACCGGACGAGTCGGGCACGGCGGTCTCCGTCGACACCGGCTGCAGCGCACTGCGCAGTCGAGAGCAGGTCCTCTTGGCGGAGTGCGAGCGAGAGCAGCGACGTCGGGGCAGGCCGAGGGGTGCGCACGACCGCCACCACAGCAGACAGCACCGTCGCCCGGGACCGCAGGACCCCGACGGTGCGCGCATCGTCGGCAAGTCAGGGCTGTGGGCGGCCCGCCGTCGAACCGGTATCGGTGCGGGTTCGGCCGCAGCCGTGGCCACGGACCAGGGTCAGGTCAGGCCGGTGGGTGGGTGTCGCGTTCGGCCAGGTTGGCCAGCATCGCGTTGTACTCGTCCAGCTCGACGTCGCCGTCGCGGTCGACCTGGCGGTCGCGGCGGCGGGCGGTGCGGTCGTCGTCACGGGACCAGGCGAGCGCCACGCCGATCGCGAGGGCCAGGGTCGGGATCTCGCCGATGCCCCAGGTGATCGCACCGCCGAGCTGCTGGTCGGCGATCGCGGACGGGCCCCAGGGGCGGCCCATGAGCCCGAACCAGTCGGCGACCAGCAGCACGTCGCCGGACACGAGGGTCACGCCGAAGAACGCGTGGAACACCATCGTCGCGAACAGCAGGAGGAGCCGCTGCGGGTACGGGAGCCGCTTGGGGCCGGGGTCGATGCCGACGAGCGCGTTCACGAACAGGTACCCGGCGGCGGTGAAGTGCACGACCATCGCGAGGTGCCCGACGGGGCTGCGCAGCGACCACTCGAACAGGCCCGAGTAGTAGAAGAGCAGCATCGACCCGATGAAGTTCACGGCGGCGACGACGGGGTGCGCGAGGAAGTGGCCGACGTGGCTGTCGACGATGGTGAGGATCCACTCGCGCGGGCCGCGGGAGTCGTCGTCGCGCAGCTGCGTCGAGCGGACCGGCAGGGCGCGCAGCGCGAGGGTGACGGGCGCCGAGAGCGCGAGGAACAGGGGCACGACCATCGCGAGCACCATGTGCTGGACCATGTGCGCGCTGAACAGGACGTGCCCGTAGAGGGCAGGTCCACCGTTGGTGGCCCAGAAGAACAGGACCATGCCGACGGTCCAGGACGCGGCGCGCGCCATCGACCACGAGTCGCCGCGGCGACGCAGCCGCAGCACCCACCGCCAGTACACGACGAGCCCGGCGACGGCCGCGGACGCGAGCACCAGGTCCCAGCGCCACTCGGTGACCCAGAGCAGCCCGCTGGGCTCGGGCGGCAGCGGGTGCCCGGTGAGCTGGTACGCGGGTGACGGGTCCGCCGGCGGCTCCTCCGGCACGGGCGGCGCGGTCTCGCCGAGCGCGACGGCCACCCCGGAGACGGCCCCCATGACGGTCAGCTCGACGAGGACCAGGCGCCAGAACAGCCAGTCGGTGGTGCGCGTCGCCAGCTGCGGCAGGACGGTCCGCCGGTGCGCGAGGCCGAGCAGCCCGAGCACGCCGAAGAGGGCGACCTTGGCCAGGAGCAGCAGACCGTAGGTGGTGGTCAGGTCGCTCCAGCCGGTGGTCCGCAGCAGGCCGTTGACCAGCCCCGACACGGCGACGGCGACGAAGCACCAGCCGGCGATGACCGAGTACCGCGCGACCGACGCGGACAGGTCGGTGCCCACCCGCCGGACCAGCAGCGCCAGCGCCGTGAGGGCGCCGATCCAGATCGCGGCGCCGACCAGGTGGACCACCATCGACGACGTCGCGATGTCGTGCCCGGAGGCACCTGCGGCGTGCCCGAGCTGCGCCTGCTGCCAGAGCGCGACGAGCACGATCGCGGCGGTCCAGGCCGCGCCGGTGGGCGTGGTGACGACGAGCGCGAGCGCGGTGACGACGGCCGCGACGGTCGTGATGAGCAGCAGCGTGCGGCCGAGGTCGATCTGCGTGACGAAGACCCCGAGCTCCGCGCCGAACGACTCCGAGTCCAGCGGCCGGCCGGCGACGTTCGCGTACGTGAGCACCAGGTGCACGATCGACAGGAGCGTCCAGGTGCCCGCGGCGAACCCGGCCACGACCGTGCTGCGCGGGTACGCCCGACCGTCGGCGGTGCCGATGCCGGTGCGGGCGGTCCGGGTCGACGCGACGGCGGCGCGACGCGGCAGCACGCACACGGCGAGGACGAGGGCTCCGAGCGTCACCGCCCCCGCGAGCTCGGTGAGCGCCTCCGTCGCGGGCAGCCCCCAGCGCACGGCCGCGCCGGGGTCGCGGAGCAGCGCCGGGAGCGCGGCGCCCGAGAACGCGACGCCGAGCAGCGCGGCGGCGACGGCGGCGACCACCAGCGCGAGCACGCGCCAGCGGCTCGGGGGCCGACGCGCGTCGACCCCCGGCCCACCGGCACCCGCGCGGCCGGCGCTCGTCACCGGCGCAGTCATCTGACCAGCGTAGGTCGACTCAGCGGCCGCCCCGACATGCCGTCGGTCACGTCCGGCGCGGCGCCCGCGGCCGGCGCGAGGTCGGGCCGGTGAGGTCCGGCGACGGGGCCGACGGCCGGTGCCGCGACGACACCGCCGTCGGACCCGACGACGAGCCCGCTGACACAGACCCCGGGGAGCACGTCCCTCACGACCCCGGAACGCCTCCCGCCGGCGGGTCCGTCGACGACCCCGTCGGGCGGCGTCGCAGCAGCAGCCACGCGACCACGGCGCCGACCACGACGAGCACGGCGACGATCGCGACGAGGGCGGCACCGGAGACCCGGCCCTCCGCGACGGGTGCCTCGGTGGGCGTCGGCGACGGGCTCGGCGCGGCGGACTCGCTCGCCCGGACCTCGGCGGAGGTGGTCGGCGAGGGTGTCATCGTCGGCGCGTCCGTCGCGACCCCGTACGAGGTCGCCTCCGCCGCGGTGAACCGGAACTGCCCCTCGATCGGGTGCCCGTCCGCGGAGGTGACGCGGTAGATCACCGTGTACTCGCCGGCAGGGAGCTCGCCGGTGACCGCGATGCCGGCGGTGTTGTCGACGAGGATCGGCGGGCCGATGTTGACCATCGTCTCGTCGGCCGTGTGCACCATGATCTCGGTGCCGACCATCAGCACGGGCTCGTTGAAGGTGAGCGTGACCATCTCCGGGATCACCTGGACGGTCGAGCCGTCCGCCGGGTCGGTGCTCTGCAGCACGTTGTGCGCCTGCGCCGCCGGCGCGCCCAGGACGACGGCCGCCAGCGCGAGCGTGAGCGTGACGAGCCCGCCGAGGAGCCGGGTCATGCGTCACCGCGACGGCGGCGACCGAGCAGCACGACCACGAGGGCCGTCGCGCCGAGGGCGAGACCGACCCCGCCGAGGACCCGGGCGAGGGTGTCGGGCTCCGACGTCGTCGGGGTGGACGCGGTGACCGCCGCGGCCTGCTCGACCACCGCGTCGTCGGACTCCGCGTCGGTCGTCGTCAGCTCCGGTGCCGGGTGCGCGGCCTCCTCGCCCCCCTCCTCGGCGACGTCGACCCAGTCCACGACCGTGCCGTCGGTGTACGTCTGGTGGGCGGGCAGGACGAGGCGCGTGCCGGCATCGGGGAGCGGGCCGGCGGACACCTCGAACTCCTGGAACTGGCCGTCGACGATCTCGGCGCCGGGAGCAGCGGTCCACACGACTCGCGAGGGCGCCTCGGTCAGCTCGGTCCCGTAGAAGTCGACGGGCTCGGGCAGGGGGGCGGTCTCGACGGTGGCCGTCCAGCCGGGCAGCGGCTTGGTGGACACCGACAGGAGGGGGGTGTCGGTCGGGAGGTCGACGGTGACCTGCGAGGTCGCGGCCGTCTCCGACTCGTTGGGGACGCGGAACGTGAGCACGGTCCATCCTCCTGCGGTGGTCTGCTCGGGGACCACCCGGACGTGCGCGGACGCGGCGGTGACAGGGATGACGGCGAGGGCGAGCGCGACGAGGGTGGTCGCGCCGAGACGGCTGATCGGACGCATGGCAGGTCCCCTTGGGGGTGATCGCGGTGGTCGAGGGCGGGCGCACGCACGAGCCCCCCGACCGCTGGGATCAGCGCGGGGGGACCGTGGGCGACTGCCACGCGGGTGGACCGCGCAGGGGGACGACGTCACGCCACCAGGCGTGCCCGGACCAGGGGACCTCGGCCGGCGTCGGCAGCGAGGGACGGGGGACGACGACGACGGGTGCGGGGCCGCCGACGAGGGGACGCAGCCACGCCGCGAGCCACCACAGCGCACGGTCGGCGCCGACGAGCACGAGCGCGGCGACGACCGTCGCGACGACGTGCAGCACGAGCATCGCGGACTCACCGAGCACCGGCTGCGCGAGGGGGTCGACCGCGGTGCAGGCCGCCTGCGACTGCATGACCATGCCGGGGTGGTGCTGGTGCCCGAAGAGGGCGGCCTGGTCGGTCGGCGCCGGCATGCAGGCCATCGACGTGAACAGGCTGAACGACGAGTGCACCGCGAGCTGCCCGGCGCCGAGCAGCGCGACCGCCCCGACCGGCCCGAGCCGGCGGCCGGTGAGCACCACGGCGGCGGCCAGCACGAGCGCGGTCAGGCTGACGACGACCACGAACGGCGGGAGCGACCCACCGGCGAGCACGTGCGCGAGGGCCGCGAGCGCGACCGTCACGACGGCCACCGCGGCACCGCGCGCGAGGCGCAGCGGGCCGGTCGCGGGCGTGGGCATGCCCGACACCGTAGCCGTGACGGCCGATCGGCGTCCGCCCCGCTGAAGCGTTTATCCGCTGCGCGCGCGCCGGGCGAGAGAGCTGTGGCGGGGAACACATCGCGGGTGCACGGTTGTTGCGGCACGTTAGTTGTCCTGCGCAATCATTCCCGGCCGAGAAGGTCTCATGTCCTCACAGCACACCGCCGCCCCCGAACGGCAGACGTTCGTGCCCCCGACGCACCGTGAGATCCTCACGATCCTCGGCGGCCTGATGCTCGGCATGTTCCTCGCGGCGCTCGACCAGACCATCGTCGCGACGTCCATCCGGACCATCGGCGACGACCTGCACGGTCTGTCCCTGCAGGCGTGGGTCACCACCGCGTACCTGCTGACCGCGACGATCTCGACGCCGCTGTACGGCAAGCTCTCCGACATCTACGGCCGCAAGCCGCTGTACCTGATCTCGATCTCGATCTTCGTGGTGGGCTCGCTGCTGTCGGGCACGGCCGACTCCATGTACCAGCTGGCGGTCTACCGCGGCGTCCAGGGCCTCGGCGCCGGTGGCCTGATGGCGCTCGCGATCACGATCCTCGGTGACCTCGTCGCCCCCCGGGAGCGCGCCCGCTACCAGGGCTACTTCCTCGCGGTGTTCGGCACGGCGTCGGTGCTCGGTCCCGTGGTCGGCGGGTTCTTCGCGGGGGCGGAGACCATCCTCGGGATCACGGGCTGGCGCTGGGTCTTCCTCATCAACGTGCCCATCGGGATCCTCGCGATCATCGTCGTCGCGCGCGTGCTGCACCTGCCGCCGCTGAAGCGGGTCGACCACAAGATCGACTACCCGGGTGCGTTGGCGCTCGTCGTCGCGCTGGTGCCGCTGCTGGTGGTCGCCGAACAGGGCCGGATCTGGGGCTGGGACTCCCCGCGGTCGATGGCCTGCTACGTCACCGGCGTGCTCGGTGTCGCGGCGTTCATCCTGGCCGAGCGGTACGCCAAGGCCGACGCCATCCTGCCGCTCTACCTGTTCCGCAACCGCACGTTCTCGGTGGGCGCCGCCGCCAACACCGTGATCGGCCTCGGCATGTTCGGCGGTCTGGCGACGCTGCCGCTGTACCTGCAGATCGTCAAGGGCCAGTCCCCCACCGAGGCGGGTCTGACCCTCATCCCGTTCACGCTCGGCATCATGACGGGCTCCATCGTCGCGGGCCAGACGACCTCGCGGACCGGCCGCTACAAGGCCTTCCCCGTCATCGGCACCGTCCTGATGGGCCTCGGCGCCCTGTTCTTCTCCCGCCTCGAGGCGGGCACCACGCTGCCGTTCGTGTTCGCCGTGTCGATCCTTTTCGGGCTCGGCCTGGGCTTCACGATGCAGCCGCTGGTGCTGGCCGTGCAGAACGCCGTGCAGGTGCGGGACATGGGCGTCGCGACCTCGTCGTCGCTGTTCTTCCGGCAGATGGGCGGCACCCTGGGGACCGCCGTGTTCCTGTCGGTCCTGTTCTCGACGGTCGGCCCCAACATCGCGGCCGCGTTCCGGACCGCGTCCCAGACGCCGGAGTTCCAGGCGGCGGTCGCCGACCCGGCCGTCGTGGCCGACCCCGCGAACGCGCCCGTCCTGGGGATGCTGCAGGGCGGCGGCGGCGGCGCGGTGCCGTCGCTGGACGACTCGTCGTTCATCAACGCCCTCGACCCGCGGCTCGCGCAGCCGTTCCTCGACGGCTTCGCGCAGTCGGTGGACACCGTGCTGCTGCTGGCCGCCTTCATCATGGTGTTCGGCGTGATCCTCACGGTCATGCTCCCCGAGCTGCCGCTGCGCAACGTGTCGGGCATCCAGGGGCGGTTCGACGACGACGCCGCTGCGTCTGCCGCGGGAGTCACGGCGGTCGGCGCTGTCACCGCCGTGGTCGCCGACGAGGCTGCCGTGGGCCGCGCGGCGGGCGCGACGTCGACCACCTCGAGCGGGCACCCTGGAACTGGTGCCGCACCCGGGTGAACCTCGACGGGCTCTGCACCGTGACACAGGTGTCAGCCCCACCAGGTCCGACCCGGAGGTCCCGATGTCCGCGACAGCACAGAGCACCCCCCACACCTGCGACGGATGCCTGGACCGGCGAGAGGTGCTCGTCCGGGCCGGTCTGGTGACGATGGGCGTCGCCGCTGCGGGCGTGCTGGCCGCGTGCGGCGGCTCGGACGCCCCGTCCGGCGGGGGTGCCGCGGCGAGCGGCGGCGCGCTCGCGCAGGTGTCCGACATCCCGGTGGGCGGTGCTCTCTCCGCGAAGGACGCCGACGGGAAGCCGATCATCCTGCTCCAGCCCGAGGCGGGAACGGTGGTCGCCCTGTCGGCCGTCTGCACGCACCAGAGCTGCACGGTCGCGCCCGACGGCGACGAGCTGGTGTGCCCGTGCCACGGCTCGGTGTACGACCTGACCGGCGCCAACGTGTCCGGGCCGGCACCGTCGCCGCTGCCGGAGGTCGACGTGCACGTCAGCAACGGCGCCGTGCTCGCCGGGAAGGCTTGAGCCATGAGCTGGCACACCGGTACGCAGGCGACGTCCGACGTCCTGCGAGCACTCCTGTCCGCGTGCGTCATGCTCTCCGCCGTCGTCCACCTCGACCTGTGGGCCAGCGGCATGAACACGCTCGACGTCGTCGGCCCCGCGTTCCTGCTCAACGGCGTCGGGGGCCTGGTCCTCGGCGTCCTCGTGCTCGTCTGGCGGCACTGGCTGCCGTTGCTGGGCGCGATCGGGTTCGGCGTCGCGACCCTGACGGCGTTCATCATCTCGACCACGCCCGGCGGGTTCTTCGGGGTGCACGAGCAGTGGGTGGGCATCCCGGTGTGGCTGTCGGCGATCTCGGAGATCGGCGCGATCGTGCTGGGCGTCGCGGCGATCCTCGTGGAGCGCCGCGTCCCGGCACCGACACCAGCACCGGTCGCCTAGTCCAGGGGCAGCGTCTGCCCGTCGAGGAGCAGCTGTCCTGCCTTGGCCTTGGTCTCGAACGGTTCGGTGTGCCACAGCTCCCCGAGCGTCGCGACGTCCTCGCTGGTGTAGCCGGCCGCCCAGAACGCGTCGACCAGCGCCTGGTCGACGTCCGCCGGCTGCGCAGCGGCGTCGCCGGGCGCGATCGGGGGCGTCTGCCCGTCGAGGAGCAGCTGCCCGGCCTGTGCCTTGGTCGCGGTCGCGTCGAGGTGCCACAGGTCCGCGAGCGCCTCCATGTCCTCGACGGTGTAGCCCGATCCCCAGAACGCCTCGTACTGCTCCCGCGTGTACCCGTCGGGCATCGCCGACCACTCGAGACCCACGGACTGCGCGACGTCCTCGACCACCCGGGCGACGCCGGAGTAGGGGTTGGCCGCCGCGGCAGCGCCGGCACCGGCGACAGCCAGCGCCGAGATGACCGCACCGGCGGCGACCGCCTTGCCGCCCCGGCGCACCAGCGTGGTGACCGTCGCCTCCGGCGGGTGGTCGAGGGCGGCCTGGAGCCGGGCCGCGACGACGGCGGCGTCGGGCTGGTCGGCCTCGCGCGAGTGCAGGGCGCGGCTGATCCGGGCGATCAGCTCGTCGTCGTGCGGGTTCGTGCTCATCGCTGCTCCGGTGGGGTCGAGAGGTCGGTGTCGCGCAGGGTGGCCAGCGCTCGGCTGGCGTGGGACCGGACGGTGGCCGGGGAGGTGCCCAGGACCTCGGAGATCTCCGCGTCGCTGAGGCCCTCGTAGTACCGCAGGACCAGCACGGTCCGTTGTCGCGGGGGCAGCGCTTCGAGGTGCCTCCACATCGCGTCCTCCTCGACGACCCCGTGGGCGTGGTCGCCGTGCGCCTCCGCGTGGGCGGCGAGGGTCTCGTCGGTCGCGGGCCGGATGGTCCGCACGTGCCAGCGGCGACGCCACGAGAGGTGCTCGTTGGTGACCATCCGGCGCAGGTACAGGTCGGGCCGCTGCATGAGGGAGATCCGGGTCCAGCGCACGTGCGCCCGCAGGAGCACCTCCTGGACCAGGTCGGCGGCGGTGTGCCCGTCGCCCGTCAGGACCGTCGCGTACCGCAGCAGCCCGGCGAGGTGGACACGGACCAGGTCGTCCAGGACCGGCTCCGGGTCGACCACCGGGATCGCCGCGCTGTCCGTCCCGGCGATCACCGACGGACCCCGAGAAGGTCGTCCAGCGTCGCGCCCTCGTCCGGGCGCGGCAGCGGGCTCGGGTCGAGGCAGCGGGCGAGCAGCGCCTCGACCAGTGCCGCTCGCCGCACGATGCTCGGGCCGTCGATCGCGCCCGGCAGGATCCGCACCTCGAGCGTGTCGCGCAGGGGCGTCGCGGTGACGAGCTGGGTGAGGTTGACGTCGGCGTACTTGGTGAGGCCGGTGGCCTGTGCCCGCGCGTCGTCGCTCGTCTCGACGAGGTCCAGCAGCGCGTCGGGCAGCGGAGCCAGCCGGCGGCACGCGGGGTTGGTGTCCAGCGCCGCCCACAGCTGGTGCCGCCAGTGCCCGAACAGCCGGACGGCGTTGGCGAAGGCCTCCGGCCGGCGGAACGGTGCCCCGTCGACGTGCAGGTGCACCGCGGCCTCCTGCGGGACCGTGAAACCGAGCTCGCGCGCCGGGACCAGCAGCCGCTCGAGCGCCGCCGCGTGGTCGGTCTCGATCGGCGGCGTGATGATCTCGCACGGGCGCTCCCGCCCCGCCGGCAGCGGCATCGCCACGGCGACGGTGGCGCCGCGGGCGTCGTCCACCCGGACCGCGCGGCCGACGACCTCGGCGCGCACCCCGAACAGCTCGGCGACCGGGTCGAGCACGGTGCTCAGCGGGGCGTCGGGGTCGGCGTGCCGCTCGACCAGCCGCAGCAGCCGGGCGTCGTCGCACAGGACCCGGTACCACCCTTGCCGCCCCGGGCCCCGGAGCGGCAGGTCGGCCTCGATGGTGATGTCGTCGACCAGCCGCGCCACCGGGCGCCCGTCGGCGTCGACCACGTCGAACGCCGGTGACAGGTGCCGGAAGACGCCGACGCCCGGCACGACCGACGGCTCGGAGTCGGTGTGGAAGGACCGCCGCACCTGAACGCCCCGGCGCGCGGCGAGCTCGTCGGCCAGCACCTGCCGGTCCGATCCCGCGGGTGCCAGCAGCTCGATCTCGAACCCGGTCCGCAGCGACAGCTCGTCCACGTCGTTCTCCTCACGCAGGGTCGTGCCGGGCGACGGGCTCAGGACTGGCCGGCGGGCGTCCCGCTGGGCGGCACGGGAGGAGTCTGCCCGTCCAGGATCATCTGGCCGACACGCGCCTTGGTCTCGACGAACTCGCTGTGCCAGATCGCGCCGATCGCCTCGATGTCCTCGGCGGTGTACCCGGCGTTCCAGAACGCCTCGAACTGCTCGTCCGTGAGCACCACGGCGGGCTCGGTCGGCGTGCTGCCCCCGGCGGGCACCGGCACCGGCTGCCCGTCGAGGATCAGCTGGCCCGCGCGCGCCTTCGTCTCGGTGGCCTCCAGGTTCCACAGCGCGCCGAGCTCCTCGACGTTCTCGGGCGTGTACCCGGCCCCCCAGAACGCCTCGTACTGCTCCGGCGTGTACCCCTCGGGCATCGTCGACCAGTCGACGCCCGCGGACTGCAGGATCTCCGTGACCGACCGGGACAGGGCCGAGGTCGGCGCCGCCGCGGCCGCGATCCCCGTGCCGGCGACGCACAGACCAGCCGCGACGACTCCGATGGCCACGAGGCGGCGGGTGGGACTGTGGTTCGTGGTGGTGACGTCCATGAGGGCCTCCGAGCTGCGTGCGGATGTGCGTACCCACCTAGAACGCGGCTCGACGCCCAGGTGTGCAGTCCGGGAGCAGAGTTCCTACGGGCCTTCGAGAAGCCGCCGTTCGTACGCCGCCACCACCATGGCCACGGTCCACTCCTCCGTGCCGACGGCCTGGTCACGACCGACGTACGGCCCGCGCCCCCGCTCGGCACCGAGCCAGCACGCCTCGTCGAGGAACACCGCACGCGCCTGCGCGAACGACCGCGACGCGAACAGGGTGCTGGTGGTGCCGGCGTCGCGGTAGCCGACGGTGAAACCCTCGTCGAACGTGATGGCCTCCACCGCGGTGGTCGCGCCGATCGCGAAGTCGACCCCGTCCAGCAGGCCGTTGTCGAGGGCGTCGTCGCGCAGGTCGGCGAGGTCCGGCGACGACGGCTGCGACGCGATGCCGGTCGCTTCGCGGGCGGCCGGGCTCGCCTCGGACACCTTGACCAGGACCCGGAACCGGCGCAGGTCGCGCACGGTCAGCGGGACGCGGTTGGTGTCCAGGAACCGGTACGCGCCGGCGTCCTCCTCCAGCAGGACCAGGCCGTCCAGCACCAGCGGGTTGGCCACCTCGACCCGGTAGCGGTGCGCGTCCGGCCTGCCCGTGCCCGGACGCAGGACGTCCCCGCGCTCGTAGCCGACCCGTTCGAGCTCGAGGTCGTCGTGCTCGGTGAGGGTCCGGATCATCGGGCGAGTGTCACACGGCGACGCGCGGCTCAGCCCCAGACGAGGCCGTGCGAGGGGTCGTGCAGGACGCGCGCGACGTCCGCGAGCACCTGCGAGCCCAGCGCCCCGTCCACCAGGCGGTGGTCGAAGCTCAGCGCCAGCTGCGTGACGTGCCGGATCCGGATCTTGCCCTTGTGCACCCACGGCTGCTCCCGGATGGCGCCGAACGCCAGGATCGCCGCCTCCCCGGGGTTGATGATCGGGGTGCCCGTGTCGATGCCGAAGACGCCGACGTTGGTGATCGTGATGGTGCCGTCGGACATGTCCGTGGGCGACGTCTTGCCGGCCCGCGCGGTCGCCGTCAGGTCCGCGAGCGCGCTCGCCAGGTCCTTGAGGTTCAGGCGGTGCGCGTCCTTCATGTTCGGCACGACGAGCCCGCGGGGGGTCGCCGCCGCGATCCCGAGGTTGATGTAGTGCTTGTAGACGATCTCCTGCGTCGCCTCGTCCCAGCTCCCGTTGATCTCCGGGTGCCGGCGCACGGCGAGCATGAGGGCCTTGGCAGCGATGAGCAGGGGCGTGACGCGGACGTCGGAGAACTCGCGGTCGGCCCGCAGTCGCTCGACCAGCTTCATGGTCTTGGTGACGTCGACCGTGTGGAAGACCGTGACGTGCGGGGCCGTGAACGCGCTGGTGACCATGGCCTCCGCGGTCCGCTTGCGCACCGACTTCACGGGCACGCGCGTCTGGCGGCCGTCGGAGGAGACCGTGCCGCTGGCCAGCCAGGGGGCGTCGTCGCCGGGGTAGGTGGCCAGGGTGCGCGCCTCCGCCTGCGCCGCGCGGCCCAGCACGTCCTCGCGTGTGACGATGCCGCCGGGGCCCGTGGGCGAGATGGAGTCCAGGTCCACACCCAGCTCGCGGGCCAGCTTGCGGACCGGGGGCTTGGCGAGCGCGTGCCGGGTGGCCTCGCGCTGCGAGGAGGTGGCGGCGAGTGCCGACGGCGTGGCGACGGCAGCTGGTGCCGACGGTGTGGTGACGGCGACGGGTGCCGACGGGGTCACGGCGGCCGGTGAGCCGTCCGCGGTCCGGCCACGGCGGCCGGTGGCGGGCTCGGCGAGCCCGTAGCCGACGAGCACCGCCTCCCGCGCAGCAGGTTCTGGCTGCGGCGCGACCGCGCGGTCTGCGCGGGCCGCTGCGATCTCGTCGGAACCCCCGGGCTCCACGCCCGCGTGCCGGTCCCCTCCGCCACGGTGCCCGTGCTCGACCGCGCCGCCGGACGGCTGCACGGCCGCCGCGGTGACGGCGGGCGGCTCCTCGTCGGCCGGTGCGGCGCCGTCCGGGTCGGTGTCGACCTCGATGATCGGCGTCCCGACGTCGACGGTTTGGCCGGGCTCCACCATGAGACGCGTCACGACGCCCGACCACGGGCTCGGCAGGTCCACCAGCGACTTCGCGGTCTCGATCTCGACGATCGTCTGGTTCACCTCGACGGTGTCGCCGACGGCGACGTGCCAGGCGACGATCTCGGCCTCGGTCAGGCCTTCGCCCGCGTCCGGGAGCGGGAACTGCTGGAAGGTCGGCACGACGGTCTCCTCAGAAGGCCAGCGAGCGGTCGACGGCGTCGAGGACGCGGTCGAGCCCGGGCAGGTAGTCGTGCTCGATCTTGGCCACCGGGTACGGGGTGTGGAAGCCGCCCACGCGCAGGACGGGTGCCTCCAGGTGGAAGAAGCAGTCCTCGGTGATGCGTGCGGCCACCTCGGCGCCCGTGCCGTAGAGGACGGGGGCCTCGTGCACGACGACGCAGCGACCGGTCCGCTGGACCGAAGCCGCGACCGTGGCGGTGTCGAGCGGCGACAGGGTCCGCAGGTCGACGACCTCGATGCTGGTGCCCTCGGCGGCGGCCGTCTCGGCGGCCTTGAGCGCGGTCTGCACCGTGGGCCCGTACGCGACGAGCGTCAGGTCGGTGCCGGCGCGGAGGACCTTCGCGGTGTCCAGCGCGGGGTGCGGGGCGTCCACCGCGGCGTCCAGGTCGACGTCGCCCTTCTCCCAGTAGCGACCCTTGGGCTCGAAGAAGAGCACCGGGTCCGGGGAGGCGATCGCCTGCTGGATCATCGTGAACGCCTCGGCGGGGCTGGACGGGCTGATCACCCGCAGGCCGGCCGTGTGCGCGAACAGCGCCTCGGGCGACTCGCTGTGGTGCTCGACCGCGCCGATCCCGCCGCCGTACGGCACGCGGATGACGACGGGGAGGTTCAGGCGCCCCTTCGACCGGTAGTGCATCTTGGCCAGCTGCGTCGTGATCTGGTCGAACGCCGGGAAGATGAACCCGTCGAACTGGATCTCGCACACGGGCCGGTAGCCGCGCATCGCCAGCCCGATCGCGGTCCCGACGATGCCCGACTCGGCGAGCGGGGTGTCGACGACGCGCTCCTGGCCGAAGTCCTTCTGCAGCCCGTCGGTCACGCGGAAGACCCCGCCGAGCGCCCCGATGTCCTCCCCCATGAGGAGCACCTTGGGGCTCTGCTCGAGCGCCTTGCGCAGCCCGTGGTTGATCGCCTTGGCGAACGTGATGGTGGTCATCGGTGGCTCCCCTCACGGCTCTGCCCGGCATCGAGGAAGGACGCTTCGTAGGACTCGAACCACTGGCGCTCGGACTCCACGACCGAGTGCGGCGTCGCGTACACGTGCTCGAACATCGACGCGGCCGACGGGCGGCCCATGGCGCGCACCGCGGTCCGGATGCGCTCGCCGAGCGCGTCGCCCTCGGCAGCCAGGGCGTCGACGTAGTCCTGCGGCAGCTCGCCGCAGTCCTCCAGGTACAGCCGCAGCCGGTCGATCGGGTCGCGCTGACGCCAGTACTCCTCCTCGGCGGCCGAGCGGTAGCGGCTCGGGTCGTCGGAGGTGGTGTGCGCCCCCATCCGGAACGTGAACGCCTCGATGAACGTCGGGCCCCCGCCCGAGCGCGCCCGCTCGAGCGCCTCCGCCGTCACCGCGTAGGTGGCCAGGACGTCGTTGCCGTCCACCCGCACGCTCGGGATGCCGAAGCCGAGGCCGCGGTCGGCCAGCGGGACGCGGGACTGCCGGCTGGTGGGCTCCGAGATTGCCCACTGGTTGTTCTGGCAGAAGAAGACGACCGGGGCGTTGTTCACCGCGGCGAACACGAGCGCCTCGTTGACGTCACCCTGCGAGGTGGACCCGTCGCCGAAGTACGTGACGACGGCCGAGTCCCGCGCCGGGTCGCCCGTGCCGACCGCGCCGTCGCGCTGCAGCCCCATGGCGTAGCCCGTGGCGTGCAGCGTGTGCGAGCCGATGACCAGCGTGTACAGGTGGAACCCGTACGCCGTCGGGTCCCAGCCGCCGTGGTCGATGCCGCGGAACAGCCGCAGCACGTCCGCCAGGTCCACGCCGCGCGTGTACGCGACCCCGTGCTCGCGGTAGCTGGGGAACACCTGGTCCTGCGGGGCCAGCGCGCGGCCGGAGCCGATCTGCGCGGCCTCCTGGCCGAGGCACTGCGCGTAGAGGGCCAGCTCGCCCTGGCGCTGCAGCGACGTCGCCTCGTTGTCGAACCGTCGGACGAGCACCATGTCGCGGTAGAGCGCACGCAGCCCGTCGGCGCCGAGGTGGGCGATGCGCGGGTCGTAGTCGGGGTGTGCGGTGCGCTGGCCTGTGGGGGTCAGCAGCTGCACGAGGCCGTCGTCGGTCTGGGGGCCGTTCGGGACCACGCGGTTCTCCTTCGCGGTGCAGCGGCGGGGGGCCGCGCCGGGGTGATGCTCGAAACCTACGACAGCGTAGGCTACGGCACCGTAGGTTGCGCGAGAAGGACCCGCACAAGCCTCGGCGAACACCCTTGTGGAGTGTCCACACCTCCCCCCGGACCGTCAGCGAGCGAGCCACTCCGCGGTGATCTCGAGCAGCAGATCGGTCGCCTCGGGCTCACCGACGCTCACCCGGACGCCGTCTCCCTGGAACGGCCGGACGAGCACGCCGGCGCGCCCGGAACGCTCGGCGAACGCCGTCGAGTGGTCGCCGAGCGCCAGCCAGACGAAGTTGGCCTGGCTGTCCGGGACGGTCCAGCCCTGCTGCCGGAGCCCGGCCAGGAGGCGCGAGCGCTCGGTGACGATCGCGTCGACCCTGGTCATGAGCTCGGCGGTCGCGCGCAGCGACGCGAGGGCGGCGAGCTGGCCGACGTGGGAGACGCCGAACGGCGTGGACGCCGCCCGGATCCCCGCCGCGAGGCGAGGACGCGCGACCGCGTAGCCCACCCGGAGACCGGCCAGGCCGAACGCCTTGGAGAACGTGCGCAGCAGCACCACGTTCGGGTGGTCCGCGAACACGGCCAGACCATCCGGCGCCTGCGGGTCGCGGACGAACTCGACGTAGGCCTCGTCGAGCACGACGAGCACGTCCTTCGGGACTGCCGCCAGGAACGTGGCCAGCTCGTCGGCGTGCACCGCGGGTCCGGTGGGGTTGTTCGGGGTGCACACCAGCACGGCCCTGGTCCGCGGGGTGATCGCCGCGGCCATCGCCTCCAGGTCCAGCCGACCGTCGTCGCCGACCGGCACGTGCACGCCCCGGGCGCCGGCCAGCGTCACCGCGATCGGGTACGCCTCGAACGAGCGCCACGGCACCACGACCTCGTCGTCCGGCTGGCACACCGCGGTGAGCACGTGCCCCAGCACCGCGACCGAGCCGCACCCGGCCACGATGTTCTCGGGCGTGACGCCGAGCGACGCCGCGATGGCCCCGACCAGCTCCGTCGCGTACATGTCCGGGTACCGGTTGACGTCCTCGGCCGCGTCGGAGATGGCCAGCACCACCGACGGCAGGGGCGGGTACGGGTTCTCGTTGGACGACAGCTTGAACGCCGCGGCGCCGACCGGGACGCGAGCCCCTGGGACGTAGGGCGGCAGGTCTGCCAGGGCCGGACGCAAGGGGACGCGAGTCACGGGCTCAGCATGCCATCGCCCGTCGCGGGCGCGCCGACCGGGGCCCCGAGGATCACAGGTCACCTCGCGGCCGCGTCGCTCCGGGGTGGGCGAATCCGGCAGCGCGCCGCTGACCGACCCGCGCGACCGATGGCAGGATCGGCGCATGGCCTTCCTCGTCCGCGTGCTCATCAACGGCGTCGCCATCTGGTTCGCGACGCTGATCCTGCCCGGCCTGTCGATCGTCGGCGGCGACAGCAACTGGGAGACGCTCGCGATCATCCTGCTCATCGCGCTGGTGTTCGGGCTGGTCAACGCCATCGTCAAGCCGATCGTCGCGTTCATCTCGATCCCGCTGTACATCCTCACGCTCGGCCTGTTCACCATCATCGTGAACGCCCTCATGCTCATGCTGACCGCCTGGATCACCGAGGCGACCAGCTGGGGTCTGCGGATCGACAACTTCGGTGTCGCGTGCTGGGGCGCCATCATCATCTCGATCGTCAGCCTGGTCCTCTCGGTCCTGATCCCCGGTCCGCGCGTGCAGAGCTCGTCGTCCACCGAGATCAGCTACTAGGCCTGATCGTCGGCACCTGCGCCGCGACGACGGCCGGGTCGCGCGTCACCTGGAACTGGCGTGTGCGGGCGGTCGTGCCCTCCGGCCCGAGCACCTCCTGGGCGGCGGCGTCGAACGCCCGCACGCCCGGGCTCCCCGCGAGCTCCCGGTCGGCCTCGGCAGCGGTCTCGACGTAGCGGCGCACCTCGTGCGCCTCGACGAGGGTCGGGGTCGTCGGCCCGCCGCTGGCCGCAAGATCCCGGGTGACCACGGTGACGTTCGCGCTGGTCTGGTTCGGGACGCCGTCCAGCTGCGGGACGACATCCTCGGTGTGCCGGTAGTGACGCACCTGCAGCCCTGCCGGCACCCGCCCGGGGACGTCCGGCGCACCGGCCGTCACGACGGCTCGCACCGAGTACGCCCCGACAACGGCCGCAGCAACCGACATGGCGACCATCCCGCCCTGGCTGTGGCCGGCCAGCAGGACGGGCTCGTCGGGCCCGATCCCGGCCACCCGCATGGCGTCGAGCACCGCGTCGGTCATGTCGTCGGCCAGCCCTGCCAGGAGACGGCCGTTGGTCGTCAGGTCCATCGTGTTGACGTCATTGAGGCCCCAGTCCTCCGTCCCGGGGATCTCGATCACCCACGCCCGTGTGCCGTCGGGGTGCTCGAGCTCCTGCACGGAGATGACTCCCTCGGGCGTCCCCGGGCGCAACGGCGTGGGCTCGCGGTCGTAGCTGCGGGCCACGTTGTCGAGGACCGCCGCCACGTTTCGGGGAGCTGGTAGCTGGGGCGGGTTCGCGCGCAGGAGCAGGGCCGTGGGCCCGGCCGGCGGCACGAGTCCGAACAGGATGCCGGCGCCCTCGGAGACCGGCCGCAGGGTCGGGATCTGCCGTCCGCGCGCGGACGAACGCACGAACGAGCCGAGCGCAAGCATCTCGAGCTCCACACGATCGCCGGCGGTGAGGGCACCCGGCAGCCACCCCACGAGGCGACCGCCGGCGTGCTCGATGAGGGGGAGGAAGGGGTCCGGCCGCCGGAACACCGCCGACCGCACGACGCTGCCGAGTACGACGCCGCCCGCCAGCGCGGTCACGGCGCCCGCAGCGGCTGCCGCGAGGGTCCCCGCCAGGAGCGGCCGCTCCCCGAGCTCGCTCGCCACCACGACGACCCCGGTACGCAGCGCCCGGTGCGCCAGCGACTCGGCCTCCGTGTACAGCTCGATCGTCTGTCGCAGCGCCGCCGCCAGGTCGCGCAGACGGTCAGCGGCCCGCCACGGCGACCTCGGCCCCGCGCACGCGGCGACCAGGACCCGTCGCGCCTCGATCCCTGCCGGGCTCAGCGGGTCGCACGCCTGCGACGCACGCATCAGTGCCCAGGACGCGGTGTCGAGCCGGGCAGCGGCGCCCTCGAGCAGCCGGCACGTGTACGCGAGCTCCTCCAGGTCGGCGACAGTCGGCCCAGGACCGCCGACGACGCGGTACCCACTCACAGGCCGCCCCGCGTCCCGACGTCCGCCGCGGCGACGGGCTGCACGGTCCGCTCGACCGCGATCCGCACCCCGTGCACACGGCCGTCCGCCTCGTCGAGCGCGGTGCGGAACCGGTCTGCGGCCTCGGACGACCACGACATCGCCGCGGCGCCACGCAGCGACCGGGCCGCGCTCTCGACGTCGTCCAGCGCTCGCAGGACCAGGGGCAGAGCGTCGTCGGGAGGCATGCGGGGACGCTACGAGGAAGCGCGCGCCGGCCGTCGGACACCGGTGGAGGATGCGGGGCTGTGGGCGGCTCGGTCGTTACGCTCGCGCGGTGCCACGGCCCACCTCGTCCGCGCTCGGCGTGCTCGCCGTGGTCGCCGGTTCGCTCCTGTTCGCCGTCAACGGCACGGTGGCCAAGCTGGCGATGGACGCGGGTCTGGGCCCCACGCGGCTGGTCGAGCTCCGCTGCCTCGGGTCGGCGGTCGTGCTGGTCACCGCCGCGCTCGTCGTGTCCCCCGCCAAGCTCCGGCCGACGAGCCGGCGGGAGGTCGCCGTCCTGGCCCTGCTCGGCGTCGTCGGCGTGGCGCTGGTGCAGTGGTTCTACCTGGTCGCCATCAGCCGGCTGCCCGTCGGCCTGGCCCTCCTGATCGAGTACACGGCGCCGCTGATCGTGGCGCTGTGGGCGCGGTTCGTGTTCCGGGAGCAGGTGCTCGGGCGGGTCTGGTGGGCGCTGGCCGCCTGCCTGGCGGGGCTCACGCTGGTCGCGCAGGTGGGCGACGACGTCACGCTCGACGCCATCGGCCTGCTCGCCGCCGTCGGTGCGTCCGTCGCGCTCGCCACGTACTACCTGCTGGGCGACCGCCTGCTCACCACTCGTGACCCGCTGACCACCCACGCGTGGTCGCTCGGCTTCGCGGCCCTGTTCTGGGTGGTCCTGCAACCGCTGTGGACCTTCCCGACGAGCACCCTCGGCACCGACGTCCCGGTTCCCGGAACCGCTCTCGACCCGCCGATGTGGGTCTTCGTCGTCTGGATCATCCTGCTGGGCACCGTCGCGCCCTACCTGCTGTTCCTGGTCGGCATCCAGCGGGTCGGGGCGGCCCGGGCGGGGCTGCTCGGGATGGTGGAGCCGGTGGCGGCGTCGGCGACCGCGTGGGTGGTGCTGGGCGAGTCGATGACGCCGGTGCAGCTGGTGGGCGGCGCGGTCGTCATCGGTGGCGTGGTCCTGGCCGAGACGGCCCGGAGCGGCCGCGATCGCGCGATGCTGCCGGACACCGTCGCCACCTAGGACGGCCGCGGCAGCAGCAGCGCCGACGCGCCCATCGCCGCCACGAGCGCGAGCGCGCGCCAGAGGTCGCCGTCCCCCAGCGCCACCCCGCCGAGCACCGTCGCGACCACCGCCAGGACCTGGGCTCCGACCTGCACGGTCGCGACGTCCCGCAGCCCGCCCAGCACGACACCGAGCTCGACCTGCGTCCGCCACGACGTCCGCGCCGCGAGCGCGCCCGTCCAGAGCGTCAGGTGCACCAGCAGGACGAGGAGCATCACGACGCCGAGCGCGGGCGGGCCGCCGGCAACCACCCCCGTCGCGGCGGCGAGGACGACGAGCGCGGCCAGGCCGAGGCCCGGGATCACCACGGTGGCGACGACCAGGGCGACGAGCCCTGCGACGAGCAGCGGGTGGGGCCGCTCCCCGGCGAACGCGACCAGGAGGGTCGTCGCACCGAGCAGCGCGGCCACCCCGCGCAGGAGCCAGGCCGGCAGCGGCCGGACCAGGGCGACGGTCACCTCGCTCATCGCGCCGCCCCCGCCCTGCGCTGCGCCCGCCGCGCCAGCGACGCGAGCGCCACGTGCGGCGAGTCCCGCCACGTCACCAGCTCGATGTCGAGGTCCGCCAGCTCGGCCAGCCGGTCCTCGCGGGACATCCGGATCATCCGCATCGCGAGCCGCTCCCGGTCCCCGAGGTGACGCTCCCGCAGGGTCGGCAGCACGTCGACCGCGACCACGCGGTGACCGGCGCGACGCCACACGGACGCGACGAGGGCGGCCTCGTCGTCGAGGAACGTCGAGAAGAGCATCACCAGGGCGCCCGACGGGATCTGCGGGGCACGCAGGCGGCGCAGCGGGTCGCCCTCGGGCCGCGTGAGGGCGAGGGCGTGCCGGATGCGGTCGAGCTGTCGTCGGCCCCCACCGGGCGGGAGCGGTCGCCGCACGGCGCCCAGGTCGTCGAGCCCCACCCGGTCGCCGAGGTCGAGGAAGCCCTGCGCCGCCGACGTGGCCGCCTGCCGGGCCAGGTCGAGCGAGGTGGGCTCCTGGGCCTGGGGCGGGATCGACCCGCGCCAGGTCATCGGGTCGGGGCCGACGTCGTCACGGGAGTCGACGACGAGCACGACGACCGCCTCGGCGAGCGCGTGCTCGCGCCGGACGTAGAGCTCGTGCAGGTCAGGGGCCCGTCGCGCGGTCACGCGCCAGTCGATCCGTCGCAGGCGGTCGCCGGGCGCGTACGGGTGCACGTCCCGGAGGCCGCCGCCCTCGCCGGGCCGTCGGGACTCGTGGGCGCCGGTCAGCCCGCGCAGCCGCGGGGGCAGCGGCAGGTCGCCGAGCGGACGCGGGGCGGGCAGCACCAGGGCGGAGCGGACGGCCGACGGGCTGGGTTCGGACACGCTCGCGGCACCTGGCCCGACACCTTGCACGTCGACGAGGGCGACCTCCTGCGGCCCGGTGCGGACGGTGTGCACGACCAGCGGGAGGTGCCGGGTGCCGTCGACGCGCACCCACGCCTCGAGCAGCACCCGGGCACCGCGACGGACCCCGAGCAGCACGGGCGCGGGGGACTCGACCACGACGTCGGCGCGCAGCGTCCCCGCGGCCGGTGGCTGGTCCGACGCCCCGAGCCGCACGGTCGGGTCCACGGACGGCCGCCGGCGCCAGTCCCGGACCCCGGCGATGAGGGGCGCCGCGCCGAGCACCGCGACGTCCGGGCGCCCGAGCAGCGCCCCCACCACCACGAGCGTCAGGGCGGCGACCACCCCGGCGACCGACGCGCGCGAGCGCACCCAGGTCATAGGCGTCGCGCCGTCGTCGGACCCGGGACCCGCGCCAGCACGTCGGCGACGACGCCCTGCGGTGCCGCGCCCGTCGCCCACGCCTGCGGGGTGAGCGAGAGCCGGTGGGCCAGGGCGGGCACGGCCACCGCCTTGACGTCCTCGGGCGTCACGAAGTCCCGTCCGGACAGCACCGCGAGCGACCGCGCGACGAGCACCAGCGCCTGCGACCCGCGCGGCGAGGCACCCACCTCGACCGCGTCGTGCGCGCGGGTGGCCGCCGCGAGGTCGACGCAGTACCGCAGGATGTCGGTGTCGACAGTGACGGCCTCGACCCCCGCCTGCATCGCGCGCAGGGTGGCGGCGTCGACGACGGTCCGCACCGACCCCATCTCCTGGCGCCGGGCGAGCCGCCGCGCCAGCACGTCGACCTCGGCGTCGCGCTCGGGGTAGCCGACCGCGACGCGGACCATGAACCGGTCGAGCTGCGCCTCCGGCAGCGGGTAGGTGCCCTCGTACTCGACGGGGTTGGACGTGGCGACCACGTGGAACGGGTCGGGCAGCTGGTAGGTCTCGCCGTCGACGGTGACCTGCCGCTCGGCCATCGCCTCGAGCAGTGCCGACTGGGTCTTCGGGGCGGTCCGGTTGATCTCGTCGGCGAGGAGGAGCCCCGCGAAGACGGGACCGGGGCGGAACGCGAACGACGCCGTCGCCGGGTCGAAGACGCTCGACCCGGTGATGTCCGACGGCAGCAGGTCCGGCGTGCACTGCACCCGCCGGAACGCGAGCCCCAGCGCGGTCGCCAGGCTCCGGGCGGCCAGCGTCTTGCCCAGTCCGGGCACGTCCTCGAACAGCACGTGCCCGCCGCCGAGGACGGCTGCGAGCGCGACCTTGAGCGGTTCCCGCATGCCGACGACGAGGGTCGCGACCTCGTCGAGCACGGCGCTCCCGCGGTCGGCGACCTGCGCGACGGTCAGGGTGATGGGCTGCTCAGTCATGGCTTGGGCTCCCGGGGTCGTGGGTCGGGGTCTCTCGCTCGGGTCCGAGGCGGTCGAGCACGTCCAAGGTGTGCCGCAGGTCGGCGACGCTCGGCAGGGGCGAGCGGGTGCGGGTCACGGTGTGGTGGGCGCGGGCACCGAGGACCTGCTCGATGTCGGGGTCGTCCAGCGAGCGCCCGTGCCGCGCGAGCCTGCTCCGCGCCACGTCGCGCAGCTGCCGCAGGACGCGCTCACCGACCCGCCCGTCCCGTCCGACCATCGCCCACGCGAGGTCCTGCACGTCGCCGCGGGCACCGTGCCGCCGGTCGTAGTGCCTGCGGTCCCAGCCCGGATCGGGTGCACCGTCCAGCCGCGTGAGCAGCAGCACGGCCGCCGCGACGAGCAGGCCGACGAGCCCGGCCGACACCACGGTGAGCCCGCCCGCCAGGCACGCGACGGCGGCGACGAGGAACCCCACGGGCGGTCGCCAGTCCCACTTCATGCGTCCTCCGACCGTCGGGTCAGCCCGTCGGCGATCGCCGCGAGGCTCGTCCGGGCCTGGTCGACGTCACGGGGCGTGAGGACATGCTCGGAGTATCTCGCCGCCAGGTACAGCTCCAGCAGGGCGCGCGTCGCCCCGGGGTCCGCCCGCGTCGCGTCGAGGACCTCGACCGTGAACTCCGTCGCCGTCTGCGCCCGGTCCCGCACCAGCCCGGTGCGCTCCGCCGACGCCTCCAGCGCCACCCAGGCCGCGATCACCGCGTCGCCGGGCGGCACCTCGTCCTCGAGCACCTGCGCCGCCCGCCGGACACCCTCGCGCAGCGCCGGCGTGGCGCCGTCCTGGACGTCCCCGCCGAGCTCGACGTCCGGGGCGGCCGCGTCGACGACGTACGGCGCCCGCTGGTCGAGCAGCCGCCGGATCCAGCGGACCAGCAGGCCGAGTGCGACTGCCAGCAGCAGACCGGCGACGAAGAGGGCGACGAGGTAGATCCACCTCTGGGTCTCCATCGACACCCGCTCGCCGTCGAGCGCCTGCTCGACGGGTATGGCGGTACCGGTGGTCGTCGGCGGGGCGAACGTCGGGATGACGAACGGGCCGTCGTCCGCGATCCGCTGCACCAGCCGGAACGGCCCCGCCAGCGCGGACCCGATCACCGCGACGACGACGAACGCACCGACCAGCAGCACCGTGCCGGGCCTGCGCGCCTGGGTCGCCACGGGGCTCCTCGTCGTCGGGGCACCGACGGTGTGCGCCGGTGCGCACAGGCTACTGACCGGCCGCCTGCAGCGTCAGAACGCGTACGGGCCGAACCGTCCCCACGCGACGAACAGCGCCAGCGCGAGCAGCACCACGTTCAGCACGACCATCGGCGTCTCCTTGCGCCGCACGTGCGTGGTGATCGCGCCGACCATGACGAGGACCAGCCCGACGGCCGCGATGGGCACGAGCACCGGCGCGACGTCCAGCACGGCGGGCAGGATCAGGCCGATCGCACCCAGCACCTCGGCGACGCCGATCGCCTTGATCGCCGACGGGCTGAAGCTCTCGGTCCAGCCCAACCCCGCCGCGGCGAGCTTCTCCTTCGACTGCGTGATCTTCAGCAGTCCGGTGGCCAGGAACGCGAGGGCGAGCAGGGCGGCAGCGATCCACAGGGCGATGTTCATGGGCTCTTCCGACGACGGGAGCGAGGCGGGGTCGCGCGCAGCCTATGGCCCCGTCCGTGGGACGCCGCCCGTCCCGATCCGCCCCCTCTGGGATGATGGCTCCATGACCTCCCCCGCACGTGTCCGGCTCGCGGACGTCACCCCGCACATCGCCCTCGGCCCGCTCGACGGCCGGTACCGCGCGGCGGTCGCGCCGCTGGTCGACCACCTGAGCGAGGCGGCCCTGAACCGTGAGCGGGTGCACGTCGAGGTCGAGTGGCTGATCCACCTGACGTCGAACGCGGTCGTGCCGGGTGCCCCGGCGCTGACGGACGAGGACGTGGCGTACCTGCGGGACGTGGTCGCGACGTTCGGGCCCGACGAGGTCGCGGAGCTGGCGGCGATCGAGAAGATCACCGTGCACGACGTCAAGGCGGTCGAGTACTTCCTCAAGAGCCGGCTCGCGGCTGCGCCCGAGGGGTCGGCGCTGCGCGAGGTCGGGGAGCTCGTGCACTTCGCGTGCACCAGCGAGGACATCAACAACCTCTCGTACGCGCTGATGGTCCGTGGCGCGGTGCAGGAGGTGTGGGCACCGGCCGCGACGACACTCGTCGACCAGGTGGCCGAGCTCGCCCGGTCGCTGAAGGACCAGCCGATGCTCGCCCTGACGCACGGGCAGCCGGCGACGCCGACCACGCTGGGCAAGGAGCTGGCCGTGCTCGCGCACCGGCTGCGGCGCCAGCTCACGCGCATCGGTGGCGACGAGTACCTGGGCAAGCTCAACGGCGCGACCGGCACGTACGGGGCGCACGTCGTGGCGGTGCCGGGCGCGGACTGGCCGGCCGTCAGCAAGGCGTTCGTCGAGCACCTGGGCCTGACCTGGAACCCGCTGACCACGCAGATCGAGTCGCACGACTGGCAGGCCGAGCTGTACGCGGACGTCGCGCGGTTCAACCGGGTGCTGCACAACCTGGCCACGGACGTCTGGACGTACATCTCGCGCGGCGTCTTCATCCAGATCCCGGTGGCGGGCGCGACGGGCTCGTCGACGATGCCGCACAAGGTCAACCCGATCCGGTTCGAGAACGCCGAGGCCAACCTGGAGCTGTCGAGCGCGCTGCTGGACACCCTGGCCAGCACCCTGGTGACCAGCCGGCTGCAGCGGGACCTGACCGACTCCACGACGCAGCGCAACATCGGCCCCGCGTTCGGGCACTCGCTGCTGGCCATCGACAACGTGGCCCGCGGGCTGCGGGCGCTGTCGGTCGACGAGGCGCTGCTGGCGCGGGAGCTCGACGAGAACTGGGAGGTGCTCGGCGAGCCCGTCCAGTCGGCCATGCGCGCCGCCTCCGTCGCGGGCGTCACCGGCATGGAGAACCCGTACGAGCGGCTCAAGGAGCTGACCCGCGGCCGTCGCCTGACGGCCGCGGACATGCGCGAGTTCATCGGCAGCCTCGGGCTTCCCGACGACGTCGCCGCCCGGCTCGCCGACCTCACGCCCGCGTCGTACACGGGGCTCGCGGACTCGCTCGTGGCCTACCTCGACGCCTGAACCGGCCTGCTACACCCGTTCGGCCGCATCGTCCAGTCCACACTGCGCCGAACGGGTGAACGATCGGCGTCGCCCGGCCATCTTCTGCCGACTCGCGAGCAGAAGAGGAACCGTTTCGACGGGACCGCTCTCATGCCGTCTGACCTGCGATTTCATCCGAAAGAGTGATCGCTCCTGGACAGGTGCCCGGTTTGCCCTGCACAATCGTGCACCGACCGGTCTGAAACATCCGGTTCACCCCTTTTCTGGCAAGGATGCCCATCGTGACGCTCATGCAGAAGGCGATCACGCCAGCGCTCACCCGCGCGCACCTCACCGCGGGCCATGACCGTCTGGCGGGGTACGTGGTGCGTGCCGAGGACGTCGCTTTCGCGACGACCCCGGCGCAACTGTTCGAGGTGCACGGTCTCGGGTACGAGGGTTCGCCCTTCAGCCCGTACGACCGCTCGATCGATGTGCTGCGCTTCGAGTCATCCCCCCAGCTGCAGTACCGCGACGTGCCCGGCTACATCCTCCCGCTCTGGTGGCTGCGCCACTCGCGCATCCCCCCGGGCGCCGAGCTGATCCGCATCTACGACAACGGCACCTCCACTCTGCTGGCGCGCTACGGCGACGTCGGCGCCGGCTGGACGGTCACGCAGCTGGGCGCCCCCCGCCCCTCGCTCGCGTCCCTCTCCCGCTGTGTCGGGCCCGTCGCCAAGTGGCACGGCGCCTACCTCGAGGCCGACGTCGTCGACAGCGGCCACACGGTCGTCCTCGCCCTGGCCAACCCGCCGCTGGCGGAGACCGGCTTCCACCAGTCGCCGTCGGGCCGCTGGTACCGCCGGGTCGCCCGCGAGGACGTCACCGAGCTGTTCGAGCTGGACCTCACGGCCCGCTGGAACGGCCTCAGCGTCCGCGTCGTCGACCAGTGGCAGGACGCCCAGCGCTACGTCGTCGCCCGGATCTCCCACCTCGGCGACGACATCGAGCGCGCCGAGCGTCTCCACCTCACCCGTGTCGAGGCCGGCGTGTACGAAGGCATCGTCTATGCCGCCGAGCTCACCGACATCCAGACCAACCAGGTGGTCCCCCACACCTGGGCCCCCGGGCCTGCTGCCCCCCAACAGCAGGTGGTGCGCTCCTGAGCGCGCCGCACCGAGGGTTCCGTACCAGGGTCACGCCAGCGTGATGTGACCCTCACGGGACGCGTGCCGGGCCTGGCCCTCCCCCCCGTCCAGGCCCGGCACGCTCTGCTTCACCGCTGCGACCACGCAGCCGCAAGGACGACCAGTCAGTGCGCGTCGGCTGCCACGGTCGGCACCGGGATCGACGCCAGCTCGGTGAGCGCAGCCGCGTAGGTCATCGCGTCGCCGGCACGGGCCGCCTCACGGGCGCGGACCGTCGGGGCGTGCAGCGCGGCCCGCGTGCGCCGGCGCAGGGCTCGTTCGGCCCGCTCGTCGCGCGCGTCGTCGGGCAGCTCGCTCAGGCCGGACTCCAGCCCGCCGAGGACCCGGGTGCGCTCCGCGACGACCGCGGGGTTCCAGTCGCGGACCCGCCGGTCGGCCTCGTAGGCCTCCGCTGCGGCGACGACGACGTCGTGGGCGGCCTGCACGGCGGCGTGCTCCGCGGGCGCGTGCTCGGCCACGGTGTGCAGGCTGACCAGCCGGACACCGGGCAACGAGCGGACGCCCGGGTCGACGTCGTGCCGCAGCGCGAGGTCGACGACAGTGAGAGGCGACGCCGAACCCTGCCGCGCGGCGGCCAGCGCATCGACGCCGAGAACCGCTCCGGCGGCGCCGCTGCAGGCCACCACGAGGTCGACGTCGGACACCTCGGCGGCGAGGTCCGCGGATGCCGGCAGCGACCGGACCCCACGGGCGGCGGCGAACGCACGGGCGCGACCGGAGGCGGAGTACACCCGGATGTCGCCGGCGCCGCGGGCCTTGAGCGCCGCCAGCGACGCACCCGCGTAGGAGCCGGTGCCGATGAGCACGCAGCGGACCGCGGACCAGTCGGGCAGCTCGCGCTGCGCGATGTCGAGCGCGACGCCGACCACCGAGCGGCCGGTGGCGCCGAGCCCGGTGCGGCTCTCCACCAGGCGGGAGACGCGAGAGGCCGCCTGGAACAGGGACTCGAGGCCGGACGTGGTGGTGCTGTCGCGGCGGGCGGCGGTCAGTGCGCGCCGCACCTGCCCCTGGATCTCCCGCTCGCCGACGACCATCGAGTCGAGCCCGCTGGCGACGGAGAAGAGGTGGGCCGCGGCGTCGGTGCCGGTGCGGACGCGCAGGTGCGTGTCGACCTGCGCGGCGGTGTAGCCCGAGCGGCTGGCGACGGCCTCGGCTGCCGCGGCGCGGGCCGACGGGGTGTCCGCCGCGTCGTCGACCTCCAGGTACAGCTCGAACCGGTTGCACGTCGCCAGGACGACGGCACCGGACACGAACCTGTGGGCCGTCGAGCCCACGAGCTCGGACGCGACGGCGTGGACGTCCGACGAGAGACGTTCCAGCACATCGAGGTCGAGGTCGTGGTGACTGGCGGCGAGGGACAGCAGCACCACGTGCCCGAGTTAATCATCTCGACATTTGTCCGGCACAATCGGCGACGTGAACCTTCCTTCCTCGCACCCCCTCGTCGACGGCCGCACGAAGAATTCTTCGCTGGTCCGTGCATATTCCGGCCAGGCCCCGTCGCGACGGCCGGTGTGGTTCATGCGACAGGCCGGCAGGTCGCTGCCCGAGTACCGCGAGGCGCGCGTCGGGACGGCGATGCTGGAGGCCTGCCTGGACCCGGCGCTCGCCAGCGAGATCACCCTGCAGCCGGTGCGCCGGCACGACGTGGACGCGGCGATCTTCTTCTCCGACATCGTGGTGCCGCTCAAGCTCGCGGGCGTCGACGTGGAGATCAAGCCCGGCGTCGGCCCCGTGATGGGCTCCGCGGTCCGCACCGCCGACGACGTCGCCCGGCTGCGGGAGCTCGGCCCGCTGACACCCGACGCGCTGCAGCCCGTGTCCGACGGCGTCGCGCTCACCGTGGACGCGCTCGGCGAGACGCCCCTGATCGGCTTCGCGGGCGCCCCCTTCACGCTCGCCGCGTACCTGGTCGAGGGCGGCCCGTCGCGGGACCACCTCGCCGCCCGCACCCTCATGCACGCCGACCCGGCCACCTGGGCGGCGCTGACCGAGTGGGCGGCGGACGTCGCCGGCGCGTTCCTGCGCGCGCAGGTGCTGGCCGGTGCCAGCGCGACGCAGCTCTTCGACTCGTGGGCGGGGTCCCTGAGCCTGGCCGACTACACCGCGCACGTGGCCCCCGCGTCGGCCCGGGCGCTGACGCACGTCGCCGACCTGGACGTGAAGAAGGTGCACTTCGGCACGGGCACCAGCGAGCTGCTCGCGGCGATGCGCGACGTCGGCGCGGACGTCGTCGGCGTCGACTACCGGCTCCCGCTGGACGAGGCGAACCGCCGGCTCGGCGGCACCACGCCGCTGCAGGGCAACATCGACCCCGCGCTGCTGGCTGCTCCGTGGCCGGTGCTCGAGGCGCACGTCCGCGACGTCGTCGCGCGCGGCTCGGTCGCCCCCGGGCACGTGGTGAACCTCGGTCACGGCGTCCCTCCGGAGACCGACCCGACCGTGCTCACGCGCGTGGCCCGCCTGGTCCACGAGATCTGAGATGACCTGGGACGCGGTCGTCGTCGGGGGCGGGATCGCGGGGCTCGTCGCCGCGCGCGAGCTGGCCCACGAGGGCCTGCGGACGCTCGTCCTGGAGGAGCGCGAGACCCTGGGCGGCGCGGTCGCCGGGCACACGGTCGCGGGGCTGCGGCTCGACGCCGGGGCCGAGTCGTACGCCACGCGCGGCGGCACGGTCGCCGCGCTCCTCGACGAGCTGGGGCTGTCCGACCGCGTCTGCGCGCCCGAGCCGCACGGCTCCTGGGTGCACCTCCCGCACGGCGACGGACCCCTGCCGCGCACGGGTCTGCTGGGCATCCCGGCGGACCCGTGGGCTGCGCGCGGGACGCTCGGGCTCGTCGGGGCGGCGCGCGCGAGCCTGGACCTGGTGCTCCCCGCCACCGCAGCGACCTCGCTCGGCGACCTGGTCCGCCGCCGCATGGGCGCGCGCGTGCTGGACCGCCTCGTGCGGCCGGTGGTCGGTGGGGTGCACGCCGCGGACCCCGACGACCTCGCGGTGGACGCCGTCGCGCCGGGCCTGCCGGACGCGCTCCGCCGGGAGCGGGGCTCGCTCGCGCGGGCGGTCCGGAGCCTGCGGGCATCGGCTCCGGCGGGGTCGGCGGTGCAGGGGATCGCGGGCGGGATGCACGTGCTGGTCGACGCCCTGGTGGCGGACATCGAGGCGCACGGCGGCACCGTCCGCACGGGCACGTCGGTGACGTCCCTGGACGACGAGCGCGCCGACCGGTGGGTGCTGGCCACCCCGGCGGCGGTCGACCTGCTGGGGCTGACCGTCGGTCGCCCGGACCCGGGTGCGCAGGTCACGCTGGTCACCCTCGTGCTGGGCGACCCCGCGCTCGACGCTGCACCGCGCGGCACCGGGGTGCTCGTCGCGCGCGAGGCGACGGACGTCACCGCCAAGGCGCTCACGCACGCCACCGCCAAGTGGGCGTGGCTCGCGCAGGCCGCCGGGCCGGGCCGGCACGTGGTGCGGCTGTCGTACGGGCGGGCGGGAGAGGACGTGCAGCCCGACGTCGACCTGGCCCTGCGCGACGCGTCGGTCCTGCTGGGCACCCCGCTGTCCCGCGACCGGCTCGAGGGTCAGGCGGTCGTCCGGTGGACGCAGGCGCTGCCTCGGCCCAGCGCCCACCACGCGCGGGTCGTCGCCGACGTGCGGGCAGCGGTCGAGCCGCTCGCGGGGGTCGCGGTGTGCGGTGCGTGGGTGGCCGGCAACGGGCTGGCGTCGGTCGTGCCGGACGCCCGCGCGGCGGCGCGGTCGGTGATCTGAGGGAATTGCTTCGTCATTTTCTGACAACGCGTCGGCAAGCGGTGGAAGAATGTCGTGGGTCACATTTCTTGGCGGCATTTTCTGACAACCTGTCACGACCCCGTCACGGGGTTCTGGGAATGTCCCCGCGCTTCGACATCCCTGCGACGGAGGGGGACACTGGCCGCATGCTCCAGCACGTGCGGGTCGGGACCCGCGCGAGCGCGCTCGCGCTCACGCAGACCGGCCATGTGGTCGACGCCCTCGCCGTCCTCGGGCGTGGCGACCTGACCCTCGAGACCGTCCACGTCCGCACCGACGGCGACCGCCTGACCGGTTCCCTGCAGAGCCTGGGAGGCACGGGGGTCTTCGTCACTGCCCTGCGCGACGCCCTCCTCGACGGCCGCTGCGACGTCGCGGTGCACTCCCTCAAGGACCTGCCGACGGGCGACGCGGACGGGCTCGTGCTCGGGGCGGTCCCGCCGCGCGAGGACCCCGCCGACGCGCTGTGCGCCCGGGACGAGCTGACCCTCGCGCTGCTGCCCCCCGGCGCCCGCGTCGGCACCGGCTCCCCCCGCCGCGCGGCCCAGCTCCTCGCCGCCCGCCCCGACCTCGACGTCGTCGACATCCGCGGCAACGTCGACACCCGGCTCGGTCGTGTCGCCGGCTCCGCCACCGGACCCGGCGACCTGGACGCCGTCGTGCTCGCCCGCGCGGGTCTGGCCAGGCTCGGGCGGCTCGACGCCGTCACCGAGGCGTTCGGCCCGGGCACGATGCTGCCCGCACCCGGCCAGGGCGCGCTCGCCGTCGAGGTCCGCGCCGGGCTCGAGCCCGACGAGCCGCTCGCGCTGGCCCTGTCCGCGCTCGACCACCGCCCGACGCACCTCGCGGTCCTCGCCGAGCGGGCCCTGCTCGGTCGCCTCGAGGCCGGCTGCGCGGCACCGATCGGTGCGACGGGACGCCTGGCCGACGACGGCCGCACCTTGTTCCTCGACGCCGTGGTCGTCCGCCCGGACGGCAGTGCGTCGCTGCACCGCGGCCTGACGGCGACCCTGGGCACCGACAGCGCCGCCGACGCCCTCGCGCTCGGCGCCCGGCTGGCCGAGACGCTCCTCGACGCCGGCGCCGCCGACCTCGCCGCCCTGGGCGCCGTCCGATGACCGGGACCCCCGTGCTGCCGCTGTCCGGGTGGCGGGTCCTGGTCCCCCGCCCGACGGCCGGTCGCAGCCCCGCCGTCGTCGCGCTCGCCGCGGCGGGGGCCGAGGCGGTCGTCGTGCCCCTCATCGAGACGGTGCCGCCCGAGGACCCCACCGAGCTGGACGACGCCCTGCTCGCCCTCGAGTCGGGCTGGTTCGGGTGGCTCGTCGTGACCAGCGCCGCCGCCGTGCCCGTGCTCGTGGACCGCGCGCAGGAGAGCGCCGGCAGCCTGACGCAGCTGCTCGCCGACGGCCACGTGCGCGTCGCGGCCATCGGCCCTGGCACCGCCCGTGCCCTGCGCGACGTCGGCGTCGAGCCCGACCTCGTCCCCCGCGGCAAGTCGACGTCGCGCGGGCTGGTGGAGGAGTTCCCCGCGCCCACCGAGCCGGCCCGCGTGCTGTTCCCCCGCGGCGACCTGGCGGCGACGACGGTCGTCGACGGGCTGCAGGAACGCGGCTGGGACGTGGCCGACGTCGTCGCGTACCGGACCGTGCCGGCCGCCCCGCCGTCCGCCGAGGTGCGCGAGGCCTGGACCGACGGCACCATCCGCGCGGCCCTGCTCACGTCGGCCAGCACCGTCCGGGAGCTGGCGTCCCGACTGGGGACGCCACCGACGACCACCCTGATGATCGGCATCGGCCCGTCCACCGCCGCCGAGGCCGCGCGCCTGGGCCTGCCGCTGGCGGGCATCGCGACCGAGCAGACGATGATCGGCATGGTCGACGCCCTCACGCGTGCGGTCACCACCGTCCTGCCCGCCCCCGTCCCCAGCCCCGAGGAGCTCTGATGACCGACGCCCGTCGCGTCCGTCCGCGCCGGCTGCGCGCCACGCCCGCGCTGCGCCGCCTGACCGCCGAGACGCGGCTCGACGCCGCCCAGCTGGTGCTGCCGGTGTTCGTCAAGGAGGGCCTGACGGAGCCGCGCGAGATCAGCTCGATGCCCGGCGTCCAGCAGCACACCCGCGACTCGCTGCGGAAGGCGGTGGCGGAGGCGGCGCGCGTCGGGCTCGGTGGCGTCATGCTCTTCGCGATCCCCACGGTGCGGGACGCCGTCGGCTCGCAGGCGACCGACCCGGACGGGATCCTCAACCTCGCCATCGCGGACACCGTCGCCGAGGTGGGTGACGCGCTGGTCGTGCAGGCCGACCTCTGCCTCGACGAGTTCACCGACCACGGGCACTGCGGCGTCCTCACGCCCGGCGGGGCCGTCGACAACGACGCGACGCTGGTCCGGTACGCCGAGATGGCCCTGGCCCAGGCGTCGGCCGGGGCGCACGTGGTGGGTCTCAGCGGGATGATGGACGGCCAGGTCGGGTACGTCCGGGACGCCCTCGACGCCGCTGGTCGCGACGACGTCGCCGTGCTGGCCTACGCCGCCAAGTACGCGTCCGCGTTCTACGGACCGTTCCGGGACGCGGTCGAGTCCCAGCTCGAGGGCGACCGGCGCACCTATCAGATGGATCCCGCGAACCGCCGCGAGGCCGTCCGTGAGGTGGCCATCGACCTCGCCGAGGGTGCCGACATCGTCATGGTCAAGCCGGCCCTGGCGTACCTCGACATCCTCGCCGACGTGGCCGCCATGTCGACGGTTCCGGTCGCGGCCTACCAGGTCTCGGGCGAGTACGCCATGATCGAGGCCGCCGCTGCGCGAGGCTGGATCGAGCGCAGACGGGCGATCCTGGAGTCTGTGCTCAGCATCCGCCGCGCCGGTGCCGATCACGTACTCACGTACTCTGCGACAGAGCTGGCCGGTTGGCTGGCAGAGGAGATCCGATGAGCGTCACCACCACGACAGCGAAGACGAGCGCTGCCGCCTTCGCGCGCGCGCAGACCGTCATCCCGGGCGGGGTGAACTCGCCGGTGCGCGCGTACGGGAACGTGGGCGGCACGCCCCGGTTCCTCGCGTCCGCCCGGGGCCCCTACGTCACCGACATCGACGGCAACGAGTACGTCGACCTCGTCGGCTCGTGGGGTCCGGCCCTGCTGGGCCACGCGCACCCCGAGGTCGTCGAGGCGGTCCGCGACGCGGCCGGTCGCGGCCTCAGCTTCGGCGCGCCGACGGTCACCGAGACCGACCTCGTCGACGAGATCCGCTCGCGGGTCCCTCCGGCCGAGAAGGTCCGCCTGGTCTCCACCGGCACCGAGGCCACGATGACGGCGCTGCGCCTGGCGCGCGCGTTCACCGGGCGCGACCTCGTCGTGAAGTTCGCCGGCTGCTACCACGGGCACGTCGACGCGCTGCTGGCCTCGGCCGGCTCCGGCGTCGCGACCCTCGGCCTGCCCGACTCGGCCGGTGTCTCGGCCGCGGTCACCGGCGAGACCATCGTCGTCCCGTACAACGACGTCGAGGCCGTCGAGGCCGCGTTCGCCGAGCACGGCGACCGCATCGCCGCGGTCATCACGGAGGCCGCGCCCGCGAACATGGGCGTCGTCCCCCCGCTGCCCGGGTTCAACGCCGCGCTGCGCCGCATCACACTCACGCACGGCGCCCTGCTCATCCAGGACGAGGTCCTCACGGGCTTCCGCGTCGGGTACTCCGGCTGGTGGGGGCTCGAGGGCCTGCGCGAGGGCTGGGCGGCCGACCTGCACACCTTCGGCAAGGTCATCGGCGGCGGCCTGCCGGTCGCCGCGGTCGGTGGGCGCCGGGACGTCATGAGCCTGCTGGCCCCCACGGGCCCGGTCTACCAGGCGGGCACCCTGTCAGGGAACCCGGTGGCGACCGCGGCCGGACTGACGACGCTGCGGCTCGCCGACGCGTCGGTCTACGCCCGGGTCGACGCCGTCTCCGCGCAGCTGCGCGGTGAGCTCACGGCCGCGCTGTCGGCGGAGGGCCAGCCGCACGCCGTGCAGTGGGCGGGCAACCTGTTCAGCACGTTCTTCGGTGCCGACGCCGCCGCGCACGGTGCCCAGGACTACGCGGCCGTGCTGGCCTCGGAGTCGTGGCGCTACGCACCGTTCTTCACCTCGCTGCTCGAGTCGGGCGTGTACGCACCGCCGTCGCCGTTCGAGGCGTGGTTCGTGTCCGCCGCGCACGACGACGACGCGATCGACCGGATCGTCTCGGCCCTCCCGGCCGCCGTCCGCGCCGCAGCGCAGGCCACGGCACCGACCGCCTGAGATCGACGAAGGGACCCGCCACGCGGCGGGTCCCTTCGTCGTTCGTGCGTCGGTTCAGCCGGCCGTTCGGGCTGCGCCGACCAGTTCGGCGTCGTCGTCCGCGGTGACCGTCGCGGCCTCGAGGGCCAGCTCGTTGCGGTAGGCCCGCACGGACCAGGCGATGGCGCCGGCCCAGACGACCGCGATCGCGCCGAGAATGAGGCCCTCGGCGGGGGTGTCGCCCAGGCCGACCCACTCGCCGCGGATCAGGGTGCGGACGTTGGTGAGGACGATGAGGCCACCGACCGCCGAGCCCAGGATGCGGCCGGGGATCTTGCGGACGAGCCACGCGGCGATCGGTGCGGCGATGACGCCACCGACGAGGAGCGCGAGGACCCAGGCGGGGTTGATGCCCTGCGAGCCGAGCGCGATCAGGAAGCCGAGGCTCGCGGCGATCGCGACGAGGAACTCGGACGTGTCGATCGAGCCGATGACCTTGCGCGGCTCGATGCGGCCCGACGCCAGGAGCGCAGGGGTACCCACCGGACCCCAGCCGCCACCCCCGGTCGCGTCGACGAAGCCGGCGAACAGACCGAGGGGCGCGAGGAACCGCTTGCGCAGCGGGAGCCCGAGGCGGTCCTTGCGCAGCCCGAAGAGCGTGAACCGGATCAGGATGTAGACGCCGAGCGCGAGGAGGATCGCGGACATGACGGGCTTGGCCACGTCCGTCGCGAGGTTCGAGAGCACGTAGGCGCCGAGGAACGCGCCGACCGCTCCCGGCACGCCGATGCGCAGGACGACCTTCCAGTCGACGTTCCCGAACCTCCAGTGCGAGAGGCCCGAGACGAGCGTGGTGCCGATCTCGCTGAGGTGGATGGTGGCCGACGCGGCCGCCGGGTTGGTGCCGATGGCCAGCAGCAGGGTGGTGGACGTGACGCCGTACGCCATGCCGAGGGCGCCGTCGACCAGCTGGGCGGCGAGCCCGACGAGGGCGAGCAGGATCAACGAGCGCACGAGAGACCACCTCGGATGGGGGAGCGAACACCCGATAATCCCGACCGCCTTGGTCTACCGGTAGTCCCGTATCACGAGCTGAGATGGACGGTCGTATGGTGGACAGCTAGGGGTTGACCCAGGCATCCTCGCGAGCGCCGAGCTCACGGACGTGCGGCGGCAGCTCCCCGGACACCAGGCCGGCAAGCGTGACCTGGTCCAGCACGTCGCGGACGCTCACGCGCAGGGCTACCCAGACCTGCAGCAGCGCCTCCGCGGACCCGCCGTACTCCAGCGCGGTCGGCCGCTCGTCGCGGACCGTCACCAGCGGACCGTCGACGGCCCGGATCACGTCGGCGAGTGTGATCTCGTCCGCCGGCCGCGCCAGCCGGTAGCCGCCGGACCGACCGCGGACGCTGCTGACCACGCCGCCACGGCGCAGGTCACCCAGGATCCGCTCCAGGAACGCGACCGGGAGCTGCTGCCCGACCGCCAGGTCGTCCGCCCGCACGGGGTCCCCGTGAGGGGACGCCGCCAGCTCGGCACACGCCCGCACCGCATAGTCCGCCTTCGCCGAGACCCGCATGCCGTCGATTGTGCCCCGTGCGCGTCCCGGGAATACCCCCTAGGGGTATGGTGTTGCGCAAAGAGCACCCACTCGACCACCGGAACGAGGCCCTCATGCACGGCTACACGGACGCCAAGGACGACTACCTCAAGCGCCTGCGGCGCGTCGAGGGTCAGGTGCGCGGCATCGCCCGGATGGTCGACGAGGACGTGTACTGCATCGACATCCTCACGCAGGTCGCCGCCGTCACGAAGGCCCTGCAGGCCGTCAGCATCGGCCTGGTCGAGGACCACCTCGCGCACTGCGTCGTCGACGCCGCCCGCCAGTCCCCCGAGGAGGGAGCGGCGAAGGTGAAGGAAGCCTCCGACGCCATCGCCCGCCTCGTCCGCAGCTGATCGAAGGAGACCCACCATGACCACGACCACCACCACCACGTTCGGCGTCGACGGCATGACCTGCGGCCACTGCGTCTCCGCGGTCACCTCCGAGCTGTCCGCCCTGCCCGGCGTCCACGACGTCACGATCCAGCTGACGGTCGGGGGCTCGTCGACCGTCTCCGTCGTCTCCGACGCGCCCCTGACCGACGCCGCCGTCGCCGAGGCCGTCGTCGAGGCGGGCTACGCCGTCACGCCGAGGAGGTCCTTGCTGTGACCGATCGCATCATCGACCGCACCGCCGAACGCACGATCGACCTCGCGATCGAGGGGATGACCTGCGCCTCGTGCGTCGCGCGCGTCGAGAAGAAGCTGAACCGCCTGCCCGGCGTCGAGGCGACGGTGAACCTGCCGCTGGAGTCTGCGCGGGTGACCATCACGGCCGGCGAGACCACGGACAGCGACGCGCTCGTCGCGGCCGTCCGGTCGGCCGGGTACGACGCCACGGTCGTGGGCGCGCCCCCCGCACGGGAGCCGGAGCCAGCTCCGCACGAGCACCACGGCGCCTCCGCGGAGTTCATGCACCACGAGGGCATGGACCCGTTCGAGCACGCCCTGTCCGGGCACGCGATGGCGCCCGGGCACGACATGGACCCGGACGAGGACACGTCGGCACCGACCGACGCGCGCGGCACGGAGCTACGCAGCCGCCTGCAGGTCGCGAGCGTCCTCACGGTCCCCGTGCTGCTGCTCTCGATGATCCCGGCGCTCCAGTTCACGGGCTGGCAGTGGGTGGTCACCGCCCTCGCGCTGCCCGTCGTCACGTGGGCCGCCTGGCCGTTCCACCGGGCCGCGTTCCGGGCCGCCCGGCACGGCGCCTCGACCATGGACACGCTGGTCTCCCTCGGCATCATCGCGGCGACCGGCTGGTCGCTGTGGGCGCTGCTGTTCGGCGGTGCGGGTGAGCTCGGTCTGAACATGACCCCTTCTCTGTGGCCGCGCGCCGAGATGGGCATGGAGATCCCGGAGCTCTACTTCGAGGTCGCCGCGGTCGTCACGACGTTCCTGCTGGCCGGTCGGTACGCCGAGCACCGGTCCCGTCGACGTGCCGGTGACGCCCTGCGCGCGCTGCTCGACCTGGGCGCCAAGGACGTGTCGCTGCTGGTCAGCGGCACCGAGCAGCGCGTCCCGGTGGATCGCCTGCAGGTCGGCGACGAGTTCGTCGTCCGGCCCGGCGAGAAGGTGGCGACCGACGGCGTCGTGGTCAGCGGCACGTCCGCGCTGGACACCTCGCTGCTCACCGGCGAGCCGGTGCCCGTCGACGTCGGCCCCGGCGACGACGTCACCGGCGCGACCATCAACACCTCCGGCGCGCTCGTGGTGCGGGCCACCCGCGTCGGCGCCGACACCCGGCTGGCGCAGATCGGCCGGCTCGTCGCCACCGCGCAGACCGGCAAGGCACCCGTGCAGCGGCTGGCCGACCGCATCTCCGCGGTGTTCGTGCCCATCGTGCTGGTCCTCGCGCTCGGCACGCTGGCGGCCTGGCTGCTCAGCGGTGCCGGTGCGCAGGCCGCGTTCACCGCGGCGGTCGCCGTGCTGATCATCGCGTGCCCGTGCGCCCTCGGGCTGGCGACCCCGACCGCGCTGCTGGTCGGCACGGGTCGCGGCGCCCAGCGCGGCATCCTCATCAAGGGTCCGGAGATCCTCGAGCAGACCCGCACCATCGACACCGTCGTGCTGGACAAGACCGGCACGGTGACCGAGGGGCGGATGGCGCTCGTGGACGTCGTCGGCGACGACGAGGTCCTGCGGTACGCGGCGGCGGTCGAGCAGCTGGCCGAGCACCCGATCGGCCGGGCGATCGCGTCTGCCGTGGTCGAGCAGGACGGTCCGACCGGTACCGACGGCGTCGTCATCGGCGCCGACCAGGTGCACGACTTCCGGGCCGAGGCGGGTCACGGCGTCTCCGGCGTCGTCCGCACCGCGCACTCGGGTGTCGGGCTGGGTCGACGCGTCCTCGTCGGCAAGCCCGCCTGGCTGCGCGACCAGGGCATCGACCCGGCGGCGCTCCAGGACGCCGTCGACGCGGCCGAGGCCGACGGCGCCACCGCCGTGATGGTCGCCTGGGACGGCTCGCCCCGCGGCGTGCTGGTGCTGCGCGACCCGGTGAAGCCGACGTCCGCGCAGGCGGTCGCCGAGCTGCGGGCACTCGGCCTCCGGCCGGTCCTGCTCACCGGGGACAACGAGGGTGCCGCTCGTGCGGCCGCCCGTGAGGTCGGGATCACCGACGTCGTCGCCCACGTCCTGCCCGCCGACAAGGTTGCCGTCGTGGAACGGCTGCAGCGCGAGGGCGCACGCGTCGCGATGGTCGGCGACGGGGTCAACGACGCGGCGGCGCTCGCCACCGCCGACCTCGGCCTGGCCATGGGCACCGGCACCGACGTCGCCATCGAGGCGTCCGACATCACGCTGGTCCGGGGCGACCTGCGCTCCGCGGGCGACGCGATCCGGCTGTCCCGCCGCACCCTGCGGGTGATCAAGCAGAACCTGTTCTGGGCGTTCGCCTACAACGTCGCCGCGATCCCGCTGGCGGCCCTGGGACTGCTCAACCCGATGATCGCGGGCGCCGCCATGGCGCTCTCCTCGGTGCTGGTCGTCGGCAACTCGCTGCGCCTGCGCCGCTTCGAGTGAGGAGGTTCCGCCGGCGACCCCCGGCGGAACCCCCCGGCCTCAGTGGAACCGGCGGCCCTCGTCGCGGCGGTACGCCGTGACCGCCATCGCCGCGAACGCGGCGGTCCAGGCCAGCAGGACCAGCAGCGCGAAGCTGTACGCCTCGTAGCCGGTCACCGCCTGGACGGCGAGGTCGCGGGCCGCGCGCGATGGCAGCAGCTTGCTGATCGCGTCGAGCCAGGCCGGGAACGCCTCCGGCGGCAGGAACAGCCCGCCGGCGAACGCGAGCGGGAACAGCGTGGCCTGCACGACGGCGATCGCCGCCTTCGAGCTGAGCCGGTAGCCGATCGCCAGCCCGAGCAGCAGGAACGGCACCGCCACCGCGGGCACCATGACGATCGCGGCCAGCGCCTGGGTGGGCGTCACGGTCGCCGCCGTCAGGAACGCCCCCAGCAGCACGAGCGGCACCAGGGCGAGGTACGACCAGAGCACGCCGTTGAGCACCCGGCCCATGAGCCGCGGCCCGGCCCCGGCCGGGAGGGTGCGCAGGAAGGGGTCGAACGGCATCGCACGGTCCTCGGAGACGCCCACCCCGAACGAGAACAGGCACGTCGACATCACCGCGAAGACGCCGAGCTGGGCGACCGCCGCCGTAGCGATCGCCGGGTCGTCGGCCACCGCGCGCTGCGGGATGACGAAGAACAGCAGCGCGAGCGACGGGAACAGCAGGTTGCCGATCACGGCGATGGGGATGCGCACGGTCTCCAGGAACTGGAACTTCGCGTGGACGACGGCCAGCGCCCAGAACGGTCGCGTGGTCAGCGTGGTCGTGCTCATCGGACTGCCTCCTCGTCCTGTGTCAGTGCAAGGAACGCCTCTTCGAGCGACGCGCCGCGCAGCTCCAGGTCGGAGAACGGGACCTCCTCGACGACGAGCGCGCGCACCAAGCGGTCCGCATCGTTCGCGAGGACCGTCCACCGGCCGTCGGCCCCCTGCTGCGCGCCGTACGCGCCGGGCAGCCGCGCGAGGTCGTCCGCCACCGCACCCGGCAACGTGAAGATCACGCGGCGCAGCGCGACGAGGCCGAGCACCGACTGCAGGCTGTCGTCGGCCAGCACGCGACCGCCGCCGATGACGACGACCCGCTGCGCCAGCGCCTCGATCTCCTCCAGGTAGTGGCTGGTCAGCAGCACGGTCGCACCGTCGGCGTGGTAGTCCCGCAGCGCCTGCCAGAGGATGTGCCGCGCCTCGACGTCGAGCCCGGTGGTCGGCTCGTCGAGCAGGACCAGCCGCGGCCGGCCGACGAGCGCGAGGGCGACCGCTAGCCGCCGCTTCTGCCCACCGGACAGCCCGCCCGTCTGGCGGCCGACCAGGTCCTCGAGCCCGAACCGCGCCAGCACCTCGGCCCGGGTCATGGGGGACGGGTAGTGCTTGGCGACGAGGTCCACGACCTCCCCGACCGTCAGCGTCGGCGGCAGGCCGGTCTCCTGCGGCGTGGTGCCCAGCGCGATCCGCGACGACGCGACCCGCGGGTCCGCACCGAACAGCCGGACCGTGCCGGAGTCCGCACGGCGCAGGCCGCTGACCAGGCTGAGCAGGGTCGTCTTGCCCGCACCGTTGGGGCCGAGCAGCCCGACGAGCTCTCCCTCGCCGACCGTCAGCGACACGTCGTCGAGCGCGGTGACCGCGCCGAACGTCCGGGTCACACCGGTCAGCTCCACGACCGCGGTCATGATGCGTCTCCCAGCAGCTCTCGCAGCGACGTCGTGTACGTCTGGAACGCCAGCCGTCCGGCCAGCGTCAGTGCCACGTAGGTGGCCGGGGTCCGGCCCTCGTGGGTCTTCGTGATCTGCACGTAGTCCGCCTCCTCGAGTCGGCGCAGATGGGTGGACAGGTTCCCCGCGGTCATGTCGAGCAGCTTCTGCAGCCGCGGGAAGGCGATGCGGTCGTGAGCGCCGAGGGACGCCAGGGTCGCGACCACGCGCAGCCGGGCCTGCGCATGGATGACAGGGTCCAGCTCGACGTCAGCCACGGGAGCGGACCGTCTCGACGAGGGCACCGACGAGCAGCCCGCCACCGCCGGCGAGCGCCATCACCAGGTACGAGTCCGGGAACCCCGTGAGGGCCGCCGCCGCGCCGGTCAGCGCCATCCAGGCGCCGAGCACGTACATGGAGGTCGCGCGCCAGAGCAGGCCTCCGGCGATGTACAGCAGGCCGACCACCAGGGCCGCGATGGCGTTGGCCGCCAGCGAGATCACCGCGCCGGACGCTCCCGCCTGCGCCAGACCGCCGACGATCATGCTCTGCGCCAGGAACGCGACGGGCCACGCGACGCCGTACAGGGCACCCTCCCGGGCACTCGCCCCGGCGATGCCGCGCGTCCGGTGCATGACGTGCACGACCGTCACGGCGAGCGCGACGACCCCGCTCGCGATCGCGACACCCACGGCGAGGGCCGACGGGCTGCCGTCGTCGCGGGTGGTCAGCCACAGCGCGCCGTAACCGACGAGCCAGGCGGCGCCCCACAGCCCGAACAGCAGCGGGCCCGACGGACGCGTGTCCTCGGCGCGCGCGCGCTGCGCGGCGATGATCGCGAGCGCGTCCGCGAGGTCCGGCGCCGCGTCGGCGTCGGAGCGCGGGTCGTCTGTCGGCATCGCTCCTCCTGAGGTTTGCAACACAAACTAGTTTGCGATGGCCGCCCTGGCAACCCCTCTCCCCAGGCGGCATCCAGGTTGCGCCCAGAGACCCGGCCTACGCTTCGGGCATGACAGCGCCGCCGCCCACTGACGCGCGCCCGGACGATGCCGCGGCCGTCGGGACTGCCCCGCCGCCCTCCCAGCGCGCCTACCGCCGACGGATCACCACCGAGATCTGGATCGTCCTGGGCCTGTCGCTCGGCAAGTCCGGCCTCTACGCGGTGGTCAACCTCATCGACCGCCTGACCGCCGGCCCACCGCTGGGCGACCAGACGACGACGCTCAACCCCAGCCGGTCGCCGCGCCCGTGGCTCGACCTCACCTACCAGCTGCTCCAGGTCGGATTCGCGCTGGTCCCCGTCGCGCTGGCGCTCTACCTGCTGTCCGCCAACGGGAAGTCAGCGGTCCGCCGGATCGGGCTGGACTTCACGCGCCCGTGGCGGGACCTCGGGATCGGCGTCGGGCTCGCGGCCGCGATCGGCATCCCCGGCCTGGGCCTCTACGCGATCGCGCGGACCCTCGGGCTCGCCGTCGAGGTGCAGGCCTCCGCGCTGAACGCCGCCTGGTGGACCATCCCGGTCCTGCTGCTCGCCGCGCTGCAGAATGCGCTGCTCGAAGAGGTCATCGTCGTCGGCTACCTGATGGAGCGGCTGCGTGAGCTGCGCTGGAGCGCGCCGGCGATCGTCATCACCAGCGCGCTCGTGCGCGGCTCGTACCACCTGTACCAGGGCTGGGGCGCGTTCGTCGGCAACGCGATCATGGGCCTGCTGTTCGCCGAGTACTACCGGCGCAAGCGGCGGGTGATGCCGCTCGTGATGGCGCACACGCTCATGGACACGTTCGTGTTCGTCGGCTACGCGCTGATCCCCGCCGCGTGGATCGCGATGCTGGGCTTGAACTGAGCCTCTGAGCTGAGCCTCAGACGTCCGCCGAAGGGGTGCCCAGCTCCCGGACCGCGCCCTTCGTCGCGAACCCGCTGACGATCAGGATGACGCCGCCGACGAAAGCGAAGATGCCCAGCAGCACGACGACCACCGAGACGACCGTCTGCGGGTGCGTCAGCATCAGCAGGCCGAACAGGAAGTTCACCAGCCCGAAGGTCAGCACCCAGTACCAGCCGGCGTCCCGCGCCCGATACAGGACGACCGCCGCGATGATCCCGAGGATCCCGAGGATCAGCACCCAGCCGGCGATCAGGTAGAAGAGGATCTGGGCGGTCTCGGGGGTCCAGACCACGACCACGATGCCGATCGTGAGACTGAAGAGCCCGGACAGCAGGAACCACCCCGCCCCGGGGTCCTTGCGGTTCACGAACCACTCCACCACGGCGACGATCCCGTCGAGGATGGCGAAGATGCCGAAGATCCAGACGAGAGCCGTCACCGACCACAGCGGCTGCACGAGCATGAGCAGGCCCAGGACCAGCAGCACCACCCCGCGCAGCACCGGGAGCCACCAGCTGCGGCTCAGCGCGGACGAGATGTCGGCGGTGGTCAGGTCGTCTGACATCGGTGCCTCCACAGGGAGTCGGTTCGACGCGAGCGGCAAGAGCGTTCGAGCGTCACGGTAGTGGACGACCCGGACGAAGCACCCCGACGCGCGCAGACCTCCGAACCGGCAGGTCAACCAGCAGAACGACGGCGCGGACCCGCCCTGACGGGCGTATGCGGCACGGCTGCCTAGACTCGCCCGTATGTCCGCGACGCCCGCCAGCCGCGCGGACGTCGACGCGGGTGCCACCGTCGACGTCCCCGCGCCCGTCGGCGAGCCCGGACCCGGCGCCGAATCCCCCGCTCCTGACCCGTCCGACACGTCCGGCATCGAGATCGTCGACGTGCCCGCGGTCCGTGTGCACCACCCGAGCGACCTGCTGGCCATGGTGCTGTCGGTCCTCGGCATCGCGCTCGTCCTGGTCCTGGCCACCTACGCGCACAACACGACGACCGGCGTGGCCGAGGACGTCCAGGGGTTCGCCAGCCTGCTCAACCGGATCCTGTTCGTCCCCCGCGTCGGCCTCGAGATGTTCGTGACGCTCGCCGTCCCGCTCGCCGTCATCACCGAGCTGGCGTTCCGGCGGCTGGGCCGGCAGCTGCTCGAGGGCCTGATCGCGGCGTTCGTGGCACTGGTCCTCAACATCGCCGCGCTGTGGGCCATCGAGACGTTCGGCTCCACGGAGCTGGTCATCGGGATGTCCATCCGGGCGAACGGCCAGTGGGTGGTCACGCTCCCCGGGTACGTCGCGCTGCTGGTCGGCCTGCTCACCGTGGTCGGGCCGCGCGGTCGGCGCCGCACCGTCAAGTGGTCGTGGAACCTGCTCTGGATCGCCGTCGGCGTGCTGCTGATCACCGCCGGGGTGTCGCTGCCCGGCCTCGTCGTCTCGTTCCTGATCGGACGCGTGACCGGTCTCGGCGTCCGGTACCTGTCGGGCGTGCTGTCCGAGCGGGCATACGGGGAGAGCCTCGTCGCGGGCGTCCGGCGGGCCGGGTTCGAGCCCGTGCGGCTGCTGCGGGTGGCCGACTCGACCACCGAGGAGTCCGCCCACGACACCCCGCTCGACGGCGACCAGGCCGCCCGCGCGCTGACCCGCTCCACCGACCACCGCCTGTACGAGCTGACGACGCGCGACGGCGAGGAGCTCGACCTCGTCGTCGTCGACGGCGACCGCCAGGTGGTCGGCATGCTCAACCGGCTCTGGCGGTCCCTGCGGATGCGCGGGATCGAGGGCCGCTCGGTCGTCTCGCTGCGCCAGGCCGCCGAGCGCGCCGCGCTGCTCGCCTACGCCGCCCGCGCCGCCGGGGTCCGCACGCCCCGGCTGCTGAGCATCGCCGAGGCGGACGACTCGATGCTGCTGGTGCAGGAGCGCCCCGACCGCGCGGTGCCGCTGAGCGACCTCGACGCCGACCAGCTCACCGACGAGGTGCTCCAGGAGATCTGGGCCCAGCTGCAGCTCGCGCACGACGCCGGGATCGCGCACCGCTCGCTGACCAGCGACGTCCTGCTCGTCGAGACCGTCGTCGGCCGCCCGATCGTCTGGCTGACCAGCTGGGAGCAGGGCGACGTCGCGTCGTCCGACCTGGCGCGGCGGATGGACGTCACCCAGCTGCTGGCGCTGCTCGCCCTGCGCGTCGGCGCGACGCGTGCGCTCGACTCCGCGGCCACCGTCCTGCCCGACGAGCACATCGCCGCGATCGGCCCGCTCCTGCAGATGATCACGCTGCCGCGTCTCACGCGTGACGAGATGCGCGCGAACAAGAAGGTGCTGGCCGAGCTGCGGTCCGCGCTCGTCGCCCACCTGCCCGAGGCCGACGTCGAGCCGCAGCAGCTGGTCCGGTTCGGCGCCCGGACGGTGCTGACCATCGTCGTGCCGATCGCCGCGATCGTCTTCGTCATCACCAGCATCAACGTCGAGGAGATCACCTCCGCGCTCGCTGCGGGCGACTGGCGCTGGACGGTCGTCGCGTTCGCGCTCGGCCTGGTCACCCTGTTCGGCGCCGCCCTGGCGTTCGTCGCGTTCTCCCCGGTCAAGCTGCCCTTCTGGCGCGCGACGCTGGTGCAGACCGCCGCGACGTTCGTCGGGCTGGCCGCCCCGGCCGGCATCGGCCCCGCCGCGCTCAACCTGCGGATGCTCACCCGCCGCGGCGTCTCGACGAGCCTCGCCGCGGCGACCGTCGCCCTGGTCCAGGTGAGCCAGTTCGTGGTGACCCTCGCGCTGCTCCTGGTGCTCAGCATCGCGTCCGGCTCCAACGAGTCCGCCCTGCCGATCTCGCCCGCCGTGCTGTTCGCCATCGGGATCGTCGCCGCGCTCATCGCGTCCGGCCTGCTGGTGCCCAAGGTGCGCCAGTGGGTGCTCGCCAAGACCATGCCAACCCTGCGGCAGACCTGGCCCCGGCTCATCGAGGTCCTCGGTCAGCCGTGGCGCCTGGCGCTGGCGGTCGCCGGCAACCTGCTGATGACGCTCGGCTTCATCTTCGCGTTCGACGCGAGCCTCGCCGCGTTCGGCCAGGAGGCCAGCCTGATCCAGGTGGCCCTCGTCTACCTCGCCGGCAACACCGCGGGCGCCCTCGTGCCCACCCCCGGCGGCATGGGCACCATCGAGCTGGCCCTCGCCGGCACGCTCACCAGCATCACCGGCATCAACGCCGGTATCGCCACGTCGATCGCGGTGCTGTTCCGGGTGGCCACCTACTGGCTGCGCATCCCGATCGGCTGGGCGGCCATGCGCTACCTGCAGAAGACCGGCGAGCTCTAGACACACCTCCGGGCCGGCACCTGTGCGGTACCGGCCCGGAGGGTCGAACTCGTCAGGCCAGCGCCTTGGCCTTCAGCTGGTTGAACTCGTTCTGGTCGATCGTGCCCGCGTCGAGGAGAGCCTTGGCGTCGGCGATGTGCTCCGCCGGCGACTTACCCGCGGCGACCTCGCGGATGTAGCTGTCAGTGTCCGACTTGGCCTGCTGCACGGCCTGCATCTGTCGCTCCGCCATCCCCTTGCCCCGGGCGATGATGTAGATCAAGGCCGTGAGGAATGGGACGACGATCAAGAAGATGATCCAGACGGCCTTCCACCACCCGCTGAGCGCGTGGTCACGGAAGAGGTCCCCGATGATCTGGAACAGGATGACGAGGTAGGCGAAGAACAGGAACCACCAGATCAGCAGCCAGAACCACTGTGCAAAGCTGTCCATGTGACCTTCTCTCAACGGCGGCTGTCCTCTACTGGCTAGCCCGCTGGGCAGAGGCTAACCGACGAGTCGCCCGAATTGCGAGAATGTTCACACACACGCCTGACCTGCGACATCGCAGAACCCCCCGGCCCGATGGGGCCGGGGGGTTCTGGGAAGAACGTCGTTGATCGCGGAATGCGACCGCTCTCAGGCCGCCGCGTGCTCGCGCTGCGCCGGCACCAGCTCGATCACGCTGCGACGAGCAGCGAGCCCGGCCCACGCCTTGACGCGAGGGGCCGGAAAAGCCGGGGTGGAGGTCTCGGACGGGTCTGCTGAGTACCCACGCTGGTCCATGACAGGTCCTGTCTGTTCGGTAGCCCGGCTGACCATGTAGGTCCCGTGGCTTTGCGTCCCCTCTTCGCAGAGGGTTTGCCGTTTTCGCTGACAAGTCAGACATTAGAGCAACATGAGAGTCCGTGGAAGCGTGTCAACAGACCAAAATCGGACATCCGTCCATTTCACCCGGTCGGGCGTATCACCGATAGTTTCGCGGGACTCCGCGTGGGCGTTCACCCGAACGTGAACGAGAAGGCCTGGACCCCCTCGGAGACGGACAGCTCGAGGGTCCCACGACCCACGGACTCGTCGGTGACCAGCGAGTATGCCCGCGGCGAGCCGCTGACGGCCACCTCCACGCGGTCCACCACCTGCCCGTCCTCGGCCCGAACGGTCGCCCGGACGCTCCCGGATCCTCCGAGCACCACCTGCACGACCTTCGCGTGGTAGCGCAGACGCAGCGCAGCATCGGCGCCCGCCGTCGCCCCCTGGTAGTCCGTCGTCCACGTGCCGCCGAACGACACGGTGTCCGCCGCCTGGTCCTGCGGGAGCGTGTAGGTGGCCTCCCCCTCGCGGTAGTCGCCGGCCACGTTCGACTTCTTGCTCACCGACAGGAACGTCTCCGGCGTCACGTCACCCTCGGGCGTCGTGTCGTCCACCTGGGTGCGGGCCGGCAGGTCCACCCCCGGATCGGCCTGCTGGAGCAGCTCGCGGATCAGGGACTCCGTGCGGGCGTAGCCGCCCTCGCCCTGGGACACCTGGCGGACCTGGCCGTCGGCGTCGATCAGGTAGTGCGCCGGCCAGTACCGGTTCCGGTACGCGGTCCACGTGGCGTACGCGTTGTCCTGCGCCACCGGGTATGTGATGCCCAGCCGCTGCGCACCGTCGACGACGTTGCGGGTCTCGCGCTCGAACGCGTACTCGGGGGTGTGCACGCCGATGACGACCAGGCCGTCGTCGCGGTACGCCTCCTCCCACGCCGTCACGTGCGGGACCGAGCGCTGGCAGTTGATGCAGGAGTACGCCCAGAAGTCGAGCAGCACGACCTTGCCCCGCAGGTCCGCCAGATCGACCGGCGCACCGTCCGGCGTGTTCAGCCAGGTATCGATACCTCGGATCGCCGGCGCCGGCCCGCAGTCCTCCAGCTCCGCGGAGCTGTTGGTGCACTGCGCCAGCTGCCGGTTCTCGTCCGTGACCAGCCCGCCGAGGTCGAGCTGCTCACGCACCGTCTCGTTGGCGGCGACCGACGCCTGCAGCGACTCTGTGTAGCCGGGCAGAGCGCGCTGGATCGCGTCGGTGAGGTTGAACGCCAGCGCGAGGGCCAGCGCGATCATCAGCACCCCGCCCGCCGCCCGGATCCCCCGCTGGTGCGTGCGGAACGCGGCGATGCGCTCGGCCACCTTGCGACCCGCGAGCGCGAGGATCAGCAGCGGGATCGCGGCACCGAGCGCGAACGACACCGTCAGGACGACCGTGCCCGGACCCACCGAGCCCGTCGCCCCCGCGACCGTGATCGCCGCGAGCACCGGGCCCGCGCACGGCACGTACACGGCGCCGAGGCCGAGCCCCAGCACGAAGCCGCCCCTGGCCGCACCCGGTGCCCGCTTCGGGGTCAGCCGCTGGAACGGACGCTCCAGGACCTCCTCGAACCGCGGGACCAGCAGCCCCAGGCCCAGGAGTGCCAGCACCGCGATGCCCGCCCAGCGCAGCAGGTCCTGCGGGAGGCCGAGCAGGTTGAGCAGCACCGTGCCGACGAGGGTGACCAGCGTGAAGCTGGTGACCAGCCCTGCGATGACGAGGTACGGGCGGCGGGCGGCGACGCGGTCACGTCGCCGGTCGTCCGACGTCGGGACGGGCCGGTCGAGGGTCGCGACGGAGCCGGCGCCTGCTGACCCGGCACCGCCCGACAGGAACGACGGTTGCGCCATCGCCCCCACCGACCCGGCGGCGCCCTTGGCGTTGTTCCCCGTCTTCACTGTGGGTCGCCCGCGTGCACCCTCCACGCCGCCCGCGAAGAACACCACGGGCAGCACAGGCAGGATGCACGGCGAGATGCCGGTGATGAGGCCACCGACGAGGCCGATGAGCGCGAGCGTGAGCAGGTCCATGGCCGGGGTTCGCCGCCGCGGACCCCGGGGATGGGTCGAACGGCGGTCGAGAACGGATCGAGAAGTCGTCGGCAATCCCACCCATCCGCTCCCCGGACCGCCCCGAACCCCACCCGAGAGATCACCGGGCGGGTACCCACCCGGACCACGATTCAAGGGAGAGCCACCATGCGCACCACGAACCGCACCCGCATCGCCGCCGTCCTGCTCGCCGGCGTCACGGGCCTCGCCCTGACCGCCTGCAGCTCGGGCTCGGCCGACGACACCGCAGGCTCCGACTCGTCCGCGTCGATGGAGGCGCCCATGGAGACCGAGACGCCCATGGACGACGCGATGACCGCCGACCCCGCCGCTGACCTCGTCGGCCCCGGCTGTGCCGACTACGCCGCCGCCGTCCCCGACGGCCCCGGCTCCGTGACGGGCATGTCGACCGACCCGGTCGCCGTCGCCGCGTCGAACAACCCGCTGCTCACCACGCTCGTGGCGGCCGTGTCCGGCCAGCTCAACCCGGACGTCAACCTGGTCGACACCCTGAACGGCGACGAGTTCACGGTCTTCGCGCCGGTCGACGACGCGTTCGCCAAGATCGACGCCGCGACCATCGAGGCCCTCAAGACCGACTCCGCGACGCTCTCCTCGATCCTCACGTACCACGTGGTGCCCGGGCAGCTGTCGCCGGACATGATCGACGGCACGCAGACCACCGTCCAGGGCGGCACGGTCGAGGTCACCGGCTCCGGCGACACCCTCATGGTCAACGGCGCCAAGGTCATCTGCGGCGGCGTCCACACCGCCAACGCGACCGTCTACCTCATCGACTCGGTCCTCATGCCGACGATGTGACGACCCGGCGGACCGGTCGCTGCGGCAGCCGGTCCGTCTGCGCACGCCCGGCACCCCTGACGCCGGACGAGCCGCGGAGCCCCCTCGCAGGGTACGGCGAGGGGGCTCCGTCGCGTCCGGCCGCGACTGCCGCCGCCCGGCCGCGCCCGCCGCCGCTCGCCGCGCGAGATCGTGAGTTTCCGACGAGATCGGCAGTTGCAACTGCCGATCTCGTCGGAAACTGCCAATCCCGCCGCCGCGGCGGTGGGGGTCGAGCTCGGTGGCGACAGACGCCGAGCCCGGCGCGGAGTGCCGAGCTCGAGGGTGCCGGAAGCGTGTGCCGCGACGGTCAGGTGCTGGTCAGGACGACCAGGGGGTCTGTCGTCGGCTGGGTGGATCCGCCTGCCGGTTCGATGGTGATCGCCAGGGCGTCGCCCGGCGAGAAGTCGTCGGTCAGCTGACGGACCGAGCCGGCGTCGTCGGCGAGCACGCCCGCGGACGTGGCGCCGTCGGCGTCGACGACCCACAGCTGGTAGGCCTTGTCGTCGCCGGGGTCCGGCAGGCCGGTCGCGCTGAACAGCGCGCGGTCGTCGGTGAGGATCGCCGTGGCAGCGCCGCCCCCGGTGACATCACCGTGCACGACGACCGCCGACGGGTCGGTCAGCAGGTCGGCGAGCGCCTGCTGCTGCTGCTCCGCCTGGTTCGCGCGCTGCGCCTGCTGCAGCGCGAGCGCGGTGGGCACGGCGGCGCCGACGACGACCGCGGCAGCGACGGCGAGCCACCGCGTGCGCGACGGTCGGCGGCGGTCGGCGAGGTGGGTGACCTCGGGCTGGTCGGACGTCGCGGCAGAGCGGTCGACGTGCCTGGGACCCGCGAGCGGGCCGAGCTGGGGGACGTCGGCGATCGCGTCGAGGACCGAGGCGCGCAGGGCGGCCGGGGGTTCGCCGGCGACGGCGTCGCCCAGGGTCGCGGCGACAGCGGTCAGCTGCGCCAGCTCGGCAGCGGCGGACGGGTCGGTGGCGACCAGGCGCTCGACCGCGGCGCGCTCGTCGGGGTCGACGGCGTCGAGCGCGTAGGCGCCGAGCAGGGAGCGCACGTCGTCGCCGGAGAAGGATGAGGACCCGGTCGTCATGACGTCACCCCCAAGCAGTCGCGCAGGCGGAGCAGTCCGTCGCGGATCCGCGTCTTGACCGTGGGCAGCGGCGCGGCGAGCTCGGCGGCCACCTCACGGTAGGTCCGGCCGCCGTAGTAGGCGAGGACCACGGCCTGCTTCTGCGTGGGGGTCAGCGTGCCGAGGCAGTCGCGGACGCGGACCTGCTCGAGGGCGGACTCCACCTCGTCGGCGACGACGTCGAACTCGCGCTCGGTGCTCTCGTCGAGGACCCGCTGGTCGCGGTCGCGCTGCGCCTGCACGGCACGGACGCGGTCGACGGCCCGCCGGTGGGCGAGCGTGAGGGTCCAGGTGCGAGCCGAACCGCGCGCGGCGTCGAACCGCGGGGCGGTGCGCCACACCTCGACCCACACCTCCTGGGCGACCTCGGCGGCGTGGTCCGGGTCCCGCAGGACGCCGAGGCAGGTGCCGAAGACGCCTCGGCCGAGGGTGTCGTAGAGGACGGCGAACGCCGAGTCGTCACCCCGCCCGACGTCCGAGAGCAGGGACTCGGCGGAGCGGGGCGCGTCGGCCTCGTCCGGTCCTCGCTCCACGCGGGCCAGTGTGCCCCACCGCTCGGCGGCCCGCCCTTCGGCGGGACGCGCCGGAGGCGCACAGAGCTGGGCGTGGGACATCGGGTCCTGTCGTCCGTCGCGGATGGGTCACTCGGAGTTCGTCGCCGACGGGCGCGCGGATTGCTCTGCGGCAGGAGCGGTCAGCGGTGGACGGCGAGCGCGGCGTCGCGATGGGCGTCGAGGCGCCGCTCGGACGCGACGCGCTCGGCGCGCTGCCACGGCTCGAGGATCCGACGGGCCGGACGGGCGGGCCTGCTCGGCGCACGCCGGGGGATGACGATCCGGGGGACAGGGATGCGCACGGTGCGCACGTCGTACGTCAGCGCGACCATGTCACGCCTCCTTCTGGGGCGAGGGCGGCTCGGGCGGCTCGGTGGCCGCGTCGGGGGCGTCGGACGCCTCCGGACCTGGTGCGGGAGGAAAGGTCAGATCGGGGTGGCTCGTCGCGAACCAGCGCATGAGGCGCGCGCCCGCGGGGCGGTCGGCCGTGTCCTGGACACGCCGGATGTAGGGCGCAAGCAGGGCGTTCACCGCCTGCATGAGCTCGTCGGTCTCGTCAGGCGTGGCCCAGAAGGAGTCCTTGGTCATCGAGACCGGCAGCGGGGTGCCCGCGAGCTCGTCGGCGCGGTCTGCCCGCTCCCGCAGGAAGCCGATGAACCCCTCGGCCTCCTGTCGCACGGTCACCTCGGCCAGCTCGACGACCGCCCGGATCGAGCCGGGCACCGACGGGTCGGGCTCGAAGTAGGTGCGCTCGGCGCTCCGCCACGGGCGCTCCCGGCCGCGCTGCTCCGCCGGCTCGATGAAGCCGTAGCGGGCGAGGAGGCGGAGGTGGAAGGAGCAGTTGGCCACGGACTCGCCCGTGTGCTTGGCGCACTGCGTCGCGGTCGCCTCGCCGACGTCGTCCAGGAACTCCAGGAGCGCGAGCCTCAGCGGGTGCGCGAGCGCTCGCATGCGCTCCGGGTCGCTGGGGCTGTGGCGGGTGTCGCCGGTCTCCGTGGTGCTCATGGTTCGAGAATAGAACTCGCAACACTTATTGCGCAAGAGTTATTGCGCAATGAGTGTTGCGTGATGCAGGCGATCGATGGCCCGGACGCGGCGAGGGCCCCCACCGTCGTCGGTGGGGGCCCTCGTCGGTCGTGCCGTACTAGCTCACTTGAACGCGTCCTTGACGTTCTCGCCGGCCTGCTTGAGATTCGCGCTGGCCTGGTCGCGCTTGCCTTCTGCTTCGAGACGCTCGTCGTCAGTCGCCTTGCCGGCCGATTCCTTGACCTTGCCCTTGGCTTCTTCCGCAGCGTTGCTGATCTTGTCGTCGAGACCCATCAGAATCACTCCTCTCGGGTTGGCAACGACTCGACGCTACGACGGCGACGCGGCTCCCGCATCCGCAACGACCGCGCCCCGCAGCGCCCCGAGCACCTGCGCCCAGTTGGCGGTCGCGTGCTCCGCCTCCTCCGCGGACCCGTTGCCGTCCTGCTCCAAGGTCACGTCGGTGGTCCCGTCGTGCTCCTCGAAGGTGAACGTCAGGTGGTGGTAGTTCTCGGGCACGTCCGGCTGCCCGCTGAGGGGTGAGTAGTGGGTGTAGCGCAGGCGTCTCGGCCGGTCGACCTCGAGGATCTCGCCGTGGTCCTGGAAGGGTCTGCCGTCCCACTCGCCGTCGAAGGTGATCGGCACGCCGACGACGTACGCGCTGGTCACGCGCGCGCCGAGCATCCAGGTGGCCTCCGGGTCGACGAGGGTGTCCCAGACGGTCTCGGCGGACGCGGGGATCTCGACCGTCGCGCGGGCGACGTGGTTCTCAGACATGGGCTCCTCCTCGCACGCGGTACAGGTCCGTCAGCGTGAAGATCTCCGAGCCGTGGTGGATGATCTCGCGGTTGATGTGCGCCACCAGGTGGGCGAACGGCGACTGCTGGTCGATCTCGGTGGCCTGACTGAACCCGACGGTGAAGATGTCATCGTCGGACATCCCCGCGATGCCCGCACGCCAGAGGTCGACCACCCGCGTGAGCTCGGCGACGGCCGTACCGACCTCGCCGGAGTACGTGAGCGTGGCGCGCCGGGCCTGGTGGTCGCCGAACGTCCAGTCGTAGCGCTCGGAGAGCACGTCGGTCAGGTGCGCGACGAGCCAGGCGACGGTCCGGGGTCCCGGGTGATCCCCCGACTCGGGCCACTCGACCACCCACTCGCCGACGCCGAACGCCCGCGGCGCGGTGGTCTCTCCTCGGCGACGGACGCTCAGGGCGCCGGGGCCGGGCTCCCACAGGAACTCGTCCTGGGTGACCGTCTCAAGCCGTTGCCCCAGCTCCCACCACGAGAACTCGAGCTGTCCCCGCACGACGGCGCGGGCCGTCGGCACACTGAGGATCGACCAGTCGAACTCGTCCATGAAGGGCTCCTGAGTGAGGGGGTGCCGACGGTAGCGACGACCTCAGACACTCAGCGCGGGATCCACCTCGCACCGAGCTCGGCGCCGGTGGGTCCGGGTCCCGGCAGGGTGCGCGTCCGGGCGCCCGGGCGCACGGCGTCGAGAAGCAGCGCGAGGTACCGCGCTCGCAGGACGCGCGTGCGCGCGGGGTCGTCGACACGCACGGCGGTGACCTGCTCGAAGATCATGGCGACGTCCTCCGTCACCAGGTCGTCGCGCACCGCGCCGGCGGCGACGGCTCGCTCGACGATGGCGTCGCCGAGGTCGCTCGCCTCCTGCGCGAGCTCGCTCAGCTCGGGGGTCGGCGTGAACGTCCCGGCCAGGTGGACGGTCAGCGAGTGGGTGTCCTCCTCGATGACGCCCTCGACGAACGACGCGAAGGAGTCCCACGGGTCCGCGAGCTGCGCGGCGCGGTCGGCGACGGCGATGAACCGGCGGAGCCCGTCGGCGCACAGGGTGGCCAGCAGGTCCTCCTTGCCGGCGAACCGGCGGTAGAGCGCGCTGATCCCGACGCCGGCCTCCTGCGCGACCGCGGCGATCGGGGCGTCGGGCGAGCGCATGAAGACGGTCCGGGCCGCGGCCAGGATCACCTCGTCGTTGCGCGCAGCCTGCGCCTTGCGTCCGCTGAGAGGAGTGCTCATGAGGGGACGCTAGCACTTGAACGGAATGATTCGTTCCGCTAGTCTCCTGAGTAGCGGAACGATGTGTTCCGTTCCAGATTGAGGAGGCCACCATGAGCACCATCCAGCCCTTCCGCGTCGACGTCCCGCAGGCCGAGCTCGACGACCTCCAGGACCGGCTGGCCCGCACCCGGTGGACCGACGAGATCCCCGGCTCGGGCAACGAGTACGGGGTCGCGCTCAGCCAGGTGAAGGCCTGGGCGGAGCACTGGCGCACGTCGTTCGACTGGCGCGCGCTCGAGGCCCGCCTCAACGCGCACCCGCAGTTCACGACCGAGATCGACGGTCAGACGATCCACTTCCTGCACGTCCGCTCCGGCGCCACCGACCCCGTCGCGCTGATCCTCACGCACGGCTGGCCGGGGTCGGTCGTCGAGTACCTCGACGTCATCGAGCCCCTCACGGCCGCCGGCTACGACCTGGTGATCCCGTCCCTGCCCGGCTTCGGGTTCTCGGGGCCGACGACGGACCGCGGCTGGGACATCCCGCGGACCGCGCGGGCCTGGAAGGAGCTCATGGCACGCCTGGGCTACGAGCGCTACGGCGCGGTCGGCAACGACGCGGGCTCGATGATCTCCCCCGAGCTGGGCCGGATCGACCCGCACGTGATCGGCGTGCACGTCACGCAGCTGTTCTCGTTCCCGTCGGGCGACCCCGCGGAGATGGCCGACCTCACCGAGGACGAGCAGGCGGCGATGGCCAGGCTGCAGTGGTTCTGGGAGTCGATGGGCGCCTTCAACGTGCTGCAGTCGCAGCAGCCGCAGACGCTGGCGCACGCGCTCGCGGACTCCCCGACCGGGCTGCTCGGCTGGAACGGTCAGCTGATGGTCGGGCTCGACGACGAGTTCGTCGTCGCCAACGTCGCCGTCTCGTGGTTCACGCGGACCAGCGGCTCGTCGATCCGCTTCTACAAGGAGATGACCGACTCGACAGAACAGCGGAACGGGCCGGCAGCGCCTACACAGACCCCGACGGCGCTGGCCGGCTCGACGAACGACTTCCTGTCGGTCCGCCGGTTCGCGCACCGCGACCACGCGAACATCGTGCGCTGGAACGTCTACGACACCCCCGGCCACTACGCCGCGCACGAGGCGACGGACGTGCTGGTCGAGGACGTCGACGCGTTCTTCCGCTCGCTCTGACTAGGCCGGGCCGGCCTCCGGGAGCTCCTCCCGGAGGCGCGGCTCGGTCCGGCGCGACGGCGCGAAGCCGGACTTGTCGGCGTAGAACGCGCGGACGACGTCCATGTCGGCGGCGACGTCGCCGGTCAGCCGGATCGTCGGACCGAGACCGGCGGTCATCGTGGTGCGGTCGACGTAGCCGAGGGTCACGGGCAGGTCGGTGGCGCGGGCGATCCGGTAGAACCCCGACTTCCAGCCGGAGCCGCTGCGGGTGCCCTCGGGCGTGACGACCAGGTAGAACCGGTCGCCGCCCTGGATGCGCTCCACGAGCTCGTCGACCAGCCCGGCGGGGTCGCGACGGTCCACGGGGATGCCACCGAGCCCCCGCATCAGCGGGCCGGCAGGCCCCTTGAACAGCTGGTGCTTGCCGAGCCAGCGGACCTTCAGGTCGGCCTCGCCCGAGATCGCGAGCATGAGGATGAAGTCCCAGTTCGAGGTGTGCGGCGCCCCGATGAGCAGCCCCGCCCCGTCCACCGGCACGCGCTCGGTCTGCAAGGTCCAGCGGCTGAGGCGCCAGTAGGCGCGAGCCAGGGTTCGTCGGAACGTCACGGGGTGGACGGTACCCCGAGCGGGGAAGCGCGCTCCGCACCCGTGGGAGCGCGTGCAGTCACAGCGGCGTGTGCTGTTTCTCCGGTTCCTCTTGACTCGTCCGACCCGCGTTCGTAGTGTCTGGTCACGAAGCCGCAAGAACTCGACAGGACCGACGCACAAAGTGGTGCGCATGGTCGCAACTGTCGGACGGTACACAGCTCCGCAGTTCACCGCCGTGCGCGCCGACGGGGCACCGACGCCCCTGACGGGCCGGTCCCGCGCGCCCGGAACCGGGTGGCGGTCCGAGCAGCGCGCCCGGCATCGAGCCCGCCCGGGCGGGAGAACGAGGACCACCATGAGAAGGAACGCCAGGCTCGCAGTCGCGGGCGTCACCACGGCCGCGCTCGTCGTACCGCTCGGGCTCGCCCTCGCGGCGCAGAGCGCGACCGCCGCCGAGCCCAACCTCGCCGCCGGCAAGCCCGCCACCGCCAGCAGCACGGTGGACGTCTACGGCGCCGGCAACGTCACCGACGGCAACCAGGGCACGTACTGGGAGTCGACCAACAACCAGTTCCCGCAGTGGGTGCAGGTGGACCTCGGCAGCGCCGCCACGGTCACCGACCTGACCCTCAAGCTGCCGACGGGCGCCTGGGGCACGCGCACGCAGACCATCACCGTGCAGGGCTCCACCAACGGCTCCACGTTCAGCACCCTGAAGAACCAGGCGGGCTACACGTTCGACCCTGGCCAGGCCAACACCGTGAACGTCGACGTCACCGACACGTCCGTGCGCTACGTCCGGCTGAGCATCACCGGCAACACCGGCTGGCCCGCCGGGCAGCTCTCCGAGCTCGAGGTCCACGGCACCTCGACCCCCACGCCGACGCCGACCGGCCCGATCCCGACCACTCCCCCCACCGGCCAGAACCTCGCCCTCAGCCGGCCCATCGTCGCGTCGTCGACCGAGTGGACCTACGCCGCGGGCAACGCGGTCGACGGGAACCTCGGCACCTACTGGGAGGGCGCCGGCGGCCAGTACCCGGGCAACCTCACGGTCACGCTCGCGTCGGCCAGCCAGCTCTCGGCGGTCACCGTCAAGCTCAACCCGGACGGCGCGTGGGGCAACCGCACCCAGACGTTCTCCGTCGAGGGCCGCACCGGCACCGGGGCGTTCACCACCCTGGCGCCGTCGGCCGGCCGGTCCTTCAGCCCGTCGACCGGCAACACCGTCACCGTGCCCGTGAGCGGCACCGCGACCGACGTCCGCCTCGTCTTCACCGGGAACACCGGCGCGGGCAATGGGCAGGTGGCCGAGCTCCAGGTGTTCGGCGCCGCGGCACCCAACCCTGACCTCACGGTCACGGGCGTGACCGGGCCGGCGAACGCGACGGAGTCCAGCCCCGTGACCCTCACCGCGACGGTGAAGAACATCGGCACGACGGCCTCGGCCGCCACGACCGTCGCCTTCCAGGTGGACGGGCAGAACGCCGCCAACGCGTCGGTCGGCGCACTGAACCCCGGCGCCACCGCGACGGTCACCGCGAGCGTCGGTGCCCGCGCCGCCGGCTCATACACGATCGGAGCCACCGCCGACGCGGCGAACACCGTGGTCGAGCAGAACGAGTCCAACAACGCCTACAGCAACCCGACCAAGCTGGTCGTGGCACCCGTGGCGAGCTCGGACCTGGTCCCCGTCGTCAGCTGGTCCCCGAGCAACCCGGCCGCGGGCGCGGTCGTCACGTTCACCGGGGCGGTCGCCAACAACGGCAACATCCCGACGTCCACCGCCGCGCACGGCCTGACGGTCACCATCAAGGACTCGACGACGGGCACCGTGGTCAAGACGCTCACCGGCTCGATCAGCGGCGCGATCGCCGCCGGGGCGACGAGCGGGTCCGTGAACCTGGGTACCTGGACGGCCGGGAACGGCACGTACGACGTGTCCAGCGCGGTCGCCGCGGACTCCACCGAGGTGCCCGGCAAGCAGGCGAACAACGTGGTGACCGGGGGGATCTTCGTCGGGCGCGGCGCACGTCTGCCGTTCGACATGTACGAGGCCGAGGACGGCCGCACGGGCGGCGGCGCGGTGCTCGTCGGGCCCAACCGCACGGTCGGCGACCTCGCCGGTGAAGCCTCCGGGCGTCGCGCGGCCACCCTGAGCGCCACGGGCTCCTACGTGGAGTGGACGACGAAGAACCCGACGAACACGCTGGTCACCCGCTTCTCGATCCCGGACAACGCCGCCGGCACCGGAGCCAGCGGGAGCATCGACGTCTTCGTCAACGGCACCTACCTCAAGCGCCTCGACCTGACGTCGCGGTTCGCGTGGCTGTACGGCAACGAGACCAACCCGAACAACCAGCCCGGCTCCGGAGGACCGCGGCACATCTACGACGAGGCCAGCACGCTGCTGGGCACCACCGTGCCCGCCGGCGCGACCATCCGCCTGCAGCGCACGGCCAGCAACCCGCAGCCGGTGACGATCGACTTCATCAACACCGAGCTGGCCACGGCGAACCCGAACCCGAACCCGGCGCAGTACGTGCAGCCGACCGGATTCACCCACCAGGACGTGCAGAACGCGCTCGACAAGGCGCGCATGGACACCACGGGCGCGATCAAGGGCGTCTACCTGCCCGCCGGCGACTACAGCACGTCGAGCAAGTTCCAGGTGTACGGCAAGGCGGTCGACATCGTCGGCGCCGGTCCGTGGTTCACGCGGTTCTTCGCACCGACCGGGCAGGAGAACACCGACGTCGGCTTCCGCGCGGAGGCGTCGTCGAACGGGTCGAAGTTCCGCGGGTTCGCGTACTTCGGCAACTACACCAGCCGCATCGACGGCCCCGGCAAGGTCCTGGACTTCACCAACGTGTCGAACATGACGGTCGACGACCTCTGGGTCGAGCACATGATCTGCATGTTCTGGGCGTCCAACATGGACAACAGCACGATCACCAACTCCCGCATCCGGAACACGTTCGCCGACGGCATCAACATGACCAACGGCAGCGCCAACAACCGGGTGGCCAACATCGAGGCGCGCGGCACGGGCGACGACTCGTTCGCCCTGTTCGCGGCCACCGACGCGGGCGGCACGGGCCAGACCGGCAACGTCTACGAGAACCTGACGTCCCTGGTCACGTGGCGCGCAGCCGGGCTCGCCGTCTACGGCGGCTACGGGAACGTGTTCCGGAACATCTACATCGCGGACACGCTCGTGTACTCCGGCATCACGATCAGCTCGCTCGACTTCGGGTACCCGATGGACGAGTTCGGCTCCGCGGCGCCGACGAGCTTCCAGAACATCTCGATCGTGCGCGCCGGCGGGCACTTCTGGGGCAACCAGACGTTCCCCGCGATCTGGGTGTTCTCCGCGTCGAAGAAGTTCCAGGGCATCCGGGTCAGCGACGTCGACATCGTCGACCCGACCTACTCCGGGATCATGTTCCAGACGAACTACGTGGGCAGCCAGCCGCAGAACCCGATCACCGACACCACGTTCACCAACGTGTCGATCACCGGGGCACGCAAGAGCGGGGACGCCTGGGACGCCAAGTCCGGGTTCGGCATCTGGGTCAACGAGATGCCGGAGCAGGGTCAGGGTCCGGCGGTCGGCTCGGTGACCTTCACCAACCTGCGCATGAGCGGCAACGCGCAGGACATCAAGAACACGACGTCCACGTTCACCATCAACCGGAACTAGGACTCGTCACCGACGCCCGGGCCGGGTCCCCTCCCCCGGTCCGGGCGTACGACGGCGGACGGTCGGTGTGCGGTCCCGACCGTCCGTCGCCGTACCTCTCAGTCGCGGTCCCGGCACACCAGCAGCAGCGTGACGTCGTCGACCGACGCGGGGTCCCGGCACTCGCGCAGGACCTCGTCGATGTCGACCGGACGTCCGTCGGTCCCGTCGAACTGGGCGCGCAGGCGCCGCAGCCCGTCGCGCAACGACGTCTCCCGGGAGTCGACCAGCCCGTCGCTGTACAGCACGAGGCCACCGCCGGGCGGCAGGGTGAGCCTGGTCGTCGGCGGCTCGCCCGACCCGACACCGACCGGCCGGTCGACGGGGATCTCCAGCAGCGCCGCGGAACCACCGGGATCCAGCAGCAGGGGTCTCGGGTGTCCCGCGACGGAGAGCTCGACCTCGCCCGTCGTCAGGTCCACGAGGGCGACGACGACGGTCGCCATCTCGAACGGCATCGTCCACCGGACCGCGTGGTCGAGCGACGCGAGGGTCTGCGCCGGGGAGTCACCGCGCAGGAGGTACGCCCGCAGCGCGTTGCGGACCTGCCCCATCGCGGCGGCCGCCGACAACCCGTGCCCGGCCACGTCCCCCACCACCACGGCTAGCCGGCCGTCCGGGAGCACGAGCGCGTCGTACCAGTCGCCCCCCACCCGCCCTCCGGCAGCGGGCTCGTAGCGGGCGTGCACCGCCCAGCCCTCGGGGTCCGGGACCGACGACGGGAGGAGGCTGCGCTGCACGGTCTCCGCGGCCCGGACCTGGAGCTGCGAACGCTCCAGGAGCACCTCGAGCAGCCGCGCCCGCAGCTCCTCCGCGGAGCGCACCTCACGCTCGGTCCAGGCCTCGCTGCGCCCCCGGACGGTCTCGCGCCAGAGCGCGAACGACTTGCGCGGGCTGAGGCGCACGTCATCGCCCTCGCGGGTGGCGATCGCCTTGTTGTGCGGGTCGCCGCCCCAGTCCACGTTGTGCACGGCCTCGTGCCGGAGCCACACCACGGCCTGGCCTTCCGGCAGCCGCAGCGCGAGCAGGCCGGCGAACTCCGGGAACGCGGCCGCGAGCTGCGGCTCCTGCTCCTCCAGCGCATCGCGGACGACGACCTCGGCGTCCTGCCCGGCCACCCAGGCGAGCAGCGGTGCCGGGTCGGCCGGCACCCGTCCGACGGAGTCGACCACACCGTCGGCGGACACGATCGCCCCCTGCGCGGGGACGAGGTCGAGCACCGAGGTCGTGCCGACGAGGGACGATGCCAGCGCGCGGTCGTGGTCACGGCCACGCGTCAGCAGCCGCGACAAGGTGCCCGCCGCACGGATGCGGGCCTCGAGCTCGTCCTCCTCGACGCGTGCCACCAGGCGCAGCGACAAGGTGGACCCCAGGAACTCCGCCGCGGCCCGCACCCCGAACGGCGGGTCGTGCGGGCCCGAGTAGTGGTGGCATGCGATGAGGCCCCAGAGCCGGCCGTTCCGCAGCAACGAGATCGACATCGACGCGGCGACGCCCATGTTGCGCAGGTACTCCAGGTGGATGGGCGAGACGCTGCGCAGGATCGAGTGCGTGAGGTCGAGCGGCAGGCCGGTCTCCTCGTCGAGACCCGGCACGATCCGCGACGGGGTGTAGCCGACGTCGGAGATGAGCCGCACCCAGTTCTGCTCGTAGAGCGCGCGGGCCTGCGGCGGGATGTCGGACGCCGGGTAGTGCAGGCCGAGGAACGGGTTGAGGTCGGGGCGCTTCGCCTCCGCGACGACCTCGCCGTTGTACTCGTCGTCGAAGCGGTAGATCATCACGCGGTCGAAGCCCGTGAGCGCCCTGACCTCGCGCGCGGTGATCTCGTAGAGCTGCGCCAGGTCGTGCGCGTGGTTGAGCTGCTCGACCGCGCCGCGCACCGCCTGGTACGTGTTCGGGAACGAGAACGGGCGAGGTCCCGATGCGGGCTCCAGCTCGACGATCAGCAGCGTGCTCTCGCCGCTGAGGATGCGGTGCAGGACAACGTCGAGCTCGACGTCACCGACCGTGACCACCAGCGGGTTGCGGGCTCGCAGGTTGCCCCAGGTGCGGACGTGGTGCTCGATCGCGCCGGCGGCCTCGGCGCCGAGCACGTCCTCCAGCGGATGGCCGAGGACGTCGTCGACCGGGTGCCCGAGGATCTCCGCGACGTTCTGCGAGGTGTGCCGCACCACCAGGTCCGGCTCGGTGACGGCCAGGAAGACCCCGCGCGGCTGGATGCTGCCCGGCACGTGGATGGGCTCGCGGGCGCAGTTGTCCAGGTCGACCGGTTCACCGGGCGCGAGGAATGTCGTCCCCTCCGCATCCGCCATGGTCACCTCCGACTCGCCCTGGTCCGACGCAGGATCGTAGTCGCCACCCTGCCACGGTCGAGAGCGGGGCGGTTCAGCCGGGGACGACCACCTTCGTCGCGGCCTGGGCGCTCCGCGAGCGCCGGACGAGCTCCCCGGGCACCTTCAGCGCACGGGCACGCGACGGCATGAACCGCAGGAAGAACCCGACCCGCATCAGCCACGCTACCCACCCGGTGAGCGGGAACCCGTACAGGTCCGCAACGCCGCGGCCGACCCCGAACGACGCCGCCTGACCGAGCCCGAGGTACCGGAACGGTCTTCCGGCCCGCCCTCGAAGGGCGCGCGCGACGTTGCGGCCCACCTGGTCGCCGGCCTTGATGGCCCACAGCGCGTTGGACGTCACCGGCAGGCCGCTGCGCGGGTGCGCGACGGACGCGGCATCGCCGGCGGACCAGACATCGGGCGCGACGAGCAGGTCGCGGGTGGTCACCAGCCGGCCGCGGCCGTCGCGCGGGAGGGACTCCAGGCCGGGCAGGGCGACCGCGCGCTGGCCTGTGGTCGCCAGGACGACGTGCGTGGGGACGACGGAGCCGTCGGACAGGGACACCGAGCCGTCGTCCACCGCGTCGACCCGGACGCCGGTGCGGACGTCGACCCCCAGCCGCGCGAGCTCGCGCGTGCAGCGGGCGGCCAGCCGGGGGTGCTCGGCGTGCAGCACCGGCACCACCCGGTCGGCCGACTGGACCAGCACGACCTGCGCCGTTCGGGCCGCGAGCGCGGCGGCGAGCTCGACCCCCGCGAGCCCGCCGCCGACGACCACCACGGGACCGTCGAGAACCCGTACCCGCTGCAGCAGGTCGGCGAGGTCACCCGGTCCCCGCAGCGTGAGTCCGTGTCCCGCCAGTCCGTCGACCGCGTCGAGCGGCTCGCGGCCACCGGCGCCGACGACGAGCGCGTCGTAGCCGATCTCGCCGCCGGTGAACGAGACCGTCCGCGCGAGGACGTCGACGTGCGTGACCCGGGCGTGCAGCACCCGGGCCTTCGGCATCGCCTCGGTCAGCGGGGTCTGCGTCAGCGCGATCGGGAGCAACCCCGCGACGACCTCGCCCGTGAACCCGTGGAAGTTGTGCACCGTGTCCGCGCTGATCACGACGATCTCGACCTCGCGCCGGCGCAGCTCGCCGCGCAGCCGCCGGACGAGCGCGCCGTACGCGTGCAGCGTCACGTAGCCGCCGCCGAGGAGGACGACCCGCTTCATCGGACGCTCACGAGCGGCCGGCCGAAGCTGGCCGGTGCGGCCGCCGCGAACCCGTGCTGCGCGAACCGGTCGGCCAGGCCGCGGATGTGCGCGACGTGGTCGAGGGTCGGGACCCCCGTCGAGAAGTGCCCGACGTGCCCCGCGAGCCCCAGCAGGAACGTCTCCGCGAAGCACGCGTACGCCTGCCCGCGCGGCAGCCCGATGTCGCCGCCGCGCAGGTGCATGCCGGGCACCTCGACGACCCCGCCGTCGACCACGGTCACGTCCGGGCGTGCCGCCGCGAGGTCCGGCGAGGTGTTGCGGGGCTGGGTGGCGTCCAGGACGCGTGCGCCGGGCGCCAGGTGCTCGGCCCCGAGCAGCGCGTCGGCCGACGCCGTCAGCAGCACCACCGCGTCGCAGCCGCGCACGTCGTGCATGTCCGTCGAGGTCGTCGTCGGCACCCGGCGACCCACCTCCGCGGCGAGCGCGGCGAGCTTCGGCACACCGCGTGCGACGAGGAGCAGCGAGTCGACCGCACCGGACTGCGCGAGCAGCCGGACCAGCGTGGTGCCGACGGATCCCGTCGCACCGACGACCGCGACCCGACGCTCCGGCAGGTCGGCCAGCAGAGCCATCAGCTGGTCCTCGACGATCGCCGCCGTGTACGCGTTGCCGTTGGTGACACCGATGTCTGTCCGCCCCCGCAGCGTCGCGCCACCGGCGGTGACCGTCGCGGTCAGCGCCCCCAGCCCGACGACCCCCGCACCGAGCCGAGCGGCGTGGTCGATCGCCCGACCGACGCGCACCCGGCCCTCGTGCGGCTCGGACAGCAGGTGCTTGGCGCCGAACGGCACGAGCACGACATGACCGACGGGCGCCGAGTCCAGGTGCACGCGCGCCATCGCGTACGACGGGAGCGGCAGCTTCCTGACGGCCGAGTCGATGAACCGCTCTGGCACCCGGCCGAGCGGACGCCAGACGCGAGCCAGGTCCTCCGCGATCCGGGCACGCGGATGGACCAGGAAGGCGAACGGGACGGCGCTGCTCATCACGGGGCTCCGGGGGATCGAGGTGTGCCCGGAAAGGACGCCGTGACTCGTTCCTGATACCCCCGGTGCCGGGTGAGGTGCTGGTCAGCGCCGTGAGGCATGCATCTCCAGAGATTCATCGTCTCCAACGGACAATGTGAATCTGCTAGGATTCATCGCTATGGAGGAGCCCATTGAATCTGCACAGATGCGTTGGTACCGCGCGCGGACCAAGGCCTCGCTGGGTGCCGCCCTCCAGTCCATCCGACAGCGCGCCGGGACCAACCAGAGCGACCTGGCGGCACGGGTGGGCTCCTCACGCCCGCACCTGTCTCGCCTCGAACGCGGCACGAGCCCCCAGGTGGACACGCTCATGAAGCTCCTCGACGTCCAGGGCTACGAGCTGGTGGTGGTCCCCCGCGGATCGACCGTGACGGTGGAGCCGCCCCGATGAGCATCCTGACCATGTGGCTGCACGGACAGGTCGTCGGCGAGCTCGAACAGCTCCGCAACGCCCGCCTACGCCTACGGTTCACCGAGGGCGCGCTCAGCACCTACGGCTTCGGCGCGCGCCCCCTCTCATTGTCGCTGCCCCTGACGGACAAGCGTGTCCAGGGAGATGCGCTCGAACGGTTCTGCGACAACCTCCTGCCCGAGGGGAGCGGGCGTGCAGTCCTCGAGCGCGAGCACTCGATCCGCCCCGGTGACGCGTTCGCGCTGCTCGCTCACATCGGACGCGAGTGCGCCGGCGCGATCCAGTTCACCACCGGCGACGTCACGGTCGGAGACGGCGTCCTCTCGCCGCTGACCGACGAGCAGGTCGACGTGATCGTGCGCGACCTGCCCACCCACCCGACCCGGGACGGCTTGGAGGTGTCTGCATCCCTCGGCGGCATCCAGGACAAGGTGCTGCTCACCAGGACCGCGGAGGGCTGGGCGTGGCCGTCCGGGGGTGCGATGTCGACGCACCTCATCAAGCCCGAGCCGATCAGCACACAGGTCGTCGTCCCGCAGATCATTCGGTACGAGCACTGGGCGCTCCGACTCGCCACCGACGCCGGATTGCGGGCCGCCAAGGCCGACCTGCAGACGTTCGGTGGGCGGGAGGCGCTCGTCGTGGAGAGGTTCGACCGTCGCGACGGTCGCCGTGCTCACCAAGAGGACTTCACGCAGGCACTCGGCCTCGCCGCCAGGGACAAGTACGAGGCGAGCGCCGGTGAACGCCGGCTGGCAGCACTGGCGGCTCTCGCGGCGTCCGAGGCGCTCGACCCTGTCGCGTTCCTGTCGGACCTCCTCGCCCAGGTGACGTTCAACGCCGCGATCGGCAACGGGGACGCGCACTCGAAGAACTACTCCGTGCACATCAGCCAGTCCGCGAACGTCTCGATGACACCCCTGTACGACGTCGCGCCGGTGTTCCTCGTCGCGTCGAGGCTCCGGCACGCGGGTCACGCGGTCGACCAGCAGGTCTACCTGCCCTACATCACCGCCGGCCACCTCACGTCCGAGGCCGAGCTCTGGGGGCTGTCGGCCGAGGTGGCCGCGAACGTCGTGAGGGACACGCTGCTGGCTCTCGCGCGCAGCGCGGAAGCCCTGGGCGATCCTGACGTCGAGATCTCCGTCGCCGAGGCAGTCAGAGACCGCGCCCTCACACTGCTGGGACCGATGGGCTAGCCCGGAAGATCGACCGGGACGATGCCGTCCTTCTCGATCATGAAGCGCCAGAACAGCGGGACGGCGTCGGCAGCAGGCCGCTCGATCCGGTCGCGGTGCCCGGTGACCGACGTGTGCTCGATCACCACGTCGCCCGGCCCGGGGGACCAGACCGAGTTCGGTGCTCGCACGAGAACCATGCCCAACGGCGGCTCCGGGACCGGCGTCGGCACCACCATGAGGTCGTGCATCGCGGTGCAGCCGGCGAGCAGCCCGACTGCGGTCGATGCGCGCACGCTCTCGACGATGTCGACCATGTGCTGGTAGCGCGGATGACGATCGGCCGTCTCCTCGAAGAAGGCAGCGATGTCCGCCCACGGCTTCGGCCGGAAGGGATAGGGGTGGCCGTGGCTCCGCACATCGAGAGTCTGCCAGGCGCTCCCTCAGAGGGCTCCGATGATCGAGGTGTGCGCCAGAAGACTGCCGGCTCCCGCTCCGGAGACCGTCGGAACCGGGTGAGGTGTTGTCAGACGGGCTGCTCGCGATGCCACAGGCCCTAGGGTCGCTCCATGCGATTCGGTCGACGTCAGCCCGAGGCGCTCTTCGACCCCGCGCAGATCGACGTGGTCGCCGAGTCGTCTGACGGAGTGATCGAGCTCGTCGTCGTCCAGGCGAACCGGTGGACCGGGTCGGACGCTCAGCTGGAGTCGCTCCAGGCGAAGGTCCAGACCTACGTCTCCTTCGCGCTAGACGGGGAGCTCCTGCAACGGTTCCCTGACGCAGCAGGGAAGCCCTGGCGCATCGTCGTCAACTCCCTGGACGGGGACCCTGACAGTCGCACCAGGCAGGTGCTCGAGGTGGTGGCGACGCGCCTGCCTGACCACGGCGGATCCTTGCTGCTGCGCTCCCCCTGAACGCATCGCCCGCAGCCGGAGGGAGGCCGGGCGCTCCGTCGGGTGAGCCTCAGACCTCGTCGCGCCAGGTGTGCTGCGGGTCGTAGCCGAGCAGGCGGCGGGCCTTGTCGATGGACAGCAGCGTCTCGCGGCCCTCGATCGGCCGGCGCACGGGGACGTCGGGGAAGTACTCCGCGACGAGCTCGGCGGACGGCCGCTCCAGGACGGTGTCGGGAGACGCGACGATGAACGCCTCGAACCCCGTCAGGTCGCTCTCGAGCGCGAGCCGGACGGCCAGGGCGCCGTCGCGGGCGTCGATGTAGCCCCAGAGGTTCCAGATGCGGCTGCGGGGGTCGTCGGCGAACGACGGGAACGCGGCGTAGTCGGCGACGTCCATGACGTTGGAGAACCGCAGCCCGATGAGCTTGAGGTCGGGGTCCCAGCGCGTGAAGTGCCGGGCCATCTCCTCCTCGACCGCCTTGCCCAGCGAGTAGGTGCTCTCCGGGCGGACCGCGTACTCCTCGTCGACGGGGACGTACGGCGGGGGCGTCTCGAACGGCAGCCCGAGGACGGTCTCGCTGGATGCCCAGACGACGTTCTTGATGCCGGCGCGGCGGGCGGCGCTGAACACGTGGTGGGTGGCGACGACGTTGTTGGCGAACGTCGCGCCGCTCGGGCGCAGGCCCGGCGCGGGGATCGCCGCGAGGTGGACCACCGCGTCGACGCCGTCGTACCGGTCGTCGATGCCGGTGAGCGCCTCGGTCACCTCGCCCAGGTCGGTGAGGTCGACGCGGCTGAACACCGCCTGCTGACCGGCGGGCGGCAGGGCTGTGTCGACGTTGACCACGTCATACCCGTGCGTCGCGAGATCCTCCACGACCGCACGCCCGAGCTTGCCTGACCCACCGGTGACTACGACGCGACTCATCCCGCGACGCTAACCCGCCGCGGCCCGAGGCGCGGGGTCAGTCGGCGTCGAGCCACACGTGCGGCGGCGGGACGAGCGCCTCCAGCGCCGGCCACAGCGCGTCCGGCAGCGGCTCGGACGCCAGGTCGAGCGTGCGGGCGACGCGTCCGGGACGGCTCATGCCGACGACGGTCGACGCGATCCGCTCGTCCCGCAGCGAGAACTGCAGCGCCGCGGTGCCGAGGTCCGTGTGGAAGTCGGAGCACACCCGCCGCATCGCCTCGATCGCCTGCAGCGTCTCGGGCGGTGCCGGGCGGTATCCGTAGCTCGTCGGCCCCCCGGCCTGGAACGCCAGGATCCCGCCGCCGTACACCGCGGCGTTGAGGATCCCCATCTCCTGCCGGACGGCCTCGTCGAGCAGCGCGCCGGCGCTGCGGTCGACGAGCGTCCAGCGGTTGTGCACCAGCAGGACGTCGAAGACGCCGAGGTCCAGGTACTTCGCGATCTCCTGCACCCGGCCGCCCGCCAGGCCGATCGCGCCGACCTCGCCCTCGTCGCGCAGCTGCACGAGCGCCTCGACCGGGCCGCCGGGCGCGGACATCTCCGCGAAGTCGAACGACTCCGGGTCGTGCAGGTGGACCAGCGGAAGCTTCTCGATCCCCAGCCGCGCACGGCTCTCCGCGACGGACGCGCGCACGCGCTCGGCGGAGTAGTCACGTCCCGACGGGTCCACCTTCGTGGCGATGACGACGCCCTCGGGCACCCCGCCCGCCTCGACGAGCGCGGCACCGATGCGGCGCTCGCTCTCGCCCTCGCTGTACGCGTTGGAGGTGTCGATGAAGCGGATCGGGCTGTCGAGCGCGGCGAGGACCGTCGCGACGCCCTCGTCGGCGGTGACGTCACGACCGAAGAGCGCGGGCATGCTGCCGAGCGGTCCACCGCCGAGACAGACGGCCGAGACCTGCAGGCCAGTACGACCGAGATCGCGGATCCATCCGGGTTGGCCGGGTGCGTAGACGGGCTGCTTCATGGCGACATCCCATCACGGAGCCGTCCGAGATGTCGGGTCCGGCGCTACCGTCGGTCCCGAAGCGGTTCGAGCCGAGGAGCGCGCATGAGCCAGGTCGAGGCGGCACCCCCACGATCGTTACTCCAGAAGGTCCTGGACGGGATCGAGGTGGCGGGGAACAGGGTCCCCCATCCGGTGATCATCTTCCTGATCCTCATCGCGTTCATCATGGTGCTCTCGGCGATCTTCCAGGCGGCCGGGAGCACCGTCACGTTCGAGCAGGCGCAGATCGGTGCGGAGGAACCGATCACCGTCACGGTGGCCGCGCAGAGCCTCCTCGACGCGGACGGGCTGCGGTTCGTGTTCACGTCGCCGGTCGCCAACTTCAACAACTTCGGGGTGGTCGGCGTCATCGTCGTCGCCATGATCGGCGTGGGCATGGCCGAGGAGGTCGGCCTGATCTCCTCGTTCATCAAGCGCCTGGTCAAGATCGCCCCGCCGCGGGCCATCACGTTCATCATCGTGCTGCTCGGCGTGCTGTCCTCGATCGCCACCGACGCCGGCTACCTGGTGCTGATCCCGCTGGCCGCCGCGGTGTTCCTGTCCCTGGGCCGCCACCCGCTGGCCGGCCTCGCGGCCGCGTTCGCCGGGGTCGGCGGCGGGTTCGCGGTGAACATCCTCATCACCCCGGTCGACGGGATGCTCGCGGAGATCACCAACGAGGCCATCGCCGACCCCGCCAACCACGTGTCGATCACCGGCAACCTGTACTTCGGGATCGTCTCCACGCTGCTGGTCACCGTCGTCGTCACGCTGCTCACCGAGAAGTTCGTCGAGCCGCGGCTGGGCGCCTACCACCCCTCCGAGGGACCCGAGACTGCCGACGAACCACCGTCGGGCGAGCTCAGCGCCGAGGAGAAGAACGGCCTGCGCTACGCCTTCTGGGGCTTCCTCGGCACGACCGTCGTCGTGCTCGCGCTCTCGCTCCCGCCGAACGCCCTGCTGCGCAACCCCGAGACCGGGAGCCTGATCGAGGACTCCCCGCTGCTGAACTCGATCATCTTCCTGATCCTCGTGTACTTCTTCGTGATGGGGCTCTGCTACGGCAGGGGCGCCGGCACGATCAAGGGCTCGATGGACGTCATCAACCCCATGACCAAGACCATCGCCGGCCTCTCCGGCCTGATCTTCCTGCTCCTGGTCATCAGCCAGTTCATCGCGTACTTCAACTACTCGAACCTCGGCACCATCGCCGCCGTGAACATGGCCGACACCCTCGAGGCCGCCAACCTCAGCACCGTCTGGCTGATCCTCGGGCTCATCGCCATGACGGCCGTCATCGACATCTTCATCGGCGGCGTCGTGCCCAAGTGGGCCATCTTCGCGCCCGTGTTCGTGCCCCTGTTCATCCAGCTCGGCATCTCCCCGGACCTGGCGATGGCCGCCTACCGTGTCGGCGACTCGCCCGTGAACGTGGCCACGCCGCTGATGCCGTACTTCGCGCTGATCGTGATCTTCGCCGAGCGGTACCGCCGGAAGGTCGGCGTCGGGTCCGTGATCTCGCTGATGCTCCCGTACACCGTGGTGCTGCTGATCACCTGGTCCGCGCTGCTGGTGGTCTGGTACCTGCTCGGCATCCCGCTGGGCCCGGGGGCGTCGATCTACCTGGACTAGCTCGCCCCGAACGCGACGACGCCCTCGCTGCTGACCGCGAAGAGCCGGTGGTCGACCACCGCCAGGCTCTGCACCGCGATCGGGACGGGTGCCTCCCAGACGCGTCGCCCGTCGCGCGCGTCGTAGGCGGCGACCACGGGTCCGGTCCCGACGACGGACGCGATCACGACCAGCCGGCGTCCGTCGGTGACCATGCTCTCGCCGTAGGCGGACATCGACCGGCGCCAGAGCTGCTCGCCGGTGCGGAGGTCGAGGACGGTCAGGGCGTCGTCGGTCTGGCGCGCGAGCATGCCGTCGACGACGACGAGGTTCAGGGTCCGCTCCGCCGGCCAGTCGACCCGCCACGCCAGCTGCCCGGTGGCCAGGTCGCGCGCGGCGAGCCGGTCCTCGGACTGCAGGATCAGCAGGTCGGGCTCGGACCTGTCGTCGGTGTCGATCCACGGCTCCCGGGCGTCCCCGAGCTCGATGACGCGGCCGGTGTCGAGGTCCCGCAGCTGGGTGGTCGCTGCGCCGCCGGCCGTGACGCGGTGTCCCCGGGCCTGCCACACGATGTCGGTGTCGAGGACACCTGTCGGGCCACCGTCGCCGGTGAACAGGGTCGTGGTCCCGAGCCAGCCCACGCCGATCTCGTCGCCGAGCAGCTGCACGGTGGGGTACTCCCACCCGGCCCCGCCGACCGGGTGCGGGATGTCGACGGCCCACCGCTCCGTCCCGGTCGACGGGTCGAGCCGCACCACCCGCGCCGGGCCGTCGCCCGACCGGGGGCGCTCCGCGACGACCACGTCGGAGTCGATCGGGGTGAAGGAGGCACCACTGCCGAGAGGCCGGTCCAGCACCGTCTCACCGGTCGCGGCGTCGAACGTCCGCAGCCGCACCGTGGCGGCTTCGACCAGGTCGGCCTGGGTGTCGTCGTCCGAGACGGTGAGCTGCCACGAGTCGGTCACCAGGCAGACCACGACCCCCTGTCCGGGGGCCGCCTCCGGTGACGAGCAGGTCGTCACGTCGTTGGTGGCGCGGTCGGCCGGGTCTCCCAGGTCCGGGACGCTCGAGAGGGGCGACGTCCAGAGCTCGTTCCCGGAGCCGACGTCGACGGCGCGCAGGGAGTTCGTCGAGTCGCCGGTCTGCTCCCACAGGATCAGGACGTCGTCCCGGATCCAGGCGCGATCGGACACAGTCAGCGCGAAGCTGCCCGGTGTCGCCGGGGACGTCCACGCCACGTCGGGCGCGGAGGCCAGCGGCGCGGCGATACCAGGATGCGCGGCGAGGGCGTCGAGCCGGGCACGCTCCGACCGGACCGACCAGGCCGCCGGGACGCCGACCGCGACGACGGTGGCGACGACCGTCGCGAGCGCGAGCACCCGGTGCCGACCGATCCAGCCGAGAACGCCCCGCGCACGGGCGCGGACGACGACGCGGGCACGGCCCACGTGGTCGACGGGGTCGACGACGTCGTCGTCGTGCTCGACGAGCTCGACCTCCGCCATCCCGCTGCGCGTCGCCATGCGACCGGACGCTACCTGCACGCATCGGCGCCCAGGCCTATCTCACCGGGTGACCTGGCACCCGGGTGGGGCGCGGATCGCGGCCCCACCCGGGTGTGGCGGATCAGCGCGCGGTCGCCCGCGCCGCCTCGAGGATCAGGTCGGTCACGGCGCCGGGCTGCGAGACCGTGACGGCGTGCGACGCGTCCACCTCGACCAGGTGCGCGTCGGCCCGCTCCGTCATGAAGCGCACCAGCTCGGCGGGGACGGCGAGGTCCTGCGCCGCGAGCAGCGCCCACGACTCGATGGACCGCCAGGCCGCGCGGGTCGCCGGGGCCGTGAAGGCGGCGAGCGCGAGAGGGCGCTGGGTGGCGGCCATCCGCCGTGCGACGGCCCGGTCGACGTCGCCCGCGAAGAGCTGCGGGAAGCGGCCCGGGTCGATGGTCAGCTCGGTCTCCGTGCTGCCGTCGGGCGTGCGGTACGGCGTCGGGACGGCGGCCCCGCCGAGCTGGGCGCCGGGGAACTTCTCGACGAGCTCGAGCAGGCTCTCGCCGACCTCGGCGAGGAAGCTCGCGACGTAGACGAGAGCCGTGACGTTCGGGTTCCCCTCGGCCGCGTGGCTCATGACGGATCCGCCGTACGAGTGGCCCGCGATGACGATGGGGCCGTCGATGGTCTCCAGGACGCTGCGCAGGTAGTCGCCGTCGCTCTCCAGACCTCGCAGGGGGTTGGCGACGGCGATGACGCGGTGGCCGGCCCCCTGCAGCGCGTCGATGGAGCCGTTCCAGCTCGACGAGTCCGCGTAGGCGCCGTGGACCAGGACGACGGTCTGCTTGGTGGTGCTCATGGGTCTTCCTCTCGTTGATGGGACGACAGCTCCAACACAATCGGCATGCAATATATTGCGTACTGCCGACACTCCGTCAAGACCTCCTCCATCGGGCGCCCCGGGGCGGGCACCATGGGGGCGTGCCCGTTCCCACCGACCGCCCGCCCGTCGACCGCTCACTACTGCGGGACGACGTCTACCGGCGCCTGCGCGACGCGATCACCGACGGCACCTTCGCCCCCGGCGAGCAGCTCCGGGACGGCGAGCTCGCGACCTGGCTCGGCGTGAGCCGCACCCCGGTCCGCGAGGCGCTGCTCCGGCTCGCGCAGGGCGGGCTCGTCGTCGCCCGACCGGGACGGTCGACAGTCGTCAGCTCGCTCGACGAGCGCTCCACGCGCGACGCCCGGGACGTCGTCGCCGCGATGCACGAGCTGGCGGTCCGGGAGGCGGTCGCCCGGTTCACCTCCGCCGACCTCGACGCGATGCGCGACGCAGCCCGTCGGTTCGGCGACGCCCTCGACGCCGGGGACATCGACGCCGCGATCGTCGCCGACGACGAGCTGCACGCGGTCCCGGTCGCCGTCGCCGGCAACCGGGCGGCGGCCGCGGTCCTCGAGCAGTACATGCCCGTGCTGCGCAGGATCGAGCGGCTGCGGTTCGCGTCGGCCGACGGCCTGCGCTCCCCCGACCGGCACGAGGAGCTCATCCGGATGTGCGCGGCCGGCGACGTCGACGCAGCGGCGGCGGTCGCGTTCGAGACCTGGCACACGCTCCCGACGTCGGCAGGCTGACGACGACCCGACGCGATTGACACCGCGAGCCACCCGACGACACCACGGTCGGGTTCGCGCGGCGGTGAGCAAGCCATGGGTGGCGCGGGCAGGCGCGTCAACGTCACGCATGGCTTGGTCGATCCCGACCGCGCGATGGGGGCCTGACCTGCGCAGATAGCCATCTCAGGGTTCGCGTGACACCACTTCCGTACGATCTGACACCACAGATGCTTGACCTGACACCATTGTGGTGTCATGCTGGTGCCATGGACCTGGGAACGTACGTCAACGACCTGCAGCGCCAGCTGCTGGACTCCGCAGAGAACGGCACGGACGACACCCGTGCGGTCGCCGAGCGGCTCGTCGCTGGCCTCGACTCCGCGGCGCGGCTCGTGCTGCTCGACGTCCTCTCGGCCGCGGTCGGGGAGATCACCCGCGACCTGGCACCGGGCTCGGTCGACCTGCGGCTGCGCGGCCGTGAGGTCGAGTTCGTGGTCACCCAGGCGAGCACCGAGGCCGAGAGCGACGACGAGCCCACCACCTCGGTGGACCTCGACGACGTGAGCACCTCGCGCACCACGCTCCGCCTGCCGGACGCCCTCAAGGCGAAGGTCGACGAGGCGGCCGTGGCGGACGGACTGTCCGTCAACACGTGGCTGGTGCGGGCGGTCGCCGCCGCACTCCAGCCCAAGCAACGACGATCCGCGCAGCGCACGCTGCGCACCGGCGACAGCTTCGCCGGCTGGGCGCGCTAACCCGCCCAGCCCCACAACAGACCACCAGCCACGCGGACCCGCGGGGCCGGACGAACACACTCAAAAAGGAAGGCAGGCGTCAGCATGCCCACGTACACCACGCCCACTCCGATCGACCTCGCCATCCACCTGCAGGTCGGCGCGATCGACGTCGTCGCCAGCGACCGCGCCGACACGGTCGTCACCGTGACGCCCACGAACCCGGCGAAGGCGGTCGACCGCCGGGGTGCGGAGGAGACCAAGGTCGAGTTCGACGGCCGGCGGCTCACCGTCACCGGCCCGAAGCCGCGCCTGAGCTGGATCGGCCCGGGACCGTTCGACACCGTCGACATCGTGGTGGAACTGCCCACGGGGTCGCGGTTCACCGGCGACATCGCGGTCGGAGACGTGCGCACCGTCGGGCGCCTCGGCGCCACCCGCGTCAGGGCATCGTCCGGTGGTGCCGAGATCGACACCACCGGCGACCTGTGGCTGCGCGCCGGGCACGGCAGCGCGACCGTCGGCACCGTCGAGGGCGGCGCCGAGATCACGGCCGACCACGGTCAGATCCGGCTCGGCACGGTCACCGGCGACGCGATCCTGAAGGCGTCGCACGGCAACGTCACCGTCGGTGAGGCCGGCGGCGACCTCGAGGCGAAGCTCTCCTACGGCGACCTCGAGATCGCCAAGGCACTCGCCTCCGTCACCGCGAAGACCGCCTACGGCGCCATCAACCTGCACGAGATCTCCAGCGGCTCCATCCAGGTCGAGAGCGGGTACGGCCAGATCACCCTCAGGGTGCGAGACGGTGTCCCCGCCTGGCTCGACCTGTCCTCGAGGAGCGGCCACGTCCGCAACCAGCTCGAGGGCAACCGTGCCCCCGACGAGTCCGAGCAGTCCGTCGCCGTCCGTGCCCGCACCCAGGCGGGCAACATCACCGTCCAGCGCGCCCGATGAGAACCGAGAAAGGGAACACAGACATGTCGACAACCACCGCACCTGCCATCCGCGTGCAGGGCATCCAGAAGTCCTACAAGGAGCTGCACGTCCTGCGCGGCGTCGACTTCGAGGTCGCGCCGGGCAGCATCTTCGCCCTCCTCGGCTCGAACGGGGCCGGCAAGACCACGATGATCCGGATCCTGTCCACGCTGCTGAAGCAGGACGCCGGCACGGCCGTCGTTGCCGGGTCGGACGTCGCGACCGACGCGTTCAGCGTCCGCGAGGCCATCAGCCTGACCGGGCAGTTCGCCGCGGTCGACGAGATCCTCTCCGGCAAGGAGAACCTCGTGCTGGTGGCCAAGCTGCGGCACCTGAAGAACACCGACCAGATCGCCGACGACCTCCTCGCGCGCTTCAGCCTCACCGAGGCGGGCTCGCGCAAGGTGGCGACGTACTCCGGCGGCATGCGTCGTCGCCTCGACATCGCGATGAGCCTCATCGGGCAACCGAAGGTGCTCTTCCTCGACGAGCCGACCACCGGCCTCGACCCGGAGGCGCGCATCGAGGTGTGGCAGGTCATCAAGGAGCTGGCCACGCAGGGCACCACCGTCCTGCTCACCACGCAGTACCTGGACGAGGCCGAGCAGCTGGCCGACCGGATCGCGATCCTGCACCAGGGCCGCATCATCGCCAACGGCACCCTCGGGGAGCTCAAGCAGCTCCTCCCCCCGGCGACCGTCGAGTACGTCGAGAAGCAGCCGACGCTGGAGGAGATCTTCCTCGCGCTCGTCGGCACCGGCAGCAAGAACAACGAGCTGAGTGAGGACCTGTCATGACCACCACGCACTTCTTCAGCGACACCGCCGACCTGACCGGTCGCTCGCTGCGGCACATCACCCGCAGCGTGGACACGATCATCACGACCGCGGTCACGCCGATCGCCCTGATGCTGCTCTTCGTCTACGTGTTCGGCGGGGCGATCCAGTCGGGCACCGAGAACTACGTCAACTACCTGCTGCCGGGGATCCTGCTGATCGCGATCGCGTCGGGGATCGCCTACACGGCCGTGCGGCTCTTCACCGACCTGCAGAGCGGCATCTTCGAACGGTTCCACTCGATGCCGATCTCGCGGCCGTCGGTGCTGTGGGCGCACGTGCTCACCTCGCTGGCGTCCAACGGCATCACCATCGCGATCATCGTCGTCGTCGGTCTCCTCATGGGGTTCCGCACCTCGGCCGGGATCGGGGCGTGGCTCGCCGTCGCCGGGATCCTGACCCTGTTCACCCTGGCACTCACCTGGGTCGCCGTCATCGCCGGCCTCTCGGCGAAGTCCGTCGACGGGGCCGCGGGGTTCTCCTACCCGCTGATCTTCCTGCCGTTCATCAGCTCGGCCTTCGTCCCCACGGAGACGATGTCGGGTCCGGTGCGGTGGTTCGCGGAGAACCAGCCGGTGACCTCGATCGTCAACACGATCCAGGACCTGTTCGCCGGGCAGCCGGTGGGCAACGACATCTGGGTCGCGCTGGCCTGGTGCGTCGGCATCCTCGTCGTCGCCTACGTGTTCGCGATGCGCACGTACCGCCGCAAGATCAGCTGAACCGCACGCCCCTCGACCGCCCACGATCCTGGTGGGCGGTCGTTGGCGCGTCAGCGGGCGAGTGCCGGGTCGGCGGTGAGCTCGACGTTGGCCCACAGGTCGTACCCGAGCGGCTCCAGGTGGCCGATCAGCGCGCGGCGGACGCGGTCCTCGCCGGTCACGTCCCACGCCCCCTCCGGGACCACGAAGTCGACCTCGACGTAGAGCCGGCTGCCCAGCTTGGTCGAGCGGACGAACGGCTCCTCGAGCCCGAACTCCGCCCGCACGGACGTCACGGCCTCCGCCAGGACGCGGCGGACCTCGGCCGGCGGCTCCGCCTCCAGCAGCTCCAGGCCCGCGGCCCGGAGCAGCCGCAACGGGATCGGCAGCAGCACCAGGCAGGCCACCAGGACGAGGACCGGGTCGACGTACCGGACGACGTCGCCGACGTCGGTCAGCGCCAGCGCCAGTCCCCCTCCGACGGCGAACACCAGGCTCAGCAGCGCCCCCGCCCGCCACTGGGCGACCTCCGCGGCCACGAGCTCGGAGTCGGGTGCGCGGCGGGTCAGCCAGCGGGAGATCGCGTACGAGCAGGTCATCGTGATCAGCCCGTAGGCAAGCACGGTGCCGGGCTCGACGTCCGCACCGCCGGCCGTGATGACCGCGACGGCGTCGACCGCGGCGTAGATCAGCGTGCCCAGCAGCGCCACGCCCTGGACCGCGATCGCCAGGGGCGTGACGGCCGCCTTGCCGAACGGGAACCGCGCGCTCGGCACGTCGGCAGCGGCGCGCGACGCCATGAGCGACAGCGCGGACAGCACGATGCCGAGCAGGATGAAGGCGCCGTCGAACAGCAGCACGCGCGACTGGGCGGCGATGCCCCAGACGACCGCGAGGGCGCCCAGGACGGCGGCCCCGGCGATCGACTCGTGGAGCGCGCGCCGCTCGTTCACCGGTTCGCGCTGAACGTCGACGCGACCTCCAGGAGCAGCCGGGCGCCGAAGCCGGTCGCACCCTTGGTCCGCCACGCCTCGTCCCCGTCGGACCGCATCGTCCCGGCGATGTCCAGGTGGGCCCACGGGGTCTCGCCCACCCACTCGGCCAGGAACAGCGCCGCGGTGATGGCCCCCGCGTACTCGCCGCCGAGGTTCTTGATGTCCGCGACCTCGGAGTCGAGCTGCTTGCGGTACCGGCGGTCGAGCGGCAGCCGCCAGACCTGCTCGTCGGTGCGCTCCGCTGCCGCCTCGACCAGGTCGAGCATGCCGTCGTCGTTGCCGATGACGGCCGCGGTCATCATCCCGAGCGCGGCCAGGGCGGCCCCGGTCAGCGTGGCGATGTCGACGATCGCGTCCACCTCGTCCTCGCGGGCCAGCGCGATCGCGTCGGCCATCACCAGGCGTCCCTCGGCGTCGGTGTTGACCACCTCGATGGTCCGGCCGCTCCGGCTGGTCAGCACGTCGCCCAGCTTCGTCGCGGAGCCCGACGGCATGTTGTCCGTACAGGCCAGGTAGGCGCTGACCGCGACGGGGACCTCGAGGTCCGCGAGCGCCGTCATCGCCGCGAGCACCGCGCCGGCGCCGCTCATGTCCATCTTCATGGCCGCGTGCATGGCGTTGGACGGCTTGAGGCTGATGCCACCGGAGTCGTAGGTGATGCCCTTGCCGACGAGGCCGAGGTGGCCGGTGGGCTCCGTCGCGGGGACGTACCGGATCACGATCATCCGGGGTTCGACGACGGACCCGGCGTTCACGCCGAGCAGCCCGCCGCAGCCCATCTCGATCAGGGCCTCCTCGTCGAACACCTCGATGTCGAGCCCGTGCTCGCCGGCCAGCCAGACCGCGATGTCGGCCAGGTCCGGGGCGGTGAGGTGACCGGCGGGCGTGCTGGCCAGGTCCCGGGACAGGGAGGCCGCGCGGGCGATCACGACGCCGCGGTCGGCTCCGCGCTGGGCGGCATCGACGTCCGCGTCGTCGACCAGCAGGACGATCTCCCGGACGGGGACCGCGGTCGGGTCGGACTTGAGCGCGTCGTACCGGTACCGGCCGAGCAGGATGCCCTCGACGACGGCTTGGGCGGAGGACTCGGCGGACGCTCCGGCTGCCGTGAGGTCCGTGGTGAGCACGTCGTCACGACCGGCCGCCCGGGCGAACGCGGCGGCGGCGTCGCGCAGGGCCGCCTCGGAGGGTTCGTCGCCGACGCCGGTCGCGATGACGGCTCCCCCCTCGCGCGGCAGGATCAGCGTCTCGCCGACGGCTCCGCGGAAGCCCCACTCGGTGAGCGCGGCACGGTCCAGCGGCACCCCGGACGGGACCTCGCCCGTGGCGGTCACGGCGAGCCCGAGGGCGCGACCGACGTCGGCGCCGGGCGCGGCGACCCGGACGGAGAGCTCCTCGAACCGGGCGCGGGACGGGATCGGGTCGAACGGCATGATCGTGCTCCTTACGTGGGCCAGATGACAGGGATGAGCAGCACCGCGACGACGAACCACGCCAGCGTGGTCGCGAGTCCGAGCTTCCAGTAGTCGGAGAACCGGTAGCCGCCCGCACCCATGACCATCATGTTGGCGGGGGTGGCGATCGGGGTCAGGAAGGATGCGGCCCCGGCGACGGCGACGAGCATGAGCACGGGGGCCAGCGCGACCCCCGACTCGTTGCCCATGGCCACCGCGATGGGCGCGACGATGAGCACGGTCGCGGTGTTGCTGACCACCTGACCGAGCAGCACGGTGAGCACGAAGATCGCGGCGAGGACCACCTGCGGGCTGCCGTCGCCGACGATGCCGACCAGCCAGCCGGCCACCAGGTCCGCCGCCCCGGACGACGCGATCGCGACCGACAGCGGGATGAGCCCGCCGACCAGCACCACGGTCTGCCAGGAGATCGCCCGGTAGGCCTGCGGGCCACCGACGACGCCGGTCATCACCATCGCGGTCGCGCCGATCAACCCCGCGATCGCGGGCGGGACCACGCCCGTGGCCAGCAGCGCGACCGTGCCGACCAGCACCGCGATCGCGCGCCACGCCTTCGGTCCGAGCGCCACGGTCTGCCGCCGGACCAGCTCGGGGCTGTCGACGATGAGCACGTCGTCGTCGGCCGCGAACGCCTCGACCGCGGGCCACGGCCCGTGCACCAGCAGCGAGTCGCCCTCGGCCAGCGCCAGGTGGTCGGCGCCGCGGTCCTTCCCCAGCCGCCGGACGCCGAGCACCGTGACGCCGGACCGGACCAGGCCCGCGAACACGACCTCGCCGATCACCCGCGAGCGGGGCCGGACCACCAGCTCCGCGACGCCCACCTCCCGGCCGAGCAGCGCCTCGCGGGTCCCGCGGGTCAACGGCGTCGTCGCGACGGCGAACCCGTGCCGGTCGACCAGGGACGTGATCCCGGCGCTGTCTCCCGTCACCACGACGACGTCGTCGACGCTCAGCACGTCGTCCGCGCCGGCCGGAGCACCCGAGGACCGCTGCACCCCGATGAGCACCACGCCGTCCGGAACCTCGACCTGCTCGCGTCGGCTGCCGACGACGTCGGACCCCGGCTGGACCGCGAGCCGGAAGAAGCCCACGTCGAGGCTGTAGTGCTCGACCAGGGTGTCGACGTGCGCGGAGTAGTCGGCCGGGAGCGACGTCGGCGACCGGTCGGGCAGGAGCTGTCGGCCGAGGAGGACCGAGACCGCGATGGTGACCAGCACCAGCGGCAGCCCGATCAGCCCGAACTCGAAGAACCCGAACCGCTCGCCGGTGGCCTCGAACAGCGCGTCGGACACGATGACGTTGACGGTGCTGCCGCTGAGCACCAACAGTGCTCCGGCGCTGGCCGCGAAGGCGAGCGGCATGAGCATCTGCGACGTCGACTGCTTCGACCGGCGCGACGCCAGCACCACCACCGGCAGCAGCGCTGCGGCCGCGCCGTTGGGCGTGACCAGCGCCGCCATGACCGCGGACAGGCCCATGAGCGCGATCAGCAGCCGGTTCCGCGCGGTCCCGGCGCGGGTGATCAGCTGCTGACCGGCCCACGCGGTGACCCCCGACGACTCGAGGCCCTCGCTGAGCACGAACAGGGACGCGATGAACACGACGACCGGGTCCCCGAACCCGGCGACCGCCTCGGTGGCGGTGACCAGCCCGGTCGCGTACAGGGCGAGTGCCGTGAGGATGGCGACGACGCCGACACTGAGGCGGTTCCAGATGAAGAGGCCGACGCAGCCCGCGAGGACCAGCAGGCTCAGCGTGGCGTCGGACACCTAGCCAAACTAGGGCACGAGCACGGGCTCGCGGACGGGCGCGCGCACCCCCTTGACCAGCAGCCAGCCGAGGAACGCGATCTCGGAGATCCCACCCAGCAGCCCCAGGGCCAGCGCGACGCCGTCCGCGTCGGGCGCGGCCAGCTCCACGACGAGGCCGAGCAGGTACCCGACGCCGCCGACCACGAGCACGTACCCGAAGACCCGCGGCATCATCCCCGACCGGACGACCAGGTAGCCGAGCGGGATGAGCCAACCGCCGAAGAAGACCTGCGCGATCAGGTACCCGACGCCGTGCAGGTCGAGGAACAGCACGGCGAGCTCGTCGGAACCCCGCTCCGCAGCGAGGACGGCGCCGGCGTGGTTGACCAGGTTGAGGCTCTGGATGGCCACGCTGACCGCGTTCATGGTGAGCATCGCGACCGCGGCGACGCGGTGGACGTCCTTGAACAGGGCGTACAGCGCGAGGCCGACGAGCAGGAAGCACGTGTAGGCGACGACGTCGGCGGCGAAGGCGATCCTCATGAGGTCCGCGCTGTCGCGGAGGGCTTGGGCGACGTCGTCGGCCGCCTTGATCGAGCCTCGTGCGGCCAGCTCGGCGAAGCCGCCGCAGATGGCGACGACGAGGTACAGCAGTCCTGCCAGGCGTGCGTTCATCGGACGTTCCTCTCAGAGGCATGACGGATCGCGAGACCTCGCGGCCTCGTGCGGTGTGCGGTGGGATCAGCCCGGGTACTGGAAGACGTCGTCGAGCGGGACGTCGAACACGCGGGCGATCTGGAAGGCCATCTCGAGCGACGGGGAGTAGCGCCCCTGCTCGATCGCGATGACGGTCTGACGGGTGACGCCGATGCGCTCGGCCAGCTCGGCCTGCGTCATCTCGCCGTGGGTGAAGCGCAGGGTGCGGATGGAGTTGGTGACCCGCGTGGGCTTCACCATGCGGAGAAGTCCCGCCGGTAGGCGACGAGCTTGGTGACGGAGCTGAGGATCGCCGACAGGACGAAGCAGAGGTAGACGACGTTGGCGATCCAGAACCAGTCCGCCTCCATCAGGGCGAGGACCATCGCGGCGAGGGCGCCGATGACGACGAACGACTGGCCCGTGCGCTCGCCCAGGCGGTTGATCTCCTTGTCGCGCTGGTCCGTCATGTGCCCGTCGCGCCGGTTGGCCAGCCCCACGGCGATGGAGGCGAGGATGGAGACGACGATGGCACCGCCGATGGACCACAGGAGCGGCCCGACGTACGCGACCTCGGTGAGTGGCACGTCCTGCGCCCGCGTCAGCACGACGACGACGTACACCGCGTAGGCGAGCACCGAGACGACGAACATCACCCAGACGTTGCGTTCCTCGTACGACATCAGCGCTCCTCGGCGACGGTGATGACGGTCTTGCCCCGGGCGTGCTCGGCCATCTGGCGGCGCAGCGCCTCGGGGGCGTCGCTCAGAGGGTAGGTCCGCTCGATCGCCGGGGTGAGCGACCCCGCCTCGGCGAGCTCGCGCAGCCGGTCGAGCTTCGCGCGGCTCGCGGTGGCGAACACCGGCTTCAGGTGCTGACCGACGAAGAGGTTCACGACGAGCGCCTGCACGAGCCGGGCCATCGGCCCGATCACCCGACCGCTGCCGCTGCCGGACAGGTGGAGCGTGCCGTGCGGGGTCAGTGCCCGCCGGTAGGCCGTGAGGTTCCGGTTGCTGACGAGGTCGATGATCAGGTCGTACCGGGCGCCGCTGCTGGTGAAGTCGGTGCGCTCGTAGTCGATGACATGGTCCGCACCGACCCCGCGGACCAGCTCCACGTTGCGCCCGCTGCACACCCCGGTCACCTCGGCCCCGAGCGCCGTGGCCAGCTGCACGGCGAACGTGCCGACCCCGCCGGACGCCCCGTTGACCAGGACCTTCTGCCCCGACCGGACCCCGGCGACGCAGTCGAGAGCGGTGCCGGCGGCCAGCGGGAGCGTGGCGGCCTGCTCGAAGGTCAGGTTCGCCGGCTTGGGTGCGACGAGCTTCGCCGGGACGCTCACGTACTGCGCCCACGCCCCCGCGACGGCCTCCGCGAACACCTCGTCGCCGGGCCGGAGGTCGGTCACGTTCGCGCCGACCTCCTCGACGACGCCCGCGACGTCCTTCCCGGGCACCGGGTGCTTGGGCCTGCGCAGCCCGGAGACGGCGCGGACCAGCGACGGCCGGCCGGTGATCATCGCCTTGTCGGCGAAGTTGAGCGACGACGCCCGCACGCGGATCAGGACCTCGTCCGCCTTCGGCACCGGCCGGGGCACGGTCCCGAACGTGAGCACCTCGGACGTGCCGTACGCGCGCTGGGTGATCGCCTGCATGGTGCGAGTCTCGGTCCGGGCGTCCATCGGAGTCTCCTGTGTAAAGGATTGTTGACACGGCGAAGGTATGGCGAACCAGACATCATGTCAAGAGTTCTTTACACGGCAGAATGGGCTGCATGCAGGTCGTCGCGCTCTCGGGAACCGTCGGTGCGGGCAAGTCGACGGTGGCGGTCGCCCTGCGGGACGCACTCCTCGCCCGCGGGCTCGCCGCCGGTGAGGTCGACGTCGACGCGATCGCTACCGAGACCCCGTCGCCACCCGACGACCCCTTCAACGAGCGCGTCGTCGTCGCGCACCTGCGCACGATGCGCCCGCTCTGGCGCGACGCCGGGCTGGAGGTCCTGATCCTGCCGCGCGTCATCGAGACCGTCGCGCAGCGCGACGCCTACGCGGACGCCCTCGGCGAGCCGGTCCGGGTCGTGCGGATCGACGCGCCGACGGCCACCCGGCACGCCCGCCTGGTCGCCCGGCACCCACCCGGCCCGGAGCGGGACTGGCACCTCGCCCGCACCGACGTCCTCGCCGTCCTGCTCCTCGCGGCCGGCGTGGAGGAGCTCGTCGTCACCAACGTCGACCGGCCACCCTCGGCGGTGGCCTCACAGATCGTGGACCTGCTCGGCCTCTAGCGAGCCGACGCGGAGCCGTCCCCTCCGACCGCGTTCACGACGTCCCGAGGAACTCCACCTAGAGGACCCTGGCCAGGTCCTCCAGGGCGGCGAGCGGGGCCGGGCCCACCGGCATGAGGACCGTCGTCGTGACGCCCGCATCGTGCAGCTGCCCGATGCGGCGGCGGGTGTCGTCCACGGTTCCGACGACAGCGAGCTGGTCGACCCACGCGTCGGGCATCGCCGCGGCGAACGCCTCGCGTGTCGCGGACGACGCCCGCAGTGCGCGGAACTCGTCGGCGAACGGCAGCGGCGCGATGTGCACGTCCCAGTCCGGGTCTCCGATCCACTCCAGCGCGGGCCGGGCGACGTCGCGGGCTGCCGTCGCGTCATCGTCGACCACGGCGACGCAGTAGGCGACGATCCGGTGCTCGCGCGTCGGCGCGATGTGCCGGAGCGCCTCCGCGACGTACTCCGGGGTGACCGGCTCCGCGAGGATCGTGCCGTCGGCGGACCGGCCCGCGAGCGCGAGCGACCTCGGTCCGCGGACACCCGCGAGGATGCGCGGGACGCTGCTCGGAGGGGTGGTGAGCTCGACGCCGTCGAGGTGCACGTACCGACCGTCGGCGCTCTCCCGCGAACCGGTCAGGATCGCCCGCACCGCGTCCAGGTGCTCGCCCAGCATGGTCAGCTGGCTGGCCGGCCACGCGCCGACCTGCCGCATCCAGCCCGGCATCCCGTGCCCGATACCGATGTCGACGCGGCCCGGGAACAGCTCGGCCAGCGTCGCCGCCTCCATCGCGGTGAACGCCGCGTTCCGGACCGCGGCGGGCAGGATCCCGACGCCGAGCCGGATCCGCTCCGTCATCGCGAGCGCCGCGGCCGCCTGCGCGATGCCGCCACGGAAGAAGCAGTCCTCGACCACCCAGAGCTCGTCGAACCCGAGCGTCTCGGCGCGCTGGGCGTAGGTACGGAACTGGTGGGCGGGCAGGTCCCGCGGGAGCATGACACCGACGGCGCGCTCGTTCATCAGACCTCCTTGATCACGTGGGCCGGGTTGCCGACCGCGACGACGTCAGCCCTGCGCCGCTCGCAGGAACTGCTCCAGCAGCGGCCCGGCCGTGGTCGACCCGTACTCGCCGACGTCGACGAACACCGCGACGGCCAGGTCACCCTGGATCGCGATCATCCAGACGTGGTTCTGCAGGTTCCCCGCCTCGCCGAACTGCGCGGTGCCGGTCTTGGCGGCCACCTCGTCGCCGGGGACGTCCAGCAGGAACGTCGCGCCGCCCTCGGTGACCACGCCGCGCATCAGCTGGTGCAGGGTGGCGGCCTCGTCAGCGGTCAGCGGGACGATCGGCCGGGGAGCGTCGGTGGGCTCCCCGCTGGACGCGGTGTCGTCGGGGGTCGGCTCCTGCGTGGCTGCACCGTCCGCCGGGACCACGAGCCGCGGCACGACGGTCGCCCCGCGCGCCACCGAGGCGGCCACGGTCGCCATGCCGAGCGGCGACGCGAGCACCCGCCCCTGGCCGATCATCGACGCGGCGTGGTCGGTGCCGTCCGAGTCGCCCGGGACGTCCCCGAGGAAGGCGGGGAACCCGAGGGCGGCGTGCGGGTCGAGGCCGAGCGATCCGGCGGCGTCGATGAGCGCGTCCTGGCTCGCCGCGTCACGGGCGGAGATGAAGGCGGTGTTGCACGAGTTGGCGAAGGCGGTCCGCAGCGGGATGGTGCCCAGCTTGTCCGTCGGGTACTCGGGGAAGTTGGTGAACGAGCGCCCGTCGACCGTGACCGTCGCCGGGCACGTGGTGTCGCTGTCGGCGGTCATCCCGGACCGCAGCAGCGCGAGCGCGGACGCGACCTTGAACGTCGAGCCCGGCGCGAACTGGCCCAGGGTCGCGGTCGACATCCCCTCGCCCCCGGCGCCGCTGGCCGCGGCGAGCACGTCGCCGGTGGACGGCCGGATGGCGACGACCGCACTGGCGGGTGCGATCGTGGCGACCACGGACTCGGCCGCATTCTGCAGCCCGACGTCGAGCGTCGTCGTGAGCGGGGTGCCCGGGGTGGGCTCGACCGTGTACAGCTGGCGCGGGGCGGTGCCGTCGGCCTGAGCCGCGGTGATCGTGAGGCCGGGCAGCCCACGCAGCTGGGCGTCGTACTGGCGCTGGAGCCCGGACAGGCCGGTGAGGTCGCCGTCCGAGACAGCCCCGTCCGACTTCTCGATGATCTCCGCCGTGGCCGGCCCCACCGTCCCGAGGATCGGGCGGGCGAACTGGCGGGTGGGGGCGAGCGGGATGGTGTCGGTGACGTCGTTCACGCCCGGCATCGCCGCGAGGGCCGCGACGTCGTAGTTCGGGTCGCCGTCGCGGACGGTGATCGCCTCGATGAACGCCTTCTCGCCCGCGGAGGCGACCTTGCCCGCGTACGCCTCGGCGTCGATCTCGAGGGCACCCGCGAGCTCGCGCGCGGCCGCGTCCTGCTCGGGTGCGGCGATCCGCGTCTTGTCGATGCCGAGGCGGTGGACCAGGCGCGGCTCGACGATCACGGCACCACCTGCGCCCAGCACGTTGGCGCGGTCCGCCCGCGCCCGCTCGACGGTGAGAACCTCGCCCGCGACCAGGTCAGGCGCCAGGAGCGACGGCGACCAGGTGGCGTGCCAGACGTCCTCGTCGTCCCGCGCGAGCTTCGCGTGGGTCTCGTACGTCCAGTCGGCATCGCTCTCGTCGACGTCCCACGTGTACCCGAGGGTCACCGTGGCGAGGTCCTTGTCCTGCTCGTCGATCGTCGTGGAGACGACGGCGACCTGCGGTGCCCACGGCGCGAGGCCCTCGTACGCGGCGGTCCGGGCAGCGGTCGCAGCGGATGCGTCCGCGGTGCCCCCGGCGAACGGCGCCTTGGCGAAGTTGCCGGAGGTGAGCGCGGCAGCGAGCGCCTTCGTCGCGCTGTCGGGTCCCGGCGGCTCCGACGAGCACGCCGCCAGACCGGCCGCGACCGCGACGAGCACGGTCCCGCCGACCAGGATCCGCCGCGTACGCGCTACCCGTTCACCTGCGAACGTCATGCTGTCCTCTCGTCACGTGCGACTCCGTCGCACTCACGGGCACACGACTGCTGGGTGCTGGGGCGACGCTCCGTGAGCGTGCCACCGCCCGGGTGCCGAGCGGGTGAGAACGGAGCAGCCTTCACCACTCCTCCCCAGACACCGGTCACGCGAGCACCCCTGCCGGGTCGTACGTCCGGCGCACCTGCGCCAGCCGGTCGGCCGTCGCCGGGTCCCACACCGCGGTGCCCGTCCCGGCGAAGTTCGGGTTGAGCTCCGCCGTGGTCCACGGCGCGAGGGCCTCGGCCACGGCGGCCGCCGCGGCCGGGATGCTGGTGCCGAACTGCGTCGGGTCGACGCCGACGACACCGGCGACGAACGCCGCCGTCCGCCCCGAGACGGCCGACCCGCCGGGCACGTCCACGCCCGTGGCGCCGGCGACGTGCCGCAGCTCGACGGCCACGAACGGCGGGTCGGCGTCCGGCCCGACCACGCCGAGCCAGGCCGTCGCGAGGTCGTCGTCCGCGCGGCTGAGCATGAACCCGCGCACCCAGCTGGGCGCCGGGTCGACCGGGTCGTTGTGGATCTCCGCGGACCGCGCCACCGGCAGGACGCCGACCGTGTCCAGGAACGTCGGGGCGAGCGCGCGCAGCGGTGCCGTCGCCGCCTCGCCCGCAGCCTCGTCTCCGGGCCGCGCGACCCGCAGGGTCAGCACCGTCCGCCCCCGCAGGAACGGTGGCACGGCCTCGAAGTCGGGGAAGCGGATGATCGCCGCGCTGGTCGTGGTCTCGGCATCGGCGGTCGCGGTCCATGCCAGCCAGCCGCGCAGGGCGGGCTCGATGTGCTCCGCGTCGAAGAACAGGGTGCCGGCGTAGAGCTCGGGGATCGCGACGAGCCGCAGCCGCACCTGCGTCACCACACCGAGGCCGACCTTGCCGCCGCGCAGCGCCCAGAACAGGTCGGGGTGCTCGTCGGCCGACGCCTCGACCACCTCACCCGTCCCCGTCACGACGGTGAGCGACTCGACCCGGTCGGAGCTGTACCCGTGGCTGCGCGCGAACGGCCCGATCCCGCCACCGAGCAGGTAGCCGACGACGCCGACGTGGGCGGACGAGCCGGCGACGGGGGTGAGCCCGTGCGCGTCGGTGACGGGGACGACGTCGGTCCACCGGGCGCCGGCGCCGATCGTCGCGACCCGGGTGTCCGGGTCCACGTCGACGCCACCGAGGCGGCTGGTGGTCAGGAGGACGCCGGTCGTGACGGGGGTGGTCGCGCCGTGCCCGGTGGCCAGCACGGTCAGGGGCACCCCCTGCTCGGCCGCCCAGCGCACGGCCGCGACCACGTCCTGGGTGCTCGTCGCACCGACGACGACGTCGGGGCTGTTCACGACAGCGCGGTTGTGGGGGACGACCTCGTCGGCGAACCCCTCCTGGTCCGGGGTCAGCACGGGTCCGGTGATCAGGGGTGCGAGGGGGTGAGACATGCCGGAGCTCCTTTGCAGGTCGGTCACGGGCAGGGTGCCACGCGGGCACGCAGGTGAGCACGACCTTTCCACCGACCTCCGACAGTGCGCGACGATCAGCAGGTGGCCGACGACTTCACCTACGTGACGCACGAGCCGACGGATCCGCTCGGGCGGTACGTGGCGAGCATCTGGTACGCCCGCGGCCGGCTGCGAGCGCCCGCCGAACGCGTGGCGCCGACGGGGTCGGCGGTGCTGGGGCTGGTGCTCGGGGCGCCGATCGCGCAGGTGGCGCGCAACGGCAGCGGCGACGTGCACCTGGCACGGACCGGGTTCCTGCTGGGGCCCGACGACCAGCCGATGCTGAACCGCCCGCTGGGCGAGACGTGGTGCGTCGGGGTCGTCGCGACGCCCATCGGCTGCGCGACCGCGTTCGGTGTGGACCCGCGCGTGCTGCGGGGCAGGCTGGTGGGCGCGGAGCCGTGGGCGCCGCTGCGCCGCGAGCTGCTGGGACTCGACGACCCCGGCGCCATGATCGCGACCGTCGAGGACGTGCTGCGGGAGTCGGTCGCGGTGCACGAACCCGCGCTGCCCCGCTGCACGGACGCGGTGGAGTCGGCGGTGGCCGCCCTCGTCGCCGACCCGGGCCGCCCCGTCGCGGACGTGGCGCGCGGGCTGCACCTGTCGCACGCGCACCTGGACCGCGGGTTCCGCCGCGTGGTCGGGCTCAGCCCCGGGACGTTCGCGCGGGTGACCCGGATGCGGGACCTGCTGGCGTCGTTGGACACCGGTCGGCCCGTCGGCTGGGGGCAGGCGGCCGCGGACCGTGGCTGGTACGACCAGGCGCACCTCATCCGGCACTTTCGACGTCACACGGGGACGACGCCCACCGCGTACGTGGCGGCCTACCGTGCGGTCTACGGGGACGCGCCCACGGAGCCGGGCTTCGCGCCCGTGGTCAATCCCGTCCAAGACGACCCGTCGGCCGGCGCCTAGCGTCGCACGCATGACCACCGCGATCGACACCACGACCTCCATCGCCGCACCCCCCGACGCCGTCTGGGCGGCGCTCACCGACTGGTCCCTGGCGTCGCGGTGGATGCCGGGCGTGACGGCGATGAGCGGGCCTGTGTCACCAGGCGCCGTCGTGACCTTCACCGTCCGCGGCAAGGACCGGACCGCCGTCATCGACGCCCTCGACGCGCCCCGCACGCTGGCGCTGCTCTCGCGCTCCGGCCCGGTGACCGCCCTGTACACCTACACGCTGACCGGGACCGCCGCGGGCACCGACCTCCACCTGCTCGCCGACGTCGAGGTCCGTGGGCCGCTGAGCCTCATCGCCCGCGTGATCCGCCGCTCCATCGCCAAGGAGGACGGCGTCCAGCCCGAGAACCTGCGTGCGGTCGTCGAGCCCGTCAGCCGACCAGCCGGCTGACCGCGCGGTGCAGGTCCGTGCGGACGTGCTCGGGGTCCGGTCCCGGGGCGAGCGTGACGCCGTGCACCAGCGCGAGCACCTGGCCGAGCAGCCGGTCGGCGGGCCAGCCGTCGTCCCCCCGGACCGCGCGGAGCGCCGCCACCTTCCGCTCGTGCGACGACACCGAGTGCGCGAGCTGCACGCCGGGCCGCTCGAGCGCGTGCCACAGCAGGAGCCGCACCAGGGACGGGTGCGCGAGGTTGAACTCCCAGAGCCGGACCGCGTAGCCGGGCAGGTCGACCGCGTCGAAGGGCACGGCGTCCAGCAGCTGCTCGATCCGGTCCTCGACCACCCGGTCGAACAGCTGGTCCTTGCTGCCGAAGTACGCGTAGATCCGCTGCTTGTTGGCGCCGGCCCGCTCTGCGATCCGGTCCACCCGCGCCCCGGCGAGCCCGCGCTCGGCGAACTCGTCGGCGGCCGCGTCGAGGATCCGCCGCGGGGTGTCGGCGGCCATCACGCCGGGAGAGTGGTGCCGGTCAGGTCCTGCGCCACCGCCCAGAGGCGGGCGGCCGTGTCGTCGTCGCGCATGCGGCGGCTGAGGCGGACGGGACCGGTGGGTCCGACGAGCCCGAACCGACCGGTCGGGCCGTAGTAGCCGTCCTCGACCGCGCGGGGGTCGGCCGCCGCGAACAGCATCGGCTCGGCACCCTCGGGGGGCAGCTGCGACGGGACGAACGGCAGCTTGGCGATGGACGAGCGGTGCACGGCGTCGCTGCCGAGGGACGCGCCCGCGGTCTGCAGGTTGGTCTGCGTGAACCCCGGGTGGGCCGCGTTGCTGCGCAGCGCCCAGCCGCGCCGCATCGAGACGTGGGCGAGCTGCCGGGCGAGCAGGAGGTCGGCCAGCTTGGACTGCGCGTACGACCGGGTGGGGCTGTACCGGCGACGGGTCCACTGCAGGTCGTCGAACCGGATGCGACCGACGGCCGCCATGCCGCTGCTCATCGTGGTGACCCGACCCGCCGGCGCCGCCAGCAGGAGCGGCAGGAGGCGGTTGGTCAGCGCGAAGGGGCCGAGGAAGTTGGTGCCCAGCTGCAGCTCGAACCCGTCCTCGGTCTCGAACCGGGTGGGCGGGGTCATCACGCCGGCGTTGTTGACCAGGGTGTCGAGGTGCGTCAGGTCGCGGCTGAGGTCGTCGGCGAACGTCTGCACCGAGGCCAGGGAGGCGAGGTCGGCGATCCGCACCTCGGCCGTCGCGCCCGGGTGGGCGGCCAGGATCTCCGCGAGCGCCTTCTCGCCCTTCTCCGCGCTGCGGACCGCGAGGATCACGTGGGCGCCGGCGGCGGCGAGGCGCTCGGCGGCTTCCCGGCCGGTGCCGCTGTTGGCGCCGGTGACGACGACCGTGCGTCCGGTCTGGTCGGGGACGACGTACATCTGGGGCTCCTCGCGAAGGGGACAACCAACTGGTTAGTTGGTTACCTTAACAGGCAGACGGAGCCCATGCGGGGTCGAATGGAGGCATGAGCACAGTCCCGAACATCACCCTGAACAACGGCGTGCAGATCCCCCAGCTGGGCTTCGGCGTCTTCCAGATCGACCCCGCGGAGACCAAGGACGCCGTCCTGCAGGCCTTCGAGGTGGGCTACCGCCACATCGACACCGCGCAGATGTACAAGAACGAGCAGGGCGTCGGCGAGGCCGTCGCCGCGTCCGGGCTGTCCCGCGACGAGGTCTTCATCACCAGCAAGCTCAACAACGACGCGCACGACCCGGAGGATGCGGCGATCGCGTTCGACCTGACCCTCGACACGCTCGGCCTCGAGCACGTCGACCTGTTCCTCATCCACTGGCCGCTGCCGACGGTGAGCAACTTCGTCGAGACGTGGAAGGCGATGGAGGACTTCTACCGGTCGGGCCGCGCCAAGGCCATCGGCGTCTCCAACTTCCAGCCGCAGCACCTGCGCCGCCTCCACGCCGAGACCACGATCACGCCCGCGGTGAACCAGATCGAGGTGCACCCGTACCTCACACAGTCGGAGGTGCGCGCGTTCGACGCCGAGCACGGGATCGCCACCGAGGCGTGGAGCCCCATCGCGCAGGGCAAGGTGCTGGACGACCCGACGATCGTGCGGATCGCGGAGTCGCTGGGCCGCACCCCCGCGCAGGTCACGCTCCGGTGGCACCTGCAGCGCGGCGACATCGTGTTCCCCAAGTCGGTGACCCGCAGCCGCATCGAGGAGAACTTCGCGCTGTTCGACTTCGAGCTGTCCGAGGTCGACGTCGCGGACATCTCCAGCCTGAACCGCGACGAGCGCACCGGCCCGAACCCGGACACCTTCGACTACGTTCCCCGATAGGTGTCGATCCGGCCGCTCACCCTTCGTATGGAGGGTGAGCAGCCGGCGCAGGGCCGGTGCCGCACCCCGAGGAGGACGCGATGAGCCACTACCTGCTGAGCGTGATGGAACCCGACGGCCCCATGCCTGCCCCCGAGGTCCTCGAGCCGATCATGCAGGCGGTCGGTGTGGTCGACCAGGCCATGCGCGACGCCGGCATCTGGGTCTACGCGGGCGGGCTGCACGACCCGAGCACGGCGACGGTGCTGCGCGCCAAGGACGGTGACGTGGTCACCACCGACGGACCCTTCGTCGAGGCCCGGGAGCACCTGGGCGGCTTCACCATCGTCGACGTCGACGACCTCGACGCGGCGATGGACTGGGGCGGGCAGCTGGCCGTCGCCACCGGGCTGCCCATCGAGGTCCGGCCGTTCCGCTACTGATGGCCCTCCGTGGGCACTGACGAGGACGCGATCGCGCGGGTGTTCCGCGCGGAGCACGGCCGCGCGGTCGCGGTCCTCGCCCGGTCGTTCGGTGACCTGGACGTCGCCGAGGAGTCCGTGCAGGAGGCGTTCGTCGCCGCCGTGCAGCACTGGCCGACCGACGGCGTCCCACCCAGCCCGGCCGGCTGGATCATCACGACGGCCAAGCGCAAGGCGATCGACCGGCTGCGCCGGGAGGCGTCGCGCGACGACCGGCACGCGCAGGCGGTCCTGCTGCACCAGCGCGACGACCCGGTGGAGGAGGGGCCCGTGCGCGACGACCGGCTGCGGCTCGTCTTCACGTGCTGCCACCCGGCCCTGTCCGTCGAGGCGCAGGTGGCGCTCACGCTCCGGCTGCTCGGCGGGCTGAGCACCGAGGAGATCGCGCGGGCGTTCCTCGTGCCCGAGCCGACGATGGCCCAGCGCCTGGTGCGCGCCAAGGGCAAGATCCGCGACGCCCGCATCCCTTACCGCGTGCCGTCCGACGCCGACCTGCCCGACCGGCTCCGGGCGGTGCTCGCGGTCGTCTACCTCGTGTTCACCACCGGCGCCGGCGCCCTCACGCGCGGCGACCTGTGCGCCGAGGCGATCCGGCTGGGCCGCGTGCTGGTCGAGCTCATGCCCGACGAGCCCGAGGCGCTCGGCTTGCTGGCACTCATGCTCCTCACCGACGCCCGCCGCGACGCCCGCGTAGCAGCCGACGGCTCGCTCGTCCTGCTGCGCGACCAGGACCGGTCGCTCTGGGACGAGTCCCGGCTCGACGAGGGCCGCGAGCTCGTGCGCCGGTGCCTGCGGCGCGACCACCTCGGTCCGTACCAGCTGCAGGCGGCGATGCAGGCGGTGCACAGCGAGCCCGCCGGGACCGACTGGCGGCAGATCGTCATCCTCTACGACCAGCTGATGTCGATCGCGCCGAGCCCGGTGGTCGCCCTCAACCGCGCGGTCGCCGTCGCCGAGCTGGACGGCCCTGAGGCCGGGCTCGCGCTCGTGGACGACCTGCCGCTGGAACGCTTCTACCTGTTCCACGCGGTCCGCGCCGACCTCCTGCGCCGCCTGGACCGACCGTCCGAGGCGATCGCGGCCTACGACGAAGCCGCGGCTCTGACCGTGAACGAGTCGGAGCGCGACTTCCTCCTCCGCCAACGCACCGCGACCGCACTCCCCTAGGCCGCCGCCGCGGTTCCGCCACCCGCAACGTCCGCACAACGGAGCGTTGGAACGCGTTGATGTGCGGACGTTGGAGTACACACGCGTTGCGTCCGCACAAAGGAGCGTTGGAACGCGTTGATGTGCGGACGTTGTCGCGGGCAGCGGGGGTGTGTGCGGCTGTTACGTCAGGCGGGCGACCAGGCCGGCGCGGACGACGAACCACTCCGCGGCGACGATCGAGAAGTACGCCGTGTCCCGCAGGCCGCCGTCCGTCGCGACGGTGTGGACCCGGCGGACGCCCTCGAGCCGGCCGCCGATCCGCTCGATCGCCCGCCGCGACGCCGCGTTGCGCGCATCCGTCTTCAGCGTCACGCGCAGCGACCGCCACGTCTCGAACGCGTGCGTCAGCAGGAGCAGCTTGGCCTCGGTGTTGATCGCGGTCCGCTGCGCCGACGCGGCGTACCAGGTGCTGCCGATCTCGGCGACGGACGGTGGGTTCTCGTCGCTGGGCACCGGGCCGGTCCCGATGCCGGGCGGCCAGGGCGCCGGGTTCGGGAACACCTCGAGGTCGAGGAACCGCGTGCTGCCGACGATCGCGTCGTCGGAGAGTCGTCGGACCGCGAACGGCATCGCGCGCCCGCCGGCCGCATGCTCCAGCGCCGCCTCGACGTAGGTCCGCGTCTCGTCGAGCCCGTCGGGCACCCACGTGTACCCGTAGCTGCCCCGTTCCTCCGCGGCGGCCGCCGCGAGGCCGTCGACATGGGTCAGGGCGAGCGGCTCCAGCCGGACGTGACGACCGGCGAGGGTGATCGACGCGAGCATGGCGTCATCCTGCCCGACGACGCAGCCCGACGCCGGGCCGCTCAGACCGTCGCGTGCTCGTTCGCGGCGTGCATCGCCCGCCGGCCGCCGGGCACGGCGAGCGCGAGCGCCACGACGAGCAGCAGCGCGACTCCCGCCCAGATGAGCAGCGACTCCACGCTGAACGTGTCCGCCAGCGGCCCGAACACCGCCATGCCGAACGGCATCGACAGCGCCATGACGATCCCCACGAACCCGAACACGCGCCCCTGCATCTCGGGCTCGACGGTCTCCTGCAGCACCGTGAAGGACGGCGTCGAGAAGGCGGGCACGGACAGGCCGAGCAGGAACATGAACGCGAAGAACACCCAGAGGTTGGTGGACAGCCCGAGGCCGATCGAGATGACGCCGAACACCAGCGTCGAGATCAGGATCATCCGCACGCGGTTCCACTTCCCCGCCCAGGCCGCGACGGCTGCGCCGCCGAGCACCATGCCGATGCTGAACGCGAGCTCGTTCACGGTGAGCTTCCACACCTCCTCGCCGAACGTCCGCACGATCATCAGCGGGGTCAGGAACGAGGGGGCCACGATGAGCACGAACACGACCGCGTAGAGCACGAGGATCCAGCGCACGAACGCGTGGGTGACGATGTACTTCACGCCGCCGACCAGGTCGTCGAAGTAGCCGAGGTCCTTCGACTCCTCGGAGCGGACCAGCCGCGGCACGGTGACCATCAGCAGCAGGCCGATGCCGATGACCGCGGTGACGACGTCGATGTAGAACACCGCCACGATCGACATGCTGGCGTAGACCGCGGCGGCGGCCGCGGGGGCGACGAGCATCATGGCCGACTGGATGGTGCCGTTGATGCCGTTGACCCGCATGAGCTTGTCCGCGGGGACGATCTGCGGCAGCAGGGCAGCGACGGCGGGCATCTGGATACCCGCGCCGGCCGAGCGGATGGCGATCGCGACGAAGATCAGCCAGAGGTCGGTGGCACCGGCCGCCATGAACATCGCCAGGGCCAGGGTGACGACCGCGATGGTGGCGTCCGCACCGATGATCAGCTTCTTGCGGTCCAGCCGGTCCGCCCAGACGCCGCCGAAGATCGAGATGACGGCCTGCGGCAGGAAGCCGAACACCGCGTACAGGGCCATGACCCCGCCGGACTTGGTCTCCAGGGTCAGGTGCCACATCACGGCGTACTGCACGAGCATCGAGCCGAACAGCGAGACCGTCTGCCCGGTGAGGAAGATCGTGGTCTGCCGACGCCAGCCCGGCCGCTCGTCGACGAGCGTCTCCGTGGGGGTCTCCTCGGTCATGCCCGCCATCGTCTCAGTCGCCTCCGACATCGAGCACGGGAGATTCCGCGACGGCCGCCGACCGGGCCATCAGCAGGTTCCGCTCCCGCTTCGTCGGGGCCAGGGCCGCGGCGCGCTCGAGCTCCTCGGCGGCCTCGTCGACACGCCCGAGCCGGGCCAGCACGTCAGCCCGCACCGCGCCGAGCAGGTGGTAGCGGGCGAGCCGCGGGTCGTGACGGATGGCGTCGATCGCCAGCAGCGCGGCCTCCGGGCCGTCCGCGTGCAGGACGGCGACCGCACGATTGAGCTCGACGACCGGCGACGGGGTCAGCTGCGCGAGCGCGTCGTAGAGGGCCACGATCGCCTCCCAGTCGGTGTCCTCGAACGTCCGGGCACGGCTGTGGCACGCCGCGATCGCCGCCTGCACGGTGTACGGACCGAGCGGCCTGCCCAGCGTCGTCGCCCGGTCCAGCGCCCCGAGCCCGTGCTCGATCAGGGCCTGGTCCCAGAATCGACGGTCCTGGTCCGGCAGCAGCACGCCGTCCCCGCGGGCGTCGAACCGGGACGCCTGCAGCTCCATCAGCGCGACCAGCCCGTGCACCTCCGGCTCGCGCGGCAGGAGTGCGGCGAGCACCCGGCCCAGCCGCATCGCCTCGTCGGCAAGGTCCCGACGTACCCACGTGGAACCCGACGTCGCGGCGTGCCCCTCGGTGAAGATCACGTAGAGCACCTCGAGCACCGAGCCCACGCGCGCGGGCAGCTGGTCGGTCTGCGGGACCTCGAACGGCACGTGCGCCTCCGCGAGCGTGCGCTTGGCGCGGGAGATCCGCTGCCCGACGGTCGACGACGGCACCAGGTACGCGCGCGCGATCTCGTCGGTGGTGAGCCCTCCGACGAGGCGCAGGGTGAGCGCGATCCGCGAGTCCCGCGGCAGCACCGGGTGACAGGTCAGGAACACCAGCGCGAGCAGGTCGTCGGCGATGGGCTCGTCGACGATCCGGTCCGCGGGTCCCTCGTCGGCGATCTTCGCCGCGAGCAGCGCGTACTTGGCGTCCCGGTTCTGCTCCCGCCGGATCAGGTCGATCGCCCGGTGCCGAGCCGTGACCATGAGCCACGCGCCGGGCTTGTCCGGGACACCCGTGACCGGCCACTGCTCCAGCGCGGTGACGAACGCGTCCTGCGCCAGCTCCTCGGCCAGCCCGACGTCCCGGACCAGGCGGGTCAGGGCGGCGATGAGGCGCGGCGACTCGATCCGCCAGATGATCTCGACCGTCCGCCGCGCGTCCGCCATCAGCCGTGCTGCTCCTTGACCCGGTCCACCAGCGCCTGCTCCTTCGCGAGGATCTCGGGCGACACCACCTGGGCGAAGTCCTCCATCTCGAAGAACGGCCGGATCTCCAGCTCCGAGCGCAGCTCGGGGGTCGACGGGCAGCGCTTGGCCCACTCGACGGCCTCGTCCAGCGAGCTCACCTGCCAGATCCAGTAGCCCGCGACGATCTCCTTCGACTCCGTGAACGGGCCGTCGACGACCGAGACCTCCCCGCTGGTGTCCCAGACGACCTTCGCGCCGTTGCTGCTGGACTTCAGACCTTCGCCGGCGAGCATGATCCCGGCGTTCACCAGCTGCTCGTTGTAGACGTTCATCTCGGCGAACATCTCGTCGGTGGGGGCGACCTTGTCCTCGTCGGCTCCCTCGCCCTTGATCATGACCAGGACCTTCATGGTGATCTCCTTCGTGTGGGTGCCGTCTCGACGCTAGTGCCGGTGACGGGCCTTCACCTGTGTCGTCGAACGGGGATCGCGTTCTTCGACACGGGACGACGACGAATGTCGCGCGGCAGATGGGACGCTGGTGCCGTGAGGATGTTCACGCGCCGAGGGCGGGTCACCGCCGACGTCGGCGACGGCTTCGTCGCCGGTGAGGCGGCCGCGCTGCAGATCGGCCTGGCGGCGGCGCTGACCGGCGTCGAGCGCGGCTCGTCCGCGCCCGTGCGCGTCGACCTCACGTTCGAGACGGAGGGCGGCGAGCACGTCGTGCTCGTGTGCCGCAACCACACGGTCGGCTTCGTCCCGCCGTCGCACGAGGCGTCCGTGCGCGCGCAGTTCGCCACCGCCGGCCGCGCGCGGCTCGTCACGACGGGCCAGGTGTACCGCGACGGCGACGGCCGGCGGCTCTGGGTCGGGCCGCCTCGCGCGGGCGGGTTCCCTCAGCCCGAGCCCGGCGCCGACACCCTCGCCGCACCGCAGCGCCGGATCTTCGGCCTCGCCCTGCCGGACGACTGAGCCCGCCCGGAGGCGTGCGCCCGCCCGCGGCCGTACGGTAGGTGGACTAGTTCGTCTACCAAGGAGCGCTCGTGGCCGTCCTCGACACCACCCTCGTCGCGCGGACCGCTCGCGCGTTCGCCTCCGTGCTGCGCGGCGAGGTGATCGCGGACCCGCCCACCCGAGGCAGCAGCGTGCGCCGCACGGTCGGGCGCCTGGGCCTCGGCGCAGCCCTCGCGTTCGCGGGGACGTCGCACCTGACGACCGCGCGCGAGGAGTTCCAGGCGCAGGTGCCCCCGTGGTTCCCGGCGGACCCCGACACCGTGGTGCTCGTGTCCGGGGTGGTGGAGATCGCGCTCGGCTGCGCGCTGCTCGCGGCGCCCGGTCGCCGTCGGGCGGCCGTCGGGTGGATAGTCGCCGGCTTCTTCGTGGCGATCTTCCCCGGGAACATCTCCCAGCTGGTCACGCGGACGGACGCCTTCGGGCTCGAGTCGGACACCGCGCGCGCCGTCCGCCTGGTCGGGCAGCCGCTGCTGGTGCTCTGGGCGCTCTGGTCCACCGGTGCGTGGCGCGCGCTGCGTGCGGCGGCGGCGGCGGAGACCGTCGAGCGGTGATCGTCGACGTCCCGCCGCTAGGTGCGCCCGTCGTCGGGCGGCCGACTCGCGACGGCGGCCAGTCGGAAGTGGCGCGCCGGATCCTCGACGTGGCGGCGCCGAGGTTCTACCGCGAGGGGATCCGCGCGGTCAGCGCCGACGCCGTCATGGCGGAGGTGGGGGTGACCAAGGTGACCTTCTACCGGCACTTCCCGACGAAGGACAACCTCGTCGAGGCGTACCTCGAGACCGTCGCCGCGGCGGAACGGCACGCCGTCACCACCTGGCGCGTCGAGCACGCCGGCGACCCGGCTGCGGTCCTCGCGGCCTACGCGGACCGGCTCGCGGCGCAGGTCTGCGGCGCCGGGTTCCGCGGGTGCCCGTTCCTCAACGCCGCCGCGGAGTACCCCGACGTGGCGCACCCGGTCCGTGCCGTGGCCGAGCGGCACCGCGAGTGGCTCCGGGCCGCGGCCGAGGAGCTGGTCGTCGAGCTGGGCCTGCCCGAGCCGCGGTCGGTCGCGGTGCAGCTCGTCATGCTGCGGGACGGCGCGATGGCCACGGGGACCGGGGTCGAGCCGACGGAGGTCGGCCGCGCGCTGCGCCGAGCCGGCCGCGCGGTCCTGCAGCCACGCTGATGACGAAGGGCCCGACCGCACCGGCCGGGCCCTTCGTCGTCACTCCTCAGGTCACGGGACCGGCCACTCCAGCACCGTGCTCGGGCCGGCGAAGGTCGGCGTCACCGGGTCGCCCGTGTCGTTGACGACGTGGTCGATGGTGCCCGCCGCGTTCAGCGAGACCGTCAGCACGTTGTGCAGCTTCACGCCCGGCGTGACCGGCACCTCGTACGCCCGGGTGGCGTGCAGGGTCGGGTTCACGTTGGTGTAGATGTACGCGCCCATGCCCCAGGCCTCGTGCACCTTGACCTTGTCGTTCACCTTGTACGCGGCCCAGCCGTTGACGCCGTCGTGCTGCCAGGACGCCTGGTCGGGCGCGTCGTACGGCAGCTCGTTCTGGAACATGATCGTGCGGCCGCGCTCGCCGTTCCAGATGACGTTGTACTTCTGGTAGTGCTCGGAGAACAGGCCCGTCGCGGTGACGTCGTTGCCGTTGACCAGCACGCCGGTCTCCGCCGTGTTCACGTCCCAGCCGACGCCGGTGCCGTGGTCGGCCCGCCACGCCCAGGTGTGGTCGATGATCGTCTGGTTCGTGTTGACCACGAGGCTCTGGGTGGCCTTGCCGACGGCCTCGCCGCCGATCCGGAAGAACACGTCCTGCACGGCCGTCGGGTTGTTCGCGCTGCTCAGCAGCGGCTTCTTCAGCTTGGCGTCGAGCGACGAGAGCTTGGTGCCCAGCTGGAGCAGCGCCGGGGAGTTGACCGTGCCGGCGTCGAACATGATCCCGGCGATGTCGATGCCGGGGACGTCGAGCGTCTGCATGGCCACGACCCCGTTGTCCGGGATGATCGTCGCCAGGCCGAGACCCAGCACCACCTGGTTGGGCCACAGCACGTTGAGCGTCCTGTTCACGTGGTAGACGCCCGGGGTGAGCAGCACGTGCTTGCCCAGGGCCAGCGCGGAGTTGATCTTCGCAGCGCTGTCACCGGGCTTGGCGACAAAGAACTTGCTCAGCGGGATCGCCTTGCCGGGCGTGCTGCCCGCGGCCCACGTGGCTCCCGCGGAGTCCTTCTGCGCCGACGGGACGAACACGTTGTACTTCCCCGCGTCGTCGAGGTAGAGGTACGGCTTCTCCTTGGAGACCGGCGTCGTGTCGAGGGTGGTGTACTTGGGCTCGCCGACCACGGGACTGAAGTCGGTGGCCGGAGCGCCCTGGACGCCCGCGAACACCTGGTTCCAGACGCTGTTGCTCCATCCGGCCACCGAGCCGTTGCGGACCAGGAACTGCTGCTGGCTGCCGCTGACCACGTAGGGCAGCGTCGAGTCGGCGATGAAGCCGCCGGACGCGTACTGCGGGCCCGCGGTGCAGTAGTCCATGAGGCTGACGTTGGCGCCCGTGACGTTCACGCGGCGCATGGGGGCGGCCTGCGAGACGGCCCAGAAGTTGGCGGAGCTGCGGCAGCCGTCGGCGTCGCCGGCCGCGTACTGGATGGTCAGGTTGGACAGCGAGCGCCAGAAGTTGACCAGCGCGAGGCAGTTCGCCGGCGCACCCTCGGGCACGGGCAGGCACTGGTTGTAGACCTCGATCGCGCCGTTGATGATCACGTCGCCCGGGTCCTGGCCCAGACCGGCGACCTCGGTGAAGTAGCCGACCTCGAACCGCAGCGGCTGCTCGGGCGTGCCGTACGTGCCGGGCTTGAACAGCAGCGCGTACCGGCCCTCCCCGAAGTGCGCGGGGACCTGCTGCGTGGCGATCGCGTCGACCGTGGCCTGGATCTCCTCGATCGGCTGGCTGGGGTCGAACACGATCGTGTTCGGGCCGAGGTCGACGGGCGCCGCCGCCTGCGCGGCGGGGGCCGCGACGAGGGGGACCAGCGCGACGGCGAGCGCGGTGGCCAGCACCGTCGCCGTCCGCCTGCGTCGGGGACGTGGGGGGCTCTGCCTACCAAGGTTCATGGGGGGACCTCTCTGCGCACAGGGCACGTCGCAAGACGGGTCCCCGCACGCGAGGAGGCACCGCCGTTGGCGCCGCGCACCGGACATTTGTTGCCGGCCAGGACAAAAGGTACCGGCTTGGTGTCACGTGTCAATAGTGACAACCCAGTAAGTGTTTTCCGGCTGCGCTCAGCCCTGCACGGGTCTCGTCAGGACGTCGACGCGGTCAGGCGCCCGACGAGCTCGTCGCCGCCAGCCGGGCGATCCACGCGGGCGTCGCACGCCCTCGGCCACGGTCCGCCACCACGCGCAGCTTCGCCGCGGACACCTCCGACCGGGTGACGGCCACCACCGGGCGCGCGTCCGACGGTCGGACGAACGCCTCGTCGTCGACCGGCACGAAGACCACGTCGTCGACGGCGCCGCGTTCCTGCACGTCCCGCAGCACCTCGAACGACAGCCCCGCGAGGAACGAGGCGTCCTCCGGACCTGCCAGCGGCGACGACGCCAGCAGCGCGAGGGCGTCGAAGCCGACCGACCGCTTGCTCTCCTCGGCCTCGAACGCCAGCCCGGTCGCCCACTGCACACGTGCCCACCACTGCGCCTGCGAGTCGGCAACGGTGCGCTGCCGCACGGTCTGGATCCCGACGATCAGCGCACCGATCGCCGCGAGCGCCGTGATCAGCGGCCCGAGGGTCGCGACGATCACGAGCCACCGTTCGTCGGACACGGTCACATCCAGCACGGTGGCGATCACGGTCAAGGCAGTCCTCCGGTCGGGGTTCCGTCGACGACGCTGGCGAGCGTATCGGGAGGAACCGACCGTGCCGGTGCCGACGGCGCACTGGTCCGTCGTGCCACCGCCCGCGACCCGGGTCGATACTGGCGGGACATCCGCTCGAGGGAGGCTCCGATGGCCGGCACCGGGACGAAGGACGACCCCTGGCAGCTCACGACGGCTCCGGGCTCGTCCGCGTACACGATGTACCGCGACGAGTCCGCGGACCCACCCGCCCTCGTGTGCCAGGTGGGATCGACGACGCTCACGTACCACCTGAGCGCGGTCGACGACCTGCACGCCTGGCTGCTGGCCCAGGGCGACTGGGTGCCGCTCGGCGCCGCGGACGAGCTGAAGCCCGCCGCCGTGGGGTCGGTGGAGGCGTGGGGTCGCGACGAGGCCAACCCCGTCAGCGGCTGGTACGGCCTGCGCAAGGGCTACCGCGGCCGGTTCGGGATGTACCTGCCGCCGCTGCTCGAGGCCCTCGGTCTGGTCGAGCTCACCCACGACGCCCGCAACAACCGGGTCCGGGCGCTGAGGACGGGCTGAGAGACCAGGGCGCGTTCCGCCCGTCGCGTCCTAGCGTGAAGGTCTCGACGACGGCAGGGGGAGCCATGGGCAGGGCATCCAGCTGGGGCGTGACGACGGCCGAGCAGGACCGCGCCTACCCGTGCGACGCGCTGATGCCCGGTCCGGCGGACCGGCTGCTGCGCGGCGTGGACGTCGCCGCTCCCGCCGACGTCGTCTACCGGTGGGTCTGCCAGTTCCGCGTCGCGCCGTACAGCTACGACTGGATCGACAACCGGGGCCGGCGCAGCCCTCGTCGGCCGTTGCCGTGGTGCTGGGACCTGGAGGTCGGCCAGACGTTCTCGAGGATCTTCACGCTCGAGTCGTTCGTCGTCGGGGAGCACCTGACGGTCCGCATGGCGCCGGGCACCGGCGCACGGGCATTCGGTGACCTCGCACTCACCTACGCGGTGGTCCCTGTCGGTCCCGAGCGGAGCAGGCTGCTGGCGGTGATCCGCGGGCCGAAGCCGACCAACCGCCTGGTCGCGCTGCGCAGCTGGCTGCTGGGCTGGGGTGACCTGCTCATGATGCGCAAGCAGCTGCTGACGTTCGCGGCGCTCGCCGCGAGGGAGCACGCCGAGCGGTCGCGCGCTCAGTCCAGCGTGTAGTCGAACCGCATCCGGTGCGTGCCGTCGGCGTCGACCACCAGGGCGCCGCTGCCCACGATCCCGGCGAGCGCCCCGGTGCCGCTCGACGGCACGATCAGGAAGTGCTCGTCGGACCGGCCGGTGCCGCTCGTCGAGGCGGCGTGCACGAAGTTGAACGTGCCGGTGCGCCCGTCGAGGCTGCCCTCGAACGACTCCATCGCGACGTAGGTGCCGACGCCGCGCTCGGGGTCGAACGCCGACGTGAACAGCGTGGTCGAGCGGCCCTCGACGCCGCCCACGTACGCCTTCTCCATCGTGGCGACGCCGACGCCCAGCGCGGTGGGGACCGGCCGCTCCTCCGCGATCGGGACGCCGGTGAACCCGCTGACGGTGAACGTTCCCTCGGTGATCATGCGCGGCACGCTAGCGACCACCACCGACATACCGGGCCACGAGCTCCGCGCCCAGCACCCCGAGCTCGTCCTGGACCGCCGCGGGCTCCAGCACCTCGACCGCCGCCCCGAACCCGGCGAGCTTCTCGGCCACCGAGCGCGCGGAGTGCGACGCGACCTCCAGGCGCACGCGGCCGTCGACCTCCGGACCGAGGACGGTGACGTGCCGCCCGAACTGGTCCCGGACCACGCGCACGAGGAACGGCGTGGTCAGGACCGTCGCCGTCACGCGCCCGCGGCGCTGCTCGACCTCGTCGACCACCGACTCCCAGATGCCGGCGACGTCGAGGTCGTCGGGCCGGGGCGCCGGGGTGTCGAGCACCGACAGGCCGACGATCCGGTCGAGGCGGAACGTGCGGCGTCCCGCAGGCGTGCCCGCGACGAGGTACCAGTGGTCGCCCTTGTCGACGAGCGCCCACGGGTCGACCGTCCGCTCGGTCTCGCCGTGTCGCCCGGAGTACACGAGAGTCACCTGCCGCCGACGGACGACCGCGCCCTGCAGCTCCTCGACCCACGGCTGCCGGGACCGGGCGGCGGACCCCCACCCGACCGGGTCCACCACCACCGCGCGACCGGCCGCCTCGGCCTCCGCGCGGAACGTCGCCGGCAGCGCGCGGACCAGCTTGCGCAGGGCGGAGGTCGCGTCGGCGGACCGGTCGGACGACGACCCCACCAGCAGGAACAGCGCCTGCGCCTCGGAGGACGTCAGGCCGGTGAGGTCGGTGCGGGCGCCGCCGACGAGCGACCAGCCGCCGCCCCGCCCAGGCTGCGGATAGACCGGGATGCCCGCCGTGGACAGCGCCTCGAGGTCCCGGCGGGCAGTCGCCACGGACACCTCGAGCTCGTCGGCCACCTCGGCGGCGGTCACCCGCCCGCGCGCCTGCATGAGCAGGAGGGTGGCCACCAATCGGTCCGCACGCATACCTGAAGAGTCGCAGACAAAGTGCTCAGAAGGTGATCACTTAACCGTGGAGAGTGGAGTCATGACAACAACGACGAGCACCTTCCGTGGCCTGGCCAACGTCTCCTTCTTCGCCGACGACCTCGACGCCGCCCGCACCTGGTACACCGAGCTGTTCGGCTTCGAGCCGTACTTCGTGCGCGACGGGTACATCGAGTTCCGGATCGGCGACCACCTCGACGAGCTCGGGATCATCGACCGTCGCTACGTCCCGGCCGGTGGCGGTGCCAGCGGCGCCGTCGTGTCCTGGCACGTCGACGACCTCGCCGGCACGTTCGAGCGCCTGCTCGCCCTGGGTGCCACGGAGCACGACGGCATCCGCGAGCGCGGCGAGGGCTTCACCACCGCCTCGGTGGTGGACCCGTTCGGCAACCTCCTGGGCATCATGACCAACCCGCACTGGCTGGAGATCACGACCGCGTGACGGATCCTGTCCTCTTCTTGAGACCCATGTAGTGGGCCCGGACGTCAGGTGCCAGCCGCTCCAGCGAGTACCGCAGCGCCGTCCGCGGCATCGTCACCGCGTGCTCGTCGAGGTACGCGAGAAGCCGGGCCTCGTCCTGCTTGCCGGCCTCGCGCAGCATCCAGCCGACCGCCTTGTGCATGAGGTCGTGCGGGTCGCCCTCCAGCAGCGCGGCCAGGGCGAACGTGTCGTCCAGGGACCCGGCACGGATTAGCCGGTAGGTCGCGACGATCGCGATCCGCCGCTCCCACAGCACGCCCGAGCCGGCCAGGCGGTAGAGCACCTCGTTCGGCAGGCCGGCGAGCACCGCACGCCCGAGGACGTCCGGCGCGCTCAGGTCCACCAGGTCCCAGTTGTTCACGCGGTCGGTCCGCCGCAGGTAGAGGTCGAGCAGCTCGCGACGACGCTCCGGCGAGGTCCGCGCGGCCGCGCACTGGAGCGCCATGATCTTCAGCGCGAGCAGCCGCACCTCGTGCCGCTCGTCGTCGAGCAGCTCCTCCAGCTCCCCGACGGACGACAGGAGGTGCTGCTTCGCAGCCGCCGTCACCTGCGGCACCGTCAGCCCGAGGAAGACGTCGCCCTCGCCGTACTGCCCGGGCCCCGTCTTGAAGAACGCCGCCATCCCCTCGGCCCGCTCCGGGTCGGCGAGGGCGACGAGCCGGTCGACGGGCTCACTCATGGGACCGCGTCCCGACGACGACCGTGGCTCCCGCGTCCTCGTCCACGACGACCCGCGCCGCGAGCCCCGCCGCGGTGAACGCGTCGACCGCCGCGGCCGCCTGCGCCTCGCTCGTCTCCACCAGCAGGTGCCCACCGGGCGCCAGCCACCGCGGCGCCACGGCCGCGACCCGGCGCAGCACGTCGAGCCCGTCGGCACCGCCGTCCAGCGTCACGCGCGGCTCGTGCTCGCGGGCCTCGGGTGGCATGAGGCCGATGTCGTCGGTCGGCACGTACGGCACGTTGGCGACGAGCAGGTCGACCCGACCCCGGAGCGACGCGGGCAGCGGCTCGTCGAGATCCCCCTCGAACACCTGACCACCTACGGCCGCGACGTTACGGCGCGCGCAGCGGACCGCGGCCGGCTCGACGTCCGCGGCGTAGAGCTCGACCTCCAGCACGTGCGCGAGTGCGACGCCGAGCGCCCCGGAGCCGCAGCACAGGTCCAGCACCACCGCGGGCCCGTCGGCCAGCCGAGCGGCCTCCCGCACCAGCACCTCGGTCCGCCGCCGCGGCACGAACACCCCCGGGTCGATCTCGATCCGCAGGCCGCAGAACTCCGCCCACCCGACGATCACCTCGAGCGGCTCCCCGGCGACCCGCCGCCCGACCAGCCTCGCCAGGTCGTCGCCCGCGGCCGCGTCGAGGAGCAGCGACGCCTCGTCCTCCGCGAACACGCAGCCGGCCGCACGCAGCGTCGCGGTGATCTCCGGGTGGGTCAGCGTCACGACGGGCACGCTACGCCGTCAGCCCGGCGTGATCCGCAGGATGACCCGGTTGTCGTCGCCCTTGCGGCCCAGCTTCTCGATCCCCATCATCACGCGGAACTCCAGGCCGTACTTCTCCTGCATGATCTCGTTGCACCGCTCCCGGGCGGCGTCGTCGTCGAGGACCTCCCCGACACCCGCCACGACCACCGCGTCGTCGTCGACGTTCCCCAGCCGGCTGCTCGGCGAGAGCTCGACCCGGGGATCCCGTCGGAGCCGCTTGACCTTGCCGCTGCCCCGCGGCGTCGTCACCAGCAGGGCGTCGCCGTCACGGCCCACCCACACGGTCGTCGGGACACCGACGCCGGACTTGCGGAACGTCGTGAGGGAGATGAACCCCTCGTCGGCCAAGGTCTCGATCGTCGTCATCGGGCGATGGTCACCCACGCACGAGACGGCCGCACCCCGTGGGGGTACGGCCGTCTCGGGAAGTGCTGGGTCAGGCGGTGGCGTAGCCGCCGAGCGGCTCGCCGCCGGTGGCGCCCTGGTAGGGCTTCGAGTCGTAGCCGAGGATGTACAGGAAGATGATGCTGAGGAAGATCAGGCCGACGGTGAAGCCGGCGCCGTGACCGAACGACGTCGACAGGCTGTGGTAGACGAGGACGATGATCACGATGTTCACGATCGGGATCAGGAGCAGGATGATCCACCAGATCGGCCGACCCGAGATCTTGATGAGGACGATGGTGTTCCAGATCGGGACGAAGGCCTGCCAGACGGGCTCGTCGGCCTTCTTGAAGACGCCCACCAGGGCGAACGCGACGAGCAGGTAGCCGATGAGGCCACCGACGACGGCGCCGGCGCCGCCGCCAGCAGCAGCGGTCGTGTTGGCCACCTCGGTGGCGAGAGTTGTGATCATGCGCGGACAGTAGCGACAAACATCGTCCACCGTGACGGTTTTGGCGTCCCGTCTCACGGGTGATTCCTGTGCGCCGCCTGTGCGACCGACCGGACGTCGCGATTGCGGCGAGTGGTCCAGATTGCCGCTCCCTCGCGCGCCTCTTACGGTGGCTGACGACACACGCCCTCCAGAGAGGCCCGCCCATGACGGTCCCGCAGGCGTCCCTGAGGGCACAGCTGTGGCGCAAGAAGCCGATCACCGCCATGACGGCGAAGTCGAGCGAGGGCCTCGAACGGTCCCTCGGCACGTTCACGCTGATGATGTTCGGCGTCGGCTCGACCGTCGGGACCGGGGTCTTCTTCGTCATGCACGAGGCGGTGCCCGACGCCGGCCCGGCGGTGATCATCTCGTTCGTGCTGGCCGGTCTCGCGGCAGGCCTGTCCGCGCTGTCCTACGCCGAGATGGCCTCCACGGTGCCCGTCTCCGGGTCGACGTACTCGTACGCCTACGCGACGCTCGGCGAGGTGGTCGCGATGGGTGTCGCGGCGTGCCTGCTGCTGGAGTACGGCGTCTCGACGGCGGCGGTGTCGGTCGGGTGGAGCGGCTACCTCAACCAGCTGCTGCACAACCTGTTCGGCTGGCAGATCCCGAACGCGCTGTCCGCTGCCCCCTGGGACACCGACCCGGGCTTCATCAACCTGCCGGCACTGATCCTTGTCGCGATGTGCGCGCTCCTGCTCATCCGCGGTGCGTCCGAGTCCGCCAAGGTCAACGCGACCATGGTCGTCATCAAGCTCGCGGTCCTGCTGATGTTCGTGGCCGTGGCGTTCACCGGCTTCCACGCGGACAACTTCGCGGACTTCGCCCCCAAGGGCATCGCCGGCATCACAGCCGCCGCCGGGACGATCTTCTTCACGTTCATCGGCCTCGACGCCATCTCGACCGCCGGCGACGAGGTGCGCAACCCGCAGAAGACGATGCCGCGCGCCATCCTCGGCGCCCTGGCGATCGTCACCACGATCTACGTCCTGGTCGCCGTCTCCGCCCTGGGCACGCAGCCGTGGGAGGAGTTCGGCGACGCCGCGCAGGGCGAGGCCGGTCTGGCCAAGATCCTGCAGGACGTGGTCGGGGCATCCTGGCCGGGCACGATCCTGTCCGCCGGCGCGGTCATCTCGATCTTCTCCGTGACGCTGGTGACGATGTACGGGCAGACCCGCATCCTGTTCGCCATCGGCCGCGACGGGCTCCTCCCGCGGGCGTTCGCGCGCGTCAACCCGCGCACCCGCACGCCCGTCAACAACACCGTCATCGTCGCGATCGTCGTCGGCCTGCTCGCCGCCTTCATCCCGCTCGACTACCTGTGGGACCTGGTGTCCATCGGCACGCTGATCGCGTTCATCGTCGTCTCGGTCGGCGTCGTCATCCTGCGCCGTACCCGGCCCGACCTCCCCCGCGGGTTCAAGGTCCCCGGCTACCCCGTCACCCCGGTGCTCGCCGTGCTGGCCTGCCTCTACATCCTGTCCGGCCTGCACTGGTACACCTACGCGTGGTTCCTGCTCTGGCTCAGCGTGGTGCTCGCGTTCTACTTCCTGTGGGGACGCAAGCACTCCCTGCTGCAACGCGCGATCGAGGCCGACCTGGTCCGCGACGGGGACCTGCGATGACGATCGTCGTCGGGGCCAACCCGTTCGGCGGCCTCCACGGCGCGGTCGACCTGGGCGTCACCCTCGCCCGCACGCTCCCCGAGGACACCGGCGCGTTCGTCCTGGTCGTCGCCACGGTCATCCCGCACGGGTGGACGGTGCCGTCGATGGCCCGGGTCGACGGCGAGATGCAGGAGTGGATCAAGGCCCGCGCCGACGAGGCCCAGGCCGCCGTGCGCGAGCTCCTCGCCGGTCACGCCGACGACCTGACCGTCGAGTTCGTCCGGCTGACGGACCGGTCGACGCCCCGCGCGCTGGCAGCCCTCGCGGAGCAGCGGGACGCCACCGCACTGGTGCTCGGCTCGTCGCCGGACGGACCCGAGGGCCGCGTCGTCGTCGGCTCCACCGCCGACTACCTGCTGCACTCCTCACCCGTCCCGCTGGCCATCGCACCGCGCGCGTACCGTGCGGCGAGCACCACCGACGCGACCGCCCGGCGGCTGACCTGCTCGTTCGGCGGGTCCGGCGTCGCCGTGTCGACCGTGCGCTGGGCTGCGCGGCTCACCCGCGAGATCGACGTGCAGCTGCGGGTCGCGTCCTTCGGGGTCCGCTCCGCGACGATGTACCCGCCCGAGGTCGGCACCGACATCGAGTCCGAGGTCACCGCCCAGTGGCGCGAGCAGATGGCTGAGGCGCAGGCGGCGCTCCGCCCCGGGCTGGACGAGGACACCGAGTTCGTCGTCGCGTCCGGGACCAGCTGGACCGAGGCGCTGAGCTCCGTCGACTGGATGCCCGACGAGCTGCTCATCCTCGGTTCCTCCAGCGCCGGTACGCTCCAGCGCGTGTTCCTCGGCACCAGCGCGACCAAGATCATCCGGCACTCCCCCGTGCCGGTCCTCGTCGTGCCGCGCGACGAGCTGTGACGGACCCGTGGGGCGTCGACCGCCTCGACCTCGACGCCTACCTGGCCAGGATCGGCGCCGGCCCGGGTGACCCGCTCGCCGCGATCCACCGGGCCCACCTCGCCGCGATCCCGTTCGAGAACCTCGACGTGCAGCTCGGGGTCGGGGTCAGCGTCGACCTGCCCGACGTCCAGGCCAAGCTCGTCGACGCCCGCCGCGGGGGCTACTGCTACGAGCACGGCATCCTGCTCGCCGCCGCGCTCGAACGGCTCGGCCACACCGTCGAGCGGCGACTGGCCCGCATCGGCGACCCCGCGGTGGTCGCCCGGCCGCGCTCGCACCTCGTCGTGGTGGTGGACGGTCGCTGGCTCGCCGACACCGGGTTCGGCTCGGGGCTCCTCGAACCCGTCCCGCTCGTCGACGGGTCCGTCTCGCACCAGGGCGCCTGGACGTTCCGGACCGTCCGCCTCGACGACGGCTCCTGGCAGCTGCACGAGCTCCACGACGGTGCCTGGCAGACCCACTACACGATCCCGCCCGAGACCACCTACCTGGCCGACGTCGAGGTCGCCAACTTCGCGACGTCGCACCGACCGACGTCCCGGTTCGTGCTGAACCTCGTGGTGATCCGCAAGGAGGAGGCGCGGGTGCGCAGCCTGATCGGGCGTCGGCTCACCGTCGAGACGCCCACCGGCAAGGTCGAGGACCGCGCGGTCGGCGACGCCGAGCTGGGCGACGTGCTCCGCGACCTCGGCCTGCCTCTGAGCGCCGACCAGGTGGCTGGGCTCGTCGACCGTTAGTCCTCCTCGGTGGAGCCCTCGGTCAGGTCCTCGGACGTGTCCGGCTGGTAGACGCAGACCCAGAGGGCGTCCGGGCGGACCGTGATGTCGAGGGTCGTCGACTCGTCGATGACGTCGCCGTCCAGCTGGCGCGGCTGCGGCCGGTCGCTGGTCACCGTGATCCGCGACCCCCGCAGCACCTCCATGTTCGGCACCTTGTGGCGCCCGGGCCGCAGCACGCCGAAGGCCGTCTGGATCCAGTGCCCGAGGTTGCGCGGGGCGAGGACCGCGACGTCCATCTGGCCGTTGTCGGGCTCCGCGTCGGGCAGCAGGTTGACCCCGCCCTGGAGGCGTCCGACGTTGCCGACGATCACCGTCCGGGCGCGGCGGCGCAGGACCGGGTAGTCGTCGACCTGCACCTCGACCTTCATCTCCGCGTCGTTGAGGTGCTTGAGCGCCGAGAACACGTAGGCGACCGGGCCCAGCACCGCCTTGAGCTTGGTGGGGGCGTCGTCGACCATCGCCGCATCGAGCCCCATGCCCGCCATGACGGCGAACGTCTTGCCCTCGACCTCGCCCAGGTCCACCACGCGCCGCCCGCGGTCCAGGGCCAGCTGCACGCCCTCGATCGTGTCGGTGGGGACGCCCAGGTTGGTCGCCAGCAGGTTGCCGGTGCCGCCCGGCAGGATCGCGAGCGCCGTCTGGGTGCCCGCCAGCCCGTCGATGCACGCGCGCACGGTCCCGTCGCCGCCCGCCACGAACACGACTGCAGCGCCGTCCTCGACCGCCTGCTCCGCCTGCCCGGTGCCCGGGTCCTCGGCCGTCGTCTCCAGCCACGCCGGCTCGGGCCAGCCCGCCTCGGCCAGCTGGTCCGTGATGCCGGCGCGGAGCTCGTCGAGGCCCTCCACGCGGTTCGGGTTGACGATCACCGCGGTCCGCAGAGGACCGCGGCCGTCACGCTGCTCGGCAGCCGGCTGGGTGGTCGCGTCCTGGGGGATCGTCACGGTGGCGAGTATGTCCCGGGGGCCGGGGACCGGCCACTCAGGGGCGTGTGATCCGGTACAGGACCGAGCGCCGCATCGGGTGCCCCTCGGGGATCGTCGGGTAGTCGAAGTCGCCGGCGAGGTCCCGGGTCATGCCGATCCGACGCATCACCGCCTGGGAGCGCTCGTTGGGCACCGCGGTGAACGAGACGATCTCCGCCAGACCCACATCGTCGAAGCCGACGGCCAGGGCCTCGCGCGCTGCCTCCGTCGCGTACCCGTGACCCCAGGCCCAGCGCGGCAGCCGCCAGCCCACCTCGACCATCGACCGGTCCCACGACGGCCGCGCCAGACCGGTGAACCCGGCGAACCGGCCGTCCACCTCGAGCGCCCACAGCCCCCAGCCGTCCTCCCGGAGCCGCGCCTGCGCACGGGCGGCGAGCGCGTCGCTGGCTGCCCGGGTCAGGATGCCCGGGAAGAACTCCATCACCTCGGGGTCGGCGTTCATCTCCGCGAACGGCTCGAGGTCCGCCTCCCGCCATGCGCGCATCACCAGGCGTTCGGTCCGGCGTTCGAGCGTCATCACGGCACCGTACGCTTCCGCGGTGATCTCCGACGTGCTCGACGAGTGGACGCCGCACGACCCCGCGCAGGCTGCTCTGCTGGAGGAGTACCGCGCGTTCGTCGCCGCCTCCGGAGCGGCTGCGGTCGACCGCTCGCTCGCCCCTGCGCACCTGACGGCCAGCTGCTTCGTCCTCACCCCGGACCTGTCACGCGTGCTGCTCTGCTTCCACCGCAAGGGTCAGTTCTGGGTGCAGCTGGGCGGGCACCTGGAGCCCGGCGACGTCTCGCTGGCCGATGCCGCGTACCGCGAGGCGCGGGAGGAGGGCGGGATCGCCTCGCTGGCCGCCGGAGGACGGCTCCCCGTCGACGTGCACCGCCACGAGCTGTCGTCCGCCTTCGGCCGCTGCCGCGTGCACTGGGACGTCGGGTTCGTGGCGTACGCGTCGCCCGACGCGGTGCCCGTCGTCAGCGACGAGAGCGAGCAGGTGGCGTGGTTCGACGTCGACGACCTACCCGCCGGGGCGCCCGACGACTTCGCCGTGCGGCTGCGGACGGTGCTCGACGAGGTCCTGGCCACCGGGTAGTCGGCGGGGCAGACTGCTGGCCATGTCCGTGGCCTTCCTGCTGACCACCCTGGTCATCGTCGCGACGCCCGGCACCGGCGTGATCTACACGCTGAGCGCCGGCCTCTCGCGCGGCACGCGCGCCAGCCTGGTCGCGGCCTTCGGCTGCACGCTCGGCATCGTGCCGCACGTCGTCGCCGCGATGACCGGGCTCGCCGCGGTGCTCAACGCCAGCGCGGTCGCGTTCCAGACGCTGAAGCTCCTGGGCGTCGCGTACCTGCTGTACATGGCGGTGCGGATGTGGCGGGACCGGTCGGAGATCGTCGTCAGCGGGCAGACCGAACCGCTCTCGGCCGGACGCGTCATCTGGTCCGCCGTGCTGCTCAACGTGCTCAACCCCAAGCTGACGATCTTCTTCTTCGCGTTCCTGCCACAGTTCGTGCACCCCGACGAGCCCGGCGCGCTCCTGCACATGACGGCCCTCAGCGGGGTGTTCATGTCGATGACGTTCGTCGTGTTCGCCGTCTACGGCGCGTTCGCGGCCGCCGTGCGGTCTCAGGTGGTCTCCCGCCCGCGCGTGGTCCTGTGGATGCGGCGGACGTTCGCGGGAGCGTTCGTCGCCCTCGGCGCCAAGCTCGCCCTGACCGACCGGTGACCGGCTAGGCGCCGATGCCGCTGCGTCTGGAGACCGAGCGGCGGTCCTCACGCCCGAGGTCGAGTCCGACGCTCCCTGGTTCGCGGAGCTGCTGACCACGCGCGGGATCGGGACCTTCACGGTCGACGACGCGCGCGAGCGGATCGCCGCCATGGCGATGGTCGTGGACACGCTCGGGATCGGCGCCCTGGTGCTGCGGCGTCGCGACGACGACGAGGCCCTCGGGTACTGCGCGATCATCGTGGGCCGCGGGACGGTCGACGAGGCGGGCGAGATCGTGTGGCTGCTCTCTAGCCGCTGACCGTGCCGTCCTCGACGACCCCGCCGGTCTGGCCCACCTCGATCGTCCCGCCCGTCATCGAGGCGGACAGGCAGTCGACGACGCGGCGGACGTCCGCCTCGGTCGCGCCCGGAGCCGACGGCGCCACGACCCGGGACACCGGGAGGTCCGACGACATCAGCGCCTCGGCCATCGCCGGGTCGTCGAGGCAGCTGCTCCAGTCGCCCTCGGGGTAGGAGAGCGCGATCGCCCACGGTCCCTCGTCGGGGATCCCGGTCGGCCGCGTGCCGAGCCCCGCGAGCGCCGACAGCGCCAGCGCCACCGCGAGCACGAGGGCCGCGACGACGCCGACCTTGCCTCTGATCGCTCGCACCCCCTGATCCTACGTTCCGTCATTGCACCAATCGGTTCAGTGTCGTATGGTGAACCACATGGTTCAGCATGACACCCTCGACCGGATCTACTCGGCCCTGGCCGACTCGACCCGGCGCGACATCCTCACCCGGCTCGGAGAGGGCCCCGCCAGCATCGGGGAGCTCGCCGAGCCGCACGGGATGACCCTCACCGGCATGACCAAGCACGTACGGGTCCTCGAGGACGCCGGCCTCGTCCGCACCGAGAAGGTCGGACGGTCCCGGCAGTGCCGCCTCGGCGAAGAACGGCTGGACGACGCCATGGCCTGGATCTCCTTCTACCAGCGGCTCTGGGAGCGTCGGCTCGACGGTCTCGAGGCCTACTTCACCCTGCAGAAAGGCACGGACCAATGACCACCGACACCACCCTCGAGCTGCGCACCCAGCGCGTCCTGCCCGCCACCCCGGAGCAGGTGTTCGACGCCTACACCGACGCCGAGAAGCAGAAGATCTGGTTCTCGATCCTCGACGAGGAGCCCGGCGTCGTCGAGATCGAGGTCGATCTGCGCGTCGGCGGCCAGCAGACCGCCGTCTGGGGGCCGAACCGCGACCAGCTCTTCCGGGAGACGCAGACGTTCCTGGTCATCGACCGCCCGCACCGCCTCGTCACCGAGTCCTCCGGCAGCAGCCCCGACGGCATGACGATGACCACGCACGTCGAGGTCACGTTCGAGGCGCAGGGCGACGCCACGCTCATGTCCGTCGTGCAGACCGGGTTCCCGTCGGTCGAGATGCGCGACTTCTTCGCCGAGCACGCCTGGAACGGCGCGTTCGACCGCATCGCGGCGTACCTGGTCCGGGCGTGACAGCCACCGCCACCGAGACGGCCGTCCGCACCCGGCCGGCGTGGGTCGTGGTCGGCGGCGCCGTGATCCTCGCGGTCGTCGTCAATCTCGCGACCTACGCGGTCGGGCGGGCCGCCGGCGCCACGTTCGACTTCACCGCGAGCACCGGCCCGGCGACCGTCTCCGCGATCACCGTGGCCGGGTTCACAGCGGTGCCGCTGCTCGTCGGGCTGACGCTCGTGGCACTCCTGCGCCGACGCATGAGCTGGGTGCTGCCCACCGCACTGGTCATCGCCCCGGTGCTCGCCGTCGCGACGATCTTCCTCATGACGATCCCGGCCGACCTCGACACCGCCAGCACGATCACGCTCGCCTGCTGCCACCTGGCCCTGGTCCCCGTCGTGGTGCTCGCGCTGCGCGCGCTGAGGGATTGACGTTGCCCGCCGCGGGGACGGCGCGCGAGGCTGACCCGATGGTCGACCTCGTGCACGTCCCCGCGGACCCGGACCACCCCGACGCCTGGACCGTGGAGGGGACGGTCCTCGTCGGCGACGCCGTCGACGTCGCGATCCACGGCTCGACCGACTTCTCGCTCGACGTCCCCACCACGCGCGCGACGCTCACCGAGCCCCACCGCACGGTGCACCGGCTCGTCGCCGTCCCTGCCGGGTCGCCACGCGTCCCCGGGTCCGTGGTCGGCCGGGCCATGGTCGGCCTGCCGCTGGTGGGCAACGCGCACCTGGCTGTCGTCTACGTCGGCGTGCACCCCGACTGGCGACGACGCGGCATCGGGTCGGCGCTCTGGGACGCCGGCATCGACCTCGCCCGGGCGGCCGGACGCCGCACCGTCATCTCCGACTCCTCCTACCGGACCGAGCCACCCCCCGGACCGGACGCCCTCGAGTCCCCCACCGGCAGCGGCCGGATCCCCGCGCACGACGACGCCACCCGGTTCGCGCTCTCCCGCGGGTTCACGCTCGAGCAGGTGGTCCGGCACTCGGTGCTCGACCTGCCGGTCACCGTCGACCACCTCCGGTCCGATCCCGGCAGCGACTACCGCGTCCACCTGATGAAGGACGAGTTCGCCACGCAGTGGCTCGACGGCCTCGCCGTCCTCAGGACGCGGATGAGCACCGACGCCCCGTCCGCCGGGCTCGAGCTCACCGAGGACCCCTGGGACGCCGAGCGTGTCCTCGCCGACGGCGCCGACATCCACCGCCGCGGGCACGGGTTCCTGGTGGCCGTCGTCGAGCACGTGCCCACCGGCACGTTGGCCGGCTTCTCGGAGGTCAGGTACCCGCTGGACAGGCCGGCCGTCGTGTACCAGGGCGACACCCTGGTGCTGCGTGAGCACCGTGGCCACGGGCTCGGGATGCTCGCGAAGATCGCGGTCCTCGACGAGCTCGCGACTGTTCGCCCGGACGCCGAGCGCATCCACACGTGGAACGCGCAGGAGAACGCGCACATGCTGGCCATCAACGTGGCGCTCGGCTTCCGGCAGGCCAGCGTCGACGCGGAGTGGCAGCGGCCTCTGTGAGGCTGTCCGAGGTGCGTGCGAGCATGCGCACGTGACCCGCACCGAGCAGACCACCTGGCGCCCGGGGACGGTCCGCGAGGCCGCCGGTGGGCTGGTCGCCCTCACGCTGGCGACGTTCGTCGCAATCACCACCGAGCTGGTCCCCGTCGGGCTGCTGCCGCAGATCAGCACCGACCTGGAGGTCACCGAGTCCGTCGCCGGGCTGCTGGTCACCGTGTACGCGTTCATGGTGGCGGCGCTCGCGATCCCCCTGACCCTGGGCACCCGGCGGCTGCCCCGCAAGGGACTGCTCCTGGTGACCCTGGTCGCCTACACGGTCAGCAATGCGCTTGTCGGGATCGCGCCGTCGTTCGGCCTCGTCGCCGCCGGGCGCGCCGTCGGTGGCATCGCGCACGCGCTCTTCTTCTCCCTGAGCATCGGCTACGCGTCCCGGCTGGTGCTCCCGCAGGTCACCGGCCGCGCGCTCGCCCTGGTCACCGCCGGGGCGTCCGCCGGGCTCGTGCTCGGCGTGCCGCTGTCCACTGCGCTGGGCATCGCCGTCGGCTGGCGCAACGGGTTCCTGGTGCTCGCCGCCGGGTGCGCGCTGGCCACGATCCTCGTCGCCACCCTGCTCCCACCGGTCTCCGGCGACGACGCGCCCCACGCCGACCACACCCGCACCGACCGTCGCCGACGGCTCGGCATCGTGTCGAGCGCCAACACGCTCACCTACCTGGCGCAGTACACGGTCTACACGTACGTGTCGGTCATCCTGCTCGCGACCGGCCTCGCCGAGACCGCCGTCGGTCCCGTCCTCCTCGGCCTCGGCGCCGTCGGCCTCGTCGGCACCGCGTACGCCGCCCTCTCGCTCGACCGCAACCCGCGTCGCGGCACCCTCGTCGTGCACGCCGTCATGGCCCTCGGCCTGCTGGCGCTCGGCGTCGCCTTCCCGTCGCGGGTCGGCGTCCTCGTCGCCGCCGCCGTGTGGTCCGGGGCGTTCGGCGCGATGGCGTCCGTGTTCCAGACCGCCGCCATCCGCACCCGCGGCGCCTCGCCCGACATCATCGGCGCGCTGGTCAACTCGACCGCGAACATCGGGATCGGCGGCGGCGCGGCGCTCGGCGGACTCGTGCTCGTCGGCCCCGGCCTCGGCGCCCTGCCGTACGTCGGCGCCGGGCTCCTGGCGGTGAGCCTGGTGGTCATCGTCGTGGCACGACGGTCGTTCCCGACCCTCGCTGACCCGGCCGAGGGGAATGACGCATGACCGTCCAGCAGGCCGTCCTCGGGTTCGCCGTCGTCGCCGGGCTGCTGACGATCATCCCGGGCATCGACACCGCGCTCGTCCTGCGGTCGGCGATCAGCCGAGGGCGCGGGTACGCCTTCGCCGCCGCGGCGGGCATCAATGCCGGCTGCTTCGTCTGGGGCATCGCGGCGGCGATCGGCGCCTCCGCCCTGCTCGCCGCGTCCGAGCTGGCCTACCGGATCCTGACGCTGGCCGGCGCCGCGTACATGGTGTGGCTCGGCATCCACCTGCTGCGGGCGAGCATGCGGCCGCGCGAGGCTGCACCGGCCGGGTCCGTCGACCCGCCCCGCGCCTCCGCCTGGCACGGGTTCGCGACCGGGCTCTGGACCAACCTGCTCAACCCGAAGATCGGTGTGTTCTACCTGGCGACGATCCCGCAGTTCGTCCCCGCGGACACCTCGCCCCTGCTCATGGGCGTCCTGCTCGCGGCCGTGCACAACGTCCTGGGCATGGCCTGGTTCACCGTGATCATCCTGGCCACCGGCTTCGCGGCCCGCTGGCTCGCCCGCGACTCCGTCGCGAAGATCACCGACCGGATCACCGGCACGGTCCTGGTCGCCTTCGGCGCCAAGCTGGCGCTCGACAGCCGCTAGGACGCCGACGGCCTCTCGACGGCGGCAGGCTCGGGATCGGGATCCGGCGAGGGGGCCGGCTTCGGCAGGTCCTCGCCCGACAGCCACGAGTACCAGGCGGTCTCCGGGCCGCCCTGCAGCAGCACCGCGCGGGTCAGCAGCGTCAGCGGCACCGCGAGGATCGCGCCGAGCGGTCCGATGACGAAGGTCCAGAAGATGACGGACACGAAGCTGAGCGTGAGCGTGATGTTCACGGCGTCGGCGACGAACTTCGGCTGCACCAGCACCTGCAGCACCACGTTCACGGCGCTGTAGACGGCGATCACCGCGAGCGCCAGAGGCCAGCCCCCGACGACGAGCGCCATGATCGTGGGCGGGATGACGCCGATGACGAACCCGATGTTCGGGATGAAGTTGGTGACGAAGGCGAGGATCGCCCACACCGCGGGGGCGGGAACGCCGAGTGCCCAGAGCGCGAGCCCGTCGATGACGGCGACCACGGCGCCGAACGACGCGCTGACCACGAAGTAGCGACGGACGCCGATGTTGAACGTGGTGGCCCGGCGCAGGACGCCGCCCTGCGTGGCGCCGAACTCCACGTGCGCCCCGTCGTACCGGGCGGCGTCCACCGACATGAAGATGACGTAGGTGACGACGACGAACAGCGTGCTGGCGACACCGACGACCGCCCCGCTGATGCTCGTCGCGACCCCGAGGAGCTGCGACGGCTGGAGCGCGTCCGTCGCGGAGCTCACGGCGTCCTGGTCGAGCCCGAGGGATGCGAGCCACGAGGTGGCGCCGCCGACCGCGTCCTGCAGGTCCTGCAGGTACTCCTGCACCAGCCCGGCGAACTGGACCCCGGCGAACACCAGCATGGCGATGAGGACCAGCAGGATCAGGTAGACGACGGCGATGACCACGGTCGTCGCGGCGGCCCGGTGCCAGCCTCGGGCCTCCAGCGGGTGCCTGATGGGGTGCACGATGATGACGAGCACCGCGGCGAGGAACAGCGGGGCGAGCACCTCCCGCGTGGCGTGGACGCCGGCGAGCACGATCACGGCCGCCGAGAGGAACAGCAGCGTCCGGGTGGAGGGCGCGAGGCCTTGGGGCGATGCCATGGGGCGCGCGTGCTCCTTCGACGATGTCCGCGGGTCGGGTGCACGCAAGATAGCGCGGCGCGTCAGACCGGGGCGGCACGCCACTCGCGCGGGGTCATGCCGTACTCGCGACGGAACACGCGGCCGAAGTGCGAGGCATCGACGAACCCCCAGCGGGCGCCGACGCCGGACACGGTCAGGTGCGCGAAGGCAGGGTCGCGCAGCGCCCGTCGGCACTCCTGCAGCCGCAAGGTCCGGATGGTGTCCTGGAGCCCGACGCCGGCGCGCTCGAGCTCCGCGTACAGGTGCCGGACGGACACGTGGTGCGCCGCGGCGATGGTGGTCGCGGACAGGTCCCGGTCCGACAGGTGCTTGCGCACGTGCTCCCGGACGCGGAGCACCAGCGAGCCCTGCAACGGCGCTGCGGCGGCCGGCTCGTCGGCCAGGTGCGTGGTGATGAGCGCCCGGAGCAGGTCGATGCTGGGTCCGGCGACGAGCGCACCGGCCGTCGGGTGGTCGAGGACGTCGGTGCTGCCGAGCGTGTCGAAGTACGGCGCGACGACGGCCGCGAGCGCGTTGTTGTCCGGTCCGATGCGCAGCCCGGCGATCGCGTCCATGGTCCCGTCCGGCAGGGCGAGCGCGCCGCGGGGCACCTGGAAGTAGTGCAGCTCGGTGCGGTTCGTGTTGAGCACGGTGTACGGGCGCGTGCTGTCGTAGACCGCCATGTCGCCGGCGCGCAGGACCGCCTGGTTGTCGCCCTGCGCGACCATCGTGGTGCCCGACACCTGCACGGCGAGGAACACCGTCGGCTCGTGGTCCTGCCGGGCCAGACCCGGGGTGCGGCGCAGCATCGTGGGGGTCGAACGGGCCGACGAGAAGTTGACGGGTCCTGCCTCGAAGACCCGGCAGAGCACCTCGATGTCGGCGGCTGGCCGGTCGTAGTCGATCTCGACCGGGAGGACCCCGGCCCAGATGGCGTCGCGGATGATCTCGATGCGGTCGTCGGGCGGCAGGTCGTCCGAGCGCAGGACAAGGCTCATGGATAAACCTCACATGTCGGACACGGCGAACGTTCCCACCGTATGCGCCGAGACCCCGCGTCCGACAGACCGGATCGTGCACGGACGGACCAGAACCGTGCACGTCACGGCCACCCGCCCGTCGCCCGCCCAGGCGGAAACTGGCGTCGACCGTCATCGTTCGAAGGGAACCGACCATGAGCCCCACCGTCGTCCTGATCCACGGAGCCTTTGCCGACGCCTCCGGCTGGGGCGGTGTGATCAGCCGCCTGACCGCCGCCGGGCACACCGCCTACGCACCCGCCAACCCGCTGCGCAGCGTGTCCGGCGACGCCGCGTACGTCCGGTCCTTCGTCTCGACGATCGAGGGTCCGGTCATCCTCGTCGGGCACTCCTACGGCGGCGCGGTCATCACGAACGCGGCCGTGGGTGCCGACAACGTCAAGGCGCTCGTCTACATCGCGGCCTTCGCGCTCGAGGAGGGCGAGGCGGCCGGCCCCGCGACCGCCCTCGGCAGCGAGGGTCCCCCGCCGGACCTCACGCAGGTGATCGTCGTGCGCCCGTTCCCGGACGCCGGCGAGGGGAACGCCGACGCCTATCTGGACCCGGCGATCTTCCCGCAGACCTTCTGCCAGGACCTGCCCCCGGAGACGGGCGCGATCATGGCGGTCTCGCAGCGGCCCGCCGCGCTGGCCACCCTCGGGGAGCCGTCCGGCCCACCCGCGTGGAGGACGCTGCCGTCCTGGTACCTGGTCGCGTCGCAGGACCGGGTGATCCCGCCGGCCGCCGAGCGCGCCATGGCCGCACGTGCCGGGTCGACGACCGTCGAGATCGACAGCTCGCACGTCGCGATGATCAGCCACCCCGACGAGGTTGCTGACCTGATCACGCAGGCGATCGCCGCGGTGGGCTGACCAGCGGCGCAGGGAACCGGGGCATGACCTGCGTGCCGTGCAGCCACGCGGTGAGCCGGTCGGCCTCGGTGTCCAGCGCCGCGCGCACGTCGGCGCCCACGTCCTCGAGCAGCACCAGGTCGGCGGCGCCGTCCTTCGTGGACCAGCCGCCGACGATCCGCCCGTCGACCCAGATGGTCGCGCCCCCGTTGCCGGCGGTGTCGAACACCTGAGCGCGGTGCGGTCCGAGGTACCAGTCGCGCTCGAACCAGGCCATCGTGGTCGGGTCGAGGGCGGGCAGGAGGGCGACCCAGGGTTCGACGGGGCCGACGGGGTCGGTGTCGTCGGGCAGCACCCAGCCCGACCCGCCGCCGTCCAGCGACACCTCGACCGCGCCGACGTCCCGCAGGGCCTGCCGGACCGCGGTCAGGGTCGAGCCGAGCCACCACTTCAGGTCCAGGGTGGTCCCCGGGCCGAACCGGCGCAGCCACCGCTCGACCAGCTGCGCCCGTGCGACGTCCTCCGGCATCGGCGGGATCGGCTCCCCCAGCCAGTCGGTGGCCAACGCCCAGGTGGGTCGCGACGAGGTCCACGAGCCGAGGTTCCCGGCGCGCACGATCGTCCCGGCAGCCTGCAGGCACGTCATCACGCGCGACACCACGGGGAACGACCCCGCCCACGACTTCCCGTGGCCGTACGCGATCGAGCCCTCCAGCACGGGCTCGCGCTCGCGGAGCTGGGCCGCGGTGAGCGGTCCGTCGGCCAGGCCGTCGACGGCGGCCGCCGTGACCTCGTCGAACCAGCGCTCGGCGTCCTCGACGAGGCCTGCCTCCCGCACCTCCTTCTCCAGCCGACGCCGCTCGACACCGGCGACCCGGTTGCTCGACGCGGCCTGCACGATGGGCAGCAGGTCGCGCGTGACCGCGAAGAGCGTCCGGCGCATGGCCAGGTGCTTGACGAGGGTGCGGTCGTCGAAGAACGCGCGATCGAGGTCCGGCACCGTGAAGCCGTCGACGCGCGCCCACGCGGACAGGTAGAGCCCGGCGGGGTCGGTGGCGTGCAGGCAGACCATCGCGTCGGCCGCGGCCTCGACCCCGGAGACCCGGAACGGCTCGGTCACGGCGTGCCGACGAGCCAGGCGCGCGCGGCGTTCGTCGTCGTCGAGGTGGATCACGCTGTGATCTTCTCAGCAGACCGTTCTCAGCCGACCGTGTGGTTGTAGAGCCAGTCGTTGCGGGTGTCGTCGGCGGCCCGGCGCAGGAACATCGGCATCATCGCGTCGCGGATGGCTACGCCGACACGGCTCTTGGTGACCCGCTTCTGCGCGTTGATCGCACGGGCGTACTTCACGACGGCGTCGGTGCGCGGCTGGCGCGCGGACTGGTAGGACGCGAACGCGTCGGAGAACGAGGACTGCTCGCGCAGCGCCCGAGCCAGGACGGCCGCGTCCTCCAGTGCGAGCGACGCCCCCTGCCCGGCGCTCGGGCTGGTGGCGTGCACGGCGTCCCCGACGGCGACGGCCCGCCCGCGGCTCCACTGCCGCACCCCGACGAGGTCGTCGATGGGGTACGGACGGAGCTCGTCGGAGGTCGCCGCGAGGATCTGCGGGACCGGGTACGGGTCGTCGGAGTGCAGCGCCCGCAGGTCGTCCAGCGTCACGGTCGCGTCCCGGTCGGGTGCCGTGACGTTGGCGAACCAGTAGGTGGTGCCGTCGGCGCGCACGAGGTAGCCGAAGAACGAGCGGGCGCCGAAGACGAAGTGCTGGGTCTCGGGCGTCGGCTCCAGGCCGGGCACCCGCGCGAACCCGCCGACCCCGACGAGACCGCTGTAGGTGGGCTCGGGGGCGTCCGGGTCGATGTGGCGCCGCGTCGGGGAGCCGATGCCGTCGGCGCCGACGAGGAGGTCACCCTCCGCGACCGCCCCGTCCGCGAACGTGGCGCGCACGCCGTGTTCGTCCTGGTCGATCGACACCAGCCGCGCGCCGTACGTCGTCGGGACCCCCGCCGCGTCGGACCCCTCGCGCAGCACCTGGTGCAGCCAGCTGCGGCGCACGATGACGCTGCCGCGCTCGGGCTCGCGCGCCGGGCCGTTGGGCACCGTGCCGAGCTCCTTGCCGGTCCGGCTCCACATCACCATGCGCCCGGCGCGGTGGCCGTCGGTGAGCAGCCGCTTGCGCAGACCGAGCGTCTCCAGGACGGCGAGGCCGTTCGTCGCGACGTTGAGGAACAGGCCGGCGTACGGGTCGGGCTCCGCGTGCGCCTCGTAGACGTGGGCGTCCCAGCCGTCCCGCGTGAGGAGCTGCGCGGCCGCGGGACCGGCGACCCCGCCGCCGATGATGAGTGCTCTGGGCATGACGCCCCCCTTTGCTACCGTGGAAGTACGAGACTCTCGTTTCTAGAGTCTCTCGTATTTCGAGAGAGTAGGTCGCCGATGGGATCCGTGTCAACGCGCGAGCAGTCCATCGCGCTCATGGCCGACGTCATGCGCGACTTCATGGCCAACGCCGTGCTGTTCCAAGACGCGGTCGCACGCACCGGCGGCCTCAACAGCACGGACCTGCAGGCGGTCAGCCTGCTGATGAGCCAGGGACCCGCCACCCCCGGTGAGCTGGCCGAACGCACCGGCCTGAGCGCCGGCGGCGCCATCACCGCGGTGATCGACCGCCTGGAGAAGGCCGGCTACGTCAGCCGCCAGCGCGACCAGGCCGACCGGCGGCGCGTCATCGTGACGGCCGACGTGAACAAGGTCCTGGAGCAGGTCGGCCCGATCTACGGCCGCGTCGGCGCCCGCTGGGCCGCCTACCTGGACACCCTCACCGACGAGCAGATCGAGCTGGCGAACGAGCTCTTCGCGCGCGCCAGCCAGATCAACCGCGAGGAGATCGAGCAGTTGAAGGAGAGCCGATGATCGAGGTCACGGCACCCGACGGCCGGACGCTGCGCGCGTACGACGTCCCCGTCGACGACCCCGTCCTGACCGTCGTGTGGCACCACGGCACGCCCAACGTCGGCACCCCGCCGGAGCCTCTGCTGCCCGCGAGCGCCGAGGGCGGCATCCGCTGGGTGTCCTACGACCGCCCCGGCTACGGCGGCTCGACACCCCACCCCGGTCGCGACGTCGCCTCCGCGGCCGGTGACGTCGAGGCCATCGCCGACGCCCTCGGGCTCGACCGGTTCGCGGTCCTCGGCCACTCCGGCGGCGGACCTCACGCGCTGGCCTGCGCCGCGCTCCTGGACGACCGGGTCGTCGCGACCGTCAGCGGGTCGAGCCTCGCGCCGTACCCCGCGGACGGCCTCGACTGGTTCGCGGGCATCAACCCCGCCGGCACCGCCGAGCTGCGCGCAGCCGTCGAGGGCCGCGCGGCGCTCGAGCGGGTGCTGACCGCCAGCGAGTACGACCCGGAGATGTTCACCGCGACCGACCACGTGGCGCTCGAGGGTGACTGGGGCTGGCTCGGCCGGATCGCGGGCGAGGCGCTGGAGGGCGGCATCGGCGGGATGGTCGACGACGACCTCGCCTACGTCGCCCCCTGGGGGTTCGACCCCGCGACCATCACCGCACCCGTGCTCCTCCTGCACGGCGAGGCCGACCGCGTGGTGCCCAGCAGCCACGGGCTCTGGCTCACGCACCGCATCCCGTCGGCGGAGCTCTGGCTGCGCCCCGGCGACGGCCACGTCTCGGTGCTGGCCGCGGCGACCGACGCCCTGGACTGGCTCCTCTCGAAAGTCGACGTCGCGGGCACGTGAATCGCTTCGGTACCTGGTCATCGTGCGGGCTGGTCGTGAGGGTGGACTGACGCCCCCGTCACCCGTCAGCGACCCCGTCGCCTGACAGTGGGCGCTCCCGGGGGGTCAACGTCGACGTCTTCGAGAAGGGGACCCACATGTCAGTCCGAGCACGACCTCGCGCGTTGGTCACGGCGCTCCTCGCCGTCGCCATGGCGCTGGTGGCCGCGATCGTCACCTCACAACCTGCCTCCGCGCACGGGTCGGTCACCGACCCCCCGACCCGCAACTACGGGTGCTGGGAACGGTGGGGCAGCAACCACCTCGACCCGACCATGGAGCAGAAGGACCCCATGTGCTGGCAGGCCTGGAAGGCCGACCCGAACGCCATGTGGAACTGGAACGGGCTGTACCACGAGGGCATCGGTGGACGGCATGAGGAGCTCATCCCGAGCGGCCAGCTCTGCTCCGGCGGACGCACGGAGGGCGGCCGGTACAACTCGCTGGACGCGGTCGGCCCCTGGGTGGCCAAGGGCGTCCCGACGTCCTTCACCCTCACGCTGACCGACTCGGCGAAGCACGGTGCCGACTACCTGCGCATCTACGTCACGAAGGCCGGCTTCGACCCGACCACCGAGGCGATCGGCTGGGACGACCTCGACCTGGTCAAGGTGACCGGCCGCTACCCCACGACGGGCCTCTACCAGACGGACGTGAACCTGTCCGGCCGCAGCGGTCGGGCGGTCCTGTACACGATCTGGCAGGCCAGCCACACGGACCAGCCGTACTACCTGTGCAGCGACATCAACATCGGTGGCGGCAACACGACGCCGACCCCCACCCCGACGCCGACGCCGACGGTGACCGCCACTCCGACGCCGACCCCGACGGTGACGCCGACCCCGACGCCCACCCCGACGGTCACCCCCACCCCGACCCCCACGCCGACCGGTGGCACCGGTTCCTGCACGGCGACGGTGAAGGTGGTCAACAGCTGGAACGGCGCGTTCGTCGGTGAGGTCACGGTCAAGGCCGGGTCCACCGCACTGACCGGCTGGCATGCCACAGTCGGCGGAGCGACGCTCACGCAGGCGTGGAACGGTTCCCTGTCCGGGGCCAACACCATCACCAGCGCCGCCTGGAACGGCTCCGTCCCCGCAGGTGGCACCGCGACCGCCGGCTTCATCGCCAACGGGACCGGCAGCGGCCTGACCGCGACCTGCGGCTCGCACTGACGCCGCGACGCACTGACGCCCGCCCGCCTCCGGTCCGGAGGCGGGCGGGCGTTCTCCTGCGGTCTACTGGCCGCATGGCAGCAGAGCCCGTCCCGACGGTCGAGCGGCACGCCACGTGGAAGGAGCTGTTCTTCGACCTGGTGGTCGTCGCCGGCATCGGCCAGCTGGCGCACCTGCTGCACGAGGACACCGAACCCACCACGCTCGGTCTGTACGCCGTCCTGTACCTGGCGTTCTGGATCTCGTGGGCCGGGTTCGCGGTCTACGGGAACATCGCGGGCGACGACGCCAAGACCCACGTACTCATCACCGCGATGCTCGGGCTCGCGGTGATGGCGGCCTCGGTGCCCGGGATCCACGGCTCGCGCGCCGCCGCGTTCGTCGTCGCCTACGTCGCGCTGCGCTGGTACGCGGGAGCGGTCGTGCAGCGCGGCAGGGTGCTGCTCGACTGGCCGTTGGCGCAGTACGGGCTCGGGGCGCTGCCCTGGCTGATCTCGCTGTGGGTCGACGCGCCGCAGCGGTACTGGCTGTGGGGTGTCGGGATCGTCATCGACCTGGTCGTCCTGCTCCTGACGTCCGGCGAGCGCGCCCTGCAGGAGGCCGAGGAGCGGCTCGAGCGTGTGAAGAGCTCGCGCCGACGCGGCGGGCCGGCGGCCGGCCTCATGAGCATCGAGGGGAGGCACACCGAGGAGGAGCACCTCTGGGAGCGGCTCGGGCTCTTCGTCATCATCGTGCTGGGCGAGGGACTCATCCAGATCATCGACGCCGCCGCCGACTCCGCGCAGTGGGACCGCGCGACCGTCGTCGTCGCCCTCGGTGCCTTCGCGCTTCTCGCGTCGGTCTGGGCCGCGGGCCTGCTGCACGGGACCGCGGGCATCCCCCAGCTGACGCCGCACGTGGTCGCGCCGCGCTTCGTGATGCTCCTGCACTCCCTGCTGACCGGCTCGCTCGCCGCCCTGGCCGCCGCGCTCGGGGTCGCCGTCGAGCACACGCACGAGGAGCTCCCGATGGAGTACCGGGCGCTCCTGTGCGGTGCGGTGGCCGCCTACTGCGCGCTCGGCGTGGTGACCGCCCTGCTGGTGGGCAAGGGACGCCGCTGGTTCTTCGGCCGTGGCGTGCCGAGCGTCCTGGTGCCGATCGCGGTGCTGTTCGTCTGGCCCGACCTGCACGTCGGTCTGCTCGTGTGGATCCTCGTCGCCGTCGTCGTCTGGCTGGTGCTGGAGAAGCCGGCGGATGGACGACCGCGCCGGGAGTCGCGCGGACGGGTGAGCCGGCCCCGTCAGACCCGCACGAACACGTAGACGGGGTGCACTCCTCTGCACGACGGGAGGTCAACTGACCCGTGCGTGGCGCCGTTCGACCGCGCGGAGCAGGAGCACGGTGCTCGTCCAGACGATCGCGGCACCCGCGACGACCAACGAGACCGCGACGACGGTGCGCGGGAAGTACGCCTGGAGCACGGAGCTGCAGTACTCGTCGGCGCTGACGTTCTGGGTGAGCTCGGCGTTGTGGAGGTCCTCGTGGCAGCTGCGGACGATCGCGAACCTGCCGGTCGCCAGCAGCAGCCCCCACGGGAGCAGGAGGACCACGAGCCAGCGCAGCTCCTCGACGAGCGACATCGACGGCTGAGCGTGCCGGCGCCGCCGCTCCTGGGCGCGCGACCGCAGCAGTCGCGCGCCGAGCCAGGTCCCGATGACGACCAGCGCCCCGACGACGGCCATGAACACCCCGTGCCCCCCTCCGTCGCGCTCGACAGTAGGCGGGTGCGAGCCGGAGCTCTCCCGATCAGGCCCGCGGTCACCCGGACGGGTCAGGGACGCGTGAGCGGCAGGCCGAACGCCTCGAAGTGCTCCGATCCGATGAAGGCCGTCAGCTCGGAGACCCGGTCGCCGCGAAGCGTCAGCACGTCGATCGACCAGGCGTGGTGCACGTCGTCGCCGGGCGCGCGCAGGTACGACGCCACCGCGGGCTGGCCGTTCGCGCTCGTCGGGACGTGCTGCCACGCGCCGCACGTGAACGCGATCGTCGTCGCGAACTCGGTGACGGCGGCGCGGCCGCGGTACCAGTGCGGCAGCGGCGGCATCGACCAGGTGACGTCCTCGGTCAGCAGGGAGAGCAGCAGGTCCACGTCGCCGCGCTCGAGCGCGGACGAGTACCCGGCGACGACCTCGCGCACGCGCGCGTCGGCGACCGGGTGGGCGTCGCGGGCCGGCACCTTCTCTGCGACCGTCGCCCGTGCGCGCTGCAGGGCGCTGTTCACCGAGGCGGTCGACGTGTCCATCCAGGTGGCGATCTCGGCGGCGGAGAAGCCCAGCACCTCGAACAGCAGGAGCGCAGCACGCTGGTTGCCGGGCAGGTGCTGCAGCGCGGCGACGAACGCGAGCTCGACGGACTCACGCTGCTCGTAGCGGGTGTCCGGGTACGGGCTGAGCCAGGCGACGTCGGTCAGCGGGGCATCCCCGACCACGGCGTGCTCGCTCGACGGTCCGAGGTCCACGGGCAGCGCGCGACGGCTACGCCGGGCGATCAGGTCGAGGCAGGAGTTGGTGGCGATGCGGTACAGCCACGACCGCAACGAGCTCCTGCCCTCGAAGTCGTCGATCGCGCGCCACGCCCGCAGGAGCGCGTCCTGCACGGCGTCGTCGGCGTCGTGCACCGAGCCGAGCATCCGGTAGCAGTGCGCGTGCAGCTCGCCGCGCAGGGGCGCGAGCTGCTCGGTGAAGGCATCGACCTCGGACAGGTCCGTCATGACCGATGATTCTCCCCCGCCGCGCAAGTCCTACTCCTGACACCATCACCCCAGGAGGACCGATGACCACCCTCACCACCGCCACCACGCTCGACGTCCCCGGTGCCCGGATCCACTACGAGCTCCGCGGCTCCGGCCCGCTGATCGCGCTCGTCGGCGCCCCGATGGACGCCACCGCGTTCGCCCCGCTGGCCGACCTGCTCGCCACCGACCACACCGTGCTGACCACGGATCCGCGCGGCATCAACCGCAGCTCGGTCGACCACCCGGACCGCGACTCGACGCCGGTCGAGCGCGCCGCCGACCTGGCCGCCCTGCTCCGGCACGTCGACGCGGGACGCGCGACCGTCCTGGGCTCGTCGGGCGGTGCCGTCACCGTCCTGGCCCTGGTGGAGAGCGCACCCGAGCTCGTGCACACCGCCATCCCGCACGAGCCGCCCCTCGACGAGCTGCTCCCCGACCACGCCGACCTGTACGACAAGACCGAGCAGATGATCGCCACCTACCTGACCGGCGACACCCGCTCGGCCTGGAAGCAGTTCATGGAGATCGGCAACCTGCAGATGCCCGACGAGGTGTTCGAGATGTTCTTCGGCTCGCCGCGCGAGGGGCAGGACGCGCTCGACGAGCACTTCCAGTTCGCGCACATGCTCCGGCACACCGTGCGGTTCCGGCCCGACATCGAGGCGTTGAAGGCCGCACCGACGAGGCTCGTCGTCGGCATCGGCGAGGAGTCGACAGGCGAGCTGTGCGACCGGACGTCGCGGGCGCTCGCGGACCTGCTCGGCATCGAGCCGACCCTGTTCCCCGGCGACCACATCGGGTTCGCCGAGCAGCCGGACGCGTTCGCGGTGCGGCTGCGCGAGATCCTGGGCGCATGACACTCGACGCCACCTTCACCGCGCCCATCAAGAAGGACGGGGCCTTCGCCACCTACCTCGAGCTCGACGGCTCCGCGGAGCTGCTGGGCACCCGCAAGGCGGTCAAGGTCACCGGCACGCTCGACGGCCACGAGTTCGCCGCGACCCTCATGCCGTCGGGCACCGGCCCGCACTGGCTCCCGCTGCGCAAGGCCCTGTGCACGACGATCGGCAAGAGCGCCGCGGGCGAGCTGGTGGAGGTCCGCCTCCTCGACCGGACGACCTGACAACGCCGAACCCGACCTGAGCGCGGTCGCTCAGGTCGGGTTCGGCGGTGGGTCAGCTCCCCGTGATGACGAACTGGCTGCCCGGCTGCGTGACCACGTTGCCGGTCGCGTTCCCGGAGAACGTGACGTTGGACAGGATCGCGTTGCCGCGGATCCCGCTCATCGCCAGGATTCCGGCACCGTTGCGGGAGTTGGTGATCCGCACGTTCGTGACCCGGACGTCCGGCACGACGCCGCCGCCGTTCTTGAACTGGATGCCGTCGTAGGTGGAGTCGTCGATGTCGGTGTCCCGGATGGTGACGCCGGTGATGTCCAGGGTGCTCGGGAAGATCGTGATCGCCCCGAACTCCTGGTCCTCGTTCCAGAACGCCCCGCCGGTCCGGTACAGACCGTTGTTAGCGATCAGCGTGGTCCCGCCGAACGGCAGGGGGCTGTGGTCGGTGGCCAGCATGATGCCCGGGTAGTTCATCGTGTCGTAGACGAGGTTGTTCTCGATCGACTGGTTGGAGCCGCCGTAGATGGCGATCCCGTTGGCGCGCCACGGCAGCTGGATCGTGTTGTTCACGAAGTGGTTGTCGTGGGCGTTGTCGGCGGTCCGGTCCTTCACGTACGGGTTGGCCCAGATGGCCAGCGCGTCGTCACCGGTGGTGCGGAACGAGGAGTTGAACACCCGCGAGTTCCGCGTGCCGTTGGAGAAGTTGATCCCGTCGGCGTAGGTGTTGCGGATCCGCATGCCGGTGAACTGCAGGCCGTCGGCGGGTCCCCAGAGCTCAGGGATGTTGTCGTAGTCCCGACCGACCCAGACGCCCACGTTGGCGTGCTCGATCCACACGTTGCTGATCGTGGTGCCCGTGCCGAACCGGCCGTTGAGCCCGACGCCGCCCTCGTCGTTCCCGTCGCCGCCACGGATCCGGCCGGAGCCGAAGATGGCGATGTCGGAGATCTGGACGCCCTTGTCGATGTCGAACCCGAAGTTGCCCTCGTGCGGGTGGTTGAGGGTGTTCGCGTCCTGCGGCTCGATCAGCGAGTACAGCTGCGAGCGCCACATGCCGGCCCCGCGGATGGTGACGTTCGAGATGCCCACCTGGTTGTACATCCCGCGGTTCAGCGGGTCGTCGGTGAGGATCTTCTTCTCCTGCCGCCACTGACCCTCGGGGATCCAGACGCAGCTGATCTGGCCGTTCTGGTCGGCCGTCACGGCTGCCTGGAGGGCTGCGGTGTCGTCCAGACCGTCGTTCGGCACGGCGCCGTACGCGGTGATCGACGTGCACTCCGCGGGCTTGGGGAGTGCGGGTGCCACCTGCTCCAGGTCGACCAGGTCGATGATGTAGAACGCCGCCGAGTCCCCGGTGTCGCGCTGCAGCCGGAACACCGTGCCCGCCGGGTAGGACTGGGCGAGCAGCGCGTGGGACTCGTCGAACAGCCGTCGGGCGTCGCCACCCGGGGTGTTGGACAGCCCCTCGGGCTGGTCGGTGGTCCCGTACAGCCAGCTGTGCCGGCTGGAGAGCGTCACCTTCTGCACGAACGTGCCGTTGGCGTACAGGCTGATGGTCGCGTCCTGGCCGCCGCCGCCCGCCGCGTCCGGGATCGAGTTCCGGATCACGATCGAGTTGGTGGCGTTGGTCGACGTGAACTGCACGTACTGCCCCTGGCTGGTGAGGCGCACCGACTTGCGACCCGAGGACTCGGTGCCGAAGTTGGTGTGCCCGAACGTCCGCAGCGCGTCGGCCTCGAGCAGGGTGCCCGTGTAGGTGCCGGCTTCCGCCTCGTAGGACGTGTACGGGACGGCCGCCCCGCGTCCGACGACGATCGACTGCGCGAGCGTGTTGTTGTTCTCGTTGGTCTCGGCGACGGTGTTCGTCGCGTCGGCCGTGGCCGTGAGCGTGGCCCCGCCCGAGGCGGCGGTCCAGGTGCCGGAGATCGCGACGGTGGCCGTCGCCCCCGCGACGAGGGCTCCCGTCGACCCGGTGAGGGTGGTGCTGCCGACGACGAGCCGCGTGGTCGATGCGGCCGCGGACTGCGACCCCCGGTTCTTCACGGTGACCGTGAAGGAGACCGACGAGCCGACGGCCGGGTTGGCCGGGTTCGACGCGATGGCGAGGACCTGCAGGTCCGGGCCGGGCGCCTCGGTCACGACGACCTTGGTGGGGTTGCTGTAGCCGTTGTTGGCCTCGTTCTGCTCGACGACGGTGTTGGCGGGGTCGACGACCGCGCCGATCGTGTACGAGCCGGCGGGCCGCGTGCCGATGGCCTTCGAGACCGTCGTGGACTGGCCGGCCGCGAGCGCGGGAACGGCGACCGCGTCGACGCGAGTCCCGTCGACCGTGAGGTCCACGGTGGTCGCGGCCGAGGCGAGGTTCCCGCCGTTGCGCACGGTCGCGGAGAGCGTGATCGCCGCGGTCTCGACGGGCGAGGCCGGGCTGGCCGTCACGGCGGTGACCGTGAGGTCCGGGTTGGGTGCCGGGAGGCCGATCACCTGGAGCACGGAGACCTGCCCGTTGCCGGCACCGGTGTTGCCGGTGAAGACGAGCCGGACGTCCGTGGCCGAGCCGCTGACCGGGATGGTCACCCTGTTGCCCGACCCCGGCGCGAACGCGTACGCGGCCGACGCCTTCAGCGACGTCCACGCCCCGGTGCCGACGCGGCCCTCGATCGAGAACGTCTGCGTCCGCGCACCCCAGGCGGCGACCGGCGGGACGCCGACGACCACCTGCTGGAGCGTCGACTGCGACGCCAGGTTCACGGCGAGCCAGCTCGGGTAGGCACCGCCGGCCCCCTCCCAGTACGTGTTCGGGTCGGCGTCGACCGCGTTGCCGGCGACGAAGGAGAACTCGGTCGACGACGCGGTCGCGGGGCGGCCGGCGGCGAGGTCCGAGCCGTCGCCGGTCGGCGGTGCCGTGACGACGAGGGACGCCGTGGCGGTGTTGTTGCTCTCGTTGGACTCGGCGACGGTGTTCGTCGGGTCCACGGAAGCGACCAGCGCGTAGGTGCCGGCGGCGCGGGTGCCGATGCTCACGGACACGTTCTGCTGCGCGCCCGCGGCGAGCGCGCCGACGTTCGCCGTGCCGACCGCCGTGCCGTTCAGGGTGAGCGCGACCGTCGTCGCGGCCGATCCGGCCGTGCCGGTGTTGCGTGCCGTGCCGGTGACGGTGACGGCGTCCGTGGGCGTCGGGCTCGCGGGCGAGGTGCCCGTGAGGCTGACCTGGAGATCCGCGGTGGTGGGCTCCGGACCCGACGAGACCACGACCGACCCGCTGGCCACGTTGTTGGTCTCGTTCGACTCGGCGACCGTGTTCGCCGGGTCGACCGTGACCGTGAGCGGGTAGGTGCCGGTGGCGCGGGTGCCCGCGTTGACGGTGATCGTGGTCTGCGCACCGGCCGCGAGCGCCGGGACGTTCGCGGTGCCGACGTTCGTGCCACCGATCGCGACGACGGCCGTCGTGGCCGCAGAGCCGGCGGTCCCGGAGTTCCGGACCGTGGCGCCGACGGAGATCGCCTGCGTCGGCGTCACCGCGATCGGGTTCGTCGTCAGAGCGACCTGGAGGTCAGGGCTCGTCGGCACGGGCGTGGTGCTGCCGAACACCTGCAGCTCGGCGACCTGGGCGTTGGAGGACCCGGTGTTCGCGGTGAACACGAGCCGGACGTCCGTCGCGGACCCGGTGACCGGGATGGTCACCGTGTTGCCGGACGACGGGCTGAACGCGTACGCGGCGGACGCCTTGAGGGCGCTCCAGGAACCGCTGCCCGTGCGGCCCTCGACGGTGAACGTCTGCGTCCGGTTGCCCCACGCCGCGTCGGGGTTGAGCAAGACGGCGACGCCGGTCAGCGTGGACGGCCCGGCCAGCGACACCGTGAGGTTCGACGGGTACGCGCCGGGGGCACCCTCCCAGTACGTGGCGGTGGAGCCGTCGACCGCGTTGCCGGCGACGTAGGTCTGCTGGACGGAGGTCGCGGTGATCGGGCGGCCCTGCGCGAGGTTGCTGCCCTCCGGCGGGTCCACGGGCGGTGTCGACGAGGTGCCGTAGACCTCGACCTCGGACAGTTGCGCAGCGGGCCAGCCGGTGTTGGCGCTGACGGCGGCGCGGACGTAGCGAGCGCTGGTGTCGGCCACGTCGACGGCGACGGTGTTGCTGCCGGTGAACGCGTAGGACGCCGACGCCTTGAGCGTCGTGAAGCTGGACCCGTCGGTCGAGCCCTGGAGCGTGACGGTCTCGTTCCGGGCGCCCCAGCCGCCGGGGATCTTCAGGGTGACGTCGGTGACGGTCGCGGCGGCGCCGAGGTCCACCTGGACCCACTGCGGGAACGCGTTGTTCGCGGACTCCCAGTAGCTGGCCTGGTTCCCGTCGGTGACGTTGCCGGTGACGTAGGTCTGGTTCGAGCTGCTGGCGGTGGCGGGCTTGCCCGCAGAGAGCAGCACGGGGGCGGCGGACGCCCCCTGCGCCACGAGCGCGACGCCCAGGGGCGCGACGAGCGCGATCGTGGCACCAGCCACGATCGCGTGCTTCAACCGAGTTCTCATGGACGTCCTCGTTCTCCCTGCGTCATTGCAGGGGTCGACCCCGTGAGGGGTGTGGAGAGCGGACGGCGAGATGAGTGCGGTTCATCGCGACCGGGATGCACGGCTTTGTGCATTCTGTTTGTCGAGTTCTTGCAGTAGTGAGGTGCGACATTACGAACATCTCGCGCATCCCGTCAAGGGCGTGTGTCATCGGGTCACGCTAGGTTTTCCAGGACGAGAGGAGACACCCATGTCGTTCCAGGCCTACCTGGACACCATCGAGGACAAGACCGGTCTCACGCCGCGGCAGCTGGTGGCGATCGCGCACGAGAAGGGCCTCGACGCCCCGGGCGCCAAGGCGGCCGGCGTGGTGACCTGGCTCGCGGAGGACTACGGCCTCGGGCGCGGGCACGCCATGGCGCTGTGGCACGTCATCTCCAAGGGGCCGACGATCAGCACCAAGCACGTCGGCACGGATGGCGTGCACCGCGACGAGTCCGAGACGCTGTGGCTCGACGGCAAGGCGACGAAGCCGAGCTGACATGAACGCCACCGACGACTACATCGCGACGTTCCCCGACGAGGTCCGCCCGATCCTGACCGACGTCGCCGAGGCGCTGCGCCGCGCGCTCCCCGGCGCCGAGGAGCGGATCCGCTACGGCATGCCCGCGTTCATGCTGAGCGACCGGTACGCCCTGCACTTCGCCGGCTGGAAGCACCACGTCGGGCTCTACCCGGTCTCGCCCCTGGAGGCGGACCTGGAGGCCGAGGTGGCGCCGTACCGGGCGGCGAAGGACACGGTGAAGCTCCTGTACCGCGACCCGGTGCCGACCGAGCTCGTCGAGCGCATCGCCGTCGCGTTGCGCGCCCGGCACCCCTAGAACGTCGCGGCGAGCTTGTCGAGCGACGACTCCAGACCCTGCCGAGACAGCTCGGCGGTCTGCGCGTCGGCGTACCCGCGCTCGACCACGGTCAGGAGCCCGTCGCGGACCGTGATCACGTGGGGGACCTCGCGCGGGATGCCGGCCGGGAAGCCGAGCTCCTGCGGGTCGTGGGAGCCGCCGTCCGCGTCGCTGAACCCGTTGACGAACTCCAGCCGCTCGCCGTCGACGATCCGCGTGTAGGTCCACGTGTTCCAGAGGTCGACCCCGTCGGGCGTCCGCATCGCGACCAGCGAGACCCCGCCGACCCGCACGTCCATCCGCGCGACCGGGCACGTGAACCCCTGGGGTCCCCACCACGCGCGGACGGCGTCGGACTCGGTCCAGGCGGCCCACAGGGCACTCGCCGGGGCGTCGAACGCCCGCTGCACCTCGAGGTCGGTCATGACGCCAGCACCTCGTCGAGCATGGCCATCGACGCGCGCGTCCCGGACTCCAGCCCGCCGGACGGCACCCAGCCGTCGCGGTCCTCGACCGACGCGAACAGCGACACCGACGTCAGCCGGCACCCGGTAGGCGTGGGCTCGAACGTCTCGACCACCAGCTGCAGCGCCCCCGGACCGCCGGGCTCGAACTCGTAGGTCGACACGAGCCGGTGCGGCGCGCTGACCTCGTGGAAGACCCCGCGCATCGGGTACTCGGTGCCGTCGGCGCGCGTCATCACCAGCCGCCACCGCCCGCCGACCCGCAGGTCGTGCTCGTCCACGACGACCGCGAACCGCTCCGACCCCTTCCAGCGCGGCATCAGCTCCGGGTCCGTGTAGGCGCGGAACGCCACCTCGGGCGGCGCCTCGAAGTCGTGCACGACGACGACGTCCTGCCGCCCCGGCTCGACGATCAGCTCAGTGGTTCCCATCGTGGTTCCCCTCGTCCGTGCGCAGCGCGGCGATCTCGCGGTCCAGGGCGTCGAAGCGCTGCCGGAACGCCGCCCGGTGGTGCTCGAGCCAGTCGGTGGCGTCGTCCAGCGCGTCCTCGCGGAGCCGGCTCGGCCGCCACTGCGCGCGCCTGCCCCGGGTGATCAGACCGGCCTCCTCGAGCACCCGGAGGTGCTTGGAGACGGCCTGCGTGGTCATGTCGAACGGCTCCGCCAGCTGGGTCACCGTCGCCTCGCCGTCGGCCAGCCGGGCGAGGATCGCCCGGCGGGTCGGATCGGCGAGAGCGGCGAACGTCGCACTGAGCGGATCCACCTGTGAAACCTCTCGGTTGTGCAACTTGTTGGTTGAAGAATGCTCCTCCGGCGCGCCGCTCGTCAAGCGCATACGCTCGCGAAGGCGGCGACGCCGCTGCACGGCTGCGAGACGAGGGGAGTGTCCATGAGCATCAACGATGACGACATCACCACCGAGCCGGCGCCCGCGGGGGAGGGCGTGGCCGACGGCGGCGCCAACCCGGGTGGTCACGACGGCGGCGCGGACGGCTCCGCAGGCGAGGGACCCGCCGACGGCGGCGCCAACCCCGGCGGGCACGACGGGGGTGCCGACGGCTCCGCAGGCGAGGGACCGGCCGACGGGGGCGCGAACCCCGGCGGGCACGACGGCGGGGCGGACGGCTCGGCGTAGTGCCCGAGAGCATCCTGAGGCGGCAGGAACGAGAGCGCGGACCGGTCCTGCGGTCCGCGCTCTCCCGCTGCATCAGCGTCCCCACCGAGCGGTTCGCCCAGGAGTTCTGGGGCCGCGCGGCCCTGCTCTCCCCCGCGAACGACGACTTCACGGACCTGTTCTCCGCCGCCGCGGTCGACGAGCTCGTCGGCCGACGCGCCCTGCGCACGCCCTTCGTCCGGCTGGCCCGCGAGGGCGACGTCCTACCCCCGGCCCGGTTCACCGCGTCGGGCGGGCTCGGCGCCGAGGTGTCCGACCAGGTGTCGAGCGACAAGGTGCTCGCCGAGCTCGCCGCGGGCGCGACGATCGTGCTCCAGGGGCTGCACCGGATGTGGCCGCCGCTGATCGACTTCACGCGGGAGCTCGTCGAGCAGCTGGGGCATCCCGCGCAGGTCAACGCCTACGTCACGCCGCCGTCGTCGCAGGGGTTCTCGCCGCACTACGACACCCACGACGTGTTCGTCCTGCAGGTGTCCGGCGAGAAGCACTGGGTCATCCACGCGCCCGTGCACCCGGACCCGCTCAAGGACCAGGTGTGGACCGACCACCGGGCCGCGGTCGCCGACGCCGGCCGTCGCACGCCCGTCATCGACCGGGTCCTGCGCCCCGGCGACGCCCTCTACCTGCCGCGCGGCTGGATCCACTCCGCGACCGCGCTCGGCGACACCTCCATCCACCTGACCGTCGGGCTGTCCGCGTACACCCGCGCGGACGTCGTCGACATGCTCCTGAGCCTGCTCGGCGACTCCCCGGCGCTGCGCGCGTCGCTGCCGCTGGGGATTGACGTCAGCGACCCGGACCAGCTGCGCCCGATCGTCGAGGAGACCCTGACCGACCTCGTCGCGGCCCTCACCGCGACAGACGACCCCGCACAGCGAGCCGCGAGCCGCCTCGGCGCCCGGTTCGGCCGCGACACCCGCCCGGAACCGGTCGCCCCGCTGGCTACCCTCGACGCGATCACCGGGCTGACCGAGGACACCCGCGTGCGGTGGCGCAGCGGCTACGGCGGCCGCATCGAGACGGCGGGCGACCGCGTGCGGCTGACCGCCCGGGGCACGGTGCTGACGTTGCCCGTCGAGGCCGCGTCGGCCCTCCACACGCTCCGCACCGGCGACCCGGTCACCGTCGGGTCGCTCCCCGGCCTCGACCTGGCCAGCGCGCTCGTCGTCGTCCGCCGCCTGCTGCGCGAGGGCGTGGTGGTGACGTCGCCGTGACCTCGTCGTGAGCGGAGAGTGGGTGCCCTGCAGCGACGGCGCCCGCGACCGCGGCGACCCCCTCGTCGGCACCGGCTCCCACGGCGACCGCTGGTTCCTGGTCGAGAACCAGGCTGCCTGGGGTCGGCACGCGCTGATCGACCCGCCGTTCGACCACGCCCTCGGCCGCGCGCTGGTGCACCGGATCGAGGGCGAGGGGATCCGCCCGCTCGCCATCCGGCGCCCGGGGCGACGTGCCGCGCAGGTCGGGACGCGGTGGGCGCTGGTCGACTCGCGCCCCGGCCGCGAGTCCGTGCTGTGGGGCCACGTCGACGAGCCCCGCGAGCTGCTCGACGTGCCGCTGGACGGCTCCGCAGGCGTGCCGTCGGACCGACCCGTCTTCGCCGTCTGTGCCCACGGCCGTCACGACCAGTGCTGCGCGGTCCGCGGGCGAGCGGTCGCCGCGCGGCTGGCCTCCGCGTACCCGGAGGAGACCTGGGAGTGCTCGCACCTGGGCGGCGACCGCTTCGCGGGCACGATGGTCCTGCTCCCGCACGGCCTGTACTACGGCTGGGTCGACGACGGCGACGCGGTCACGGTGGCCGACGCGTACCTCGCCGGGCGCGTGCACCCGCAGCTCCTGCGCGGCCGCAGCGCGTACTCGCACCCGGTCCAGGCCGCGCAGCACTTCGCCCGCGAACAGCTCGGCGACCACCGCCTCGACGCCTACCCGCCGCTGGGCGAGCAGCGCACGGCCGACGGCTGGTCGGTCCGGCTCGACTCGCCCGACGGTCCGGTGACCGTCGGGCTCGTCGAGGCGTCGTCGGCACCCCTGCTCTCCACCTGCGCCGCCACCCAGGCACTGCCGGTGCGGCAGTGGGCGCTCGCCGGGATCGAGCCCTAGGACGCCTGCGAGATCCGGATGTGGTTGCCCGACGGGTCCCGGAATGCGCAGTCGCGCGGCCCCCAGCCCTGGTCGGTCGGCTCCTGGACCACTTCGGCGCCGGCCGCCTTCACGGTCTCGAAGGTGGCGTCCACGTCGTCGGAGGCGAACACGAGCATCGGCAGGACGCCCTTGGCGAGCAGCTCCTGGATGACGTCGCCGTCGGCCTGCGACCGCCCGGCGTGGGGCTCGGACAGGACGATGCCCAGGCCGGGCTGGGCATCGCTGCCGAGAGTGACCCAGCGGTAGTCGCCGGCCGACACGTCCTGCTTGACGTCGAGGCCGAGGGCGTCCCGGTAGAACGCGAGCGCCTCGTCCACGTCGCTGACGGTGATGTTGGTGTACTGGAGTGAGATCGTCATGGAATCGACCCTAGGAGCGCGGCTACGGCCGCGCTTCTTCGTTCCTGACCGATCAGGGGACGATGTAGCCCGCCGTCCGGAACAGCTCGTACCACTCGGGCCGGGTCAGCGGGATGTCCGAACCCTGCGCCGCGCCGGTGACCCGGTCGGGGCTCGTCGTCCCCAGGATCACCTGCATCTGCGCGGGGTGACGGGTGATCCACGCGGTCGCGATCGCGATCGGCGGGACGTCGTACTTCCCCGCCAGCCGGTCGATCACCGCGTTGAGCTCCGGGTAGTCGGGCGAGCCGAGGAACACCCCGGTGAAGAACCCCGCCTGGAACGGGGACCACGCCTGGATGGTGATGTCGTTCAGGCGGCAGTAGTCGAGGATGCCGCCGTCGCGGTCGATCGACTGGTCCTCGGCCTGCATGTTGGCGGCGACCCCGCGGGCGATGATCGACGAGTGCGTGATCGACAGCTGCAGCTGGTTGGCCACGATCGGCTGGCGGACGGACTTCCTCAGCAGCGCGATCTGCCCCGGCGTCTGGTTGGAGACGCCGAACGCTCGCACCTTGCCGGCGGCCTCGAGCTGGTCGAACGCCCGCGCCACCTCGTCCGGCTCCACCAGGGCGTCCGGGCGGTGGAGCAGCAGGATGTCGAGGTAGTCGGTGCCGAGCGCGTCGAGCGAGCCGTCCACCGACTCGACGATGTGCTCGTAGGAGAAGTCGAAGCCGTCGGGCGGCACGATGCCGCACTTGGACTGGATGACGACCTCGGCGCGGTCGGCCGGGGTCAGCCGCAGCGCCTCGGCGTACCGCCGCTCGCACACGTGCATCGCGCCGCCGTAGATGTCGGCGTGGTCGATCATCGTGATCCCTGCGTCCCGCCCGGCGCCCACCAGGGTGCGGATCTCGTCGTCGGTCTTGTCCGCGATCCGCATGAGCCCGAGCACGACGTTCGGGACGACGATGTCGGTGCCGGGCAGGGTGAAGGTCTTCACAGCAGGTGTCCTCTCATGTTCGCGGCAGACGCAGCGTGACCAGCTGGAAGGGCCGCAGCGCGAGCTCGACGGCCTGGTCGGTCACCTCGACGCCGGGTGCGTCGACGTCCCGCTCGAGCAGGTCGACCGCTCGGGCACCCGACACCGGGAAACCTGGCACGAGCGTCGCACGCGCCTTCCCGCCCAGCGACTCGTACAGGCGGACGACCACGTCGCCGCTCCGGTCCTCCGCGAGCTTGACGGACTCGACCACGACGGCCGGGTTCGACACGGTGACCAACGGCTCGGCCGTGCGTGCACCGAGGACCACCCTCTCGGCCAGGTTGGTGCGGTAGCCGTCCTGGACGGCGTCGGCGATCGCGGCACCCGGGTGCAGGACCGTGGTCAGACGGTGGTGCCCCTGGTCCGCCTCGGGGTCCGGGAACAGCGGAGCCCGCAGGAGCGACAGTCGGACCGTCGTGCCGGAGCCACCCGGTCGACGGGTGATGTCGTGGCCGTAGGTGGAGTCGTTGGCGATCGCGACGCCGTAGCCGGTCTCGCCCACGTGCACCCAGCGGTGCGCACAGATCTCGAACCGGGCCGCGTCCCACGACGTGTTGGTGTGGGTCGGCCGGTAGACGTGCCCGAACTGGGTCTCGGCGGCCGACCGGTCCGCGAGCACGTCGAGCGGGAACGCGAGCTTGAGCAGCTTCTGCCGCTCGTGCCAGTCGACCTCGGTGACGATCTCGACGGCCGCGCTGCCGCGGCGCACGGTGATGTCCTGGACCAGTCGCGACGAGCCGAACGAGCGCGTGGTGCGCACGACGACGGCGTCCGCGGTCTCGGAGACCACCTCGCGGCTGTCGGCGTCGAGCAGGTCGGTGCCCACCCGGCGGTACTCCTTGTCGATGTCCCACGCGTCCCACTGCGCGGGGGCGTCGCGGTGCAGCTGGAGCAGGTTGGCGAGCGCGCCCGCCGGGATCACCTCGCGGTCGGCCAGCAGGTCCCGCAGCGAGTCGATCTGCCCGCCGGCGGTGAGGTGGACGTCGATGAGCCCGTTGTGGACGCGGACCGTGCCGTCCTCTCCCCGCACGAGAACGACGGCGTCGCCGTCGGAGGCCTCGACGGGTCCAGCACCCAGGGCGTCGACCCCGGACCGGGTGTGCGGCGCCGCGTTGAGCAGCACGGGCACGTCCCCGACGCCGACGACGTCCGCGGCCGCGGCGGCGATCAGACCCTCGAGCTCGGCCCCGATCGCCGCGTATGTCTCCTCCGCCTGGCGGTGCACCCAGCCGATCGAGCTGCCGGGCAGGATGTCGTGGAACTGGTGCAGCAGCGCGGTGCGCCAGATCCGCTCGAGCTCGTCGTAGGGGTACGCGGTGCCCTGCTGCACCGCGGCTGTCGACGCCCAGAGCTCGGCCTCCCGCAGCAGGTGCTCGGTGCGCCGGTTGCCCTGCTTGGTGCGCGCCTGGGACGTGTAGGTGCCGCGGTGGAACTCGAGGTACATCTCCCCGGTCCACACCGGCGGCTGCGCCAGCTCGGCCTCGACCCGCGCGAAGAACGTGTTCGGGCTGCCCAGCTCGACCGTCGGAGCGCCCTCGAGCGACGCGAACCGGCGCGCCGAGGCGACCATCTCCCGCGTCGGGCCACCGCCGCCGTCGCCCCAGCCGAACGGCACGATCGAGGAGCCCGCGACGCCCTTCTCCGCGAAGTTCCGCTCGGTGTGCAGCAGCTCCACGGCGGACAGGTCGGAGTTGTAGGTGTCGACCGGCGGGAAGTGCGTCAGCACGCGGGACCCGTCGATGCCCTCCCACGTGAACGTGTGGTGCGGCATCCGGTCGGTGTCGTTCCAGGACAGCTTCTGCGACAGGAACCAGCGCGAGCCCGCCGACCGCACGATCTGCGGGAGCGCCCCCGAATAGCCGAACGAGTCGGGCAGCCAGACGTCCTGCGTCTCCACGCCGAACTCGTCCAGGAAGAACCGCTTGCCCGCCACCATCTGCCGGGCCATCGCCTCGCCGCCGGGCATGTTGGTGTCGGACTCGACCCACATGCCACCGACGGGGACGAACTGGCCGGCCGCCACCTTCTCGCGGATGCGCGCGAACAGCTCGGGGTAGAACTCCTTCATCCAGGCGTACTGCTGGGCCGACGAGCACGCGAACACGAAGTCCGGGTCGGCGTCCATCAGCGCGATGACGTTGGAGAACGTGCGGGCGCACTTGCGCACGGTCTCGCGCACCGGCCACAGCCAGGCCGAGTCGATGTGGGCGTGCCCGACCGCGTAGGCGTGGTGCGCGCTGGCCGACGCGGGTGCGTCGAGGAGCGGGCGCAGCGACTTGCGTGCGGCGGCGGCGGACCCCGCGACGTCGTCGGGGTCGACCGTGTCCAGCAGGTCCTCGAGCCCGAACCGGATGCTCGCGCGCCGGGTCGAGTCCGCGGGCAGCGCCTTCATCAGCCCGATCAGCGCCGTCAGGTCCTGCAGCAGCTCCCACACCGCGACGTCGCGCAGGGCCACGTCGACGCACTGCAGCACGTACTGCGGCTCGCTGCCCGCGGTGGCCAGCTCGCCGTACGGCGTCGGGACGAACCCGAAGTTGCTGGCGATGTTCGGGTTGCCGGCCGCCTCGACGAACACGTCGATCCGGGCGTCCCCGGTCCACGGCACCGCCTGGTTCATCGGCGAGACGCCCTTGATGGTCGTGCCGTCCGGCCGCCAGACCAGCCCCTCGGCCTGGAACCCCGGGTTCATCCGGGAGAACCCCAGGTCGATCACCAGCTCGACCGCCGTGCCGTCGCCGGACCAGCCGTCGGGCACCTGGCCGGTCACGTGGAACCAGGTGGTGCTCCACGGCGCACCCCACGCGAGACCGGGCGCGACCGGCTCGAACTCCTGACCGACCGCGTCGCGGAACGGCACCGGCTCGCCGGGAGCCGACCACGCGGTCAGGTCGAGCGGGACGCGGCCGCGGTAGACGGCCGGGACGATCTGGTCGGCCACGAATCGGTCGATGCGCGCCTCGGCGAGCAGGGGGTTGCCGTGCATCGTGCTCCTTAGTCGAGAGAAGGGTCAGCCCTTGACGGCGCCGGCCATGGCGAACGAGCCGCCGGAGAACCGCTGGACCAGCAGGTACAGCACCAGGACGGGGGTGGCGTACAGGATCGAGAAGGCCGCGAGCTTGCCGTAGGCGACGGAGCCGTAGGTGCCGAAGAAGTCGAAGATCGCGACGGCGGCCGGCTGGTGCTCCGGGCTGTACAGCAGCACGAAGGGGACGAAGAAGTTCCCCCACGCCATCGTGAACACGAAGATGAACACGACCGCGAGGCCCGGTCGCATGAGCGGCAGGACGATCCGCAACAGCGCCTTCATCGCGCTCGCGCCGTCCACCCAGGCCGCCTCCTCGAGCGAGATCGGAACCGAGTCCATGAAGTTCTTCGTCATCCAGATCGCCATGGGCAGCGACGTGGCCGCCATGAAGAAGATGGTCCCGGGCACCGAGTCGAGCAGGTGCAGGTTCACGAAGAGCGCGTAGACCGGCACCATCATGGCCGTGATGGGCAGGCAGGTGGCGAAGAGGATCCCGTACAGGAACGACCTGCGGAAGCGCATCTGGTACCGGGACAACGGATACGCGGCGAGCACCGAGACGACGACGGTGATGACGGCCGTGCCCATCGAGATGACGGTGGAGTTCCACAGCGGCAACAGGGTCTGCTCCCAGGTGAACACCGACGAGAAGTTGTCGAACGTCGGGCTGTCCGGCCACGTGACGCCCACCGTCGCGGTGGGGTTGAGAGACGCCAGCACGATCCACGCCAGGGGGACGAGGAACGTCAGGCCGATGAGGCCGAGAATCACCGACGAGACCCACCGCGAGGTCCGGCCGCGCGGCGAGGCGAGCGCGGTGCGCTCCTTGCGGGTGGGCGGCACCACCGGGGTGGTGACGGGCAGGTCCACGACGGACATTCAGTCCACCTCCGGCTTCAGCGCCTTGATGTAGACGATCGAGAAGATCGCGCCGACGACCAGCGTCACGGTCGCGATCGCCGTTCCGTACCCGACCTGGGAGAACTTGAACGCCTGCTGGTACGCGAGCACGGGCAGCGTCGAGCTGGCCGTCCCGGGACCGCCGCCGGTCATCACCCAGATCAGCGTGAAGACGCCGAGGGTCTGCAGCGTGGTGAGCATGAGGTTCGTGGAGATGGACCGGCGGATCATCGGCAGCGTGATGCGGAAGAAGCGCTGGAACGTGCCGGCTCCGTCGATCTCCGCGGCCTCGGTGATCTCGGGCGGGACCTCGGACAGCGCCGCGTTGTAGACCATCATCGAGAAGGCCGTCCCGCGCCAGATGTTCGCCATGATGACCGCGAACATCGGGAACGTGATCAGCCACGTGGTCCCCTCGAGCCCGATCCAGCCCAGCATCGAGTTGAGCGTCCCGTCGGTGGAGAAGAACGCGTAGAGGGCGAAGGCCGCGACGACCTCCGGCAGCACCCACGCGGTGACGACCAGCCCGCCGACGATCGACCGCAGCGGCTTGACCGACGACCGCATGAGCAGCGCCAGCAGCATCCCCAGCACGTTCTGGCCGATGACGGCCGACGCGCCGACGAACAGCACGGTGAGCCAGACGGACTTCCAGAACTCGGGGCTGGAGAACAGGTTGGCGTAGTTGTCCAGGCCGACGAAGTCGGGGTTGGCCGCCTTGTAGCCCGTCAGGGCGGTGTTGGTCAGCGACCCGTACAGCGAGTAGACGATCGGTCCTGCGAGGAACAGCAGGAGCAGTGCGACGGCGGGGACGAGCGGTAGGACCCGGGTGAGTGCGACCCGGGTGGGCCGCGACCGGGGGGCGGAGGTCCCCCGGCCGCGACCCGCCGAGATGGCGAGATCCGCCATGGTCAGTCGGTCGTCGTGTTGTCGTCGCCGACGATCCCGATCACCGCGGCGTCGTACGCGGCCGCGGCGTCCTCCGGCGACTGCTGCTGCGTGGCCATCGCCTCGGCGGCCACCTGGATGTTCGACGAGATCTGCGAGTAGTCCGGGGTGGCCGGACGGAAGTGCGTCACGTCGACGAGCGCGGAGAAGAACGCGAAGGACGGGTTGTAGCCGATGTACTCCGGGTCCTCGGCCACGTCCTTGCGCACCGCGATCTGGCTGTTCTCGGTGTCGTACTTGAAGGTGTTCTCCTTGTTCAGCGCCGTGGTGATGAAGTCGAACGCCGCCTGCGGGTCCTCGGCGTGCGCGCCGACCGCGAGGGTCCAGCCGCCGGACATGGACGTGAAGCCGGGGCCGCCACCGTCCTGGGTCGGCATCTTCGCCATGCCCATCGTCTGCTCCCACTCGGGCCAGGCGTTCTCGCCGGAGATCCAGCCGCCCGGCATCCACGAGCCGTCGATCGCCATCGCGAGCTTGCCCTGGGGGAGCAGCTCGGTGCTCACCCGGTTGCCGACCGCGGCGTCGAGCGCGATGTCCAGGCTCGGTGCCAGACCCTCGCCGTAGACCGTGTCGAGGAACCCGAGCGAGTCGGTGAACCCCTGCGACCCCAGGACCCACTTGCTCGAGTCGGTGTCGTAGAGCGTGTCCTCGGTCCCGTACAGGAGCATCTCGAAGCCCTGCATCGTGGTGGCCTCACCGGCTGCCTTGCCCGAGTAGATGTTCAGCGGGGTGACGTCCGGGACCTTCTCCTTCACGGTCCGGGCGGCGTCGAGGATGTCGTCCCAGCTCTCCGGCTGCCAGTCCGTCGGCAGGCCGGCCTGCTCGAAGATCGTCTTGTTGAAGTAGATGCCGCGGGTGTCCGTGCCCATCGAGACGCCGTAGGTCTTGCCGTCGTCACCGAGCCCGGCCTGCTTCGCGTTCTCGTAGAACTGGTCCCAGTCCTCCCAGTCCGCCAGGTAGTCGTCGATGGGCAGCAGGTAGCCGGCGGCCGCGTCGGAGCGGATCTGGAACGTGTCCTCGTAGATGACGTCCGGCGCCGTCTCGGGGGAACCGTTCATCAGCGCGAGCTTGGTGAAGTACTGGTCCTGCTCCGCCTCGATGGGCTGCAGGTCGATCGTGATGTCCGGGTTCGCTTCCTCGAACTGGGTCTTGGCGACCTGAAGCATGTCGTCGAGCTGGTGGAACGCGGTGGTCTTCTGGTACGCCACCGTGACGGTGGAGTCGCCCGCCGCGTCGCCCTCGGCGCCGCCGTCATCACTGGAACAGGCGGTGAGTGCGGCCAGCGCCAGCACTCCGGTCACGGCCACTGCTGCCTTGCGACGCATGGATGCTCCCTTGCTCCCGTGCTTCCTCGCGTGCCGGCCTTCGTTGCCGCACGCCGGGAGTAATTATTAACGCGAAATGACGTATTAACAAGATCCCGGTTCGTCCGGATCTTCGATAGACCGCTCAGGCGTGCAGCAGGAGGTCCGACGGACGCGGGGTGAACGCCTGGCCGAGGACGAGCCGCCCCGCGCCCACCGCACCCACCAGCGAGCCGAGCGGCGAGCCCAGGACGGCGACCGCGTGCGAGCTGCTGGGCACCCGGTGGCTCGCCACCAGCTTCTCCAGCGCCGGCATCGCGTGCCGCTCCATCCGCGACCACAGCGGTCCGCCGACGATCACCGTGTCGAGGTCACCGAGGTCCGTCACCACCACGGCACCCATCCCGAGCCGACGGCCCGCTGTCTCCAGCACCTCGACAGCACGCGCGTCCCCGTCGTCGGCCGCCGCGCACAGCACCGTGAACGCCTGGTCCAGCTCGACCACGTCGCCGGCCTCCGGCAGTGGGACGCCCGCCGCTCGACCCTGCTGCACCAGGATCCCCTCGCCGAGCACCGCGCCGAGGCAGCCGCGCTTGCCGCACTCGCACAGCGGCCCCGCCGGGTCCACCACGAAGTGTCCCGCCTCGCCCGCGTTGCCCGACGCGCCCCGGACCACCTCGTCGCGGATCACCAGGGACATCGCGACGCCCGTCCCGAGGTAGAAGAAGACGAACTCGCTGGACCGGTGCACGCCCGGGTCCCAGAGGTGCGCCGACGCCGCCGCGATCGTGTCCTTGTCCAGCAGGACGGGCAGCTGCGTGCCTGCCTGCACCGCGTCCCGCAGCGGTACGCCGTCCCAGCCCGGCAGGTGCGGCGGGTCGAGCACGATGCCGCGCTCCACGTCGATCGGGCCAGGGCTGGCGATGCCGATGCCGAGCAGGAGGGCGCGGTCGATGCCGGCCGACGCCACCAGACCCTCGATCGCACCGACGATCCCCTCGACCACACGTTCCGGCTGGTCCGGACGCGGCACCGGCAGGTGCGACTCGGCCACCGGGTTCCCCGCGAGGTCGAGGATCACGAACGTCATGGTCGCCGGGTCCAGGTGGACGCCGATGGCGTACCGGCCGCGGGGGTCGAGGTGGACCAGCGTCCCCGGCCGGCCCGGGCCCAGGCGCGACCCCTCGCCTTCCTCGCGCACGAGCCCCTGCTCGAGCAGCCGCCGGGTCGCGTTGGTGACGGTCTGCGCGGACAGGCCGGTCCGCCGGGCCAGCTGCGCGCGCGTCAGACCCGAGTCGGCACGCCGGACCACGTCGAGGATCACCGTCTGGTTGAACCCCGCCATCCGCGGCAGGTTCGTCCCTCGACGCATGGTCCACCCCCTCCGTCGGTCGGCTCGGCCGGGCACATCATGTCACCGCGCTGTCCGGCTCCCGGGTCGACCCTGCGACGGTGCTCCGGCGTCGGCACGGTCCGGGACCGACGCGAGCAGGCTCGCCTGGGGCCGCCGCTCCCGGCCCACAGGCTCGCGGACCACGCGGGCGTCGACGACGAAGCCGGCGGACTCCAGGAGCGCTGCCACCGTGTCGGGCGAGTGCAGCCACGCGTCGCACTCCACGTCGTGCCCGTACGCGTGGGTCATCGACCGGTGCTCGTCGGCCCCCGCCTGGAAGCCGAGCAGCAGGTGCCCGCCGGGAGCGAGCACGCGGCGCAGCTCGGCGACGACCGCCGGCAGGCCCTCAGGGGACGTGTGGATGATCGAGTACCAGGCCAGCACTCCCGCGACGCTCGCATGGGGGAGGTCGAGGGCCGCCATGGCCCCGACGTCGAAGCGCAGCGCGGGGTAGGCGCGGCGGGCCACCGCGATCATGCCCGGCGAGAGGTCGATGCCGATCACGTCGAGGCCGAGGCCGGCCAGGTACGCGGTGAGGCGGCCCGTCCCGCAGCCGACGTCCGCGACCGGGCCGTCGACGCGGTCGGCGAAGTCGGCGAGCATCGCACGGTCGAGCGGCCCCTCGGCGTCGAGCCCGGTGACGATGCGCGCGTAGTCCTCCGCGACGGTGTCGTACGTCGCCCGGGTGGAGTCGAGGGTCACGGGTCAGTCCCGGACCACGAAGCCCGCCCGCAGCAGCACCTCGTCGCGCGACGACGGACCCACCAACAGCTCGAACTTCCCGGGCTCCACGATCCGGCGGCCGCTCGCGTCGACCAGCGTGCAGTCCGAGACGGGCAGCGTGAGGTCGACGACCACCCGCTCGCCGGGCGCGACGTCGACCTGCCGGTACGTCTTGAGCTCCTTGATCGCCCAGGTCACGGACGTGACGGTGTCGCGGACGTAGACCTGCACGGTCTCCCGCGAGGGCCGGTCCCCCGTGTTGTGCAGCGTGACGTGGGCGCGCACGGTGTCGTCGACCCCGAGCACCGGCTCGACCACCTGCAGGTCCGCGTACTCGACGGTGGTGTAGGACAGCCCCTCGCCGAACGCGAACGGCACGCGCTGCGTCAGGTCGGCGTACCGCGTCCCGTGCTGGCCGGGGAGCTGGTTGTAGAACACGGGCAGCTGGCCGACGTGCTGCGCGAACGAGATGGGCAGGCGGCCCGACGGCTCGATCCGGCCCAGGACCAGCTCGGCGAGCGCGGTCCCGCCGCGCATGCCCGGGTTGGCGGCCCAGATGATCGCGGCGGCGTTCATGGCGGACGGCGGGAGCACGTGCGGCTTGCTCGCGATGACGACGACGACCATCGGCGTGCCCGTCTCCGCCAGCGCGTCGAGCAGGGCGACCTGCCCGCCGACGAGCTCGAGCGTCGCGGTCGACCGCCCCTCGCCCACCAGCTCGATGCGGTCACCGACGACGGCCACGACGACGTCGGCGTCACGCGCAGCGGCCACCGCCTCGGCGATCAGCGCGGTGTCGGGGTCGGCCGGGAACACGACCTGCGGACGCGGCTGGCCGTCGGGGAAGAACTCGCCCTCCGGGTCCGCGCCGAGCGTGAGGATGTCCGCGCCGCGGGCGTGCGTGACGGTCCAGCCGTCCGGGACCTGGGCGCGCAGGCCGTCCAGCACCGTCTGCGTCATCTCGCGCGGGTGGCCGTCCGGCAGCCAGTCGGCCTGGCCCGAGGCACCCGCCCAGTCGCCGAGCTGGGTGTGCTGGTCGTCGGCGTTGGGACCGACGACGGCGATCGTCTTCGGCGCGGCCGACAGGGGCAGCGTGCCGTCGTTGGTCAGCAGGACGAGCGAACGCCGGGCGAGCTCGAGGTTGAGCTCGGCGTGCTCGGCCGACCCGATGACGGCCGTCTGGCGCTCCACCGACGGGTGCCGGGGGTCCTCGAAGAGCCCCAGCTCGAACTTCAGCGTGAGGATCCGGCCGACGGCCGCGTCGAGGGCGGCCTCGTCGAGAAGCCCCTCGTGCACGGCCTCCTGCGCGCCCTCGAAGAAGCCCGGCGTCGTCATGACCATGTCGTTGCCGGCCCGGACCGCCGCAGCCGACGCGTGCGTGTAGTCGGGCTGGATGTGCTGCTCCCAGACCATCCGGCCGACGTTGTCCCAGTCGGTGACCAGCGTGCCCTCGTAGCCCCACTCGCCGCGCAGGACCTCGCCCAGCAGCCAGTCGTTGATGGTGATCGGCACGCCGTCCATCGACTGGTAGCCGAGCATGAACGTCCGGCAGCCCTCGCGGGCCACGCGCTCGAACGGGGGCAGGAACCACGAGCGGAGCTTGCGGCGGGAGATGTCCGCCTCCGTGGCGTCGCGGCCACCCTGCGTCTCGGAGTAGCCGGCGAAGTGCTTGGCGGTGGCCAGGATCGCCGTCGGGTCGGACAGGCCGTCGCCCTGGTAGCCGCGGACCATCGCCGAGGACAGCTCCCCGATGAGGAACGGGTCCTCGCCGAACGTCTCGCTGACGCGGCCCCAGCGCAGGTCGCGGGCGATGCAGAGCACGGGGGAGAACGTCCAGTGGATGCCGGTCGCGGCGACCTCGACCGCCGTGGCTCGCGCGCCGCGCTCCAGCAGGTCCGCGTCCCAGGTGGCCGCCATGCCGAGCTGCGTCGGGAAGATCGTCGCGCCCTCCCAGAAGGAGTGCCCGTGGATGCAGTCCTCCGCGACCAGCAGCGGGATCTGCAGCCGCGTCTGCGCGGTCAGCTCGTGCGCCTGGCGCACCCTCTCCGGGGACGTGTGCAGGATCGACCCGACGTGCAGGTTGAGGACCAGGTCCTCGACACCGCCCTGGGCGTTCAGCTGCATCATCTGGCCGACCTTCTCCTCGAGCGTCATGCGCCCGACGAGGTCGGCGACGCGCTCGGCGACGGGGCGAGAAGAGTCCTGGTAGGGCGCGTTCATGGCGGTGTCCCGGTGTCGGATCGATTCGAGGATGATGTCTGCGGGACACCCTAGAGGAGCGTGCGATGACGGACGAGTACGAAGCGGTTCGGGCGAAGCTGAACGACGGATCGCTGTACGTGGACTACGGCCCCGGGCTGGAGGCGCTCGAGGCCGAGCGCGTCGCCGGCAAGGAGCTGACCTACGACTACAACCACTCCCGGCCCGGTGAGGCCGCGCTGCGGACGTCACTTCTGCGGCAGCTGCTCGGCTCCGTCGGTGCAGACGCCTGGGTCGAGCCGCCGTTCCACGTGTCGTACGGCTCGCACGTGCACGTCGGCAACGGGTTCTACGCGAACTTCAACCTCGTCCTCGTCGACGACGCCGACATCCACATCGGCGACCGCGTGATGATCGCGCCCAACGTCACCATCTCGACCGCCGGCCACCCGACCGTGCCCGAGGAGCGCGTGGGCGGGTGGCAGTTCTCCCTGCCGGTGCGCATCGAGGACGACGTGTGGATCGGCGCGAACGTCGTGATCCTGCCCGGCGTGACCATCGGCGCGGGCAGCGTCATCGGTGCAGGATCGGTCGTCACGCGCGACATCCCACCGCGGGTCGTCGCGGTCGGTTCGCCGTGCCGGGTGCTGCGGCCGGTCGACGAGAAGCCGGCACACACGGCGTCCGACTCGTGACCTGACCGCCGAACTCGTCGGTTGCAGCCGAACTCGTCGGTTGCAACCGACGAGTTCGGCCGGGAGTGACGAGTTCGGCGGCGTTGGGCAGTCGCTGTACCTTGTCGGCCATGGTCGGGACCGTGCGCATCGCCGTCCTGTCCGACGTGCACGGCAACCTGACCGCGTTCGACGCCGTGCTGGCCGACATCGACGCCCGCGGGATCACCACGATCCTCAACCTCGGTGATGTCGCCGGGAAGGGTCCGCGCGGCTCGGCGGCCGTCGCCCGGACGCGCGAGCGCTGCGCCCTGACGGTCCGGGGGAACTGGGACGACTTCCTGCCCGTGTCCGCCGACCACCACGACCCGGCGATCCGCTGGTGGCACGACGAGCTGACCGCCGACGACCGCGACTGGCTGACGAACCTCCCGCTCAGCCACGACCTGGAGATCGCCGGCCGGAACGTCCGCCTGTTCCACGCGTCGGCGACGAGCGTCTACACGCGCGTGCAGTTCCACCACACCGACGACGAGTTCGCCGCGATGTTCGCGTCCACCGAGCTCACCGGTGACGGACCGGAGCCGACCGTGGTCCTGTACGGCGACGTGCACGACGCCTACGTCGAGACCTACCGCGGCCGCACGCTGGTGAACGTGGGCAGCGTCGGCAACCCCTTGGACGAGACGACCGCGTCGTACGTGATCCTCGAGGGCGTCGGGGAGACGTTCAGCCTGCAGATCGTGCGCGTGCCGTACGACGTCGAGGCGGAGGTCGCCGTCGCGGAGGCCGTCCGGATGCCCGAGCTGGAGGCGTGGACGGTCGAGCTGCGGACCGGGATCTACCGCGGCCGGCACGCCGAGCTGGGGCTCAGCCGGCAGGAGTGACGCCCACCGCCGCCACCAGCCGCCGCACCACCTCGTCCGGGTCCGACTCCCACTCGGTGGCCAGCACCTGCACGACGCGCCAGCCGCCGGAGCGCAGCGCGGTCGGCTGGGTCACGCGGCGCTCGTCGAGCGAGTGCGCGGCGAGCCGTGCGGGCTGGTCGACGAGCACTCCGACGGCGTGCTCGTTGGTGCCGACGGGTCGCAGCGCCAGGTCGGCCCGGAAGGCGGACTGCCCGACACCGGCGACGACCTCGACGCCGGCCGCGCGGACCGCATCGGCGATCTGCTCGACGATCGGTGCGACCGGCGGGACCGCACCGCGACCGGCCCGCTCCCGCAGCCCCACCAGCACTCCCGCTGCCGCAGCCGCATCCCCGTTGGAGACCGCGTCGGCGTAGTGCAGGAAGCCGCGCAGGGTGTTGGCGCCGTCGTTGTAGGTGTTGGTGATCGCCGTGTGGTCGATGCTGCTGACCAGGACCATGTGCCGGCGGGCGCGGCTGAAGATGACGTTGAGCCGCTTCTCGCCGCCCGCGTTGTTGATGGGCCCGAAGTTCATGCGCATCCGGCCGTCGGGGCCGGCGGCGTAGCAGACGCTCATGAGGATGACGTCGCGCTCGTCGCCCTGGACGTTCTCGAGGTTCTTCACGAACAGCCCGACCACCTGGCCGTCCTCCTCGCGCGCTATCTCGGCGTCGTAGAGCCGCGCGAACTCGGCGTCCTCACGTCCCAGGCGCTCCAGCGCGCGCTCGATCTCGGACTGCTGCGCCTCGGAGAACGCGACGATCCCGAGCGTCTGACCCGTCCCCCGCGCCAGCAGCTCGCGGACGAGGTGCGCGATCCAGACGGCCTCCAGCGGGTTGGTGCGCTGGGTGTAGACGCCGTCGAGCACGCGCATCGCGCTGATGCTCCGCTCGAGCAGCCCGTCGACGGCGGCGACGACGTCCTCCCGGGAGAAGGATCCGGCCGTGACCTCCAGCGGCTGTGCGCGCACGTGGGTGAGGGTCCGGTCCGGGATCGTGGTCAGCCGGCCCTCGTAGAACGCCGAGTTGCTGAACTGGATGAGCGCCTCGTACTGGCTGCGGTAGTGCCAGGTGAGCATGGTCGACGGCAGCCGCACGGACCCGACCGCGAGGAAGCTGTCGGAGTCGAGCACGACTCCGACCGGAGCGTCGTCGTCGGTGACCGGCTCGTCCGAGGCCGGGGTGCCGACCTGGAAGTAGCGCGTCGGCGGCAGCTGCATCCGGTCGCCGACCACGATCACCTGCGCGCCGCGGAACAGCGCCGGGACGGCCTCCTCGACGGGGATCTGGCTGGCCTCGTCGAAGATCACCACGTCGAACGACGTGTCCAGCGGCAGGGTGTCCGACAGCGACGACGGGCTCATCAGCCACACCGGACGCATGGCCGCGACGACGGCTCCGGGTTCGGCGGACGCGAGGTGCCGGATCGACTTGTAGGCGCGGACCTTGCCGAACTCGTGCTCCAGCTCGCGCCGGCCGGTCATCCAGACCGCCTTGAGCGCACGGTCGTCGGTGTTCATGCCGGTGACGCTGCGCTGCGAGTGCGCGACCGACTCCGTGAACCGGGCGCGCAGCCGGGCGGTGACCACGTCGGCGTTGGCGCGCTGGAGCGCCGGGGCGCGCTCGGCCACCCGGTCCAGCAAGTCGGCCAGGCGGTCACCGTCGAGCCGGTTCAGCGCCGGCTCCTGGGCGCGGGCCTCACGCATCGACGCCGCGACGACGGCGTGCTCCAGCTGGTCCGGGGACGCGTCGAGGTGCCGCAGGGCGCGCAGCACGGTCGGCGCCGCGGCGAGGTCGCGCAGGGTGCCCGCCGCCGCACGGACGAGCGCCTGTCCGTCCCCGCCGGTCAGGCCGCGCAGCTCGTCGCGCAGCGCGGTCATCGGGAGGTCGTCGGCACCCACGACGAGGCCGGACAGGCACGTCCGCACCACCTCGACCTGTTCCGGGAGCCGGTCGAGGACGTCGTCGGGCTCGGTGTCTGCGAGGCGCGTGCGCCACACCGCGAGCGTGCCCGTGTACCGCCGGATCGCGGTGATCCGGTCGCTGAGCACCGCGAGGTCGCCGTGCCCCCACTCCCGGGCGAGCTGCTGCGAGAGCGCGTCGGCGCGGGCCGCGGTGTCGTAGCGCGCGACGAGGAGCTCCAGCGCCTGCGTCACGGTCGGCCGCACCTGCCGGTCCCCCGCGTCGAACCCCGCCGCGACCAGCCGCTTCACGCGCCGCCAGCCCCCGTCGAGGAACTTCCACGCCGACGTCTCGCGTCGCCGGGCGATCTCGAGGGCGGCTGCCGCGTCGGGTGCGGACAGCGGCTCTCGCCAGCCCACCGCGGAACGGTCGGCCGCGTCCGCTGTCGCCTCGACCGCGCGCCACTCCTCCGTCGCGTCCTGCAGCCGGCGCGCGGCCGGGGTGCGGGGGGTGACCGCCGAGCCGAGGTCGCGCTGGACCAGCGGGGCGAGCACCGCGTGCATCTGCCCGATCGCGTCGGCGTCGTCCACCGTGAGCCCGTCACCGTCGGACGAAGCGACGAGCACGGCGAGCACGGCGTCGATCGCCGCCGCCGCTTCGGAAGCGCGCTGCGCGACGACCGCGTCGGCGCGCGACTCGTCGAGGATCACGGGGTCGACCAGCCGGACCGGCGTGCGCGCGAGCACGGGGGCGGCCCCGGCGCGGGCCAGGGCGGACACCAGCGCGTCGACCAGCGGCCGGGCCGGCACCCAGTCGGCGGGCTCCGGGAGCAGAGCCTGCTCGGCGGGGGTCAGGTCCTCGCCCCAGCGGAAGCCGCGCAGCGCGATCAGCCGGTCGAGCACGTCCTGCACGCCCTCGAGCGCCTGCTCGTAGGCGCCGACCTCGGTGAGCGCCGCGGTCGTCGCCTCGATCAACGCCGCCCGGCGCGCCTCGACCGCGTCCAGCGGCTCGTCGTCGGCCAGCCAGCGCTCGTACGTGTCCCGCAGGCCGTGCACGAACTCCTTCTTGTCCTCCTGGCTGTCGTGCACCAGCGTGCAGATCTCGCCCAGCCCCTGGGCGCGCAGCCGCGCGTGGACGACGTCGAGGGCGGCGCGCTTCTGGCACACGAACAGGACGCGCTTGCCGTGCGCGACGAAGTCGGCGACCAGGTTGGTGATCGTCTGCGACTTGCCGGTGCCGGGCGGCCCCTGGATGACGAAGTTGTCGCCGGAGCGGGCCAGCGCCACGGCGCCCACCTGCGACGCGTCCGCCGGGACCACCAGGTAGCGGTCGGCCACCGGGATGGTCGCACCGTGCTCGGCCACGTCGCGCGGGGCGGTGGAGAAGAGCTCGTCGAACGCGGCGTTCGGCATCGGCTCGGTCAGCAGGGAGTCGTAGTCGCGGACCAGGCTGAGCGTGCGGTAGTTGAAGTTGGCCAGCGTGACCATCGTGAGGTCGACGTCCCACGTGTACGGGTTGTCGTCGGCCTGGGCCTGCAACGAGAACGTCTGCACCGACGACTGCTCCATCACGTGCTGTGGAGCGGGTGCGTCGCCCAGCTCGACCGACAGCGGGATCGGCCGGCGCTGGATCCGGTCGGCGAAGATCTGCACGCCCAGCGGGGCCCACCCCGGCCGGCGGTAGGAGTACGCGTACTGGCGGCGGCCGTACGTCGGGCGGCTGGACGGCCGGCGCCGGCGGTAGGCCTGCAGCGCCACCTGCGCGCGGTGCCGGACCAGCTCGATGCGCGGCTTGTCGACGAGGCCGACCACCACGGCCGGCTGCGTCGCGCGCGCCTGCTTCTCGATGCTCGCGCGCAGCTCCTCGATCGCCCCGTCGGCGGCCAGGTCGATCGTCTCCGGCAGCCGCAGCCCGAACAGCTCGTCCAGCTGGTGCCGCAGCACGGGGTTGACCTCGGCGACGGTGCTGGTCAGCTCCATGCGGTACGCATCGCGCACGCCGCGCTGCTTGGTCAGCGTCACCGGAGCCAGCACCAGGGGCGACTCGATGGGCGCGGTCGGGTCGTTCTTCACGTCGTGCCAGCGCAGGAACGCGACGACGAGCCGCAGCTGGTCGCGCCCGTACTCGGCACGGTCGCGGCGGGCCGACGAGATCAGTGCGTCGAGAGCAGCGGCGGCATAGGGGGCGTCGTCCCAGCGGACCAGCGAGCCGACGTCCAGCACCTTCCCGTCGAGCAGCCGCGAGGACGCCGGGCCGCCCCAGGTGAACAGCTGCGACGCGCGGATGTGCCGTACGTCGAGCACCAGCGGCACGGACGCCTCGGTGAGGTTGATGGTCCGGCCGGTGGGCCGGAAGTGCAGCAGCGGGTTCCGACGCGACGCGTCGAACAGCCGGTCCCGCAGGTGCTCCAGGACGGCGGCGCGACCATCGCTGCGAGCGGTCAGCACCCGGTCGAGGTCGAAGTCCTCCGGCTGGTCGCGGTAGGACTCCAGCCGCGCGATCACGTCGGCGAGGTCCTGGGCGCGGCGCCGGCGGTCCGGCGCGATCATCGAGCTGGCGACCGTCGCGAGCACCGGGTGCAGCCCGGGGTCCAGGGCGAACAGGTTGTTCCGGTCTTCCTGGAGCAGGTCCGCGTCGGCCTCCTCGGCCAGGTCCAGGCCGCACACGAGCGCGACGAACAGCTCGCCCAGGCTCGCGATGTCGGTCAGCTCGTCGTGGTGGCCGACGAGGTGCTCCCAGCGCTGCCAGCCGGCGACGATGCGCACCGTGCTCTCGTCCGACTCCACCTCCACCGCGCCGGCCAGCTCCGCGGCGGCGATCGCGGCCCGGTTCCGGACCGGCGGCCCGGCCGAGGACACGTCGATCGTCACCGGGTCGTCGCCCTCGTCGTCCAGTGCCGCGAGGCCGCGCAGCGGAGCCACCCGCCCGGTCTCGTGCAGCGCCTGCACCGTGCGGAACATCGGCAGCAGCAGCCCGAGGACGTCGTCGGCCGGCAGACCACCGCGGTCCACCGCGCGCCCGATCAGCCGGCGCATCAGCGCACCACCCGCGGGGAGTCCGCCGACGCCATCACCCGGGACATCGCCCGGTCGCCCAGGTCCAGCTCGGCGCCGATCATCCGCAGCAGCTCGTCGCCCAGACCGACCCGACGGGCCAGCGCCAGCACCGCGCCGAGGTCGTCGGCACCGCCCTGGTCGTCCGCCGTCGCGAAGTCGAGCAGAACCGCGGCGAGGTAGGTCTGCGTCTCGGCAGCCAGGGTGCTGGGCATGTCCGTGATCGTCGGAGAGCCGCCGACGCCGACGCCGAACCGCCGCGCCAGGTCCAGGGCCTCCTCGCTGCGCACGGCGTCGTCGGCCACCAGCATCCAGACGAGCGACCGCGTGACCTCCGCGAGCCGGTCCTGCCCGAGCACGTCGAGCACCGCGAGGTCGAGCTGCGGGCCGAGCGAGGCCTCGACCATCGCGTCGGCACCCGGACCGCGCTCCGCCCATTCCTGGAGCGCCCACGCGCGGAGCACGGTCTCGGGGTGGGTGCTGCCGGCGCTCGGCACGCTGTAGTCCACCTCGGCCGCCTGCCGCAGGTACGCCGCGGAGTCGACCTTGGCCAGCCCGGTGACCACCTTGACCAGTCCGCTCACGGTCGTCGTCAACGAGCCGCAGGCCAGCATCGCGCCCCGGTCCGCGACCAGCTCGGTGGCCAGCCGGAACCGGCGGGCGGTCTCCAGGTACTCCGAGGGGGTGCGGGCGTCGGACTCGGCGGCGTCGAGCAGCCGCGCCGTGGCCAGGTACCGGCCGTCGTCCGCGGTCCACAGCACGTGGTGCGCCAGCTCGTGCCCCGCGACCGCGCACAGCTCGTCGGCGTCGAGCAGGTTGAGCGTGCCCGCGGTGAGGATCAGGACGGCCCGGTCCGGCACGAACACCAGCTCCGCGTCCGCGCCCTGCCCGCCCTCGTCGACGTAGATCTCGATGGGGAGCACGACTCCCAGCGCGTCCGCGGCCCGCTGCACGGCGGCGTGCACCTCGGCGTGCCCCACCGGGTCCACCCGGTACGTCTGCCGCAGCAGCAGCTGCTCGAGCTCCGCCGTGGGCGTGGTGGGCCGCAGGGAGCGGAACGCGACCGGGTTCTCGCGCTCCAGGATCGTCGCGACGTCGCGGTGGTACGCCAACGGTCCCCAGACGGTCACCCGCGCTCCCTTCGTCTCCCTCGTCCCAGCCCCGGCGACGATAACGCGGGCGGATGACATTCGTGGGTTCACGCCCTTGTCGGAGCCGACCTGGTTCGGCAGGGTGAGGCGGGTCCAGACCGGACCGGTCGCAGGGGGCGAACGGACGGCGGACGCACACGCAGGGGGAACGCATGACTGCTGCACGTCGCCATGCCCGCAGGTGGGGCGCACTTCTCGGAGTGCTGGCCCTGACCGTCTCGCTAGGCTCGACCACCGCGAGCGCCAGCCCGTCCGACCGCACCGACCGCACGAGCCGGGCGGAAGCCGCCCGGGTCGACCGCGTACCCGTGCCCGACCCGCAGTGGTTCGACTGCAGCAGCGCCTTCGGCGAGCGCACCCAGTGCGGCACCGTCCAGCTGCCGCTCGACTACGACCAGCCCCGCAAGGCCACCACGGACGTCGCGCTGCTGAAGCTGTCGGTCGCCGACCCGTCGCGCAAGATCGGCACCCTGTTCATCAACCCGGGTGGTCCGGGCGGGTCCGGGGTGCAGATCGCCGCGGCCGCGTCGTTCTTCCTGTCCCCGGCGCTGCTCGAACGGTTCGACGTCGTCGGCGTCGACCCCCGCGGCACCAACTTCAGCAGCAACGTGCGGTGCTTCCGCAACCTCGGCGAGCAGGCGACCGGCCTGGCGGGCCTGATGGTGCCGTTCCCCGTCGGAGACGCCGAGACCGGCGCGTACGTCGCGTCGTCGAAGGCGTTCGGCGCCGCCTGCTCCACCACCGGCACCCCGCTGTCGGGCTCGATGTCGACGGCGGAGGTCGCGCGGGACATGGACGTGCTGCGCCGCATGGTCGGCGACAAGAAGCTGACGTACCTGGGCTTCTCGTACGGCTCGTACCTGGGCAACGTGTACGCCAACCTGTTCCCGGACCGCGTGCGGGCGGTCGTCATCGACGGCGTGCTCGACCCGCTCGCCTGGGCGGGCACGCCGGAGAACGCGGGCATCCCGCAGACCCAGCGGCTGAAGTCCGGTGAGGGCGCGTCGAAGGCGCTGGACGAGGTCCTCGCCCGGTGCGCGGCTGCCGGTCCGGAGTTCTGCCTCCTCGCCGGCCTCGGCGACCCGGCCACCGTCTACGCCGAGATCGTCGCGTCGCTGAAGGAGAACCCGATCCTGGTCACGGACGACGAGGGGAACCCGCTGTTCGAGATCACGTACGCCGTGCTGATCTCGGTCCTCCTGTCCGACCTCTACGCGCCCGAGGGCTCGAGCTGGGTGGACCAGGACCTGACCTACGTCCACAGCCTCCAGCACCCGACCGACGCCGACCTCACCGCTCTGCGAGCAGCGTTCGTCGGGCGGTACCAGGCCTTGCACGGTCCGGACCGCGAGGGGACCGCCGCCCCGTCCGGGTGGCCGTACGACAACTCGCCCGAGGCGTTCCAGAGCGTGCTCTGCACCGACGGGCTCAACCCGGCCGCCGCCGAGGAGTGGATCCCTGCGTCCGCCTCCGCCGATGCGGTCGCCCCGGGCTTCGGGCCGCTCTGGACCTGGGCCTCGGCCCCGTGCGCGTCGTCCACCTGGACCGTGCGCGACGAGGACGCGTACACCGGTCCGTTCACCCGCAGGACCGCGGCTCCCGTGCTCGTCGTCGGCAACTACTGGGACCCGGCCACGAACTACGAGGGCGCCGTCGCCGCGGCCGGGCTGCTGCCGCGGAGCAGCCTCCTGTCCAGCGACTCGTGGGGCCACACGGCCTACGGCACGTCGGCGTGCGTGACCGACGCCGTGGACACCTACCTGCTCTCGGGTCAGACGCCCGCGGCAGGGACCGTGTGCACCGGTGACGTGCAGCCGTTCACGGACCCGCTGGGCTCGGAGCCTGGTCCGCAGTCGCGGGGTGCCGCCCCGGCGCGGCCGCTCCCGCCGGTGGTGCCGCCGCTGCCGGGCGCGGTTCCGCGCTCCTGACGGCCGGGTGTCCTGACGGGGCGGTTCGCCGCCCCGTCAGGCGCCGCCGCCGGATGACCCACTCCGCGAACGCCAGGTTGATCACCCACGCGGCGCCCATGAGCAGCGACCGCACGGTCTCGCTCGGTGCGCCGATGATCAGCGTCCACGGCGCGAAGATCAGCGCCTGGGTGCCGGCGCCCTGCCCGATCGCGTAGCCGCGGGTCACCCACGCGCTGTGCGTGACGACGTCCCGGCGACGGATGGCCGCGACGCCGAGCACCAGGAAAGCGACCATCGCGCTGCCGAACACGAGACGGATCCACATCAGCAGCGGGCCATCACCGGCCGGCAGGTCGGTGAACACCGCCATCCAGAGGCCGGCCAGCGCAGCGAGGATCCCCGCCGGAGCGACGACCCGACCGGCCATCCGGTGCCAGCGCGGCCTCCGTCGGCGCAGGCCGGGGTGGAACTGGAAGGCGCCGAGCAGCAGGAACACCGTCGCGCACACGATGTGGACGACCACCGGCACCGGCATCGTCACGAAGCGCTCGTTGGCCGCCGTCACCGCCGGGTCGCTGCTGAGCTCCGCGAGCCGGATCCCGCCGGCCAGCATCGGCACCAGGCTCAGCAGGATCAGTCCGGCGGGTATCCGCCACGCGTGCCTGGGCACCGGTTGTCTCCTCACGTCGTCCTGCACCGAGCCTGCTGGTCGGAGACCGTCGGGACATCGGCTCTTCGTCCGTCGCGTGATCGACCGTTCGGCCGATCCGGAAACCCTGCGCGCCGCCCGGTCGTTCACCCCCCGACGGCCACCCCCATCGGACGGAGACCCCATGAACCCGCTCGTCTGCCCCAAGTGCGGCTCGGACATGCGCGCGTACGAGCGCAACGGCGTGACCATCGACCAGTGCACCGGCTGCCGCGGGATCTTCCTCGACCGCGGCGAGCTGGAGAAGCTCACCGACGCCGAGGCCTCGTACTACGGGTCGCGGCAGGCACCGCCGGCACCGGCACCCGCACCGGCGCCCGCCCGCTACCCCGATGACGACCGATACCGCGACGACCGGTACCGGGGTGGCGACCGCGACGACTACTACAAGAAGAAGAAGAAGCGCAGCTTCCTGGACGACCTGTTCGACTGACGGGTCAGGGGCACGTGTCGGTGGCCGGCTCGTCCGCGAAGCGCTCCGTGGTCCACGCGACGAGCTCGGGGATCAGCGGGGAGTCGGCCTCGACCAGCGGGACGTGGCCCCGACCGGCGTAGGTGCGGTAGTCGACGGGGTAGCCGGCCGCGCACCGGTCGTCGACGTACGCCTGCTGCGCGGCAGGGGGCACCAGGGCGTCGTCGGCCCCCTGCGCCACCAGCAGCGGCGCCACGATCCGACCCGACGGCACGTTCTCGACCAGGCGGTCGAGGAACACGCCGCTGCTGGGGTCGCCGGACCAGATCGGCTTGTCCAGGGCCACCGAGGTGAGCGCGGACACGAGCACCCCGGGCTCGGCGAGGCACCGCTGGGCCATCTCGCGCGTGATGATGCGTGCGCCCGGCCGCACCAGCTCGTCGAAGTCCACGTCCGGGTACTCGGCGGTGTAGCCCTCCACCACGTAGGACGCGAACAGCGCCCCGCCGGTCACGCTCTCGACGACGTCCACCAGCGCCGGCAGGTTGCTCGCGGGCGCCAGGGCGGCGACCCCGTCGATCCGCAGCTCGGGCGCGTAGGTCGGCGCGAGCACCCCCGTCCACAGCGCCGCGTGCCCGCCCTGCGAGTGGCCCCACACGACGGTCTCGTCGGCCAGCTCGACGGCCGTGAGCTGGTGCGCCGCCCGCACGGCGTCCAGCACCGAACGGCCCTCGCCCTGCCCGATGAGGTACGGGTGCGGGCCTTCGGTGCCCAGGCCCGTGTAGTCGGTCGCGACCATGGCCCAGCCCTGCGCCAGGACGTCGTCCTGCACGAACATCGCGCCGGCGCCCAGCCCGTCGGTCAGCACCGTGGGCGCGCACCCGCTGGCCGCGCCGGTCGTGCCGTGCGCCCACGCGACCACGGGGCTGGGCGTCGAGGAGGCCGGCGCGACGACGAGCGCGCTCGCGACGGCGGGACGCCCCTCTCCGCGCGTGGTCGTGTAGAGGATGCGCCACGCGGCGGCGCCCTGGGGGATCTCAGCGCTGGTGAACGGTTCGCTCCGCAGCAGCTGCCCCGGGGCGGACGGGACGTCCTCCGGTGGGTCGAAGAACGCGTCCGGCCGGGGGGTGCCGCGCTGGACCACCACGCTGGCCAGCACCAGGACGATCGCCACCAGCGCGCCGAGCACCGCACCCGTCAGCCGCCACCAGCCCCCGCGCGGAGCCGCCCGGCGTGGCCAGAGCCGACCCAGGTCCGCGTCCTGCCCGCGCACGCCGGCCACGATCTCGCGCACCCCGACGATCACCAGCCGCACCGCGAACACGACGGCCACCACCAGCACGGTCACGTCGGGCCACGCGAGCGCCAGCAGGCCGAGCACGATCGCCGTGGCGCCCCCGACCACCGCGTTCGCGCGGGCTGTCCCGTGCACCCCGCGCGCCCGGGCGAGGTCGAGCACACCGTCGACCAGGAGCGCCGCGGCGACCACCACGGCCAGCACGCGGATCGTCACGCCCGGCCACACCACCACCGCGACCGCGGCGGCCAGCGAGACCGAGCCGCGCACCACCGACCACCGGTCGCCGTCGGCCAGCTCGTCGATGCCGACGACCACCAGCCCGACCACGACGAGCACCACGAGGACGGCCAGCGAGGAGAACGGCCGGACCGCGAGCACGGCGCCGAGCAGCACGGCCACGATGCCGAGGGTCAGTCGCAGCCGGCGGGAGACCGAGTGGTCGTGGCGGCGCGGCACGAGCCGAAACTAGTCCCCCTCCGCGGGTCGGTCCCGGGTGCCGGACGCAGGCACCGGTCTGGCGTGTCGGACCCTCGCGGCAGAGTGGACGCATGGACGTGAGGACAGCGGTCGAGGCGCGCGTCGGTTCCGGCGAGGTGCACGGTGCGGCATGGTTGGTCGACCGGGCGGGAGATGTGACGGTCGGGGCCGCGGGCACCGGCGCCCCGGACACGATCTTCCGGATCTCGTCGGTCACCAAGCCGGTGGTCGCGGTTCTCGCCATGCAGCTGGTGGACGAGGGGCTGCTGTCGCTGGACGACCCCGTGGACCGGCTGCTCCCGGAGCTGGCCGGCCGCCGCGTGCTGCGGAGTCCCGACGCACCGATCGACGACACCGTGCTCGCCGAGCGCCCTGTCACCGTGCGGGACGTGCTCGAGTTCCGGCTCGGTCTGGGCATGGACTTCACGGGCCCGTTCCCCGGCACCGTCCTCGGCGCGCTCGCGGAGCGGGGCCTGCCCGCAGGTCCACCCGCCCCGCAGGCCGCTCCGGGTCCGGACGAGTGGATGCGGATCGTCGGGAGCGTGCCGCTCTCCCACCAGCCGGGTGCGAGGTGGCTCTACAACACGGGCGCGCAGGTGCTCGGGGTGCTCGTCGCCCGCGCTGCTGGCCGACCCCTGCCGGAGCTGCTGGCCGAGCGGCTGCTGGACCCGCTGGGCATGACCGACACCGGCTTCCACGTGCCGCCCGACCAGCGGGGGCGGTTCGGTCGGCAGTGGCTCGGGCCTGAGGTCTACGACGAGCCCGACGGGCAGTGGTCGACGCCGCCCGCGTTCCCCGACGCCGCCTCCGGACTGGTGTCGACGGTCGCGGACCTGCACGCGTTCGCGGCGAGCCTGCGCACGGCCGACCCGGTCATCCGCACCGCGCGCCACGGGGAGCACGGCGACGGCGAGGGCTGGGGCCTGGGCATCGGCGTCAAGGTCACCGACCTCCCCGACGGTCGGCACGCCGGCAGCTACGGCTGGGACGGCGGCCTGGGCTCGACGTGGTGGACCGACCCGGTCACCGACACGATCGCGATCCTGCTCACCACCGACGCGTGGACGTCAGCGGAGCCGACGCCGGTGTTCACCGACTTCTGGCGTGCCGCGTTCCGGTGACGGCACGGGCGGCGTGCTGCTCGGAGCGTGACGGCTAGACGATCCGCTCGACCAGCGCGATGACGGTCGAGTCGTTCCAGCCGTCGACGCCATCGAACACGACCGTGCGCTCGGGTGAGTCCATCCAGGCCTGCTCGAGCCGGCGGAACTCCGCCGCGTCTCCCTCGGCACTGACCGCCCAGGTGAACTCGGCGGTCTGCCGGTTCAGGTACGCGGACTCGACGGTGAACCCGAAGGTGGCGCGCGCAGGGACGAGGAGCGAGGGCCACCAGACGAGGAACTCCTCGACCAGGTGCGGCTTGAGGTTGTAGCGGCGGAGCTGGACGGTACGAGGCATGGCGAGGTCCTCCTCTCAGTGGACGCGCAGCGGACCCACGGTCGCCTCGACGTGGAACACGGCGTCGCGCAGCTCGAGACCCGTGAGGGTCACGCCCTCCACCTTGGTGGAGATGGCCCGCTGCACGGCGATCACGACCCACGGCTCCGACTCGCCCCGCTGGACCTCGACGATGCCCGGCGGCAGGCCGCGGTCCCGCAGCGCGGCGTTGATCGGACCGACGAGGAACGGCACGAGCTTGTGCGCGGGGAGAGCTCGGGCGTGCGCGGTCACCACGAGCGTCGCCGTGCCGGCGGAGTAGTCGGCGAACCGGACGGTGACGGCGACCGTGCCGACCGCCGCCGCGGCCAGGCGCAGGCCGGTGGACGGGTCGGGGATCGCCCGCAGGTCGATGTCGGCGTGGATCGTCGAGCCCTCGCAGCGCAGGTCCCGCACCATCGGCGGCAGCGGTTCCTGCACCTCCGCGAACGCGATCGCCTCGGCGAACGGTAGGGCGAGCTGCATCGTGGCTCCTCGGTCTGCTGGACGGCGACGAGAGCACGGTACGACGTGTCCGACCAGTCCGCCGACGACGGAGGACGTCAGCCGGCCGTACGCACCGCAGCCTCCGTCGGCTCGGTGGCGTACCGGTTGACGTGCGGCGCCAGGCCGAGGTTCTCGCGCAGCGTCGTCCCCCCGTACTCGCGCCGGAACAGGCCGCGGTCCTGCAGGATCGGGACGACCGTGTCGACGAACACGTCCAACCCTCCGGGCAGGTACGGCGGCATGACGTTGAAGCCGTCCGCGGCACCCTGCTCGAACCAGGTCTGGATCTCGTCGGCGACCTCGTCGGGGGTGCCCGCGAAGGTCCGGTGCCCACGCCCCCCGCCCAGCCGCGCGATCAGCTCGCGGACGGTCAGGTTCTCGCCCTCCGCGAGGTCCCGGACCAGCTGGTAGCGGCTCTTGTTGCCCTCGATGGAGTCGACCGGGGGGATCGGGGGCAGGGGTGCGTCCAGCGGGTGGTCGGTGAGGTCGAGCCCGAGCATCCCCGACAGCTGCCGCAGCGCGTAGTCCGGTGAGATGAGGTCCGTGAACTCCTGCTCGAGCGCGCGGGCCTCCTGAGTGGTCGGGGCGATGAAGGGGACGATGCCCGGCAGCACGGCGAGGTCCTCCGGGCGTCGGCCGTAGGCGGCCAGGCGGCCCTTGAGGTCCGAGTAGAACGCCTGCCCCTCCGCCAGCGTGCGCTGCGCGGTGAACACGGCCTCCGCGTACCGCGCGGCGAAGACCTTGCCCGACTCCGACGATCCCGCCTGCACCAGCAGGGGCCGCCCCTGCGGTGAACCGGGCACGTTCAGCGGCCCCGCGACGCGGAAGTGCTCGCCCACGTGGTCCGCACGGTGGACCTTCGTGGCGTCGGCGAAGACGCCGCTCGCCGTGTCGAGCTGGATCGCGTCCGCCTCCCAGGAGTCCCACAGCGCGAGGGCGACGTCGAGGAACTCGGTCGCACGCCCGTAGCGGTCGGCGTGTGCGCGCACCTTGTCCAGACCGAAGTTCGCGGCCTCCGCGTCGGTCCCCGAGGTCACGATGTTCCAGCCCGCACGGCCGCCGCTGATGCGGTCGAGGGACGCGAAGGCGCGCGCCAGCGTGTAGGGCTCGTTGTAGCTGGTGGACGCCGTCGCGATGAGGCCCACGTGCGAGGTGGCCCCGGCGATGGCGGTGAGCAGGGTGATGGGCTCGAACACCGCCTGGGTGTTGCGCCGGACGTTCGGGCCCACCGCCAGGCCGTCGGCGAAGAACACGGAGTCGAGGCGGCCGCGCTCGGCGATCCGGCCCAGCTCGACGTAGTGCGCGACGTCGAGCGCGCGGGACGGGTCGACGCGGGGGTGGCGCCAAGCGGCCTCGTGGTGGCCGACGCCCATGAGGAACGCGTTGAGGTGCAGGGTGCGGGTGGTCATGAGGACTCCAGGGGTCACGAGGTGGGACGCCAGCGCGACAGGCGGCGCTCGGCGAGAAGGAGGACGGCGTTGATGGTCAGACCGACGAGCGCGATGGTGATGATCCCGGCGTACATGGCCGGGATCTGGAAGTTCTGCTGGGCGGCCGTCACCAGGTAGCCCAGGCCCGCGCGGGCGCCGACCATCTCCGCGGCGACCAGCACGAGGATCGATGCGGCGCCGGCCATCCGGACGCCGGTGAAGATGGTCGGCACCGCCGCCGGCAGCGTCACCTTGGTGAACAGCTGCAGGGGTCGCAGCCCCAGCGACCGCGCGGACTTCAGCAGCAGCGGGTCGACCGTGCGCACGCCCGTGATGGTGCTGAGCAGCACCGGGAAGAAGCACGCGTAGACGACCAGGGCGATCTTGGACGTCTCCCCGATGCCGAGGATGAGCACGAAGACCGGGAGCAGAGCGAGCGCGGCGGTGTTCCGGAACAGCTCGAGGACGGGGTTGAGGAACCGCGCGACCGAGGCGGAGCGCCCGATCAGTGCTCCGAGCGGGATCGCGGTGGCGATCGCGATGCTGAGGCCGACCAGCGCCCGGGTGAGGCTGGCCCGCAGGTGCTCGGTGAGCTGCCCGCTGCCCACCAGGTCCGCCAGGGCGCCGAGCGACGTGCTGAGCGGCGGGAGGAACACGGCGTCGACCAGGCCGGTCCGCGGTGCGGTCTCCCAGAGGGCGGCGAACACGAGGATGGCGGCGCTGCCCCGGAGCAGCCGCCCCAGCGCCGGACGGAGCCGGGCGGGGCGGCGCTCGTCGACGCTGAGGCCGGCCCGCCGGCGGTAGTCCTCCGGTGCGGGGTCGAGCGGGACGGCGGGCCGGGTGAGCGTGGAGCTAGACATGGGCGACCTCCCGGTCGGTGGCGGGCTGCTGGAGGGCGGACCACACTCGGTGCCGGAACCGGCCGAACGCCGGGTCGGAACGGACGTCCTCGCCCGGCACCGGGTCGAGGTCGATGTCGATCAGGTCGCTGATCCGACCGGGCCGTGGCGACATGACCGCGACGCGCTGACCGAGGTACACGGCCTCGTCGATGCCGTGCGTGATGAACACGACCGTCTTGCCGGTGGCCCGCCAGATCCGCAGGAGCTCGTCCTGGAGGGACTCGCGAGTCTGGGCGTCGAGCGCGGCGAACGGCTCGTCCATGAGCAGCACCCGGGGGTCGACCGCGAGCGCGCGGGCGATGGCGACGCGCTGCTTCATGCCGCCGGACAGCTCGTGCGGGTACCGGTCCTCGAACCCGGTCAGGCCGACCAGCTCCAGGTGCTCGTCCGCCAGCCGCGCCCGCAGCCGCCGGGGAACCCCGACCGACTCCAGGCCCAGCTCGACGTTCTTGCGGGCCGTGCGCCAGGGCAGCAGCGCGTACTGCTGGAACACGACGGCACGGTCGGTGGCCGGTCCGGTGACGGGTGCGCCGTGCAGCAGGATGCGCCCGGCGGTCGGCGCGGTGAGCCCCGCGACGAGGTCCAGCAGCGTCGACTTGCCGCACCCGCTGGGTCCGACGACCGCGAGGAACTGGCCGTCGGGCACCACGAGATCGAGGTCCTGCACTGCCGTGAACTGGGCGCTGCCGCCGTTGTCGCGGACGACGAAGTCCTTGCGCACGCCGTCGAGGACGAGTGCAGCGGTCATGACGTCGCCTCGCCGTCCGGCCCGCTGGCCGGGTCGTAGGTGCCGTTCGCGTACGGGTTGTCGGCGTTGGTGTAGAGGTCCTCCGGATCGATCTGGCCCTCCTCGAGCGTGCCCTCCCGGACCAGCCAGTCCACCCAGATGGAGATCTCCTTCGGGTCGATGACCCCACCCGGACCGGCCACACCGGCGCTCTTCCAGTACTGCACGAGGTCGGTGTTCTCCTCGCGCCCGCGTCCGTCGATGATCGTCTCGAAGCGGTCGATCACCACCTCGCGCGGGTTGGTCTGGGTCCATCGGATCGCCCGGGCAACCCCCTGCACGAAGTCCGCGACCGCCTGGGGGTTCTTCGCGATGACGTCGTCGCGGAAGACGTAGGAGCCGTAGGTGAACTCGCCGTACAACGACGTGTCGGTGAACAGCTCCCGCAGGCCGCCGCGCTCGAGCGCGCTGTCCCGGAACACGCTGCCGAGCGTCCCGACGTCGATCTGCCCCTCGCGCAGCGCCTGCTCGGTGGAGACGGGCGGCACGACGACCAGCTGTACGGACGCGATCTCGTCCGACGTGAGGCCCTCCGACGCGAGCCACTCGCGGACCACGAACTCGTGGTGCGCGCCGAGGGTGTTCATCCCGACCTTCTTGCCGACGAGGTCCCGGGCGGACCGGACCGGGCTGTCCTCGAGCACGTAGTAGCCGTTGAACGCGACGTCGTCGGAGCCGTAGTAGCCGATCACGGACGTGATCGGCGACCCGGCGGCGACGAGCTTGGCGATCGCGCCGTTGAACGCCCCGCCGAAGTCCGTCTGCCCCGTGGCGGCCGACTGGATGTCCTGCGGCCCGCTCGTGGTGTCGCCGACCCACTCCAGCGTCACGTCCTCGAAGTAGCCGAGGTCGTCGGCCAGCTCGGGGAGGGTCACCTGGCCGGCGTTGCCCTGGTAGCGCAGGGTCACCGACCCGTCCGGGTCCGTGGTCGCCGCCGCCGAGGAGCAGCCGGCCGCGAGCGCGGCAACGAGCAGGAGCGCCGCGACGGACGCGAGGCGGCGGCTCATGACGCGATCCGTCGGTAGTCGCCGGCCCAGTACAGGAGCGGCTCACGCGACCCGACGACTCGCACGTCGCTGACCTGGGCCAGGACGACGTGCTGCTCACCGGCGGGGATGCGGTGGGTGATCTCGACCCGCAGCGCGATGGGGGCGAGCGTGAGGACCGGCTCGCCGGTCGCGAGGCGGTGCCACGGGGTCGCGGCGCCGAACCGGTCGGCCCCGTGGGTGGCGAAGGTCCGGGCGATGTCGGTGTGCGACGCGTCCAGCAGGTTGATCACCGCCGTCGGGGCCTCCCGCAGGGCGGGCCAGCTGGACGAGGCCTCGTTGATGACGAAGGAGACGATGGGCGGCTGGGCGGACACGGAGGTGAGGGACGTGGCCGTGAAGCCGTGCGGGCCGTCGGACCCGTCGAGCGTCACGACGATGACGTCGCCGGCGTACTCGCGGAAGACGCGTCGGTAGGTCTCCCGGTCGACGGTGGGAGGAGGGGTCAGCAAGGACACGGAGGTCTCCTGGGGTAGGCGGAAGCGGCCCGCCCCTGCACGGGGGCGTGGCGAGGAACGGTCGGATCTGGGCGCCCGCTCAGCGCGCGGGCGAGGGTGCGTGCGGCTCGACTAGCGGCCGGAGCACATGACGCGACGACAACACGAGGTCGCCCGGGCGGCGTCGCGAGGCGACGCGGCGGGGCCGACGAGGTGTGTCGTGGAGGTCATGGTGCGACCGTAGTTATACCCGACCGATTTGATCAACTTTCGTCCACCCAGTGGGACGTCAGGCGGGTGTGCCCTCCGCCAACCAGGCCGCGAACGCGTCGAACGACGACGGGCGGCCGAGGAACCGCTCGACCAGCTCGGCGGCGTCGGCGGTGCCTCCGGGCGCGAGGATCGCGTCGCGGTAGCGGCGGCCGACGACGGGGTCCATGAGCCCGGAGGCGAACCCCGTGCGCAGGTCCTTCGCGATGATCAGGCTCCAGAGGTACGTGTAGTACGCGGACCCGTACCCGTCGAGGTGCCCGAACCCGGCGTACTGGTGGGTCTCCGCGATGGGGGTGTACGGCCCGAAGCGGGCGTCGACGTCCGCGGTGTAGGCGGCCAGGTCGGCCGGCGGGGAGGCGTGCAGGCCGTAGGACAGGGCCGTGTAGTTCAGCTGGCGACGGGTCCAGGCGCCGCGCCCGAACGCGTCGGCGCGGCGCATCCGCTCGACCAGCGCGGCCGGGATGGGCTCCCCGGCGGCGTTCGTCGCGAAGGACCCGAGCACCCCGGCGTCCCAGCCCCACTCCTCGAGCAGCTGGCTCGGGGCCTCGACGAAGTCCCACTCGGTGGCCACGCCGGTGAACATCGCCCACGGCTGGTTGCCGCCCAGCACCTCGTGCACCAGGTGACCGAGCTCGTGGAAGAACGTCAGGACGTCGTCGTGCTCCATCAGACCGGTCGGGAAGTTGCAGACCAGCGAGCCCTCGGGCAGGGAGCGGCCGGCGATCCCGGGCACGAGCGGGAACTGGGCGGCGTGGTTGAACTTCCCCGGGCGCGGGTGCATGTCGAGGTACACGCGGCCGATCGCGCGGCCGTCGTCGGTGACGTCGTAGACCTCGACGTCGTCGTGCCACGTCGGCGCGTCGACCGCCCGCAGCTCGATCCCGAACAACCGCGACACCACGTCCAGCACGCCGGGCTTCACGGTCTCGTACCGGAAGTACTCGCGGACCTCGCGGGAGTCGACGTCGTACTGCTCGTTCTTGATGACCTGGTCGTAGTAGAGGTTGTCCGCCGCGGTGACCGCGGTCGCGTCGGGCACGTCCTGGCGGTACCGCGCGAGCATGACGTCGACGTCCCGGGCCGCCGGCACCGCGGTGAGCGCGTCCAGCTGGTCGACCAGGTCGGCGATCGCCTGGCCGGAGCCGATCATCTTGACCTCGGCGTCGTACGTGGGCCAGTCCGGGTAGCCCAGGAGCGTGGCCCGCTCGGCACGCAGCCGGAGCAGCTCCGCGAGGATCGGCTCGTTGGCCGGCCACCCGATGCGCTGGTGCTCCGTGGTGAGCGCCAGCCGCACCGACGGGTCGGTCGCGTACGTGCGGACCGGCAGCAGGTCCGGGTACTCGGTGGTCAGCGTGACCAGCCCGTCGTCGCCCGCCGGGTGCTCCGCGCGGAAGTCCTCGGGCAGCCCGTCCAGCTGGTCGGGCCGCACCTGCACGCTGCGGACGCCGTCGCGGATGTTCCGGGAGAACTCCAGGCCCAGCTCGGTGCACCGCTGCGCGAGCGCCCGCAGGCGGTCGCGGTCCTCCTCCGAGCGGTCGACGCCGGCGCGGCGGAAGTCGCGCAGCACGTGCTCGCGCAGCCGGTGCGCACCGGGCTCGAGCCCGACGTCGTCCGTCGCGGCGAGCACCTGCCACAGCTCGTGGTCCAGGCCGCGCTCCGTGACCAGGTCCTCGGCGGCCTGCGCCCGCTCCTCGGCGGCGGCCCGCAGGTCGGCGTCGGGGTGCACCTCCGCCAGCAGGTGCGCGGCCGCGGAGCCGGTCGCGATCGCGATGTCCGCGTCGTTCCAGAGCCCGAGGACCTCGGTCGTCGAGCGTGGCGTGCCGTCCTTCAGCCGGGCCAGCAACGCGCGGGCGTCGTCGAGCGACGCGTCCACGGTGGTGGTGAGGAAGGCCGGCCAGGCGGCGGGATCGGTGGGGAAGGACGTCGGCATGAGCCGACGATAACGGGAGCCCCCTCGACTCGTGCGAGCCCTTTGTGGCGAGGCGCCGGGCTCCAGCACCGCGGACTCGTAGGCTCGACGGGTGCAGACCCGGCTGGCCGACATCGCGCAACAGGCACAGGTGAGCACGGCGACCGTCTCGCGCGTGCTCAACGGACGGCCCGGGGTCTCCGGTGCCACCCGCCAGTCCGTGCTCGCCGCGCTCGACATGCTCGGCTACGAGCGGCCCGCGTCCTTGACGACGAAGTCGGTGGGCCTGGTCGGCCTCGTGGTGCCCGAGCTGACCAACCCGGTGTTCCCCGCGTTCGTCGACGCCATCGAGCAGCGCCTCACCGAGGAACGCCTCACGCCGCTGCTCTGCACGCAGTCCCCCGGCGGGACGTCCGAGGACCGGTACGTCGAGGTGCTGCTGGACCACGCCGTGAACGGCATCGTGTTCGTCTCCGGCCTGCACGCCGACAAGCAGGCCAACCTCGGCCGCTACCAGCGGCTGCGCAACTCCGGCGTCCCGATCGTGCTGGTCAACGGCTACAACGACGAGATCGACGCGCCTTTCGTCTCCACCGACGACGAGGCCGCGATCGACGCGTCCGTCGACCACCTCGTCGCGCTCGGCCACCGCCGCATCGGGCTGGCCATCGGCCCCGACCGGTTCGTCCCCACCCGCCGCAAGGTCGCCGCGTTCGGCGCGGCCCTCGCGCGGCACGGGCTCGACGACGGCGGGGTGCACGTGAGCTCGTCGCTCTACACCGCCGAGGGCGGGCAGGCCGCCGCCACCGACCTCCTCGACTCCGGGCACACCGCGATCGTCTGCGGCTCCGACCTCATGGCACTCGGTGCCATCCGGGCCGCGCGCTCGAACGGGCTGCGCGTCCCGGAGGACGTGTCCGTGCTCGGCTACGACGACTCCCTTCTCGTCGCGTTCGCCGACCCGCCGCTGACCACCATCCGGCAGCCCGTCGACGCGGTCTGCCGTGCCGCCGTCGACGCGCTTCTGGCCGAGATGCGCGGCGAGAAGCCGTCGCGGGTGGAGCAGCTGTTCGCCCCGGAACTGGTCGTGCGTGGGTCGACGGCTCGCGCACCGGGCTGAGCAGTCTGTCTGAGGGCGTCCCTAGGGTGGGTCGCATGCCGGAGCCGTTCCGCTCGCCGACCACGCCCGAGGCCATCGAGGACCTGCGTGCGCGATTGCGGGCGACGCGCTGGCCGGAGTCGCCCGAGGACGCCGGCTGGTCGCTGGGCGCCGACCTCGACTACCTGCGGGAGCTGGTCGCGTACTGGGCCGACGGGTTCGACTGGCCCGCGCAGGAGGCGGCGCTCTCCCGGCACCCCCGGTTCCACGTGCCGCTGGGGGACCGTCGGATCCACGTCGTGCACGCCCGGGCGGCCGTCCCCGGAGCCCTGCCGCTCGTCCTGACCCACGGCTGGCCCGACTCGTTCTGGCGGTACAGCAAGGTCATCCCGCTGCTCACGGACCCGGAGAACCCCGCGGACGCGTTCGACGTCGTCGTCCCGGACATGCCGGGGTTCGGGTACTCGGACGGTCCGCCGCTGGACGTCGTCGGCGTCGCCGGGCTCTGGGCGCAGCTCATGACGGCGCTCGGGTACGAGCAGTTCGGCGCGGCGGGCGGGGACATCGGCAGCGGGGTCAGCCGGTTCCTCGCGCTCGACCACCCCGACCGCGTCGTGGCGGTCCACCGGACGGACGGCGGGCTCCCGATCTACACCGGCGACCCGGCCGACCTGGCACCCGAGGAGCGCGAGTTCATCGCGGGCGCCCAGGCGTGGGGTGCGGGCGAGGGAGCGTACGCCGCGATGCACCGGACGAAGCCCCTGACCGCGGCCGTCGGGCTCACCGACTCACCGGCCGGGCTGGCGGCGTGGATCGTCGAGAAGCTGCACGCGTGGAGCGACGTGGACCTCTCGGCCGACGACATCCTCACCAACATCACGATCTACTGGCTCACCGGGACCATCGGCTCGTCGATGCGGATGTACCACGCCAACTCCCGCGTGCCGCTCGAGCAGCACGCGCGACGGGTCGAGGTGCCGTCCGGGTTCTCGATCTTCCCGCACGACCTGGTGCGGCCCCCGCGCGCGTGGCTCGACCGCACCGCGAACACCGTGCGCGTGACCGAGCTGGACCGCGGCGGGCACTTCGCGCCGTTCGAGGAGCCCGAGCTGTACGCACAGGAGCTGCGCGACTTCTTCCGGCCGTACCGGGCGGTCAGCGCGGACCGGCCAGGACCAGCCGCACCGTGACGGTGTCGCCCAGGTCCAGGAGCTCCGCCTTGCGGACCATGTCCTTGACGGGGACCAGGTAGCGACCGTCCTTCGGGAAGAGCGACGTCTCCCACTCCGTGTCGCCGATCTGTACCAGCACCGGGATGACGCCCCACCCGTAGGTGAGCTCCGAGGAGACCACCTTGATCGCGGCGCTCTCCTGCTCGGGGACGGGGACGTAGTGGAACGGGGAAGGGCCGCGCCAGTAGATGATCTCGCCGGTGAACTCGAACTCCATCGCGCCATGATGCCGTCACGGCGAGACACGGGCACCCCGTCTCCGGGGTGCCCGTGTCGTGGTCAGTGCCAGTCGGAGATCTGGACGTCGGCCGGCGCGGGCGCCCCGGTGCCGGTCTCGACCAGCTGCTTGAGGCTCATCAGGAACGTCGCCCACTTGGTGCTGCAGTGCGACATGAACTCGACGCGCTCCTTCCACCCCTCGTGGGCGAACAGGATGATCACGTAGTCGCCCTCCTGCTTGAGCTCCCACCGGACGGTCGTGCCGATCCACTCGGCCGGCCCGTCGACGACCTCCCACAGCACGCTCTTCCCGGGTTCCTGCTCGAGCACGACCATCTCGATGTCGCCCGGCTCGAACCGGAACTCCAACAGGCCGCCGACCCCGGCGTCGCCCGTTGTGTCGGACGTCCACCAGCCGGCCAGCCCGTCGACCGTCGCCAGCGCGGCGTAAACGTCGTCCAGTGCGGCCGACTTCACGCCGACCCGGTGAATGATGTCCACCATCTCGATCTCCTCTTCTTCTCGTCACTTCTTCTGACTGCGCTCGATCGCTTCCGCGATCCGCTTGATCCGCTGCAGGCGGGCGTCCCACGCCGACCCGACGTCGGCCAGCTGAGCCACCGCGCGGGCGAGCTGGACCTCGTCGACGCGGTACCGCCGCTCGCGCCCGGCCGGCGTGACGTGCACCAGGCCGACGCGGTCCAGCACCACCAGGTGCTTGGCCACCGCCTGACGAGTCACCGGCAGGCTGTCGCTGAGCGTCGTCGCGGTGCCGGCCCCGTCGGCGAGCAGGAGGTCGACCATCCGGCGCCGCGTCGGGTCCCCGATCGCGGACCAGAGGTCGTCGTCGACCGCGACGCTCATGGCGTCGACACCAGCCCGGCGCTGTACTCCGCGATGGCCGGGACGAACCGGTCCCAGCCCTCGACGTGGTCGGCGTAGGCCGCCTCGAGGGTCGCGATCTCCCAGCCCTTCTCCCGGAACCCGGTCTCCGTCATCCGGAGCATGGTCCCGTCACCGGACGGGACGAGCTGGAACGTGACGAGCAGGGACGGTGCGTCGGTTCCCTCGTCGAACACCCAGCGGAACGAGAACAGGCGCGGCGGGTCGGCCTCGACGACGGTGAGCGGCTCGACGTGCTCGTCGGCAGTCCCGAGCCCCCAGCCCACGGAGGACACGACGCCCGGCGTCGGTGACAGGTCCGTCTCCGCGCCGCCCCACCACTCCCGGATGTGCTCGGGGCTGCTGACCACCTCGAAGACGATCTCCGGCGACGCGTCGACGTGGATCTCGCGCTCGATGCTTCCGAACTCCATGAGCTTCCCGCTTTCTGCAACGATTGGTTGCACATCACGATAGCCCGGTCGTGAGTCCGACGCAACCATCGGTTGCATCTGCTCCGCGAACCCGACATCCGGCACGGACCACGCCGGGACGCCGCAGTCGGTCGGGCCGGTGGCAGACTCGGCCGGTGATCACGCCGTTCCCCGACCAGCGGCCGGCCCGGGTCCGGCTCGAGTGGGGGCTTTCCGGAGCGTTGCAGCTGCTCGGACCGCACGGGTCGGCGAGCCTCGTCGTGGTGGTCGACGTCCTGTCGTTCTCCACCGCGGTGACGGTCGCCTGCGAGCAGGGCGTCGTCGTCCACCCCTACCCGCACCGCGATCCCGCAGGCGCCGAAGCGCTGGCCGCAGACCTCGGCGCCGTGCTGGCGCAGCCGCGTGGCGACGGGCGGCTCAGCCTCTCGCCGGCGTCGCTCCTGCACCTGCGCGGAGGTCGGCTCGTCCTGCCGTCGCCGAACGGCGCGACCATCGCGCACGGTCTGGCGAGCACCGGCGCCACGGTCGTCGCCGGCTGCCTCCGCAACGCGTCGGCCGTCGCACGCATCGCGACCGAGCACCTCGCCGCCGACCCCCTGAACGACGTCGTCGTCGTTCCCGCCGGCGAGCGGTGGCCCGACGGAAGCCTGGGCCCGTGCCTCGAGGACCTGCTCGGCGCGGGCGCGATCGCCGCGGCCCTCCGCGACGACCTGTCGAGCGAGTCTCGCGCGGGCGCGGTGGCAGCGGCCCGCCGCGACGACGATCTGTCGAGCGAGGCCCGCGCGGCCGTCCGCCTCTGGCGAGCGACGCCTGATCCGACAGCGTCCGCCCGGGACTCGACGAGCGGTCGCGAGCTCACGACGGCCGGCTGGGCGGACGACGTGACGATCGCCGTCGACCTCGACGCCACGGACACGGTCGCACGGCTGGTCGACGACGGCGCCGGCCCGGCGTTCACCGCCGCCTGACGCGAACCGGCCGTGGCTGCCGCGTCGGGCTCGTCGCCGATTCGTCGGCGATGAGCACGCCATGAGTGCCGCGCACGGGCTCGGCCGCGGCAGTCATGGCGTGCTCGTCAGCGACGGCGGGCCGCCACGCTGGTGATCAGCGGGGCGAGCACCGCGATCGCGGCCGCCACGAACGCGGCCGTCGCCACCGTCTCGTCCACCAGCGGGCCGTTCGTGCGGCCGAGGCCGATCCACGCGAGGCCCCACGCCATCGCCAGGCCGACCGGCACGATCACCGACGGACGGCCCCGGCCGAACACCGCGTAGGCGACCGACAGGGCGGCACCCGCCGCGAGCACGATCACCGACCACGCCGTCGCGCCCAGGCCGAGCTCGCCGACGTCGGCGACCGTGAGGAACGCGGCGATGTTGGCGAGCGTCGCCACGCTGACCCAGCCCAGGTACAGCCCCATCGTCACGTCGGTGACCAGCGACGTCGCGGTTCCGGTGTGCGCCAGGCGGACGAGCCGGACGAAGACCACGGCGAGCACGGCGAGCAGCGCGAGGATCACGACCACGCTCACGCCGACCGACCCCGCCTGCACGACCCCGATCCACAGCGCGTTGAGCAGCATCGACGCCAGCACCCACCACGACACCGCCCGGAGCCGGGGGTCGGCGCCCTGGCGCGGCAGGGCCTGGACGACCGCGAAGACGCCCAGGCCGAGGTAGATCAGGGACCAGATCGAGAAGGCGGGGGTGTCGGGGGCGAGCGGGGTGGCCGTCGCGGACAGGGCACCGTCGGCCGCGTCGGCGATGGGCTGGCCACCGAACGCGCCGGAGCCGACGGCAGCGCCGCCGATCGCGACGACCGCGCCGACGAGGACGGTCACCTGGCGGACGCGGTCCCGGGTCGTGGTGCTCGTGGAGAGTGTTGTCGTCATACCCTCCAGAGTGCCAACACTCAGCATGCTGAGCATCTTGAACGGCGGGGTCAGCCGACCGTGACGCGCCCCGGCAGCTCCACGCCGATGCGCAGCGCCTCGACCAGGTCCCGGTACAGCTCGTCCGACCCGAGCAGCTCCTCGTGCGTCCCGCGTGCCCGCACCCGCCCGTCCTCCATGACCAGGATCGTGTCGGCGTCGAGCACCGTGGACAGCCGGTGCGCGACCGTCACGACGGCCCCCCGCACGGCCAGGTCCCGGATGCAGTCGTGGATCGCGGACTCCGTGAGGCCGTCCACCTGCGCGGTCGCCTCGTCGAGCAGCAGCACCTCGGGCGCCTTGAGGATCGCGCGGGCCAGTGCGATGCGCTGGCGCTGGCCGCCGGAGACGGACGTCGAGGTCAGCGACGTGTCGAGCCCGTCGGGGAGGGCGTCGAAGGCCCCGTCCAGCCGGACCGCCGACAGCACGCGGTCGAGCTCCACGTCGGTCGCGTCGGGCGCGCTGAACAGCAGGTTGTCGCGGATCGAGCCGGGCACGATCGGCGTCTCCTGCTCGACGTACGCGAAGCGCTCGCGGAGGCGGTCGTGCCCGATCTCCGCGAAGGGGACCCCGTCCAGGAGCAGCTGCCCGGACTGCGGCTCGAGGAAGCGCAGCAGCAGCGAGAAGATCGTGGTCTTGCCGGCGCCCGACGGGCCGACGAGCGCGGTGTGACCCCGTCGTGGCACGGCGAACGAGACGTCCCGCACGGCCGGCTCAGCGTCAGGGCCGTACGCGGCGGTCACGTTCCGCAGCTCGACGACGGGGGTCGCGTCGTCCGGGACGATCTCGGCGGGCCGTCCGGAGGTCACCGGCTGCTCGCTCTCCATCTCCGTGACCTCACGGATGCGCGCGGCAGCCGCGATGCCGGACTGGAGCTGCGTGAACGCCTGCGTCAGCTCGGTGATCGGGCCGACGATGTTGAACGCGTAGAGCAGGAACGCCACCAGGCTGGAGACCGCGAGCAGGTCCTGCGACACGCGCCACGCACCCAGCCCGAGGATCACGACGATCGCGAGCTGGATGCCGCCCCAGGAGATGGTCCACGCGACGGCGGTCGTCCGCACCGCCCGCACGGAGTGGTCCTTCGCATCGCGCGCGTCGGCGAGGATCCGCTCGCCCTGCCGCTCCTCGGCCCGGCTCGACTTCACGGTGCGGACCGCGCGCAGCGTCCCCTCGAGCGTGCCGCCGAGCTTCCCGACGGACTCCTGAGCAGCCTCCTGCGACTTCGCGATGCCGGGCAGCAGCAGGGCCATGAGCACGCCGACGACGATGATCGCGCCGATGGTCGTCGCCAGCAGCACCACGTCGAGGACGGCCATGAGGATCAGGGTCCCGACGAGGGCGACGACGCCGTTGACCAGGCTGACCAGGCTCGACGACGCGGCCTCGCGCAGGAGCAGTGTGTCCGACGTGGTGCGCGTGACCAGCTCGCCGACGGGACGGCGCGTCACCGCGGGCACGGTCGCGCGCAGGAACTTCCGCACCAGCGACTCGCGCGCGTCCAGCACGATGCGCTCGGCCACGGTGCCCATGAGGATCCACTGGGCGAGCCCGACCGCGGACCCGACGACGAGCAGGCCGAGCAGCAGCGCGATCGGCTGCGCCAGGCTCAGGCCCTCCGACAGGGAGTCGAGCACCCACTTGGTCACCATCGGGGTCGCCAGGCCCATCGCGGTCGCGACGAGGCTCAGGGCAAGGCCGAGCAGGAGCGTGTTGCGGTGCGGCCGTGCGAAGCCGATGAGGATGCGCAGGCGTTCACCGCGCGGGGGTTGGTCGGTGTCCGTCGGGGTGTCCGTCGCCGTCGCCGTCATCCACCCAGTGGAACACTTGTGTTCCAGATAGGTCAACCGCGCCCCTCGGTGGAACACGGTGCTACTTTCGGTGGATGACAGTCGACAGCGAGACCGGTACGCGAGGCCGGACCCGCAAGGCGATCCTCGACGCCGCCATCCGGGTCCTCGCCGCCGACCCGAGCGCGAGCCTCGGCCAGATCGCCGACGCCGCGGACGTCGGCCGGACCACGCTCCACCGCTACTACCCCGACCGCGCCGAGCTCCTCACGGCCGTGATGCAGGAGGCGGGGCGCCGGCTCGGGGACGCCGCCGTACGCGCACGCCTGGACGAGGGCACCGGGCTCGACGCGATCCTGCGCGCCTGCCAGACGCTCCTCCAGCTGGGCGACCTGCTGACGCTCATGTTCACCGAGGTCGTCTCGATCGACACCTGTGGTCTCGAGCACGGATTCTCGCAGTCGCTCGACGACGCGTGCGCGCGGGGCCTCGCCGACGGCACGCTCGACACCCGACTCTCCCCCGGCTGGCTGCAGGGCGTGCTGTGGTCCTCGCTCTACCTCGGCTGGAGCGAGCTCCGCGAGGGCACGTCACCGCCGCACGACGTGGTCGGCCAGCTCCTGCTCACGGTCCGCAAGGCGCTCGCCGCGCCGGCCGCCTGAGATATCCGACTGGACGATGCGCCGGGCCCTGGCGCACCATCGAGCCCATGACGATGCAGCAGGGAAGCGAGGCGGCCGTCCTGGCCTGCTCAGCCGGAGCCCGGACGCCCGCTCAGCACGCCTGACGCCATCCCCGGCGACACCACCGACGGACGCATGATCCGCCGGTGGTCGGGCGTACCTCGGCGGGCGCTCGCGCCGTCACGAACCCGTGCCGGCTCCCGCCGCCCCGAAAGCCCACGCCAGTGAACCCCCTGACCGAGAAGCTGATCCGCGCATCCTTCGTGAACTGCTCACGTCGCGAGGCCTCGCAGCTCACCCTCCCCACCGACCTGTCCGACCTTCGCTGGGAGCGGCTCGACTACCTGGGCTGGATCGACCGCAAGGCACCCCAGCGCGCGTACGTCGTCCTGACCGTCGACGACACCCTCGTCGGCATCACGCTGCGCTCGCCGGAGGGGGCCGCATCCCGCCGACGTGCCGTCTGCGCCTGGTGCGAGGACGTCTACGCCACCGACGACGTCTCGATGTACGTCGCCCGCCGCGCCGGCGGACCCGGGCGCAACGGCGACACCATCGGCACGCTCATCTGCACCACCTTCGAGTGCTCGCACAACGTGCGTCGCAAGCCCACGATCATCGAGGCCGGGCAGGATCCGGCCGGGCTCGTCCTGCGCCGGATCGAGGGACTGCGCGAGCGGTCGGTGCGGTTCGCACGCGAGGTGCTGCGGGAGCTCTGAGCGCTCCGTCCGGTGGTGCGGCGATGCTCCGCCGCACCACCGGACCGGCTCGGTTGCCAGCGCGAACCATCTCCCACCTGTGACCGTTCTGTGCTGATCTAGTGGGCGGCCGACAGGGGGTTGGCCCGGCGCGGCCTACAGGCCGCGCCGACGTGTGAGGAGGACACCGCATGGCGGCACGTCGAACTCTGGTCGCACTAGCCTCATCGATCGCCATCGTCGCAGCGGGGGCGCTCACGTCCCCGGCGGCGGCGCACGATCGCGGGAGATCCCCGGAGAAGTTCGCCCAGAAGGTCACCACACGGGCGGTCCAGGGTCACCTGGCAGCCCTGCAGCGCATCGCTGACAAGAACGGCGGCAACCGCGCCGCCCTGACGTCCGGCTACGAGGAGAGTGCGCGCTACGTCGAGCGCACGCTCCGCAAGGCCGGGTACACCACGGAACGAGACCCGTTCACGTTCGACCGCGAGATCATCGACACGGCCACCCTGACGGAGAACTCCCCGGGCTCCGCCGCGTACGAGGTGGACCAGATGGAGTTCTCCCCGAACTCTCCCGTCGGCGGGGTGACGGGCGACCTGGTCGCCCCCACCGACCCCCTCGGCTGCCTCGCCACCGACTGGTCGACCGTCGCCGCCACCGGAAAGATCGCCCTCATCAGCCGTGGTGCGTGCGCGTTCGCGATCAAGGCCGCGAACGCCGAAGCAGCCGGCGCGGTCGGCGTCGCCATCTACAACAACGTCCCTGACGTGCAGCTCTTCGGCACGCTCGGCGCGGAAGGCGTGACCATCCCCGTGGCCGGCTTCCGTCAGGCCGACGGGCAGGCGCTCGCTACCGCGCTCGCGGCCGGCACGGTGAACGTGACGCTCGACCTGACGAGCCACACCGAGACGGCCGAGTCGTTCAACGTGATCGCCGAGACCAAGCAGGGCCGGGACGACAACGTCGTCATGCTCGGCGCGCACCTCGACGGTGTCGAGGAGGGCCCCGGGATCAACGACAACGGCACGGGATCAGCGGCGATCCTCGAGGTCGCTGTCCAGCTGGCGAAGTCGCACACCCCGCACCACAACACGGTGCGGTTCGCGTGGTGGGGTGCCGAGGAGCTCGGCCTCATCGGCTCGACGGCCTACGTCGAGGAGCTGGCCACGCAGGAGGGTGAGCTCGACCGCATCGCGACGTACCTGAACTACGACATGGTCGGCTCGCCCAACTACATCATCGGCGTCTACGACGCGGACGAGTCCACCTACCCGGCACCGGTCGACGTCCCCGAAGGTTCGGTGGCCACCGAGGCGGTGCTGACCAGCTGGTTCGACTCGATCGGTCAGCCGTGGGTCGACACCGAGTTCTCCGGACGCTCCGACTACCAGGCGTTCATCCTCAACGGCGTCCCGGCGTCCGGTCTGTTCACCGGAGCCGACGACGTCAAGACGGACGAGGAGGTCGCCCTCTTCGGCGGCACCGCGGGGATCACGCACGACCCGAACTACCACTCCGTCGGTGACGACCTGTCGAACGTGAACGCGACCGCCCTGGGCATCATGACCAAGGCGATCGCAGCGTCCACGTACAGCCTCGCGTGGGACACGTCCGCCATCAACGGCGTGTCCGGCCCCGGCAAGGGGAAGCCGCACCCGGGCCACGGGCACGGGCCCGGCAAGCACCTCGCCCCTGAGGACCGCGTCATGCTGGAGCGCGCCTCCTGACGACCGGGGGTGGCGCGCGCGGGCTCCGTGCGCGCCACCCCGCGGTCACCTCTTGACGCCCCTCGAGCTCCTGCCCTAGCGTCGTCACGCCGCCGGGCAAGCGCTTTCTCGCAGGGGTTGAGATGCACGTACGACGACGTACTGGCCTGTTCCTCGTCACCTTCACCGTGCTCGGCGTCGCGCTCAGCGGCATCGCCGGCGCGGGCGTCGCACACGCGGGGCCACGGCACGACCGACCCGATGCCACCGTCTCCACGGACGGCCGAGCGGACTTCGCCAGCGTGCAGGCGGCCATCGACGCCGCCCCCGCCGGCGCGGTCGAGCCCTGGGTCATCGCCGTGCGACCCGGCGAGTACCGGGAGCTGGTCAAGGTCCCCGCGACCAAGCCGTTCCTCACGCTCGTCGGCACCGGTCGGCGCGCCCAGGACGTCGTCATCGCCTACGACAACGCCAACGGCACCCCCAAGCCCGACGGCTCCGGCCCCTACGGCACGTCCGGCAGCGCGAGCGTCACGCTCGACGGCGCCGACTTCACCGCCCGGAACCTGACCTTCGCCAACCTCTTCGACGAGGCCGCACACCCGGAGATCACCAACCGGCAGGCCGTCGCCGTCCTCACGCGCGCCGACCGGCTCGTGTTCGACGGCGTCCGGTTCCTCGGCAACCAGGACACCCTCTACGTGAACAGCTCGTCGGCCGCGGTCGTCGCGCGCGCGTACTTCCGCGACTGCTACGTCGAGGGCGACGTGGACTTCATCTTCGGCCGGGCGACCGCGGTGTTCGAGGGCGGCGAGGTCCGCTCGCTGACCCGGGGCTCGACGACGAACAACGGGTACGTCACGGCGCCGAGCACCATGATCGACAACCCGTACGGCTTCCTGTTCACGCGGGTCCGCTTCACCAGCGACGCCCCTGCCGGAACCGTCTTCCTCGGCCGGCCCTGGCACCCGAGCAACGACCCGAACGCGATCGGTCAGGTGCTCGTGCGGGACTCGTGGATCGGGGACCACGTCGGGGCGGTCGCGTGGAGCGACTTCTCCGGCGGCTGGTCCTGGCGGGACGCCCGCTTCGCCGAGCACCACAACCGCGGACCCGGCGCCCTCCTGACCGCCGACCGTCCGCAGCTCACCCCGGCGGAGGCTGCGCCGTTCACGGTCCAGGCCTACCTGACGGGTACTGACGGCTGGTCACCGGAGACGCGTCGGCGCTGATCGACCGCGTGTTCCGGCCGGAGCTCCGTCGACCAGCGCGATCCAGTACCGACGCTTGAGGCCGGCGGTCGGGTGCGCGACGACGTCCTGCAGCACCCCGCCTGCCTGCTCGATGGTCCGCACGGACCCGATGTTGTCAGGCGAGCACGTGACCAGCACGCGGTCGAGCCGGACCTCGCGCGCGATGCGCAGCCCCTCGCGCATCAGGTCTCCCGCGTAGCCGCGCCGGCGGTGCTCGGGCAGCACCGCGTACCCGAGGTGTCCACCGACGAGCGCGAGCCGCTCGGTCAGCTCGTGCCGCACCGACAGCCGACCGACGAGGGTCGACCCGACGAAGCCGCCGACGAACGTCTCGGGAACCCGCGGCGGGACGTGCTCACCGGCCCGGAGCCGCTCGCCCTGCTCGAGCCACGCCGCCCACGACCCGACGTCGTCCAGCCCGAGGCAGAACTCGACGCCGTCGTCGGCGAGGGTCTCGTGCGCCGCCCGGGCCTGCGCCTCGTCGGCCGCCGTGAGAACCCGGACCCGGAGGGAGGGCTCAGTCACGCCGGTAGACCGACACGTGCGAGCGCGAGTCGGCGGTGAACTCCTCGCCGGACCAGTCGGCGTCGCGGCTCTCCAGCACGAAGCCGGCCAGCTGCGCCATGAGGTCCAGCTCGGACGGCCAGATGTACCGGTGCGGCGTGCGGCCGAGCTCGGCCTTCCGGCTGTCGTCGAAACGGAAGTGGTGCGAGACCACCCGCTGGTGCAGGACGTCGTAGGTGTCGAGGCCGATGTACCCGGGCTCGTTCAGCCAGACGGTCGCCCCCACGCCGGGCGGCAGCTTGCGCAGCTCGGGGACCCAGAGCTCGATCACGAACCGGCCGCCCGGGACCAGGTGGCGGGCGGCGTTGCGGAAGCATGCGACCTGCTCCTCCTGCGTGAGCAGGTTGGCGATGGTGTTGAACACCAGGTAGACGAGGCTGAACTCGCCCGGGGCGGTAGCCGTCGCCATGTCTCCCAGCACGACCGGGATGGTGTCCTCGTCGACCTTGGTCCGCAGCTGCTCGACCATGTGCGGCGACAGCTCGATGCCGGTGACCGGCACCCCGCGCTCGCGGAGCGGCACCGCGACCCGACCGGTCCCGATCGCGAGCTCGAGCGCGCGGCCCCCGTCCGCGAGCGCGACGAGCCGGTCCACCGTCGGTCCGAGGACCTCGGGCGCGAACATGCCGGTGCCGGGGGTGTCGTAGCGCCGTGCGGTCTCGGCGTCCCAGAGCTGCTCCATCGGGTCGACGATGGCAGCGGACGGCCGGCGCCGTCCACGGGATTCACGCCTCGGGGATCTCCCGCCCGAACGTCTCCAGGGTGATGGCGGCCGGGTCGGGTCCGCCGCGCACGCCCCGGTCGAGGGCGGTGATCGCGGCGAGCTCGAGCTCGCTGAGCTCGAAGCCGAACACGTCGAGGTTCTCGGCGATCCGCGTCGGGTGGGTGGACTTCGGGATGGCCGAGCGCCCCTGCTGCAGGTGCCAGCGGAGCATCACCTGGGCGGGTGACCGGCCGTGCGCGTCGGCGATGCCCGTGATCGTCGGGTCGTCCAGCGTGCTGCCGCCGTACCCCTCCCGGTAGAACGTGATGCCGCCGATCGGGGACCACGCCTGCGTGAGGATCCCGTGCTCGGCGTTCGTGGCCAGCACGTCGGGCTGCGAGAAGTACGGGTGCACCTCCACCTGGTTCACGGCGGGCACGACGGAGGCGGTCTCGAGGAGCTGCCCCAGGTGCTCGGGCATGAAGTTGCTGACGCCGATCGCGCGGACGCGCCCGTCGGCCAGGAGCGTCTCCAGCGCGCGGTACGCCTCGACGGTCAGGTCGAACCGGCTGGGCAGGGGCTGGTGCAGGATCAGCAGGTCGAGCTGGTCCACGCCGAGCTTCCCGACGCTCTTGTCGAAGGCGTGCAGGGTGGCGTCGTAGCCGTAGTCGGAGATCCAGACCTTCGTCTCGAGGAAGACCTCCGACCTCGCGACACCGGACCGGCGCAGGCCGTCGCCGACGCCGCGCTCGTTGAGGTAGGCCGCGGCGGTGTCGATGTGCCGGTACCCGGCGGCCAGCGCGGTGGCGACGGCGTCGGCCGTCTCGTCAGGCGGGGTCTGGAAGACACCGAAGCCGAGTGCGGGCATCTCGGTGCCGTTGTTGAGGGTCAGGGTGATCGCCATGCCGTCGACGCTACGGGCGGTTCGCCGACCGAGGGGGGGCCTGTCGGGACCCCCCAGTCAGCCGAGCGCCGCGAGCTTGCGCGCCAGCACCTCGCGCTCGCGCTCGTTCCCGCACAGGTCGATGGCGCGCTCGAGCTCGCGCCGGGCGTCGTCGTCACGACCCAGCCGGCGCAGCAGCTCGCCGCGGACGCTCGGCAGCAGGTGGGACTCGCGCAGGCTGCCCGCCGCGACCAGCTCGTCGACCACCGGGAGCGCCGCCGCGGGACCCTGCGCCATGGACAGTGCGACCGCTCGGTTGAGCTCGACGACGGGCGACGGCGCCAGCCGCCCGAGCGCCTCGTAGAGCACGACGATCCGGTCCCAGTCGGTCTCCCGCACGGACGGTGCGACCGCGTGACACTCCGCGATCGCGGCCTGGACGCCGTACGCACCCAGCCCGCGGCCCACCCGGCCGGCGGTGGCCAGGGCCGCGCGTCCGCGCCGGATCGCCGAGCGGTCCCACCGTCGACGGTCCTGCTCCTCGAGGAGCACGGGCTCCCCGTCGTCGCGCACCCGCGCCGGGAACCGGGCGGCGGTCAGCTCCAGGAGCGCGAGCAGGCCGTGGACCTCGGGCTCGTCGGGGACCAGCTGCGCGAGCACCCGGGCCTGGCGGACCGCCTCGTGGGCGAGGTCCTGCCGGATCCAGTCGCTGCCCGACGTCGCCGACGAGCCCTCCGTGAACACCAGGTAGAGGACGTTCAGCACCGACGCCAGCCGTTCGCGGCGTTCGTCGGGCGGCGGCACCTCGAACGGGACCTGCGCCGCGCCGAGCGTCTTCTTCGCGCGGGTGACCCGGGCCTGGACCGTGGCGGTCGGCACCAGGAGCGCGCGGGCGATCTCGTCGCTGGTCAGACCGCCGACCACCCGGAGCGTCATCGTGACCTGCGCCTCGCGCGACAGCACCGGGTGGCACGCGACGAACATCAGCGCCAGGACGTCGTCGTCGATGCGGTCCGGGTCCCACAGCAGGTCGTCGCCCACACTCTCGCTGAGGTCACGGGCGAGCGTGGCGTTCCGCTCGTCGAGCGCGACACGGCGCCGGTACGTGTCGACCGCGCGCCGACGACCCACCGTGAGCAGCCACGCCGCCGGGCTGGCCGGGATCCCGTCGCGTGGCCACGCCACCAGCGCCGCCGCCAGCGCCTCCTGCGCGAGGTCCTCCGCCAGCGAGAAGTCGCCGGTGGAGCGGGCGAGGGTCGAGACGATGCGCGCGGACTCGATCCGCCACACCGCCTCGACCGCCTCGCGCCCGCTGCCGGAGCGGGTCAGAGCTGGCCCGTCCGCTCGCGCCACGCACGCACTCGCCTTCCCGCGGCTCTCGCTCGACGACGTCAGAGCTGGCCCGTCCGCTCGCGCCACGCACGCTCCTTCTGGATCCATTCGTTGTCCTGCGGGAACTCGTCGATGCTCGTGACCCGGCGGATCTCGGTCTTCTGGCCGGGGCCCGTCATCGGCGCCCGCTTGGCCCACTCGACGGCCTCCTCCTTCGAGGCGACGTCGAGGATCCAGTAGCCGCCGAACAGCTCCTTGGTCTCGCCGTAGGGGCCGTCGCTGACGACGGGCGGCTGCGAGGAGAAGTCGATGACGACACCGTCGGCGGCGTCGTCCAGACCCTCTGCCGCGACGAGCACGCCGGCGGAGATCATCTCGTCGTTGAACCTGCCCATCGCCTCCATGATCTCGGCGAAGTCGATGTTCGCGAACGCCTCGTAGGCCTCGTCGGTGGCACGCATGATCAGCATGTACTTCACGGTTCTTCTCCTGCCGTGTCGGGATCCCCTTCGGACCCTCTCACTGACGAGTCGAACGGCGGAACCAGGGAATCGACATCGTCGACGAGCGACTTCCCTCCTACGATGCGGCGGATGGACCGAGAAGAGCTCGTCGCGTACGTCCGGTCGCACGGAGACGGTGTGCTGAGCACGCTCGGCGCGGACGGGTCGCCGCAGGCCGCCTACCTGCCGATCACCGCGACGGACGCCGGAGAGCTCGTGCTGGACGCGCGGACGTCCTCGCGCAAGGTCGCGAACCTCCGTCGAGACCCGCGGGTGGCGGTCGTGATCGGGGGTCGCGACGGGACCACGCTGCAGTGCGAAGGGTTGGCCGACCTGCCGGACGGCGCCGACCGTGACGCCTGCGCGCGGGCCTACCTCGACGCGTTCCCGCAGTTCGCCACGTCGCTGGCCGAGCCGGAGATCGTGCTGCTCCGGATCCGGCTGACCTGGGCGCGCTACGGCGACTACCGGCCCGGGATCTCGTCGTCGCGGGAGGTCGACCTGGGGGTCGCCATCCGCCGCGTCCGTCCCGACGACTGGCGGTCGGCGCGCGCCCTGCGCCTCGAGGCGCTCCAGGACGAGGCCGCCGGCATCGCGTTCCTCGAGACGTACGAGCGAGCCTCGGCCGAGCCGGACGCGTTCTACCGGGGACGCACCGAGCGCGCGGCCGCTGGGGATGACGTCGCGCAGTTCGTCGCCATCGACGGCGCCGCCTGGGTGGGCTCGGTCACCGTGATCGCGCAGCGGGCCGGGTTCCTCGACTATCACGGCCGGCCGGTCGGGCGGAGCCGCGCGGCCGTGGTCGGGGTCTACGTGCGCGGTGAGCAGCGCGGTTCCGGGCTCATCGACCGGCTGCTCGAGGAGACCGCGCGGTGGGCCCGTGACCTGGGCTTCGACGAGCTGACCCTCGGGGTGCACGCCGAGAACGCCCGGGCGCAGGGTGCCTACCGGCGCGCAGGCTTCGTGCCGTCGGGCGTCACGTTCGCCAGCTCGATCGGCCCGGAGCTGGAGATGGTGCGCCACCTCTGACGGGTGTGGAATACGACACTTCCGACATTTCGGCGCCCTCGGTCGGCTACCCTCTCCCGACGACACCAGTCCCGCGGCTCCCCGGCTGCCGGCCGTCGCGCACCGCCCCGAGCTTGTTCGCCGCAGGCCTGCGCTCGATGTACGCCACCACCACGCTCCTCGCAGGGAGCCGCTGCACGGACGGGACGCCGCCACCATCTCGGACCGGCCGTGCCGGACGACGAGGAGATCCGATGAACACGACCCCCGAAGAGGACCGCGCCGACGTGGACGCGGACCGCCGCGCCGCCGCGGACCAGGACTTCGCGACCGCGCGTGAGCTGGCGACCGCAGGCGGGGACACTGCGGCCGACGAGGCTGTGGAGCTCGCCGACCGCGCCATCGCGACCTACCTCGAGGAGCTCGACGACGTGCCGTCGGCCGCGCAGGTGCTGTGGTTCCTCGGCAGGCTCGAGGACAGCCGCGGGCGCACGGACCTCGCGGCCGCTCAGCTCAGGTCGGCCGTCGAGGGGTTCGTCGTCACGCACGACGACCGCGGTACCGAGGTGGCCGACGAGCTCGTCGCGCTGCTGCGCCGCACCGGGCAGGACGACGTCGTCGAGGAGTTCCTGGGCTGGCAGTCCCGGCTGGTCGCGACCGTGACCGGCGAGCAGGACCGGACGACCGCGGCCGGCCGGCGACGCGCACCCTGACGGGTGCGCTCAGGGCTGGCGGCGGTGGACCGTCCACGCCTCGGCGCTGTCCAGGCCACCGTCGGCCACGCGCGTGAACACCAGCCGGTCGTGCAGCCGGTCGCGTCGGCCCGCCCACAGCTCGACCTCGTCGCACTCGATCCGCCAGCCGCCCCACCCGTCCGGGACGGGGACGTCGTCGGGTGAGCCGGTGTCCGGGTAGAGGGCCGCGCACCGCTCGTAGGCGGCGACCAGGGTGGCCCGGTCGGCGATCGGCTGCGACTGGTCCGACGCCCACGCGCTGATCCGTGATCCCCACGGCCGTGTGGCGAAGTACGCCGCGATCTCGTCGCGCCCGAGGGGGACGGCGCGCCCCCGGAACCGGACCGCCCGGAACATCGCCGGCCAGGTCAGCGACGCGGCGACGGATCCGGTGGCGACGATCTCCCGGCTCTTCGTCGAACCGAGGTCGGTGACGAACCCCGGCCCGCGCTCGTCGAGGAAGCGCATGAGGACCGTGCGGACGTTCGCGCGGCCGTCGGCGTCGACCGTGGCGACGGACAATGCCGTGGGCTCGACGACGTCGCCGCGCTCGGCCTGGCGGGCCTGCGCCTCGGCCACCCACCGACGGACCTGGTGGAGCGGCGTCGACGACGCCAGGTCGTCCTCGTTCAGCCCTTCGCCGGAGTACTCGCTGCGCACGCTTCCACCCCTCGTTCGCCCGCTACCCGGGCCTCCGGAAGCGTACGTCGACCGATACGCTGGCGACGGCTTCCAGGCAGCCGACCGGTCCGCGGGCAGGGCACAGCCCACCTGGGTACGAGACGGCTGCATCCTTCCGCCTCCTTTCGGCCCGACCCCGCGGACGCCGGGCGACGAGAGGAGGTCGCCATGGCGACCCTGCCCACCCACCCGGACCTCGGGCACCTGCGCCGCCAGGCCCGCGCCCTGCAGCGCGCCGCCGTGGCCGGTGACCCGCAGGCGGCCGACCGGATCGCGCGGAACCACCCGAACCCGCCGACCGACCTGAGCACCTTCCGACTGAGCGCCGCACAGCTCACCGTCGCCCGCGAGTACGGCTTCCCCAGCTGGCCGCGGCTGCGCCACCACCTCGACGCCCGGGCGGCGCACAGCTGGAACCCCACCGACGAGGACCAGTCGGTGTCCGCGCAGTTCTGCCGGCTCGCGTGCCTGACGTACTCGGGCAGCGACGCCCCGGACCGTCGCACCGCGGCGCGAGTGCTCCTCCGCACGCACCCGGACCTCGTCGACGACGACATCTGGGCGGCAGCCGCCGCGGCCCGACCGGACGTCGTCGCCCGCCTGCTCGGCCGTGACCCGACGCTGGCCCGCCGCCGCGGCGGCCCGCACGGCTGGCGTCCGCTCGCCTACCTGACCTACTCGCGGGTCGGAGGCGGGGACCCCGTCGGCACCGCCCGGCTGCTGCTCGACGCGGGCGCCGACCCGGACGAGGGCTATCTGTGGCACGGCGAACCGACCCTGTTCACCCTGCTCACCGGCGTGTTCGGCGAGGGTGAGGGCGGTCCCGTCAGCCAGCCGCGCCACCCGGAGTCGATCGCGCTGGCCAGGCTGCTGCTCGATCGCGGCGCCGAGCCGAACGACGGCCAGACCCTGTACAACCGGATGTTCGGCACCGACGACGACCACCTGGTCCTGCTGTTCGCGTACGGGCTCGGTCGCGGCGATGGCGGGGTGTGGCGCCGCCGGCTGGGACCGGAAGCGGTCGACGAGCCGCGCACGCTGGTGCGGGACCTGCTGCGCTGGGCGGTGCAGCACGGCCAGCTCGCCCGGGTCCAGCTGCTCGCCGACCACGGCGTGGACCTGGACGCGCCCTTCGGCGACGGGGCGTGGCCGACCGGCGGCCGCTCGGAGGCGCCCTCGTCGACCCCGCTGAGCCTGGCGGCCACCAGCGGCGACCGCGCCGTCGTCGACCTCCTGGTGTCGCGCGGTGCCGAGCCGGGCGACGTGCCCCCCGTCGACGCGTTCGTCGAGGCAGCGATGCTGGGCGACCAGGACAGGCTGGCGGCCCTGGGGGACGCCGTGGCGGCGCAGGCGCGCGACGAGCGTCCGGGTCTGATCGTCTGGGCGGCGGCGCGCGGTCGGCACGACACCGTCGCGCTGCTGGTGGACCTCGGGTTCGACGTGAACGCGTACGGGCGGGCCGACGTCCCCGTCGAGGAGCGGTGGGAGACGGCGCTGCACGCCGCGGCCAGTCTCGGGGACCCCGACCTCGTCGCCCTCCTGCTGAGCCTGGGTGCCGACCCGACGCTGCGGGACGCCCGGTTCGGCGCGACGCCGCTGGACTGGGCGCAGCACCTCGACCGGCCGTCGGTCATCGCACAGCTCGAATCATAAGGGACTTGTCTCATAGGAGACGAGTCCTCTAGCCTCAAGTCATGTCCCTCAAGCACGCCGTCCTCGGGTTCCTCTCGATCGCCCCGATGACCGGCTACGACCTGCGCAAGCACATGGAGGAGTCGGTCGCGCACTTCTGGCCGGCCGACCAGGCGCAGATCTACCGCACCCTGGGCCAGCTCGCAGCCGACGACCTGGTGTCCGTGCGGACCATCCCGCAGGAGGGCAAGCCGGACCGGCGCGAGCACTCCATCACCGATGCCGGGCTGGCCGAGCTCGACTCCTGGCTCGCGGCACCGGTCGAGTACGTGCCGTCGCGCGAGGTGTTCCTGGTGCGGCTGTTCTTCGTCGGCCGCCTCGGCACCGAGCGCGTCCGCGCCGTCCTGGAGGAGCGCGCTGGGGAGGCCCGCGAGCTCGCGGCGGTCCTGGAGCAGACCCGAGAGGCGTCCGAGCAGGCGCTCGCGGCCGCCGGCATCACGCCGACGCTCGAGATGCGGCTCCGCCTCGCCACCCTCGCCAACGGGCTCGTGCACGCGCGCGGCGAGCTCGAGTGGGCCCAGGACCTGCTTGCCGAGCTGACCGACTGAGTCACCCCTGAACGGACCGACCGCCACCCGGCGGCCGGGCGATGCCCCACGCCCGAAGGAGCTCGACATGTCCACCACCGAAGCCGTCCCCCGCACCCGCACGCATCGGCCCGCCAGCCGCCGGGGCGTGCTGGTCTACGCCGTGGGCGTCCTCGTCCTGTCCACCGTCGGCGGCCTGGTCATGGCGTCGTCACCCGACCCGGAGACCAGCGCCGGCGCGCTCCTGTTCGTGCTGAGCCCCCTCCTCCTGGCCGTCGGTCTGCGCACCCTCGGACGCGAGGGCTGGGCCGACGCCGGCCTGCGCCTCGGCCGCGAGCGCGGCTGGTACGCGGTGGCGCTGCTGCTGTTCCCCGTGCTGTTCCTCGTCCCGGTCGCGCTCGGCGCGCTCACCGGTGACGTGCACGTGGTGCCGGGCGCCGGCGAGCGGTTCGCGGTGCTGTTCACGACCGGGCTGATCGCGCGCCTGACGTTCGCGGCGTTCGAGGAGTTCGGGTGGCGGGGGTACCTGGAGCCCCGGCTCGCGGCGCTGGGCGTCCCGGCGCTGCGGCGGCACCTCGCGGTCGGCGTGCTGTGGGCCGTGTGGCACGTGCCGTACATCATCGCGTTCGGCGACGCCTACACCACGCTCCCCCTGGCCGTGCAGATCCCGATGTTCTCCGTCGCGGTGCTCGCGATGGCCGTCATCTGGGGCGTCGCCCGCGACCGCACCGGCAGCGTGTGGCCCGCGGTGCTCGGGCACGGGATGGCCAACGCCGTCGCGTGGCCGCTGCTGGCCGCCGACGTCGTCGTCGTCGACAGCCCGCTGCTCTTCGGCGCCCGGCCCGAGAGCCTCGTCGTGCTCCCGCTCCTGGTCCTGACGGCGGTCGTGGTCTACCGCCGCTGGGGGCGCGACGCCGTCGGTACTGTCCCTGCATGACCGACCAGGCAGTCGCGCGACGAGTCCCGTGGGCAACCGTGATCGGCTGGGTCGGGCTGCTGCTGGCGGTCGTCGGGACGGCCGGTGTCGTCGTCGCCGGGGTCTACGCGGTCGAGGGTGCGCGGAACCCGCAGTCCTTCGGCACCCTCGGTGCCGTGGTGGTGCTCATGTCCTCGCTCATACCGTCGCTGGTGGCTCTGCCCGTGGGGATCGTGCAGGCCCGACGCGGCTGGGCACCACGCTGGCGCAGCCGCACCACCATCGTCCTGGCGGCCCTCGCGCCCGTCGTGACTGCGGTCCTGATCCTGGTCGTGGCCGCCCGCGATCTCACCAGCTGAGGACAAGACCATGCGCGTCGTGAAAGGCACCGTCGTCGTCGAGGAGAACTTCTCGCAGGCAGATCTTGTCCGCAGACATGCGTCGAGACGAGAGTTCGAGCTCTGGAGGATGCGGCTCGCGTCCCTGGAGTTCCTGAAGGACCTGCCCGCCATCGAGCGCCTGGGCCTGATCAATGTGAAGGTCGCCGATCCTCATGCCCTCGCGGAGATCGGCACGCTGCGGAATCTCTTTCTCAACGGCTTCACGTCGGCCCCGGGCTGGGGCTTCCTCGCGGAGCTCACGCAGATCGAGGAGCTGCACATCCTCAACACCCGGGGAAAGCTCGTCCTTCCTGATCTCACGCGGCTCGATCACCTCAAGACATTTCGCATCTGGGGGTGCAAGGGCCTGTCCGACATCTCGATCCTCACGGAGGTGCCCCACCTCGAGGAGGTGCAGCTCGTCGACACGGCCCTGACTCCCGACGACCTCGTGCCCCTCCTCGAGAAGCCGTCGGTGAGGTACCTGAGCTCGAGCTTCGGCACGCAACGGGAGAGCAAGCTCTTCGAGGAGTATCTGGACACGTACGGCAAGAAGCAGTGGCGAGAGTCGCCGTAGTCCACTCACCCGGCCGTGGGAAATCCTGTCCCCTCTCGGAGACCTGGACCCGTAGGTTGCAGCGATGGAGCAGCCCCCCATCCACGACCACTACGACACCCTCTACGACGAGGACCAGCGCCTCCGTCAGGGCCTCGGCCGGCTGGAGCTCGCGCGGGTGCAGGAGATCGTCCGTCGCCACCTGCCCCCCGCCGTGCGGGTGCTCGACGTGGGCGGCGCGACGGGGGTGCACTCCGAGTGGCTGCTCGACGACGGCCACACCGTGCACCTCGTCGACCTGCTGCCCGGTCACGTGGCGCGGGCCGACGCGCGGCTGGGCGGCCAGGCGCGGTTCACCGCGTCCGTCGGCGACGCCCGCGCGCTCCCCGTGTCCGACGCCTCGGTCGACGCGGTCCTCCTGCTCGGTCCGCTGTACCACCTGACCGAACGCGCCGACCGTCTGGCCACCTGGCGGGAGGCGTTCCGGGTCGTCGTGCCCGGCGGGGTCGTGATCGCGATGGCGATCAACCGGTTCGCGTCCCTGTTCGACGGGCTCGCGCAGTCCTACCTGTTCGACCCTGCGTTCCGGGCGATCGTCGCGCAGGACCTGGCGACCGGGGTGCACGAGAACCCGACCGGCGACCCGCGCTGGTTCACGACCGCCTACTTCCACCGGCCGGAAGAGCTCGCGGCGGAGGCGACCGAGGCCGGGCTCGTCGCGCGGGAGACCGTCGGCGTCGAGGGACTGGCCCACTGGATCAAGCCCTTGGCCTCGGCGTTCGACGACGACGAGCGCCGCGCGGTGGTGCTCGACGCGGCCCGCGCGATCGAGGCGGAACCCAGCCTGCTCGGTCTCAGCTCGCACCTGCTCACGGTGGCGACCCGCCCCGTCGGCTGAGCCGCGCGAGCGTCGCCGCGGCCCGGTCAGGCGTACGGTCGCAGGTCCGGGTCGGGGGCGACGAGGGTGGCGGGGTCGTCGTCGGACTCCTGGACGCCCCACAGGTCGAGGAACCGGTCGCGGCCCAGCCGGTCGACGGTGCCCGCCAGGGCCGCGGCGGCACGCGCCTTCTCGTCGAGGAGCCACAGCGCGACGGCCGCGAGCGTGGCGGGGACGGCGGCGACGTCCGACGCGATCGCGACCCCCATGAGGTCGGTCGTCGCGGAGGTGTGTCCCTCGTCGCCGAGTGCGCGCAGGGCGCTGGACGCGGTCGCCGGGTTGTCGTCGGCGGCGGCGTCGACGAGCGCCGGGACGCGGGTCTCGACGTCCTGCGGGAGGCCGACGAACCAGGTCGCCGCTTCGATCTGGCCGTCGAGGTCGTCGGTCGTCAGCTCGCCGACGGTCGCGCCTGGCCGGTCCAGCAGGTCCCGGCGGTCGACCGCGAACACGAGTGCTCGCTCCCCGTCGTGCACCGACGGGCTCATGGCCTCGCTGCCGTCGAAGTCGCGCGGGACGGGCGGCAGGTCGACGGTCCCGACGGGCTCGCCCTTGAGCACGGTGCCGACCTCGAGCACGTCCCCCGCGCGACGTCCGACGACGACCAGGTCGGCGGCGGCGCACCGGGCACCCACGGTGTGCCGGGTGCGGCGTACGAGGTAGTCGAGCCAGGCGGTCGGCTCGTCGGCGAAGACGGTCACCGGCAGGAGGACGGATCCCATGTCAGTAGACGATCAGGTCGGCCGACGACGTGGCGCCGAGGCTCGTCGACCCGGCGGCGACGGTGTGCACGATCTCGGTCGCGGTGACCGCAGGTGGACCCGTCACGCCGAAGGTGTGCCAGCCTCTGGCGTCGCGCAGCCCGGTCTTCATGAACAGGCGGTCGTACGTCGCCGCCCACGTGGTCTGGTCGTTGCCCAGTCCCGCGTGGACCAGGTTGGCCGTGATGGCGTCGAGGACGTGCTTCTGGGCGTCCGTCGCGGTCGCGGCGGACGGGAACGTCTTGCCGACGACGTGGTCCTTGAGGACGGTCTCTGCCTCCTTGAGGGAGATGGCGCAGGCCTGCCTGATGTCGTCCGCGTGCTCGCGCTCGGCCTGCTCGTCGAGCGAGGACATGGCGGCGCTCAGCTTGATGAAGACGTCCTTGCCGCCCGACGGCGTGATCGACTTGTGCTTGCCGGCGGCGAGGTACCAGCACACGTTGGTGCCCTCGTCCATGTGCTCCTTCCACGTCGGTGTGCACGTGAACGTCGGCGGGTCGGCCGCGGTCGCACCCATCGCGGCCACCGTGCCGAACTCGAACTGCGGCGCCTTGTACCCGCTGGGGGCGGTCGTGAGGCCCAGCCGCATCCCGTTCGGCGCGGAGCCGCCGCTCTGGATCGCGGCGGCCGCGCTCACCGCGGGGCGGGCGAGAGCCGCGAAGCCGTCGAGCCCGCCGAACCCACCGCCGGACACCGAGGTCGGGGAGGCGAGGCCGTGGCCCGCGGTCGACTCGAAGTCGCCGTCGGCGCCGCCGCTCTCCGGCTCCTCGTCCACCTGGAGGACCGAGTCGGCCGCCCGCTTCGTGGAGTGCTGGAGGTAGCCGCCGACGGCCCGGTTCCCGGCCGTGCGCTGCAGGACGTGCAGGACCGGCTCCGGGGTCCGGCGGGAGTGGTTCGCGCGACCGGGCGCGGCCGCGACAGACGTGCGCGCCTGCTCGTAGGTCCTCACCGAGTGCCCCCCGACGTCCTTCTCGACGCTAGTCCTGGACCACAGGACGAACAAGCAACCCCTTGCACCTCACGTGACGTGAGGGCCTAGCGTCGGGCGCAGCGGCTCCGACGGTGGACCGCACGAGTCGAGGAGCGAGCCATGACGAGCCTGGTCCCGTACCTGACGGTGCACGACGCCTCTGCGGCGATCGCGTTCTACGCAGCCGCTTTCGGCGCGCAGGAGACCGGCGAGAGGGACGAGGGCGACGGGCGGATCGGCTTCGTCGCCCTCACCATCGGCGGCGACGCGTTCTACCTGTCCGACGAGTTCCACGAGTACGGCGCCTACGCCCCCGCGACGCTCGGGCACAGCTCGTGCGCCCTCGTGCTCGGGGTCGACGACGCCGACGCGGTGTACGCGGCCGCGGTCGCCGCCGGTGCGACCGCCGACCGGGAGCCGTCCGACCAGGGCGACGAGAAGCGCGGCTGGCTGGTGGACCCGTTCGGCCACCGCTGGGCCATCCACTCGCCGCTGCGCTGAGCATGGCCGACGAGTGGCGGGTCGGTGAGCTGGCCGACGTCTCGGGCCTGACCGTCCGCACCCTGCACCACTACCACGACATCGGGCTCCTGACCCCCGACCGCACACCCGCGGGCCATCGGGTGTACCGGCGCGAGCAGGTGGAGCGGCTCTACCGGATCAGCGTGCTCCGGCGGTTCGGGACGTCGCTCGACGACATCGCGACGGCGCTCGACGACCCGACCTGGACTCTCGACGGTGCCTTGCGCACCCACCTCGCGGCGCTGGAGGACCAGGTGCTGCGGATGGAGCGGGTGCTGCACCGGCTGACCGAGGTCCCGGCTGTCGGGCCCGCCGACGAGGACGTCTGCCGTCGTCTCCTCGCCGTCCTGGAGGACACCGCGGTCACCGCCACCGAGCCGCTGCGCCGCATCGCCGTCCTGGTCTACGCCGACCTGGAGGCCGCCCACCGGCACCTGGTGGACGTGTTCGGGCTGGAGCCGGGACCGCTGCGCCGCGACGACGCCGGCACCGTCGTGCACGCCGAGGTCCGCACCGCCGACGGCGTCGTCATGCTCCACCGCGTGGCGCCGGAGTGGGGGCTCGCGTCACCGGCCACCCTGGGCGCGGCAACCGGCATGCTCGTGGTCACCGTCCAGGACGTCGACGCCCACCACGCGGCCGTCGTCGCGCGCGGAGGCACTGTCACGTTCCCGCCGGCCGACCAGTCCTACGGCGTGCGGGAGTACGGAGCGCTCGGGCCCGAGGGCGAGCCCTGGTCGTTCTGGGCGCCGCTGCCCTGAGCCTCGAGCACGGCCAGGTCACGCTCGGCGTACCGGCGGTGCTCCCACTCCTCGTTGAGGACCACCTGCAGGCACTGCCGCACGGTGAACGAGTCGCCCTCGTCGGGCCAGCCCGGGCCGACCAGCGGCGCGCTCCGGACGTCGAGCTGCTCGTCGGTCAGGCCGTCGACCACCCCGCGCACAAGGGCCATCGCCGCCAGCCGGAGCGTGAGCGCCTCGTCGAGCGACGGCCGCGCGTCGCGGTCCCGCGGGACACCCGCACGGGGGCGCATCTCGTCCCACGGCAGCGACAGCGGGTGCCACGGGGTCGGGTCGCCCAGGACGGCACGGCCCACCCAGGACTCCGACGCGAACGCCAGGTGGCGCAGGGTCTCGATGAACGACCACTCCTCGGCGACCGAGGCGTGCAGCTGCTCTTGCGGCAGCCGTCGGGCGCGCTCCACCGTCGCGGCCCACAGCCGCTCGTTCAGGCCCCACGCGTGCCGGAACCCGTCGGCGGTGGTCGGCCGGAACAGGGGCCTGTCCGGGTACAGGCGGTCGAGCTCGGCCTCGATCAGCGGGCCGACGTTGACACCGTTGATGACGACGTCCTCGATCTCGCCGTCGATGGTGGTGTGCGAGATCTCCACGCCCCGCATCACGACCCGGTGCAGCCCGACGGCCCGGAACGTGGCGCCGGTGAGGTCCACCATCGTGAACCGAGCGTCGTGCAGGTCTGCGTTCTCGAACCGCGTGCCGCGCAGGTCGGCCAGGTCGTCGCCCATCCGCCCACCGTAGGACCGACGTCCGACACCCGGGTGTGCTCGGATGGGCCTGTGAGCGACGACTTCCAGAACCCCGACCTGATCTCCACCGGACGGCTGCCCCGGGAGGAGCTGGTGGTGCAGCTCATGCAGGACGCGTACGACCGGTACGTGGGGGTCGACCGCGGTGCCGTCGCCGACTACATCCCGGCGCTGGCCGACGCCGACCCGGCACTCTTCGGCCTGAGCATCGTCTCGGTCACGGGCGCCTCCCACAGCGTCGGCGACGCACTGCACGAGTTCTCGATCCAGTCCGTCTCCAAAGCGTTCGTGTTCGCGCTGGTCTGCGACGCGCTCGGTCCGGAGGCGGTGCTCGAGAAGGTCGGGGTCAACAACACCGGCCTCGCGTTCAACTCCGTGATGGCGCTCGAGCTCAACGGCGGCAGCCCGATGAACCCGCTGGTCAACGCCGGCGCCCTGGCCACCACGAGCCTCGTGCCGGGCGCGACCGCCGCGGACAAGTGGGCGTTCGTGCAGGCCGGCCTGTCCGCGTTCGCGGGCCGCCCGCTGGTGCTCGACGACGACGTGTACGCCTCCGAGGCGGCCCACAACCGACGCAACCAGGCCATCGCCCGGCTGCTGGAGAGCTACGGCCGCATCGCGCACGACCCGCTGGAGGCCACCGACGTCTACACGCGGCAGTGCTCCCTGCTCGTCTCCGCGACCGACCTCGCCGTCATGGGCGCCACCCTCGCCGACGGCGGCGTCAACCCGGTCACCGGCGAGCGCGTGGTCGACCCGTCCGTGTGCCGGTACGTGCTCGCCGCCCTGGCCACCAGCGGCCTCTACGAGCGCTCCGGCGAGTGGTTGTTCAGCATCGGCCTGCCCGGCAAGAGCGGGGTGTCCGGGGGCATCGTGACCATCGCCCCCGGCAAGGGGAGCCTGAGCACGTTCTCGCCCCGCCTCGACGCGGCTGGCAACAGCGTCCGCGGCGGGCTGGCCACCCGCTACCTGTCGGGTGCGCTGGGCCTGAACCTGTTCGCGTCCCGCCCGGAGGTCGAGCGGGAGGGCTGAGACCGACCGCTCACACGGACAACCGGGAAGGAGCCCGTGACCCGTGATCGTCGAGTCGTCGGTCGTCGTCCCGATCCCGCCCGCGCTCGCGTTCGCGGTGTCCCAGACCACCGGCGAGACCCGGCTGCGGTGGGACCCGTTCATCCGTCGGCAAGCGTTCCTCGACGAGGCCACCGCGCCCGCCAAGGGCGTCCGCACGCTCACCCGGCACCGGTCCGGGCTCCGCATGGTCAGCGAGTACGTCTCGTACCAGCCCCCGACGAACGTCGGGATGAAGATGGTCGACGGCCCGTGGTTCTTCGCCGTCATGGCCGGTGGCTGGCGGTTCACCGCGCTGCCCGACGGCGGCACCCGGGCCGTCTGGCGGTACAGCTTCACGTGCCGGCCGCACTGGCTGGCGCCCGCCACGGAACGGGTGGGGCGCGTCGTGCTGCAGCGCGACATCGACCGCCGGATCGCCGGCTTCGCGCGCGGCTGCGTCGACCCCGCGGTGCTGGCGGCCGTCAGCGGTTAGGGCTCCTCGACGACCGGGATGTCGGTGAGCCGGAACGCCTGCGACCCCGCCCCGGCCTTGACCTGGACCGTCACGGTGTCTGTCTCCGCCAGCCGGGGGTAGATCCCGCTCATCACGCGCGTCTGGCCGCCGTCGATGCGGGACAGCGAGGCGACGTCTGCCGCGGGCAGCCAGGTCCCGCCCGGAAAGGTGTCCGTGACGTCGATCTGGTAGTCCAGCGGGTAGACGGCGGTGCTCCCGACGAGCACGACGAGGCCTGCGGAGGTGTGGTCAGGGGTGAGCGTGTCCTCGCCGCGGTAGGACCAGACGCCCGACAGGAAGCTCGGCCCGAAGCTGGAGTCGACCTCCTCGTCGAGCGCCGTGACCTGCACGTCGACCACCAGGTGACCGTCGACCACGCGCGCCTCCGGGATGGTCACGCGATACGGGCGCGCGCCGTCGACCGTGACCCCGTCGGCCCCGGTGCCCACCGGCCCGTCGTCGAACGGTGCCAGCTCGCCGGTCGTCCCGACGGTCGACGGCGTGGTGATCTCGGACGTGAGCGTGAGGGTGACCCGGCGGTTCAGGGCGCGGTTCTCGGCGCTCGTGCTGGGCACCAGCGGCTCGCCCTCGCCGCGACCCGACGGCTCCAGCGGGTAGGTGCCGGTGTCGATGCGCGCGCCCAGCGCCGCGACGACGGCCGCTGCGCGCCGCTCGGACAGGTCCTGGTTGTAGGCGTCGTCGCCCACGTCGTCGGTGTGCCCGACCACGGTGACCGTGCCGGGCGCGCGGTCGGACAGCTGCTGGGCGGCCACGTCGATCGCGGCCTGCGCCTCCGGGGTCAGGTCGGCCGAGTCGATCGCGAACAGCACGTCCGACCCGAGCGAGATCTCCACCTTCTCGGTGCTCGCCGCCGTGGTCACGGCACCCGCGAGCTCGCGCGAGAACGACTCCAGCGGCAGGGCCCGGGCCAGCTCGACGGTCGAGAGGTCCAGGTCGTCCCCTGCCGGGACCTCGCCGTCGATCACGGGCACCGGCTCCACATAGGCGGCGCCGGGCAGGTAGAGACCGAGCTCGTCGACGTCGGCGGGGGGTGCCGCGTACGCCACCTGGAGCCGCACGCCGTCCGCGGGGATGCTGTGCACGTCGCTGGGCGCAGCCACGGGGTAGTTCTCCGAGTCCAGCGCGACCTCGTACACCTCGTCGCGCTCCAGGTCGATCAGCCGGAGTGCCGACGGGTTGAGACGCGACACGAAGCTGTCGACCGCGAACGTGGACCCGATGTACAGGTCCTCGGCCTCCGTCGCGCCGTCCGAGCTCAGGTCCACGGTGAGGACCGCATGGTCACCGACGCGCACCACCGGGTGGACCGCCACCTCGACGTCGGCTCCTCCCGCCGGGATGGTCCGCGTGAGAACCACGTCCTCCGCCGCGGGGCCCGCGTCGGCGGTCGAGCTCGGCGTCGGGATCGGCGCCGGCTCGGGGCCCGTGCACGCCGCGAGCAGAGCGGTGGCAGCGACGAGGACGAGTGCACGACGGGCAGCGCGAGACATGCGGGCCTTCCGGAGCCTGGACGGGGGGAGCGCACCATCCTGCCCCAGCCTTCGGCTGTCGCGGGTCGGCTTCCCAGGCTTACGCTCGGAGCATCCGCCGCAGCCCGCGACGCTCGACCCACGGGAGCACCCGTGACCGACACCATCGACCGGCCCGTCGTCGACCTCGACGACGACGTCTTCGAGCGCCCTGTGGTGACCCGCCGCCCGATGCACGCGCCTGCTCCCGCGTACCAGCCGCTGTCGGCGACGGTCCGCTACCCCCCCGGTCCCGTGCCCGACCTCGAGGACGCCGTCCCGGAGCCGGTGCCCGTGCGCACTCCGTGGCGCTGGCCGTGGCAGGGCGTCCGCGTCAGCGTGCAGCTCCGGCCGTCGGCCTGGCCCCGGTCCCGCGTCGCGGCCGGGCTGCTCGGGATCTTCCTGGGCGCGTTCGGCCTGCACCGCATGTACCTCGGCTACTGGCGTCGCGGCCTGACGATGCTGGCGATCACGGTGGTCGGCGGGTTCTTCACGCTCGGCCTGGCTGCGCTCGCCATGGGCCTCTGGGGCTTCGCGGAGGGGCTGCTGGTCCTGTCGGTCCGCCGGGGCCGGTACTCACGCGACGCCTACGGGAAGCTGCTGCGCGGCTGATCACGACGCCTGGAGCCCCTCGACGACGGAGTCGTCGTACGCCCGGGCCACGAGCCGGGTCTCTGCGCGTGGGCTGATCGTCAGGCCGAGGCCCAGGCCACGGAGCACCGCGACGACGCCGGTGACGTGCAGGGACCCGTGCCGCTCGAGCACCAGGTGCACGCGTCCGTGCGACCGCTCGGCGCGGTGCAGCCCGAGGATCGTCGTCGACACGGTGGTGTGCAGCGGGAACCGGTGCCGGGCGACCGCGTCGTCGTCGTGCTCCAGGATCACGAGGTCCTCCCCGCCGAGCTCGGCCCGCAGCCCGTCGACCCTCCAGTGCGCGGGGGCGTCGAGACCACCGGTCACGTGCCGCGACCGGTTCGCCGACGAGATCGCCAGCGGCTCGCCACCGACGGCGTCGGACGCGGCGGCCAGGAACGTCTGCGACGGGCACGCGTCCCCCGGCACGATCACCTGCGTCGTCGTCGTGTCCCCGTCCAGCGCCCTCAGGTCCGCCGGCACGTGACCGGCAGCCGGGCCGCGGAACCCGAACGGGCCCAGCGCGCCGAACGCGTCGACGACGTCCCGCACGAGCGAGACCGACACGACGGCCGGGAGCGCCGCCAGGTCGAACGCGTCGAGGACGTGCCCCGTCGGCGCGGTCACGCTGCCGGTCTGGTCCAGCGGCCGGCCCTTGAGTGCGTTGACCCGCCGGACGCCGTCACCGCGGGACGTCAGGGCGTAGATGGCGCCGAAGCCGTGCGCGACGGGCGTCCCGTCGGCGAGCAGGGCGGCCGCGACGTGCGCGTCCGCGGGGCGGTCGAGGACGAGGCGCGCTGAGGCGTCGGACATGGTGGTTCCTCCCGGGGTCACCACTGAGGACCACCGGACCGCCTCGTGGATACCGCCGACATGCCGGTCGGTGCACCGCCGGTTACGTTCGAGTCCCGGCGACCGAGGAGCAGCCCGTGACCCTTTCACCGACCGCCACCCGCGCACGCGTCACCCCGTCCGTGCCCGTCGCGGCGGTCGTCTTCGCCGGCTACGTCGTGATCGTGGTCGGCCTCATGCTGGCGTCCGGCGTCGGCTACGAGGACTTCTTCGAGTCCGCCGACAGCACCCTGCGGTCCGCGGTGCTGCCCCTGGCCGCCGGTGCGGTCTGGCTGATCGCGTTCCTGGTGTGGGCACGGTGGGACTTCGTGTTCCGCGACGCCCGACGGCTCCCGATGGGCGCGTTCCTCTGGGCGCTCCCCGTGGTCATGGTCGTGACCCTGGTGCTGCAGCTGCTGGGCGTCGACTGGTCCGCGTTCGAGCCGGGGCACCTCCTGGCGGTGTTCGCGGCGGCCGTCCTGGTCGGCTTCACGGAGGAGACCCTGTTCCGCGGCGTCATCCTGCGCTCGTTGCGGCAGGGCGATCGCTCGGAGGCCGCGGTCATCGGGTGGCTGGCGTTGTGGTTCGGGGGGTTCCACCTGACCAACCTGCTTCTCGACGAGCCGGGTGCCGTCATCCAGGTCGTGTTCGCGGGCCTGTCCGGCCTGGCGTTCTACCTCGCGCGACGCGGCACGTCCGTGCTGGTCGCGGCGATGGTGCTGCACGGGTCGTGGGACTTCTCGACGTTCCTGGCGGGAGAGCACCCCGGCGACGGCGGGCTCAGCAGCGCGGCGAACTTCCTGGTGGCGGTGGTCTACCCGCTCGCCGCCGTGACGCTGGTCGTCCTGCTGGTCCGCGAGCGCAGGACCCCCGCCCGTGACGCCCTGGAACCCGCAGCCTGACCGACTGACTGTCACAGATCCTTCTCGGCCGGTGTCTTGTGCCCGACACCGCTCATCAGGAGGAGACATGACCAGCACCCCCCGCGTCCCGGCGCTCGAGATCACCGGCCTGTACGGGACCGTCGTGAAGACGTTCAGCAAGAGGATGTTCGGCAAGGTGCCGGAGTCGCTGGGGGTGCTCTGGCACAGCCCGGCCGTGCTCAAGTTCTCCGTGGGCCTGGGCCAGAAGTCGTCGAGGTGGCACGCGTGCGACGAGGACCTGAAGTCCTACGCCCACATGGCCGCGGCCTCGCTCATCGGCTGCTCGTGGTGCCTGGACCTCGGCTACTTCCAGGCGCACAACGAGGGGCTCGACCTGACCAAGGCGCGCGAGGTGCCGCGCTGGCGCGAGTCGACCGTGTTCACGCCGCTGGAGCGGGACGTCCTGGAGTACGCCGAGGCGATGTCGCAGACGCCGCCGACGGTCACCGACGCGCTGTCCGCCCGGCTGCTCGACCAGCTCGGTGCGCCGGCGCTGGTGGAGCTGACGTCCTGGGTGGCGCTGGCGAACCTGTACGCGCGGACCAACTTCGCCCTCGGCATCGAGTCCGAGGGGTTCGCGGCGTCGTGCGGCCTGCCGCCGCTGTCGGAGCCGAGCCGCGTAGCGTCGCAGGCATGACCGACGACCCCTTCGTCGCGCACCGCAGCCTGCTGTTCACGGTGGCGTACGAGATGCTCGGCTCCGCGGCCGACGCCGAGGACGTCGTGCAGGAGACGTGGTTGCGGTGGGCGGACCTGGGCGACGACGGCCGGGCCGAGGTGCGCGACGGACGGGCGTACCTGGTGCGGATCGTCACCCGGCAGTCGCTCAACCGGATGCGCACCCTGGCGCGGCGGCGCGAGGACTACGTCGGCGAGTGGCTGCCCGAACCGCTGCTGACCAGCCCCGACGTGGCCGACGACGTCGAGCTGGCGGAGAGCGTGTCGTTCGCGATGCTGACCGTGCTGGAGACGCTCGACCCGACCGGCCGCGCGGTGTTCGTGCTGCGCGAGGTGTTCGACGTGCCGTACGACGAGATCGCGGAGGCGGTCGGCAAGTCGTCGGCCGCCGTGCGGCAGATCGCCCACCGCTCACGGGAGCAGGTGGCCGCACGGCGACCGCGTCACCAGGTCAGCCGCGAGGAGCAGTCCGCGGTCGTCGAACGGTTCCTGGCCGCGGTGCGCGGCGGTGACCTGCAGGGGCTGCTCGACGTGCTCGCGCCCGACGTGGTCGTCGTGGCTGACGGCGGCGGTGTGGTGGCGGCCGCCCTGCACCCGATCGTCGGCTCCGACAAGGTCGCGGCGTTCCTGAGCGGGCTCGCCCGGCTGACCGTCGAGTTCACGACGAGGCCCATGTGGCTCAACGGCGCTCCGGCGGCACGCGTCGACCTGGGCGGGGAGCTGAACACGGCGATGAGCCTGGTGGTCGAGGACGGCCGCATCACGCGCATCTACGCCGTGCGCAACCCGCACAAGATGGCCCGGCTCGACGAGGAGACGGCCCTCAGCCGGTGACCGCGCGCAGGGGTCGGCCGCGTGCGTCGTCGCGGAGCAGCTCCAGGGCCAGCGCGGTGTCGGCGTCGGCCGGGAGGAGCACCACGATCTGCTGGGCGTCGGCTCTCGGCAGCTCCAGCGTCTCCCGGTCCCACCGCAGCTCGTGAGCCGTCGGGTGCCGCACCCCGAGCACGGCGGTCGGCGGGGTCAGGTGGCGGTGGAGGCGGTGCGTCAGCTCGTCGCCCGCGAGGGGTGTCAGCTGGTCGATGAACCACTCCGTGCTCTCCAGGGACGGTCCGAGCCACAGGTCGAAGGCCCGTTCGTCGGCCACCTGGTCCCAGTCGAGGAAGAACGTCCGCGCCCGCGGGTCGGTGAACACGTACCGCGTGAGGTTCGGCTCGGCCGCCTCCAGCAGCCCCACCCCGCGCATCACCAGCTCGAACCCGCGCGTGCACGCCAGGACGTCGCCGCACCGGTTGGTCACGAACGCGACGGCCGGTTCCAGCAGGTCGAGCATCTGCCGGACCCCGGGCCGGACGTCGCGGCTGGGCGGGGCGGCGGCCCGCGACGAGCCGGCGCACACCCCGCCGTCGGTGATCTTCGTCAGGTACCGCAGGTGGTCGCGCTCGGCGGCGTCGAGGCTCAGAGCATCGGCGACGGCGTTGACGACGCTCGGGGACGGGCGGCGGTCCCGGCCCTGCTCGATCCGGGTCAGGTACTCGACGCTGATGCCGGCCCGCGTCGCCAGCTCCGACCGCCGCAGCCCCGGCACACGCCGCCGCTCCCCGACCGCCAGCCCCAGCGTCTCCGGCTGGATGCGGTCGCGGGCGGCACGGATGAAGTCCCCCAACGGAGTGCCCACGCGACGAGCCTACGAGCCGGGCCCGGCCGGGTCACGGGCTCAGCGTGGCCCTCGTGGGGCCAGCCTGGACCCGGCCTGGTTGCGACCGTCACGACGGCGCACGGTGTGGGCATGAGCGAGAACACGAGCACCCTGGTCATCATCACCGCCAGCGTCCGCGAGGGCCGGTTCGGTCCCGTCGTCACCGACTGGGTCGCCGCCCGGGCCCGTGAGCACGGCGGGTTCGACGTCCGCGTGGTCGACCTGGCCGACGTCGACCTCCCGCTGGCCCTCCCCGACGCGTCACCGAAGGTGCCGGGCTACCCCCGACCCGACGGCATGCGTGCCGTCACCGCGCAGCTCGAGGAGGCCGACGCGTTCGTCGTGGTCACCCCCGAGTACAACCACAGCTACCCCGCGTCGCTGAAGTCCCTCATCGACTGGCACTTCACGCAGTGGGCCGCCAAGCCCGTCGCGTTCGTCAGCTACGGCGGTGCCGCCGGGGGCCGGCACGCGGTCCTGCACCTGGAGAACGTGTTCACCGAGGTCCATGCCGTGACGATCCGCGACGGGCTCGCGTTCCCGAACTACTACCTCGGGTGGGAGGACGGTTCCCCGCTCGACGAGGCTGCGCCCGTCTACGCCAAGACCCTCCTGGAGCAGCTGTCCTGGTGGGCGGACGCGCTCCGGACCGCACGAGCGGCGGTGCCCTACCCGAGCTGAGCGGCGTGCGGGATCGTGGACCGATGAGCGAGCACGAAGGTCGCCCCGACGGCCTCATCCTGGGCGTCGACAGTGTGCAGATCCCGGTCCTCGACCTCGATGCGGCGCTGGCCTTCTACCGCGACCGGCTCGGGCACGAGCTCCTGTGGCGGACCCCTACGGCGGCCGCTGTCCGGCTCTCACGCGACCGCGCGGAGCTGGTGCTCCAGCTCGAGCGGCCGGAGACGGAGGTCGACTTCCTCGTCGCGTCCGTGGACCAGGCGGTCACCGACGTGGTCGCCGCGGGCGGGACCGTCGTCGATCCGCCGTTCGACATCCCCGTCGGTCGGGTCGCTCGCGTGGCCGACCCGTTCGGCACCGTGCTGACCCTCCTCGACCTGAGGAAGGGCCGCTACCAGACCGGTGCCGACGGTCGGGTCACGGGAGTGCGGAGGGTGTCGACGGGGTCGGATCCAGGTCCTGCTGCAGGGCGTTGAGGTCCGCGACCATCGCCTCGACGCGGACGCGTTCCGCCGCGGCCGCCGCCTCAGCAGCCGCGACGGCGGCGGAACGAGCGGGCAGGTCCACCTCGTCGCGGGCCAGCAGCGCGGCAGCGCCGGCGAGCGTCTCGTCCGCGGGCGCCATCGGCAGGACGGTGCCGTCCCACCACTCCCAGGAGAGCCGCAGCCGCTGGCGCTGGGCCGCCGACATCGAGGCGACCTCCGCGCTCTTCGCCGCGAACGTCTCGCGGTAGAAGTCCAAGGACGCCGTGTCACCGTTGACGCTCGCGCGTGCGTCGGCGTTCGCGTACTCCTGGGCGACGAGGGCGTCCGACGCGACCTGGATCGCCGCACCCATCTCGTCGAGCACCGCCACCCAGCCGGTGTGCACCGCGACCAGCGCGGCCCGGTCGGAGACGAAGCGGGCGTAGACCGCCTCGAGCTGCGGGTCCAGGCCACCGTCGGCCCACACCTGCGTCCCGACGTACGCGAAGAGCTCCGTCGGCCGGTTCTCGCCGTGGCCGCCGACGGACCCGGCGATCTGCTCGTGGATCTTGTCGTCCGCGGGGAGGGTGGCCACCACGGCCTCGAGCAGCCCGGCCAGCCGGGTCTGCTCGGCTTGGTCGAGGACGTTCCAGGCCGCGTGCAGGGTCTCGTGCGCCACGGTCTCGACGACGAACCCGCGCAGCCGCGCGTCCGCCGGTGCATAGACGACGATCGCGTTCGACTCGGCGAGGAAGCAGCCGACCGCGCCGTCGGCACGCACGCTCGGGGTGGACCCGACGCCGCGGCACCGCCCGGCGAACGCGTCCGCACCGAGGATCTCCGTCTGCGTCCCGTAGAGCAGCTCCCGGCCCTCGTCGGACAGGTGGGCGGCGTCCGCGAGCGCGACGACCTCGGCCGACGGGGGCTCCGGTGCCGGCTGCACCAAACCGGTCAGCGACGAGACGACCTCGTCGGGCAGGGCCGGCGCACCGCTCGTCCACCACCACGCTCCCGCGGCCAGGAGGGCGACGACACCGACGGCCAGCACGGGCCTGCGCCGACGACGCGGGACGACATAGGGGTCCGGCAGCTCCTGGCTGACGCCCGCGCGCTCGTCGACGACCCACTGCGGCGTGCGGCCGGTGGGCGATCGCGGCAGGTCGTCGGGCGCGGGATGCACCCTGTGACCATCGGGAGCCGGAGGCCCGAACTGGAGCGAGCCCGTCACGCGGCGCACACCTCGGGCAGGTGGGTCGCCGCGCGCGTCATCGGGCGAGTATGCCCTCAGTGCTCCGCCCCGACCGACATCACCTCCCACGCGAACCCGTCCGGGTCCGCGAACGCGCCGGCGTCGCCGACGATCGTGAGCCGGTGCGACCCGGTGCCCTCGGGCGGGACCCCCGCGTCCTTGGCCAGCGCCCGACGCTTCAGCAGACCGAGCGTGACCGGGCTGGTGCCGGCGTCGAACTCGACGTACTCGCCGAAGCTCTTCGCGACCGTCAGCCCGTGGTCGACGTAGAACCGCTTGCTGGCCCCGACGTCGTCGGCCCCGAGCAGCAGCACGATCTGGTCGACGTGCGTCGTCGCCGGACCGGTGTCCTTCTTCGACGGGGTCACCACCTGCCAGATCGTCCCGTCCGGTGCCTGCACGACGCCGCCGACGCCCCACAGGGTTGCCCGGGGCTTCTCGATCGGTGCACCGGGCACGTGCGTGGCATCGTGGATCGACATGGCCGTGATCCTCGACATCACCATCTCCCTCGACGGCTTCGTGACGGGAACCGACGACGGGGTGCAGGCCCTGCACGAGTGGGCTGTCGGCGACGGACGCACCGCGCAGGACGTCGAGCAGCTCGCCACCCTCACCGCCGCCACGGGGGCGGTCGTCATGGGCCGCCACACGTTCGACGATGTCGACGGGCCGGACGGCTGGAACGAGGACATGCACTACGGAGCCGACCAGGGCGACGTCCCGCCGCCGTGCTTCGTCGTCACCCACCAGGCGCCCGAGCACGTGCGGCTCACCGACCGGATGACGATCGTCACGACGGGGCTGCGCGACGCCCTCGACCAGGCGGCGGCCGCCGCGGGCGACAAGGACGTGTTCATCATGGGAGGCGGCGAGCTCGGCGGATCGGCGCTGCGCGACGGTGTCGTCGACAAGCTGCACCTGCACGTCGCGCCCCTGCTGCTCGGTGCCGGCACCCCGCTGTTCGAGGGTTCGCGCGTCAATCTGCGGCTCGACGAGGCCGCGACGGTCGTCACGCGCAACGCGGCGCACCTGTACTACGACGTCATTCGGTGACACGCGGGTGTCAGCGGCCTGTGGAACCGTGGACTGCATGGAGATCACACGTCTGCAACCGGCCGGGCTCGTGCGGAGCCCGGCGTTCAGCCATGTCGCCGTCGTGCCCGCGGGCGCGACGACCATCTACGTCGGCGGACAGAACGGCGTCGACGAGTCCGGCAAGGTCGTGTCCGACGACGTCGCGGAGCAGTCGGTCCGGACGATCGACAACGTGAGCACCGCGCTCGAGGCGGCGGGTGCCACGCTGGCCGACGTCGTGCAGTGGACGGTGTTCATCGCGGAGGGGGCGGACCTCGGTGCGGCCTACGGCGCGATCGGACCCCGGCTCGCCGGCCCCGGAGCACCGCCGCTGGTCACGGCCGCGGTGGTGAGCGCGCTGGGTGTGCCGGGTGCGCTCCTCGAGGTGAGCGCGATCGCGGCGGTCCTGCGCGACTGAGGGGTCAGCGCCCCTCGACCACCTGCTTGAGCTGCGCGAGGTCGGCGGTCACCAGAGCGGTGTCCCGTTCGAGCTCGGCGTCCGTCATCCCCGGCCCGCGGCGCAGCGTGAAGACCACCTCGCAGCCGTCGCCGTCGGCGATCGCGCGCAGCGGCACGTACACCGTCTCTCCGGAGGGCGTCCGCACCACGTGATCAAGGACGCCGAACTCGTTCTGCGGGGCGAACGTCAGACCGACCCGGCCCTGCGAGGTCTCGACGAACCAGCCGTCCCCGTCGCGCTCGACCGCGCTGCCCAGACCGGGCGCCCACCGCGGCAGGTTCTGCGGGTCCGAGGCGAACGCGTACACCTCGGACAGCGGGCGGTCGATGCACACGCTCAGGTGCCGGGACTCCGTCATCCGGCGATCGTGCCACGGCCCCACTGACCTTCAGTCCTGAGGCACGAGCCGGAGCGTCACGGCGACGACGTCGGGCCCGACGACGGTGTTCACGATCCCGGGCCCGTACCGGTCGTACTTGGCGTGGTACGCCGCGTCGATCGCGGCGTGCGCGTCCGGCGCCGGGGCGACGAAGGTGACGTCCTGCTCCAGCCCGGGGACCTTCACCCTGCCGGTGCCCGAGGCCTGGGCGCGGCGGAACCAGCCGTTGCCCGGGCCGTACGCGGAGCGGATGTAGACGTCGTCACCGACGCGCACCACCCAGATGATCACGTAGGGGCGCAGCGTGCCGTCGGGCCGGAACGACGAGAGCCGCAGCTCGTCGGCCGAGCCGATCCTGCTCAGGGCGTCACTGGTCCACGCGCTCATCGGTCGGCCTCCTCGTCCGAGACCGCCTCGGCCCACGTCGTCTCCGACCCGTCGCGGGCGTCGGTGGTCTCCCACATCGCCAGGTGCTCCACGAAACCATCGGGGCCCGCTCCGTGCCAGTGCTCCTCGCCGGGCGGGCACCACAGGGTCTGGCCTGGCCGGACCTCCACGACGACGCCGTCCCGGGTGCATACCCGGGCCACACCCTGCGTGACCCGCAGCGACTGACCGACGGCGTGCGAGTGCCAGAACGTGCGGGCGCCGGGCGCGAACCGGTCACAGGTACTGGCAGGACCTCCCACGTCGGCGGGAGCGGTCGTACGGTCGATGGCATGGACAACCGCGACGAGGTCAGGGACTTCCTCGCCTCACGCCGGGCGAAGCTCACGCCGGCGCAGGCGGGCCTGACCGCGTACGGCGCGAACCGGCGGGTGCCGGGGCTGCGTCGTGAGGAGGTCGCGATGCTCGCGGGCGTCTCCGCCGACTACTACGTGCGGCTCGAGCGCGGGAACCTCGCGGGCGCGTCCGACTCGATCCTCGAGGCGATCGCCGGCGCGCTGCAGCTCGACGAGGCCGAGCGCCAGCACCTGCTCGACCTGGCCCGCGCCGCTGGGTCCCGCCCGGCGCGTGCTCGTCGGCGGCCGACGCCCTCGGTGCCGGTCAGCGTGCAGGTGATGCTCGACGCCATGACGGGTGCGCCGGCCGCGGTCCGCAACGACCGGCTCGACATCCTGGCGACGAACGCCCTCGGGCGCGCCCTCTACGCGCCGCTGTTCACCGGGCCGTCCGCGCGCGAGGGGCGGCCCGCCAACCACGCGCGGTTCGCGTTCCTCGACCCCGCCGCGCACGACTTCTGGGTCGACTGGAACAAGGCCGCCAACGACACGGTCGGCATCCTGCGCACCGAGGCAGGCCGGGCGCCGAACGACTCGGACCTGCACGACCTCGTCGGCGAGCTGTCCACGCGCAGCGAGGAGTTCCGCACCCGGTGGGCCCGGCACGACGTCCACCAGCACCGCGGCGGGGCCAAGCAGATCAACCACCCCGTCGTCGGTCGCGTCGACCTCATGTACGACCTGCTCCCCATCGCCCAGGCACCCGGCCTGTCGATGCTCGTCTACACCGCCGCACCGGGGACACCGTCCGCGGACGCCCTGCAGGTGCTGGCCAGCTGGGCGGCGACCACGCCCGTCCCGACATCCTGAGAGGCACTCCCATGCACACACGCACGCTCGGACAAGGACTCGAGGTCTCCGCAGTCGGCCTCGGCGCCATGGGGATGTCGATGAGCTACGGCCCCAACCCGGGCTCGCGCGACGACATGATCGCCGTGCTGCGCGGCGCGGTCGACCTCGGTGTCACCCTCGTCGACACCGCCGAGGTGTACGGCCCGTATGTGAACGAGGAGCTCGTCGGCGAGGCCCTGGCGCCCGTGCGCGACCAGGTGGTCATCGCGACGAAGTTCGGCTGGAACATCGTCGACGGGAAGATGCAGGGCACGGACAGCCGCCCCGAGCAGATCCGCCGGGTCGCGGACGCGTCCCTGCAACGGCTGGGCACCGACGTGATCGACCTCTTCTACCAGCACCGCGTCGACCCGGCGGTACCCATCGAGGACGTCGCCGGGACCGTCGGTGAGCTCGTCGCCGCCGGGAAGGTGCGCCACTTCGGCCTCTCCGAGGCGGGGGCCGCGACCATCCGTCGCGCCCACGCCGTGCACCCGGTGACGGCCGTGCAGTCCGAGTACTCGCTGTGGACCCGCGACCCCGAGGCCGAGGTGCTGCCGACGCTCGCCGAGCTGGGCATCGGGTTCGTGCCGTTCAGCCCGCTGGGCAAGGGGTTCCTCACCGGGACCGTCGACTCGTCGACCACCTTCGCCGACGGCGACATCCGCAACCGCGTCCCGCGGTTCAGCGCGGAGAACCGCGACGCCAACACCGTCCTGGTCGAGCGCGTGCGTGCCCTCGCGGACGGCCGCGGCGCGACACCCGGCCAGATCGCGCTCGCCTGGTTGCTCGCGCAGCAGCCGTGGATCGTGCCGATCCCCGGCACCCGCCGGATCGAGCGCGTCCGGGAGAACGCCGGCGCGACGACGGTCGGGCTGTCCGCCGACGAGCGCGCCGAGCTCGACGGCCTCGCGTCGACCGTGGGCGTGGCGGGCAACCGCTACGACGACAACGGGATGGCGATGGTGGGCCTCTGAGCCCACGTGGGGCTCAGACGACGAGGTCCTCGTCCGGCTCCCCGGTGCGTTCGAACTCCTACACGGTCTGCGTCCCTCGCGGGAGTGCCGGCGCGAGAACCGCACGCAGCGCTCGGACGTCCTCCCCGCGCACGGTGGCCGGATCCTCTCCGAGAGTCAGCCACGTGCGGCCACCGCCTGCGTCGCGAAGCCGCAGGGCGGGCAGGACGTCCCGGAGCGTCTCGAGGACGGCGCGTCCGCCGACGGCCCCGACGTGCACCGGTGACAGCAGCGTGCCCCAGCCGTAACCCCAGAGCGTCCGGGTCACGTCCCGCAGCGCTGGCAGGCAATGGGTCGCCCGCTCCCACGGACTCTGGCTGTCCTCGGCAGTGAGGCGACCCAGCGTCGCGTACCCGGTGTCGGCGCCGAGCCGGTCCGCCGCACCCAGCAGCCACGGCGTCATCGCGTCCGCGACCCGGACCAGGTCCTCGCCTCCGCCGTACATGGCCCAGCGGTGCATCGAGAGCCCGACCACCAGACCGCCCCCGTCCCCTCTGCCGTGCGGGACGGCGACCGGCATCCTCGCGCGTCGCGCAGCACGGCGACCACCGCCTCGTCCGACGGCCGGCCGGACTGGACCACCACACCACCGAACAGCGCCGGTTCGCGGAGGTACGGTCCACCACCCTCGCCCTGCGTGTTCACCTGCACCCTTTCGGTCGTCACCGCATCAGGAGGGACCGACCGTAGCGATCGGCGCCCACCGAGCGATGCACGGTGCCCACGTCTCACCTGATCGGCGGCGGCGTGGTGGCGCGCCTACAGCGGCAGCGGGCGGTCCTCGACGACGGAGCGCATGACGAGCGTGGAGCTGACCCGCTGGACCCCGGGCAGGCCGGAGAGCTGCTCGTCGTAGACACGCTGGTAGTCGCTCAGGTCCCGCGTGACGACGCGGAGCAGGTAGTCAGGGTCCCCGAAGAGGCGCTGGGCCAGCAGGACGTTCGGGATCTCGGCGACGGCCGTCTCGAACGTCTCGATGGACGTGCGGGTGGCTTCACGCATGGTGACGAAGACGAGCGCCTCGAACGTCAGGCCGAGCGCCGCCGGGGCGATCCGCGCGTGATAGCCGGTGATGACGCCGGACTGCTCCAGGGCACGCAGCCGGCGGTGGCACGGGGACACGCTCAGCTGGACGCGTTCCGCGAGGTCGGTGAGCGTCTGGCGGCCGTCCCGTTGGAGTTCGGCAAGGATCTGTCGGTCGATCGCGTCCATGGGGTAGATCCTTCCACGTTCGCCGTCGTGCCGCGAAGAAGTCGGAACCACCTTCCGCCCGTTCCGCCATAGCCTTCCCCGCATGAACTTGTCCGACGTCCTCGGGTTCTGGGCGGTCTCCGTCGTGTTCGTGATCGCCCCGGGCTCCGACTGGGCCTACGCCATCACCGCCGGTCTGCGAGGACGTGTCGCCCTCCCCGCCGTGGGCGGGATGCTCGCGGGCCACCTGGCCGCGACCCTCCTGGTGGCCGCCGGCGTCGGCGCTCTGATCGCCGGAGCGCCCGGACTCCTGGGTGGGCTCACCCTCGTCGGCGGCGCCTACCTGCTGTGGCTCGGGTTCATGACGTTCACGCGGCCGGCGTCGCCCCACGTCGAGGACGTGGCGGAGGCGTCGGGCGCGCGATGGCTGTGGAAGGGGTTCGGGGTCAGCGGCCTGAACCCGAAGGTGCTCCTGCTGATCCTGGCGCTGCTGCCGCAGTTCACGTCGACGTCCGCCCCGTGGCCGGTCTGGGTCCAGATCCTGCTGCTCGGCCTGGTCCACCTGACCACCTGCGCGGTCGTCTACCTCACCGTCGCCATGGCCGCGCAGCGCGTCCTGTCCGCGCGCCCGGCGGCCGCCCGCATCGTGTCGCGCACGTCGGCGGCGGTGATGACCGGGCTCGGCGTCGCACTCATCGTCGAGCAGGCCCTCGTCTGACCCGCGAAGATGCGCACATGGACGCACCGGCACTGTTCCAGGACCTGACCACCGCGCACGTCGCCGACGCGTGCCTGCGGCTCGGCATCACCGTCCGGTGCGCCCCGCCGACGCTGCGCCCGGTCTGGGCGGGCATCCACGTCGTCGGGCGGGCCCGGCCGGTGCGGCACGTCGGCAGCGTCGACGTGTTCCTCGAGGCCCTCGGGCATGCCGCGCCCGGCGACGTGCTCGTCGTGGACAACGAGGGCCGCACCGACGAGGCCTGCGTCGGCGACCTCGTCGCGCTCGAGGTCGCGCGCGCCGGCCTGGTCGGGATCGTCATCTGGGGGCTGCACCGCGACACCGCACAGCTGCGCACCATCGGCCTGCCGGTCCTCAGCCTGGGCGCCTACCCCGACGGACCTGAGCGCCTGGACCCGCAGGCGGCCGACGCGCTGGCCTGGGCCTGGTGCGGCCCGCACATCGTCACCGGAGACGACGTCGTGCTCGCCGACGACGACGGCGTCGTGTTCCTGCCGGTCGAGCGGGCGGCGGAGGTGGCGGTCGTCGCCTCCCGGATCCGGGACACCGAGGAGCGCCAGGCGGAGCGCATGCAGGCCGGGACGACGCTGCGTGAGCAGACCCGGTTCGACGAGTACCTGGTCGCCCGCGAGCGCGACGGAGTGACCTTCCGCCAGCACCTGCGCTCGCTCGACGCGGCGATCGAGGAGTGAGCGCGGTGGCCTACTTCGACCGGCTCGACGAGACGACGTTCAGCCCGACCGGGCTGGTCAGCGGCGGGTGGGACCCCGGCGAGCAGCACATCGCCCCCGCTCTCGGCCTCCTCGCGCACGCCGTCGAGACGGAGAGGGGCAACGGGCTGCAGCTCGCGCGCCTGTCCTACGACATCCTCGGCACGCTGCCCATCGAGCCGGTCCGGGTGCACGTCGAGGTCCTCCGCCCCGGTCGCACCATCGAGCTGGTCCAGGCCACGCTCAGCCACTCCGGCCGCCCCGCGGTCCTCCTGCGCGCCTGGCTCCTGCGCGCCTACGACACCGTCGACCTCGCCGGGAGCTCGTTCCCGACGGTCCCAGGCCCGGACGACATGCCCGTCTGGGACCCCGACGGCACCTGGTCCGGCGAGTTCGTGCGGAGCGTCGAGGCCCGTCGCTGCCAGGAGGAACCCGGCCGGGCCATGTCCTGGGTCCGCACGTCCGTGCCGCTCGTCGGGGACGAGCCCGTCAGCGCGACCGCGCGGGCGCTCGGCCTGATCGACATCGCCAACGGCCTGACGCCCCGCCGCCCCACCGACCAGGTCGCATTCCCGAACGTCGACCTCACCGTCCACCTGGTCGGTCCGCCGCGCAGCGACTGGCTCGGCTTCGACACGACGGTCACGTTCGGACCCACCGGCCTCGGTCTGACCCACACGGTCCTGCACGACACCCACGGCCCGCTCGGCGTCGTCAGCCAGTCGCTGACGGTCCGTCCGCGCCCGTCGTGAGGATCACCAGCTGCTGGGTCGCCCTCGTCATCGCGACGTAGCGGTCGACGGCGCCCTCGATGCCGGTGCCGAACGACTCGGGGTCGACGAGCACGACCAGGTCGAACTCGAGCCCCTTCGCCAGCTCCGGGGTCAGCGACCGGACCCGAGCGGTTCCCGGGAACGTCGGGTCGCCGATCACGCAGGCGATGCCGGTGGTGTGCTCGGCCAGGATCGCGTCCAGGTCCGACGCCCGTCCGTGCGCCACGGGGACGCCGGTGCTCCGGACGGAGGTCGGCACGTTGGCGTCCGGCAGGGCCGCACGGATCACCGGCTCCGCCTCGGCCATGACCTCCTGCGGCGTCCGGTAGTTGATGCTCAGCGACGCCAGCTCCACCTGGTGCAGGCCGACCCGCTCCAGACGCTCCAGCCACGACTCGGCGAACCCGTGCCGGGCCTGGGCGCGGTCGCCGACGACGGTCAGGCTCCGCGAGGGGCAGCGGCGCAGCAGCATCTGCCACTCCGCGTCGGTCAGCTCCTGGGCCTCGTCCACGACGACGTGCGCGAACGGGCCCGCGAGCGCGTCCGGGTCCGCGGTCGGCAACGTGCTCTCGTCGACGAGCTTGTCGCGCATGTCGTCCCCCCGGAGCATCGACATGAGCTTCAGCTCGGAGTCGTCGGTCGCGATGAGGTCGTCGACGATCGTGTCCATGTACGCGCGCTCGGCGGCGAGGGTGGCTTCCTGCCGCCGGCGTCGTCGGGACGCCTCGGGGTCGCCGAGGCGCTGCCGGGCGGCGTCGAGGAGCGGCAGGTCGGAGACGGTCCACGCCTGGGCGTCGGCGCGCTGCAGCGTCCGGATCTCGTCGAGCGTCAGCCCGGGGGCGCACAGCCGCAGGTACGCGGGGACGGACCACAGGTCGCCGACGAGGTCGGTCGGCTCCAGGAGCGGCCACGCGCGGTTGAGGGCAGCGTTCAGGTCCGTGCTAGCCCGCAGCGCCCGCCGGAGCTGGTCCCGCTCGACCTCGTCGTCGTCGACCTTGTCCATGAGGATCTCCAGCAACGCGTCCCGGACCTGGTCGCGCGCCTCGTTGTGCGGCGTCCCGGGCTCGGGCGACTCGAACGCCTCCGCCCAGTCGCCGGCGCTGACCCACACGTCGAACCAGGACGTCTCGACCTCCATGCCCTCCTTGGGCGGCCTCTCGTAGAACCGGACGGCCGGCTCGATCGCCCGGACCAGCTCGACCGACGACTTGAGCCGGGCAACCTCCGGATCGGGCTCGACAGCGGCCGCGTCACCCTCCGCGACGAGGTCGCTCAGCGTGCATGTCTGCACGCCCTCCTCCCCGAGGCTGGGCAGGACGTCGCCGACGTAGTCGAGGTACGGCTGGTGCGGTCCGACGAACAGCACGCCGCCGCGCCGGTGACCGAGGCGGGGGTCGGAGTAGAGGAGGTAGGCGGTGCGGTGCAGGGCGACGACGGTCTTGCCGGTACCCGGACCTCCGTCGACGACGAGCGCGCCTGCCGATCCCGCGCGGATGATCGCGTCCTGGTCGGCCTGGATGGTGCCCAGCACGTCCCGCATCCGCTCGGACCGCTCCGAGCCGAGACTCGCGATGAACGCGGACTGGTCGTCGAGCGCCGCGCTGCTCCGCAGCCCCTCCGCGGTGAACACCTCGTCCCAGTAGTCGCTGACCCGGCCAGCGGTCCACCGGTACCGGCGCCGGCTCACCAGGCCCATCGGGTTCGCGTGCGTCGCGCCGAAGAACGGCTCCGCTGCGGGCGACCGCCAGTCGAGCAGCAGCCGACGCCCCGCGCTGTCCGTCAGGCCGAGCCGTCCGACGTAGACCGTCTCGCCGTCGGTCCCGACGATCCGCCCCAGGCACAGGTCAAGGCCGAAGCGCCGCAACGTCCGCAGCCGCGCGGTGAGCCGGTGGATCTCCTGGTCCCGCTCCAGCGCCAGCGTGCCGCTGCGTCCGGGCGCCTTGCGTGCGGCGTCCAGCCGCTCGACCAGCTCGGCGATCGACTGCTCCAGGGTCTCCGCGATGGCCGCGAAGTGCCTCTCGTCCGGCGCGATCGACGCCGGGTCCGCCTTGGCGGCGAGGTTGTCGGGAAGGTTGAACGCACGGGTGGTCACAGGGGTCACGTCGTCATCAGCTCCGAACTGGGTTGCCCCGCCCGGGGCGCGATCCCGGGCGCGGTCGGAGATTCTGCGCCGTCGTGGGGGCCTTGCCGCAAGACCCCCCGTCGGCTATACCTTGGAAGAGGCGGGCACGGTCATCCGGTGCTCGCCTTTCGCATGCCCGCGCAGCAGGGGGTGTCGAAAGCTCGTCGGCAGCCACGCCGTTCGGCACGAGCCAGGCGTACGCTGGTATCCAGCAGATACCCAACCCAACGGAGAGGGTCACCGCTATGGCCATGACGCTGCGTCTCGACGCCGAGGACGAGGCTCTGCTCCGTGAGGTCGCGGAACGCACCAACCACACGATGACCGACACCATCGCGCTGGCCGTCCGGCACTACCGGGACATGCTCGTCACGCAGGACGAGCAGGCCGATCTGGCCCTGCGGGCAGAGCGCCGCGCCGCGCACCGCGAGGCGATCGACCGGTCGATCGAGCGCAACGCCGAGCTGTTGGAGCGCCTCTCCCGGTGAGCGGCTTCGAGTACCCCGCGATGGAGGACGCCCTGTACTTCTGCGAGAGGGCCGGGCTCTACATCCGGGATCCCGGTGCGCTGGACTCCGCTCTGGCACGCCCGGCGTCGGTCGTGTGGGGCACCGAGGCGTACGAGGGCATCCACCTGAAGGGTGCGGCGCTGCTGGATGCGCTCAGCCGTTCGCACCCGCTCCTCGACGGCAACAAGCGGCTGTCCTGGACGATGGTCGACGTCTTCTACGACCTGAACGGCTACCGGCTGACCGTCGACCCGGTCGAGGGTGACGCGTTCGTCCGCACTGTCGGTGGCGACCATCTCGAGCTCGAGGACATCGCGACCTGGCTGGAGGCGCACAGCGCGTCCGTCCGTGGTGCGGCGGCTCCCTGAGCCGCCCCACCACCCGGAGCGTCAGACCGCCCGCAACGTGAACCGCCGGCAGATGTCGTCCAGCCACGGCCACGGCACGAGCACGTTCCCGTTGGCCAGCCCACAGCTCGCCAGGTCGAGCACCTTCCCGCTGTGCCGCGCGACCAGACACAACGTTTCGTCGCACGGCCGATTCTCCAAGGGCATTCCCAGGGATGCGGCCTACCGTGAGCCGGAACAGCCGAGTCGTCCGGAGGAATCATGGCAACCGAGCCCATCCCCAGCGCCGCTCCCGCCCCGCCGCCCCCGCCGCCGCCCCCACCACCGACTCCGGCACCGGCTCCCGCCGCTCCCGCGACCACGGCGCCCGTCGGGTGGGTCATCGCGGCGATGATCCTGTTCTGGCCGACCGGGATCCCCGCGCTCCTCGCCTCGCACAGGGCGGCGCGCGCGATCGGCGCCGGCGACGCCGTGACGGCCGAGCGGGAGGCCGCGAACGGCCGCCGGTGGGGGATCATCAGCGTCATCGTCGGCGCCGGCCTGATCCTGGTCTCGATCCTCGCGTCGATCGCTTGGGCGTTCCTCATCGCCGTCGCGTTCCACGAGCACGGCGACGGCTGGTGGGAGGACGGGCCGCGCTCGAGCTACGAGATGCCCTTCGACAGCGACGTCGCACCGGGCATGCCGGACCGCCCCGGCTCCGACGGCTAGGCACCGCACGACAGCACGTCGGTCCGGCCATCAGGGCGTCTGCTCGCTCGGGTCGTGGGCGACCCATCCGGGCGCGTCGACGCGGACCGCGTCGTCGCCGACCAGCATCGCGAGGTCCGCCTCGAGGCGTGCGAGCTCGGCGGCACCGAGCGTGCGCTCCCACCGGCCACGCAGCTCCTCGAAGATGGCTTCGCCCTCGCGCAGGACCTCGAGCCCGAGCGGGGTCACCTGGAGCCGGTTGCGGCGGGCGTCGGAGGGGTCCGGCTCGGTGGACACGTAGCCGCGCTGCACGAGGACCGCGATCGTCTTGGCCGCCGCCTGCTTCGAGACGGCGGTGCGACGGCCCAGGTCGGAGGCGCTGTCGGCCCCGCCCATGATCGCGCGCATCGCGAACTCGTGGGTGGGGCGGAAGTCCTCGTGGCCGCGGGCGGCGAGCTCGGCCGTCGCCGCGTCGACGAGGCTGCGGAACCCGCCCAGCAGGAGGAGAGCGAGGTCGGCGCCGGAACGTGACATGTCCGCAGCGTAAGCGGCTCCGGTCGACAACGACAACTAGGTTGTCTAGTGTGGTAGACAACCTAGTTGTCTACTTGAGGAGCCGTCATGAGGCACCACACCGCTCAGCTCGACGGAGCCGACCTGCACTACGTGTCCGCCGGCACCGCGGGATCGCCGATCCTGCTCGTCCACGGGTTCCCGGAGACCTGGTGGGCGTTCCACAAGGTCATCCCCCTGCTCGCGTCGACGCACCGGGTGTTCGCCGTCGACCTGCGAGGGTTCGGCGACTCCAGCACCGCCGCCGACGACCACGACAGCGCGACCGCCGCCGAGGACCTGCACCGGCTCATCGAGCACCTCGGCGTCGGACCCGTGCACGTCACCGGGCAGGACATCAGCGGGGGGACCGTCTTCCGGCTCGCCGCCACCCACCCGGAGGACGTCCGCAGCGTCACGGCGATCGAGATGGGCCTGGCGGGGTTCGGCCTCGAGGGTCTGGCGGACATCACGCACGGCGGCTCGTGGCACATCGGCGCCCTGGCAGCCCCCGGCATCCCCGAGCTGCTGTTCGCCGGCCGCGAGCGCGAGCTCCTCGGCCGCTGGGCGTTCCCGAGCATGACCGCCGTCGCCGGATCGATCACCGACGCCGACGTCGACGAGTTCGCCCGCACCTACGCCCGCCCCGACGGCTGGCGCGGCGCGGTCGGCCTCTACCGGTCGATGCTCGCCGAGGGCGACGAGCTCAGGGCGCTCGCCGAGGCCGGCCCGTTGACGATGCCCGTCCTGGCCGTCGGTGCCGGGGGCGGACCGTTCACCGCCGCGACGGTCGGTCAGGTCACGACCGGCGAGATCACGGTCGTGCAGCTCGACGGCGTCGGGCACTACGTCGCGATGGAGGCGCCGGACGAGCTGTCGGCCGCGATCCTCGACTTCGTGCGCGTGGTCGACGAGGCGGTCCGCGTCGCACAATCGGGCACGTGACCATCGACGTCGAGAGCCTCCGGCGACCGGGCGGACCCGACCGCGAGCTGTCCGCCTGGTCCTTCCGGGCGTGGGCCCGGGTCGGCGACCTTGCCGACGCGCCGCGCCTGGAGCTCGTCGCCGGACGGCTCCCCCGGACCGTCGTCGCCGTCGGCACGCTGGACTCGCTCGTGCCCAAGGCGCGCAACCTGGCCGACGCCTGCAAGCGGGCGGGAGTCGACTGCCGGCTCATCGAGCTGGACGGCGCCGAGCACGGGTTCGCCGGGACCGACCGGATGACCGAGGCGCTCGCGGCGTTCGGGGAGCTGACCCGGAGCTGAGTCCACAGCCATCCGTCCGTGAACAAGGGAGTGCCATGAACTCGCTCGGCGACGCCGAGGTCGCGTGGGCCGCCGCCGAGGCCGGTGCGAAGGTGGTCCGGGCGGCCTACGGGCGGCCCGTGACCCGCCATGCGAAGTCGGGCCTCGACTTCGCGACGGACGCCGACCTCGATGCCGAGCGGGCGATCCTGGCGGTGATCGCGGCGGCCCGTCCCGGCGACGCGGTCCTCGGCGAGGAGACCGGCGAGACCGGCGGGCCGGGAACGCGCCGCTGGCTCGTGGACCCGCTGTGCGGGACGGTGAACTTCGCCGCGCAGACGCCGCTTCTCGCCGTCAACGTCGCGCTCGTCGACGAGACGGGCGCGCTCGCGTGTGCGGTCGCGGACCCGATCGCGCGGGAGCTCTTCTGGAGCGACGGCACCGGTGCGTCGCTCCGGCACGACGGAGTCGATGCGCCGCTGTGTCCGTCCGCCGGGTCACGGCTCGTCGACGTCAACTGCGACGGCCCTCTCGACCGCCCGTTCGTCGGGCCACAGCTGCTCGGGGACCCCGCGTTCCGCGCGGACTTCGGGCCGCGCGTCCTGTCCACGACGCTCGCGCTCGCCTGGGTCGCTGCCGGTCGGCGTGCGGCCTACGTGAGCGACGGTGCGTTCGTCGACAACGTGCACTTCGCTGCCGGCATCGGGCTGTGCCAGGCGGCCGGCTGCGTGGTGACGAACCTGACCGGCGGCGCCGTCGGCACGGGTCGAGGCCTGATCGCCGCGGCGGACGAGCCGACGCATCGCCGGCTGCTCGACCTCGTGAGGCCGCACCTGAGCAGCTGAGGCCTACGAGGCCAACCGCTCGCTCGGTTCGGCCTCGCTGATCTCCGCCCACACCGCATCGAGCGAGAGGCCGAGGACGGCGGCGATCGCCGCGACGGTCGGGAAGGCAGGGGTCGCGACGCGGCCCGTCTCGATCTTCCGGAGGGTCTCCGGCGAGACGCCGGCATCGAGCGCGACGTCGAGCATCGAACGCTGTCCCCGGGCGCGACGCAGCAGGGCACCCAGGCGCTGTCCGCGCTCGAGCTCGTCGGGGGTGAGCGGCAACCTGACCATGGCACGATCGTAGCCGGGATAATATGGCCGGGATAGTTATTGGAAGCCCGCACGAAGGACGCCGCATGATCGAGATCCTGAGCCCCGCCGAGCTGGCCCGAGCGCGGGAGACCGGTGCCCTCGTGGCGCACATCCTCCAGACGCTCAAGGACCGCGCCACGGTCGGCACCAACCTCCTGGACATCGACCGGTGGGCGCAGGCGATGATCGTCGAGGCCGGGGCGGTGTCCTGCTACGTCGACTACGCGCCGTCGTTCGGCCGCGGACCGTTCGGCCACTACATCTGCACGTCCGTCAACGACGCCGTCCTCCACGGGCTGCCCCACGACTACACGCTCGCCGACGGCGACCTGCTGTCGCTCGACCTCGCCGTCTCCACGGGCGGGATCGCGGCCGACTCCGCTGTCAGCTTCCTCGTCGGCGGAGCACGCCCCGCGGAGAGCGTCGCGATGATCGACGCCACCGAGCGCGCCCTGAGCGCGGCGATCGCCGTCGCAAGCCCCGGGGCTCGCATCGGCGACCTCTCCCACGCCATCGGCTCCGTGCTCGGTGCAGCGGGGTACCCGATCAACACCGAGTTCGGCGGTCACGGCATCGGGTCGACGATGCACCAGGACCCCCACGTGACCAACACCGGACGGCCCGGCCGCGGGTACACGCTGCGTCCCGGGCTCCTGCTCGCCCTGGAGCCGTGGGTCATGGCCGACACCGCCGAGCTGGTCACCGACGCCGACGGCTGGACGCTGCGCAGCGCGACCGGCTGCCGGACCGCGCACAGCGAGCACACCATCGCGATCACCGACGACGGAGCCGAGATCCTCACCCTGCGGACGTAGGCGACGCGACCGGCAGCGTGGGGGCCGCCGTCAGCCGAGGGACTCGACGATCCGCCGGGCCGCCTGCTCCGGTGTGAGGTGGGTGGTGTCGACGACCTCGGCCTCGGCGTGCAGCCACGTGCGGGCCGCCTCGGCGTAGGGCTCGACGTACTGGTGCCGGAACGCCGACGGGCCCATGACCGCGTCGCCCTCGATCCGTGCGCGGAGGGTGTCCTGGTCGGCGTGGAGCACGAAGTGCCGCACGGGGATGCCGTGCTCGGCGAGGCCCGCGCTGATCTCCCGCCAGTACTGCTCGACGAGCACGGTCATCGGCATCACCAGGGTGCCGCCGGTGTAGTCGAGGACGCGGCGGGCGGTCTCGACGACGAGCGGCCGCCACGGCGGCCAGTGCTGGAAGTTGTCCGTCTCCGGCAGGCCGGGCGTGATGTCCATGAGCGTCTCGCCGACCTTCTCGGCGTCGAGCACGCGGGCGTCCGGGAGCAGCGCCTGCACCAGAGCGCTGACGGTCGTCTTGCCTGCGCCGTGCGTTCCGTTGATCCAGACGATCATGGGCCGACGCTAGCGGCGTCACCACGTAGTACCTCGCGTGACGTGCGGAGGTCGTGTGCGCATGGGGTGCGGTCCGAGGGATTGTCGGGACGCTCGCGAGGGCGACCACACCGTCGAGCTGGAGCCGACCGCCTGAGGCGTCAGCCCGGGTAGGTCGTCGCGAACACGTCCGCGAGCGCACGGTGGCCGTCACCGTCCGGGTGGACGCAGTCCGAGCCCCCGACGAAGTCGCCCGCACCGAGCGTCCCGAAGGTGTCCACCACGATCGCGTCGTACCTGTCCGCCACCTGACGCAGCCGGTCGTTGAAGCCCAGCGGCATGGCACCGAGGCCGATGTTTCCGCCCTCGAGGATGAAGTCGCCGAGGACGCGGGCGATGTCCGGGTTCGCCGCGCCGAGGGCGCAGAACGGCAGCGGGTTGTAGTACGTCATCGCGAGGATCGCTGTGTCGGGACCGGCCGACTCCCGCAGGGTCGCGAGGATCTCGTCGTACCGGACCTCGAAGCCGGCGAACGTCGCCTGGAGCGCGGGGACGCAGGAGCCGGTCGGTGGGACGCACGCCTGCACGGCCGGCCCGTACAGGTCGTTGCCGCCCACCGAGACGGTGATGACCACGACGTCGTCGCGCGGCGACCGGTTGTCGTTGCGCTCCTCGATGAGCGCCACCGCCTGGTCGAGCTGGTCACCGGGCTGCAGGACCGTCGCGGTCGTCACTCCCGCCGCGACCCCCGGGATGCCGGTGCGGGAGAGGTTCACCAGCTCGAGAGCGCGGCAGCTGCGCCCCGGGGGGTGGTGGTGCGGGCGTCCCGGCGCGCAGACCAGCTCGTCGCGGAGCACCTCGTGGAACTGCGCGACGAAGCCGCTGGCCTTCCACAGCGCGGCCGTCGTCGGGAAGTCGACCGCGGGCGGGACGGACTGCTGGCCCGCCGGCAGGGAGTCGCCGATCACGACGTGCACCGGATGCCCCCGGTGCAGAGACCCTCCTGGCGGCGACGCCACCGCGGACGACCCGCCCAGGACCAGCAGCGCAACCACGAGACCGGTCATCCACGATCGCTTCACGGTGAGCCCCCTCAACCCGACGCAACCACTCCACGCTACGCCGGTGGTCGGACACGGCCGGGTCTCGGTCCGGTGACGATCGGGACGACCGGGCTGACAGGCGGCGGCGACCGCTGCGAGCCTGACCGGCATGCTCCACCGCACCCGCGCCGCACTCGTCCCGATCGTCGCCGTCGCACTCCTCGCCGCAGGCTGTGCCGACCGCCCCGGTGTGACGCCGGCCGGGGACGCGTCCGTGACGCCGACCGCGGCCTGCCCGATCGTCGAGGGTCAGGAGATGCCCGCCGACTGCGTCCCGTACGACGGCGAGGCGGCGATGGCGCAGAACGACGCGTACCGGCAGAGGTTCGAGCCGAGCGACGACGGCCGGGCCGAGGTCGAACCGCAGCGGGCTGCCGCGCAGGAGGCTCTGGCCTCCCTCGTCGGCGCTCCGCTGTCGGTCGACGCCGTGAACGTCGCGCTCGAGGACGCCGGTTTCGAGCCTGACGTGCCGTGGGTGGAGCCGGCCGGCGACCCCGCGGCGCCGTCGTCGATCGGGGTGATCATCTCCGTCGGCGGGCTGTGCCTCGTCGGGATGCTCGACGCCGAGCACGCCGAGGTGGAGACCGACGGGATGATCGCCGACGGCGGGTGCGTGCCCGCGCAGTGACGCCCAGGACTCAGGCGTCGTCCGGTCGAGCCTCGCGGCTCCATCCCGGAGACGGTTGGGCGGAGGGGTTGTTCACGGGCGGTTCCGCGACCGGGCGGCCCTCGTACTGGGTGGAGAGCACGATCTGGGTGTCGATCTCGCCGTGCCTCCCGATGCGCTCGAAGATCTCCTCCAGATGCGGCATCGACGAGGCGCGCACCCGCAGGAGGGTGCACGAGCTGCCGCTGAGCTTGTGGATCTCGACGACCTCGGGGAACTCGTCGGACGCCGTGGTCTTGAGCAGGCAGCGTCCGGGTGAGCAGCGCAGCTTGATGAACGCGGTCAGCGGGAGGCCTGCGCGAGCAGGGTCGATCCGGGCCTGGTAGCCGGCGATCACGCCGGCCTCCTCCAGCCGCCGCACCCGGTCGGCGACCGCGGGCGCGGACAGGTTGACCTTGCGGGCGAGCTGGTTGAACGACAGGCGGCCGTCGTCCTGGAGCTCGGAGAGGATGCGCCAGTCGGTGCCGTCGAGCGGTCTGCTCATCTGCAAACCGTAACCCCGGAACACGTCACGATCACCAGGCAAAGTGCGACGAACGCCTGCGATCGGCCATTCACCGCGGCGCCGGCCCTTCGTAGCGTCGAACGCATGGCACTGAGCACGGCACCCATCCCCACCGCGGTCGCCCCGGCGACGGCGGCGCTGTTCGTCGGCGCCGCCCTGAACAGTGCGGTCATCGCGACGACCAGCACGGTGGCCGCGCTGGTCGCGGTCGACGTCCTGGGGCAGGCCTGGGGCGGGGTGCCCGGCACCGCGGCCGTCGTCGGCACCGGGCTCGGTGCCCTCCTGGTCACCTCGCTGACCCACCGCGCCGGCACCCCGACGGCCCTGCGGCTCGGCTACCTGGCGAGCACGCTCGGCGCCGCGGCCGGTGCGGTCGCCGTGCCGCTCGGCAACGTCGCGCTGCTGGTCGTCGGCATGCTCCTGATCGGGCTGGGGAACGCCGCGGCGCAGCTGTCCCGGTACGCGGCCGCCGAGCTCGTGCCCTCCCGACGACGCGGGTTCGCCATCGGGCTGATCGTCTGGGCGGGCACCGTCGGCGCCGTCGGCGGCCCGCTGCTCCTGCTGCCCACCGCGCGGCTCGCCGAGACCCTCGGACAGCCCGCCCTCTCCGGTGCGTTCCTGCTCAGCGTGCCGGCGGGCCTGCTCGCCGCGCTGGCGGTGAGCAGGCTGCGCACGGCCCGACGGCCCACCGGCGGACGGGCGGTGCCGGTGCGGTCGATCCTGGGCTCCCCGGCGGGCCGCGACGGCCTCGCCGTGATGGTCACCGGGCAGGTCGTGATGGCCGCCGTGATGACGTCGGTGCCGGTCCAGCTGCACCTGCACCATCACGGGCTGGACGTCGTCGGCCTCGTCCTCGCGGCCCACACGCTCGGCATGTTCGTGCTGTCACCGGTCACGGGGCGCCTCGTCGACGGCCTGGGCGCGGGGCCGGTGATGGCGCTCGGTCTCGGCACGCTGCTGGTCTCGACGCTGGTGGCCGCCTCCGGCGCCCTCGTCCCTCAGGCGGTGGGTCTGTTCGTGCTCGGCTACGGATGGAACCTGTGCTTCGTCGGCGGCAGCGCCTCGCTCGCCGTCGGGCTGCCCGCGGAGCAGCGCGCCGACGTGGAGGGCTCCGTCGAGGCCGTCGTGTGGATCTCCGCCGCGGCCGGCACCCTGACCTCGACCGTGGTCCTCGCGCTCGCCGGGTGGTCCGCGCTGACGCTCGCGGCCGGCGCCCTCGTCCTCGTGCCGGCCCTCCTCCTGCTCAGCGATCGGTGGCGGGCCGGTGAGCGTCCACCCCGCTGAGCCGGTCGTCGTCGCAGCAGCCGTCGTCGCAACGCGCCTCGTCGCTGGCGACGAGCTGGGAGACCGGGGTGCAGCACGCGTCACCGCGCCAGGCCTCGACGCCTTCCCGGACGGCGAACGCGGCGATCACCACAGCGGCGACCGGGTCGGCCCACCACCAGCCCAGGGTGCTGTTCAGGACGAGCCCCACCAGCAGGACCGCGGACAGGTAGGTGCAGATCAGGGTCTGCTTCGAGTCCGCGACGGCGGAGGCCGACCCGAGCTCGCGGCCGGTGCGACGCTCGAACCACGACAGGAACGGCATGACCGCCAGGCTCACGGCGGCCAGGAGGATCCCGGCGGTGGAGTGCTCCGGTTCGGTCGCGCTCAGCAAGGTCCGGGCAGCGTCGACCGTGACGAATGCAGCCAGGCCGAAGAAGGACAACGCGATCGTCCGCATCGCGGCGCGCTCTCGCGTGTGCGGGTTCGGAGCGGAGAACTGCCACGCGACCGCAGCCGCGGACAGCACCTCGACGATCGAGTCCAGCCCGAAGCCGATGAGCGCCGAGGACGAGGCGAGCCGACCGGCAACCAGCGCCACGCCCGCCTCGACGACGTTGTAGGAGATCGTCGCCGCGACGATCCACCGGATCCGCCGTTCGAGCAGGGGCCGACGGTCGACCGCAGTGCTGCTCATGTGCAGGTGCAGTCCGGTCCGCAGCACGCCGGGTCCACGGCGAGGACGAGCTGCAGCAGGTCGCCGAGCGCCGACGACAGGTGCGGGTCCGCCAGCCGGTACCAGGTGCGACGCCCGTCGGGGACGGACTCGACGAGCCCGCACCCCCGCAGGCACGCGAGCTGGTTCGACATCACCTGGCGCGAGACCCCCAGCGCGTCGGCCAGGTCCGACGGGTAGGCCGGGGCCTCCCGCAGCGCCAGCAGGATCCGCGTGCGCGTCTCGTCGGACAGGGCGTGCCCCAGCCGGGCGAGCGCGGAGGTGTGCGTGAGCGTGGCTGTCCCCATGGCGCGACGGTACACGGAGTGCTGTATTCAGAAAAGGATGTACCGCCCTCGACGGCGGCAGGATGGGGGTATGACGACCGCTCCGAAGCCCTTCGAGGTCCACGAGTCCGGGGCCCTCTTCCACGGCACGAAGGCGGACCTCCAGGTCGGGGACGTGCTCGAGCCCGGCCGGCGCTCCAACTTCGGCGGCGGCAGGACTGCGGGCCACGTCTACCTGACCGCGACGCTCGACGCAGCGACCTGGGGTGCCGAGCTCGCTCGGGGCGACGGCCGCGGCCGGATCTACGTCGTGGAACCCACGGGCGCCCTCGAGGACGATCCCAACGTCACCGACAAGCGGTTCCCCGGGAACCCCACCAGGTCCTATCGCACCCGTGAACCGGTGCGGGTCGTCGGGGAGGTGGAGGACTGGGTCGGGCACCCGCCCGAGCAGCTCCAGACGATGCGCGACCACCTGGACGAGCTCGAGCGGCAGGGCCTCGCGGAGATCGACGACTAGGGCGCGGACCGCCGGTACGCCGTCGTGAGGCGGTAGTCCTTCCGCGGGCCAACGGCGTGCCAGACCTCCTCGAAACGGTCCGCGCCGAGGAAGTGCCCGGCCACCGAGTAGGTGTCCTCGCCGCAGGCGTGCTCGCCTGCCCAGCGGTCGTCGACCAGGTCGAACCGGTAGAACGGACGGCCGTCGGCGAACAGCACGTCGACCGCGCGTCCGCCCGCGTCCCGCAGCAGCAGTCGCCGACCCGCCGGCCGGACGTCCCCGCCGAAGGTGAGCACGCCCGTCTCGACGTAGGCCAGAGCGCCGTCGTCGGTGGGCTCGAACTGCGCGGTGCCAACGAGGTGACCCTCCAGCCGGGCACGCGCGTCCAGGATGGCGCGATCGACCGACCACACCCCGGCGAACCTGTCGACGAGCACGGTCGCGACCGTCTCACGACAGCCGCACCCTCGGGAAGAGGCGTCAGGGGGTCCAGCGGATGCCGGGGTTGACGCGGCCGCTCCAGCTGAAGACGGCCATGTTGTCCCAGCCGTCGCCGGTGCCGTTCATGTTGTACGGGTCCCAGCCGTTGCCCTGCACGGCGGTCCAGGTGGGCTCCCAGTAGAAGACGCCGATGCCGCCCGCGTTCCGGACGGTGTTCTGGATGTACTGGAACATCGTCGCCTGGCTGGTCCAGCTCGCGTCGAACCCCGCGCACGTGCCGTTGGCGCTGTTCGCCTGGAAGTCCGCGTTCGCGGTGGTGAACGGGTAGGCGGTCTCGACGAGGACGACCGGCTTGCCGTACCGGGTGCGCGCGGTGGACACGGCCGAGTACAGCGCGTCGAGCCCGCCGTGCCAGAAGCAGTAGTAGGACAGGCCGGTGATGTCCCAGGTCACGCCCTGGTTCCTGATGCCGTCGTAGAACCACGTCAGGTGGGCGGTGCTATCGGAGTTGGCGGTGTGGATGATCACCTGGGTGGACGCGCTGCAGGCCTTGACGGCGTTGTAGCCGGACTTCAGGAGCAGCCCCAGGTTGGCGAAGCTGTTGTTGGCGACCTTGCCCTCGTTCCAGAGCATGCCGACGTTGATCTCGTTGCCGATCTGGATGCTGTCCGGCGTCGTCCCCTGCGCCTTCAGCGTCGTGCAGACCCCGTAGGTGTAGTCGTAGACGTCCTTCTGCAGCTGCTGGATGCCGTGGTTCGCCCACGCCGCCGGCTTCCACTGGTTGCCCGGGTCGGCCCAGGTGTCGGAGTAGTGCAGGTCGACCATGAGCTTCAGGCCCCTCGCCTTGACCTCCTTGGCGTAGGCGGTGACCTTGGCGGCGTTGTTGTAGCCGGACGCGGGGTTGTTCCAGACGCGGAGCCGCGCGTAGTTCATGCCGGCGCCCTTGAGGATGTCGAGGGGGTGCTTCTGGCTCCCGTTGGCGTCGTAGTACTTCACGCCGAGGTCGAGGCTGCGTTGCAGGCTCGACAGGTCCCCGCCCAGCATCGACAGGCTGTTCGCTGCCTGGACCGGCGAGGGGACGGCCAGTGCCACGGCCGTCAGCACGGTTGCGATGCCCATCGCGGTGATGCGTCGCCGAGTGTTCACGCAATCTCCTGTGATTGTCGCGCGGGGTCAGCCCGAGGCCGGCCTGTGATCGCTCCCAGTCTTCAGGAGCGCGCGTCTCGCGTGCACCCACCTAAGCCTTTCGTTCGGATCGCTCTTCGACGAGGGCCGCGGCTGTGATCGCGCACGGCCTCGCCAGTGGTCTACGGCCGGACGGTCGCGGGGAACCCCGTCCAGCGCAGGTCGGCCGGCAGGTGGCTCATGTCGTTGAAGACGACGAGCGCGGGCGGCAGCTCCGGGCGGTACTCGATGACCGTGAGCGCGGCGTTCCCGCTGTTCAGGCCGAGCCACCGCGACGGGGGCGCGTCCAGCGCGTGCCGCACGAGCCAGCCGATCTGGAACGCGTGCGTGATCAGGACGAGGTGCGAGTCGCCGGTCGGCGTGATCGTCGCGAACCGTGCGACCAGCGCGTCGGCGATGACGCGGCCCGACGCGGCCTCGGCCTCGTCGTACCCGTCGAAGAAGCCGAGCCACGGCCGTGGGGTGTCGCTCGCGGCCGGGACGTGCGGCACGTGGTCGACGAGCTCAGGGGCCTCGGCGACGGGCACGCCGGGGAGGTGCCGGGCGACCTGCTGCGCGCTGGCGACGGCGCGCGGCAGCGGCGAGTGCCACACGGCGTCGACCGGGACGCGCGCGAGGCGCTCCCCGAGCAGGTCCGACTGCCGGCGGCCCGTGTCGGTGAGCTCCCCGAAGGCATCGGCCTCGCCGTGGCGAGCGAGGTACAGGTGGCGAGTCCCCACGTGGCGCTCCTCAGTGGGTCGTGACCGTGCCGGCGGTGCCGTCGATCGTGATGGTGGTGGCGTCGAGCAGGGTCGTCGTCGCGTCGGCGATGCCGAGGACGGCGGGGATGCGGCGTTCGCGGGCGACGATCGCGGCGTGCGACAGCATCCCGCCGGTCTCGGTGATGACGCCGGCAGCGAGGTGCAGCAGCGGTGTCCAGCTCGGGTCGGTCCAGGGGCAGACGAGGATGTCGCCCGGGCGCACGCCGGCGAAGTCGGCGGGACCTCGGACGATCCGTGCGGCGCCGGTCGCGGTGCCGCGGCTGCCCGGCGTGCCGACGAGCGTTCCCGGTGAGTGGTCGGGGACAGCGATCGACGATCGCTCGGGGAGGTCCGCGGTCGTCGGCCGGGCCTGCAGCACCCAGATCTCGCCGCCGACGACCGCCCACTCCACGTCCTGCGCCCCGCCGAGCACGGCAGCGATGCTCCGCCCGAGACCGGCGAGCCGTCCGACGGTGGCGTCGTCGAGCGTCGGCCGCCGACGGTCCCGCTCGGGGACGTCGCTCGTCACCAGGTGCGTGCCGTGCCGGTCGATGCGGCTGACCTTGTCCGCGACCGTCCGACCGACCGTCCCGTCCGCATCCACGCGATAGGCGTCCGGCGTGACCGTGCCGCCGACGACGCTCGGACCGAGTCCCCAGGACGCCTCGATCGTCGTCACCCCGGACGGCTCGCTGCGTGTGAACATCACCCCGGCCACCTCGGCGTCCAGGTGCCGCTGCACGAGGACGGCCATCCGTGGCGCCTGGTCGGTGGGTTCCCGGTAGACCACCGCGCGCGGCGAGTGCAGGGATGCCCAGCAGGCACGGACCGCGTCGGCGACCTGGTCAACGCCCTGCACCCCGAGCACGCTCTCGTACTGGCCCGCCGCCGATGCACGTCCGGTGTCCTCGTCGTCGGCCGACGACCGCACGGCCACCGGCGGGTCGCCGAGGGCGGCGAGCGCGTCGCGCAGGGCGGTGGGGAGCGAAGCCGCCGAGGTGGTGAACGGGACGACGAACCCGTCGGGCACCGGAACGCCCGCCCGCAGGAGGGTGCCGAGCGTGCCCGCCTTGCCGCCACACGTCTGGCTCGCGGCGTCGCGGAGCGGAACGAGCACCACGGACGCACCTCTCGTTGACAACGTTTCGTTGACTATGCACGATGGCGCGCATGGAGAGCAATGACGACGCCCGCCGCGCGGCCGACGCAGACCAGGCGCAGGCCCAGCACGAGCACGAGGCGCGACAGAGCCTCCTCCGCCTGGGAGCCGACCAGCTCGGCGATCGTCCGTGGCGCCCCGCGCCCGTCCCGGCCTCGGCGGTCGACCTCGTGCAGTTCGCGCTCTGGCGATCCGGCGACCTGGCCCCCGAGGACCTCCTGAGCGCCCTCACCCTCATGCCCGCGGCGCGCGCCGAGGTCGACGGGCTCGAGGACGGCCTGCTGTTCGTCGCCCGCAGCGCGGGTCTGACCTGGGCGCAGATCGCCGAGGCCATGGGCTTCAAGTCTCGGCAGGCCTGTCAGCAGCACTACGCCCGGCTGGCGGCCCGACGAGAGGCGGGGTCGTGACGCAGGAGTCCGCCCTCGACCTGCTGGTGCTGCATGCCGTGCGCATCGTCGGGTTCGCCGACACCCCGACCGTCGCCCGCCGCTTCGGCGTCGACCCGGCCGAGTCCGACGAGCTGCTGCGCGACGCCGAGGCCTACGGCTGGGTGCAGCACGCGGCGTTCGCCGACCTCAGCGGCTGGTCCCTGACCGAGCGTGGCCGGACGCAGGACGAGCGCCTGCTCGCGGCCGAGCTCGCTCACGTCGGCGGCGAGGCCGAGGTCCGCGACGTCTACCGCAACTTCCTCCCGCTGAACACGCGCCTGCAGCGGGCCTGCACGGACTGGCAGCTCCGACCGACCGCCGACGACCGGCTCGCCACCAACGACCACTCCGACGCCGAGTGGGACACCCGCGTCCTGGAGGAACTCGCCGCGATCGCGGGACACCTCAGCCCGCTCGCGGATCGGCTCGAACAGCTCCTGGCGCGGTTCCGGGGGTACGACGGGCGGTTCGCCGCGGCGGTTGGTCACGCCCGCGCCGGCGACGAGGGCTGGGTCGACCGCACCGACATCGACTCGTGCCACCGCGTCTGGTTCGAGCTCCACGAGGACCTCGTCGCCACGCTCGGGATCGACCGCAACGCGCACCCCTGACGCTCAGCGCAGGCCGTGTGCCCGGAAGACGCGGTCCAGGATCTCGCCGATCGTCGGCGCCTTGAGCTCGTTGTAGTCCATCCCCGAGCCACCGCCGCCCGTCCGTAGCCCGTCCGCTGCCGCGCGCTTGGCCGCGGCGTAGGCGTCGCGGTCCTCCGGGTGCGCGCGCAGCCAGTCGCGCAGGAGCACGTGCCGGACCGGCTCGGGGCCGTCCGGGCTCCAGACGTGCAGGTTCGCCTGGGGCACGTCGTGGGTGAGCATCCGGTGCTCGTGCCAGGCGCGCTCGCGCAGGATCAGGGTGAAGCCCGCCGCCTCGAGCTGCGGGCGGTAACGCGACTCGTCGGTCGAGTCGGCGACGGTCAGGTCGAGGTCGATGATCGGCTTGGCCGCGAGGCCCGCGACCGAGGTCGACCCGACGTGCTCCAGCGAGAGCACCTCGTCGCCGAGGGCCCCTCGGACCAGGTCCGCGAGCGCCGCGACCGCGCCCGGCCAGGCGCGGTCGTACTCGGCGATGGTGATGTCGACGTGCTCCGGCGGCACGAGCCACTCGACGCCGTCCGGGTCGTAGGGGTACTGGCGGACGATCTCCTCGGCGCTGACCACCGTCCGAGGCTAGCCACCCGACCGGGTGCTCACGGGGTCGGCGCGGGACCCCAGGCGAAGACGCCGTCAGGTCCGAGGTGCGCCGGCACCACGTCGACCACCCACGCCGGGTCGATCGGTCCGTACACGTGCGGGTAGAGCTCCCCGCTACCGCCGTCCTCGTACCGGACCTCGACGCCGGCGGCAGTGATCGTGTCGGTGTCCAGGAACAGGACGCACAGCTCGTCGCCGTCGCCCGCGAAGACGGACGCAGCGACGGCGGGCAGCTGGGCGCGCGACGACGCGTGGATGAAGCCCACGTCCTCGTAGGTCCGGCCCTTCGTCGACCAGCGGTAGCTGCCGGCCGCCCGGGCCGCGTCCCAGTCCGACCGGTGCGTGACATGCAGGATCTCCACGCTCCGGACGGTACCCGGAGCGCCCGACCCGCTCACGGCCGGCGGGCGGGCGGCATGTCGTAGGTGACCCACGGCGTCGCCGTGGCGTGCTGGTCGTAGAGCGAACGGGCCGTCGCGTTGTCGCCGGCGGTGATCCACCGGACGACGCTCGCGCCCCGCTGCGCGGCAAGGTCCGCCGCTGCGTCGAGCAGAGCCGCACCGACGCCCCGCCGGCGGGCGGCCGGGTCGGCGAACAGGTCGTCGAGGTACAGGCCGATCGTCCCGGTGGACGGCCGGGCGAACATCCGCAGGTTGGCCAGGCCGAGGAGCGTGCCGTCGGTGGACACCGCGACCAGTCCGGTCAGCCCGTGCTGCTCCCCGACGACCCACTCCCACGTCCGGGCGACCGCCGTGCTGTCCGTGCCCAGGCGGTAGAAGTCGCGGTAGCCCGCGAACAGCTCGGCCCATCGGTGCTCGTCGGACCGGGTCACGCGGCGGACCTCGAGGTCAGTGCTCATCCACCGGACGATGCCGTGATCGCCGCCCGTCGGCGCGTCACGACCACGATGTGGCGGGCTCAGCGGGTGCGGTAGCGCGCGTAGATCAGCCCGCTGTCGAAGGCACGCTCCTCGACGAGGTCGAGATCGAGGCGCACGCCGTCGGGGAAGAACCGCTTCCCGCCGCCGACCACGCTCGTCGTCATGAACAGCGCGTACTCGTCCACCAGACCGGCCCGGATCGCCTGAGCGGCGAGGTTCGGGCCGTCGACGGACAGGTCGTGCTCGGACTCGGCCTTCAGCGCGCGCACCGCGTCGGGGTCGAAGGACCGTTCGATCCTGGTCCTCGCGCTGGACACCGACTCCAGCGTCGTGGAGTACACGACCTTCTCGGCGGCCTGCCAGCCGCGGGCGTACTCCACGATGTGCGGCGGCACGTCGGGCAGGGTGTGCGCGGTCTCCCAGAAGACCATCGTCTCGTACATCCGCCGGCCGTAGAGGAAGGTGCGGACGTCACGGAAGACCTCGCCGATGAAGGTGTGCACCTCCGGCACCTCCGCCCCCGTACCGAGGTCGCCCTCCGCCGCCTCGGCGTATCCGTCGAGCGAGGTGATCATCGAGTAGATGAGCTTTCCCATCAGTTCCCCTTCCCGAGTCGCTGCCGCTGCCCGTCGTGAAGCCCGGCGACCCACTCCCAGCCGGGCTCGGCCGAGGGCCCGATGCGGGGGTCGTCCGGAGTGCGACCGTCGCGCAAGGCCTCCAGATAGGCCCGGTCCTGGCCGATCCGTGCACGCACCTCACCGGCTCCGCCGACAGAGCCGTGGCCGGGGATGACGACGTCGGCGTCGCCCGCCACGGCCTCGATCAGCCGGAGCGCGGCGAGGTAGTCCTCGATCGGGTCCTCGGCGAACGGGCTGAGCAGGGGGATGAGGACGTCGGAGAGCATGTCGCCGGCGACGAGCACGCCGCGCTCCTCGATCAGCAGCGCCGCGTGACCGGGGGCGTGCGCCTGGTGCTCGATGATCCGGACACTTGGGCCGTCCCACGGGATCCGCGCCGTCTCGGCGGGCAGGCCGGTGATGCGGCCGAACACGTCGTCCAGCGGCACCTGCTCGACGATGTCCTCCGGGATCATCCCGGCGACGAAGGCTCTCCAGTCGGGGTCCGACAGCCGTGCGTGGATGGCGGCCGCGCACCGGGCGGTGCCGTAGCGGGGGACCTCGCCGAACCCGGCGTGCCAGAGCAGGTGGTCCCAGTGCGGATGCGTCGAAAAGCCTGCCCCGACGGGGACACGGAGGTCCGTGGCGATGCCGGCCAGCTCGTCGGCGAGCACCCCGGGGTCGACGAGCAGGACGCCCGCCCCGCCGTGCACGACCACGGCGTTGCTCTGCAGGAAGGCGCTCTCGTGGACGAGCACACCCTCCACGACCTGCCGCAGCATCAGGCAGCCTCGCTGATCGCGTAGTGGCGCACCGTGACGCCCGAGCCGAACGACCGGTGGTCGAGCAGGTCGAGCTCGATCGGCCGGTCGTAGTCGTCGAAGAGGGGCCGACCGAAGCCCAGGATCGCGGGATGGGTGGTGAGCAGGAGCTCGTCGAGGAGGCCCGCCCGGAGCAGCTGGGTGGCGAGCGACGCACCGCCCACGCCGATGGTGCCGTCGGTCTCGGCCCGGAGGGCGGCGAGCTGCTCGATCGCGTCGTCCCCGCCGATGACCCGGGTGTTGTGGTCGGCAGCGTGCCGGGTGCGGGAGACGAGCACCTTGGGCTTGGCGGTCCAGATCTCGCCGTACTCGCGCAGGACGTCCGGCAGCGACGCGTCCTCGCGCGCCCGCGGCATGTACTCCTCCATGACCTCGTAGAAGACCCGGCCGTGGACGATCATCGCGACCGCCCGCGCCCGTGCGTTGAGCTCGCGGTGCAGCTCCGTGTCGATGCGCAGCCACTCGCCCGCGCCGTTGTCGCCTGGGACCTGCTCGATCCGCAGATCCAGGGACACGTTCATCGCGTACACGAACCGGCCCACAGTCTCCCACTCCCGAAGCGATAGTGATTGCGATCTGCAACCACTATATTGAGGGCGAAACAGGTGTCAAGGAGGAGTTGTGGAGCCACGGTCCGGGTGCCCGATCAACGCCGCGGTCGAGGTGCTGGGCGACCGTTGGGCGCTGCTCGTGCTGCGCGACGTCATCTTCGGCGACCGCCGTTACTTCCGGGCGCTGCTCACCGGGTCGATCGAGGGCATCGCGTCGAACATCCTGGCCGACCGCCTCGTGCGGCTCGTCGAGGCGGGGATCCTCACCCGCGGCACCGCCGCCCGGGGACAGCGCGCCCGCTACAGCCTCACCGAGGCCGGCATCCAGACCCTGCCGATCATCTACGCCCTCGGGAACTGGGGCCTCGACTGGCGCCCGGGCACCGCCGAGCTCCGCAGCCGGCAGCAGCTGATGCGCGACGGGGGCCCGGCGTTCCTCGACGAGCTCATGGACGAGCTCCGCGTCCGCCACCTCGACGCGCCATCGGTACCCCGTGACGGCCTGAGCCCCCTCGAACGGCTCGCTGCCGCCTACGCCGCGGCCGCCGACGAGCCCTGAGGTCTCGGGCAACGCCTCCTGACGTCGACCCCCGGCTGTCGATCTGGGCCGCCGTCGATCGTCGTAGTGATGGAGCACGACGAGGGTCTCGTCGTCGAGGACTCCGCCGACCGCGACGACGGAGAGAGCCGACCGTGACCGACCAGACCAGCCAGACCGCCCAGCCCGTGCTCGCCCAGGGTGATCCCCGCCTGCTGCTCGAGCCGGGTGCACAGCGCCTGCTCGGGTCGTCGACCCTGGCTCGGATGTCCTACGTGGGTCGGGACGGAGGCCCACGGATCGTGCCTACCTGGTTCCTGTGGACCGGAGGGCGCCTCGTGATGGTCACCTTCGTCGCGGGCCCGCAGGCCGGGATCGCGCACCCGGCGCGACGGATCGCGGACCTGCGCGCCGACCCCCGCGTCGCGGTCAGCATCGACACCGACGGCGCCCCACCGACCGCTCTGCAGCTGCGGGGCCGGGTCGAGATCGACGAGGTGGACGGCATCGCACCGGAGTACGCCACCTCGGCCCGGCGCTACCTCGGCGCCGCGGGGGCGGCAGACCTGCTGGCCGCCGTCGACCGACCGGGCACGCGTCAGGCACGCATCACGCTGCGACCCGACTGGGTCGGCCTGATCGACTTTGCGACCCGGCTGCCGAGTGCGCAGGGCGGCCCCCGGAGCGCGCGCGGATCGCGCGGGTAGCCGGCTCCCCGCCCGTCAGGGGAGACGCTGCGGCTAGTCGGTGAGCTCGCGCAGCTCCGCCGTGCGCTCGCCGCTCGCGTCGCCCGTGTTCACCGTCCCGGCCGGCTCGACGAGCAGCGCGCACACCAGTCCGTCGGCCCTCGGGCAGTGCTCGACACCCTTCGGCACGACGTACACGTCCTGCGGGCCGAGCTCGACGTCGCCGTCACGCAGCTGGATCGTCAACCGTCCCGAGACGACCAGGAACAGCTCGTCCGTGTCGGGGTGGCTGTGCCAGACGAACTCGCCGTCGAGCTTGACCACCTTGACGTCGTAGTCGTTCACGGTGGCGAGCCGGTGGGGCTGCCAGGGCTCGGTGATCGTGTCGAGCGCGGCCTGGATGTTGCGCACGGTCGTCATCGCTCGAGCCTAGGCGTCAGGCCTGACGGCGGCGGCGGGCGAGGAGGACGAGACCGGCACCCGTGAGGATCGCGGTCGCGGCGAGCGCGGCCGCGGGCGCCTTGTCGGACGCACCCGTCACGGCGAGCGTGGCGGCGGGTGTCGTGGCGGCTGCGGCCGCCGGCTGCGGAGCCGCTGCCGGCGGGACGGCCGGCGCCACGGGCGCGGCCGCCTGGACGTCGAGCGCGCGCGCCGTGAACTGGCCGTTGAGCACGAACTCGCGTAGGTCGGCGGGCGTGCCGGCCAGCGCCGCCTGCGCCGCCGCGTCGAGCGCCGGCCCGCTGTTGTTCGCGCCGCCGGTCAGCATCGTCGCGGCCATCAGCCGGTCGTCGGCGTACTGCGCCACGGCCAGGCCCGTCGAGAGGAACGCCGACCACACGCTGGGGTCGCTGCTGGCCAGGGCCGCCTGCACGCCGGCGGTGACTGCGGGCCCGGTGGCTGCGGCGAGGACGCGGGCCAGCCGCAGACGCTCATCGGCGTTCCACGCGGCCTGGAAACCCCCGTCGACGAAGGCGTGCAGCTCCACGTCCGTCCCGGCCAACGCGTCCGTCGCTGCCTGACGCGTCGTCGGGCCGTCGGTGGACGTCGCCAGGACTTCCGCCCATGCCCGGTACTCGGCGTCCGTCGTCCCGTGGAAACCCGCCTCCACGAACGCCCGGAGGTCCGCAACGGGGTCGGCTGCCGCGGCGGACACCGCTCCTGCCCCGAGACCCACCATCGACAGCACCACGGCAAGACCGAGCGAGCTCAACAGCTTCCGCACCAGCACACACTCCTTGTCATCCACCCGGTCGGGGTCGGCGGTACGGCATCCGCGCGCGACGGGTGAAGCCCCGCCAGACCGTATCGTCTCTGCGGGCTCCGCGAGGCTCGGTTGCGCAGGCCCGAGAAAGCGCTCGCGATCGGCCTGCTCGGTACCATGCGCCGCATGCCCATCAAGCTCGAGAACGTCGCCATCGCTGTGCGCGACCTCGAAGCAGCGATCGCGTTCTTCACCGACCTCGGTCTGACTGTCGTCGGCCGTGACACGGTCAGCGGGGAGTGGACCGACACCGCCGTCGGCCTGGACGGCAACCACGCCAAGATCGCGATGCTCCAGACGCCCGACGGTCACGGCCGCCTGGAGCTCTTCGAGTACATCCACCCCGCGGCGATCGAGACCGAGCCCACCCGTCCACACGAGATCGGCATGCACCGCGTCGCCTTCTCGGTCGACGACATCGACGAGGCGCTCGAGATCGCCGCACGGCACGGATGCCATCCGCTCCGCGGCGTGGCGACGTACGAGGACGTCTACAAGCTCACCTACGTCCGCGGCCCCAGCGGCATCCTCGTGATGCTCGCGGAGGAGCTGAAGAAGAGCTAGACGACGGATGGCGGCCGGCGAGCTCGAGCTCAGCGCACGCGGAGCACCTGGCCGAGCCGTTCGCGTCGGCGGGCGGAGGACTCGACGGTGACGACGACCAGGACGGCTGCGCCGACGAGCGCGACCGACACCACCGACCACCACGGCAGCACCACGCCGGGATCGGCCGACTGCCCGGTGACGAGCCGCAGCGCGAGCGGCGCCACGAGTGCGCCGACCAGGACCATGCCGAGCAGGACGCCGCCCAGCGCGGCCACCAGGATCGACGGCAGCAGCTCACCTGCGGCGACCCGCGTCGTGGCCCGATGGCGCAGCCCGAGCACCCGCGCCGTGGCGAGCGACGTGGCACGCCCCGGAGCGGAGGCCGCCGCGGCCAGGACCACGATGATCGTCGCGTACCCGGCGCACAGGGCTGCGACGAGAGCGAGAAGTGCCAGCAGCCCCCCGGCCAGGGGGTCGGACCGACGCTCCGTCAGCCACTGCGTGCGGGCCAGGACGTGGCCCCGGACCTCCTGTGCAGCCGCGTCGGCCTTCGCGGAAGCCTCCGGGCCGACCGCCCACACCGTGTCCGGACCCACCCCCTGCGGCTCTGTGCCCGCGCGCTCGGAGCCGGTCCGCTCGGCTCGCGCGGCGACGTGCGCCGTGACGACGGCGGCCAGCGCCGCGCGGTCCACGACGACGGTCGGGCCGGCCGGCGTCCCGTCGGCCTGTTGCGCCGGGAGCGCGGGGACCTGGCCCACGGGCTGCAGCTCGATCGTCACGTTGCCCCAGCGCAGCGACGGCCGGGTGCCCAGCAGCGGCTCGGGGACCAGTGCGGGCAGGGGACCGGGAGCGGCGCGGGTGGTCGCGGTGCCGGATGCGTCGGCCAGCACCGCGAGCGCCGGCGCGGCCCCGAATGGCGTGCGCGCGAGCAGCTCCCCGTACGACTCCGGGTCCACCGCGAGCACCCGCACGGCATCGACGCCCCGCACGTCGAAGAGCTCGCTGCGGTCCTGCACCCGGCCGACGGCCACGGCGTCGACGCCGTCGGTGGCCGCCAGTCCGTCCGCGACGTCCTGCAGCGACGCGTCGGGCAACGTCGTGCGCACCACCACATCGGCCCCCACCGTGTCCCACGAGCCCTCCGTCTGACCGGCGCGTGCGGTGCTGGCAAGGGCACCGCACAGCGCGACGAGCGTCGTGACCACGACGAGAGCGACGAACGGGAGCACGGCCCCGGTGGCACCGGCCCGCGCGACGGCGAGGAGCGGAGCCGCCTTGCGCGACCTGCGGGCGCCCCGCAGAGCACCGCGCAGCAGCACGGGCACCGCGCGCCACAGCAGCAGCGCGCCCGCCGCCGCGACGAGCACGGGCGCAGCCGCGAGGGCCAGGTCGGCGGGGCCGGAGATCGACACGACGCCACGGCGACGCAACGCGACCAGGGCAGCGGCGGCGAGCACGAGCAGCGCGGCCTCGATCGACACGCGCCGCACCGAGCGCACGCGCTGCGCGAGGCGCCGGCCGTGCCGGTCGGTCGGGACTCGTCGGGCGTCGCTGCGCGCGGCCGTCGCCGTCGCGAACGCGGGGGGCGCGAGGACGCCCACCACCACGACGGCGACCCAGGGCCACGACACCGCGCCCGGCGCCGCGACCTGGCCGAGCGCCAGGCCGACGGCGGCCCCCACGCCGACGACCACCGCCGCCTCGGCGCCGGCCTCCGCGGCGATGCCCGGGAGGGAGGCGCCGCGGGCGCGCACCGTGCGCAGGGCCGCTGACCGGCGGCGCGCGAGGAGGTCGGCCCCGACCAGCAGCACCAGCCCGGTGCCCCACCCCAGCCCGGCGAGCACCACCGTGGCCTGCGACCACGTCGCCGCCACGCGTGCGCGCACCTGCGTGAGGACGAGGTCGAGCCGAGACGTGACCCTCGCCCCGGGTCCGGGCGCCATCATGAGCTCCGGCGACGCCTCCAGCGCGGCGACCTGCGTGGCCAGGGCGCCGGATCCCGCGTAGTCCAACGCCTCCGGTTCCACCGGGAACCGGAACGTGCGCGTCACTCCGTCCGGCTCGAGCGCGGCGCGGGCTGCGGGGAGCGACGCCGCGGACAGCAGCCCGCCCACGACGGTCGTCGGCGCGTTGCTCTGGCCCACCACCCGCGGCCGCAGGATCTCCGGCCGCGACGTCCACACGGGGTCGTCCGGATCCTTCGCGTCGAACACGCCGGTGACGAGCACAGGGACGAACGTGCGGTCGGCCTTCATGGCCTGGAACGTGTCACCGGCACCGATGCCGAGGACCCCAGCCACCTCGTCCGAGAGCGCGAGCTGGACGGCGCCGTCCGGCCCGGGCTCGTCGGGCGCGCTCCCCGCGAGCCAGCGCACCGCGGGATCGTGCCCCGCCCACAGGTAGCTCATCCAGAGGACGCCTCCGGTCGGCAGCGCGGGGGTGCTGAGCGTCAGGTCGGTGCTGGTGGCGTCGGCGAGGGGCGACCCCAGGACAGGTTGCAGCGAGGGCGGCAGGACGCTCTCGATCCCGCGTGCCGCGTCGTCCACGCTCGCTCTGGTCTCCCGGGCACCCGCCGTCGCGTCCGACAGGCCGGGGCCGTACATGCTGGTGACGACGACGTCGACGGCCGGGTCGGCGTGCGCGACGGCGGCCCGGACGGCGGCGTCGGCGCGGTCGGTCAGCAACCGGGGCACCGCGTCGGTGACACCGACCGTGAGCGCCACGACGAGCACGGTGACGGCCAGCGGCCACAGGTCGGCGCGGGTCCGACGCCAGGCGGCTCTCATGCGCCCGGCTCCATCCGCAGCCGAGCGATCGTCGAACGACGCACCGCGCGGGCGGCAAGAGGGACGACCACCGCGGCGCACCCGAGCAGCAGCAGGAGGACCGTCGCCACCTGCGCCTGCCACGGCCAGCTCACGGTCACGGCCGGCACGGGCCGCAGTCCCTGGGCGGAGACCGTCAGGAGCGGGCCGACGGCCCAGCACGCGAGCACGCCCAGCAGGCCGCCGGCGATCACCGGCACCCCGATGAGCACGGCCTGCTCGGCGAGCACGGACCTGAGCACCGAGCGGCGCAACGCGCCCAGGCCGCGCAGGCGGGCCACGTCGACCTGACGCGCCTCGAGAGCGGTCGTGGTGTGCAGCGCGGTCCCGACGAACGTGAGCACGACGGCGGCGACGACCAGCAGGGCGGCCGCGGCCCGCTGCGCCGCACGGAGGGGACCGTTCGCGCTCTCCTGCGCCACCGCGGTGCGGTCGGTCACCGGACCGAGCCCCTCGGCGTCGAGCGTCGCGGCGGCATGGGCGGGCAGGGTGCCGCCGACCCACCACGCGTCGGTCAGGGTGTCGAGGTTCCCCTGGCTGAGGGTGGCGCGGGACAACGTGTCCACGTCGGCCAGCAGCGCCGCCGCACGCGGCTGCGAGGGGATGTAGGCGGCGACGGCGTCGACCTTCGCGTGCACCGGGGTCAGACCGAGGGCGAGGTCCACGCCGTCCCCGACCGTCAGCCCGAGCGCGTCCGCCAGCCGCTCCGAGACCACCACGGGCACGTCGTCGACGGGCTCGAACGCGAGCGCCGTCAGGGTGCCCTCGGACCAGAGCAGTCCCGGCAGGTAGGCGGTGCCCTCGAGGGTGAGCCGCGCGCCCTCGGGTGCGTCGGTGGCCGAGATGCTGCCGAGTGCGGCGACGACGTACTCGCTGCTCGGCGGCCGCGCCGGGGACCACGTGCCGCCCGGCGAGAGGGTCGCGCCGGGCAGCGCCACGTCGAGGTCGAACGCGACCATGCTCGGCAGGTCGGGGTCGTCGGCGTCACCTGCTGCCGAGACCCGCGTGTCCACGGCCACGACCTGGACGTCGGGCGGCACGGCCACGGCGAGGTCGTGCGGAGCGCCGTCCAGCACGACGGCTCCCGCGGGCAGCGCGGCGCGCGCGCCGTCGCTGTCCTGCACGACGAGGCTGAGCGTGGCTGTCATCGGGACGTCGTCGGCGACGTGGCCCGTCACCACGAGTGCGGCACTCGTACCGGACAGCCGGATGCCCCCGACGGGGCCTGCCGGTGCCAGGCCCGACGTGGCGCGTGCCCAGTCGCCGGACGGCAGTCGGCCCCGCAGCAGCCCGTCGGCGTCGCGCGTGTCGACCGCGACCAGCTGCACGGCCTCGTCGCCACCCTGTGCTCGCGAGCCAAGGGTGATGGGCCGGCTCGTGACGGGGCTGACCCGGCCACCCGTGGCCTCGCGCAGCGTGGCGCCGGCACCGAGGGCGTCCAGCTGCGCGGGTACCGACAGATCGGTGCCGACCGTGGCGGCGGCCTGGTCGCGCTGGGACTGCGCCCACGTCGCAGCGAAACCGATGCCGAACGTCGCGCACGCCGTCGCCAGCACCACCAGGAACGCCGCCGCCGCGCCCTGCGGGCGACGTGCGACCCCCCAGGCCGCGAGCGGCAAGGTCAGCGAGCGGGACGACGCGGCGCGCGCCTCGGCGCTCCGCGCGAGCAGCGGGAGCGGGCGCAGGACGAGTGCCGCGCCTGCCGCCAGGCACAGCACCGGGGCGACGACGAGCACCGGGTCCACCGTCGTGCCGCCCGTCACGCGGTGCGCGCGCAGCTGCAGGTAGGCGAGCGCTGCCAGAGCGAGGAGCAGCAGGTCGGCGCCGGAGCGGGCCACCACGCCGACCCGGTCCTCGCGGGTGCCCCGGGTCGTCCCGGTGCGCAGCCAGGGCAGGACGAGCAGACCGCCGAGCGTGACCGTGACGGCGGCGACGCTCGCGACGAGCGGGAGCAGACCGCCCTCGGGGACCGCCTCGGGATCGAGGCCGACGGCGCCCGCCAGCACCCGGTACAGCGCGAGGGCGAGCGCTGCCGCCGGGACGATCGCCAGGAGCGCGAGGGCGCCCGCCTCGGCCGCGGCTTGCCCGACCAGACGCGCCCGGCTCGTCCCGCGCGCGGTGAGCAGCGCCGCCTCGGCCGCGCGCCGAGCGGCGACCAGGCGGGCCGCCAGCACCACGGTGGTGGCTGCCAGCGCGGCGCCCAGCAGCGCCACGGCGAGCACACCGGAGTCGGTCACGCCGCGCTGGTCCCGTGCGGCGTGCAGCGTGCGCGCGTACGGCAGGTCCACGACGAGGTTCTGGGTGCGGTCACCGAGCGTGCTGGCCAGCTCCTTGGTCAGTGCGTCGACCCCCGCTCCGGCCCGGGTCAGGTCGGCGGCGGTCGCGTGCGTCAGGTCGGGCTGCACCCGCAAGGTGACCCGGCGCAGCGGGATGGCGCTCGCGGCGACCTCGCCGGGTGCGACGACGAACGGCCCGTAGCCGGAGATGTACCCGCGGTAGTTCGGGCTCACGCCGGTCCCCTGCAGCGGATCCTCCTCCCACGCCGCCCCGGGTCGCGGCACGAACGTCCCGACGACCGTCAGCCCGGTGCCGTCGCCACCTGCGGCTTCGGCGAGGACCGTCGCGCTGCCGACGTCGAGACCGAGGGCGCGCGCCACCGACGTGGGCAGCGCGGCCTCACCCGGCGCGTCGGGCCAGCGCCCCGCGACGAGCGTCCCGCGGGCGTCCGGGTCGTCCAGCTCGGCGAGGTACGCCAGGCGCAGCGGGCGCCCGTCGGGTGGCAGGTACCGCATGACGGTGGAGGTCCACGTGGACGTGGTCGTCGGCAGATCCCCGAACGGGGCCGTGAGCGTCGCCGACGCCTCGGCCACGGCTCCGGAGGCGTCCCGCGCGGTCTCCGCGACGCGCTCACCCACGTCCGGGTCGTCGAAGTCCTCGGGGAAGCCCAGCGCGACCCCGACCTCGACGTCGGCCGGGGCGGTCCTGACCATCGCGAGCTGCAGCGCCCGCTGCGGCGAGGCCGTCATGAGCAGCACGCACGCCCCGACCAGCGACGCGCCGGCGACCATGACCGTCAGCACCGCCACCAGCACGGCAACCTGGGCGCGCGCCCGTCGCCAGACGAGCTCAGCCACGCTCGGCAGCCCCGACCAGCCGACCGTCCACCACGCGCACCGCGCGGTCCGCGAGCGCGATCATCACCGGGTCGTGCGTGGCGACCAGCGCCGTCATCCCCTCGGCCTCGACGACGCCGCGGATCAGCGCCATCACGGAGAGTCCGGTCTCGCTGTCGAGCTGCCCGGTGGGCTCGTCGGCGACCAGCAGCCGGGGGGACCCGGCCAGCGCCCGCGCGATGGCGACCCGTTGCTGCTGGCCACCGGACAGCTCGTCGGGCCGCTGCAGCGCGTGCGCGGTCAGCCCGACGAGCTCGAGGAGCATCTCGACGCGGCGTTCGCGCTCAGGCACCGGCGCCTCGCGCAGCCGCAGGGGGACACCCACGTTCTCGGCCGCCGTCAGCACGGGCATCAGCCCGAACGTCTGGAAGACGAACGCGACCCGGTCGCGCCGCAGCAGGGCCTGCTCGTCGTCGCTGAGCGCGGCCACGTCGATGCCGTCGACCAGCACGGTGCCCTCGTCAGGACGGTCCAGCCCGCCGACGACGTTCAGCAACGTCGTCTTGCCGGACCCGGAACGCCCGACGAGCGCCACGAGCTCGCCCGGGGCGACGTCGAGGTCGATGCCACGCAGGGCGTGCACGGCGGACGGGCCGCTGCCGAACGTGCGGTGCACCTCGCGGACGTGCACCGCCGCGCCGGGGCCGGCGCTCACCGTGCGCTGCCGTCGGGCCAGACGCCCAGATGGTCGGCCTCGAGCGCGAGGCGCACCCGGCGGGTCAGCGCGAGCGCTTCGCGGTACTCCCGCGGAACCTGCAGTCGGCCCGACCGGTCCATCACCGCGTACTCCTCGTGCGTGACGTCGCCGCCGGCGTCCCGACGCAGCACCTCGCTGCTGGTGCGCCCGTCCCTGATCGCGACGGTGCGCTCCACCAGGCCGCTGACGGCCGAGTCGTGCGTGACCACGACGACCGTGGTGCCGGACTCCCGGTTCGCGGTGCGCAGCGCGTCGAACACCTCCCGCGCCGTGGCGGTGTCGAGCTCGCCCGTCGGCTCGTCGGCCAGCAGCAGCTGCGGCTCGTTGGCGAGTGCCGTCGCGATCGCGACGCGCTGCTGCTCACCGCCGGACATCTCCTGCGGCGGCCGGTCGGCGACGTGCCCGACGCCGACGAGGTCGAGCAGCTCGGCCGCACGCGCGGCCCGGTGCCGACGGGCCCCGGTCATGGGCAGCGCGACGTTCTGCCGGGCGGTCAGGTACGGGAGGAGGTTGCGCGACGTCTGCTGCCACACGAAGCCGACCATCTGGCGCCGGTACGCGACGCGCTCCCGTGCGTGCATGGCCATGAGGTCCCAGGGGCCGACGCGCACCCGGCCTGCGGTCGGTGCGTCCATCCCGGAGAGCACCGCGAGGAGTGTCGACTTGCCCGAGCCGCTGGCTCCGACGACCGCGACCATCTCCCCCTTGTCGACCAGCAGGTCCAGTCCCTGGAGTGCCTGCACCTCGACGCTGCCCGACTGGAAGATGCGCACCACGTTGTCGCAGGCGACCAGGGCGTCATGGCCGAACTGCGCGGCCGGCTTGGCGCCGCCACCCAGGGCCTGGAGCGTGCTGTCCGACACCTGCGGGCTCCCTCCGGCGGACGACCAACCTCCGCAGGCTAGGCCGATCCCCGCCGCCCCGGGCAACAAACGGCTCCGCGGCGCCCGGTTTCGCCTCTCCGGCGTCGGTCACGGCCGGACGGTCGCGACCTCACGCCCCACTGACGATCACCATCTCGTTGCCCTCGGGGTCGGCGACCCTCCAACGATCGTCCGACCCGTCCAGGAGCCGGCCACCGGCTGCGACGACCGCCGCGAGGCGCGACTGCGCGAGGTCCGACGCCACAGCGAGCTCGACGTGGATCCGGTTGCGCTGCCGACGACGCTCCGTCTCCGACAGGTCGATCTCCTGGAACACCAGCTCCGGGTTCAGCCGCCGAGGATCGTAGATGTCGGTGTTCCAGGCTCGCTGGTCGGGGATGTATCCGAGTGCGGCGAGCCAGAACGCGCGGACCGCGGCGACGTCGGCGGCATCGAAGAAGAGCTGCGCGAAGCGCGGCAGCCCCGGATCCGCCGTGGCCCCGAGCTCGCGCGCCGCGGTCTGGATGGCTCCGGCGAGGTCGGTGAAGTCGAGCTCGAGGCCGTGGGCGTCGTCCACCCACTGGTCCTTGCCACTGTCGATGATCACGAGCCCCGGGCGCAGGTCGACCAGCAGCGGGAAGCCCACGTCGTCGGCCAGCGCCGCGGCGGAGGCGACCAGGTCTCGCTGCTGCGTCGGCGAGGTGGTGCGGTAGCACGCCATCGCGCTGAACACCGCCTGCCAGTCGGCTGTCCCGGCCTTCTCGCTGAGCGCGTCGCCCGGCACCAGGTCGACCTCGTTGCCGTCGGGGTCGGCGTGACAGACGCCGTACGCTCCGTAGGCCTCACCCAGACCGGCCTGTTCGACCGCCGCGGCCGGCCGCACCACGTCGAGGTGGATGCGGTTGCGCAACGGCCGTGGCTCGGTCGACTGCCGGATCCGTACGTCGGGGTCGCGCCGCAACGGATCCGCCAGACCGCCGTCGTCCCCGAGCGCGTAGTCGAGCGCGCGCTGCCAGAACGGCCTCACCGCAGACGGGTCCGCGGACTCGAGCACGATGCTCAGCTGCTGCAGCGCAGCAGGATTCGCGGCCAGCCCGAGATCCCGCGCAGCCGCCGACACCGCCTCGGCGTGCTCGTCGGAGTCGAGCCTCACCCGAAGCCCGGTCGCGCGCAGGTCGACCAGGATCTGGGCCGACAGCTCCGCGATGCGCCCGGCCAGCACAGCCCCCTCGGTCAGCGACGGTGCGTCGAACCATGCCGTCGTCACGCCGTCGAGCACCCGCCAGTCCGTTCCGATCTCTGACATACCCGGCACTGTAGGACCCACCTCTGACACTCTCCCTCCGGACGGCGCCCCTGTCCCGAGATGCAGGACAGATGGGACCACGCGGTCGGAGGCAGCCGCGCTCCACCGCCTCTTGACGACCGCCGTATCTTTATTCCATGGATTTCGGGAGTACGACGAAGGTCGACGTCTTCGACGCCCTGGCCCGGCTGGTCAAGGCTCTCGCAAACGGGCGGCGGCTCGAGCTGGTCGAGCTGATCGGGCAGGGCGAGCACTCGGTCGAGGAGCTCGCCCGCATGTCGGGGATGGCGTTGACGACGACCTCCGCGCACCTGCAGACGCTCAAGCAGGCCGGCCTCGTGCGCACGAGGCGTGAGCGCACGACCATCCACTACCGCCTCGCGGGGGACGACGTCGCCGAGCTGTACGTCGCCGCCAAGCGCGTGGGCCTCCTGCGCTCACCCGACCTCCGGCACGTCGTCCAGGACTACCTCGTCGACGCACCCGGCCTCCGGGAGATCCCCACCGTCGACCCCGCCGCGGTGACCGCGGCCATGACGGTCGTCGATGTGCGACCCGCCACCGAGTTCGCCGACGGTCACTTCCCGGGCGCGGTGTCGATCCCGCTCGCCGAGCTCGCCGACCGTGCGCACGAGCTGCCCACCGACCGGCCGGTCGTCGTCTACTGCCGGGGCGAGTTCTGCCGGCTCGCCCGCGAGGCCGCCGGCCTGCTGCGTGGGCGCGGCTGGGACGCTGCCGCGATGGACGAGGGCATCATCGAGTGGCGTGCCAGCAAGGCGGTCGACCTTGACGTCGCGTGACGTGGTCACGCCCCCCGCTGAGAACGGGGGAGTCGACGCGGCCGCCGTCGCTGCGATCCAGCGGCGGACCCTCACCGTCGTGGTCGTCAGCCAGGTGCTCGGCGGGGCCGGCCTGGCGGCCGGCATCACCGTCGGTGCTCTGCTCGCCCAGCAGATGCTCGGCCACGCCTCCCTCGCCGGCCTTCCGGCGGCCCTCTTCACGCTCGGCGCGGCACTGGCGGCGTTCCTCATCGGGCGGATCACCCAACGCCTCGGCCGCCGTGCCGGCCTGGCCTTCGGGTTCGGCGCGGGTGGTCTCGGAGCGCTCGGCGTCGTCGTCGCGGCCGCATCCGGGAGCGTGCCGCTCCTGCTGGCGTCGCTGTTCGTCTACGGCGCCGGCAGCGCAACGAACCTGCAGGCCCGCTACGCCGGCACCGACCTGGCCACGCCCACCCAGCGCGGCACGGCGATCTCGGTGGCGATGGTGTCCACCACGCTCGGTGCGGTCGCCGGCCCCAACCTGGTCGGACCTCTCGGCAGGTTCGCGGTCGAGCTCGGCCTACCTGCCCTCGCGGGCCCGTTCCTGCTCGCGGGCGCCGCCTTCCTGACAGCGGGCGCGGTGCTGTTCGCGCTGCTGCGGCCGGACCCGTTCCTCGTCGCCCGGCAGCTCGAGCTCAAGCCCGGCGAGCAGATCGACGCGTCTCGCCCGGCACCCCGACCCGGGCCCGGCGCCAGGATCGGCGCGACGGTGATGGTCCTGACCCAGATCGCGATGGTCGCCATCATGACGATGACGCCCGTGCACATGGGTGCGCACCACCACGACCTGTCCGCGATCGGTGTGGTCATCGGCATCCACGTCGGAGCGATGTACCTGCCCTCGTTGATCACCGGCCGCCTCGTCGACCGGGTCGGCCGCATCCCGATGGCCGTGGCCGCTGCCGCGACGCTCCTGCTCGCCGGCCTCACCGCCGCGTTCGCCCCGCCCGACTCGATGCCCTGGCTCATCGTGGCGCTGGCGCTGCTCGGGCTCGGCTGGAACTTCGGCGTGATCGCCGGCACGGCACTCGTCGTCGACGCGACCGTCCCCGCCAACCGCGCCAAGACCCAGGGCTCGATCGACGTCCTCATCGCCCTCGGCGGGGCCGGCGGCGGTGCGGTCTCCGGCATCGTCATGGCAGGCACGAGCTACGCCACCCTCTCCCTGGCCGGCGGTGTGCTCTCCCTGCTGCTCATTCCCGTTCTTCTCGGGACGCGGCGGTCTCGGGCTCTGAGCGTGTGAACGCTCGCAGTGCGACACCTCGACCTGCCCGCGACCCTCATCACCTCACCAGCCCAGCCGGCTCACCGGACGAAGACGCCCTCCGGATGCTGGGCAGCGACCACGAGCGAGACCGCCCCGAGCGCGGGCCGTCCTTAGGCCGGGTCACACGCTCAACGGCTCCGGAGCATGGGGCACAGGGCCGTCCCCGCCGCGCGGACAGCCGCACGGGCAGAGAGACTCACCTGATGAGTCCGACGCCACCCGCCGACGAGCTCGATGGAATCGCGAGGTTCTGGGACGACGCGGCGGACACGTTCGACGACGAGCCTGACCACGGCCTGCGCGATGCGGGGGTCCGTGCTGCGTGGGCCTCACGACTGAGGACGTGGCTCCCCGGCTCCCCGAGCGACGTGCTCGACCTCGGCTGCGGCACGGGATCGATCGCCGTCCTTCTCGCCGAGGCAGGGCACCGGGTCACCGGCGTCGATCTCGCGCCGCGGATGATCCAGCTGGCTCGCGCCAAGCTGGCCGACGCCGGCCTGACGGCCACGTTCCTCGTCGGTGATGCCGCCGAACCACCAGCTCGTGCCGTGGACGTCGTCCTGGCCCGCCACCTGGTGTGGACCCTCCCCGACCCGCAGGCTGCTGTCGCTCGGTGGGTGTCGATGGTGCGCCCCGGCGGCTCCCTCGTCATGGTGGAGGGCCGGTGGTCGTCTCCCGACGGCGCGTCGTACACCGACGAGGCGCCCACACTTCCCTGGGGCGGCGGCGTCGCAGCAGCAGACCTCGCCGACGTGGTGCGTCCGCTCGTGACCGCTCTCCGGGTGGAACGGCTCAGCGACGACGACCTCTTGTGGGGCCGCCCGGTCACCGACGAGCGCTACGCCCTCGTCGCACGAGTCTGAGCGGCTGGGCGAAGGTCGAGTGGACGAAGGGGTGGTCGCGTGGAAGGTGCCGTCGGTGGTGTGCTGGCGATCGCGGCCCTGGTGCTCGTGTGCGCCGTGCCGGTCCTTCTCTCGGTGCGACGGCGAGCCGTCGACGAGGTGGTGACCGTCGGGTCGGCCGACGGAACCCGCGGACTGGCGATCCACCCCGAGCGTGGGCACCGGCTGCTTCCCGTGCTGGCGTGGGCCTTCGCCTTCGGCATGCTGGCTGTCGGTGTCGCGTACCTTCGATCGGCACCGTACGCGGCGGCCCTCTTCCTCGTCGTCGGTGCTCTCTTCGTCTACCTGGGCTGGGCACGCGCCACCGGACGGGCCGGCGACGGCACGCTGACGCTCACCGCGGAGGGCATCCACCAGCTGTGGGCCGGGTCGGACGTCTTCGTGCCGTGGGACGACGTGCGCGGTCTGGTCACGACTCCCCAGGAGCTCATCGTCGAGACCCGCCGCCCCGCGCGACAACGTCGCACGCTGCCGCTGCTCGGCGGACGCCGCAAGGTCCTCCAGGCTGACGCTGTCTCGATCCCTCACGCCTCCCTCCCAGCGCTGCCGTACCAGGAGATGGTGGAGCTGTACGCCACGAACCCCGAGTCGAGGCACGAGCTGGCCACCGACGAGCCGGTGGAGCGCGCGCGGCGTCTCCTGCGAGAGGACCGGGCCGGCCGTGCGTCGGAGGCGTCATAGCGGCCGGCCGGACGAGCTGTCGACAGGTCAGGAGTCGAGACCGGCCGCTGCCCGAGCCGCGGCCTCGATCCTCGCGCGGTGGGCGGCCCAGCCGGTGTCGTCGACGTCGACCGTCCTGGCCAGGTCCGCGCCGACGGCGCCGTCCAGCTGCTCGCGCAGGATGTCGGCGTGGCCGGCATGGCGGTTGGTCTCCGCCAGGAGGTGAACCAGGACGTTGAACAGCTTCACGTCCGGCCGTGGCCACCAGGGGACGTGGCCGGGTGCGTCGATCGACAGCGCTTCGATCGTGGCGTCCGCGTGCCGGCACGCGCGCTCGTACCCGTCGACGATGGCGGCACGCGACTCGTGCGCCTCCACCCACAGGCTGTCGCGGTTCGCGTAGCCGGGATCGTCGTACCGCGGCAGCGGGTCGGGGAACGGCCGACCGAAGACCGCCCCGAAGTACCACGCCTCCGACATGGTCAGATGCTTGATCAGGCCGAGCAGGTTGGTCCCGGTCCTCGTCAGCGGACGTCGCGCGTCGTACTCGGAGACGCCGTCCAGCTTGCCCAGCAGCGACTGACGAACCTCTCGCATGTCGTCGTGAAGGTACGCCTTGGCGAAGTCGTCGATCATGCGGGCCAGCGTCACACTCCTGGCGGCGCTCCACCACCGTCCTCGACGCCGGTCACTCCTCGAACCGTGTCCACTGCCCCTCGGAGACCACCTCGGTGGTGCCGTCGACGACCACGATGGCCGTCTGCTCGTCGATGGCGTAGGCCGGGACGCCGATGTCGGCGGCCCACCGTTGCGCGTGCGCCAGGGTGTTGGTCGGGAAGGCGTCCAGGTGCGGGAAGATCGCGAAGTCGACGACGCCCAGGGTGCGGTCGTCCGGCGCGGACGGCCACTCGACGAAGGACGTCCCGATCCGGGGCGTCATCACCATGCTCCCGGCGCTCACCCCGACCCAGACCGTGTCCGGCAGGGACGGCAGCAGATCGGCCAGCCCGGACTCCCGCATCCAGTGACACAGGTACGTCGCGTCGCCGCCGTCGACCAGGAGAACGTCCGCCTCCTGCACCCACGGAACCCACCGCTCCGCACCGATGGTGGGCAGAGCGGTGAGCTCGAGGACGCCGAGCGACGCCCACCCCAGACCGGAGAAGTGCCGGAAGTCGGGGTCGGCGGCCACCAGGCCGCGCACCGATGTCGGTCCGCACATCGGGTGGCCCCACTGCGCGGTCGGGACGATGAGCGCGTCGCACTCGCCGATCGGCTTACCGAGAAGCTTCTCGAGCGCCGACCGGATGCTGGGGTTCGTGACGCCTCCAGACGTCAGCAAGAGCTTCACGGTGCCTCCGAGATCGTGCGGAGATGGATGTGCGTCGGCTCCTGCTAGTCAACACGGAGCCGGTGTCGAGATGCAGGGCGGTGCGATGCTTGCCGCATGCTCGAGGTGCTCACCGGCACCGGCCTGGCAACCGCGGCCGGACTCAACGCGTACATCCCCCTGCTCGTCATCGGCGCGCTCGCGCGGTGGACGGACCTCATGGACACACCCGCCGGGTGGGAGTGGCTCACCAACGGCTGGGTCCTGGCCGTGCTGGCCGTGCTCCTGGCGCTCGAGATCGTCGCCGACAAGGTCCCCGGCGTCGACAGCGTCAACGACATCGTGCAGACCGTCGTGCGGCCCGTCGCGGGTGGTATCGCGTTCGGTGCGGGCTCGAGCTCGCAGACCGCCGTCGTGACGGATCCCGAAGCGTTCGTCGAGTCCGGCCAGTGGGTGCCGATCGTCATCGGCATCGTGCTGGCCCTCGTCGTGCACGGCGCGAAGGCCACCATGCGGCCCGTCGTCAACGTCGCGACGCTCGGCGCCGGGGCGCCGGTCGCGAGCACCGTCGAGGACGCGACGAGCGTCGGGCTGTCGTTCGCTGCGATCCTGGCGCCGGTGCTGGTCCTGGTCGCACTGGTCGGGCTCGTGATCGTGTGGCTCCGGATACGACGCCGACGCAGGCGTGGTCGGTCGCCGGGCGAGACGTCGCACGAGGTCTCGCCACCGCCACCCGCGGTCGACGTCCCGTAACGCCCACGAGCTCCCCGGAGGACCGATGAAGCCGCACACGAGCACCACCGGCTCCCCTCGCCGCAGGGCTGCCGTGGGAGTCATCGCCGTGACCCTCACGGTCGGGGCGGTCGCGAGCGCATGCGCGGGCGCAACCGACGACCGACAGCCCGCTGAGGTCACCGCGGGTGACGCCGCGCCTCAGGCGCCGGCGGACGACCCGACGGCGGCGGACGTCCTCGCGGGGGCGGACGAGTACACGCAGGAGCGGGCCGACGCGTTCTGGGGTGCGGGCTACTACATGGAGGACGCGGACGCGCTCGCCGATCTGTGGCACGTCGATCTCCTCGAGGCGAAGGGGCGGGCGGGGCAGCTGCTGCTCGACGGGCAGCCCGTGCCGGTCGCGCCGGGCTCGTCGCTCGACCTGACGGATCCCGACACCATCGCGGGGCTGCAGCTGGAGGCGTTCTGGGACGCCGGTTACACGGGGGACGACGGCACCGCGCTCGCGGCGCTGTGGCATGTGGACGTCTTCGAGGCCAAGGCCACCGCCGGCCAGATGCTCCTCGCGGGGCAGCCGCTCCCGATCGGCCCGAGCGGCACCCCGGTCTCCTGACCCGCAGGCGCTGCCGACCGACGGAGGCGCGACCGGCGTGGACCGGTCGAGCGGCGCTCAGCGACCCGCGGCGTCGAACGCGGGCGCGAACCGCAGCTCGCCGCTCGGCGAGGGGCCGGAGAAGGTGAAGTGCTGGACGACGACCCGGTCCAGTCCTCGGTGCGACAGCAGGCCGTTGGCCGTGAAGCCCATCCGGCCGTAGATGTTCGGATCACCGATCAGCGCACAGCCGCGCGCCTCGCGGTCCCGCAGCCGGCGCAGCCCCTCGGCCACGAGTGCCCGACCGACACCCCGCCGTTGCCGGTCGAGCCGGACGGAGATCGGCCCGAGCCCGAACCAGCCGTCGTGCGACCCATCGATCGTCACGGGCGAGAACGCGACGTGCCCGATGACGTCGCCCTCGTCCTCCGCCACGAGCGAGAGCGTCAAGTCGCCGGACGCCCGCAGCGACCGGACGATCGGCGCCTCGGAACCGTCGCTGAACCACTGCGGCTCGAAGGCGGCGATGGTCAGCCGATCGATGGCGTCGACATCGTCGGGGCGTTCGGGTCGGATCAGCACCGTCGTCTCCGGCTCGCGAGGCGCGCCCAGCTCGGGCGCCCATCGCAGCGTAGGACCGGGTGGCGCGGAGCCGAAGCGGATATGCGTCGGCGGGGCGCTGTCGCCACGCGGTGGTGGCCTACTCGATCACGTCGCCGTGCGCAGGGCGTCGTCGGAGGTCAGCAGGACGACGTGCCCGTCCGGGTCGTCGACCATCGCGGCGTACGGCCCGAACGTCTGCTCGGGTGACATCCGAAGCGCAGCGCGGTGGGCATGTCCCGCACGATCATCCCGACCATGCTCAGCTGGACCTCCACGGTCAGGCCTCGGGGACGACGGGAACGAGAGCGACCGCCTCGATCGAGACGAGCAGACCGCGGGGCAGGACCACGTTCGCGGGCGCCGACCGGGCCGGCGGCGGCGTCGGCATGTGGCGCGCGTAGACGGCGTTGAGCGCGGCGAAGTCGGCGACGTCCGCGTAGAAGATCGTCGTCTTGACCAGGTGCTCCATCGACGACCCGGCCGCCTCCAAGGTCGCCGCGATGTTGCGCAGCGCACGCTCCGTCTGCGCCTCGATCCCGTCGGCGACGGCCCCGGTCACCGGGTCGATCCCGGCGGTGCCGGAGACGAAGACGAACCCGCCCGCGACGATCGCCTGGCTGTAGGGTCCCAGCGCTGCCGGGGCATGGTCGGTGTGCACGGCCTGTCGGTTCATAGGGTCTGCCTACCACTGCCGGCCCCACCCGCCCCGGCCGGGATCTCCAGTTCAACCGCTCATCGGCCGATACGAACTGCACGATGACGCCCCCCTCCCGCACACCTCTCGCACGCGGCAACGTCGACGGCAGCCCGCGCGGTGACGGCACCGGGCTCGTCGTGGACCCCGCCGCGCCCATCCCGCAGATGGTGTTCGACGCCCTGTTCGCCACGTCGGTCGTCGGGGGCTGAGCGGAAGCCTGCTCGCGTTCGTCCCATGGCCAGACGCCGGACCCGGCTCATCGTGGGCGGCGCGGTTGCCCTGGCCTGGTTTACACGGCCCGGTTGGCGCTCTCCCTCACCTGAAGGGCGGGTCTTCCTGCCACGTGTCGTCGTCGAGGCGCTGCCATCGCTGGTGTGCCTCAGTTGCGGCTGGGGGTTCGGTGAGCCAGTACGTCTCGTCCGGGTTCCAGCCTGCCAGGACGGAGCTGGTGTCTTCTTCGACTGCAACTGGTCGACCGGCAGTCGTGAGGTAGCCGGTTGTGGTCACGTGGACGGCGTCGAACTCATCAGCCACGCGGACCCAGTCAGGGATCACCCAACGGTGGGCAGCACCGGTGGTGCGGAACCAGTCGTGACGCCGTGACGCGGTGACCTCGAGCGGGAAGCGGTGGCACAGCTCGGACCACGCGTCGGGCCCGTCCACCTCGTAGACGCTCGCCTCCGCCGGCGGGTCGATCGCTCGCACCGACGCCCGGTCCCAGTTGTAGCCGTCCTCCACCAACCACAGGCCGACCGGCCCGTGCGCGCCGAGGCGACGCGAGGTCCGCGTCAGCTCGCGTGGAGGCGTGGACCACCACGTCCCGCTCCAGGCAGCACCGGGGTCAACGGGTCGCTCCCGCTGCGCCCTGGCCTCCTCCTCGATGGTGCGGTCCCGCCAGCGAGACAGGATCACGGAGGCAGCCTGGACCGAGGGCTGCACCGGCGAGGCAGGGTCGTCGAAGACCACGCTCGCCTGCGTCGTGCGCTCGATCGGGGTCATCCACCACGCGGCCGAAACAGACGAAGCAACCGAGCCGGCGACCCGGGAGAGCGAGGCGCGCACCTGTGGGGTGGCGGCGAGCACGTCCTCGCCGTCAGGCTCCTGCCAGTACCGCGCACTGTCGACCGCTGCCCGCAACCCGACGAGCAGGACGTCGGCGTCGAGCCCGTCCAGAGGCATGGCATTCAGGAGCCGTGCGACGTCCGCGGGGGTGGGGCACGGATCCGCCTCGTCCGGTTCGTCGGCTGACGCTCGCAGGATCACCCGAGCGCTGCCGGCACCCGGATCGAGGTGGTACGCCGAGAACAGGGCAGCGCCGAGATACTCGTCCCCCTCTGGGGTCCTTGTTGCGCGAGCGAGGGCCGCCGCCATCTCCAGGCACAGACGTCGGCCACGTGGTCCGACCATCAGGTCGGCGCGCTCGATCACGAACCCACCGTAGAGCCCGCCAACTGCCCCGGACTGCCCTCCCCGTGAGCGGGGACGGCAACCGGGCTCCTGCCGGCTTGGCCGGCTACGAGCTCAGCGCGGCGCACACATCCGTCTCGGACCCGGCTGACGACAAGATCGTGAACTCGCCGTTGTCGTCGATGTAGACCACCCGGCCGTGATGCAGCGTGGTGGACGGCCCGCCAGGGTCGGTCGAGAACAGGATGATGACGAAGTTGCCCGTCGACACGACCAGGTCGGTGCCGTCCGGCAACGGGGTCACCCGTTGGTTGCTGCCCGTGGACGGCGTCGCGAAGACCGCGCCGGTGGCGGGGTTCGTGAACGTCAACGCCGATCCGCGACCCGTCGTGGTGATCACCTCACCGTTCGTGTGCGTGTTCACCAGCCCACCTGTGCCGGACACAGCGAACGGGAACTCACACCCCTCGCCCGCGGCGAACGGGATGGGGCCGAAGTCGTCGCCCCGTTCGGGAGCCGCGTTGGCGGGGACCGCCAGGCCGGCGAGCACAAAGGTCGCACCGGCGACCAGGGTCGAATGCAGGACACGAGAACGCAACGCACTCATCAGGGTTCCTCTCGCGGGATGGTCGCCGGCTTCATCGCCGACGGTCACCGCCCAAGGCGGTGGTGGCGGCACAGTGCACGCTCTGCGTGACTCGCCGCGTTGACGCCGCGAGACACCGGACATCCGCAGACCACGCGACCAACCCTCTGGTTGTTGCCGCTGTCGTCCTCCGAGCGTATCGCCACCGCGCTCCGAGGTCGGGGGAGAAGTCCGTGAGCTCGCCGGCCAGGGTGGTCGTGGATGGGCCGTCACCGGGAGCGCCGACCTCCTCGTGAGGTCGCAGCTAGCGTGGAGCGATGGCTACGGACCAGCGCCTGCTCACCTGGCTGCTCGACTCCGATCCCGCCCTCCGCTGGCAGGTGGAGCGGGATCTGGCGGGCGCCCCGCCCGAGACCTGGGAGGCGACTCGGGCCCGGGTCGCCACGGAGGGCTTCGGTGCCGAGCTGCTCTCGAAGCAGGACGTGGACGGTCAGTGGGCAGGTGGCGCGTACTTCCCCGCCGGGTTCTTCGGGAGTGCCGAAGCCGATCGTCCGGGCCAGCCGTGGACCGCGACGACCTGGGCGCTCAAGGACCTGCGTGAGTGGGGCCTCGACGCCTCCGTGCTGACCGGGACGGCCGAGAAGCTCGCGGCGAACAGTCGCTGGGAGTACGACGACCTGCCGTACTGGGGTGGCGAGGTCGACGTCTGCATCAACTCCTACACGCTGGCGACCGGGGCGTGGCTCGGCGCCGACGTCTCCGCCCTTGCCGCGTGGTTCCCCGCCCATCGCCTCGCCGACGGCGGCTGGAACTGCGAGGCCGAGGAGGGCCGTTCGACACGCTCCTCGTTCCACTCGACCCTCAATGCACTCCGCGGCACGCTCGCGTACGAGCGAATCACGGGCGACACCAGCGTCCGCTCAGCCCGGCACGCCGGCGAGGAGTACCTGCTCAGTCGGCACCTGCTGTACCGGGCGACCACGGGTTCGCCCGTCGGTGACTTCGTTGCGCAGTGCGTGTTCCCGAACCGGCACCGGTACAGCGCGCTCATGGCGCTCGATCACTTCCGCGACACCGCGCTGCTCGACGGGACACCTCCCGATCCGCGTCTCGCCGATGCCGTCAGTGTCGTGCGCGCCGCGCGCCAGCCGGACGGCACCTGGCTGCAGGGCGCTCCCTTGCCCGGCCGTACGTGGTTCGACGTCGACGTCCCCGAGGGTGAGTCGTCGCGGTGGCTCACTCTGATCGGAGCGCGCGCGCTCGACTGGTGGGACCAGGATCCGGCTCGAACCGCTGGAGGCGCGACGGGGCGGTAGTGGGCCGGTGAACCGGCCGTGGCCTGACTCCTCGTGGTCTTCATCGGGCTGACCCTCACGGATCCCGCCGAGCGGTGTGACCATGAGACATGGCCGTGCTTGAGGATGTCCGATCGCTGGGCACCGAGCTGGAGCGGTCCTATCCGGTCTACGTGCGCGGCCGGCTGAAGTTCCGCGTCAAGCAGATCGTCTACGTCGCGTTCTCTCTCGACGAGCGAGTCATGGGCTTCGCCTTCCCCAGGGAGGAGCGGGCAGCGCTCGTGGCGAGCGACCCCCGCAAGTTCCAGCTACCGGGGGAATCCGACCTGCGGTTCAACTGGGTGCAAGCCGACCTCGCGGCGCTTGATCCGGCCGAGGCGCGCGAGCTCGTCGTGGACGCGTGGCGCATGGTCGTCCCGCTGAAGGTCGCCCGCGTCTACGATCTCGCCCATCCCGCCGGTCCCGGCCGAGCCTGACCATGGGGACCGAAGTCGCGCCGACGTCCGGCCCGTGATCAGGATCGATGACCTCGATCGCGCGAGAACCTGCGCGTCACCACTCCCCGCCCTGCCGGTGACGCCCCATGCACGTTGCCGGATCGGCCGACAGTCAGCCAGTGCTGGTGCTGGTGCTCCCGGTAGCGACGGGGTGGCGACAGGATCGGCAGGTGGCGATGATCGCCGACGTGAAGAAGTTCATCCTGTTCGACCACGACGGCGTCCTGGTCGACACCGAGCACTGGTACTTCACGGCCGGCGAGCGGGCGCTGGCCGAGATCGGAGTGAGGCTGGACAAAGAGCAGTACCTGCTCGACATGGCTAGCGGCGCAGGGACGTGGGTCCAAGCGAAGGCTGCTGGGATCAGCGACGGCACCATCGACAGACTGCGCCGGATCCGGGACGGCTACTACCAGGAGTACCTGAGGACCGAGCCGATCGAGATCGACGGTGTGGTCGAGGCTCTCGCGGAACTGTCCCCATACGTGCGCATGGCGATCGTGACCACGTCCAAGCGTGAGGACTTCGAGCTGATCCATCGAGGCCGTCACATCCGGCAACACATGGACTTCGTTCTCGTTCGCGACGACTACGCCCGTGCCAAGCCGGACCCGGAGCCGTACGTCACGGCGCTGCAGAGGTTCGGGGCAGAGAAGCACGAAGCGCTGGTTGTCGAAGACTCGTCGAGAGGACTGCGCTCCGCCGTGGCGGCCGGCATCGACTGCGCCATCGTCGACAACACGTTCACGAGGTCGCAGGACTTCTCTCAGGCGACCTATCGGATCCACTCGCTGGCGGAGCTCAAAGGGGTCGTCCTCGGCTTGGCGTGACGAGCGGCGCATGCTCATCAGCCGGCTCGACGAGCCTTCGCGTAGCTCGCAGCCGCCCACACCCCGGGCGTGAGGGTCGTTGAACTCGCGGTCGAACTACGCCGTGTGCACGGGATCGCGGGCACCGTCAGGGCCGCGTCCGTACTGTCGGGGCATGGCAGAGCTTGGGTGCGTCACGTGGCCACCCGGACCGATCGAGACGGCTCGACTTCTGCTCCGCCCGCCGGAGGCGCGCGATCGCGCGGCATTCGTCGAGCTCTACGCATCACCCGAGGTCGGGACCTACACAGGCGGATCACGATCGCGTGAGGCGGTCGAACGCGCGCTGCCAGCGGCTCCGCACGGGCGACCCGGTCATTTCGTGATCGACCTCGACGGAGCGATGGTCGGGATCGTTCAGTTCGAACGCCGGGACGTCGACTACGAGGTTCGCCAGGCGGCCGGCCACGTGGACCTGGGGTACCTCCTTCTCCCGGAGGCATGGGGACGGCGATACGCCACCGAAGCCTGCGAAGCCGCACTCAGCTGGTTCGCTGGCGCACTGCCCGGTGAAGCCGTCGTACTCATCACCCAGACCGCGAACGTGCCGTCGATGCGCCTGGCAGGGAGGCTGGGGTTTGTCGAGGTCGAGCGGTTCGAGGCATACAACGCCGAGCAGTGGGTCGGTACGTGGACCCCAGCCGCAGCGACCGGCTGAGCTGTACCGACCAGAGCTCCATCGGAAGCAGCGCCCCTGCCACCGTCACCGGCACCGTGCCGCTCGAGTCGGGCAGCCTGTGGGAGTTCAGCACGATGACCATCACGATCACTCACCTCTGAGAGGCATGCAGCACGCCGCACGGAAGAGGTCGAACGGGTGTCGGGATGCGGCACAGACTGCCCGGCTGCGAGCGCATTGCTTTGACCGCGTCCCTCGCGATGAGCGTGTTCGGTCGAAGTACGCCGCGTCCGCCTGGCGGGCTCGCGCGCGGCCAGCTCCCCGACGTGGTCCGTGCCACCGAGGAGCGATGTTGCCGCAGGGTCACCAGGGGAGGTAGTAGGTGAGGAGGTCGGCGGTGAGCGGCGGGAACAGGGCACCGAAGAACTCGGCGTCGGGTGCGTAGACGTCCGGGTAGAGGCGCGCGAGGCCGTGGATGCCGAGCTGACCGAGGAGCAGCGCCGGAAGGTGGTCCGGGGCCACGCCCGCGCCCCGAGCGACGCCGGGCGCCTGCATGGGGCCGCCGACCTCCACCGGGCCGAGGCCGGCGTCCGGCGTCCACGGCAGCCGGTAGTGGCGGCCGAACGTCGAGATCACGACGTCCCGGCCGAGCCCGGCGGCGCGCAGGCGCGCCGTGAGCATCGGGCGCAGCGCGTCCAGCACCAGCTCGGGGCGCTCCAGCCGCGCGTAGTACTGCGTCGCGTCGGTCCCGCTGGGCTCGAGGAGGTCCGCCCAGGCCCGTCCCGGCGTGGTGAGCGGCCGGTGCACGATCGTCAGCGGCTCGCCGAGCCCGCGCAAGGCGTCGAGGAGGTCGTGCGCCGCCGCCGTGTCTGACGCGGCCGCCTCCGCGACGAGCAGCCCTTCGTCCGGGGGGCCCGTCCGCGCCGACGCGACGACGACACCGTCGCGCTCGAGGACCCGGGTCGTGCTGCCCTCGTGCGCGAGCAGCCAGCGCCAGCGCTCCTCCGGGTGCGGCATCGCCACGTCGTACGGCGCCTGGGCCGCCTCCTGCAGCGCGACGAGCGCCGGGATGTCGGCCGTCGTCGCCTCGCGGAGGGGGGATCCCGCCGCACGTTCGCGGGTCCCGGACCCGGGTCGCGGCGACTCGCGCAACGCTCGTGCCCTGGGGATGTCGATCGCGTACTCGTAGCCGAAGAGCCGGTAGAAGTACGGGATCCCGATCATGACTTGGAGCAGGTGCCCGCGGTCGCGCGAGCGGTCGTGCGCCCAGCTCATCAGGGCACGGACCAGGCCCTGGCCCTCGTACCCGGTGTCGGTGGCCACCAGCTCGACCTGACCCGCCGGGAGCACGACCTCACCGACCCGGACCGCCTCGTCGAGCAGCGTCGCGGTCGAGACCACGCGGTCGCCGTCCACGACGACGGCGCACGCGTCCCAGCCGAGCTCGCCCTCCACGACGAGCCGGTGGTCCAGCGCGTCCGGCTCCTCGCCGCGTTCGACGAGCAGCGTCCCGATCTGGTCGAGGTCGGACGGTCGGGCTGTGCGGAGCTCGAGCCCGCCGGGCATCGTCGTCATGGTCCGCAGCCTCGCCCTCTCCGGGTGCCGGGTCCAGCCGATTCTCGGACGTAGCCTCGACGAGGGCCGGCGCGCCCGCACCGGAGGTCCGCCCGTTCCGTGGGCCTTGCGTGGTGCGGAGGGCGCGATCCGCGACGACCTATCTGTCTCAGGCGGATCTGCCGGGAAATGATGCACCCGCTCGCACATGAGCTCGCCGCGGACGGGATTCCCGTCGCGGTGACGTGCCGGGTCCTCGTCCTCGCCCGACAGCCCTACGACCGCTCGCTAGGCCGCGGCCGACGTACTCGCCGACGACGACGCGCTCGGGTGGGTGGCCGGAGCTATCGACAGCATCGAGCCCTACGACTGGTCCGCACGCACGTCCATCGTGGCCTGGTGTGGCGAGCGCGGGAGAGGGATGCCGGTCACCGGTCACCCCGACCTCTGAGCACGCGAGCTGAAGGCACCGACGACCGGTGCGCCTCAGCACGTTGCTCACGTAGTGATCAGAGGCGGCGGTAGTCGGCGATGGGCCAGTGTCGAGATGCGCGACAGATTGGTCGCGCTCGTGCGGTGCACCTTGACCGAGCGGCTCCACGACTGAGCCCGCACGGTGCGGCGGGCCACCAGTCAGATGCGAGTCGGCCAGCACGTCGGGTGACGCTGCCGGACGGGACTGTGCTGCAGTAGGTACGTGGACGGTCCCGAGCTCGCCCGACAGTTCGCCCTCGGCGGTGGCGCGAGGCTGTCCGAGGGCCCGGTCGCGCGAGGCAAGCAGGGCGTGGTGTGGCGGCTGGACACGACGGAGGGCAGCTGGGCGGTGAAGGCGCCGTTCACCCCGTCGCAGGAGGACGAGGTGCGACTGTCGGCGGAGCTCCAGGAGGCGGCGTACCTCGCCGGCGTGCCCACGCCGCAGATCCGACGCACGACTGACGGGTTCGTGTTCGCGGACGTGGGAGGTCGACGGGTGAGGGTGTACGAGTGGGTCGACCTCGGAGCCCCGGACACCGGTCTCGACCCGGCGCTCGTGGGCGCGGTCGTCGCCCGTATCCACGGCGTGAAGATCGACGACCCCCGCCCGCTCCACCCGTGGTACCACGAACCCGTCGGCGCTGGCCGCTGGGACGAGGTGGTCGAGCAGGTGCGGGACGGCGGCGCACCGTTCGCGGGTCGGCTCGCCGCTCTGCGCGACGAGCTGGTCGCGCTCGAGTCCTGGATCGAGCCACCCGAAGCTGTGCAGGCGTGCCACCGCGACCTGTGGGCCGACAACGTGCTGCCCACGGCGGACGGTGGGCTGTGCGTCATCGACTGGGACAACAGCGGACCGGCAGATCCGAGCCAGGAGCTCGCGTGCGTGCTGTTTGAGTTCGGGCGCTCCGACCCGGGTCGAGCGCGCGCGCTGATCGGGGCCTACCAGGAGGCCGGCGGGCCGGGGCACGTCGGCCGGCCTGGGCACTTCTCGATGCTCATCGCCGCACTGGGGCACATCACCGAGATGGCGGCCACGGACTGGTTGCAGCCCAACCCTCGCTCCCCCGACCGCGCGGACTCGACCGCGCGGATCAGCGAGGTGCTGGGGGATCCACACACCCGCACGAGCCTTCGAGACCTGCTCGATGCGACCCGCGCCATGCCGCCCCGCCCGGGAACCGGAACCGAGGCTTCTGCCTAGCGGTTCCCTGGCCGTACAACGGACGCCTCGGCGACAGGACCGGACGAATCGGGTAGTCAGACTATCCAGGCCGCTTGGTCAAAGAACCCGGCTGTCGAGATGCGCGACAGGTTGATCGACGCTGAGCGCCGTTCCGGGCCACGCATCCCTGCCGCACGGCCTCTGGTCAGAGTCCGGAGCCGCATCGTGTCCACCCGCTCGCGCAGGTGCCCTGGTGGGTGAATCGCGTTCACGGGTCCGTTCATGTCGCCCACGGGGTGCGGGCGCAGATGCTCTCCAGGGTGTCGCTGGGGCTCACGACGACCGACTCGCAACCGGAGTCCTCCATGGCAACGACCGGCCCCCACACGGCGGACATCGCGCACGCCGCTCGCAGGACGGCGTGCGGGTGCGGCTTGGAGAAGGAGATGGCCTCGACAAGCCCGTCGGCGGGCAACGGTCGTTCGTAGGCGGCGCGGATCTCCGCCGGAGTGCCCTCGGGGACCTTGGCGCCGTGCAGGTGGAGAGACACGCCACCCATGTCGACCTCCGGTCGTGGTTCGTCAGCCGATTCGGCCTCGAACATCGCGGACGACTCACCCTCGTCGAGGGTGAACCACGCATCGCCCTGGCAGCCCGCGTCACGGAGAACACGAAGAACGTGACGCACCGTCGGCGCTGGGCGCCCGGCTGGTGGGACCGCGGGCATCGGACCGACCACGACTCCCGTGAGCCAGTCCCAGCTCTCGACGGTGTCAAAGAAGGACAGTGGAAACACCGACGCTCCCCAGCCCATCCATCTCTCCTTCGTGCAGTCCGACTCGCCAACCTAGTTGCTCCGGCCGCGGCCACCGGGTGGCCGGCGATGCACTTCTGGAATCAGCGGGTGCCGGCTGGCCTGTCGCGGGGGCGGCCACCACTGGGGGCGGCGGCGGTGGTGGCGGCGGCGGGTGTCGAGATGCACGGCGGCTTGCCCGTGGCCGCGCGTCATACATGGACCGGCGGCCGGTCTCATTGATGTCGCGGAAGGTGAGTCGCCTCGGTGGCTCTCTCTGATCGGCGCACGCGCACTCGCATGGTGGGACCAGGATCTGGTTGGAACATAGTCAGTCTGTCGACGCCGCTGAGAAGGGGTACTTCACCGGCCCTTGCCATGCCCCAGCTGGACGCCCGCCCGGCACCTTGACCTCGAGGTTGCTGTACGCAGTGCCTAACTCCCTGATGAACATGCTGACGTGCATGTTCTTCTTCGCGAGACTCGCGACGAGTCGGCGCTTGACTTGCTCGCCGCTCCCGCGCAACGCGTCGCCCTTGATCGCCCCCTCATCCAGCCAGTCGCTGGACAGCCAAAGGTTCGGGATCGACGCGAAATCGAACTCCGCGAACCACTTGCAGTTCTTCAGGTACTGCTGATCCGAGGCGAGGACTCCGTCGATACACAGCACGAAGAAGGTATTGCCGATGTTGCCGTATTTGTTCCAGTCCTTGTCGCCGGTGTGGCCGTTCTTCTTCTTCGCGCTCTTGTCCGGCGGATCGACGGCCAGGGAGACGGTTGAGCGGACTGATGCGAATCCCGGCTCAGCATCGCTCTCGTCGCCATGCAGCTTCGCCTTACCGCTCGGGGTGTAGTGCCGCAGCGTCCACCTGGCTTTGTAGGCCGGAAATTCCTTCATGCGGTCGTCCTGCTCCGGGACGTCCTTGATCGCGGTCTTCTTCAGGAACATCGCATCGACGACGTGCTCGCGCACAGCCTGCTGCAGGGCATAGACGAACCTCGGGTTATTGAGATCGCCCTCGTCGTACTGCTGCAATGTGAGCGCCTCGACAAAGTCCTCCTGACTCGGGGAGTGCGCCTGGTAGAGCGCATCGACCCACACTGCGACCTCGGAATACAAGCCGTTGGCCACCCGAACGATCGGCTTGGTCGCCAGGGCCGGCTCGGAGGATGCCGCAGTGGACTCCGACGCCGCCGACTGCGCACTCGAGATGATCTGCTCGACGGGCTTGGGCATGGTGCGAGACTTCGACACTGTGGGGGTCACTGGACTGGATGCGCGCTTCTCAAGGTCGGCCTCGATGTCGTCCAGAGTCATCTTCTGCGGCGACGACAAATATTCGCTCACCACCTTGATCGTCAGCGCGCCAGCGTGCCGGGGGAATCGAACCCGCAACTTCTTCGCGGCAGTCATGACGTCGATATCGGCCGGATACTCGGCATCGTCGATGGTCCGGCGAATCGTCGGCGACGATTCCGCGGCCCGCCTGCGAAGCGCGGAGAGCGTCTGACCCGCCGACCGCTTCGGGACGACGGGGACGCGCGGGGAGCCGAATGCCAATCCGGCCATTGCCACGCCGCGGCCCGACGACTCGGGCGACGCCTCGACCGCGTCATCCGTCTCCCGGAACGCGCGGAGGCCGTGGATCGGAGCGGACTTGCGTAGAAGTTCGGACACGGCGGGTCCTCGCAATGATGATCCAACCCGGATGGCGGGCCCCGTCGAACAGCGGAGTAACGGGTGATCCGTCCTGCTCCAACACACGGACCCTACTGCGGAGCTGTCGCGCTGAGAAGGCTGCCGGGTACTCCGCGCGACCGCAGCAACGGCCAGTTTGTTAGGACTTCGTATCTCGTGCTTCGTGCACGGATCTTCGACGTAGGCAGCATCTCGACAATCTCGACAGCTGCTCCAGCAAATGTCGAGATGCACGACAGGTTGACCGACGCTGAGCGTCGTACTTTGACTGGCTGGAAGGTTTTCCGGTCTCGCGGGCAAGGTACGCCGCGGCCGGTACCGCGTCTTGGCGGCAACCTCGGCGGTACGAGCGATCAGCGTCGCGCTGCTCGGCGGTCCAGTGCGTCACGGTGCCCTCCTGTGGTTCGAGGTCAGTGGTCGATCGAGGCCATGTTGGCCTCGTCGTGCCGCTCACCGGCGGCGGGCTCGAGGTTGTCGAGGCGGTGCAGCTGTGCCGGGGTCAGGTCGATGGCGTCGGCGGCGGTGTTCTCTTCAACGCGGGACACGCGGCGGGTGCCGGGGATCGGGGCGATGTCCTCGCCGCGGCTGAGCAGCCAGGCCAGCGCGGTCTGTGCGGGCGTGGCGCCGTTCTCGGCGCCGATGGCCCGGACCTCGTCGACGATCGCGAGGTTGCGCGCGAAGTTCTCGCCGGTGAAGCGGGGGTTGGTCTTGCGCCAGTCGTCGTCGGCGAAGTCGGCCACGGTGCGGATCTGCCCGGTGAGCAGGCCGTGGCCAAGCGGGGAGTAGGGCACGAACCCGATGCCGAGCTCACGCAACAGCGGCAGGATCTCTGCCTCGACGTCCCGTGTCCACAGCGAGTACTCGGTCTGCAGAGCGGTGAGCGGGTGCACGGCGTGCGCGCGGCGGATGGTGTCCGCACCCGCCTCGGACAGGCCGATGTATCGGATCTTGCCCTCGGTGACGAGCTCGGCCAGCGCCCCGACGGTGTCTTCGATGGGCGTGGCCGGGTCGACGCGGTGCTGGTAGTACAGGTCGATGTGGTCGGTGCCCAGCCGGCGCAGGGAGCCCTCGACGGCGGCCCGCACGTTGGCAGGACTGCTGTCGGTCACGCCGGGGACCGGCTCGCCGCCCGTGTGCTGGACGAGCCCGAACTTGGTCGCGATGACGACCTCGTCGCGTCGGCCCCGGACAGCCGTCCCGACGACCTCTTCGCTGTGGAACGGTCCGTAGATCTCGGCGGTGTCGATGTGGGTGACGCCCAGGTCCAGCGCGCGGTGGATCGTGCGGATCGACTCGGTGTCGTCCAGGGCGCCTTCGCTGGTGTACGTGCCGGCCATCGTCATGGCGCCCAGCCCGATGCGGGAGACCTCGAGGTCTGCCAGGTGTGCGGTCTTCATGAAGGTGACTCCTTGTCGTGAGGTTCAGGCCGAGCGGTACGGGCCATGCAACCCGCCACGAGAGAGGCGAAGAAGTCACTGCTGGAAGGTGTACCGACAGCCCACCCCGGGGCCGATCGGCCGGTCGTACGGTGGCGAAGTGGACAACCGCGACGAGATCAAGGACTTCCTGCGCACCCGTCGAGCCCGGCTCACCCCAGAGGACGCCGGCCTGACCGCGTTCGCCAGCAACCGGCGGGTGCCCGGGCTCAAGCGCGGCGAGGTCGCCGACCTGGCCGGGGTCAGCGTCGAGTACTACGCCCAGCTCGAACGCGGCAACCTGGCCGGGGTCTCCGACAGCGTCCTGGACGCCCTGGGACGCGCCCTGCAGCTCGACGAAGCCGAACGCACCCACCTGGCCGACCTCGCCCGCGCCGCTGGTCCGGCGACCCGGCAGCGCCGCAGGCCGGCGCCCGGTCAGATCCGCCCCGGGGTGCAGCGCCTGCTCGACCTCATCGGCGACGCCGTCCCGGTCATCGTGAACAACGGCCGCCTCGACCTGGTGGCCGCCAACACCCTCGGCCGCTCCCTGTTCTCACCGGTGTACGCCACACCCCACCCGGTCGGCAGCCCCGCCAACCACGCCCGGTTCACCTTCCTTGACGACCGCGCCCGCGACTTCTGGATCGACTGGGAACGCGCCGCCGACGACTCTGTCTCCCAGCTGCGCACCGAAGCCGGGCGGGACCCCTACGACCGGGCGCTGACTGACCTGGTCGGCGAGCTCAGCACCCAGAGCCCACCGTTCCGCACCCGCTGGGCCGCGCACGATGTCCGCCTGCACCGCACCGGACGCAAGCACGTCCGCCACCCCGTCGTCGGCGAGCTCCACCTCGATTTCGAGGTCCTCGACCTGCCCGCCGACCCCGGCCTGACTCTCATCACCTTCACCAGCCCGGCAGGCTCGCCCGACGAAGACGCCATCCGCATGCTGGCCAGCTGGGCAGCGACCACTACCGAGACCGCACCGAGCACGCGTCGTCCGTAGCCACGTTCAGAGCGTGACTGGCCGTACGACTGAGCTTGCACGCAAAGTACACGTGGGCCGTACGGACGACGCGTCGCTGACGTCAGCGGTTCTTGACGAATACCACGCCGCCGCCGCGGCGGCTCATCTGGGCGGCTGGCAACCGTGGCAGGTGTGGCCGCGGAGGGACCCCGAGGATGACGTCGATGTCGCTATACGCACGTACGCGGGCAGGCTCGCGGCGTCGTCGTTCTCGATGGCGGCAGCCCGACTGTCCACATCCCGCACCTAATCGTTTGTGCCGATCACACGTCACACGAGCCCCGTGCCAAACTGGGCAGATCCCGCCGTGTTAGCGCTCACATTGGCGGGACCTCATTGCCCAGGGTCGTCACCGACCCCGAACACGTCAGTACCCGGTGCGCCCGGGTCCCTGTCCGCCGGCAGCCAGCGGGGACACGAGGCACACATCGACCGACAATGACGATCGGACAATCATGCAGAGCTCTCAACGATGGCGCCGGATCTGGCCGGCGGTGCTGGCCGCGGCCACGCTGATCACAGCGGGAACAGTCGCCGACGCACCCGTAGCGTCCGCCGCGACCGCGTGCCGCGTGGACTACGTCATCTCATCGCAGTGGTCCAGCGGTTTCGGTGCCAACGTCACGATCACCAACCTGGGTGACGCAGTCAGCAGCTGGCGGCTCACCTGGAGCTTCTCCGCTGGTCAGACCGTGACCCAGGCCTGGAACACGAGCCTCACCCAGAGCGGCTCGACGGTGTCCGCGAGCAACGCGTCGTACAACGGCTCGCTCGGCACCGGGGCGTCGACGCAGTTCGGCTTCAACGGCAGCCTGACCGGCTCCAACCCCGCGCCGACGTCCTTCGCCCTCAACGGGACCGCCTGCAACGGGCCGGTGAGCACGCCGACCCCGACCCCCACACGGACCGCGACCCCGACCCCCACGCCGACCCCCACACGGACCGCGACGCCGAGTCCGACGCCCACGGCCGCGGCCGCGGACATCACGGTGAACACGAGCCGCAAGTACCAGACGATCGACGGCTTCGGTGCCGCCGTCTCCATCTGGGGCGGCGCCTGGTCGACCACCGACACCCAGACCCTGGTCGGGATGGGCGACAACCAGCTCGGCCTCTCGATCGTGCGTACCGGGATCTCGCCGGTGTCGGGCGAGTGGGGCGCCCAGGTCAGTGCGCTGAAGACGGCGAAGGCCTACGGCTCCGAGGTGAAGATCCTTGCCTCACCGTGGACGGCGCCGGCGGCGTGGAAGTCGAACAACAGCCGGATCAACGGCGGCACCCTGCTGACCTCCCGCTACGGGGACTACGCGAACCACCTGAACAGCTACGTCCAGTACATGCGGAACCAGGGCGTGACGATCGACGTGACGTCGGTCCAGAACGAGCCCGACTGGCACCCGGCCTACGACTCGATGGCGTGGACGGGCGACACGATGCGCAACTTCGTGCGCGACTACGGTGCGAACATCACGAACACGAAGCTCCTCGTCGCCGAGTCGCTGGGTACGAACCGGTCCTACTCCGACCCCACGCTCAACGACGCGACCGCCCGCAACAACATCGGGTACGTAGGCGGCCACATCTACGGCCAGGAGAACGGACCGAACCTCTCGGCGTACCCGCTCGCCGCGCAGTACGGCAAGAACCAGTGGATGACCGAGTGGAACTTCCACGAGGCCGACGGCAACGGTTCGAACATCTGGGGCGACCCGTCCAACCTCGCCGCGTGGAACGAGACCCTCGACAAGATCATGCCCTCGGTGAACCGGACGATGGAGTCGAACTGGAGCGCCTACATCTGGTGGTACGGACGGCGCTACTACTCCTTCATCGGCGATGGTGAGTCGGCGTTCGGGACGACGGGCGGCTCCGTCCTCAAGCGCGGTTGGGCGTTCTCGCAGTACTCCAAGTACGTCCGTCCGGGCTACCAGCGCATCGGCGTGACGGAGAGCTCGAAGGCGTCGCCCCTGGACGTCACGGCCTACCAGGGCGACGGCAAGATCACCCTCGTCATCCTCAACCGCACGACCAACGCCGTGAACGGCGCCGTCATCCAGGCGCCCGAGGGCATCACGTCCGCGTTGCAGACCATGACGTCGCGCTACTCCAGCCGCGCCGGTCAGACGACGAGCGTCAACGGGAGCCAGGTGACGGTCTCCGTGCCGGCCCGGAGCATCTCCACCGTCGTGATCACTCTCTGAGGTGCCGCCGGGCATCTGAGGTGTCACGACACGTCAGATGCCCGGCGGCGTAGTTCCCGTCAACCGGTGAAGGACTTCGCCACCTCGCGTTGGGGTGGGAGACGGCCGGTCGAGCTCCGCAGCCGCTGAGTCGACCTGCAGGCTGCGCCGTGGTGCGACCGGCGGCCCATGCTGACCGCGGCCGAGCGTCGGACTCTGACCGGGGCCGCCATCGACCGATTTCCAGTCAGTGTGCGCAGTCCGCCCAGTGCGCCGGACGCGGGATCGTCCCGCGGCACGCGTCCCCGCGCCCCCCGTGCCGTGGGGCGTGCAACCGTTCACCGTGCCGGCCGCGTCTGAGGGGTATGAAGGAACGGAGAGCACCCCATGAGATCTGACGAGGACTTCCGGGCGTGGGCCGCGCAGCGCCGCCAGTCGCTGGTCCGCACCGCAACCCTGCTCACGGCCGGCGACCCGCACACGGCGGAGGACGTGGTCCAGACCGCGATGACCAAGCTGTACCTCGCATGGCCGCGCCTGTGCGACGTACGGGACCGCGACGCGTACGCCCGCCGCGTCCTGGTCAACGCGTTCACCGACGAGATGCGCACGAGCCGGCGCAAGCGAGAGGACCTCCGATCGGAGCTGCCCGACCGGGCCGTCGGGACCGGGGCCGTCGACGACGACTCCCGGCTGCTGTTCGCGGCACTCGGCGAGCTGCCGGACCGGATGCGGGCGACGGTGGTGCTGCGCTATTTCCACGACCTGAGCGTCGCCGACACCGCGAAGGCGCTGCGGTGCACCCAGGGGACGGTCAAGAGCCAGACGGCGCGAGCGCTCGAGAAGCTCAAGCTCCGGCTCGGACCGGCCCTGCGCGACGACCGGGGTCCGCGCCCGGACCACACCGGCCGGCCGCAAGGCGACACCGCCCCGATCCCCTCGACCCACACCACCCTCACCGCTGGGAGACTGTCATGAGCGACCTGACCACCCTGATGTCCCGCGCGACCGCCACCGTCGACGCGACGCCCGCCGCGGTGCTCGACGACGACGTGAACCGCGGGCAGCGCGCCCGCCGTCGCCGCACGCGCCTGGTCGGCACCGGCGTTGCGGCCGTCCTCGCGGCCGCGGTCGCGGTCGGCGCGCCGCTCACCTCGACCACCCCGTCGGCCGCCGCGGCCGAGCTCGTCGCCTACACGGCCGAGCAGCCCGCGGGGTTCACGATCGCGGCGGTCCCCGAGGGCTGGCACGTGCTGTCCTCCGACCGGAGCAGCCTGGTGCTCGCCGACAGCGACGACGACGGCTCGGACCCGAACAGCTTCGAGGGTCGGATCGTCGCAAGCCTCGTCGGTTCGGAGTCGCTGCCGGGCGGCGACCTCGAGGCGCAGACCTTCGCGGTCGGCGGTCAGGAGGTGCTCGTGTACGAGATGCTCGACGCGGACGGCGAGCCCGGCGGGACCCTCGGGGTGTTCGTGCCCGAGGGCGACGGGGACTACCTCTCGGTCCAGCTCCCCCCCGAGCTCCACTGGACGGGCGAGGTCGCCGCACGGTTCGTCGACGGGCTCGACGTCACCGACGAGGCGGGCCACACGGTCGGCTGACCACTGAGCGGTGGTGCGGCGCGGCGGCGCGAGCCCGCGCCGCACCACCGGCTCAGTCCGGGTTGCAGCGCGCCCCCAGGACCGTGAGCGAGCCGGCACCCGACGAGCGCCGCCGATCCTCTTCGACCCGCAAGCCGACTAGGAGAAGATCGCGACCGCGATAGCCGTGCATGGCACCAGGAGGGCGAGCTCGGTGGGCCACCCGGCGACCACCCGTGCCGGCGTCGTGGCTCGACGGGTGACCTGCAACGACAGACGCAGGTGGAGCGCGCCCGAGCACAAGCCGAAGAACAGCATCGCGAACCAGGGTGCCGGCGAGGCGCGGTCCGGCCACTGCTCGTCGACGAGCCACAGGAGGACGGCGGTCACGGCGAGCAGCGGATAGCCGGCACGCAGCCATGCCTCGAACGCGCGGCCGTGGACCTCGTCCGGAGCGATCGACGGGTCTGCGCGCCAGAACGAGACCATTCCTGCAGCCTGCGCGCCCGCTCCCCGCGAGGTGCGTCGACGGGGAGCAGCGCACACACGAGGATCGTGGCGACCACGCTCGTCAGGCCCGAGGCACTCCGCCCCGATCCCGCGTCGCCCACAGCTCGCGAGGTGCTCGCGCCTTGAACCGACGTGCTCCGTCGTCGACGGGCACCGAGTCCCACGAGGACCTCCGCTCGCTGCCGACGTCCGCGGCTGACGTGAATGTAGCGGCCGGGGCGGCTCCACGTCTCCGATCACCGCGCGTCCCGACTGAGTCCCTCGAGCCCACGAAACCCTTCTCCACTCGCGGTCGTCGTGACCGTGCGCCATGATCCGGGTGCTTTCGAATCACCGGAAGCATCACACCCTCCGGCAGGCTCGCCGGACCCCTTCCCTTGGAGTGCCCATGCTCGCGCTCGTCGCTGCCGCGATCTTCGCCCTCGCCCTGCTCCTCGACCTCCTCGAGGCGAACCTCGGGGACGCCTTCACCCCACAGACGCTGATGTTTGCCGGTCTGTTCTTCCTCGCGCTGCACCTGGGAGGAGTCGGCGGCTCGTCGCCGGTGAACGGCGGCTGGCGGGGGCGTGGGGGGAGCTCCCGCCGGCGGTAGAGGCTCGTACCACCCGCTCCCGTCATCACGCCGGAATGCACCAAGAGGTCACGACGCGCTCCGCGAGTTCGTGGCCTCTTGGTGTCGAGGTGCACGACACAGTGGCCGCGCTCGAGCGGCGCACTTTGACCGGAGGGCTTCACACTGAGCCGGCGGCAAAGTAGGGGATGGCGTGTTGATCAGACGGTCCGTCGGGCGGCCTCGGGGAGCACCTAGGATCACGCCGTGGACGAGTTCGTGGCGGCCAAGGTTCAGCCGTTCTACCTGAAGATGATGGGGCTCAACGCGACGTCCGCGGACCCTGCATCGCTGGCTGCGGTCCGGGCCGCCGCATCGGGCGTGACGCTGGAGCAGGTCCTGCGGCTGCTCCACGACTCCTGGCGTGAGCGCGTGATGGGTGCCTGGTACTCGTTGACGTTTCCTCACGAGCAGGTCGGTGACGGGCTCGCCCAGAGCATGCGGACCTCCGCCGGGAGCTTGACGGCGCCGGCGCTCGCCACCGCGTGCGTGGTTCTTGGCGCGTCTGCGGCTCCGGCTCTGCGGGCGTACATAGCAAACGCCCCCGCGGATGGATCGCCAGGTTTCGTCTCAGCAGCACTCGAGCACGTCGGCGGGGAACCCGTACTGCGGGCCCAGCAGCAGGACCGCGACGCGCTCAGCGGCATGCTCGCAGTCGCCCGCGTCCTGGGTGAGCCCGACCCGCCCTCGTGATACGTCTGGCAACCGCCGGCGGTCTCGGCCGAGTCGCCCGCGACGCGCGGCCGACTCCTGCACGTCACAAGGGGAGGAGTCTCGCCCGCAAGGAGCTGATCACAGGCCCCTCCCTGTCCTGGTTGGTGCAGCCCGGGAACCCGCCCAGGTCGAGGGCCAGACGGACGTAGTCGACGAACGACATCTCCTCAGCGGCGACGATGCGGCCGACCGCGCCGGAGTCGGGGAGGACGATGCCGTAGGGCGGTCCGCCGCTCACGTTGTCCTTGTGCAGCGCGTCGGGCGACACGGGGAGCTGGAACGGCTCGCCGTCGGAGTACTCCTCCCACGCCTCTCGCTCGCCCACGAGGTACGCGCGCATGTCGTCCCCCGGGCACCGCGTGCCCTCGATCTCCAGGACGAAGGGGTCGGCCGCGGACGCGTCGGGCCACCGCGGGTGCGTCCCGACCAGCCAGACGTCGCCGACGACCCGCACCCACGACGAGACCGTCATCGGGACTGGGCCGAACGTCGCCTCCAGCCACCGCACGTGCTCCTCGGCGCTCGAGCTCGGCGGGGTCCAGGGCACCACGGGCGTCTGAGTGTCGTCGTTCACCTGGAAGCGGTAGCCCTGATCGGCCAGCCGCTGGATGATGCGGTCCAGGTTGATCCGCACCCGCCGGGCCCACTCGTCGCACACCTCTTGCGCTTCCCCCGCGTATGCAGGTTCGCGGACGCGGTCGCCGAGCCTGCCCAGCTCACGCCAGACCCCGTGGTGATCCCCAGCGCCGTAGCGCGCCAGCCAGTCCGGGCGTGAGCTCATGCCGCAGATCATCCCGCCTCTGGCTCGGTGGCCATATGACTGTCGAGATGTACGACGGATTGGCCGCGGCTGAGCGTCGTACCTTGACCGGTCGGCTGGTCCCAGCCCGGCTGGTCAAGTCCGGCGTCGGCCGGAATTCTTGCGACCATGGGCCCGTGCCAGCCATGAGCCCCGTGCGGAGCAAGCTCGTCTTCCTCGACATCGACGGCACCTACGCGGTGCACGGAGTGGTGCCACCGGGTCACGAAGACGCCGTGCGCCGGGTGAGGGCGGCCGGCCACCGCGTCTTCCTGTGCACCGGCCGCTCCAAGGCGCTGCTGCCGACCGGCATCCTCGACGTCGGCTTCGACGGCCTGGTCGCCTCGGCAGGGTGCTATGTCGAGGTCGACGGGAACCTGCTCATGGATCGCCGCTTCCCTGGTGACCTGGCCCGACGGGTGGTGTCGCTCCTGGTCGAGCACGACGCGGCGTTCGTCCTCGAAGCGCCGGAGGCGCTGTACGGACCGCCCGGCGTAGACGACCGGTTGAGGGCGCTGCTCGGACCAGGGGGCGGCCAGGAGCAGCATGGCGCCGACGACTTCCTCCGCGCGCTCCGGATGCTCGAGGACCTCTCGGAAGTCTCGTTCGCCAAGGTCACCTACCTGGCGGCAACGGCACCGTGGACCGAGCTGCTGAGCTCGCTGGGGCCGAGGGTGGGATTCGTGCCCAGCTCGATCGTCGAGGCCCACGACTTTGCCGGCGAGCTGTACCTGATCGACGTCCACAAGGCCCTCGGGATCGAGCTGGTCCAACGACACCTCGCGGCTGAGCGAAGCGATGTCATCGCGTTCGGAGACGGCATCAACGACCTGGAGATGCTGGAGTACGCCGGGGTTGGCGTCGCGATCGAAGGGTCGGACGACAGGGTCATGGCGGTCGCGGACGCGTTCGCACGGGGCCCTCACGTCGAGGGACTCGTCGCGTCGTTCGACGACCTGGGTCTGTACCGACCAGGGCACACCCGGCTCGATCCGGAACCGGGACATATCGCGTAGTTGAACCACCGGGTCGGTTAGTCCGAGAACCTTGCACTTCGACAGCCGCGCCAGTCGGGTAGTTAAACTTGGAGACCCGAATAGTCAAAGTATCTCGACGTCTCGACATCTCGACAGCAGACAACGAGCGTCAGGCCTGCATGTCCACGAAGCGCGAGTAATGCCCCTGGAATGCCACGACGAGCGTGTCGGTCGGTCCGTTTCGGTGCTTGGCCACGATCACGTCGGCCTCGCCGGCGCGGGGTGACTCCTTCTCGTAGGCGTCCTCGCGGTGCAGCAGGATGACGATGTCGGCGTCCTGCTCGATCGATCCCGACTCACGCAGGTCGCTCATCTGCGGCCGCTTGTCGGTGCGCTGCTCGGCGCCACGATTCAGCTGCGAGATGGCGATGACGGGGACCTCGAGCTCCTTGGCCAGCAGCTTGAGCGCTCGGGAGAACTCGGAGACCTCCTGCTGACGGGACTCGACGCGCTTCCCGGAGGACATCAGCTGCAGGTAGTCGATGACCACGAGCTTGAGGTCGTGCTTCTGCTTGAGCCGCCGGCACTTGGCGCGGATCTCCATCAGCGACATGTTCGGCGAGTCGTCGATGAAGAGCGGCGCCTCGGAGATCTTGCCCATGGTTGCGGCGATCTTGGCCCAGTCGTCCTCGCCCATCTGGCCGTTCCGCAGCTTCTGCAGGTGCACGCGCGCCTCGGCGGAGAGCAGACGCATCGTGATCTCGTTGCGGCTCATCTCGAGCGAGAACACGACGGACGTCATGTTGTGCTTGATCGACGCCGATCGTGCAATATCAATTCCCATGGTTGATTTGCCAATTGCGGGCCTCGCAGCCAGAACAATCATTTGCCCGGGGTGCAGTCCATTGGTCAATCTATCCAGGTCCGAGAACCCCGTCGGGACGCCGATCATGCCCTCGCCGCGGTGGCCGGCGGCCTCGATCTCGTCGACCGCGCCGCCGATGATGTCGCCGAGGATCAGGTAGTCCTCCGACGACCGGCGCTCGGTGACGGCGTAGACCTCGGCCTGCGCGTTGTTCACGATCTCGTCGACGTCCCCGCCGTCGGTGCCGTAGCCGAGCTGGACGATGCGGGTGCCGGCCTCGACGAGCTTGCGGAGGACCGACCGCTCGCGCACGATCCGCGCGTAGTAGCCGGCGTTCGCGGCGGTGGGGACCGACGAGATGAGGGTGTGCAGGTAGGGCGCGCCGCCGATGCGCTGGATCTCGCCGCGCTTGGTCAGCTCGTCCGCGACCGTGATGGCGTCGGCCGGTTCGCCGCGGCCGTAGAGGTCGATGATCGCGTCGTACACGACCTCGTGCGCCGGGCGGTAGAAGTCGGTCCCGCGGATCTGCTCGACGACGTCGGCGATCGCGTCCTTGGAGATCATCATGCCGCCGAGCACGCTGCGCTCGGCGTCGAGGTCCTGCGGCGGGGTGCGGTCGTAGCCGCCGCCACCGCGGTTGGTCCCGGACGGCGCGCCGTACTCGAGGTCCTCGATCGTCACTTGATCCCCATCGTCGTCATCCGAACACATGTTCCATGGGGGGTCTGACATCCGCGCCCAGACGAGTTCCCAGGCGCAGCATCGGGTCCTCGCACTCGCGACGTTAGGCGTCCGCGGGGCCGTCGTCCAAACGCGTCGGAACGCCCTGTGGGCAACCTTCGGACTTCTGTGGAGCGAGCCCTCACCTACTGTGAGCGAGGCTGTGGATCACGTCCGATTCTGTCCACAGTCCGTGGACAGGGGTGTGGACAGAGGGGTGAACTTCGCCTCCGATCCGCTTGTCACCCGCAGGAACGCTGTGCACCTGCTGTGGATTCGAGAAAGGTTGGCTGCGATTTCATCTGTCGGACATCGACCGCCCGGCATCGACCGCCAGATACTGGCCCTCGCCGTCCCGGCGCTGGGTGCTCTGGTGGCCGAGCCGCTCTTCGTGCTCGTCGACTCCGCCGTCGTCGGCCACCTGGGGACCGCCCCGCTGGCCGGCCTGGCGCTCGCGTCGACCGTCCTGATGACCGTCATCGGGCTCTGCGTCTTCCTCGCCTACGCGACGACAGCGGCCGTCGCCCGACGGCTCGGATCAGGCGACCGCGCGGGTGCGCTCCAGGTCGGCGTCGACGGGATGTGGCTCGCGCTCGGTCTCGGCATCGTGCTGGCCACCGTCACGTGGCTCAGCGCGCCGTGGCTGATCGAGGCCCTCGGGGCTTCCGACGAGGTCGCACAGCAGGCCGTGACCTACCTGCGCTGGTCGGCGCCGGGCCTCCCCGGCATGCTCCTGGTCCTCGCGTCCACCGGCGCCCTGCGCGGGCTGCTGGACACCCGCACGCCGCTGGTCGTCGCCGCGGCCGGTGCCGTCGTCAACGCCGTGCTCAACGTGGTGCTCGTCTACGGCGTGGGCATGGGGATCGCCGGCTCCGGGCTCGGCACCGCCGTCACGCAGCTGGCGATGGCCGTGGCACTCACCGTGGTCGTCGTCCGCGGTGCGCGTGGCTCGGGAGCCCAGCTCCGCCCGGCCGCCGGGGGCATCTGGGCCAACGCGCGCGCTGGGACACCCCTGTTCGTCCGCACGCTGTCGCTGCGGCTCGCCATCATTCTGACCGTGTGGGTGGCCACCGGTCTCGGGGCGGTCGAGCTCGCCGGTCACCAGGTGGTCAACGCCGTCTGGGGGCTCGCCGCGTTCGCGCTCGACGCCCTCGCCATCGCCGCACAGGCCCTGATCGGCCACGGCCTGGGCGCCGCCGACGTCCCCCGCGTCCGCGCGGTGCTGCGGCGGACGCTCCAGTGGGGTGTCGGGGCCGGCGCCGCGCTCGGCCTCCTCGTCGGCGGGCTCTCGTGGGTCTACGTCCCGCTCTTCACGTCGGCCGACGACGTCCGAGCAGCCGCCGTCGCCGCCCTCGTCGTCGCTGCCGTGACGATGCCGATGGCCGGCTGGGTGTTCGTCCTCGACGGCGTGCTCATCGGCGCCGGCGACGGTCGGTTCCTCGCCTGGGCCGGCATGGCCACGCTGGTGGTCTACGTGCCGTTCGCACTGGCCGTCCGCGAGGCCGCCCCGCCGGGCGCTGCGGGTCTGGCGTGGCTGTGGGCGGCGTTCGCGGGCGTCTTCATGCTGGCCCGCGCCGTCACCACCGGCTGGCGTGCCCGCGGCACAGCCTGGATGGTCACGGGAGCCTGACGTCCGCGCATTCGAGCGTCCCAGCGACCGATCGTGCGGACGCAACAGTGCCAGGCTCACGACGTCCGCGGGATCGAGCGTCCCGACGACCGAATGCGCGGACGTTCCGTCGGTGACGTCCGAGCGTGTGGTCGGACGTCGCGGTCCTGAACGCAGGAGCGCCCCGCTCCCAACAAGGGAACGGGGCGCTGCTGGGTGGTGCTCAGGTCAGGCTGCGACGACCTTGACGGTCACCGTCGCGGACACGCCTGCGTGCAGACGGACCGACACCTGGTACTCGCCGAGGGCCTTGATCGGCTGACCGATCTCGACCTTCCGCTTGTCGATCTGCGGTGCGCCGGACTTCTTGACCGCGTCGGCGATCTCGGCGGTCGTGACGGCGCCGAACAGACGGCCCGACTCGCCGGCCTTGGCCGACACGACGACCGGCTTGCTCTGCAGCGAGTCGCGGATCGCCTTGGCGTCGTCGAGCGTCGCGATCTCGCGGGCCTTGCGGGCCTTGCGGATCGCGGTCACGTCCTTCTCGGCGCCCTTGGTCCAGGGCGTCGCCAGGTTGCGCGGGACGAGGAAGTTCCGGGCGTACCCGTCCTTCACCTCGACCACGTCACCGGGCTCACCGAGACCGGTGACCTCGTGGGTCAGGATGATCTTCGCCATGATGGTCCCCTTTCTCAGCGCGCCGACGACGAGTACGGCAGGAGAGCCATCTCGCGGGCGTTCTTGACGGCACGCGCGATCGCGCGCTGCTCCTGGACGGACACGCCGGTCACCCGGCGAGCGCGGATCTTCCCGCGGTCGGAGATGAACTTGCGCAGCAGCGCAGTGTCCTTGTAGTCGACGACATCGATCTTCGCCGCCTTGAGCGGGTTCTGCTTCTTCTTCGGCTTGCGGACCACGGCCTTGGCCATCGTGGTGCTCCTTGTCTGCTGGAGCCCTGGGCGTTGCCGTGCCCAGGGATGGGGAATGTCTGAGTGTCAGGCGCCGATCAGAACGGGGGCTCGTCGGAGTAGCCGGCACCGCCAGCACCACCTGCGGGCGTCGCCCACGGGTCGTCCTGCTGGTTGCCGCCACCGCCGCCGGAGCCACCGAATCCGCCGCCACCGCCACCGTTGCTGAAGCCGCCGCCGCCCCCGCCACCGAAGCCACCGCCCCCGCCGCCCGAACGCTGAGTCCGGGTGACCTTGGCTGTGGCGTAGCGCAGGGACGGGCCGACCTCGTCGACCTGGAGCTCGTACACGGTGCGCTTCTCGCCCTCGCGGGTCTCATACGAGCGCTGCACGAGCCGGCCGGTCACGATGACGCGGGTGCCCTTGGTGAGCGACTCGGCGACCGACTCGGCCGCCTCCCGCCAGATCGAGCAGCGGAGGAACAGCGTGTCGCCGTCCTTCCACTCATTGCTCTGGCGGTCGAACGTACGGGGGGTGGACGCGACGGTGAAGTTCGCGACAGCGGCCCCCGAAGGGGTGAAGCGCAGCTCGGGATCCCCGGTCAGGTTCCCGATCACCGTGATGACGGTCTCACCGCTCATGCCCAGCTCCTCGTTCGTTCGATCAGTCGGAAGGTGTGGGACCGCACACTAGATGCGGCCACCCACAAGAGATCAGGCGTCGGCGCGCAGGACCTTGGTCCGCAGGACGACCTCGTTGAGGCCGAGCTGACGGTCGAGCTCCTTGGCGGTCGCGGGCGTCGCGTGGAAGTCGATGACGGCGTAGATGCCCTCGGACTTCTTCTGGATGTCGTAGGCAAGCCGACGACGACCCCAGATGTCGACCTTGTCGACAGTGCCACCGTCGGTCTTGATGACCGTCAGGTACTTGTCGAGCGACGGAGCAACGGTGCGCTCTTCGATCTCGGGGTCAAGGATGATCATGAGTTCGTACTGACGCAGGCTCATACCCACCTCCTCTGGTCTTCGCGGCCACGGTCGATCCGTGGCAGGAGGGTGTGTGCGTCGCTGGCCTCAGGGAGCCGTCCATGACGACGGGACTCTGAGGGCACAGCAATCTCCTAGGCTACCCGGCTCGGAGCCACCGCCGAAATCGGCTGTGGACAGAGACGGACCTGGAAGCTCCGGCGAGGGGCGGACGTCCGCCCCCCGCCGAGGATCAGGGTGTCGGCGCCGGCGTCGGCGCGACCGTCGGCGGGGGTTCCGTGGCGACCGGCTTCGGTCCGCTCGAGATGACGAGCGTCACCGACCCGCCGGATGCGAGCATCGTGCCGCCCTTCGGGTCCACCCGGATGACACGGCCGGACGTCACGGTGTCGGACGACTCCGAGACGACGCTCGCGACGAGCCCGGCGTTGACGATCGCCGCCGTGGCGTCGCCCTCGAGCTTGCCCTCGAGACCCGACGGGACCGCGATCTCCGTCGGAGCCGCCTGTGTGGGCTCCTCCGTCGGGACGACCGTCTCCGTCGGGGCCGACGCGGTCGGCGTCGGCTTGCCGCCGACGTTGGCCCGGGCGGGGAACTGGAGCACCTCGGCGTACTGCGGCTGCGCGAAGACGTCCTTCATGTACGACTGCCACAGGAACGCCGGCCAGGTGCCGCCGGTGACGTTCTTGACCTTGCCGATCTGCGAGATCGACTCCTGCGTCGTGCCGAGCTCGTCCATCTGGCTCAGCGACACCTCGGTGACGATGTTGGGCGTGAAGCCGACGAACCAGGCGGACTTGTTGTCCTGCGAGGTTCCGGTCTTCCCTGCGATCGGTCGGGCGAGAGGCTTGATCCACGTCTTGCCGGACCCCTTCTCGACGACCTGGGTCATCGCGAAGGTGGTGTCGGCCATGACGTCCGCGGCGAACGCGCGCTCCGTCGGGTCCTTGTGCTCGTACGCGATCTTGCCGTCGTCGTAGCTGACCGTGCGGACGATGTACGGGTCCACCCGCATCCCGCCCGAGGCGATCGTGGCGTAGGCGCCCGCGACGTCGATCGGCTGGACGTCCGCGGTACCGAGCACGTTCGCCCTGTTGGTGTCGACCGGTGCCGGGAGGCCCGCACGCTCGGCCACCTTCGCGGTCGTCTCCGGTCCGACCTGGAGGTTGAGCTGGGCGTAGACGGTGTTCACCGAGTCCGCGGTCGCCTGCACCAGGTCGATGTCGCCGTACTGGCCGTTGCTGAAGTTGTTGACCTTCCAGTCCCCGAACTCCTGCGGCGTGCGCCCGTTGAACTTCGTCGTGAGACCGACGCCCTGCTCGAGCGCGGCGATCAGCGTGAACGGCTTGAACGTCGACCCCGGCTGGACGTTGTCGTAGGTGACCGTGTTCCGCTGGTCCGTGATGAAGTCGGCGCCTCCGTACAGCGACACGATCGCGCCGTCCTTGGGGTCCACCGACGAGAGAGAGATGCGGGTGCGCGGGTCGGGGACAGCGCCGTCCTGCGACGGCAGCGTCCCGGCGCGGAACGCGTCGACCTGCGCCACGGCCGCGTCCTGCAGCGGCTTCTGGATGGTGGTGACGACCGTCAGGCCACGACGCCTGATCTCGTCGTCGCTGAACGCGAGGGGCTCGTCGCGGAGCTCGTCGAGGACCATGTCGAGCAGGTAGCCGGAGGTGCCACCCATCGTGTCGGCCCGCTGATAGGCGATCGTCGGCGGGAAGACCATCGGAGCGCGCTCGGCTGCGGTGAGCCAGCCCTCCTCCTCCATGGAGTCGAGCACGATGTTCCAGCGCTGCTCGGCCTTCTCGGGGCTCTCGGCGGGGTCCCAGTTGTTGGGCGACGGGATGATGCCCGCCAGCAGGGCGGCCTGCTCGCGGGTCAGCGCGGCGGCGTCGACCCCGAAGTACGCCTGGGCGGCAGCCTGGATGCCGTACGAGTCACGACCGAAGTAGATCGTGTTCAGGTACCGCTCCATGATCTCGGACTTCGACTCCACCTTGGCGATCTTGATCGCCAGGAGCGTCTCCTTGAACTTCCCGACGTAGTCGGTCGTCGTCTTGTTGACGTAGTAGCGCTCGACGTACTGCTGCGTGAGGGTCGATCCACCCTGCGTGGCGCCGCCACGCAGGTTGTTGAGCAGCGCGCGGCCCATACCGGTGATCGAGACACCGCTGTTGTTGGTGAAGAACGTCTTGTCCTCGGCCGCGGCGACGGACTGGCCCACGTACTCGGGCAGCGTGGCGTAGTCGACAAGCGTGCGCTTCTGCGCCGCGAACGTGCCCATCACCTCGCCCGGGGACCCGTCCGGGTTGTTGGCGTAGTAGACCGTCGTCGTCTGCGCCTTGGTGTCGTCGGCCTGGTCCGGGATCGTCGTGCTCGCGTACGCGGCCACGGCCGCGCCGGCACCGAGGAAGCCGAACGCAAGGATGGTCCCGACGGAGAAGCGCCACGACGGCAGCCAGCGGTGCAGACCTTCGTAGCCCGACCGCGGGTAGTCGAAGAAGCGTCGCTTGGGGGCGCTGCTGCGCGACGAGGTCGCCGTGCCGCGGGGCGCACTGCGCTTGCCCCGAGCGGGAGCCCTCCGATTCGTGCCTGCCAACGCGCTGCCTTCCGTCCGACGACTGGGTCCGGCCTCTGCCCACCCGGTTTCGGGCAGGCGTCAGCCGCGGAGCCCAGTATGGGGGACCCTCCTGTGCCCGTCAGAGGACCGAAGGCCCAGATCCGACGAGCCTTCACACGATCGGCACGGCGTGCGCGAACCGCCGACGCACCGACGCGCCGACGCTCACACCTGGTGTGGTCCAGGTCACCGACTTGCTTGGTTCGTCGTATTCGACATACTCTCCGGATGTATCGAGTTGATACATCGAGTCACTCAAATCCTGAGGAGGTGCCCCCGTGCGCGGTCGTTCCGACGTGCTCGAGCCGGCCATCCTCGGGCTGCTCCACGAGTCCCCGATGCACGGGTACGAGCTGCGCAAGCGCCTCAACCTCGTGCTCGGCTCGTTCCGTGCACTCTCGTACGGCTCGCTCTACCCGTGCCTCAAGTCGCTGGTCGAGCGCAACTGGATCCAGGGCACGGAGTCCGTCGTGACACCGCACACCGTGGCGTCCAAGCGAGCACGCATCGTCTACCAGCTGACCGCCGACGGCAAGGAGCACCTCCAGGAGGTGCTCGCGTCGTCCGGGCCGGCCACCTGGGAGGACGAGAACTTCGACGTCCGGTTCGCCTTCTTCGGGCAGACCGACGCCGAGACCAGGCTTCGGATCCTCGAAGGTCGGCGCACCCGCCTGACCGAGCGTCTCGAGACGATCCGCCTGTCCTTCGCCCGCACCCGCGAGCGCATGGACGAGTACACCCTCGAGCTCCAGCGGCACGGCCTCGAACAGGTCGAGCGTGAGGTCCGCTGGCTCGACGGACTGATCGACAACGAGCGCGGCATTCGTCGCACCCGTCCTGCAGGCACCGGTCGTCCGGCCGTTGCTGACACACCCGCTGGGGACGACGATGTCGCCCCCGCGCGAACCACCGAGAAGGAGCGAGGATGACCTCCATCCGCGTCGCCATCGTCGGCGTCGGCAACTGCGCCGCGTCGCTTGTCCAGGGCGTGCACTACTACGCCGACGCAGACGCCAACAGCACCGTGCCGGGTCTCATGCACGTGCAGTTCGGCGACTACCACGTGCGCGACATCGAGTTCGTCGCCGCATTCGACGTGGACGCGAAGAAGGTCGGCTTCGACCTGTCCGAGGCCATCGGCGCCTCGGAGAACAACACCATCAAGATCGCCGACGTCCCCCCGCTCGGCGTGACCGTGCAGCGTGGCGTGACCAACGACGGTCTCGGCAAGTACTACCGCGAGACGATCACCGAGTCCGACGCCGAGCCGGTCGACATCGTCGCCGCCCTGCGCGAGGCCCAGGCCGACGTCCTCATCTGCTACCTGCCCGTCGGGTCCGAGATCGCCGCGAAGTACTACGCGCAGTGCGCCATCGACGCCGGTGTCGCGTTCGTCAACGCCCTGCCCGTCTTCATCGCGTCCGACCCGGTCTGGGCCGCGAAGTTCGAGGCTGCCGGCGTCCCGATCGTCGGCGACGACATCAAGTCGCAGGTCGGCGCCACCATCACGCACCGCGTCCTCGCGAAGCTGTTCGAGGACCGCGGCGTCGTGCTGGACCGCACGTACCAGCTGAACGTCGGCGGCAACATGGACTTCAAGAACATGCTCGAGCGCGAGCGCCTGGAGTCCAAGAAGCTCTCCAAGACGCAGGCCGTGACCTCCAACCTGACCGGCCCCCTGGGCGGCAAGAAGGAGGACCGCAACGTCCACATCGGCCCGTCGGACTACGTCGCCTGGCTCGACGACCGCAAGTGGGCCTACGTCCGCCTCGAGGGTCGCGCCTTCGGCGAGGTGCCCCTGAACCTCGAGTACAAGCTTGAGGTCTGGGACTCGCCCAACTCGGCCGGCATCATCATCGACGCCCTGCGCGCCGCGAAGATCGCCAAGGACCGTGGCATCGGCGGCCCGATCCTGTCGGCGTCGACGTACTTCATGAAGTCCCCGCCGGTCCAGATGGAGGACACCCTCGGCCGCGCCGAGCTGGAGTCATTCATCCGCGGCGAGAACGAGCGCTGAGCTTCGGCCACCCGCTGATCTGACGACGAAGGCGCGCATCCCTCGGGGTGTGCGCCTTCGTCGTGCCACGAGCCGTCGGCACCGGACCGGCGAGCCGGCGCCGGGTGCGAGGATGACCCGGTGCAGGTGATCGCCGACCTCAAGGCCCTGTGGCCTCTGCGGGACTTCCGCAAGCTGTTCGCCGTCCGGCTCGTGAGCCAGACGGCCGACGGGATGTTCCAGGTCGGGCTGGCCACCCTGTTCTTCTTCTCGCCGGAGAACGCCAGCACCGCCGCGGGCGTCGCGACGGCCTTCGCCGTGCTGCTGCTCCCCTTCACGATCGTCGGTCCGTGGGCCGGCGTCCTGCTCGACCGGTGGCGGCGCCGGCAGGTGCTGTTCGTCGGCAACCTGGTGCGCGTCGGGATCACGGTCGTCATCGCGGTGCTCATGGTCACCGTCGGGGTCGGTCCGGCCGTCTACGTGCTGGCCCTGGTGAACCTGTCCATCAACCGCTTCCTGCTGTCGGCCCTCAGTGCGTCGCTGCCGCGCACGGTCGACGGTCCGCTGCTGCTCACCGCGAACTCCCTGACCCCGACGCTCGGTGCCGCGGCGGCGGGGGTCGGCGGCGCGATCGGCCTGGTGCTCAGCCTGGTGCTGCCTGCCGGGCGGGGCCGGGACGCGACGGCGCTGTTCCTCGCGGCGGCGGTCATGGCGACCGCGGCGGCGCTGGCCACCCGGCTGGGCAAGGACCGGCTGGGTCCCGACGAGCGCGCCGACGCCGCCCAGCTGCGGGCCGCGCTGGGCATCCTCGCTCGTGGCCTGGTCGCCGGGGCGCGGCACCTGGTCGAGCGCCGGACCCCCGCCCGGGCCCTCGGGATCATGGCGGCGCACCGGTTCCTGTACGGCGTCACGTTCATCGCCAGCATCCTCATCGCCCGCAACCTGCTGTCGGACCCGACGGACGCGGACGAGGGCCTGCGCACGTTCGGGCTGGTGCTGGGGGCGTCGGCGCTCGGGTTCGTGCTGGCCGTCGTGCTCACGCCGGTGCTGTCGCCGCGCACGGGTCCGCACGTGTGGATCGTCCTGTGCCTCTGCCTCGCGGCGGTCAGCCAGCTCCTGCTCGTCGCCTCCGACGCACGCACGTCCGTGCTCGTCGCCGCCGGCTTCCTCGGCCTGGCGGCCCAGGGCGCCAAGATCGCCGTCGACACGATCGTGCAGCGCGACACCGACGACGCCTTCCGTGGCCGCGCGTTCGCGCTCTACGACGTCCTCTACAACGCCGCGTTCGTCGGCGCCGCCGCGCTCGGTGCGGTCACCCTGCCGGACACCGGCTACTCCCAGGGGTTGTTCCTCGTGCTCGCCGTGGCGTACGCCGGGTTCGCCGCCCTCTACGGCTCGGCCTCCCGAGGGGTACCCGCCGCGCGTCCCGCCGCGGCGTCGGTCGCGTCGTGAGCAGCGACGACAAGGTGGTCGGACGGCAGGACGACCTGCCGCTGAACGCGGTCCTCGGCAGCGACCTCGCACTGTCGATCTCGGACGCGCTCCGTGACGACGACCCCCTCGTCTGGGTCAACGCCGCGTTCACCCGGCTCACCGGCTACCCGGCCGAGGACATCCTCGGCCGCAACTGCCGCTTCCTGCAGGGTGCGGACACCGACCCGGTCGCCGTAGCGCGCATCCGGAACGCCCTCGACCAGCAGCGCGCCGTCGCCACGGTCATCCGCAACTACCGGCGCGACGGGACCCCGTTCTGGAACCAGGTCGTGATCAGCCCGGTCGTCGACGAGGGCGGGAGGGTCACCCACCACATCGGGATCCAGGTCGACGTCACCGACAGGGTGGAGTCCGAGCGGGCGCAGGACCTCGAGATCGACGTACCCCACCAGGCGACGGCCCGGCTGGACCTGCTCGCCCGGATCAGCGACGAGCTGGCCCAGCACCTCGAGTACGACGACGCTGTGGACGCCCTCGGCGACATCGCCGTCCCCGCGCTGGCCACGTGGGGGTTCGTCGCGGTGACCGACGACCGGGGGCGGTTCGACCGCATCCACCTGGTCGTCGCGGACCCGGACGACCGGGAGACCGCGCGCGCCCTCGCGGACGAGGACATCGGCTGGCTCTCGCACGCACCCAAGATCACCGAGGCGCTCACCAGCGGCCCGGGCTTCGTCGCGACGCCGTACGCGATCGACGTGGCCGGCCTGCCGGCCCGGACCACCCCCGTGCAGCTGGACCTGCTGCGCAGGCTCGGGCTGGGCAGCGCGATGGTGGTCCCGCTGCGCGCGCGTGACCGCGTCCTCGGCGTGCTGACCCTCGTGGCCGTCGACGGGTTCACGGCCGACGCCGTGGTCACGGCCGCGCACCTGGGACGCCGCGCGGGTCTGGCGCTCGACAACGTCCGGCTGTTCCTCGCCGAGCGGACCGCGGCGCTCACCCTGCAGCGCAGCCTGCTGCCCGAGATCCCGCAGATCCCGGGGCTCGACGTCGCCGCCGCGTACATCCCGTCCGGTCGCCGCGCCGAGGTGGGTGGCGACTGGTTCGACGTCCTCCCGCTGCCGGACGGTGCCATCGGTCTGGCAGTCGGGGACGTCGTCGGGCACGACCTGCGCGCCGCCGCCGCGATGGGCCAGCTCCGGTCGCTGCTGCGGTCGTACGCCTGGGAGGGCTCCTCGCCGGGAGAGGTCCTCGGGCGCGCCGACGAGCTGGTCCGCGGCCTCGACATCGCCGACATCGCAACCTGTGCGTACCTGCGCTGGCGGTCCACCGACGACGGCGCCCACGTCACCTACGCGCGGGCCGGCCACCCACCGCCGCTGCTGCGGCTGGCCGGCGGCGAGGTCCGACCGCTGGACGGCGGGCTCTCCACTCCCATCGGGCTCGACGGGTCCGGCCGCTCCGAGGCGACCGTCGAGGTGCCCGTCGGCGCGACCCTCGTCCTCTACACGGACGGGCTGGTCGAGCGGCGCGACCGTGGCCTGCGCGACGGCATCGCGGCCCTGACCGCGGAGCTCGGGGCGGTTCCCGACGACGCCGACGCGGCGACCGTCCGGGACCGGCTGGTCGCGACGTTCATCGGCACCCACCAGGAGGACGACGTGTGCCTGCTCGTGGTCAGGCGCGCGCTGCCCACCACGTGAGCAGCTCGTCGCGTGCGGCGTCCGGGCCCAGCGGTCCGCGCTCCATCCGCAGCTCGAGCAGGTGCTTGTAGGCCTCGCCCACCTCGCGCCCCGGCGTCAGCCCGAGGATCTCCATGATCTGGGTGCCGTCCAGGTCGGGCCGGATCGAGCTGAGCTCCTCCTGCTCGCGCAGCCGGGCGATCCGCTCCTCGAGGTCGTCGTACGCCGCCGACAGCCGCGCCGCCTTGCGCAGGTTCCGCGTGGTGCAGTCGGACCGGGTCAGCCGGTGCAGCCGCTCCAGCAGGGGGCCCGCGTCCGTGACGTAACGACGCACCGCGGAGTCGGTCCAGCCGCCCTCGCCGTACCCGTGGAACCGCAGGTGCAGCTCCGTCAGCCGCGCGACCGCCTGCACGGTGGCCTTGTCGAACCGCAGCTCCTTGAGCCGCTTGGCGACGAGCTTGGCACCGACCATCTCGTGGTGGTGGAAGCTGACGCCGCCGCCCGCCTCGTTGCGCTTGGTCTTCGGCTTGCCGATGTCGTGCAGCAGCGCCGCCAGCCGGAGCACCAGGTCCGGACCGGGCACCGCGCCGTCCGGGCCGGTCTCCAGCGCGATCGCCTTGTCGAGCACCATCAGCGAGTGCTCGTAGACGTCCTTGTGCCGGTGGTGCTCGTCGATCTCCAGCCGCAGCGCCGGCAGCTCGGGCAGGACGTGCGCCGCCAGACCGGTGTCGACCAGCACCTCCAGGCCCGCGCGCGGCTGCGCCGAGACCAGCAGCTTGCTCAGCTCGTCGCGCACCCGCTCGGCCGACACGATGGTGATCCGGTCGGCCATGTCCACGATCGCAGCGTGCGCGGCGGGGTCCACCGCGAACCCGAGCTGTGCGGCGAACCGCGCGGCGCGCATCATCCGCAGCGGGTCGTCGTCGAACGACTGCCGCGGGTCCACCGGGGTCCGCAGCACGCCGGCGGCGAGGTCGGTCAGCCCGTCGAACGGGTCGACGAAGGTCAGGTCCGGCACGCGGACGGCCATCGAGTTCACCGTGAAGTCGCGGCGCGACAGGTCCCCCTCGAGCGAGTCGCCGAACGCGACCTGCGGCTTGCGCGACGTCGGGTCGTACTCGTCGGACCGGTACGTGGTCACCTCGACGACGACGTCGTCCGCCAGCGACGAACGCCGACCGGCGAAGCGGCGGGCGCCGATGGTGCCGAACTCCTTGCCGATGTCCCAGTGCGCGTCGCCCCAGCGGGCCAGGATCGCCTGCGTCTCGTCCGGCGTCGCCGACGTCGCGAAGTCGAGGTCCGCCGACACCCGACCGAGGAACGCGTCCCGCACCGGACCGCCCACGAGCGCGAGCTCGTGCCCGGCCGCGCGGAACAGGTCACCGAGCTCGAGGGCGTCGCTGGGCAGCCCGGCCAGCACGCTGAGCGCACGCTTCTGCAACGCGACCAGGGCTGCGCTCAGGTCAGGGGAGTCGGGGCCGACGGACGGATCGAGGGAGGGCACTCGTCCAAGCCTGCCAGATACGCACTCCGGCACGACCCCTCCGGGCAGGAGGGACGCGCCCAAGTCGTTACAGTGTCGATATGTCGAGCCCGGCGCGTCCACCCGTCCCCGGGGGCGTGCCAGCGCCGCCGGGCGGTCATCCGCTGCGCATCGACCCCCGCCACAGCATCACGCGGGTCCCGTCCGCACCCCTGCCGGTCGTCGACGAGACCTCCGCGGGCGGCATCGTCGTGAGCCGTCGGCAGGGCGTCGACCACGCCGCCGTGATCGCGCGCCGCAACCGCGCGGGCCGTCTCGAGTGGTGCCTGCCGAAGGGGCACCTGGAGGGGAACGAGACGCCCGAGGAGGCCGCCGTCCGCGAGATCGCGGAGGAGACCGGGATCACGGGCGAGGTCCTGCGCCGCCTCGGCGTCATCGACTACTGGTTCAGCGGCGACGACCGCCGCGTGCACAAGGTCGTCCACCACTTCCTGCTGGGGGCGACCGGGGGGTTCCTCACGGTCGAGGGCGACCCCGACGGTGAGGCGGAGGACGCCGCGTGGATCCCCGTGGCGGAGCTGAACGGGGTCCTCGCGTACCCGAACGAACGGCGTCTCGCCGAGGCAGCACTCGTCGTGCTCGTCGGCGAGGAATGAGCGCGCGCTCGCGGGTGCTCGGTGCGGCCCTGGCTCTCGTCGGCGCCCTCGCGCTCGCCGTCCCGGTCAGCGGAGCCGCCGGCGCGCCGACCCCGAGCCCGACCCCGAGCCTGGACCCGGACCTCCCGGTCAGCGTGCAGATCACCGAGGTGGCGCCCAGCGTGCTGCGCCCCGGCGAGGACCTGCGCGTGCGGGCGACGCTGCGCAACGACGGCGACGAGGCGATCGAGAGGCCCGGTGCGGCGCTCCGGATCAGCCGGTTCCGCATCAGCGTGCGCGCCGACCTGGACGCATGGACGTCCGCGGGGACCACGGGGCTGGGCCGCACGAGGCAGGACGCCACCGCGCCGGTCGCCGCACCGCTCCTGCCCGGCGCGAGCGTCCCGGTCGAGCTCGTCGTCCCCGCGGCCGACGTCGACCTGCTCGAGGGTGCCGACACGTGGGGGCCGCGCGGGCTCGTGGTCGAGGCGCTCGACGGCACGGCACGGGTCGGCATCCAGCGCACGTTCCTGCTCTGGCTCCCCTCCGACGACGTCCCCCAGACGCCACTGTCCGTGCTGGTCCCGGTGGTCGGCCCGCCGTCGGCACCCTCGCTGGACGGTCCCGGCCCGAGCGCGGCCACCGTCGCCGGGATCGACGAGCTGACCCGGGCAGGCGGACGGCTGCGGGAGCTCGCCGCGGCGGTCGCCGTCGCGCCGCAGATCGGCGTCGCCATCGACCCGGCCCTGGTCGCGGCAGCGAGCGCGGGGACGCTGGGGACGCAGGACTGGGCGGCCGACCTCACGGCGGAGCTCCGCGACCACGACGTCGTCGCCCTGCCGTGGTCCGACCCCGACATCGCCGCGGCGGCGCACGCCGACCGCCCGGACCTGGTCCAGCTCGCGCTGGACCGCACCGCGCAGACCGGCATCCCTGGGCTGTCGACGTCGTCGGGGCTGCTGTGGGCGCCGGGTTCCGGGCTGCCGGACGAGACGACGGCGGCCGTGACCTCGCAGGTCGGCGCGGACGCGATCGTGCTGCCACCGACGACGAACGACGAGGCCGACGACGACACCCCCGGCGCCGCTCGCCGGGTGCAGACCACCGACGGCCAGGTGACCGCGTACGAGCCGGACGCGATGCTCACCCGTCTCTACACGGCACCGTCGGGTGTCGACGCGGGCGCGACGACGGCCACCACCGTCCAGCGGGCGCTCGCCGAGCTCGCCGTCATCACGCGGGAGACCGAGGCCGACCAGCCGCACCTGCTGATCGCTCCCGGGCGTGGCTGGGACCCCGACGTCGCGACCGTCGCAGCCCTGACGACGGCGTTCGCCAGCACCCCCTGGGTGCGCCTGGCACCGGTGGCCACGCTCCTGGACGCCGACGTGCCGGACACCCGCGGCACGCTGCCCACGAGCGCCGTGAGCACGGACGAGCTCGCGCCGGCGAGCGTGCGCGCACTGGCCGACGCCCGGAGCCGTGCCGTCGCGTTCGCCGGGGTCACCAGCGAGCCCGCCGTCCTGCTCGACGGGGTGGACGACGAGGTCCTCGCACCGCTGTCGGTCGCGTGGCGCGTCGCCCCCGGCGGGCGGGACGCCCTGGTGTCGGCGGTCATCGCGGACGTCGACGCCCGGACGACCGGCCTGAGCATCGCCCCCGTCAGCGACCTCGTGGTGACCGCTGCCGACAGCCCGCTGCCCATCGTCGTGCGCAACGAGCTCGCCGTCCCCGCGACGGTGCTGCTCGCCGTCAACCCGAGCAAGGCCTGTCTCGAGGTGGGCGAGATCGCGCCCGTCGTCGTCGAGGCGCAGAGCGAGACCAACGTCCGCGTGCCGCTGCACGCCCGCGCCAACTGCACGGTCGACGTCTCCGCGCAGCTCACGGCGACCGACGGCCTCGCCGTGTCCCCCGCCGTGCGGTTCACCGCACAGGTCGCCCCCACCATCGAGAGCATCGGCACGATCGTCGTCGGCATCCTGCTCGCGATCGGCCTCGTGCTCGGTATCGTCCGCACCGTGCGTCGCGGGCAGAGTGCCCGACGCGGCGCCCGCACCGAGGCCGAAGCCGGCACGTCGACGTCGCTGCCCGTCCTGGGCGGTACCGCGCCCGAGGACGACACCACCGAGCAGGAGACCCGATGACCGACGACGGGATGCGCCGCGGCGCTGCCCTCATGGCCTCGGGGACCGCCGTCTCGCGCGTGCTGGGGCTCCTGCGCGGCATGGTCATGGTCAGCGCGATCGGCGCGACCGGCCAGGCGGCGGACGCCTTCGCGGTGGCGAACAACCTGCCCAACGTGCTCTACATGCTCCTGGCCGGCGGGGTGCTGAACGCGATCCTCGTGCCGCAGGTCGTGCGCGCCTACAAGCGCAAGGCCGGGCAGGAGTACGTCGACCGGCTGCTCACGTTCGGGTTCGTGGTGCTGGCCGGGGCGACCGTGGTCCTCACGCTCCTGGCGCCGGTGCTCGTCAACCTCTACTCGAACTTCGGCAACCCGACGCAGGACGCTCTTGCGACGACGTTCGCCTACTGGTGCATCCCCCAGCTGTTCTTCTACGGCGCCTACGCGCTGCTGGGCCAGGTCCTGAACGCACGGGGCTCGTTCGGGCCGTACATGTGGGCGCCCGTGGTCAACAACGTCGTCGCGATCGTCGGGTTCGGTGTCTTCATCGCCGTGTTCGGGCTCTGGGACTCCTCGGGCGTCACCGACGCCTCCACCTGGACGGGCGGGCAGATCGCGCTGCTCGCCGGGTCCGCGACCCTCGGCGTCGTGGCCCAGGCCGCCGTCCTCTTCCCCGCCCTGCGGCGGGCGGGGGTCCACTACCGCCCGCGCTGGGGGCTGCGCGGATCGGGCCTGAGCACCGCCGGGGGCGTGGCGACGTGGACCCTCCTGGGCCTCACGGTGGGCCAGGTCGGGTACCTCGTGGGCTCCCGGGTGTCGTCGGCCGCACCGGCCGCGGCCGTCGCCGACGGGGTACCGGCCTCCGCCGTGGCGGGCCCCGGTGCCTACAGCGTCGCGTTCCTGATCTTCATGCTGCCGCACTCGCTGGTGACCGTCTCCCTGGCGACCGCACTGTTCACGCGGCTCTCCGGGCAGGCGCACGACGCCGACGTCGCGGGCGTGCGCGCCACCCTCTCCTCGGGACTGCGCGTGGTCGGCGTGTTCACCGTCTTCGCGACCGCCGCCATCCTGGTGCTCGCGCTGCCGCTGACCCGCGTCGTGCTCGCCACCGCGACCGCGGGATCGGCCGACGCCGTCTCCACGGTCGTGATCACGATGATCCTCGGCCTCCCCGCGTTCGGCGCCTGGTCGATGTTCCAGCGCGCGTACTACGCGTACGAGGACGCCCGGGCGATGGTGCCGATCCAGGTCGTGATGGCCGCGGTCGTCGTGGTGGGCGCCTGGGCCGCCCAGCTGATCCTGCGACCGACGCTGTGGGTCGCGGGCGTCGGCGCTGCCATGACCGTCTCCTACGTCGTGGGCGCGTGGATCGCCCAGTGGCGGCTGCGGCGACGGCTCGGCGGGATCGACGGCGCCCGCGTCCTGCAGGTCATCGCACGAGCCACCCTCGCCGCGGTCCTGTCGGCCGCCCTGGGGTTCGGTGTCCTGCTGCTGCTCCGGCTCTGGTTGTCCACAGGTCTCGTGGCGTCGATCATCCAGTGCGCCGTCGTCGGTACCGTGATGGCCCTCGTCTACGCGGGCATCCTGCGTCTGCTGCGGGTGAAGGAGCTGGACAACCTGCTCCTACCGCTCCTCCGGCGCCTGCGCGGGGGACGCCGCTGAGCATGCACGTCTAGCATGCAGGTGTTCTGGTGCGGGTTGTCGACATGGAGGTGCTGGTGAGCGAGGTCGTCGGACGGGGCACGGTGCTCGCGGGCCGCTACCGCGTGCTGTCCCCAGTGGTGTCCGACCTCGAGGGCGCCAGCGCCTGGCAGGCCACGGACCAGATCCTCGACCGCCCCGTCCGGGTCCGCATCCTCGAGCACGGCGCCGTGGCCCCCGCGCTCGACGCCGCACGCCGCGCCGCCCTCGTCACCGACGCCCGCCTGGTGCGGGTGCTCGACGTCGGCACGCATGAGGGCTACGGCTACGTCGTGTCGGAACAGCTCGTCGGGCAGTCGCTCGCACGTCTCGTCGCGCAGGGCCCGCTGACCGCCGACCAGGCCCGCGCCGTCGTCGGCGAGGCCGCGTCCGCGCTGGAGATCGCCCGTCGCCGCGGCGTGCACCACCTCGCGCTGCGCCCGTCCGTCCTGCACGTGAGTCCCGACGGCCGCGTGCTGCTCGGCGGCCTCGCGCTCGACGCCGCCCTGCTCGGTGACTCCGGCGGGGACGCACGCTCGACCACACGCGCCGACGCCGTCGGCCTCGTCCGTCTCCTGTACGCCGCCCTGACCGGCCTGTGGCCCGCCGACCCGCGCGCTCCGCAGACCCCGGGCGGGGAGACGCTGCCGCCCGCGCCCATCGTCGACGGCGCCCCCGTCGCACCCGCCGACCTCGTCCCCGGGGTGCCCAACGACCTCGACACCCTCTGCGTCGTGACCCTCGGTCCCAACGACGACGGGCCGCACAGCCCGGGCGAGCTGGTCCGCGAGCTGGAGCCGTGGGGTGAGATCCGGGCGTCGGTCGCCGAGACCGCGGTCCTGGGAGGTCCTGCGACCGCGCAGTTCCCCCCGACCGGTGCCGCCGCGCCCGGTGGGGGGATCCCCGTCCCGTCCGAGCACGACGACCAGGACACCGCGCCCGTGACCGTGCAGCGGCAGTCCGTGCGGACCGCGTTCGCGCAGCAGGACCCCCCGGGCGCCAACCGCCCCGGCACGCCTCCGCCGGCGACGCCCTCGCGGGCGACCGCACTCGGCGCGGCAGTCCCCTCCGACACCGAGACACCCCCCACCGGGCAGCCGGTCATCACCCCACCCGTGTTCGCGCAGGCGGCACCCCCGCCGCCACCGCCGCCCGTGGTGCCGGCTGTCGTCCGGCGACCAGTCGCCCAGGCGACGGCAGCGGCGGCGGCCGCACCGCCACCACCACCGCCACGCGAGGAACCCCTCGAGGCGTTCGGCTTCAGCGACGTCATCGGGGCCGAGACCGAGCCGACCAGCACCCGTCGGTTCGACCCCACCGCGCTGATCCTGATCCTCGTCGTCATCGCCGTGATCGTCGGCGTCGTCCTCGCCTTCAAGGCGCTGTTCGCCTCACTCGACCCCAGCGGGTCGTCCGCGGACCCGGACCCGTCCTCGAGCGAGTCGGCCCCCGCCGTCGCGGGCGAGCCGTCGCAGGAGCCGTCCGCCCCCGAGGAGTCGGCCGCCCCCGACGGCTCCCCGCCGGTCATCGCCTCCACCACGTCGATCGACCCGTCCGACGCCGACGGTGAGCACCAGGAGGACGTCGCCAAGGCGTACGACGGCGACCCGTCGACGTTCTGGTACACCCAGACGTACAAGCGGGACGACTTCGCCGGGTTCAAGGACGCCGTCGGCTACGCCATCACGCTGACCCAGAAGACGACCGTCACCACGGTCACGCTGCGGACCAACAGCAACGGCGGGAACGTCGAGATCCGGGCCACCGACGCGGCGAACCCGACCGGCGGACCCGTCCTGGCCTCGGGACCGTTCGGCCCGGAGACCGTCTTCACGCTCGACCCCGCCACCGAGACCCAGTCGCTCGTCCTGTGGATCACCCAGCTGCCGACGGCCGCCGACGGTGGCTTCCGGCTGGAGCTGACGGAGATCGCCCTGTCCTGACGCGGGAACCGGAACAGAACCCGCCTAGGATCGGTTGATCCCGTCAGCCCCCGCCGGACCGTCTCCGGCACGCCGAACACGCAAGGACCTCACGTGACCGACCAGTCCACCACCGTCCGCGATCTCGTCATCGTCGGATCGGGTCCTGCCGGCTACACCGCCGCGATCTACGCGGCACGCGCGGGCCTGGCCCCGCTGGTGATCGCGGGGTCCGTCACCGCCGGCGGCGCCCTGATGAACACCACCGAGGTCGAGAACTTTCCCGGGTTCCCCGACGGCATCCAGGGCCCCGAGCTGATGGAGGGTCTGCAGAAGCAGGCCGAGAAGTTCGGCGCCGAGGTGCTGTGGGACGACGCGTCCGTGCTCGACCTGGACGGTGACGTCAAGACGATCCAGACGCTCGGCGGAGAGACGTTCCAGGCGCGCTCCGTCGTCCTGGCCACCGGCTCCGCGTACCGCGAGCTCGGCCTCGACGACGAGAAGCGGATGTCCGGCCGCGGCGTCTCGTGGTGTGCCACGTGCGACGGGTTCTTCTTCCGTGACCAGGAGATCATCGTGGTCGGCGGCGGCGACTCGGCGGTCGAGGAAGCCACGTTCCTGACCCGGTTCGGCAAGCGCGTCACGCTCGTGCACCGCCGCGACCACCTGCGGGCCTCCAAGATCATGGCGGACCGCGCCGCGAACGACCCGAAGATCGAGTTCGCGTGGAACAGCGAGGTCGTCGCCATCCATGGCGAGAACAAGGTCACCGGCGTCACCCTGCGCGACACCGTCACGGGCGAGACGCGTGAGCACCCCGCCACGGGCGTGTTCGTCGCGATCGGCCACGTGCCGCGCTCCGAGCTGCTGAAGGGCCAGATCGACCTCGACGAGAACGGCTACGTCCAGGTCATCGGCCGCACCACGGCCACCAACCTGTCCGGTGTCTTCGCGTGCGGCGACCTGGTCGACCACACCTACCGGCAGGCCATCACGGCGGCCGGCTCGGGCTGCGCCGCTGCGCTGGACGCCCAGAACTTCCTGGCAGCCCTGGCCGATCTGGGCCACCCGGTCCCGCCCACCGAGGGCCTGTTCTTCGAGGAGAGCTGATGAGCACCACCACCCCCGTCACCGACGAGACGTTCCAGGCCGAGGTCCTCGAGTCGGAGATCCCCGTGATCGTCGACTTCTGGGCACCGTGGTGCGGACCGTGCCGGATGGTGGCGCCGGTGCTGGAGGAGCTCGCCGGGCAGTACGAGGGCCGCGTGAAGATCGTCAAGCTCAACTCCGACGAGAATCCCAAGGTCACCGGCGACTACGGCATCGTCTCCATCCCGACGCTGAACTTCTACGCCGGCGGTGAGCTGGTGAAGTCCGTGATCGGCGCGCGGCCGAAGTCGATGATCGCCGAGGACATCGAGAAGGTTCTCGCCGACGTCTGAGGTGTGTTCCCGTGTGCCCCTCGCCCGTTCGGGCGGGGGGCACACGTGTGTCGACGTGGAACGGTGCGAGGTGCACGGCTCCGCCGTGCGAAACTCGGGTGCATGACTGAGCACCCGGTTCCCGACGGCGAGACGTCGGGCCCCCCCACGTCCTCCGCCGCCGGCACCGGGACACGCCTCGACCGCTGGATCGGCTCCTATGCCGAACGCACCCACGGCATGCGCTCCTCGGAGATCCGCGCGCTGTTCGCCGTCGCCAACCGGCCCGAGGTCGTCTCGCTCGCCGGCGGCATGCCGTTCCTCGAGGGCCTCCCGCTGGACATCCTCGGCGAGCTGGCTCAGCGCGTCGTCGCCACCCGGGGCCTGCAGGCACTCCAGTACGGCTCCGGCCAGGGCGACGAGACCCTGCGCGAGCAGATCCTCGACGTCATGGCGCTCGAAGGGATCGACGCGCACCCCGACGACGTCGTCGTCACCACCGGCTCCCAGCAGGCGCTCGACCTCGTGACCCGCATCTTCATCGACCCGGGCGACGTCGTCGTCGCGGAGGCCCCGTCCTACGTCGGGGCGCTCGGGGTGTTCCGGGCCTACCAGGCCGACGTCGTGCACGTCCCCATCGACGCCGACGGCCTGATCCCGGCCGCGCTCGAGTCCACCCTCGCCGCGCTCGCCCGCGAGGGACGCCGGGTCAAGTTCCTCTACACCGTGCCCAACTTCCACAACCCCGCCGGTGTCTCCCTCTCCGCGGACCGTCGCCCACAGGTCCTCGAGATCGCGCGCCGCTACGGCGTGCTGGTGCTGGAGGACAACCCGTACGGCCTGCTCGGGTTCTCCGGCGAACCCGTCCCCGCCCTGCGCTCCCTCGACGACGAGGGTGTGCTCTACCTCGGGTCGTTCTCCAAGACGTTCGCCCCCGGGTACCGCGTCGGCTGGGTCGTCGCCCCGCACGCCGTGCGCGAGAAGCTGGTCCTGGCCAGCGAGTCCGCGATCCTCTGCCCCTCGAACGCGTCGCAGATCGCGATCTCGACCTACCTGGCCACCTGCGACTGGCGCGGTCAGATCAAGTCGTACCGCGAGCAGTACCGCGAGCGGCGCGACGCCATGATCTCCGCGCTCACCGAGCACCTTCCCGAGGCCTCCTGGAACGTCCCCGACGGCGGTTTCTACACCTGGGTGCGGCTCCCCGACGGTCTCGACGCCAAGGACATGCTGCCGCGGGCCGTCACCGCCCGGGTCGCCTACGTGCCCGGCACTGCCTTCTACTTCGACGGCTCGGGCGCCGACCACATGCGGCTCTCCTTCTGCTACCCCACCCCCGAACGCATCCGTGAGGGTGTCAGACGGCTCGCGGGGGTCGTCGCCGGCGAGCGTGAGCTCGTCGAGCTGTTCGGCACCACTGGTTCGGTCGGCCATGCGGACGTGCAGCAACCTGGTCCGGATGTCGCCTGACCTGCGGTTTCGTGGGAATCTCGTGAGGTGCCCGGCTGACTCGGCCTCCTTCTCTTCCGTCGCTCGTCCCGCGGTCCTCGCTCGTCCCGCGGTTCTGGTTCGTCCTGCCGTCATCGCTCGTCACGTCATCGCTCGTCACGTCACCGCTCGTCACGCCATCGGAGTCCACTCACCGTGAGCACCACTGCACCGTCGCCTCGCGTCGTCGTCCTCGCCGGGGGGCTCTCCCACGAGCGCGACGTCTCGCTGCGATCCGGTCGACGCGTCGCCGACGCCCTGCGCTCCGTCGGGGTGGACGTCTCGATCCACGACGTCGACGCCGACCTGGTGCCCGCGCTCGTGCAGCTGCAGCCCGACCTCGTCTGGCCGCTCCTCCACGGGACCAGCGGCGAGGACGGCTCCGTGCGCGACGTCGTCCAGCTGCTCGGACTGCGACTGCTGGGCACCGGTCCGCGCGAGAGCCGGATCGCCTGGAGCAAGCCGATCGCCAAGACGGTCGCCGCCCAGGCCGGCTTCGCGACACCTGACTTCGTGACGCTCCCGCAGTCGCTGTTCCGGGAGCTCGGTGCGCGTCAGGTCCTCGACGCCATCGTCGGCACGCTCGGGTTGCCCGTCGTGGTGAAGCCCTCCCGCGGTGGGTCCGCCCTGGGCGTCACCCTCGTCACCAGCGCCGACGCGCTCCCCGAGGCGATGGTGGGCTGCTTCGCGTACAGCGACACCGCCCTCGTCGAGCGAGCCGTCATCGGGACCGAGGTCGCGGTGAGCGTCGTCGACACCGGCGACGGACCGTTCGCGCTGCCCGCCGTCGAGATCGTGACCGACGGGCCGTACGACTTCGACGCCCGCTACAACCCCGGCCGCACCGAGTACTTCACGCCCGCACGGCTGTCGCCCGAGGTGTCGACCGCGGTCGCGGATCTCGCCGTCGCCGCACACCGCGCCTTCGGGCTCGACGGACTGTCTCGCACCGACCTGATCGTCGACGCCGAAGGCACCCCGTGGTTCCTCGAGGTCAACGTGGCGCCGGGGATGACCGAGACATCACTCCTGCCGCAGGCCGCGGAGGCAGCCGGACTGTCGCTCGGTACGCTCTACCGGGCGCTCGTCGAGGCGTCGCTGAGACGCTGACCTGCGGAGTCACCACATTTGTACGACTCGTACGCTTTCGATCGTACAGATCAGCCCTTGAGCAGGCCCGGGTCCTCGGGGGCAAGGCTCGCCAGGATGCGGTTCAGGTCCTGGACCGACGCGAACTCGACCGTGAGCCGGCCGCGGGACTTCCCCAGGCTGACCTTGACGCGGGTCTCGAAGCGGTCGGAGAGCCGCGCCGCCAGGTGGTCGAGGGCCTCGTTCTTCACACCCGCCCGCGGTGCAGCGCGACGCGCGGTCGGCTCCGCGTCGCCGCCGAGCGAGACGATCTCCTCGACCGCACGGACCGACAGCCCTTCGGCGACGATCCGCTGCGCGAGACGCTCGATGGCGGCACCGTCGCTCAGCCCGAGCAGCGCGCGAGCGTGCCCCGCGGACAGCACCCCGGCCGCGACCCGGCGCTGCACCAGCGGCGGCAGCTTGAGCAGACGGAGCGTGTTCGAGATCTGCGGGCGGGACCGCTGGATGCGCGTCGCCAGCTGCTCGTGCGTGCAGCCGAAGTCGTCGAGCAGCTGCTGGTACGCAGCAGCCTCCTCCAACGGGTTCAGCTCGGACCGGTGCAGGTTCTCCAGCAGCGCGTCGCGCAGCAGGTCGGAGTCCTCGGTGTCCCGGATGATCGCCGGGATCGTCGCCAGCCCGGCCGCCTGCGTCGCACGCCAACGCCGCTCGCCCATGATCAGCTCGTAGCCGTCGCCCGCGTCACGCACGACGATCGGCTGGAGCACACCGACCTCGCGGATCGAGCCGACCAGCTCTTCGAGCGCGTCCTCGTCGAACACCGTGCGCGGCTGCTTCGGGTTCGGGCGGATCTCGCCCACCGGAAGCTCCGCGAACCGTGCCCCGGGCACAGGCACCAGTCCGTCGACGGGAGAGACGTCCGCCGGCTTCGGCTCCACGACGGCCGGCTGCGCGACCTCTGCCGCTGCCACGGTCACGTCGGCAGCCGTGACGTCCGCCGTCGGTGTGCCGTTCGTGGCCGCTGCCGCCGTGCCGTCAGGCGTCGACGTGGGCGGTACCTCCGTCAGCGTCGCCGTCGCGACCGCGACCGGTGCCGCCGGCTCGCCGTTCTCCCGCTTGGGGTCCGGGAAGAACACGTCGACGGGACGCTCGGCCCCGGTGGGTCGCTGACCGTCCAGGCCTGTCGGTATGAGGGCCCCGAGGCCCCGGCCCAGACCGCGTCGCTTCTCGCTCACTGTTCCTCCTGAAGGACGGGCGAAGCCGCCTGGTACTCGTGTGCTGCTTGGTGGGTGCCGCCGTTCGACGACCGCCCGTCGTTCGTGTCGTCCTTGAACTCCATGGCTCCCCGCTCCGCCACCTCACGGGCGGCCTCGAGGTATGCCAGCGCGCCGGACGAGCCCGGGTCGTAGGTCATCACGGTCTGGCCGTAGCTCGGCGCCTCGGAGATCCGGACCGAGCGGGGAACGGTCGTGCGGAGTGTTCGCTCCGGGAAGTGCGTCCGCACCTCGGTCGCTACCTGCTGCGCGAGGTTGGTCCGCGCGTCGTACATGGTGAGCAGGATCGTCGAGACGTGCAGCTGCGGGTTCAGGTGTGCCTGGATCAGCTGGATCGTCTTGAGCAGCTGGCTCAGTCCTTCCAGCGCGTAGTACTCGCACTGGATCGGGATGAGGACCTCACGTGCCACGACGAACGCGTTGACCGTCAGGAGCCCGAGGCTCGGCGGGCAGTCGACGAACACGTAGTCGATGCGTTCGTGCCCGTTCGCCACCCGCCACTCCAGGTAGGTGTCGAGCGCGTTCCGCAGCCGGGTCTCTCGGGCGACCATCGAGACCAGCTCGATCTCAGCGCCCGACAGGTCGATCGTCGCCGGCAGGCACCAGAGGTTCGGGACGTCTGGGCTCTCCTGCACAGCTTCCGCCAGCGGCGCCCCGTCGACCAGGACCTCGTAGATGGACGGCGTGCCCGCGCGGTGCTCGACGCCGAGTGCTGTCGACGCATTGCCCTGCGGGTCGTTGTCGAGCACGAGGACGTTCAGCCCCGCCTGCGCCAACGCCGCAGCGATGTTCACGGTGGTCGTCGTCTTGCCGACGCCGCCCTTCTGGTTGGCGACCGTGATCACCCGGGTCTGCTCGGGGCGCGGGAACCGGCGCCCCTGCAGCTCGATCCGGCGTCGGGCGTCTTGCTTGAGCTCGGCCATCAACGGGGTGTCGTCAGTGACCACCGGCAGGCTCTCGACCAGCGCAGCGCGACGAGTCTCCTCCGGGTCGAGGTCATGTCGCGGCGCCATGGGCGAGATGGTGTCACGCTCGCGATCGACTTCTGAGCCATCACGGCCCTCGGCGCCGGGTGAGTCGACTGTGAGATCCGCCTCGGACGACACGATGGCCGCGCCGATCAGCGGAGGAGTTCCTTCGTCGGAGCGATGACCTGCGGCGACATCCTCGTCATCCCATGACCTGGCGGTGTCCGCCGGAAGCACGCCAGCATCAGCGGCGGCTGGTGTTTCACGTGAAACAGAGGCCTGCGACGGGCTGGCTGGGGCACTCACCATGGGAATGTACGGCTCGCCCGCGCTCACCGGCTTGCGGTCGGCGGTGCGCAGCTTGGCGGTCATCCCGCCGGCGTCGGACGCCCCGCGATCCTCGCCCGGAGCGCCCTCGGTCGGCGACGTCGAGCCACCCCCGCCAGCACCAGAAGGTGACCCTCGGTCCATGGCCGCACCGCGCTCGTCGTCTCCTACGGCGTTCTGTGCGCCGACCGTCCCTGCCGGGGATTCCTGCCCTTCCCGGACGGCGGAGGTGCCTGTCGTCACCTGGTCTGCCGACCCCGCCGCCTCCGTGGGCACCGTCTGCGACGCGGCAGGACTGGGCGGAGGGCCTGCCGGCGGTGGCGCCTGCCGCAGGCCGGTCGGCTCTGCAACCGTCGGGGTCGCTGCAGCGACGGGTGGCTGGTCGACTCGACCGTCCCCCACCGGGCCAGAGCCGGGGTGCCCCAGCGGTAACGACGCCCGTGCCTGCTGCGTCGGCTGCGGCAGAAGGGCCGCGGGCGGCGCCTGAGTCGGCGCAGGCTCGGTCACGTGCGGTGCCGGAGCGACAGGCTGCTGCGGCTGAGTCGCGGATCCCTGTGTCGAGAGCGGCGCCGGAGCGACGGGCTGCTGCGGTTGGGCGAGCACCGGTTGGGGCTGGGCTGGGACCGCCTGGGACGGTGCGAAGGTCGGCGTCGGCTGTGCGACGGGCGGCTGCGACGCGGGAGTCGCCGGCTGTGGCGACCACTCCGCGGAGGCGTCTGGCTCTGGCGCCCTGCCCTGGCTGCTTGCTGCGTCGGAAGCCTGTGCGGCCGCCGCCTCTTCCTGTCGACGCTTCTTCCTACCGAACACCAGGCACAGCCTCCCGTACGACGCGGACCACCCTCGTCACCTCGACCCCCTCGATCGTGGGTGCGTCCACGACGGACGCAACTCCAGCACCGAGCTTGCGGCCGACGTGCTTGGCCGTTTCGATCTCCTCTTCCGCCTTGCTCCCCTTGAGCGCGACGAGTGTTCCGCCACGCTTCAACAGCGGGATGGCCCAGCGATAGAGCTTCTCCAGAGATGCAACGGCTCGAACCGTGACAGCGTCGCCGACCAGGGTGCCGTGCTCGTCCTGCGCACGACCACGCCGGACCACGACGTTGTCGAGCTGCAAGCTCTCCGCCACCTCGCTCAACCAGTCCGTTCGGCGTTCCATCGGTTCCAGGAGCACAACCTCGGCCGAGGGCAGCATCGCTGCCACCACGATCCCCGGCAGACCGGCGCCGCTCCCCAGGTCGATGATCCGACCTTCCGTCGGAAGGAACGGCACCACCGCGGCGGAGTTCAAGAGGTGCCGCTCCCACAAGCGTGAGAACTCCCGAGGGCCGACGAGGCCCCGCAGCTCACCCTGGTCGACGAGCAGATCATGGAACCCCTTGACGGCAGGCCACGCGGAGCCGAAGAACGGTTCAAGCCGATCGTCGCCGTCGAGCGGGTCTGCTCCGTCGGTCATTTCCGACTGAGCTTCCGTCACCGTCAGGTCCCCCAGGTTTCACGTGAAACGAGATGCGTGCCGACTCTCAGAAGCGTCTGCGTGAGCCGCGCGACGACCTGGTCTCGGCCCGTCGCGGCCCTACCGTACCGTGCTGGACTCCAACCATCCCGCTGTCCACGACGACTGCAGGAAACAACAAGCGGGACTCATTCGCGCGGTCCTCCTGGAGACGTCGCGGGTCGCCGGTCAGGAGCGGCGAGGAGTGACCAGCGCTGAGCCCACCTGCACGCGGCTGCTGGCGCTGCTCGACGCATAGGTGCAGTTCGCAGGCCTGCAACGTCCACCTCTGCGCTCCTCGGGCGGAGCGGACGACGTCGACCCTGAGGCTGCGAGTCACGGCCCAGCGAGTCGTTGATCGCGTGAGAAGCTCTTCAGAGTCAGCGGCGCAGACCGTACCGCACGCCCGACGACGCGGGGCTAGTCGACCACCGCATCGTGCTTCCCGGTCGGACCGCGACGCCCAGCCATCGCGCTGGTCAGTTCACTCGCCCCGGCCATGTCGCCCGGGCCTGGCGCCCTCTGATCCGCAGGCTGGCCGGAGCGACGGACTGTTCATCTCATCGACCGTGGATGTCGGCAACCGCAAAGCAGGATCCCCTCCTGCCGGAGACCTGGGCATCGCCTGCTCCTCGGCGGCACGCCCTTGTTTCACGTGAAACAGATCCAGGGTGCCTATGTTGCGCTGGCGCGACCATCTCCCGGCTGACGCGCTCACATGACTGCGTCCTCACCGGCAGACCCACCCGTCGCCTCGTCCGCCCGTCGTTGGCATGCTCCGGTGCCAAGCACCCGCACCAGACTCCAAGAGCGCGTGGCGCCGTGGCGTGCTGTCGATCCGCGGCCCTCCGCCGCATGTCCGTCAGAAGCGTGCGCCTCCGCGACTGGTCGCAGCACGCTCGCCATGGGGGCATGATCTGCGCACGTCGTTGCGTGTTTCACGTGAAACACCATCGGCTCGCAGGTGTGCTGGCCTGCCTTGTGGCCCCCGGCCCGGAGCGCTCAGGTGGGCGATGCGCCGCCCCGGGCTTGCAGGTCGCTCGTCGCCGCGGCCGGCCGTCGCTCACCAGCATCGCGTCGATGTAGAACCGTCCCTTCTGGCTCGGCCAGATCGCTGCAGCCAGCGACTCGCCAGAGTCCGTGCGTCAGCGTGGGGCACGTCTCCCGCTGCGCATCTCCGAGGGACGCTGGACTCGCGCCCACGGCACACCGGAGCGTCCTTCGTTCCGGGACAGCCGTCATTCGTTGCGCTCGTTGCCCGGTGCCCGGTCGGGCGGCGTGGAACGGCTGACGGCTTCGAGTCGTGTCTGGACCGGACCGCCCCTTGCACCTGTGACAGAGCCGTCTCGCGTGCTGTCTGCACTCGATCGCTTCCGGTCGAGGCGCTCCCTGTTGGTTAGCGCTACGTCTGGGTGATGGCGCGTCGGCAGGACTGCCATTACTCGGACATCCAGATTCGCCCTGCTCGGACATCCAGAGTCGCCCGCGCGCCTGCGCGATGCGCGGGCAGCTCCGCTCGGTCTCGGGGGTTCTCGCCGCACTGGTTCCAGGCCGTCGAGTCCCCGGCCTGAACTTCGACAACCCGGTGACCAGCGTCGTGGCGCCTACTGCACCCGACGACCGTGGTCGGGAACCTGGCCCGCACCTCCGGTTAAGGCTTTCGAGCGTCGACAAGAGACTGCCTCTGCGCGGATGGCTCCAACGAGGCTGGCGCTCCCAGACTCGCTCTCGGCGCCCGTCACGGCTCGGAGTTCGGATCACCTGCCGATCAGCGGGAGGTGCTGTGCCTGGCCCGCCACCTCATGGAGTGCGTCGCTCGTCAGTTCCAGCGTCTAGCGACAGCGACGCGGAAGCCTCCTGTGAGGGAATCGAAGCGCCACCAGCTCGGACCGGCACGTGGGAGGGATCGGGGCCCGACATCGCCGTTCAACCGATGTCGTTGGCCAGGCGGCCCTCGTGCCGACGGTGCCGCGCCCTGCCTGCTCGCCGCCGCCCCATTTCGTCAGGTCGTGCGGGAGCCCGCCGAGCACCCTCCGGAGCACTCGCAAGATCTCCAGCAGCGGGTACTTGCCGCCCCGACCACGCCAGGTGGTCATTGCCCGAGTGGGCGAGCACCACGGGAAGGACGCGCTCGGCAACGTCCCCGAGGTCGGCCGCCGGAGCGCGGCTTCCCGCGAATCGCATTGTTGCCCACGCTCTGTTTCACGTGAAACAGAGCACGACCGTGTCTGACTCCCGCCTCGTTTGCGAGCGCCGAGCTGACCGCTTCTCACGCCCGACCTTCTCTGCCTAGCCCGAACGTGAGTTCAGGCACGAGCAGTGTGGCGAAGGGCTCCCGGCGTGAGGAGCGGGCGCAGGTTCGAGCGGCAGATCGGCGCAGCCGAGCGTCGTCCCACGGCCGATCGGCGCAGCCGAGCGTCGCATCACGGCATCGTTCCATCGTCGTGGGTGAGGTTCCGCGGGCGACTCGTTCGTCGGCAGACGGCTCCAGTCAGGGCTGTGGCAGTTCGCGCCCGCGAAGTCAGAGTGTGACGTGTCCCGAGCGCCATCGGACGACTACAGCAAGCTTCCAATGCAGAGAGTCACCCCTGCGTGGTTGGCTCACGACGACGGTCAGCCCATCGAGTGGCCTGTTCGGCACCGCGGCTTGGGTTGGTGCCGCTCAATGACCTGCGTGTCCGCACTGGCTGTGCTCGACATGTACTGAGGGAGTCCGATGCTGGCGCCACGGGCGGCTCCTGGTCAACGGGGGTGTCGTGGCGACCCCTTCCGCCGAATCGCGGACGACGCCCCACTGTGAGGATGTGTGGACCGCGCTTGATCAACGGTCCTTCTAGCCACCGGCACGCATCGCTCCACCCCCACACGCGTGCTGCAGGGCAGCCTGGGAGTGGAAGGAGCGACGGCCCACTGCGAGCACACCGGGGCGAACTTTCAGGGCCGCAGGTTTCACGTGAAACAACAGGGCTGCAGACCTCTGCGTGCCAAGCACGCCCACACGCCCCCTGCAGCCGGCACGACTCCCAAGACTCGGTCGGGCGCCGACAGGAACCGGCAATCGCGATGGGACGGGCCCAGACTCCAGTCAGCGCTGTCGCGCGACGTCGTGCAGTCGACCGTGGCGAACCCTGAGAGCACCGATGAAGCCAGTGCGTCATGCAGCTCCGTGAAGAGCAGCCGACGGTTCCACGTGAAACAACGCGACCTACGGCCCAGGTACGCCATTCGCGCGCACCCTTTTGGGGACGGACGGGGCAGACGCAGGTGCACGTCCGCACGAACAGGCCAGCGGCAACGCGCCCGGTGGCAGTCCGCATGCCCAGGGAGCGGTGGCGGTCTCGAGCGGACCCATCGAAGCGTCTACGCGACACCCTCCCGAGCGTGGATCGCCATGAAGTCCCACGGACCGACATCACGGCACCACGGCACCACCGCGGCAGTGTGGTCGAACTGACGACCGATCGCCTCGGAATGAACCGACGCGCGCGATGCCCGGCCGACTGCCCTGGGGGTGTTGGCCACCCCGACTCACATGTGAGAACCGGCTCTCCACCGGCGCGGCGAGCTTCGCCAAGCTGGCACCCGCACTCGCGGACCAGGGCCGGAACGCACGCTCGCGTTCGGCTGGCGCTCGAATGTTCCACGTGAAACAAGGCCTAGGACTCGAAGACGTCAGCCGACCCTGGCAATGTGTTTGAAGCGCTCGCGCCGAGCGATTCACGGGCGAGGGTCTCGCGCAATCCTGCTGAGCTCGCGTCCGCGCACCAGGCAAGAGCGCACAGGCGCCCCCAGGTTCTGACACGCCTGTGACGGTCGGTGACCCGACTCCATCGCCCACCGCGCGACGCGGAGCCCGCCACAGAGCAACTCACCCTGGCGGCAGAACACACCTGACGTCACAGCACAGTCGCAATACGTCCCGCACCGTGCGCTCCCGTTCCACGTGAAACATCGCCACCAACGACGAAGGGGTAGGCCACCGGCCCACCCCTTCGTCCACGCTATGGAGGCTATGTCACGCCGGCCGGATCACCACGTGCCGGTTCGGCTCGACACCGTCGGAGTCGCTCGACATCCCTGCTGTCGCGACGGCGTCGTGGACGACCTTGCGCTCGAACGGGTTCATGGCGTCGAGCGCAACGGCTGCGCCGGACTCCTTCACTCGCGCGATGGCCTCCTCGGCCACGGTCACCAGCTCCGCCCGACGAGCGGAGCGGTAGCCGGCGACGTCGAGCATCAGGCGGCTGCGCTCGCCGGTCTTCGCCTGGACAGCGAGACGCGTCAGCTCCTGGAGAGCGTCGAGGACCTCTCCGTCATGGCCGGCCAGCCGGGAGAGCGACTTGTCGGCCGGGTCCTCGGACACGATCTCCACGGCCGCCCTGCCGTGGTCGATGTCGATGTCGATGTCACCGTCGAGGTCGGCGATGTCGAGGAGCTCCTCGAGGTAGTCGGCGGCGATCTCGCCTTCCTCCTCGAGACGCTTGGTGCTGGTGCTCTCGACGGGGACAGCGTCGGGCTGGGTCGAAGTCATGGAGTTCTCTCTCCGATCATCGTCGCGCGGGTGCGCTACTTCTTTGGCTTGGTGGGTGCGCCTGGCGCTGGAGTACTGGGCCCGTCGGCGTCGCCGTCTGTGGGAGCGACGGGCTTGTCCTTGATCTCGTCGATCACAGGCTTCGGCTTGTTGCGGTCCTTGCGCTTCGGCTGCTCGCGCTGGCCGCGCGGCTTCTCCTCGATGATCACGGGCGCAGCGTCTTCCTCGATCACGCCATGCGCCTTGGCCTTCTTGGCCTTGCGCTCCTTCATGGCGATCTCGGCCTGGGAGCCCGGGGCCGGCATGCGACGGATCGTGTAGAACTGCTGACCCATCGACCACAGGTTGGTGGTGGTCCAGTAGATGAGGACACCGATGGGGAAGTTGACGCCGGAGAAGGCGAAGATCAGCGGCAGCACGTAGAGCAGGACCTTCTGCTGCTGTGCCATCGGACCCTGCAGTGCGGCGGGCGGCATGTTCTTCATCGTGAGCTGGCGCTGCGTGAGGAACGTGGTCGCGGACATCGCGATGATCAGGACCACCGTGACAACCCTGATGTGCCAGTTGTCGCCGGCCTGCATGAACGTGCCGGACAGCGGCGCACCGAAGATCGTCGCCGCCTCGGCCTGGGCCGCGAGCTCGGGCGACAGCGGCCCGATCGGGGGATAGGTGCCGTCGGCGATGCCCGGGAGCTCGATGAGGACGCGGAAGAGCGCGAAGAAGATGGGGGACTGCAGCAGGATCGGCAGGCAGGAGGCGAACGGGTTGGTGCCGTGCTCGCGGTAGAGCGCCATCGTCTCGCGGCTCATCGCCTCCCGGGAGGCGGGGTCCGTCTTGCCCTTGTACTTCTTCTGGATCGCCTGCATCTCGGGGGCGAGCAGCTGCATGCCGCGCGACGCCTTGATCTGCCGGAAGAAGAGCGGGATCAGCAGGATCCGGATCACGATCACGAGTCCCACGATGGACAGTGCCCATGCGGCACCGCCGGCGGGGTCGAGCCCGATGGTGCTGAAGAGCGCGTGGAACTGGACCATGATCCAGGCCACGACGACCATGATCGGTTTGAGCAGACCGTCGAACCAGTCCATCGGGCAGAACTCCTCGGGGGGTCAGTGTGTGGACGGGGCCACGTCGTGATGGTGGTGAACGGATCGTGCTGGTGGAACGTCGTCCACGCCACCCAGGTTCCACGGGTTGCAGCGGAGCACCCGCCAGGCGGCGAGCGCCGTCCCGCGGATCGCGCCGTGGCGCTGCACCGCGATGACGGCGTACTGCGAGCAGGACGGGTAGAACTTGCAGGTCGGCGGGGTCATCGGGGAGATGAACCGCTGATACGCCTTCAGCAGGAGCAGCAGGAGACGGGCGGGCGCACGCACGATTCCGCGGACAACCGATCGCATAGTCATGGGATGACTACGCCTCGGTCCGGCGTCGAGCGCGACGGGCGGCTGTCTCCAGCGCGGCGTCCAGGTCGGCACCCAGCAGGTCGAACGAGCGTGTCGCAGCGGGCGGGAGGGCCCGCACGACGATGCCGGCATCGGTGGGCATCGCTGCCAACCGCGCGCGGACGAGCTCGCGCAGACGACGCTTGACGAGGTTGCGTGTCACCGCAGTCCCGACCGCCTTGGACACGACAAGACCGACCACCGGCCCGGAGGGCGAGTGATCGGTCCTGGTCGTCAGATGCACCACGAGGGTGTCCCGTCCGCCGCGCGCGCCTCGGCGCACCGCCTGCTCGAAGTCGGCAGCGCGGCGCATCCGGTGCGCAGCGGACAGCACCGACGGTGGTGTCAGGCCGAGAGCTCCGCGCGGCCCTTGCGACGACGTGCCGCCAGGATCGCGCGGCCGGCGCGGGTACGCATCCGCAGGCGGAAGCCGTGGGTCTTGGCCCGGCGCCGGTTGTTCGGCTGGAAGGTGCGCTTGCTCACGAGAGTCTCCAAGTACATCGGGTGGGCCTCGCATGTGCCGCGCGACCAGGTTCAGGCTGCCGAGATCGAACTGCTCCCAGGACACGCATCGCGTGCGTGCGGCGTCAGGGCGCGCCAGCAGGGGCCATCGAGAAGGCTGCAATACCGTACTTCCCGCCGTACTGGCCGGTCAAATGCGCGCGACTCGCCGGAACGATCCGCCCACACGGGCAACGACGTCACCCCACCGGGCTCTCCCCGTACCTGCCTCGGACCACTAGCATCGGTCATCGTCGCCGGGGGCGTGCGGCCTGTGGATCACGACGTGGTGGACGGCTGCGAAGCCCGACGGCCAGCAACTGCAGAACGGCGACTGACGGGCCGTCCTCATCGTGTCTGAGCACCCATGACGCCGGCGCGGCCAACTGCTCACAGGTGTGGACAACTGTGTGGACAACGCACGGTCGTGCGAGACTCGACCACCCACGCGATCGAACAGCTGAGGTAGCACGTGTCACAGGACGAAGAGCTTTCCCGGGTCTGGGGTCACGTGGTGTCGACCCTCGAGTCGAGTCCGGACATCACGCCGCGCCAGATCGCGTTCGTCCGGCTGGCACGGCCGCTGGGACTCCTCGACGGGACGCTCCTGCTCGCGGTCGGCAACGACCTGACGAAGGACTACCTCGAGTCGCGTGTCCGCGGCGAGGTGACTGCTGCTCTGAGCGCCGCCCTCGACCGTGAGGCTCGCTTCGCCATCACGGTGGACCCGGAGCTCGCCGAGGACGCACCTCCTGCCCTCCGTGTCGTCGGCTCGGGTGCGGACCAGCGGCACGAGCCGTACAGCCAGTCGCGCGACGAGCGGGAGGCCGACGAGGCCGACGCTCGTCGCGACGCCCGCCCCGACCTGTCGCTGGTGCCCGACGACGGGCAGGACGACCGGGACGACCAGGTGCGTGAGCGCCGGTACGGCGGTCGCAACGACGACCGGCCGCCGCCGGCGAACCGCCGGATGCCGGCCGAGCCCGCACGGCTGAACCCGAAGTACCTCTTCGAGACGTTCGTCATCGGCAGCTCGAACCGGTTCGCGCACGCGGCCGCGGTCGCGGTCGCCGAGGCACCGGCCAAGGCGTACAACCCGCTGTTCATCTACGGCGACTCGGGTCTGGGCAAGACCCACCTGCTGCACGCGATCGGCCACTACGCGCAGAACCTCTATCCGAGCGTGCGCGTGCGCTACGTGAACTCCGAGGAGTTCACCAACGACTTCATCAACTCGATCAGCGAGGGCAAGGCCGGCGCGTTCCAGCGGCGCTACCGCGAGGTCGACGTGCTCCTCATCGACGACATCCAGTTCCTGCAGGGCAAGGAACAGACGATGGAGGAGTTCTTCCACACGTTCAACACCCTGCACAACGCGAACAAGCAGGTCGTGATCACGTCCGACCTGCCGCCCAAGCAGCTGAACGGCTTCGAGGACCGGATGCGGTCGCGCTTCGAGTGGGGCCTGATCACCGACGTCCAGCCGCCCGACCTCGAGACCCGCATCGCGATCCTGCGCAAGAAGGCCGGCAGTGAGCGCCTCCAGGCGCCGCCGGACGTCCTCGAGTACATCGCGAGCAAGATCTCGACCAACATCCGCGAGCTCGAGGGTGCGTTGATCCGGGTCACGGCGTTCGCCAACCTGAACCGGCAGCAGGTCGACCTGTCGCTCGCGGAGATCGTCCTCAAGGACCTCATCACCGACGACCAGACGACGGAGATCACCGCGACGCAGGTGATCGGCCAGACGGCGGCGTACTTCGGGCTGAGCATCGACGACCTGTGCGGGTCCAGCCGCTCGCGCGTGCTCGTCACGGCCCGTCAGATCGCCATGTACCTGTGCCGTGAGCTGACCGACCTGTCGCTGCCCAAGATCGGGCAGGCGTTCGGTGGCCGGGACCACACCACGGTGATGCACGCGAACCGCAAGATCCGCGAGCTGATGGCGGAACGACGGTCGATCTACAACCAGGTCACCGAGCTGACGAACCGGATCAAGCAGCAGAACAGGGGCTGACGGGGCAGGAATCGGCCCTAGTTATCCACAGCTGTCCACAGGAGCCTGGGGACACTTGTGACACGGTTCACCCATTCGGCGCATCGTTGCTCCTGACAACGCCTTGCGGTCACCTGACCTGCGACAACGCCACCAAACGGACATCGCGGGAGCAATGTGTGCGTTCACAAACGGGCGTTCCGGGCATCTGGGCATGAGACAACTCTCACCGTCGAATCGATTCGAAGCCCTTGACTCGAACCTTCACCCTCCGGATGAGACATGCATGGGACGAATCTCCACACCTGTGCACTCACCTGTGGACGACGGTGGATGACACGCCATCGCGATGTGGACGGCGCGCACCTGACCGGTGGACACAGAACCGGCCGTCGACAGCCGTCCACGCTCGTCCACCGCACGTCCGGATCGGCCCACAACCGGGATACACAGCCTGATCGGGACCTGACCTGCACGGACATCGACGATCCACACAGTGCACAGGACCGATGACGACGATGACACTTCTCTAGTAGGGGGATCCACACACCGCCAGAGGACGTGAGGCGGCCGACGCACCGCGGCGAACGACACGGTTGTCGTTGTCATCCCCATGCCCGTACCGAGCGTCGGACCACTCGCGTAGTGTTCGCCTGACGCCTGCCCGCCTGGACCCCCGCACAACCCGTGACGGAGTGCCGGCCAGGCCAGCTCGACGAGAGGTGAGGTATGAGGTTCCGGGTCGACCGTGACGTTCTCGCGGACGCCGTCACGTGGACGGCGCGCAGCCTGCCCACTCGGCCGCCGGTCCCTGTCCTGGCAGGTGTACGCCTCGAGGCCGACACCACGGGCACGGTCCAGCTCTCGAGCTTCGACTACGAGGTCTCCGCGCGGTCGCAGATCCCCGCCGACGTGAGCGAGGCCGGCACGGTCCTGGTCTCGGGTCGCCTGCTCGCGGAGATCTCCCGTGCCCTGCCCGACAAGCCCGTGGACGTCGTCCTCGACGGCACCAAGGTCGTCGTGACCTGCGGAGCCAGCCGGTTCACGCTCCTGACGATGCCGGTCGAGGACTACCCGAACCTTCCGGTCATGCCGCCGACCACCGGGACCGTCGACGGCGACGAGCTCACCCACGCGGTCGCCCAGGTCTCCGTCGCCGCCAGCCGGGACGACACGTTGCCGCTGCTCACAGGCGTGCGGGTCGAGATCGAGGGCGAGAAGGTCACGCTCCTGGCCACCGACCGCTACCGGCTCGCCCTGCGCGAGCTCACGTGGAAGCCGTCGTCGCCGGACATCTCGACGGTCGCGCTCGTGCGTGCCCGGACGCTGTCCGACGCCGCCAAGTCGCTCGGCAGCGCCGGCTCCGTCACGGTGGCGCTGTCCACGGGCTCCGGCGTCGACATGATCGGGTTCGAGGCGGCCGGCCGGCAGACCACCAGCCTCCTGGTCGACGGGGACTACCCCGCCGTCCGTCGGCTGTTCCCGGACGAGACCCCCATCCACGCGATCGTCGGCACGCACGCCCTGGCGGACGCCGCGAAGCGCGTGAGCCTCGTCGCCGAGCGCAACACCCCGATCCGCCTGTCGTTCAGCGAGGGTCAGGTCGTCCTCGACGCCGGCCAGGGCGACGACGCGCAGGCGTCCGAGGCGCTCGAGGCGACGCTCGTCGGTGACGACATCTCCGTGGCGTTCAACCCGCAGTTCCTGCTGGACGGTCTGGGCGCGCTGAGCACCACGTTCGTCCGGTTGTCGTTCACGCACCCGAACAAGCCCGTGGAGTTCACGGGTCAGGAGTCGCTCGACGGCGAGGACAACCCGGAGTACCGCTACCTGCTGGTCCCCATCCGCTTCGCCAGCTGACCGGCGCACCGCCGCCACGTGCGGCACAGTGGGACGCGCGATCGCGGCTCCGAGAGAGGCACAGTCATGCACATCGGTCTGGTGGGTCTGGGCAAGATGGGTGCGAACATGCGCACCCGGATCCGTGCTGCGGGCATCGAGGTCACGGGGTACGACCGGAACCCGGACGTCACCGACGTCCCCTCGCTCGAGGCGCTGGTCGAGGCACTCCCTGCCGGTGAGCGTGTCGTCTGGGTGATGGTTCCGTCGGGTGTCATCACCGACAGCGTCGTGAACGACCTCGCCGGCCTGCTGACAGCGGGTGACGTCCTCATCGACGGCGGCAACTCGTACTACCAGGATGACCAGAAGCACTCCGACGTCCTCGCCAAGACCGGTGTCGACTTCCTGGACGCCGGTGTCTCGGGGGGTGTCTGGGGTCTCGAGAACGGCTACGGGCTCATGGTGGGCGGCCACGAGGACGTCGTCGCCAAGGTCATGCCGGTGTTCGACGCGCTACGTCCGGAGGGCCCGCGCGACGAGGGCTTCGTGCACGCCGGAACGGTCGGCGCCGGGCACTTCGCCAAGATGGTGCACAACGGCATCGAGTACGGACTGATGCAGGCCTACGCCGAGGGCTACGAGCTGCTCGCTGCGAAAGACCTGGTCACGGACGTGCACGGCACCATGCGCGCATGGCAGCGGGGCACCGTCGTGCGGTCCTGGCTGCTGGAGCTGCTGGTCAAGGCGCTCGAGCAGGACCCGGGTCTGGGCGAGATCGACGACTGGGTCGAGGACTCCGGCGAGGGCCGGTGGACCGTCGACGAGGCGATCGACCTGGCGGTGCCGGCACCGGTCATCTCCGCATCGCTGTTCGCCCGGTTCGCCTCCCGTCAGGAGGAGAGCCCGGCGATGAAGGCGGTCGCGGCGCTGCGCCAGCAGTTCGGAGGCCACGCCGTGAAGCCCGCGGGAACCACCGGTCCGGTGACCGGCACGCCACCGTCGCAGTCGTTGTAGCCGGACCAGATGTACGTCGCCCACCTCTCCCTGACGGACTTCCGCTCGTACGCGCAGGTCGAGCTCCCGCTGGAGCCGGGGATCACCGCGCTCGTCGGCCCCAACGGGCAGGGCAAGACGAACCTGGTCGAGGCGATGGGCTACGTCGCGACGCTCGGCAGCCACCGGGTCCCGACGGACGCGGCGCTCGTGCGCGCGGGAACCTCCCGTGCGGTCGTCCGGGCCAAGGTCGTCCGTGAGCTGGAGCCCGGGCGTCCGCGCACGACGCTGGTCGAGATCGAGGTCACGCCCGGCAAGGCGAACCGTGCGCGGGTGAACGGCGGCTCGCCCACCCGTGCGCGGGACGTGCTCGGCATCCTGCGCACGGTGCTCTTCGCGCCGGAGGACCTGTCGTTGGTCAAGGGCGACCCGGACGGCCGCCGGCGCTTCCTCGACGACCTGCTGGTCCAGCTCACGCCGCGGGTCGCGGGGACCGTGGCCGACTACGACCGGGTGCTCCGTCAGCGATCGGCACTGCTGAAGTCGGCGGCCGTGGCGCGGCGGGGTGCGGGTGCGGACCTGCGCACGCTGGACGTCTGGGATGCCAAGCTCGCGCAGACCGGCGCGCAGATCATCGTCGCGCGGCGGAGTCTGGTCAGGGCTCTGGCGCCGCACATCGAGAAGGCATACGCGCAGGTCAGCGCAGGGCAGGGCGACGCGATCGTGACGTACAAGGCGTCGCTGGACGCGGTGCTCGAGATCGACGACGACACGGCCGGTGTCGAGCTGGTCGAGGCGCAGCTGCTCGAAGCGATGGGCCGGTTGCGCAGCAAGGAGATCGAGCGCGGCGTCAGCCTCGTCGGGCCGCACCGGGACGACCTGGTCCTCACGCTCGGCGGGCTGCCGGCCAAGGGGTATGCGAGCCACGGGGAGTCGTGGTCGTTCGCGCTGGCGCTGCGGCTCGCCTCGTACGAGCTGCTGACGCGCGGCGACGAGGGGGTCGGGGGCGACTGGGGTCCGGACGGAGAGCCGGTGCTGATCCTCGACGACGTGTTCGCGGAGCTCGACGCCCGTCGCCGTGACCGGCTCGCGGAGCTCGTCGCACCCGCTCGGCAGGTACTCATCACAGCGGCCGTGGCCGACGACGTCCCGGCTCCGCTGGCGGGCGCGCGCGTGGATGTCATGGGCGGTGAGGTGGCGCGTGTCCTCTGAGGAGCTCTTCCCCCAGCCGAAGGCGGCAGACACCCCGCTGCGGGACCTGGTCGAGCTGACCCCGCCGCGCCAGGTGGCGCTCGGTGCGCTGGGTCGCGCGAAGGCCGCGGCCGCGCAGCGCGGGTACCGGCCGGGCGACCCGGCGAGGCGCCGACCGCTGGTCCCGGTGGCCGTGGGGACCGCCGGACCGGGTGCGCGCGACCCGCAGCTCATCGGCTCGACGGTCAGCGGGCTGCTCGACCAGCTGGGCGGGCCGTCGGACCAGGTGGCGGGCGTGCTCAAGCACCGGTGGTCGGAGCTCGTCGGCCCGCAGGTCGCCGAGCACTGCGAGTACGTGTCGTTCGAGGGCGGGGCACTCACGCTGCGCGCGCACTCGACGTCGTGGGCGACACAGCTGAAGTTCTTGGCACCGGCGATGCTCGGGCGGTTCGCGGCGGATCTCGGCGACGGGATCGTCCTCGAGATCACCGTGCTGAACCCGGGCGGACCTCGGTTCAAGACGGGTCCGAAGAGGGTCGCCGGGCGCGGCGAGCGCGACACGTTCCGCTGACCGAGGAATGCAAGGGTCGACGCCCCGGGGAAAAGAGGGTCCAGGCCCGTCCACCAGGTAGACTGTGAAGGTCATTCCTGGCGCATCTGTGCCTGGAACTCCAGCGTCATGGAGTGATCCGATCCGGTGAAGTTCGGTCGGCGCCCTCCGTCGCGTGTGAGAGCTTGAGGAGCACCACCGCCCGTGGCCGAGCAGAGCACCACCCCGTCCAGCACGTTGAAGAGCGGCAACGGCGGGTACGACGCCAGCGCGATCACGGTGCTCGAGGGGCTCGAGGCGGTGCGCAAGCGCCCCGGCATGTACATCGGCTCCACCGGCGAGCGCGGCCTGCACCACCTGGTGTCCGAGGTCGTCGACAACTCCGTGGACGAGGCCCTCGCGGGCTACTGCGACCACGTCGAGGTCACGCTGCTCGCGGACGGCGGCGTGCGCGTCGTCGACAACGGCCGTGGCATCCCGGTCGCCATCCACCCGACCGAGGGCCGGCCGACCGTCGAGGTCGTCATGACGATCCTGCACGCGGGCGGCAAGTTCGGCGGCGCCGGCTACGCGGTCTCCGGCGGTCTGCACGGCGTCGGCATCTCTGTGGTGAACGCGCTGTCCACACGGGTCGAGACCGTGGTCAAGCGCGACGGCTTCACGTGGCAGCAGAACTTCTCCGACGGCGGCAAGCCGCTGGGCGAGCTGCAGAAGGGCGAGCCGACCGACGAGACGGGCACGTCGCAGACGTTCTGGGCCGACCCCAGCATCTTCGAGACCACCGAGTACGACTTCGAGACGCTGCGCGCGCGCTTCCAGCAGTACGCGTTCCTCAACAAGGGACTGCAGATCTCCCTGACGGACGAGCGTCCGGAGCACGTGGGCACCGGCGACGAGCTCGCCGGCGACGAGGAGACGGCGCCGACGTCGCGCAACGTCACGTACAAGTACGACGACGGCCTGGTCGACTACGTGAAGCATCTCAACAGCGCCAAGAAGGTGGAGGTCGTCCACCCGGACATCATCGACTTCGAGTCCGAGGACACCGAGCGCCGGATCGCCGTCGAGATCGCCATGCAGTGGACCAACGCGTACTCCGAGTCGGTGCACACGTACGCCAACACGATCTCCACCACCGAGGGCGGGACGCACGAAGAAGGCTTCCGCGCCGCGATGACGTCCCTGATCAACCGCTATGCGCGGGAGAAGGGCATCCTCAAGGAGAAGGACGAGAACCTCACGGGCGACGACATCCGTGAAGGACTGACCGCCGTCATCTCCATCAAGCTGGGCGAGCCCCAGTTCGAGGGCCAGACGAAGACGAAGCTGGGCAACACCGAGGCCAAGACATTCGTGCAGCGCGTGGTCAACGAGCAGCTGGGTGACTGGCTGGACTCGCACCCGAACGAGGCCCGTGAGGTCATCCGCAAGTCGATCCAGGCCGCTGCCGCTCGCATGGCGGCCCGCAAGGCTCGCGAGGCCACGCGCCGCAAGGGTCTGCTCGAGTCGGGCGGCATGCCGGGCAAGCTCCGCGACTGCCAGTCGAGCCGGGCCGAGGAGTGCGAGGTCTTCATCGTCGAGGGCGACTCGGCCGGTGGCTCCGCGGTCCGTGGGCGCAACCCGCGCACGCAGGCGATCCTCCCGATCCGCGGAAAGATCCTCAACGTCGAGCGGGCGCGGCTGGACCGGGCGCTGGGCAACCAGGAGGTCCAGGCGCTGATCACGGCCTTCGGGACGGGCATCGGTGAGGACTTCGACCTGTCCAAGCTCAGGTACCACAAGATCGTGATCATGGCCGACGCCGACGTCGACGGCCAGCACATCCGGACCCTGCTGCTGACGCTGCTGTTCCGGTACATGCCGAACCTGATCACCCACGGTCACGTCTACATCGCGCAGCCGCCGCTATATCGGATCAAGTGGGCGAACGCCGACCACGACTACGTCTACACGGACCGTGAGCGCGACGCCGTCATCGCCGACGGGCAGGCCAACGGCAAGCGGCTGCCGAAGGACAACTCGGTCCAGCGGTACAAGGGTCTGGGCGAGATGGACTACCAGGAGCTGTGGGAGACGACGATGTCGCCCGAGCACCGCACGCTCCTGCAGGTCACCCTCGACGAGGCCGCGGCCGCCGACGAGATCTTCTCGATCCTCATGGGCGAGGACGTCGAGTCCCGCCGCTCGTTCATCCAGCGCAACGCGAAGGACGTGCGCTTCCTCGACATCTGATCGAGCGCGCGCACGGCCCGAGCAAGCAAGCAACGACGTAAGGAACCACGTTGAGCGAGACCACCGGCAACGAGATCGAGCACGGCCGCATCGACCAGGTCGACCTGCAGCTGGAGATGCAGCGCTCGTACCTCGACTACGCCATGTCCGTGATCGTCGGACGGGCACTGCCGGACGTCCGTGACGGTCTCAAGCCGGTGCACCGCCGCGTGCTGTACGCGATGTACGACGGCGGCTACCGCCCGGACCGCCAGTTCTCCAAGTGCTCGCGCGTCGTCGGCGATGTCATGGGCAAGTACCACCCGCACGGTGACACGGCGATCTACGACGCCCTGGTCCGCCTGGTGCAGGACTGGTCGCTGCGGTACCCGCTGGTGTCGGGCCAGGGGAACTTCGGCTCCCCGGGCGACGACCCCGCGGCCGCCCCGCGGTACACCGAGTGCAAGATGGCGCCGCTGTCCATGGAGATGGTCCGGGACATCGACAAGGACACCGTCGACTTCCAGGACAACTACGACGGCCGCACCCAGGAGCCCACGGTCCTGCCGTCGCGGTTCCCGAACCTGCTGGTCAACGGCTCGGCCGGCATCGCGGTCGGCATGGCGACCAACATCCCGCCACACAACCTGCGCGAGGTGGCCGAGGGTGTCCAGTGGCACCTGGACCACCCCGAGGCGTCGCGCGAAGAGCTGCTCGCGGCCCTCCTGCTGCGCATCAAGGGTCCGGACTTCCCGACGGGCGCGACGATCCTGGGCCACAAGGGCATCGAGGAGGCGTACCGCACCGGTCGCGGCTCCATCACGATGCGCGCGATCGTCGAGGTCGAGGAGATCCAGGGCCGCATCTGCCTGGTCGTCACCGAGCTGCCGTACCAGGTGAACCCCGACACGCTGGCGAAGAAGATCGCGGACCTGGTCCGCGAGAACAAGGTCACCGGGATCGCGGACATCCGCGACGAGACGTCCGGCCGCGCCGGCCAGCGCCTGGTGATCGTGCTCAAGCGTGACGCCGTCGCGAAGGTCGTGCTGAACAACCTCTACAAGCACACGCAGCTGCAGGACACGTTCGGCGCGAACATGCTCGCCCTCGTCGACGACGTCCCCCGCACGCTGAGCATCGACGCGTTCGTGCGCCACTGGGTCACCCACCAGCTCGAGGTCGTCGTCCGCCGCACCGCTTTCAAGCTGCGCGAGGCCGAGGCGGACATCCACATCTACCGCGGGTACCTCAAGGCGCTCGACGCGCTCGACGAGGTCATCGCGCTCATCCGCCGGTCGCCCGACGCCGATGAGGCCCGTGCCGGCCTGATCGCGATGCTCGACATCGACGAGCTCCAGGCGAACGCGATCCTCAACCTGCAGCTGCGCCGGCTGGCCGCGCTGCAGCGCCAGGAGATCCTCGAGCGCTACGCCAAGCTCGAGGCGGAGATCCTCGAGTACCAGGCGATCCTCGCCTCGGAGCAGCGCCAGCGGGACATCGTGTCCGAGGAGCTGGGCGAGATCGTCGCGAAGTACGGCGACGAGCGCCGCACGACGATCCTCCCGTTCGACGGCGAGGTCAGCGTCGAGGACCTCATCGCCGAGGAGGAGATGGTCGTCACGATCACCCGCGGTGGCTACGCCAAGCGGACCCGGTCGGACAACTACCGGGCGCAGCGGCGCGGCGGCAAGGGCGTGCGCGGCGCACAGCTGCGCGAGGACGACCTGGTCGACCACTTCTTCGTCACGACGACGCACCACTGGCTGCTGTTCTTCACCAACCTCGGTCGCGTGTACCGCGCCAAGGCGTACGAGCTGCCCGAGGGCGGCCGCGACGCGAAGGGCCAGCACGTCGCCAACCTGCTGGCGTTCCAGCCGGGCGAGAAGATCGCCCAGGTGCTCGACATCCGCGACTACACCAAGGCCGAGTACCTGGTGCTGGCCACGCAGCGCGGCCTGGTGAAGAAGACCCGCCTGTCCGACTACGACTCGAACCGGTCCGGCGGTGTCATCGCGATCAACCTGCGCGAGGACGACGAGGGTCTGCCGGACGAGCTGGTCTCGGCGCGGCTCGTCGACTCGGACCAGGACCTCATCCTGGTGTCTCGCAAGGGCCAGTCGGTGCGGTTCACCGCGTCCGACGAGTCGCTGCGGCCCATGGGCCGGGCCACGTCGGGTGTCACGGGCATGAAGTTCCGGGCCGACGACGAGCTCCTGGCCATGGACGTCGTGCGCGAGGACGCCTTCCTGTTCACCGTCACCGAGGGCGGCATCGCGAAGCGCACCGCGCTCACCGTCGAGAACTACCGCCAGCAGGGCCGCGGCGGTCTGGGCATCAAGGTCGCCAACCTGCCGGAGGCGAACGGCGACCTGGTCGGCGCCCTCGTGGTGGACCCCGACGACGAGGTCCTGGTCATCATGGAGCGCGGCAAGATCGTGCGTTCGGCCACCGCGGAGGTCAACGCCACGGGCCGCACGACGCAGGGTGTCATCTTCGCCAAGCCCGACAGCGGGGACAGGATCATCGCGGTCGCGCGCAACACTGAGCGACACCTGGCCGACGAGCCAGGTACCGTGGGCGCTGAGAATGGCCAGGTTTCGGACGTCCCGGACTCCCCCGTCGGTGAAGAGGCGTCCGAGGCTGAGGCTGTGACAGACCCGCCAGCGGAGGACGCATGACCGATTCCACGCCCCCCTCGATCCCGCCACGCAAGCGCCCGACGACCCCGACGACGGCCGGCCGTCAGACGACGTCTGCGCCGCGCACGGGGTCCGGACCGACGTGGAGCGACAGCGAGGACGCCGCGACGCACGTGCCGAACCTGAACGGCTCCAACGGGACGACCACGTTCACGGTGCCCGCGAGCGTGTCACCCCCGACGGTGACGCCGACGCGGACGTCCACGTCGGCGGCCCGGACGGCGACGCCGATCCGTCCGGATCGTCCCGAGGCCGGGACCACCACCGCGACATCTCCACAGGATCGTGACGCTTCCGTCCCCGGAACCAGCGGTGAGCCCGAGCCACCGTCCCCGATGATGGTGGCGGTGGACACCGCCACCGTCTGGCTCAAGAAGGCCGGCGTCGCCACGTCTGCCGCGTTCACTGCGGCCACCCGACCTCGTCCTCCCAAGGAGCCGTCCATGACCACCACTCCGGCGGCCCCCCGGACGGCCACGTCGACCGACAACCTCACGGGTGCCCGGCCGAGCACGGGACGCATCCCGACGGTCGGCTCGCACGGCGCCCCGCGCCGGGTCCGGCTCGCCATCTCGCGCGTCGACCCGTGGTCCGTGATGAAGCTGTCGTTCCTGCTGTCGGTGGCCATCGGCGTGATGATCGTCGTCGCTGCGGCCGTCGTCTGGTTCACGCTCAACGGTCTCCAGGTGTTCACCAAGGCGGACGACCTGGTCACCCAGATCACCGGGACCGAGAGCGGAATCGACATCCTGCAGTACGTCGAGTTCCAGCGGATCATCTCCGGCGCGACCCTGATCGCGGTCATCGACGTCTTCCTGCTCACGGCTCTGGCGACCATCGGCGCGTTCCTCTACAACATCGTGGCGGCGCTCGTGGGCGGTGTGCACGTGACCATGACGGACGAGTGATCGTCGGTTTGGGTGGTGCCCCTGCCCTGGGGTAGTCTCATCCGGCGCCACTGCGGCGCGCGCAGTGCACGGGCCTATAGCTCAGACGGTTAGAGCGCTTCCCTGATAAGGAAGAGGTCACAGGTTCAAGTCCTGTTAGGCCCACTCCCGACCCGTGGGGGAACCGATGAAGAAGCTCCTGCTCCTGGCGGCCGTTGCCGCCATCGGATTCTTTGTGTGGCAGAAGTACGCACAGGATCGTGACGAGCGAGACCTGTGGGCAGAGGTCACCGACACGTTCGAGTGACGGTCGGGGGCCCGCCGCTGTGCGGCACGGGGCCATGGCGCAATTGGTAGCGCACCTGCTTTGCAAGCAGGGGGTTAGGGGTTCGAGTCCCCTTGGCTCCACCACTCAGACGCGGGACATCGATGACCGATGTCCCGCGTCGTCGTTGTCAGCGACTGAGCACGGGTAGCGCGATCGGTGCGGCCCGGCGCACGCCGCGGACCAGCAGGTACGCGATCAGGGTGAGCTCGGCGACCGTGGTGACCGTCGCGACGACGGCGCTCAGGACGGTCGCGTCGGGGAGCCCGAACAGGATCACCGGGTCGAGCACCCATGCGACGGAGCCGGCGATCAGGAGCACACCGAGCCAGGTCGGGAACAGGGTGGTCCGGACCGCGGCCCAGCCCATCGGGAGCAGCCAGAGGCCGAAGAAGACCCCGCCGAGCGAGTAGCCGTAGGCGTGCAGGTCGAGCAGCAGCAGGGTGGTCGCTGCGTCGTACGCAGGGTCGATCGCGGTGATCAGGGCGCCGACCTGGAATGTCAGGTTGATCAGGATGGAGCTGGCGCCGACGGCGACGAAGACCAGCAGGGCGATGCCCGCGCGGCGGTGGACTCCGTCGAGCAGCCGGAAGAGCGTGAGGCCGAGGAGCACGAAGACGACGGCCATGAGGATGTCGGCCACGATGCTGAGTCGGAACAGGGCCTCGTGCTCGACGATCCCGGTGGCGGTGGCGGCCGCGTCGTCCGGAACGTACACCGATCCGCGCGCGGCGAGCTGCGCCCAGGAACCGAGCACGGCGAGAAGGAGATACAGGGCGCCCGCGGTTCGCGCGAGGGTGAGTGGTCTGATCATGGCCCCACCGTCCCGGTGCCGGGCGTGCCGCGGCATCGGCGCTGCGGCCAGCCCGGGCTCCACCGGATGGTGGAGACGGAGCGGCCGGAAGGTGGGCGAGGGCTGCGGACGCACTGCCTAGGCTGCCGTCATGCCCCAGAAGCCGCCCACCCCGCCGCAGCCTGCGCTGTCGGTCTGGTCCCGGGTCTGGCGATACCTGGTGGCCATCGCAGTGGGCGTCACCGCCTGGGCGATCTCGGCGGCCGAGCACACGAACTTCGCCCCCGAACCGGAGGGTGTGGCGGTCGGCCTGATCGCGCTCGACCTGCTGCTCGGGGTGCTGACGCTCGGGCTGCTCCCGCTCCGGCGGCGGTACCCGTTGGTGGTCGCGTGCCTGACGACCGTCGCGACGACGGTCTCCACGGCGAGCATCGGCCCGGCGACGATCGCGCTGGTCTCGATGGCCACGTGGCGCCGGCGGGCGTGGGTGATCGTCGTCGGAGCGGTGACGCTCGTCGTCAGCGTGCTGTCGGAGGTGTACTACCGCACCGCGTTCCCCGGTACCCCGCCCGACCGGTTCGTCATGCTGTTCGGCATCCTGGTCGGTATCACGTACTTCGTCGCGACGATGGCCACGGGCTACTACATCGGCACCCGGCGTGAGCTGGTCGCGTCGCTCCAGGAGCAGGTGGCGACGGCGGACCGTGAGCGGGAGCTCGCCTCCGAGCGGGCGCGGGACGCCGAGCGGACCCGGATCGCGCGGGAGATGCACGACGTCCTGGCGCACCGGATCTCGCTGGTCGCCCTGCACGCGGGAGCGCTGGCCTACCGCGACGACCTCACCCGCGAGGAGACCCGGGAGACGGCGCAGACGATCCAGTCGAACGCCCAGCTCGCCCTCAGCGAGCTCCGTCAGGTGCTCGGGGTGCTGCGGGCCGGGACGGACGCGGCGGGCATCGAACCTCCGCAGCCCACCCTGGCGGAGCTCCCCGCCCTGCTCGCCGACGCGGAGGAGGCCGGGTCGGCCGTCACGCTCGACACCACGGACCTGGCCGAGGACCCCCGCCCGCAGACTCTGTCCCGCACGTCGTTCCGGATCGTCCAGGAGGCCTTGACCAATGCCCGCAAGCACGCGCCCGGTGAGCCCGTGAGCGTCCGGCTGGCCGGTGGACCCGGCGCCCAGCTCCGGATCGAGGTGCGCAACAGCCTCAGCGCGCTCCCCGACGGGCGCCCCGGGGGTGTCGGCCTGGCCGGCCTGGCTGAGCGCGCGGAGCTGGCGGGCGGCGAGCTCGGCCACGGCGTCGGGTCCGACGGGTCGTTCGTCGTGGAGGCGAGGTTGCCGTGGCCGGCGTGAGCACGGTGCGCGTGGTCGTGGTGGACGACGACCCCCTGGTGCGCGCCGGGCTGCGGATGATCCTCGGTGGTGCACCCGACCTGGACGTCGTCGGGGAGGCGGTCGACGGGCAGGACGCGATGGACGTGATCGCCCGCGAGCTGCCGGACGTGGTGCTCATGGACATCCGCATGCCCCGGATGGACGGTCTGGCGGCGACCCGTCGGCTCAAGGAACGCGGGACGACCGCCCGGATCATCGTCCTGACCACGTTCGACACCGACGAGATGGTCCTCACCGCCCTGCAGCTGGGCGCCTCCGGGTTCCTGCTCAAGGACACCGCCCCGGCCGACCTCGTCGTCGCCGTCCGGCGGGTCGCGCTCGGGGAGCCGATGCTGTCGCCAAGCGTCACCCACCAGCTGATCGCGGCGGTCACCCGACCGTCCGACGACGGCCGGCGACGCAAGGCCCGCACGCTTCTCGCGCGCCTCACCGAACGGGAGCGGGAGGTGGCCGACGCGGTGTCCGACGGGATGACCAACACCGAGATCGCCCGGTCGCTGCACCTCGGGGTCGCCACCGTGAAGACGCACGTGGGCAGCGTGTTCACCAAGCTGGAGGTGACCAACCGCGTGCAGGTGGCGCGCTACGTGCACGACGCGGCCGACGACCGCTAGGTGGTGTGGACCTCCAGGGAGAACTCACCGCCCCAGGGCGCGCCCGCCGCTCCCGGACATCGTGCGGTCCGAGACGGCGATGTCGGCGCGAGCGCCCGCCGCTGCGCCGGCCGCCCATCCCCGACCCGAGAGCCGACGCGTCGTGCGGCGCAGGTCCGGGAACGCGTCAGCCACAGCGGCGTCGACGTCGCGATCCCGCGCGGCCAGGACCAGCGCACTCGACGTGCCCTCGGTCTCCGCCACGACGAGCACCTCGGCGTAGAACTGCCGCAGGCGGTCGGCGACGATCGATGCGAAGCCCGCGGCAAAGGTGCGCTTGTCGCTCACCGCGCTGCCGTGCCGATACATCTCCGCCAGCATCTGTGGCTCGAGCGACGCGGTCAGGACGGCAGCCATCGACATGTCCGAGGCGAAGCCGAAGGCGACGAACTCGGTGACACCATCCCGACGCACCCGCACCGGGCGACAGCCGAACGCGCGATAGACGGCATTGCGCAGCTCGATCCGGTCCGCGACCCATGATCCCTCGACGTGCACCTCCGCGCGGACCGGCTGACGCGCGCTCTCGCTCGTCATGCGCACCGCGGCCTCGTCGATGCTGTGCCGGAGCATGAGCTTCTCGGCGCGGACCCGGGCGAGCTCACGCTCCGGCTGGTGGGGCGAACCGCCGTCGGCGATCGCCAGCAAGGTGCGGATCAGCGCGAGGGTCTCGTCAGGGGACTTCGGCAACGGCGCTCCCGGGTCGGTGGTGGAGCGGCCACCGTAGGGGCAGGCACCGACACGCGGCGTGTGACGCGCGTACGACGAGCTGGACGCGTCAGATGCCGAGCTGCTCGCGGACGGCCGCGACCCCGACGAGGTCGACCTCCGGGCGCAGCTCGGCCGGTCGGCCGTCCCACGTCGCGCGGTCCAGCCCGTACCGACGGCTGGTAGCAGGCTTGCCCTCGCGGGCCAGGACCTCGGCGCCGTTCTGCGCATAGCCGATGCGACGGGTGACGCCGTTCGAGGAGGCGTTGTCGTCGAACGCGCTCGTCGTCGCGCGGAGGCCGTCGAACCCCTCGAAGAGCAGGTGCAGGATCATCAGCCGCATGCGGGTGCCGATGCCCTGTCCGTGGTGGCGCAGACCGAGCCACGACCCGGTCTCCGCGGTGCGCGTGACCGGGAAGTCGTGCGCCGTGAGCGACTGCGTGCCCAGCACCTCACCGTCCCGCACCACGGCGAGCTCGAGGTTCCACCTCTCCGGAGAGGCCGACGCGCGTGCACCCCACTGGTAGGTGAGCACGCTGCGCGACACCTCGGTCGGCGTGCCGCGCGTCCAGGGCACGGTGAACGGCATCGCGTCGGGCGCGTGCACGCCGTCGGCCGCGAGCCTCGCGAGGGCGTGGATGTCAGCGTCGTCCATGTACCGCAGCTCGAGGTCGCCGCTGCGGACGCGCAGCGCTGCGAGGGGCCAGAGGTCGTCCATCGGTGCAGGCTGCCCGGCGGCGCTGCCTCGGTCAACCGTATTGCGCTGGGGCGCTGTCGGTCCTCTCGTCTAGGTTGGACCGCTGTGACCGCACCCGTCATCGCCGCCCACGGCCTCACCAAGCGTTTCGGCGACTTCACCGCCGTGGACGGCATCGACTTCGAGGTCCCGCCCGGGGAGTCGTTCGGGCTGCTCGGGCCCAACGGCGCGGGGAAGTCCACGACCATGCGGATGGTCGGCGCGGTCTCGCAGCGCACGGCGGGAGACCTGACCGTGCTCGGCCTCGACCCCGACTCGCACGGCCCGGAGATCCGGTCGCTGCTCGGGGTGGTGCCTCAGGAGGACAACCTCGACACCGAGCTGCGCGTGCGGGACAACCTCATCGTGTACGGCCGCTACTTCGGCATCCCCCGGTCCGTGTGCGCGACGAGGGCCGACGAGCTCCTGGGGTTCGCGCAGCTCGAGGAGAAGCGCAACTCCAAGGTCGACGACCTCTCGGGTGGCATGAAGCGGCGGCTGACCATAGCCCGGGCGCTGATCAACGAGCCGCGCATCCTCATGCTCGACGAGCCGACCACAGGCCTCGACCCGCAGGCTCGGCACGTGCTCTGGGACCGGCTGTTCCGGCTCAAGGAGCGCGGCACCACCCTGGTGCTGACCACGCACTACATGGACGAGGCCGAGCAGCTGTGCGACCGGATCGTGGTCGTCGACAAGGGCAAGATCATGGCCGAGGGCAGCCCGTCGGCGCTGATCCGGCAGTACTCGACGCGGGAGGTGGTCGAGCTGCGGTTCGGGTCGGAGCGCAACGCGGAGGCCGCGGTCCGGATGGGCGGTCTGGTGGAGCGCATCGAGGTGCTCCCCGACCGGGTCCTGCTGTACGCGGAGGACGGCGAGGCGGTGCTCGAGCGCGTCACCGACCTCGGGCTGCACCCGACGACGTCGCTGGTACGACGCTCCAGCCTGGAGGACGTGTTCCTGCGGCTCACAGGGCGGAGCCTCATCGAATGACGACGACCCTCCCCGAGGCAGCCGTCACGGCCGCGGCCAGGCCGCGGCGCTTCGGCGCCTGGTACATCGCCGAGCACCAGCTGCGCGGCATGAAGGCGTACGGCTGGACCATCGTGGTCGGCAGCGTCGGCAACCCGCTGCTCTACCTGCTGGGCATCGGGCTCGGCCTGGCGGCGTTCCTCGACCAGCCGATCGCGTCCGGCGCCGACGGGCTCGTCGACTACGTGTGGTTCGTGGCGCCCGCGCTGCTGGCCACCGCCGCGGTCACGGTCGCGATGGACGAGTTCACCTTCGTCATCATGGCCGGGTTCAAGTGGCGCCGGATCTTCTGGGGCATGAACGCCTCCCCGGTCGCGCCGCCGCAGATCGCCGCGGGGCTGGTGATCTCGGTCGTGCTCCGGATGCTGTTCACCTGCACCATCTACTACCTGCTGATCCTGGCGTTCGGCGCGGTCGGCGACCCCGTGACCGGGGCTCTCATGCCGCTGGTCGGGGTGCTCGGCGGGCTGGCGTTCGGGCTGCCGCTGATGGCGTTCTCCGCGGGGCTGACCGAGGACAAGGGGCAGTTCGCGCTGGTGCAGCGGTTCGTCTTCACGCCGCTGTTCCTGTTCTCGGGCACGTTCTTCCCGCTCACCACGCTGCCGGTCTGGTTGCAGTGGATCGGCTGGATCTCGCCCATCTGGCACGCGAGCGAGATCGGCCGGACGCTCTCGTACGGCTCGCCGCCGGGTGCGTGGCCCGTCGGCTGGCACCTGGCGATCCTCGTCCTGCTCGCCGCGGTCGGCTGGGTCATGGCGCGGCGCGTGTTCGTGAGGAGGTTGCGGGCCGGATGACGACCACCACGACCGAACCCACCCACAAGGCCACGATCAGCTCCCTGTACGCGCGCAACGCACGTTCCGTGGTCGCGCGCGGGCTCAAGGCGACCAAGAGCACCAACTGGGTCATCGTGCTGTCCGGGTTCTTCGAGCCTGTGTTCTTCCTGCTCGCGATGGGCCTCGGGCTGGGCACGTTCATCGGCGACGTCGAGCTGCCGAACGGCGCGTCCGTCTCGTACGCGGCGTTCATCGCGCCGGCACTGCTGGCCGTCTCCGCGATGAACGGCGCGGTGTACGACTCGACGTGGAACGTGTTCTTCAAGATGCACTTCGGCAAGCTCTACGACGGGATGCTCGCCACGTCGCTGGGGCCGCTGGACGTCGCGTTCGGCGAGATCACGTACGCGCTGCTGCGCGGCGGTGTCTACGCCATCGGCTTCCTGACCGTGATGCAGGTCATGGGCCTGAACCTCGCGTGGTCCGCCGCCCTGGCCATCCCCGCGGTGCTGCTCGTGGCGTTCGGGTTCGCGAGCGTCGGCATGGCTGTGACCAGCTATATGAAGACCTTCCAGCAGATGGACTGGATCAACTTCGTGATGCTCCCGATGTTCCTGTTCTCGGCCACGTTCTACCCGATCACCGTCTACCCCGGATGGATCCAGGGGCTGATCAAGGCGCTGCCGCTGTGGCACGCCGTGGAGCTGGTCCGTGGCCTGACGCTCGGGGTGCTCGACGGCTCGATGCTCACGCACGTGGCCTACTTCGTCGCGATGATCGGCCTGGGTCTGGCGTTCACCACCGTGCGGCTGCGGGCGCTGTTCCTCGACTGAACGTCCGACATTTGAGACGGGTGTCCGGTGTAGGATTGGGCAAGTGATCGGGATCATCGACTACCGCACCGGTAATTCGCAGAGCATTGCTTATGCGCTCGAACATCTCGGTGTCCCGCACGCGCTCGTGGCCAAGCCGGGTGAGTGCGACGAGGTCGACAAGTACATCCTGCCGGGGGTCGGCGCCGCTGGCGTGACCATGGAGTCGCTGGCCCAGGAGGGCTGGATCGACCACCTCAGCGAGAAGGTTCTGGGCGATGGCCAGGGCTTTCTCGGCGTGTGCGTCGGGCTCCAGGTGCTGTTCGAGCACTCCGCCGAGGGTGACGTCGAGTGCCTGGGCTGGCTCCAGGGCAGCGTGCACGAGTTCGACAGCACGCAGGTCCGGGTGCCGCACATGGGCTGGAACACCGTCGACGTGCGCGGCGACCATCCCTTTTCCCGCGCATTCACGCCGGGCGGCTACTACTACTTCGTGAATTCATTCTTTGCGCGGCCCACCGACGATTCCACGCTGGTCGGAGTGACCACGTACGGCCAGGAGTTCGCGGCGGCCGTCGCGCACAAGAACATCATGGCGACGCAGTTCCACACCGAGAAGAGCGCGCGCGCCGGACTGCAGGTGCTGAAGTCGTTCTGCGACCTCGACATGAAGGACGTGACGGATCTCGATGCTCGCTAACCGGCTGATCGCCTGCTTCGACGTCAAAGACGGGCGCGTCACCAAGGCCCAGCAGTTCCAGGACAACATCGACGTGGGGGACCCGGCCGAGCTGGCCGACCGGCTCTACCACGAGGACGTCGACGAGATCGTCATCTACGACATCATGGCCAGCGCCCAGAAGCGCCAGATCGACCTGGCCATGGTCCGCAAGGCCGCGCACCGCACCTTCGTGCCGCTGACGGTCGGTGGTGGGATCCGGCACCTCGAGGACATGCACGAGGTCCTGCGCGCGGGGGCGGAGAAGATCAGCATCGACTCCATGGCCGTGCGCAACCCGCAGATCATCACGCAGGGGTCGGTCGAGTTCGGCCGGCAGTGCATCGTGCTGAGCATGCAGGTCAAGCGCGTGGACAAGACCGCGAAGATCCCCAGCGGCTACGAGATCGCCATCGACGGTGCGCGCACGTTCACCGGCATGGACGCGGTCGAGTGGGCGAAGCGCGGTCAGGACCTCGGCGCCGGCGAGATCGTGGTGAACAGCATCGACCGCGACGGGACCGGTGCCGGCTACGACCTGGACATCACCGGGCTGATCACCGAGGCCGTGAGCCTGCCGGTGATCGCGTCGGGCGGTGCAGGGCTGGTCACCCACGTGAGCGACGCCTTCGCGATCGGTGCCACGGGAGCGATCGTGAGCTCGATGCTCTACTCGCCGCGCGTCGAGCACACCCTGTCGGTCGAGGAGATGAAGGCGCAGCTCGGCGCGATGGGCGAGCGGGTGCGCCCGGTGCACAGCGCCGACTGACCCGGTCCGAACCTCGAAGGGCGCCCACCTCGGTCAGCGAGGTGGGCGCCCTTCGTCGTGCCGTCGGTCAGGAGACCGTGCAGGCCGCCCCGTTCACCGTGAAGGCGGTCGGGGCCGTGTTGGTGCCGGTGTGCGACCCGTTGAACCCGATGTCCGTGCTGGCACCCGGGGCCAGGGTGGCGTTCCACCCGAGCCCAGTCGCGGTCACGGCGGATCCCGTCTGGGCCCACGTGGCGCTCCAGCCCTGGGTCACCTGCTGGCCCGAGGGGAACGTGAATGCGAGGGTCCACGTCACCGGGGAGGTCGACGTGTTGGTGATCTTCACGCTGCCCGTGAAGCCGACGTTCCAGCTGTTGGCCGAGTACTTCACGGCGCAGCTGCTGGTGGACGTCGTCGGGAGGGTCGTGAAGGTCACCGACGTGCTCGCCGCCGAGGTGTTGCCGGCGCCGTCCTTGGCCCGCACCGCGTACGTGTACGCGGTGTTCGCCGTGAGGCCGGTGAGCGTCGTCGTCGCCGACGTCGGCGAGGCCACCAGGGTCGAGGTCGAGCCCTGGACCCGGTACACGTCGTACCCGGCCAGCCCGCTGCCGCCCGAGTCGGTCGACGCGGCCCAGGTGAGGGTCGCGCCGGTCTGGGTGATCGACGACGCGGCCGGGGTGCCCGGGACGGTGGGTGCGGTCGTGTCGGACGCGGTCGTCGTGGTGAACGTGACGCCGACCGAGTTGAGCGACACGTTCCCGGCGGAGTCCTTGGCCCGGACCGTGTACGTGTACGCGGTGCCGGGGGTCAGACCCGTCAGGGTGGTCGTCGTGCCGGTCGTCGACGCGACGAGCGTCGCGGTGGTGCCGACCACCCGGTGCACCTCGTACCCGGTGACGGCGTACGTGCCGGCGGTGGAGGCCGTCCACGTGAGCGTCGCGCCGGTCGTCGTGATCGCGGAGGCCACGGGGGTGCCGGGCCGACCGGGGACCACCACGTCGACCGGCGGGTCAGCGGTGGTGAACGTGCCGGCCGACGACGCGGCCGAGATGTTCCCGGCGACGTCCTTCGCCTTGACCGTGTACGAGTACGCGGTGCTCGGCGTGAGGCCGGACAGGACGGTCGACGCGGCCGTGGTCGACGCGACCAGGGTCGAGGTCGAACCCTGGACACGGTAGACGTCGTACCCGGCGACCCCGCTGCCCGAGTCCGTCGACGCGGTCCAGCTCAGCGACGCACCGGTCGAGGTGATGCCGGACGCGACGGGGGTGCCCGGGACGCTCGGTGCGGTCGTGTCGGTGACCGTGCCGGTCGGCTCGGTGCCCCAGATCAGCTTGCCGCCGTCGTAGAGCGTGATCGCCTTGGTCTTGGCCAGTGCGGTGGTGTTCAGGCCCGCGAAGGACGCGTCGTTGGCCGCGTTCCACGTGGAACCACCGCTCACCCGGAACTGCAGCTCGCGCCGGTGCTGCGACTGGCCTCCGGGGTAGATGTTCTGGCCCACGCAGCTGAGCTCGGCGTAGTAGAGCGTGCCGCCGGCGCTCACGGGCTTGCCGGTCTGCGTGCCGCACTCGCTGTAGTTCGTCGAGAGCGTCAGGTTCGCCGCCGAGTCACCGGAGTCGAGCGTGAACCAGTACCGCAGCGTGCCGTTCTTCAGCGCACGGGCAGGGAACGCCGACTGGTTGCGGATCATGGCCTTGATCTCGGTGAACGTGCCGCCGGCGGGCTGGTTGAGCATGGCCTCGACGAAGATCTCGTCGCCGTCGGGCTGCTCGGCGACGGGGAAGCCGGTCAGCGGGGTGCCGCCGTACTCCTGCGTCAGCCGCGCGAGCGCGCTCGAGAACCCGGCGTTGTAGTCGGTGGCCACCTCGTTGGCCGTGTAGTCGGACCGCAGGTCGGTGTAGGCGTCGTTGGCGCCGCTGGGTCCGCCGACGAGGGCGCCGTACAGGACGTGCCGCGTCTTCTCGGGCTGGGTCAGCGAGTCGAGCCACGAACCGTGCGCGGTGCGGTGGTGCGGGTTCTGCGGCGGGTTGGCGCCGAAGCCCACGACGTAGCTGGACTTGCGGGGGTTGTCGCCGAGCGCGTAGTTGATCTGGCGCACGCCGAAGTCGTGGTACCTGGCCTTGCGCGTGGCGTCGGTCAGCCAGTCGGAGTACACGAGCGCGACGAACGAGGTGTTCGCGGCGTAGCGCAGCGACCCCCACGAGTCGAGGACGGCCTGACCACCGGGCGAGTACGGGATCCGCTGACCGTTCACGCCGACCGTCCAGTAGTCGAGCCACCGGTTGGCGTCGTCGATGTACTGCTGCTTGCCGGTCTCCATGGCCAGCAGCGGGTACATCGCGTAGGTCTTGTCGTCCCACGCGACGGTCCACTTGTAGGACCGGGTCGTCGTCTGGTTCTCGACGCTCAGCTTCTGGTACTCCGCCTCGGCCTTCGCCAGGTAGGTGGCGTCACCGGTCGCCTTGTAGAGCCAGTACGCGCCCCAGACGAGCTCGTCCTGGTAGCCGGACCACGACTTGTAGTACGCCGCGGCGGCGGTGACGCAGTCGGAGTACTTGCCGCGGTAGGTGTCCGCGAACGAGTAGAGCTGCTTGGCGTGCGAGAGCAGCGTGGCGGAGTACGTCGGGTCGTCGGTCTTGAACACGATGGCCGCCGACGCCAGGGACGCCGCGGTCTCACCGGCGACGTCGGAGCCGGGGCAGGACGCGCTGACCTTGTACGACGGGCGCGCCATCGTCATGACCTCGGCGGGGCCCCACCACTTGTGGTCCGCCTCGCCGTCACCGATCTGCACGTACAGCTCGTTGGGTGCCGTGTGCGCCTTGATGAAGTAGTCGTTCACCCAGCGCAGGTTGCCCTTGAGCTCGTCGAGCTGGCCGGCCTTGGTGTAGCCCTGCGGCGCGGCGATCGCACCCCACGCGAGCATGGTGGAGCTGAACGCCATCGGCAGGCCGAACTTCACGTGGTCGCCCGCGTCGTACCACCCGCCCGTGAGGTTCTTGCCCACGTCGGAGCCGTCCGTCATCGCGGAGTCGCCGCGCCACGAGACGGGGTTGTCGGCGGGCAGGTCACCGGCGCGCTGCGCCTGGTAGAAGAACATCGACTTCTGGAGCGCCTCGGCGTAGTTGTACGCCGGGTCCGCGGCGGTCGCGGCGCCGGCCAGCGGGGCGACGAGCAGGCCGGCGGCGACGGTCAACGCGGTCGTGCACGCGATCGCGACGCGACCGCGGGATCTGGGGCGGGGCATGGGGTCCTCTTCCACGGCACGGGAGAAACACGGAGGCGGCGGGTGGCCCCGGCGTCGCCTCGCTGCGGCCCCGGCACGACGCGCCTGGCGCATCGTGCAGAGCGCGTGGTCCGAGGGTCAACGGCCAAAACGTTTCGGTAGACGACGACGGCCCCCGGTCCGTGGGGACCGGGGGCCGTGCGAGGTGCTGCGTCAGACCTGCTTGTCTCGCTCCTCGAGGTCACGCACCGGGTCCGGGATGGGGTCCACGACCGCAGCGGCGCCGGAGTCGACGACCGCGGGGGCCGTGACGTCGTCCGCCGGCTTCGTCGTGCGCCGCGTCGTGGCCTTCTTCGCCGCGTCCGTCGCGCCCGCAACCTTCTCCTTGGCGGCGTCGGTCGCCTCGGCCACCTTCTCGGTGGCGTCGGCCACCTTCTCCTTGGCTGCGTCCGTCACGGCCGTGACCTTCTCGGCGGCCTTGCGCGTGGCGTCGCGCCCCTTGGCGACGGCGCTGCCCGCCGCCTCCCCGACCGCGTCGGCCGCATCGCCCACGCGGGCGTGCGCGGTGCCGGCGTCCGTCGGCTCCCACGGCTCGGCCCACGGGTCCACGCTCGAGCGCGAACGCGTCCAGGCGGCGACCCCCGCACCGATGCCGATGAGCGCGGCGAGCAGCCAGAAGACCTTGGCGCCGGTGTGCTTCTTCTTGCCGGACGCCGCCTCGGCGGCCGCGGCGAGGGCCGCTGCCTGCTTCTTGCCACCCTTGGCGGCGCTGTCGGCGGCCTGCTCGACCGCCGCGCCGGCCCGGACCGCGGCCTCGTTCATCGCGGCGACCAGCTTGGGCAGGAGGTCGTCGACGAGCTTGTCGTGCGCCGTGTCGATGGCGGGCGACACCTTCTCGGCCGCACTCTCCACCTTCGGCGCGGCTGCCTTCACGCTCTCCTTGTACAGGTGCTCCACCCGCGGCAGCAGCCAGTCGATGGCCTGCTCGACCTTCGGGGTGGTCCAGTCCTTGGCCTGGGCGGCAGCATCCCCGGCCCTCGACGCGGCGGTCCCGGCGGTCTCCTTCGCGCTCTTCGCGGCGTCGGCGAGCGTGGCACCCAGGTCGGCCAGCTTGTCGCTGTCGACTTCGATCTTTGCGCGGCTCTTGGTGAACGGCATTCTCGGCTCCCGGCTCGTCGGCTGCACTGACCTCCCACTCTGCCACCGCGCGCGCGGCAGCGCAGTGGCTGTGGCCTGCGCACCTGTGAGATTGCCGGTGCTCCTTCGGGCATCGTGCGAGACTTCTCGCATGTTTGCGACCCTCCACACGACCGCCGGAGACATCCGGATCGAGCTGTACCCGAACCACGCGCCCCGCACCGTGCAGAACTTCACGGGGCTGGCCACGGGATCGACCCCCTGGACGGACCCGACCACGGGCGAGGAGCGGACCGACCCGCTGTACGACGGTGTCGTGTTCCACCGCGTGATCTCCGGGTTCATGATCCAGGGCGGGGACCCGCTGGGCACCGGCCGCGGGGGCCCGGGCTACACGTTCGACGACGAGATCCACCCCGAGCTGTCGTTCAACGAGCCCTACCTGCTCGCCATGGCGAACGCCGGCAAGCGCCTCGACCCCACCACGGGCAAGGTCGGCGGCACCAACGGCTCGCAGTTCTTCATCTCCGTGGCACCCACCGAGTGGCTCAACGGCAAGCACACGATCTTCGGCAAGGTCGCCGACGACGAGAGCCGTGCCGTGGTCGACGCCATCGAGAGCACCCGGGTCCGCCCCGGCGACCGTCCCGTCGAGGACATCGTCATCAACTCGATCACCATCGAGGACTGAGGGCACCATCAGCGGGTCCTCCTCCGAGCCGGGCGCGCCGGTCGCGCCGCCGGTCTGCCCTCGTCACCCGGACCGGGTGTCGTACGTGCGGTGCCAGCGGTGCGGCCGGCCCACCTGTCCCGAGTGCCAGCGCCAGGCCGCTGTCGGCGTCCACTGCGTCGACTGCGTCGCCGAGGCCGCCCGGGCGCTGCCCACCACCCGCACCGCGCTCGGTGGGGTCCGGCACGAGGGCCGGCCGATCGTCACGCTCACGCTGATCGGCCTGTGCGTGGTGAGCTTCGTCCTCCAGCTCGTCCTGCCCGACTGGACGGTGCGGTGGCTGTTCCAGCCGTACGTCGCGTTCTTCGAGCCGTGGCGGTTCCTCACCGCCGCCTTCCTGCACTCCCCAGGCCAGTACCTGCACATCGTGTTCAACATGGTCGCCCTGTGGTTCGTCGGGCCCACTCTGGAGAACACGCTCGGTCGCGCGCGGTACATCACCCTCTACCTGATGTCCGCCATCGGCGGCTCCGTCGGCTCGGTGCTGCTGGCCACGGCCACGGACAGCTGGGCGACCACCAGCGTCGGTGCGTCCGGTGCGGTGTTCGGCCTGTTCGGCGCGATCCTCGTGATCAGCAAGCGGCTGGGCGGCGACGTCCGCGGCATCCTCGTGCTCATCGGCATCAACCTGGCGCTCGGCTTCGTCATGGCGAACATCGCGTGGCAGGCGCACGTCGGTGGGCTGCTGACCGGTGGGCTGCTCGCCGCGGCCTACGCCTACGCGCCGCCGGCCCGCAGGAAGCTCGTCGCGGTCGCCGCACCGGTCGCGCTCGGTGCCGTGCTGCTCGTCGCCACCCTGCTGACGTACGCGTCGATCGGCGCCTTCTCCCTCTGACGTGCCGGAACGTGCGGCCCTCACGATCGCCTGGAGAGCCGGTTTCGACGGCCTCGTCGCCGTCCCCACGCTTACCCACACCTGTGGAACTACACCCGTGTAGTTATCCACAGACTTGTGCACCGCTGGGGACAGCCGCCGCGTTGTCGCAGGTCAGAACGGGTGGCTGTGGACGACTGTCGCGGCGCCGCGGTGGGGGCGAAGGTGGGGACGGAGCACCGATGGGGAGGATTCGGACGTCCCGGCCCAGGGGTCGACGAAGGCGCCGCCCGCACGGTGTGCGAGCGGCGCCCAGGTGCGAGTGTCCGGCGTCAGCGCCAGCGCGTCGTCATGGCGAAGCCACTGACGATGAAGGCGAACCCGATGAGCAGGTTCCACTGGTTGATGCCGGGGATCGGGTACTGCGACTGCGTGAGGTACGTGACGACGATCCAGATCAGACCGAGGATCATCAGCCCGAGCATCACGGGGAGGAACCAGGGCGCGTTGACCTTGGGTCCCGTCGACTTGGCGGGCGGCGGTGTGTACGTCGCCTTCTTGCGCGACTTCGACTCAGGCACGTCCGGTGCTCCTGTCCTGCGGCGATGCGGCCCTCGGGCCACGGGAGACCACGCGGGTGACGTCGTGGTCGTGGGGTGGTCGATCATGCTGCGACGGTGCCGCATCGTCACGGACTCGTCGCTTCGTGACCTAGCGTAGTGCCAGCCCGTACTGTGCCCGTCTTCCCACCCGCTGGGCGTCCCGCCCGAGGAGCCGTTCGTGACCGACCACCCGCACCGCGCGCGTCGTGTCGTCGCGCGCGGAACGCTGTCGGTCGCGCTCGTCCTGGCCCTGTCCGGCGCGCTCTTCGCAGCGAACGCCAAGTTCGCCCGCGCCTCCGGCGAGCGTCACCCGCAGGACCTGCGCGAGCTGGCCCAGGTGGAGACCGACCGGGTGGAGCGGCTGTCCACCGAGGTCGACGACCTGCGCGCGGTCGTGGACGACCTGACCACGAGAGAGAACGCCGGGACGCCCGTGGGCGAGCCCAGCACGGCGTACGTGGTCGAGGGCGGGATCGTGCCCGTCACCGGGCCCGGGGTGACCGTGCGGCTCGACGACGCGCCCGCCGACTCCCCGCGGCGCGAGGACGCACTGCCCGACACGCTCGTCGTGCACCAGCAGGACCTGCAGGCCGTGATGAACGCCCTGTGGGCCGGCGGCGCCGAGGCGATGACGCTGATGGACCAGCGGGTGATCTCGACCAGTGCGTTCCAGTGCGTCGGCAACGTCCTGAAGCTGCACGGCCGGGTGTACTCGCCGCCGTACGTGGTGCAGGCGATCGGCAACCCGGACGACCTGCGCAAGGCCCTGAACGCGTCCCCGGCCGTCCAGCTGTACCTGCGTGACGCCGCGGAGGTAGGGCTCGGCTGGTCGGTGACGGACGCGGACCAGCCGCTCGAGCTCGCCGCGTACTCGGGCACCACCGAGCTGGGGTCCGCGACCGTGCCCGACGGCGTCGAGATCCTGCCCGGGCTGGAGGCGGCCGAGGCGGCCCAGCGGGCCAGCACCGGACCCACCCCCACCCCCGGATCCGAGGACAAGCAGTGAGCGAGACGACGACCGAGCCGCCTCCCCTCACCCGTCGCGAGCGGCGCAAGGCGAGCCACGCCCGCGACGTCACCTACCGCGTGGTCGGGGTGATCGGCGAGCTCCTGATCACGCTCGGCGTCCTGCTGTTCGCGTTCCTGCTTTGGCAGCTGTGGTGGACGGATGTCGTCGGCAACCGGGCGCAGGCCGAGATCGTGGCCGAGCTCCCGTTCGAACCCGTGCCGACGGCCACGCCGAGCGCCGGGGCACCCGCCGGACCCGTCATCGCCCCGCCGCGTCGCGACGAGCCGCCCGTCATGGCGGAGCCGCCGCACGCCACGACCTTCGCGACGATCCAGGTGCCGCGCTGGGTGGGCGAGCCGGAACGCCCGATCAGCCAGGGGACCGACCGGGCGACCGTGCTCGACGTGCTCGGCGCCGGGCACTACGAGGGCACGGCGATGCCCGGCGGACTCGGCAACTTCGCGGTCGCCGGCCACCGGACCACGTACGCCAAGCCCTTCAACCGGGTCGAGGAGCTGCAGGTCGGCGACCCGCTGATCATCCGCACGACCGACAACATCTGGTACGTCTACCGGGTGACGTCGACGGAGATCGTGGATCCGTCCAACGTCGGCGTCATCGCGCCCGTGCCCGGCGACCCCGGCGCGGTGCCCACGGAGCGCCTCATCACGCTGACCACGTGCCACCCGATGTTCTCCGCACGGGAGCGGTTCATCGTGCACGGCGTCCTGGACTACTGGGCGCCGACGTCGGACGGGATCCCGGCCGAGCTGGCCGGTGGCGCATGATGGTCACCTGCGCGCGGGACGGAGGACGCTGATGTACGGATGGTTGTGGCGCAGGCTGCCCGGTCCCGCGGGCGTGCGCGCGCTGATCCTCACGGTCGCGGCGCTGGCTGTGCTGGCTGCGTGCTTCCTGTGGGTGTTCCCGGCGGTCGCGCCGTTCATGCCGTTCAACGAGACCACGGTGGGTGAGTGAGATGACGCGGATCCTGGTGATCGACAACTACGACTCGTTCGTCTACACGATCGTCGGCTACCTCAACCAGCTCGGTGCCGAGACGGTGGTCGTCCGCAACGACGCCGTGCCGCCCGTCGAGGAGCGCGCCGGGTTCGACGGTGTCCTGGTGAGCCCTGGTCCCGGCACCCCTGCCGACGCCGGGCAGAGCATGCAGGTCATCCGCGACTGCGCGGCCGTCGGCCTGCCGATGCTCGGGGTGTGCCTCGGTCACCAGGCGCTCGGTGAGGTGTTCGGCGGCACGGTGACTCACGCCCCCGAGCTCATGCACGGCAAGACCAGCCAGGTGGAGCACAAGGGCGAGGGTGTGCTCGCCGGGCTGCCCGACCCGTTCACCGCGACGCGGTACCACTCGCTCGCGGTCGTGAACGACACGGTGTCCGACGAGCTGGAGGTCACGGCGACCGCCCACGGCATCATCATGGGCCTGCAGCACGTCTCGCTGCCCCTGCACGGCGTGCAGTTCCACCCGGAGTCGGTGCTGACCGAGGGCGGTCACCGCCTGCTGGCCAACTGGCTCGAGATCTGCGGCGACGACCAGGCCGTGGCGCGCTCGGAAGGGCTGCACCCGCTCGTCCGCCTCTGACCCCACGACGAAGGGGCCGTCCCAGCCGGGACGGCCCCTTCGTCATGCAGCTACTTCGTGGGCGACGGCGTCGGGTTGCCCGCCGGTCCCTTCGCCACGTGGATGTCGATCTGCTGGTCCAGCGGGACCTCGTCTCCCGCCGTGGGATCGGTCCGGATCACCGTACCGACGGGGGCCTCGGACTGGTCGTCGATGCGGTTGAAGTTGGTCAGCCCGAGCCCCTGCAGCTGCTGCACGGCCTGCTCGTACGTCTTGCCGACCAGGTCGTTCGGGATGATGGCCGTGGTGGGCGTGACCGCGATCGTCAGGTTGATGACCCGGCCCTGCTTGACCGGCGTGTTCGCAGGGACGTCCTGCGTGACGACCGTGTCGGGGGTGTTGGGGGACTCGACCGGCGACGTGTTGACCTGCAGCTTGGCGGCGTTGAGGAGCGCCGTCGCCTCGGCCTTGGTCTTGCCGACCACGTCGGGCACCAGCACGTTGCCGGTGGAGACGAAGAGCGTGACGGTGGAGCCGGCACTGACCGACGTGCCCTCGGGGGGGTCGGTCTTGGTGACCTGGCCCTGCGGGAACTCGGGGTTGTCGTCGTCCTGCCGGTTGGCGGAGACGGTCAGACCCGCGTCCGTCAGGATGTCGGTCGCCTCCTGCTCCGTCTTGCCGGCGACGGACGGCACGGCCAGGCTGGCAGGCCCGGTCGAGATGATGGCCGTCACGGACGACTCCTTCTCGACGGGCGTGCCCTCCGCGGGGTCCGTCCGGATGACGAGGCCGACCGCGACGGTGTCGCTCGCCTCGTCGGCGCGTTCGTACAGCAGGTCCGCCTCGGTGATCTTGGTCCTTGCCTCGGCCTCGGTCAGGCCGACGACCGTCGGCACCGGCACGGTCGTGTCCGGCGCCTCCCGGTTGTTCGCGATGAGCAGCGCGACGATCCCCGCCACCGCGAGCACGGCGATCGCGATGAGCAACGGCAGCAGCCACGGCCGCCTGTTGCCCTCGTCCTCGTCGTCGATCCCCTCGGTGGTGGCGACGGCGGCACCCGTGGCCGCCCACGGCGACGTGGCGGGCGGCATCGTCTGCGTCGTCGCGACCGGCGGCGCCATGAGCTGCGTGGCCTCGGTGGCGGGCGTCGCGATGAGCGCCGCGGCGGCGAGCGCCCCGACGGCCGGCGCACCGACGGCACCGCCGCGCACGGCAGCCTCCAGGTCGGAGCGGAACTCGGCGGCGCTGGAGTAGCGGGAGTCACGCTCCTTGGCCAGGGCCTTGAGCGTGATGCGGTCCAGCGAGTCCGGGACGTCCGACGCGAACGTCGACGGCACCGGCGCGGCCTCGCGGACGTGCTGGTAGGCCACGGCCACGGGCGAGTCGCCGGTGAACGGCGGGCGACCGGTCAGCAGCTCGAAGAGCAGGCAGCCGGTGGAGTACAGGTCCGAGCGGGCGTCGACGGTCTCGCCGCGCGCCTGCTCCGGCGACAGGTACTGCGCGGTGCCGATGACGGCCTGCGTCTGGGTCATGGTCGCCGCGGAGTCGGCCATCGCGCGGGCGATGCCGAAGTCCATGACCTTGACCGCGCCCGTCGGGGTCAGCATGACGTTGGCGGGCTTGATGTCGCGGTGCACGATGCCCGCGTGGTGCGAGTACTCCAGCGCGGACAGGACGCCGGAGGTGATCTCCACGGCCTCCTCGATGGGCACGGCGTGGCCGTCCCGCAGGATGTCGCGGACCGTGTGGCCCTCGACGTACTCCATGACGATGAAGGGGACGTGCGCGACGACGCCCGTGGGCTCGGTGAAGACGTCCTCGCCGGTGTCGTAGACAGAGACGATCGCGGGGTGGTTCAGCGCGGCCGCGGACTGGGCCTCACGGCGGAACCGGTTCTGGAACGAGGGGTCCCGGGCCAGGTCGGAGCGCAGGATCTTGATGGCCACCGTGCGACCGAGCCGCGTGTCGTGGCCGATGTGCACCTCGGCCATGCCACCACGGCCGATGAGCTCGCCGACCTCGTACCGTCCGGCGAGGGTGCGGGATCCGTCGTCCACCACTAGGCGTCCTTTGCTTCCGTCGATGCGGGGTCTGCGGCGAACGCTGCGGACCCGTTGTCGGTGATCATCCCATCCGGGGCATCGGCACGAGGGTAGTGGGCCGTGGAAGCCGAGAGCCGGGTTCCGCCGTCCGCAGGGCCGTCCGCCTTGATGAGCTGGTTCGCGAGGGCCGCACCGAGGAGTCCGATGAGGAGCAGGACGAGCGCGAGGAGGGGCCAGGACAGCCGGCCGGTGCGGCCGATCCGCACCCCCGTCGTCGTCGACGCGCGTCGGGCCGCGGCGCGTCCGGTCGGTTCGTCGGACCGGCGCGTCCGCCGCGGCGGGTACGACGGCGGCGGACCGGCCGGCGGCTGGACCGTCGTGGACGCCGTCGCGAACGTGTCGGGGGTGCGCTGCATCTTGCTGATCAGCACCGGGATGCCCGAGGGCGGTGTGCGCGGGACCAGCTTGTCCAGCAGCTGCGCCAGCTCCTCACCGGACGCCGGCCGTGCGGTCGGCTCCTTGGAGAGCAGCCGCAGGACCAGGGCCGCCAGTGGCTTGTCGACGCTCGCGGGCAGCGGCGGGACCGCGTTGTTCACGTGGGCCACGGCGATGTCGACGGCCGTCGGACCCGTGAAGGGCCGGTGCCCGACGAGGGCCTCGTACGCGATGATCCCCAACGAGTACAGGTCGGACAGCGGGGTCGCGGGCTTGCCGACGGCCTGCTCCGGGGACAGGTACTGCGCGGTGCCCATCACCATGCCCGTGGCGGTCATCGTCACCTGGTTGCGGGCCAGGGAGACGCCGAAGTCGGTGATCTTCACGCGGCCGCCTCGGCCCAGCAGGATGTTGCCCGGCTTGACGTCCCGGTGCACCACCCCCGCGAGGTGGGCGGCGTGCAGGGCGCGAGCGGTCTGCGCGAGGATCGGCAGCAGGCGTCGCGTGGGCAGCACGGGCTCGCGCTCGAGCAGGTCGGACAGCGGCTCGCCGACGACCAGCTCCATGATCAGGAAGCCGGAGCCCTCCTGCTCGCCGTAGTCGAACAGCTGCGCGATGTTCGGGTGCGACAGGGACGCGGAGTTGCGCGCCTCGGTGCGGAACCGCTCGAGGAAGCCGCGGTCGCCGGCGAACTCCGAGCGCAGCACCTTGACCGCGACCGGGCGGGCGAGCGCGTCGTCGTACCCCTCCCACACCTCACCCATGCCACCGACGGCGATCTGCCGGACCAGCCGGTAGCGCTCGCCGAGCAGGAGACCCGAGGACGTCTTCATGATCCCAGCACCGCCTCGATGACGGCCTTCGCGATGGGGGCCGCGACGCGACCGCCCGTCGCCTCGTTGCCGGCGTTCCCGCCGTGCTCGACGATCACCGCGACCGCGACGCGGGGGGCGTCGGCCGGCGCGAAGGCCGTGAACCACGCGTGCGGCGCCTGACCCTCGGCTGTCTGCGCGGTGCCGGTCTTGCCGGCCACCTGCACGCCGGGGATCTGCGCGGCGACGCCCGAGCCGCTCTCCACGACACCGACCATCATGTCCCGCATCGCCGCGGCCGTGCCGGGCGACATCGCGGTCGAGTACAGGGTGGGCTCCGTCTCGGACACCCGGTGCAGGTCCGCCGACCGCACGGTCTGCACCGTGTACGGCGTCATCAGCTGGCCGCCGTTGGCGATCGCCGCGGAGACCATCGCCATCTGGAGCGGCGTGGCCCGCACGTCGCGCTGTCCGATGGCCGACTGGGCCGTGACGGGCAGGTCCATCTCCGCGGGGAACACGCTCTCGACGACCTTCATCGGGATGGTCAGGTCGGGGTCGTTGAACCCGAACCGCTCCGCCTGCGCTCGCAGGGCGTCCGCGCCGACGTTCAGGCCCAGCTGCCCGAACGCGGTGTTGCAGGAGATGCGCAGAGCATCGGCCAGGGTGATCGGGTCGGCGCCGCAGCCACCCCCGCCGAAGTTGCCGATGGTCGCGGTGGTCTGCGGCAGCGTGAGCCGCTCGGGCGCGGGCAGCGTGCTCTCGGGCGTGTACTGGCCGCTCTCGAGGGCCGCCGTCGCCGTCACCAGCTTGAACGTCGACCCGGGCGGGTAGGTCTCCTGCGTCGCGTTGCTGCGCAGCGGGTTGCCGGGCGCCGAGCTCAGCGCCTGGTACGCCGCCCCCGCGGCTGCGATGTCGTGCGACGCGAGCGCGTTCGGGTCGAACCCGGGAGTCGAGACGAGCGCGAGGATCTTGCCCGTCGACGGCTCGAGGGCGACGACCGCGCCCTGCTGGCCGGCCAGACCGTCGAACGCCGCCTGCTGCGCGGCCGGGTTGATCGTCGTCTCGACGGCCGCGCCCTCCGGCTGCCGGCCGGTGAGCAGGTCCCGGATCCGCGAGAAGAACAGCTGGTCCCCGCGGCCGGTCAGCTCCTCGTTCGCGGCCCGCTCCAGCTCGGTGCGACCGTTCACGACGGAGTAGAAGCCGGTCATCGCGGAGTACAGCTCGCCGTTGGTGTACGACCGCTGGTAGCCGTAGGAGTCCTCGACTTTGGTGGACAGCGCGATCGCGTCACCGGCGACGACGATCGGCCCGCGGGCGTTGCCGAACTCCCGGTACAGCGTGCGGACGTTGCGGCTGTCGTTGTTCAGGCGGTCGGCCTGGAAGTACTGCACCCACGTGGCGCTGGCCATGAGGCCGACGAACATCACGAGGACGACCGTGGCGAGGCGGCGGAGCGGCGTGTTCATCGCACCCCCCGCATGACCTCGGTCGGCTGGTCGTCGTCGCCGACGACGACCGGGGTCCCCGCGATCGGCGTCAGCGACGGCTTCATCGACGGCGCGGGGCGCCGGGCCTCGTCGGAGATCCGCAGCAGCAGCGCGACGATGACCCAGTTGGCGACGAGGGACGAGCCTCCGTACGCGATGAACGGCGTGGTCAGGCCGGTCAGCGGGATGATCCGGGTGACGCCGCCGACCACGACGAACGTCTGCAGCGCCACGATGAACGCCAGGCCGCCCGCGAGGAGCTTTCCGAAGCCGTCGCGCACCCCGATCGCGGTGCGCATGCCGCGCTCCGTCAGGATCGCGAAGCACAGCAGGATGGCGAGCAGACCGGTCAGGCCGAGCTCCTCACCGAGCGACGCGACGATGAAGTCCGACTCGGCGAACGGCACCAGGTCCGGCCGGCCCTGCCCCCAGCCGGTGCCGAACAGCCCGCCGCTGGCCATACCGAACAGGCCGCGCACCAGCTGTCCGGAACCGCCTGGGCTCTGGTCGAAGACGGCTGGGTCGAACGCATTGAGCCAGGCGTCGAAACGTGCCCCGACGTGCGAGAACGCACCGGCGGCGATGACCGCGCCGGCGACGAACAGCAGGAGGCCGATGACCACCCAGCTCAGCCGCTCGGTCGCCAGGTAGAGCATGGCGACGAACAGTCCGAAGAACAGCAGCGAGGTCCCGAGGTCACGCTCGAGGACGAGGACCGCCACCGACGCTCCCCACACGATGAGGATCGGGCCGAGGTCGCGCGGGCGCGGCAGCTGCAGACCCAGCACCTTGGGCCCGGCGAGCGCGAGGGTGTCGCGATGGGTGACCAGGTAGCCGGCGAAGAAGATGGCGAACGCGATCTTGGCGAACTCCGCCGGCTGGAAGCCGACCCCGCCGACGCGCACCCAGATGCTGGCACCGTTGATGGTCCGCCCCAGGCCCGGGACCAGGGGCAGCAGGACGAGCACGAGACCGGCGATCATCGCGGTGTACGTGTAGCGGCGCAGGGTGCGGTGGTCGCGCAGCAGGACGATGACGGCCGCCGCGAGGATCACCGAGATCGCCGTCCACACCAGCTGACGCTGCGCGAACGTGTCCTCACGCCCCCGCGCCGCGTACGCGAAGTCGATCCGGTAGATCATCGCGAGCCCGATGCCGTTCAGCGCCACCGTGATCGGCAGGATCACCGGGTCCGCGAACGGTGCACGCCAGCGCAGCACCAGGTGGATGCCGATGGCGAGGGCGGCCATGCCGAGCCCGTAGCCGATCACGTCGGGCGGGACCTTGTTGGTGGTGCCGATGCCGGCGAGCGCGTACGACGCCACGCCGATGGCGAGCGCGAGCAGCAGCAGGCCGAGCTCGACACCCCGGCCGGCCCGCACCCGGTGCGGCTGGACGGTAGCCATCACGCGCGGCTCACGGTGTGGCCGTCCCGGTGGGGACGGAGGTGGCGCTGGGGGTGGCGGTCGGCGTCGGGCGCGACGACGGCGCGGTGTCCTCCTCGAGCATCGCGACCAGGTCGCGGGCGTCGTCGAGAGAGTCGGCGTGGATGGTCTGCTCGACGCGCTCCCGCAGGTAGCGCGAGTCGAGGTCGTCCAGCGACGTGCCCGTGCGCTCGACCACCGACGACAGCGCGATCGGGCCCAGGGTCTGCGGGAGGCCGCGGAAGATCACGACCTCGTCGTCGTCGACCCCCACGTAGTACTGCGTCTGTGTCCAGCTGTACGCGACCACGGCGGCGCCGACGACGAGCGCGGCGATCCCCAGCCACATGACGACCGACCGCCAGCGGCGGGGTCTCGTCGGGTGCTCCTCGTCGTCGTCCGTGACGGCCGCGGCGGGGGTCGTCTCCTGCGCGTCGTCGTCCACCACCTGAGCGGCCCGCGCCAGCCCGGCAGCGCGTGCCGCCGGACCGTCGGCGGCGGCCGTCGGGTCGTTGCGGGTCAGCGCCGCGGCGCCGACGACCGTCGCGTTCGTCGTCGGGCCCTCACCGTCGGCGACGTCGTCGAGCTCCACCACGTCCGCGAGCACGACCGTGATGTTGTCCCCGCCGCCGGCCCGCAGCGCGAGCTGGACCAGCCGGTCCGCGCACGCGTCGACGTCGGAGATCGTCGCCATCGTCTCCTCGATGGTCTCCGCGCTCACGAAGCCCGACAGGCCGTCCGAGCACAGCAGCCACCGGTCGCCCTTGCGCGCCTCGCGGACGGACAGGTCGGGGGTCACCTCCGGGTCGAAGTCGCCCAGCACGCGCATCACGACCGAGCGCTGCGGGTGGTGCTCGGCCTCCTCGGGCGTGATCCGGCCGATGTCCACCAGGTGCTGCACGAACGTGTGGTCGGTGGTGACCTGCGTGAGGATGCCGTCGCGCATGAGGTACCCGCGCGAGTCGCCCAGGTGCACCATCGCGAGCTTGTTGCCGGCGCGCAGGATCGCGAGCACCGTCGTGCCCATGCCGCTCAGGTCCGGGTCGGCGTCGCTGCGCGCGATGATCTCGTCGCGGGCGTCCGCCAGGGCCGCCTCGAGCTGGTCCAGCGCGTCGTCGGGACCGTGCGACTCGCCGTCCAGCGGCGCGAACGCGGCGACGGCGACCGAGGACGCGACATCGCCACCCGCGTGCCCGCCCATGCCGTCCGCGACCATCAGCAGGTGCGGACCGGCGTACGCCGAGTCCTGGTTGTTGGAGCGCACGAGTCCGACGTCGGACCGCGCCGCATATCTGAGTGCGACGGACACCGGGTTACCTCTGCAGCTCGAGAACGCTCTGGCCCACGCGGACGGGTGTACCCGTCGGGACGGGAGTCGGAGCCTCGACGCGCTGGTCCGCCACGTATGTCCCGTTCGTCGATCCGAGGTCCTCGACGAACCACTGGCCGCCCTGCGGGAAGATCCGCGCGTGCCGCGACGACGAGTAGTCGTCGTCCAGGACGAGCGTGCAGCCGGGTGCGCGGCCGATGAGCACGGACGACGCCCCCAGCGGGATGATCGTGCCGCGCAGCGGACCTTCCGTCACGACGAGCCGGCCGGGCCCGCCCCCGCTGCGCGTCGAACGGGGGATGCGGGTCGGTGCCGTCTCCGGCCGTGCGGGCTCCGTGGCGACAGCTGCCGCGGCCGCCGCAGGAACCGCAGCCTTGCGACGGCGACGGTCGGTGATCCGCGTCCCGTACAGGTCACGGCGCAGCACACCGATGGCGAAGAGCACGAGCACCCACAGCAGGGCCAGGTAACCCAGCCGCAGCAGGGTGATCGTCAGTTCACTCATGTGCCGGCGTCACTCGTCCAGGTCCGGCTCGCCGCCTGTCCAGAACAGGATCCGGGTGCGCCCGATGGTCAGCGTGTTGCCGTCCAGCAGGGTCGCGGCCGGAACCTGGTGGCCCTCGACGAAGAGTCCGTTGGTCGAGCCCATGTCCGTGGCGACCACCCCGTCACCGGTCACCCGGATCTCCAGGTGCCGCCGAGAGACGCCCGGGTCGTCGACGATGATGTCCGCCTCCGAGCCGCGTCCGATGACCGTGACGGGCCCCGTGAGGATGTAGCGCTGACCGTCGATGTCCACCAGGGGGTGCCGCGCGCTGGGCGCCGACGTGGCCCCCGCGGGCGCGACCGCACCGCGCACCGTCGCGCTGTGCACCCGGAACCGCGCCGCCTCGAGCTCGCTGTCCTCGCTGAACGACACCGTCACCGGACCCACGAACGCGTAGCGCTGGCTGGCGGCATAGTCGGTGACGTTGTTGGCGAACTCGTCCGCCAACGCCTCCGCACCCCACGACTCCACCTGGTCGTAGTCGGCAGTTGCGAGCTCGATCGTGAACTCGTTGGGCACGACCGTGCGATCCCGACCCACGACGGCCGCCCGGTCGTCCACCTCGCGGCGCAGCGCGCTGGAGAGGTCGAGCGGCTTGAGCTCGCTCTTGAAGGCCTTGGCGATGGCGTTGTTGACCACCCGCTCCACGCCGTTCTCGAACCTGTCGAGGATGCCCACGCCCACCTCCCCCGTCCCTCTCGCGTCGCTGCAGGCAGGTCGCCTACCCGCAATCCGCCTTGATCGTATCTGTGACCCGCCAGTACGGGGTCGGATGCAGGGTGATGTGCGCGCGGCGTCTCATCGCGGCAGGTGCGTGGTGCCTGCAGGCGGTTCAGAACCTGCCCGGTCGTCGTGCTAATGTTCTGCGGCGCGCGCGAGTGGCGGAACGGCAGACGCGCTGGCTTCAGGTGCCAGTGTCCGAAAGGGCGTGGGGGTTCAAATCCCCCCTCGCGCACAGATGGGTAGCTCCCCAGGGGGCCGCTCGAGCAGTACCGAGACTCCCGGTCAGAGCGATCTGACCGGGAGTTTCGTCGTTGGTGGGCGGTGGCAGAGCGCCTGGACCCTTGTGCGAGACCGCGCGCGTCGAGGATGGTCGTTCCTGTCAACGTCGCCGCCCCGGGGGTACGCCATGTCCAACATCGCCCGTCGATGCTCCGACGCCTCGTGCCCCGCCCACGGCAAGGTGCAGGCGACCCCGACGTGCGCGGTGTGCGGCAGGCCGACCGAGTGGACCGTCCTGCGTGTGCCGCCGCCGGGTACCGGTCCGATCGCGCCGATCTACTCGACGCCGATGCCGCTCAAGGAGCCGCAGCCGCACACGCGGCCACCCGGTACCGAGACGCGCACCTGCACGAACCCGGGCTGCGCCGACTTCCACGTGGTCCAGGACGCGACGGTCTGCGCAGCGTGCGGGCACGCGACCGTCGTCGCGAGGGCTCTGTGACGGACCGGGTCGACCTCAAGAAGTCGCTCGACAGCTACCAGGCCCGACGGGGGCAGTTCCGGATCGTCGACGTGCCCGACCTGCAGTACCTGATGATCGACGGCCACGGCGATCCGAACACCTCGCCGGCGTTCACGGACGCGGTCGAGACGCTCTACCCCGTGGCCTACACGCTCAAGTTCGCGAGCAAGCGCGACCTCGGACGCGACTACGTGGTCCCGCCGCTCGAGGGTCTGTGGTGGGCGGAGGACCTGGCGTCGTTCACGGCGGCGCGGGACAAGTCCCGGTGGGACTGGACGCTGATGCTCCTGGTCCCGGACTGGTTGGGCGAGGAGCTGGTCGCCGCGGCCATCGAGAAGGTCGCGGCGAAGAACCGGCCGGCGCGGCTGGACGACCTCCGGCTGGCGCCCTTGTCCGAGGGGCGGTGCGTGCAGACGCTGCACGTCGGATCGTTCGACGACGAGGCCGACGTGCTCGCGCGGCTGCACCACGAGTTCATCCCGCACAACGGGCTGCGGATGACCGGGACGCACCACGAGATCTATCTCAGCGACTTCCGGAAGGTCGCGCCCGAGAAGCAGCGCACCATCCTGCGGCAGCCGGTGACCTCGGCGGTCTGAGCGGACGCGTCGTCGAATCGCCGGTCTGGCTGGGGTGATATGTGGTCAGATGTCCATGCGCACCCACCCGCCCACCGGGCGGCGGGGACTGTGGCGTAGGAAGCAGTCTCCGAGAGGGGCATCGCGTGAGCGCACCACGGGCGGTCGTCCGGCAAACCTCGGGAGTCATCGCCGTGCTCACGGCCGTCCTCCTGGTGGCGTCGTGCGGTGACGGTGGGATCTCCCTTCCGACCCCGACCCGCACGCCGACGCCGACGATCACGATCCCGCCGCTGCCCACCCCCACGCCGACGATCACGATCCCGTCGCTCCCGACGCCGACGCTGCCGTCCCGTCCCACGCCGACCGAGACGGCGATCGCTCCCGAGCCGACGCCGACCGAGCCGGAGCCGGAACCGACCCCCACCCCAGAGCAGCCACCGGAGCCGACCCCGACGGAGCCGGCGCCCGTGCCGCTCCCCACGCCGGTGCCGACCGAGACAGCTGTCGCCCCGGAGCCGACGCCGACCCCCACGCCGACCCCGACCCCGACTCCCACGCCGACGCCGACGGTGACGCCTTCGCCGTCCGCGTCGACCGACGTGCCGGCTGAGGACGTTGCCGACGGCACCCCGGCGTGGGTCTGGTGGCTGCTCGGGTTCCTCGTCGTCGGCCTCGGCGTCGGTATCCCGCTGATCGTCCGGGCGCGTCGCCGAGCCGCCTGACGCCCGCACGTCGATCCGAGTCGCGCCTGAGGTCCGTCGCGCCCGCACATGAGAAACACCGTGCCGAATCGTTTAGCCAGTCGGCGTGCGGAAAGCGGTCTCCTACGATCGAGAAACCGGTTGCTCACCCCTCCGACACCGGGACGCCCGACTCCGTGGGTCGAGGTAGCGGCCTGAACTCCAATGACGAAGATGAGGCAACGATGAGACGAGCATTCGCACGACGGCCCCTCGCGGCAGTGGCCACGCTGGCCATGGCCACCACGATCGGCGTGACCGCCATCTCGATGTCCGCCGCGCAGGCGGCGACCGGCGGGGTGACCGGCTACGCCACCCAGAACGGCGGCACGACCGGTGGCGCCGGCGGCACGACCGTCACCGCGTCCACCGGCACCGCGATCCACACGGCCCTGTGCAACCGCGCCAGCACCAGCACCCCCATCACGATCCAGGTCTCCGGGACGATCACGGTCGGGAACACCGCCAAGGTCTCGGGCACCGGCTGCAGCACCGCGGACGGCGTGATCGAGCTCAAGAACATCAGCAACGTCACCATCGTCGGCGTGGGCGGCGGTGCCACGTTCGACCAGATCGGGATCCACATCCGGGACTCGCGGAACATCATCATCCAGAACGTCACCGTCAAGAACGTCAAGAAGTCCGGCTCGCCCACGTCCAACGGCGGCGACGCGATCGGCATGGAGAGCACCGTCCGCAACGTGTGGGTCGACCACGTGACCCTCGAGGCCTCGGGCGGCGAGTCGGAGGGCTACGACGGCCTCTTCGACCTGAAGAACGACGTGCAGTACGTGACGCTGTCCTACAGCATCCTGCGCAACTCGGGCCGCGGCGGGCTCATCGGCTCAAGCGAGGACGACCGGGGGAACGGGTTCATCACGTTCCACCACAACAGCTACTCGAACCTCGACTCGCGCACCCCGCTGCTGCGCGGCGGCATCGCGCACATCTACAACAACTCGTACACGAACCTGGTCGAGTCGGGGATCAACTCCCGGGCCGGCGCCAAGGCGAAGGTCGAGAACAACTACTTCAAGAACTCGAAGGACGTCCTCGGCACCTTCTACACGAGCGAGGCCGGCACCTGGCAGGTGGCCGGGAACATCTTCGACAACATCACCTGGTCGGCCAAGAGCAGCGAGAACAACCCGGCCGGACCGAACGTCGTGTCGACGACCTCCGTCAGCATCCCGTACTCCTACACGCTGGACGGCGCGAGCTGCGTGCCCGCCATCGTCAGCCAGACGGCCGGCGCCAACACGGGCCTGAAGGTCTCCGACGGCTCGTGCACCCCGACGACACCGACCGCCACGCCGACGTCGACCTCCACCCCGACGTCGACCCCGACCACCACCCCGACGTCGACGCCCACCCCGACCCCGACGTCGACCACGCCGAGCGGGACCAACCTCAGCCTCGCGGCGGGTGCGGACGGGTCGAGCAAGGGCAGCGGGACCAGCTACGGCAACGTCAAGGACGGCTCCCTGAGCACGTACTGGTCGCCGAGCGGCTCCACCGGCAGCATCTCGATCAAGTGGGGATCGGCCACCAGGGTCGCGAAGGTCAACATCCGGGAGACCTCGGGCGCCAGCGGCCGGATCGGTGCCTGGAAGCTGATCAACGCCGACACGGGCGCGGTGCTCAAGACCGGCACCGGGGCGGGCGTCATCAGCTTCACCGCGACGTCGCTGAAGAAGATCACCTTCGAGATCACCAGCGCGTCCTCGACCCCGCAGGTCGCGGAGTTCGAGACGTACGCCAGCTGACCTGAGCGTCACCGCGCGACCCGCTCCAGAGCGGGTCGCGCGGCCCCCATCGACGGACGAAGAAGAGGAACACGATGAGACGAGCACCAGCACGACGGCCCCTGGCCGCTCTGGCCACCCTGGCCATGGCGGCCACGATCGGGGTGACCGCGATCTCGATGTCTGCCGCGCAGGCCGCGAGCGGAAACCTCAGCCTGGGCGCGGGCGCCGACGGGTCGAGCAAGGCCAGCGGCACCAGCTACGGCAACGTCAAGGACGGCTCCCTGAGCACGTACTGGTCGCCGAGCGGCTCGACCGGCAGCATCTCGATCAAGTGGGGATCCGCCACCGCCGTCTCGTCGGCCAGCATCGTCGAGACGTCCGGTTCCAGCGGCCGGATCGGTGCCTGGAAGCTGATCAACGCCGACTCCGGCGCGGTCCTGAAGACCGGCAGCGGTGCGGGCGTCATCAGCTTCAGCTCGACGTCGCTGAAGAAGCTCACGTTCGAGATCACCAGCGCGTCGTCCACACCGCAGGTCGCGGAGTTCGAGACGTACGCCGGGGGCACCACGCCCACGTCGTCGCCGACGTCGTCGCCCACGTCGACCCCGACCTCCAGCCCGACCTCGTCGCCCACCGCGCCGCCGTCCGGCTCGTGGCCGACGGCGACGGGCCAGAAGAAGGTGTCGTCGACGATCGCGGTCTCCGGCACGCTCGACGGTGGCAACGTCCGGTACTACGGGATCTCCTCGGGTGACCAGGACGAGTCCCAGCCGCCGATCTTCCAGCTCTCCGACGGCGCCACGCTCAAGAACGTCATCATCGGCACCGGTGCCGGCGACGGCGTGCACTGCACCGGCACCTGCACGCTGGAGAACGTCTGGTGGGAGGACGTGGGCGAGGACGCCGCCACGCTCAAGGGCTCGTCGAGCTCGCAGGTCATGACCGTCAACGGCGGTGGCGCCAAGGGTGCCTCCGACAAGGTCTTCCAGCACAACGGCCCGGGCAGGTTCGTCATCAAGAACTTCCAGGTGACCGACTTCGGCAAGCTCTACCGCTCGTGCGGCAACTGCTCCAAGCAGTACGCACGCACCGTCGTCATCGACAACATCAAGGTCACCGCGCCGGGCAAGTCGCTGGTCGGGATCAACTCCAACCTCGGCGACAAGGCGACGATCACGAACGTGACGATCTACAACGACTCGTCGAAGAAGATCGTCATCTGCGAGGAGTACAAGGGCGTGACCTCGGGCGAGCCGTCGAAGATCGGCTCCGGACCGTCGTCCGCGTGCGGCTACTCGACCTCGTCGATCACGTACAAGTGACGCGCTGAACGACACGGGACGGTCCCGGACCCTCACGGTCCGGGACCGTTCCCGTGTCTGCGACGATGCGGAGCATCTGACCCGAACCGTCATCGCGAGGCCACGTGATCACCGCCGCCGAGCTGTCTGCCATCCCGCTGTTCGCCGACCTGACGCCGGAGCAGCTCGCGTTCCTCGCGCGGGCGGTCGAGGACATCCCGCTGCTGCCCGGCGAGTACGCCGTGCACGAGGGGGACGAGCGGGCCCTGTTCGTCGTCGTCGACGGGCGGGTGGACCTCACCAAGGAGATCAACGGCGTCGACCGCGTCATCGGCCCCCGCGGTCCCGGCGAGATCTACGGGGAGGTGCCGGTCATGCTCAGCATGAACATGCCGGCCGGCTGCGTGGCGGTCGAGGCGTCGCGGATGATCAAGGTGGACGTCGGGACGTTCTTCACGCTCGCCGCCACGGCACCGCAGGTCGTCGCACGCGTGGGTGCGCTCGCGCAGGGCCGCATGGAGGGCCTCAAGCAGATCGCCGCCGAGAAGCCCACGCCGGACATGGTCGTCGTCGGCCCGCTCGTGGACCCGCGCGTGCACGAGCTGCGGACGTTCCTGCACCGCAACCGCATCGCGTTCGAGACGCACGACGCACCCCACGGTCTCGTCGTCGAGCGCGCCGACGGCACCCGGCTCGTCGACCCCACCGTGCGGGAGATCGCGCTCGCGGGCGGGCTGCGGGTGGTGCCGTCGCGCGACGAGTACGACGTGGTGATCGTCGGAGGCGGGCCGACGGGGCTCACCGCCGCGGTGAACGGTGCCGCGGAGGGGCTGCGCACGCTGGTCGTCGAGAAGTTCGCGCCGGGCGGTCAGGCCGGGACGTCGACGCGGATCGAGAACTACACCGGCTTCCCCTTCGGGGTCTCGGGCGACGAGCTGGCCAGCAAGGCGCTGCGGCAGGCGGGACGGCTGGGCGCGGAGATCGTCGTGACGCGGGCCGTCGAGAGCGTGGATCCCCGGACGCTGTCGGTGACGCTCGACGGCGGCAGCCAGATCGGCGCCAAGGTCGTGCTGCTGACCTCGGGCGTCGAGTGGCGGCACGTGCCGCTGGCGGCGATCGACCGCTTCGTCGGCAACGGCGTCTACTACGGTGCCGCGCGCAGCGACTCCGGGCTGGCGCACGGCAAGGACGTCTACATCATCGGCGCCGGCAACTCTGCGGGGCAGGCGGCCCTGTTCTTCTCACGCTTCGCCCGGAGCGTGACCCTCGTCGTCCGCGGTGAGTCGCTCGCCGCGAGCATGTCCCAGTACCTGATCGACCAGATCGGCTCGAACCGGCACGTCACCGTCGAGACACGCTCCGAGGTCGTGACGCTGCACGGGCAGGAGGTGCTCGAGCAGATCGAGGTCGTCGACCGGCGCACGGGGACCGTCGTGACGCATCAGGCCGAGGTGCTCTTCGTGATGATCGGCGCCGACGCGGTGACGTCCTGGCTTCCCGACGAGGTCGCGCGCGATGCGCACGGCTACGTGCTGACCGGCCCGGACGCGAGGTTGTCCGGCGGGTGGATGCAGGCCCGGGAGCCGTTCGCGCTCGAGACCACCGTGCCGGGGCTGTTCGCGGCGGGCGACGTCCGGTCGGGGTCGGTCAAGCGAGTGGTCTCCGGCGTCGGGGAGGGCGGCATGGCGATCGCGTTCGTGCACCAGCTGCTGGCGCTCGGATGACCCCCGCCATCTGGACCGCTGCCCTACAGTTCACGCGTGCGTGAGGACCAGAGCACCTTCCAGGTCGACCTTCGCGGCATCGTCGACCTGCTGAGCCACCACCTGTACTCCGGCCCGCGCGTGTACGTCCGCGAGCTGATGCAGAACGCGGTCGACGCCGTCACGGTGCGGGGCGCGGCCGACGACCGGCCCGCGCTGCTCCTGGTCCCGACGGACGTCGCGCCCGACGGCCGGCTGCATGCCATGGACTCGGGCGTGGGTCTCGACGCCGACGACGTCCGCACGTTCCTGGCCACGATCGGCCGGTCCAGCAAGCGCGACGAGCTGGGCCTGGCGCGCTCCGACCTGCTCGGGCAGTTCGGCATCGGCCTGCTCAGCTGCTTCATGGTCAGCGAGGACATCGAGGTGGTGTCGCGACGGGCCGACGGGCCGTGGGTCCGGTGGGTCGGGCACGCGGACGGCACGTACGAGCTGACGACGCTGCCGGACGGCCTCGACGCCGGCGACGACCGAGCGACCTGGCTGGCCGGCGGACCGGGCACCTGCGTGACGCTGGCCCCGCGGCGCGGCACGGAGCACCTGCTCGACACCGTCTCCGTCGTGGCCCTGGCCCGGCACTTCGGCTCCTACCTGCCGCACCGGGTCGTCGTGCGCACGGCTGAGGGTGAGGTGGAGGCGAGCCTGCAGACGCCGCCGTGGCGGATCGAGGACCCCGAGCGTCGTCGGGCCGCCTGCGTGGAGCTCGCGACCGCCGAGCTGGGTGGGCCACCGTTCCACGTGCTGCCGATCCGGGTCCCGCAGGCCGGGCTCGACGGCGTCGCCGTGATCGGCGGGCACCGCGCGGCCAGCGCCAGCCAGGGCCGCCACCGCGTGCACCTCAAGGGCATGCTCCTGTCCGACCAGGTGGCCGACCTGGTCCCGGAGTGGGCGTTCTTCGTCCGCTGCGCGGTGGACTCCCAGCTGCTGCGCCCGACGGCGAACCGGGAGGCACTCTTCGACGACGACCTGCTCGAGCACACGCGCACCGAGATCGGCGCCCAGGTGCGCGCGTGGCTGGTGCGCATGGCGTCGACGCAGCCCGAGCGGATGCAGCGGTTCCTCACCATCCACCAGGTGGCCGTCAAGGCGATGGCCCTGCAGGACGACGAGATGCTCCGGATCGTCCTGCCGCTCCTGCCCTTCGAGACCAACCAGGGCCGGTGCACGCTGCCGGAGCTGATGCGGACGACCGACGTGGTGCGCGTCGCGGCGACCGTGGACGACTTCCGCCAGGTCGGTTCCGTCCTGGCGGCGCAGGGCGTCGCCGTGGTGAACGGCGGCTACACGTTCGACCTGGACCTGGTGCGCAGGCTGGTCGACGTCGAGCCGTCCGCCGTCGTCGAGGTCGTCGTGCCCGGGGACGTCGACGGGCACGTCCGGCTCGTGCCCGACGAGCGGCTGGGGGAGGTCGCGGCCGCGCTGGCCGACGTGCGGGCGGCGCTCGACGTCGCCCAGGTGGATGTCGAGCTGCGGGCGTTCGCGCCCGCGTCGCTGCCCGCGCTCCTGCTCGACGAGGGCGACCGGCGCGAGCGGCGGGAGGTGCGCGCCGCTGCCGCGGAGGCCGACGACGTCTGGAGCGCGCTCCTCGGCGCGTTCGACGACGGCGGCAGCGACCGGCCGCGGCTCCTGCTCAACGACACCAACCCGACCGTGCGCCGGATCCTCGTCCTGCAGGACACGGCGCTGCGGCAGGTGGCGGCCGAGTCCCTGTACGGGCGGGCTCTGCTCGCCGGCGGCCGGCGGCTCCGCCCCGTCGACACCGCTCTGATCGACCGCTCGTTCAACACGCTTCTCGACCGTGCGGTCGACGAATCCGGAGGGACCCTCGCGTGACCGTGACCCGAGCCGAGGTGCAGCAGCTGCTGGACCAGGTAGCCCTCACCCCGAGGTTCGAGCGGACCGCCGCCGCGGAGGAGCTCGTGCGCGCCGCCGACGCCTCCGGCGACGACGAGATGCGGTTCCGCGCCCGGCTGGAGCTCGTCGAGTCGTTCTTCTACGCGACAGCGAAGCACCGGATGTTCGCGCCGTTCGCGTACCTCGTGCAGTGCTACGACGCCGAGCCGGACTGGCTCACGGACGACGACCGCTACCGGGTGCTGTGGCTGCACAAGTGGATGGTGGTCGACCTCCTCGACCACCCCGAGATCTCGCTGGACCAGCTGGAGACCGTGCTCGACGGCATGCGGAGCCGGTACGTCGCCGCGGGCGAGGGCCTCGCCCCCGTGCTCAGCTGTGCCTACGTGCTGCACGCGCACGTCCACGGAGCCGCCGCGTCGGAGGCCGAGTACCTCGCGTGGCGGCGGGCACCGCGGACGCGGCTGTCGGACTGCGAAGGCTGCGAGCCGGACCAGCGCATCACGCACCTGGCCGAGCTGGGCCGGCACCAGGAGGTCGTCGACGAGCTCGAGCCCGTGGTGCGCGGCCAGGTCGGGTGCTCCGAGCAGCCGCAGCGCGCCATCAGCATGGCGCTGGCGTCGATCGTCGAGCTCGGCGACGTCGAGACGGCCGCCGCGTCGCACCGCAGCGCCTACCGTGCGAGCCGTCGCAACCCCGGCGAGACGGCGGCGGTCGCGCGGCACCTCGAGGTGCTGGCCCGCACCGGCAACGTCAGCCGCGGCCTGGACGTGCTCGCGGAACAGCTCGACGCCCTGGACCGACCGTCGTCGCCGATGACGGGGATGCAGCTCGCCGCCGCGGCCGCCCGGCTGCTCCGGCCGCTGGTCGACGCGGGGGACGGCGACCGGCTGGTCCGGGGGCGCGGCCGGGAGCCCGAGCGAGCGGTCGACCTCCTCGCTCGCGTCGAGGAGCAGGCGCTCACCACCGCGCGCCGGTTCGACGAGCGCAACGGCACGACGGCCGTCGGCGACAACGTCCGGGACTGGCTCGCGGCGCCCGACCTGCCGGCCCTCCCGCTCGGCAGCACCCACCCGGACCGGACGACCGCCCCGCAGCTCGACCTGCCGCGGGTCCCAGCGCATCCCGCCCTCCAGGAGGACGTCGACCTGGCCACCCTGGACGTCCCCGCGCTGGCGGACCTCTGCGAGCTCGCGCAGCGCGTCGCGTACCGCCCGACCTGGGACCGGCTGGCCACGCACTGGCTGGCGCGGCGCGGCACGGAGACCGCCGCCGTGCGGGCGCACGCCGACCTCGACGCGTTCTGCGCGTGGAGCTCGATCGACCCGGAGCCGGAGCTCACGCGCAGCGCTGCCCGGCTCTACCGGCAGCTCGGCGACGAGGCCGAGGCGGTGCTCGTCGAGCTCCTGGGCGACCTGCGCGCCGGGCTCCCGATCGAGACGGAGACCGTGCTCAGGGCGGTGGACGCCACCGGGACGGGCAGCCAGCGCGCCCTGGTCCGCTCCCGGCTGGCCGTGGACGCCCCGGACGAGCTCGCCGCCCGGCTGCGCGGCGAGGCCCTCGACCTGCTGGCCACGCTCGGTGAGCTGACCCCGCACGACCGCGGGCTCGTCGCGCGCCTCCGCCTCGCGACCGCCCCCGACGGCCCCGTCCTCGAGTCGGTCCACGACGGCGAGGAGCCCGAGGTCCGGGTCCAGGTCCTCGGCGGCCGGGCCGGCGCCAGCGCGAGCTCCGGCGACCTGCCCGCCGCGTTCGGCCTGCTCGACGAGGCCGCGGCAGTCGCACGGACGGCCGGCGCGCCCGCGCTGGCGCTCCACGTCGAGGCGGCGCGCGCCCGGGCGTTCCTCGCATCCGGGGAGCACGAGCGTGCGGAGGCCCACGCGATGGCCGTAGCCGCAGCCGCCCTCGACGAGGACCTCGCCGACATCGCCATCGACTGCCGGACCTTCGTCGCGCTCGTGATGGCCCAGCGAGGTCGCGAGCTCGAGGCGATCGAGCTCGCCGAGTCGACGCTCGGGATCACCCCCCGCGACGCCGTCGTGCCGCGCCGGCAGCGCGCGTACCGGACCGAGCAGCGCCTGTCCCTGCTCGACCTCGCCTCCCGCCTCTCGTCGTCGATGGAGGAGTCCGACCGTGCCGAGGCCCTCGCGCGCGAGGCGGTCGAGCTCGCCACCGGTGCCGACGGGACGGCCGCGCTCGCGTGCCACGCCCTGCACCGCCTCGCCGGTCTGCGGGAGTCGGTGGACGCGGTCGAGGCGACGCGCCTGTACGCCGAGGCGCTCGACGCCGCGCTCGCCAGCGGGCAGGACGCCGCGGCCCTCGTGGTCCGGCGCGACCGCATCTGGGCCCGGTTCGACGCCGACGGGCTCGACGCGGCGCTCGCGGACCTCCAGGGCGCCCGCACCGCCAACGAGGTCGCACAGGCCCGGGTCCTCGCCGACCCGTCGTCCGCAGGAGACCTGGCCACCTGGGACTTCCCGTGGGAGGACGCCACCCTCTGCACCCTGTCCGCACAGCTGCTGGAGCACGCGGGCGAGCACGAGCGCGCGCTCGACGCCCTGGACGGGCTGCCGGCCACGTGGGAGGAGCTCGGCGACGGCGCCCGGGCGCTCGACAGCGAGAGCCTGCGCGGCGTCGCCCTGCTCGAGATCGGCCGGGACGCCGAAGGTCTCGCGCTGCTGGACGACGTCGCCGTGCGCGCCCGGGCCGCAGGTGCGACCCAGGTGAGCAGCCACGCGGCCAGCGCGGCGGCGATGTGGCTCGACCAGGCCGGTCGTCCCGAGGAGGCCCAGGCGTTCTGGGAGCGGCACTTCGGGGACGACGGCTGATCGACGGTCGCGGCGTGTGCGGCGGGGGCGTGTCAGTGGTCGGTTGCACCCTGGACCCATGATCACTCTCTCGTGCTCGTGCGGTTCCGCGGGGACCACCCGTCGCCACCCCATGCGCGGCCTGTCCGCCGACGAGCGGGCGACGCTGATCCGGGACGCGTTCTCGGTGAGCGGGGGCTTCCTCGCGCTCGAGGTCGACGCGTCCTGGCACCCGGGCTCGGTGGAGCCCACCGAGTCGTGCGTGGTGCTCGCCGACCTGGACTCCCTCGACGCCTCGGCCGGGCTCGACGCGGAGGGCGCCAAGGCGATCCGGGACCTGCTGGAGATCGGGCACGTGCGGGGTCAGTCGCTGCCGGCCCCCGTCGAGGTCGGCTCGGTCCGGTTCCGGGTGGCGCCGGCCGACGAGTTCGGGCCGGCCATGTCCTACCTCGTGACCGAGGGCACCGAGACGCTCCTGGAGGCGACTGTGCCGGTCCCCCACGCCGACCTGCTGCCGGCGCTCGTCGCGGTGCACCGCGAGCGTGGGGTGGACGGCCTGACGAGTCTCGACGTGCTCGCCGCACGGTTCGGGCTCGCGACGGCCCTCGCGCGCCTCGACAGCGGGCGCGCCGCCGTCGCGTGACCGCCTGACAGCATGGGGTCCATGCAGGTCACCGTCGTCGGCGCAGGGATCGGCGGGCTCGCCGTGGCGGTCGGCCTCCGCCGCCGCGGTCACGAGGTCACGGTGCTCGAGCGCAGTCCCGACCTGTCGGCTCTGGGTGCCGGCATCTCGCTCTTCCGCAACGGACTGACCGCCCTGCGGGTGCTCGGCCTGGAGGACGAGGTCCGGGCGATCGCGGCGCCGGTCGGCACCGGGATCAGCACCGGTCAGCGCCAGCCCTCCGGACGATGGCTGGTCCGGGTGCCTGCGGGGACGGTCGACGACCTGGCCGTGGTGCACCGCCGCGACCTGCAGCGCGTCCTGCTCGATGCGCTGCCGGCAGGTGTCGTGCGGACGGGCGTCGAGGTGACGGGGGTCGAGCACGCGCGCGGCACGGTGGTCGACGCCGCGGGGGCGCGGACGTCGGCGGACCTGGTCGTCGGTGCCGACGGGCTGCGCAGCGCTGTCCGGGGCACGTTCGCCCGAGGTGCAGGTCCGCGGTACGCCGGGTACTCCGCGTGGCGCGGGGTCACGGACGTGCCGGTCGACCTCCTGGGCGGGGCCGGTGAGACGTGGGGGCGCGGCGAGCGGTTCGGGTACGTGCCGCTGCGGGACGGGCGGGTCTACTGGTTCGCCGTCGCGACCCTCCCGGCCGGCACGCTGTTCGCCGACGAGCACGCCGAGGTGGTGCGCCGGTTCGGCCGCTGGCACCCGCCGATCCCCGCGCTGGTGGCGGCCACCGGCACGGTCCTGCGGCACGACATCCACGACCTGGACCGACGGCTGCCGTCGTTCGTGCAGGGTCGGGTGGCGCTGCTCGGCGACGCGGCGCACGCGATGACGCCCGACGTCGGGCAGGGCGGCGGGCAGGCGCTCGAGGATGCCGCGACGCTCGCGGTCCTCGCCGACCGCGCTGACCTGCGGTCGGCGCTGCAGGAGTACGACCGGCTGCGGCGGCCACGCACGCAGTCGATGGCGAGCCGGGCGCGCAGCGTCGGTCGCGTGGCGCAGCTGCACTGGGCACCGGCGGCCGCCACCCGTGACGTGCTGCTGCGACTCCTGCCGGACTCGGCGTCCGCGCGCGCCGCGTCCGCGATGCTGCGCTGGGAACCGCCCCGCTGACTACCCCACGCAGTAGGGGCACGGCAGCGTGATCGCGACCGCGACGGCGGCGAGCACCAGCGCGCGCGCCACGTGCGACCCCGCACGCGTGAGGTCGGCGGGGGCGGCCAGGACGGGCACCGTGTCCACGGGCGCGGCGGCCCGTCCGAAGCACCCGCACCCCGCGACCGCCTGCACCGCCGCCGAGGACCCGGTGGGCGTGAGCGAGGCCCGGACCAGGGCCGCCACCTGCACGCCCGCGAAAGTCACGAGCAGCAGCGCGCTGAACCACGCCGTGACGACGACGTGGGTGCGGGTGAGCAGCAGCACCCCCAGCCCGAGCTCGACGATCGGCAGCGCGCCCGCCGCGACGGCCAGCACGGGGACGGGCAGCGGCAGGAGCGTGCGGAGCCGCTGCGGATCGAGCGGGTGCCGCAGCTTCGCGACACCCGCCCACAGCCACATCAGCCCCAGGCCGACCGTGAGGACGACCGCGATGTCCGCCTTGACGTCGGCGCTCAGCATGTCGGGATGCACCTGACGGACCGCATGATGAAGCCCATCCACGCGAAGATCGAACCCCAGGCGACGCCCCCGACGACCGTCGCGATCGCGCACGGCAGCCCGGCGAAGATCAGCATGAGGATCGCGACGACGGGCACCACGACGGCGACGAGCCAGAAGAGGATGCAGTGCAGGGTCCTCATCAGGCTGCACGGCGTGCTCGCCGCGCAGAGCAGCGCCCAGATGATGAAGAGGATCAGACCGACGGCGGCGATGATCGCGCCGACGACGATGACCCACGGGACGCTGATGCAGACCCCGACGACCGTGACGATGGTGCCGATGATCAGCAGGATCAGCGAGATCACCAGCAGGATCGCGCAGGACGGCGGAGGTGGCGTCGTCGGGCACGTCACGGTGGTCGACGAGAACGCGTCGGTGCAGTCCGGACGGTCCGGGCTGCTGACGGTGGCCGTGGCGGTGCCGCTGGCCCCCGGTGCGAGCGTGACGCTCGTCGTCGGCCCGGTCGCGGTGCCGCCGCCCGGCAGTGACCAGGTGACGGTCGAGCCGGGCGAGGCGTCGGTGACGGTCACCGAGAGGTCGAACACGCACGTCGTCCCGGGTCGCTGGGTCGCGACGACGCCGCTCAAGGTCGGGCAGGGCGGCGTTCCGCCCCCGCAGTCGACCGTCACCTGGACGGGCTCCGCGTCGGTGCAGGCGGCGGGGTCGGACCCCGTGACGGTGAGCGTCACCGTGCGCACGCCGTTGGTGCCGGCCGCGTAGGTGTGGCTCACGGGTGGGGGTGCGGCGGACGTCTGCCCGTCGCCGAAGTCCCACGCGTACGTGACCGGCTGGCCGCCGGGCCCGGGCGTCACGGTCGCGCTGAAGCTGAACGTGCAGCCGTTGACCTGCGTCGCCGTCAGCGGTCCGGTGATCGTCGGGCAGGTGCAGTCCGCGACGGGCACCACGCGGGTGGCCGTGAGGATCAGCGGGTCGCACGGCGCGGACCGGCTGATCGCGGCGGTGACGGTGTACTGGCCGGCTGCCGGGAAGCTCATCGTGAGCGTGTTCCCCGTCGGGGTCGGCAGCGGGATCGGCACCGGCTGCATCTGGCTGTCGTAGACGTTCCAGCTGTACGGCCCCGTCCAGGGCACCGACGGTGTCGCCGTGAACGTGACCGGGCCGGTGGTACCGCCCTGTGCGCAGAGGCTCTGCCGGTTCGCCGTCAGCGTCAGCGTCGGGCACGGCGTGGTCGGGCAGGGAAGGACGACGAGGCCGGCACCGGGCGACGACTCGAACTGCACCGACGTCGACGTCGAGGTCCCGCCGCTGTGCGTGAGCACGACGGTGGCCGACGGGTAGTACGTGCCCGGCGAGTAGCTGGTGCTGCGCGTCACCGCGTTTGCCCCGACCGACCCGGTGGACTGCGTGGGCGGTTGCGGCGGGAGGGCCGTGTTCCAGTAGATCGTGTAGGTCCACCCCGGCGGGACCGGTGGGGAGAAGGTCACCACGAGGTCCACGGGTCGCTTCCCGTTGGCGTCGCAGTCGCCGATGACGACCGATCCGACGGGCGCGGGGGTGACCGGCGTCGTCAGCTCGTCGCCGTCGACCTCGACCCCGAGGACCCCCTCGTACGCGTTCCCGAACGGGGAGACGTAGCTCTCGTCCACGGTGTTGGCCGGCCCGGCGACCGGCGGCAGGAGCGCAGGCTCGGAGACCGACGACGCCGCAGCGCGGTCGATGAGCACGCTCCAGATACCGCGACCGTCGGCCACGGTGGCCGGCACGGTGATCCAGGCGGTCCAGCCGGCGACGCTGGGCACCGATCCGAGGACCGCGCCGCTGGGCGCGACGACGGTGAACACGAACCCGGAGCCGGGGTTCGCGCCGAGGTACAGGCGGACCCGGTTGACGCGGAAGCCCGTCGCGGCCGCGGAGTACCCCTCATCGAGAGTGCCCGCAGCAAGCCCCGCCCCGGCGTCCCACGGCGGTGGTGGGTCGCCCGCCCACGTCGGGCCTGCCGCCCAGCCGGACGACTCGAGGTCGCCCAGCCGCACGACCGGGAACCAGACGTTGTGGACCTGCTTGGTGGCCACCGGACCCGGCGGCAGCCCCCAGACCGGCGGCCTCGTCAGACCGGAGACCGGGTCGAGGTCGAACGGCTGGAGCGGGACCGTGCCGGGGTAGCCGCCCGCCCAGGGCGGTGGCGGCTGCCGGACAGGGGTTCCCGCGGGCGGGGAGTCACACCAGTGCGTGCGGACGTGTAGCAGGACCATGGCCCGATCCCTTCCTCGCGGTTATGAGGGAGGAGGGTGCGGACGACCGTCCAGATACGCAGGGGGTGGAGGGCCCGGTTCACGCCGTCGGCGCGTGCCGGTCGAGGAATCGGTAGACCTCCGTCGTGTCCACCCCGGGGAACACCCCCACGGGCAGCGCGGCGAGCAGGGACGCGTGCGGGCGGGCGCTGGGCCAGGACTTGTCGGACCAGCGCTCGGCCAGCTCGGTCGGGGGCTGCCGGCAGCACATCGGGTCGGGGCACTTCGACGCCGCGCGCTCGGTGGTCTCGCGCCCGCGGAACCAGCGGACGTGCGCGAACGGCACCCCGACCGACACGGAGAACGCGCCCTGCGACGACGGTTGCACGCGGGAGGTGCACCAGTACGTGCCGGACGACGTGTCGGTGTACTGGTAGTACGGCGTGAATCGGTCGGGCAGCGTGAACACCACGCGGGCGGTCCACTGCCGGCAGACGGGCTGTCCCTCGATGGCGCCGAGGGGGTCGGCGGGGAACTTCACGCCGTCGTTCTCGTACGCCTTGTGCAGGGTGCCGCCCTCGTGGACCTTCATGAAGTGCACGGGGATGCCCAGGTGACGTGTCGCCAGGTTGGTGAACCGGTGCGCGGCCGTCTCGTAGGGCACGGCGAAGGCGTCGCGAAGGTCCTCCACCGACAGCCGGCGCTCCGCCTTCGCCTCCTGGAGGAAGGGCACGGCACCGTCCTCGGGCAGCATCATCGCGGCGGCCAGGTAGTTCGCCTCGACGCGCTGCCGCAGGAAGTCGCCGTAGTCCTTGGGCTCCGCGTGGCCGAGCACGTGGCTCGCGATGGCCTGGAGCAGCGGCGAGCGGGCGTCGCTGGTGCCGGGGTTGCCCTGCGGCAGGTAGATGCGCCCGTGCGCGAGGTCGGTGACCGATCGGGTGGAGTGCGGCAGGTCGGGCACGTAGTGCAGGCCGAAGCCCAGGTGGGCGGCGATGTCCGCGGTGGCGCGCTGCGACAGCGGTCCGCCGGGGTGGTCGATCGCGGTGAGCAGCGTGCGGGCGTGCTCCTCGAGCTCGGGGAAGTAGTTGTCCTGCGCGCGCATCCGGATCCGCAGCTCGGCGTTGGCGCGACGGGCCTCCTCCGGGGTCGCGGCGTTCTCCATGAGCAGGCGCTGGATCTCGGCCTGCAGGCGGACCAGGGCCTCGAGCGCGTCGGCGGGCAACGACCGGCCGACCTTCACGGGTGAGACGCCCAGCGATGCGAAGAGCGGTCCGCGCTGCGCGCGCTCCAGCTCGACCTCCAGGGCGGCCCGTCGCGTCGGCGGCTCGGTGCGCAGCAGCTCCGACAGCGGGACGTCGAGCGCCTCCGCCACCTGCGCCAGCAACGAGAGCTTGGGCTCGCGGTGACCGTTCTCCAGCATCGAGACCTGCGAGGGCGCGCGGCCGATGGCCGCACCGAGGTCGTCGAGCGTCATGTTCCGGCCCGTGCGCAGGTGCCGGATCCGTCGTCCCAGCACCAGCGTGTCCAGGCCGCCGTTGGCCGTCGTCGTCATGCCGTCCACCATCGCCCGAGCCTGCGCTTCTGTCCAGGAGAAGGATTGCCGATCTTCTGCGGACTTTGCGTGGGAAGAACTGCCGAACACCAGGGAACGTGGAGGTCAGGCCGAAGGGCCGAGAAGAACGCCCCAATGACGGAGGACACGATGAGCACGTACAGGCACGGCGACCAGACCGAGACCGCGGCAGAGCTCGCGGCGAGCTGGGACCTCGACGCGCGTTGGGCCGGCATCCGCCGCACCCACACCGCCGAGGACGTCGTCGCCCTCCGGGGGTCGGTCCGCGAGGAGAGCACGCTCGCCCAGCGCGGGGCCGAGCGGCTCTGGCAGCTCCTGCACTCGCGCACCCTGGTGCCGGCGCTGGGGGCGCTGACCGGCAACCAGGCCGTGCAGCAGGTCCGCGCCGGGCTCGAGGCGATCTACCTGTCGGGCTGGCAGGTGGCCGCCGACGCCAACCTGTCCGGCCAGACGTACCCGGACCAGTCGCTGTACCCGGTGAACTCGGTGCCCGCAGTGGTCCGTCGGATCAACAACGCGCTCCTGCGCGCCGACCAGATCGAGTTCGCGGAGACCGGCCGCCGGTCCCGCGAGTGGCTCGCGCCGATCGTCGCCGACGCCGAGGCCGGGTTCGGTGGACCCCTGAACGCCTACGAGCTCATGCACTCGATGATCTCCGCGGGCGCGGCGGGCGTGCACTGGGAGGACCAGCTGGCGGCCGAGAAGAAGTGCGGTCACCTGGGCGGCAAGGTGCTGGTGCCGACGTCGCAGCACGTGCGGACCCTGTCCGCCGCGCGGCTCGCGGCCGACGTCGCCGGGGTGCCGTCGGTCATCGTCGCCCGCACCGACGCGCTCGGAGCCGACCTGCTGACATCGGACATCGACCCCCGCGACGAGCCGTTCCTCACCGGTGAGCGGACCGCCGAGGGCTACTACCGGGTGCGTCCGGGCCTCGACCCCGTCGTCGCCCGCGCCGAGGCGTACGCGCCGCACTCCGACCTCATCTGGGTGGAGACGTCGACCCCCGACGTCGCCGCCGCGATCGAGTTCGCCGAGCGGATCCACGACAGGTTCCCCGGCAAGCTGCTCGCCTACAACTGCTCGCCGTCGTTCCACTGGCGCTCGCAGCTGGACGACCTGCAGATCGCGCGGTTCCAGCGGGAGCTGGCCGGCCACGGGTACGTGTTCCAGTTCATCACCCTGGCCGGGTTCCACGCCCTCAACCACTCGATGTTCGACCTCGCCCGCGGCTACGCCGAGCGCGGCATGAGCGCGTACGTCGAGCTGCAGGAGGCCGAGATCGCCTCCGAGTCCGACGGCTACACCGCCACGCGTCACCAGCGCGAGGTCGGCACCGGCTACTTCGACCGCGTCGCCACCGCGATCAGTCCCGAGAGCGCCACCCTCGCGCTCGCCGGCTCGACGGAAACCGCCCAGTTCACCCACTGACCTGCAGGAGCACTCCCATGACCATCACCATCACCCCGCCGAGCACCCGACCTCGTCTGGAGATCACCGGACCCGACGTCGCCGGGACCGACCAGATCCTCACCTCCGAGGCGATCGACTTCCTCACCGACCTGCACGTCCGGTTCTCCGGCCGACGCCACGACCTGCTGCTCGGCCGCCAGCACCGCCGGACGCGGTTCTCGAACGGTGCCGACCCCGACTTCCTGCCCCTGACGGCGGGCATCCGGGCGGACCCCGGCTGGCGCGTGGCCGGACCCGGACCGGGCCTGGAGGACCGCCGCGTCGAGATCACCGGCCCCACCGACCGCAAGATGACGATCAACGCGCTGAACAGCGGCGCGAAGGTCTGGCTGGCGGACATGGAGGACGCCACCAGCCCGACGTGGACCAACGTCATCGGCGGGCAGCACTCGCTGTTCGACGCCATCCGCGGGCAGATCGACTTCACGTCGCCCGAGGGCAAGGAGTACCGCGTCGGGGACACGACCCCGACGATCGTGTTCCGGCCGCGCGGCTGGCACCTGACCGAGAAGCACCTGGAGTTCACGGACCGCGCGGGCCAGATCTGCGCGGCGTCTGCGAGCCTCGTCGACGCCGGCCTGTACCTGTTCCACAACGCGCAGGCGCTCATCGACTCCGGCCGCGGCCCGTACCTCTACCTGCCCAAGCTGGAGGGTCACCTGGAGGCGCGCCTCTGGGACGAGATCTTCCGGTTCACCGAGACCTACCTGGGCCTGCGGTACGGCACCATCCGCGCCACAGTGCTCATCGAGACCATCACGGCCGCGTTCGAGATGGAGGAGATCCTCTACGAGCTGCGCGACCACTGCGCCGGCCTGAACGCCGGCCGCTGGGACTACATCTTCAGCGTCATCAAGAACTTCCGCGCTCGCGGACCCCGGTTCGTCCTGCCGGACCGCAGCAGCGTGACGATGACCGTCCCGTTCATGAAGGCGTACACCGAGCTGCTCGTCGCCACCTGCCACAAGCGGGGCGCGCAGGCCATCGGCGGCATGAGCGCCTTCATCCCCGACCGTCGCGACCCGGAGGTCACCGACAAGGCGCTGGCCCAGGTCAGGGCGGACAAGCAGAGGGAGGCAGGGCAGGGGTACGACGGCACCTGGGTGGCTCACCCCGACCTCGTGCCCGTCGCCCGCGAGGTGTTCGACGCGGCCCTCGGCGACCGGATCGACCAGCGGCACCGCCTGCGTGAGGACGTCCACGTCACTGCCGCGGAGCTGCTCGACATCCCGTCGGCCGGCGGCGGCGAGCCCGGTGCCGTCACCGACGGCGGGCTGCGCGGCAACGTGTCGGTGGGGGTCCGGTACCTCGAGGCGTGGCTGCGTGGCATCGGCGCCGTCGCCATCGACCACCTGATGGAGGACGCCGCCACGGCCGAGATCTCGCGGTCGCAGGTGTGGCAGTGGGTGCACCAGGGCGTCGTGACCGCCGAGGGCAGCCGCATCGACGCCGCGCGGGTCGAGCAGGTGCTCAAGGAGGTGCTGGCCGACCTCCCGCGGACGGCCGACGACCGGTTCGACGACGCGGCGGACCTGTTCCGGCAGGTCGCGCTGGCCGAGGACTTCCCGACGTTCCTCACCGTGCCGGCGTACACGCAGTTCCTGGTCGCGCACTGACCGACGCCGCGCACTGACGCGACTGCCGCACTGACGCGACTGCCGCAGTGACGCGACCGTCGCACTGACCGACGCAGCCCGGACCGCCCATCCGGTCCGGGCTGCGTCGCGCTCAGCCGCCGGGGTCGTCGGCACCCCGGACCGTGCGCCAGGATGTCCCGCATGGTTGACGACGTACGCCCCGTGCTGGTCACCGGCGGAACCGGCACCCTCGGCCGCGCTCTGGTGCACACGCTGCTCGACGCCGGCCGGCCGGTGCGCGTGCTCAGCCGTCGCGAACCCACACCCGCGGCTCCGGCAGAGGCGCAGTGGGCGGTCGGCGACCTGCTCACCGGCGACGGGCTGGCCGAGGCGGTGACCGGGGTGAGCGCGGTGGTGCACTGCGCGAGCGACCCGCGCAAGCCCGACGACGACCTCGACGCCGCGGTGCAGCTGCTGCTCGCCGCCCGCGCGGCCGGGGTCCCGCACCTCGTCTACGTCTCGATCGTCGGCGTCGACCGCGTCCCCTACGCGTACTACAAGGCGAAGCACCGGGTCGAGGAGATCGTCGAGGACGGCGGCGTCCCGTGGACGATCCTGCGCGCCACCCAGTTCCACGACTTCGTCGCGACGCTGCTCGACTACCTCTCGCGCGGTCCGGTCGCGCTGGCGCCGGCGGGCATGAGCGACCAGCCCGTCGACGTGCGCGAGGTGGCATCGCGCCTGGTCCAGCTCGTCGACGCGGGCCCGTCCGGCCGCGCCGACGACCTGGGCGGCCCGCAGGTCCTCACCGTCACCGAGCTCATGCGCACGTACCTCGCGGCGAGAGGTCGACGCCGGCCCGTGTGGACCGTGCCGTTCCCCGGCCCGCTGGGCGGGTTCCGCCACGGTCACCACCTGACGCCCGAGCACGCGACCGGCCGGCTGACGTTCGCGGAGTGGGCGCAGTCGCGGTCCTTCTGACCGTCAGCGCTGCTCCCAGGTCCAGGCCCCCGTCGCGTCCACGATCTGCACGTCCACGAGGGTCCAGGACCCGTCGGGGTCGGTGGCCACGCACTGGAACGACGTCACCGCGCCCGCCACGAGGTCCTCGGGGCACTGCACGGTGGTCGCGACGCCGGTCTTCTCCGCCATCCCGGCGGAGATGGCCGACTCGACGGCGAGGGTGTCGATGATGTCGGTCGACGCGTCCGCAGCGTCGTCGGCCATGACGGCACGGACCACGCCCGTCACCAGGATCGCGCCGATGACCGCCCCGACGAGGGACAGGCCCAGCGCCCACCGCGCTCGCCCCCGGCCGGCGGGCTCGCACCCGGCGGACTCGAGCGACGTGGCCCGCCGCAGCCCGACGACCGCCAGGACGATCCCCGCGACCGCCGCGATCGGCACGCCGAGCATCGCGAGGATCGAGACCACGAGCGCGACCCGCGCGGGCGTGTTCCGGCCGGGCGCGCGCTCGCCGGACGGGTTCGTGGCGTCGTCGTGGTGGGCGTCGTGAGCTGTCGGCGCCCCGAAGTCGGGGATGGTGGCCTGCACGGCGGCCGGTGCGGAGGCGAAGGCTGGCGGTGCGGTGATGACGGGTGGCGGCGCGGGGGCGGCGGCTGTCGGAGCGGGCGTCGCCTGGACGCGGGCAGTCCACCGCGTCCCGTCGAACCAGCGCTGATGCGTCGGATTGCTGGGGTCGGTGTACCAGCCGGGAGCCGCGATCCGGAAGGACGGAGCGGTCAACGCCATCTCCCCTCGTCGTGACACTCCTGGCCTCGCCACCTGGATCGGCACGCGGTGACGCGAACTTGAGCATTTGCGACGAAGTGCACCACGGGTCCGCTCTGCGAAAAACCCCTTGGCGCCTCGGACGGACCGGACGTACGGTCGTCGGACACGGGAAGGAGGTGGTCCAGGACATGTTCTATTCCAGGACGCGTGAGGTGACTGTCCGCTAGTCGCCCGAAAGTACTCGGACGGATTGCACAGACGATCCGCCCGCAGGCCCTCCAGGACCGGCGAGCGAATCCATGGCAGTCACCGCAGCCCGTGGGAGCCGCGACCTCGTCCTTCGCGGCAGGGCCTCCTCGGAGGTCCGGCCCACGGGCTGTTGCCTGCCTGCTTCGTGGCAGGGTGGAGCCGTGGCCCTCAAGAACCCTTCTCAGATCAACCAGATGCGCCCCGCCGGAAAGTTCGTCGCAGGCGTGCTGTCCTCCTTGCGTGACGTCGCCCGCGAGGGGATGACGCTCAAGCAGCTGGACACCCATGCGCACCAGATGATCGACGCGGCCGGCGCGCACTCCGTCTACCTGGGCTACCACCCGTCGTTCGGCGCGATGCCGTACCCGGGCGTGCTGTGCACCTCCGTGAACGACGCCGCCCTGCACGGCCTCCCGTCCGACTACGTGCTCGTCGACGGTGACGTGCTGAGCATCGACTTCGCCGCTCAGGTCCAGGGGTGGGTGGCCGACTCGGCGCTGACGTTCCAGATCGGCACGCAGTCGCCCGCCGTCACCGCGCTCATCGAGACCACCGAGCGAGCGCTCGCCGCCGGCATCGCGGCCGCGCGCGCGGGTGCGCGGATGGGCGACATCTCGTCGGCCATCGGCACCGTCGGTCGCTCCGGCGGGTACGGCATCAACGCCGACTTCGGCGGCCACGGCGTCGGCCGGACCATGCACGAGGACCCGCACGTCCCCAACCTCGGCCGACCCGGGACCGGGCTGAAGCTCAAGTCCGGCCTGGTCATCGCGATCGAGCCCTGGTTCATGGCGGGCAGCGACGACTACACGATCGACGACGACGGCTGGACCATCCGCACCGCCGACGGCTCGCTGGCGGCGCACGCGGAGCACACTGTCGCGATCACCCCGGACGGCCCCCTGGTCCTGACGGCCCGCGACTGACCCACAACCACATCCTCGGACGTCCGCAGATTCGCGCGTCCCCACGACCGAATCCGCGGACGCTGCGGGAGGAGAGCCGGTCACGTCCGCAGATCCGCGCGTCCGGACGACCGGATCTGCGGACGTTGGTTGTTCTTGACGGCGGACTTAGATTGGCTCGATCCGGCAACGCCGTCGGATCCTGCACGAAAGAGGGCCCCTGATGTCCGCGCTCGTCGACACCGCTCCGCTCATCGGTCACGTCGTCGGGGGGCAGGTGACGACGCCCGAGGGGTCGCGGACGCAGGACGTGTTCGATCCGGCGACCGGGCAGGTGACCGGACGGGTGCTCCTCGCGGAGCAGGCCGACGTCGACGCGGCGGTCGCGGCGGCGGTCGTCGCGGCGGAGAGCTGGTCGCAGGAGCCCGTCGCCAAGCGGACCGCGGTGCTGTTCGCGCTGCGGGAGCAGATCGTGCAGCACACCGACGAGCTGGCCGCGATCATCACGGCGGAGCACGGCAAGGTGCTGGCGGACTCGCACGGGGAGATCGCGCGCGGGCTCGAGGTCATCGAGTACGCGTGCGGAATGCCGCAGCTGCTCAAGGGCGAGTACACCGACCAGGCGGCCACGGGCGTGGACGTGTTCTCGTTCCGGGAGCCGCTGGGCGTGGTCGCCGGGATCACCCCGTTCAACTTCCCCGCGATGGTGCCGCTGTGGATGGCGCCGATGGCGATCGCGACGGGCAACGCGTTCGTCCTCAAGCCGTCGGAGCGGGACCCGTCGGCGTCGCTGTTCCTGGCGAAGATGTGGAAGGCGGCCGGGCTTCCCGACGGGGTCTTCTCCGTGGTGCAGGGCGACCGGGTGGCCGTCGACGCGCTGCTCACGCACCCGGACATCGCGGCCGTGTCGTTCGTCGGGTCGACCCCGATCGCGCAGCACGTGCACGCAACGGCGACCGCCCACGGCAAGCGGGTGCAGGCCCTCGGCGGTGCGAAGAACCACGCGGTCGTGCTCGCCGACGCCGACCTGGACCTCGCGGCGACGCACCTGACCGGCGCGGCGTTCGGGGCGGCCGGTGAGCGGTGCATGGCGATCTCGGTCGCGGTGGTCGTCGACGACATCGCCGACGCACTGCTCGAACGGCTCACCGCCGCCGCGCAGAAGGTCCGCGTGGCGCCGGGCAACGACCCGGACTCCGACATGGGCCCGGTCATCACGCGCGCCTCGCAGCTGCGCATCGAGGAGATCGTCACGGACGCGGTCGACAGCGGCGCGTCCGCACCGGTGGACGGTCGCGGGCACACGGTGACCGGTCACGAGGACGGGTTCTTCGTCGGCCCCACCATCCTCGACGGCGTCACCACGGACATGCGCGCGTACGCCGAGGAGATCTTCGGGCCGGTGCTCGTGGTCATCCGCGCGGCGGACCTGGCGGAGGCGATCGCCCTGGTCAACGCCAACCCGTACGGCAACGGGACGGCGATCTTCACGTCCTCCGGCGACGCGGCGCGCACGTTCCAGCGGGCCGTCAGCGTCGGCATGATCGGCATCAACGTGCCGATCCCTGTGCCGGTCGGCTGGCACTCGTTCGGCGGCTGGAAGAACTCGCTGTTCGGCGAGAGCCACATCTACGGCCCCGAGTCGGTCCGCTTCTACACGCGCGGCAAGGTGGTCACCAGCCGCTGGCCGAGCAGCCCGGCATCGGCCAAGTTCCACTTCGGCCGCACCACGTCCCACTGACGCAACGTCCGAGCATCTGGCTGCTCCAGCAACCAGATGCTCGGACGTTGCGGTTGTTGCCGAGGTCAGGCGACGCGGACGACGACCTTGCCGCGGACGTGGCCGGTCTGGCTCGCCTCGTGGGCGGCGGCCGCGTCGGCGAGCTCGAACACCTCGGCGACGTCGACCTTCACCGTGCCGGCGTCGAGCAGCGCCGTGAGGGCGTCGAGGTCGGCCGTGTCGGGACGGACCCAGACGTAGTGGCCGCCGAGCTCGTCGCGCGCCGCGGCGTCGACGATCGACGCGACCGTCCCCCCGTCGGCGAGGAGCGCCCTCGACGTCGCGACGAGGTCGTCGCCGCCGTAGTCGAGGATGACGTCGACCCCGCCGGGGGCGATCGCGCGGACGCGGTCGACCAGCCCGTCGCCGTACTCGACGGGCTCGGCACCGAGCCCGCGCAGGTACTCGTGGTTGCGGGTCGACGCGGTGCCGATGACGCGAGCGCCCAGTGACCGGGCGATCTGCACGGCGAACGCCCCGACCCCGCCGGCCGCGGCGTGCACGAGGACGGTCTGCCCGTCCCGCACCCCCGCGCGCAGGATCGTCTGGTACGCGGTCAGCCCGGCGAGCGGGACCGCCGCAGCCTCCTCGAACGACAGGGACGCGGGCTTGCGCGCGAGCGTCCGGACGGGCGCCGCGACCAGCTCGGCGAACGTGCCGCCCTGTACCCAGTCACGACGCACGTACCCGTAGACCTCGTCGCCCACCTGGAGCTCGGGGGTGTCCAGGCCGACGCGCTCGACGACACCGGCGACGTCCCAGCCCGGCACCACCGGGAAGGTCACGTCCATGACCGCGTCGAGGTACCCGGCGCGGACCTTCCAGTCGACCGGGTTGACCGACGCGGCGCGCACGCGGACGAGCACGCTGTCGGGGCCGACCTTCGGGGTGGGCTGCTCGGTGAGCTCGAGGACGTCGGCGCCGCCGTAGCGGGAGTAGGTGATTGCTCGCATGGCTGTGACAACCCGGCGGCGGCGCGAACTGATTCCGGTCGTGGCAAACGTCACGTGCCCGCCCATCCCCGTTCACCTGCCTGCCGGAATTCGGACATCCGTCCTGGTCACGCTCGGTGCACACCGATCGAAGGGGACCTCGATGCCGCACGCCCGCCGCACCCTTGCTGCGCTGACCTGCACCGCCGTGCTCTGCGCCGGCGTGGTGGCAACCGCGGCCGCGGCACACCCGAAGCCGCACCAGGACACCTTCCACCGCCTCGCCACGTACCCCGTGTACCTGAACCGCCCGGCGGACGCGGCGGCAGCGGACCCGACCGTCGCCGAGATCTCGGCGGTGAGCGAGGACGGCCGGACGTTCATCCACACCGACGCGCTCGCGGGCCGGATCGGCTTCGTCGACATCACGGACCCGGCGAAGCCGCAGGGCCTCGGCACGCTCGACCTGGCGGCGGACCTCGGCGTCGGCGCGCACGCGGAGCCGACGTCGGTCGCCGTGGTCGGCGGCTACGTGCTGGTGGTCGTCGACACCTCGGAGAGCTTCACGGCTCCGTCCGGCCTGCTCGCGGTGGTCGACCTGGCCACGCACGCGCTGGTCCGCACGCTCGACCTCGGGGGCCAGCCGGACTCCATCGCGCTCACGCCGGACAGGTCGCACGCCGCGATCGCCATCGAGAACCAGCGCGACGAGGACGCGACGCCGGCCGGTGCGAAGAAGGGCGACCTGCCCCAGCTGCCCGGCGGCTTCCTCCAGCTGGTCGACCTGCCCGCGGCCGACCCCGCGACGTGGACCACGCGGGCCGTGCCGTTCACCGCAGAGGCGCTCGCCGGGCTCGACACCCCGCAGGACCCGGAGCCGGAGTACGTGGCGGTCGACCCGACCGGCAGCACCGTCGCCGTGACGCTGCAGGAGAACAACGGTGTTGCGCTGGTCGACATCGCCTCCGGGACCGTGACGAGCGTCTTCAGCGCAGGCAGCGTCGCCGTGACCGGTATCGACACCGCGCAGGACGGCAGCATCACCCAGACCGGCTCCATCCCGGCGACCCCGAGGGAGCCCGACGCGATCGCTTGGCTCGACGCCTCGCACCTGGCCACGGCCAACGAGGGGGACTGGAAGGGCGGCACCCGCGGGTGGACCGTCTTCGACACCACCGGCGCGGTCGTCTGGGACGCGGGCAATGAGCTGGAGCGGCTGGCCGTGCGCACCGGGCTGCACTCGGAGTCCCGGGCGGGCAAGAAGGGAGTCGAGATCGAGGGCCTCGCGGTCGCGACCCTCGGCGGGCAGCGGTACGCGTTCGTCGGCTCCGAGCGGTCGAACTTCGTCGCCGTGTACGACGTCGACGACGCCGCCCACCCGCGGTTCGTCCAGGTGCTCGCCACGACCAACGGCCCGGAGGGCATCCTGCCGGTGCCGTCCCGCGACCTGCTGCTGGTCTCCAGCGAGACCGACGACGCGTCGGTCCTGGTCCGCTCGTCGGTCAGCGTCTTCGGGCGTGGCAAGGCGTACGCGAAGGCGGCGGGCACGCCGCAGTTCCCGAGCGTGGTGTCGGCCGACGACGCCGCGGGCAACCCGATCGGCTGGGGTGCGCTGGGCGCGCTGAGCGCGGACCCGTCCGACCGGAAGCACCTGTGGACCGCGACCGACGCGGCCTACAGCACGTCACACCTGCTGCGGCTCGACGTGTCCCGCACGCCGGCCGTCATCGACCGCGACGTCGTCGTGACGCAGGGGGGCACGCCGGCGTCGCTGGACATCGAGGGCATCTCCGCCCGTCGGCAGGGCGGGTTCTGGCTCGGTTCCGAGGGGGCGACGGGCGCCGCCAACGCGCTGGTCCGCACGGACGCGAGCGGGGTGGTGCAGCAGACCGTGCCGCTGCCCGCGGACGTCGCCGCCGGTCTGGGCAGGTGGGGCATCGAGGGTGTCGCCGTGAGCGACGACCGGAAGGGCGAGCAGGTCTGGGTCGCGCTGCAGCGCGGTCTGACCGGTGAGGAGACCCGCGCTCGGATCGGTCGGTACGACGTCCGGACCGGCTCGTGGGCGTGGTTCGGCTACCCGCTGGGCACGACGACGACGCCGGGCGACTGGATCGGGCTGTCGGAGATCACCGTCGTCGACCGGGACACGCTCGCGGTGATCGAGCGGGACAAGCTCAACGGCCCGGACGCCAGGGTCAAGGCGATCTACACGGTCCAGATCCCGACCAGGGACCCGGCGCCCGGCACGGTCGGCACGCTGACCAAGACCCTTGCCCGCGACCTCGTCCCCGACCTGCGCGCCACGAACGGGTGGACGCAGGAGAAGCTCGAGGGCCTGACGATCGGCACGGACGGCCAGGTCTACGCGGTGACCGACAACGACGGGTTGAAGGACGCCACCGGGGAGACCGTGCTGCTGAGGCTGGGTGCTGCGTCGAAGGTCTTCCACGGTCCCCGCGGGTGACCAAGGCAGGCGATCATGGCGGGGTGTCGAACCCCTACTCCGTCATGGTCGTCTGCACCGGCAACATCTGCCGCTCCCCGATGGCCGAGATCGTGCTCCGCGAGAGGTTCGCCGACGCGGGCCTGGCCGACCAGGTCGTGGTCGACTCCACGGGCATCAGCGACGAGGAGCACGGCAACCCGGTGGACCGTCGAGCCCGTGCCGTCCTGATCGCCCACGGCTACCCCGGCGGCGACGGCCACCGGGCACGCCAGGTCGCGGCCGACGACCGGCGTGACCTGGTGCTGGCGATGACGAGCGCCCACGCCCGCGCCCTGCGGGGCCTGGGACCGGTGCTGTACCGATCCTTCGACCCGGATGCGGTCGGCGACCTCGACGTCGCCGACCCCTGGTACGGCGGCCCGCGGGACTTCGAGGCCTGCCTCGCGCAGATCGAGGCCGCCGCGGACGGGATCGTCGACCATGTCCGCAACGTTCTGGGGAATGCGCGGCTCACTCAGAACAGTTGACCGAGGCATGAGCCTCGACGAGATCCCCCTGACCACCCTGCGCGGCGACACCACGACGTTCGGCGCGTACGCGGACCAGGTCAAGCTCGTGGTCAACGTTGCCTCCCGCTGCGGGCTGGCACCGCAGTACGAGAAGCTCGAGCAGCTCCAGAAGACCTACGGCGACCGCGGGTTCACCGTCCTCGGCTTCCCCAGCAACCAGTTCCTGCAGGAGCTCGGCTCCGAGGAGGCCATCGCGGAGTACTGCTCCGCGACGTGGGGCGTGACGTTCCCGATGTTCGCCAAGACCAAGGTCAACGGCCGTTCCCAGCACCCGCTCTACGCGGAGCTCACCAAGACGCCGGACGCGTCGGGCAAGGCCGGTCGGGTCACGTGGAACTTCGAGAAGTTCGTCGTCGCGCCCGACGGGTCGGTGCGCCGGTTCCGCCCGACCACCGAGCCGGACGCCCCCGAGATCGTCGAGGCCATCGAGAAGGCCCTGCAGGACAAGAACAGCTAGAGCCAGCGGTTGCGCCGGAAGGCGCGGTAGAGGACGAAGCAGATCGCGCCGATCCCCGCCAGCACGGCCCAGAAGCCGAACGGCGAGTGCATGGCCGGCAGATAGTCGAAGTTCATGCCGTAGAGGCCGGCGATCGCGGTGGGCACCAGCGCGATGGCCGCCCACGACGAGATCTTGCGCATGTCGGAGTTCTGCTGGACGGACACGCGGTTCTGCTCGACGGTGACCTGGGCCAGGTCGGCCTGCAGGACGTTGGTGAGCAGAGCGTCGGCCGCCTCGATCAGCTCCGCGGCCCGCAGGGCGTGGTCCTGGACGTCGCGGAAGTACGGGCGCGCGTAGGCGGGGACGCAGGGCACCTCCTCCTCGGCGAGCCGGGTCAGCGGACCCACCAGGGGCACCACCGCGCGCCGGAACTGCTGCACCTCGCGCTTGAGCTTGTAGATGCGCTCGGCGTGGTCGTGGCCGGGGTCGTCGCCGAACACCTGGTCCTCGATCTGGTCCAGGTCCTCGTCGATCGCGGCCGTCACGTCGAGGTACTGGTCGACAGCCCGGTCCAGGATCCCGTGCAGCACCGCGGGCGGCCCGTGGATGAGCATCTCGGGGTCGGCCTCGAGCGCGGCCCGCACCTGCGCGGGGATCGTGGTCTCCCCGTGCCGGACCACGATGACGAACCGCTCGCCCAGGAAGATGGCCAGCTCGCTGACCTCCACCACCTCGACGTGGTCCACGTAGTGCACGGGCTTCACGACGGCGAACGTCACGCCGCTGTACCGCTCGAGCTTGGGTCGCTGATGCGCGCGGATCGCGTCCTCGATGGCGAGCTCCGGCAGCTCGAAGCCCTCCGCGATCGCGTCGAACTCGTCGGCCGTCGGCTCGACGAGGCCGATCCAGACGAACCCGTCGTCCTTCTCGGCCTCGCGCAGCGCCACGCGCAGGTCGTCGAGGCGGTGACGGCGCCGGCCGTCGGAGTAGAGCGCGCAGTCCACGATCACAGGTCGAAGGCTAGACCGGGCGGCCCGCCGCACGACGCGCCAGACTGGCCGGACCGTCGACGCACGCCGACGGCAACCGCGGACCACCCTCGGAGGCTGGCGTGAAGTTCGAGATCTACAAGGACAAGGCGGGCGAGTTCCGGTTCCGGATCGTCGCCACCAACGGCAACGTCCTCGCGTCCAGCGAGGGCTACTCGGCGAAGCCGTCCGCGCAGGGCGCCATCGACCGCATCAAGGCCGACGCGGCCGGAGCCGCCGTCGTCGACAACAGCTGACCACCGCACGGGCCCGGCACCGACGCCGGGCCCGTGCGTCACGATGTCCCCATGAAGGTTGCCGCCCGCGCGCACGTCCCGCCGTTCGCCGTGATGGAGATCCTGGCCGCCGCGAACGCGAGGCGCGCGGCCGGCGAGGACGTCCTCAACCTGTGCGCGGGCGAGCCGTCGACGGGCGCGTCCGAGGTGGTGCGGCAGCGGGCGATCGACCTGCTCACGGCTGGGGACCTGGGATACACCGAGGCCCTCGGCGTCCCGGCGCTGCGCTCGGCGATCGCGCAGCACTACCGCGACCGGTACGACGTCTCCCTCGACCCCCGTCGGGTCGCCGTCACCACGGGCTCGTCCGGCGGGTTCGTCCTCGCGTTCCTCGCGGCCTTCGACGTGGGCGACCGGGTGGCCCTCGCCGTGCCCGGCTACCCCGCGTACGCGAACATCCTCGCCGCGCTCGGGTGCGAGGTCGTGATCGTCCCGTGCGGCCCCGAGACCCGCTACCAGCCGACCGTCGCGCAGCTCGCGGCGCTCGACCCCCCGGTGGAGGGGCTGGTGATCGCCAGCCCGGCCAACCCGACCGGCACGATGATCGACCCCGACGAGCTCGCCGCGCTCGCGGCCTGGTGCGGGACGCACGGCGTCCGGCTGGTCAGCGACGAGATCTACCACGGCATCACGTACGGCTCCGAGGAGACCGCGACCGCCGCCCACTACCTCGACAGCGGTGCCGTCGTCGTGAACTCGTTCTCCAAGTACTGGGCGATGACGGGCTGGCGCCTCGGCTGGCTGATCCTCCCGGACGACCTGCTGTCCGTCGTCGACGCGCTCGCCGGCAACGTCGCCCTGTGCCCGCCGGCCCTCGCCCAGCAGGCGGCGATCGCGGCGTTCAGTCCCGAGGGGTACGCGGCCGCCCGGCAGAACGTCGAGCGGTACGCCGCGGCCCGCGAGCACCTGCTCGCGCGGCTGCCCGAGCTCGGCTGGTCGCGGATCGCCCCGGCGGACGGCGCGTTCTACCTGTACGGCGACATCTCCGCCAGCGGCCTGGACTCGATCACGTGGTGCGCGCGGCTTCTCGACGAGGCCGGCGTGGCACTGACACCCGGCACCGACTTCGACCCGGTCGACGGGCGCAGCTGGGTACGACTGTCGTTCGCGTCCTCGGTCGACGTGGTCCGCGCGGCCGTGGACCGGATCGTCGCGTGGCAGCGGACGCTGGACCCGGCCCCGTGACGTCACTCATGCAGGGTTCAGGGGTGGCCGACGCGCCGCTCGTCGGGACGTAGGTTGGTCGCGTGCCGTTGCCTGCCCTGGTCCCGCCCGGACCGCCTCTGACCCCTGCGCAGGTCGAGCGCGGGTCGCGGCACCTGCTGCTCGCGGAGATCGGGGTCGACGGGCAGCGCCGGCTGCGCAACGCGCGGGTGCTCGTCGTCGGAGCGGGCGGCCTCGGCGCGCCGGTGCTGCAGTACCTCGCGGCGGCCGGCGTCGGGACCATCGGGATCGTCGACGACGACGTGGTCGACGTCAGCAACCTCCAGCGCCAGGTGATCCACGGGACGGCCGACGTGGGCCGCGCCAAGGTCGACAGCGCGCGCGACGCGGTCGCCGCCCTCGACCCGGACATCCGCGTGGTGGCTCATCGCACGCGGCTGACCAGCGAGAACGTCGACGAGATCCTGACCGGCTACGACGTCGTCGTCGACGGGACCGACAACTTCCCCACGCGCTACCTGGTCAACGACGCGTGCGTCCGACTGGGCCTGCCGGAGGTGTGGGGGTCGGTGCTGCGGTTCGACGCGCAGACGACCGTGTTCTGGGGCCGCGCCGGCGTAGAGCTGCGCGACCTGTTCCCCACCCCGCCGCGCGACGACGAGGTGCCGTCCTGCGCCGAGGCGGGCGTGCTCGGCGCGCTCTGCGGGCAGATCGGCTCGGTCATGGCCACCGAGGTGGTCAAGCTCCTGACCGGCACGGGCGAGCCGCTGCTCGGCCGCGTGCTCGTCGTCGACGCCCTGCGCGGCCGGTGGACCGAGGTCCCCCTCGTCGGCCGCCCTACAAGAAGCCCACGCCTGGAGGTCCTCCCCATGTCCGACGTCCCCGTCGTCACCGCCCCCGAGCTGGTCCGCAGGCTCGCCGCCCGCGAGGCAGGCACGGACGACTTCCTGCTCATCGACGTGCGGGAGCCCGCCGAGTACGCCCAGGCGTCCATCCCCGGCGCGGTGCTCGTGCCGCTGGGGTCGGTGTTCGACGGCACCGCGCTGGCCGACCTGCCGCGCGACCAGGAGATCGTCGTGCACTGCCAGGTGGGCGCCCGCTCGCTGACCGCGGCGAAGATCCTGCGTGGGGCCGGCTTCGACGCGTCGAACGTCGACGGCGGGATCCTGGCGTGGATGGACGCGCGCTGACCGTGCGCTCCCTCACGGACCACCGCGCGGCGGCCCTCGCCCTGGCCGACCCGCTCCCCGCGATCGAGGTGTCGCTCGACGACGCCGACGGGCTGGTCCTCGCCGACGACCTGCGGACCGACGAGCTCCTGCCGCGCTGGGACAACTCGGCGATGGACGGCTACGCGGTCCGGCACGCCGACGTCTCCGCGCTGCCGGTGACGCTGCGGGTGGTCGCCGACCTGCCTGCGGGGTCCGCGGACGAGCCCGTCGTGGTCGCCGGATCGGCCGCGCGGATCATGACGGGGGCGCCGGTCCCCCCGGGTGCGGACACGATCGTCCCCGTCGAGCTGACGGACGCCGGGACGGTGACCGTGCTGGTCCGGGACGCGCCGGCGGCGGGCACGCACGTCCGGCGCGCGGGCGAGGACGCCGTCCCCGGCGACGTCGTCGTCGCTGCGGGCACGCTGCTCGGACCCGCTGCCATCGCCGCGGTGGCCTCGCTCGGCCGCGCCACGGTCCGGGTCCACCGCCGGCCGCGCGTCGCGGTCGTCTCCACCGGCGACGAGCTGGTGCCGCCCGGGTCGCCGTTGCGCCGGGGCCAGATCCCCGACTCCAACTCCTGGCTGCTCGCCGCCGCCGTCCGCGAGGCCGGTGGCGTGGCCGTGCGGATCGGCCCGGTCCCCGATGACGTGGACGCGCTGCGCGACCTGCTCCTCGGCCTCGACGTCGACGCGATCGTCACGTCCGGCGGCGTCAGCGTCGGCGCCTACGACGTGGTCAAGGCCGCGCTCATCGACCAGCCGGACGTCGAGTTCATCCCCGTCGCGGTGCAGCCCGGCAAGCCGCAGGGCCTGGGCCGGCTCCCCGGCGGCACCCCGATCTACACGCTGCCCGGCAACCCGGTGAGCTCGTTCGCGTCGTTCGAGATGTTCGTCCGGCCCGCCCTGCTGCGGATGCGGGGACTGGCCGACGTCGAGCGCCCGACGGTCCTCGCCGTCGCCGACGAGGGCTGGACCACCCCGCCCGGCCGCGCCCAGCTCATGCCGGTGCGCTGGGTCGGCCCCGACCGCGTGGCCCGTGCCACCGCGCGCGGCTCCGGTTCCCACCTCGTCGCCCGACTGGCCCTGGCCGAGGGGCTCGCCGTCATCCCCGCCGAGATCGACCACGTCGCCGCCGGCGACCGCGTCACCGTCCTGAGAGTGAGCCCATGACCGAGCAGTTCACGCACCTCGACGCCGCCGGGCACGCCCGGATGGTCGACGTGACGGCCAAGCAGCCCACCGTCCGCGCCGCCACCGCGAGCGGGCGCGTGGAGTGCGGTCCGGCGGTCGTCGCAGCGCTGCGGTCCGGAGACGTCCCGAAGGGCGACGTCCTGGCGGTCGCGCGCATCGCCGGGATCGCCGCCGCCAAGCGCACGCCCGAGCTCCTGCCGCTCGCGCACGTCATCGGCGTGCACGGGGTCGTCGTCGACCTCGACATCACCGACGACGGCGTGACCATCACGGCCACCGTCCGGACCGCCGACCGCACGGGCGTCGAGATGGAGGCTCTCACCGCAGTCTCGGTCGCCGCGCTCGCGGTCGTCGACATGGTCAAGGGCCTCGACAAGTCCGTCCGCATCGCCGACGTCCAGCTCGAGGCGAAGTCCGGTGGCCGCTCGGGCGACTGGCGGCGGAGCGGGTGACGCAGCCTGGCGACGACGCGGTGGGGCGAGCGCCCGCCGGCGATGCCGGAACCGGCGACGTCGTGGCTCGTCCGGCCTTCGACGCGATCGTGCTCGCCGGCGGGCGTGCTCGTCGGCTCGGCGGAGCGAGCAAGCCCGACGTCGAGGTCGGCGGCGTCGCCCTGCTCGACCGCGCGCTCGCCGCTGTCGCCGGCGCATCGCACGTGGTCGTCGTCGGCCCGCCGCAGGTCGCGCGCCCCGGGATCGCGACGGTGCTCGAAGACCCGCCGGACGGCGGACCCCTCGCCGGTCTGGCGGCCGGACTCGACGCGCTCCCCGCGGACGGCCCGGACCTCGTCGTCGTCCTCGCGTGCGACGTGCCCGGCGCTGGCCGGGTCCTCCCCGACCTGCTCGACGCCGCGACCGGTGGCGCGCCCGCTGGTGGACCGGCCTCCGCCGAGCCGACCGTCGTGGACGGCGCCCGGATGGTCGGCGCCGACGGACGGCCGCAGCACCTGGTTGCCGTCTATCGACGCACGTCCTTGCGCACGGCGCTCGACGGGCTCCCGACTGTCCATGGCGCCGCGGTGCACCGGCTCGTCGAGGGCCTGCGTCTGGCGGACGTCGTCGACGACGACGAAGCGACGGCCGATGCCGACACCTGGGCCGACGTCGAGCGCCTCGACGCGAGGCTCAGTGACAGGATCGACCCATGACCGACGACCCCCGCCGCGCCCCGGGCGCAGACCTGCCGGAATGGATCGACCAGATCACGGCCGCGCTGGGCGTCGAGAGGGAGCTCGTCGACATCGACCGGCTGCTCCAGGTGTCCTCCGACGTCGCCCACCAGGTGGCCCGCCCCGCCGTCCCGGTGACCATGTTCGTCGCCGGTCTGGCCGCTGCGAGCTCCAACTCCTCGGACGTCCTCGCCTGGATCGAGGCGCGCGCGGCCGCGTGGAACGCCGACCAGTGATCACGGTCCGCTACTTCGCCGCCGCGGCGGAGGCTGCCGGGGTCGACTCGGAGCAGCTGCCCGCCGGCTCGGCCGCGCAGGTCCGGGCCGCGATGGTCGGCGCGCACGGCGCCGCGCTGGACCGGGTGCTCGGCCGGTGCTCGCTGCTCGCGGACGGCACGCGCGTCGACGGCGACGACCCGGTGCGCGCGGGGACCACCCTGGACGTGCTGCCCCCGTTCGCCGGCGGCTGAGTCAGCCGCCGATCGCGCTCATCGGGCGGTCGGGCTGCAGGAAGCTCGGGTCGTCGATGTCGTGACCGGCTTTCTTGCCCGCCAGGCACCGGCGGTACGCGTCCGCGAGGGCGGTGTCGACGTCGACCGCGGCGGATGCCGGCCGGGCGGGGGCCGTCGTGCCGATCCGGACCGCCTGGCCCGGCCCGATCCCGATCGCTGCGGCGTCGGGCGCATCCGACGACCCGCGCAGCAGGTCGCGCACGTTCGTCTCCGTCTGGGAGAACAGGCACGCGCGCAGCTGGCCGTCGGCGGTGAGGCGCAGTCGGTCGCAGGCGCCGCAGAACGGCTGTGTGACCGACGCGATCACGCCGACGGTTCCGGGGCCGCCGTCCACGGTCCACAGCTCAGCGGGTGCGGCACCGCGACCGGGCACCTCCGTGAGCGTGAACTCCGCCGTCAGCCGCTCCAGGATCTCGGCCTGGGTCACCATCTGCGCGCGGTCCCACGTGTGCCCGGCGTCGAGGGGCATCTGCTCGATGAACCGCATCTGGTAGCCCCGGTCGACGGCGAACCGCGTCAGCGCGACCACCTCGTCGTCGTTGACCCCACGCATGGCCACCGCGTTGATCTTCACGGGGTGCAGGCCGGCGGCGTCGGCGGCGGCGATCCCGGCGAGCGTCTCGACCAGCTTGTCGCGGCGGGTGAGCTCCAGGAACTTCGCGCGGTCCAGGGTGTCCAGGCTGATGTTCACGCGGGAGAGTCCGGCGTCCTTCAGGTCCGAGGCGAGACCCGGGAGGCGCAGCGCGTTCGTCGTCAGGGACACCTCGGGACTGCCCGCGGGACCGGTGAGGGCGGTGAGCCGTCGGACGACGTCCACGATGTCGACGCGCAGCAGCGGCTCGCCGCCGGTGAGGCGGATCTCGGTGATGCCCAGCGAGACGCCCACCCGCGCGACGTGCACGATCTCCTCGGTGCTGAGCATGGTCGAGCGGGCGAGCCACGGCACGCCCTCCGCCGGCATGCAGTACGTGCAGCGCAGCGAGCACCGGTCGGTCAGCGAGATCCGCAGGTCGCGGTGCACGCGCCCGAACCGGTCGACCAGCTGCTCGTTCATCACAGACCCACCCATACGTGCGAACCGTCCTCGAGGACCTCACGCTTCCATACCGGGAGCTCGGCCTTGACCGTCTCGACGAGCGCGCGGCACACGTCGAACGCCTCGGCACGGTGCGCGGTGGACACTGCGGCGACGATCGCGGCCTCCCCGACGGCCAGGTGCCCGATGCGGTGGCTCACGGCGACGCCGATGACGTCCTGGGACTCGGCGGCGGCGGCCGCGAGGCGTTCGAGGACGTCCTGCGCGGTCGGGTGCGCCGTGTAGTCCAGCCCGATGACCCGGCCCTCGACCGACGGGTCGTGGTCACGGACCAGCCCGATGAACGTGGCGACCGCCCCGGCCCGCGGATCACTGACATGTTCCACGTGAAACTGCAGGTCGAGGGGCTCTTCGACGACGCGGGCGATCATCGGTGATCACCGCCCGCCACCTGGTCGAGCACGTGGCCGACGAGCGGCAGCAGCACGTCGAGCCCGTCGCGCACACCTCCCGGCGAGCCCGGCAGGTTGACGACGAGCGCGCCGTCCTCGGTCACGCCCGCGAGCCCGCGCGAGAGGACCGCCGTCGGGACGGTGGTCGCGCCCTCGCGCCGGAGCAGCTCGGCGATGCCGGGCAGGTGCCGGTCGATCACCGGGAGCGTGCCCTCGGGCGTCTGGTCGCGCGGGCCGACGCCGGTCCCGCCGGAGGTGACGACCAGCCGTGCGCCCGCAGTGAGGGCGACGCGGAGCGCCGACTCCACCGAACGAGTCCCGTCGGGCACCACCGCCACGCCGGCCACCGTGAAGCCTGCTGCTTCCAGCCTCTCGACGGCCGTGGGACCGGAGCGGTCCTCGCGCTCGCCGGCGGCGGACCGGTCGGACACGACGACGACCGCAGCCAGGACTGGCGGGGACGTCTGCACCCGTCAAATGTACGGCCGCGCGGCCCGGCCCCCGGACGGCGATGGTCCGAACGGATGGACGCGCACCGACGCCGAGCAGTTGCACGTCCGCAAGCGTGGGACGCGGCCCGCGCCCTGGACAGTGCCGGGTACGCTGGCACCACAACTTCACACGCTGCTCGAACCGCGGCGGGAGAGCTCCCGCGCAACGTGCGGGGCGCCGAAGGAGCAACCCTCCCCGGGAATCTCTCAGGCCCCTGTACCGCCACGGCGAGGCAACTCTGGAAAGCGGACCCTGACAGGTCCCACCGACGGTGCAAGCCGGCGCGCCCCGACAGGCGGACCGGCAAAACTCTCAGGTCGCGCGTACCCAACCGCGTAGATGACAGAGCGGGGAGCCCACCCACCGTCCCGGCATGTCCGGACGACCCTGCGGAGCAGCCCGTGACCGATCTGAGCCAGTTGCACGACGCCGTCGTGAGCGGCGTCCCTGCCATCCACCTGGACACCCTGTCCGACGCCGTGCCGTTCACCAGCGTCGAGCACACGCCGGCCGCCGAGGTCTTCGCGGACCGCCACATCGGCCCGCGCGGCGGTGAGACCGCGCACATGCTGTCGGTCGTCGGCTATCACTCCGTGGACGATCTCGTCGACGCGGCCGTCCCCGCGAGCATCCGCACGGACCGCCCCCTGGACCTGCCCGCCGCGCGCTCCGAGGAGGAGGTGCTGGCGGCGCTGCGCACCATCGCGGGGCGCAACCAGGTCATGACGCAGATGATCGGCCAGGGCTACTCGGACACGATCACGCCCGCCGTCATCCGTCGCAACGTGCTCGAGTCGCCGGCCTGGTACACCGCCTACACGCCGTACCAGCCGGAGATCGCGCAGGGCCGGCTCGAGGCACTCCTGAACTTCCAGACGATGGTCACGGACCTTACGGGTCTGGACGTGGCCAACGCCTCGCTCCTCGACGAGGCCACCGCGGTCGCCGAGGCGGTCGCGCTCATGTGGCGCGCGGCCCGTGGCAAGGCCGGCACGGTGGTGCTCGACCGCGACCTGTTCGGTCAGTCGCTCGCCGTCACGCTCGGCCGCGCCGAGGCGATCGGCCTGCCGGTCGTCGTCGCGGACCTCACCGACGGGCTGCCCGAGATCGAGGGCGACCTCATCGGTGTCGTCGTCCAGCAGGTCGGTGCGTCGGGCCGCGTCCGCGACCTGCGGGCCGTCATCGCGCAGACCAAGGAGCGCGGCGGGCTGGTCACGGTCGCCGCAGACCTGCTCGCGCTCACGCTGCTCACCTCCCCCGGCGAGCTCGGAGCCGACGTCTCGGTCGGCTCCGCCCAGCGCTTCGGCGTGCCGCTGTTCGGCGGCGGCCCGCACGCCGCGTTCATGGCCGTGCGCACCGGTCTGGAGCGCATGCTGCCCGGCCGCCTGGTGGGCGTGTCGATCGACGCCGACGGCGCACGCGCCTACCGCCTCGCGCTGCAGACCCGTGAGCAGCACATCCGTCGCGAGAAGGCGACGAGCAACATCTGCACCGCGCAGGCGCTGCTGGCCATCGTCGCGTCGATGTACGCCGTCTACCACGGGCCCGACGGCCTCCGGGCGATCGGCGAGCGCGTGCACGCCCACGCCGCCGGCCTGGCCGAGCTGCTCACCGGCATCGGCGTCACGGTCGAGCACGACACCTTCTTCGACACCGTCCGCACGGTCGTCCCCGGCAAGGCCCGTGAGGTCGTCGCGCAGGCGGCAGCGGCGGGGGTGAACCTGTGGGCGCCGGACGACGACCACGTGCAGATCGCGGCCGACGAGCGCACGAGCTCCGACCACCTGCTGCGCATCGTGCTGGCCTTCGCGGTCGCGGGTGTCACGACCCTCGACGCCGACGACGACGGGACCTATGCCTTCGGGTTCTCCGGTGTCGGCTCCAGCAACGCACTGCCCGCCGGGCTGCGTCGGACCAGTGCCTACCTGATGCACCCGGTGTTCCACCTGCACCGCTCCGAGACCGCGATGCTGCGCTACCTGCGCCGGCTGTCGGACAAGGACCTGGCCCTCGACCGCACGATGATCCCGCTGGGCTCGTGCACCATGAAGCTCAACGCCACCGCGGAGATGGAGCCCATCTCCTGGCCGGAGTTCGCCACCATCCACCCGTACGCCCCCACGGACCAGACCCTCGGCTACGCGGAGCTGGTCACGGAGCTGCAGGACTGGCTGGCGGAGATCACCGGGTACGCCGCGGTGTCGGTGCAGCCGAACGCGGGCAGCCAGGGCGAGCTCGCCGGTCTCCTCGCCATCCACGGGTACCACGCGTCGCGGGGCGAGAAGCGCGACGTCTGCCTCATCCCCGCGTCCGCTCACGGCACCAACGCGGCGTCGGCGGCGCTCGCCGGCATGCGGGTCGTGGTCGTCGCGACGGCCGCCGACGGCTCGATCGACCTCGACGACCTGCGCGCCAAGCTGGAGAAGCACGGCGCCGAGGTCGCGGCGATCATGATCACCTACCCGTCGACGCACGGCGTCTACGAGGAGGGCGTGCGCACCGTCTGCGAGCTCGTACACGAGGCCGGTGGACAGGTGTACATCGACGGCGCGAACCTCAACGCGCTGGTCGGTCTGGCTCGTCCGGGCGAGCTCGGTGGCGACGTCAGCCACCTCAACCTGCACAAGACGTTCTGCATCCCGCACGGCGGCGGCGGCCCCGGCGTCGGACCTGTCGCGGTCGCGGCGCACCTGGCACCGTTCCTACCGGGCGACCCGACGCCGTCCTCGACGACGGCCAACACGGTGGCTCCGGTCAGCGCGGCGCCCTGGGGCTCGGCCGGCATCCTCCCGATCTCCTGGGCGTACGTCGCGCTCATGGGCCCGGACGGGCTGAAGACCGCCACGGAGACCGCCGTCCTCGCGGCGAACTACCTCGCCACGCGCCTGTCCGGGCACTACCCGGTGCTCTACACGGGCCCGAACGGCCTGGTCGCGCACGAGTGCATCCTCGACCTGCGGGACATCACGAAGGAGACGGGGGTGACCGCGGAAGACGTCGCCAAGCGCCTCATGGACTACGGCTTCCACGCGCCGACCCTGTCCTTCCCGGTGGCGGGCACGCTCATGATCGAGCCCACCGAGAGCGAGGACCTGGCCGAGCTGGACAGGTTCGTCGACGCCCTCGTCGCCATCCGCGGCGAGATCGACGCCGTCGAAGCCGGTCGCTGGACTGTCGCCGAATCCCCGCTGCGGAACGCCCCGCACACCGCCGCGTCTGTCAGCACCGACACCTGGGAGCAGGCGTACCCGCGCGAGCTCGCCGCGTTCCCCGTGGCCGCCCTCCGCGAGGGCAAGTACTGGCCGCCGGTCCGTCGGATCGACGGGGCGCACGGCGACCGCAACCTGGTCTGCTCCTGCCCGCCCATCGAGTCCTACGCAGAGTGAGAGAGACCGACGTGAGCGACGTCCACAGCCCGCTGCACGACGAGCACGTCGCCCTCGGCGCCGCGCTCACATCCTTCGCCGGCTGGCAGATGCCCCTGCGCTACACCTCCGACATCGCCGAGCACACCGCGGTCCGCACGGCCGCCGGCCTGTTCGACCTGTCGCACATGGGCGAGATCGGGGTGACCGGTCCGGACGCCGGGCGGTTCCTCGACTACGCGCTCGTCGGCAACCTGTCCGGCCTGCGTCTGCTGGGTGCGCGCTACACGATGATCTGTGCCGAGGACGGCGGCGTCATCGACGACCTGATCGTGTACCGCGACACCGACGACACGTTCCTCGTCGTCGCCAACGCCTCCAACCACGACACGGTGCTCGCCGCGTTCGCCGAGCGGACCGCCGGGTTCGACGTCGCCGTCGAGGACCGCTCCCCGCAGACCGCCCTCATCGCCGTGCAGGGACCGCGTGCGCTGGAGATCCTGCGCGCCACCGAGGGGCTGGCCGAGGCCGGACACGATGCCGAGACGCTGAAGTACTACGCGGCCATCCCGATGACGTTCCAGGGCAACCCCGTCTTCGTCGCGCGGACCGGCTACACCGGGGAGGACGGCTTCGAGTTCTTCCTCGACGCGGCCCTCGCCCCCGCCCTGTGGAGGGCGTTCCTCGCGGCCGGCGAGCCGTTCGGGCTGGTGCCCGCCGGGCTGTCCGCGCGCGACAGCCTCCGCCTCGAGGCCGGCATGCCGCTGTACGGCAACGAGCTGGACCGCACGACCACCCCGCACGACGCCGGGCTCGGCCGCGTGGTGAAGCTGGACAAGGTCGACGACGAGGGCAAGCCGCTCCCGTTCGTCGGTCGCGCAGCCCTCGAAGGGCGTGCGCAGTCGGAGCCCGCCCGCGTCCTCGTCGGGCTCGAAGGCCTCGGCCGGCGGGCTGCTCGGCACGGCTACCCGGTCAAGCACTCCACCGCCACGGACGCCCCGACGGTCGGCACGGTGACCTCCGGTGCACCGTCACCGACCCTCGGCCACCCCGTCGCGATGGCCTACGTGACCCCCGAGGTCAGTGCTCCGGGCACCGAGCTGGCGGTTGACGTGCGTGGACGCTACGAACCCGTCCGGGTGGTAGCCCTTCCCTTCTACCGCCGACACCGGTAGACCAAGCCCTAGAAGAAGTCGACAGGAGCCTCACTCATGACGGAGCTGCCCACCCACCTGCACTACACGGTCGAGCACGAATGGCTGGATGACGGCGCCCCCGCGACCGTCGGCATCACCGGGATCGCGGCTGACGCACTCGGCGACATCGTCTATCTCGAGCTCCCCGCCGTGGGCGAGGAGATCATCGCCGGCGCAGTCGTCGGCGAGATCGAGTCGACCAAGTCGGTCTCGGAGCTCTACTCCCCGGTGTCCGGCACGGTCGTCGAGATCAACCAGGCTGCCGTCGAGGACCCCTCGGTGGTCAACTCCGACCCGTACGGACAGGGCTGGCTGCTGAAGGTCGACGTGGCATCGACCGGACCGCTGCTGACCGCTGCTGAGTACACAGCGCAGAACCCCGGCTGAACCTCAGCGGAGTCACCGCCGTTGTCCCGATGTGAACCACGCCACACGTCCTGGTCAGTCGTCCGGGTGAAAACTCGGAACTGATCACACGTTCGGCGTATCAGCCGGGGCAACCGGCGTTCATTGTGGGTGGCAAGCGCGATCGGGCGCATGGCGGGGGGGAACCCGCGCATGAGGAGATTGCTGGAAGTGGCGTCATGGCTCACCACCAGCCCTCTCTCATCCGGTACGCAGCCCAGAAGCGTGACCCGGACCCCCCGGATCTCGCAGCACACCGGAGGAAATCATGAGCATGTTGGAGACGAGCAGGACCGTCGGGCTCTCGAACGACGCACTGACGCGCCGCGAGCGGGTCGTGCTGGCGGAGCTCGCCGAGGACGTCACGCTTGAGGAGATCGCGACGCGACTCTTCGTGACGAGGAACACCGTGAAGTCGCAGGTCCGCAGCGTGTACCGCAAGATCGGTGCCTCGACGCGTGCCGAGGCAGTCGCCTGGGCAGTCGAGCACGGCATTCGCTGAGAATGGTTCGACGGCTCCAGAAACGTGGGCCGTCCCTTCAGCCCCACGTCCGCGGCACGCGGGCCTGGCAGACTCACCGCATGAGCGCACCCGTACTCGTCGTCGCAGCAGCGATCGTCGACGACCTGGACGACCCACGAGAGCTGCTCGCCGCACGGCGGGCGGTGCCGGCACGTCTCGCCGGTCGGTGGGAGTTCCCCGGCGGCAAGGTCGACGGGGACGAGACACCCGAGGACGCGCTGCACCGCGAGATCCGCGAGGAGCTCGGGGTCCGCATCGGTCTCGGCGACGAGGTCGTCGGTCCCGACGACGGGCTGTGGCGACTGTCCGACGACTACGTGATGCGCATCTGGCTGGCGGAGGTCGTGGAAGGCACGCCGGAGCCGCTCGTCGAGCACGACGAGCTCCGGTGGCTCGCGCCGCACCAGTGGCACGACGTCCCCTGGTTGGATGCGGACGTCCGCATCGTCGACCGGCTCGCCAGCCTGGCTGTCCGCCTCAGCTGACCTGCACCATCGCGCGCCCCGCCCTCTCCGGTGCGGGGCGCAGTCGTGTCACCAGCGGTGGTTGCCGTTCTTCATGCACGTCTGCCCGGTCCCGCGGCAGTAGCTGCACTCCCCGGACCAGCGCTTGCGGCCGACGCCGTCGCAGCGCTCGCAGACCTGCACCGCCGAGCTGCACTCATCGCACTTCACCACGTCGATCTCCCATGACTTCGTTGTACAGGCGTGGGCCTTTTCGTGGGCTCCGTAAGGACAGATCGGCACACTCCGGGGGTCGACATGAGTCCTCGGGCGGCGGGTCTTGGTCACGAAACGGTTGCGACGTCCTCCAGGGCCTGCGCGAGCCGAGCGACGGCGTCCGTCAGCGTGGCCGTCGAGGCGGCCAGGTTGAGCCGGACGAAGCCGGTCCCCTCGACGCCGAACGTCGGACCGGGGTTGAGCGCGAGACGGCCGCGGTTCAGGGCGAGCCGGGCGGGATCCGCTCCGGCCCGGACTGCCTCGTGGGCGCGCAGGTCGATCCACGCGAAGTACGTGGCCTCCGGGGGTGACCAGTCGGCGGTCGGCACCTGTGTGGCGAGCAGGTCCGCGACGAGGCGCTGGTTGTGCCGGAGCCCGTCGAGCACCTCGTCCAGCCAGGCCCCGCTCTCGCGGTAGGCCGTCTGCTGAGCCAGGGCACCGAGGTGGGTGACGCCGTCGGCCACCACCGCGGGCAGGCGGGCGAGGTCGTCCACCGCATCCGGTCCGGGTACCGCGACCGCGGCGCGCAGGCCCGCCAGGTTGAACGCCTTCGACGCCGAGTGCAGGGCGATCGCGTCGGGGATCTGTGTCGTGGTGGGCACGAACCGGCTGCCGGGTGCCAGCACGAGCGGGGCGTGGATCTCGTCGGCGACCACCCGGACGCCGTGCCGGGCGGCCAGCTCCCCGACCGCTCGCAGCTCGGCCGGGGTGTGCAGCGTGCCCGTGGGGTTGTGCGGGTGGCACAGCAGGTACGCGGCGCGGCGGCCCGTCGCGGTGGCCCTGCCGAACGCCCGGTCGAGGGACTCCAGGTCGAGCCGGCCGTCGGGGCCGAGCGGGGCGTTCACCAGCCGACGGTCCGCGTAGCTGACGAACGCGGCGAACGGGGGGTACACCGGTGGGCTGATCACGACGGCGCCGCCCGGGTCGGTGACCAGCCGCAGCACCTCGACGGCGCCCAGCATCACGTCGGGGACCAGCCGCGTCGCCGCGACGTCGACCGCCCAGTCCCACCGGTCGGCCGCGAACGCCGCCATCGCCTCGGCGTACCCGGTGCCCGACGGGTACCCGGTGTCGCCCAGGCGCATCGCGTCGGTGACGGCCTGGACCACCGGCACTGGCTGCAGCACGTCCATCTCCGCGACGAACAGCGGCAGCACGTCCGGCGGGTAGTGCCGCCACTTCTCGCTGGTGCGTCGTCGCAGCTGGTCGAGGGGGACGGTGTCGAAGATCGTCACGGGACCGACCCTAGGACGCGCGACAGCCCCGGACACTCGCTGGCGTCCGGGGCTGTCGGGTGGATCAGAGGGTGGCGCGCACCTTCCGCGTCGCCTCGAGGATGTGCTCCAGCGACGGGGCGACCTCCTCGTAGCGGCGGGTCTTCAGGCCGCAGTCAGGGTTGACCCAGAGCTGGTCGACCGCGATGGCCTTGACCGCCTCGGTGAGCAGCTCCTCCACCTCGGCCTCGCTGGGGACGCGCGGCGAGTGGATGTCGTAGACGCCCGGGCCGATACCGCGCGGGTAGCCGGCCGCCGAGATGTCGCCGAGGATCTCCATCTTCGAGCGGGCCGCCTCGATGGACGTCACGTCGGCGTCCAGGCCGTCGATCGCGCCGATGATCTCGCCGAACTCCGAGTAGCAGAGGTGCGTGTGGATCTGCGTGTCGGGGCGGACGCCGGCGGTCGACAGGCGGAACGAGCGGACCGACCAGTCGAGGTACGCGGCGTGGTCCTCGACCCGCAGCGGGAGGAGCTCGCGCAGGGCGGGCTCGTCCACCTGGATGACGGCGATGCCGGCGGCCTCGAGGTCGGCGATCTCGTCGCGCAGGGCGAGGCCGACCTGGTTGGCGGTGTCACCGAGCGGCTGGTCGTCGCGGACGAACGACCACGCGAGGATGGTCACCGGGCCGGTGAGCATGCCCTTGACGGGCTTCTCGGTCAGCGACTGCGTGTACGCCGACCACTCGACCGTGATCGCCTTCGGCCGCGAGACGTCGCCCCACAGGATCGAGGGACGCGTGCAGCGCGACCCGTAGGACTGGACCCACCCGTTCTGCGTCACGGCGAACCCGTCGAGGTTCTCCGCGAAGTACTGGACCATGTCGTTGCGCTCGGGCTCGCCGTGCACCAGCACGTCGAAGCCGATGGACTCCTGCAGCTCGACGACGCGGCGGATCTCCGCCTTCATCTCCTCGTCGTACTGCGCCTCCGTCAGCTCGCCCTTGCCGAACGCCGCGCGGGCGGTGCGGATCTCGGTGGTCTGCGGGAAGGAGCCGATGGACGTCGTCGGCAGCGGCGGGAGATTGAGGCGAGCCGCCTGGGCGATCTTGCGCTCGTCGAACGGGCCGCGGTTGAACGCGCTCTCGTCGAGGGCGGCGACGCGGTCGCGGACCTCGGGGTTGACGACGCCGGGCGCCGTGCGGCGGGAGTTCACGGCGTCGGTGGCGGCGAGCAGCTGCTCGTGGATCGCCTCGCGGCCCTCGGTCAGACCCTCCGCCAGCGTGACGACCTCGACGACCTTCTCGTCGGCGAACGCGAGCCAGGACGTCAGCGTGGTGTCGAGGTTCGGCTCGTCGGTGGTGGTGTGCGGGACGTGGAACAGCGACGTCGACGTGCCGACGGTGACCGCGGCGGCGCCGAGGCCCTCGAGCTGCTCGAGGATCGCGAGCTTGGCGTCGAGGTCCGCACGCCAGATGTTGTGGCCGTCGATGACGCCGGCGACCAGCGTCTTGGTCTCCAGGCCCGGGACGGACTCCGCGGGCGCGTGGCCGCGGACCAGGTCGATGCTGATGGCCTCGACGTCCGTGGCGGCCAGCACCGGGAACGCCGCGCCGAGGTCGCCGTACGGCGCCGCGACGAGGATGGCCGGACGCGTCGGGCGGGTCAGCTCGGTGGCCAGGGCGCGGTACGCCTCGATGACGGAGGCGAGGAGCTGCTCGGCCGGCACGGCGACCGAGTCGGAGACCAGCGCCGGCTCCTCCAGCTGGACCCAGGTGGCACCCGCGGCGGCGAGGTCCGTGAGCAGCTCGGCGTACACCGGCAGCAGGTCCGCCAGGCGGTCGATCGGGGCGAAGCCCTCCGGCGCGTCCTCCGTGGCCTTGGCCAGGGCGAGGTACGTGACCGGACCGACGATGACCGGACGGGTGAGGACGCCGTCCGCGAGGGCTTCCTTGAACTCCCGCACGGGTCGGTCGCTGGCGTAGCGGAACGTGGTCTCCGGGCCGATCTCCGGGACCAGGTAGTGGTAGTTGGTGTCGAACCACTTGGTCATCTCGAGCGGCAGGTCGTCGCCGCGGCCGCGGGCCACGGTGGAGTACCCGGCGAGGTCGAGCGCACCGTCGGCGCCGACGACGTCCGCGAAGCGGGCCGGCACGGCACCGACCACGGCGGTCGCGTCGAGCACGTGGTCGTAGAACGAGAACGCGCTCGGGATGGCGGGCACGTCGGTGGCCAGGCCGAGCTCGGCCAGGCGCGTGCGGGTGCGCTTGCGCAGGTCGGCGGCGGTCGCCTCGACCTCGTCGGCGCTGGTGCGGCCGGCCCAGAACGCCTCGAGGGCCTTCTTCAGCTCGCGCCGCGGGCCGATGCGGGGGTAGCCGAGCACGGAGCTCGCCGGGAACGTGGGGGTGGTCTCGCTCATGTGTTTCTCAGTCCCTCGTGGATCGGGCGGGAGCCGTGTCCTGCGGCCAGCTGGCCAGGTCGGGAGCTGTCCGAGCTCCGCCGTCGAGGTGTGCACCCTCGAGCAGGTCAAGTGCGGCGTGATGCTGGTTGAACGTGTACAGGTGGACGCCGGGTGCTCCGCCGTCCAGGACGCCGTTGACCAGGTCGACGCTCGCCCGGATGCCCCGGCGATGGCGGTCGAGCTCGTCGTCGGCGGAACCGAGCAGGTCGAGCAGGTCGTGCGGTACGGGGACGCCGGTCAGCTCCTGCACGCGCAGCAGCCGGGCCGGGTCGGTGGTCGGGATGATGCCCGGGATGATCGGGATGGTGACGCCGGCCTCCCGGGCCTCCGCCACGATACCGAGGTAGTCGTCCGCGTCGAAGAACACCTGCGTGATCGCGAAGTCGGCGCCGGCCTCCTGCTTGGCCAGCAGGGAGGCGACGTCCTGTGCGCGGGTGCCGCCCGTCGCGTGGTTGCCGCGCGGGAACGCCGCGACAGCGACCGACAGCGGACGCACGCGCGCCCGGACCGCCTGCGAGGGGCTGTCCGCGCACCGCTGCGCCTCGATCTCCCGCAGCAGCTCGACCAGCTCGCCCGCGGTCTGGAGGCCGTCGGGGTGGGCCTCCCAGTTGCTCTGGTCGGTGGGCGGGTCCCCGCGCAGGGCGAGGAACGACCTCAGGCCTTCGTCGAGGAACTCGCCGACGATCGTGGTGATCTCCTCGCGCGACGTCCCGACGCAGGTCAGGTGGGCGATCGGGTTGAGCGACGTCTCGCGCAGGAGCCGGCGCACGAGCGCGCGTGTGGTCACCCGCGTCTTGCCCGAGGCGCCGTACGTGACCGAGACGAAGTCCGGCTTCACGGACTCGAGCGCCTGGATGGTGGCCCACAGGCGGGGGGCCGCGTCGGGGTTGCGCGGCGGGAAGAGCTCGAACGAGATGGTCGGGCGGTCGTTGGCGGCCTGCGCGCGCGGGCGGGGCTCGGCGTGCAGGCCGGGCGTGCGGGGCGCCACGGCGGCGGCGCTCATGGCGCGACCGAAGGGGTCGCCTGGCACCGGTGCGGTGCGGGGACACATGACCTGCGGGACATCGCTCACTCCATCGTCCCTGGCGGAAGCACCCACACCCTCGCGAGGAGGGGGGTTGCTGCGGCGTCGTGGAGCCAGGTCTCTCGGCCGCTCTGGATGGTAGGCGTGATGGTAGACCGCAGATCACATGCTGGGCAACGATGCTCGATGGATGAGACGCGAGAGTCCGTTGCTTGTCACCGCACTGATCGGTGAGCTCATCGGAACGCAGCGCAGAGCGACGTGGCCCGCGACGGCGGGCTCGTCCTGCCGTCGTCAGTGCGGACGGCGAGGAGCGAGGGTGCTCGTGTGCATGCGGCTGCGCTGCGACGGGACGTCGAACCAGGAGTTCGGGGAGCCGGCCGGGACGGACAGGAGCCCGTGCTGCACCGCCTCGAGGATCTCGGCATCGGGGACGACGTTGTCCGCCAGAGCCTCGGCCGCCGCGCGCGCGGCATCACGCCGAACGTCGGAGTCGGGCTTGTCCGTCATGCGGGCACTTTAGTCCGTGTCTCGGTCCGTGCCGAGGGCCCTGCGCGAGCGTCACCCGGCGGGAGTAACGGGTGCCCGGGGCGCGCGGGGGCAGCAGCCGGCTCGACGCAGTGGTCAGGCGGAAGAGGTGTGCAGGTCAGCCACGCGCCAGGCGCCGGTGACCGTGGGGCAGGTCGCCAGGTGGTCGTCGACGACGCCGCAGGCCTGCATGGCGGCGTACGCGGTGACGGGGCCGACGAACCGGAAGCCGAGCAGCTTGAGCTCCTTGGCCAGCGCCCGGCTCTCCGGCGTCTGCGCCGGCACGTCCGCCCAGGTGAGGGGACGCTCGTGCGTGGAGCGGTCGGGGGCGTGCGACCAGAGCACCTGGTCGAGCGTGCGACCCGACGCGTGCAGGTCCCGCAGGGCGCGGCCGTTGGCGATCGTCGACTCGATCTTGGCGCGGTTCCGCACGATGCCGGCGTCCGCCATGAGTCGCGCCACGTCGTCGTCACCGAACGCGGCCACGACCTCGGGATCGAAGTCCGCGAAGGCCTCCCGGAACGCGGGCCGCTTGCGCAGGATGGTGATCCAGGCGAGCCCGGACTGGAACGCCTCGAGCGCGAACCTCTCGTACAAGGCGTGCTCCCCGTGGACGGGTCGCCCCCACTCCTCGTCGTGGTACTGCTCGTAGACGGGGTTGCCGTCGCCGAAGCAGCGGCCGGTGCGGGGGACGTCGAGCGAGGTCATGCGCCGAGTCTGCCGCGCGCCACCGACACGCGAACCGGTGCTGTGGACGGCGTGGGCTGTGGGCGGGTCAGGAGGCGAGCGCGATCAGGCGCTCGATCCCGTCGAGGATGAGCACGGTCCCGAAGTCCAGCTCGTCCTCGTCCTCGAGGGCGTCGTCCGGGAAGGAGAACGCGCCCTGGTCGGCGGCCCGCCGGAGCGCGGGGTGCTCCTCCGGCGACGCGAGCATGGTGATCAGCGCGCCCAGGTCGGGCGCCGGTGCGCCGTCCGCGGTCGCGCCGACGGCCGCGGTCCGCCCGGAGCTGCTCAGCTCCTCGCCGATCCGCAGCCGGTCCAGCGTGTGCGAGGCGAGCAGGCCGATCGCGCCCACCTTCTGGTGCTCGGACAGCGGGGTGCCGTCCAGGGCGGAGAGCATCGCCTCCATCCAGGCGAGCCGTCCCGGTCCGACGGCGTGCAGGACCTCGGACGCGCGGGCGAGCCACGGGTGGGCGTGCAGGATCGGCTGCTGGACCGCGAGGACGAGCTCGAGGCGGTCGCGCCAGCCCCCGACCTCGGGGCCGACGACGGGGGGCCGCCCGGCCGCGCGGTCCGACATGAGGCTCAGCACCTCGTCCTTGGACGAGACGTAGCGGTACAGGGACATCGTGGTGAACCCGAGCGACTCCGCCAGCCGGGCCATCGACACGCTCTCGATCCCCTCGGCGTCGGCCAGCGCGATGCCGGCGTCGGCGATCTGCTCCAGCGTGAGACCGGGTCGGGGGCCGGGACGGCCGGGGGCAGGGGTGCGCCAGAGCACGGCGATGCCCGGCGGCAGGTCCACCGGGACGCTGTCCGCACCGGCGACGCGCACCGCGTGCCGGCGGGCCTTCTCGGCCTCTCGGGCAGCCTGCTGCTGGGCCAGTGCGGCGGAGCGCTGGGCCTTCTCCGCCTCGCGCAGCTGACGGGCAGCCTCGCGGACCGCCTGCTGCGCGGCGCGCTCCTGCTCCTTGCGTCGCTGCTCGGCCTGCTTGAGGGCGTCCTGCTCGGCCCGGAGCCGGTCGCGCTCGCGGCGGTCGGCGTCCTTCTGGGCGTCCCGCTCGGCCTTCTCCAGGTCGCGGCGTCGGCGGTCGGCCTCCTTGGCCTCGGCGCGCTCTGCCTTCTCCCGGTCCCGCCGTAGCAGCTCTGCCTCGCGGCGGGCCTCCTCGGCCTCGCGGGCAACCTCTCGTGCCTCGTCGTCGTCCACAGCACCTCCTTGACCCGTGATCCTATAAGTGTGTATGAAGTACACACACAGTTTACGCCATACACAAAAAAGGAGATCGCGATGACTGCACCCGTCGTCGTCGCCCGGGGACTGCGCAAGTCCTACGGCGACCTCACCGTGCTCGACGGCGTCGACCTCGAGGTCGGCTCGGGCGAGGTGCTCGCCCTGCTCGGGCCCAACGGCGCCGGCAAGACCACGACCGTGCGCATCCTGTCGACGCTGCTGCGGCCCGACGGCGGCACCGCCCACGTGGCCGGGAAGGACGTCGTGCGGCAGCCCGCCGAGGTGCGGGCCGCCATCAGCCTCACCGGGCAGTTCGCGGCCGTCGACGACCTGCTCACGGGCGTCGAGAACATGCACCTCATGGCCCGGCTGGCGCACCTGGGGCGGGCCGAGGTCCGTTCCCGGAGCGCCGAGCTGCTCGAGCTCTTCGACCTGACCGACGCCGGCCGACGCGTGGTCAAGACCTACTCCGGAGGCATGCGGCGGCGGCTCGACCTCGCGGTGGGGCTGCTGGCCCGGCCGCAGGTGGTGTTCCTCGACGAGCCGACGACCGGGCTCGACCCCCGCAGCCGCAACGACCTGTGGGACGTGATCCGGTCGGTCGTCGCCGCCGGCACCACGGTGCTGCTCACCACGCAGTACCTCGAGGAGGCCGACCAGCTGGCCGACCGCATCGCGGTCATCGACCACGGACGCGTCATCGCGAACGGGACGGCCCGCGAGCTCAAGGGCGCGGTCGGCTCCGCGCACGTCGAGCTGCGGCTCACGAATGGTGCCGAGGAGCGCATCACCACCGACGGCTCCGTGCCGGACGTCCGGCGGATCCTCGCCGACATCGAGCGCCGCGGCGTCGACGTCGACACCTGGGAGGTCCGCTCCCCCACGCTCGACGACGTCTTCCTCACCCTCACGGGCCGGCCCACCGAGCCTGCCCCCGAACTCGTCGCCTCCCGGGAGTCCTGATGACCACGCTCGCCCCCGCCCCCGCCGTCGGCTGGACCGCCCACGACACCGGCGCCCTCATCGACCGCTGCCTGCGGCGGTCGCTACGGCAGCTCGACACGGTGCTGCTGTCGGTGATCCTGCCGGTGATGCTGCTGCTGATGTTCGTCTACGTGTTCGGTGGCGCCATCCAGACCGGCGTCGACTACGTGAACTGGGTGGTCCCCGGCATCATCCTGCTGACCGCGGGCTACGGCGCCGCGAACACAGCGGTCGACGTCGCCAGCGACATGACGGGCGGCATCATCGACCGCTTCCGGTCGCTGCCGATCCGGCCGACGGGCGTGCTCACGGGCCACGTCGTGGCGAGCATGGCGCGGAACGCCGTGTCCACCGCGCTCGTCTTCGGGATCGCGTTCCTCATCGGGTTCGACGCGGCCGCGGCACCGCTCGAGTGGGTCGCCGCGGTCGGTCTGATCGCCCTCTACGTGATCGCCCTGACCTGGGTGGCCGTCGCCATCGGGATCGTCGCGTCCGGCCCGGAGGCCGCCAGCGGGTTCACGTTCGCGGTGCTCTTCCTGCCCTACGTGTCGAGCGCGTTCGTGCCGCCCGAGACGATGCCCGTAGCCCTGGAGACCATCGCCAGGTTCAACCCGGTCACCCCGATCACGGACACCCTGCGCGGGCTGCTGCTCGGCACGCCCGTGGACGGTTCGGCGCTCCCGGCGCTGCTGTGGTGCCTCGGCATCTTCCTGGTCGGGCGGGTCGCGGCCGGTCTGCTGTTCCGTCGGAACCGCTGAGCCTTCGTCTCGACGCAGGCCGCGTGGTCGCCCTGACCGCGCGGCCTGCCTCAGCAGCGGGCATCACTCCCGGCCGGAGAACGACCCTGCCAGTCCGTCGATCCGCGCCAGGGCCTGGTCGTCGTCGCCGGGTGCCACGGCCCACAGCAGCAGGTCGCCGTTGACCGCCGTCTCGACGGACAGACCGGTCTGCGCGGCGTAGCCCCTGAGCCGCTCCTGGGCCGCGGCCGCGTCGGCGTAGTCCGCGAACAGGTAGACCGAGACGTGCGCCTGCTCGTCGGGCCAGTCGAGCCCCAGCGCGTCGGCGGCGCCGACGTCCTCGGCCGTCGGGACGGCGTCGGTGTCCTGGACGCCGTCGGTCAGGCGCAGGAGGGCCAGGATGCGGTCGCGCTCCTCGGCGATGCCGGTCATGCGGTCTCCTCGGTCGTCGGGGTCACTTCGCGGGCAGCTTCGCCTTGGCCTTGGTCCAGTCGCCCTTCTTGACGTAGCCCTTGAACGACGACCAGGCCGTCCCCAGCTCCGCCTCGGTCATCGTGCTGACCTTCGCCAGGTGCGCGGCCTTGAACTTGGTCTCCAGCAGGTTGAGCTTGCCCTCGAAGTAGATCTGCGCGAGCACCTTCTCCTGGTCGGCCGTGGACCCGCCGAGGATGTAGATCATGTCGCGCACGAACGCCACCTGCTTGGGGTAGTTGGTCCGCTCCGGCCCACCGTTCTTGGCCGGCGCCGCGTTCTGGTCGGTGAGGACCCGCGTGAAGTACTCGGTGATGCCCTCGTTGAGGTCGAAGCCGTAGTTGTCCAGGACGTCGTCCGGCGCGTAGCGGTGCATGCTCTCGTGGATCGCCGTGCTCGGGGTGCCGCGGTCGGCGTGCAGGATCGCCGGGCCGTCCGCGTTCTTGGTCGACGCGTACGCGTTCGTCGACTTCTGCTCCGCCTTGGAGTCCGTCGGGAACTCCACGCCGTAGACGATCGCCCAGTCCTCCGGCGAGATGCTCGCGACGTAGCCCTCACCCTTCTTGCCCGCGCCGACCGCGGCCTCGACGAACGGCTTGAGGTGCGGGTAGTCCTCGATGTTCGTCCTGATGAACTCGTCGGCCTCGGCGCCGGTCAGGTGGTGCTTCTTCTTCGAGCTGTCGACCTTGTCGGTCTTCTTCACGTTGGTGTCGACCGCGGCCAGGAGCGACATGTAGTACAGGTCGCCGAGGTGCGTCCGGCCCTTCGCCATCGCGCCCGGGTCGGTCGAGATCTCCTGCTTCTCCGCGCCGCTGAACCCGTTGATGATGACGCGCAGGGCGTCCATCCGGTTCTTGGCGACGCCCTTGTTCGCGGGGGCCGTCTGCGGGTCGCAGGCGGCCTCGAAGCGCTCCTTGGCGGGCTTCTTGACCGTCGGCGGCGTGACCACCTCGGGGGTGGCGACCACCGGCGTGGTGGTCGTGGGAGCGACCACGTCCGTCGTGGGCGTCGCGTCGGTGGGTGCGACCACGTCCATCGTCGGCACGTCCTTCGGTGCTCCCGTCTCGGGCGCGGTGTCCTGGACCGTCGGTGGGTCGACGACCGGGGTGGTCACCTCCGGGGCGGTGTCCACCGTCGCCTCGACCGTCGTGGTGACCGGCTTCGGGATCGTCGTGATGGACGGGACGGGGACCTTCGGCTCGACGGGTGTGGGGACCTTCGCGGTGACCGGCGACGGGACGGGGGTCTTCGTCGCCAGCTTCTTGGTCTTCTTCTTGTTGCCACCGAGCAGCGCCTTGAACGGGTTCCACCGGCGCACTGTCCCGGCCCGCTCGGCCTGCCGGCGCAGCGGGGCGAGCGCCTCGCGCGGTCCCGACGACTCGGTCTGCGCCACGGACGTGACCCGGGCGGTCTGCCGCTGCAGGCGGCGCACGGCGCTGTCGGCCACGGAGTCGGCGGCGGCCTCGGCAGGGTCGTCCGCTGTGCCGATGACGGGCCCCTGCGCCGAGCTGACGCCGCTGCGGGCCTGGACGACGTGCGCGAGCTCGTGAGCCAGCAGGTGGTCGCCGCCGGACGTCCCCGGCGCGTACGTGCCGCGCGTGAAGTACACGTCCGAGCCGGCGGTGAACGCGGTCGCCTGCACCGAGCGCGCGATCGTGTCGGCCTCTCCGTCGTCGTGGATCCGCACCCCGCCGAGGTCGGTCCCCATCGCGGCGCCCAGGCGCTCGGCGTGCTCCGGCTCCAACGGCCGTCCGCCGCCCTGCCGACGGCGCAGGGCCGTGCCGATCTCGGGCGCGACGGTGGTCCCGCCCAGCGGGTCGTCGCCGACGGACCGGCGCTGGATGCCCGTCGCGAGGCCCGGGACGGCCACCGGGGTGACGTGGTCGCGGTGCACCGGCGGGGCCACCTGCGCAGCCGCCCGTTCCGGTGCCTTCTCGAGCGTGGTCCGGTCACGTCCAGCAGACATGGCGGGCCTCCTTCCGTGTGCCTGTCACTGTGCGAACCCGTGCTCCGGGACGCGACGACCGAGCTTGTGGTGCTCCGCGACCGTCGCGGCGAGGACATGACGCATGCCGACCAGCTCACCCGCGGCCACGGCGTCGTACGCGGCGGCGAGCACGATGTTGCGGATGTCGCCGCCGGCGAGCTCGACCTCCTGCGCGAGGTGCGCCACCTGCACCGGGTCCGCCGGGTCGGTGGTGACGCGCGCGAGGTGCCGCTCCCAGAGACGCTGCCGGGTGGGCACGTCCGGGTCGGGGAAGTGGACGATGAAGCTCATCCGCCGGCTGAACGCCGGGTCCAGGTTGCCGCGCAGGTTGGTGGCCAGGACGGTGACCCCGTCGAAGCTCTCCATCCGCTGCAGCAGGTACGCGACCTCCTGGTTGGCGTACCGGTCGTGCGCGTCCTTGACGTCCGAGCGCTTGCCGAACAGGGCGTCCGCCTCATCGAAGAAGAGCAGGACGTTGAGGCTCTCCGCCTCGTGGAAGACGCGTTCGAGGTTCTTCTCGGTCTCGCCGATGTACTTGTCGACGATCGACGCCAGGTCCACCCGGAACAGGTCGAGGCCCAGCTCGGCGGCGACGACGTGCGCGGCGAGCGTCTTGCCGGTGCCGGGGCTGCCGCTGAACAGCGCGGCGATGCCCGTCCCCTTCCCGCCCACGTCGACCAGGCGACCGTCCGCGAGGACCTCGTCGCGGTGGGCCGCCCAGGAGACGAACCGGTGCAGCGGGCGCGACACGTGGTCGGGCAGCACCAGGTCGGCGAAGGTCGGGGGCCGCGTGGGCATCAGCGCAGGGCCCGACGTGATCGAGCCGCCCACGCGCCGGGCGGCCGCGCGGGCGGAGTCCGCCGAGATCTCCGTCCCCGTGACGTCCGCGAGCGTGGTGGCGTACCGGGCGGCGTCGGCGATGACCTCGGGAGCGAGCCGGAAGGTGGCCAGCCGGTGGTCGGCGATCCCGGCGCCGAGCTCGTTGTCCCAGACCAGGGCACGGTCCTCGGTGGTCACCGCGGGGGCCTCGAGCACGAGGGGGTGGTACGCCAGCCAGAGCGGCTGCCACGGCCGGTCGCCGACGGCGAGGACGGGCACGACGGACTCGGCGAGCGCGGCGAACAGGGTGGCGGGGTCGTGCTCCGCGAGCCGCTCCGCGTGCACGAGCACCAGACCGGCGCCCTGCAGTGCGGCCTCCCGCGTCGTCACGGCGAGGACGCGCCGGAGGTCGGCGTCCGGTGCGACGCGGGCCAGGTCGAGGGCGAGGCAGCCGATGCCCGCCTCGGACAGGGCCGCCGCGGCCAGCGACAGCCCGCCGGAGCCGAGGGGCGAGCGGATCCAGACCAGGGGCTCGCCCGCGGTGACGGCCGCCGCCAGGAGACCGTCGACGTCCAACCGGTCCACCGGCACGGGCAGGACGAGTGCGGGCGTGAGCAGCGGGTCGGCCTCGTCGACGCCGACCAGGTGGGCCAGGACCCGGTCCGGGACCCACAGCTCCCGGCTCAGCCACAGCGCCGGGGCGGGCGACACCTCGAGCAGACCGTGGCGACGCGTGGGTGCCGTGGGACCCAGGTAGGTGGGTCCGGCGCCGGAGAGCGTCGGCAGGGATGCGAGCTCGAGGGCGAGGCCGACCGTGGCACGGGCCGGCGACGGCCCACCGCGCAGCAGGCCGAACGCCAGCGCGAGGTTCGCGTCGAGGTCGGGGGCGGCGGCGATCGTCAGCAGCTCGGCGTCCTGCTCGTCCAGACCGAACACGTCCGCGAGCCCGGCCAGCGGGTCGTCGTGCGAGGTGTCGGGCTCCGCGTGCTCGTCGCGCAGGACCGCGAGGACGTCGTCCAGCCGTCTCCTGAGGTCGTCGTCGAGACCCTGCCGACGGTCCCCCGCGACGCACACCTGCTTCACCAGCGCGGCCAGACGCTCGCGCATGCCCTGCCCCCCGTCGATGCGCCGACGCGACGCCGTGCCCCGTCGGCGGTCGTCCTGTCGACTGTCACATATCGGGCACGGGTTGTGCTAGATCCGAGCGGGTGAGGTCAGGGCCTTCTTGATGCGGGTCGTCGACACCGGGACCGGTGTGCCCAGCTGCTGGGCGAACAGGCTCACGCGCAGCTCCTCGAGCATCCAGCGGACCGCGGTGACCTCGGGGTCGTGCGGGCGCTTGGCGACGGCGTCGTCGTAGAGCGCCTCGACGTCCTGCACCTGCCATGCCAGGTCGGCGTCTCGCTGCGGGTTGTCCGCGGCCTTGATGAGCCGGTGCCGCGCGGCCTTCAGGTAGCGGGCCAGGTGCGGGAGGCGCTCGGCGCCCGTCTCGCTGACGAAGCCGTCGTGCACCAGGCGGGCGGCCTGCGCGCGGATGTCCTGCGCGGTGGCCAGCAGGGCGAGGCTGGACCGGGAGCGGATCTCCGCGTCGAGCTCGCGCCACGCGGTCAGCACCGCGACGAGGTCGGTGACGACGGTGAACACGGTGTCCTCGAGGCGGTCCCGGACGGCCGTGCGCACCGAGGTGTAGGCGTCGAGCGTCCGGACGCTGGTGGCCGGCGCCGTCAGGAGGGACTCGATCGCCGCTAGCTGCACGTCCCTGACCAGGGCCTCCGTGCTCGGATACGGGCTCGCTGCGAGCGTGAGCGCCTGCGTGCCCGTCCAGCGGGTCGTGATACGGCCGGTCGCCAGGCCGACGTCGAGCAGGAGGAGCCGGCGCAGCCCGCGGCGTGACGCCTCGGGGACGGCCGACTCGTCGGCCAGCGCGCGGACCGCCACCGTCTGCTTCTCCTCGACCAGCGACGGGTACGCGCGGACCCTGCCGATCTCGACGACCTCGGGGAGCTCCGGCAGGTCCGCCGGCCAGGTGGTCAGGCCCGTGCGCTCGACGTCGACGGCGGGCGCTCTGCTCGCCGAGGTCGAGCCGGCCGTGTGCGTGGACGGGGGCGCGGGCGTCGGGGCCGTCGCGGATGCCGCAGGCGTGTCCGGCGACGCCTTCCGCGCCTCCTCCATCGCCGCGCGCACGGCGGTGCGGACGGCGTCGTCGACGGCCTGTTGGGTCTGGGCCGCGAGCCGACGCTGCAGGACGGCCAGGTCCTTGCCCTCGTCCACCACTCCCCCGCGATCGCCGACCACCCGGAACGTCATGCGCAGGTGCGGCGGCAGGCGGTCGTCGTCGAACGCGTCATCGGGGACATCCACGTCGCGCAGCTCGCGCACCGCCCGGCGGAAGACCTCGCGGAACGACGGGGCGGCATCGCCGGCGCGGACCGTGTCCTCCCAGTCGGCCGTGTGCTCGGTCATCCAGGCGTCGACACCGCGAGCGACGTCGGGTGCGGGGACCAGCTGCACGCGCACGGGCTTGGGCAGGGCGCGGATGGTGGCGGTGACCAGCTCCTCGCGCAGGCCGGGCACCATCCAGCCGAAGCCGTCGGGGGTGAGGCGCGCGAGGGTGGACAACGGGATATGTACAGTCACACCATCGGCTTCTGTACCAGGCTCGAACTGGTAGGTGAGCGGGAGCCGAAGGTCGCCCTGCGGCCAGCGCGACGGGAACGCCGACTCGTCGATCGCGCCCGCCTCACCCACCAACAGCTCACGAGTGAACGTCAGCAGGTCGGGGTTGTCGCGCCGTGCGGACTTCCACCACTGGTCGAAGTGCCGGCTGGACACGACGTCGTCGGGGACCCGCTCGTCGTAGAACGCGAACAGGGTGTCGTCGTCGACCACGAGGTCCCGTCGGCGGGCCCGTGCCTCCAGGCCCTCCGCCTCGGCCAGCAGGCGCCGGTTCTCGTGGAAGAACGCGTGGTGGGTGGTCCACTCGCCCTGGACCAGTGCGTGCCGGACGAACAGCTCGCGGGCGTGCTCGGGGTCGACCTTGGCGAACAGCACCCGGCGCTGGTTGACGATCGGGACGCCGTAGAGCAGGACCTTCTCGAAGGCCGTCGCGGCACCCTGCTTGGTGGACCACGCGGGCTCCGAGTAGGTGCGTCTCACCAGGTGAGCGCCCACTTCCTCGGCCCACTCGGGCTGGATGCGTGCCACGTCACGACCCCACAGGCGGGACGTCTCGACGAGCTCCGCGGCCATGACCCAGGCGGGGGGCTTCCGCGCCAGACCCGACCCCGGGAAGATCGCGAACCGCGCCCCCCGAGCGCCCAGGTACTCGTTGCGGGCGCGTCGATCCGTCCTGCCGGGCGTCTTTCCGCGCGACGGCGCAGCGACCTCCGTGGCCTCCTGCATGCCGATCTGCGAGAGCAGGCCGGCCAGGATCGCGACGTGGATACGGTCGCCGTCCCACTCGAGCTGGAGCCCGTCGGTCTCCTGAGCGGAGCGGGGCGCGTTCACGACGATGCCGAGCGGCTTGGCCAGCTCGCGCAGCTGCGTGACGACGTCCTGCCACTCGCGGATGCGCAGGTAGTTGAGGTGCTCCGACCGGCACATCCGCCGGAACGCGGACCCCGACAGGTCCCGCTGCTGGTCGCGCAGGTAGTGCCACAGGTTCAGGTAGGTGAGCAGGTCAGAGGTGGGATCCGCGAACCGCGAGTGCGACAGGTCGGCCTTCTCGCGCTCCTCGACCGGGCGCTCGCGCGGGTCCTGGATGGACAGCGCGGCGGCGATGATCATGACCTCGCGGGCCACCGACCGGCGACCGCCCTCGACGATCATCCGGGCCAGCCGCGGGTCCATCGGCAGCTGCGCCAGAGCGCGGCCGGTCTCGGTCAGCCGGCCGTCGCCCAGCGCACCGAGCTCGGTGAGCAGCTGGACGCCGTCGCGGACCGCTCGGGTGTCCGGGGGGTCGACGAACGGGAAGTCGCCGATATCCTCCGGCGTCGTCGCGACGCCCACCGCGATCATCTGCAGGATCACCGACGCGAGCGATGTACGAAGGATCTCTGGCTCGGTGTACAGCGGTCGGGCGTCGAAGTCGTCCTGCGAGTACAGCCGGATCGCGATGCCGTCCGCGACACGACCGCAGCGGCCCGAGCGCTGGTTCGCCGACGCCTGCGAGATGGGCTCGATCGGCAGCCGCTGCACCTTGGTCGCCTTGGAGTAGCGCGAGATGCGGGCCGTGCCGGGGTCGATCACGTACCGGATGCCCGGCACGGTCAGCGACGTCTCCGCGACGTTGGTGGACAGGACCACGCGCCGGTTCTGGTGCCGCTCGAACACGCGGTGCTGCTCGGCGGCGGACAGCCGGCTGTACAGGGGGAGCAGCTCGACCGCGCCCGGCGAGCGTGGGTCGCTGACCCGGACGCCGAGCGACGAGCGAAGCGCGTCCTCCGCGTCGCGGATCTCCCGCTCGCCCGACAGGAACACGAGGATGTCGCCGGGGCCCTCGAGACAGAGCTCGTCGACCGCCTCGCAGATCGCCGTCATCGGGTCGCGGTCCTCGGCGCCCCTCTTCTTGACCGGCGCACCCTCCTCGACGTCCGGGGACAGCGGCCGGTAGCGGATCTCCACCGGATACGTGCGGCCGGTGACCTCCACGACCGGCGCGGCGACGCCGTCGGCGTTCGCGAAGTGCCTTGCGAACCGGTCGGAGTCGATGGTCGCCGACGTGATGACGACCTTGAGGTCCGGGCGCTGGGGGAGCAGCCGCGTGAGGTACCCGAGGATGAAGTCGATGTTGAGCGACCGCTCGTGCGCCTCGTCGATGATCAGCGTGTCGTACGCCCGGAGCATCGGGTCCCGCTGGATCTGCGCCAGCAGGATGCCGTCGGTCATGACCTTCACCAGCGTCGACTCGCTGGACTCGTCGGTGAACCGGACCTGGTAGCCGACGATCCCGCCCAGCGGGGCGTCCCCGACGAGCTCCTCGTTGATGCGCTCCGCGACGCTGCGGGCGGCGATCCGGCGCGGCTGCGTGTGGCCGATCTGCCCCGCGCGGCCGCGACCGAGCTCGAGCGCGATCTTCGGGATCTGTGTCGTCTTGCCGGACCCCGTCTCGCCTGCGACGACGACGACCTGGTGGTCGCGCAGGGCGTCGCTGATCTCCGACCGGCGCGCGCTGACGGGCAGCTGCTCCGGGTAGACGATCGGCGGGAGGTCGACGGCTCGGCGGATCTCGGCGGCACGCGCGCGGCGGGCGGCGGCGCGGGCGGGGTCGTCGCGACCCGACGTGCCGCGACCGGACGAGCGCTGGCCCGACGCACGCTGGCCCGAGGGGGGCCGGCCCGACGGCGGCTGCCGATCGGACGAGGGCTGCCCGGTGGCGGCATCCGCGGGCTGCGCCGGCTGCTCCGCCGTCGTCGGCCTGCGACGGCCTCGACCCCGCCGTCTCGGGGGTCGCCCAGCACCGGACCCGGGCGGGTCGACGGGGGAGGGGGACGGCGTGCTCACGACGTCCCAGTCTCCCAGGTGCGGGCCGTGAACCGCTCCTTCATTCGTCGTCGGCGAACGCGCGGTACGGCCCGACGGGTGCGGCGGACGCTCCCCACTCGTCGTCGGCCCAGGCCGCGGCGGTGCCCAGGAGCCCCGCGACGGCGGGCAGGGTGGACCGAAGACGGACCGCACCCCAGCGCCATCGGGTGGTGAGCAGCTGCCGGTAGGACGGCGACAGCACCCCGGGAGGGCCGACTCGCGGGCGGTCCTCGTCGGCGCCGAACAGGAGCCAGCCCGTCATCGCGAGGATCCAGGCCGCCGACGCCAGGTCGACCGACCGGGTCCACCCCGGCTCGCGGACGAGGTCCGGCCGGTGGGTGCCCAGCGTTTCCGTGAACGTGTCGAGCAGCTGGTCCGTGAAGCCCGGCGGCGGGTCGAAGACGCACCAGCACGTGGAGAACGGCATCGCCGCGTAGGCCGCGTCGTAGGCGGCGTGGTGCACGGTCGCGCCCTCCAGGTCGACGAAGCGCCAGCCGTCCGCCGTGCGGATGGCGTTGTCCGGGCACGTGTCGGTGGGGGAGACGACGTCCGAGGCTGGGTCGCGATGGTCGAGGGTCGCGATCAGGTCGAGCTCGGCGTCGAGCGCGCGGTCGGCCGGGAGGCCCAGGACGTCGTCGAGAAGCATGCGGGCACCCACCCGAGCGGCCGCCGACGGCTCGTCGGCCGACAGGTCGCCGAGCGCCTCGTCGAACGTCGTGGACCGCGACCGGCCGAGCGTGTCCGTGAGCGCCTCGACCCACTCGAGCGCGCCCGCCCACGCGGCCTCACGGTCGTCGCCGAGCAGCAGGTCCGCGAGCGTCGGACCCGTCCCCAGATCACTCATCACGACCAGCCCGTGCTCGCGGTCGACCGCGAGCAGGTCGGGGGTGTGGTCGAGCGCGGTCAGCCCGGCGACCTCCCGGGCGAACGACGCCGACGAGCCGTCGGGGTACTTCTTGACGACGACCGAGCCGGCCGGGACGCGGCAGCGCAGCACCTCGGACCTGGTGGAGCCGCCGAGCGGCTGCGGGTCGGACACGGGCACGCCGAGCGCGGCGGACGCGATCCGGAGCGTGTCGTCGGTCATCGGGCCCCTCTCGTCGACGCCCAGCATGAGGCTCTTGTCCTGGTGTGCAACCTCCACTACGTTCCACTTGTACAAGCATCCATTTGTGGAGGTCCCATGGACGGCGCGTCGTCGGCGCTCAAGGCCCTGGCCGACCCCAGCCGTCGGCGGATCCTCGCCGTCGTCCGGGACGAGCCGGTCGCGGTCGGCGACATCGCCGAGCAGGTCGGGATGTCGCAGCAGGCGGTCTCCCACCACCTCCGCGTCCTGCGGGCCTCCGGCCTGGTCACCGAGCAGCGCGATCGCACGCGGCACCTCTACGTCGTGCGGACCGACGGCCTCGCGGCCGTGCGCGACTACCTCGACGACTTCTGGCCCACCCACCTGCGCGCGCTCAAGGACGCAGCGGAAGCGGCGTCCCGTGGCTGACTACACGACGTCGATCCACATCGACGCGCCGCCGGAGATCGTGTTCTCGCACCTGGTGGTCGCCGAGCGCATGGTGACGTGGATGGGCCACCGGGCCTCGCTGGACCCCGTGGTCGGCGGCGAGTTCGCCGTCGACATCGGAGGGTCGCTGGTGCGGGGGAAGTACGTCGAGGTCGAACCACCGCGCCGAGTCGTCGTGTCCTGGGGGATGGCCGGGAGCGCCGACCTGCCGCCGTCGGCGAGCCGGGTCGAGTTCGTGCTCACGGCTGTCGACGGCGGTACCCGGGTGGACCTGTTCCACACCGGCCTGCCGACCAGCCGCGCCACCGGGCACGCAGATGGATGGGCGCACTTCCTGCCCCGCTTGGCGACGAGCGCGGCAGGCGATGATCCCGGCCCCGACACCTGGGCCGGCTGACCCGCAGGAGGAACCATGACGCAGCACGTGCTCGACATCGTGACCGGCTACCAGGACGCCTGGACGTCCGGGGACCTGGACGCCGCAGCGACCTACCTCGCGCCCGACTTCACGTTCGAGGGTGCCGGCGCGTCGTTCACCTCGACCGACGAGTTCCTGCCCTTCCTCGCGCGGTTCGCCGGTCGGATCGGGCGCGGCTGGCGGAAGGTCGCGGCATTCGGCGACGGCGACGAGCTGCTCGTCATGTACGAGCTGCACGGTCCTGCCGGTCAGGCGCTGCCGCTCACGGTCGACCACTTCGTCGTGCGCGACGGGAAGATCGTCTCCGAGACGCTCGTGTTCGACTCCGCAGCCTTCGGGCAGGCGATGGCGGGCGCGGCTGCATCCCGTTGACGGGCAGGGCTCCTACAGTGGCCGGATGAGCGATGGCGCCCCTGCACCGACCGAGGGGGAGCGCCGTGCGCTCTCCGGGCTCGAGACGTCGGGCATCCCGTTCCAGGTGACCCGGCACGGGCGGGTCGGCTCGTTGGCGGAGGCCGCCGAAGCGCGTGGCATCGACCCCGCCGGCATCGTCAAGACGATCGTGGTGCGCCGCGGCGACGACGACTTCCTCTTCGTGCTGGTTCCGGGCGACCGGACCATCTCGTGGCCCAAGCTGCGTGCGCTGCTCGGGGTGTCCCGGCTGTCGATGCCGGACGCGGCCACCGCGAAGGACGTCACGGGCTACGAGCGCGGCACCATCACGCCGTTCGGCTCGCTGGTGGCGTGGCCGGTCGTCGCGGACACACGCATCCGGTCACGCAGCGTGTCCATCGGCGGCGGGGCGCACGGCTTCGCGGCGACCATCGACGGTGCCGACCTGGTGCATGCGCTCGACGCGACGGTGTCGGACGTGACCGAGCCCGAGGTTTCGGGTTCCGTGTCGGACTGAGCGCTACTTCGTCACGAAGGTCGTCGGGCGGACCGTCAGGATCACCCGCTTCGCAGCGTCGGTGATCTCGTAGTCCTCGCCGTACCGCTTCTGCAGCGACTTGTAGAAGCTGGCGACCTCGTCGTCGGGGACCGTGTCCACGACCGCCCCGCGGACCTCGAGCGACCGGTACGGGTTCTCGGGATCGTGGATCGAGATCGCGACCCGGGGCTCGTTCTGCAGGTTCTTGAACTTCTGGCGGGTCGACGTGTGCGTGAACCGCAGGACCTCGCCGTCCCACACGAACCACATGACGCTGCTGTGCGGTGCGCCGTCCGGCGCGACGGTGGCGAGGTGGGCGAAGAGGGGCCGGTCCAGCAGGTCGGCGTGGCTGGCGGGGAGCTCGTGGTGGGCCATCGCACGAGGCTAGCTCCGCTGCCGGACGGGAACCTCCCGACGACCACATCCGTTCGCGATGTCGTAGGTGCCCCGGTGCCCGGAGGGGTAGCGTCGAGCCGCCGGAGAGCAGATCCGGTCACGGGGGCGAGAGCTGAGGAGAGTTCGACGTGATCGATCGCGCGCCCGCGGCCGGAACCATCCGTGTCGACGCCCAGGACACGAAGACCGTCATCAGCCTCGTCGGGGAGATCGACGCCGCCCTGCGCGACGAGGCCGGTGCGTGCATGGGCCTCGCGCTGGTCCGCGGCGTCCCCGTGGTCATCGACTCCACGCTGGCGACGTTCATCGACTCGTCGGGTATCGCCTTCGTCCTGCAGCTGCACCTCGCGGCCTCCGAGGAGCGCATCCCCGTGACGCTGCTGGACCCGCACCGGGTTCTGCGGGACGTGCTGGAGATGGTCGGCCTGTCCGGTGAGCTGCCCGCGGCGCCTGTGACGTCCGTCTGACGCCACCCCGCGCCCGGTCACCGGGTGTGTCGGTGGGCTGGTCTACGTTCGCCGCATGCGGTTGCTGCACACGTCGGACTGGCACCTGGGCCGGTCGCTGCACGGGGTCGATCTCCTCGACCACCAGGCGGCGTACCTGGAGCACCTGGTCGACGTCGTGCGCGCCGAGCAGGTCGACGCGGTGGTCGTCGCGGGGGACGTGTACGACCGCGCGATCCCGCCCGTGGAGGCCGTGACGCTGCTCTCGGACACGCTCGCGCGGCTCGCGGAGCACACCACGGTCGTGGTCACGTCCGGCAACCATGACTCCGCGACGCGGCTGGGTTTCGGGTCGGCTCTGATGCGGGACCGGGTCCGGCTCCGGACGCGGGTCGCCGGGCTCGCGGAGCCGGTGGTGCTTCCCGACGACGACGGCGACGTGCTGGTCTACGGCATCCCGTACCTCGACCCCGACTTCGCGCGCGTCGAGCTGGCCGACGGACCTGAGCTGCTGGCCCGGTCGCACCAGGCGGTGGCCGTTGCGGCGATGCGACGGATCCGCGACGACCTCGCATCACGCGAGGGTCCTGCCCGGCCGCGTTCGGTGGTGGCCGCGCACGCGTTCGTCATCGGAGGGGCCCCGACGGACTCCGAGCGGGACATCCGCGTCGGGGGCGTGGACCAGGTCCCGGCCGGCGTGTTCGCGGGGGCCGACTATGTGGCGCTCGGGCACCTGCACGGTCCGCAGAAGGTGACCGGTGTCGACGGCACGGTCCTGCGCTACAGCGGGTCGCCGCTGGCCTACTCGTTCTCCGAGCAGCACCACGCGAAGTCGACCGTCCTGGTGGACCTGTCCGGCGGTGAGGTGCGCACGTCGCTGGTCGCCGCCCCGGTGCCGCGCCGGCTCGCCGACGTCACGGGCACGCTCGAGGAGCTGCTCGGTGAGGCGGGCGCGCCGCACACCGACGCGTGGACGCGCGTGACCGTGACGGACGCGCACCGCCCGGAGGACCTGTACCGCCGCGTGAAGCAGCGGTTCCCGCACGCGCTCGTGGTGCACCACCGCGCGGCGCAGTCGGCGGAGTCCTCGCGCGCGGCGGTCGTCACGGCGGCGCACGACCCGCTCGACGTCACGGCCGACTTCCTCGCGCACATCACCGGGCACGGCCCGACGCCCGCCGAGGCGGACGTGCTGCGGCGCGCGTACGAGGACGTCGCCGCGATGGAGCGGAGCGCCTGATGCACCTGCGCACCCTCACGCTCCAGGCGATCGGGCCCTTCGCGGGCGAGTACACCGTCGACTTCGACGCGCTCGGCCAGGCCGGGCTGTTCCTGCTCGAGGGGCCGACGGGCTCCGGCAAGTCGACGCTCATCGACGCGATCGTGTTCGCGCTGTACGGGAAGGTCGCGTCCGCCGAGGCGTCGGAGGACCGGCTCCGGTCGGCGTATGCGGCCGACGACGTCGAGAGCGTGGTCGATCTTGTCTTCGAGGTGCCCTCCGGCATCTACCGCGTGCGGCGCACCCCCGTGTACCAGCGGGCCAAGCGACGCGGCAGCGGCACGACCACGGCGAACGCGTCGGTGAAGGCGTGGCGCCTGCCCGCGGGGGCGGACCTCGACCCGGCGACCCTCGACTCCGTCGGTGTGCCGCTGGGCAACCGGCTGGACGAGGTCGGCGCCGAGATCCAGAAGGCCGTGGGCCTGGACCGCACCCAGTTCGTCCAGACGATCGTGCTGCCCCAGGGCGAGTTCGCGCACTTCCTGCGCGCCAAGCCCGAGGAGCGACGCGGGCTGCTGCAGAAGATCTTCGGCACCGAGGTGTACGAGCAGCTCGCGCTGCGCCTGGCGGAGATGCGTCGAGAGAGCGACCGGGCGAGTGCGGCGGCGCGGTCGGCGCTGTCGTCGGGCACGTCGCAGCTGGTCGGCGCCGCACGGCTCACCGACGACGAGGCCGCCGACGTGCGGACGGCGATCGACGCCGCCGTGGTGCGTGGCGACGGGCTGGTGGCCGCGGTGCGGTCGGTGGTGACCGGGCGGACCGACGAGCTCGCCGGGTGGGCCGCCGGCGCGCGCGCCGCGGCGGTCGCGGCCGACGCGGTCCGGCGGGCAGCGCGCACCCACCTCGACGAGTCGACCGCCACGGACGCCCTGCTCCGCCGCCGCGACGCCCTGCGGTCGGAACGGGCAGCGCTGGATGCTGCGGCAGACATGAACGCGGAGGCGATCCTGCAGCTCACCGCCGCACGGTCGGCCCAGGCAGTCCGACCGCTGGTGCTCGGGGCCGACCGCGCCGCGACGATGCTCGACGCGGCCCGCAAGACGGTGACCGCCGCGCTGGACGGAACCCCGGACGACATCGCGACCCCGCCGGAGGGCACCGACCTCCGGACGCACGTGCAGGCAGCCGGCCGCGTGTCCGCGGAGGCGGCGGGTGCGCTCGCGCGGCTGGTCGACGTCGAGGCCGGGCTCGAGTCCCGTCGCCGCGCAGTGCGCCAGACGCGCCACACGGTCGACGACCTGGTCGCCGCGATCGCGTCCGACGATCAGTGGCTTGCCACGCGGCCGGCCGCGCGGGCCGCTCTGCTGACCGAGCTGGAGGCTGCCCGGACACTGGCCGCCGCGGCGGGGGAGCGGGAGTCGGCGCTGACGACGGCGATCGAGACGGTCTCCGCGCACACTGCACTGGCCGCCGCGGAGCAGACCCTCGCGGAGGCCGGTGCAGCCCGGACCGCCGCGGGTGCCGCCGCGGTGGTCGCGCTCGACACCGAGCGGGACCTGCGCGCCGCACGGGTCGCTGACCTGGCCGGCGAGCTCGCGGCCCGGCTCGACGACGGGGACGCGTGCCCGGTGTGCGGCTCCGCGGAGCACCCCGCCAAGGCCGTGCTCGGCGCCGACCACGTGTCCGCCGAGCAGGTCGAGCGTGCCGAGGCCGATCGGGCCGCCGCCGAACGCAGCCTGCACGCCGCCGCCGAGCGGTGCAGCGTGCTGGAGGAGCGTGCGGGCGCGCTGCGCGCTCGCGTGGGGAGCGTCTCCGCTGAGGACGCGACCGAGCGGTGCGACCAGGCGCGCTCGGCGCTCGCCCAGGCGCGGGCTGCCGAAGCCGACGTCGTCCGGCTGGTGCCGGCGCTCGACGGGTTCGACGTGCAGACCCGGAGCCGGGAGGCCGAGCGGGCGACCGCCGTCGCGCGGCTCGCGGGGGAGCGGGCGACGCTGGAGGTCACGCTGCTGGACCTGGACGCCGCCGAGGCCGAGGTCGTGACCGCTCGGGGGGACCACCCGACGGTCGCCGCGCGGCACGCGGAGCTGCTCGGACGGGTCGCGTCGTCCGCCACGGTGCTCGACGCGCTCGCAGAGCGTGACGCCGCGCAGGACGAGCTCCGCCGTCGGCAGGAGGAGCTGGCCGCAGGGCTCGACGAGCACGGCTTCGGATCGGCCGACGAGGCGCGTACGGCCGCGGTCGACGCTGCCGTCCTCGCGGAGCTGGACCGCGTCGTGACCGCCTACGCCACGCGACTCGACCGGGCGACCGCCGGACTGGCCGAACCGGCCATCGCAGCGCTCGCCGACGACCTGTTGGTCGACCTCGACGCGGCGACGACCGCCGAGGCCGCCGCGCGGGTGGAGGCGGAGCGCACCGCTGGCGAGGCGCGGGTCGCCGAGGAGCGTGCGACAGCAGCCGCCGTCGCGGGCGACGGGGTGGTCGCGTCCGGGACCGCGCTCGCAGACGCGCTCGGCACCGCAGGCCCGGTCTGCCGGCTCGCGGACCTGACCGGCGGTGGCGGGGGCGACAACGCGCGGAACCTGTCGCTGGCCACCTTCGTGCTGATGCGTCGCTTCGAGGACGTCGTCGCCGCCGCCAACGAGCGCCTGCTCGTCATGTCGGACGGCCGGTTCGAGCTGGTCCGCAGCGACGAGAAGGAGGACGTGCGCGCGCGGAACACCGGCCTGGCCATGCGCGTCATCGACCACCGGACCGAGCAGGCCCGGGACCCCCGGACCCTGTCCGGCGGGGAGACGTTCTACGTGTCCCTCTGCCTGGCGCTCGGCATGGCCGACGTCGTGACGGCCGAGGCCGGCGGGATCGACCTCGGCACGTTGTTCGTCGACGAGGGCTTCGGGTCCCTCGACCCGCACACGCTCGACGCCGTGCTGGCCGAGCTCGGTCGACTGCGTGCGGGTGGCCGAGTGGTCGGGGTGGTGTCGCACGTCGAGGCGCTGAAGCAGTCGATCGCGGACCGCATCGAGGTCCGCCCGACCGCCGACGGCCCGAGCACGCTCACCGTTCGGGCGGGCTGACCGACCGCTGCCACGAGGGCGCTGTCACCACGCCCAGCCGCGGGAGGCGAGCTCGACCTCCTCGCGGAACCGCTCGGCGGGGTCGCCCTTCGCGGCGGGCTGGACCTCGACGCCCGCCAGCTTGCATGCCTCGACCAGCAGCTGGTCGTAGGCGAGCTGCGACGCGATGATCCGCTCGGCGCGGGCGAAGGTGCGCGGGTCCAGCTCGAGGGAGCGGACGTGGTCGGCGACGACACCGAGCCGCTCCTGCACGCGCAGGGTGGTGAACGGGTCGTACTCGGGAGGCCTCGGTGGCCGGATCCGCTCGGCCAGGTGCTCCAACCGGGTGGCCACGAACGTGCGCCATCGCGGCGGCTCGTCGGCCGACGGGAACAGCTGCCAGATCGCACCGAAGACGAGCGCCGGGACGAACATCACAGCGGCCAGCAAGACCCAGCTCATCGTGCGTCCTTCATCGAGCGCGTAGGGCTCAGATTAAGTCGCAAGTGTGACGTGCGCCACAATATTCCCGCCGGATCGTGCAAGCACCAGCGCCGGACCTGGCGCGGTCGCGTGGCCCTACCTCGCCGCGACCTCTCGCGTCATCTCGGCGTCGCGAGCTGTCGGAGTCTCGGGTGCTGCGACCAGGTCCAGCGAGGTGTGCGCGCCGGCGACGACGCTCTCGGCCTCCTCGAGCGCGGTGCGCGCCCACGAGCGGCGGACCGCGACGAGCAGGACGGCGGCGATCACGATGACGCCGGCCATCACAGCCGCCATGGACACGGCGGTCGGCGTCCCGTTGATGCTGGTGAGGGGCGCGATCACGGCGCCGAGCCCGAACTGGAGGGCGCCGAGCAGGGCGGCGGCGGACCCGGCACGGTGCGGGTTGGACGCCAGGGCGATGGCCGGTGCGGACGGCAGGACGAAGCCGGCGGTGCCGAGAGTGAGCACCAGCAGGACGGTCACGGGCCAGAACGGAGCACCGAGGAGCGTCGTCGCGAAGAGGGAGAGGCCGAGCACCACGCCGACCGCGACGGCGCCGGAGAGGATCTGCTCGGGGCGGAAGCGGCCGACGAGCGCGCCGTTGATCTGGGAGCCCGCGGTGATCGCGACGGCGCCGGCGGCGAACACCCAGCCGAACTGCTGCGGCGTCAGGCCGTACCCCTCCTGGAACACGAAGGTCGACGACGCGACGTACGTGAACATGGCCGACAGGTAGAAGGCGGACATGAGCGCCAGGCCGAGGAACGGCAGGTCGAGCAGCAGGTCACGGTAGGTGCGCAGAGCGGCGCCGGTGCCGCCCGTGCGCCGCAGCTCGAGCGCGAGCGACTCGCGCAGCGCGAACGACGCGACGACGAACAGCACGGCGCCGGTGGCGGCGAGGAACACGAAGATCAGCCGCCAGGAGCCGACGAGCAGCAGCTGGGCGCCGATGGTCGGCGCCAGGATCGGTGCGACGCCGACGACGAGCATCAGGCGGGCCATCACCTTGGAGACGGCGAGCCCCTCGAACTTGTCGCGGACCACCGCGAGCGACAGGACCATCCCCGCGGCGGCGGTGAAGCCCTGCACGAACCGCAGGGCAGTGAACGCCGTGATGTTCTGCACGAGCACGAGCCCGACGGACGCCAGCACGTACACGACGAGGGAGCTCAGCAGCGGTCGTCGGCGGCCGTAGGCGTCGGAGACGGACCCGATGAGGAGCTGACCGAGCGCGAGACCGGCGAGCGACGCGGCGATGGTCAGCTGGACGGCGGCGGCGGTGGTGTTGAGGTCGTCGGCGATCTCGGGGAAGGCGGCGAGGTAGGTGTCGAACGTGAACGGGCCCAACGCGGTGAGCGCCGAGAGCAGGAGGACGAAGCCGACGCTCACGCGCGTCGCGGGGGTGCGGGCCATGACAAGCCCAAGGTTGTGGAGCGCAAGCATCTTCCGCGCTGTCCACGGTGTGGGACGGATCACCCGCTGACCAGGACCTACGTCACCCGTCGGACCGCTGCGGCGTACCGATACTCAGGGGGTGACGAGACCGAGGACTGACGACGCGCGGCCGGCCGACCCGTCCGCCCCCGAGTCGGGTCGTTCGCGCTGGGCCCCGCTACGCATCGCCGCAGCCGCCGGGCTGCTCGCCGTGTCGCTCGTCGCCTGCACCGCCGTCGCGTCCGTCGACACGGAAGCCGAACCGACCGCCGCGAGCCCGGCCACCCCGAGCGCGAGCGCCACCCCGAGCCTCGAGGACCAGGCGGCAGCTCTGCCCGACCCGGAGCCGGCGCCGCCGGTCGACGCCGCCGCTGCTGCCGCCGCGCAGCCGCAGACGGCCCTGGCCACCGCCGTCCTGCTGCCGGTCAAGGGCCGTGCGCCGAAGACCGGGTACGACCGCGACCTCTACGGCCAGGCGTGGAAGGACGTGGACCGCAACGGCTGCGACACCCGCAACGACATCCTGCGCCGCGACCTCACGGACCAGGTGCTGAAGCCGGGCACGAACGGCTGCGTGGTGGCGTCGGGCACGCTGCTCGACCCGTACTCGGGGAAGCCGATCGCGTTCGTCCGCGGTCAGGACACGTCGTCGGCCGTGCAGATCGACCACGTCGTCGCCCTGTCGGACTCCTGGCAGAAGGGCGCCCAGCAGTGGGACACCGCGAAGCGGGAGGCGTTCGGCAACGACCCGCTGAACCTGCTCGCCGCGGACGGCCCGCTGAACCAGCAGAAGGGCGACGGGGACACGGCGACGTGGCTCCCGCCGAACAAGGCGTTCCGCTGCGCGTACGTCGCGCGGCAGGTCGGCGTGAAGTACACGTACGGGCTGTGGGTCACGCAGGCCGAGCAGGACGCGATGGTCGGGGTGCTGTCCACGTGCCCGGCCGAACCGCTGCCGGCGGGTTCCGCGGTGCCGCCTCCGCCGGTGGTCGAGGCTCCGGCGGTGGTCGTCGTTCCGCCCGTCGTCGAGCAACCCGCCGCCCCCGCGGTCGCGGCCCCGGCAGCCCCGGTCCCGGCAGTCCCGGCCCCCGCTCCCGCGCCCGCTCCTGCTCCCGTCACCGGCCCGTTCGCCAACTGCACCGAGGCATGGGCCGCGGGCGCCGCACCTGTCTACATCGGCAGCCCCGGGTACGCCCCGAAGCTCGACCGCGACAACGACGGGATCGGCTGCGAGAAGCGCCCCTGACCAGCGCAGGGCGGCACGGACCCCCTAGGTTGAACCCGTGAGCGCACGCGGAGTAGCCATCGGGGTGCTGACCACGTGCGTCGTGCTCGTGGCCGGCGCGTTCGTCGCGGACCGGGTGGCGGCGTCGACGGCCGAGAAGCAGGTGGTCGCCGCGATCGAGGAGAACCTCGACGTCGTCGGGACCCCGACCGTCGAGCTCGGGGGTTTCCCGTTCCTCACCCAGCTGCTGGCGGGCTCGATCGACGACGTCACCGGCACGGTCGACGGGGTCACGCTCGAGGGCATCGACGCCACCGACGTGACCTTCGACGGGCACGACGTCAGCACGTCGGAGCCGTACACGGTGGGCACCGCGACGATCTCCGCGACGCTGCCTACCGCGTCGATCGAGCAGATCGTCGCCGACCGCTCGGACCTGGAGATCGCGGTCGCGGTCGACGGGGGCGCGCTCACGGCGTCGGGAGAGGTGCTGGGGCTGCGGCTGGCCGCCGACCTCGTGCCGCGCGTCGAGGACGGCACGCTGCTCGTGTCGGTCGAGAACGTGCAGATCGCCGGGCTGACGGTCTCCATCGACGACCTGCCGAACGCGATCGGTGACCGGCTGACTGACATCGAGATCCCCGTCGAGGGCCTCCCGGACGGGCTGGTCCTGTCCGATGCGACGGTCGTCGCGGACGGTGTGCGCATCACCGCGGACGGGACCGACGTCGTCCTGCCCACCACGGCGCCTCCGGCTGGGTAGGGTCCGTCCTGCCCACCCGCCTGGGTGGACGACGACGGACGAAGGACCCCGCGCGTGGACTGGATCGGCGACGCCTGGCAGGACATCACCACGCCCCAACCGGTGCCGTCGAGCACCACGGTGCTGCTCACCGCGGCGGGGGTGCTGCTGATCCTGCTCGTCCCGGTCGCGTGGCACGTGGCGCGGCACGGGCTGACGATCGTGCACGAGGCTGCGCACGCGACCGTCGCGGTCCTCGTCGGACGCCGGCTGTCCGGCATCCGGGTGCACTCGGACACCTCCGGCCTGACCGTGTCGGTGGGCAAACCGCGCGGTCCGGGCATGGTCGCCACCGTCGCCGCGGGGTACACCGGCCCGGCGCTGCTCGGGGTCGGTGCGGCGTGGCTGCTGTCCCGCGGGTACGCGGTCGCGCTGCTGTGGATCCTGCTCGTGGTCCTGGCACTCGTGCTGGTGCAGATCCGCAACTGGTACGGCCTGTGGGCGGTGCTGGTGACGGGTGCGCTGCTGGTCGCGGTGACGGTCTGGGGATCGGCGACCGTGCAGAGCATCGCCGCCTACGCGGTGACGTGGTTCCTGCTGCTGGGTGCGCCGCGCGCGGTACTGGAGATGCAGTCGGAGCGCCGCCGCGGTCGTCGCCGAGGGGTGCCGGACACGTCCGACGCGGGCCTGCTCGGTCGGCTGACGCACACGCCCGGCGCCCTCTGGGTCGCCATCCTGCTGCTCGTCTGCCTGGCCGCCCTCGCGCTGGGCGCTGTGTGGCTGATCGGCCTGCAGGTCTAGCGGTGCTGATCCGAGGTGGTCTGCTGGCCGACGGCGTCCGGGCGGACGTCCGGGTGGACGGCGACCGCATCGGGCAGATCGCCCCCGACCTGCCCGTCGACGGATCCGACGTCATCGACGCCGGCGGCCTCCTCGTGCTCCCGGGGTTCGTCGACGCGCACGCGCACGCCGACGCCCTCGTGCTCGATCCCGACGTCCAGGCGGCGCTGACCCACCAGGGCGTCACCACGGTGGTGCTCGGCCAGGACGGCGTCTCCTTCGCGCCGTCGCCGCCGGGGTCGGGTGCCGCCGAGTACGCGGACCGGTACTTCGCCGCGATCAACGGTTCCCACCCGACGTTCCGCGGCGGGTCCGTCGCCGAGCTGCTGGCCACCTACGACCGCGCGACCACGGTGCACACCGCGTACCTCGTCCCGCACGGCACCCTGCGGTACGCGGTCATGGGGGCCGACGACCGGCCCGCGCGACCCGACGAGGTCGCGGCGATGGTGCGGCTGCTGGAGCAGGGGCTCGACGACGGTGCGCGCGGGATGTCGACCGGGCTCGAGTACGCACCGGCGTCGTCGGCCGACCGTGCGGAGCTGGTCGCGCTGTGCGAGGTGCTGGCGCGCCGCCATCGGCCGCACGTCTCCCACATGCGCGGCTACGAGGACCGTGCTCCGGCCGCGCTCGCGGAGCTGCTCGACCTGGCGCGCACGACCGGCGTCGGCACCCACGTCTCGCACTACCACGGTCCGGCCGAGCGGCTCGGGCCGCTGGTCGACGACGCGCTCGCCGAGGGCCTGGACCTCACGTTCGACTCGTACCCGTACCTGCGTGGTGCGACGATCCTGGCGCTCGCCGCCCTCCCGGACTGGCTGCCGCTGGCCGACCCGGACCGCACGATCAACCTCCTGGCCGACCCCGCGGTCCGGTCCCGGCTTCCTCCGCGCGACGAGGTCTGGCCGCGCGTCACGATGTCGTGGGTCCCGGGTGCGTCGTGGGCCGAGGGGTTGTCGCTCCTGGACGTCGCCGCACGGCTCGGGATGACGCCTGCCGACGCGGCCCTCCACCTGCTCGTCACCACGAACCTGCAGGTCGGCTGCGTGTTCGAGCAGCCGCCGACCAACTCGGACGACTCGATGCGAGCCCTGCTGCGCCACCCCGCGCACTGCGCCGGCTCCGACGGCATCTACCGCGGCGGGCACCCGCACCCGCGCGGCTGGGGGACGTTCGCGCGGCTCCTCGGCAGGCACGTGCGCGAGCTCGGCGACTGGGACTGGCCGACCGCCGCGCAGCACCTGTCGACCACCGCGACGCGACGGTTCGGGCTGCACGACCGCGGGACGGTCGCGACCGGCCAGCGTGCGGACCTGGTGCTGGTGGACCCCGCGACCGTCACCGACCACGCCACCTACGACGAGCCGCGACGCCTGGCGACGGGTGTGCACGCGGTGCTCGTCGATGGGGTCCCCGCACTGCTCGACGGGCGGCTCACCGGCGCCCTCCCCGGCCGCGCGGTGCGCTGAGGAACACTGGTCCCGGTACCGCTCACCACCGAGAGGCAGTCCGATGACCCGCGAGAAGATCAGCACCCCCGACGCACCGCAGCCCGCGGGCAACTACTCCCAGGGGATCCGGCTGGGCAACCTGGTGTGGACGGCGGGCTTCGGACCTCAGGACCCGGTCACCGGCGAGATCCCCGAGTCGGTGGCGGACCAGACGCGTCGGGTGCTGCGCAACGTCGAGGCGACGTTGGCGGAGGCGGGCCTCGACCTGGGCGACGTGGTCAAGACGACGGTCCACCTGGCCGACCTGGCGGACTTCGCCGAGTTCGACGAGGCGTACGGGGAGTTCTTCCCGTACCCGAAGCCGGCTCGGACGACGGTCGGCTCGCAGCTGGCCGGGATCAAGGTGGAGATCGACGTGGTCGCGGGACGGCTCACGAACGACGACTAGACAGATGGCGCATGGACCTCACCCCGACCTGGTGGGCGGGTCCGTCAGCTCGTCAGAACCAGGTGGTGACGACGTCGACCACGCGCTGACCGGCGTCGATCACCGGGATCGCCCGCCACTTGTCGAACGCCGTGCACGGGTGGGAGATCCCGAGCTCCAGCAGGTCACCGACGGCCAGCGCCGTGCCGAGGGGGTCGGTCCCCTCGAGGTACGCGTGCTGGTCGTTGGTGCGGGTGACGTCCCAGCCCACGACAGCGACGGGCGCTTGGCCGTCCCGGTGCCGACGCAGGACCACCGGAAGGCCGGAGTCGTACGGCACGTCCCGCTTGCCGGCGCCGACGATCGCGAGCCCGTCCTCCGGGGTGGAGATCACCTGCGCCCAGATCCGCAGCGCCGGGTAGAGGTGGCCGCTGATCCGGGTGAACGGCGTCGAGCCCGCGTAGGTGCCGTGGTCGTGCGTGAGGTAGGCGCCCGACCGCAGGATCGTCGTGCTGGGCACCCCGCTCACGTCGGGTCCGCCCAGGACGTCGGCGACCACGTCGAAGTAGGCGGACCCGCCGGCGGAGAGCAGCACGTGGTCCCGCAGCAGGCCCGCGTCGACCAGCATCTCCGCGACGGCGCGCACCTCGGCCAGGTACTTCCGTGCGGCGTCGACGTCGGCGAGCGCACCCTCGTAGGCGCTGACCCCGACGAGGTCGACGCCCGGGATCTGCGCCGCGTGCTGCGCCACCGCGAGGGCCTGGTCGCCGGTGCGGACCCCGGACCGGCCGGCCGCGAACCCGACCTCCAGCAGGACCCGGACCCGCCCACCGTCGACGGCCGCGGCTGCCGCGTCGACGGCCTCGACGGAGTCGACGTGGAACAGGATCTCCGTCGACGGCTCGGCCGCCAGGGTCGCGGCGATCCAGCGCAGCACCGTCGGGTCGAGGATCTCGTTGGCGACGAGCAGCCGGCGCACCCCGAACGAGTGCGCCGCGAGCAGCTGGTTGCCCGTCGCGACCGTGATGCCCCACGCTCCGGCATCCAGCTGGGCTGCGAACAGCTCGGGCGACATGGTCGTCTTGCCGTGCGGCGCGAACGCGAGACCACGCTCGCCGGTGAACGCCGCCAACTGCGCGAGGTTGTGCACGACCGCGTCGGCGTCCAGGGTGAGCACCGGCCAGGTCAGCGACCCGTCGGTGAGCGTGTGACCAGCGGCGACGAAGTCCGACCGCGTCACCGGGGTGGGACACCAGAAGCCCTTGGAGGTCGGGCCGAGCAGGAGGGGAGGGAAGCGCAGCGTCATGGTGGGCTCACCGTAGCGACGACGCACCCGTTCAGCTCGCGGTTCAGGGCATCGCGTTCCGCCGCGGTCACCCACAGGCCGTACGCCGCCTTCACGCGGACCTGGTGCAGTGCGTAGACGCACCGGTACCCGCGCTGCGGCGGCAGCCACGTGGCCGCGTCGCCGGCTCCCTTCTCCTGGTTGGCGGGGCCGTCGACGGCGAGCAGGTTGGCCGGGTCGTTGGCGAACGCCTCGCGCTGCGGCGCGGTCCACGCCTGGGCACCCTTCTGCCAGGCGTCCGACAGCGCGACGACGTGGTCGATCTGCACCTGCGCCGAACCCGGTCCGCGCGCGAACGGGATCGGGACGCCCGTGTAGGGGTCGTCGAGCCTGCCGCTCAGCACCACGCAGTCCTCGACGACCGTCGCGGTGAGGTCCCGGCGCAGGATGTCGTTGCGGGTGTCGCAGCCGTTCCGGTCGACGTCGGCCCACGCCTGCCCGAACCGCTCGCGGGCGTACCCGGTGGTCGGTGCCCGACCTCGGACAGCCAACGACCCGAGCGCCGCCCGCCCTGCCGCGAGGTCGTCGGCGGTCACCGCGTACCGAGCAGCGACGCGCGCCTGCGACCACGCGGGCACCCCGGCACCGACGGCGAGGCAGACGACGAGGGCGGCGAGCCACGGAACCGCGTTCTTGCCCATGCCGGCAGCGTCGCGCGACGCGTCCCCGGTCCGGGGGCCGGGTGTGCACAGCCCGGGCTGTGGGCGGCTCCGCTACAGCACCGCTCGCAGCAGCAGTGCCGCGGCCGCGATGCCGGCGACGGTCCGCACGTGGTTGCCTGCGGTCCACTCGCTCACCCACGCCGGCCAGCGTGCCGCTGCGACCTCGCTCGCGGGGTCGAGCGCCGCGAGCTCGTTGTTCCGCGGGACGTTGTAGGTGATGGTCACGACGAGCGCGCCGACCAGGTAGACGGCCGCGCCGGCCGCCAGCCAGGGCGACCGGTCGACCACGCCCGCGACGACGAGTGCGACGCAGCCGAGCGTGGTGCCCAGCATCGCGAGCATGAGGGGCGGACGCACCGCGGTGATGTTGATCGACTGCATCGCGGCGATGCCCTGCGCGGCCGGGAGACGACGCAGGCCGGACATCACGAACGTCGAGAAGGCGAAGAACACGCCCCCGACCGCAGCGGACCCGATCGCCGTCGCGACGGTGAGCACGATGAGCTGCGTGCTCATCGGGATGCGGCTCGCAGCCGCGCGGGGACGGCTCGGCGCAGGACGCGGGCGTGATCGTGAGGTGTCATGCGACCAGGATCCCGGCGAGGTCTCGGACTTCCTATGTCCAGAAGTCGCTGATGAATGGCCGATCGTCCAGACGGCGGCGCTTGACTTCGAGTGCACTCGAAGGCGCATCATCGACGCCATGAGCGTCGCGGAGTCCGTCGGGACCAGCCTCAGCATCGCCGAGGCGGCCGACGCCACCGGCCTGACCACCCACACCCTGCGCTACTACGAGCGGGACGGGCTGCTGCTCGACGCGGTCGACCGGGCTCCGTCGGGCCACCGTCGCTACTCCGAGGACGACGTGGGCTGGATCCGGATGATCACGCGGCTGCGCTCCACCGGCATGCCGATCCGGGAGGTCCGCGAGTACGCCGACCTGGTCCGGGCGGGCGACGGCAACGAGGCCGAGCGGCTCCAGCTCCTCGTGGCCCACCGCGACCGCGTGCGGCTCCAGCTCGCCGAGGTGGCCACCCACCTGGAGGCCATCGAGTTCAAGATCGGTCTGTACGAGCGCACGACCTGCACGATCGCCTGACACGACCTCCGCAGGCCTCCCCGTACGGTCGTCCCCGTGCACCCCGACGACACCGCCACGACCTCGGCTCCGACGGTGCGACGCCCGGCGACCTCGCGAGTGACAGCCGGTCTCGTGGCGGTCGGGCTCGTCGTGGTGGGCGTCGCGGTGTCGCGGCTCGACCACGCGCTCGCCGACCCGGTCGGCGACGCGCTCTACGCCGCGTTCGTCTTCGCGCTCCTCGTCGTGATCGCCCCCCGCGCGAGGTCGGCCACCCTCGCGATCGTCACGTTCGCGTTCTGCGCCGCGGTCGAGCTCGCGCAGCTCACCGGTGTCCCCGCGGCGATCGTCGACGCGGTCCCCGTGTTCCGGTACGCGCTCGGCACCACGTTCGTCGCGGTGGACCTGGTCGCCTACGCGGTGGGTGCGGCGCTGGGCTGGGTCGTGCGACGCTGACGGTCCGAGCAGCGACCGACGAAGCGGGGGCCTCATGGATCCGTCGTACAGCCTGGCCGTACGGCTGACCTGCGAGTTCATCGGCACCGCGATCCTCATCATCCTGGGCAACGGCACGGTCGCGAACGTGCACCTCAAGGGGTCCAAGGGGTACCGCGGCGGGTGGTCGCTCATCGCGATGGGGTACGGCTTCGGCGTCATGATCCCGGCGATCATGTTCGGCGGGATCAGCGGCAACCTGATCAACCCCGCGTTCACGATCGGGCTGGCCACGTGGGGGCTGTTCCCGTGGTCGGAGGTGGCGCCGTACATCGTGGCGCAGATGCTCGGGGCGATCGCCGGCCAGGTCGCCATTGTCGTGACGCACAAGCCGTACTACGACCAGACGACGAACCCCGAGGACATCCTCGCCACGTTCTCGACCATCAACGCCGCCCACTCGCGCCTCAACGGGTTCCTGTCCGAGCTGCTGGGCTCCGTGGTGCTCTTCTCGTGCGCGCTGGCGATCATCACCTCGCCGCTGACCGAGAACGAGCCGGCCGTCGCGCACCTGGCGCTCGGGTTCCTGGTGTGGGGACTCGTCGCCGGCCTCGGCGGTCCGACCGGTCCGGCGCTCAACCCGGCGCGTGACCTGGGTCCGCGGATGGTGCACGCGGTGCTGCCGCTGCGGCACAAGGGGTCGTCGCAGTGGGACTACGCGTGGGTGCCCGTCGCGGCTCCGATCCTGGGCGGGATCATCGGCGTCGGCGGCTGGTACCTGCTGCTCGGCTGACCGCTCCGCAGGACACACCGGGCCATGACCGGCATGCTCGTTGCCGGGGGTGGGTCATGTCCGTGAGCACGAGCATCTTCCGGCGCAAGTCCGTCGAGGACTCTCTCGAGGAGTCCCTGGATCCGGAACGCGCCCTGCGGCGGACCCTGACCACGTGGGACCTCATCGTCCTCGGCGTGGCGGTGGCCGTCGGTGCGGGCATCTTCTCCGTCGGGGCGACGGCGGCGGCGAACTACGCGGGGCCGGCCGTCATCGTCTCGTTCGTCATCGCGTCCGTCGTGTGCGGGCTGGCCATCATGTGCTACGCCGAGTTCGCCTCGACGCTGCCGGTCGCCGGCTCCGCGTACACGTTCTCCTACGCGTCGATGGGGGAGTTCGTCGCGTGGATCATCGGGTGGGACCTGATCCTGGAGATGCTGCTGGGCTCCGCGGTCATCGCGAAGTTCTGGGGCGTGTACCTGTCCGACGCGTTCGGGCTGTTCGGCATCGACATCCCGACGACCCTGAGCCTCGGTGGCGTCGACGTCGAGTGGGGTCCGGTCGTCATCGTCGGCATCTTCACCGCGCTGCTGGCCCTGGGCACCAAGCTGAGCACGCGCGTGAACAGCGTGTTCACCATCATCAAGGTCGCCATCACGATCTTCGTCATCGTGGTCGGCTTCTTCTACGTGAACACCGCGAACTTCTCGCCCTTCGTGCCGCCGTCGCAGCCGGCCCCGGAGCGGACGTCCCTCGAGCAGCCGGTGTTCGCGTTCCTGTTCGGACTGGAACCCACCGCGTACGGCGTGATCGGCGTGCTGTCCGGCGCCGCGCTCGTGTTCTTCGCGTTCATCGGGTTCGACGTCGTCGCGACGACCGCCGAGGAGACCAAGGAGCCGCAGCGCACGGTGCCGCGCGGCATCCTCGGCGGCCTGGCGATCGTGACCGTGCTCTACATCCTGGTGACGATCGTGGTCACCGGGATGGTGTCCTACACCGAGCTCGCGGAGGCCGACACACCCTCGCTGACGACGGCGTTCGTGCTGGTCGGCGCGGACTGGGCGGGCCGCGTGATCTCCGTGGGGATCCTGGTGGGCCTGACGTCGGTGCTCATGGTGCTTCTGCTGGGCCTGACGCGGATCGTGTTCGCCATGAGCCGCGACGGGCTGCTGCCCCGGGGTGCGTCGCGGACCTCCCCGAAGTACGGCACGCCGGTCCGGCTGCAGATCGGCGTCGGCATCGTCGTCGCCCTGATCGCCGGGCTGTCCGAGGTGGAGCTGCTCGAGGAGATGATCAACATCGGGACGCTGTCGGCGTTCGTGCTGGTCAGCTTCGGCATCCCGATCCTGCGCCGGACGCGTCCCGACCTGCCGCGCGGGTTCCGTGTGCCGTGGTCGCCCGCGCTGCCGATCATCGCGGGCGTGGCGTGCCTGTGGCTCATGGTGAACCTGACCACCCTGACGTGGCTGCGGTTCCTGGCGTGGCTGGTCGCCGGCGTGGTCATCTACTTCGCGTACTCGTACCGGCACTCGATCGCAGCGAACCCGCACCACGACGCGAAGACGGGCGCGAAGCTCTAGTCGACGGGCTCCAGCACGAACACCGGGATGAGCCGGTCGGTCTTCTTCTGGTAGCCCGCGTACGCCGGCCACACCTCGTTGGCCCGCGCCCACCACTCGTCGCGCTCGGCGCCGCTGGTCTCGCGCGCGACGTAGTCCTTCTTCACGGCGCCGTCCTGCAGCTCCACGCGCGGGTGCTCGACGAGGTTGCGGTACCAGGCGGGGTTCTCGGGCGTCCCACCCTTCGAGGCGACCACCGCGTACCGGCCGTCGTGCTCGACGCGCATCAGGGCCGTCTTGCGGAGCTTGCCGCTGGTGGCGCCCACCGACGTCAGGACGATCACCGGCTTGCCCTGGAGCGTGTTGGCCTTCTGGCCGTCGCTGGCCTCGAACGTCTCGGCCTGCTTTCGGGCCCACGCGGACGTGCTGGGCGAATACTCTCCGGTCAGTGGCATGACCGGTGCAACGACGTCGACGCGGAAGCGCATTCCCCCGGCGCTCAAGCGGACCGGACCACGAGCCGATGAGACAGGGTCACTGGGTGCTACCACCCAGCGCCCCTTCCGCCCGCAGCGGCGGCCTCAGATCGGAGCTCGATGAAGTTCAACCCGCCCCCCAACTGGCCGACCCCGCCTGAGGGTTTCGTGCCCGAGCCGGGCTGGGCCCCGGACCCGTCGCTCCCGGCGCCGCCCCCCGGCTGGCAGCTCTGGGTGGAGGACGACGTCGTCCTGCCCGGGGAGACCACCGAGGCCACGCGCCACTACAAGCAGGCCACCACGTCGTTCCTGGTGGGTGTCGGCTTCTTCCTCGCCGGCGCGATCTCGACGATCGTCACGGCGAACTCGACCAGCGGCATCTACTGGTGGGGCGGCATGATCGTCGGCGCCATCGCCCTGGTGCGCGCGTTCACCGAGTACCGGGCCGCGCGCAAGGACGGCGCACCCGACCTGAGCGGGCTCGCGAAGGGCATCGTCGCCGTCGGCATCGTCGCGGTGCTCGGCACCGGCGTCGGCGCGGCGTCGAGCTTCGTCGCGTCCGAGTCGCTGGAGACCGGCGTCGGCTCGTGCTGGACCGTCGGCGACGACGAGATGGCCGAGGCCGTCAGCTGCGACTCCGAGCACCAGTTCAAGGCCGTGTCCGAGGTCGCCACCCCGGAGCAGTGCCCTGACGAGCTGTACCTCGAGGCAGACGCCGAGAGCGGCGTCCTCTGCCTGCAGGAGGACTGAGACCGCGGTGCGGGGCGGTCGGCCTGACCGCCCCGCACCCGGCTACTTCTTCTGCTCGTCCAGGTACGTCTTGGCCTTCTCGACGACGGAGTCGATCTGGGCGTCCTGGCTGTCGCTGGTCTTGGCCTTGACCGCCTCGGCCGCTTTCTCGATCGCGTCCTTGGCCTGCTCCTCGTGACCGCTGACGGCTGCCTTCGCCTGGTTGACCAGGTCCTCGATGCCCATGGTGGCGCCCTCCCTCGTGATGAGGTCTCAGTCTGCGACGTCGTCGACGGGTGTGCTCGGCGAGACGTGCTCGAGGGTGGTCCGGGGCATCGCGGCCGCGGCGACCACCGTGGCCAGCGCGACGACGGCGACCGCGACGAACGCCACGGTGACCGCGTCGCCGAACTGCTCCGGGTCCTGCGCCGGGGTGTCCCCGTGCATCAGCCCGTTGACCAGCGCCCCGAGCGCCGCGACGCCGACCGCGCTGCCCATCGACCGCGAGAACAGGTTGGCGCCCGTGACCACCCCGCGCTCGTTCCAGCCGACGCTCGACTGCGCGGCGATGAGGCTCGGTGACGCGACGAGCCCGAGCCCCGCACCGATGACGAAGCACGCGAGCCCCACCGCGAGCACCGACGGGCGGGTCGACGCCACGACGAGGCCGACGGCGCCGACGACCACGACCGAGGAGCCGATGAGCGCGGTCGTGCGGAACCCGAACCGCAGGTAGAGCCGGCCCGACTGCGACGCGGAGATGGGCCAGCCGATGGTCAGCGCGGCCAGCGTGAGGCCCGAGGTCAGCGGCGAGACGCCGAGCAGCGCCTCGAGGAACGTCGGCACGTAGGACGTCAGGCCGATGAGGATGACGCCGACCCCGACCGACACCAGCGACGCGGCGAGCAGCAGACGTCGGGAGAACACCCACAGGGGCAGCACCGGCTCGTCGGCCCGCTGCTCGACGAGGACGAACATCACCAGCAGCAGGGCGCCGACGACGAACGCGCCGACGCTCGGCACCGACAGCCACTCCCACGCGTTCCCGCCCTCCAGCAGCGCGAGGATCAGCAGGCTCATGCCCGTGGTGAGCAGCAGGCCGCCTGCCCTGTCGATCCGGTGGCGCGTGTGCTCGACGGTCTCGTGCAGGTGCCGGACCAGCAGCCACGCCGCCGCCAGGCACAGCGGGATGTTGACGAAGAAGATCCAGTTCCACGACAGGAACTCGGAGAACACCCCGCCGAGCGTGGGCCCGACCACCGACGAGATGCCCCACACGCTCGCGATGTACCCCTGCGCCTTGGCCCGCTCCGCGACCGTGTAGATGTCGCCCGCGATGGTGATCGCCATCGGCTGCACCGCCCCGGCACCCAACCCCTGCACCGCGCGGAACGCGATCAGCGCCGGCATGCTCCACGCGAAACCGCAGAGGATCGAGCCGAGCAGGAACAGGCCGATGCCGAGCAGGATCACGGGCTTGCGGCCGACGGTGTCCGCGAGCTTGGAGTAGATCGGGACGCTCACCGCCTGCGTCAGCAGGTACACCGAGAACAGCCACGGGAAGCTGGTGAAGCCGCCGAGGTCCGCGACGATCGTCGGCACCGCGGTGGCCAGGATCGTCGCGTCGATGGCGACCAGCCCGGTGGTCACCATGATCGCGATCAGGATCGGTCCGCGCTCGGACCGGAAACCGACTCCGCTCGTGTCGGTGCGGCTGGAGCTCAGGGTGGGCCTCCTCGGGATCAGCCCTCAGCATGCGGCACCCCCGGAGCCTAGGCTCGTCGACGTGACGCGCGAGTATGCGATGACCGGGTTCACCGTCCGCGAGCACCGGGTCGAGGTGCCGGTCGACTGGTCGGCACCGGACCGGTTCGGCTCGATCGAGGTGTTCGCCCGCGAGCTCGTCGACCCCGAGAAGGCGTCGGACGACCTGCCTCTGCTGCTGTTCCTGCAGGGTGGGCCGGGCGGTCAGGGGCCGAGGCCGCTGGGCGGCGGCTGGGTCGCCATGGCGCTCGAGAAGTACCGCGTGATCCTGCTCGACCAGCGCGGGACCGGCCGGTCGTCACCCGTGGACGGGCGCGTGATCAACGGTGTCGACGACCCCGCTGGCTACCTCGCGTGCTTCCGCGGCGACGCGATCGTCGCCGACGCCGAGCACCTCCGGTCCACCGTCTACGGGGGCCGGCGGTGGGCGACCCTGGGGCAGTCGTACGGCGGCTTCCTCACGTTGATCTACCTGTCGCGGCACCCATCGGCGCTGACCCGGTGCTTCGTCACCGGTGGGCTGCCGCCGGCCACCGTCGACGCCGAGGCCGTCTACGCCGCGACGTTCCAGCGGCAGGCGGCGCGCAACCGGGAGCTCGCGCGCCTGCACCCGTCGGACGTACCGATGCTGGGCGCCGTCGCGGACCTCCTGTCGGACCGTCCGGTCGTCCTCCCGACCGGGGAGCCGTTCACCGTGGAGAGGCTCCAGCAGCTGGGGCAGGGGCTGGGCATGAGCACCGGGGTCGACGAGGTCCACTGGCTGCTCGACACGGCGCTCACCTCCGCCGGGACGCTGTCCGACGCGTTCCTCGGTGCCGTCGTCCGCGAGACCGGGTTCGACAACAACCCCCTGTACGCCGTGCTCCAGGAGGTCATCTACCACCAGGGCGTTCGTTCACCAGGCTGGGCGGCGCAGGCCGAGCGCGACCAGTGGCCGTCGTTCGACCCCGACGCACGCCCGCTGCAGCTCACCGGCGAGACGATCTTCCCGTGGATGTACGAGCAGCACGCTGCTCTACGGCCGTTCCGTGAGGCGGCCGAGGCGCTCGCGGCCCGTCCCGAGTGGCCGCGGCTCTACGACCTGGATCGGCTGGCCGCCAACGAGGTCCCCGTGGCAGCCGTGCAGTACTACGACGACCCGTACGTCGACCTGGACCTCGCGCTGGCGACGTCCGTCGGCAACCTCGACGTCTGGATCACCAACGAGCACCTGCACGACGGCCTGCGCGTGGCGGGCGACACGATCCTGCCGAGGCTGTTCGACCTGGCGGCCGGCAAGGCCCGCGTCACGGGCCGCTGACCGGCGTCGCTGACGTGCTTGCTCGCTGAGCGCGGCACTTTCCGACGAGCGCGGCAGTCGGAACTGCCGCTCTCGTCGCGAAGTGCCGCTCTCACGTGTGGGGTCGGCTGCTCACGCCTCCGGGGTCGGCTCGTGGCCCGGGCGGCCGTGGGTGCGGTTCTCCTCCTTGAGCCGGGCCTCGTAGACGTGCCGGTGGCCGGCCATGAGCTCGTCCCGGACGCGCTTCTCGGCAGCCTCGAACACCCGGTAGTACTGCTCGTCGTACTCCTCGACCACCTGGAACGTCCAGCGGCCCGGCAGCACGTTGCGGCCGACGAGCTCGGCGCGGAGCTCGTCGGCCAGCTCCTGGTGCCCTGCGTCAGCCAGCTGGTCTAGGGCTTCGGCCAGCTCGTTGTCGGCGCGGCCCGTGAGTCGGTGGAACGCGTAGAGCATCCCGCGCGCGTGCTCGACCACCTCGAACGCGGCCGTCAGCGCTCCGACCGCGTCGACCACCTGCTCGGAGGTGCCCGGCGGCGGTCGGTGGGCATCGTCGCGCTCGTCGGCCATGTGTCGATGGTCGCCGCGCCGGCCGCCGCCCGCACGTCGACACCACCGCCGTCCGCGCACATCGACGCCACGGTCCCAGCGGCGAACAAGCCATGGGTGCCGTCGCCGGCGTCCGGGACAGCACTCATGGCTGGTTCGCGCCGATCCCACCGCGCCGAACCCGACATGGGTGTCGTCATCGGGGTCGAGACGGCACCCATGTCGGCTTCGGCTGCGCTGGGTCAGGGGCGACGGCCCGGGCCGCCGCCTCCGGCCGGGGCGCCACCGATCCCACTGCCCATCCCGGCGATCGCCTCGCCGGCCGTGGCCGTGGTCGCGACCGTCGTGCCGGTGCTGTCGCCGGCCGGCGCGAGGCCGCCGACCGTGTCGCCGGTGACCGTGCCGCCCGTCGCGGCCGAGTACGTGTCGCCGGAGACGACGTCCGCCGACGCGTAGACCAGCGACGAGAAGTCCTTGCTGGACTCGAACGCGGCGAGCTCCGTGCCGTCGGCGGCCAGGACGTGGACGACGGTGCCGACGGCCTGCGTCGAGTCGAACGTGAACGCGACGAACGACTGTGCGGAGTCGGCGCCGGGGGTCATCGCCATGCCCGATGCGCCGGCCGCCAGGAGCGTGCCGCCCGAGACGTCGAACGTGCCGTCCACGTCGAGCGCGCCGTTGCCGTCGTTCGTCGGGCCGCTGACGACGGCGGTGCCGCCGGTCATGGTGAGGAACCCGTTGGCGTCGAGGCCGTCGCCGCCGGAGTCGACGACGATCGTGCCGCCGCTGATGGTGAGCCCGACGTCGGTCGACGCCGCAGCGCCGGGTGCCTGCTCTCCGGTCGCGTCCGGATCGGCCGCGTTCACGCCGTCGTCCGACGCGACGACGCTGATGTCGCCGCCGGCGATCGTGATGAGCCCGGCCTCGAGGCCTTCGACGGACGACGTGATGTCGAGCGTCCCGTCGCTGATCTGCAACGCCTGGTCTCCGTGCACGCCGTCGTCGCCCGCGGCGAGGGTCAGGGCACCGCCCGCGATGCTGACGACGCCGTCGGAGCCGATCGCGTCGTCGGCCGCATCGACGAGCAGCTCGCCGCCGCCGACCACCACCGAGACCGTGCCGGAGACGCCCTTGGGAGAGGCATCGGCGGCGACCGTGGCGTCGTGCCCGCCCCCCGCGACGATGTTCACCGTGCCGTCGGCGAGGATCGCGTCGGTCTGCGCGGCGATGCCGTCGTCCCCGGCGGTGACGTCGACGGAACCTCCCGTGATCTCGACGTATCCCAGGGTCTCGTCCTCGTCGTTGTCGGACTTCAGGCCGTCGCCGCCGGCCGTGATGTCGAGCGTGCCGCTGGTGACCACGAGGTAGTCCTTGCCGCGGATCCCGTCGTCGACGGCGTCGACGGTGATGGTGCCGCCGGCGATGACGAGGCCGTCCTTGGCGGCGATCCCGTCGTTGGCGTTGCCGTGGACCGTCAGGGAGCCGTCGCCGGTGATGGTGAGGTCGGCGCTGCTGAACAGGGCCGCGCCCGCCTCGTCGGAGTCGGCGTAGGCGGTGGTGTCCGACAGCGCGTTCTCGCCCTCCAGGTGGACCACCACCTGGTCGGCGTCGAGGACCTGGAGCGGGGAGGTGGTGCTGCTGCCGATGGAGGCGTCGTCGAGGATCAGGTGGACGACCCCGTCGTCGGTGGTGTCGACGACCACCGACCCGTCGGCGAGGGTGCCGCTCAACCGGTAGGTGCCGGCCGCCGTGATCATGACCGTGCCGCCGTCGACGGTCATGCCGTCGGTGGCGGCTGGCGCGTCGAGGTCGATGGCGACCTCGTCGTCCGACGCGGTCAGGTCGACGTCATCGGGCGCCGTGTTGGCGGCCATCGCCTGCTCGACGGTGACGTTGGCGTCGGACGTCGTCGTGACACTGCTGCTGCCGTCCGTGCTGTCGGTGCTGTCCGCGGCGTCCGCGGTCGCCGTGCAGCCGGCCAGCAGGGCCGCGACGAGGGCGGCGGGGACGAGGATCTTGGCGTCGAGGCGTCGCATGGGGTGCTCCTTCAGAGGGTGACGTGGCGGTCGAGGACGCGGCGCCACGGGTGGTGGGGGAGGTCGGCGTGCAGGGCGGCCATGCCGGTGCCGTACTTGGAGATGCGGACCGGGCGGTGACCGTGCCGCCACAGGAGGCGGTCGGTGGAGGACGGCGTCGAGCCCGTCTTCGTCTCGATGACGACGCGGTCCGGCAGCGCCCGGGACGCTCCCGTGAGGGCTGACGTCCAGACCAGGCCGGTGTCGATGGTCGTGCGGCTCGCGGTGGCCGGGAGGAAGAGGGTCGTGCGGCGATAGGTGCTGACCAGCGTCTTTCCGACGGCCGCGTCGCTGCCCAGGACGTCGTCGGCGAACCGGCGGCCCTCGTCGGTCAGGGTGTCGCGGTCGTCGGGGTCGTACGGCAGGCGCGTCTTGACGGTGCTGCCGCGCGGGCCGCGGGTCTTGACCTCGACCCAGCACAGCGCGGAGTCCACGTAGGTGCGGGTGCGGAGCTTGAACCGCCGACGCCGGCGGTGGGCCGCGCCGAGGTAGCTGGTCAGGTCGGGGGTGTCGAAGTAGACGGACTCGTACGCGAAGTCGCGCTGGCCGTCGATCTCGAGGACGCGGGCGCCGAGCTCGATGCCCCGCAGGATTCCCTCGACGGCCTGCGCGGGAACGACGTACTTGCGGTCGATCCGGGACTGCAGGCTGGCGCGTTCCGTGAGCTCGACCAGGTCGATGGGCATCATGCCGCGACCCGCTCTCGGACGGAGGCGAGCTCGTACCGGACGTCGACGCAGGTGGTGTCGTTCACCAGGTCGACCCGCTGCACGATCGCGGTGTGCACGGTGGCGCCGAGGAGGCGTTCCAGGTGCGCGACGAGCGCGGTCTCGGCGGTGATCGCCGAGTCCAGCACCATCGTCTGCTGCCGGTACCGCCGCAGCATCCGGGGGTGGTCGACGACGGCCATGACCGCCACGATGAGCACCATCAGCGCGGCGTTCACGGCGGACGGCGTGGTGGAGAGCCCGCCCAGCAGCCCGAGAGCCAGCGCCGAGAAGTAGTACGCCACCTCGTGCTGTGTCAGCTCCGTGGACCGCAGCCGGATGATCGACAGCACCCCGAACAGCCCGAGCCCGAGGCCCGCACCGACCGTGCTGCCTGCCAGGGCCGTCGCGACGGCGAGCACCCCGACGTTCACGCCGAGGTACGCGACGACGAGGTCACGCCGACGGTGCCGGGGGAAGTAGACGCCGAACGCGAGGACGCTGATGGCGACGAGGTCGAGCGCGAGGAGCGCGTACCGAGTCATGGGAACCCTCCTTGTGGGACGGGTTCCATTCAGCGGTGCGTGCCTGTGCCGGTGCTGTGCAGGGGCTGAGGCCGGGGCGTGGAACGTCTGCTGTCGCTCCGCATGCTATGCAGCTATAATGCAGTCATGACGGTGATCACGGTGCGTGATGTCCCCGACGACGTCCGCGACGAGCTCGCGGCCCGCGCGGCGCGGGGTGGCATGTCCATGCAGGAGTTCCTGCGCGCCCACCTGATCGACCTCACGGCGCGGCCGAGCGCCACCGACGCGCTCGCGCAGGTCCGGTCCCGGGCGCGCGCCTATCCGAGGCTCTCGTACGCCGACCTGGTCGACGCGCTCGGTCCCGACCGTCGGTGACGGGGACCGTCGTCCTCGACGCCTCGGCCGCGGTGGCACTCCTGATCGACCCCGGCCCGGCCGGTGAGCAGGTCGCCGCGCGGCTCGACGGCGCGTCCGTCGTCGCGCCCGACCTGCTCCCGTACGAGGTCACCAACGTCCTGCGGAGGCAACGCAACGCCGGCCGTCTGTCGGACACCGAGGCCAGGCTGGCCCTCGAAGGACTGCATACCCTGTCGATCGACCTGTGGCCACACGCCGTTCTCACGGACCGGATCTGGTGCCTCGGTGCGAACCTCTCCGCCTACGACGCGGCGTACGTTGCGCTCGCGGAGCGGTTGGGCGCCGTCCTCCTCACGGCCGACGCACGGATTGCCGGCGCGCCGGGCATCACGTGCCCGGTCGAGGTCGTGACGCTTCCTCGTTGATGCTCAGTCGCCCAGCACCCAGCCGTGCGGCTCCGCCAGACGGTCCGCGGACTCCGGTCCCCACGAGCCGACGGCGTACGGCTCGGGCGTCGGGCGGTCGGCTCCGAGCAGCGGGGCGAACGCGATCCACGCAGACTCGAGGCCGGCGGGCGTGGTGAACAGCGTGCGGTCGCCGACGAGCACGTCCTCCAGCAGGCCCGCGTAGGGCGGCAGGGACTCGCCGGGTTCGACGTCGGCCAGGGCCAGGTCGGCGGTACCCGTCCCGAGCTCGAGGAACGCGCCGGGCTTCTTGACCGTCGTCGTGACCTTCAGCTCGCCCGATCCGGCCAGGGAGACGATCACCCGGTTGGGGCCGACGGGGGAGCCGAACAGCTCGTCGGGTGTCCGCAGCACGAGCGTCACCTGCTGTGCCGACGCACCCATGCGCTTGCCGGTGCGGAGCAGGAAGGGGACGCCCTTCCACCGCTCGGTGTCCACCCAGAGTCGCGCGGCGACGAACGTGTCCGTCGTCGAGTCGTCGGGTACCCCGTCGATGTCGCGGTATCCGTCGTACTGCCCGAGGACGACGTCCTTCGCCGGGTCGAGCGGGCGGAAGTGCGCGATGACCTCCTCCCGCGCGGTGCCCAGGTTCGCCGCGTCGAGCTTGCGGGGCGGTTCCATCGCGACCTCGGCGGCCACCTGGAACAGGTGCGTGACCAGCATGTCGAGCGCGGCGCCCGTCGCGTCGTAGAACTCCGCGCGCTGGGCGACGTCGAGCGTCTCCGGCACGTCGATCTGCACCTGCGCCACGTGCTGCCGGTTCCAGATGCCACCGAACAGCTCGTTGGCGAACCGCAGGACGTGCAGGTTCTGCGTCGCCTCCTTGCCCAGGAAGTGGTCGATGCGGAAGACCTGCTCCTCGTCGAACGCGTCGTGGGCGGTCGCGTCGAGCTCACGGAACGTCTCCAGCGACGTCCCGTAGGGCTTCTCGTAGACGACGCGGACGCCGTCGGTCAGTCCGGCCTTCTTCAGTGCGCGGGTGATCGGCGCGAACGACGACGGCGGCACCGCCAGGTAGTGGATGACGGTGACGTCGCCACCGAGCGCCTCGCGGAGCCGGTCGAGCTCGCCGGGCAGCTCGTCGGCGCTGTCGTCCTCGGTGACGTCCCCGCAGTAGGCGGTGTGCTGGGTGAGCTCCGGCACCCCCTCCGCGGCCTCGTCGTCGCCGAACTCCTCGACGGCGGCGCGCAGCAGCACGTCGAAGTCGTGCGAGCTGATCGGCGTACGACCCGTGCCGAGCAGTGCCCACCGCGGCGGCAGCAGGCCACGACGCTGCAGGGTGGCCAGCGCGGGCAGCACCATGCGTTTCGCGAGGTCGCCGCGGGCGCCGTGCAGGACGAAGATCAGGGGCTCGGTAGGCGCCATCGGGCGGGTCCTCACGACGGTGACAGGCGGAGCCTCGACCGTACGTTCGTGTGCCGACGAGCGCGCGCCGGGGGAGAGGGGACGACGTGACCACCTATCTCGGGATCGACCTCGCGTGGGCGGCGCGCGCGAAGACCGGCCTGGCAGCTCTGGACGTGGACGGCCGGCTCGTCGCGTCGACCTCCGCGGTCACCGACGACGAGATCGCTGCGTTCGTCGACGAGCACGGCCACGGGACGGTCGTCGCGGCGATCGACGCTCCGCTGATCGTCCCGAACGCCACAGGCTCACGCGTGCCCGAGCGACTCATCACCCAGGAGTTCGGCCGGTACAACGCGGGCGCCTACCCGTCCAACCGCTCGCGCCCTCTCTTCGACCCCCCGCGCGGCGAGACCCTGTGCCGGCGGTTCGGATGGGACCGCGATCCCGGGACCCCGCCCGGCCGGGACCGGTCCGTCGCGATCGAGGTCTATCCACACCCCGCGATGGTGGTGCTCTTCGCGCTGGCAACCGTGCTGCCGTACAAGGCGAAGCGAGGGCGCGGCCTCGAGGGTCTGCAGACGGCGTTCCTCTCGTTGCTCGACCACATGGAGGCCGCGTGCGACGAGCCCCTGCGGCTGACCTCATCCCCGCGGTGGGCGCAGATCCGGGTCGCGGTGGCCTCGGCCGGACGGGTTGCAGATCTCGACCGCGTCGAGGACGAGGTCGATGCGGTGCTCTGCGCGTACCTGGCGTGGCTCTGGGGCACAGGCTCACCGACGATGCGCGTGCTCGGCGACGTCGACAGTGGCTACATCGTCGTCCCGGGCAGCCCGACGGTTCCCCCGGTACGTCCGACGAGATCCGTGGTGCGCGACGACCTCGTCGACGAGTTCCAGGCAGCCGTCCCGAGCCTGACTCGTCGCGATGCCGAGCGTCTGGTGGAGATCGCCCGGCGACGATGAGGCTCAGCCGACAGGCGTCGGTAACCGCATCACGCGCGCGACCCGGTCGAGGATCGCGTCCAGGACCGCCCCCCGGTCGAACTGCAGGGCATGCAGGCGGGCGCGGGTCTCCCAGCCGGCGCGCTCGTCAGGGGACATCGCGAGGATGCGGTCCAGCGACGCGGCGATCGCCGACGGCGACTCGACCGGCACGATCAGCGCACAGTCACCCACGGCCTCGCCGATGCCCCCGGTGTCCGTCGTGATGATCGGTCCGCCGCCGGCGAGCATCTTCTCGGCCAGCGCGATGCCGAACGTCTCGACGAACTCCGGCCGCGGCTTGCTCGGCAGCACGTACGCGGCGGAGGCGGCCATGAGGTGGGCCTTCTCGTCGTCGTCGACGTCGTCGAAGAACACGATCCGGTCGGCGGCCGACGACGCCGCGGCGAGCTCCTGCAGACGCGAGGCGTCGGGGCCGTTGCCGGCGATGACGAGCCGTAGGTCGTCGGAAGCACGGCTCTGCGCGAAGCCCGCGATGAGGTCGTCGACCCCCTTGGCGTGCGCGAGACGGGAGAGGAACAGGACGTAGCCGTCGGCGGTCAGACCGCGGGCCTGCAGGACGCGCTCGCTCTCGGCAGGGTCGAGGTCCAGGTACGAGCCGACGTCGATCGCCGGGTACGAGACTGTGACGCGCTCGCGGCACTGGGCGGCGAACGTGGTGCCGTGCTTGGCGTCGATGGCGGCAGCCTCGGCGATGATCAGCTCGCGCGTGTAGTCGCTGACCGCGAGGCACACGTCGTGCTCGAGGTAGCTGGACAGCACGTGCGCCGCGGCGCCGAACTCGTCCTTCTCGACGCAGGCGCGGACCACGTTGGTGACGTCGGAACCGACGGCCTCCGCGACGGTCGTGACGTTGACGGGCAGACCGGTCCGACGGGCGACGTGCACCGCGTCGGCGACGGCGAGCGAGTGCGGGCTCAGGTAGAGCGACATCGCGACCGTCGGGACGCCGTCCGTGAACAGCTCGACGAGGCGGCCGACGATGCCCGCGAGCCAGCGCCCGTCGGGGACCTTGTAGTCGCCGACCGGCTCGGGGCGCTCGACGGTGATCCCCGGCGAGTAGGGCAGCACGCCGTCGAGAGGCTTGAGGGGGAGGCCCGTCGCCTGCAGCCGGTCGATGGGCCACGTGACGATGCGGACGTCGTCGAAACCCCGCTGCAGGGCGGCTTCGGCGAGGTTGCGGGCCTCTCCCGAGTGACCGCAGATGACCGGGTCGGCGCGGACGACGATGACGAGACGGCGGTTCGGGACCACGACGGCTCCTTGTTGGCTCGCTCAGCGCCGCAGCGCGGCGGTAGGGGGATGGGTGCTCACGGACGGGGGCCGGACGGTGGTGCCCCAGTCGCTCGGCGTCGGACCGAGCTCCAGGTGCAGGCGACCGCCTCGATGGAGCTCCGTTCCGGTGAGCCACGTGCGCTCGAGCCGCACACCGTCGAGGTGCACGGAATGTACATACTGCGTGGGTCCGTCCGGGGTCGGTTCGACGAATCCGGTGGTCTCGATCGTGAGGTTCCGGTCGCCGACGTCGATGCTCGACTCCCGCCAGGCGGGCGCGCTGATCAGGAACAGGTTCTGGCCCGCGACCGGGAAGAGCCCGAGCGACGCCCACACGAACCACGACGAGAGCCCACCCGAGTCGTCGTTCCCCGGCAGCCCACCGCGGCCGGTGCCGAACTGGTTCTGCACGATGGCCTGCACCACCTCGGCGGTCCGGTCCGGGCGGCCGGCGTAGTGGTACGACCACGGCGCCTCCATGTCCGGCTCGTTGTTCAGACCCTCGAACCGGTTGAGCGCGTACCCCGCGGCCATCTCCTCGATGGCGGGCCGGAGCCCCGGCTGCTCCACAGGGGGAGCGCCGAACCCGAAGAACTGGTCGAGCTGTGCCACGAAGGCGTCGTCGCCACCCGAGAGCTTGATGCGCGCCGCCATGTCGTGCAGCAGCCGGAACGAGTAGTTCCAGCGCCCACCCTCGTAGTAGGTGGAGTCCTGCAGGAGGCCGGTCTCCTCGTCGAACGCGTTGATCCACCGCGCAGCCAGCGGCGTGAACTGCTCGACGAGCGCCGGGTCACCCACGTGCGCCGCGATCTGCGACGTGCACCAGTAGCCGAACGCCAGGTCCAGGGTGTGGCTGATCGGGTGCACCTTGCCGCGCAGCAAGAAGTCCTCGCCGTACGTCCTCCGCAGGTCGTTGTGCATGTGCACCAACGCCCAGTCCCAGTCCATGCCCGGCAGCCCGAGCTGGCAGAGGTCGGCGAGGAACGTGTGCGCCAAGGCGCTGGCCTGCCGGCCGAACTGGTCGGCGCCGCGGGCCATCCGGTACCCGATCGGGAGGTTCCCCTCCTCCTCGGAGATGTACAGCAGCGCGTTCGCCAGCTCGACGGCCTTGTCGGGCATGAGCGTCGTCAGCAGCGGCAGCTGCGTCCGGTAGATGTCCCACATGGTCGCGAGGTCGAACGCGAACGGCCCGTCGGCCGGCCAGAACGGCGACTCGTCCGGTGCCAGGCACGGCTTGATCAGCGAGTGGTAGAGCGCCGTCGAGAAGACGGTCTGCTTGTCCTTCGACGAGGTGTCGACCCGGATCTTGCCCAGGGCCTCCTGCCAGGTTGTTGCGGTCGCCGCCCGGCGTTCAGCGAAGCTGGACGGGCCCGGCCCGCACTCCTTCTCGAGGTTCTCGCGTGCCTGGTCGACGCCCCGCAACGAGAACCCGAACCGCAGCTCCACCACCTGCCCGGGTTCCGACGGCCCCGCCCACATCAGCCCGAAGGGCCGCAGCGTCGTCGGCCGGATCCGGTCGAAGTCCAGCCGCGTGCCCCCCGGCATGAGCCGACGGTCGTACCAGAGCAGCTGCCGCCACCGCGGGTCGTCGCACTCCACATGGATCGCCAGCGGAGCGCCCTCGACGACGATCTCGCCCTGCGCGATCCCCGGGCTGATCGAGTGCAGGTGCGCTCGGAGGGGCACCGTCCGCCCGTGGGGGATGGACAGGCCACCCAGTGAGAAGTCGATGACCAGCCGCGCGTCCCGGTGCGCCGGGAACGTGTACCGGTGCACAGCGCTCTTCGGCCCGACGGTGATCTCCGCGCGGATGCCCGATTCGAGCGTCGCCGTGTAATACCCCGGCTCGGCGCTCTCGTCGACGACGTCCCACAGCTGCCCCAGGTCGTCCAGCGGCTGCAGCATCGGCGTGACGCGGAAGTAGTTGTAGTACTTGCGGATCGCGCCCGTGCCCGACTGCTGGAAGTGCGTGAAGCCGCTCGCCACCTGCCGGTCGTACAGCTCCGTCGGGAGGCCTTCCGTGCCCAGGTCGTAGCGGCCGTAGCCCGTGGGGTACGCGCCGCTGTACGCGCACGCGCTGACCATGCCCAGCGGGTACGTCGCACCCGGGTGCGTGTTGCCGACCTGCGGCTTCGGCCACCACCACGTCTTCGCGAGGTCGCTCTGCGGCGCCAGGCTCGTGGCCTCCGTGCCGATGAAAGGGTCGACGCGCTCGAACATCCGCCGCTCCTCGCGCTCCTGGTCGGGGACGACAGGGTCGCGTGCGGGCGACGCCTGCGTCTATGCCTCGTCGAGGGGACGGTACGTCGGCAGTGTTGCGGGGGGGTTTCGTCGTCGACAGGGCGTGCCGGATCGTCGCCTCTGCGCCGGGGCGGCGGCATCTTCGGCCACCCGCGTTCGCGCGCCCGTGGTTGAGGCTCGCGACGCTTTGCCGTCTTGCGACCGTTCATGACCGGGTGGAGTGTGGATTTCGGCGCGGCGCGGCCGTCGCGTCCATCCGGACGAAGGAACCCCGATGACGGACGCGACGACGGCCCAGCCCTACCAACCCCCCGCCGTCCCCCGCAGCGCCTGGAACGCGCTCATCGTCCTCATGGCCGGCATGTTCATGGCCCTGCTGGACACGACGATCGTCAACGTCGCGCTCCCGACGATCCAGGTCAGCCTGGACGCGAGCGAGGCGACGCTGAGCTGGATCATCAGCGGCTATGCGCTGGCGTTCGGCATCGCGCTGATCCCGGCGGGCCGGGTCGGTGACCGCATCGGGCACAAGTGGGTGTTCTTCACGGGCCTGCTGCTGTTCACGGTGGCGAGCCTGTTCTGCGGGCTGGCTCAGAACAGCCTGCAGCTGATCGTCGCGCGGGTGGTTCAGGGTCTCGCTGGCGGCATCTTCGTGCCGGCGGTGACGGCGATGATCCAGCTGCTGTTCCCGGGGCCGGTGCGCGGGAAGGCGTTCGCGATCATGGGGTCGGTGATCGGGGTGTCGACGGCGCTGGGGCCGATTCTCGGTGGGTTGATCATCGAGGCGTTCGGCGACGAGAACGGGTGGCGGCTCGTGTTCTGGGTCAACATCCCGATCGGTGTCATCGCGTTGATCGCGGCGGCGAAGATCCTGCCGGCGGGTGCAGAGGGGAAGGCGAAGGAGGGGTACGACTTCGTCGGGCTGGTGCTGCTCACGGTGGGGCTGATCGCATTGTTGGTGCCGCTGATCGAGGGGCAGGACGAGGGCTGGCCGGCGTGGACGTTCATCACGCTCGCAGCGGGGGTGCTGCTGATCGCGGCGTTCGCGTTCTGGGAGAAGCGCATCGAGCAGAAGAACCCGATGGTGCCGCCGCACCTGTTCTCGCATCCGGCGTTCACGGGCGGCACGATCCTCGCGCTCGTCTACTTCGCGGCGTTCACCAGCATCTTCTTCACCATCTCGCTGCTGTGGCAGGCGGGGCTCGGTCACACGGCGCTCGAGTCCGGCGTGGTCGGGGTGCCGTTCGCGATCGGGAGCATCATCGGGGCGTCGCAGAGCAACCGGCTGTCGCAGCGGCTGGGTCGCACGGTGCTCGTCGTCGGCACCGCGATGGTCGCCGTGGGTCTCGTCTCGGTGTGGCTGATCCTGCGGTTCATCCCCGCGCCCGACCTCGTGAACTGGGACCTGCTTCTCCCGCTGCTGGTCGCAGGCATCGGCAGCGGGCTGTTCATCGCGCCGAACGCGCAGTTCATCGTCGCGACGGTCAACCGGTCCGAGGCGGGCGCCGCCAGCGGGGTGATCAGCGTGATGCAGCGCGTCGGGTCGGCGATCGGCATCGCGGTCATCGGCAGTGTCCTGTTCGGCACCCTGCACATCACCAGCAAGGACCCGGCGCAGATCCAGCAGGCGTTCGTCGACAGCGCCGCGCACGCGATGGCGGTCAGCGCGGTGCTGGCCGTCGTCAGCTTCGTGCTCGTGTTCGTGCTGCCGAAGCAGGTCGACGCGCACAGCGGGCCGCCGCGCCCGGAGTGACCGCGTCAGCTGTTCCCGGGTGGGGTCAGGACCTCGTCCATCGCCAGGATCTGGAGCAGGAACCGCACGGTCGGCGACGCCGCCACCGTCAGCGGACCGTGGCCGTAGCACCGTCCGATGAACCGCCACCACGAGCCGATCCCGGGTTCGACCGTCTGGGCCGTCGCCCACCCGCTCGGCGAGGCTCCGACGACCGATCAAGATCGGCGCTGGGTCGCGGTGATGGGCGAGGTCATGGGCGTGCTGCTGGACACGCCGGGGTGGCCGCACGGGCAGGTGTGGTCGTCGGAGGAGCTGTGCCGGGAGCACGCGTGGGCGCGGCACGTGGTCGGTCGACGCACCGGGTTCGAGGTGCACCGGATCGAGGTGGTGACACCGGCCCTGTTCCGGCTGGCGACGAGGTGAACCGCCGGTAGCGTGAACCTCGCCCGCAACGACGAGGGAGCACCCATGAAGGACTTCGACCAGGCGCTGCGCACCGCGGCCCCCGGCACGATCGACGGCGCCAAGCTGCTGAACCGGTTCGCGTACGAGCAGCTCGCGGTCCCGAGCGGTGGTCCCGTGGGGGAGCACTTCGAGGGGTTCATCCCCGCCCTCGTGCAGCGAGACGGCGCGCACCATCTGATCGCGTTCTCGTCGGTGCAGCGGTTCCAGGACGAGGGACGTCTCGGGGGCGAGGCGGTCGCCATGCCGGTGCGCGAGGTGCTGCTGCGGATGCCGGCGGACGTGGGCATCGTGATCAACCCCGGCAGCTCGCAGGGGTTCGAGCTGGGTCCGGATGCCGTCGCGAGGCTGCGCGACGAGATGACGCGGCCGCACGACGAGTCGCCGTGAGCCGCGTCAGCGCGACGTGACTACGCGGGCACCTTGACGGTGGTGAGGAACGCGGCCGCCTGGGTGAGGTCGTCGAACTCGTCCTCGACCAGGTCGACGAGCAGGTCGTTGCTCCACAGGATGAGCCGGCCGATGGTGAACTGCTCCTTGGCGACCTCCGGCAGCGTCAGTCCGTAGACGCGCTGCGCGATCTCCTTCTTGCCGCCACGCGCTCCGCCGTAGGTGGAGATGGGCAGGTACTCGTCGGGCGACGTCGCGACGAGGACCCGGGTCAGCGTCGGTTCCTTGAAGCCGGTCATGCCCAGCCCGCCCTGGCCGAGGATCAGCCGCGTGAGCCGGTCGGGCAGCGGCACCGTGGCGGGGCCGTAGAGCAGGTAGCGGATGGTGTTGCGGGTGCGGGCCGAGGCCTCGCGCTCGCCCATCGTCTTCCATGCCCGGTTGAACGAGGCGGTGGTCGCGTTGGTGGCGCCAGGGGTCTCGTTCACGAACGACAGCAGGTCCTGCGGGTCGCAGTCGGCCACCTCGTCGCGGGCGAACACCTGCTGGTAGTGCGTCCAGTCGTATCCGGGTTCGGTGGGCGGCGACGCCTTGGCCAGCGCGGCGACCTTCTCCCAGCGGGCCGGGTCGACGGCGGAGCGGTCAGGGAACCGGGCTTGCAGATCGGCCGACGAGGACGGCAACGGGGCCGACGTCTTCGACTCCCCACGGGTCCACTGGTGGCTACAGGCGGTGCATCGGATGGTGCGGCGATCGTCCGCCAACCGTTCGACGAGTTCGAGCTCTCCGGACGTACAGACCGGGCATGTCAGCATGGTGCTCCTTCGTCTCTAGGGAGAGTGTGACGCACCGAGCGCCGCTCCGGGGACGATGGGGACTGCTAGACGAGCAGCGGACCTCGCCGGATCCGGTCCAGGAGGCCGTCCGGGGTCACGGTGTCGAAGTTCCAGTTGGAGTCGATCCACCACGTGACGCCGGCGTCCTCGAGCGCCGCGATCTTGTCCGCCGCCTCGGTGGGGTCGGCCGGGAGCACGCCCTCGGCGACCAGCTCGACCGTCCTGCCGTCGCTCTGCTCGTCCACCCAGGACCGAACGGACCGCCACTCGTCGGGCTTCAGCGGGTCGAACCCGTCTTCCCGCCGGACCGCGATGACCCCGTCGCGCTGGACCGCTCGACGCAGGGACCGGGGCGCGAACCAGGCGCCGATGACCCAGACGGGGATGGTCCCGCGCACCGGCCGGGGCTGGAACTCCAGGTCGGTGACCTGGTACTTCGTCCCGGCGTAGCTGAACTTCTCCCCGGTCCAGGCGAGGTCGAGGATCGCGAGCGAGTCGTCGAGCAGCGCCGCCCGTTCCTTGACGTCGGTGGTCTCGCCGGAGACGCGGCTGTACGCACCGTCGTCGACGGCACCGAGCCCCACGGGCAGGACCAGTCGACCGCCGGACAGGTGGTCGACGGTCAGCGCCTGGCGGGCGACCTCCCACGGCTTACGCCGGGGCAGCGAGAACACCATGGCGCCGAGGGTGATCCGGCTGGTCCGCACCGCGGCGGCGCCGAGCACCGTCCACGGATCGAAGGTGTCCATGGGGCCGACGCTGATGCCGTCCCAGGCCATGAAGGCGTCCCAGCCTGCTTCCTCGGCCGCCACCGCCATCTCGATGTTCTGGGCTGCGGAACCGCACGACGCTGTGACACCGAACTTCATGGGATCGACGCTACGCCCGACCTCCGACAGCCGTCCTTCCCACCGTCTCCGCGACCGCGGTGTCCCACGGCGTCGCGACGAGACCGAGCATCCGCGACGACGCCGCCGTGTTCATGACATAGGGCTCCGAGAAGTGGTCGGAGACGGACGCGACCTCCCGCAACAGCGGCGAGACGACTCCGAGCGCGCGCACGAGCGCCGCCGGCATGGGGCGGATCCGCGGCGTCGGCAGGCCGACGGCGAACCGCTCGCCGAGCTCGAGCACCGTCAGCGGCTCTGCCGTCGGGACGTGCCACGCGCGCCCCCAGGCGTCGGGCGTCCGGCCGGCGGCGACGAGCGCGCGGGCGAAGTCGGGCAGGTAGGTCCAGCTGTGCGGCTGGTCGACGGCCGTGACCGTCCGCACGACCTTGCCGGTGAGCAGCGGCGTGAGGAACCGCGGTCCGACCATCGCCTGGGAGTCGGCGAACGGCCCGAAGTAGTCGGCGCCCCGCACCTCGGTGACACGCAGGTCACCCGCGCGGTGCCGGGCCTCGGCGTCACGCCACATCTGGGCGCGGACCATGCCCTTGCGCTCGGTGCTGTCGAGCGGGGTGTCCTCGGTCATCACGGCGCCGTGTGTCGCGTACCCGTAGAGGTTGCCGACGGAGACGAGGACGGCACCGGTCTGCGCGGCCGAGTCGAGCAGCGCCGTCCACAGGGGCGGCCAGTCGGTGGGCCAGCGGTGGTAGGCCGGGGCGGCGCAGTTGTAGACGACGTCCGCGCCACGGGTGGCCGCGGTGAGGGCGGCGACGTCGGTCGCGTCGACGGCGGCGTGCGTGATGCGGCCGACGGAGGTGCCGCCGGACCGGCTGAGCACCAGGACGTCGGCACCGTCGTCGGCGAGCAGGTGGGCCAGCGTGGTGCCGACGGCACCCTTGCCGACGATGACGTGGCGGGTCATGGCGGTCTCCTCGGTCGAAGTGAGAGCAGTGCTCTCGTGTGTGAGCAATGCTCGCACAACTCGCCGACGTAAAACAAGAGCAGTGCTCGCAGTTTTGCGATGGAGCAGGCACACTGGCGTTCGTGACCGAGCCGACGCCCCCCCTGCGCGCCCGCGACCGAGCGCGGGCCGAGGTCATGTCCGAGCTCCTCGCCGCCGCGCGCGCCCGCCTCGAGAGCGACGGGTCCGCGGCGCTGAGCCTGCGCGCCGTCGCGCGTGACCTCGGCATGGCGTCGTCGGCGGTCTACCGCTACGTCCCCTCGCGCGACGCGCTGCTCACCCTGCTGATCATCGAGGCGTACGACGCCGTCGGTGAGGTCGCGGAGAAGGTCGTGGCCCGGTCCGACGGGGCCGACGCCGCGCAGACCTGGCTGGACGTCGCGCGCGCCGTGCGGGGATGGGCCCTCGACCAGCCGTACTCCTTCGAGCTCATCTACGGCACCCCCGTCCGCGGCTACCGCGCCCCGGACGACACCGTGCGGTCGGCCGTGCGGGTGTGGGGGGTCATCATCGGCCTGCTCATGGCGGCGCACGCCCACGGCACCCTCGACCCGGCCGGACCCGACTTCGACCCCGCCGGCCGCATGGCCCCCGAGGCCCTCGCCACCGCCGGCTACACCGACCCGACGACCGTGCCCCCCGAGGTGGCGCGCATCGCGATCCGGTCGGCAACCCTGTTCACGTCCCTCATCGGCGCGATCTCCGTCGAGCTGTTCGGCCACCTGCACCACGTCGCCGCCGACTACGAGCGGTTCTTCGACGTCACCATCGCCACGTCCGCCGCGGGCGTCGGCCTGCGCATCACGCTGGACTGACCAGGAAATCACTGGCCCGATCGCCCGCCCGGACCGCACCCTGGTCCCCGCGGGCGCAGGTCGCCGGCGGGTCCGTGACGGGCCTGCCCCGGGAGGTTCGACTCCTCCGCTCGCGACCACACACCGATCCGCCCCGCTAGCTCAACAGGACAGAGTGCCGGCCTACGACGCCGGAGGCTGCTGGTTCGACTCCAGCGTGGGGCACGACCGAGAGGTTCGACGATGGCGGGAGTACTCGTCCTCAACGCGGGCTACGAGCCCCTCCAGCGCGTCTCGCTCGCGCACGCCGTCCGCATGCTCCACCGCCGGGTCGCCGTCGTCGAGGAGGCCGTCGACGGCCGCACGTTCGGCCCGTACCCGCTGCCCGCCGTGCTGCGGCTGGTCCGCTACGTGCAGATGCGCTGGCGTCACCGCACGGGCGTCCCGACGTGGTCGCGCGCCGGGATGCTAGCGCGCGACGGCCACCGCTGCGCGTACTGCGGCACGGGCGGTGCGCTGACCGTCGACCACCTGGTGCCCCGCAGCCGCGGCGGCGCCAGCTCGTGGCTCAACACGGTCGCCGCCTGTGGCGCCTGCAACCACCGCAAGCGCGACCGGACCCCCGCCGAGGCGGGGATGCGGCTGCGCGTCGAGCCGAGGGTGCCGACGCACCTGGAGCTGCTCAAGTAGCAGGTCCGGGTGGTCGACACCTTCACCATGGACGAGTGGATCGACCGGCGCCGCGCGGCCGTCGCGAAGTGGCGCGACGACCAGCGGCAGCGTGCGGTGCGGCGGCACCCGCAGGTCCAGGTCCGCGTCCGTGAGCAGGTCGCGGTGCCGCAGTCGGCAGCCGAGCTCTGGCGGTTCATCAGCGACCCCGCCCACGACGGACCGATCGTCGGCGCCACGCACGTCCGCACGTTCGTGGTGCCCGGAACGCCCGCGGGTGCCGTCGGCGAGGTGCAGTGCATGGTGCTGCGTCGGCCGGACGGCTCGTGGGCCGGGCAGCTCCTGCAGGTGGTCGAGCGAGTCGAAGGGGTCCGATTCGCCGGACGGGCGCTGAGCCTCGGGTACAGGCACCTGGAGACCGCGACCGTCGCCGACGGACTCCTGACCTGGGAGGCCGTCGTCGAGACGGAGGAGCCGCTCGCCGGTCAGGTCCGCACGGCCGTGCAGAAGAGCGTCGCCGGGCACCTCGCCCGGATCGCCGCGCTCCTCGACGGTGACGTGCCGCACGAGCAGGTGGTGCCGTTCGTGTCGTCGTGCGACGACCGCAGCGCGCTCGTCGACCTCGAGATCGCGGTCAGTGCCGACCTGCGCGTGACGCCGGAGGTCGCGTGGGCGCTCGTGCGTGACTCCAGGACCGTCGCGCTCGGGTCGGCGGACCCGACCGCGACCAGCTTCACGGTGCCCGGCACGCGGCAGGGCGACGTCGGCGAGCTGGTCTGCGTGATCGTCGGGACCCCCGACGGCGGGCGGATCGCGACGTTCCAGCAGGTCGTCGGCGGGGAGCCGGGGCGCTCGACCGTCACCCGGGCGCTCTCGGTCGTGGCCGAGCACGCCTGGGAGCGAGAGGTTCTCGTCGACCCTCTGCCGGACGGCGCGCGCGCGACCCACCGCGTGCGGGTCCCCGTGCACCGTCGGCAGGTCGCCGCGACGCGGGCCACCTGGACCGCGGATGCGCAGCGGTATCTCGGTGCGATCGAGGCGGCGCTCGTCGCATCTGCGTGACAGTGACGCCGTCGCTCAACCGGTCGGGCAGACGTGTCGATGGGGAGGCAGCACTCGGCGGCGGCCGAGGCGCCGTCGCGCCCCAGCACAGGAGATCCGTGAGCAACCAGGACCCGTACCAGCAGTATCCGGCGGGCGGCTGGCAGCCGACCCCGAACCCCTCCGGCCCAGCGGTCCCGGACCCGTACGCCCAGCCCGCGTACGGCCAGCCTCCGTACGGTCAGCCTGCACATGGCCAGCCGACATATGGCCAGCCTCCGTACGCCCAGCCCGCCTACGGTCAGCCCGTCCCCGCCTACGGCACCCCCGCGACGAGCGCCCCGGCTTTCGGGCCCCCCGCGTACGGTGCTCCCGCGTACGGTGCCGCCCCGTACGGCGACGTCCCGTACGGCGCACCGGTCTACGCGAACCCCGGGTACGGGTTCCCGCGGTTCGGCGGCGGGTTCACCTACGCCTCCTGGATCGCGCGGGTCGGCGCGTACTTTCTCGACTCGCTCGCGTCGCTGCCCTATCTCGTGGGCCTGATCTACATGGCGTCCACGTCGGTGCCGGGCGTCGACCGGTTCGGCAACCCGACCGACCAGCCCACGTCCATGGGTGCGCTCACGTTCGGTGTCGGCGCTCTGGTGACCCTCGTCGTGTGGGGGTGGAACCGCTGGGTGCTCGCGGGTCGGACGGGGCAGTCGTGGGGCAAGAAGGTGGTCGGTCTGACGCTGCAGCGCGACGTGACGGGGGAGCCGATCGGCGTGGGGATGGCGTTCTTGCGCGACCTCGCCCACTACGTCGACGGGATCCTGTACATCGGCTACCTGCTGCCGCTGTGGGACGGCAAGCGTCAGACGTTGTCGGACAAGATCGTCAAGTCGGTCGTCGTCCGGTGAGGTCGGTGCGGAGCGCCTCGGCGTAGGCGTTCCGCACGACGCCCTCGGCGGCCTTGCCGAACATGCAGTAGTCGTCGTCGGTGGTTGCGGCGGCCTCGTCGTACAGCCGGGCCGGCCAGTCCCAGAGCATGAACCCACCGACCCAGTCCCGGCGGGCGCTCGCGGTGAACGCCGCCTCGTACCAGTCGACCTGCGCCTGCTGCGACGGGGCGCCGCGCAGGCTCCAGTCGTTGGGCAGGGCGGGGGAGCCGACGCGGCTGGGGCAGCCGGCCTCCATGAAGAAGAACGGCTTGCCGAACGCGGCCACCACGGGCTCGATGCGGTCCAGCTGGTTCTCCCAGTCGTCGACGGGGTAGTAGCCCGACGACGAGATGACGTCGACCGCGTCCCACCAGCCGACGTGGTCCTCCTGGTACTTGTCGCAGTTGTACGTGACGAGGCCGTCGTAGACCGCGCGGACCGCGGCGATCAGCGCGCGCCACTCCGCCTCGCGGCGGTCCGTCTGCACCATCTCGCAGCCGATGCAGAGCATCTCCGCGCCCTCCTCGGCCGCGATGCGCGCGTGGTGGACGATGAACTCGGTGTAGCTGGCGAACCATTCGGACCACTTCGGCTCCGGGGGCACGTCGATGTCGAAGAAGTTGATGTGCGCCCGCCACGTCCCGTTCCCGACGTTGACGACGGGCTTCAGGCAGACCTTCAGACCGCGCGCCTTGGCGTGCCGGACCGCCCACCGGACCTCGTCGTCGGTGACCGTCGGCGGCTCGCGGAACCGGATCTGCGTCGACTGCGGGGTGTCCTGCAGGGCGCTGAGCGTGATCGCGGTCCAGTTCACGCCGAGGCGTTCGACCATGAGGTCCATCGACCGTTCTGCTTCCTGCCCACCCCACGTGCCCCGCACGCCGGTCCAGCCCCACGTCATGCCTGCCACGTAGCCGAGGTCGCCCACGCCATCTCCTTCGATCGCCGAGGGACCTACCCTACGACTTTCTTAGAGTGGCGAACAAAGTCAGTGCATCCAGGGTGTGAACGTCACACCGACCAGCAGGCCCTCCGGGCTGAGCAACCGGGACGTCGTCTGACCCCACGGCTCCTCGGTGGCCTCTTTGAGCACCCGGTGACCCGCGGCGGTCAGCTCGGCGACGGCGTCGGCGACCGCCCCGACCGTGGCGACGTCGAACTCGACCCACGCCTGCGGGACCGGCACGTCCGCCGGCCACTGTGCGGACCCGAACGTCGAATCCGCGGCCTGGGAGAGCGGCCACAGCGCGAACGCCTTGACGCCGTCGAGGTCGTCGTTGGTGAGGTACCCGGGTGCCGGCTCCTCGAGGGTGATGCCGAGGCCGGCACCCCAGAAGGCCCGGGCGGCGTCACCGTCCCTGGTGATGGGCCCGAAGCCTGCGACGAAGGAGATCTCCATCGTCCGACCGTAGCCGCGGGCTCCGACACGGGCTGCCGTGATCAGGCCTGGTAGACGACCGTCGTGTCGACCGTCATCGGGCTGACCGCACCTCCCGCGCGCGCAGCAGGATCGCGTCGAGCATGTCGGGGGTCAGCCGACCGGTGAAGGTGTTCTGCTGGCTCACGTGGAAGCAGCCGAGGAGCACGAGCTCGGCACCGCCGGGTCCGGACAGGACCAGCTCCGCGCCGTGGCCGAACTTCGGCCTCGGTCGCGGCACCGCCCAGCCCTGCTCGGCCAGCGTGGTGAGCAGCGCCTGCCACCCGAAACCCCCGAGGACCACGACGACCCGGGGGCGGATCAGCGACAGCTCCCGGCCGAGGTAGGGGCCGCACGTCCGGCGCTCCTCGGGCGTGGGATCGTTCGCCGGCGGGGCGCAGCGCACCGGAGCCGTCACGCGGATGTCGGTGAGCGTCAGGCCGTCGTCGCGGGAGGTCGACGTGGCCTGCGACGCGAACCCCGTCCGGTGCATCGCCGCGAACAGGAAGTCGCCCGAGCGGTCGCCCGTGAACATCCGGCCCGTGCGGTTGGCGCCGTGCGCGGCCGGCGCCAGGCCCACGACGAGCACCGCCGCATCCGCGTCGCCGAAGCCCGGGACCGGCCGCGCCCAGTACGTCTCGTCACGGAACGCGGCCCGCTTCTCGACGCCGACCAGCTCCCGCCACGCGACGAGCCGGGGGCACGCGCGGCAGGTGGGGACGACGGCGTCCAGCGCGGCGAGGTCGGCCGCGGCGGCAGCGGCGTCGACGACGTCCGCCGCGCTCGTCGGCCCGGCGGTCACCGGTGTCCTCCGCCGAGATCGTGGGTTGGGTGCGAGACACGATCTCGTTGCAGAGGCACGATCTCAGTCATCCGTGCGCACCAGTGCGTCGACCGTGCGCAGGGCCTCCCCGACGGAGTCGACGGCGTGCATCGCCGGGTCTCCGGGCAGCGGCCATCCCCGCAGAGCCACCACCGGCACTCCCGTGCGGACCGCCAGCGCGACCTCGCTGAGCGTTCCCCAGGACCCGCCGACGCTCACGACGACGTCGCAGGACCGCACCAGCAGGGCGTTGCGCAGCTCGCCGAGGCCGGTCGGGATCGTCACCGTGACGTGGGGGTTCGCCGCCGAGCGGTCGGTGCCGGGAAGGAGGCCGACGACGACCCCGCCCGACTGCGCCGCCCCGCGCGAGACGGCTGCCATGACCCCGCCGAGCCCGCCGCAGACGACGACGTGCCCGCGCTGTGCGAGCCCCTGCCCGAGCGACTCGGCGTCGTCCAGCTCACGCTGGTCGGCCGACGACGGCCCGACCACCCCGACGTGCGCCATCTCCGCCTCCTCCGTCGCCCCGAACGCGTCGCTCCGGGCCTAGATCGTTCGTTGCGACGGACGAGTTCGGCCCCGACCGACGAGTTCGGCGTCAGCCGCCGAGTTCGGGGCCGGGCGGCGCGTGTGGCGTCGCTCGTCAGCTGAAGCGGTCCGGGTCGCCTGCGCCCACCCGGACGACCTCGGGTCCGCCTTCCGTCCAGTCGACCACCGTCGTCGGTTCGGTGCCGCAGTCGCCGGCGTCGACCACCGCGTCGAGCACCCCGTCGAGCTCCTCCTTGATCTGCCAGCCCTCGACCATCGGCCACTCGTGACCGGGCATCAGAAGGGTGCTCGACAGGAGCGGCTCGCCCAGCTCGCGCAGGATCGCCTGGGCGACGGGGTGGTTCGGGATGCGGACGCCGACCGAGCGCTTCTTCGCATGGGCCAGCCGCTTGGGCACCTCGGGGGTGGCCAACAGGATGAACGTGTACGGGCCGGGCGTCGCCGACTTGATCGCGCGGAACGCGCTGTTGTCCAGGTGCACCAGCTGCCCCAGCTGCGCGAAGTCGGCGCAGACCAGCGTGAAGTGGTGCCGGTCGTCGAGGTGCCGGATGGCCCGGATCCGGTCCGCGCCCGCGTGGTTGTCGATCCGAGAGCCCAGCGCGTAGCAGGAGTCCGTGGGGTACGCGATGACCGCGTCCTTGCGGAGCAGCTCGACCACCTGCGCGATCGACCGCGGCTGGGGGTTCTCGGGGTGAACGTCGAAGTACCGGGCCATGGTGACGAGGCTAGGGCTTGTGCGGCGCGACGCCACGCACGGCGTCGGCGGCGAACCGTCGGTGCGAGTCGGCCAGCTTCGCCCGGGCGGCCTCGCCCAGGTCGACGCCGAGCACGTCCGCCAGGCACACCAGGTAGACGAGGACGTCGGCCATCTCCTCCGCGACGCGCGCGTGCCGGTCCGGCGACGAGAACCGCGATACCGCCTGGTCCGCGGGCACCCACTGGAACAGCTCCGCCAGCTCACCGACCTCCCCGACGAGCGCGAGGATCACCGACTTCGGGTCGTGGAACTGCTGCCAGTCGCGCTCGGTGCTGAACTCCCGCACCAGGCGCGTCAGCTCCGCCAGCTCACGTTCCTGCGTCACGCGGGGACCAGGTGGTCGGGGCAGACCTCGAACCGGTCGGGTTCCATGGTCAGCTCCGCGCGGCCACCGGTGAGCGAGCGCAGGTCCAGCACGTACCGGGCGAGCTCGGCCTCCGGCACCGACGCCTCGATGAGCACCAGGCCGTCGTCGAGGGACGTGGTCGCGTTGATGTGCCCACGGCGGGCGGACAGGTCGCTCATCACGTCGCCCTGTGCGGCCATCGGCACGGTCACGGACACGTGGCTGATGGGTTCGAGCACCGTGGTGCCGGCGGCGTGCAGCGCTTCGCGGACGCCCGTCGCGGCGGCTGTCCGGAACGCCATGTCGGAGGAGTCCACCGAGTGCGACTTGCCGTCGTACACCTCGACCCGCAGGTCCACCACGGGGTACCCGTGCGGCCCGCCGGACGCCATCGCCTCGACGACACCCTTGTGCACGGCCTGGACGTAGGTGCGGGGGATGGCCCCGCCGACGATCGCGTCGACGAACTCGAACCCCGAGCCGCTGGGCAGCGGCGACACCCGCAGCTGCACCACGGCGAACTGCCCGTGCCCGCCCGACTGCTTCTTCACCTTGCCCTCGGCCTCGACCGGCTTCCGGATGGTCTCGCGGTACCCGACGGGCACGGGCGACGTGCTCACGTGCACCCCGAACACGCGGGCCAGCCTCTCCAGCGCGACGGTCAGGTGGGTGTCGCCGAGGCCGCGCAGGACCGTGCTGTCGCCGGAGCGGTCGACGCGCAGGGTCGGGTCCTCGGCGGTGAGGCGGGTCAGCGCGGCGGAGAGGCGGTCGTCGTCGGACTGCGTGACCGGCTCCAGGGCGAGCGCGTACACCGTGGCCCGCTCGCGCGGGGGCCGGGCGGTCATCGACGCGCCCGGCCCGGTCCGTTCCGCCAGCAGGGTTCCCGACGGGGTTCCCGTGAGCTTGGCGACGGCGCCGATCTGCCCCGCCGGCACGGCGTCGACCGGCAGGTGCTCCTTGCCGCGCAGCCGGAACAGCCCGGGGATGCGCTCCTCCGTCCGGGTCGCGGTGTTGAGCAGCCGGTCGCCGTTCCGCACCGTGCCGGACAGCACGCGGAACATGGTGACCTGGCCGACGAACGGGTCCGCGAGCGTCCGGAACGCGTACAGCAGGGTCGGACCGGTGGGGTCGGCGGCGACCTCGACCCCTGTCTTTCCGGCCTGCACGCGTGCGGTCCGGTCCGCCGGCGACGGCCCCAGCTCGCACAGCAGGTCCGCCAGCCGGTCGACGCCCACGCCCGTGACCCCCGACGCCATGACGACCGGGAACGCCTCCCCGGCCAGGACCTCGTGCGCGAGCGTGCTCTCCAGCTCGCGGGCGGTCGGCACATCGCCCGACAGGTAGCGCTCCAGCTGGTCGTCGTCGTGGGCGACGATCTCCTCAGTGATCTCGTCGTGCAGCCGGTGCTCCTCGTCGGCGAGCCCGGCCGGGAGCGCCTCGGAGTGGTGGTGGCCCTCGCGGTCGTACGCGAGACCCTCCTCGCTGAGCACGTCGGCGACGCCCGTGAACGCAGTCTCCTCACCGAGCGGCAGCTCGAGCGGGACCAGCCCGTCGCCGAACGCCTCCCGCAGGTCAGCCAGCACGTGCCGGAAGTCGGCCCGCGCCTTGTCCTCCTTGGTCACGACGACCATGCGCGGCACCCCGGCGTCGGCCGCGAGCCGCCACACAGCGTGGGTGCCCGCCTGGACTCCGTCGACCGCGCTGACGACGATCAGGGCCAGGTCCGCCGCTGCGAGAGCCGCGTCGACCGCCCCGGCGAAGTCCGCCGACCCGGGGGTGTCCAGCAGTGTCACGTCGTAGGTGTTGCCGTCCGTCGCGGTCCACGGAAAGGGCGCGACGCCGAGGCCCAGTGAGATGCCGCGCGCGATCTCCTCCGGCTCGTGGTCGCTGACCGTCGAGCCGTCCTCGACACGGCCGGTGCGGGTGAGCACCCCGGCACGGTGCAGCAACGCCTCCGTGAGGGTCGTCTTGCCCGAGCCGACGGCGCCCAGCAGCGCCACGGTGCGGAGCCTCGGCGAGGCTGCCTGGTCCATGGTCTTCTCCCGGTCCGGGGTCCAGAAAACCCACCCTAGGACGCCACGAGCCCGGGACGCGAGGCGTCCCGGGCTCGAGGAGGTGGAGCGGTGCCTGTCAGGAGGCCGCGAGGATGTCCACGACGAAGATCAGCGTCGAGTTCGCCGGGATCGAGTCGCTCGCCTGGTCGCCGTAGCCCTTGTCCGGGGGGACGACCAGCAGCACCTGGCTGCCGACGGTCTGACCGGTCAGGCCCTCGGTCCAGCCGGGGATGACCGCGTTCAGTGCGAACGTCGCGGGCTCGCCGCTGTCGAAGGACGACTCGACGGGCGTGCCGTCCCACAGGAACAGGCTGTAGTTCACGGTGAGCGTCTGGTCCGCCGTGACCTCGGCGCCGGTGCCCTTGATCAGCGGCTGGATGACCAGGGTGGTCGGCGGGTCGCCGGCGACCGGGGTCACCGTCGGCTTGCCGTCGGCGTCCAGCGTGACCGTCGGCAGGCCGGCGGCGGGCGTCACGGCCTCGCCCTCGGGTCCGTCGAGCGGCTTCGGGGTGTCCTTGGCCTCGACGACCTCACCGACGACGACGTTGGTGCCGGCCTCGGCGGGGAGGGCGAACAGGATCCGGACACCGACCTGCTGGCCGACGAGCGCGTCGTGCAGCTCGGGGAGCAGGTTCTCGTCGGCGACGATCTTCTCGGGCGAGGTCGAGTACGTGTCGCCCAGCTCGCTGCCGTCGGCTCCGTTGACCGCGGTCGTCTGGATGGAGAGCGTCTGACCCTCCTCGATCACGTCGCCGTCACCCTCGTCGACCACGCGCACCGTGAGGGCGGTGACCTCGAACGGCGTCTCCGGGAGCGTGATGGTGGGCTTGCTGCCGGGCTCGCCCTCGACCTCGACCTTGGCCAGCGCGGCGACGTCGGCGGGATTCGCGGTCGACGTCGACGACGCGGACGGCGACGGGTCGTCGGCGGAGCCGCCGGAGCAGGCGGTCAGCGCGAGGCCGAGGGACAGGGCGAGAGCTGCTGCGGCGAGGCCGCGGCGGGCGGTGGTCGTGCGACGCACGAGGGTCCTCCGTCGGGTTCGGGTCCCGCCCGGGGAGGCGGCGGACCTCGGCACGGTACGCGAGATTGCTGGGAGTCCGCTGAGTGGGCCGCTTGGTGGGAGGTGCGAAACGGTTCACCCCGGCCGCTCCCGGGTCGGTCAGAGGAGGCGGCGGTCGTTCTCGCGGACCACCCGGAGCCACCGGTAGCCGTAGCCGTCGAGCTCGACCTCCGTGCGGCCGCGGGCGTCGATGGTGCACGAGCCGTCCTGGAGCAGGTCGACCAGGTGGACGGTGTCGTCGCAGTCGGCCAGCTGCAGCGGGACCATCGCCGGCTCGGTGCCCAGGTTGTGGAGCGCGATCAGGGACCCGTCGTCCCAGGTGCTGCGGTGCGCGAGGACGGCGGGGTGCGGCTGGTCGAGGATCTCGGCGCGGGGGGTCCAGCCGAGCTCGGGGCACTCGCGGTAACGCCGGACCAGCAGCTGCACGAAGGTCAGGAGCGAGTCGGGGTCGCGACGCTGGTCGGCGACGTTGACGTGCTCGGGGGCGAACCCGCCCTCGGTGACCGGCCCGGACAGCGCGCGCTTGGCCGCTCGGGAGAACCCGCCGTTGATGCCCGACGTCCACTGCATCGGGGTGCGGACCGCGAGCCGTCCTTCGGCCGCCAGGTTCTCGCCCATGCCGATCTCCTCGCCGTAGAACAGCACGGGGGTGCCGGGCAGCGAGAAGAGCAGCGAGTAGACCATCCGGATGCGGCGTGGGTCGCCGCCGAGCATCGTCGGGAGGCGTCGGCGCAGGCCGCGGTCGTACAGCTGCATGTCGGGGTCAGGGCCGAAGGCGGCGAACACCTCCTGCTTCTCGTCCTCCGACAGCTTGTCCAGGGTGAGCTCGTCGTGGTTGCGGACGAACGTGGCCCACTGGGCGTCGTGCGGGATCTCCGGCCTCGCGTCCAGGGCCTTCGCGATGGGCCGCGCGTCCTGCCGGGCGAGCGCCAGGTACAGGTTCTGCATCCCGATGAAGTCGAACTGGAGGGTCAGCTGGTCGCTGTCGGCTCCGCCGCCACCGAAGTACTTCTGCTGCTCGGCGTACGGCAGGTTGACCTCGCCCATGAGGATCGCGTCGCCCACCCGGCGCGTGAGGAACGCGCGCAGCTCCTTGAGGAAGTCGTGCTTGTCCTCGACCTTGTCCCCGGGGGTCTTGGCGGCATCGGCCAGGAAGAACGGCACCGCATCGACGCGGAACCCGCTCAGGCCGAGCTCCGCCCAGTACCCGATGACCTTCGCGATCGCGTCCCTGACCTGCGGGTTCGCCGTGTTCAGGTCAGGCTGCTGGTGGTAGAAGGTGTGCCGGTACCACTCGCCGGTGGCGTCGTTCTTGGTCCAGATGCCCGTCTCCTTGTCGGGGAAGACGACCTTGTCCTTGGTGGACGGGGGCTTGTCCGTGCGCCACACGTAGAAGTCGTGGAACGGGCTGTCCTTGCTCTTGCGAGCGCTCTGGAACCACGGGTGCTTCTCGGAGGTGTGGTTCACGACGAGGTCGACGATCACCCGGATCCCGCGGTCCTTCGCGGTCCGGATCACCTCGACCAGGTCGCCCGCGTCGCCGAGGCGGGGGTCGACCCCGTAGAAGTCGGAGATGTCGTAGCCGTCGTCGTAGTCGGCCGTCGGGTAGAAGGGCATGAGCCACAGGCACGTGACGCCGAGGTCGGCCAGGTGGTCGATGCGCTGGACCAGGCCGGGCAGGTCCCCGACGCCGTCGTCGTTCCAGTCCATGAACGTCTCGACGTCCAGGCAGTAGATGACCGCGTTCTTCCACCACAGGTCGCCGGTGTCGTGGATCCTCATGCGGTCACCTGCTTCAGCTGGGGGAGGAGATGCTCGGCGGCCATGTCGACGAACGCGTCGAGGGTCGCGCTGCGCGGCGTGCTGGTCGGTGCGGCGTCGTCGTGCTTCTCGTCGCTGGGCGCGGGGTCCGTCGCCACCTGGTGCAGGTAGACCGCGTCGAAGCCGATGGCGACGAGCTCGCTCACGCGATCGGCCAGGCGCGCCGGGTCGTGGTCGACCAGCACGCTGCGGCGCAGGGCCTCGTCGCCGACGTGGGTCCCGAGGGAGTCGAACGCCTCGGGGGTGTCCAGGTCCCACGCCACCGGCGGGCCGAACACCTGGCCGGCCATCTGGTCCCGGGCCACGGCCAGGGCGGTCTCCGCGGACGGTGCCCACGACACGTGCACCTGCAGGGTCAGGGCGCCGCGCCCACCGGCGTCGCGGTACTCCTGCACCACCTGCTTAAGGATCTCCGGCGACTGGTTCACCGTGACCAGGCCGTCGGCCCAGTCGGCGTGCGCGCGGGCCGTCGCGGGCGTCACCGCGGGGCCGATGAGCAGCGGCTTCTCGTCGGGAAGTGTCCACAGCTTGGCCCGGTCCACCGTCACCAGCCCGTCGTGCGTGACCTCCTCGCCGTCCAGCAGCGCGCGGATGATCGCGACGCACTCCCGCAGCCGCGCGTCCCGCTCGGCCTTGGCCGGCCAGCGCCCGCCGGTGATGTGCTCGTTGACGTTCTCCCCGGAGCCCAGCGCGACCCAGAACCGTCCCGGGAACATCGCCGCGAGCGTCGCCGCGGCCTGCGCGATGATCGCCGGGTGGTACCGCTGGCCGGGCGCGTTCACGACGCCGAGCGGCAACCCGGTCGTCGCGAGGGCGGCGCCGAGCCACGTCCAGGCGAACCCCGAGTGCCCCTGCCGGACCGACCAGGGTGCCCAGTGGTCCGAGCACATGGCGGCGTCGAACCCCGCCTGCTCCGCGCGCTGGGTGGCCGCGAGGAGGGCTGCGGGGTGGACCTGCTCGTGCGAGTTGTGGAATCCGACGATGGTCATGGGGATCGGTTCTACCCGCTGTCAGGCTCCTCCGCGCGGCGAGCGGGCGTGCACAGCCCGATGAACGCGCCCAGCTCCGCCAAGGTCTCCGGGCGGGTGGGCAGGTAGTCGGTGAGGCGGCTCGACCGGACGATGACCGCACACCACTGTGCTCGCGAGACGGCGACGTTGAGCCGGTTGCGGTTGAGCAGGAACTCCATCCCGCGCGGCACCTCGTCGGCCGACGACGCGCACATGGTCACCAGGACGACCGCCGCCTCCTGGCCCTGGAACTTGTCGACGGTCCCCACCCGGACGTCGGGGATGCCCGCGGTGTCCAGAGCCCGGCGGACGGTCCAGACCTGCGCGTTGTACGGGGCGACGACGAGGATGTCCTGCCCTGTCAACGGCCGGGTGGTGCCGTCCGTCCAGCTGCGGCCGAGAAGGTCACGGACCTCGTCGACGATCACCGCGGCCTCCTCGGGCGACGAGACGGCGTTGCCGACGTGGTCGACGACGACGGTCCGCAGCCCGGGCGCGACGCCGTCGAGAGACCGCTCGGCGGTCTGCGGAACGGCATCCAACCGGTCCTCGTACGAGAGGTGCGAGACCACCGAGCAGAGCGCCGGGTGCATCCGCCAGGTGCGAGCCAGGAAGTAGCCGAGCTCGTCGGGCAGGGTGTCGTGGCCGTCGACCAGCCACCCGAGGGCCGACCTGTCGACGGGTTCCGGGTGCCGGCCCTGCGTCACCTGCGGCAGCTGCTGCGGGTCGCCGAGGAGCAGCAGGTTCCGGGCCGCCGTCGAGACCGCGATCGTGTCCGCGAGGGAGAACTGCCCGGCCTCGTCGACGACGAGCAGGTCGAACCCGTCGTCGGGAATCCGGTCCCGGCTGGTGAAGTCCCACTTGGTGCCGCCGATGACAAAGCCGCCCGGCTGGCGGGCATGGAATGCGACCGCGTGCTTGCCCTGCGGCAGCGACTCCCAGACGGCGTCGTCGGGGTGCTCGTCCTGCGCCTTCTTGCCGATGCGCTCCGCTGCCAGCCCGGCGTCGTTGACGGCGCGCAGCATGTTCTCGACCACTGCGTGCGACTGCGCGACGACGCCCACCTTCCAGCCCTGCGCCGCGAGCGCCGCGATCACGTGACCGCCGGTGTACGTCTTGCCGGTGCCGGGCGGTCCTTGCACGGCCACGTAGGAGCCGTCGAGGTCGAGGAGGGCGTCGATGATCGCCTCGGTGGTGCCGGTGACGTCGTCGGGCCGGGGGAGCGGGAGTGCGCGGGTGCGCGGGGGGATGCGGCGCAGGAGGTCGATCGCGGGATGCGCGGGCAGGCTGTCGCCGATGCCTTCGACCAGGGCGCGGATGGCGGCGACGATGGTCGTCGTCTGCGGGGGCGCCGACGGCGCGAGGGCCATGGGCAGGCCGGGCTCGGGGACCGCGCCCTTGGGGAGCCGCTCGACCACCCGCAGGACGTCCCGGGTGCCGGACGGCGAGTCCGTCGCCCGCTGCGAGGTGACGCCGAGGATCTCGACGCTCTGCGTCCATCCGCGGTGCCCGGTGCTGGAGGTCTTCGCGTAGGCGGGCGGTGCGTCGTAGACGGCGTACGCCTTGCCTCCCGTGCGCAGGTCGCTGCCCGGTTCGAGGTGGCCCGTGACGCGCAGGACGCGGCTGAAGGTCGATCTCCCCGGGCCGATGCCCCAGTCCTCGACCACCTCGGGCGTGCCGTCGACGAGCAGCGTGCCGCGGGGGTCCATCCACTCTGCCGGGTCGGACTGCAGCCGGTCGTAGTGGGCCCACCAGAACGGCTTCTCCTCCCGTTTGTGATAGCCGACTGCCGCCGCGAGCATCCGGACGGCCTGCCGGTCCCGAGGATCGTCGAGACCTTCCCCAGTCGCCAGGAGCTCGACGACCAGCGGATCCTCCTCCGCCGGCTCGCGGAGCTCGGCCACCGCGGACCCCGTCGGTTCCGGACCGTGCGCCAGCAGCCAGTCGCGCAGCCGCAGCGTGGACTCACAGTCGTACTGGTTGTACTCGCCGATCTCGTCGAGCTTCGCCTGCCAGGCGGTCTCGTCCCCGGCGTCGCGCAGGTCGGACGCCTCCGCGTACTCGGTGATGGAGTCGGTGGCGGTGGTGACCGCTCCGCCGCGCGTCTGCGCACCCATGTAGAGCGGTTCGAGCTTCTTCAGCGAGTACGAGCTGCTGCCCACGCGCAGGCCGCGGCGGACGGTCGCGTACAGGTCGACGAGGATCCCGTCGCGCAGCAGCTGGTCGACGGCGTCCTCGCCCACACCGTGGCGGCCCGCGAGCCGGAGCAGCGCCGACCGCTCGTAGGGGGCGTAGTGGTAGACGTGCATGCCCGGGTGCGCGGCGCGACGCTGCTCGACGTACGCCAGGAAGTCGACGAACGCCTGCTTCTCCTGTGCGCGGTCGTGCGCCCAGAACGGCCGGAACGTGCCGTCCGGCTCGACGACCCCGAACAGGTACTCCAGCCCCCAGTCCGCGGGCTCGTCGGCGGGGACCGTGTCGTCGGTCCAGAGCGGGTCGCCCTCGAAGTCGAAGAAGACGTCGCCGGCGTCCGGCACCGGCAGGTCGCTGATCGCCGCGGGCTCGACGACCTCGAACACGAGCGGCTCCGACGCGGTCTCCTGGCGGACCTGGAGCGCAGCCTGCCGGCGCAGGTTGGCCAGCGTCGCGACGCCGATCCCGGGCACCGCCCCGGTGCTCGTCGCCAGCTGGTCGATGGTGTGGACGCCGGCTGCCGCCAGCCGCGCACGCTGCGTCGAGCGCATCCCGGCCACCAGGAGGACGTCCCGGTGCGCGACCACCTGGGCCACGCAGGCGTCGCACCGCCCGCACGCCCGGTAGCGGGCATCACCCCAGGTCACCGGCTCGCCCGCCGAGCGGTGCTCGTCGAGCAGGTCCTCCAGACGGGCGCGGCGCTCGCGGTACAGCGGGAGCAGGTCGGCGAGGCGGTGGCTCGACCGGGAACGGTCGCCGAGGATCAGGTGCACGTCGTCCGTCACCGGGATCCCCGCGGCGACCAGCTGGTCCGCGTACGCCGTCAGCTGGAGAAGGGCCGTGACCTTCACGCTGCGGGCCAGCTTGGTGTCGAGCACCGCCCACCGGTCGCCCTCGCGCACCACGAAGTCGGCCCAGCCGGTGAAGCGGCCGTCGAAGAACCCGGCCTGGTAGACGACGTCCGCACCCGACGCCAGCGCGGCGAGGGTGGCTGCCTGCACGCGTTCGAGCGCGGCCCGCTCGCCGGCCTCGTCGTACCGCGGGCGCTCGATCGTGACGACGTCGCTGGTTGCCCGGTAGGCGTCCAGGACCGCCCGCTCGTGGGTGGTGCCCAGCGCCGACACGCGCTCGAGCATCGCGTCCGCGGCGATCGGGGAAGGCTCCGACCAGCCGAGCCGACCGTCGAGGTTGCTCAGCACGGCGAGCTCGCAGGCGGCGGCGTTGGCGAGGTCGCTCGGGCTGAGGACGAGGCCGCCGTCGGCGAGGAGGAACATGCGCCGAGGGTAGACGGCGCCCCGGACAGCGCTAGGCGCCGAGGAACCACGCTGCGATCGCTGCGCCCGAGGTGCCGACGTCGAACGAACGCACCTCCGTCGCGACGGCGGCGAGGTCTGCCACGAGACCGTCGTCCGTGTCCACGGTCCCGCGCGCGTGGACGACGAGCACCACCGGGAGCCGGTCGGCCTCCGTCAGGTGCAGGACCGCGCCCACCCGCTGGACCAGCTGCCGGTAGGACCTGCTGGCGGCGAGCATCACGACCGCGTCGACGGTCGGCAGGTCGAGGCCCTCGTCGAGCACCTTCGGCGCGGTGACCACCGTGAGCCGGCCGCTGCGCAGGTCGCGCAGGGTGTTGCGACGGATCTCCGGTTCCAGACCGTTGTGCAGCCACGCCGCTGAGACACCTGCCGCGCGCAGACCTGCCGCCGCTGCGTCGGCGCCGTCCTTCGTGTGCGTGAAGACCAGTGCGTGGGTGGACCGTGCGAGCGTCGGAGCGAGCGTCGCGAGGGCGCCGGTCTTAGCCGACGACGTCGCCAGCAGGTCCCGGCGGGTGCTGACCGCGCGCAGGTAGGCGCTGGCGTCGGCGGCCGCGCGGGCGTTCTCCCGCAAGCCGCCCTGCAGGCGGATGACGTCCTCGACGAACCGGTCCGGGGTGCAACCGTGCCCGCTGAGACGGTCCGTGAGCTCCGAGATCTGCGCGGACAGGGCGTCGTACTCCGCCCGCTCCTGCGCATCGAGGTCCACCGCGACGAACGCGAGCCGGAACGGCGCGAGCGCACCGTCCTTCCGACCGCGGCGCAGGTCGCACCCGTCGAGCACGGCCCCGAAGTACGGCCGCAGGACCTCGTCGGCCCCAGGGTCCTGCCGCTCCATCGACGACGTCAGACCGAGCCGGGCGCCGAACTCAGCACGCAACGTCGCCGCAGGCCGCGCCGACCCGTACTTGTGCACCTCGTCCGCGATGACCAGGCCCGCCCGGCCGTCCTCCAGCAGCTGGTGGCCGAACGCTGCGCTGACCAGGGACACCAGCACGTCGCATTCGTCGAAGGTGTACGCGGTCGTGATGTCCCGACGACCGATCGACAGCCCCGGCAAGTGCAGCTCCAGCGTCGAGAACCACTGCTCCAGCAGGTCCGACGTCGGCACCAGGACCAGCACCTTCTCGCCGCGCGTGAGAGCGTCCCAGGCCGCGAGCACCCCCACGATGCCGCGGCCCTGCGCGCTGACCGCCTCGACGATCCCGCGCCGGTCCTCCGCCAGCCACGCGTCGAGCACGTCCTTCTGCCATCGGCGCAGCTGCGGCCCGACGTACCGGACCTCGCCGCCGGGAGGGAGCGGGCCACGGTCGACCGCCGGCGGCGCAGCGAGCGCGCGGAACGGTCCACCGGCGGGTGTGGCCGGTGCGGTGGCGAAGGGCGCGGCGGCTGCCCGGTCCTCAGGCTCAACCCGCACGGGGAGGGGCTCTGCGACGCGAGTGGTCGGGTTGGTCACCGGCGCCGGGGCGGTCGTCGGCACGCGCTCCGGCGTGACGGTCGGCTCGACGATCGGCGCGAAGGTCGCCTCGACGGTCGGCTCAGCAGTCGGCGCGAAGGTCGCCTCGACGGTCGGCTCGGCAGTCGGCAGGAAGGTCGCCTCGACGGTGGGCGCGGACGTCGTCTCGACGGTCGGTACGGAGTTTGCGTTGACCGCTGGTGCGACGGCTGGTCCGACAGTCGCGTCGACGGTCGGCTCGGCAGTCGGAATGAAGGCCGGCTCTGCAGCCGGTGCGAACGTCGGTACGAAGGCCGGCTCGGCGGTCGGCATGAACGTCGGCACGAAGGTCCGCTGGACGGGCGCCTCGACCGGCTTCGGCACGGCCGTGAGGCGGGCGCTCACGGGCACCCGCACCGGCATGGGCGGGGTGGGGGCGTCCTCCCGCATCCGTGCGGAGGGCCGGCCCGCGAACGCCGCGGCCGGCAGGATCCCGCCACGGCCGTCCGGTAACGCGCCGACCGCCGGTCCGGCACGGTCACCGAACGACGCCGCCGGAGCGATCACCTGCGGGACCTGACGCCGCGGGGTCGGAAGGTTCAGGAGCGTCGCGGCGTGACCGGCACCCAGCGCACGCCAGCGCGGCGGCGTGCTGCTGTCAGGCCGGAGCCGCGGGTCGCCGAGCAGGAGCTGCTCGATCTCGGCCGTCGTCAGCGCGTCCTGACCGGCATCCGCGACGCTCAGGGTCAGCTCCGACGCCGTCTGCAACGGGCGCGCGCACAAGGCTGCGTGCAGCACGTCGCTCGGTGTCGACACAGCGCATCCTCCTCGTTCCCGCCGCGGGGTTGGCCCCGCATCCGATGTCCTCCATGTCTTGTCGGCATCAGCACGGCTCGAGTTCAGTCGCGCACCGCAACTGGTCGGGCGGAACCGCACAGGAGCCGGTCGATCTCGACCATGACGAGATCCGGACGTCGTACCCATGTCCGAGCGGCAGCCGTCGATCTGGGCAGGCCCGCGCGAGAAGCGGCCCGGCTAGCGCGAGTCCGGTCGGGCGACGATGTCGTCGGCGTTGTCCACGATCCACTCCATGAGGGGCAGCAGCCGCGCGACCAGCTCCGACCCGCGGTCGGTGAGCGAGTAGTCGACGCGTGGCGGGACGCTGCCGGTGACCTCACGGTGCACGACCCCGTCGGCCTCGAGGGTGCGCAGCGTCTGGGCGAGCATCTTCTCGCTGATGCCCTCGACGATCCGGCGAAGCTCGCCCCAGCGCATGGTGCGTTCGGACAGCGCGACCAGCAGGAGGACGCCCCACTTGCTGGTGACGTGGTCGAGCACCGTGCGCGACGGGCACGCGGCCGCGAGAACTCCGTCGGTGAGGAGTCGGTCCAAGACGCTGACCTCATTGCTTACCGTCACGTGCGTACCTTAAGTGAAAGTGGGTACCGACGACTGGGAAGGTGCGGCGGACAACCGGGGTTGGGCCGGACGACAAGCGAACGTCTTCGAGAGGAACCACCATGTCCGTCGTCGTCACCGGTGCCACCGGTCAGCTCGGTCGTCTCGTCGTCCAGCACCTCCTCGCGGGTGGACTCCCCGCCGACCAGGTGGTCGCAGCGGCCCGACGTCCCGAGGGGTTCGCCGACGGGGTCCGCACCGCCCCGATCGACTACGACGACCCGGCGTCGCTCGAGGCGGCGTTCGCGGGCGCGGAGACGGTCCTGCTCATCTCGGGCACCGCCGTGGGCCAGCGGGTCGCGCAGCACGGCAGGGTCATCGACGCCGCCAAGGCCGCCGGGGTCCGCCGCGTCGTCTACACCAGCGCCCCGCACGCCGACACGACCGCGCTCGTCCTCGCGCCGGAGCACAAGGCCACCGAGGAGCTGCTCCGGGCGTCGGGGCTGGCGTGGACCATCCTGCGGAACAACTGGTACACGGAGAACTACGTCGGCGCCGTCGAGCAGGCGCGCTCCACCGGCGTCCTCCTGACGAGCACCGGCGACGGTCGCGTCGCCAGCGCCTCCCGTGACGACTTCGCCGCCGGGGCTGCCGCGGTGCTGCTGGGCGGCGACCACGACGGGCGCGTCTACGAGCTCACGGGCGATGTCGCCTGGTCCGCCGACGAGCTCGCCGAGGCGGCGTCGACCGTCCTGGGCGTGCTCGTCGTCGCCAAGCAGGTCTCTTCCGACGAGCACCGCGCGATCCTCGTCGACGCCGGTCTCGACGAGGGCACCGCGGGCTTCGTCGCGACGCTCGACGCCGACATCCGCCGCGGCGACCTGGCCGACGCGACCCCGGACCTGCGCACGCTCATCGGCCGGCCGACCACCCCGCTCGTCGACGGGCTCCGCGCGGCGCTCCGTCAGTAGCCGTAGCGCGACTTCAGGTGCCGCCACCAGTCGCGCAGCATCCAGCTGTCGAACTCGGTGATCCTGGTGGCGGAGCCGGCCTTCATGATGAAGGAGCTCTGGCCGGTGGGCGTCCAGTCGTCGAAGTCGTCGAGGCCGAAGGTGTGGCGCATCTCGTGCAGCTCGGGACGCTAGCCGGGCCACGTGTGCCCGCACAGGTCATCGAAGCGTCTAGTCGAAGCGCTTCCCGACGGAGAAAGAGCGCGCTTTCCGACGGCAGGCCCGCGTACCTTCACATCTCCGCCGAGCAAGGAGAATGCCCGCATGACCGCAACCGTCCAGGCCAAGAACGTGGGGGCCGGGTTCGGCGATCGCGAGCTGTTCTCCGGTGTCGACCTCGTCGTCGCGCCCGGCGACGTCATCGGCCTCGTCGGCCCCAACGGCGCCGGAAAGTCCACGCTGCTGCAGATCCTCGGCGGTCGACGTCAGGCCGACAGCGGCAGCATCGCGGTGTCGCCGGCGCACGCGCAGCTGGGGTACCTGGCGCAGGAGATCGAGCGGCTCGACGGGGAGTCCGTGCGCGACCACCTCGGGCGGCGGACCGGCGTGACACCCGCGCAGAACGCCCTCGACCAGGCGGCCGACGCGTTCGGCGCGGGCGAGGAGGGGGCCGACGACGTCTACGCCGAGGCGCTCGAACGCTGGCTCGCGCTCGGAGGCGCCGACCTCGAGGCGCGCCTCGGCTCGGTGGCCGACGACCTCGGGCTGACCGTCGACCTCGACCACCCGATGACCGCGCTGTCCGGCGGCCAGGCTGCCCGGGTCGGCCTGGCGGCGCTGCTCCTCTCGCGCTACGACCTCTACCTGCTCGACGAGCCGACCAACGACCTCGACGCAGCCGGCCTGGACCTGCTGGAGGAGTTCGTCGACCGCTCGGAGGCCGCGATCGTCGTCGTCAGCCACGACCGCGAGTTCCTCAGCCGCACCGTGACGGCCGTCGTCGAGATCGACCGCAGCCTGCAGCGCGTCACCACCTACGGCGGCAGCTACGACTCCTACCTCGACGAGCGCTCGATCGCGCGTCGCCAGGCCCGCGAGGCCTACGAGGGGTACGCCGCCCGGCGCGACGCGCTCAACGCGCGTGCGCGCATGCAGCGGGCGTGGATGGAGAAGGGCGTCCGGAACGCGCGTCGCAAGGCGCCCGACAACGACAAGCACATCAAGAACTTCCGCGGGCAGACGTCGGAGAAGCAGGCGGCCAAGGCGCGGCAGACCGAGAAGATGATCGAGCGGCTCGACGTGGTCGACGAGCCGCGCAAGGAGTGGCAGCTGCAGATGACCATCGCGACCGCGGGCCGGTCCGGTGCTGTCGTCGCGGTCGCGCGGCACGCGGTGCTGACCCGTGGCGAGTTCACGCTCGGCCCGGTGGACCTCCAGCTCGACTGGCGCGATCGCGTGGCCGTGACCGGCCCGAACGGCGCCGGCAAGTCGACGCTCCTCGGTCTGCTCCTGGGTCGGCTCGAGCCGACGTCCGGCGCCGTCGACCTCGGTTCGGGCGTGCTCGTCGGCGAGGTCGACCAGGCACGCCGGGCGTTCGAGGGCGACGAGCCGCTGGTCGACGCGTTCTCCCGCGAGGTCCCCGACTGGCCGACGGCCGACGTCCGCACGCTGCTGGCCAAGTTCGGTCTCGGCGGCCACCACATCCACCGGCCGGCGTCGTCGCAGTCGCCCGGCGAGCGCACCCGCGCGGCCCTCGCGCTCCTGCAGGCCCGCGGCGTGAACCTGCTCGTCCTCGACGAGCCGACGAACCACCTCGACCTGCCCGCGATCGAGCAGCTGGAGTCGGCGCTCGACAGCTTCGACGGCACGATCCTGCTGGTCACGCACGACCGCCGGATGCTGGAGACCGTCCGCCTGACCCGCCGCTGGCACGTGGAGGACGGCCAGGTCACGGAGGTCACGGCGGACTGACAGGGATACGCTCGCTCGGTTCGTGGCACTCGACGGCGAGGACGGTTTCCCGATGGCGCAGGCACCCATCCGGTTCGGTGTGGTCGGCAGCGGGTGGCGGGCGGAGTTCTTCGTCCGCATGGCGCGGCTGATGCCGGAGCGGTTCCAGTGCGTCGGCGTGGTCACGCGGTCGGCGGAGCGTGGCGTCGAGGTCGAGCAGGCGTGGGGCGTTCCGACGGTGCGCACCATCGAGGAGCTCGTCACCGCCGTCGGCCCGACGACGGACCGTCCTGAGTTCGTCGTCGTCTCCGTGCCGTGGCCGGTGACCCCGGACGCCACCCGAGAGCTGGTCGAGCTCGGCATCCCGGTACTCGCGGAGACGCCACCCGCGCCCGACGCGGACGGGCTGCGCGAGCTGTGGGCGGACGTCGGCTCGTCGGGCCTGGTCCAGGTGGCCGAGCACAGCCCGTCGATGCCGTCGCACGCCGCGCGGATCGCCGTCGTCGACGCCGGCCTGATCGGGACGCCGACGAGCGTACAGATCAGTTCCACGCATCTGTACCACGCGGTCGGGCTGATCCGACGGCTGCTGGGTGCCGGCCGCGGAGAGGTCGTCGTGCGGGCGACGACCGTCACCGCACCACTGCTCAGCCCGCTCGGTCGCGACGGTTGGACCGGCGCCAGCGAGCCCGTCGACGCGTGGAACATCCTCGCGACGCTCGACTTCGGCGACGGCCGCAGTGCGCTGTACGACTTCACCGACAACCAGTGGCACAACCCGCTGCGCACCAACCGGATCGTCGTCCGCGGATCGCACGGGGAGATCGTCGACGACACCGTGACGCGCTGGGTCGACGAGCGCACGGTGGTCAGCTCACCGATCGTCCGGCGGGTGACCGGCCTCGAGCAGAACCTCGACGGTTTCGACCTGGAGCACCTCAGCCTCGACGGCCGCGTCCTCTACCGGAACGCGTTCCAGGGTGCCCGGCTGGCCGACGACGACATCGCGGTCGCCGCCCTGCTCGACGCGACGGGATCCTGGGTACGCGGCGACGGACCGCCCCCGTACCCGCTGGCCGACGGCTGCCAGGACCACCTCCTGGGGCTGGCCATCGAAGAGGCGGGCCGCACGGGCGAGCCGGTCCGCACGGCACGGGAGGCGTGGGCGGACGCGTAGCGGATGCGGCGTGGCGAGCGCGGTGCGACCGTCGGTCGGTGACACGTTTCGGCTACACGCTCATGACCGAGCAGTCCGGACCGAAGGACCTGGTCCGCTACTCCATCGCCGCTGAACGCCTCGGCTTCGACTTCGAGGTGTGCAGCGACCACTACTTCCCCTGGCTCGACGCGCAGGGTCATGCTCCACACGCATGGACGCTGCTGGGCGCTGTCGCCCAGGCGACCGAGCGCGTGGAGCTCATGACCTACGTGACCTGCCCGACCCTCCGGTACCACCCAGCCGTCGTCGCGCAGAAGGCCGCGACGCTCGGGGTGCTCTCCGACGGTCGGTTCCAGCTCAACGTCGGTGCCGGGGAGAACCTCAACGAGCACGTGGTCGGTGAGCGCTGGCCCGCGGTGGGCGAACGCCACGACATGCTCGAGGAGGCCGTCGAGATCATCCGCGAGCTCCTCACCGGTGACCGCGTGAACTTCGCCGGTGACTTCTTCCAGGTGGACTCCGCGAAGATCTGGGACCTCCCCGACGAGCCCATCGAGCTCGGTGCGGCCGTCTCGGGGCCGGACTCGATCGAGCGGTTCGCGCAGCTCGTCGACCATCTGGTCGCCGTCGAGCCGGACGCCGACGCGATCCACGCCTGGGACGACGCCCGCGGCCACGCCCTGCCGGAGTCGCGGAAGATCGGGCAGGTCCCGATCAGCTGGGACCCGGACCGGGAGAAGGCCGTCGAGCGCGCGCACGAGCAGTTCCGCTGGTTCGCCGGCGGCTGGAAGGTGAACGCCGACCTGCCCACCACGGAGGCGTTCGACGCCGCGAGCCAGTTCGTCCGACCGTCCGACGTCGCCGAGCAGATCCCGTGCGGCCCGGACCTGGACGCCGTCGTCGAAGCGGTCTCCGCGTACTGGGAGGCCGGGTTCACCGACATCGCGATCGTGCAGATCGGCGACGAGCGGCAGGACGAGTTCCTGTCGACGGCCGCCGGACCGCTCCTCGACAAGCTCCGCACCGCAGCACCCACCCACTGAGAGGAATCCGCACATGGCAGTCACCGCATTCGGCGACCTCCCCCTGGCCGACCGCGACCGGGCCTGGGACGGCGACGCCGCCGAGAAGCGCGTCCGCGCCTGGGCCAAGGCCGAGGACGAGCCCAACGAGAAGTACCGCGACGCGCACGTCTGGTACGACGCCGACGCCAAGGAGAACTTCACCGCGTACAAGCTGCTGATCGCTGACGTCATCGACGGACGTCTCAAGGCCGTGCCGCGAGGGGTCTTCGCGGCAGCGGCCGTCATGCAGGGCTCCCGCGGCGGTGTCGACGTTCCCGACAAGGACCGCGACCGCATCAAGAGCCACCTGGCGAAGTACTACGCGAAGCTCGACGAGACGGCTCCGTGGGACGACTGACGACGCGGTGGCCACCCGGTCCGGGCGGCCACCGCGGTCGTGCGACGGTCAGGCCACCGCGCCCGCGGTCACCAGCCCGATCCCGAACAGCGTCCAGTCGTTGAGGACGTGCGCACCGGTCGACGCCCAGATGTTCTTCGTCAGGAGGAACGGGACGAGCAGGACGACCCGCGCCACCCCGATCACCGCGAGGCACTGCAGGATGTTGCCGCCGTAGGTGGGCAGGTGGATCGCGGCGAACACGAGGGTCGCGACGAGCCACGCGCCGACCACCGCGGCCCGGCGCGGCAGCCGGACGACCCGGAAGAGCAGGGTCAGGGTCGCCAGGAGGATGAGGATGGTGAAGAGCTCCTCGCCGAACAGCTGCGGGACCATCGCCAGGAACGTCGCGACCTGGTCGCCGCCGCTGAGGTCCGCGAGCGCGCCGGCCATCGGGTTGGCCTGCATGTCGAGCACCTGGGAGAGCGCGACGCCGACGACCGAGGTGATCACGACGTTGAGTGCCGCGAAGCCGAACCACAGCTTGACCTCCCGACGGCCGACGCCGCGGAAGAGCACCCGCCAGTCGGGCCGGGCGACCAGCACGAACGCCACGAGCGGGATCGCCACGAAGATCAGTCCGTGCACCAGCGTCGAGAACCACGCGGGACCGCCGACGGGCAGGAACATGTCCGCCGCACCGCCGACCGCCACGGCGGCGAGGATCGTCGCCCAGCCTGCGCCGCTGATGCGTGACGGCAGGCCGTTGTAGAAGGGGTAGTCCGGGGTCGCGCTCGTCGTGCTCGGTGAGGTCGGCGCGGTGGCCAGGGCGGCGCTCATGGTGATGCTCCTGCGGTGGGGTGCGGGCGCGTGGGGGCCCGTCGCTCGTCGTCACCCGGCTGGTTCCGACACACCCACAGTGCTCGTCGGGACCCGTGTTCCACATCGTGCAGATGCAGTCATCTGCACGTACTGCGTCCGCGGTATCTCGCTCAGCGCCACACCACGCCCGCCTCCACGGCGACCAGCGCCGCCTGCAGGCGCGACGTGCAGTCGAGCTTGGCGAGCACGCGCGTGACGTGCGTCTTCGTGGTGGCCTCGGTGATGTCGAGCGCTCGACTGATCGCGGCGTTCGACATCCCCGCGCCGAGGCACGCGAGGACGTCGCGCTCGCGGACGGTGAGGTCGTCGACTCCGTGCGTGGGCCGCGGCGTCGGGGCCTGCGCGGCGACGAGGTCGGCCAGCAGCCGACGGGTCACCTCGGGGGCGAGGACGCCGTCCCCGGCGGCGACGCGACGAACGGCGTCGACCAGCTCGGCCGCCCCGACGGTCTTCAGCAGGAAGCCGACGGCGCCGGCGGCGAGCACCCCGCGGACATACTCGTCGAGGTCGAACGTCGTCAGCGCGAGGACGTCGGCGAGCCCTTCCGCGACGATCGCGCGGGTGGCCTCGATGCCGTCCATGCCGGGCATCCGGATGTCCATGAGCACCACGTCGGGCCGTAGGGCGCGGGCGTTCGCGACGGCGGCGGCTCCGTCGGCAGCCTCACCGACGACGGTGATCCCGTCGGCGCCGTCGAGCATCAGGCGAAGCCCTGCGCGGATCGCGCCATGGTCGTCGGCCACGAGCACGCGGACGTCGTCGGTCATGGCGCGACCCGTGGCAGAGAGGCGCGCACGACCCACCGACCGTCGGACGGACCCGCGACGAGGGTGCCCCCGAGCGCCTCGGCCCGCTCGCGCATGGTCAGCAGCCCTGTCGCGGTGCTCAGGGGCGGCTCTGCGGGGCGGCCGAGAGCGTTCGTCACGACGACCTCCACGCCGTCCCGCCCGCTCACGGAGACCTCGACGGGTGTCCCGGGTGCGTGCCGTGCGGCGTTGGTGAGGGACTCCTGCACGATCCGGAACGCCGCCTGGTCCGTCGCGGCCGGGAGGGGTGACGGCGGCGCGCCGACGACGACGACCTCCTGTCCGGCCGACCGCGCGGCGGCGACGAGCGCGTCGAGCCGGGCGAGGCCGGCGGGAGCGGTGACCGGGTCGGGTCGTCCGCGCAGCACCAGGATCATCGACCGCATCTCCGCCAGGGCCTCGAGGGCGCCGGCGCGGACGGTCCGCAGGGTGTCCCGGTCCCGGGAGGTGTCCGTCGACGCCAGCGTGGCCTCGGTGTGGATCGCGACGGCCGACAGGTGCCCGGCGACGACGTCGTGCAGGTCCCGGGCCATGCGCGCGCGCTCCTCCCGCACGGCCGACTCGCGGTCCAGCTCGGCGATCCGGATCGCGTCGGCCGCGACCGCCTGGGCCAGGTCGGCGCGCTCACGCTCCAGCTCGGCCAGCTCTGTGCGCTGCCGTACGTCGGACGCCCACCACAGCGGTGTCCCGTAGATCGCGACCGCCTGCAGGAAGGTCACGACGGCGGCGCGCGGCTCGCTCCCGGTGGCGAGCATCAGCACCGGGCCGCCGACGCTCACCACGGCGACCACCCAGACGATCCGCCGCCGCACGACCGGGGAGGTCAGCAGCGCCGCGGTGTAGAGGGCGTCGAACAGGACGACGAAGATGACGATCCCGCCACCGAGGTACCCGTCGAGGGCTGCGAGCGCCGCGATCACGACGAGCGTCGCGACGGGGTGCCGCCGCTTGGCCAGGAGCGTGGTGGCTGCGCACACGAGGATCAGCAGGTGCCACCAGACGGCGTACTGGCTGACCAGGGTGCCGGCCAGCGCGCGCGGAGGGCGGCCGGCCAGGCCGATCGCCGCGAGCACGACGCCGAGCAGGACGAGCGCGCCCGCGACCACGCGGTCGTCCTGCATCCACGCGCGCAGGCGTCCCATCCGGCCATCCCAGCACACGGGTGCGGCCGGGCCGTCGTCCGAAGGATGTACGCGGGCATGATCCCGATGCCGGACGCGGTGGGGCGACGGGCGCGGACATCGTGGTCGCATGATCGACGCCATCGCGCAGAACCCGGTCGCCGCCCTCGTCGTCGCGTGCGAGATCGCGTTCTGGGTGTTCCTCGCCGCCGCCGTCGTCGCCCGCTACGCCTTGCACTGGCGCCGGACGTCCACGGTGCTGCTGCTCTGCGAGCCGTTGCTGGAGGTCGTCCTGCTCGTCGCGACGGTCGGTGACCTGCTGCGCGGCGCCGAGCCGACGTGGACGCACGGCCTGGCGGCCCTCTACCTGGGCTTCACGGTCGGGTTCGGCAAGCTGACGGTGCACAAGGTCGACGCGTGGGTGGCCTTCCGGTTCGCCGGTGGGCCCGCACCGGAGCCGCGGCCGCGTGAGGGCGCCCCGGCGCGCAGCTACGAGTGGCGGTTGTGGTGGCGGGTGGTGGTCGCGTGGCTGGTGTCGTGCGGGGTGCTCGGGGTGCTGATGCTCATCGCGACCGAGCCCGATCAGCGGGAGGTGCTCGCCTTCTGGGCGGGCCGGGCGACGCTGGTGCTCGTCGGCTGGCTGGTGTTCGGGCCGCTCTGGTCGGAGGTGTCGACGCGGGCCAGGCAGCCGAGCGTCAGCGCTCGGTCGTGAAGTGCCCGAGCTCGGTGACGTCGTCGTGACGGAGCTCGAACCAGACGGCCTTGGCTGCCGCGCCGTCCTCCTCGGAGGTGCCCCAGCTGCTGGCCAGCCGGTCCACGAACATCACGCCGCGTCCGCCGAGGGCGGTCGGGGGAGGGTTGCGCACGACCGGTACGTCGCGGACGCCGTCGGTGACCTCGACGCGCGTCCGCTCCTCGTCGACGTGCACCCGCAGGACGACGGGCGGGTCGGCGTGCGCGACCGCGTTGGTGACCAGCTCGCTGACGAGCAGGACCAGCAGGTCGAGGCGGCCGTCGTCGATCCCGACCTCGGAGAGTCTGTCCCGGGCCCAGTGCCGGGCGGGCGCGATCGCGGAGAGCGAGGGCGACACGGCCGTCTCGGCATACATCGGCAGCCTTCCGGAGAGTGGGACGGGAACGAAGACGGAACTCCGTCGACCCCAGCCACGGTCATGCACATCTGATGATTCGGCAACCTGAACACCGCTCTGAAGTCAGTTTCCCCCCTGCCGGCTGGGATCATGAGGCGTGCAGACCACACCGACCGCACGTCCGACCCCGTCGAGCAACCAGGTCCGGCGGTGGCGGCAGTACCTGGCCGACGAGCGCGCGGAGGCGGCCGTCTACCGCGACATCGCGTCCCGGCGCACCGGCGAGGAGCGCGAGATCCTGCTGGCGCTGGCGGAGGCGGAGCGCCGGCACGAGCAGCACTGGCTGGACCTGCTGGGCGACGACGTCGGCAAGCCGCGCCGCGGTGACCTGCGCACGCGCATCCTCGGGGTGCTGGCCCGCCGGTTCGGTTCGGTGTTCGTCCTGGCGCTCGCGCAGCGCGCGGAGGCACGGTCGGGGTACGACGACGACGCCGACGCGACGCCGACGATGGCCGCCGACGAGGCCATCCACGAAGAGGTCGTCCGTGGCCTCGCCACGCGGGGTCGCAACCGGATCTCGGGCACGTTCCGCGCGGCGGTGTTCGGCGCCAACGACGGCCTGGTCAGCAACCTGGCGCTCGTGCTCGGCATCGGGGCCAGCGGTGCGTCGACGTCGACCGTGCTGCTCACAGGCCTGGCCGGTCTGCTGGCCGGGGCGCTGTCGATGGGTGCGGGGGAGTACGTGTCGGTGCGGTCCCAGCGCGAGCTGCTCGAGGCGTCCCGGCCGGGTCAGGCCGCGCGGGCGGCCCTGCCGCACCTGGACGTCGACGCCAACGAGCTGGCGCTGGTCTACCGGGCGCGCGGGATGGAGCCGGACGAGGCGCAGGCGCGGGCCGACGAGGTCCTGGGGTCGCTGGACACCATCGACGCGCTGCCGCCGGAGTCCGAGGCCGTGGACGAGCACGAGTCCGTCGGCACCGCCGTCGGCGCCGCGGCGGCGAGCTTCTGCTTCTTCGCGTCGGGGGCGGCGATCCCCGTGCTTCCGTACCTGCTCGGCGCGGACGGGCTCACCGCGGTGGTGTGGGCATCCGTGCTGGTGGGACTCGCGCTGCTGGCCACGGGCGCGACCGTCGGGGTGCTGTCGGGGGCGTCGCCCGCGAAGCGCGCGCTGCGGCAGCTGGCCATCGGCTACGGCGCCGCCGGTGCGACGTACCTGCTCGGGCTGGCGTTCGGCGCCACGGTGTGATGTTCGTCATCTGAACAAGGGTTGGCAACCCTTACTTAGTTGAGGCTAACCTCAGCCCGTGACCTCCTCCGAGCGCGACGCCCTCCGCGGTGACGACCTCACGTTGGCGTACCACGGCACGGTCGTCGTGACGTCGGCCGACCTGCGCCTCCAGCCCGGCCAGGTCACCGCGCTGATCGGCCCCAACGGCTCCGGCAAGTCCACCCTCCTGCGTGCGCTCGCCCGGCTGCACAGCCCCGAGTCGGGCACGGTCAGCCTGCCCGACGTCCCCGACGCCCACGCGCTGTCCGCGAAGGACTTCGCCCGGCGCGTGACGCTGCTGTCCCAGTCGCGCCCGACCCCGTCGGGGGTCAGCGTCCGGGACGTCGTCGGCTACGGCCGCCACCCGTACCGCGGTCGCTGGCGCCAGAACGATGCCGACGGCCCGCGCGCGATCGCCTGGGCCATGGAGGTCACGGGCGTCGGGTCGATGGCCGAGCGTGGCGTCGACGAGCTCTCCGGTGGCGAGCTGCAGCGCGTCTGGCTGGCCACCTGCCTCGCGCAGGACACCCGCGTCCTGCTGCTCGACGAGCCCACCACGTACCTCGACCTGCGCTACCAGGTGGAGATCCTCGACCTGGTGCGCGACCTGGCCGACGACCACGGCGTGGCCGTCGGCGTCGTCCTGCACGACCTCGACCAGGCCGCCGCCGTCGCCGACCACGTGGTGCTGCTGCGCCGCGGCGAGGTCGTCGGCTCCGGCCGCCCGCACGAGGTGCTCACCGCCGACGCGCTCACCGAGACGTACGGCATCCGCATCGACGTCCAGCGCGACGAGACCACGGGCCGGGTCCACACCCGGCCCGTCGGCAAGCACACGCACCGCTCCCACCTCACCGCCGTCTAGAGCCCCCGCTCACCAACTCAGAGGACACCCCTGTGCGCAAGACAGCCCTTCCCGCCCTGCTCGCCGGAGCAGCGCTCCTGCTGACGGCCTGCGGCACCACCGAAGACGCAGCGGATGCGCCGTCCGCATCGAGCGCCGCCGCCGGCGAGACGATCACGATCGAGGACGACCGCGGCACCGTCGAGCTCGACGGCCCGGCCGTCAACGTCGTCTCGCTCGAGTGGGGCCTGACGGAGAACCTGCTCACGCTCGGTGTCACGCCGGTCGGCGCCGCCGACGTCGCGGGCTACAACACGTGGGACACGGTCGTGCCGCTCGACGAGTCGACGCCCGACGTCGGCATGCGCGGCGAGCCGTCGCTGGACGCCATCTCCGCCCTCGAGCCCGACCTGGTGGTCACCACGACCGACCTGCCGGCCGAGGTCATCGAGCAGATCGAGGCCGAGTACCCGGTCATCGCCCTGCGCGGCTCGGACGCGTCCGACCCGATCGGCAAGATGGAGCGCACCCTGCAGATCCTCGGCGAGGCGACCGGCACGTCCGACGCCGCCGAGGCCGCGCTCGCGGACTTCGACGCCAAGGTCGCCGACGCCAAGACCCAGCTCGACGAGGCCGGTCTGGCCGGTGCCTCGTACACGATGGCCGACGGGTGGCTCTCCGACGGCGCCGTCTCCATCCGCATGTACACGCCCGGCTCGTTCCTCGGCGGCGTCGCCGGCGAGCTCGGACTCGAGAACGCCTGGACCGGCGAGGGCGACCCCGACTACGGCCTCGCGCAGACCGACGTCGAGGGCCTGACCGGTCTCGGCGGGGACGTGCACTTCCTCTACGTCGGCAACGACACCGACGGCGGCGACGCGTTCAAGGACGGCCTCGCCGGCAACGCGATCTGGGAGCAGCTGCCCTTCGTCGTCGCGGGCCAGACCACCCGTCTGCCCGACGGCATCTGGATGTTCGGCGGACCGGAGTCCGCTGCCGCGTTCATCGACGCGACCGTCGCGGCCCTGACGGCCTGACGCGCAGCATGAGCGTGATCGCAGAGGCAGGACCCGCAGCGCTCGGCGCCGCGGGTCCTGCCGCCGTCCGCCGCGCCCGACCGGGCGCGATCGTCGCGGTGTTCGTCGTCGCGATCGTCGCGGTGGTCGTTCTGGCGGTCGTCGACCTCACGCTCGGCACCTCGGCCGTCGGCGTCGGGGACCTGCTCGGGCTGCTCACGGGCTCGGGGGACGACGAGGCCCTCGCGGTGCTCGTCGCGTCGCGCGCTCCCCGGGTGCTCGCCGCGCTGCTCGTCGGCACCGCGCTGGGCCTGTCCGGCAGCGCCCTGCAGTCGGTCGCGCGCAACCCGCTGGCCTCGCCCGACACCCTCGCCGTCAACGCCGGTGCCTACTTCACCGTCGTGCTGGCGGCGGTCACCGGGCTCACGCTCCCGTTCGCGGTCAACGGTGCGCTCGCGTTCGTCGGCGGGCTCGCGGCCGCCGCGCTGGTGCTGGCGATCGCCCGCGGGGGTGCCGAGGGACCCACCCGGCTGGTGCTCGCGGGGTCGGCGACGATGCTCGCGCTGTCGTCGCTGACCATCCTCCTCATGCTCCTGTTCGAGCAGGAGACCATGGGGATGTTCGCGTGGGGCGAGGGCTCGATCGTGCAGTCCGGCACCTCCAAGGTGGCCCAGGCGGCGCCCGTGGTGCTGCTCGCCGGGATCGTCCTCGTGCTCTGGGCGCGCCGCCTGGACGTGCTCGCACTCGGCGACGACACCGCGTCCGTCCTCGGGCTCGACGTCCGTCGCACCCGCATCGTCTCCGTGCTGCTCGCCGTGCTCCTGGCGGCGCTCGCGGTCACCGTCGCCGGTCCCATCGGGTTCGTCGGGCTGACCGCGCCGGTCATCGCGCGGCTGGTCGCGGGACGCGTGCCCGGCATGGCGCGGCACCGGCTGCTCCTCCCGCTGGCCGCGCTGGCCGGGTGCGTCGTCGTGCTCGGTGCCGACGTCCTGCTGCGGCTGGCCGTCCCCGGGGTCGCCTCCGTCGCGGTCCCGACCGGCATCGTCACCACGTTGTTCGGCGCGTCGGTGATGGTCTGGCTGGCTCGCCGCCTGCGCGACTCCGGACCGACGCGCAGCACCGCGTCGGTCGGCGCCCACCCCGCCTCGCGCGTCCGGGTCGCCGTCGTCGTCACCGTCCTGGTCGCGGCCGTCGTCGCGGCCGTGGTCGCCGGCTTCCTGCTCGGCGACCGCGTGCTGCTCATGGGTGACGTGGCCAACTGGTTCGCGGGCGTCAGCGGCCGGCAGGTGTCGTTCGTGCTGGACCAGCGCACCCCGCGCGTGCTCGCCGCGCTCCTGGCCGGCGCCGCGCTCGGCCTCGCCGGCACCACGGTCCAGGCCGTCGCGCGCAACCCGCTCGCCGAGCCGAGCCTGCTCGGCATCACCGGCGGTGCCGGCGTCGGCGCGGTGCTCGCGATCGTGCTCTTCCCCGGTGCGAGCTTCTGGGTGGTGTCGGCCGCCGCGGCCGTCGGTGCCCTGAGCACGTTCGCGCTGGTCTACGCGCTGGCCAACCGGCGCGGGCTGAGCTCCGACCGGCTGGTGCTCGTCGGCATCGGCGTCTCGGCGGCCGCGACGTCGCTGATCACGCTGATCGTCGTCCTGACCAGCCCGTGGAACACGACGATGGCGCTCACGTGGCTGTCGGGCTCGACCTACGGGCGGACCGCCGTGCAGGTGTGGCCCGTGGCGGTCGCGCTGCTCGTGATGGTCCCGCTCGTGGTCCGCTGGCGTCGGGACCTGGACGTCCTCGCCGTCGACGACGACGTCGCCCGCGTGCTCGGCGTCCAGCTGGAGCGGACCCGGCTGGGTCTGCTCGTCGTCACGGCCCTGCTCACCGCCGCGGCGGTCACTGCGATCGGCGTCGTCGGGTTCGTCGGCCTCGTCGCGCCGCACCTGGCCCGCTCGCTCGTCGGGTCGTCGCACGCGCGGGTCATCCCGGTCGCGGCCCTGCTCGGCGCGCTGCTGGTCAGCGTCGCGGACACCTTGGGCCGCACGGTCATCGCCCCGGCCCAGATCCCGGCCGGTCTGCTCACGGCCATGATCGGCACCCCCTACTTCATCTACCTGCTGTGGCGGACCCGGAGGAGCGCACTGTGACGAACACCGTGGTGAGGGAAGCCTCACCTTCCTCTACCCTGGGCGACGTGACTGTTTCGGTAGAGGCCCCGGCGCTGCCCTTCCGCATGTTCGCCGTGCAGGTGGCCGCGGTGCAGCCGATGTGCCCGAGCGTGGTCCGCGTGACGTTCACGGGCGACGACCTGGACCGCTTCGCGGACAACGGGTTCGACCAGCGCATCAAGTTCTTCCTGCCGCTGGACACCGTGCCGTACGACGAGCTGCTGAGCCTGGCGGACAGCGCCGACTGGTACGGCCGCTGGCGCGCGATGCCCGACGAGAAGCGACACCCCATCCGCACCTACACCGCCCGCGGGGTCCGCCAGGAGCGCCGCGAGGTCGACGTCGACATCGTCCTGCACGGCGACCTCGGCCCCGCCTCCCGCTGGGCCCTCGGCGCAGCGCCCGGCGACGACCTGGTGATCCTCGGCCCCAACGCCGACGCGACCGGCCCGCACGGCGGCGTCGACTTCGTGCCCCCGGCACACACCGACCGCCTGCTCATTGCGGGCGACGAGACCGCCCTGCCGGCCATCGCCGGGATCCTCGAGCGACTGCCGGCGGACGCGCGCGGTGAGGCGCTGATCGAGATGCCGCTGTCCGGCGACCGCCTCCCGCTCGCCGCCCCGGCCGGGGTGACCGTCCGCTGGTACGGCCGCGACGGCCGCGCCCATGGCGAGCTGCTCGTCCCCGCCGTGCAGGCCGCGTGCGCGCGGCTGCTGCCCGGTCAGGCGCCCGCGCCCGACGTCGAGCTGGAGGACGTGGACGTCGACGAGGGCATGCTGTGGGAGGTGCCCGTCGACGAGACCGGCGCCCCCCTGCGCGTCGACGCCGCCCTCTACGCCTGGCTCGCCGGGGAGGCCGCGGTCATCAAGACCCTGCGGCGGCACCTGGTCGCCGAGTGCGGCGTGGACCGCAAGGCCGTCGCGTTCATGGGGTACTGGCGCGCGGGTCGGTCCGAGGCGAGCTGACTGCGCGCTCCCACTCTTGCCGCGGGCGCCCGGCCGACGGACACTGGTCGGACTCTTCCGGTCGGAGGTGCTCGACATGCGCGACGACTCCACGTTCCCCGACGCTCTCCCGGTGCTTGCCGTCGGGCATCATCGGGACCCCCGCGACGGGGGCTGCCTGATGGAGTGGGCGAGCCTGCTCGCCGGCGAGCCATGGAGCGACCACCCCGCGTGCACCCACCCCCTGCTGGCCCACCTCGCTCGCTCGGTCAACGACCGCGTGAGCGACGCGTCCCGGGGTGCGCTCATGCACCTGCTCCCGATGCTCACCGTTGCTCGGAGCGACGACCGGTCGTGGTCGCTGGAGATCGCCGCGGTCACCGTGCGGCACGGCCTCCGGCGGGCGGGGGCGCAGGACGCGCGCGAGCTCGCAGTCGCCCTGCTGACGCTCGACCGGCTGCTCGCGCCGACCGACGGTCGCACTCCGGCCGAGCTGCGCACGACGACCGCCGACGCGCTCGCGACCGTCCCGACCGCCGCCGCGTGGGCCGAGGACTTCACGCGGGCGATGGGCCCGCCCCGGCACGTCCGCGGCCTGACGCGCGGGATCGTCGACGCCGCGTTCACGAGCGTCTCCGCGTCGTCGGACGCTGACGACGCGCTCGTCGTGATGCTCACCGACGCGGTCCTCACGTGCCAGGACCTCGCGAGCGTCGATCGCTCGCGCTCGGCGGCACCTGAGCGGTTCGACCGAGCGGCCCGTGGCACGAGCTCCGCGCCGTCCATGGCCGGTGCTCAGGGCTGATCCCGACCCCACCCCGAAGCAGAGGAGACCCGGTGGGCACGGTGGTCATGTACAGCTCGGTGTCGGTGGACGGCTTCGTCGCGGACGAGCACGACTGGCCCGGACCGCTCTTCGACTGGTTGTCCAACGGTGACGTCCCGCTGGACGAGAGCGGCGAGGTGACGGTGTCGCAGACGTCCTACGACTACACCCGGCCGTACTGGGACCAGATCGGAGTGACCGTCGTCGGCCGCCACGTCTTCGACCTGACGGACGGCTGGGACGGGAAGCCTCCGGGCGGGATCGACCACGTGGTCGTCGTGACGCACCGGCCTGCGCCCGAGGGCTGGGACCCCGCGGCGCCGTTCCACTTCGTCGACGGCGTCGAGGCGGCCATGGCCACGGCGCAGGAGCTTGCGGGCGACCGCGTCGTCGAGGTCGCCGCTGGTGACGTCGGTGGCCAGATGCTTGCCGCGGGCCTGGTCGACGAGGTGCGCATGGACGTCGTACCCGTGGTGCTCGGGTCCGGTAAGCGCTTCTTCGGGTCGGTCGACGCGCAGCACCTGCTGGAGGATCCCGACGCGGTGATCCAGGGTGACCGGGTGCTCCACCTGCGCTATCAGGTGCGTCGCGGACCGAGCTGAGCGCCGAGACCGACGCCCAGAATCACGTCGATCGCGCGAGCCCGTCCCTCCTACGATCGCCCGATGGGTGCACGGAACTACCTGATCGAGGGCGTCTCCGGCACGGGCAAGAGCGCCGTGCTGCGGGAGCTGCGCAGGCGCGGTCACCACGCTGTCGACGGTGACAACGAGCTCGCCTACCAGGGAGACCCGGTCACCGGCGAGCCGACCACGGTCCCGGCTCACGAGCACCACATCTGGGACGTCGCCACGGTCAGGTCGATCGCCGGCGAACGCGAGCACGACCGGACGTTCTTCTGCGGTGGCTCGCGGAACCATGCCCGGTTCATCGACGTGTTCGACGAGGTGTTCGTCCTGGTCGTGGACGTCGACACCCTCAACCGACGACTGGACGGCCGCTCCGACAACCCGACCGGCAAGGACCCGGAGGAGCGCGCCCTGATCCTGCGGCTGCACGCCACGGAGGCCGACCTCCCGCCGGGCGCGACCCGTCTCGACGCGACCGTGCCGCTGGTGCAGGTCGTGGACGAGATCCTGCGTCGGACCGAGGGCTCGCAGAGGGCCCTCCCGTAGCATCGGCAGGTGCCCCCCAGATCGCCGTTGCCGGCTCGGCACGGCCTCAGTGCCGCCCGGCTGCGGACCCCCGATCGCGACCGGTCACGTGCGGACGAGTGGCCGACGATGGGCGCCTGGCTCCGGGACCGGCTGCCCGAGCACGTCGACGTGGCGGAGCTGCTCGAGGGGCAGCGCTTCGTCGACGAGGACGGCCGGGCGGTGCGCGAGGACGACCCTTACGCCCCGCACACGTTCGTGTGGTTCCACCGCGACCTGCGCGACGAGCCCGAGGTGACCGCGCCCATCCACGTGGTCCATCGCGACGAGCGCCTGGTGGTCGTCGACAAGCCGCCGTTCCTGTCCTCGATCCCGCGCGGTCGGCACGTCATGCAGAGCGTCGTCGTCCGCCTGCGCGCCGAGCTGGGCCTGCCGGACCTGTCCCCGCTGCACCGCCTGGACCGCGTCACGTCCGGCCTGCTCATGCTGGCGACCGAGCCCCGGTGGCGCGGGCCGTACCAGACCCTCTTCGAGCACCGCGCGGTGGACAAGACGTACTGGGCGCTCGCGCCGCTCCGCGACGACCTGACGCTCCCGGTCGTCGTCCGCAACCACCTCCGCAAGGAGCGCGGCTCCTGGCAGGCGGAGGTGGTGCCGGACGCGCCCGTCAACGCGGAGACCCTCGTCGAGCTCGAGTCGGAGGTCGACGGGCGTGGCATCTACCGCCTGACGCCCCGCACCGGCCGCACGCATCAGCTCCGCGTCCACCTCAACGGGCTCGGTATCCCGATCGTCGACGACCCCCTGTACCCCGTGGTGCACGACGTCGACGTCGACGACTTCAGCAGGCCGCTGCAGCTGCTCGCGGGGGAGGTCGCGTTCACCGACCCCGTCGACGGCAGCGCGCGACGGTTCCGCAGCGTCCGACGCCTCCCGCTGTGAGGTCCTGACCAGCCGTCAGTGGTCGTGGCGGTGGTGGGCGTCGGGGTAGTGCTCGTGGGTGTGGGTGACGGCCTTGTGTGAGTGCACGTGCCGGTGGCGGACGCCGGGCGCGACGAGCTCGCCGTGCTCATGGTCGTGGTGACCGTCGTCGTGGGTGTGCCAGTGGTCGTGCGTGACGGCCTCGTGCGCGTGCTCGTGGCCGTGCTCCTCGCTCAGGTGCAGCCACGTCCCGACGGCCATCAGCGCGCCGGCGACGAGCAGCTGCCAGGTCACCGCGTCACCGAGCGCGACGGCCAGGACGGCGCCGAAGAACGGGGCCACCGAGAAGTAGGCGCCGGCGCGTGCCGTGCCGACGTGGCGCAGCCCGACGATGAAGAGCACGAGGCTCAACCCGTAGGCGACGAAGCCGAGCACCAGGGCTGCCCCGGTGGCTCGCAGTGACGGCAGCTGCGCGCCCAGGACGAGCGCGAGGACCAGGTTCGTCGGACCGGCGACGGAGCCCTTGACGGCGACGAGCCAGGTCGCGTCCGTCAGCGAGACCTTGCGGGTCAGGTTGTTGTCGAGCGCCCAGCACGCGCACGCCCCGACGACGGCGAGCGCGGGCCACACGCTGGTGACCTCGGCCTGTGCGGTCGGCACGGCGATCACGACGGCACCGGCGACGATCGCGGCCATCCCCAGGACCACGCGCCTGCCCGCGGGCTCACGGAACACCACCCAGGCGATCACGGCGGTCAGGACGCCCTCGGCGTTCAGCAGCAGCGATGCTCCCGAGGCCGGCATCGAGGACAGGCCGAACATCAGCAGCACCGGCCCGGCTATCCCGCCCGCGGCGACGGCCCCGAGGAGCCACGGCACCTCGTGGCGGGCGAGCCGGACGCGCGGCGCACGGCGGACCAGCCGCCAGACCCACATCCCCAGGCCGGCGCCGACGTACAGCAGGCCGGCGAGCAGCCACGGGCTGACCTCACCGAGCAGGAGCTTGGCCAGGGGAGCGCTGGCACCGAACAGCACGGCTGCCAGCAGGGCGGCGCGCACCCCGGCGTTCCGCAGGCCGCGCGAGGAGTCAGTCACGACCCCATGATCGCTCGTCAGCCGTTCAGCTTCGCCGGGTCCGCGTCGACCTTGCCGACGATCAGCCGGTTGATCACGTAGAGCACGACGCCGATGCCGAGCAGCAACCCGGCGCGAACGTAGACGTCGGCCTCGCGGCCGGTGACCGGGGACGCCAGCACCAGAGAGACCACCGCACCGACCACCGGCACCCACGTCGGTGCGCGGAACGAGGGGCCGTCGTCGCCCTCGGCGGGTTCGTCGTCGGGCTCCTTGCGCAGCACCAGCACGGAGATGTTCACGACGACGAACACCAGCAGCAGGAGCAGCACCGTGGTGTCGGCGAGTCCCGCCAGGTCGCCGGTGCTCACCAGGGTCAGCGCGATGAGCAGGGTGAACGCGATCGCCACGTACGGCGTCTGGCGGCCCTGGTGCACACGGCCGAGGACCTTCGGCACGATGCCCTCGCTCGACATCCCGTAGACCAGGCGGGACGCCATGATCATGTTGATCAGCGCGGTGTTGGTGACCGCGAGCAGGGCGATGATCGCGAACAGCCCGGGCGGGAAGGTCAGGCCGGCCACCTTGACCACCTCCAGCAGCGGTCCGGTGGACTCGGCGAGCGTCTCGGTGTCCACCAGCATCGACGTGGTGAACGCGACGCCCAGGTAGATGACGCCCGCGATCGCGAGGCCGCCGAACAGCGCGCGGGGGAAGTCGCGCCGGGGCTTCTGCGTCTCCTCCGCCAGGTTGACCGAGTCCTCGAACCCGAGCAGCGCGTAGAACGCGAGCGCGGTCGCGCCGAGCACCGCGATGAGCGGTGCCCCCTCCGTCTCCAGCTCGAGCGTGCGCCCCGGGTCGCCGTCGCCGCTGACCAGGGCCCATGCCCCGATCGCCAGGATGACCAGCAGACCGGTCGCCTCGACGATCGTGAGGACCACGTTGACGCGCACGGACTCCGAGATGCCGAGGAGGTTGACCGCGGAGATCGCCAGCAGGAAGAACCACGCGGCGGCGAGCGTCGGGACGGTGAAGAACTCCGCCAGGTAGTCGCCGCCGAACGCGCGGGCCGCCGCGGACGCGCTCGTGATGCCGGACATCATCACGGCGAACGCGACCATGAACGTGAGGAACGGGCGCTTGAACGCCCGGTTGGCGTAGAGCGCGGCCCCGGCGGCCTGCGGGAACCTGCCGACGAGCTCCGCGTACGACGCCGCCGTCAGCCCGGCCAGCACGAACGCGCACAGGAACGGCAGCCAGATCGCGCCGCCCACCTCCGCGGCGACCTTGCCGGTCAGTGCGTAGATGCCGGCGCCCAGGATGTCGCCGACCACGAACAGCAGCAGCACCTTGCGGCCGATGGTGCGCTTCAAGGGCGTGGTCATGACCTTCTGCTCGCTCATCGTCGCCCCCTGGCTCGTGGACCCGCGCTTGCGCCCAGTGTTCTGCCGGAAGCCGCCCGCCGCGCGTCGACGCGGAACCCTGCCTACGCTCGGACACTCAGACGAGTCAGGGAGGACTGCGCATGATCAAGCGAGTCGTGTTCGTCGCGGGCGTCACCGCGGGGTACCTGTTCGGCACTCCGTCCGGGCGTCGGCAGCTGGACAAGATGAAGGTCTGGGCCGTCGACGTGTGGCACGACCCGCGCGTGCAGGAGTACGTGCAGGAGTACGAGGCGCAGGCCGCTGCGTTCGCCAAGAAGCAGGGCGCTGCCGTGTGGGAGAAGGCCGTCGACTCGGCCAAGAGCGCGGTGTCGTCGTCGACCACGAAGTACCCGACGGACGACGTGTCGCCGACCGTCGTCGAGCCTCTCGTCGACGCGGACGACGCCAACCCCGGACAACGGTGAGCCCTTCTCCGCTACCAGCAGCGGCGGGCCAGGAGTCCGTCTGGGACTACCCGCGGCCACCTCGGGTCGAGAACACGCCCGAGCTGGTCGTCGTGACGCTGGACGGTCTGCCCGTCGCGACGACCACCAGCGCCGTCCGCGTGCTCGAGACCAGCCACCCGCCGGTGTACTACCTGCCGTTCGACGCGTTCGAGCCGGGGGCGCTGGAGGCGGCGGTCGGCTCGTCGGTGTGCGAGTTCAAGGGCGTCGCGTCGTACGTCTCGGTGCGCGCCGGCGGTCGCCTGGTGTCGCGCGTCGGCTGGACCTACCCGTCACCGCTGCCCGGGTACGAGCTCCTCGTCGACCGCGTGGCGCTCTACGCGGGGGACCTGCACTGCACGGTCGACGGTGAGGTGGTCCAACCGCAGGCCGGCGGGTTCTACGGCGGCTGGATCACGTCGCGCGTCGTCGGACCGTTCAAGGGATCCCCGGGCACACGCGGCTGGTGAGCGTTGACATGTGACTAATTGGTCACCTAACGTGGTCGGCATGGACGAGGACCTGGTGTTCAAAGCACTTGCGGACGCCACCCGTCGCCACCTGCTCGACCAGCTCTACACGCGTGACGGCCGCACGCTCACGGAACTGGAGCAGGACCTCGAGATGACCCGGTTCGGGGTCATGAAGCACCTGAAGGTGCTCGAGGAGGCGGGCCTCGTCGTCACGCGACGATCAGGGCGGGAGAAGCTCCACTTCCTCAACGCCGTCCCGATCCAGCTGATCCACGAGCGGTGGATCGACAAGTACGACGTGCTCGGCGCCGAGCGCCTGCACGCGCTGACCGACCTCAAATCAGCCCTGGAGAGCACCATGACCACGCAGACCGACACGGCCACCACGACCGTCCTCGTCAACCGCATCTGGATCAAGGCCGACACCGCCACCGTGTGGAAGGCCATCACGTCGCCCGAGTGGAACGCCCGGTACGGCTACAAGAGCCCCTCGACGTTCGACCTCACGCCCGGCGGCGCGGCCGCGACCCTCCCGTCCGCCGACATGGTCGCCTACGGCGCTGCGCCCGACCAGCCGATCCTCGACGGCGAGGTGGTCGAGGTCGTCGACGGCTCCCGCCTGGTGCTCACCTGGCGCACGCTCTGGGACGACGAGGCGCGTGCCGAGGGGTTCACGCGGCTGACCTACGAGCTCGAGGAGCGCGGCGCGGGCATCACCCAGCTGACCGTGCTCCACGACGTCACGGGTGCGCCGCGCACCGCGTCGCTCGTCTCCGGTGACCTGCCGGAGTTCGGCGGCGGCTGGCCGCAGATCCTGTCGGACCTCAAGACCCTCCTGGAGACGGGCGCGTCGCTGGAGTCCTGAGGCCACGTCGGACGGGCCGGTCGCGTTCGGCGTCCGGCCCGTTCCGGCGCCTGGCGAGATCGTGGCGTCGGCGCCAGATCGTGGGTGCGAGCTCACGATCTCTCAGTCGTCTGCTGCGTCCAGCAGGCGCATGGCCTCGTCCGCGATCGCGTCCGGCGGGCCTGCGACCGGGACGTCCACGCCGTCCTCGTCGGCGGCCAGCGGTTCCAGCGTGGCCAGCTGGCTGGCCAGGAGCGTTGCCGGCATGAAGTGGCCCGTCCGCGCCGCGAGCCGTCGCTGCAGCTCCTCCGGGGGGACCACCAGGTGCACGAACCGCACGCGACCCTCAGCCGTGCGCAGGATGTCGCGGTAGGAGCGGCGCAGCGACGAGCACGTCACGACGGTCGAGCCGCCCGCCGACGACATCGCGTCCCGGATCGCGCGCAGCCACGGACCGCGGTCGGCGTCGGTGAGCGCCCGACCCGCGCGCATGGCCTCGACGTTGGCCGCGGGGTGCAGGTCGTCGCCCTCGATCATCGGCCGCCCCAGCCGCTCGGCCAGGAGCAGGGCGGTCGTCGACTTCCCGGTCCCGGACACCCCCATGACGACGAGGTGCTCGGGCAGGCTGCTCACGCGGAACACCCTCGCACGCCCACCCGCCGACCTCGTCTGTTCGCGCCGAACTCGTCCCTCCGCGCCGAACTCGTTCGTCGCAACCGACGAGTTGGGCCGCAACCACCGAGCTCGACGGCCGGCGAGGTCGTGAGTTTCCGACGAGGTCGGTAGTTGCAACTGACGACCTCGTCGCGAAGTCACGACCTCGGGCGGTCGGGCGGGACGGGTCGCCCGGGCAACTTAAACTCGTCCGATGCCCTCGTTCGTCGTCGACACCACGCCTCTGCGCGTCAGCCCGGCGTTCCGGCGGCTGTGGTGGGGGCTCGCGATCTCCAACCTCGGGGCGCAGCTGACGGTCGTCGCGGTCGGGCTCCAGGTGTACGCGATCTCGGGGTCGACGGCGTCGGTGGGCCTGCTCGGGCTGTGCGCGCTGGTCCCGCTGGTGATCTTCGGGCTGTACGGCGGTGCGATCGTCGACCACTACGACCGCCGCCGGGTCGCCCTGGTGGCATCGCTGGTGTCGTGGGCGGCGACCATCGGGCTCGCTGTGCAGGGGTGGCTGGGCACGAATCAGGAGTGGGTGCTCTTCGCGCTGGTCGCGGTGCAGTCGGGCGCGTTCGCGGTCAGCACGCCCGCGCGGGCGGCGATCATCCCGCGGTTGCTCGACCCCCGGCTGCTGCCCGCCGCGAACGCCCTGCAGACCCTCGGGTTCAGCGTCGCGTTCACGGTCGGGCCGTTGCTGGGCGCCGCGCTGGTGGCCGCGTTCGACTACGGCGTCGCGTACACGGTCGACGCCCTGCTGTTCACCGCCGCCCTGTTCGCAGTCTTCCGGCTCCCGGCGCAGCCGCCGCCGCACTCGGAGACCCGACGAGAGCGCGTGGGCCTGGGCTCCGTGGTCGACGGGTTCCGCTACCTGGGCACGCAGCGCAACGTGCGGATGACGTTCGCGGTGGACCTGGTCGCCATGATCACGTCGTCGCCGCGGGTGCTGTTCCCGGCGGTCGGCCTGGTCTACCTGGGCGGGGGCGCGACCACGACCGGGGTGATGGCCGCGTCGGCGGCGGTCGGCGTCGGCCTGGCGGGGCTGTTCTCCGGTGGGCTGGCCCGGATCCGCTGGCAGGGCCGGATCATCGCGGTCGCCATCACGGTCTGGGGGCTGGCCGTCGCCGGGTTCGGGCTGACGCTCGTGCTGGCCGGCCGGTCGCACCCCGACCAGGTGCTCTGGCTGGCGCTCGCGATCGCCGTGCTCATGCTCGTGGTCGCCGGGGCCAGCGACGCGATCAGCTCGGTGTTCCGGCAGACCATCCTGCAGACGGCGACGCCCGACGACATGCGCGGCCGGCTGCAGGGCGTGTTCATCGTCGTCGTCGCGGGCGGACCCCGGCTGGGCGAGGCGCTGCTCGGCGGGGCGGCGGCGAAGGTCGGCGAGGGCTGGGCCGCGGTGGTCGGCGGCTGCCTCTGCGTGATCCTCCTGTGGGTGCTGGTCCGGTCGCAGCGCTCGTTCTGGAACTACGACGCCCACCACCCGGTGCCCTGACCGCGCTCGGTCAGTCGGTGGAGCCTGTCGGGTCGAGGGCCGTGACGTACTGCTCGGCGGTGCCGAGGGCCGTCGCGACAGCCTGGCCGGGTGTGTCGCCGACGACCTGCACGCGGACGACGAGGCCGTCGCGCGCGGCCCAGAGGAGCGCCGTGGAGTAGGGGTCGGCGGCGGCACTGCCGTCGTCCTGGAACGACGCCTCGTCGCGTGTGAGCACCCACGCCGTCCAGCCGGGCAGCTCCACCTCGTCCACGCCCGCCGCGGAGATGACGGTCCGCGGGATGTAGGTGCCGTCCCCGTTGTCCACCCGGGGCGCCTCCTCGTCGACCGCCCAGCCGTCGAGGTCGGCGGCCTGCGTCGCGACGGCGGTCTGCGCCGCGTCCGCGTCGGGCATCTCGTAGACCTCGATCACCCGGCTCGCGCCGCCGGCGACGGGCAGCGCGACCGGGTCACCTGCGGCGAAGGCGTGGCCCGCCAGGGACGCGGCCCGCAGGTCGCCAAGCAGCGGGTGGCCGCACTGGGGGAGGGTCGGGCTGGGCAGAGGGAGCGCACCTCCCGTCGCCGCGGCCTCCTCGGCCTGGGTTGCGGCGAGCTGGTCGAGGTACGCCTGCGCCTCGGGGGAGCCTGGCTCGTACTCGTCGCAGCGCTCGACGGTCGCCGTGGGCAGGAGCGTCTCGGTCAGCGCGGCCGTCGCCTCCTCGAACGTCAGCGGTGCGCGCGTCGGCGTCGAGGAGGCCGACGGGGACGTCGACGGGTCGCCGCCGCCGTCCGCGGAGCAGGCGCCGAGGACGGCGAGCGCGACGACGGCGGCGACGCCGCGGGCTGGGCGGGCGAGGCGCGGCGGCAGCATCCGCCCATCCTCGCCCAGACCGCGGGTGCTCCGAGGTCGTCGTCTCGGTCGACCGGTGCCGGAGAGCCTGACGTCACCCGGTCGGCCGACAGGGAGCTCCTGCCCACCGGGAGTCAGCTGTGCCTCAGCGACCTGATCATCCGCAGCACACCCTGCTCCGCGAGCGCGGCATCCCCACCGGCGGCGATCCACAGCGCAGCCTCGTTCATCGCACCGTTGAGCAGCGCGGCGGCTGCCGCGGGGTCGACCGCGAGGTCGTCGAGTGCGCCCAGCCCGTCCGCGAGCAGCCGTCCGGAGTGCGCCGCGTCCAGCTCGCGCCAGGCGGTCCACCCGAGCACCGCGGGACCGTCGACGAGCAGGATCCGCCGGAGAGCCGGGTCCACGACCGCCCGCATGAAGGCGATGCTCCCGGCCTCGATCGCCGGCCACCCGTCGCCGGGGGCGGCCTCGGCGACCGCGGCGGCAACGACGGACTGGGCGTCGTCGACGACCGCGGTGAAGAGACCGACCTTGCTGCCGAAGTGGTGGTATACGGCTCCGCGCGTCACGCCCGCGTCTCGTGCGACCTGCCCGAGACCGACGTCGGCGTAGCCGTGCTCGGCGAACAGGCGGTACGCGCTGGCCCGGACGGCCTGCGCGGTGCGCTCGCTCTGCTCCTTGGTCGCGCGGGGCATCAGGGTCCCTTCTATACATACACCGTGTATGTAAAACTGGAACCACCCTACTGGGAGGCGACCATGATCACGAGCATCTATCCCGTCCTGATGAGCACGGACGTGGCCGCGACCGCGGCGTTCTTCCGCGACGCCTTCGCGCTGGAGACCGCGTTCGAGTCCGACTGGTACGTGTCCCTGCGCTCCGGCGCGTTCGAGCTCGCGGTGCTCGAGTCCACCCACGAGACGATCCCGGCAGGCCACCGGACACCCGCGGGCGGGGTCCTGGTGAACATCGAGGTGGAGGACGTCGACGCCGAGTACGAGCGCCTGGTGACACGCGGCGGCGCGCCGGTCGCGCTCGACCTCCGGTCCGAGACCTTCGGGCAGCGTCACGTGATCCTCGTGGCCCCGGGTGGCGTGCTGGTCGACGTGATCCAGCCGATCCCGGTCACGGGCGACGTCTAGGCGAGGGCGTCGAGCGCCCGGTGCAGGTTCGCCGTCACCGCAGTCCGGTGCGGCTCCACCCAGTCGCCCTCGAACTTCCGGGGCGTGATCTCGATCATCATCACCAGGCAGAGCCGCATCCGGTACAGCTCCATCCGGGTGCGCGCCGACGGGCTCTCGACGTCCAGCGGCCCGTATCCCTCCAGCACGGCGGGCGTCCCGGGCTCGCGGCCCATGGGGTCGATGCCGACGAGGTCGGCCAGCGGGTCTCCCCAGAACGCGCGCTCAGGGTCGATGACGCCGAGCAGCTCGCCGGTGGACGGGTCGACGAAGAGGTTGCCGGCCCAGAGGTCGGTGTGGACCAGCGCCGGTCGGACGACGTCAGCGAGCACGGTCGCGTGCCGGGACATGACCGCGCGCACGTCGGCGGCGGGCACCGGCACCGACCAGCGCGCGGCGTCGTCGAGAAGCTCGTCGACCATCCCGGTGAACGACTCGGCCCAGGAGGACGCCTGGCGCCCGCACGGGTACCCGAACGCGGGTCCGGTCAACCGGTGCAGGGCGGCGAGCACCTCACCGGTGCCACGCTCGGCCGCGGCGGTCCGCGGATCGGCCGGACCGAATCCCGCGTCGACCAGCGGCACGCCCGGCAGGTGGCTGACGACGAGCGCGTCGCTGGGCAGGAGGGTCCGCGTGAAGTCGGTGAGCAGCACCTGCGGCATCTTCAGCTCGGGTACCGACGCGGCCATCTCGTAGACCAGGGCCTCGGCGCGCAGGAGGTCGTGCTCGTACGCGAGCAGCTGGTCGGTCCCGGTCGGGGCGGTCTTGACGATGACGCGCCGGCCGTCGGCGAGGGTCACCCGGTACGTCGTCGCGAACTGCCCACCGGTGAGGAGCTCTGCGTCCTTGAGCACGCCGAGGGGTGCGACCAGCGCGGTTAGGGCGTCGATCATGACCGCTTCGGTTCCACCGACTCCGCGACCTCGCACGCGGCCACAGCGGCACCGCCGGTCGCCGAGGGCGACTCGGCCTCCACGGAGTTGTGCACGTGGTCGCTGCCGTCCCCGCGCAGGGTCCGTAGCGCAGCGAGGGTGGCGAGGACGGCCGCCCCGGCGGAGATGACCACCACGAGGAACCCGGCGTGCGACCCGTGGATGTCGATCTGGGCCCCGGCCACGGACGACCCGACGGACACACCGACGCCCAGCGACGTCCCCACCCAGGTCAGCCCCTCGGTCAGCCGCTCGCGCGGCACCAGGTCCTGCACGAGCCCGTTCCCGTTGATGAGGGTCGGTGCGATGGCGAACCCGGCGACGAACATGACGGCCGCGAGCGCCACGAGCGACTGCACGAGGAAGAAGAAGCAGACGCCGACCGCGAGCGCGACCATCCCGGTGGCGAACCGCAGGTAGAGGGGCCGCTTCCAGGTGCGGGTGCCGTACAGCAGCCCGGAGATCAGCGAGCCGAGCGCGAAGATCGCCAGGATGATCCCGGCCGCGCCCTTGGAGCCGGACTCCTCGGCGAACGCGACGGTCGCGACGTCGGTGGCGCCGAAGATCGAGCCCATCGCGACGAAGACGATGGCCAGGACCACCATGCCGGGCCGGCGCAGTACCGACCCCTTCGGGCGCGGGCTGCCGACGGGCGCGGGTGGCGGTTCGGTGCGGCGCAGGGACAGGAACCAGTACCCGCCGACGAGCATCGCGACCAGGGGCACGATCAGCCCGGCGGTGGGCGCGACGCCGGTGGCCAGGAGGGTGGCCAGCACGGGGCCGACGATGAACACGAGCTCGTCGAGCGCCGACTCCAGGGAGTACGCGGTGTGCATCCGGTGCGGGTCGGCGCCGAGCACGCGGGCCCAGCGGGCTCGGACCAGGGACCCGAACGACCCGATGCCGGCGCCGGTCACCACCGCGGCGGCGTACAGCCAGACCTCGTGCGCCTCCGTGGTGGCGGCGACGACGAGGCCGACGAGCCCGACGGCGGCGATCGCGACGGCGGGCCGCATGATCCGCGACTGCCCGTGCCGGTCCACCAGCCGCGCCAGCTGCGGGGAGCACAGCGCCTGGGCGATGACGTAGACCGCGGACACCCGGCCGGCGAGCCCGTAGGACCCGTACAGCGTGGAGACCATGAGCACGATGCCGATGCCGACCATCGACATGGGGAGCCGTGCGAGCACACCTGCGCCGGAGAACGCGAGGGCTCCGGGGCGCGTGAGCACGTCGCGGTACGGCTGGAGCATGCAGCCAGTGTGTCATCCGGTCTATCGCGCGGGCGCGTCGTGCCTCACCATTCAAGGCATGACGGACGTGCAGGTCAGCGACGCTCCCGACGAGCACCGGTTCGAGGCGCGCGCCCCCGACGGTGAGCTCCTGGGCTTCTCGGTGTACGACACGATCGGCACCACCGTCGTGTTCACGCACACCGAGGTGGACCCGCGGTTCGAGGGTCAGGGCATCGCGTCGACGCTCGTGCAGGGTGCCCTGGACGCGGTCCGGGCGAGCGGCCGGGACGTCGTCGCGTTCTGTCCGTACGTCAAGGCCTGGCTCGGCCGGCACCCCGACTACCAGGACCTGGTGCGCGCACCCCAGAAGTGAGAGAAGCCCCCAGGGGAGTGGTCACCCCGGGGGCCCCTGCTGTGGGTGGGCTTATGACCCCAGTGCTGCCGAGACCACGTCCTTCGCCTCTGCCTGCACCTGCGCGAGGTGCTCGGCGGACACGAACGACTCGGCGTAGATCTTGTAGACGTCCTCGGTGCCGGACGGCCGGGCGGCGAACCACGCGTTGTGCGTCGTGACCTTGAGGCCACCGATCGAGGCGTTGTTGCCGGGCGCGTTGGTCAGCTTCGCGGTGATCGTCTCGCCGGCCAGCGACGTGGCCGTCACCTGGTCCGGGGTGAGCCTGGACAGCGTCGCCTTCTCCTCGCGGGACGCGGCGGCGTCGACGCGGGCGTACCAGGACTGCCCGAACTCGGCGACGAGGTCCTGGTGGTGGGCCGACGGTGACTTCCCGGTGGTCGCCAGGATCTCCGAGGCCAGCAGCGCGGGCAGGATGCCGTCCTTGTCGGTGGTCCACACGGTTCCGTCCTTGCGCAGGAACGACGCGCCCGCCGACTCCTCGCCGCCGAACCCGACCGACCCGTCCACCAGCCCGGGCACGAACCACTTGAACCCGACCGGGACCTCGAGCAGCCGTCGGCCGAGCCTGTCGGCCACGCGGTCGATGAGGCTGGACGACACCAGCGTCTTGCCGATCGCCGTCCCCGTAGGCCAGTCCGGCCGCGCCCCGCCGTACAGGTAGGCGATGGCGACCGCGAGGTAGTGGTTCGGGTTCATCAGCCCGTCGGACGTCACGATCCCGTGCCGGTCGGAGTCGGCGTCGTTGCCGGTCGCGATGTCGAACGGCGCCGGGTCGCCCGCCATGCGGCTGACCAGCGACGCCATCGCGTACGGGGACGAGCAGTCCATCCGGATCTTGCCGTCCCAGTCGAGCGTCATGAACGCCCACCGCGGGTCCACCGTCGGGTTCACGACCGTCAGGTCGAGCCCGTAGAACTCGCCGATCTCGCCCCAGTACTCGACCGACGCGCCGCCCAGCGGGTCCGCACCGATCCGGACGCCCGAGGCGCGGATGGCGTCGACGTCGATGACGTTGGCCAGGTCCGCGACGTACGACGAGAGATAGTCGTGCTTGAGGGTGGTGTCCGCGGCCAGCGCCGTCTCGATGCTCACGCGCGGGACCGACTTCCAGCCGGACGCGAGGATCTCGTTGGCGCGGTCGGCGATCCACCCGGTGGCGTCCGACCCCGCGGGGCCGCCGTCCGGCGGGTTGTACTTGAAGCCGCCGTCGCGCGGGGGGTTGTGCGACGGGGTCACGACGATCCCGTCCGCCAGGCCGGGCCCGTGCGTCCGGACGCCCTCGGAGCTGCCCGCGCCGTTGTGCCGCAGGATCGCGTGCGAGACCCCCGGCGTCGGGGTCCACGAGTCGCGGGCGTCGACGTGCACCTCGACGCCGGCCGCGGCGAGCACCTCGAGCGCCGACCGCCACGCCGGGTCGGATAGCGCGTGCGTGTCCCGGCCGATGAACAGGGGACCGTCGGTGCCCTGGTCGCGCCGGTACTCGACGATCGCGGAGGTGATGGCGACGATGTGCGCCTCGTTGAACGCGGTGTCCAGGGCAGAGCCGCGGTGGCCGCTGGTGCCGAACGCCACCCGCTGCGACGGGTCGTCCAGGTCGGGTTCGCGGTCGTAATACGCGCCGGTCAGGGCGTCGAGATCGACGAGGTCGGACGGCTGGGCGGGTGTTCCGGCGCGCGGGTCCATGCCGCGATCCTCCCCCAACGCCCGGGATGCCGCGACCCCCTGTCCGGCTGGTCGGCACGGTGAGGACCGGTAGCCTTTCCGGCATGGCCAAGAACTCGTCCGACTTCGTGCTGCGCCCGTTCGAGGGACTCCCCGGTGAGCCCGACTGGGTGGCGCTCAAGGAGCTCGTCCCCGCCGCGACGGCGACCGCCCGCACCACCAAGCAGTACGGCGCCCGCGACGTGCTCGTGACGACGGTCCTGCCGACCAGCTGGCCCGCGCTGCACCGCGCTGACGGCCTGGTCCTGCTGGCGCTGCAGACCACGAGCAGCTCCAACGACGTCAGCCGCGACCTCGCGCACGCCCTGCTGGAGGCCATCGAGGTCGAGGCCGGCACCGCCGTCGAGACCATCGGCCTGCCCGAGCCCGGTCCGCGCCTGCAGGACGTGCTGGACCTGAGCGTGCCGTTCGAGGTCACCGTGCAGGACTCGTTCGCGTACTGGCTGGCCCCCGACACCGAGCGCACCCCGGACCTGCAGGCCGCGATCGAGGAGGCCGACGGCGGCATCATCGACACGGTCAAGCTCGAGTCGGCCGAGGCCGCGTACTGGTGCCGCATGGGTGCCCGCGAGTTCCTGCGCTGGGCGCAGCCGCACGAGGAGCAGGTGGTGCTCGACGCGCTCTCCCGTCTGCACGCCAAGCGTGAGTCCGGTTTCGAGGGTGCCAAGTTCGTCGGCTACTTCCGCTCGGCCGGTCTGGTCGTGCCGGTGTGGGAGCTGGCGAAGGGGTCGGAGGCCGAGGACATCGAGAAGCCCGTCGCCGACTTCCTGCCCCGCTTCGAGGCCGCGCTCGCGGACACGACGCCGCTGGACGCCAACGAGCGGCGCGCGCGGGCTGGTCTGGTCGCCCGTCAGGTCACCCTGCGCTGACCGGCAGGACCTGCTCGGATAGATAGGGTGGCGACGTGACGCGCAAGGGCGGCAAGACCGCCGACGACCAGGTGGCGACGGCCGCTGCGACCCCGCCCGACGAGTCGGTCGACACGGTCCCGACCCCGTCGGTGGCGGCTCGCAAGGCGGCCGTCGACGAGCGCAAGGCGGCCGCCCACAAGGCGCGCCAGCGCGTCGCCGTGATCATCCCCGCCAAGGACGAGTCCCGGCGCATCGCAGCGACCGTCCGCTCGGCCCGTGCCATCCCGCACGTGGACCTGGTGCTCGTGGTCGACGACGGCTCCGAGGACAACACGCAGCACGTCGCGCGCGAGGCGGGGGCGGTCGTCGTCCGGCACTCCCACAACCGGGGCAAGGCCGCCGCGATGGAGACCGGAGCCGCGGTCGTCGCCATGCGGGACGCGCCCGACCGTCAGCCGCGGATCCTGCTGTTCATCGACGGTGACCTGGGCGAGACCGCGGTCAACACCGCCCCGCTGGTGCCGCCGGTGTTCGAGGGGCACGCCGACCTCGCCATCGCGCTCATCCCGCCGCAGCCGGGCGCCGGTGGCCGGGGGATCGTCGTGGGCGCCGCCCGCCGGGCCATCACGTCGATGACCGGCTGGACCCCGACGCAGCCCCTGTCGGGGATGCGTTGCCTGACCCGCGAGGCGTTCGAGGCGGCGACCCCGCTGGCCCACGGCTGGGGGGTCGAGACCGGGATGACGATCGACCTGCTGCGCCGCGGCTTCCGCGTCGTCGAGGTGCCATGCGACCTGAAGCACCGGCCGTCGGGGTCGGACCTCAAGGGTCAGATGCACCGCGCCGCGCAGTACCGGGACGTGCAGCTGGCCGTCAACGCGCGCCGCGTCCGTCGCGCCGCCGGCGCCGTGAAGCGCACCGTCACCCCCGTGCCGAAGCCTCCACAGACGCACCGCTGACCGGCTCGTCCAGCCCGCCGTCGGGGGCCGGCTGGTCCAGCCCGCCGTCCGGGGCTCCCAGGCGCCACTGCGCGGCGGCGGCCACGAGGCACGGGACCGCGAGCGCGATGCCGGTGGCCGGCACGACGATGCCCGAGTCGTTCATGAGGAACCCGACGGTCAGCGCCGCCGCGATCGAGGCGACGGCGGGACGCAGCAGGGGGACCGCGCGGGTCAGCCCTGCCAGCGGCCCCTGACCCATCAGCTCGCCGCGCCGCGGGCGGCCGCCGACGACGACCAGCCACGTCAGGGCGATGCCGCCGATGGCGGTGACCAGGTACCGCCACGACGTCAGCACGCGCAGGTTGACGGCGATCTTGCGGCCGACGACGTCCCACAGACCGCCGTCGAGCACCGTGGCGAAGAACCGCCCCAGGTGGGTGCGGTCGGCGGGTGGGCGCATCCAGTCGAGCACCGCGAACCCGCCGACCACGACGACGCCGACCAGCCCGATGAGCGCGACCGACTTCCAGCTGACCTTCCGCCCGCTGACGACGATGGTCAGCATGGCGAACGCGAGGATCAGCGCGGGCGGCCCACCGAAGTCGCTGCCGAGCCCGGGGGCGCCGTCGACGACCACGATCAGGAGCCCGAGCCCGGCCACGACGGCGGTCGCGATGCCCCGACGGCCGCGCCGCAGCAGGGGGTCGGCGATCGCGACGGCGAGCAGCAGACCGGCGGCCGTCAGGAGCGCGAACGCCTGGTTGCTCATCCCGTAGAAGCGCGCGGCGAGCACGCGGTGGGCGCCCATGGGGGAGTCGATGACGAGCGTGGAACCCGTGCAGGCGTCGACCACGAGCACGGCCACCGTCACCCCGGCGACCAGCCCCGCGGGCCCGAGCAGGTTGCGTCGCCACGGGCCGACCAGCGCGACGGTCGTGATGAGGGCGACCCAGCCGAGCAGCACCCACCAGAACATGGTGACCGGCATGTCGGAGCGCCACCACGGGATCGTGTTGGTGAGGAACGACGCGACCGGCGCGGCGGCGAGCGCGAGCGCGGAGATCTGCAGCGCGCGCAGGGCGGGTCGCAGCGGGGCACGGTCCGAGCGGCCGGTGCGGGTCAGGATGATCGCGGCGGCGATGAACAGCACCGCCTGGATGAGCACCAGCCGCGCCGAGTAGGTGCCGCTGACGCGGGTGACCATCATGGCGTGGCGCTGGATGTCGAGCAGCTGCGCGACCCGCGCGGTCGCGGTGGCGGTGGAGGGTCCGGGCAGGATCACCGCGCCGCTCAGGGAGGCCGCGCTGTTGTCGAGCCCGATGCCGTCCAGGAGGGTCGGTGTGACGTCGACGGTCTGGATGAGCCCGGCCTGCCGGGTGGAGCCCGAGGTCAGCAGGCTGTCGACGTACTCGTCGCCGTTCGGGGCGAGGCCGGTCGCCGCGGCCAGCTGGAGGGACGTGCGTCCGGAGTCGGCGAGCGAGACGACGAGGACGGTCGCCCCGGAGCGCTGGGCGCCGGCGATCGCGGCGCCGATCCGGGCGTCGATGACCTGGGCCTGGATCGCGCGGGACGGCTCGATGATCGCGTCCGGGGTGGACACCTCGGGCGGCAGCGGCTCCTCCAGCTCCTCACCCGGCGCGGTCGCGGTCGGCTGCGGGGTGCTCGGCCGGGCGGTCGTCGCGTAGCCCGGGTCGCGCAGGGAGCCGGCGTCGACCACGACGAGCCGGGACGCGTCCAGGGCGTCGCGCACCGCCCGCGTGAGGCTGGTGCTGGTCGCCGGGAGGATCTCGTGGGTGCCGACGGGGATGCCGGCGGCGTCCGCCAGGGCGATCGCGGCACCCGGGCCGATGCCCGTCGCCGGGGCGCCGGTCTCGGCGAGCATGTCCCCGAGGAACCCGGGCTGCGCGCCGTACGACTCGGCGTCGGCCGCGGCCACGTAGTCGTCCCAGCCGGGCACCTGACCGCTCTCGCCCGGGTCGCGCAGGGTGCGGCACGTGCCGTCGTCGGCCCGCACGTCCGCCGCGCGGGTGCCGGTGGAGACCGCGAGCCACCCGTCCGCGGGGCAGGACCGGGACGCGACGCTCCGGGCGGCGACGAGGCCGATGGAGCCCTCCCGGGACAGACTCCACAGCGCGGGGGTGGTCAGGGTCGTGACGTCGTCCCAGCGGACGCCAGTCATGCCGACGAGAAGGACCGGAGGCTCGTCCGCTGCCTGGGCGGGGGTCGCGAACAGGATGCCCGCCAGGCTCAGCACCAGGGTGAGCACCGCGCTGCGGAGCACGGACGCGCGCGGGCGGGCAGGGGTCAGCACCGTTCCAGCCTACGGGCGCACTACCCTCGACCCCGGCGGCGCTGCGGGGTATCCGTGCAGCGTGCACATCATCTGCACGGGAGGGACGCCATGTCCGAGGGGCTACCGCGGTACGCGTACCTGGGTCCGGCCGGCACGTTCACCGAGGCGGCCCTGCGTCAGGTCGCGGCCGTCGGCGACTGCGTCGACGTGCCGGTGTCCGACGTGTCGTCGGCCATCGAGGCCGTCCGGACGGGCGACGCCGACTTCGCCGTGGTGGCCATCGAGAGCACCGTCGAGGGCGGGGTCACCGCGACGCTCGACAGCCTCGCGGGCGGCGACCCGCTCGTGATCGTGCGCGAGATGCTGGTGCCGGTGCAGTTCACGCTCGCCGCGGCGCCCGGCGTCCGGCTCGAGGACGTCCGACGCATCTCCGCCCACCCGCACGCCTGGGTGCAGTGCCGGCGCTGGTTGGCGCACCATCTGCCGTCCGTCGTGCACGTGCCCGCCACGTCGAACACCGCTCCCGCTGCCCTCATCGCCGCCGGCGGGGTCGAGCTCGGGTTCGACGCCGCGCTCGTGCCGCCCGCGGCCGTCGAGCCCTATGGCCTCGTCCCGCTCGCGGCGGACGTCGCCGACAACGTCTCGGCGCAGACGCGGTTCGTCGTCGTGGGCCACCCCGGCTCCGTCCCGCCGCCCACGGGCGCCGACAAGACGACCCTCGTCGTCCACCTGCCCGACGACGAGGCCGGTGCGCTGCTCGCGATGCTGGAGCAGTTCGCGGTGCGCGGCGTGAACCTGTCCCGGATCGAGTCGCGGCCGATCGGCGACGCCCTCGGCCGCTACTCCTTCTCGCTCGACGCCTGGGGGCACATCACCGACGAGCGCGTCGGCGAGGCCGTCATGGGCCTGCACCGCCGCTGCCCGTACGTCCGGTTCCTCGGCTCCTACCCGCGCGCCGACGCCCTCGCGCCGACCGTGCACGTGGGCACCGCGGACACCGACTTCGTCGGCGCACGCCAGTGGCTTCAGGCGCTCCGGGGTGGCTCAGCGACCTAGGACGACGCGCCCTCGGGCTCGTACGCGAGCAGGCGCTCGAGGAGCCGCAGCGAGCTCTCCTTGTCGAGCGTCTCGCCCGTCCACGTCTCCTTGAGCGACAGCGTCCGGCCGTCGTGCAGGGTCAGGTCGGCGTGCAGGGGCGTGCGCTTGGTGATGTGCGCGACCGCGATCTGCTCGTACGCGACGAACCGGTGGTAGGACGCCAGCTGCACGACCGACCCCGACTGCAGCAGCGAGATCATCCGCGCCTTGCCGTACTCGTCCTTCTTCGGCGTCGGCACCAGGATCATGCCGATGTCGAGGACGAGCACGTCGTGCTTGGCGCCGTCGACCTTCACGCTGGCCAGCCCGCCGAGCACCTCGCCGCCGTGGGCCGTGGCGGTGTCGGCGAACTGACCGGTGGACGTGACGTCGACCCCGAGCTCGGCCAGGCGCGCGCGAGCGGCGCCCACCGTCTCCGGCTGCAGCGCGGCGCTCGCGACGGGCGTGAGGTCGAGCACCTGGTCGTCGCGGCCCACCAGCAGCGCCGGGCCGCTCCACGAGTGCTGCCAGCGGGCGATCCCGGCCTGCACGGCGGCCTGCGAGACCAGCAGCTCCAGGAGGTCGGCGAGCTGGTCGCCCTCGGTGCCGAGGTCCTTCTCCAGCTCGGCCCGGCGGCCGCCCGCGACCACGTCCAGCACCGTGCCCAGGTTCGCGCGCTGCTGGCCGGCCACCCGGGCCGCCGCGCGGTACACGATGTCGGCGGTCCGCTGGCGGGACAGCACGAGGGAGGTCGCGGTCAGCTCCTCCCAGTCGAGCTGCGTGCGGCCCTCGACCTGGACGACGCGGGCGGCGAGCTCGGTCGCGTGCGCCTCGAAGCCGGGGATCAGCACCCACGCCGGACGCGTGTCCCGGGCCACCGGCACGTCGGGCATGCGGTCCATCGCGGCGACGCGCGCGGCGATCGAGGGGTGGCTGTCCCAGCGGGACTGCTCGGCCGGGGGAGCGTCGTCGCGCATCTCGGCCAGCTCCGCGGTCCGGGCCGTGACCAGCTCACCGAAGCCGCCGAAGAAGCCGTTCGCGGTGGGCGCGTAACCCGACTCCCAGGCGTCGTCGAGGTAGTTGTGCAGGTAGAACGACCAGGCGGCGTCCGCGACGGGCAGCTCGCGCAGCGCGCTCTGGGCCGTCGCGCGCCCGGCGATGCGCACGGAGAGCTGGTCCGCCTCGAGCTCCTGGCGCCGGTTGACCGCGGCCGAGACCGCGAAGAAGAGGTGCGCGTACAGGCGCAGGAACCAGCCGACGACGTTGCCGGACAGCTGCTCGAGCGTCGCGACGATCGCCTGCTGGCCGCGGTACGTCAGCGGACCGAGGCGGGTGTGGCTGTTGGAGTAGTGGCCCAGCTCGTGCGCGAGCACCGACCGCAGCTGTCCCACGTCGAGCGTCTGCAGCAGCGGGACGCCGAGGTAGAGGTGCCGGGTGCCGCCGACCAGACCGAGCAGCCGGGTGTCCTCGGAGACCGCGGCGTTGACGTCCGGGAGCAGGCGGATGTCGTCGGGCGCGCGGGTGCCCGCCTCGGCGGCGAGCTCCCGGACGGCCTCCCAGAGGGCGGGTGCGTCGGCGGGCGTCAGCGTCGGGCCCACCTCGGGCTCCGGGCGTGCCCGCGCGACCTTCCACAGCGCGACGACGACGCCGACGGCGATGGCGGCCGTGAAGAAGCCGAGCTTGGCGGCGGCGGCCTCGGCGTCGGACTGGAACGCCCACCAGCTGAGCGCCCCCATGCCGACGATGATCGCCAGCGCGACGACGTAGAAGCCTGCCAGCAGGACCGCCGACAGGGCAGCGCGCAGGGTGGTGGTCACGGGGGTCCTTCCGGTGCGGGCCGCGACGTCGCGGGCCTCGTTCGCCGGGGATCGTAGCGGTCCTTCCGCGCGCCGCGCGGGCCGTTGACCCGGATGCCGCGAAGGTCCGGGTCAGGCCACCGCGACCCGCACGACGAGCGCGGCGTGGTCCACCCGCGCGGACAGCTCGGTGACCCGTCCGACGATGTCGCCGTCCACCTGGACGTGCTCGCCGCCCTGCACCACCACGCGGACCTCCTGCGCCCGGGTGTGGTCGATGCGGCCGATCTTGGCGGGCAGGTCGTTGCGCATGCCCGCGCCCTGGAGCATCACCTCGCCGAACAGCTGGGCCCAGCCGGCGATGCCGCCGCGCGTGTCGATCGCGGCGATGTCCAGCCACCCGTCGTCGAGGAGAGCGTCGGGCAGGAGCGTGATGCCGCCGGGGAGCTTGCCGCAGTTGCCGATGAGCAGGCTGCGCAGCCGGGTCGACGTCATCGGCTGGTCGTCGAGCCGGACGTGCACACGGGTGCGGCGGCCGTGCAGGTGGCGCATGCCGGACACGAAGTACGCGATCCAGCCGACGCGGGCCTTGAGCTGCTCGTCGGTGTCGGCCACCATCGCGGCGTCGAACCCGAGGCCCGCGATGACGAGGAAGATGTGGTCGCGCGGCAGCTCGAGCTCGTCCGGGAGGGCGTCGGCGGCGTCCGTGACCGGGTCGTCGAGCTCGGACTGCCACCGGTGCACCCGCAGCCAGCCCACGTCGATCGTCCGGTCCCGGCCCTCCAGGGCGGTGCGCAGGGACGCCATCGGGTCGCTCAGGGGGAGGTCGAGGTTGCGGGCCAGCAGGTTCCCCGTGCCGAGCGGGATGAGCCCCATCGGGATCCCGGTGCCGACGAGCCCCTCCGCCACCGCCCGGACCGTCCCGTCCCCGCCGATCGCGACGACGACGTCCGCACCCTGCGCGACCGCGTCGCGGGTCTGACCGACCCCGGGGTCCGCGATGGTCGTCTCGAACCACAGCGGCTCAGGCAGCCCCTGCTCCGCGCAGGCAGTGTGCACCGCCGTCCGGAGCGCGGGGACGTCCTGCTTGGAGGGGTTGGCGACGAACGCGACGAGCTGCCCGGTCGCCTCGACGTCCCGCGCGAGCCGGAGCTCCCGGCTGCCCCGACCGGACCGCGGCGACTCGATCCGTCGCCGCAGCTCACGCTGCCGGAGCCAGAGGATCGCCGCGAGCAGGAGGGCGGCGCACGCCACGACGGCCGCGCACACGGCCACCCACGCCTCCCAGGTCATGCGCCGAATCTACGACCCGCCTGGTGAGACACGGCGCAGCCGCCCCGTGCGGGGCCAGCCGGGTGGGCGGGCGTCGGAGGCGAGCGGATGGGTCGGTAGGGTTCTCGGGTGATCGATCTGCGGCTCCTGCGGGAGGATCCCGACCTTGTCCGCGCCAGCCAGAAGGCTCGCGGGGACGACCCCCACCTGGTCGACCAGGTGCTCGACGCCGACGCGCGCCGACGCTCCGCGCTGACCGAGTTCGAGACGCTGCGGGCCGAGCAGAAGTCCCTGGGCAAGCTTGTCGCCCAGGCGAAGGGCGACGAGAAGCACGCGCTGCTGACCCGCGGCAAGCACCTGGCCGAGCAGGTCAAGGCGCTGCAGAGCGACGCGGACGCCGCCGAGACGGTGGCCACGGAGCTGAGCCGGAAGATCTCGAACGTCGTCGAGGACGGCGTCCCCGTGGGCGGCGAGGACGACTACGTCGTGCTCAAGCACGTGGGCGAGCGCCCTGCGTTCGACTTCCCGGTGCGCGACCACCTCGAGCTGGGCGAAGGCCTCGCGGCCATCGACACCGAGCGCGGAGCCAAGGTGTCCGGCGCACGGTTCTACTACCTGACGGGGATCGGCGCGCGCCTGGAGCTGGCTCTGCTCAACGCGGCCGTCGACAAGGCGATGAGCGCCGGGTTCACGCCCGTCATCACGCCGACCCTGGTCAAGCCCGAGATCATGGCGGGCACCGGCTTCCTCGGTGCGCACGCCGACGAGATCTACCACCTGCCCGCCGACGACCTGTACCTGGTCGGCACCAGCGAGGTCGCGCTCGCGGGCTACCACTCGGGCGAGATCCTCGACCTGTCGAACGGCCCCAAGCGGTACGCGGGCTGGTCGGCCTGCTACCGGCGCGAGGCCGGCTCGTACGGCAAGGACACCCGCGGGATCATCCGGGTCCACCAGTTCCACAAGGTCGAGGCGTTCAGCTGGACGACCATCGAGGACGCCGCCGACGAGCACCGCCGCATCCTCGGCTGGGAGGAGGAGATGCTGGCGCTCGCCGAGCTGCCCTACCGCGTCATCGACACCGCCGCCGGGGACCTGGGCTCCAGCGCCGCCCGCAAGTTCGACTGCGAGGCGTGGCTGCCCAGCCAGGAGCGGTACCTCGAGCTGACGTCGACCTCGAACTGCACCACCTTCCAGGCGCGCCGCCTCGGCGTCCGCGAGCGCACGGCGGACGGTTCGACGCGGGCGGTCGCCACCCTGAACGGCACGCTCGCCACGACGCGGTGGATCGTCGCGCTGCTGGAGAACCACCAGCAGGCCGACGGGTCGGTCCGCGTCCCCGCAGGGCTGCGCCCGTACCTGGGCGGCCTCGAGGTGCTGGAGCCCGTGCGATGACCCGCTGCCGCCTCGTCGCCCTGGACGTCGACGGGACCCTCATGTCCTACGACGGCGTCATCTCCGACGAGGTGCGCGCGGCGGTCCGGGCCGTGCGGGACGCCGGTCTGCACGTGGTGCTGGCGACGGGCCGCGGCGTGCACTCGGCCGCGCCCGTGGCGATGGAGCTCGGTCTGACGGAGGGCTGGGTGGTCTGCTCGAACGGGGCCGTGACCGCGCGCCTCGACCCGGCGGCCGAGAACGGCTACGAGATCGTCCGGGTGGTCACGTTCGACCCGGGCCCGGCGCTGCGCACGATCGCGATGGAGCTCCCCGACGCCCTGTATGCCGTCGAGGACCTCGGGCTGGGCTTCCGGGTGTCCGCCGACTTCCCCGACGGCGAGCTGTCCGGGGACCTCGAGGTCGTGTCCTGGGAGGAGCTGACGGCGACGCCGGCCACCCGTGTCGTGATCCGCAGTCCCGACAGCACCCCGGAGGAGTTCCACGAGCTGGTGGAGCGCGTCGGCCTGCACGAGGTCGAGTACGCCGTCGGCTGGTCCGCGTGGCTCGACCTGACGCCGGGTGGGGTGTCGAAGGCCAGCGCGCTCGAGGAGGTCCGCCAGCACCTCGGCGTGCAGCCGCACGCGACCGTGGCGATCGGTGACGGCGGCAACGACGTGCAGATGCTGCGCTGGGCGGCCCGGGGTGTCGCGATGGGTCACGCGTCCGAGGCGGTCCGCGCGGCGGCCGACGAGGTCACAGGCACCATCGGCGACGACGGCGCCCTCGCGATCCTGCACAGCCTGCTGGTCTGACGGCCCCCAGCGCCGCGTCCCGCCGGTAACGATCTGGACCGTTTCGACGGTACTTCCGCACGAAATCCGTGGTGCGGGTGCACCGTGGCTCGCCTGTAACTCAATCGTGACCGGATTGCCCGGTCTTTACGGTTGCGTCCGTGTTGCGTAACGGCTTGCATCGCTTGCAAGGGTGCCGAGCACAGCCGCCGGCACCTATCCGGAGCATGACGACGTGGAGGTCTCATGAACGGCACACGCAGGCGCCGCAGCCATCTGGCAGCGGCCGCGGCGGTAGGAAGCCTGGCCCTGGTGCTCACCGCCTGTTCGGGCGGGGACGACGAGGGAGGCGGCGGCGACGCCACCTCGGACGTCGACTGCGCCGCGTTCGAGCAGTACGGCGACCTCGAGGGCAAGACGGTGAGCGTGTACACGTCGATCGTCGACCCCGAGTCCGTCCAGCAGACCGACTCCTACATCCCGTTCGAGGAGTGCACCGGCGCGACCATCGAGTACGAGGGCTCCCGGGAGTTCGAGGCACAGCTGCCCGTCCGCCTGCAGGCCGGCAACCCGCCCGACATCGCGTACATCCCGCAGCCCGGCTTCCTCGCGTCGATCGTCGCCGACTACCCCGACGCGGTCGTCGCGGCCCCGCAGGCGGTCATCGACAACGCGAACGAGTACTACACCGAGGGCTGGGTCAACTACGGCACGGTCGACGGGACGCTCTACGCGACGCCGCTCGGCGCCAACGTGAAGTCGTTCGTCTGGTACTCGCCGGCCGCGTTCGAGGAGAACGGCTACGAGATCCCCACCACGTGGGACGACCTCATCGCCCTCACGGACCAGATCAAGTCGGACTACCCCGACGCCAAGCCGTGGTGCGCGGGCATCGAGTCCGGTGACGCCACCGGGTGGCCGGCCACCGACTGGCTGGAGGACGTGATGCTGCGGACCGCCGGTCCGGACGTCTACGACCAGTGGGTCAACCACGAGATCCCGTTCAACGACCCGCAGGTCCTCGAGGCCCTCGAGACCGTCGGCAGCATCCTCAAGAACCCCGACTACGTGAACGGCGGCCTGGGCGACGTCCAGTCCATCGCGACCGTCGCCTGGAACGAGGCCGGCAACCCGATCCCCGACCAGATGTGCTTCCTGCACCGTGCGGCCAACTTCTACCAGGCCAACTGGGACCCGAGCCTGACGGTCGCGGAGGACGGGGACGTCTACGCGTTCTACCTCCCGGGCCAGAGCGCTGACGACAAGCCGCTGCTCGGCGGCGGCGAGTTCGTGACGGCCTTCGCGGACCGTCCCGAGGTCCAGGCGTTCCAGGCGTACCTGTCCAGCCCGGAGTGGGCCAACGCCAAGGCGGCGGCCACCGGGCAGGGCTGGCTCAGCGCCAACAGCGGCCTCGACCCGGAGCTGCTGCAGTCGCCCATCGACAAGCTCTCGTTCGACCTGCTCACGGACGACAGCTACACCTTCCGGTTCGACGGGTCCGACCAGATGCCCGGTGCCGTCGGCGCCGACGCGTTCTGGAAGCAGATGACCGCGTGGATCGGTGAGGACCAGTCCGACCAGGAGACCCTCGACAACGTCGAGGCCGCCTGGCCCGCATCCTGACGCTCTGAGGTACACCTGGGGTGGGAGTCGTCGCGATGACGGCTCCCACCCCAGGCGTGCCGGGGCGCTCGACGCACGTAGACAACCTCGACGACGAGGAGGGTGAGGAATGGACTGGTTCATCCACGCCGAGACCACGGGACACAAGTTCGCGCTGATGTTCGTCGCGATCCTGCTGTTCGTGGGCGTGATGGGAGGGATCCTCTTCGGGATCGACAAGCTCAAGAGGGTGCCGACCTGGGCGGTGGTCGCGGCGTTCCTCGGGCCGACGTTGATCTTCGTCGTGTTCGGCCTCGTCTACCCCGGGCTGAACACCATCAAGGCGTCGCTCTACGACGCCAAGGGCAACGAGTTCGTCGGCCTCGACAACTACATCACCGCCTTCACGCAGGACCAGTTCCAGACCGTGCTGCGCAACACGCTGCTCTGGGTGGTCCTCGTCCCGCTGATCGCCACCCTGATCGGCCTGGTCTACGCGGTGCTCATCGACCGCACCCGGTTCGAGTCGATGGCCAAGACGCTGATCTTCCTGCCGATGGCGATCTCGCTGGTCGGCGCCAGCATCATCTGGAGGTTCGTCTACGAGTTCCGGCCCGACCAGGGCAACATCCAGCAGATCGGCCTGGCCAACCAGATCCTCGTGTGGCTGGGCCTGGAGCCGTACCAGTTCCTGCTCAACCAACCGTGGAACACCCTGTTCCTCATCGCGGTCATGATCTGGATCCAGGCGGGCTTCGCGATGACGGTGCTCTCGGCCGCCATCAAGGCGATCCCCGACGACATCACGGAGGCGGCCCGGCTTGACGGGCTGCACGGCATCGGCATGTTCCGGTTCATCACCGTGCCGAGCATCCGACCGGCGCTCGTCGTCGTCGTCACGACGATCGCGATGGGCACGCTCAAGGTCTTCGACATCGTCCGCACCATGACCGGCGGCAACTTCAACACGTCCGTCGTGGCCTACGAGTTCTACACGCAGAGCTTCCGCGCCCAGAACGCCGGGCTCGGTGCCGCGCTCGCGGTCATCCTGTTCGTCCTGGTGATCCCGATCATCGTGTACAACGTCCGACAGCTGCGCCTCTCGGAGGAGATCCGATGACGAACGCCTCGGCCCCCCTCCCTCCGCAGACCCTCGTCGACCCGCTCGAGGTCGACACGACGCTCAAGACGTCGCGGTTCTCCCGGACGGACGCCCGCGCGGCCCGCGCCGCCAAGAAGCTCAGCTCGCCGTGGACGTCGCTGACCGCGATCCTCATCGCGATCGTCTGGACCATCCCCACGTTCGGCCTGCTGGTCACCTCGTTCCGGCCGCGGTCCGAGATCCGCACGTCGGGCTGGTGGACGCTGCCCTGGAACCCGGGCCTCACGCTGGACAACTACCAGGAGGCCCTCTTCGGGTCGTCGACGAGCCTGATCACGTACTTCGTGAACTCGGTCGTCATCACGCTGCCCGCGGTGATCATCCCGATCTCGCTGGCGCTCCTGGCGGCGTACGCGCTGGCGTGGATCGACTTCAAGGGCCGGGCCATCCTGTTCGTCGCGATCTTCGCGCTGCAGGTGGTGCCCATCCAGGTCACGCTCATCCCGCTGCTGTCGCAGTACGTGAGCTGGGGCATCGCGGGGTCGTTCTGGGTGATCTGGCTGTCGCACTCGATCTTCGCGCTGCCGCTGGCCATCTACATCCTGCACAACTTCATGAAGGACATCCCGCCGTCGCTGGTCGAGGCCGCGCGGATGGACGGCGCCGGGCACGTGAAGATCTTCTTCCAGGTGCTCATGCCGCTGCTCACCCCCGCGATCGCGTCCTTCGCGATCTTCCAGTTCCTGTGGGTGTGGAACGACCTGCTGGTGGCGCTCACGTTCGCCGGCGGGACCACCGACGTGGCCCCGCTGACCGTGCGCGTGGCGGAGCTGAGCGGGACGCGCGGGTCGCAGTGGCAGCTGCTGTCCGCGGGCGCGTTCATCGCCCTCGTCGTGCCGCTCATCGTGTTCCTGTCGCTCCAGCGGTACTTCGTGCGCGGCCTGCTGGCGGGGTCGGTGAAGGGGTAGCCCTAGCCTGAGGCCGTGCCCGCACCCCTGCTCTTCGTCGTCTCCGGACTGACGCAGTACCTGGGTGCGGCACTCGCGGTCGGCATCTTCGGCACGATCGCCGCGGCCTCGGTCGCGTGGCTGCGCATCGCGGTCGCGGCGGTCGTGCTCGTCGTGTGGCAGCGCCCGTGGCGGTCGCGGTGGCACCTGCCGGACCTGCGCACAGCCGTCGTGTTCGGCGCCGTGCTCGCACTGATGAACGTGTCGTTCTACATCGCGATCGACTACCTGCCGCTCGGCACCGCGGTCGCGATCGAGTTCCTCGGACCGGTGGCGGTCGCCGCCGTGACGGGCCGCGGCTGGCGCGACCGGGTGGGCATCGCCGTCGCCGCCGTCGGTGTCGTGCTCTTGGCAGGGGTGAGCCTGGAAACCGGGCCGGACGCGCTGATCGGCCTGGTGGCGATCCTCGTCTCGGCGGCGTGCTGGGCGGCCTACATCCTGCTCGGCCGGCGCGTGGCGCGGGCGGCCAACGGCGGGATCACGGGGCTGTCCGTCGCGATGGCGGCGGGTGCGGTGCTGTTCGCGCCGTTCCTGGCCGGCGGCGCGGCACCGGTGCTGCACGACGCGCGCCTGGCGGCGCTGGTGGTCGCGATCGCCGTCTGCTCGTCGGTGGTCCCGTACGCGCTCGAGCAGGTGGTGCTGCGACGGGTGCGCGCCGCCACGTTCGCCGTGCTGCTGGCGATGCTCCCGGCGACCGCCGCGGTGGTCGGTGCCGTGATGCTCCAGCAGGTGCCGCACGGGCTCGAGGTGGTCGGGCTGCTGCTCGTCTCCGGCGCCATCGTGCTCACCGGTCTGGACCGCGAGGACGTACCGACGGACGAGGCGCCGCCCCCGGCGTAGAGCTACAAGTACTGCCCGGTCGACGGGTCTGCGCCGTCGGCGCGCGGGACCTGGACGGGTGCACCGGGGTGCGACGGCCCGGCGGGCAGCTGCCGACGCATCCCGGCGAGCTGGCCCTGCGCCGCCACCTGCTGGGCCACCAGCGCGGTCTGGATGCCGTGGAACAGCCCTTCCAGCCACCCGACCAGCTGCGCCTGCGCGATCCGGAGCTCGGCGTCGGACGGCGCCTGGTCCTCGACGAACGGCAGCGTGATCCGGTGAAGCTCCGCGACGAGCTCGGGCGACAGGCCCTCCTCCAGCTCGTGCAGGGACCGCTCGTGGATCTCCGCCAGGCGGGCGCGGGCGGCGTCGTCGAGGGGTGCGCTGCGGACCTCGTCGAGAAGCTGCTTGATCATCGTGCCGATCCGCATGACCTTCGCGGGCTGGCCGACCAGCGAGGTGATGTCCTCGGGCCGGTCGTCGTCGGGCACGGGGTCCAGCACCTCCACGCGTGGCTTCTCGTCGGCGGTGGCGTCCTGCGCGTCGTTGTCGGTCACCCGGGCATTCTCACCGACGGAGGTGCCGAGCGCAGCCCTTCGGGTCGGCTGGCTAGGGTGTGCGGCATGGCCTGGCTCACCACACCTGCCCATGCCCGGTGGCTCGAGGACGAGACGGACCGGCTCCTCGACTTCGGACGCGCGTCGGTCGTCCCCGGAGGCTTCGCGCGCCAGGACGAGGCGGGAGCCGCGGTCGACGGTCCGCTGGAGCTGTGGATCGCGTGCCGGATGACGCACGTCTACGCGATCGGTCACCTGCTCGGCCGCCCGGGGTCCGCCGCCCTCGTCGACCACGGCCTCGCCGCGCTGACCGGCGCGTTCCACGACGACGAGCACGGTGGCTGGTTCGCCGAGGTCGAGCGCGACGGCACCCCGCGGGACACCGACAAGGCGGCGTACCCGCACGCGTTCGTCATCCTCGCCGCCTCGAGCGCGACCGCCGCGGGCCGGCCGGGCGCCCGTGCGCTGCTCGACGAGGCGCTCGCCGTCTCCGCGCAGCGGTTCTGGGACGACGAGGCCGGCATGGCGGTCGAGCAGTGGGACCGGACCTTCACGACGCTCGACGGCTACCGGGGCGTCAACGCCAACATGCACACCGTCGAGGCGTACCTCGCTGCGGCGGACGTCACGGGTGAGCGCGTCTGGCTCGACCGCGCGCTGCGGATCGTCGAGCGCGTCGTGCACGGCTGGGCCGCGGGCAACTCGTGGCGCATCCCCGAGCACTTCGACACCGACTGGGAGCCGGACCTCGAGTACAACGTGGACACCCCGGCGCACCCGTTCCGGCCCTACGGCGCCACCATCGGCCACTGGCTGGAGTGGGCGCGGCTGACCCTGCACGCGCGCGCTGCGATCACCGCCCGCGGCGACGTCGCCCCCGCCTGGATGCTCGAGGACGCGGTCTCGCTGTTCGACGCCGCCGTGCGCGAGGGCTGGGACGTCGACGGCGCCCCCGGCTTCGTCTACACGGTCGACTGGTCCGGCGCGCCCGTCGTGCGCGAGCGGATGCACTGGGTGGCCGCCGAGGGTGTCGCCGCGGCGGCCGCGCTGCACGCCGCGACGGGCGAGCCGCGGTTCGACGACGCCTACACGCAGTGGTGGGAGTACATCGGCGCGCACCACCTGGACCGGGTCGGGGGGTCGTGGTGGCACGAGCTCGGCACCGACAACCAGGTGTCGCGCACGGTCTGGGCCGGCAAGGCCGACCTCTACCACGCGGTGCAGGCGACGCTGATCCCGCGCCTCCCGCTGACCCCGGTGATCGCCCCGGCCCTGGCCGCGGGCCTGCTGGACTAGGGGATCAGCAGGACCTTGCCGAAGGCCGCGCCCGACTCCAGCAGGCGGTGCGCGTCCGCGGCCTGGTCGAAGCCGAGGCGGGCGTGCACCACCGGCCGCACCCACCGGTCCTCGACGAACGGCCACGCGTGCCGGCGGACGCCGTCCATGATCGCGACCTTCTGCTCGTGCGGGCGGGAGCGCAGCATGGTGCCGAGGATGCTCGCCCGCTTGGCCAGCAGCACCGACAGGTCCAGCTCCCCGCGTCGGCCCTGCTGCATCCCGATGACCACCAGCCGGCCGTCGTCGGCAAGCATCGCCAGGTTCTCCGCCAGCCCGCCGCCGCCCAGGACGTCGAGCACGACGTCGGCACCGTGCCCGTCCGTCGCGTCGAGCAGGCGGACCACGAGGCCGGGCTCCCGGTGGTCGAGCGCCACGTCGGCGCCGAGCGCCAGGACCCGGGCGGTGCGTTCCGGGCCGCCCGCGGTCGCCAGGACGCGCGTGCCCAGGGCACGGGCCAGCTGGACCGCGACGGTGCCGACCCCGCCCGAGCCGCCCCGGACGAGCAGGCTCTCCCCGGGCGACAGACGCGCGGCACGCAGGTTCGACCACACCGTCGCCAGGCCCTCGGGCAGCGCGGCGGCGTCGACGGTGGAGAGGTCGTCAGGCAGGCGCAGGGCGAGCTCGACCGGGACCGCGACCAGCTCCGCGTAGCCACCGCCCGCGAGCAGTGCGGCGACACGGTCGCCGGGCTGGGGGTCGTCGGGACCCAGGGCGTGCCCACGGGCCACGACCGTGCCCGAGACCTCGAGACCCGGCCAGGTCGGAGCGCCCGACGGCGGCGGATAGTGGCCCGCGCGCTGCAGCAGGTCCGCTCGGTTGACGCCGGCGGCCGCGACCCTCACGATCAGGTCGCGCGGTCCCGCCACGGGGTCAGGAACGTCCTGCACGGCGAGGACGTCCGGATCACCCGGCTTTGTGATGACGACCGCTCGCACGTCCGCACAGTAACCCTGGGGGGCCTGTCAGCCCTGCTGCTAGCACACGACACCCGAACGGGGTGTCATGTCGCCGTATCCCAGGGGGTGAGGTCCATGGCAAACTCTGCCGCGGGCTAATGGTCTGACGTCCAACAGCCGATGAACGCCAACGGGACACCTCATCGGTCAACAGACCGGAGTGCACGACCGGTACGACAGGTGGCAACACCCGTTGCCGGAACACGGAAGGGAACGACATGCTGCGACGGCTCGGCATCCGCGCCAAAGTGATGGCTGTCCTTGCCGTCCCCATGATCGTGCTGCTCGCAGCCGGCGGGTTCATCTCCTGGAACGCCATCCAGGAGCTGCGGTACGCCAAGGCAGCAGACAGCGTGATCACGACGCTGCAGGCCTACACCCCCGTGTCGAGCTCGCTGCAGGCCGAGCGGCTCCTGTCGCTGAACGGCGGCTCCGCCGAGGAGATCGCCGCCGCGCGTGCACAGACCGACGCCGCGCTGGCCGCGGTGCGGCCCATCACCGCCGCCCTCGACCTGAGCCAGTTCCCGCAGCCGGTCGTCGACCGGTTCGTCGAGGTGCAGCTCGCGCACAACACGATGCTCCCCGCCGTCCGTACGGGCGTCGACATCAAGTCGCAGCGGGCGCAGCTCGAGAACAACTACGCCTCCATCATCGAGGGCCAGCTCAGCCTCATGGAGCAGGTCGCCAACAGCCTCGAGAACCGCGACCTGGCGCAGTACGTCACCGCCTACCGCGAGATCGGCACCACCGCCGACAACCTGGTCGTCGAGATGATCGACGGAATCCAGCTCCTCAGCACCCGCGCGCCGGCCCCTGCCTCGGTTCGTCAGTACGACACGCAGACCGCCGCCACCGAGCTGGCCCGTGCCCGTGCCCACGCCGCCATGGACTCGCTCGGTGTCGACTCCCTGGTGATGCCGACCAAGGACCCGACGTCCAACTTCACCCGCATGCGGGCGCCGCTCCAGCAGGGCAACCCGGCCGGTTTCGCGCAGATCGACCCGATGGCGTACGTGCAGGAGATCCAGCAGCAGCTGGTCAGCCTCTCCGCGCTCAACACCGACGTGCTCGACGAGGCGCACAACGTCGCCTCCGCGGCGGCGACCGAGGCCCAGACCCAGGCGCTCGTCACCATCGGCATCGTCATCGCGGCCTTCGTGGTCTCCCTCTTCTTCGCCCTCCTCGTCGCCCGAGGCATCGTCGTCCCGCTGCGGCGCCTCACCAGGGCTGCCGCCGACGTCCGCGAGCAGCTGCCGCGACTGGTCGAGCAGGTGGCCGTCCCCGGTGAGGGCCCGGAGATCACCCTGGCGCCCATCCCGGTGACGTCCCGCGACGAGGTCGGCCAGCTGGCCGCAGCGTTCAACTCGGTGAACTCGACCACGGTCCAGGTCGCCCAGGAGCAGGCCGCCCTCCGTGGCTCCATCGCGGAGATGTTCGTCAACGTCGCCCGCCGCGACCAGGTCCTCCTCAACCGCCAGCTGTCGTTCATCGACTCGCTGGAGCGTGCTGAGGAAGACCCGAGCACCCTGGCCAACCTCTTCCGCCTCGACCACCTCGCCACCCGCATGCGTCGTAACGCGGAGTCCCTCCTCGTCCTCGCCGGCATCGACTCGGGTCGTCGTCTGCGCGACGCCATGCCGCTGTCCGACGTGGTCCGCACGGCCTCCTCGGAGATCGAGCAGTACGACCGGGTCGAGCTCGACCTGCAGGTCGACCCGCACATGCACGGCTTCAACGCCCTCGGCGCCGCGCACATGCTCGCCGAGCTCCTCGAGAACGCGACGATCTTCTCCGAGCCGGAGACGCCCGTCACGGTCACCACCGGTGTCTCGGGCCAGTTCGTGGTCGTCCGCATCCTCGACCAGGGCCTGGGCATGAGCGACGCCGAGCTCGAGGCCGCGAACTCGAAGATCATCTCGACCTCTGCCAGCGACTCCCTGGGCAACCAGCGCCTCGGCCTCTTCGTCGTCGGCCGCATCGCCCAGCGCCTGGGTGCCGACGTGCGACTGCTCAAGGCCGCGCACGGCACGGGCACCGAGACGATCGTCCGGTTCCCCGCGACGCTGTTCGTGATGACCGAGACCAACCTGTACGGCAACGGGGCGCCCGCCGCCCTCGCCGGACCGCGCAACGACCCGGGCCTGCCGCAGATCGAGGCGCCCGTCGTCGAAGAGGTCGACCTCGCCGCCCTGACGGACGGCCAGACGTCGCTCGGCCTGCCGCACCGCCGTCGTCGCGACGACGGTTCGGACGAGACCGTCGGCCCCATCCCGGTCACGGAGCTGGCGCAGTCCACGGGTCTGCCGAGCCGGTCGAAGAAGACGTTCGACGAGGACAACCTGGTCCTGCCCGAGGCACCCGACGGGCACATCGCCCCCGAGATCTCGGCTGCCGGCTCCGACTGGAAGCCTGCGACGGTCGCCCCCCTCAAGGGTGGTCTCCCGAGCCGTAGCCGCGCCGCCACGTCGGCCTGGGCCAAGCCGGAGGAGACGGCCGCCCCGGCGTCCACCGCTGCCGCCCCCGCCCCTGCCGCCCGTGCCGGTCTCTTCTCCGGCTTCCGCGGCCGGACCGAGGCTGCTGCGACCACTGACACCGGTGAGAACCTCGTCGTCCCCGGCCTGATGTCCGAGGACCAGGAGCGCGCCCAGCTGCCCGCCCAGTCCAACGCCGTCCGCGCCCCGTGGATGTCGAGCGGTGCCCACGCCGCGCCCGTCGAGCCCATGGTCGTCCCGCAGCTCGCGGACGACGAGGACTCGTGGGAGGCGCAGGAGGCCGAGAACCGCGAGGCGCAGAACGTCGCGTCCGCTGCTGCGCTCGTCGCCGCCGACGAGGCCGCACAGGCTGCTCCCGTGCAGGAGGAGGCACCCGCATGGGAGCCGACGCCGGCCTGGGACACCGCGCAGGTCGAGGCTCCCGCCGCCGAGGCCCCCGTGTGGGAGGCGCCCGCCTGGGACGCTCCCTCCGCTGAGGCCGTCGCCGCCGAGGTTCCGGCCTGGGAGGCACCCGTCGCCGAGTCCGAGGCGTGGGAGGCACCCGTCGCGGAGAGCTCCGGCTGGGAGGCACCCGTTGCCGACGCTCCCGTCTGGGAGGACTCGTCCGCCACGGAGAACCCCGTCTGGGACGACTCCGTCGCTGCGGAGACCCCCGCCTGGGAGGCTCCCGCTGCGGAGGCTCCCGCCTGGGACGTGCTCGACGCCGACGCGACCCCTGCCTGGGACGCACCGATCGTCGCCGAGACGCCGACCTGGGAGGCGCCCGCCGCCGCCGCGTCCGCGTGGGACCAGACGGCCGTCGACGACGAGCCCGCCTGGGAGGCGCCGGTCGTCGGCGAGGACGCCCCGGCCGCACTGACCTCGCGCTCCGCCGCCCCGGCACGCGAGGACGAGGTCGCAGCTCCTGCGGCTGCCGTGCCCGCCGCACCGGTCGTGCCCGCCCGGACCTTCACGTCCTACAGCGGCTACTCCGGCTGGGGTGCACCCGTCGCCGACGTCCCCACGCCGTACCAGCCCTCGGAGCGCACGCTCGACGAGGCTCGTGCCTGGCACACCGGCGCCATGCCGATCGTCCCGGAGGCTGCCGTCGCAGCTGCCGAGCCGGTCGAGGCGCCCGTCGAGACCGTCGACGAGCAGGCCCCTGCCGCCGACGACTCCGCCTGGCCCGTGCCCGCCTGGGAGCCGCCGACCTGGCAGTCGCCCGAGTGGGCCGAGCAGCCGGCCGAGGCTGTCGCCGAGGTCGAGCCGGTCGTCGAGCCCGAGCCCGAGCCTGAGCTCGCGGTCGTCGACGGCGTCGCGTTCCAGCGCGTCTACCTCGAGCCCGACCCCGAGGGCGAGCCCGAGTACGCCGCCGAGACCGAGGTCTACGTCGCACCCGAGGCCGAGCCTGTCGCGGAGGAGGCGCCCTCGTGGGCCGCCCCCGTGCAGGAGGCGGCGCCGGCGTGGCCGACGTTCCAGACCCAGCCCCAGCAGGTCGAGGCGCCGACGCAGGTCTTCACGCCGATCGAGGCTGCTGCCGCGGTCGAGCCGGAGCCCGCACCGCAGGCACCCGTCTACCAGGAGGCCCCGGTCGCGTACGCCGCACCCGAGGCCGCCGCCCCGGCGTGGGCCCCGACCGCACCTGCTCCGGCAGCTCCGGCCGCCCAGGCTCCGTTCGCCGAGGTCGTGCAGTCGCAGTCGCACCCGCAGGCCGACGACGCCAAGGGTCGCCGCAAGTGGGGCCTGTTCGGGCGGAAGAAGGGTGACGACGGCGCGCCGGAGACCTCCGGACCCGTCCCGGTGCAGAACGCGCCCGCTCCCGTCAGCCAGGCCGCACCCGTGCGGACCTCGGCGTGGACGGCGGACTCTGCCGCCCAGCAGTCGCCCACGGGTGCCGACTCGTCGCAGTCGTGGATGGCGTCGACCACCTGGTCGGCTCCTGCCGCCCCCGCGCCCGTGTCGCACGCTCCCGCCTCGCTGGAGCCCGTGTCGGCAGGGTCGTGGGCACCGCCCGAGTGGGCCGCCCGACCCGGCAGCAACCCTGCGCCGTCGTCGACGGTCCCGCAGCCCGCGCTGCCGCCGTCGGTGGCACCTCGGGTCGGCACGCTCGACGACGAGGTGGCCGCGATGCTGGCCCTCCGTTCGGACATCCAGGAGCAGGCACTCTCCGAGCTCTCCCAGCTGTCGGCCTACCGGCCGGCTGCCTCGGGCGGCAACGCGGAGCGCCTCACCAAGCGAGTCCCCACAGCTGTCCCGGCGACGACCGTCACCGAGGACGAAGGGAAGCCCGTGCAGCGTGATGCGGACCAGCTCCGGTCGCGTCTGTCGAGCTTCCAGTCCGGGACCTCCCGTGGCCGTCGTGCCACGGAGGACCCGTCCGGCCAGAACGGCGTGAGCTGATGACTGCCCCAGACCCCACAACCGTCGTCACCACCATGGTGGCGTCTGACCCCGCAGTCATCGACTGCACCAGCAAGGAGGAAGTGTGACCGCGCTCAGCACCGAGGCAGCCAACTTCGGCTGGCTCCTGGACAACTTCGTCCGGACCGTGCCCGGCACTCGCCACACACTCGTGGTGTCTGCGGACGGTCTTCTCATGGCGATGTCCGAGCAGCTCGACCGCACCAGCGGCGACCAGCTCGCGGCAATCGTCTCCGGGATGTCTAGCTTGACCCGTGGCGCCGCGCGCCAGCTCCGTGCGGGGGAGGTGCGTCAGGCGATCATCGAGATGGACAACTTGTTCCTCTTCCTCATGAGCGTCTCGAACGGCTCCGTCCTCGCCGTGGTCGCGGAGTCCAGCTGCGACGTGGGCCTCATCGGCTACGAGATGGCGATGCTCGTCTCTCGTACCGAGGCGACCCTCACCCCGCAGCTCATCTCCGAGATGCGTGGCCAGCTCCCTATCGACGGCGCGACCCGCGCCCCGGTGGCCTGAGGCCACGGGGAGTCTGACCCATGAGCGAGCACATCGAGTACGAGGCCAGAACGGTCCGGCCCTATGCCGTGACCGGTGGCCGCGTGCGCTCGGCGCGCTCCGACCTGCCTCTCGAGGCGCTGGTCGAGGCAATGCCGGGCGCCGTGACGAGCCAGGGTCTCCCGCCTGAGAAGCGGGCGATCCTCCAGCACGCCGCGTCGAACTACATCTCGGTCGCCGAGCTTTCTGCTCTGCTCCACCTGCCGCTCGGCGTGATCCGGATCCTCGTGTCCGACCTCGCAGACCAGCAGTACGTGCGCGTGCACACCTCACAGCCGGTCGAGGTCAACACCGGTGAATCGCCTGCCCTGTCCCTCAGCGTGCTGGAGAGTGTTCTCAATGGCATTTCCGCCCTCTGACGCCGCTGTGGCCGCTCCGGCGGGCACGGCAGGAAGCGTCGCACCCACAGTCGTCAAGATCGTCGTCGCCGGCGGGTTCGCCGTCGGCAAGACGACCTTCATCGGCTCCATCTCCGACATCGAGCCCCTCAACACCGAGGCCGCGATGACCGAGCACTCCGTCGGCGTCGACGACGCCGGTGGTGTCTCCGACCGCAAGACCACCACCACGGTGGCCATGGACTTCGGTCGCATCGCCCTCCCGGGGTCGCTCTGGCTCTACCTGTTCGGTACGCCTGGCCAGGACCGCTTCCTGTTCATGTGGGACGACCTGGTCCGCGGTGCCATCGGCGCCGTCGTCCTGGTCGACACCGACCGGCTCGACCAGTGCTTCCCGGCCGTCGACTACTTCGAGAGCCGCGGCATCCCGTTCGTCGTGGGTGTCAACTGCTTCGACGGCGTCGCCAAGCACCAGCTGGACGACGTCCGCGAGGCGCTCGCGATCCCGGCGCACGTGCCGGTGCTCTACACGGACGCGCGTTCGCGTGCGGCCACCAAGCAGGCTCTGATCTCCCTCGTGCAGCTCGCGATGGAGCGTCTGCGCAGCCGGTGACCACTCAGGTCTCACCCGACCGCGGCCGGCCCCTGCAGGGGGGCCGGCCGCCGTCGTTGTCGGCCGACGTGAGCGATCATGGGGGTGTGCCCGTCCCGTCCCCGAACCAGCCTGCTGATCGCGGCGTTCTGCCGCGACCGCGACCGGCGGGCGACGACGCGGCGCCGGTCGCCCCGCCGCCTCCGGTGACGCGGGTGTACGCCGACGGCTCGGCGCTGTCGCGGTACCTCGTCGGTGCGCCCTGCCGCGAGCAGTGGCTCGCCTGGACGGCGGAGCACGAGTCGCAGCTGGTGACCACGCCGCTCGGTCTGACCGAGCTGCGACGCGTCGCACAGCCGCGCGGGGTCGAGGCGACGGGGGTCGCGCACGACGTGGAGGAACGCGTCGAGGTGATCCGGTTCTCCGACCAGACCCTGAAGGCGGCGACGAAGGTGTCGGGCGTGCTCCCGCCGTTCGTCGCGCTGCACATCGGGGCTGCCCTCGCGCACCCGGACGTGTCGAGCGTCGCGACGTACGACGTCCAGCTGGCCCAGGTCTCCGCCCTCCACGGGCTCACCGTGGTGTCGCCGGGGTGGCCTTCGTCCTGGTGGGAGCGGGAAGGCTAGCCCTGGCACCCTTCCCCGGCACGCCTGACGAGCCTAGGTTCGGGGGATGACGGATGACGGCGGTACACGGGCCTCGACGGTGCTGGATCCCGGAGCTGTCGGACCCGCTCCACCGTTGACGCCGACGCGGAGACGAGCCCCCGGCCAGGTCCACCTCCTGAGCCGCAACGAGCGTGAGGCTCGAGGAGCGGCCGCCCGGGTGCTGCTCCCGCGGGAGAGCCTCGCGGACATCGGGACGACGACGGAGCGCCCCGACCCCGTGGACCTGCTGGCGTCCCAGGGTCTGTCCCGGGTGACCGAGCTTCTCCCGCTGCGGTACGGGCGCATGTCCAGCTCCGCGTTCGCGTTCTACCGTGGCGCCGCCCTGCTCATGGCCTCTGATCTCGCGGCAACCCCGGACTCCGGGCTCGACGTGCAGCTGTGCGGTGACGCGCACATGTCGAACTTCGGCCTCTACGGCACCCCGGAACGTCGGATGCTCTTCGACCTCAACGACTTCGACGAGACGCTCCCAGGCCCGTTCGAGTGGGACGTGAAGCGGTTGCTGGCGAGCGTCGAGATCGCCGCGCGCAGCATCGGCGCGGGGGACAAGGAGCGGCGCAAGATCACGACGGACGTCGCGAAGGCCTACCGGACGGCGATCCGTGGCTTCGCAGCGCAGCCGAACATCGACGTCTGGTATGCGCGGCTCGACGTGGACGACTTCCTGAAGGAGCACGGCGGATCGTTGGGCAAGGCGCAGTCGAAGACGACGCAGTCGACGGTGAAGAAGGCGCGCAGCCGGGACCACCTGCGGTCGGTGGAGAAGCTGACCGAGCTGGTGGACGGGCGTCGGCGGTTCGTGTCCGACCCGCCCCTGGTGACTGCCCTGGACGATCTGCTGGGCGACCAGGCGCCGTCCTTCCGCGCCGCGCTCGGGGAGCTGGTGCACGCGTACCAGACCAGCCTCCAGCCGGACCGTCGGCACCTCGTCGGGCAGTACCGGCTGGTCGACATGGCCCGCAAGGTCGTCGGTGTGGGCAGCGTCGGGACGCGGGCCTGGATCCTGCTGCTCGAGGGCGCCGACGACGGCGACCACCTGATCCTGCAGGCGAAGGAGGCTCAGCCCTCGGTTCTCGAGCAGTTCCTCGGGGCCAGCGAGTACACGCAGTCGGGGCAGCGGGTGGTCGAGGGGCAGCGGCTCATGCAGGCGGCGAGCGACGCGATGCTCGGCTGGCAGCGGACCCGGGGGATCGACGGCGTCGAGCGCGACTTCTACATCCGCCAGCTGCGCGACTGGAAGGGTTCGGCGGTCATCGAGGAGATGCGTCCCGAGGGCTTCAGCAAGTACGGCGGACTGTGCGCGTGGACCCTGGCCCGCGCGCACGCACGGTCGGGCGACCGGGTGGCCATCGCGGCCTACCTCGGTGGGTCCAAGGCGGCCGACGAGGCGTTCGCCGACTACGCCGCGACGTACGCCGACCGGAACCAGGCGGACCATGCCGCTCTCGTGGCGGCGATCGGCTCCGGTCGCCTCGCGGCAGTGCACGGGGTGTGACGAGGGCTCAGCCCCGGCCCAGCGCCGCGACGGCCGCCGACACCAGCGCCGGGTCCGTCGTCGTGTAGCCGGAGGTCCCGCCGCCGGGTCCGCCGGACTCGTCGACGTGCCGGCTCGCGGACAGGTGCACGGCGTCGACGCCGACGGCGACGAGGGCGGGGATGTCCGCGGGCTGCACGCCGCCGCCGGCCATGACCTGGAGCCGACCGCGGGAGTGGGCGACGGCTGCGGCGAGCCGGTCGAGACCGTCGATGCTGCGGGCGGCGCCGCCGGAGGTCAGCACGCGCACGACACCGAGCGACACGAGGTCGTCCAGGGCGGCGTCCAGCAGGGGGACGGTGTCGAGCGCCCGGTGGAACGTGACCTCGCGCCCGTCGGCGGCGTCGACCAGCCGGGAGACGGCGTCGCGGTCCACCGCGCCCGAGGCGGTCAACGCACCGACGACGACCCCGGCAGCACCGGAGCGCACGGCAGCCCGGACGTCCCTGACCTGCACGTCGAGCTCGTCGGCGGTGTAGACGAACGACCCGGCGCGGGGGCGGACCAGCACGTGCACGCCGACGAGCGACGGCAGCGCGGCGACGACGGCGTCGAGGAGCCCGATGCTCGGCGTCAGGCCCCCGGTGGCGGCGAGCGCGGCGCACAGCTCGAGCCGGTCGGCTCCGAGGTCGGCGGAGAGGACCGCGCCGGTGACGTCCTGGACGGCGATCTCGAGAAGGGTCATGCCCACGAGAGCAATGGTTCGCCTGCGGCGACGGTGTCGCCGGGTCGCGCGAGCCGGGTGAGGGCGTCGGCACCTGCCTCGAGGCCGACGACCGGACAGACCGGGGAGCGCCCGCCCAGCGCGGACGGGTCCCAGCTCACGACGACCTGCCCCGCGGCGACGACGGCTCCTTCGGAGGCGTGCAGCGTGAACCCGGCACCGCCGAGCTCGACGGTGTCGATGCCGAGGTGGACCAGCACCGCGCGGCCGTCGTCGTGCTGCACGACGAACGCGTGCGGGTGGAGCTTCACGATGGTGCCGCCGATGGGGGAGATGACCTCGGAGCCGGCAGCGAGCGGGGGGTCGAGCGCGAGGCCGGGGCCGACGAGCTCGGCGGAGAACACGGGGTCGGCGACCTCGGAGAGGCCCAGGACCTGGCCGCTCACGGGGGACAGGACGGTCAGGGTCGTCATCAGCGCAGGTCCTCGATGTCGGAGGCGAGCGTGTCCGCCTCGGGTCCGACGATGACCTGCACCGCGACACCGGAGCGCACGACGGCGATCGCGCCGGCCTTCTTGAGCCCCGGCTCGTCCACGAGCGAGGGGTTCTCCACCTCGACACGCAGGCGGGTGATGCACGGCTCGAGGTCGAGGATGTTGGCGTCCCCGCCCAGCGCCGCAAGGATCTGCTCGGCCTTCGTCATGTCCTGCTCCTCACATCAGCTCGTCGAGATCGGTGGCGATGAGGTCGACGTGCGGCCCCACCACCACCTGGACCACGCGTCCGGAGATCATCACGCCGAAGGCGCCGGCGGCACGCAGCCCGGCCGCGTCGACACGGCTCGCATCGCGCACGAGCGAGCGCAGCCGCGTGGTGCACGGCTCGATCTCGTCGATGTTGTCGACGCCTCCGAGGGCAGCCAGGATCGCTGCCGCCTGGTCTCTGCTCTGCGGCCTCATTGCCGTCCTCCGGTGGTTGGGGTGGTCAGTACGGTGGTCGGCCGCTGTTCACTCTCAGCGCGACGTCGGGGTACGAGGGCTGGTCTCGGGGCGCGCAGGGGGACCCACACGCTGTAGCGGTCGGCGCGGTAGCAGGCGCGGGAGAACATCGTCGCGCTGTCGACGGAGTACGTGCGTCGCTCGGCGCGCAGGACGGCGCGGGCGTCGCCGAGCCCGAGCAGGGACGCCTCGGTGTCGGTGGCCTCGTCGGCGGACAGCGTGTCCTCGCCCCACTCGGGGGCCAGCCCGGCCTCCCGCAGCGCCTCGTACATGCTCGCCGGGGGGCCGTCGTCGAAGAGCGTGGGCGCCAGGACGACGGGCACCCACGCCTGCTCGATGCAGATGGGGACGCCGTCGGCGCTGCGGACCCGGTAGAGGAAGTGCACCTTCTGGCGCGGCTCGAGCTCCAGGGCGGTGGCGACGTCGGGGGTCGCGGAGACGACCTGGGCCGCGAGCACGGTCGTCGCGGGCTCCATGCCGCGTCGACGCATCTCCTCGCCGAACGTGGTCAGGCGCATCTCGAAGTCCATGCGCTGCGGGGCGACGAAGGTGCCGCGCCCCTGCTCGCGGACCAGGACGCCGTCGGTCACGAGCGTGTCGACGGCCTGCCGCACGGTCATCCGGGACAGGCCGAACTGCTGGCTGAGATGCCGCTCCGACGGGATGGCGTCGCCGACCTGGAGCTCCTGCGCGACGAGGGCGGCCAGATGGTCGCGCACCGTCAGGTACTTGTGCGCGCTGCCCTGCTCAGGCTCGTCCACGCGAGGTCACTCCTTTGTGAGGCGACGGTCGTCGTCGTCTCGACGTGACCCTTGACACATCATGAGGTCTAGACCAGTCTGCTCGCAACTGGTCCAGACCAGAAGCAGGATCCCCTCCCCCAGAGCATCGCAGGACACCCAACGAGGAGTGCTCCATGACCACCGCCACCGCGGACGCCCCCGCGTCCATCGAGAAGCGCGGCTTCCCCGGCCTCGCCCAGCTCCAACGCATCGGCCGCTCGCTCATGCTGCCGATCGCCTCCCTGCCGGCCGCCGCGCTGCTGCTGCGGCTCGGCCAGGACGACATGCTCGGCAAGGCCGGACTCGGCGCGAGCGTCGAGTGGATGCTGCCGGTCGCCGCCGTGCTCGCGGCAGCGGGCGACGCCCTGTTCGCCAACCTCGCCATGCTGTTCGCCGTCGGTGTCGCCGTCGGCTACGCCCGCAAGTCCGACGGCTCGACCGCGCTCGCCGCTCTCATCGGGTACCTCGTGTTCAAGGGCGTCACCACCGCCCTGTCGCCGTACATCCTCGGCCTGCCGCCGGAGGGCAAGCCCCAGGAGCTCATCAACTACGGCGTGCTCGGCGGCATCGTCATGGGCCTCGTCGCCGCCCTGCTCTACCAGAAGTACTACCGGATCAAGCTGCCGCCCTACCTGGCGTTCTTCGGCGGCCGGCGCTTCGTGCCGATCGTGACCGCCGGTGCGGCCATCCTGATCGCGGTCGCCGCCGCGCTGGTCTACCCGGCGTTCGACGCCGGCTTCACCGCGGTCGGCGAGTGGGTCACCGGATCGGTGGTGCTCGGCGGGTTCGTCTACGGGACCGCCAACCGCCTGCTCGTGCCGATCGGCCTGCACCACCTGCTCAACTCGATGCCCTGGTTCCAGTTCGGTGAGTACACCGACGCGAACGGCGAGGTCTGGAACGGCGACATCGCCCGCTTCCTGCACGGCGACCCGACCGCGGGCACGTTCATGACGGGCTTCTTCCCGATCATGATGTTCGCCCTGCCCGCCGCAGCACTCGCGATCGTGCACACGTCCAAGGCGAAGAACCGCAAGGTCATCGCCGGCATCATGGGCTCCGCCGCGCTGGTCTCGTTCGTCACGGGTGTCACCGAGCCGCTCGAGTTCGCGTTCGTCTACGTCGCCTACCCGCTGTACGCCATCCACGCGGTGCTCACCGGCACGTCGCTCGCGCTCGTCAACGCGCTCGGCATCCGCGACGGGTTCGGGTTCTCGGCCGGGGCCATCGACTACGTGCTCAACTTCCGCATCGCGGAGAAGCCGCTGTGGCTGATCGTGATCGGCCTCGGCTACGCGGCCGTGTACTACTTCCTGTTCCGATGGGTCATCACGAAGTGGCAGCTGCGGACCCCGGGCCGTGAGGACGACGACGACCCGACGACGCCGACGGCCGAGGACCGACCGACGCCGGACCGAGCGATCGAGCCGGCCGAGCAGACGGCCCCCGCCCGATGACGCCCGCGGTCGTCGCCGCCCCGCTGACCCTGAGGGGGTTCGGGGTCAGCCCAGGACGTCGGGCAGGAGTCGTGGCGCGCATGCCCGACGCCCCGCCGGCGCCGTCGCCCGAGCCGTCGGCTCCGGGGACGGACCTGGCGGCGGCGGCGACCGCGGTCGATCAGGCGGCGGCGCGGGTCCGCGACACGCTGGCCCGCGCCGCCGACACGGCGACCGGGGAAGCGGCCGACATCCTCGCCGTCACCGCGGCGATGGCCGCGGACCCCTCGCTCGCCGACGAGGCCCGGCGGCGGGTCGTCGAGAACCGGTCCACGCCCGCGCGGGCCGTGTGGGACGCGGCCGAGCTGGTCGCGGAACAGCTCCGGGCCCTGGGCGGGATGTTCGCCGACCGGGCGCGGGACGTGCAGGACGTGCGGGACCGGATCATCGCGGAGCTGCTGGGCCTCCGGGCGCCGGGCGTCCCCGACCCCGGAGCACCGTTCGTGCTGGTGGCGCGGGATCTCGCCCCCGCCGACACCGCACGGCTGGACCCCGCCCACGTCCTGGCGATCGTCACGGCCGGCGGCGGGCCGACGGCCCACACGGCGATCCTGGCGCGGTCGCTCGGCATCCCGTGCGTCGTCGCGGTGGCGGGGGCGCTCGACATCGCCGACGGCGAGACTGTGCTCGTCGACGGGTCGACCGGCGACGTCGTCCGGCACCCGTCGCCCGAGTCGGTCGAGCGCGCCGCGCACGCTCGCCCCCGGCCCACCCGGCTGGAGCGTCCCGGACGCACCGCCGACGGCCACCTCGTCGCGCTGCTGGCCAACGTCGGCGACCCCGCCGGGGCCGTCGCCGCGGCGGAGACGGGCGCCGAGGGGATCGGGCTGTTCCGCACCGAGTTCGGGTTCCTGGGCCGGACCACCCCGCCGAGCGTCGCGGAGCAGGTGGCGGCCTACGCGCAGGTGTTCGACGCGTTCCCCGGCCGACGCGTCGTGATCCGCACGCTCGACGCCGGCGCCGACAAGCCGCTGCCCTTCGTGACGGCCGCGGGCGAGCCCAACCCGGCGCTCGGTGTCCGCGGGCTGCGCACCTCGTGGGCGCACCCGGCCGTGCTCGACGACCAGCTCGCGGCGATCGCGCAGGCCGCGGCGTCGTCGTCGGCGGACGTCTGGGTCATGGCACCGATGGTCGCGACGGCCGACGAGGCCGACGCGTTCGTCGACCGCTGCGCCGCCCACGGGCTGCCGCACGCCGGGATCATGGTCGAGGTCCCCGCGGCCGCACTCCGCGCCGCCGACCTGCTCGACCGCGCGCGGTTCGCGAGCCTCGGTACCAACGACCTCACGCAGTACGCGATGGCGGCGGACCGCGAGCTCGCCGGGCTGGCACAGCTGTCGACGCCGTGGCAGCCGGCCGTGCTCTCGCTGGTGCAGCTCGCATGCGCGGGTGGTCAGGCCAAGGCTCGGCCCGTGGGGGTCTGCGGCGAGGCCGCGGCCGACCCGGCGCTCGCACCCGTCCTGGTCGGGCTCGGCGTCACGTCGCTGTCGATGACAGCGCGGGCGCTCCCGGACGTCGGCGCCGTGCTCGCCGCAGTCACGCTCGACGAGTGCCGGGCGCTCGCCACCTTGGCGCTCGCGCAGCGCACGGCCGACGAGGCGCGGTCAGTCGTCCGCGCCTCGCTCGGCGACGTGCTGGAGGAGCTGGGTCTCTAGGCCGTCTGCTGGAGGAACTGCTCGAGCGCGTCGATCGAGGCGGCCGCGTCAGCGTCGTCGTCGGCGGTGGCCAGCACGACCTCGTCGCCGGACCCGACGCCCAGCGTCATGATCGCGAGGATCGACGCGGTCGCGACGGGCGTCCCGCCGGTCTTCGCGATGGTCACCTTCGCCGGGAGCCGGCCAGCCGCCGCGACGAACTGGGCGGCGGGGCGCGCGTGCAGCCCCTCGGGTAGTGCGACGACGACGGAACGCTGCATGGCCTGCCTCCTGGGCGGGGTCGACGGTGACGCTCTCGACCTTACTGGTCTAGACCATGTTCCCGCGAGTGCTTGTGGGAGACTTCTGCCGCTGCGGGCTCGTCCCGCACAGGAGGGCTGTCTGAGCGGCCGAAAGAGACGGTCTTGAAAACCGTTGGAGCGGGACAACCCCGTTCTCGTGGGTTCGAATCCCACGCCCTCCGCCGTGTGACGAACGCTGCGCGCAGGTCAGCGCGAGACGGCCTCGGCCGCCGAGCGGACGGCGTTCGACGCCACGGGCGCCGCGCGGTGCCCGGTCCGGGCGACCACCAGGGCCGCGACGCCCAGGGCCAGCACCAGGGGCGAGCCGATCTCCAGCGCGCGCAGCAGGGTGGAGCTCGTGGCGAGGGCGCCGATGCCGAGCGCGGCAGCCGCCTGGAGGACGTAGGCGACGACGTAGGCCGCGGACAGCACGGCCGCGCGGTGGTGCACGGGCGCACTGAGCGTCACCAGACCGAGGCCGCCGGAGAACAGGAGGCTGTAGCCCGCGCCCGCGACGACCGACGAGGCGAGGAAGAGCGGGAGCGAGTGGGCCAGCCCGGCGCCGATCAACAGGGCGAGACCGAGGGCTGCGGCAGGCGGCCCGATCGTCACGGCTGTGCGCGGGGCCAGGCGCCGGGCCAGCACCGCGACGACGCCGATGACGACTGCGGACACAGAGATGATCGCGCCGCCGACCAAGGCGTCGTCCGAACGCACGAGGTCTCGGGCGATCTGGGCGCCGAGCGCCAGGAAGATCGCGCCCATCGCGTAGGCGCCGCTGACCGCCAGCGTGCCGGCGACGAACGGCGCGCGGGCGTCGCGCGGGACGTGAGGCCTGCGCGGACGCCAGGGGCCCGCGGTCTCGTCGCGCGTGTGCCGGGGGAGCAGCCAGACCAGGGCGGCGCTCAGGGCGGTGACGACGACGAGCACCCAGAACGTCAGGTGCGTGGGCCACGGCCCGTACTGCACGAGCGCGCCGCCCACGAGCGTGGCGAGCGCGAGGCCCGTGGCCGTCGCCGCGGTCGTGGCCGAGCTCGCCCGCGCCTGCTGACCGGGGCTGCTGAACTCGATCATGGCCGCCGTGGCGGGGCTCAGCGAGAGGCCGACGCCGACGCCCATGAGCGCGCGGCCGACCAGCACCCAGGCGAGGTCCGGGGCGAGCCCGAACGCGAGCGCCCCGAGCCCGAGCGCAGCGAGGCCGTACAGCATGGTGGCGCGGCGGCCGATGACGTCGGACAGGTTGCCGAACAGGACGAGGACCGGGACGAGCACCAGCGGGTAGACCGCGAAGATCAGGGTCGTCGTCGTCGGCGTCAGGCCCCACTCGTGGGCGTAGAGCGGGTAGACGACGGTCGGGGCGCCGCTGGCCCAGAGGGCGAGGGCGGCGACGAGAGCGGCGGTCCAGAAGCCTGCGCGGCGGTCGAGCTGGGGCACGTCGTCTCCCGGGGCTGAGTAGGTCTGGCAAACCTAGCACTCTGACTAGGTTTCGCCAATACAGGGGGGTACGATCGGCGTCGTGACCCGCTCGCTCACCGCCGTCGACAGCCGCTGCTCGATCGCGCGCGGCCTCGAGATCCTGGGCCAGAAGTGGACCCTGCTGATCGTCCGCGAGGCCTTCAAGGGTCGGACCCGATTCGCGGAGTTCCGCGAGCGTCTCGGGATCGCGCCGGACGTGCTCGCCGACCGCCTGAACGCGCTGGTCGAGAACGGCATCCTCGAGCGCCGCGCCTACCGCGAGGCCGGGGAGCGCGAGCGCGAGGAGTATGTGCTGACGGACGCGGGCCGCGATCTCGCACCGGTCCTGGTCGCGATCCGCGACTGGGGCGACGAGCACCGGCCCACGGGCTTCGGTCCCGCTGCGCTCCCGGTCGAGGCGGCCACGGGGGCGTCGGTGCGGATGGCGTTCCTCACCGACGACGGGCGCGAGGTGCCGGCGCGCGACGTGGGGCTCGTGCGGGGACCGGGAGCCGAGCGCTTCTAGCTACGGACACCTGCTCGCAGCAGCGCGGACGCGTGCCCGGCGCTCGTGACGAAGATTTCCTTGCTCGTCCGGCTCACGGCCTGCCGGGAGCGAGCTCGATGTCCCGGCGGAGGTACCACCACGCGAGCAGCGCGCACACGACACCGTTCACCAGGCCGACGGCCACGTCCGTGGGGTGGTGCATCCCCCGGTAGAGGCGCGCCGTGGCGACCGCGAAGGGGACCAGGAGGCAGGCCAGCGTCAGCCCCCAGCGCAGCCACGGCCGGGTGATCCGCTGGCACAGCAGGGCGAGCGACACGTAGAGCGCAGCCGAGGCGCTGGTGTGCCCGCTCGGGAACGCCGTGGTCGGCGGTGAGTCGTCCAGCAGGCCCACGGGCGGGCGTTCCCGGCCGACGAGCAGCGACGACGTGAAGAAGAGGACCGCCTGCATCCCGAGCGCGATCGCCGGCACAACCGCCAGCCACCACTGCCTGGTCCGCCACCAGAGCAGCGCGACCACCAGCACGCACACCGCGATGGCGAACTGGGTCTGCCCGAAGTCGGACAGCACCAGGGTGAGGGTGTTGAGCCCCGCGGTGCGGCGCGCCTCGAACCACCGGTCGACGCCGGTCTCGGCCGGCAGGTCACCCAGCGGCCCGACGATCAGGAGCCCGATCCCCACCATCACCAGCCACCAGAGCGCGGCTGGGAAGAGGGCCCGCCTCGCGAGGTCACGGCACGCCGACCCGAACGTGGGGGCGGACGTGTCGAGCTCGTAGCGGTGCACGAACGTGTGGACGGTGCCGTGGAACTTCGTCTCGCCGACGAGCAGGGTCATGAGGCTCCTTGGGTGGAGGGCCGCGGTCGCCAGCCCTGGTAGCCGATCGCGGAGGCGCCGACGATCGCGGTGCCGAGCAGCACGCCCGCGACCACGTCGGAGGGGTGGTGCACGCCGAGAAGGACCCGGTCCGCGGCGGTGACCACGGTGACGGTGCCGGCGACGACCGGGACGACGACCCGGCCGCGAGGTCCGAGCAGCGGCCAGAGGAGCAGCGTGGTCGTCAGGGCCGCGGCGGCGGTGTTCATCGCGTGGCCGGAGGGGAAGCTCGACCCCGGAGCGTGCTCGAGCGCGTCCTCCACCACCGGCCGCGCCCGTCCCACGAGACCTTTCGCGCCAACCTGCAGCGCCCACGCGAGCATGACCGTGAGGAACGCCCACAGCGCGCGGGTCGGCAGACCGTGCCGCCGCCAGAGCCGCAGGCAGACCAGCCCCACGGCCAGGTTGACCCAGATCGGCCTGAGCAGCTCCTGCCACACAGCGAGCACGTGCAGGAGCCCGGGGTGCTCGCGGGTGAACGAGGTCGCGACCACGACCGTCTGCTCGTCGAGCCGCGACAGCCCGGGCGCCTCCGCGCGGACGAGGTAGGCGAGGACGACGACGGGTACCGACACTCCCGCACCGAAGGCGACCGCCCGCAGGAGGGCACGGCGACGCACCGGGGGATGAGGCATCCCCGCAGGCTAGGAGACCGCGGCGTACTCGGCTCGTTGGGCGGTCGTCGGGTGGTGGACGTCACCCGTCGGGCGCGGCGCGCGGGCTCTGGCGGGCGCTCGCTCCGACGCCCGCCTAGGCTCACGGCGTGCCCCGACGCCATGTCCAGCTGCACGCCCGCCCGCCGCAGGAGGCGCAGGGGGAGGCCGTCGACGTGCTCGTGCGGCGCGGTCTCGACGACCTGCGCGTCGAGCTGGGCGTGCCGGCGGAGTTCCCGGCGCACGTGATCGCCGAGGCGGAGGCGGCGGCGGCCGGTGCGCCCGACGGTGAGCGGTCCGACGCCACCGACATCCCGTTCGTCACCATCGACCCCGAGGGCTCGAAGGACCTGGACCAGGCCGTCCACATCGAGCGCCGCGACGGCGGGTTCCGGGTGCGGTACGCGATCGCCGACGTCGCCGCGTGGGTGTCGCCGGGCGGCGCTCTCGACGACGAGGCGCGCGACCGCGTCGAGACGCTCTACGCCCCGGACGGCCGCACGCCGCTGCACCCGCCGCTCCTGTCGGAGGGCGTCGCGAGCCTGCTGCCCGACCAGGTGACGCCGGCTCTGCTCTGGACGATCGACCTCGACGCGGAGGGGGCGCCGGTCGACGTCGACGTGCGCCGCGCCTCTGTACAGAGCCGTGCACAGCTGACGTACGTCGGTGCGCAGGCGGCCCTCGACGACGGCACCGCGGACGAGACGCTGCAGCTGCTGCGGGAGGTGGGCATCCTCCGGGAGGCTGCCGAACGAGCCCGTGGCGGCATCACGCTGCCCACGCCGGAGCAGGTGGTCGAGCAGGGGGCCGACGGCGTGTGGACCCTGGGCAGCCGCGCCACCCTGCCGGTCGAGGAGTGGAACGCGCAGATCTCGCTGCTCACCGGCATGTGCGCGGCACGCCTCATGCTCGACGGCCGCATCGGCATCGTGCGGACGCTGCCCGACGCGGACCCGCGTGATGTCGAGCGGCTACGCCTCTCCGCGCACGCGCTGGGTGTGCCGTGGCCGGCGGGCGCGACCCCGGGCGACATCATCCGCGACCTCGACGCGGGCAACCCGGCGCACGCGGCCCTGCTCACCGACGCGACCTCGCTGCTGCGCGGTGCCGCCTACGTGGCGTTCGACGGTGAGGTGCCGAGCTTCACCATGCACGCCGCCATCGCGGCGCCCTACGCCCACACGACGGCCCCGCTGCGGCGGCTGGTGGACCGCTTCGTCGGCGAGACGTGCCTCGCCCTGTGCGCCGACCGGCCGGTCCCGGACTGGGTCCGCGACGCGCTGCCCGAGCTGCCGGGACTCATGGCGTCGGGGGACAAGCACGCCGCCGAGTTCGAGCGCGGCAGCCTGGACCTGGTCGAGGCGGCGCTGCTGACCGGGCGGGAGGGCGAGGTGTTCGACGGCGCGATCGTCGACGTCCGCGCCGACCGCGACACCGGTGTCGTGCAGCTGCGCGACCCGGCCGTCCGCGGACGCATCGAGGGGGCGTCCCTTCCGCTGGGCGAGGACGTCCAGGTCCGCCTCACCGAGGCATCCGTGGCGCAGCGCAAGGTGCTGTTCGAGCTGGCTCAGGCCGACTCGGCCTCGTCGTCGGCCCCGAACCTCGAGCGCAGGTAGTCCGCGTACCCCGCGGGTGCCCGGCCGACCAGGCGCCCCGAGGTGACGACATCGCACTCGTCCGTCGCGACGACCCGGGCGCCCGACGCGACGAGAGCGGCCACCAGGTCGACGTCCTCGTGGGCAGGCCGGCCGGGGAAGCCGCCCGCGCGCAGGTAGGCGTCGGCACGCACGCCGAGGTTGGCGCCGTGCACGTGCCCGTTGGGTCGGCCCGGGACCCGGGTCGCGCGCCAGCCGGCCAGCTGGGTCGGGGTGAGGTCGGCCGGGTCGGGCCGCACCGTGCCGACCAGCACGTCGGCACCCGCGTCGGCGAGCCGCACGTGCTCCAGGATCCAGCGTTCGGGGACCGCGGAGTCGGCGTCGGTGCTGGCCAGCCATGTGCGGTCGGGGTCGGTGGTCGCGCGGTCGAGCGCGTCGCGCACGCCCGCGGCACGAGCAGCGCCGACGCGGCCCTCGTCAAGGTCGACGAGCCGCACGTCGAGGTGACCGAGCGCGACGGAGCGTGTGCCGTCGGTGCACCGGTCGAGCACGAGCACGAGGTCCACCGTCAGGTGGGGCAGCACCGCCCGTGCCGCCTGCCGGGATGCCTGCAGCGCGGCGAGGCACCGGCCGACCAGGGCCTCCTCGTCGCGAGCCGGCACGACGACCACGACATGAGCGATCCGGGGTCTCATGCCAGACCCGTCCGCTGCGCCACCGATCGCGGGTCGTCGCCATACACGTCGAGCAGCAGGTCCTTCTCGCGGTGCTCCGCCAGCAGCGTGAGGTCGGTGGTCCGGCGCAGCCGGCGGTGCACCTCGTCGCCGGTCAGCGGGTACGCGTCGACGGGGTGGTGCCAGTGGCAGACCAGGAGGGTGCCGCCGGGGGCGAGGCGGGCACGCAGGTCGGCGAGCACCCGGTCGAGCGTCGGGCGGTCGACGTAGTAGCCGACCTCCGAGAGGACGACGAGGTCGAACGAGCCCGCAGGCACCGCGTCGGCCACGTCGGCGACCTGCACGTGCACCTGCGGCAGGTCGACCACGCGCTTGCGGGCGCGCTCGACCGCGGCCGCGGACACGTCGACCGCGAGCAGGTGGTCCGCGCGCTGCGCCAGCTCCGCGGTCAGCACGCCGATCCCGCACCCGACCTCCAGGACGTCCCGGTAACGGTCGTCCGGGAGTGCGGCGAGCGTCAGTGCCCGCTTGCGCTCCTCGTACCAGCGGTCGGTGTACCCCCAAGGGTCGTCGTGCCGGTCGTACGTGGCGTCGAAGAACTCGCCTGCGAGCGTGGGGCGTGCAGGCTCCTGGGAGACGACGATCTCGACGTCCCGGTCGAACGTCCGCAGGAACGCCGGGTGCAGCGTCGGCGCATCCGTCGGGTCCGACGACAACGGCGCGACCTGGGTGGTGTGCGCGGCGACCGCCCGGTGCTTGCGGACCACCGATCGGTCCGCCAGCTCCACCACACGGAGCCGGTCCCACGGCACCCGGGGGTCGTCGGGGGTTGCCCAGTGCCACAGCCAGATCGGGTACTCCAGGAACGTGCAGCAGAGCTCGGCGGCCAGCGCCGCGCACACCTCGCCCACGATCCGGTGGTCCCGGTGGCCGTCGCCCCGCCACGTCGCGATGAGCTGGTCGACCGGGGGACCGTCGTTCAGGAGCGCCCGCAGATCGGCATCGATCGCGTCGCGCACCTCGCGCAGACCACCGTCCGGGTGCCCCAGCATCGTGATCGGTGAGGCCGGCGACACGACGTGCACGGCGTCGACCACCTCCGCCCACCGGCGTCCCGCCAGGGCGTCCGGGTCCAGCGTCGGGGACCCCGGGTGCGACGCGCTGCCGTCCGAGACGATCACGACCTCGGCCGGGCACCCGGCGTCCGCCAGCTCCGCCAGGATGCCGCCGACCCCCAGGGTCTCGTCGTCGGGATGCGCGGCGACCACGACGGTCCGTCCCGTCCGGCGCAGCGCGAGCGCGGGCAGGTCACGGAAGCGCGGGTCGGCGGACCACGCCTCGGCCGGGGTGCCCGGTGCGCGACCGTCGAACGTCACCACGGCGGCGCCGCCGACGCGAGCGCGTGCCCCAGCGAGACGTCGTCGCGCTCGGCGTGCTGCTGGCGCACGTAGACCTGCAGGTCGGCGACGCGCTTGGCGTGCTCCGGCTCGAGCGCCAGCGGAGCGGGACCCAGGGCGTGCGCGGCGTGTGTCAGGACGTCCTCGCAGACGCCCGCGACGGTCGCCCGGACCCGCTTGGCCAGGAGGCGCCCCTGCGCGGCGTCGACGTCGTGCGCGTCGACCAGCCAGGCAGCCTCGGCGAGCGCCCGTCGCGCGTCCTCGAGCCGGTGGTCGACCGCGCCGAGATGCATCGCGAGCAGCGGGTCGTCGCGCTGAGCCGCCTCGGCATGCACGCGTCGACCGATCCCGACCGCGCCCCCGAACCAGCAGGCCGCCACCCCGATCCCGCCCCACCAGAACCCCGGACGCTCCAGATACCAGCCGGGCGCGCCGACCGGCGTCGCGACGACGTCGTCGAACGCGACCGCCGTGCTGGGGATCTCGGTCAGCCCGCGCGACGCCCACTCCTGGTCGAGCAGCCGGACCCCCGGATCGTGGAGGTCGACGGCGAACAGCGCGCGGCCACCGCCGGCCAGGTGGGCGGTGACCAGGGCGGCGTCCAGCACGCCGGCCAGCGAGCACCACGGCTTGGTCCCGCCGAGCCGCCAGCCGTCGCCGGCGTCGACCGCGTCGAGCCGCACGCCGGGACCCTCGGCGGCGTACACGCCCCAGGTGCGGTCGTCGCGGTCGGGCACGCCCGCCTGCGTGAGGATCGCGCGGGCATCCAGGTGCGGCTCCACCGCGCGCGCGACGCCGAGATCAGTGGCTCCGAGGGTGGCCAGCAGCTCCCAGAGCTCGCGGGTCGCGCCCTCGCCGGGGACCAGGTGCTCCGGCCAGGCGGTGCGCAGTGCGTCGTCGACCGTCCGTGGGACGTCGAGGGGCGGTCCGCCCGTGCGGAACGGCAGCAGGCGCACGGCGTCGTCGACCATCGTCGTCTCTCCGGGGGCCGCGCCTCGGACCGTTGCTCGATCCGTCGTCCCAGATCATCACCGCCACTCGCCTGACGCGCGACCTGGGACGACACCCGTGCGCGGACGCACTCCCGCGTGGCAGGGTCGGAGCGTGCACCCGAGCGCCGGACCGATCCGATGAGCGAGCTCGACGAGGTCGTCGACGACCTCTACTCCGGACCGCCCGCCGAGTTCGTCTCCCGGCGAGCCGCCGCGGTCAAGGCCGCTCGCGCGGACAAGGACCGTGAGCTGGCCGAGGCCATCGGTGAGCTGCGCAAGCCCACCGTCTCCGCCTGGCTGGTCAACCTCCTGGTGCGCGACGACGCCGACCTCGCAGGCCAGATCGTCGCCCTGGGCGAAGGGCTTCGCGACGCCGAGAAGTCCCTCGACGGCCCCGCCCTGCGCGAGCTGTCGAAGCAGCGCCGGCAGCTGGTCCGCTCGCTGGTGGCCCGGGCCCGCAAGCTCGCGCAGCCGACCGGGCAGAAGGTCGGCGACGCCGTCGTGCAGGAGCTCGACGCCACGCTCACCGCCGCCCTGGCCGACCCGGCCGTCGCCCGCGAGGTGGTCTCCGGCCGGCTGACCGCCGCGCGCGAGTACGCGGGGTTCGGCAGCGCGGACTCGTCCGACGGCACCGCGCCCCCTCCGCCGAAGCCGCCGCCCCCGCCGAAGGAGAAGCCGGTCACGGCGACCCCGGCCCGCGGGAAGCTCCGGCTCGTGGGGGAGTCGGAGAGGGCGGAGCCGACGAAGGAGACCGGGGAGTCGGCCGCGGAGCGCGATCGTCGGCGCCGCCGCGAGGAGCGCGAGCAGCGGGCGCGCGACGAGGCCCAGGCCGCGTGGGAGCAGGCGGAACGCGCGGCGACCGAGGCGAGGCGTCGTCACGACGCAGCAGTCGCGGCCCGCGACGAGAGCGCCGCCGAGGTCGAGCGGACCGAGGCGGCCGCCGCGCGCGCACACGAGGAGGAGGACGACCTGGTCCGCGCGCTCGCGGAGGCCCGCCGTCGGCTCGCCGCCGCCGGGAAGGCCGCCACGGTCGCGGACAAGGAGGTCGGCACCGCGCAGCAGACCCTGCGTGCCGACGAGCGCGAGCTGGCGACGGCGGAGCGCGAGCTGGGCCGCGCGGAGCGGGCACGCGAGGCCGCGGCGGCCGCCCGGGAGGCGACGGCGTCCTCCGACGGCTGACCCGTCCGTCGGTGGTCTCGGCAAGGATGGGGAGCGGCGACGAGGAGGACGCATGGCAGGCAGCAGGGACGACGCCCCGCGGGTGCACGCGGAGACGGCCGAGGAGTGGCGCGACTGGCTCCTGGCCAACCACGCGACCGAGTCCGGCGCGTGGCTGGTGTCGTGGAAGTCGACGACCGGCCGGCCGTCGGTGGGCTACGTGCGGTCCGTCGAGGAGGCTCTCTGCGTCGGCTGGATCGACTCGTCGGGCCGGAAGCTGGACGACGAGCGCTCGATGCTGTGGTTCACCCGACGCAAGTCGGGCAGCGGCTGGGCGCGGACCAACAAGGAGCGGGTCGTGCGGCTCGAGGCCGAGGGCCGGATCACGCCGGCCGGCCGCGCGATGATCGACGCGGCCAAGGCCGACGGCTCCTGGACCCTGCTGGACGACGTCGAGAACCTCGTCGTCCCCGACGACCTGGCGGCGGCGTTCGAGCGTCACCCGGGGTCGCGGCAGAACTTCGACGCGTTCCCGCCGTCGGCCCGTCGCGCCATCCTCGACTGGATCGTGCACGCCAAGCGCGACGCGACGCGAGCCGCGCGGCTGGAGGAGTCGGCGCGGCTCGCGGCGCAGAACGTGCGCGCCAACCAATGGGTACCCAAGGCGTAGGAGCAGGTCAGGGGCCGCTTTGGTGGTGGGCCACCCGCACGGGTACCCTGTGCTGGTCCTGGAGACGTCGCATAGCCCGGTCTAGTGCGCGACCCTGCTAAGGTCGTGAAGGCGTAAGCCTTCCGTGGGTTCAAATCCCACCGTCTCCGCTCTCAGAACAGCCCGCACCCCTCAGGGTTCGGGCTGTTGCTGTACCCGCTCCCGCCGGCCCAGGACGACGTCACCGACGATGACCGCCAGCAGCACCCCGTTGGACACCCAGTTCAGGGCCAGCGGCGTGAGGGCGTCCCGCACGAGGAACACGGCCAGCACCGCGACGACGCCGACCAGGTGCGCGACCGACCACCGGCCCCCGGTCGCCCGTCGGAAGAACGCGTTCCCCAGCAGGTAGACGGCCGCCGCGCCGCAGATGAGCCCCGCGGTCCACGTGTCGGTGTGGCCGAGGGGGTGCAGCAGGACCACCTCGTCGGCCACCGCCGTCAGCACGATGCCGACGATCAGCAGGAACGGGACGTACGTGTAGGCGGTCTGCGCGACCATCCCCGGGTTGGGCTGCGACGAGAAGTACGCGGTGGCGGACTGCTCGGACCGGTCGAAGAACAGCAGCCACATGAGCACCGTGCTGGCGAACGCGGCAAGGAACGCCAGCACGGTCACCCCGTCGACCTCGAGCTCCGCGAACGCGGTGCCGGTCACGATGATCGACTCGCCCAGGCTGATGATGAGGAAGAGAGACACCCGCTCGGCCATGTGCGACCCGCGCACCGACCAGGTGTGCGGGTTCGTCGGCCCCATCCCCGGCACCCAGAACAGCGCGCGCGGCCCGGCCACGTCGAGCAGCGCCGCGGCGACCCAGAGCACCAGCCGCGTCTGCTCGTCGGCGAGCGCACCGCCGATCCACAGAGCCCCGGACGCGCTCAGCCAGATCGTGATCCGCACGAAGTTCTGGGCGTTCTCCGGCCAGTGCCGGCCCATCGCCCAGACCGTGAAGAGCGTGCGCCCGACCTGGATCACCACGAACGGGACCGCGAACAGCAACGCCTTGCCCTCGAACGCCTCCGGGATCGCGCTCGACATCAGCAGGCCCAGCCCCATGAGGACCAGCAGCATCGTGCGGACCGGCACCTTGTCCGGGTCGAGCCAGTTGGTCACCCACGTGGTGTCGATCCACAGCCACCACACCGCCCAGCCCAGGATCAGGGTGTGCACCAGCGTGGTCAGGTCGGGGTGCGCGATGAGGCTGTGCGAGAGCTGCGTGACCGCGAACACGAACACCAGGTCGAAGAACAGCTCGACGTACCCGACCCGGCTGCTGTCGTGGCCGTCGCCGTGCCGCAGCACGTCCGCCCGCATGCCCCAGCGCCCACCGCCCGTGCCGATCCGGTTCGTGGTCGTCGACATGGGCGCGATCCTGCCACGAGCGTGTGACGGCTCACGTGCCCACGGTTTGGGCGACCGGGCTCCTGGCCTGTATCGTCGTCTCCGGCCCTGCGGGGCCATGCGCCCGTAGCTCAATGGATAGAGCATCTGACTACGGATCAGAAGGTTGGGGGTTCGAGTCCCTTCGGGCGCACATCAGGAGGCGCGGTGCTCACGAGCACCGCGCCTTCGTCATTCCCGGCAGTCGCCCCGGCGGGCCCATGGCGGCGCGGCGCGCGAGCCCGTTATGTTCCAGAAACGTCCTCCGTTGCTGCTGGGGGCGCCCGGCACGGTGGGGACGACGAGCGCGCGGCGCAGGCCGGCTCGAGGAACGAGGGCCACATGACCGACGTCGCGACGAGCACCGAGGCGGCCCCGGACGTCCCTGACCGGCGGCCGACCGTCGGCCAGCCTGCGCGGCTGGACGACCGGTGGCCGGACCGGTTCGCGGCGGTCATGTTCCTCGCGAGCGCCCTGGTGCTGGTCTCGGCCGCGATCCCGTCGCTCCGGCACTACTTCGCGCAGGACGACGACGTCGTCTCGATGCTGACGATCCCGATCATCCCCAACATCGTCTACGCGGCCCTGCTGGCCTGCATCGCGGTCGCCCTGCACCGCCGGCTCCGTGCGGCGTGGTGGGTGCTGGTCATCTGGTGGCTGCTGCTGCCGCAGGTGGGCCGGATCGTGGACCTCGCCGACGGTGGGTCGCCGCTCAACCTGGTGGGACTGGTGCTGGTCACCGCGGGGTTGGTGATCGCCGTCCGCGCTCGGCCGCAGTTCAGCGCCCGGACGGTGCGGGGGAGCTTCTGGCGCGCGCTGGTGTTCTTCCTCGCCGGCGGGGCGGTGCTGCTGGTCGTCGGGACGTGGCTCGTGAGCCGGTTCGGCGACGCCCCGGACAGCGGCTCCGCGGCGTTCTTCGTGTGGGACAACATGGTCGGCGACCTGGGTGAGGCCGACAACGCGAGCGACGCGACGGCACCGCTCTGGGTCCGCATCGTCATCAACCTCATCGGCGCGGCCACCGTCATCGGCGCCACGATCCTGCTGTTCCGATCGCCGACGTACACGCGGACGCTCGACGCGGCCGACGAGGCGCGGGTCCGCACGCTGCTGCGGGAGTTCGGGTCGGAGGACTCGCTGGGCTACTTCGCCACCCGTCGGGACAAGGCGGTCGTGTGGGAGACGGGGGACGCGGCGACCGCGCGGGCCGGGGTGTCGTACCGGGTGGTCGGGTCCGTGAGCCTGGCCAGCGGCAACCCCGTCGGGGACCCGCTGCACTGGCCGGCCGCGATCGAGGAGTGGCGCCGGCAGGCCCGGCTGAACGGCTGGTCGCTCGCGGTCATGGGCGCGGGGACCGCGGGAGCGCTGGCCTACACCGACGCGGGGCTGACGGCGTGGGAGATCGGCGACGAGGCGATCCTCGACATGCGGACGTTCTCGCTCACCGGTCCCGGCATGAAGGCGGTGCGGCAGTCGGTGACGCGCCTCCAGCGCAAGGGGTACACGACGCGGGTGTCCAAGCACGGGTCGCTCGACGCGGCGCAGTTCGCGGCGCTCGACGCGGCGGCGGCGCAGTGGCGGGGCGACGGCGGCGACGAGCGGGGCTTCTCGATGGCGCTCGGGCGGCTGGGCGACCAGCTGGACGCCGACTGCGTGCTGGTCGAGGCGCACGACGGCGACGGGCAGCTGCGCGCGTTCCTCAGCTTCGTCCCGTGGGGCCGCACGGGCGTCTCGCTCGACCTCATGCGCCGGGACCCCACCGCGGACAACGGGCTGGTCGAGCTCATGGTCGCGTCGCTGGCGGAGCGGGCGACCGCGTTCGGTGCCGGTCGGGTGTCCTTGAACTTCGCGATGTTCCGCGAGGCGTTCGAGCGCGGCGCTGAGGTCGGCGCCGGCCCCATCGCACGCCTGTGGCGGCAGTCGCTGGTGCTGGCCAGCCGGAACTGGCAGCTGGAGTCGCTCTACCGCTCGAACGCCAAGTACCAGCCGGAGTGGCAGCCGCGGTTCATCTGCTTCGAGTACACCTCCGACCTGCCGCGCGTCGGCACCGCGGCGGGCAGCGCCGAGGGGTTCCTCACGCGTCCGTCGCTGAAGCTGCTGAACCGTCGCGGACGCACGACCGACGCGCTGGACCGCTCGGGGGGCGAGTACGACGAGTACACAGCGGCGGTCGAGGCGCAGATCCCGGCGGCGCGGGATGCGGTCGAGGAGGCGATGTCCGCGCACCGGCTGCCCGAGCAGCAGCGGGTCCGTCGTGAGAAGGCGGACCGGCTGCGCGCCCGCGGCATCGACCCGTACCCGGTCACCTACCCGCGGACCCACACCCTCGCGGCCGTCCGCGCGGAGGCCGGCGACCTCCCGCCGGACACGGCGACCGGACGGCAGGTCTCCGTGGTGGGGCGGCTCATCCGTCAGCGGGACGGCGGCAAGCTCGGGTTCGGGACGCTGCGGGACGGCAGCGGCGACCTCCAGGTGATGGTGGGCGCTGACGTCGTGAGCGACGCCGACCTCGAGCTGTGGCGCCACGACGTCGACCTCGGCGACCACCTCGGCGTCACGGGCGAGGTGGTGACGACGAAGCGCGGTGAGCTCTCCGTGCGGGCGAAGTCGCTGCAGATCACGAGCAAGTCGCTGCGTCCGCTGCCCGACAAGCACAAGGGCCTCACCGACCCCGAGGCCCGCGTCCGCGCCCGCTACGTCGACCTGATCGTCCGGCCGGCCGCGCGGGACATCGCCTACACGCGCGCGACGATCGTGCGCAGCGTCCGCGACTCCCTGCACGCCCGCGGGTTCACCGAGGTGGAGACGCCGATGCTCCAGCTCATCCACGGCGGCGCCAACGCCCGACCGTTCGAGACGCACATCAACGCCTACGACATGGACCTCTACCTGCGCATCGCCACGGAGCTGCACCTCAAGCGGCTGGTCGTCGGCGGCATGGAGAAGGTGTTCGAGATCGGGCGGCAGTTCCGCAACGAGGGCGTCGACTTCAAGCACAACCCGGAGTTCACGTCGCTCGAGATGTACGAGACCTACGGCGACTACGACACGATGCGGATCACCACCCAGGAGCTGATCCAGGAGGCTGCGACCGCCGTCTACGGCTCACCGGTCGCGCGACGTGCGGACGCGGACGGCAAGGTGACCGAGTACGACCTGTCGGGCTCGTGGCCGGTCAAGACCGTCTGCCAGGCCGTCTCCGAGAAGCTCGGTGAGGAGATCACGGCGGACACGCCCGTCGAGGTGCTCAACCGGCACGCCGACGCCATCGGGCTCGAGCTGGAGCCCGGCGCCAGCTGGGCGGTCGTGCTCGAGGAGATCTACGGCGAGCTCTGCGAGAGCACCACGACGACGCCGGTCTTCTACACGGACTTCCCCAAGGAGAACTCGCCGCTGACGCGGCAGCACCGCGTCGACCCGCGGCTGGCCGAGAAGTGGGACCTCGTCATCTTCGCGTCCGAGCAGGGCACCGCCTACTCGGAGCTGGTCGACCCGCTCGAGCAGCGCCGCCGCCTCGTCGCGCAGTCGCTGCTCGCCGCCGCGGGCAACCCGGAGGCGATGCAGGTGGACGAGGACTTCCTCACCGCCTTGGAGTACGCGATGCCGCCGACCGGTGGGATGGGCCTCGGTGTCGACCGGCTCGTCATGAACCTCACCGGCCTGGGCATCCGCGACACGATCCTGTTCCCGCTGGTCCGGCCCACCCGCGGGTGAGCGTCAGACGGCGGCGTTCTTCTTCTCCACGCGGTTGCGCAGGAGGATCAGCGGGAGGATCAGCGTCCCGAGCATCGTCACGATCCAGACCGTGAGCGAGCCGAAGACCCACGCGCTGGTGCCGCTGATGGTCAGGCCGTCACCGACGAGCGTCGCGACGAACAGCGCGGCGACCGTGGAGACGAGACCCACGGCACCCGTGAGCGCGTTCGCGTACTTGCGCGACATGACCAGGAACCACGGCGTCAGGATGCTCTGCAGGACGGCGAACACGATGACGGCGACGAGGAACCCGGAGGCCGTGATGGTGAACCCGTCGACGATGAGAGACGCGATCCAGAGGCCCAGGGCCGCCGAGGCCAGGAAGATGAACGCCCGGATGAGGAAGACGACCATGCGCGCACGCGCTCCTTCGTCGGTGGCGGTCGCAGGACTGCTCCCGGCCCTTGAGGCTCACAGTAGGGACTGGCCGCACGCGCCGCCAGGGTGTGACCAGTCCGTTTGTTACGAGTGATCGCATGACGGCGCTCAGGTCCGGGACGCCCGCTACCGTGGCGAGGGTGACGGACAACACGACCCCCATCGCCACCCCCGAGCACACCGTTGACGGCTTCGTCAGGGAGTTCCTCCGGGAGCTCAACTTCGGGCAGGGCACCGACCTGACGCGCGCCTCGGTGAACGACAAGTACCTCGCCATGGCGCGCACGGTGCGGCACTTCCTCATGGTCCGGTGGCTGGCCACGCTGCGCCGGCAGTACCAGATCCAGGCGAAGTCCGTCGCGTACCTGTCGGCGGAGTTCCTGCTGGGCCGGCAGCTGGACAACGCCCTGCTCGCCGCGGACCTGGACGAGGTCGTCGAGGAGGGTCTGGCGTCCCTCGGCATCGACCTGGCGGAGCTGCGCGAGGCGGAGGTCGAGCCCGGTCTCGGCAACGGTGGCCTCGGCCGGCTCGCGGCGTGCTTCATCGACTCGCTCGCCACGATGAACGTGCCCTGCATCGGCTACGGGATCCGCTACGAGTACGGGATCTTCCGCCAGACGTTCGTCGACGGCTGGCAGGTGGAGAAGCCCGACAACTGGCTGGCGCTCGGGTCGCCGTGGGAGTTCCCGCACCCGGAGTCGGCCGTCACCGTCGACTTCGGCGGGCACACCGAGCACTACGACGACGACGGCGTCACCCGGTCCCGCTGGGTGCCGGGCTGGAGCGTCCTCGGCGTCCCGTACAACTACATGGTCCCGGGCTTCGAGAACGGCCGCGTGAACACCCTGCGGCTGTGGAGCGCGCGCGCGACGCGTGCGTTCGACCTGGAGATCTTCAACGCCGGCGACTACGCGCAGGCCGTCCGCGCGCAGACGTTCGCGGAGAACATCTCCAAGGTCCTCTACCCGGAGGACTCCACGCCGCAGGGCAAGGAGCTGCGCCTCCAGCAGCAGTACTTCTTCGTCGCGTGCTCGCTGCGGGACTTCCTCGACCAGGTGCTGCCCTCGGACTTCGACCTGCACAACCTGCCCGAGCGCATCATCTTCCAGCTCAACGACACCCACCCCGTGATCGCGATCCCCGAGCTCATGCGGATCCTCGTCGACGAGCGCGGCTGGGAGTGGGACGAGGCCTGGGCCATCACCCAGAAGTGCTTCGCGTACACGTGCCACACGCTGCTGCCCGAGGCCCTCGAGGTCTGGTCGGTCGAGCTGCTCGGCAAGCTGCTGCCGCGCCACCTCGAGATCATCTATCGGATCAACGAGGACTTCATGGCCGAGCTGCGCGAGGCCTACCCCGACGACGAGCTCCGCGTGCGCCGCATGTCGATCATCGCCGAGTACCCCGAGCGCGCGGTCCGGATGGCCTACCTGGCGACCGTCGCCGGCTCGAAGGTCAACGGCGTGGCCGCCCTGCACTCGCAGCTGCTCAAGGACAAGGTCCTGCACGACTTCTCCGACCACTTCCCGGACAAGTTCACCAACGTCACCAACGGCGTCACCCCGCGACGGTTCGTGCGGCTGGCCAACCCGGGGCTGTCGGAGCTGATCACCTCAGCGATCGGCGACGGCTGGGTCACCGACCTGGACCGGCTCAAGGAGCTGGAGCCGCTGGCCGACGACGCCGGCTTCCGGGAGGCGTTCCGCCAGGTCAAGCGCGCGAACAAGCTCCGGCTGGTCGACGTGCTGGCGGAGCGTGACGGCATCACCGTCGACCCCGACACGATGCTCGACGTCATGGTCAAGCGGCTGCACGAGTACAAGCGGCAGACCCTCAAGCTCCTGCACGTCGTCACGCTGTACGACCAGGTCACGTCGGGCGCCGTGAAGATCGAGGACGTCACGCCGCGGACGTTCGCGTTCGGTGCGAAGGCGGCACCGGGCTATCGGATGGCCAAGCAGACGATCGGGCTGATCAACGCAGTCGGCCGGACCATCAACACCGACCCCGCGCTGCAGGGCCGGCTGACGGTGGCGTTCCCCGCCAACTACAACGTCACGCTCGCGGAGAAGCTGATCCCCGCGGCGGACCTGTCGGAGCAGATCTCGCTGGCCGGCAAGGAGGCGTCCGGCACCGGCAACATGAAGTTCGCGCTCAACGGTGCCCTGACCATCGGCACCGACGACGGCGCGAACGTCGAGATCCGGGAGCTCGTCGGCGACGACAACTTCTTCCTGTTCGGTCTGCTGGAGCCCGAGGTCGCCGAGATCGTGGACCACGGGTACCACCCGACCTCCTACTACGAGGAGAACCGCTCGCTGCGGCACGCACTCGACCTGATCGCGTCGGGGGCGTTCTCCGGCGGCGACCGGGCGACGTTCGAGCCCATCGTGTCCAACCTGCTGTCCGAGGACCGGTTCCTGGTGCTGGCCGACTACCAGGCGTACATCGACGCCCAGGAGCGGGTCGACGAGGCCTACGCCGACACCGAGGGCTGGACCCGGTCGGCGGTCCTCAACGTCGCCCGCTCCGGCTTCTTCTCCTCCGACCGCAGCATGCGCGACTACATCGACCGCATCTGGGGCACGCACCCCGTGTTGCCGGAGCGCTGACCTGGAGTGCAGCGGAGGGTGGGGGCGCGCCAGCGCACCCGCCCGGAGCGGAACGGAAGGTCAGCGCGACCACAAGAACAGGCGCTGAGGTGAGGTGCGGCGGAAAGGTGGGGGCGCGCCAGCGCTCCGCCCGTAGCGGAGCGGAAGGTCAGCGCGACCACAAGAACAGGCGCTGAGGTGAGGCGCACGGGAAGGGTGCACCGACCCGCCCCCGTGGCGGGGCCTACCCTTGACCCGTGACACCCGCGAAGAAGTCTCAGGAGATGAAGGCGTCGACCGCCGCCGCCAAGCTCGACGTATACCTGCCGGCGACTCCGGAGGACTTCCAGAACCGGATGATCACGCGCGACGAGCTCACGGAGCTGCAGCGCAACCCCCCGCAGTGGCTCGTGGACCTGCGCCGCGAGGGGCCGCACCCGCGCAGCGTCATCGCCGGCCGGCTGCGCATCTCGATCAGCGGCCTCGCCCGCGGCGGGATCACGGACCCGCTGACCACCGAGCAGATCGAGGCGCTGCAGGCCGAGCCGCCGAACTGGCTGGTCCGCGAGCGCGAGATCGCTGCGCAGGTCAGGCTGGAGGAGCGTCTGCAGGAGTCCCGCGAGGCGGACCGCAAGGCCGAGGCCGACCGCAAGGCGGCGTCCGGCAAGGGCTGATCACAGCCCCCCGTGGGGCGGTTCGAAGTCGGGGACCAGCACCGGTGTCTCGCGGTTGAGCGACTCCCCGCGGAAGAACGGGCGCAGCGACATCTTGGCGGCGCACGCCACCATCAGCGGCACGCCGAGCGCCAGCATGCCGACGCCGATGACGAACACGCCGCCGATGCCGCCGAAGCTCGTGTACCCGTACTCGGGGTCGAGCATGTCGCGGGCGGAGATGCCGAACGCCCACAGCATCCCGAGGAAGCCGAGCACGGGGAACAGGCCGCGCAGGAAGAAGTTGCGGGCGCTGCGGAAGATGGACCGCCAGAAGTACACGACGCATGCCAACGCGGTCACGGCGTAGTAGAACGCCACGGCGAGGCCCAGCGACGCGATCGAGTCGAACAGGGCGTCCTCGCTGAGCAGCTTGAGCACGACGTAGAAGACGCCGGCGGTGACGCCCATGACGATCGTCGAGAACGAGGGCGTCTTGAACACGGGGTGCACGCGCGCGAACTGCCCGGGCACGGCCTTGTAGATGGCCATCGCGAGCGTGCCGCGGGCGGTCGGCAGGATGGTGGTCTGGGTCGACGCCGTGGCGGACACCGCGATGACCAGCAGCAGGATGAACGCCATCACGGGGCCGAGCATGGGGCCGCCCAGGACGGTGACGACGTCGTCGATGTTGGCCTCGTTGTTCAGGCCGATCCCCGTGGTGCCGAACCCCGCGTACGCCTGGACGGCCACGGCGACCAGGCAGTAGGTGACCAGGAGGATGACGGTGGCCAGCACCGCGGCGCGTCCGGGGGTGCGCGCGAGGTCCTTCGTCTCCTCGTTGACGGCCAGGCACGCGTCCCAGCCCCAGTAGATGAACAGGCACAGGATGACGGCGGCGGCGATGGCCGACGAGGTCAGTCCCGCCGGGCTGAACCACGACCACTCCGGCAGCACGGCCTGCGGGCCGGCGGTCCCCGCGTAGACCTTCCAGAGCGCCAGGATGCTCAGCCCGCCGAGCACGATGAACTGGAACACGACGAGGACGTTCTGCAGCCGCTCGCTGACGATGATCCCGCGGTAGCTCACCCACGTCATCGCGACGATGAACCCGACCCCGAGGATCAGCACGGCGATCCGGCTCTCGGCGACCTCGTCCAGACCGAACGCGCGCAGGAAGTAGACGGCGGCGACCTCCGCGACGTTGGCCAGCACGATGATCCCCGACACGGCGACCCCCCAGCCGCCCAGCCAGCCGACCCACGGCCCGAGCGCCTTCGATCCCCACGTGAACGTGGTCCCGCAGTCGGGCATGACCGAGTTGAGCTCGCGGTACGCGATGGCGGTCAGCAGCATCGGGACGAACGCGATGAGGAACATGGCGGGCGACTTCTCCCCGACCGCCAGCACCACGTAGCCGAGGGTGGCGGCCAGCGAGTACGCCGGGGCTGTCGACGCGAGGCCGATGACGGTGTTGCCCCAGAGGCCGAGACTGCCGGAGCTCAGCCCTTTGGCCGGCGCGGGAGGCTCATCGGTCACGGCACTGCTCATCGGACCTCCCGGCTCGCGTCGTCGCGGTGCCCCGAAACCGGACAGTACTCCCGCCGACTCCGACGCGGGCGACGACCCAGCCATGAGTGGCGCGACGGGACCTCGTGGTGGCACTCCGGGCTTGGTCGCGCGACGGGTCCGCGAAGGAGGGTGGGTCAGCGGCCCGGGCGGGGCTTGCGGGGGTTGGGCTTCTTCGACGACGAGCGGGCCGACGACGACCGCCCGGTCCCACCCTTGCTCGACGCGCTCTTCCCGGACGAGCCCTTGCCGGACGCGCTCGTGCCCGAGGTCCCCTTGGCCGACCCGCCCTTGCCCGACGCGGCCGGCGTGCGACCGCGGCCGGTCGGCTCGGGGGGCGGTGGGGCGCCGCGGCCGCGGGAGCTCGTGGCGGTGCGGCCGCGGACGATGCCGATGATCTCCTCGGTCAGGTCGTCGTAACGGTCGGTGATCCAGGCGAGGCCGACGGCGGACCCGGGGGCGTCACGCACGATGCGCGAGGTCAGCCCGCGGCGCTGGTGCAGGCGGCCGAGCGACTGCGGCAGGACGATCACGGCGACGCCGGCGGCGACGAGGTCGATCGCGTCGGCGGTGGTCGGGACGGGGTCGCCGCCGAACGGGGTGCCGGGCGGGTCGGTCCAGTGCAGCTGGTCGTCGAGGGGCACGACGAGCGTCTCGTCGTCGAGGTCGGCGGCGTCGATCTCCTCCACGACGCTGACCAGGTGGTCCTTGGGCACGACGACGACCGTGGCCTCGGTGTACAGGGAGATCGTCGAGAGGTCGTCGCCGACCACCGGCAGCCGAACGAGGGCGACGTTCGCGCCACCGGAGCGCAGGACCTCCACGGCCTGGTCGGGGGTCGTGTGCACCAGCTCGACCGGCACGTCCGGAAGTCGCTGCTGCCACACCCGCAGCCAGCGGTCGGGGTTGACGCCGGGGACGAGGGCGAGCCGGAAGGTGGTCATCGGAACCGCCGGAACACGACGTCGTGGACCTCGTGGCCCAGGTCGAGCCCGCGCTGCTCGAACTTGGTGACCGGCCGGTGCTCGGGGCGCGGGGTGAAGCCGTCGGCGGTGTTCTCCAGGAACGGGTCGCCCGTGAGCGCCTCGAGCATGGCGTCCGCGTAGTCCACCCAGTCCGTCGCGCAGTGCAGGGTGCCGCCGACGCGCAGCCGCGACCGCAGCAGCGCCACGTGGGTCTCCTGCACGAGCCGGCGCTTGTGGTGGCGGGCCTTGGGCCAGGGGTCGGGGAAGAACACGTGCACCGCGTCGAGCGACTCCTCGGGCAGTGCGGTGCGGACCAGGTCGAGCGCGTCGCCGTGGGCGACCCGGACGTTCGTGGTGCCGGCGCGGTCGAGCAGTCCCAGCAGGTTGGCGACGCCCGGCAGGTGGGCCTCGACGGCCAGGTAGTCGCGCGACGGGTCCGCCGCGGCCATCGTCGCGGTCGTCTCACCCATCCCCGAGCCGATCTCGAGGACGACCGGCGCCGACCGCCCGAAGAGCCTCACCGTGTCCAGCGAGCCGTCCGCGGTGAGCGGAATCGGCGAGTCCGCGTCGTGCACCGAGAAGCCGAGCCGCGGCCACAGGAACCGCAGCGCGTCCTCGCGCTCGCGGCCCAGCGGAGCGCGGCGCGGATGGAACGTGCGCAGCGGCTCGTGGGGGCGCGCGGCAACGTGCCGGAACGCGTCGGACGGGAGGCTCACGATCCGCCAGCCTAGGCGTCGCCGGACCGGTCAGGACCCGCCTGACGGTGCGATGAGGGCGAACACCTCGCCGAACGGCCCCGACACGATCGTCATGCGCCCGAACGCGCTGTCCGTCGGCGGGCTGACGACCGTGCCGCCCAGCTCGGCGACGCGCGCGGCTGAGGCGTCCGCGTCGGTGACGGCGAAGTAGATCGTCCAGGCGGCCGGTGCGTCCGACCCCGCCTGGGCGCCGTAGCCACCGACGCCCGCCGCGGGGTGGCCGTCCAGGGACAGCGACGCGTAGGTGAAGCCGGGGGCGCTGAGGTCCTCGACGCCGTACCCGAACACCTGCCGGTAGAACGCGACGGCCGTCGGCTGGTCGTGCACCATCGCCTCGCACCACACCATCGAGCCGGGCTCGTCGACGACGTCCCAGCCGGTGTGCGAGGCGGACTCCCACACGCCGAACACGGCCCCGGCGGGATCGGTGACGATCGCCATGCTGCCGAAGTCCATGATCGGCATCGCCGGCACGACCTCCGTGCCGCCGGCCTCGGCGACGGCCGCGACGGTCGCCGCGAGGTCGTCGGTGGCGAGGTAGACGCACCAGGCCGGCGGCGGGGCGGGGTCGTCGCTCATGGGCTCCCCGAGCCCCACGACGCGTCGGTCGCCGACGTAGGCCTGCGTGTAGTAGCCGACCTCCGGGCCGCCCACCTCGAACTCCCAGCCGAGCAGCGGCCCGTAGAACGCGCGGGCGACCGCGAGGTCGGGGACGGTGATGTCGGCCCATGCAGGAGTGCCGGGGGGCCAGGCCTCGCGTCGAGTGGTCATAGCCACCACCCAACACCCGGACCAGGACGGATGCATCCGAATGGCAGCGGAACAGGAGACATCACCCTGCCCGTGTGCTACTCACGTGACATGGCGGACGCACCCGACGACCACGCGGAGTCCGCGGTCGACATCACGGGACGGTCCTCGGCGCAGGCCTCGGGCTCGGGCTCGGGCTCGGGCTCGGAGAGTGTCCTCACCGTCGTCGTCGCGTTCGGCGCCAACCTGCTCATCGCGGTGGCCAAGAGCGCGGCGGCCGTCATCACGGCGTCGGCGTCGATGCTCGCGGAGGCCGCGCACTCGTGGGCGGACACCGGCAACGAGATCTTCCTGATCATCGCCCAGCGCCGCGCCGCCAAGCCCCCGGACAAGGAGCACCCGCTCGGCTTCGGCCGCGAGGTCTACGTGTGGTCGCTGTTCGCGGCCATCGGGCTGTTCGCGGTGGGTGCGGGGGTGTCGATCACGCACGGCATCTCGGAGCTGGCGAACCCGGAGCCGGCCGGCGACTTCATCGTCGCCTACGTGGTGCTCGCGGTGTCGTTCGTGCTGGAGGGGATCTCGTTCCTGCAGGCGTCCCGGCAGGCGAAGCGAGCCGCGGCGACGCAGGAGCGGGACCTGCTGGACCACGTCCTGGAGACGTCCGACCCGACTGTGCGCGCGGTGTTCTTCGAGGACGCGGCCGCCCTCGTCGGCATCCTCATCGCGACGGCCGGCATCGGGCTGCACCAGGCGACCGGCTCCCCGGTGCCGGACGCGATCGGGTCGATCCTCGTCGGCGTGCTGCTGGCGGTCGTCGCGATCGTGCTCATCGACCGCAACCGGCGGTTCCTCGTCGGCCAGGTGGTGGACCCGCGCCTGAACGACGCGGCCGTCCGCGCGCTGCTCGCGCTGCCGGAGGTCGAGCGGGTCACGGAGATGCGGCTCGAGTTCGTGGGTGCCCGGCAGGTCTACCTGACGGGCGCGGTGGACCTGACCGGGAACCTGCCCGAGGACGCCGCGTCGCACGCGCTGGCGTCGCTGGAGCGTCGGCTGGCGAAGACGCCCGCGGTCGTCGGTGCGACGCTCTCGCTGTCCGAGCCGCAGGACCCCGCCCTGTGACCGGCGGCTGGGGGAAGCCGACGGGCAAGGAGGTCTCGTCGGGCCTGGTCACGGGCCTGTTCTCCATCCCCGAGGGCATGGCGTACGCGAACATCGGCGGGTTCAACCCGGTGGTCGGGCTGTACGCCGGCGTGGTGTCGACGATCGCCACGCTCACGCTGCTGGTCGGCCTCGTCATGCTGGCGCTCGGGATGCTGCGGCTCGGGTCGGTCATGCAGTTCGTGTCGAAAGCCGTGATGACCGGGTTCACCACCGGGATCGCGCCCGACCTGCCGGGCCGCGAGAACATCCTGACCGCCGACGACGAGATCTTCTCCTCCACCCGCGACGCCATCGAACAGGGCCAGGCCTGGGTCGACGACCACCGTGATGCCCGCACCGCCGACGAAGGAGCACCCACATGACGCAGGAGCCCTCGCCGGTCGTGACGGAGGAACCGTTCCGGGTGCCCGTGCTGAACCTGCTCCGGCTCGCGGTCCCCGCGGTCATCGTCGGGATCGTGAGCGCCCTGACGCTGCTCGGGCTCAGCCGGCTGGCCGGCCTGCTGGAGCACTGGATCTGGGACGACCTGAGCGCGGCGGTCGGGCTGACGTCGGACTCCGCGCTGTGGATCATCGGCGTGCTGACGGCGACGGGTCTGCTCATCGGGCTCGTCGTCCGGTACGTGCCGGGGCACGCGGGCCCGGACCCGGCGACCCTCGAGCTCGTCGCGGAACCGCTGCCCCTGCGGGTGCTGCCCGGGCTGGCGCTGGCCCTCGTCCTGATGCTCGCGGGCGGCGTGAGCCTGGGTCCCGAGAACCCGATCATCGGCATCAACGTCGGCCTCGCGGTCGGGATCGGGATGCGGTTCCTGCCGAAGGTGAAGGCGCCGATCTGGCTGATGATGGCCGTCGCGGGGACGATCGGCGCGATGTTCGGCACGCCCGTCGCGGCGGCCCTGCTGTTCTCCGAGCTGGACCCGGGCGACCGTCGCGTCCCGCTGTGGGACCGGCTGTTCCCGCCGCTCGTCGCCGCCACCGCGGGCTCCCTCACGATGATGCAGCTGGAGGACCTCGACCTCGCCGTCGACGTCCCCGCCTACACGTACGGCGGCCTGGGCGACCTCGGCCTCGCGATCGCCATCGCGGTCGGCTCGGCGCTGCTCGGCCTGGTCGCGGTGTACCTGTTCGTGCCGCTGCACCGGCTCTTCCGGCGGATCGGCCACCCGGTGCTCATGCTCACCACCGGTGGCCTGATCCTGGGTCTGCTCGGCGCGCTCGGCGGCGAGGTGACCCTGTTCAAGGGCCTCACGCAGATGCAGGAGCTGCCCGGGCTGGCCGCGACCACGACTGCGCTCGGCTTCCTCGCGATGGCCGGCATCAAGCTGCTGGCGATGCTCGTCGCGGCCACCTCCGGGTTCCGGGGCGGCCGCATCTTCCCGGCCCTCTTCGTCGGCGTCGCGCTCGGGTTCGCCATCCACCAGGCCTTCGACGCGGTGCCGCTCGCGCTCGCCGTCAGCGCCGCGGTCGTCGGCATCGTCGTCGCCGCCACGCGCAACGGCTGGCTCAGCATCTTCATGGCGATCGCCGTGGTGCCGCAGGTGACGTTGCTGATCCCGGTCGTGCTGGCGACGCTCGCGGCGTGGCTCATCGTGACGAACCGGCCCGCGCTGGTGGCGCCCGCGGACCCTGCACCGGATCCGGCTCCCGCTACTCCGTGAGGACGCGCGGCGCGGTGGCGTCGTCGTTGCGACGTCCGCGCACCAGCCGCCCGAGCGCGCCCTCGTCCTCGGCGCACGCACGGCCGATGACGGTAGCCAGCACGAGCGCGAAGCTGAACGCGAAGAGCCAGCCGATGTAGGCGAACACCAGACCGAGCACCCCGTACTGCCGTGCACCAGCTTCCAGGACGATCGGCAGGTACACGATGCCGACGATGCTCAGGACGCACATGAAGAACGCCGTGACGGCACCCGTGAACGCGAGCGCACGCACGGGGACCTCGGCGCGCAGGAGCGCCCACGGCACGTACGTCCACACGACCGTCCAGACGATCATGCGCAGGACGAAGTCCCACAGCGCCGGCAGTGGCACTCCCTCGGTGGCCTCTCGGGTCAGGCCCAGCAGCCCCACCGCCAGGATCACCGCGAGCACCGTCGCCAGCCACCGCCACGCGGCGTGCAGGCCTGGCCGCTTGACCTGCCACACCTTGGCGTACATGCGCTCCAGGGCCCGCGAGTAGCTCGTCGCGGTGATCAGGGCGACGACGAGGCCGAGCAGGCTGACGCTGCTGCCCACCGTCGCATCCGTCGACACGTTGTCGACGACCGTGTCCCTGGTGGCGTCCGAGAGGCCCATGCTGTCGGCGAGGAACGCACCGAAGCCGGGCTGGGTGGGCCGGAACGCCGCCATCACGATCATCACGGGCACCACCGAGACGAACGCCTGCGCCGCGAGCGTCATCGCGCGGTCGAAGGGCTCGATGGCGACGAAGCCGTCGACCGTGCGCTGCACCAGCCGGCCCGGCGGGGTGCGGCGGTAGCGCGCCGCGATCCGCAGGGCCCGGACGCGCGCTCGCTCGACGGTGGTGGTCACGGCAGCCGGGCGTCCAGGAACGCGAGGACCTCCGCGACGTACGTGTCGCGGGCCGGGGCGGGGGACAGCGCCAGGTCGTGGGCGCCGCCGGGGATCTCGACGAACGTGACGTCGGGGCCGAGGTTCGGGGCCAGCCGCTTCATGTCCGCCACCTCGAGCACCGAGTCGGTGGTCACCAGCGCGTCGTGCCAGACGTCGTCCGGGCCGGACGCGTCGGACGCCAGCAGCAGCACGGGGACGTCGACGGCCAGGCCGCGGGCGACGCGCGCATGGCCCCGGCGCACGGCCCGAGCGAACCCGGCGCGTGCCGGGAAGCCGTCCAGCGGCTTCCACGCCAGGTCGTACGACCACTCGCCGCCGGTGCCTTCGTGCAGGGCGCGACCGTAGAACGGGCCGATCTTGCCGACGACGAGGCGCGGCGCGATCCTGCCGACGCCCCGCAGCACAGCGGTGAACACCGTGCGCTCGAACCACGAGCCGCGCAGGTCCAGCCACGGGCTGTTCAGCACGAGCGCGTCGATGAGGCCCTCGCCACGGCGCGCGTCGGCCCAGAGGGAGGTGACCATCCCGCCCATGGAGTGGCCCAGCAGGACGACCTCGTCGTGCTCGGCGCGGATGATCCGGATCGCCGCGTCGATCTCCTCCGCGTACGTGCCCAGGTCGGTGATGTAGTTCGGCGGGCGGCCGTCGCGGATGGACCGGCCGTAGTCGCGCAGGTCGAGCGCGTAGACGTCGTACCCGTGGGCGCCGAGGGCGTCGGCGAACTGCGTGTGGAAGAAGTAGTCGACGAAACCGTGCACGTAGAGGAGGGCGCGCCGGCTGTCCGTGCCCTCACGATGGACCAGAGTGGCAACCGGGTCAGGCGTCCCACCGTCGGGGCGCAGGGGGAGGGTGCGGGCGGTCCAGCCGGGTCCGAGCACGTCGGCGTCGTCGGTCATGGCGTGATCGTCGCACGGTGGCGACTCCCCGGCTGGTCCCTAGAGTTGAGCGGAATAGACTCAACTTCGGACGGCGTTGCGACAAGCAGTCGATCACTCAGGAGGTCATGTGGACGCCAAGTTCACCACCCGGTCCCAGGAGGCTCTCGGCGACGCCATCCAGCAGGCGTCCGCCGCCGGGAACCCGCAGCTCGAGCCCGCCCACCTGCTCAACGCCCTGCTCCAGCAGGAGGGCGGCGTCGCCAACGGGCTGCTCGATGCCGTCGGCGCCGACCGCACCGCGCTCGGCCGGGCCGTCCGGGGCATGCTCGTCAGCCTGCCCACCAGCAGCGGCTCCACCGTCGCGCAGCCGTCCGCGTCGCGCGCTACCTCGACCGCGCTCGAGGCCGCGTCGTCCGAGGCACGCTCGCTCGGCGACGACTACATCTCGACCGAGCACCTGCTGCTCGGCCTCGCGACCGGCCAGTCCGGCGTCGCCGACGCGCTGCGCGCCCAGGGTGCGTCCCGCGACTCGCTCGCCGCGGCGCTGCCCGCCGTGCGCGGCTCCGCGCGCGTCACCACCCCGAACCCCGAGGGCACCTACAAGGCGCTCGAGAAGTACGGCGTCGACCTGACGCAGCGCGCCCGCGACGGCAAGCTCGACCCAGTCATCGGCCGCGACTCCGAGATCCGCCGCGTCGTGCAGGTGCTGTCCCGGCGCACCAAGAACAACCCCGTCCTCATCGGCGAGCCCGGCGTCGGCAAGACCGCCGTCGTCGAGGGCCTCGCCCAGCGCATCGTCGCCGGCGACGTCCCCGAGTCGCTGCGCGGCAAGAAGCTCGTCGCGCTCGACCTGGCCGCGATGGTGGCCGGCGCCAAGTACCGCGGCGAGTTCGAGGAGCGGCTCAAGGCCGTGCTCCAGGAGATCACCGGGTCCAACGGTGAGGTCGTCACGTTCATCGACGAGCTGCACACCGTCGTCGGCGCTGGTGCGGGCGGCGAGGGCGCCATGGACGCGGGCAACATGCTCAAGCCCATGCTGGCCCGCGGCGAGCTGCGCCTGGTCGGTGCGACGACGCTCGACGAGTACCGCGAGCGCGTCGAGAAGGACCCGGCCCTGGAGCGCCGGTTCCAGCAGGTGTTCGTCGGCGAGCCGTCGGTCGAGGACACCGTGGCCATCCTGCGCGGGCTCAAGGAGCGGTACGAGGCGCACCACAAGGTGACCATCGCCGACTCCGCGCTCGTCGCCGCCGCGACCCTGTCCGACCGGTACATCACCGGCCGCCAGCTGCCCGACAAGGCCATCGACCTGGTCGACGAGGCCGCGTCGCGCCTGCGCATGGAGCTGGATTCGTCGCCCATCGAGATCGACGAGCTGCAGCGCGCCGTGACCCGGCTCGAGATGGAGGAGGTCGTGCTCTCCGAGTCCGACGACCCCGCCTCGACCGACCGCCTCGCGCGGCTCCGCAAGGACCTCGCCGACCGCCGGGAGGACCTCGCGTCCCTGACCGCGCGGTGGGAGAAGGAGAAGGCAGGGCACAACCTCGTCGGCGACCTCAAGGCCCGGCTCGACACCCTGCGGTCCGACGCCGAGCGCCTGCTGCGCGAGGGCGACCTCGCCGGCGCCGCACGCATCCAGTACGGCGAGCTGCCCGCGCTCCAGGAACAGATCTCTGCTGCGGAGGCCGACGAGGAGGCCATCGACGCCGCCCCCGACGCCCCGCCGATGATCGCCGAGAAGGTCGGTCCCGACGAGGTCGCCGAGGTGGTCGCGCAGTGGACCGGCATCCCCGCCGGCCGGCTGCTGGAGGGCGAGACCGCCAAGCTCCTGCGCATGGAAGAGGTCCTCGGCGAGCGGCTCATCGGGCAGCGGCCCGCGGTCGCGTCCGTCTCCGACGCCGTCCGCCGCTCCCGCGCGGGCGTGTCCGACCCCGACCGGCCCACGGGCTCGTTCCTGTTCCTCGGGCCCACCGGCGTCGGCAAGACCGAGCTGGCCAAGGCGCTCGCGGACTTCCTCTTCGACGACGAGCGCGCGATGGTCCGCATCGACATGTCCGAGTACGCCGAGAAGCACTCGGTCGCCCGGCTCGTCGGCGCGCCCCCCGGGTACGTCGGGTACGAGGAGGGCGGTCAGCTGACCGAGGCCGTGCGCCGTCGGCCGTACTCGGTGGTCCTCTTCGACGAGGTCGAGAAGGCGCACCCCGAGGTGTTCGACGTGCTGCTGCAGGTGCTCGACGACGGTCGCCTGACCGACGGGCAGGGCCGCACGGTCGACTTCCGGAACGTGATCCTGGTGCTCACGTCGAACCTGGGCTCGCAGTACCTGGTCGACCCGATGCTGTCCGCCGAGGAGAAGCGCGAGGCCGTCATGTCCGCGGTGCGCTCGTCGTTCAAGCCGGAGTTCCTCAACCGGCTCGACGACGTGGTCCTGTTCGACCCGCTGTCGCTCGACGAGCTCGGGCACATCGTGGAGCTCCAGGTCGCCGCGCTGGCGAACCGGCTGAAGGACCGGCGGCTCACGCTCGAGGTCTCCCCGGCCGCCCGCGAGTGGCTGGCCCTCGAGGGGTACGACCCCGCGTACGGTGCGCGACCGCTCCGGCGGCTGGTGCAGCGCGAGATCGGCGACCGGCTGGCGCGGCTGATCCTCGCCGGTCAGGTCCACGACGGCGACACCGTGGTGGTGGACCGCGGCGAGGACGGTCTGGTGGTCAGCGGCTGACCGTCGCCCGGTCTCCACGGGGAGACCGGGCGACGCCGCCTCGATTCAGACCACCGGCAGGCCGTGCCCGAACCGGAAGAGCGGGTCGGCGGTGTCGAACGGGACGTCCTCGCGGGACGCCTCGACGGCGGCCATCGACCGGGGCAGGTCGAACGGCAGCCTCCCGCGGGCCGCGCCCCGGAGCGCGTCGAGCAGGGGGCCGTCGCCGGCGCCGAAGTTCACGACGACCGCGGCGGCCTGGTCCACCAGCGGCGTGAGGATCGCCGGGCGGTCGAGGTAGACGTCGAGGATCGTCGGGACCTGCGCGCTGATCGCGTTGATGCGGTCGATCTCGGCCTGCGGGAAGTCCAGCGACCCCGCGTGGAAGAACGCCTCGAACCCGGGGCCGCGCTGCTCGTAGGGAGCCTGGAGCCGCAGGATCGCGACGTCGGCGTCGGCGGGGTCGTCGACCGTGCCCTCGAACCCCTCGGCGTAGATCCGCAGGTCGGGAGCCAGGGGCAGGATCCCGTCGTTGGTCAGGACCGTCACGGCAGCCGCCTGCGCCGCGAGCCCCGCCGCGCGGAACTCGTCGTTGCCGACGACGGCCGAGGCCGCCTCGACGTCCACGTAGCGCCGCTCGTCGAAGAGCCCGAGCAGGAACTTCTCCGTGAGGAGGCGGCGCACGGAGGCGTCGATCCGGGCTTCCTCGATGCGCCCGCTCTCCACGAGCGCGACGACGACCTCCGGGCACGACTCCCCACCCAGCTGGTCGGCGCCGGCGTCGAGGATCAGCGCGACGCGGTCCTCGACCGAGAAGTGCTCGACGCCCCACGCGCGCGCCGGGAACGGCTGCCCGAACACCTCGGCGTCGGACACGAGGCCCCAGTCGGTGCAGATGATGCCGTCGAAGCCGAGGTCGTCCCTCAGGAGGTCGAGCACGGGCTTGTTGAACCCGAACCCGACCTCGGGGATCCCCGGCAGCCCGACCGGCATGCCGTAGTACGGCATCATCTGGCGCGTCCCGGCCGCCAGGAGCGCCTTGAACGGCTCCAGGTGCTCGGCGAACCGCCCGCCCGGGTAGACCTGCTCGCGGCCGTACGCGAAGTGCGGGTCCTCGCCGTCCTTCTGCGGCCCGCCGCCGGGGAAGTGCTTGGTCATCGTCGAGACGCTGTCCACGCCGAAGTCGGGACCCTGGAACCCGCGCACGTACGCGGCACCCATCTGCCCGGTCAACGAGGCGTCCTCGCCGAAGGTGCCGTTGGCACGCGCCCAGCGCGGTTCGGTGGCCAGGTCGACCTGCGGGTGCAGCGCGGTGCGCAGGCCGACGGCCAGGTACTCCTGCCGGGCGACGTCGGCGTGCTGCTCCATGAGCGCCTCGTCGCGCGTCGCCGCCAGGCCGAGGGTCTCCGGCCACTGCGAGAACGGGCCCGAGAGCAGCGCGGTGCCGGGGTTGTCGGTGAAGGCGTGCCGGGGATCGGTCGCGATCGTCGCGGGGATGCCGAGGCGGGTCTCCTCGCACAGCGCCTGGAGCCGGTTGTGCCACTCGGCGATCTGGCGCGCGCTGCCGGGCACCCCGAGCAGGTTCCAGTGGGACATGTGCTTGCCGTGCACGTACTCCTTCGCCGACGGCAGACCGAAGACCGGGTCGCTGTCCGCGAGCGTGCCGCCCTCGCCGATCGTGATCATGTGCTGGAAGAGCTGGCCGGCCTTCTCCTGGAGAGTCATCCGGCCGAGCAGGTCCTCGACGCGCTCGTCGACGGGCCGGGTGGGGTCCTGGTAAACGGTCATCAGCGCACACCCTTGATCCGGTAGACGAGCACGGCACCGGCCAGCGCGACGACCGCGCCGAACAGGTACCACGTGGGGTACTGGCCCATCGGCAGGTTCGCACCGACGGCCAGGATGGCCGGGGCCATCGCGGGGGCGAGCGACTGCGGCAGGGCGTTGGCGATGTTGAGGACGCCGAGGTCCTTGGCGGTGTCGTCCTTGCTGGGGAGCACCTGGGTGGCCAGGGCGATGTCGACGGAGAAGAACGCGCCGGCGCCGAGGCCGATGATGGCCTGGCCGACGACGACCAGGGCGATCGACGGCGCGAACGCGAGCACCACGAGGCCGACGGCCATGATCGCGCCGGCGGCGGCGACGAACGGGCGACGCTTGCCGAAGCGGTCGGACAGGATGCCGCCGACCGGGCTGGAGATGACCATGCCGACGACCGACGCGAACGTCGCCGTGAGGATGACGCCGGTGGCCTCCTGCTCGGACAGGTCGAACTTGCCCACCAGGTAGTACGGCAGGAACGTCGCGATGCCCGCGTAGCCGAACATCACCATGAACTTGGTCAGCCAGGTCCAGCCGAAGTCGGGGTGCTTGCGCGGGTCGAAGACGAACGACCCGAAGAACTGCCCGACGGTGAACCGCTGTGCGGGCGCCTGCTCCAGCCTGCGGTCGCGCAGCACCGCGGCGAACAGCAGCGAGAAGATGAGGCCGAGGGCTGCTGGCACGACGAATCGCGCGCCGTCGGCGGAGATCTGGTTGACGATGACGCTGCCCAGCAGGATCGCGAGCGGCGTCGCCATGCCGACCAGGCCGGACACCTTGCCACGACGCTCGACCGGCACCTGGTCCGGGATGGTCGCGTTCGCGGCGGCGAGCACCGCGTTGAACGCGGCCTGCGCGACGCACCAGCCCACGAGCACCAGGGCGACGGACTGCGCGGTGCCGACGACGGCGAGGGCCGCTGCGCCGACGATCGCGCCGCCCATGATCCACGGGCGGCGCATGCCGAGCCGGCTGGTCGTGCGGTCGGACAGGCGGCCGGCGAGCGGGTTGCAGATGAGGGCGAACAGCGCGCCGACCCCCATGACCATCCCGAGCTGGGCCGGGGCGGCCTCGGCGCCGACCAGGTGGTCGATCTTGAACGCCATCGACACCATGACGGGCGTCAGCAGCGCCATGTAGACGCCGAGGTTGGCGAAGCCCAGGAACGGGAGGTAGCTGCGGGGTTCACGGCCGGCGGGCGGCGGTGTGGTCGCGGCCGGGACCGCCTGGGCTGCGCCGGTCAGCGGCGCCGTGGGCTGCGAGAGGGCCATGCGTCGACTCCTGTGTCGGACGGCGGGTCGGACCATCGTTGAATCCCGACCACGTGGTAAGTAGGGAAGTTACCACTTGGTCGGGATTCACGGAAGAGGCTAGTTACCATCTGGTCGGGATTGGCTCCAGCGTGCGATCCTGTCGCCATGACGACCGAGGTCACGACCGCTTCCAGCGCCCGCGCCGGCGGCTACGCCAAGGGCCGGGCGACCCGCGAGGAGATCCTCGACGCGGCCATGCAGCTGTTCGGCGAGGTCGGCTACCACACCGCCTCCCTGCGCGAGGTGGCCTCCCGCGTCGGCATCTCCCACCCCGGCCTGCTGCACCACTTCTCCAGCAAGGCCGTGCTGCTCGCGGCGGTCCTGGAGCGTCGCGACGAGATCGACGAGGTCGCCTTCGAGGCCGACGTGGCCGCGGGGCGCGACTACTTCGACGCGCTCGCGCGGCTCATCGACCGCAACGCCGCCCGGCCGGGCATCGTCGAGCTCTACGCGACGCTCTCGGCCGAGGCCACGTCCCCCGACCACCCCGCGCACGCGTACTTCCAGGACCGGTACCGCCGGGTCATCGCGATGTCCGTGACCGAGTTCGAGCGCTTTCACGACGAGGGCCGCCTCCGGCCCGGCATCGACCCGCTCACCGCCGCCCGCCTCACGGTCGCGGTGATGGACGGCATGCAGATCCAGTGGCTGCTCGCCGCCGACACCCCGGACACCCGCCCGGACATGGCTGCGGCGCTCCGCGCCCACTTCGCGGCCCTGCTGACGTCCTGAGACACGACGAGAGCGGCAGTCCGCGACGACCGCGGCAGTCTGAGCTGCCGCCCTCGTCGCGAGCTGCCGCTCTCGGCGGTCCGGTCAGCCGGCGGCGACCTTGGCCACCAGCGTGTCCAGCGCCTCGCGGTCGAAGCCGACCAGGCCGAACTCGGCGATCACCTTGGCGGGCATCTGCATGATCATCGCCTGCATGGTCTCGTCGAGCGGACCCATGTCCGCCGGCGGCACCAGGGCGGCCTGCAGCAGCGGACCGCCGACCGGGTGCGTGAACCACTCCTCGATGGTCGACATCACCGTGAGCTCGCCCCAGAGCGGCTCGCCCTTGACGTCGAGCGACACCGACCCGCGGATGTCGCGGGAGGAGGCGCCGACCTCGATCACGAACTCGCCGCCCTCGACCACCCAGCGGTGCAGCCCGGGGTGCCAGTAGGACAGGTCGCGGGCTCCCAGGGCGAACGACACCTCGCGCGACTCGCCCGGCTCGAGCGTGACCTTGGCGAACGCCTTGAGCTCGCGCGTCGGCCGCAGGACGGAGGCCTCGGGGTCGCGGACGTAGACCTGGACCACCTCGGCACCCGCTACGGAGCCGGTGTTGGTGACCGTGACCTGCACGGACACGTCGGTGCCGTCGAGCGAGGCCGTGATCCCGTCGTAGGCGAACGTCGTGTACGACAGGCCGTGGCCGAACGGGTAGGCGACGTCCATCGCGCGGGTGTCGTACCAGCGGTAGCCCACCAGGACGCCCTCGCCGTAGCGGACGACGCCGGCCTCGCCGGGGAAGTTCCCGAACGCGGGGGTGTCCTCGATGCGGTGGGGGATCGTCTCGGTGAGCCTGCCGGACGGGGTCCGGACGCCGAGCAGCAGGTCCGCGACGGCCGACCCGCCGGCCTGCCCGCCGAGCCACGTCTCGAGGATCGCCGGTGCAAGGTCACGCCAGTCGGTCACGCTGACCGCCGAGCCGTTGGCGAGCACCACGACGACCCGGGGGTTGACCTCGGCGATCGCGCGGAGCGTGGCGACCTGGTTGTCGGGCAGCCCGAGCCGCGGGCGGTCGTAGCCCTCGGACTCGTCGGGACCGGGCAGGCCGAGGAACACGACGACGGTCTGGGCGTCGCGTGCGACCGCCACGGCCTCGGTCAGCAGCGCCGAGTCGTCGCCGGACGGCCCGCCCGCGATGGTGAAGCCCGCCGCGAACGGGAACGCGCCGCCGGTCGCCCGCAGCGCGTCCAGGGGCGCGTCGAGCCGCGTCGGGTTGACCTGCGACGAGCCGGCGCCCTGGTAGCGCGGGGTGCGGGCGAACTCGCCGATGACGGCGACGCCCGCGGCGGAGGTGAGGGGCAGCAGCCCGCCGTCGTTCTTCAGGAGCACCGATCCGGCGGCGGCGGCCTCGCGGGCGAGCTCGTGGTGGGCGTCGACGTCGAACGTGTCGTCCGCCTCGATGCCCGGCAGCGACCGGGCGACCAGGTGGAGCACGCGGCGGGCGGCGACGTCGAGCACCGCCTCGTCGAGCGAGCCGTCGCGGACGGCCGCCACGACCTCCTCGTCGGGACGCGGGCCGGCGGCGGGCATCTGCAGGTCGAGTCCCGCGGCCAGGGCGGGGACGCGGTCGTGCACGGCGCCCCAGTCGGAGACGACGAGCCCCTCGAAGGCCCACTCGTCGCGGAGGATCTCGGTGAGGAGCCAGTGGTTCTCGGACGCGTACGTGCCGTTGACCTTGTTGTACGCGCACATGACCGTCCACGGCTGCGCGTTGGTGACCACCCGCTCGAACGCCGGCAGGTAGATCTCGCGCAGCGTGCGCTCGTCGACCTCGGCGGACACGCGCATGCGGTCCGACTCCTGGTTGTTCGCCGCAAAGTGCTTGAGCGACGTCCCGACGCCCTGGCTCTGGATGCCCCGCACGATCGCGGTGCCCAGCTCGCCGGCGACCACCGGGTCCTCGGACACGTACTCGAAGTTGCGACCGCACAGGGGGGTCCGCTTGATGTTCACGCCCGGGCCGAGCAGCACGGCGACGTCGTTGGCGCGCGTCTCACGGCCGAGAGCCTCGCCGACGCGGGTGACCAGCTCGACGTCCCAGGACGAGCCCAGCGCGGCGGCCGTCGGGAAGCAGGTGGCCGGCACGGAGTTGCCGAGCCCGAGGTGGTCGGCGTCCTCGGCCTGCTTGCGCAGACCGTGCGGGCCGTCCGTGACCATGACCGCGGGGACGCCCGCGCGCTCGACGCCCTGCGTGTGCCAGAAGTCGGAGCCGGACGTCAGCGACGCCTTCTCCTCCAGGGTCAGCTGGGCCAGGACGCGTTCGACGTCGAATACCTGCGTCATCGCGGGGTTCCTCCTCGGTGGGGTGCGTTGTCCGCCACCATAGCCCATTACCTACCACGTGGTAAGAGTCTGGGCGCCCCCGGTCAGGACAGCTCGGCGGTCCCGTCCAGGAACGAGCCCGTGACACCGCCGCCGTCGACGACCGCCAGGCACAGCCCCACGCGGTCGCCGTCCGACCACGAGCGCTCGGTCGGCGACCACGTCACCGTGCGGACGCCCGCCTCGATCTCGTTCGCGTCGAGCACGCAGGCACGGGCCACCCGGGCGTCGGCGGACTGCTGTCCCGGCCACACCGCGTCCGTGGCGAACAGGAACTCGGTCACCACCTGCGCCTCGTGCTCCTCGGCGCAGGGGACCACCCGCACGGTGTCCACCGGCCCGTCGTCGGGCAGCGACAGCACGCAGTTGCCCGTGACCAGCTGCTGCGCGCGGGCGTCGCGCGCGGCGGGCACGTCCGTGGGCAGGGGGCGCGTGGCCATCGCGGTGAGCACGGCGACCGTCACAGCGACGACCAGGGCGACGGTCCCGACGACACCCAGGACCGCCCCGGCGATCGCGAGGCCCCGCCCGCGGGTGTGCCGCGCTGCGAGGCGCCGGAACGCCACGGCCGCCAGCACCAGAGCCGCGGGACCGAGCCCGAGGATCCCCAGGACCAGCGACCAGACCGCGGTCGGCTCGAGCCGGGCGCGCGGTTCCACCCACCCGGGGGCGTAGTGCACCTCCGGGTAGGCGTAGGGGTCGCGGGGGTCGCTCAGGACTAGGCCCCGGTGCCCGCGAGCTGGAGGGTGCCGGCGACGGCCGACCCGGTCATGCCGGGCTCGTCGCCGTAGTAGACGCAGTAGGCGGACGTGACCCCGCCGGCGAAGTCGTCGGGGTGCGGGTAGTACAGCTCGACGTTGCCGTTGTCGAAGTAGCCGGGCACGAGGGACTCGGTGACGGCGTCGCACGTGTTCCAGGCGTCGTTGAACGCCATGTCGAACTCGTCGTCGCTGTCGAGGCTGACGGGACCCGACATCGGGACGAGGGCGACGACCTCGGCCTCGTGCGGGACGGTGCAGTCGACGGGGTCGGTGTCCGCCATGTCGTACTCCCACGCGTAGGTGGTCAGGCAGGTCCCCTCGGTGAGGTCGGTGCGGAGCGCGAAGTCGGGCAGCTGCTCGGCAACGTCCCCGCCGGTCGCGCCGTCGTCCGAGCCGTCCTCGAGGCCCTCCTCGAAGCCCTGCTCGAACTCGCCCCAGATGCCCGAGCCGCTCCCCGCGGTGCCGATGAACCAGATGACGAAGACGATGTACGCCGCGATCGCGAGCATCGACAGGATGCCGACCGCGCCGATGACGATGCCCGCGATGGCCCACCCGCGGCCCCCCTTGCCGGAGACCTTGATGCGACGCAGCGCGGCGATGCCGAGCCCGAGTCCGACCGGGCCCGGCAGGCCGCCGAAGAACAGGAGGCCGGCCGTGCTGGTGACGAAGGACGCGATCGCCATGCCGTCGGTGGGCTGCGGCGCCCCGTACGGCTGGCCGTACCCGTACGGCTGCGCCCCGTAGGGCGGCGGCGTCTGCTCGTACCCGGGGGCTCCGTACTGCGGTGCACCGTATTGGGGGGCTCCGTACTGGGGCTGCGGCGCCCCGTACTGGGGTGCGCCGTACTGGGGCTGCGGCGCCCCGTACTGGGGTGCGCCGTACTGCGGCTGCGGAGCGACGAACCCCGGGTACCCCGGCTGCTGACCGTAGGGCGTCGCCGGCGGTGCGAACCCCGCGGGCGCCGTCTGCGGCACGCCGTACGGGGGCGTGACCGGGCCCGTGCCGACCGGCGTCGTGACCGGGCCCGTGCCGACCGGCGTCGTCGCCGGCCCCTCGCCGACCGGCGTCGTGACCGGCTCGTACCCGATCGGCGCCACGGCCTCGTGCCCGCTGGGCTCGATCGGGGCCGTCGGGGCCGGGTCGGGGACGGCGTAGGGGTCGGGAACCGGAGCCGGCCCCCCGGGCTCGTTGCTCATGCGCGCACGGTAGCCCACTGCGCGCCCGCGACGACGGCGCTTTCCCCTGACATCACCCGGCGATCTCGAGCACGACCGGCACGTGGTCGGACGGCGCCTTGCCCTTGCGCTCGTTGCGCTCGATGGTCGCTCCGGTCACGCGCGCGGCCAGTGCGGGCGTCGCGTAGGTGAGGTCGATGCGCATGCCCTCGTTCCGGGGGAACCGCAGCTGCTGGTAGTCCCAGTAGGTGTAGGTGTGCTCGGCGGGGAGATGGACGCGGGAGACCTCGGTGTACCCGGCGCCGGCGATCGCGGTGAACGCCTCGCGCTCGGCCGGGCTCACGTGCGTGCGTCCGGCGAAGAACCCGATGTCCCAGACGTCGGTGTCCAGCGGGGCGATGTTCCAGTCGCCGACGAGGGCCACCTGCGCGTCGGCGTCGTCGTCGAGCCAGCCCTTCGCAGCGTCGCGCAGCCGGCCCAGCCAGTCGAGCTTGTACGCGTAGTGGGGGTCCTCGAGCTCGCGGCCGTTCGGCACGTAGAGGCTCCATACCCGCACGCCGCCGCACGTCGCGCCGAGCGCCCGGGCCTCCGCGGCCGCCGGGTCACCCCACGTGGGCATGCCGGGGAACCCGACCTCGACGTCCTCGATGCCGACCTTCGAGATGATCGCGACACCGTTCCACTGGCTGAACCCGGTCGTCGCCACCTCGTAGCCGAGCGCCTCGAAGCCCTCCCGCGGGAACTGCTCGTCCTTGCACTTGGTCTCCTGCAGGGCGAGGACGTCGACGCCGGTCCGCTCCAGGAAGGCGACGGCGCGGTCTGCTCGTGCACGGATCGAGTTGATGTTCCAGGTGGCCAGGCGCATGGGGCAGGACGCTACCCGGAGCCACCGACCCGAACGCCAACCGGTCAATGCAGGACAAGTCGGTCTTGAGCGGGAGGTATCGCTCCCGTACGGTGCAGGACGACAGTCCAACAGAAGGGCACCGAGGTGGAGCACGCGCTCACCGGACGGCGCGCGCTCGTCACCGGCGGCGCCTCGGGGATCGGTCGCGCCGTCGCGCTCGCGCTCGCCCGGGACGGCGCCGACGTCGCCGTCACGCACCTGTCGCACGACGCCACGGCCGTCGTCGCCGAGATCAAGGAGACGGGCCAGGTCGCGGCCTCCTTCCAGGTGGACCTCCGGCGCAGCTGGGAGGTCGACGCGGCGGTCAGCGACGCTGCGTCGGCGCTCGGCGGCGGGATCGACATCCTCGTCAACAACGTCGGTGGCCCGGTCGACCGGCGCAGGGTGCCAGGGATGGACGATGCCCACTGGCACGGGGTGCTCGACCTGAACCTCTCCTCGGCGTTCTACGCCAGCCGGGCCGCGCTCGCGGTCATGCCCGACGGCGGCCGGATCATCACCATCAGCGCCCAGGCGGCGCGCAGCGGCGGTGGCACGGGGATGGTCGCCTACGCGACGGCCAAGGCGGGGATCGAGGGCTTCACCCGGGCGCTCGCGCTGGAGCTGGGGCCACGGCGGATCACCGTGAACGCCGTCGCGCCGGGGTTCGTCACCGGCACCCCGCTGCACGCGACGCACACGCCGGAGCCTGCGCAGCGCGCCGCGGTCGTCGCGTCCCCGCTGCGCAGGGCCGGAGCGCCCGACGATGTCGCCGAGGCGGTCCTCTTCCTGGCGTCGGACGGCGCCGCGTTCGTCACGGGCACGGTCCTCGACGTCAACGGCGGCGCGTACTTCAGCTGACGGGGCGGGTCAGGCCTCGGCGGGCCAGCCGCTGACGGCCGACCACGCCCAGGACGCCACGTCCTGCGCGGGGGGCAGCGGGTCGCGCTCCAGCCATGCGACGAGCACGCCGATGACCGATCCCGCCAGCGCGGCTGCGGCGATCGGGAGCGGCAGGTGCGCGAGCGCGGGGGGAGTGCCGTGGAGCTCGAGGCCCTCGGTCGCGAGCGCCGCGATGCGTCGGCGCAGGCGGGTGACGGCGACGGGGGAGCCGTGCTCGCCCAGCGCGCTGCGGTAGAGGTTGACGTTCTCGGCGACGTGGGTGGCGTACCGGACGAGCACGTCGGGGGGTGTCCTCGTGCCGACGCCGGGGTGGATCTGGGTGAGGTCGGCACCGACGAGGGCGGCCTGCGCGTCGAGGGCGTCGGCCAGCAGCGTGTCGGTGTCGGGGTAGTGCTGGTAGAAGGTGCTGCGGTTCACGGTGGCCCGGTCGGCGACGTCGGCGACGGAGATCTCGTCGAGGCTGCGCTCCCGTGCGAGCGAGAGCAGGGCATCCTGGAGGAGCCGACGCGTGCGCAGCACTCGCGGATCCACCCGGGCGCCTTCGTCCTGGATCGTCACCCGACCCATGATGCCACCGACAAGTAACCGACACCTGTCGGGTATCCTGCACCGTCGACCAAGGAGTGAACATGGCACGCGTGCTGGACCGTCTGGGCCGGGGAAGCTTCCGCCACCGCTGGATCGTGCTCGTCGCGTGGCTGCTGGTGCTCGCCGCCGCCGCGTTCGGCGCCGTCGCGTCGGGGCTGAACATCTCGGACTCGTTCTCCATCCCGGGCACCGAGTCCCAGCGGGCGCAGGAGCTCGTCGCGGAGCGGCTGGGTGACCAGGCCGCCGACGTCGGCTCGGACAGCAGCATGTCGGCCCAGCAGGGCGGCGACACCTCGAGCGCGCGCGTCGTCGTCGGGGTGCCCGAGGGCGAGTCGTTCCTCACCGGGACCGGGATCCCGGACGTCCTGACCGCGCTCGCGCCCGTGGCGAGCGCACAGGACGTCGTCGCGGTCTCCGACCCCGTCACCGCCCAGGCGGTCGCCCCGGACGGCAGCGTCATGTACGTGGACGTGTCGTTCGGCGTAGGGGTCGACGACATCCCCGACGCCACCACGGCCGCCATCGAGGACGCCGCGGCGAGCCTCGAGGCCGACGGGTACGAGGTCGCGCTGGCCGGCGGTCCGTTCACCCACCCGCTCGAGCTCGCGGGGCCGATGGAGGCGATCGGGCTGGTCGTCGCGCTGATCGTGCTCGTCGTGACCTTCGGGTCGCTCCTCGCGGCGGGCATGCCGATCCTCACCGCGCTGCTCGGCGTCGGCATCGGGGTCGCGGGCGTGCTGTCCCTGTCGGGGATCGCGAACATCTCCTCCTCGACGCTGACGCTCGCACTCATGCTCGGCCTCGCGGTCGGCATCGACTACGCCCTGTTCCTGCTGTCCCGGCACCGGCAGCAGCTGGCAGACGGGATGGCCCCGGAGGCCTCCGCCGGCCACGCGGTCGGCACCGCCGGCAGCGCGGTCGTGTTCGCCGGGACCACCGTCGTCATCGCCCTCGCCGCCCTCACGGTCACCGGTATCCCGTTCCTCGCGGCCATGGGCCTCGCCGCCGCCGCCACGGTCGTCATCGCGGTGCTCGTCGCCGTCACGCTGCTGCCCGCGATGATGGGCTTCGCCGGCGAGCGGCTGCGCCCGCGCGGCCGGGCGCTGAAGCAGGCGGAGCACTCCCGCGAGGCCCGCAACCGCTGGGGCGCGCTCGTCACGACGCACCCGATCATCACGCTCGTCGTCTCCGCGCTCGTGCTTCTCACGATCGCGATCCCCGCGCTCAGCCTGCGGCTCGGCCTGCCGAACGCCGGCCGCGAGCCCGAGGGGTCGGGCGACCGCGTCGCGTACGAGATGCTCGCCGACGGCTTCGGCCCCGGCTTCAACGGCCCGCTCGTCGTGCTCGTCGACGCGGCCGAGGACCCGAGCGCCCTGCCGGCCGCGGTCCAGTCCGTCACGGAGACGGTCTCCGCCCTCCCGGACGTCGCCTACGCGGCCCCGATCGCGGCCCCGGGCGCCTCCGAGGGTGCCGAGGGTGCGCTCATCGTGGTCATCCCGACCGGTGCGCCGGACTCGGAGGAGACCGCCGACCTGGTGAACGCCATCCGCGACGCCCGCCCGGACCTCGAGGAGAGCACCGGCACGCAGCTGTGGGTCACAGGCGCCGCCGCCGCGAACATCGACATCACCGAGAAGCTCGCCGACGCGTTCCCGCTGTTCCTGCTCATCGTCGTCGGGCTCGCGATCGTCCTGCTGCTGGTCGCGTTCCGCTCGCTGCTGGTGCCGGTCACCGCGGTGCTCGGCTTCCTCCTGACCATCGCGGCGGCGTTCGGCGCCACGACCGCGGTGTTCCAGTGGGGCTGGTTGGCGCCCGTCTTCAACGTCGACTCGACCGGTCCGCTGCTCAGCTTCCTGCCGATCCTGCTGGTGGGCGTGCTGTTCGGTCTGGCGATGGACTACCAGGTGTTCCTCGTGTCCCGGATGCGCGAGGAGCACGTGCACGGCGCCGAGCCGACACCGGCCGTCCGCCTCGGGTTCGCCCACGGTGCCCGCGTGGTCCTGGCGGCGGCGCTGATCATGATCTCGGTGTTCTCGAGCTTCGTGTTCAGCGGCTCGGCGCAGATCGGCCCGATCGCGTTCGCGCTGGCCATCGGCATCCTGTTCGACGCCCTCGTCGTCCGCATGACGATGATCCCTGCCGCCATGACGCTGCTGGGCAAGTCGGCCTGGTGGCTGCCTCGCTGGCTGGACCGGATCATCCCGAACGTCGACATCGAGGGTGCCGCGCTCGACAAGACCGGCTCCCACACGGCCGCCGCTCCCGTCGACGAGGTCCCGGAGGGCGCGCACACGGGCACCCACGCCGCGCACGGGGTGCACGCCGCCGAATGACGTGACGAGGGCCGGGGTGCCTCGTCGCACCCCGGCCCTCGCCCGTCACCCCAGTGCTCAGTGCACGTCGTCGTCGACCCAGTCGAAGGTCTTGGTGACGGCCTTCTTCCAGTTCCGGTACTGCCGGTCACGCTCGTCGTCGGCCATCGCCGGCTCCCAGCGCTTGTCCTCGGCCCAGTTGTCGATGACGTCCTGCTCACCGTTCCAGAACCCGACGGCGATGCCGGCCGCGTAGGCCGCTCCGAGCGCGGTCGTCTCGGCGACCTTCGGCCGGACCACCGGGACGCCGAGGATGTCCGCCTGGAACTGCATCAGCAGCTCGTCCTGGACCATGCCGCCGTCCACCTTGAGCTCGGTCAGGTCGACACCCGAGTCGGCGTTCATGGCGTCCAGCACCTCGCGGGTCTGGAACGCCGTCGCCTCGAGCGCGGCCCGGGCGATGTGCCCCTTGTTGACGTACCGCGTCAGGCCGACGAGTGCGCCGCGCGCGTCGGACCGCCAGTACGGCGCGAACAGGCCCGAGAACGCCGGCACGAAGTACGCGCCGCCGTTGTCCTCGACGGTCTTGGCCAGCTCCTCGATCTCGGGTGCCGACGAGATGATCCCGAGGTTGTCGCGCAGCCACTGGACGAGCGAGCCGCTCACCGCGATCGACCCCTCGAGCGCGTACACGGTCGGCTGGTCGCCGATCTTGTAGCAGACCGTGGTGAGCAGGCCGTTCTTCGACGGGACCGGCGACGTGCCCGTGTTGATGAGCATGAAGTTGCCGGTGCCGTACGTGTTCTTGGCCATCCCGACCTCGAAGCACGCCTGCCCGAACGTGGCCGCCTGCTGGTCGCCGAGGATGCCGGCGATCGGGACACCCGGGACCATGCCGCCCTCGCGACCCTTGCCGTACACCTCGGACGAGGACTTGATCTCCGGCAGCATCGACAGCGGGATCCCCATGTCGTTCGCGATGTCCGCGTCCCACGAGAGGGTGTCGAGGTCCATCAGCATCGTGCGCGACGCGTTGGTCGGGTCGGTGACGTGCACGCCACCGTCGACCCCACCGGTCATGTTCCACAGCACCCACGAGTCGGTGTTGCCGAACGCCAGGTCACCGGCCTCGGCCTTGGCCCGCGCACCCTCGACGTTGTCGAGGATCCACTTGACCTTCGGGCCGGAGAAGTACGTGGCCAGCGGCAGGCCGACCTTCGCCTTGTACCGGTCCGCGCCACCGCCGAGCGCCCCCAGCTCGTCGGCGATCTTCTGGGTGCGCGTGTCCTGCCAGACGATCGCGTTGTAGACCGGCTTGCCGGTGGTCCGGTCCCAGACGACCGCTGTCTCGCGCTGGTTGGTGATGCCGACCGCGGCGAGGTCCTTGTAGGTGAGGTTGGCCCGCGTCAGTGCGAGACCGACCACCTCACGGACGTTCTTCCAGATCTCCTCCGCGTTGTGCTCGACCCACCCGGCGCGCGGGAAGATCTGCTCGTGCTCGATCTGCCCGGACTCGACGATCTGGCCGGAGTGGTCGAAGACGATCGCTCGGGAGCTCGTGGTGCCCTGGTCGATGGCAAGGACGTACTTGGTGTCGGGCATGGTGAAGATTCCTCCGGTGGTTCGGGTGGCCCGGACGGCGCTCGCGGGGGGTGTGGAGCGCCGCCCGGACGGGGGACGACTGTGCTGTGGCGTCAGCCGATGTAGACGGACGCCACGAGGCCGGCGATCGCGCCGCCGACGAGGGGGCCGAGGACCGGCACCCAGGAGTACCCCCAGTCGCTCGCGCCCTTGCCCCGGATGGGCAGGAGGGCGTGCGCGATGCGCGGACCGAGGTCACGCGCGGGGTTGATGGCATAGCCGGTGGGGCCACCGAGGCTGGCGCCGATGCCGACCACGAGGAGGGCGACGGGGATCGCCCCGAGGGCGGCGGGCGTCTTCGCGAACGCGAGGATGACGAAGACGAGGACGAACGTGGCGATGGCCTCGGTGAAGAAGTTCCACCCGTAGGAACGGATGGCGGGACCGGTGGAGAAGACGGCGAGCTTGGTGCCCGGGTCGGCATCCTCGTCGAAGTGCTTCTTGTAGGCGAGGAAGGCGAGTGCGGCACCTATCGCGGCACCGGCCATCTGGGCTGTGACATAGAGGAAGCCGTTCGCCGCCGTCACGGGGATGCCGGGTGCGAACTCCTCCGCCCCACTCGTCCAGATGCCCATGGTCACCGCGGGGTTCAGGTGCGCCCCCGACTTGAACGCGACGTACACACCCGAGAAGACCGCGAGACCCCATCCGAAGTTGATGAGGAGCCAGCCGCCGTCGAAACCCTTGTTCTTCGGCAAGATGACGTTCGCGACCACACCGGCGCCGAGCAGGATCAGCATGCCGGTACCCATCACCTCCGAGATGAAGGCGTCACCTATTGTGTAGTCCACTGTCGACCCTTTCTGACGGACATCGTTGTCACGTGCGCCCCGCGGATGGCCGCGGGGAGTCTTCAGGTCCCGACGGGTCCGGACGATCCCTTCCCCGCGGGTGATCCCGGCTTGGTGCCGGCTCCTGTGGCTGCCCCCTCGTCGAGCATCGGCGACACGTCGGCGGCGCGCAGTCGCACCTTCACGGCCTCCGCGTCGTCCAGCTCCTGCGCGGCGGCGTCCTCCGCCTCGCACCGCGCGCGGTACGCCTCGATCTCCTGGCTGCGCGTGTGCGCGTCCCAGCCGAGCACCTGCGCGACCAGGTCGCCGATCTCGTCGAGGGCGCCGACGCCCTTGTCCGCCTGCTCGTAGTTGAGCCGGGTGCGGTGCATGAGGACGTCGTCGAGGTGCAGCGCGCCCTCGTGGCTCGCGGCGTAGACGATCTCCGCCCGGATGTACGCGTCCGCGTTCGTGAGCGGGTCGGCCAGGGTCGGGTCGGCGTCGACGAGGTCGATGAGCTCGCCCAGCAGGGACCCGTACCGGTGCAGCAGGTGGTCCATGCGCGGCCGCGTCCAGCCGTACTTCTGGCTGATCGCCCGGGCCTGGCGCTGGAACACCTGGAGGCCTTCGGCGCCGACCAGCGGCAGGTCGTGCGTAATGGACGGCAGGCTGGTGGCGCGGCTGCCGATGGCGAAGTCGACCGCGTCCTTGGCCATCACGCGGTAGGTGGTGAGCTTGCCGCCGGCGATGACCGTCAGGCCCGGCGCGGGGGCGGCGACCGTGTGCTCGCGCGACACCTTCGCGGAGCTGGTGCCGGCCTTGACCTGCGGCTGGAGCAGCGGACGCAGACCCGCCCAGGTGCCGATGATGTCCTCGCGCGTGATCGGCCGGGACAGGACGGTGTTGGCGTGGTCGATGACGTAGTCGATGTCCGCGCTCGTCGCGACGGGGTGGATCAGCTCCTGCTCCCACGGCGTGTCCGTGGTGCCGATCACCCAGTACCGCGACCACGGGATGATGAAGAGGACCGACTTCTCGGTCTGCAGGATCAGCCCGACGTCGCCGGCGATGCGGCTGCGCGGCACGACGATGTGGATGCCCTTGCTGGCCAGCACGCGCAGCCCGCCCTCGGCTCCGGCCAGCGACTCGGTCTGCTCGGTCCACACACCGGTCGCGTTGATGACTGCCCGTGCCCGGACGTCGATGTGCTCGCCGGTCTCCAGGTCCACCACCTCGGCGCCGGTGACCGCGCCGCCGGTCGTGGTCTGCAGGTCGGCCACCTGGGTGCGGGACGCGGCGTGCGCGCCGTAGCTGACGGCGGTGCGCACGAGGGTCTCGACGAGGCGGGCGTCGTCGACGCTCGCGTCCCAGTACCGGACCGCGCCGATGGCGGCGTCGTGGCGCAGGTCGGGGAACAGCCGCTCCATGCCCTTGCGGGTCAGGTGCCGGTGGATCGGGAGGGCACGCTTCGACCCGGTGACCGACGCCAAGGTGTCGTAGAGGGCCACGCCGGCACCGACGTAGGCCCGCTCCCAGACCCGGTTCTCCAGGGGGTAGAGGAAACTGACCGGCTTGACCAGGTGCGGCGCCAGGCGGTTGATCAGCAGGTCCCGCTCCGTGAGCGCCTCGCGCACCAGGTGGAAGTCGAGCATCTGGAGGTAGCGCAGGCCGCCGTGCACCAGCTTGCTGGACCGGCTCGACGTGCCGCTGGCCCAGTCCTGGGCCTCGACGATCGCGGTGGACAGTCCTCGGCTGACCGCGTCGAGCGCGATCCCCGCGCCCGTCACGCCGCCTCCGATGACGAGGACGTCGAGCTCGTTCCCGCGTTCAGCACTCCCACGCATCGCGTCGAGAGCGTCCTGTCGTGCCTGGGCCGTCAGCGGCGCCGTCCTCATCCGTCGTACCCCCGGTGGTTCCGTTGTCGCTCGTTGTCCGGCTCGCCCGGTGCGGGCTTGCTCGCTATCGTCGTCACCAGGCGAACGAACGCGCAACCGGGCTGCACAAACGTGCAAGGTCGGCTGCGGTCGGGAGGGGGTCGCGATGTACATCGAACGAGAGCAGGACGTGCTGCGGGCGGCCTCGATGTACTACCTCCAGGACATCAAGATGGAGGTCATCGCGCGCCACCTGGGCACCTCCCGCTCGACCGTCTCCCGGCTCATCAAGCGCGCCCGGCAGTCGGGTCTGGTCGAGATCACGCTGCGGCCGGCGAGCACGCGTGCACCAGGGCTGGGCCGCACGATCGCCGCGGCGTTCGGCATCGACACGTACGTGGTCCCGGTGCCCGACTCCGCCAGTCACATCGAGCGCCTGGACCAGGTGTCGATCACCGCGGCCAGGCTCCTGTCCTCGTGGTTCGACTCCGACATGGTGCTCGGCGTCGCGTGGGGGACCACGCTCGCGTCGGTGTCCCGGTACCTGGCGCCCAAGCCGACGCGCGGCTCCGCGGTGGTCCAGCTGAACGGCGCCGCGAACATGCGCACCAGCGGGATCGAGTACGCCAGCGACCTGATCTCGACGTTCGGCACCGCGTTCGCCGCGGCGGTGCACCACTTCTCGGTGCCCGCGTTCTTCGACTACCCCGACACCAAGGCCGCCATGTGGCGCGAGCGCTCGGTCCGTCGCGTGCTCGACATGCAGCGGCGCGCGGACATCGCGGTGTTCTCCGTCGGCGCGGTCGCGGGGGCGGTGCCCTCGCACGTGTACTCGGCGGGCTACCTCGACGACGCCGACGTGAAGAACCTGCACGACGAGGGCGTCGTCGGTGACGTCTGCACCGTCTTCCTGCGCGCCGACGGGTCGTGGCAGGACGTGCACCTGAACGAGCGGGCCACCGGTCCGACCCCGGTCGAGCTGCAGCGGGTCCCGCGCCGGGTCTGCGTGGTGGCCGGCGACAACAAGGTCGCGCCGCTGCTCGCCGCCCTGCGCGCCGGGGTGGTGACGGACCTGGTGGTCGACGAGATCACCGCGACCGGGCTGCTGGACGCGGCCGAGCCGCCCCACCCGCGGCGGGTCCGCGCGCGGGTGCCGGGGTAGGAGCTCACGCCGCCGTCGTCACCGCCGCGGGCTCGACGATGACGAGGACCTGGCCGGGACCCACTTGGTCGCCCGGGGTCACGACGATGTCGACGACCGTGCCGCCGATCGTCGCCGTGACCGGGGCCTCCATCTTCATGGCCTCCAGGGCGAGCAGCTGCTGTCCGCGCTCGACGACGTCGCCGGGGCGGACGTCGACCCGGAAGACCGTCGCGACGAACGGCGCCTCCACGCCCTCGCACCCGTCGGGGACCTCGGTGTCGACCGCCGGCGCAGGTGCGTCGGGCTCGATGACGCGGTCGAACTCGCCCGCAGCCGCCCACGCGTCCCGCTCGGCGCCGAACGCGGACGCCTGCTGCGCGCGGAAGGACGCGATCTCGGTGTCGTTGTCCGCCAGGAACCGCTGGTGCTCCGCTATGGAGAACGACCCCGGCTCGATCGCCACGTCGAGGCGCCCGGCGGCCATGTCCGCACGCATGTCGAGCAGCTCGTCCGCGCCCACCGGGTACCAGCGGATGGTGTCGAAGAACCGGAGCAGCCACGGCGTGCCCGGCTCGAACGGCGTGCGGCGGGCATGCGTGTCCCAGACCTGGATGGTCCGTCCGACGAACTGGTAGCCGCCCGGCCCCTCCATGCCGTAGATGCACAGGTAGGCGCCGCCGATGCCGACCGCGTTCTGCGGCGTCCACGTGCGGGCCGGGTTGTACTTGGTGGTGACCAGGCGGTGCCGCGGGTCGAGCGGGGTCGCGACGGGGGCGCCGAGGTAGACGTCGCCCAGGCCCATGACCAGGTACGACGCGTCGAACACCGTGCGGTAGACGTCGTCGACGGAGCCCAGCCCGTTGATCCGGCGGATGAACTCGATGTTCCACGGGCACCAGGGGGCGTCGTCGCGGACGCCGGCCATGTACCGCTCGATGGCCTCGCGCGTCGCCGGGTCGTCCCAGCTCAGCGGCAGGTGGACGGTGCGGCTGGGCACGACGAGGTCCGTGGTGGCCGGCAGCGCGTCCTCGATCTCCCGGACCAGGTCGAGGGCCTTGCGCAGCGGCAGCCGGTCGGGGTCGACGTGCAGCTGGAGCGAGCGGATGCCCGGTGTCAGGTCGACGATCCCGCGCAGCCCGTCGTGGTCGACGCGGTCCTGCACCTGCTGCGCGAGCGCGTGCACCCGCATCCGGGAGGCCAGGTCGAGGGTCATGGCCCCGTACTCGACCAGCAGGTTGTCGTCGCCGCTGCGGCGGTAGGTGACTTCCGTGTCGCTGTCCTTGCGCGCGAGGATCCCGCCGTCGTCGTGGGCCGTCCGGGTCGGTCGCGGGACCGCCTGCGGGCGCCTGCGCAGCGCGTCCGCCTCGGCCTCGTCGACCGGCACGAACCGCACGGTGTCTCCCGGGCGCAGCTGGCCCAGCTTCCACAGCTGGCCCAGCGCGACGGTCGCCGGGCACGTGAACCCGCCGAGCGACGGGCCGTCGGGGCCCAGCAGGATCGGCAGGTCGCCGGTGTAGTCCACGGCGCCGACCGCGTACGGGGTGTCGTGGATGTTCGACGGGTGCAGGCCCGCCTCGCCGCCGTCGGGACGCGCCCAGGTGGGCTTGGGGCCGACGAGCCGGACGCCGGTGCGCGCGGAGTTGAAGTGGACCGCCCAGGTGGTGGAGTAGAACTCGGCGACGTCGCCCGGCGTGAAGAACTCCGGGGCGGCGTGGGGGCCTTCGAGAGCGCCGATCTGCCAGGCGCTGGTGATGTGAGGGCGGTCCGCCTCCGGGACTGGCCGTGCGGTCCCCGACCCGGCGCCGATCCCCAGCTGGTCGCCCGGGCGCAGGGGGACGCCCGTGGTGCCGCCGATGCGACCGAGGTCGAACGTCGCCGCCGAGCCGAGGACCTCCGGGACGTCCAGACCGCCCTTCACCAGCAGGTACGTGCGCATGCCGGTTGCCGGCGAGCCGATCGCCAGGACGCCCCCCGCCGGGATCTCGACCGGCTCCCACTGCGGGACGGGCACGTCGTCGAGCGTGACCGCCGCCGGTGCACCGGTCACCATGACCGTCGCGCCGGTGACGAACCGGAGCTCCGGGCCGGCCATCGTGCACTCCAGGCCGGGAGCGCCCTCGACGTTGCCCAGCGCGGTGTTGCCCAGCCGGAACGAGAGGTCGTCCATCGGCCCCGACGGCGGGATGCCGACGTGCCACAGGCCCGTGCGACCGGGCCAGTCCTGGACCGTCGTGAGCATGCCCGGGCGCAGCACCTCGATGCGCGGCGTCTCGTCGTGGAGGTGCGCGAGCGTGCCGGTGTGGTGCAGCGCGGCGGCGACCTCGGGGGCGTGCACGATAGTGCGGAGCAGCCCGACGTTCGTCGCGATGCCGGTCAGGCGGGTGGCGGCGAGGGCTTCACCGAGCGCCGCCCACGCGGTCTCGCGGTCGGAGCCGGCGGTGATGACCTTGGCCAGCAGGGGGTCGTAGTGGGTGGACACCTCGCTGCCCGGCTCGATCCAGGTGTCGACGCGTGCTTGTGAAGGGACCTCGAACGCGGTGATCGTGCCGGCGCTCGGGAGGTGGTCCCGGTCGGGGTTCTCGGCGTACACACGGGCCTCGACGGCGGCTCCCCGAGGCTCCAGGGGCGTGTCGACGACGGACGTGTCGCCCTGCGCCAGCCGCAGCATCCACGCGACCAGGTCGACCCCGAACACGGCCTCGGTGACCGGGTGCTCGACCTGCAGCCGCGTGTTGACCTCGAGGAACGCGGCCTCCTCGCGCACGGCGTCGTAGACGAACTCGACCGTGCCCGCGGACCGGTAGTCCACCGACTCGGCGAGCGTGCGGGCCGACGATGCGATCAGCGCGCGGACCTCGTCGGGAAGCCGGGGTGCCGGGGCCTCCTCCACCACCTTCTGGTGCCGGCGCTGCAGGGAGCAGTCGCGGTCGCCGAGCGTGACCACGCGGCCCAGCCCGTCGCCGAAGACCTGCACCTCGACGTGCCGCGCGGCCGTGATGAGCCGCTCGAGGTAGACACCGGCGGAGCCGAACGCGGCGCCCGCGGTCCGGCGCACGGCCTCCCAGGCGGCGACGAGCTCGTCGGGTCCGGTGCACGCGCGCATGCCGATGCCGCCGCCGCCCGCCGTCGCCTTGAGCATGACCGGGTAGCCGATCGACTCGGCAGCCGCGACCGCCTCGTCGAGCGTCTCCAGCAGGCCGGTGCCCGCGAGCATCGGCATGTCCACGGCACGGGCCGCGTCGCGAGCCGTGTGCTTCGAGCCGAACAGCTCCAGCTGCGCCGGCGTCGGCCCGACGAACGCGATCCCTGCCGCCTCGGCCGCGCGCGCGAACCCCGCGTTCTCGGAGAGGAACCCGTAGCCCGGGTGGATCGCGCCCGCGCCCTGGGCGAGCGCGGCCTCCAGGATCAGGTCGCTGCGCAGGTACGACTGCGCCGCCGGGGCGGGGCCGAGGCGGACCGCGGTGTCGGCGAGGTGCACGTGGGCCGCGCCCGCGTCGGCGTCCGAGTAGACCGCGACCGTGCACAGACCGAGCGACTTCGCGGTGCGCAGGATGCGCACGGCGATCTCGCCGCGGTTGGCGACGAGGAGGGTGTCGAATCCGCCGCTCATGAAGAGGTCACCACCATGCGCACCGGCGTCGGGTCGAAGCCGTTGCACGGGTTGTTGATCTGCGGGCAGTTGCTGACCACGACGAGGACGTCGCGCTCGGCGCGCAGGGAGACCGACAGGCCCGGTGCGGAGATGCCATCGACGATGCCGAGGGCGCCGTCCGGGTCGACGGGCACGTTCATGTACCAGTTGATGTTGGAGACCAGGTCGCGCTTGCCCAGGCCGTACCGGCCGCCCTCGGCGAGGAAGTTCTCGGCGCACGCGTGCTGCGCCCAGGTGTGGTGGCCGTAGCGGAGCGTGTTCGACTCCTTCGAGCACGCGCCGCCCAGGGTGTCGTGCCGGCCGACCTCGTCGGCGACCACCGTCATGAGCGGTCCGTACTCGCAGTCGCGCAGGACCGAGCCGGTGGTCAGGAACACCGAGTCCTGGCCCTGGATCGTGTCGGGTGCGCTGTAGCGCAGGGTGGTGTCGACCGCGTCGAACACCAGGAAGTCGACGGCCTGGTTGCCGCCGAGGTCGACGATCGTGAGGACGTCGCCCGCGTGCACCACGGCCGACCAGGGCGCGCGGGCGGGGACGACGTCGTCGAGCAGCGTGCCGGTCATGCGATCCCCCGTGCGGTCAGGTCGGCCTGGGTGTTGACGAAGGCGCGGCGGCCCTCCGGTGTGGCGTCCCAGAGCGGGTCGGTGTCCGTCGTCGGCGAGCCCGTCCAGGCCAGCACCTCGAGCGGCGTGCTCACGAACTCGCGCGGGTCGAGCGGGTGCGCGGTGTTGGCGACGAGCAGCAGGAGCGGCACCTCGGCGCGCAGCGTGACCGCCGTGCCGGGGCCGGCGGACCCCTCGAACACCGGGCGGCCGTCGGCGTCGATCCGGACGCCCTGGAAGAACGAGATGCTCGGCGGCAGGTCGCGTCGACCGAGGTCGTGCTTGGCCGCCGCCAGGGCGAACAGCTCGCGCCCGGCGGGCGTCGGACCCTGCGCGCTGCCGTCGCCGTACCGCTCGTCGTTGCGTGCCCGCGTCGTCGTCCCGTACAGCGCGTCCTGCCGCCCCGACGTGTCGCCGACGATGCTCGCGAGTACCCGCCCCTGGTCGCTGAGCAGCAGGTGGCCCGCCGTCAGGTAGACCTGCCACTGGACCTTGACGGTGTCCGCGACGTTCAGCCGCTCCCACGGGCGGTCCAGCCGGTACGCGAGGACGTGCGCGCAGGCGTCGCCCTGGAGGTCGGTCAGCCGGACGTGCGTGCCGCGCGCGACGGCGAGGTGCGTGTAGCCGCCGCCGGCGACGACCTCCGCGTGCACGAGCGAGGCCGGGTCGACCTCGCTCGGCGGCGTGGGGAACGCGCGGGCGGGTCGGGTCGGCATCGTGGCGACCGTGCCGACGGCGTCGGCCTCCTGCGCCCGGGCGTGCTCACGGGCGCCGGCGGTGGTCCCGGTGGTGGTGGCGGTCATCGCGTCCTCGATTTCTGTCGACTGACAGAAACAGGCTCACGCCCCGACGTTCCGCCGCGATCACCGCCAGGTAAACCTCCTGTTACGCCGCCCGCTGCGTCCGCACTCCGGCAGGCTCCGCCCCGCACGAGTGCGGACGTCCGCAGGTTCGAGCGTCCCAGCGACCGAATGTGCGGGTACAGCGGAAGACCCACGCGTTGCGTCCGCAGGATCGAGCGTCCTGGCGACCGGATGTGCGGACGTTGCGGGCAGGGGGAGGGGTTCGGGGGCGGTGGTAGCGTCGGCTCGCCATGGCACGCAGACCCGGTCGACCGCGCGCGAGCGGCGACCCAGACGGTGAGCGCGACACCCGTCGCGACGTGCTCGACGCGGCCGCGGCCCTGTTCTGCACGGTCGGCTTCACGTCGACCAGCACCCGCGCCATCGCCGACGCGGCGGGCGTGCGCCAGGCGTCGATCTACCACCACTTCGCCGGCAAGGACGCGATCCTGCTGGAGCTGCTGCTGGGCACGGTCCGACCGTCGCTCGAGCTGGCCGACGCCCTCGCGGCAGGCACCGAGCCGGCCGCCGCGCGCCTCTGGACCCTCGTGCACGCCGACGTCGGCCTGCTCTGCGCCGGGCCGGTCAACCTGGGCGTGCTGTACGTGCTCCCTGAGGTGTCGGGGGAGCAGTTCGCCGAGTTCCACGCGCTGCGCGCACGCCTGCGGGCCCGGTACAGCGAGCTCGCGACGGCGGCCGGCGACGGTGCCGACGACCGTGGTGCGCTGGTCCTCGGGCTCGTCGAGTCGGTGATCCTGCGTCGCCGGGACACCCCGGACCTCGACGTCGCCGCCGTGCAGGGTGCCGTGGCCGACGGGGTGCTGCGCCTGGTCGGCTGCACACCCGCCGAGATCGCGCTCGCCCGCGCGGTCCCGGTCGCGCTCGCGGTCTGACCTGCCGCGGGTCGAACCCGCCGCGGGTCGAACCCGACATGGGTACCGGTTAGTCCGCCGGAACGACCCCCTGTCGGGTTCGGCGCCGCAGGCCCCCCTACGCGCGCGCGTACGCGGGTGCTGCGGTCGCCGATTTAACACAAGTGTTTCGTGCGCGCAGCGGATCCGACACAGGCCGGGTGGTCAATGAACCTGTCGACCGACAGAAACTCCCGCCGACCGGTCGTCGAAGGCACCCCCACGACCCGCGGACCCCTCCGCGGCCCTGCCACCGGAGTCACCATGATCATCGCCGGAGTCGGTCTGTCCGTCCTCGCCGTCGTCCTCGTCGGGATCTTCGTCGCCCGCAAGGTCGACGGCGACAGCGCCAACTACCTCGTCGCCGGCCGCCGCCTCGGCGTCCCGCTCGTCGCCGCCTCGCTCATGGCGGCTGCCGTCGACTCCAACGCCACTGTCGGGAACACCGACCTCACGGCGTCGTTCGGGTTCTGGGCGGGTGCGTCCCTGGCGCTCGGCCTGGCCATCTGCCTGCTGCTCACGGGCCTGTTCCTGGCCAAGCCGATGAACCGCATGAAGCTGTTCACCCTGGCCGACTTCTACCGGCTCCGGTACGGGCGCGGGGTCGAGGTGGCGTCGTCGATCTTCATGATCTTCGCGTTCGCCATCCTCATGGCCGGCAACCTGGTGGCCTGCGGGTTCCTGCTGGAACGGTTCCTCGGTCTGGACTACACGGTCGGCGTGCTCGTCGCCGTCGGCCTGGTGCTCGTCTACACGATCGGCGGCGGCATGTTCTCCGACGCCTACACGGCGGCCATCCAGATCGTCATCACGATCGTCGCGACGGCCAGCCTGGTCGTCTGGTTCGGCATGACGTACGGCTTCGAGGTCGCCGAGGGCATGGGGCCGTTCGACTTCGAGCAGCTCACCCAGACCAGTGCGGGCGCACCCATCAACTGGGCGACGCTCATCGCGCTCGGCATCGGCGACATCGTCGCGATCGACTTCATGCAGCGGATCTTCGCGGCGCGGAGCCCGGAGACCGCCCAGAAGTCCTGCTTCACGGGCGCGGCCGGCACCGCGGTCATCGGCGTCGCGTTCGCGATGGTCGCCCTGTCGGCGTCCTCGGTGCTCGGCCTCACGACGGACGCCGGGCCGATCCTCTTCCAGCTCCTCGACGACTACGCGCCGGCCGGTCTGACGGTCCTGGTCCTGTCGGGCATCGTCGCCGCGTCGTTCTCGACGGCCTCCGGCGCGATCCTGGCGACGTCCGCCGTCGCGGTCCGCAACATCTTCGGCGTCCGCCGGGTCGTCTCCGTCAAGGAGGAGGGCGTCCGCGACCCGCTCCTGCTGTGGACGCGCGTGGCGATGATCCCGATCGTCGTGCTCGGTGTCTCGGTGGCCCTCAAGGTCGCCCAGACCGGCATCCTGCTGACCCTCGCGTTCGACCTCATGCTCGCCGGGCTGCTGGTGCCGTTCATCCTCGGGCTGTTCTGGAAGCGCGGCGGTACCCGCGCGGCCGTCGCGGCGCTCGTCGTCGGCGTCACGGTCCGCCTGGTGCTCTTCGTCCTGACGCCGACCGTCTACGGCGTACCCAACGACGTCTGGTACATCCCGAACGACCTGATCGATGCGTCGTTCGACGGCTGGCCGACGTTCTGGGGCTTCGGCGCCTCGTTGATCGCCTACCTGGTCGCCGCGGCGATCTGGCCGCGCACCGTGAGCGAGGAGGCCTGGTCCATCGCGGACGGCATGCCGGACGAGACGATCCCGGCTCGTCGCGAGCCCGAGCCTGCCCTCTGACCGCTCGGCGAACGGCCCGGTCCCTGTCGTCTCGGGGGCCGGGCCGTTCCGCGGGTCGCGACGGGCTCGCCAGTAGGTTGGCCCGATGTCCTTCCGTGTCCGCCCCGCCCTGCCGGCCGACGTCCGCGCCATCCGCGCGCTCGTCGAGCCCTACGCCGCCGAGCGCATCCTGCTGGCCAAGGAGTGGGTCGGGTACTACGAGGCGGTGCAGGAGTTCCTCGTGGTCGAGGCCGAGGACGGCACCGTCATCGGCTGCGGTGCGCTGCACGTCATGTGGCAGGACCTCGCCGAGATCCGCACCCTCGCCGTCGACCGGGGCTGGAGGGGCACCGGCATCGGGCACGCCCTGCTGGACGCCCTGCTGGAGCGGGCCGGCGAGATGGGGCTGCGACGGGTCTTCTGCCTGACGTTCGAGGTCGCGTTCTTCGAGTCCCACGGGTTCCACGTCATCGAGGGGACGCCCGTGACGCCCGACGTCTACCTGGAGCTGCTGCGGTCGCACGACGACGGCGTCGCCGAGTTCCTGGACCTCGCGCGCGTGAAGCCGAACACCCTGGGCAACACGCGGATGCTCATCGAGCTGGGCTGAGCACGGGTCAGCTCGTCGTGGACAGCTCGTCGATGCGCGCACGGGATGGCTGCGCGGTGCCCGCGAGCACGGCCGCGTACTCCGCCCGGATGACGTCCGCCGGCACGCGGGCCATGACCAGGAACACCTGGTACCAGACCAGTGATGCCCGGTCGGTGGGGTCGTCCTCGATGTCGCCGAGGACGTCCTCGCTCGCGTCCTGCGGCCAGATGCCCCAGAGCCCCAGCGCGTTGAGGGCCGCTCGGGCTTCGGGGGTGTCCCACGGGATGGTGAGGACCGAGACCGCCGACATGAGAGCGGCGTGCTGCGCGGTCGCCCGCGCCAGTGGCGCGAGCATGTGTGCGGCCTCCAGCAGCCCGAGCTGCCACGACCGGTCGGCGTCGGAGTCCTCGAGGATGTCGACCACGAGCTCGGCGAGAGCGTCGGGCGCGGACAGGCTCTGGGCCAGGGCAAGCTGCATGCTCATGTCGAACGCCTCGCCCCCGCGGTGCGCGCGTGCCAGGGCATGCACGGCGGTGAGCCCACTGCGGTCCTCGGTCGGCGCCACAGCCGCGGCCCTGTCACGGACCTTCCCGTACGCGAGGACCCGCAGACCGTTGCGCAGCGGCTTGTAGGCGTCCGGCTTCGTCGTGTACATCGGCGCCTGGTAGGCGATGGCCGTCGCCGCGCACAGGAGGTCGGTGCGGTCGAGGTCGGGGAGGTTCCACGCGGTGTCGATCAGCTTCGTGTAGATCCGCAGGACCGCCGTGTCGATCGCGACCGGGACGGTGAGGTCCCACGGGTGGAACCCGGTCGAGTGGCGCCACTGCCCGTCCTCGTCCCGCCACCTCTCGGCGACCACGGCCTTCTCGATCGCGATCGCTGCGCTCACGAAGAGTGCGTCGTCGCGCGCGAAGTGCCGCGGGTCGAGTCCGGCCAGGACGACGGAGAAGTCGATGGTCACCACGCGGGCGGTGGCGAGGTCGACGGGTTCCGACGGCGGCTCCCACCGGCGCGCTCGGCGCGAGGTGGGGTCGACCTCCAGCTCCGTGAGGCCGTACCGTCCCCGCCCCGTTCCCAGGACGTCCTTGTTGGTGATGGTGCGGTGCACGGGGCGGGTCAGGTGCTGGCCGGACGGCGACCAGACGACGGCGACCGGCGTCCCGTCGGCGTCGACGACCGTGGTCGACCTCGGCGCGCGGCCACCCGGCGCGACGTCCGGCACGTCACTACCGACCACGTTGGCGGAGGGATCGCCCTGCAGCATGCCGTGGCGCGGGTCGTCCGGCCGCGGGAGGCCGGCACGCAGATAGCTCTGCGGCTCGGGCAGTGCGTCGTCGATGCGCGCGAATGTCACGCCTGGACGCTAGCGCCGGCCGCGGCGCCACCGTCCGAGGACGTCGCTCTTCACCTGATCGGCTCAGACCAGCGCCGTGGGCGTCGGCGAGAAATGCGTGGGCCCGCCGACGACCGCTCGGGCACGCTTGCCGCGTGAGCACCTATCTGGCGACCGATCGCCTCACCCTGCGCCCCTTCACCGCCGACGAGGCCGACCTGCTGATCGAGCTGGACAGCGACCCGGCGGTGATGCGTTTCCTGTCCGGAGGCGAGCCGACCGCGCCGGAGCTCGTCCGCGAGAGTCACCTGCCGAGCATCCTGGCGGGCTATGAGAGGTGGGGCGGCCGGTTCGGGCTGTTCGCGGCGAAGGAGACGGACAGCGGGAAGTTCGTCGGGTGGTTCTGCCTGCGTCCTGAGCGGGACGGTCCGCTGGACGAGGTCGAGCTCGGGTACCGGCTGCGCCAGGAGGCCTGGGGCAAGGGGTACGCCACCGAGGTCGCGGCGGCGTTGCTGGCCAAGGCGTTCTCGGAGCTCGACGTGCGCATGGTCTGGGGCGCGACGATGGCCCGGAACCTCGCCTCGCAGAACGTGATGGAGAAGGTCGACATGATCGTCACGGAGAACCTGGCGACCCCGGAGGACATGCTGGCCGTGGAGGGTTCCGAGCTCGGCGGCTTCCGGTACGAGATCACGCAGGAGCAGTGGGCCGCACGGGGTCAGGACGGCAGCCGGTAGGTCGGTGGGTCGTCGTCGCTCGCGGCCGGGTCACGGGTGATGAGGCCGTCGGCGACCAGGGCGTCGACGCAGCGGGCGAGCTGCCGGGCGTCCGGCCACACGGCGTCCACGGCGGCGGCCGGTACCGGACCGAGCGCATCGCGCAGCAGCGCCATGACCCGCCCGCGCACCTGCCGGTCGGTGCCGGTGAACGTCTGGACCTTCCGGCGCCCGGCGTGCTCATCGGCGGGACGGCCCGCCGCGAACCACGCGCACACGTCCTGCACCGGGCAGGCGTCGCAGCGCGGCGAACGCGCCGTGCACACCAGCGCACCGAGCTCCATCGACGCCGCCGCCCACCGGGCCGCCGTCGCGTCGTCGTCGGGGACGTACCGGGTCGCGCGGCGGACCTCGTCGACCGTCTGGCTCGGTGCGGGCAGCGCGACCCCGTCGACCGTGCGCGCCAGCACCCGGCGCACGTTGGTGTCGAGCACCACCGACCGGCGTCCGTAGGCGAACGCGAGCACCGCGGCAGCCGTGTACGAGCCGACGCCGGGCAGCGCCAGCAGCTCGGGTTCCGACGACGGCACCACGCCGCCGTGCCGCTCGACGACCGCGCGAGCGCACTCCTGCAACCGCAGCGCGCGGCGCGGGTAGCCCAGCCGGTCCCACGCCCGCAGGACGTCGGCCGTCGACGCCGTCGCCAGGTCCGCGGGCGTCGGCCAGCGACTCATCCAGGACCGCCACGCCGGCTCCACTCGCACCACCGGCGTCTGCTGGAGCATCACCTCGCTGACCAGCACGCCCCACGCGGTCCGGTCCGCCGCGCGCCACGGCAGGTCGCGCGCGTGCACGCCGAACCAGGCGAGCACCGGCTCGCGCAGCTCGGTGGGGGTCGGCGGCACCGCAGCATCCTGCCTCACCGGGGCTGTCGGGGCTGGTCGCTAGCGTGGCGGCATGACCGAGGGTGACATGCGAGCGGCGCCGTGCGCGAGCGCCGACGAGGCGGTCGCCGTGCTGGAGGGGCGCGGCGATCCCGGGCGCTGCTTCTGCCAGTACTTCCGGTTCCCGCACTCGCAGTACCGGGAGATGTCCGTGGACGAGCTCAAGGACCGGCTCGTCACCCGGATCGCCGGGCCGGACGTGAGTCCCGGGGTCGTCGCGACGCTGGACGGGCAGCCGGTCGGCTGGGCGTCCGTGGCCGCGAGGTCGGAGTTCCCGCGGATGAGGGCCAGTCCGTCGATGGCGCCGCCGGAGCTGGAGGCGGACCTGGACGACCCGGGGATCTGGTCGGTGACCTGCTTCGTCGTGCGGACGGGCCACCGTCGACGGGGGATCGCGGGGGTGCTGCTCGCGGCCGCCGTCGAGCACGCGCGGGCGTCAGGCGCCCACACGCTCGAGGGGTATCCGCTCGACCCGGAGGTGGGCAGGTTCTCGTCCGCGGACCTCTACCGCGGCACTGTCAGCCTGTTCGAGGCCGTCGGCTTCGACGTCGTCGCGCGACCGAGAGGCGATCGCGCCGTCGTCCGTCTCGCTCTCTGAGCACGCCCGCGCGTCGGCCGGGCGGGTCGGCGACCCTGCCTCTACGGTGGTCGCGCCGCGAGGTCGCGCGGCGCCGGTCCTGGAGGATGCATGAGCGAGTCGCGACGCCTGCCCGCCCGGGTGTACTGGGTGCGGCGGTTCGTGGTGCTCGGCATCCCGCTGATCATCATCGCGGTCGTCGTGTGGCTGTTCGTGGGACGCGACTCGGGGGAGGACTCGGCAGCCCAGGACAGCACCTCGTCCGCGGCCGTCGAGCCCGAACCGAGCCAGACCCCGACCGACACCGACGGTGTGACCGACTGCGCGCCCGCCGTCCTGGCCCTTGCGATGACGGCGGACGCCACCTCGTTCGCGCCGGGCGTGAGCGCCACGTTCACCGTCGCCGTCACCAACACCGGCGAGCAGCCCTGCCTGGTGGACGCCGGTGAGGCGCAGCGCGAGATCGTCATCACGTCCGGCTCCGACCGGGTGTGGTCCAACCGCGACTGCATCGTGCCCGGCACCGAGACCCGCACCCTGCTGCTCGCGGGCGGCCAGACCGACACGACCCCGTTCGCGTGGAACCGGATCCGTTCGGCAGAGGGCTGCCCGCCGGACCTGCCCGTCCCCGGGGTGGGGACCTACTCCGCGCAGCTGAACCTCGCCGGCGTGAGCGCACCGCCGAGCGTGTTCGGGCTGGGCTGACGGGCTAGACGTACCGCTCGAGGATGCTGGACTCAGCAAGCCTCGACAGTCCCTCGCGCACGGCCCGGGCGCGCTGCTCGCCGACGCCGTCGACGGCCATGAGGTCCTCGATGCCGGCCGCGAGGAGCTTCTGCAGCCCGCCGAAGTGGGCGACCAGCCGGTCGACGATCGCACCAGGGAGGCGCGGGACCTTGGACAGCAGCCGGTAGCCGCGAGGACCGGCGGCTGCGTCGAGCGCGTCGCCGCCACCCGGCAGGCCCAGGACGCTGGCGATGCGGGCGTTGTCGAGCAGCTCGGTGGAGTCCAGCTCGGCCAGCTCGTCGAGGACCGAGTCCACCTCGCGGCGGCTGGTGTCGACGTAGTCGCGGATGATGAGCGCCCGGTCGGAGCCGATGCCGCCCACGAGCTCGTCGAGCTGCAGGGTCAGCAGGCGGCCGTCGGTGCCGAGCTCGACGACGTAGCCCTCGATCTCCTCGGAGATGCGGCGGACCATCTCGAGGCGCTGCACCACGGCGGACACGTCGCGGACCGTGACCAGGTCCTCGATCTCGAGCGCGGACAGCGTGCCGCTGACCTCGTCGAGACGCGACTTGTAGCGCTCGAGGGTGGCCAGGGCCTGGTTGGCGCGGGACAGGATGGTGGTCGAGTCCTCGATGACGTGCCGCTGGCCGCCGACGTACAGCGCGATGATCCGCATGGACGCCGAGACGGAGACGACCGGCAGGCCGGTCTGCTTGGCGACGCGTTCCGCGGTGCGGTGCCGGGTGCCGGACTCGGACGTCTCGATGGTGACGTCGGGCAGGAGCTGCACGGCCGCGCGCAGGATGCGGGAGATGCCCGCGTCGACCACGACCGCGCCGTCCATCTTGGCCAGCTCACGCAGGCGGGTGGCGGAGAACTCGACGTCCAGCACGAAGCCGCCGGAGCAGATGCTCTCGACCGTCTGGTCGAAGCCCAGGACGATCAGCGCGCCCGTGCGACCCCGCAGGATCCGCTCCAAGCCGTCGCGAAGCTCGCCGCCGGGCGCGACGGCGGCAAGGGTCGACCTCAGGAGGTCGTCGGGGGCGTGCGAGTGGGGCACGGTTGCATGGTAACGACGACGGCCGACGTCGGCCGCAGCGACCCGCATGCCGGACCCGTTCGCCAGGACGTGTTCGCCCGTTCGACACCGCTCACGTGCTCGGCGGGGGTGCGGTGCTGTCGCGGACCACCAGGTCGACGAGGATCCGGTGCTGCTCCGGGGCGGGTGCGTCGCCGGCCCGGAACCGCGCGATCGACGAGGTCAGCGCGTGCGCGGCGGCCTTGCCCTTGGCGTCGAAGTCCTGGTGCACCGTGGTGAGCGCAGGGCGCAGCCGGCGGGAGAGCGGAGAGTCGTCGAACCCCACGACCGAGATGTCGTCGGGTACGCGCAGCCCGGCGTCCTCGGCGGCGTGCACGACCGCGGCGGCCATGAGGTCGGAGAAGCACAGCACCGCCGTCGGGCGGTCCGGTCCGGCGAGCAGCGCCCGCGCTCCCTCGGAGACGTCGGGCTCGACGTTGTCGTGCACCTGCATGACCACCGGCGTGACCCCGGCCTCCCCGAGGGCTTCGACCCAGCCTGCCTGGCGCTCCCGGGCGACGAAGTTCGAGCCGACGGAGGCGGCGTCCGGTGCCCACCCGGGTGGCGCGTCCGGGTTCATCGTGAGGATGCCGATCCGGCGGTGGCCCAGGTCCAGGAGGTGCTGGGCGCCCAGCCGCGAGCCCTGGCGTTCGTCGAGGAGCACGCTGGACGCGCCGTCGACCGGATCGCCGTCGATGAACACCAGCGGGAGCCTGCGCTTCACCAGCCAGTCGACCGCGGGGTAGTCGCCCGCGCAGCCGTAGACCAGGGCGCCGTCCATCGGGATGTCCCGGGCGGGGATCATGCCCTCGGACCCGATCGACGGCAGGAGCACGACAGCCATCCCGGTGGGGGCCAGCTCCTCCGCGACCGCACCGAAGAACGCGGCCGCCATCGGGTCGAGGAACGCCGTGCCGACCGACTCGGTGAGCAGCACCCCGACGGCCCCCGTCGTCCCGCGGGCCAGCGCCCGGGCCGACGGGTCAGGACCGACGTACCCGAGGTCCGCCGCGGCCGCCAGGATCGTCCGGCGCATCTCCGCCGAGAGCTGGTCGGGCCGGGAGAACGCGTTGGACACGGTCATCCGGCTGACGCCGACGCGGTCGGCGATCGTCTGCAGCGTCACCCGCGACACGACGACACCACCCTGTTCCGCTCCATGCGGGACAGGGTAGGTCGCCGGGGCCGGTCCCGGAGTGGCGAACGTCGTCATCGCGCCGGGTGACCGACCTCGCAGGTGCCTGCCGGGGCGACGGCGTCGGCGAGGTGGTGCAACGCCCCGGCGAGGGTGCGCCGTGCCCGGGGTGCGTGCGTGCGGCGCGTGCGCTGCCGCGGTGCCGGTTCGGGCACCTCCGGTGCCCAGGGTCGTGCGCTCTCGGTCTCGTGCTGCGCGACCTTCACTCCGAAGAGAAGGCCGAACTGCGGGGTGTCCATCGACATCAGGGTTCTCCTGTCGGCTCGGTTCTTCTGTACCGCTAAAGTAGCCCAGGTTTCTGTACCGGTCAAGAGGTCAAGGAAAGACGTTGGCGCTCGGGCGATGTGCGCGGCGATGCGAGGTCCGGAACGGGAGTGGCCGGGGTGACCGGCCCGCGCATCGGCGGCGGCCTCTCAGCCCCGCGCAGCCGACGCCAGGTCCGGCACCAGCCCGGCCGCGGTCACGGCCTCGCCGAGGTCCGCCGCCGTCAGGACGGTCAGCCCGGCGGGCGGCGTCGCACCGTCCAGCGCCCCCGCGGGCACGATCGCGCGCGTGAACCCGAGCCGCGCCGCCTCCGCCAGCCGGCGACCGACGCCGGACACCGTCCGGATCTCCCCGGCGAGCCCGACCTCGCCGATGGCGACCAGCCCGCGCGGCAGCGGCACGTTCTCGCGCGAGCTCACGGCGGCCAGCGCGAGCGCCAGGTCCGCGCCCGGCTCCATCACGCGGGCGCCGCCGATGGTCGACACATAGACGTCCTGGTCGGCCAGCCGCGCGCCGAGCCGGCGCTGGAGCACGGCGAGCACCATGGCCAGCCGGCTGCTGTCCACGCCGCTCGTGGTCCGGCGCGGGTTGGGCACCGCGCTGGGCGCGACGAGGGACTGGACCTCGACCACGAGCGGTCGACGACCCTCCAGCGTCACGGTCAGGCACGTGCCGGGGACGGCGTGCAGCGCCTGGGAGATGAACAGCCCGCTGGGGTCGGCCAGCCCGACGATCCCGGTCTCCGACAGGTCGAAGCAGCCGACCTCGTCGGTGGGGCCGTAGCGGTTCTTGGTGGCCCGCAGCATGCGCAGGCGCGAGTGCCGCTCGCCCTCGAACTGGCAGACGACGTCCACCAGGTGCTCGAGCGTGCGAGGACCCGCGACCGACCCGTCCTTGGTGACGTGCCCGATGAGCACGACCGGCAGGTCCCGGGACTTGGCCGCCTGGATCACCGCGCTTGCCACCTCCCGCACCTGGGACACGCCACCGGCCGTCCCCTCGACCTGCGCAGACGCGATGGTCTGGATGGAGTCGAGCACCAGCAGGTCCGGGTCGACGTGCTCGATGTGCCCCAGGACGGTGCCCAGGTCGGTCTCCGCGGTGAGCAGCAGCTGCGGGTCGAGCGCGTGGATCCGGCCGGCCCGCAGGCGCACCTGCGCGGCGGACTCCTCGCCCGTGACGTAGAGGACCTTGCGGCCGGTCCGGGCGGCCCGCGCCGCGACGTCGAGCAGCAGCGTCGACTTGCCGACCCCCGGCTCGCCGGCCAGCAGCACCACCGCGCCGGGGACGAGGCCGCCGCCGAGCACCCGGTCCAGCTCGTCGACCCCGGTGGGCCTGGCCCGGGCGGTCTCGATGTCGATCTGGTCGATCGGCCGGGCCGGCGAGCGCGTCGGGGAGGTGGCGACCGTGCGGGGTGCGCCGCCGCCGGGGCCGGTGTCCTCGACGACCGACCCCCACTGCTGGCACTCGCCGCAGCGGCCGACCCACTTGCCGGCGGTCCACCCGCACTCGGTGCAGCGGAAGGCCGGGCGGGCGCTGCGGTCGGGCCGCTTCGAGGAGGTCGAGGTCACGCGCCGCACGCTAGCCGCAGCCTGTGACACGACCCTCTTGCGCCACGGTTGAACAAGCGTTTAACGTAGTGAACGTGCGTTCAGAGGACCTCACCGCCCGCGCCCGCATCCGGGACGCGGCCGTCGCGCGCTTCGGCCGCGACGGGTTCCGGGCGCCCGTGCGCACCATCGCGGAGGACGCCGGGGTCAGCGCCGGCCTCGTGATCCACCACTTCGGCTCCAAGGACGCGTTGCGCGCCGAGTGCGACGAGCACGTGCTGCGGGTCATCCGCGAGGAGAAGTCGTCGGCGATCGCCGAGAAGTCGCCGGCCGAGACGATCGGGATGCTGGCGCACGTGCAGGAGTACGCGCCCCTGTTCGCCTACATCGTCCGCAGCCTCATGGACGGCGGGGCGGCCGCGGCGCACTTCGTCGACGGGTTGATGGACGACGCCGCGGACTACCTGGAGGCGGGCGAGGCGGCGGGCACGGTCCGCGGCTCGCGCGACCCCCGCGGTCGGGCGCGTCAGGTCGTCGCCACCCAGGTCGGGCTCATCGTGATGGCCCAGCTGGACGCGGCCGCGGGCCGGGGCGTCGCGCCGACGGACGACCCGGGCACGGCCATCGACGAGCTCACCAGCCGCACCATGCTCGCCGGCCTCGAGCTCTACACGCACGGCCTCTTCACCGACAGCAGATACCTCGACGCCTATCTGCACTTTCAGCAGGACAAGGAGAAGTCATGACCGACGCCATCGCGGTCAGCGGGCTCGTCAAGTCGTTCGGCGCCAAGCGCGCTCTCGACGGGTTCGACCTCACGGTCCGCACGGGGGAGGTGCACGGCTTCCTCGGCCCCAACGGCGCGGGCAAGTCGACCACCATCCGCGTGCTGCTCGGGCTGCTGCGCGCCGACGCCGGCGACGTGCAGCTGCTCGGCGGCGACCCGTGGCACGACGCCGTCGCACTGCACCGACGGCTGGCCTACGTCCCCGGCGAGGTCAACCTGTGGCCCAACCTGTCCGGCGGCGAGTCGATCGACGTGCTCGGGCGCCTGCGAGGCGGGCTGGACCCGGCACGTCGCGACGCCCTCATCGAGCGGTTCGAGCTCGACCCGCGCATCAAGGGCCGCGCCTACTCCAAGGGCAACCGGCAGAAGGTCGCGCTCGTCGCGGCGCTCGCGGCGGACGTCGAGCTGCTGCTCATGGACGAGCCGACCAGCGGCCTGGACCCCCTGATGGAGGCGGTGTTCCAGCAGGTCGTGCAGGAGGCCGCCGCCGACGGGCGCACCGTGCTGCTGTCGAGCCACATCCTGGCCGAGGTCGAGGCGCTGTGCCGTCGCGTCACGATCATCCGGCAGGGTCGCGCGGTGCAGAGCGGCTCGCTGGAGGAGCTGCGCAGCCTCACCCGCACCACCGTGACGGCCGGTCTGCGGGAGGCCGACGCCGCCGAGCGCACCCTCACCGCGCTCGACGGGGTGCACCACGTGCAGCGCGACGACGGCCACCTGACGGTCGACGTCGACACCGCCTCGCTCAACGACGTGCTCGCGCGGCTCACCGGGTTCGGCGTCCGGTCGCTGACCGCGCACCCGCCGACCCTCGAGGACCTGTTCCTGCGCGAGTACAGCGAGGAGCTGGCCACTCTGGGCGTCGGAGACGCGTCATGATCAGCGTGCACGAGGAGTCGCGATGAGCGCGGCCACCGACACCGAGCTCGCCGGCACGCGCGGACTGGTGCGTGTCGCCCTGCGCCTGGATCGGTGGCGCACGGCGATCTGGGCCGTGGCGATCGCCGGGCTCACGCAGGTGTCGGTCAGCGGGCTGTCGCAGGTCTACTCCACGCCCGAGGCGCTGGCCGGGCGTGCACAGCTCATCTCCTCGCCCGCGGCGACCGCCCTGGCAGGTCCGGGCTACGGGCTCGACGACTACACGGTCGGCGCGATGACGGCCAACGAGCTGGGCCTCTGGCTCATGATCCCGGTCGCGATCATGGCGCTGCTGACCGTGACGCGGCACCTGCGGGCAGCCGAGGAGGACGGCCGGCTCGAGCTCGTGCGGTCCGCACCCGTGGGTCGTGACGCGCCCGTCGTCGCGGGGCTTGTCGCGGCCGTCGTCGCGACGGTTGTCGTCGGCGGCCTGACGTTCCTCGCGCTCCTGAGCACGGGGCTCGACCCGGTCGGCTCGCTCGCGCTCACGGGCGGCATCGTCATGGTCGGGCTCGTGTTCGCCGGCATCTCCGCGGTCGCCTCGCAGCTCACCGCGCACGCGCGGGCGGCCAGCTCGCTCGGCATGGCGGCGCTCGGGGTCGCGTTCCTGCTGCGGGCGGTCGGCGACGTGCGCGGCCCGGAGAGCACCAGCGTGCTCACGTGGCTGTCGCCGTTCGGGTGGGCGCAGGCGACGCGCGCGTACGTCGACGAGCGGTTCTGGCCGCTGGCGATCGGCGTCGTCGTCGCGGCCGTCCTGGTGGCCGTGGCGTTCTGGCTCGTCGGCCGTCGCGACATGGGCACCGGCCTGCTCGCCGAGCGGCTGGGCCGCCCGCGGGCGTCGGCGCGCCTGTCGGGGATGGTCGCGCTGACAGTGCGGCGGCAGTCGGGCGCGATCGTGTCGTGGGGCGTGGGGATCGTCGTCATGGGCGTGTTCATCGGGCTCCTGGCCGGTGAGATCGTCGACTTCGTCGCCGACGAGCCCCAGCTCGCGCAGATGTTCCCGACCGGCCCGAACGGCGCCGCGGCGTCGGCCTTCGCGCTCTACACGGTCTTCCTGGCTGTCATGGCCGGCGCGTACGCCGCGACCGCCGTCAATGCGGCGCGCACGGAGGAGAACGCGACGCGCGGCGCGATCGTGCTGGCCGGACCCGTGTCGCGGGTGCGCTGGCTGGGCTCGCAGGTGGGCGTCGCGGCGGGCGCTGCGACGGTGATGATGCTGGTCACGGGCCTGCTGATGGGCCTGACCGCGACCGCGTCGCTGGGCGAGCGCTCCGTCGCGCAGCTGGTCGGCGCGACTGCGGTGACCCTCCCCGCGGTCGGGATCATCCTCGGCGTCGCGGTCGTCGTGATGGGCGTCGCGCCACGCGCGTTCGGGCTGGTCTGGGCCTACGTCACGTACGTCGGCGTCGTCGGCCTGTTCGCCGCGCTGCTGCCCGACGGCTCCGACGTCCTGTCGCCGTTCACGTACACACCGCAGCTGCCCGCCGAGGCCATGGACTGGCCGCCCGTGCTCGTGCTCGCCGTCGTGGCTGTCGCCCTGAACGCGGTGGGGCTCGCCGCGTTCCGGCGACGTGACGTCGTCGGCTGACTTTCCGTCGGTAGGCTGCGGGGCGTCCGGCGAGGGTTCGGGCGACGTGATGCAAGGGGGAGCCCCGATGAGCGACACCGGCCGTCCCGGCCCCGAACGACCGGCCGGCCCGCCGACGCCGCCGAGCTCGAGCTGGCAGGCGGCGCAGCAGAAGCCGCCCACCGCGCCGATCCCGGCCTCCGCGCCCGCCGCGCAGGAGGCTGCGCCCGGCACCGCGCCTGCGACCGAGCCGGACCCGGCGGAGCCCGCGTCGGGTCGGCCTCGCTGGCTGATCCCGGCGATCATCGGCGGCGTCGTGGTCATCGCCGCCGCGATCATCATCGCGCTGGTCACGAGCTCCGGCGACGACACCGCGGACGCCCCGCCGGCCGTCGCGACGACGATCCTGCTGCCCTCCCCGACGCCGACCGTCGAGCCCGTCGCCCGGCCCGGGACCACGGCGTTCGCCGTCGCCCTGCCGACGACCGTGCTCCAGTACGCGCTCGCGACGTCGGCCGTGGACCCCGAGTGGCAGGCCGCCGGTGCCATCGAGGCCTACACGGAGACGTACACCGACGGCGGCTCCGGCACGGTCACGGTCCGCTCCGGCCAGTGGGAGACCCCTGAGGAGGCGTCGGCGTTCGCCGCGACGCTCATCGCCGGGTTCCCGACCGCGCCGACCCCTGACCCGTCGGCCTCACCGACCGGCCCGACGCTTCCGCAGAGCGGCGAGGTCACCGCCGGCGACGCCGTGGCGGGCAGCTACTCGATCGCCGACGTGGGCGACGGGACCGGTGTCGCGGTCTGGACGAACGGGACCACGGTCTTCCAGGCCACCGGCCCGGTCGAGGACATCGTCGACTTCTACAACGCGTTCCCGCTCTGACGCTGTCCGGCCAGCTGCCGGAGCTGTCGTCGGTAGGCGCCCGGCGTGGTGCCCGTCGCCGCGCGGAAGTCGCTCGTGAGGTGGGCCTGGTCGGCATAGCCCAGCTCGACGGCGATCTCCGCGAGGTCGTCGTCGCCGTGCACCGCGATCGCCCGTGCGGCCTCCTGCAGCCGGATGCGCCGGGCCGCCTGCTTGGGTCCGATGCCGAGCGTCGCCGACAGCGCCCGCTGGATCGAGCGCTCGCTGACCGCGAAGTGCTCCGCGAGGGGAGTGCCGGTCCGGCGGTAGGCACGTGAGCGCAGCTCGTCGAGAACCTCGTTGGCCAGCAGGTGCGCCGGCGACGGCGGGTGCGCCCGGAGACGTTCCGCGACCAGCGCGTCGGCCACGCGGGCACGGTCGTCGGGTGTGCCCGCGGCGGCGATGCGGGCCAGGAGCGCGCGGAGCCCGTCGTCGATGCCGCCCGTGAGCGGGGTCGTCGCGTCGGCGAGGTCCTGAGGTCGTAGCGCGCTGAGCACCGCGAGCCCGGCGGGTCGCAGCCGGACGGCGAAGACGTCGCCCGACCCGGCGATGCGCCGCTGCCACGCACGGCGGTGCAGACCGGTGACGACGAGGTCGGCGGGGACGTCACCGGCCTCGACGGTCAGTGTGACGGCGGGCAGGTCGACGATCGTCTGGTCGACCACCTCGCCCTCGTCCAGGTGCCAGCGCACGTGCCAGTACGTGTCGACGACGTCGCGGACGGCCGGGTCGGGGTCGATCCACCGCGCGGCGTAGCGGGTGAGGTTCTCCGGATGGAGCACGCCCGAGGTCTCGTCGGGACGGATGCGCATGCCCCACGATCGCGGTCGGTGTCGCGTTTCTCCAAGACCCCGTCGCCTGCCGGTGCCGACGATGGCACGCGTGACCTCCCACCTGACCGACCTCAGCTGGCTCGCGATCGGCATCGCGACCCTCGCCTACTACCTGCTCGGCGCCCTCTGGTTCACGCCGCTGTTCGGCGCGGCCTGGGACACCGCCATCGGGCACACGCGGGTCCGCGGTGAGAGGTTCTCCGCCGCGTACTACGTCGTGCCGCTGGTCAGCAGCCTGCTGGTCACGGTCGCGATGGCCGTCCTCGCGGGCGCGACGGGGACCGAGCGGCCGATGGACGCCCTCGTCCTGGGTCTCGTCGTCGGTGTCGGCGTCGCCCTGGCCGTCTCCGTGAACAACGCCCTGACGCCGCACACGCCGCACCCGTTCCGCCTCGGCTTCATCACGGGCGGCTACCACGTCGTCGGCATCGTGGCGGTGACGCTGATCGTTGCGTAGCCGAACCTGCCATGAGTGACGCGACGGTGCCCCGTCGCGTCAGCCATGGTGGTTCGTCGGGTCAGCTCGCCTCGATGATCGACAGGACGTTGCCGCCCGGGTCCGTGAACCACGCGATCAGCGGGCCGCCGCCGCGGAACACGAAGTCGTCGTCGGTCTCGGTGGGGGTGCCCGCGTACTTCTCGAACGACACCCCGCGTTCCCGCAGCTCCGCGACCGTGCCGGGCACGTCCTCGACGGGGAAGTTGAGCACCGTGTAACCGGCGGGCTCGTGGGCCGGGCCCTTCGGGTAGACGAGCACCTCGTGACCGCTCTCGAAGCGCAGGAAGAGCATCCCGTTCTCCTCGGACACGTCGAGCCCGAGCACGTCCGCGTAGAACGCCCGCGCGGCCGGGACGTCGTCGGTCGAGAACCCGCTGAACGCCTTGCTGAGATCCGCCATCACCACTCCTCGGAGACATCGTCGGCAATCCCGTCCAGGCTCCCGCGCTCACCCCGCTCCCGCGACCGCAACGTCCGCACAGAAGAGCGTTGGAACCCTCTGATGTGCGGACGTTGCGGGGGTGATTGCGGGGACGTCCGCACAGAAGGGCGTTGGGACGCGTTGATGTGCGGACGTTGCGGGGAGGGTCAGGCGGCGAGCGCGGCCGGGAGGGTGACCGTGAACGTGGTGCCGGGGCCGCTCGACACCGTGATGGTGCCGCCGTGGGCCGTGACCACCGCGTGCACGATCGCCAGGCCGAGGCCGGTGGACCCCGTCGCGCTGTTGCGGGAGGCGTCGCCGCGCGTGAACCGCTGGAACAGGCTCTCGCGCAGGGCGGGCGGGATGCCGGGGCCGTCGTCGGCCACCTGCAGGACGACCTTGTCGCCGGCGCGACGGACGCGGGCTGTCACGGCGGTGCCGGCGGGCGTGTGCAGGCGGGCGTTCGACAGGAGGTTGGCCAGGACCTGGCGGAGCCGGTGGTCGTCGCCGACCACGAGGGCGTCCTCGAGGTGCTCCTCCGACGGCAGGTCGAGGCGCCAGTCGTGGTCGGGGCCGGCGGCGTGCGCGTCGGTGACGGCGTCGATGGCGAGCACGGTGAGGTCGACGGGCTCGGACGCCAGGGGTCGGCCGGCGTCCAGGCGGGCGAGCAGCAGCATGTCCTCGAGCAGGGCGGTCATGCGCTCGGACTCGGACTCGACGCGGGACATCGCCTGCAGCGCGCTGACGGGCACGTCGTCGGGGGAGCGGCGGACCAGCTCGGCGTACCCGCGGATGGAGGCCAGCGGGGTGCGCAGCTCGTGGCTGGCGTCGGCGACGAACTGGCGCACCTGCGACTCGGACTCGTGCCGGGCACCGAGGGCCTGCTCGACGTGCCCGAGCAGCTTGTTCAGGGCGGCTCCCACCTGCCCGACCTCGGTCGCGGGGTCGGTGTCCCGGGCGGGCACGCGGTCGGCGAGAACCACCTCGCCGCGGTCGAGGGGGAGCCGGGCGACCCGGTTGGCGGTGCCGACGACGCGGTCGAGGGGTCGCAGCTCGCGGCGCACGAGCACCATGCCGGCGGCCGCGGCGACCAGCAGGGCGAGCGCGGCGACGACGACCTCGACGGCGACGAACGTCGTGACGGTGCTGGTCACGGACGTGGACGGCAGGGCGGTGACGTTCGTCGTCCCGTCGGTGGCGACGCTGGCGATCGCCCGGTAGCCGCCCAGGTCGGACAGCACGATCGAGACGGGCTCACCGTCGGTCGGCACGGCGAGCAGCTGCTCGGTCTGCGTCTGGTCGAGCGCGACCAGGTTGCCGTCGTCGTCGACGTATCCCGCCTGCAGCGCGGTGAGGTCGGCGGGGCCGGCGCCGTCGGGCACCTGGACGTTGACGGTGCCCGCGTCCTGGCCGGGTCGGAACGTGCTGCCCGGTGGTGCCGGCAGCTCGTCGGCCGCCTGGTCGGGGGCGACGGCGATGCCGCCCACCCGCACGGGGCCGTCGACTGTGCGCCGGTGCGCGGCGGTGAGCTTCTCGTCGAGCTGCGTGGTCAGCGAGCTCTGCAGCGCCAGGGTGGACAGCGTGCCCATGGCGGCAGCCACGACGGCCACGAGCGCCACGACGACGACGACCAGCCGTCGGCGCAGCGTCCAGCGGCCCACGATCAGACGGAGGGCTTGAGCACGTACCCGACGCCGCGCAGGGTGTGCAGCATCGGGGTGCGGCCCTTGTCGATCTTGCGCCGCAGGTAGGACACGTAGAGCTCGACGATGTTGGCCTGGCCGCCGAAGTCGTACTGCCAGACGCGGTCCAGGATCTGCGCCTTGGACAGCACGCGCTTCGGGTTGCGCATGAAGTACCGGAGCAGCTCGAACTCGGTGGCGGTGAGGCGGATGTCCTCGCCGCCACGGGTGACCTCGTGGCTGTCCTCGTCCATCGTCAGGTCGCCGACGACGAGCGTGGCCTCGTCGCGGGACGAGACGGCGCCCGTGCGGCGCAGCAGGGCGCGCAGGCGGGCGACGACCTCCTCGAGGCTGAACGGCTTGGTCACGTAGTCGTCGCCACCGGCGGTCAGGCCCGCGATCCGGTCCTCGACCGCGTCCTTGGCGGTGAGGAACAGCACGGGGACGTTCGGGTGGGTGGTGCGGACGCGGCGGAGCACGTCGATGCCCGACAGGTCGGGGAGCATGACGTCGAGCACGATGACGTCGGGGTCGAGCGTCTTGGCGGCGCGGACGGCGGCGTGGCCGCTCAGCGCATGGTCCACCTGCCAGCCCTCGTAGCGCAGGGCGGTGGACAGCAGCTCGGCGAGGGTCGGCTCGTCGTCGACCACGAGCGCGCGGACAGGGGAGCCGTCGGCGCGGGACAGAACCTCCGGGCGACGGGTGGTGGTCGTTGTCATGGCCATACCCTCTGACCGGTACCTGACGTGCGCCTGGAACGACCCTGTGAATTACCTGAGCGGGTGCGGTCGCCCGGTGCCCAGCAGCGCCGCCGTGAGGATCGCCTCGATGGCGAACTTCGTGGCGGTCGGCAGGTCGACGCCGTCGTCGAGCAGCCACTGCACCTGCAGGCCGTCCATGACGCCGATGATCGCGCTGGCGGCGCACTCGGCGACGTCCTGCGGCACGTCCCCGCCGCCGACCTCGATGATCGCGGCCGTGATCTCGCCGCGCAGGATGGTGAACCGGTTGGTCACCCAGCCGCGGGCCGGGTGGTCCTCGGTGACGGACTCGCCGGTGAGCACGGTGTAGCCCTGGACGATGCCGCGCCGCTCGACGTTCATCCGGGCGGTGCGCACGAGGTGCTGGAACAGCTCGATGCCGTCGGGGATGTGCTGACCCTCGAGGTCCCGCACGTCCTCCTTGTCGCGGAACTCGAGCACCTCGACCAGGAGCGCCTCCTTGGAGCCGAAGTGGTGCAGGACGCCGGCGTGCGTGATGCCGACCTGCTCGGCGACCTCGGCGAGCGAGCCGTTCTTGTAGCCCTTGGACCCGAACGTGTGGGCGGCGGCCCGCAGGATCTCCGCGCGGCGCTCGGTGGTCGCCTGGCGGGGCTGCCGTGCGCGGCGCTGTGGCGCTGCGGCGGGGGGAACGGCGTCGTCCATGACCGAACCATAGCGCCGCAAGCGAAGTTACTGACAAGTCAGTAAGCGATACCAAACCGTGATCCAGAACTTACTGACATGTAAGTAAGTCGTGCGTAGATTCGCCGCAGAAGACGACGACGTCCGATCGGAGAACACGCGGTGTCCCTCGACACAGCCATCCAGCCGCCCACGGCTGACCGGCCCCTCACCGACCTCACGGCTGCTCTCAGCCTCGAGGAGAAGGTGCGCCTGGTCGTCGGCGCCGGGCTGTGGTCCACCACCGCGATCCCGCACATCGGACTGCGCGCCATGCACGTCTCCGACGGACCCGCCGGCGTCCGCGGCGTCTCCGACTCCGCCGACGAGACCTCCGCCTCGTTCCCCGCACCCAGCGCGCTCGCCGCGACGTGGGACGTCGACCTCGCCGACGAGGTGGGCCACGTGTTCGCCGCCGAGGCCCGTCGGCACGGGGTCGACGTCGTGCTCGCCCCGCAGGTGAACCTGCAGCGCACGCCCGTCGGCGGCCGGCACTTCGAGTGCTACTCCGAGGACCCGCTGCTCACCGGCGCGATCGCGGTGCACGTGGTCCGCTCCGCGCAGGACCGGGGCGTCGGCATGTGCGTCAAGCACTTCGTCGCCAACGACTCCGAGACCCAGCGCACCACCTACCTGGCGCGCGTCGACGAGCAGACCCTGCGCGAGGTGTACCTGGCGCCGTTCGAGCAGCTGGTGCACGAGGCCCAGGCGTGGTCGGTCATGAGCGCGTACTCCGGGATCGACGACGGGACGACCGCCGCGACCGCCGCCGAGCACCGCCCGCTGCTCACCGGGGTGCTCAAGGACGAGTGGGGCTTCGACGGCGTCGTGATGAGCGACTGGGTGGCCACCACCTCCGTCGTCGCGTCCGCCGAGGGCGGCCTCGACCTGCAGATGCCCGGACCCGACGGACCCTGGGGCGACGGGCTCCTCGACGCCGTCCGCTCCGGCGCCGTCAGCGAGGAGCTGCTCGACGCCAAGGTCCTGCGCCTGCTCCGCCTCGCCCAGCGCGTCGGTGCCCTCGACGGGGTCGAGCCGTCGGGCGCCCAGCGGGACCGCGTGGCCGACGTCGACGTGCGCGGCGTGCTGCGCGAGCTGGTCTCCCGCTCGATGGTGGTGCTCCGCGACGACGAGCACGCGCTGCCCGTCGCCCCCGACGACGTCACCCGGATCGCCCTGCTCGGACCCAACGCCGTCCACCCGTTCGTGCAGGGCGGCGGCTCCGCGTACGTCCGTCCGGACCACACGTCCACGCCCGAGGCCGCGCTCCGCGACGCGTTCGGCGAGGTCGAGGTCGACGTGCACCCCGGCGCGGTGTCCCGCCTGCTGCCGCCCGCGCTCGACCTGGCCGGACGCTGCACCACGCCCGACGGCCACCCGGGTGCGCTCGGCGAGCTGCTCGCCGCCGAGGGGACCGTGCTGGTCACCACCGACGTCACGGACTGGCCCGGCTGGCTCCGCGAGGTCCCCGGCCCCGCCGTCGCGCTGCGCCTGCGCAGCACCGTCCGGCTCGACGAGCCCGGCCGGCACGAGGTGGGCGTCGGCACCGTCGGCAAGCACCGGATCTCGGTCGGCGGGCAGGTGCTCTCCACCAGCGAGCACGTGGTCGGCGCCGAGGTCATCCTCGACTCCAGCGTCAACCAGCCCGTCCCCGCGACCCTCGTCATCGAGGTGACCGAGCCGACGACCGTCGAGATCGACGCCCTCGTGCAGGTCGTCCACCCCGTGGGGTACGCCAGCTTCGCGCGCGCCGAGCTGGTGCACCGGGTCCCCGGCACCTCCCCGGACGAGCTGCTCGCGGTCGCCGTCGACGCGGCCGCCGCGGCCGACCTGGCGATCGTGGTCGTCGGCACCAACGAGGAGATCGAGTCCGAGGGGTACGACCGCACGAGCCTCGCGCTCCCCGGCACGCAGGACCAGCTGGTCAAGGCCGCGCTCGCCGCGAACCCGCGCACGATCGTCGTCGTCAACGCCGGCGCCCCCGTGCTGCTGCCGTGGCTCGACGAGGTGCCGTGCGTCCTGTGGGCCTGGCTCGGCGGCCAGGAGTGGCCCGACGCGCTCGCGGACGTGCTCACCGGGATCACCGAACCCACGGGCCGGCTGCCCTGGACGCTCCCCGCGCACGAGTCCGACGTGCCGGTGCCCGACGCGGTCCCCGTCGACGGCGTCATCGAGTACCACGAGGGCGTCCACGTGGGGTACCGCTCGTGGCTCCGGCTCGACCGCACCCCCGCGGCCCCGTTCGGGCACGGACTCGGGTGGACCACGTGGGAGTACGAGTCGGTGTCCCACGCTGTCGAGGCCGACGGGTCCGTCGTCCTCGACGTCCGGGTCCGCAACACCGGCGCCCGTGACGCGCGCGAGGTCGTCCAGGTCTACGTCGAGCCCCCCGTCCCGGACGAGTCGCGTCCGGTCCGCTGGCTCGGCGGGTTCGCCGTCGTGCACGCCACAGCCGGCGCGCACGCAGATGTCCAGGTCCGGGTGGACGCCAAGGCGTTCCGGACCTGGGACAACGCACTGCCCGGCTGGGTCACCCCGGCCGGTACCTACCCGATCCGCGTCGGCCGCTCCTCGAGCGACCTGCGCCTCAGCGTCGACGTGGCCGTGCGCAGTCCCTCGTCGGCATAGGCACGGCCCCCGCAAGTCCCGGTCCGGCGAGATCCGCAGTCCCGTCGGACCGGCACGACCAGCAGTTTCCGCATCAGTGCAAGGAGGCACTCGTGAGAATCCGCAAGCTCTCGACGGTCGTCGCTACGGCGGCCACCCTCGCGTTGCTCGCCACCGCCTGCTCCGGCAGCGGCGGTTCCAGCGACGACAGTACCGGGGGCGCCGACGGCGCCTCGGACAAGATCCTGACGATCGGCATGCCGAACGGCCCGCAGCAGCCGAACCAGAACCCGCTCGCGACCGGCTCCGCGTCGCTCTCGCTCGGGTACGCGTTCGCGGTCTACGAGTCGCTCATGCAGGTCAACGAGCTCAAGCCGACGGACCCCCCGACGCCGTGGCTCGCCGAGAGCGTCGAGTGGAACGCCGACTCGACGCAGGCCGTCATCACCGCGCGTGAGGGCGTCAAGTGGTCCGACGGCACCGACTTCACGGCCGACGACATCGCGTTCTCGATCCAGCTCCGCAAGGACAACAAGGAGCTGAACACCGACTTCCCCGACCAGTACGGCGACATCACGGTCGACGGCAACACGGTCACGGTGAACTTCGAGTCCGGCCAGTACGTCAACCGCGACAAGCTGCTCAAGCTCCTCATCGTGCCCAAGCACCTGTGGGAGGGCCAGGACGCAGTGACCTGGACCGACGACGAGATGATCGGCACCGGCCCGTTCAAGCTCAAGAGCTTCACGCCGCAGGCCGTGACCCTCGAGCCGAACACCGACTACTGGGGCGAGACCCCGAAGGTCGCCACGCTGCGGTACGACACGTTCAACGACAACGCCGGCCTGACCACGGCGCTCACCACCGGTGAGGCGCAGTGGGGCTGGACGTTCATCCCGGACTTCGAGAACACGTTCATCGCCAAGGACCCGGAGCACTTCCACCAGGTCGCGGGCGGTGGCTTCGGCGTCGACGTGCTCTACCTGAACAACGAGACGAAGCCGTTCAACGACGTGGCGTTCCGCAAGGCGCTCAACATGGTCGTCGACCGCTCGGACATCTCGGCGACCGCCGGCTACGGCGTCTGGCCGCAGATCAAGAGCGTCACCGGGCTGCCCCAGCCCTCGGGTGACGCGTTCATCTCGGACGAGTTCCTCGACCAGGAGCTCACGGTCGACGTCGACGGTGCCAAGGAGGTCCTCACGGACGCCGGCTACACCTGGGACGGCGACGCGCTGGTCGACCCCGACGGCGAGAAGGTCACCTTCAAGCTCCAGAACCCGACGGGCTGGACGGACTACCTGGACGCGCTCGGCATCATCAGCGAGGGTGCAGCCGCCCTCGGTGCGGAGGCGACCGTCGAGGGTGTCGTCCAGGACACCTGGTTCAACGACATCATTCCGTTCGGCAACTTCCAGGCGTCGCTGCACTGGACCGACGGGGGCAGCACGCCGTGGAACATGTACTCCAACATCATGGACGGCGCGTCCTACGTGCCGCTCGGTGAGTCGGCGACGTGGAACTTCGGCCGCTACAAGAACGACGCCGTCACGGCGGCCCTGGCCGACTTCAAGGCCGGGACCGACGACAACGCCCGCTCCGCCGCGCTGGACATCGTCCAGAAGGCGTTCGTGGACGACGTCCCCGGCCTCGTCATCTGGTCCCGTCCGGCCGTCGCGCAGTACTCGACGGTCAACTACACGGGCTTCCCGACCGATGAGGACCCGTACGCGAACCCGCAGCCGACGGGTCCGCAGGCCGCTCTGATCCTGTCGAAGCTCGTCCCGACAGAGTGAGATGACGTGGTGCGGCGGGCGAGGCCCCTCGCCCGCCGCACCACGCGCCCGGCCCGCACCCGACCCCCAAGGTGACCCGATGAGCTCCCCGCACCACGAAGACCCGCCTGTCCTGCAGGCGATCGACCTCCGCAAGCACTTCCCGGTGCGCGGCACCCGGTCCCGCAAGGTCGTGCACGCCGTCGACGACGTCAACATCGAGCTGTACCGCGGCCGCGTGGTCGCACTGGTGGGGGAGTCGGGCTCCGGCAAGTCCACGATCGCCCGGCTGCTCGCGCAGCTCATGCCCGTCACGGGCGGGCAGATCCTGCTGCACGGCGAGGACGCCACGGCGAAGAACCGCAAGGCGTTCCACCGCTACGTGCGCCGCGTCCAGATGATCTTCCAGGACCCGTTCGGGTCGCTGAACCCCGTGCACACCGTGCGCTACACCCTGACGCGCAGCCTCAAGATCCACCGCGGTCGCCTGCGCGGCGTCGAGCTCGAGGCGGCCCTCGACGAGCTGCTGGACCGCGTCCAGCTGCGCCCGGCCGCCCGGTACATCGACAAGTTCCCGCACGAGCTGTCCGGCGGACAGCGGCAGCGCGTCGCCATCGCCCGCGCGCTCGCGGCGAACCCCGAGGTGCTGCTCGCCGACGAGCCCATCTCCATGCTCGACGTGTCGATCCGCCTCGGCATCCTCAACCTCCTGCGCGACCTGCGGGACCGCCTGCAGCTCGCGATCCTCTACATCACGCACGACATCGCGTCGGCCCGCTACTTCGCCGACCGGACGATGGTCATGTACGCCGGCCGGATCGTGGAGACCGGCGACTCGGAGTCCGTCACGCAGGACCCGAAGCACCCGTACACGCAGCTGCTGGTGCGTTCCGCGCCGGACCCGGACGACCTGGAGTCCCGCGCCCGTGGCGCCCGTGGTGAGGCGCCGAGCCTGGTGGCCCCGCCCACCGGGTGCCGGTTCAACCCGCGCTGCCCGTTCGCCACGGACCTGTGCCGCACCGAGGTGCCGCCGCTGATCGCCGTCGGCGAGGGGCGCGAGGCCGCCTGCTGGGGCTACTCCGACCGCGAGGACCGCCCGTCGCTGGGCTCGGTGCTCGACGCGTACGGCGAGCGGCCGGCCGTGGACGTCTCGGTGCTGGAGGTCGACCGATGAAGTTCTTCACCCGACGCATCGTCTTCTACGCGATCACCGCCTGGGCGGCGATCACGATCAACTTCTTCATCCCGCGGATCATGCCGGGCGACCCCGTGAGCGCCCTCATCGCCAAGAACCAGGGCCGGATCAGCCCCGACGCCGCCGAGGCGTTGCGGGCCTTGTTCGGGCTGGACGAGAACATGTCGCTGTGGGACCAGTACGTCGCGTACTGGAAGCTGCTGCTGCACGGTGACCTGGGCATCTCGTTCACGTACATGGCGCCGGTGGCCGACGTCATCCGGCAGGCGCTGCCGTGGACCATCGGCCTGGTCGGCGTCGCGACGATCATCAGCTTCACGCTCGGCACCCTGGTCGGCACCGGCATCGGCTGGCGCCGCGGCACCTGGATGGACGGGCTGCTCCCGCTGTCCACGTTCTTCTCGGCGGTGCCGTACTTCTGGCTCGCCCTGATCGCCATCTCGCTGTTCTCGGTGACGCTCGGCTGGTTCCCTGCCAGCGGCAGCTACGACCGCAGCATGGTGCCCACGCTGTCCTGGGAGTTCATCGGGTCCGTCATCTACTACGGGTTCCTCCCGGCGATGACGATCGTGGTGTCGTCGATCGCGGGCTGGATGCTCGGGATGCGCAACATGATGGTCACCGTGTCCTCCGAGGACTACGTGACGGTCGCGCAGGCCAAGGGCCTCAAGGAGCGGACCGTGCGGATGGGCTACGCCGCCCGGAACGCGATCCTGCCGCAGGTGTCCAGCTTCGCCCTGTCCCTCGGCTTCATCGTCGGCGGCACCCTGGTCATGGAGATCGTCTTCTCCTACCAGGGCATCGGCTACTACCTGTTCAGCGCGGTGAACGCGAAGGACTACCCGCTCATGCAGGGGTGCTTCCTCGTGATCACGTTCGCCGTGCTCCTCGCCAACATGGCCGCCGACGTCGCCTACGGCGTGCTCGACCCCCGCACGCGACAGGAGGGCTGACATGACTGTCGAAGCCGCATTCTTCGAGGACCTGGAGATCACGCCGGACGCGACGACGCCCCGCAAGGGCAAGCGCCGCTTCCTGTTCATGCGCAACGCGAAGGCCCTCACCGGCCTCGTGATCCTCGGGTTCTTCTTCCTCATCGCGATCATCGGGCCGTGGATCGCGCCGTACGACCCGAACGCGCGGTCGTCGGCCATCCTGCAGTCCCCGTCGTGGCAGCACCTCATGGGCACCACGCACCAGGGGCAGGACGTCATGAGCCAGCTGATCCTGGGCACGCGCAGCGTGCTGGTGGTCGGGTTCGTGGCCGGCACGGTCGCGACGGTCATCGGCGTGATCGTCGGCGTCACCGCGGGCTACATCGGCGGGTTCGGCGACGAGTCGCTCTCGGCGCTGTCCAACGTGTTCCTCGTGATCCCGCAGCTGCCGCTCATCATCATCATCGCCGGCCAGCTGCCGTCCGCCGGCGGGCTCACCGTCGCCCTGGTCATCGCCGCGACCGGCTGGGCGTGGGGTGCCCGCGTCCTGCGGGCGCAGACGCTCTCGCTCCGGAAACGCGATTTCGTCGAAGCGGCCCGGGCCAACGGCGAGAGCACGTGGCGGATCATCTCCGCGGAGATCCTGCCCAACCTCACGGCCATCATCGCGGCGGGCTTCGTCGGCACCGTCGGGTTCGCGGTCCTGTCCCAGATCACGCTCTCGTTCGTCGGCATCACGCCCACCAACGAGTGGAACTGGGGGACCGTCCTGTACTGGGCGCAGGCGCAGCTGGCCCTGCAGCGCGGCGCGTGGTGGTGGTTCGTCCCCGCCGGTCTGCTCATCGCCCTGCTCGGCATGGCACTGACGCTGATCAACTTCGGGATCGACGAGTTCGTCAACCCGCGCCTGCGCTCGGTCGGCCTCAACGCCCGGTCGATGCGCAAGCGCAGGATCCGCCCCCGCATCGGCTTCACGCCGGTCGTCTACGAGGCCAAGGAGGACCGCGCATGAGCGTCGAGTCCGCGCAGCGTGCCATCGGCTTCACGCCGGTCGTCTACGAGGCCAAGGAGGACAGGGCATGAGCAACAGCGCCGTGACCACCCAGCGCGCGTTTCGAGCGAACGCCGCCGCGACCGATCCCGTGCTGGAGATCAAGAACCTGTCGGTGGACTACGGGTACGACGACGACCCGACGCACGTGCTGCGCCAGGTCTCGCTGACCCTCAACCGCGGCGAGGTGCTCGGCCTGGCCGGCGAGTCCGGCTGCGGCAAGTCGACGCTCGCGTACGCGGCCACCCGGCTGCTCCCGCCGCCCGGCCTCATCACGGGCGGGGAGGTCATCTTCACCGACCGGTCGGGGCAGCAGACCGACATCCTCACGCTGAACGACCAGCAGCTGCGGGCCACCCGCTGGCAGGACCTGGCGATCGTCTTCCAGGGCGCGATGAACTCCCTCAACCCGGTGTACCGGATCGGCCGGCAGATCGCCGACGGCATCTCCGCGCACCTGCCGGGGGTCACCAAGAAGGAGGCCCTGGAGCGTGCCGCGGGCATGCTCGAGCTCGTCGGCATCTCCGCGGACCGGCTGCGCGACTACCCGCACCAGCTCTCGGGCGGCATGCGGCAGCGCGTGATGATCGCGATGGCCCTCGCGCTGGACCCGCAGGTGCTGATCATGGACGAGCCGACGACGGCCCTCGACGTGGTCATGCAGCGGCAGATCGTGGAGCAGATCGCGGAGCTGCGCGAGCGGCTCGGCTTCTCGGTCATCTTCATCACGCACGACGTGTCGCTGCTGATCGAGATCGCCGACCGCATCGCGATCATGTACGCCGGCGAGATCGTCGAGGACGCCTCCGCGCAGGACATGTACCGCCGCCCGCGCCACCCGTACTCCGACGCGCTGCTGCACTCGTTCCCGCCCCTGCGCGGTCCGCGCCGCGAGCTGATAGGCATCCCGGGCTCACCCCCGGACATGTCGAACCTGCCCACCGGCTGCCCGTACCGGGACCGCTGCGCGTTCGCGTTCGACGCGTGCGCGGCGATCACCCCGGAGCTCGTCGCGCCCGCCGTCGAGGGCGACGACCCCCGCCGGTCGGTCGCGTGCCTGCGCCACGACCCCGAGGCCGTCGCCGCGGCCGGCTTCGAGCCGCAGCCGGTGCCCGTGGAGCTGTCGGTCCGCTGATCCCCGCCCTGCCCCCGGCTCCCTCTCCACAGGGCTGCTGGTCGGGGGCGGGGCGGCCCTTCGCCAGCAGGCACGACGCGAGAGGTGACTGCGTCGGGTGTGCTCGGTTCAGCGGCTGCGCCGCACCCCGGCGGAGGCCAGGAAGACGAGGCCGATCACGAGGAACGCGACCCCACCACTGCCGGGACCGACGAGCTGGACGATGCCGACGACGGTGAAGAGCGTGCCGATCACCAGCAGCGCGCGGTCGCCCGTGCCCGGTCCTGTGCGCTCGGGGGCGTCCTCGGTGGGTCGGTCCTGCTCGTCCACCCGGTCCTGCTCGTCCACGAAAGCCTCCGTTCGCGGCACCCCCTGATGCCGTCGGGACACCGTACCGACCGTTCGCGGCACCGGTGTGGGTCGACCACCTCTCACGCGTCGCCGGGGCGCGACCGCGCCTTCGGGCGAGCACGCACGTGCACGCGGGCACCCTGTGCGCCGAAGATGCTGAGCAGCTCGACGGGCTCCGAGGTCTCGTTGCCGAACCAGTGCGGGACGCGCGTGTCGAACTCGGCGGCCTCGCCGGGCGGCAGGACGAGGTCGTGCTCGCCGAGCACCAGGCGCAGGTGGCCGTCGATGACGTACAGCCACTCGTAGCCCTCGTGCGAGTTCGTCTCCGGGTGGGGGTGCGGGCCGCCGGGTGGCAGGACCAGCTTGTAGACGATCAGACCACCGCTCCGTCGGGACAGGGGGATGACCGTCATGCCGTGCTCGATGACGGGACGCGGGTGGATGCGCGGGTCGCCGGTGGCGGGGGCGCCGACCAGCTCGTCGAGCGGCACCCGGTAGAGGCTCGCCAGGGGGACCAGGAGCTCCAGCTGCGGCCGTCGGGTGCCCGACTCCAGGCGGGACAGGGTGCTGACCGAGATGCCGGTCGCGTCGGACGCCTGCGCGAGGGTCAGGTCGCGCTGCTGCCGGACGGCCCGGAGCCGGGGTCCGACGGTGCGCATCAGCTGGTCGACGTCGTCCATCTCCGCAGTTTGCCACTTCGGCAACGATGCTTGCCGCTTCTCGACGGGCCACCGGATGCTTGCCGCATGAGAGATGTGGTCGTCATCGGTGGTGGTGCTGCGGGTCTGAGCGGAGCGGTGACGCTGGCGAGGGCCCGTCGGTCGGTGCTGGTGATCGACGACGGCACTCCACGGAACGCGCCTGCCGACGGGGTGCACGGGATCCTCGGGCAGGAGGGCGTGTCCCCGCTCGAGCTGCTGGTGCGCGGTCGGGCGGAGCTGGCCGGCTACGGCGGGGCGCTGCGGACCGGCCGGGTGGTCGCCGCCGAGCGCGAGGACGACGGGTTCGTCGTGACCCTGGACGACGGGACGACCGAGCGCGCGCGACGGCTGCTGGTGGCCACCGGCCTCGTCGACGACCTGCCGGACCTCCCCGGCCTGCGGGAACGCTGGGGCCATGACGTGCTGCACTGCCCGTACTGCCACGGCTGGGAGGTGCGGGACCAGCCGATCGGGGTCCTCGCCACGTCCGAGCGCGCCGTGCACCAGGCGCTGCTGTTCCGGCAGTGGTCCGACGACGTGGTGCTGCTCCAGCACACCGCCCCGGAGCCGACGCCCGAGCAGGCCGAGCAGCTGGCCGCGCGGGGGATCCGCGTGGTGCGGGGGGTCGTCGTCGAGGTGCTGGCGACCGACGGGCGTCTCACGGGTGTGCGCCTGGCATCCGGGGACGTGGTCGAACGGTCCGCACTCACGGTCATGCCGCGGTTCGTCGCGCGGCTCGACGGGCTGGCCGGTCTCGGCCTGACGGCCGTGCCGCACGAGATGGGCGTGGGCGAGCACGCCGCCTCCGACCTCATGGGGGCGTCCTCGGTGCCGGGCGTCTGGGTCGCCGGCAACGCGACCGACCTCATGGCCCAGGTCACAGGCGCGATGGCGGCGGGCACCCGCGCGGCGGCGGCGCTGAACATGGACCTGATCGCCGAGGACACGGCGCGTGCCGTCGTCGACCTCCACAGGTAAAGAGACGGTCACGTCCAGGCGTTCCACAGGCCCGGTGGGTGAAGTGGGGGTCGAGCACGTGGAGCACCGCGTGACGATGAGAGCCGGGAGGCCCGCCATGAGCACGTCGACCACAGAAGTCCCTGCCTGGTTGACCGCGAACGTGCGACCCGCCGGCTCGTTCGGGCGGGCGGACGTCGCGCGGCTCCGGGCGCTCCTCGGCGCGCTGTCGATGTCGGCGTCGCTCGTGGTGCTCGACCTCGCGGCCGTGCGCCTGCGCAGCGGGCACGCCGCCGACGCGATCGACGAGGCCGGGTGGGAGCTGGAGCGGCGCGGCGGCTGCCTGCTGTGCATCAACGCGGACGACGACGCACGGGCCCGCCTCGGCGGCTGCCGCCACGCCGTCGTCGTCGGGCCGGGGGAGCCGACGCCCGTGTCGTGATCGAGGCCCGTCGCACCCGGCCGGGTGACCTACCGTTGTCCGGTGAGCGACGCCCCCACCCTCCCCGCACCGGTGCGGCCGACGCCCGACGCCGGGGACCGTCGCGGCGTCGTGGTCGCGGTGGCGCTCGGGGTGGCGGTGCTCTCGTTCGCGGGGGTCTTCCTGCTCTGGCGGGTGTTCGTCGAGACGCTCGCCGGTCAGCAGGTGGAGAACGCGGCGTTCCAGGGCGCCCTGTACGGCCAGACCCAGCTGTGGCGCGTGGCCGAGCGCGTGCTCGACGTGGTGTCCGTCGGGTTCATCGTCGGCGTCCTGCTCGCCGCGATGGTCATCGCCGCCCTGCGCCGCCGCCCGTCGCTCGCCGTCCAGGTGGCGGTCCTGATGATCGGCGCCAACCTCACGACGCAGGTGCTGAAGAAGTGGGTGCTGTACCGCCCCGACCTCGGTGTCGAGGCCGACTACGGCAACACCCTGCCCAGCGGGCACACGACCGCCGCGGCCTCCGTCTCGGCGGCGCTGCTCCTCGTGGTGCCGCCGCGCGCCCGACCCTGGGCGGCGGTGCTCGGCGCCGGCTACACGACGGCCACCGGGATCTCGACGCTCATCGGCCAGTGGCACCGGCCGTCGGACGTCGTCGCGGCCGTCCTGGTGGTGCTCGCGTGGACCGCGATCGCGTGCGCGCTGGTGGCCCTGACCCCCGCGCGGGCGTCGACGGCCACCGGTGCGCTCCGGCTCACGGCGGACCGCAACCCCACGCCGGCCATCATGCGCGGGGTCGTCGCGGGGCTGCTGGTCGTCGGGGTCGGGGCAGGGGCGTCGGCCGTCGTCGCCCTGTCCCACACGTGGCAGAACCTGGCCGACCTGGACGCTCGTGCGGAAGAGGTCACGGCCTATCTCGGCGGCGCCGCGGGCGTGCTGATGGCGTCCTGCCTGGCGTTCGCGATCATGCTGCTGCTGCGCCAGGCCGCAGCATCGCGATTGCCGCGGGGTTGACGGGACGCCGTAGAGTCCCCAACGTCGCACGGGCCGACCGACCCGTCGAAGTCTGAGAAGGGCCTGACCGATGTCTGCAGGGCGCAAGCTCGTGATCGTGGAGTCGCCTGCCAAGGCGCGCACGATCGCCGGGTACCTCGGCGAGGGGTACGACGTCGAGGCGAGCGTCGGGCACATCCGTGACCTCCCTCAGCCCTCGGAGCTGCCCGCGGACATGAAGAAGGGCCCGTTCGGCAAGTTCGCCGTGGACGTCGACAACGGCTTCGCGCCGTACTACGTGGTCGACGCCGACAAGAAGAAGAAGGTCAGTGAGCTCAAGAAGCTCCTGAAGGACTCCGACGAGCTCTTCCTGGCCACCGATGAGGACCGCGAGGGCGAGGCCATCGCCTGGCACCTGCTGCAGGAGCTCAAGCCCAAGGTCCCCGTCAAGCGCATGGTGTTCCACGAGATCACCCCCGAGGCCATCCAGCGCGCGCTGGCCAACACCCGCGAGCTGGACGACCGGCTGGTCGACGCCCAGGAGACGCGACGCATCCTCGACCGGTTGTACGGGTACGAGGTCAGCCCGGTGCTGTGGCGCAAGGTCCGTCAGGGCCTGTCCGCCGGCCGCGTGCAGTCCGTCGCGACGCGGCTGGTGGTCGAGCGCGAGCGTGAGCGGATGGCGTTCGTCGCCGCCGACTACTGGGACGTGACCGGCACGTTCGCCGTTCTCGATGATGCCGAGCCGTCCTTCAGCGCGCGACTGACGTCGGTCGACGGGCGCCGCGTGGCCACCGGGCGCGACTTCCTCGACACCGGGCAGCTGCGCGCCGCCGACGTCGCCCACCTCGACGAGGCCCGGGCCACCGCCCTGGTCGCCGGGCTGGCCGACTCGGCGTTCTCCGTCACCTCGCTCGAGACCAAGCCGTACACGCGTCGCCCCGCCGCGCCGTTCACCACGTCGACCCTCCAGCAGGAGGCGTCGCGCAAGCTGCGGATGGCGTCCCGGCAGACCATGCGCACCGCGCAGGGCCTGTACGAGAACGGCTACATCACCTATATGCGTACCGACTCCTCGTCGCTGAGCTCGCAGGCGATCGACGCCGCGCGCCGGCAGGCCTCGGAGCTGTACGGCGCCGAGTACATCCCCGACGCGCCCCGCGTGTACGCCAGCAAGGCGAAGGGTGCCCAGGAGGCCCACGAGGCCATCCGGCCCGCCGGTGACCACTTCCGGACGCCCGCGCAGGTGGCCAAGGAGCTGTCGGGCGACCAGTTCCGGCTCTACGAGCTGATCTGGAAGCGCACGGTCGCGTCACAGATGGCCGACGCCCGCGGGCAGACCGCCTCGGTCCGCCTCGGTGCCACGGCCGCCGACGGCACCGACGTCCTTTTCTCCGCCTCCGGCACGGTCATCACGTTCCGCGGGTTCCTCGCCGCGTACGAGGAGGGGCGCGACGTCTCGCGCTACGACTCGTCGGACGACGACACCCCGGCCGAGAAGGACGACGCCCGGCTGCCGAAGATGGCCGAGGGCGACCCGATGTCCGCCTCCGACCTCACCGCCGACGGCCACCGCACGTCCCCTCCGCCGCGCTACACCGAGGCCTCCCTGGTCAAGGCGCTCGAGGAGCGCGGGATCGGCCGCCCGTCGACGTACGCCGCCACGATCTCCGTGATCCAGGACCGCGGGTACGTGACCGGCCGCGGGCAGGCGCTGGTGCCTTCGTGGCTCGCGTTCGCCGTCACGCGGCTGCTCGAGGAGAACTTCGACTGGCTGGTCGACTACGACTTCACCGCCGAGATGGAGGAGGACCTCGACGCGATCGCGGCGGGGGACAAGGACCGGGTGGCGTGGCTGTCGCGGTTCTACTTCGGCGACGGGTCGGGCAACGAGGAGGGCGAGGGTCTGCGTGACCTCGTCGCGAACCTCGGCGACATCGACGCCCGCGAGGTCAACTCGATCCCGATCGGCGAGGGCATCGTGCTGCGCGTCGGCCGGTACGGCCCGTACCTGGAGGACTCGGCCGCCGAGCCCGCCGAGGACGGCACCACGCGGCGCACCTCCGTGCCCGAGGAGCTGGCCCCCGACGAGCTCACCGTCGCCAAGGCCCGCGAGCTGCTGGAGACGCAGCCCGAGGGCGACCAGGTGCTCGGCACCGACCCCGTGACCGGCACGCCGATCGTGGCGCGCAACGGCCGCTACGGCCCGTACGTCACCGAGATCCTGCCGGACCCGGAGATCGACACGTCGCTGTCGGCCGCCGCCCAGAAGCGCGCGCTGGCCGCCGCCCCGAAGCCGCGGACCGCATCGCTGTTCAAGTCGATGTCGCTCCAGTCGGTCACCCTCGACGACGCGCTCATGCTGCTGTCGCTGCCCCGCGTGGTCGGCGTCGACCCGGAGTCCGGGACCGAGATCACCGCGCAGAACGGCCGCTACGGCCCGTACCTGAAGAAGGGCACGGACTCGCGCACGCTCGCCTCCGAGGAGGCGCTCTTCACGACGACGCTCGACGAGGCGCTGGCCATCTACGCGCAGCCCAAGCGCGGTCGCGGAGCCACTGCGGCGCCCCCGCTGCGCGAGCTGGGCGACGACCCGACGTCGGAGAAGCCGATCACGGTGAAGGAGGGCCGCTTCGGCGCCTACGTCACCGACGGCGTCACCAACCGGACCCTCCCGCGCGACCTCACGCCCGAGAGCATCACGCGGGAGCAGGCGATCGAGCTGCTCGCCGAGAAGCGTGCGTCGGCCCCGGCGAAGAAGAAGGCACCCGCCCGGCGCGCGCCGGCGAAGCCCAAGGCCGCCGCGAAGAAGTAGTCAGCCGCCGAACAGCTGCTCGGCGGTCAGCCCCGGCTCCTGGAGACCGTCGAGCGCTGCCACGATCGCGCGCTCCTCCCAGCGGAAGTGCGACTCGAGGATCGCGGCCAGCCCGTCGATCTCGCTGCGCGCCTGCTGCAGGTCGTCGCTGCTCGTGAGCACCGCGTCGATGCTCTGCAGGATGCCCGCGACCACGTGATGGTCCCGGGCGAGCCCGTCGAGGGTGTCCCGCAGCTCCGGGTACTGGGCCGCCAGCGCGGGGAACGCGGTCCGGTCCTCACCCGTGTGGTGCCGACCGACCGCGCCGCAGAACGCCACGCAGTGTGTCCGCAGCTCGGGGGTCAGCTCGGACGTCTCGTCGAGCCCGTCGAGGAGCCGGTCGAGCTCGTCGCGCAGCCGGTCGTGCACCTCCACCAGCTGTTGCCCCCACGCGGCAAGACGGTCGGGGACTGGGGGCACCCCGACACCCAACTCTCTCGACGCGGCACCGTCAACGCCCCCTCCCGGCCCGCGAGATCGGCAGTCTGCGACGAGATCGTCAGCTGCAACTGCCGATCTCGTCGCAAAGTGCCGATCTCGTGCGAGCTGACGACGGCCGGACAGGTCGGACCGGCCGGACGTCGCGCGCTAGGTTGTCGCTCATGGCTGATCGCGCTGAAGACCCCCGCTCCGCTCCGCCGATCCGCTGGGGCATCCTCGGCGCCGGCAACATCGCCGCGACGTTCGCGGCGGCCGTGAACGCGCACACCCGCGCGCAGCTGGTCGCCGTCGGCTCGCGCAACCGCGACCGCGCGCAGAGGTTCGCCACGGCGCACCACATCCCGACCACGCACGTGGGCTACCGCGAGCTGGTCGAGGACCCGCAGGTGGACGCCGTCTACATCGCGACGCCGCACTCCGAGCACAAGGAGCAGGCGCTGCTGGCGATCAAGGCCGGCAAGCACGTGCTCGTCGAGAAGGCGTTCACCCGCAACGCGGGGGAGGCCGAGGAGGTCTTCGCCGCCGCGCGCGCCGCCGGGGTGTTCGTCATGGAGGCGATGTGGACGCGGTTCCTGCCGCACGTCTACGCGCTGCACCAGGTGATCGACGCCGGGGAGATCGGCGAGATCATCAACCTGTCCGCCGACCACGGCCAGGCGTTCACGTTCGACCCGAAGAGCCGGCTGTTCGACCCGGCGCTGGCCGGCGGCGCCCTGCTGGACCTGGGCGTGTACCCCGTCTCGTTCGCCCACGACTTCCTCGGTGTCCCCGATGCCGTGCAGGCGGTCGGGCAGCTGACCACGACGGGCGTCGACGGTCAGATCTCGATGGTCCTGTCCTACGGGGACCGGGCGCAGGCCACCCTGTCGACGACGATGTGGGCCAAGACCCCGACGATGGCGCTCATCTCGGGCACCGAGGGCAACATCGTGGTCAAGGGCAGCTTCTACGCACCGTCCTCGTTCCACGTGCAGCGGCTCGACGGCCGGGTCTGGGAGTTCAACCAGCCGGGTACCAAGGGCCTGCAGTACGAGGCCGCGGAGGTCGCCCGCCGGGTGGCCGAGGGCGCCACGCAGAGCCCGCGGATGACGTGGGACAACACCCTCGAGGTGCTGCGGACGATGGACACCATCCGGTCGCTGATCGGCGTGACGTACCCGGGCGAGTGACGTCGGACCCGGCGGCTACCCTGACGCACGTGACGACGCTCCCTGGCCTGTTCCTCTCGTTCGAGGGTGGCGACGGCGCCGGCAAGTCGACGCAGGCGCGTCTCCTCGGCGACTGGCTGACCGGCCTGGGCCGCGAGGTCGTCCTGACGCGCGAGCCCGGCGGCACCGAGCTCGGGTTGCTGCTGCGCGACGCGGTCCTGCACGGCGACCACGTCGACGCCCGGACCGAGGCGCTGCTCTACGCCACCGACCGCGCGCACCACGTGGCCTCGCTGGTCCGCCCGGCGCTCGCCCGCGGCGCGGTGGTCGTCACCGACCGCTACCTCGACTCGTCGGTGGCCTACCAGGGCAGCGGGCGGGACCTCGGGGCCGACGAGGTCGAACGCCTCTCCCTGTGGGCCGTCGACGGTCTGCTCCCGGCGCTGACGGTGCTGCTCGACCTCGACCCCGTCGCGGGCAAGGCGCGGCTGACGGGGGACCCGGACCGGCTGGAGCGTGCCGGCGACGAGTTCCACCGGCGCACCCGCGAGGCGTTCCTCGGACGCGCGGAGGCCGAGCCGGGCCGCTGGCTCGTGCTCGACGCGACGCGGCCCGTCGACGAGCTGGCCTCGGAGATCCGTTCGCGCGTCGCCACGATCCTCGGGGTGGCGGCGTGACCAGCGTCTGGGACGACGTCGTCGGCCAGGAGCCCGCGGTCGAGGTGCTGCGGCACGCGGTCGAGGACCCCGCGGCGATGACCCACGCGTGGCTGCTCACCGGTCCGCCGGGATCCGGGCGGTCCAACGCGGCCCGGGCGTTCGCCGCGGCGCTGCAGTGCGCGACCGGCGGCTGCGGCGTCTGCCACGACTGCACGACGACCCTGCGGGGGCTGCACCCGGACGTCACGGTCGTCGCCACCGAGGGCGTCTTCATCCGCGCCGAGACGGCCCGGCCGCTGGTGGAGCTGGCCCAGCGGTCACCGTCGCAGGGGCGGCACCGGGTCATCATCATCGAGGACGCCGACCGCCTGAACGACACCAGCGGCAACTCGCTCCTCAAGGCCATCGAGGAGCCGGCCGGGCGGACGGTCTGGGTGCTGTGCGCGCCGAGCCCGCAGGACGTCCTGGTCACCATCCGCTCCCGCAGCCGCTCCGTGGCGCTGCGCGTGCCGCCCGTCGACGCCGTGGCCGCCCTGCTGGTGTCGCGGGACGGCATAGATCCCCAGGTCGCGGCGGTCGCGGCCCGCGCGGCGCAGAGCCACGTCGGGATCGCCCGTCGGCTCGCCCGGGACCCCGAGGCGCGCGCCCGGCGGTCCGCGGTGCTGGGCATCGCGGCGAAGATCCGCGGGGTCGGTGACGCCGTGCTGGCCGCCGGCGAGCTCGTCGAGACCGCGCAGGCGGACGCCAAGGCCGCGACGGAGCAGCGGGACGCCGAGGAGAAGTCGGAGCTGCTGCGGTCCATGGGTGCCGAGGGTGCCGCGACCCTGCCGCCGACGCTGCGCACGCAGGTCCGTCAGCTCGAGGAGGACCAGAAGCGCCGGGCCACCCGGGCGCAGCGTGACGTGCTGGACCGCGCGATGGTGGACCTCCTGTCGCTCTACCGCGACGTGCTCGTCGTGCAGCTGGGCGCCGGCGTCGAGCTGGTCAACGTCGAGCACGAGCAGTCGGTGCGCACCCTCGCCGGGTCGAGCACCGCCGAGCAGACCCTGCGCCGGATGGACGCGGTCGGCCAGGCCCGCACCCGCCTGTCGGGGAACGTCGCGCCGCTGCTCGCGGTCGAGGCGATGGCCGTGGCGCTGCGCCCGCAGGGGTAGTCGCCGACCGGACTGTGCAGATCGGGTGACAGTCCGGCGCATCCGGCGGACGCGAAGCCAGCCGCTCAGCATCGACGGTTACCGTGTGCGCATGCCGCCCTCCGCCCGCCTCGTCGCGCCCTCGAGCGTCGCGCGTGACCCGCGGCACCGCCTCACCGTCGCACTCGTGTCGGCCGCCCTGGTCGTCGTCGTGCTCCTCGCCGGGTGCGTGTCCCCCAAGAACCAGGCCGCCGGCCCGCTCCCCGGGGAGACCTCCGACGCGCCGACCGCGGGGGTGACGGGCGACCTCGCCGGCTACTACGGGCAGCAGCTCGAGTGGACCGCGTGCGAGCAGGGTGAGTGCGCCACCGCGCAGGTGCCGCTGGACTACGCGGACCCCACGGGACCGTCGATCGGGATCGCGCTCGCCCGCGCCAGGGCCACGGGTGGCGAGCCCATCGGCTCCCTCCTGCTCAACCGCGGCGGCCCCGGAGCGTCCGGCGTCGACTTCGTCAGCCAGGTCGCCGGGATGGTCAGCGCCGACATCACGCGGCAGTTCGACCTGGTCGGCTTCGACCCGCGCGGCGTGCAGCGCTCCAGCCCCGTCGAGTGCGTCGACGGACCCGGCCTGGACGCGCTCATCGCCTACGACCCCGACTACTCCACCGACGCGGGGATCCAGGAGGTCATGGACCTCTACGGCGAGCTCGGCGCCGCGTGCGAGCAGAACACGGGAGAGCCGCTCGGCCACGTCGACACGGTCAGCGCGGCGCGCGACCTCGACGTCCTGCGCGCGGTGCTCGGCGACGAGACGCTCACCTACCTGGGCTTCTCCTACGGCACCGCGCTCGGCGCCACCTACGCGTCGCTCTTCCCCGACAAGGTCGGCCGCCTCGTCCTCGACGGAGCCCTCCCGCCCGACCTGACGTCCACCGAGGCGTCGGAGGGCCAGGCCGTCGGCTTCGAGAACGCCCTGCGCGCCTACATCACCGACTGCCAGGCCGGCGCGCGCTGCCCGCTCGACGGGTCGGTCGAGGACGGGCTCGCGCAGATCAGCGAGCTGTTCGAGCGGGCGGAGGCCAACCCCCTGCCCACCGGCACGGACCGCGCGCTGACCCGGTCGCTCGCGTTCTACGGGATCGCGCTCCCGCTGTACGCGCAGTCGTACTGGCCGCTCCTGACGCAGGCACTGACCGCTGCGATCGACAACAACGATGGCTCGATCCTGCTGCAGCTGGCCGACCAGTACTCGGACCGCCAGCCCGACGGGACGTACAGCACCAACTCGCTCGTCGCGTTCTACGCGATCAACTGCCTCGACAGCCGCGCCTCTGCGGACTTCGACGCGATGCGCGCCGAGGCAGCCCAGATCCAGGCGGCAGCCCCCACGGTCGGGTACTTCTTCGGCTACGGCGGCACCGTGTGCGCCCAGTGGCCCGTCCCCGAGGTCGGCGGCCTCGACTCCTACGCCGCCGAGGGCGCCGCACCGATCCTGGTCGTCGGCACCACGAACGACCCGGCGACCCCGTACCGATGGGCCGAGCAGCTGGCAGCCACCCTGTCGTCGGCCGTCCTCCTGACCTACGAGGGTGAGGGGCACACCGCGTACGGCTCCTCGAACGCCTGCATCGCCGACACCGTCGACGCCTACCTGCTCACCGGGGCCGTCCCCGCGGAGGGCACCCGCTGCTGAGCCTCGGGTTGCCGCGACCACCTCGGCGGGCGACGGTGGCCCGATGACAGCTCTCTTTCGCGACGAGGCCCGCACCCGCGCCGGCGCCGCACTGCTGATGCGCTCCTTGCTGCTCGGCTGGGCGGCCGGGGCGCGCGCCTCCCTCGGCCCGGCCGGTCCGACGCTCACCGGCGGTCGCCCGCCCCTCGTCCGTGCCGCTGCGGCGCTGGGTGTCGTCGGCGAGATCATCGGCGACAAGCTCCCGACCGCACCGAGCCGGCTGGAGCACGGCGGAGCCCTGGTCCGAGCCACGTCCGGCGCGATCGGGGCGACGATGCTCGCCGTACGCGCACAGTCGAACCCCGTTCTGCCCGCCGTCACGGGTGCGGTAGGCGGGCTCGCGGGGGCCTACGGGGGAGCGGCGTGGCGGGCCTGGGCGGTCGGTCGAGTGCCGGACTGGCAGGCTGCGATCGCCGAGGACGTCGTGGCCCTCACCGCTGCGGTGGTCGCGTGCAGCCCTCGCTTTGGAGCGCCGGGGGTCGGCCAGGTACAGTAAGCGGGCTCGCCGGGGTCCATGGATCCCGACGACGCCGCCTTAGCTCAGTCGGCAGAGCGTCTCACTCGTAATGAGAAGGTCAAGAGTTCGATTCTCTTAGGCGGCTCCACACCTGACCTGCGGCTTCACCTCTCGGGGTGGGGCCGCATCGTCGTTCCCGGCCGCGCACGCTAGGGAGCTGCGCGCGAACCTCGCTGGACGAGATGAGCCGTGAGCAGAGCGCGCTCCCGATGACGGTGTCGGCAAACCGGCCTCAGCGCCCCAGTGCAGTACCTACTGTGACCAGGTGCGCACCTGGTCGACCGCCCGTCTTGCCGTTCTGGTCTTCGTCGCGTCGGTTGTCGCCGGGTGCGCCGGAGCCGACAGCGCCGATAGTCACGGCGGTTCGACCGCACCGCCGCTGCAGCTGCGTCTCGTGACGTCGTCAGACGCCGGACCCTGCAGCGCCCCACCCCTGTCGGCAGATGGCCCTGGGACGACCTGCGACGTGGAGGGCACCACGACCTACGAACTGGCTGAGTCGCTGGGTGTCGTGACGCCCGCCTCCGTCGTGCGTGAGAGCGAGGGCGCAGGGCGGGCCGTCGTCGTCGCGTTCGACGAGGCCGACGCCAGGACGCTCGCGGATGTGACGGGCAAGGCGATCGGCGAGGAGCTGGCGCTCCTCCTCGACGGCAAGGTCCTGTCTGCCGCCACGGTCCAGGCCCCCATCACCACGGGCACGTTCGCCTTCGGGTTCGGGACGGCATCCGATGCGGACCGGGTCGCGGCGTTGTTGGGGGCGTCGGCGACATCCTGACGGCGGGCTGCTGGGCGGCGCCACCACGAGGGCCCCGTGACCAGCGATGGCGCGAGGCCTTCGTCATCGGCTCCCTACACGGCATCCCGCTGGCTGAGCCACGTGAGGATCGCTCGGGTCGTCTCCTCCGGCTTCTCCTGCTGGATCCAGTGACCGCTGTCCAGGGTGACCACGTCGACCCGGGGCACGAACGCCGCCAGGTTCTCCGACCTCGCGACCGGATCCCGGTCGCCGTAGATCATGAGGGTGGGCTGCTGGATGATCGGGTCCGCGTCCGCCAGCAGGTGCCAGTTGCGGTCCAGGTTCCGGTACCAGTTGACGCTGCCGGTGAACCCCGACGACTCGAAGGCGGAGACGAACACGGCCAGCTCGTCGTCGCTCATGACGGGCTCCCCGCGCGGCGTCTCCGCCCGGGCGAGGTTGATCATCGCCATGCCCGGCGCCGGCTCCACGGGAGGCTCGTTCTTCCGGTACAGGTTGCGCAGGAACCGGGACGCGTTCTCGTCGAACACGGCGTCGGCGACGCCGGGCTGCCGGTTGAAGTGGACGAAGTAGAAGTCGCCGCCGAGCACCATCTCCATGAATTCGATCCAAGGCACCGGCCCGCGCTCCTGGTAGGGCAGGCTCAGGTTGATCACCCTGCTCACGCGGTCCGGGTGCATCAAGGTCAGGCCCCAGACCACCATGGCGCCCCAGTCGTGCCCGATGAACGTGGCGTCGTCGTACCCGTAGTGGTCGAGGAGCGCGACGAGATCACCGGACAGGTGCTCGATGTCGTACGCCGTCACCTCGGTGGGACGGGACGAGTTCCCGTATCCCCGTTGGTTGGGGACGATGACGTGGTAGCCGGCTGCGACCAGGGCGGGCACCTGGAAGCGCCAGGAGTAGGCGTGCTCCGGCCAGCCGTGACAGAGCACGATCGGCCTTCCGGGACGGCCTGCTTCGAAGACTTCGAGCTCCACACCGTTGACGGAGATGAGGGTGGGCTCGGGGAAGTCGGTCAGATCGTGGGTGGTCGGACTCGTCTGTGAGGTCATGCCGCCATCGTGCTGACCGAAACCGGTCACCTCGTGACCGGTTTTCTGTGGGAGTTTGGCGGGATGCGAGCCGACCGGCTGATGGCCCTCCTCCTGTTGCTGCAACAGCGCGAGCAGGTGACTGCGGCAGAGGTCTCCCGAGAGCTGGAGGTCTCCGAGCGCACCGCCCGCCGCGACCTCGACGCCCTGGCCATGGCCGGCGTGCCCGTGTACTCGACGCAGGGCCGAGGCGGCGGCTGGCGCCTCCTGGGCGGCGCCCGCACCGACCTGTCCGGGCTGACCGCGAGCGAGGCCCGCGCCCTGTTCCTGGTTGCCGGCCCGGCCTCGGCTGCGACGCCGGCCGTGAAGGCGGCTCTGCGCAAGCTCGTCCGCGCCCTGCCGGAGCCCTTCCGGGTGCAGGCCGAGGCGGCAGCGTCCTCGTTGGTCAATGACCCGCAGCAGTGGGGGTCGAGCCGGGTTGAGCCCCGGCCGCCGCGCTTCCTCGACGAGCTCCAGGACGCGGTGATCCGCGGCGTCCAGGTGCGGCTCGGCTACGTCGACCGCGCAGGCGCCGAGACCGAGAGGACAGTCCACCCGCTGGGCATCGTCGCCAAAGGTCCGTCGTGGTACCTCGTCTCCACCACCGAGGCCGGCCGGCGGACCTTCCGGATCGACCGGGTGTCGTCCGTCGGCCCGACCGACGACCCCGTGGACCGACCCGAGGACTTCGACCTCGCCGAGAGCTGGCGCGAGATCTCCGACGAGGTCGACCGCAAGCGGACGCCCCTCGAGGCCCAGGCGCTGTGCGTGCCCCACGGCATAGGTCTGCTCCGGATGGGGTTCGGCGTTCGGCTCGAGGTGGGAGGTTCGACGACCGACGGCCGCATCGAGGTCGTGATCCGCGGCAACGACGAGTACGTGCTCGCCGGTGAGCTCGCCGGGCTGGTCGAGTGGATCGAGGTGACCGACCCTCCGGGTGTGCGGGGCCACCTGGCCTCGATCGGCAACGCGCTCGCAGAGCGGTACGGGTGATCGTTTTGCCATACCTAGAGGCGCTAGGGTTTGATACCTAGCACATCAAGGTAGAGGAGACGTCGTTGCGCATCGACAAGGACCTGGTCGCCGCCTCGGCGACACCGCTCGTGCTGGGGATCCTCGCGGACGGCGACCTCTACGGGTACGCGATCCTCAAGCGCGTCGGCGAGCTCTCCGGCGGGCGCATGCAGTGGACGGACGGCATGCTCTACCCGCTCCTGCACCGGCTCGAACGGCTCGGCCACGTCTCGTCGTCCTGGGGCACGTCCGAGGCCGGCCGACGCCGCAAGCACTACGCGATCACCGCGACGGGCCGGGCGACGCTCGCCGAACGGCGGGCGCAGTGGGACGTCGTCGCGGACGCGCTCCGGCAGGTGTGGGAGTCAGCACCGCGGCCCGCGACCGTCGTGGAGGTGTGGGCGTGATGACGCACGACGACGAGCTCGAGGCCCAGATCGACACGTGGCGCGGCTACGTGCACCGACGCCAGGTCATCTCGTCGGCCGACGTCGACGAGCTCGAGGACCACCTGCGGGGCCAGGTGACCGACCTGCGCGCGACCGGGCTCGACGACGACGAGGCGTTCCTCGTCGCGATCAAGCGGCTGGGCAACCTGGACGCCGTCTCCCGCGAGTACGCCCGGGAGCACTCGGACCGGCTGTGGAAGCAGCTCGCGCTCGTCCCCGACGACTCCACCGGCTCGCCGGCACCGCGGTGGCGCGAGCTCGCGGTCGTGATCGCGCTCGCGGTCGGTGCGGGCGTCGCGGTCCGGCTCGGCTTCGCCTGGTTCGACGACGAGGCCGCGCTCGCGCGCAACATCGGCCTCCTCGTGGTGCCGTTCCTCGCCGCGTACCTCGGGTGGAAGCGCCAGGTCGGTGTCCGGACCGTGGCGTCGATCGTCGTGCCGTTCGTCGTGCTCGCCGTCGTCCTCAACGTGTACCCGTTCGTCCCCGAGGGGTCGACCGAGGTGCTGGCGATCATCCACGCACCCGTCGTCCTGTGGCTGCTGGTCGGGCTGGCGTACGTCGCCGAGTCGTGGCGCTCCGACGGCCGACGCATGGACTTCGTGCGGTTCACGGGCGAGCTCGCCATCTACTACACGCTGCTCGCGCTGGGAGGCGGGGTCCTCCTCGGCCTCACCGCCGGGGTGCTCCAGCTCGTCGGCGTGGACCCCGAGATGGTGATCACGGAGTGGGTGATGCCGTTCGCCGTCCCGGGCGCCCTCATCGTCGCCGCGTGGCTCGTCGAGGCCAAGCAGGACGTCGTCGAGAACATCGCGCCCGTGCTGACCCGGATCTTCACGCCGCTGACCATCGTCATGCTCGTGGCCGTCCTCGTGGCGCTGATCGCCTCCGGGGGCCTCGTCGAGGTGAACCGCGACCTGCTCATCCTGATGGACGCGATCCTCGTGCTGGTCCTGGCGCTGCTCCTCTACTCGATCTCGGCCCGCGACCCGCTCGCACCGCCCGCGCTCGCCGACTGGCTCCAGCTCGTCCTGGTGGGGGTGGCCCTCGCGGTCGACGTCGTGATGCTGACCGCGATGCTCACGCGGATCGCGGAGTTCGGCACGAGCCCCAACAAGATCGCCGCGCTCGGTCTGAACCTGCTGCTGCTCGTGCACCTCGGGGTCTCGGCGTGGCGGAGCGCCCGGTTCCTGCGTGGTCACGGCACGTTCTCGGAGCTCGAGCGCTGGCAGACGCGGTACCTGCCGATCTACGCCGCCTGGGCCGCGATCATCGTGATCGTGTTCCCGCCGCTGTTCGACTTCGCCTGACGCGCTGCCGCGCGGACAGACGAGCCGCAGCCCGGCCGGCGACGACCTACCGGGCTGCGGCGCCGCCGCGGACGTCAGACCCGCTGTGCGGACCGCGCCTGGTAGTACGCCGAGGACGCCGGACGCCACAGCAGCACGAGGATCGCGACGGCCAGCACGAGCGACAGCAGCTGCATCGCGATCGTGACGCCCGTCCCGCTCGTGAGGCTGAAGAGCGTGCTCAGGACACTGAGCGCGCCCAGAACCGTGGCGACGACCCGGGCCCACGACTTGCCGGCACCGTTCGCGGCGGCCATCCACAGCCACAGGCCCACGGCGACCAGGCCGACGACGATCCCGGCCCACAGCGAGATCGTCACCGCGGACTCCACCTGGTCCGGTGTCAGGGTCGGGCTCGACGCCTCGATCTGGTCGCTCAGCTGGCTCTTCGTTGCCCACGTGACGACGATGCCGAGCAGGCTCAGCGCAGCACCGACGTACATGAGCTGCACCGCCCGCGTCACGGTCGACGGCCGCTCGACCGACGCAGCGGCGACCGGCTGAGGCTGGTACTGCGGTGCGACGGGCATCGACGATCCGGCGCCGCTCGAGTCGGGGCCGTTCGGGTCGCTGTGTGCCATGCGGTTCTCCTGGTGGACGATGCTGTGGAATCTGGCACCCGGACGCTATCCGCTCCACTGCCTGCGCTGCAGCCTGGGAGGCCGTCATCGAGGCTCTTTCGTGTCGCGGCCCGGATCGAGGGCGACAAGTCCTACATTGCAGGCATGGCAGACATCCTGTTGGGCATCCTCGCGATCGTCGCCGGGGGCGTGATGCTCTTCGCGGGGCAGTTCGTCCTGCGGCTCGTCCTCCCCATCTGGGGGTTCTTCGCCGGGTTCGCGTTCGGCGCGGGGCTGTTCGCCGAGCTCGCGAACGAGAGCTTCCTCGGCACGGCGCTCGGCTGGGTGTCGGGGTTCGTCTTCGCCGTGATCTTCGCGGTGCTCGCCTACCTCTACTTCGCGGTGGCGGTGATCCTCGCCATGGCGGCGTTCGGCTACGCGATCGGGGCCGGCCTGATCGTCGCCCTGGGGATCGACTGGAGCTGGGTCGCGGTCCTCCTGGGCGTGGTCGTCGGCGCGATCTTCGGCATCGTGTCGGTCGTCGGGAACATGCCGATGATCGTCCTCGCGGTGGCCAGCTCCCTCGCCGGCGCTGTCGCCGTCGTCGGGGGCGTGATGCTGCTGGTGGGCACCCTGAACTCCGCGGATCTCGCGGACGGCAGCTTCAGCAGCGCCCTCGACGCGAGCTGGGGCTGGTTCGCGCTGCTCCTGGTGCTGGCGCTGATCGGCTTCGTCGCCCAGACCCGGCAGAGGGTCGCGGTGCGCCGGAGCATCAACGAGGCCTGGTACGCCAACGCCCAGGCCCGCTGACCGGCAGCCCGATCAGCCGGCGGACCGGATCTCCCACGCCGCCGGTCGCAGGTACCACCACGACGAGATCGCGAGCACGACCGTCGACGCGACCACGGCCGTGGCCACAGGCCCCAGCCACGGCACGGGGATCAGGAAGAACACGTCGGTGTCCGCCAGGCTCGTCGGCCATCCCGTCAGGATCCGCAAGAAGAGGTAGTACGTGAGGTCCCAGACGGTGAACGCGATGAAGAATGCGGCCACGCCGTGCCAGAACCGGCGTCCAGCCAGCACCGCGACGGCAGCGAGCATGAGGATGGTCGCGGCTTCCCGCACGGTCTCGGCGCGAGCCAGCTCCGGCTCGATGAGCATCGGGTTCACGGGGTCGACGAACCGGATCGCGCCCAGGTCGAGGTAGACGCGTCGCACGGGAGCGTCATAGACGAGCTCTGAGCCCAGTGCCAGGCGCAGGTAGTGGACCACCGCCGCCTCGACGTAGCCGAAGCCGATGCCGAACGCGACCACCGCGCCGTAGCGCAGCCAGCGATCCCGCGACGTGCTCGTCGTTCCCATCGGCGCATCGTGCTCTCTCCCCCCGTCGTGCGCGAGACTTCAGGAAGCGCCGCCGCATGAAGGTCTTTGCGTTCATCGGTGACACGTGTCAATGTATGGGAGCGCACCCACGGCCGCACCGACGCGGCCCTCGTGTCCGCCCCGGACTGCTTGCAGAGCGCGCGAACGAAGGACATCGGCAATGGCGTCGCAGACTTTCACGGCCGCACCCGCGGACGAGCAGAGCGTCGAGCAGGTCGCAGGGCTCGACGGACTCGTCGACCTCGACGGACGACGCTTCTACCGGATCACGTCCTACGACGACCTGCCGGCGTTCTTCATGACGCTCGTCGGTGCGAGCGACCTGTGGCTGTTCATCTCCAGCACCGGGGGCGTCACCGCGGGGCGCGAGGAGGCCGACCGCGCGCTGTTCCCCTACGCCACCGAGGACAAGGTCGCCGCGGGTGCCGGCCGGACCGGCGGGCTCACGCTCCTGCGCGTCGCCACGGTCGACGGCACCGTGTTCTGGCAGCCGTTCGCACCGCGCCGGCCGGGCGACCCGGACGTCGAGCGCAACCTCTACAAGGACCCGCTCGGCACGACGCTCGTGTTCGAGGAGAGCCGGACGGACCTGGGTCTGCGCGTGCGCGTGTCGTGGCGCACCGCCGCCCGGTACGGGGTCGTGCGCGAGGTCGAGGTCGCCTCGACGACCGACCGCCACGTCCGGGTCGAGGTCCTCGACGGGTTCGTCGACCTGCTGCCTGCCGGCGTCACCGTGCAGACCCAGGGCGAGCTCAGCAGCCTGCTCGACGCGTACAAGCGTGCCGAGGTCGACGCCGCGACAGGGCTCGGCCTCGTCTACCTGAACTCGACGCTCACCGACAAGGCCGACCCGAGCGAGTCGCTCTCGACGACCGTCGCCTGGCAGGTCGGCCTCGAGGTCGTCGACCACCTGCTCTCCGTCCGCCAGGTCACCACGTTCGCGACCGGCCGCCCCGTCGTCGCGGAGCAGGAGGTCCGCGGCGAGAAGGGCGCCTACCTGGTTCACGCGCACCTCCGGCTCGCGCCGGGCGAGCTCCGCCGGTGGAGCGTCGTCGCCGACGTGGACCAGGACGCCGCCGACGTCGTGCGCCTGCAGACCCTGCTCGCCGACCCCGCCGCGGCCGCCGCGGCGCTCGCCGCGGACATCGAGGCGACGCGTGCACACCTCGACCGCCTCGTCGGGACCGCCGACGCCGCACAGGTCACGGGCGACGAGCTCGCCACCGCGCACCACCGCGCGAACGTGCTGTTCAACGTCATGCGCGGCGGCGTCCTCGTCGACGGGTACGCCGTCCGCACGGCCGACCTGCGTGCCTTCGTCGGTCAGCGCAGCCCCCGGACCGCGGCGCGCAGCGGCGCGTGGTTCGACGCGGTCGCCGTGACCGAGCAGCTCGACGACCTCGTCGAGCGGGCCGACGCGTCCGGCGACCCCGACCTGCTGCGGCTCGTCCGTGAGTACATGCCGCTGACGTTCAGCCGTCGGCACGGCGACCCGAGCCGCCCCTGGAACAAGTTCACGATCGCCCTGACCGACGAGCGCGGTGAGCCGCGCGTCGACTTCCAGGGCAACTGGCGGGACATCTTCCAGAACTGGGAGGCGCTGGCCTGGTCGTTCCCGGAGTACGTCGAGTCGATGGTCGCGGTGTTCCTCGACGCGACGACGGCCGACGGCTACAACCCGTACCGCATCTCGCGCTCCGGCATCGACTGGGAGGTGCCCGAGCCGTCGAACCCGTGGGCGAACATCGGCTACTGGAGCGACCACCAGGTGATCTACCTGGTCAAGCTCCTGGAGGCGTCGCGCCGGTTCCACCCCGGTCGTCTGGAGGCGCTCGTCGACCGGGCCGTCTTCACGCACGCCGACGTGCCGTACCGCATCGCGACGTACGACGAGACGGTCGTCGAGCCGATCGCGACGATCACGTTCGACACCGAGGCGGCATCGCGTGTCGAGCGGCGCGTCGTGACCGAGGGCGCGGACGGGCGGCTGGTCCACGGGCCCGACGGCGAGCTCGTGCGCGTGTCGCTCGGCGAGAAGCTGCTGCTGACCATCCTGGCGAAGGTCGTGAACCTGGTTCCCGACGGCGGCATCTGGATGAACACCCAGCGCCCCGAGTGGAACGACGCGAACAACGCGCTGGTCGGCAAGGGCATGTCCGTCGTGACCCTCGCCTACCTGCGCCGCGCCCTGACCCTGGCCACGGACCTGCTGTCCGACGACCTCACGGTGACCAGCGAGCTCGCGAGCCTGCTGACCGACGTGCACGCGGCGCTCGACGCGCATCTCGATCGGGCGGCCACCGGGTTCGACGACCAGCGCCGGCGGTCCGTCATGGACGCCCTCGGAGCGGCGGGCACCGCCTACCGGACGCGCGTGTACGCCGGGTTCAGCGGCGAGCGCACGGAGGTGTCGGCGGTGCAGGCCTTCGTCGCGGCCGCGCAGGTCTACGTCGACGCCGCGCTGCGGGCCAACCGTCGCGAGGACGGTCTCTACCACTCGTACAACCTGCTGGACCTGCGCGACGGGGCGGCCGTCGGTCGTCTGCAGGAGATGCTCGAGGGTCAGGTCGCGATGCTGTCGTCGGGCCTGCTGACCCCCGCGGAGGCCCTCGAGCTCGTCCGGGCCCTGCGTCGCAGCGCGCTGTACCGGGCGGACCAGCACTCCTACCAGCTCTACCCCGACCGCGAGCTGCCGACCTTCCTGGCGCGCAACCTGATCACCGCGGAGCAGTCCGCGTCCGCGCCGCTGCTGGCGTCGCTCGTCGCGGCCGGTGACACGTCGATCGTGCTGCGCGACGTGCGCGGCGACCACCGGTTCGCGCCCGGCCTGCACAATGCGCGCGACCTCGACGCGGCTCTCGACGCGGCGAACGTCCCCGGTGTCGCCGACGGCCGCCGCGCCGTGCTCGACGTGTTCGAGCAGGTGTTCCGGCACGCCGAGTTCACCGGCCGGTCGGGGTCGTTCTTCGCGTACGAGGGACTGGGCAGCATCTACTGGCACATGGTGTCCAAGCTGCTGCTCGCGGTGCAGGAGAACCACGAGCGCGCGGTCGCCGAGGGCGCCGACGCGGACGTCGTCGCTGGCCTCGCCGACGCCTACGAGGACGTCCGGCTCGGGCTCGGCTACTGCAAGACCCCCGACGTCTACGGCGCGTTCCCCGTCGACCCGTACTCGCACACCCCGGCCGGCAAGGGCGCCCGGCAGCCCGGCATGACCGGCCAGGTCAAGGAGGAGATCCTGACCCGGCTCGGCGAGCTGGGGCTGCGGGTCGAGGGCGGGCGCGTCGTCGTGCGGCCCGTGCTCCTGCGTTCCGACGAGTGGACCACCACCCCGACGGCGTTCACGTTCCACGACGTCGCCCAGCAGGAGCAGAGCCTCGCCCTCCCGGCAGGGTCGCTCGCGTTCACGTTCTGCCAGGTGCCGGTCGTCTACCGGCGGGTCGACGGACCCGGTGCGACGCCGACCGTCGTCGCGCACCTTGCCGACGGCACGCGCGTCGAGGGTGTCGACGGCGCGCTCGACGCCGAGGTCAGCGAGCGGCTGTTCCGGCGCACGGGCGACGTCGTCCGCGTGGAGGTCCAGGTTCCCACCCGCTGACGTGCGACGGCCCGGATCCGGGGGGATCCGGGCCGTCGTCGTCAGTCGCCCTTCACGTTGACGATCTGGTGCAGGACGTGGCGGACCTCGACCAGGTCGGCGGCGTCGGCCATGACCTGGTCGATGTCCTTGTACGCCGCCGGGATCTCGTCGATGAACGCATCCGTGTCGCGGTACTCGATGCCGGTCATGGCCTCGCGCAGCTGCTCGTGCGTGAACAGCCGACGCGCGGCGGACCGCGAGTGGTTGCGGCCGGCACCGTGCGGCGACGAGCTCAGCGACAGCGCGTCGCCCTTGCCCGTCACCACGTACGACGCGGTGCCCATCGACCCCGGGATCAGCCCGGCGTCGCCGACGCCGGCCTTGATCGCGCCCTTGCGGGACACCCACACCTTCTTGCCGAAGTGCGTCTCCTGCTCGGTGAAGTTGTGGTGGCAGTTGACGCGCTCGGCCTCGGCGACCGGCTCACCCATGTGCTCGGAGATGGCGTCGACGACGCGGTCCATCATCTCCTCGCGGTTGAGCAGGGCGTAGTCCTGGGCCCACCGCAGCTCGCGGATGTACGCCCAGAACTCGTCGGTGTCCTCCACCAGGTATGCCAGGTCGCGGTCGGGCAGCGAGATCCACCACTTCCGGCAGAGCTCCGCCGCGACCTTGATGTGGCGCTGCGCGATCCGGTTGCCGACGCCGCGGCTCCCCGAGTGCAGGAACAGCCACACCGTGTCGGTCTCGTCGACCGTGACCTCGATGAAGTGGTTCCCGGACCCGAGCGAGCCCAGCTGCAGCCGCCAGCGTGCCGCGTCGGCACCCGGGTCGAACCCGGCAGCCGCCGCGGCGGTCTCCAGCGTCTCGACACGAGCCGCGGCCGTCGTCGTGAGGCGCTGGTTCACGCCACCCGCCGACAGCGGGACCGCCTTCTCGATGGCCTGCCGCAGCGTCGCCAGCGACCCCCGACCGCGCACCTGCTCCGACGTCCACTGCGTGCGGACGGCGATCATGCCGCAGCCGATGTCCACGCCGACGGCGGCGGGGATGATCGCGCCCAGCGTCGGGATGACGCTGCCGACCGTCGCGCCCTTGCCCAGGTGGGCGTCGGGCATGAGGGCCAGGTGCGGGTAGATGAAGGGCAGGGTGGAGGTCGCGACTGCCTGGGCCCGGGTGTTCTCCTCGAGGATCGATGCCCAGCTGATCAGCCGCGGGCTGAGGTGCTCGCGTGTCATGAGGCGGGAGCCTGACACGGGTTCGCTGTCGACGTCTCCGTGAATCTCGGGACGCGCGGCCGTCCGACCTGCCACGATGCGCCAGTGACCGATACGGCGGTGCTGCCCCCGGACCTCACGATGCTCGTGGACAGCCCACCGCTCGCCTCCTGGTCCCGTCGCGTGGTCGCAGCCCTGCTCGACGACGCGATCCTCGGCGGGGCGACCTGGCTCCTGCTCGGCTCAGGCGTGGTGGCTCCCACGCTGACGCCCGGCGCCGTCCTGGGCCCGTCGGAGCGGGACGGCCTGATCCACAGCCCGGCTGCGTGGCTCGCGAGCGGGTTGCTCGTCGGGATCTTCCTCGCGATGGTCGCCCTGCAGGGCTGGACCGGCGCCACCCCGGGGAAGCGCGTGGCCGGGGTCGCGGTCGTCCGGGTCTCCGACGGGGTGCCCGCCGGGTTCTTCGCATCCGGCCTTCGGGTGGTCGCGCACCTGATCGACGCGATCTTCCTCATCGGGTACCTGCGGCCGCTGTGGAACGCCCGCAAGCAGACCTTCGCCGACTCGATCGTCGGGACCCAGGCCATCCAGACACGCGAGCCTCCGGCGCACCCGTGGTTCGCCCGGTTCCGGCGCGGGCCGTCGGCGGTCGGCTCGACCGCGGTCAGCGTCGCGGCCGTCGCCGTCTGCGTGCTCGGCGTCGGGTTCTCCACGGCGTCGAGCTCCTGGGGCGGACAGTGGGAGAACCCGGTGCCGTGTGCCGACGACCGGACGCTGGTCACCCGGACCGCCTACGCGGACGTCGTGCGCCGGGGCGGGACGACGCAGGAGAGCCGGCTGTGGATCAGCCGGGTGACCGACGAGGACGTCGACAAGGACCTGAGCATCACGTGGACGTGGACGACGCCGGGCGGGGCGCCCGACGCGCTGGTCGAGACCACGCTGACGCGGGCCGACGGGTCGACGATCGAGATCACGCAGGACGTGACCACGACCGCCGACCTGTCCGGTGCCGCCGTCTTCGACCCCGCATCCGTGCCCGCGAGCGACCTCCGCGAGGCCGGGCCGGGGTGGACCGCGCAGACCCGGCTGGTCGTCGGCGGCGAGGTCGTCGGGTCCTGCTCCGTCGACAGCGCGGACTGGGACGCCGCCGCAGTGCCGCCCGCGAGCTGGGGCTGACCTGCGTCAGCGCTCCCCGCTACGGTGACGCCCATGGATCGTCGCCCTCCCGTGCAGGTGTTCCTCGGTGCGGTCATCGTCGCGATCGGGGTGATCGCGCTGCTGATCCAGCTCGACGTCATCACCCTGAGCCTGGGTGACCTGATCGCCGACTGGTGGCCGCTGATCGTGATCGGTGTCGGCCTCGCCGCGCTGGTCACCGTCCCGCGGGCGTGGCTCGGCCCGACCGTGATCATCGCCGTCGGCGTGTTCTTCCTGCTGCAGACCCTCGACATCCTCGACGTGAACCTGTGGGAGATCCTCTGGCCCGTCGCGATCATCCTGGTCGGGCTGTCGCTGATCACCAGCTTCGGCACCCGGTCCGGCGAGGACGACACGATCAACTCGACCGTCTTCTGGTGGGGGTCGCAGCGCAAGACGCGCTCGCGGCAGTTCAAGGGCGGCAGCCTCACGGCCATCATGGGCGGCATCGAGGTCGACCTGCGCGAGGCCGACATCGTCGACAGGGCGGAGATCGCGATCTTCGCCCTGTGGGGTGGTGTCGAGGTCAAGGTCCCCCCGACCTGGCGGGTGCGGGTGAGCGGCCTTCCGCTGCTGGGCGGCTGGGACGACAAGACCTCCCTCCCGATCCAGGACGGTGCGCCGGAGCTGATCGTGCACGTGACCGCCATCATGGGCGGGGCCGAGATCAAGAGCTGACGCGATGCCCTCCTACCGGGTCGCCGCCGCGATCGGCCTGCTGCAGCCGGGTGTCGCCGCGCCCGACGTGCTGCCGCAGGCCGTCGCCGTCGCCGAGGCCATGACGACCGTCGAGGCCCACGACGTCGCCGTCGTGCGCGGTCAGGCGCGCATCACCGTGCGGTTCCAGGCCGACGACGACCAGACCGCGCGCCGCGTCGGCTGGGCGGTGCTGGCACGGCTCGACGAGCTCGCCGACATCAGCGGACGCAGCGTGACCCGCCGGTTCGGCTCGCGCTGGTACCCGGTCCGCGCTCAGTCCTGAGCCGTCACGTCCGGTCGATCGTGAGGCTCCCCAGGCCGCCTGCGACCGTGATCTCGTAGTGGTCGTCGGCCTCGTCGAAGCCGTCGGTGGTCAGGACCGTGCCGGCGCCGATCCCCTGGGTGGTCTCTCCGTCGATCTGTGTGCTGCCCGCCCCGGACGTGACCGTCACCCGCGCACCGGTGCCGTCCGGCAGGTGGATCACCAAGTGGTCCGCGCCGGCGCGCTGGTCGACCGGCACGTTCCCGTCCGGGTCCGGCAGCGTCAGCTCGATGCTCCGCGCTCCGCCGTCGAGCACGATGCCGGCGACTCTCGTGGCGCCCAGGTCGGCGTCCACGGCGTCGGCGCCCGCGCTCAGGTCGACCGTCCACGCGGCGTCATCGGCCAGCCGGACGACCACGGCGCCGCCGTCCAGGGCGACCACGTGCGTGTCGTCGGACTGCTCCGCCGCCGGCCGGGAGTCCGGATCGGTCGCGCGGACCTCGAGCAGGTCGCCCGCCGCGGCGTCCGTGCTGACCGTGATCGACGCGGCGTGGCCCGTCAGCGAGAGCGACGCATCGTCCGCTGCCCCGCGATCGACCGTGACCGGCTCCTCGCGGTCGTCCTCCGGCTGCTCGACGACGCCGTCGTCCGGGCGCGGGTTCGGGTCGAAGGGCCATGACGAGCACCCGGTGGCGAGTGCGAGGACCGCGGCGACCAGGGCCGCGACGACGAGTCTGTGCATCCCGGGACGCTAGTGGCGGTCAGCCGTCGCCGCCCGTCGAGAGGTGGACGCGGATCAGCCCGTGGGGAGCGTGTGGGTCACGTCCTGCTCGAGGTAGATGATCCGGGCGTCGAGCGCCGTGTACTCCAGCAGCAGGCCGCTGGTCGGGTCGAACAGGTACGTGCTGCCGTCGCGTTCCAGCAGCGTGCCGGCCTGACCGCGCGAGCCGGTGGCACCGGTGGTCACGATCGACCCGGGGAGGCCGGAGGCGACCGTCCAGGCGGCGGTCCGTACGTCCTGCGACACGGGTGAGCGGACGATGTTGACCAGCAGGGCGAGCACCGCCGTGTCGGGGTCGCCTGCATCGTCCAGGAAGGCCGCGCGTGCGAACGCGTCCAGTGCCGCCGGGTCCGCCGGGATCTCGTCCAGCCGGTCCCAGGTCAGTGTCGTCGCGGTGCCGTCGATGCGGACCGACAGACCGAACGTGGCCTGAGGCTCGGCCCGCGTCAGGTCACCGTCGGGCACGATCAGCCCGTCGCCAGTCCGCGCTGTCCACAGCTCCGTCCGGCCGGTGACGACCCCGTCGGTCTCGATCTCCCAGACGGTGTGCCAGTACGTCCCCTCGGGTGCGACCAGCTCGGTCGGCACCGTGGGTGTCGCCGCCGGCGGCGTGCTCGTCCAGCTCGTCCACGGCTGCGCGGAGAGCGCGACGACGAGCACCACGACGGCGGTGAGCACGACGGTCGTCACGGCACTGCGGCGAAGGGTCCGACGGCGGCGCGCACCGCTGATCACGTGCGACGTGTCGACGTCGATCCGCGGCTGGAGCGCGTCGACGCGCTCGCGCAGAGCACGGGAGAAGTCCTCGCTCATGAGGTCCTCCTTCCCGTCGTGGTGTCGCCGAGCACCGACCGCAGCTGCGCGAGACCCCGCGACGCCGTGGACTTCACGGTGCCCAGCGAGACACCGAGGTCGTCGGCGACCTCCCGCTCCGACATGCCCTCCAGGTGGCGCAGCACGACGATGCGCCGCTGCCGAGCCGTGAGCGTGGCCAGCGCCCGGACCAGCTGGTCGCGGTCGGCGTGCTGCGCGGCGGGTGCCTCCCTGCTGCCCTCCGGCAGGTCGGTCGGCGAGGTCAGCACCTCTCGGCGGTGCCGGCGCCACGTGTCGATGCGGAGGTTGGCCAGGGTGCGGCGCGCGTAGGCCAGCGGGTCGCGCTGACGCGCTCGCGGCCAGGCCAGGTAGGTGTTCATGAGCGCGCGCTGCACCAGCTCCTCCGCCCGGTGCTCGTCACCGCACAGCAGCCACGCCGTGCGCGCGAGAGCCGGGGTCGCCGTCGCCATGAACGCGGCGAACTCCTCGTCACGGTCCGCGGGCGCCGAGAGGACGGGAACGTCCTCCGGCTCGCCCCGCGTCGTGACAGTGCTCATGACCAGTACACGGTTCGGGATGCCGAAAGGTTGAGCCGGCCGGCTAGCTGAGCTCGGCGGCGGCCTTCGCGATCCGGCGCTCGCGGGTCTCCGGCGTCTTCGCGGCCTCGATGGGCTCGACGATCGCGCGCTGGCGGCTGAACGACAACGCGTCGAACGCGGCGCGGGCCGGACCGGACAGGGCTGCCGCGAGGTCGTCGGGGACCTCGACCGTCCGCGGGGCGTCGTCGTGCTCGATGTCGACGTCGACCTCCTGGCCGGCCTCGACCCCGGCGGCCACCCGGTTCTCCGCGCTCAGCGGCAGCATCGTCTCGCCGCGGTACGGCGTCACCGTGCTCCGGTACGAGTGGCCGTTGATGGTCACGACGACGGGGAAGCGTGCCCCGCGGCCCATCGCCGCGACCGCCTCCGGGGGGACGGGGATGCCCGTCGCGGACTTCCCGCTCAGCTGGATCGTGCTGCGAAAACGCATGGACGCACCCTAGTCACGCGTCGGCGCGCACGAGCCGGTCGGCCGCCGACGCGGCACCGAGCCAGGTGTGCGGGTTGCGGTCCCAGCACCAGCCGAGCTTCGCGCGGCGCTCGCTGATCCACACGGCCGGCACCCGCTGGTTGGTGCCCGTGCGCGAGGCCAGCAGCGAGAAGCACTTGTTCGGTCGCAGCATGTCGGGACGCACGACGACGAGCGCCACCCCCTCGTCGATGGTCAATGGGGTGCGGCCGCGGCCCGTGATCGTCGCCAGCGCGTCCTCCGGGCGGACGTTGCAGAGCTCCGAGCCCGTGTCGACACCCCACAGCAGGTACGGCACCGCAGGCACCTCGACGCCCGGGAGCGGTCGGTAGGTCGGCGCCTCGTCGCGGTCGATGACGCTGACGCCGAGCCGCGTGCCGCGGCGCATCGCCGGGGCGACGTCGTTGAGGTCGAGGCCGGGGAGCACGAGCACGAACGGCACGTCGTCGCCCTCGACGGCGGGCGGCGCGGTCGGGGTCGTCGCGACCTCCGCGAGGGGCGCGAGCCGCGCGCGGAACGCGGCAGGGTCCTCACCGAGCAGCGTCGCGACTCCCAGCTCGACGTACGCGGTGATCTGCCGGTCGAGCTCGGCGCGGACGTCGGCCGTCGGGTCGAACGCCGTCGCGGCGGCCGACGGCGGCCCGGTGACGGTGGGCAGCTGCGGGTCGACGACGGTGACGGGGACGCCCATGGTGCCCTCCCGGGTCGGTGGTCCGGATCAGCCCCACGTTCCCACGAGGTCAGAGCAGGGGCACGCCCTGGCCCAGGACCAGCGGGTTCCCGACGGGTCGGGCGGGTCGCGTCCGGCCCTCGGAGTAGGTCACCGTGCGGTACAGGTGCGCGACGACGAGGCTCGGGGCACCCGCGTCCGACGCCTCGACGAACACGGCGTCACCGTCCTGCGCGGAGAACCGACCGAACCAGACGACCGCCGCACGTGCCGCTCCCGTGCTGCGCACCCACGCGCGGGCCTCCTGCAGCGCCCGGGCCGGGTCGCCCTCGAAGCGGCGGGGCTCGACGCTCTGCGTGGGGCTGCCGTCCACCACCGCGAACGGGGCGAGCGAGCTCTCCGGCGCGAGCGCGATCTCGAGGGCCTGCTCGAGCACGCCGAGGGCGATGTCCTGGGCGGCTCGCGACGGCGGGTGGGGGAGGTCGGCCGGGACGCGGTACGCCGCGGCTTCCGGTTCCGGAGCCGGCGGCGGCGGGGGTGCAGCGGCGACCGGGCCCCTGGAGAACGCGGACGCGAGAGACGTGTGGACCGGCCGGGCCGGACCCGAGCTCAGGGGGCCGGGCGCCGGGGCGACGACGTGCGCGCTCGGCGGCGTGGAGGCGACGTACCCCTCCGGTCCCGTGGCGGCGGCCGATCGGGACGGCATCGGTGCGGGCTCTGCAGCCTCGGAGACCGCCGGCGCGCGGGTCGGCAGGGCGGCGGACGTGGACCGGGCGGGCAGCGGTGTCGGCTCGTCGGCGCGAACGTCGGGCGCGGTGCGCGTCGGAACTCGCGGGGTCGGCACGTCCTGGGCGGCGGGCGACGTCAGGTGGGCGGCGGCTGCGGCGACGTACTCGGCGACCCACGTGGGGGTGCACCCGGTCCGCCAGCGCGTCGCCACGTCGGCCAGCGGCAGCGCGGCATCCTCGCCGGAGAGCGACACGACCGCGGGGGTGGGTGCGGCGCCGGCGGTGCGCAGTGCCCACCGGGAGCCGGGGACGCGGGCGACGACCAGGTCGCCGACCCCGACACCGAGCGCCATGACCATGGCCTGCGGGACCGGCGCGTCGGGGTCGGCCGCCCAGCGCGTCCGCGTGGCGTGCAGCAGCGCGCCGACGGCGTCGAGGTCCGTCAGGTCGGCGCCGCTGGCCCGGAGGTAGTCGCGTGCGCGGTCGAGGTGACCGAGCTCGTCGGCCGTCAGGGCCCGGACACCGGGAGGCGTGGCGTGGGCGCCGGACGCGGGAACGGACAGCGTCGGACGCAGATCAGTCATGTGGGCGGATCGACCCACGGCCCGGTTGCCTTGAGCGAGCGGAGAGCGGTTCCACCGGATGGCGGTGGGCGCGTCCGGCCGCGGTCGCCGCGCCCGGCGGCCCGAGCAGGGTGCCGGTTACCCTTGCTGGCGGATCGAACCGTCGCACGCACTGGAGAACGCCCATCCGCCGACCCTCACGCAGCATCGTCGCTGTCGTCGCCGCCGTCCTCGTGGTCGGCGGTGCTGGTGGAGCGTGGGCGTGGACGGAGCGCGAGGATCGCGTCGCCGCCGAGCAGGCCGCGACGCAGGAACGCGCCGCCGAGGCTCTCGAGGCGCTGGTGCGCGACGCCGACGCACTCCAGGCGCAGGCCGCCGACGCCGCCGTGGTCCACGCCGCCACGGTCCGCGCCGACGCCCGCGCCGCGCTCGCTGCCGCCGCCGAGCACGCACGCGGCACGCTCGTGACGACGGAGGGCGGCGTCGCCGACGAGATGGTCCGGCAGGCGCTCGCCACGACCCTGGCCGACGCCGACGCGACGCTCGCCGCCACGGACCCGGCAGCAGCGACCGACCCGGCAGCGACAACAGGTACGACGGGCGCTCGCAGCGCCACGGCACTCCGCGTGCAGACCGCCGCCCTCGCCGCCGCCGACTCCGCGGTGGCCGCCGCGCACGAGGCGTGGCTGCAGGCCGAGGCTGCTGCTGCTGCCGCGGCACCGCGGGCGACCACGAAGCAGGCGGCGAAACCGGCCGCCGGTGCCGCGGCCCCCTCGTGCGGCACCACCTACAGCGGCCCGCCGTTCTACACGTCGCCCGCCACGGCCGGCGGCGACGGCTCGAACGGCAAGCTGCCGCCCGAGGCGCTCACCGCGATCTCGTGGGACGTCGACCCGCACGGCACGCCGTACTACCTGACGAACGCGGCGGCCGCCGCTCTGGAGCGCCTGAACACCGCGTTCCGCGCGCAGTTCGGGCACTCCCTCGACCTCGACCTCACCTACCGCGACTACGACACGCAGGTGGCGATGCGGGCGGCGCTCGGGTCGGTCGCCGCGAAGCCGGGCACGTCGTCGCACGGCACCGGGCTGGCGCTCGACCTGCCCGAGCTCCCGTGCGAGTACGGCTGGGACACCCCGCAGCGCGACTGGCTGGTGAGCAACGGTCCCGCGTACGGGTGGGCGTCCCCGTCGTGGGCGGGCCGCAACGGCTCGAACCCGGAGTACTGGCACTTCGAGTACCGCGGCTGACCCCTCAGGTTGTCGGCCGGACCGCGTCGGCGCTCGACGGCACCGTGAGCAGCGAGATCACCGCGCCGCCCGCCAGCAGGCCGGCGCAGGCGAACATCGCGACGCTGTTGGCCGACTCCAGGGCCGCGGGGTCGGTGAGCGACGACCCGACACCGGCGACGAGCGGCAGCACCGCGATGGCGAGGAGGCCGGCCACGCGGGCGACGGCGTTGTTCACCCCGCTGGCCACGCCGGCCAGGTGGTCGGGCGCGGACGCCAGCGCGGTCGTCGTGAGCGGTGCGACGGTCGCCGACAGGCCGAGGCCGAAGACGACGACCCCCGGCAGGACGTGCGTCAGGTAGGGGGAGTCGGGGCCGATCCCGGCGAGCATGACTGCACCGACGGCGCACACCAGCGGGCCGACGGTCATCGGGATCTTCGGGCCCATGATCGTGCTCAGTGCACCCGCGCGCGGGGACAGCAGCAGCATGAGCACGGTGACGGGGAGCGGGGCCAGGCCGGCGGCGAGCGGGGAGTAGCCGGCGACCACCTGCAGGGTCACGACGAGGAAGAAGAACAGGCCCGAGATCGCCGCATAGATCAGCAGCGTGGCGGCGTTGGTGCCGGCGAACGGCCGCCACCGGAACAGCTTCGGCGGCAGCAGGGGAGCGGTCGCGCGGGACTCGACGACGACGAACGCGACCATGGCGAGGACGCCGAACACCAGGCTGCCCACCACCAGGGCGTCCGGGGTGCCGCGCTCGGTCCAGATCGTGAAGCCGTACGTCAGGCCGGCCAGGCCGAGGGCGCCCAGGACCGTGCCGGCGATGTCGAGCTTCTTGACGGCCGTCGGGTCCGCGCTCTCCGGCACGTGCCGCACCGAGACCCACACGACGACCGCAGCGAGCGGCAGGTTGATGCCGAAGATCCACCGCCAGGTGGTGACCTCGACGATCCAGCCGCCGAGGAACGGCGCGACCGCCCCCGCGATGCCTCCCAGACCGGACCAGGCACCGATCGCGCGCCCGCGGTCCGTCCCGCTGAACGTCGCCTGGATGATGGCCAGCGACCCCGGCGTCAGCAGCGCTCCGCCGACCCCCTGGAACGCCCGGGCGGCGTTGAGCACCCCGATCGTCGGTGCCACGGCGCACAGCAGCGACGCGACGGCGAACCAGACGACCCCGACCAGGAACACCCGGCGCCGGCCGAACCGGTCCCCGAGCGAGCCGCCCAGCAGCAGGAACGCCGCCAGCGTCAGGGCGTAGGCGTTCACGGTCCACTGCAGGTCGGCGGTGCTGGCGCCGAGGTCCTCGGCGATCGTGGGGAGCGCGATCGTCACCACGGTGGCGTCGATGAACGCGATGGCGGACCCGAGGACCGTCGCGAACAGGATCCAGCGCCCCCGGGCGGAGGCGTAGACGATGGCGCCCGCGGGCTCAGCGGGGGCGGTCACGGTCCTTGCTCGGCTGCACGCGCTTGGGCTCGCCCGGCATCTTCGGGTACTCGGGCGGGTACGGCAGGTCGCCCTGGCCCTCCTCGAGCTCCTGCCGCTCGGCCAGCTCCAGCAGCGACTCGATCGAGCCCCGCGGGGCCGCGTGCCCGACGAGCGCCGCGAACAGGTCGCCGACCTCGGCGAACCGGGCCGGCATCGTCGTGACGTCGAAGTCGTTCGGGTGGACGTCGGCCACCTCGTCCCAGCGCAGCGGCGCCGAGACCGTGGCCCGGGGGTTGGTGCGGATCGAGTACGCCGAGGCGATGGTGCGGTCGCGGGCCATCTGGTTGTAGTCGACGAAGATCTTCTGGCCGCGCTCCTCCTTCCACCACTTCATGGTGACCTGGGCGGGCATCCGCCGCTCCAGCTCCCGGCCGAACGCGATGGTGGCCCGGCGGGCCTCGACGAACGACCAGCGCGGCTCGATGGGGACGAAGACGTGGATGCCGCGCCCGCCGGACGTCTTCGGGGTGCCCTCCAGACCGTGCTCCGCCAGGAGCTCCCGCACGTGGGGCGCCACGCGGGCGGCGTCGTCGAAGTCGGTGCCGGGCTGCGGGTCCAGGTCGATGCGCAGCTGGTCGGGGGACTCGACGTCGTCGCCGAGCACCGGCCACGGGTGGAACGTCAGCGTGCCCAGGTTGGCGGCCCACGCGACGACGGCCAGCTCGCTGGGCGCGACCTCGTCGGCCGTGCGACCGCTGGGGAATGCGATCCGGGCTGTCTTCACGTACTCCGGGGCACCCTGCGGGACGCGCTTCTGGTAGAACGCGTCGCCCGTGGAGTCCATCCGGGTGGCCAGCTTGGCGCCCTCGAAGACACCCTTCGGCCAGCGTTCCAACGTGGTCGGCCGGTCCAGCAGGGCACCGAGGATGCCGTCGCCGACGGACACGAAGTACTGGACGACGTCGAGCTTGGTGAGCCCGCGCTCCGCGAAGTAGATCTTGTCCGGGCTGCTGACCCGGACGGTCCGGCCGCGCACCTCGAGCTCGACCGCGGGGGTCTTCGACGGGGACATGCTGCTCAACCTAAGGGCTGGGCTTGATCCCTGCCCAGGTCAGCCCGCACCGATCAGTCCCCGCTGGTGCGCGACTGACACGGCCTCCGCGCGGCCCGAGACGCCGAGCTTGGCCAGCAGGTTGGAGATGTGCACGGAAACCGTCTTGGCGGAGATGAAGAGCTTCTCCCCGATCTGCCGGTTGGACAGCCCTTGCGCGACGAGGGCGAGCACCTCGGCCTCGCGGGCGGTCAGCACGTCGACACCGCCCACCCTGACACCGGGCAGGTCCAGCCGGCCGCGTCGCGCGAGCCCTCGGACGGCCGTTGCCAGCGGGACGGCGCCCATCGCCTCCGCGTCCGCCAGCGCGAGACCGGCCTCCTGGCGCGCGGCGTCGCGGTCGCCGGCCTCCAGGAGCGCCTCGGCGAGCCGGAACCGGCTGCGCGCCACCTCGTAGCGGTACCCGTAGTCGAACTCCGCGACGGTCGCCCGCCACAGCTCGACGTCGTTGACCCCGGTGAGCCGCGAGTGCTCGGCGTGGGCACGCGCCAGCCACGCCCGCCCCTCCGGGCCCAGCCGCCCGCCGCGCGGCCGACCGCGTTCGGCGGTCGTCTTCGCGCGCTCCAGCAGCCTGTCGCCCAGCGCCACCCGCTCCGACACGTCCCGGCCCAGGAGCCGTTCCTGCCCGGCCGCGTCGGCGAGGGCGCTCATCGCCAGCGCGACCAGCCAGATGCCGCCCAGGAAGTAGTCCGACCACGCTCGCCACAGGTGCTCGAGCAGGCGCAGCGCAAGCGCGACGGCCTCGTCGAGCTGCCCCCGCCACGTGTGGGCGTCGACGGTGCAGCCGCCGGCGACCAGCGCGATGAGCCCGTCGCGTGACCAGTTGGGCTCCAGGGCGTGACCGCGCTCGGCCGCGTCGGTGTCCCCGCGGGCCACGGCCGCGTACAGGCTGAACGCGACCAGAGTGTCGGCCAGCTCGTCCGGGACTGCGCCGATCGTGGCCGGGGTCAGGTTGCCCGACACGTACCCGATGAGCTGCGTGAACATGTGGAGCTCGACCCCGTAGACGCTCCACGTCATGCCCAGCGACTTGGCCCGCTCGACTCCGTCGGCGGTGACCTGCGTGGCTCCCTCGAGGTCACCGGCGTAATAGCGGTTGCTCGCCAGGTTGTACATGGTGCGCAGCTCGGTGGCGTAGTCGCAGGCCTCGCGGGCGCGGGCGAGCGCCGTCCGCAGCAGCTCGGCGGCACGGTGCTCGTCGTCCACCACGAGCACCGCGAGCGTGGTCAGGGCGTCGGACTCGGCGTCGGCTGCCCCGATCTCGCGCGCCAGCTCCACGGCCTGGGTCGCGCTCGCCACGGCCTCGTCGTCGAGGTCCGCGTTGAGGGCACCGCGTGCATAGGTGGCCAGCGCCCACGCGCGGGCCGGTGTCGGGGTGTCGGGGAGGTCGGCGAGCGCCCGCGACGACTGCTCCAGCGCGTCGTGCACGCTCTCCACGCCCAGCAGGTACCGCGCGAGGCTGGTCCGGAGGCTGGCCTGGCGGGGGACGTCGGACGCGGTCTCCTCCACGGAGGCGCGCGCGAGTTGGACGGCACGGTCGACCTGCCCGGCCCGGCTCGCGGCCGCCGCGGCGGCGACGAGGACGTGGATGTGGTCGGAGTCGAGGGCCGTCGTGACCTCCGGGACCGCCTCCCAGATCCGCAGGACGACCTCCAGGTGCCGCAGCTCCTCCGCTGGCGCGAGCACCTCGTGCGCCTGGTCGGCCGCGTCGAGCGACGCCCGCAGCGCCGTGGGCAGGTCCGGGGCCCGCAGGGCGTGCGAGGCCAGCTGCGACGACGGCCCGAGCGCGGGGTCGTCCCGGAGGACTCGCAGGTACGCGCGGTGCAGCGACGACTGCTCCCCGGGCAGCAGGTCGGCGTACACAGCCTCGGCCAGCAGGGCGTGCCGGAACGCGATCAGCTCGTCCTCGCCGACCAGGACGTGGTGCGCGACGGCCTCGCGCAGCGTGGCGTCCACCGCGCCGGGGGCGGTCAGCTGCGGGTCCCCGTCGGCGGCGACAGCGGCCCGAAGCAACGGCTCGGACACCCGGCGCCCGGCCGCGGACGCGATGCGGGCGAGGCGCTGGACCGATGGGTCGAGCAGCTCGAGGCGCGCGCGCAGGACGTCGGCCAGCGACCACGGCAGCTCGTCCGCCTCGGCACCGGCCTCCAGGAGCTCCTCCGCGAAGTACGCGTTGCCCTCGGACCGGTCGATGACCCGGCGCAGCGTGGACTCCGTCAGAGGAGTGCCGCTCAGGGCGGTGGTGAACTCCCGCAGCTCGTCGTCCGTGAACGGCGACAGGTCGAGCCGCTCGACCCGGGGGTGCCGGCTCAGCTCCGTGGCGACGGGCCGCCACGGGTGGCGCCGGTGCATGTCGTCCGTGCGGTAGCTGGCGACCACGAGCAGGTTCTGGTCCCGCAGCCGCGAGACGAGGAAGCGCAGCACGTCCCGGCTGGAGGCGTCCGCCCAGTGCAGGTCCTCGAGCACGAGAAGGAGCGGGTGGCCCGGGCGGCCGACCGCGCCGAGCACCTCGACCAGGCCGTCGAACAGCTGGAGCCGGTTCGACTGGTCGTCCGGGGCTCCGCTCGAGCCGGACGGGCCCGGCAGCAGCCGCGCGAGCGCGGGCCGGTTGGCGACCACCGCGCCGACCGCCTCGGGGTCGAGCGCGTACAGCTGGGACAGCGCCTCGGCGAACGGCAGGTAGGGCAGGCCGATCTCTCCGAGGTCGACGCAGTGCGCCACGACGACCCGCGCACCGGCCGCGTCCGCCAGCTCCGCGACGTGCCGCAGGAGGCGGGTCTTGCCGACCCCCGCGTCGGCGCCGATCAGCACCGTCGCGGGCTCGCCGACGCCCGCGCGCTGCAGTGCCAGCGTGAGCTGGTCCACCTGCTGCGCGCGGGCGACGAAGGGTGTGCTCATCGAGCCACGTGCCATGACTCCGATCCTCGCAGCAGCCACCCACGCGCCGCACTCACCAAAGGGTGCGTGGGCTGGACGGGACGCAGCGAGCCGTCCGGACGGGCGGTCGCCGCGAGTGCCGACGCCGAGCCCGGCTCGTGCGTGGTCGCCGCGAGCAGGTCGTCGTGCTCCCCGCCGCGCTGGTCGTGCGCGTCCCCGTACGGGGTGTTGCGCAGCGCCGTGAACAGGCGCTCGTGACGGTAGGCGAGCTCGGCGTCGAGGCCAGGTCCCCAGAAGTCAGCCATGGTGTCCTCCTCATGTACGCCGGACGATCTGCCCGGCTCTCGTTGACAAGGACGACTCTCGTCGTGAGGGGGCGGTCACCGGATCGGGCGGTCGACGGGTCCTGCGCGACATGTGGCGCTGAGGATGACCTGAGCGGGGGCACCTGGCGTCTGAGGTGGCGTGAGGATCGTCTGAGGTACCTCAGATCCGCCCGTGACCTGGCACGCGATGCGGTGCACGATGGGGACATGGGACTCGTGCAGGTCGCCCAGCACGCGGAGGACCTCGACCGCGCCGCCGCGTTCTACACCGACCTGCTCGGACGGCCGCCGAGCGCGCGGTTCGACCCGCCGGGCCTCCTGTTCTTCGACCTCGACGGCGTCCGGCTGCTGCTCGACATCGGCGCACCCGCCGCCCTGCTCTACCTGCGGGTGGACGACGTCGCCGCCACGGTCGAGCGGCTGCGCGGGCAGGGTGTCGTCGTGGAGTCCGAGCCGCACGTGATCTTCCGCCACGAGGACGACACGCTCGGCCCCGCCGGCACCGACGAGTGGCACGCGTTCGTCCGTGACTCCGAGGGCAACCTGGTCGGTCTCGTGCAGCTCGGCTGACTCTGCGCACGTCTGTTCACCCGGACGCGTCGACGGTCCACCCAAGCAGGAACGGACCAGGTCGGGCAGGCTGGGCGGGTGGGCGATGTGCGAGACCTCCGGAGTGCGAAGAGTGCGCGTCGTCGAGACGCACAGGTCATCGACGACGAGCTCGTCGTCGACGCCGAGCGCTCCGCCCCCCGAGCCGCGCGGCACTGGGTGATGCAGACCATCGCCGGTGCCGGGATCGGCGGGGCGTCCAACCAGGTGGTCGAGCTGCTCACGGGCGAGCTGGTGTCCAACGCGGTCGTGCACGGTCCCGATGCGGGTGCGGTGCGCGTCCAGGTGCGGATCGACGGTGAGGTGGTCCGGGTCGGTGTCCGTGACACCGGAGGCGGTACCCCGACCGTTGGGCACCCCGAGCCGACCGCCCCGAGCGGCCGCGGCCTGGCGCTCGTCGAGGCGCTGTCGTCGGCCTGGGGCACGCAGGTCCATCCCGACGGTAAGACGGTCTGGTTCGAGGTCCGCACCGACGAGTGAGCGCGAGGCGCATCGACACGCCCGGGATGTCCGGAGGTGCCGGATCTCACGCACCGGCCCGTCACGCCCTGCTCAGGGGCGCCCGGACGGCCTCGCGGAACCATTCGTACTGCCCTGGCCTGCGGTTCCACGATGCACGCGCGGCCTGCGCGGCGTAGTTTCGGGGGCGGACGACTGGGAGCGAGGGGCAACCACACCATGAGTGACGGCACCGACGGGAAGAACGCGTCGACGACGACGACCCGACTGCCCGACATCCGCGCCGAGGTGCGCGAGGACGGCACCGGCGAGATCTCGATCGACGGCGTCGTCGAGCGGGTGCGGATGGCGAACCTCGCCGAGGCGGGGGCCGCCATCACGACCCGCATCGCCGAGCTGGCGGAGTCGGTCGGGCGGCCAGTGCCCGTCCAGGTGCGCGACCCCGACGGGGTCTGGTCGCTGCTGATCCACGCCGACGGACTGGTCGACGAGGCGCCGGGCGCGCTGGACGACCAGCCGGACGCCCCGGACGAGCCGACCCCCGAATCCTCCGACGACACGGAAGCGAAGCCCGCCGCCCCGGACGGTGCTCGTCCTGCGGCGCCCGACGCCGCGAGCTCGGACCGGCCGCCGACCCTGCCGGCAACCGTGTCCCTGACCGCCCCTCCGACTCCTCCGCCCGTCGCGGCGCCGGCACCGCCGACCGCGGCCGTCCCCCCGGCAGCGCCCGGTCCGGCGAGCAGCCCGACACCGACGGCGACGACCCGCGGACCGGCGGCGACGCGCGCGACGACCGCCCGTGCACCGGAACCCGCGGCCGCGTCGGCCCCGGAGAGCGGCGCCGGGCTCACCGGTGACCGGTTGACCACGCCCCCGCCGGGACCGGCCCAGCCGCTCCCGACCCTCGACGACCTCCTCGCCGCGCGGCACCCCGCGGCGGCCGGGGGACCGGCGGAGCACGGCTGGCGGGCCGGTGTCCGTCGGCTCACGTTCGGCGGGATCTCCCCGGGGCCGGGGCGCGACGAGCGTCGCCGACGCATCGCCTCGGCCTCCGTGCGGCGGACACTGGACGGCCCCAAGACGATCGTGATCATCAACCCCAAGGGCGGCGCCCACAAGACGACCGCCACCATGCTGCTGGCGGCGACGTTCGGCCTCCAGCGCGGCGGGTACACGCTCGCGTGGGACAACAACGAGACGCGCGGGACCCTCGGGTGGCGCTCCTCGCACGCCGACCACACCCGCACGGCCGTCGACCTCCTGAACGCCCTGCCGGCGCTCGGGACCGCGGGCACCGTCCGCATCGGGGACCTCGACGGATTCGTCCGGACGCAGCCCAGCGAGCAGTTCGACGTCCTGGCGTCCGACGAGAACTCCGCGTCGGCGTCGTCCGTCGACGCCGACTCCTTCACGTCGCTGCACCAGGTGCTCTCCCGCTTCTACCGGGTCCTCGTCATCGACACCGGCAACAACATGCGGGCCTCGAACTGGCAGGCCGCCGTCGGCGCCGCCGACCAGATCGTCGTCGTCTCCACCGTGCGCGAGGACACCGCGCAGTCGGCTGCCTGGGCGCTCGACGCGCTGCGCGCCACCGGGCACGACGAAGCCGTCCGGCGCGCGGTCACCGTCCTGTCCGCCCCGGAGCCGAAGGTCGACAAGGATCTGCAGAAGCGGCTCCGGTCCCACTTCGGTGCCCTCACCCGGGCCGTCCTCGACGTCCCGCACGACAAGGCGCTGGTCGCCGGCGGGCCCATCGACTACGACGCGCTGAGCACGACGACGCGCGACGCCTGGCTGCGCGTCACCGCGGTGGTCGCCGACGGCCTCTGACAACTCGCGAGCAGGTGCGTGCAAGATCCCGGGCCGTCGCGACAGAGTGCAGGTGTAGGCCTTCGTCCGACACCATCCTGGGAGCACCGTGCCGTCGCCGACACCGAGCACGCCGGACAGCGAGACCGCCCTCGCGCCCGGCGACCCGACGCCGACCGACGAGCCCACGGGCGCTTCGGACACCACGCATGACGCCCTCTGGTTCGAGGCGCTCGTCCGGCAGCACGCCACCGCCGTGCACCGGTTCATGGTCCGACGCGCGGGTCGCGACGAGGCCGAGGACCTCGCGGCCGACGTCCTCACGGTCGCGTGGCGCCGTCGCGCCGACGTGCCGGACGGTGCCGAGCTGCCCTGGCTGTACCGCACCGCGGGGTTCGTCGTCGCCAACCACCGACGCAAGGGACGCCCGATCCCGGTCGGCGACGTGCCCGACGAGGTCGACTCCGACGACCCGGCCGTCCGCGCGATCCAGGAGGAGCGCGTCCGCGAGGTGCTGGGCGCGCTGAGCCCGCGCGACCGCGAGATCCTGCTGCTGAACGCGTGGGAGGGCCTGTCGGGTGACGCGCTGGCCCAGGTGCTCGACATCGGCCGCGGCGGCGCCGACGCGGCCCTGAGCCGCGCCCGCGCCCGCCTCCGCGACGCCTGGGCGTCGGCCGAGGCCTGACCCGCCTGACCGGCCGAGTGCCGAGCTCGGCACTCCAAGCCGAGCTCGGCCGCTCGAACCACCGACCTCGTCGCCGACGCGCCGCTCGTCGATGCGTGGATGCAAGGGGTGGGGTGGTCGGGACACAGGAGGGGTAGAGGGCAACCCCGAACCAGGAGGCACGACCGTGGACGACCGCACCGAGCACGAGAAGGCAGCCGGCAGCACCCCGGACGCCACCCCTGACATGGCACCTGAGGGCGTCGCAGCATCGAGCACCGCGCCCGAGGGTGCCGACGACGTCGCGTTCGCGCGGCTGCAGGCGGCGGACCCGGCCGCGGGCGCCGACCCCAACCTGCCCGCGCTGTACGCGGCGGTGTCCGACCGGACCGGGGTCGCCGTCACGGCGCCGGGGGACGAGCTCGCGGCTCGTCGCGCCCGCCGTGCACCGCGCTGGCTGCAGGTCGCGGCCGTGGTCGCGGGCGTGGCCGTCATCGGCGGCGGCAGCTACGCGTACGGGCTGAACAGCGCCCCGGAGACGATCACGGCCGCGCCGGCGATCACGCTGGACGACGGAGCTGCGCGGGACGCCGCGGCGCCCGAGGTCGCGTCGATGGCCGGCAGCGGGGCCGGCCTGGCCGCGGACGCCAAGATGATGTACCCGTGGTGGGGCGGCCGGACCGTGTTCACGGCGAGCGGGCTGTCGACCGAGGGCGGCGCGGGTGACGCGTGGGGCTTCGACGCGGCGGGTTCCTGGTCCGAGGCGGCGGCGGCCGCGGCGGCTGCGGCGCTCGGGGTGTCCGGGCAGCCGCGGCTCGAGTACGGCACGTGGACGGTCGGCCCCAACGACGGCTCGGGTGCGTCGGTGTCGCTGTCGCCGGACGGCCTCGCGAGCCTGTCCTACTACGACCCGACGCGTGACCCGTGGAACTGCGTGCGGTCGGCGCCGGACGAGATCGTCGAGCCCGACCTGGGCGGAACGGCCGAGGGCAGCGTCGCGGTGCCGGAGCCGGGGATCGTCGACCCGCCGGCGGACTGCGCGACCTCGGGGAACGCCCCGACGGGTGACGCGGCGGTCGCGCAGGCGAGGGACGCGCTGTCGTCCGTCGGTGTCGACCCCGCCGGCTACCAGTTCACGGCGTCGACCGACCCCGGGAGCCCGCAGGTGACCAACGTGACTGCCAGCCAGGTCCTCGATGGCCAGCAGACCGGGGTCACGGCCAACGTCACGCTCGTCGCCGACGGGGTGCAGTCGCTGTACGCGCCGCTGGCGCCGCTGGTCGCGCTGGGCAGCTACGACGTCGTCAGTCCGACGGAGGCCGTGGCCCGGCTGGGCGACCCGCGGTTCGGTGCCTCGGGCGGCGGTGGCGTGATGCCGCTGGCGGCCGAGGGCATGCGGGCCGACGACTCCGTCTCGTCCGTGCCGACCGAGCCGACCGTCCCCGCGACGCCGACCGCCGGCAGCCCGCTGGCGTGGCCGGTGCAGCAGGTCACGCTCGTCTCGGCCCGCCTCGGGGTCGCGCTGACGACGCTGCCGACGGGTGCGTCGGTGCTGGTTCCGACGTACGAGCTCGCCGACGCGGACGGGGTCACGTGGAGCGTGATCGCGGTGGTCGACGACCAGCTGGACTTCTCCGCGGTGGGCTGACGCCTCCCGGAGACCAGCACGAAGGCCGGCCGACGTCGGAGGGACGTCGACCGGACTTCGTCCTGCCGGGATCTCACCGTCGAGAACGCCATGGGTCGCGTTGTCAGCCCGCATTCCGTGACTCATGGCGTTCTCGGCCGGCGACGCTGACTGACAGACTCGGGGCCATGGCTGAACGCTCCGAGAAGCTGCTCCTGCTGGACACCGCCTCGCTCTACTTCCGGGCGTACTTCGGGGTCCCCGACTCGGTGAAGGCGCCGGACGGAACCCCGGTCAACGCGGTCCGCGGGTTGCTGGACATGATCGCGACCCTGGTCACCGCCCACCGGCCGACGCGGCTGGTCATGTGCTGGGACGACGACTGGCGCCCGCAGTTCCGGGTGGACGCGATCCCGTCGTACAAGGCGCACCGGGTGGCGGTCGAGGTGCCCGGCACCACCGGCGCCGAGGAGGTCCCGGACACCCTGGCGCCGCAGGTCCCGATCATCGTGGAGGTGCTCGCGGCGCTCGGCATCACGCGGATCGGTGTCCCGGGCTACGAGGCGGACGACGTCATCGGCACCCTGGTCGCACGCGAGGTGGCGAAGGAGAACCCGGCCCCGGTCGAGGTCATCACGGGGGACCGGGACCTGTTCCAGCTGGTCGACGACACGATCCCGGTGCGGGTGCTCTACACGATCCGTGGCATCCGGGACCTCATGGCCATCGACCAGGCCGTGCTGAAGGAGAAGTACGGGGTCCCGTCGGGACCGGCGTACGCGGACATGGCCGTGCTGCGCGGCGACCCGAGCGACGGCCTGCCGGGGGTGCCGGGGATCGGGGAGAAGACGGCCGCGCAGCTGATCCACCGCTACGGCTCGCTGGTGGGGATCCTGGCCGCGCGCGACGCCGGCGACCCCGGGCTGACGGCGACGCAGAAGAAGCGTCTGGTGGAGTCGGCGGCGTACCTGACGGTCGCTCCGGAGGTCGTCCGGGTGGCTCCCGACGCGCCCGTGGGAGACGTCGACGACCGGCTGCCGCACGTCGTCGCGGACGCCGACGGGCTGGTCGCGCTGGCGGAGAGGTGGGGTCTGGTGTCGAGCGTGAAGCGCGTGGTGGACGCCCTCGCGCTGGGCTGACACGGTCACTCGGACGGGTGAACTGCGCCGAACGGGTGGAAGTCGGGCGTATCAGACATGGACGCCTGTCCTCCTGCTGTGACGTAGTTACCGACCGGTAGCTACGTCCAGCCGGGGACGACGCCGGCGTGCACCCCGACCGCGGGTGCTGACCGGAAAGGCACGACCATGCACTCCGCCCCCACGAAGACCGCACGACCCGTCGCCGGAACCTCGGCCCCTGTCCCGAGCAACACCCTCGTCCGCCACGCGGCGCCGATCCCGACCGTGGTCGACCGCGCGGTCTCGGGCCTCGCGACGATCCTGGCCCGGCACTCCATCACGGCGCTGCGGATCAGCCTCGGACTGGTGTTCCTCGGCTTCGGCATCCTGAAGTTCTTCCCCGGCATGAGCCCGGCGGCGGAGCTGGCCGAGCGGACCATCGGCACGCTGACGTTCGGGCTCGTCGGCCCGACCGCCGCGCTGCTGCTGACCGCGATCCTGGAGACCGTCGTCGGACTGACCCTGGTCACCGGGCTGTTCCTGCGCACGGGCCTGGTGATCCTCGCCGGAGCGCTCGTCGGCATCATGTCGCCGCTGGTGCTCTTCTACGGCGAGCTGTTCCCGGCCGGCGGCCCGACCCTCACGGCTCAGTACGTGCTGAAGGACATCGTGCTCGCGTGCGCGGGTGCGGTCATCGGTGCCGCCGCGCTCGGTGCGCGTCTCCGGCTGCCTGAGTGAGTCCTCAGTCGTTCACGAAGACGTCGGGGCCCGCCTCACGCCAGCCGCTCGCGGCGGCGGGGACGGGCCCCGACGACGCGACCACGAGCAGGGTGTCGTCGACGGCGACGCGCGCGGTCGACGTGGGCGGCGCACAGCTGATCGCCGACAGCTCGCCCGGCTGGACGGTGATCACGCAGAGCTTGCCCGAGGTCCCCACGGCGGCGTAGTGCATGCCCGTGGACGTCTCGGTGAGGAACCGGGTGGTGCGCGCGTCGACGCGCAGGTCGCCCAGCTCGTCCGACGTCAACCGGTCCTGGGACGTCTGACCGGCGGCGAACTGGGGCAGCAGCGTGGACGCGTCGACGGTGGTGTCGGCGACCAGCGGGCCACCCCTGGCCCACACGAAGCCCGCGGCCACCAGCAGCGCGGCCGCCACCATCACGACGGGTGTCACGAGCGCCGGACGGCGGCGCGAGCTCCCGACGCTGCGGAAGTCGTGGAACGCCTCGGAGAAGAGGTCCGTGTCGTCGAACGTCGTCATGCGGACACATCGGTCGATCCCGCCGCGGACGTGAGCGGCGGTGTACCGAATGACCCCGTTCGGGCGAGTGCGGTGGTCGCCCCGTGGTGCGGAGCACGGCAGAATCACTGTCCGTGATCACGGTCAGCACCGACGGCTCCTGCCTGCGCAACCCCGGCGGCGCCATCGGGTGGGCGTGGGCCAACCACGACGGCTCCAGCGCCAGCGGGGGCCACCCGTCGGGCACCAACCAGATCGCGGAGCTCATGGCGGTGCTCGAGGCGATCCGCTCGCACCCCGGCGACCAGCCCCTGGTGATCCAGGCCGACTCGCAGTACGCCATCAAGTGCGCGTCCGTGTGGGTGGCCGGGTGGAAGCGCAAGGGGTGGCGGACGGCCGCCGGCGGGCCCGTGCAGAACCTCGCCCTGATCCAGTCCATCGAGGCCGCCATCGCCGACCGGCCCGGGCCGGTCACGTTCGTCTGGGTGCGCGGGCACCGCGGGGACGAGTTCAACGAGCGTGCCGACGAGCTCGCGGGCATCGCCGCCCGCGGCGTCCGGGACGACGGCCCTGTACCGGTGGCCATCCTGCAGCCTGAGCCGGACGTCCTCTTCTAGGAGCTGAGCCGGTGTGCTCAGTGCGGCTGGTGCGCCCCGGCGATGATCTCGAGGGCGCCGCCCGACGCCTCCTCGACGTACTCGGCCACCCAGCCGACGGGTGCCTCGCCCCACGACTTGGCGACGGCGGCGACCGGGAACACGACCAGGTCGACCTGCGGGTGGGTCAGGACCAGCTCGGGGACGCCGTCGTTGCGGGCCGAGCCCCACAGGAGCCCTGGAACGCGCTGCGCGACGAGGTCACCGAGGGAGACGCCGAACGCGTGCACCAGCGACTCGGGGTCGGTGCGGTCGCGCTCGTCGGACTGCAGCCAGATCGCCTGGACGCGGTCGAAGAGGTCGCCCAGCGTCTGCGTGTCGACGGTGCCGGAGCACAGACCGGAGATGATCTCGCGGTGCTGTGCGGCCCAGACCTGCTCGGCGGCGTTCAGCGGCTCGACCTGGACCGAACGGCTCTCGTCGGCGGGCGCGTGGGGGTGCGGTACCACCTGTCCGTCGGACGGCCTCGCTGCGCGTCTGAACAATCCCATGCCTCTCCTATCGACGCCGGCGGCCCGGCGCTTGAACCTGAGATCTGTCGCGTCGCCCGGTCGGCGCTCACGGTCCTCGCGGGCAACCGAGCCGGAGGGGAGCGACGAGGGCCGCGCCGACCCGGAGGTCGACGCGGCCCGCGTCACATGAGCCGGAGGCTCAGCGCTGCACGGTCAGCGTGTGCGCTGCGACCGTCGGCAGGTAGCCGCCGCCCCCGGTGTAGTACGCGATCACGACGTTCGACCGCTGCGCGGCCGGCAGGGTCACCGTGGCCGTGCCGTTGGCGAGCGGCACGGTGGCCACCCGCTGCAGACCCACCGTGAACGTCACCGAGCCGGTGGGCACCGGAGCGCCCGAGAGCGCGATGGTGACCTTCGCCTTCCCGCCCTTCGGCACGGTCCACGAGTCCGCCGTGAGCGTCGCCGTCGTCGTCGCGGGGGTCACCCGGTACGACCGCTGGGTCTGCGAGCCCGTGACGTCCGCACTGCCCGCGTAGACCGCGGTCAGCTGGTGCGTCCCGGCGGCGAGGTCCGCCGGGAGGGCGATGTTCGCGGTGCCCTTGAGGCCGTTGACGACGAGCTCGCCGGAGCCGAGCACCTTGCCCTTCTCCTTGATCTCGACCGTGCCGGTCGGTGCCGCCGACGCGCCGGTGACGACGACCGTGGCCGTCGTGACGGTCCCGAACGGGGCCGAGTTCTTCGACAGCGTCAGAGCCGACGTGGAACCGGACTTCTTGATGTCGACCGGGACGACCGCCGACGTGGACGGCGCGAAGAGCCCGCTGTCCGGGGTGAAGGTCGCGCTCAGCGAGTGCGCACCGGCACCCAGCTTGACCTTCGCGGTCGCCTTGCCGGCCGTGACGGCCGACGAGCCGATCTCGGTCTGCCCGTCGAGGAACGACACCGTGCCGGTGGCCTCCGCCGGGGCGACGGTGGCCGTGAGCGTGAGCTCCTGGCCGGCCTTCTTGCCACCCGTGACCGCGAGCGTCGTGGTCGTCGGCGTCGCCGCCGGGACCGTGACGTCGACCACCTGCACCCGCGAGACCGGGTCGGCGTTCTGGTGCTGGAACACCAGCAGCTTCCCGTCGGCCGCGCCCGTGCCCTTGTGCACCGGGATGGTGACCCCGTCGTCGCCGAGCGTGGAGAACGAGCCGTCGATGTCGTTCTCGAACCAGAACGGCGGGTCGTACGGGTTCACCGTGAACGACTCGGCCGTGTCCAGGACGCCGGAGTCCGCTGCCGCGTACGAGGACGCGGTGTAGACGGAGATCGTCGGGGTGGACCCGACGGGGATACCGGCCCAGTCGAGCCCGATCGGGGCGACGAGGACGTTGTTGTCGAACACGCCGGACTCGATGCTCCCGGAGAACCCGTTGATGAGCTGGACGTCGAGGTTCTCGCCCGTGTCGTAGTCGAACGTCGCCGCGATGGTGACGTCGGCGTCGTCGTTGTACTTCTGGACCACCGTCTCCAGGTCGTACGCGCCGTCACCGTCGATGTCGATGTCGATGACGGGGAAGACGGAGCGGCCCAGCGTGGCCCACTCGCCGTCGGTCGCGATGCCGACGCCGAGCAGGCCTGTGGTCGGGTCGCCACCGGCCGCGGCGACCGCCGGTGCCGTGGACGCCCAGCCGACGTACCGGATGTCACCGGCGGCGGTGGCCGACGGCGACGTGACGAACCCCGGGACGTCCTCGAGCTTGGGGCTCGTGGCGCCGAGGATCAGCGGCGTGGTCAGCGAGTACCAGCCACCGGAGGCCAGACCGCGGCCCGAGATCGCGAGGTCCGCCGTCGCCGCTGCGGCGTCGGCGAACGCGACCGGGGAGGCCGTGAGGTCGGAGACCAGTCGCGGTGCCGCCTGCAGCGGGACCCGCAGGCTCGTCGAGCCGGAGGTCAGGACCAGGCGGCCCGAGACCTCGGACACGTACTCGCGGGGGATACCTGCCTGGACTGCGGCCGACGTCGGGTCGAGCTGACGCTGGAGCGTGGCCGGGTCGGCCGTGAGGGTCAGGGTGACGACCGCGGACTTCCCGGGTGCGAGGGTGATCGACGCCGGGGTGGCCGTGATGGCGGCGCCACCGGCCTTCGACGAGCTCGACACCGAGGTGGTGTACCGCTGGCTCGTCGTGCCGAAGTTCTTCACCGTGACGGTCTTCTTGGCGACGACCGTGGTGGCACCCACCGGGACGACGCCCCAGGTGACCGAGGTCTGCTCGGGGTTCTGCGTGTTGTAGGCGATGACGTTGGTGTTGACCGCGTCGAACGCGTCGACCCGACCGGAACCGACCCGCTCGGGGCCGTACGCCTTGCCCGTGCCGCCGGGGCCGGTCCAGATGTCGTGCGTGGCGGTGTTCACCACGGCGGCCTTGACCTGCTCGGCCTCCCAGCTGGGGTGGGCCGCGCGGACCAGGGCGGCGATGCCCGCGACGTGCGGGCTCGACATCGAGGTGCCGGACAGGGAGTTCGGCTGGTTGCCGGCACCCGAGGCGGCGGACAGGATCTGCGTGCCGGGAGCGGCGACGTCAGGCTTGCCGTGGCCGAGGGAGCCGTGCACGCCGCGCGACGAGCCGCCGTTGAGCATGTCGCCGGCGATGTCCTCGACGACCGTGCCGGCGAGGCCGGGGCCGATGTGGACCGTCAGGGTGCCGGCCTGGATCTCCGGGAGCAGCCGGTCCGTCGTCGAGGCCGTCATCTGGAAGCCGGGGATGGCGGCGTTGCCGGAGATGCCGGCCGGGAACGGGGTCAGCTCCGTGGGCAGCAGCACGCCGACCGCACCGGCGGCCGTCGCGTTGTTGAACCGGACGACCGAGCCGCAGCGGCGGGCCGTGTCGTCGTCGTTCCACCAGAGGTAGGCGACCTTGCCGGCGACGGCGGCGGCCTGGGCTGCGGTGAACGCGGTGCAGCCGTCGAAGTTGGCGCCGGGGTTGCCGACAGGTGCGGTGACGTCCGCTCCGCCGTACGCGACCGAGTTCTGGCCGGAGTGGACGCCGACGAGGGCCGGGTCGGCGGCCGCGGTGACCTCGACGCCGTCGTAGGTCTGCGGGGCGCCGACGGAGTTCGCGACGGTCAGGGCGCTCGCGGCGTTGCCCGGGCTGCCCCCGATGTCGGTGATGTCACCGGCGTTGCCGGACGAGATCACCATGACGGTGCCGAGCGCGGTGAGCGCGTCGATCAGCAGGTTGTCCGGGTCGTCGGCGGGGGAGCCGTCGCTCCCGAGCGACATGTTGACCACGTCGAGCCGGTCGCTCAGGTCGCCGTCAGCGTTCGGGTCGGCGGCGCGGTCGAGGGCGAGCGACGTCAGGTTGGTCGAGCCGCCGATGTCACCGAACACCTTGAGCGCGAAGATCCCCGCGCCGGGTGCGGTGCCGGGGCCGACGAGCCAGTCGGAGACGTCGGTCAGGCCGCTGTAGTCACCCTCGAACGTGGTGCCCTCGGGCAGGACGCCATAGCCGGCGGCGGTGCCGGAGACGTGGGTGCCGTGGCCGACGTTATCCGAGAGGTACGTGCCGTCGATGGGGTTCTCGTCGGGCGTCGGGACGGGGCTCGCGCCCTCGATGTCGTCGCTCGCGCTGTACAGGGCGCCGGCGAAGTCGTACCCGCCGATGAACTTGGCCGGGTCGTAGAGGCCCGCCTGGACCGGTGCGGAGCCGTCCGTGCCGTAGGCCTGCTCGTACGCCTCGACCGTGCCGGGGCCGCCGAAGTCGGCGTGCGTGTAGTCGAGACCGGTGTCGATCACGCCGATGCGGACGCCCTCGCCGGTCTGGCCGGTGTCCTGCCACACCTTCAGCGCGCGCGTGAACTCGACGTTGTGCGCGTTCGTGGCGGTCTTCGGAGTGACGCGGTAGATGGCGACAACGTCGGTGGAGTCGGCCAGCGCGCGGACCTGTGCGGCGTCGCCGGTGACCAGCGTGCCCGCGACGAGGTTGGTGAGCGTCGCGATCTGCTTCGGTGCGGCGGAGGCGGCCGAGCGGGCGGTGGCCTGCTGCGGGACGACCTCGTCGGCGAGCGCCTCTGTGTCGGCTGCTGCCTCCTTGACCTCGGCGGGGGTGCCGCCGTCGGCCGTCACGTCGCTGCCGGACTTCGCGTCCAGCTGGACGAACGCGGTGACCGTGCCGCTCGCGTCGACCAGGTCGCTCGCCAGCTTGCTGTCGAGCCGCCCCTCGATCGCCCTCGGGTTGCCTGCGGTCGGGCGATCCGTCGGCGGCGGTGCCGCCGAGGCGCCGCCGGCGCCGAGTAACGCGGTGGTGACCGCGACGGACAAGGCGGTGACGGCGGCGAGGACGGGTCGACGTGGCATGTGCGCATCCCTGGCTTCGAGGAGGATCGACATGCGTGCACCCGTGCGTGACGGTAGTCACAAACTGGCGTACGCCCGGTGCACGTTACTGGCAGGTACGGCATTCGTCACCTTCTGGCGAATTGAGGGGTTCGCGAGGTGTGGTCGGCGCTCTCAGCGCAACGGGACGAAGGTGTAGGAGCCGTGCGTGGTGACACGTGTCTGGCCGGCGTGGCGCTCTACGAGGTGCATCGTCGAGCGGACCGGGATCACCAGCCGGCCCCCCTCGGCGAGCTGCTGCACGAGGACGTCCGGCAGCGACCGCGGCGACGCCGAGACCAGGATCCGGTCCCACCCGCCGTCCACCGGCCGGCCGAGCGCACCGGGCGTCGCGGGCTCGATCCGGGCCCAGGGGAGGCCGCACGCGTCGAGGTTCGCCGCGCCCCACACGGCGAGCTCCGGGTCCAGCTCCAGCCCCAGCACGTCTCCGTCCGGGCCGACGAGCCGCGCGAGCAGCGCCGTCGTCCACCCCGACCCGGAGCCGACGTCCAGGACGCGCGCGCCGACCGGCACCTGGAGCAGCCGGAGCATCGACGCGACGGTGCTCGGCTGGGAGTTCGTCTGCCCGCGCCACAGCGGCAGCGGCCGGTCCTCGTGCGCGTGGTCGCGCTGCTCCGCGGGCAGGAACCGTTCACGGGCGAGCACCCGCATCGCGTCGGCCACGTCGGCGGCGCGCGTCGGGTCCGTGTCCTGGCGACCCTCGTGCATGTGTCGAGCCTACGATCGGCGCACCTGTCCAGGGAGGTGCGGTGGCCGAGTACGACGTCGTGGTCGTCGGGTCCGGGTTCGGCGGGTCCGTTGCGGCGCTGCGGCTCGTCGAGAAGGGCTACCGCGTCCTGGTGCTCGAGGCGGGTCGCCGGTTCACCGACGAGACCCTGCCGCGGACCTCGTGGGACGTCAGCCGCTTCCTCTGGGCCCCGCGCCTGGGGTGGCTCGGCATCCAGCGGATCCACGTGCTGCCCGACGTCGTGGTGCTCGCCGGTGCGGGCGTCGGCGGTGGGTCTCTCAACTACGCGAACACGCTCTACCGGCCGACGTCGGACGCCTTCTACCGCGACCCCCAGTGGGCGGACATCACCGACTGGCGCGCCGAGCTGGCACCGTTCTACGACCAGGCGAGCCGCATGCTCGGCGTCGTCGACAACCCGACGTGCACGCCCGCCGACGACGTCGTGCGCCAGGCCGCCGAGGATCTGGGCGTCGGGCACACGTTCCGGCTCGCCCCCGTCGGTGTGGTGTTCGGGCCGCCCGGCGAGGTGGTGCCGGACCCGTTCTTCGGCGGCGCGGGACCGTCGCGCCGGGGGTGCCTGGAGTGCGGCGAGTGCATGACGGGCTGCCGGCACGGCGCGAAGAACACCTTGCCGACGAACTACCTGTACCTGGCCGAGCGGGCGGGTGCGCGCGTGGTCGCCGAGACGACCGTGATGTCGATCCGGCCCCGCGGGCCGGAGTGGGAGGTGCGGACGACCCGGACCGGCCGGCGCGGTGGCGACAGGACGGTGACGGCCGGGCAGGTGGTGGTCGCGGCCGGCACCTGGGGCACGCAGGAGCTCCTGCACCGGATGAAGGCGACCGGCACGCTGCCCGGGCTCTCCGACCGGCTCGGCGTGCTGACGCGCACCAACAGCGAGTCGCTCGGCGGGGCGGCGACCCGCTGGCGCGGCTGGCGACGACGCCCTGACATGACCCGCGGCGTCGCCATCACGTCGTCGGTGCACCTCGACGACCACACCCACCTCGAACCGGTGCGCTACGGGCGGGGGTCCAACCTCATGGGCCTGCTGAGCACGGTGCTGACCGACGGCGGCGGGCGGGTGCCGCGTCCGCTGCGCTGGCTGGGCACCGCCCTGCGGCACCCGGGGCAGATGGCCTCGCTCGTGCTCGGTCTGGGCAGCTGGTCGCAGCGCACCGTCATCGGGCTCGTGATGCAGACCGGCGGAGCCTCGATCACGGTGCGACCGCGGCGGACCTGGAGCGGCACCACCCGGCTGACGTCGGCCCCGGGCGAGGGTGACCCGAACCCGACCTGGATCCCCGCCGCGAACGCCGCCTACCGGCGGATGGCCGTCCACCTCGGCGGCTTCGCGGCGAACAGCCTGGGTGAGGTCGCGGACGTGCCCATGACCGCGCACTTCCTGGGCGGCTGCACGATCGGCCGGTCGGCCGCCGACGGGGTGGTCGACCCGTACCACCGGGCCTTCGGGCATCCCGGGCTGCACGTCGTTGACGGGTCGACCGTCTCCGCGAACCTCGGCGTCAACCCGTCGCTGACGATCGTGGCGCAGGCCGAGCGCGCGTTCGCCCTCTGGCCCAACGCGGGCGAGCCGGATCCCCGGCCGGCACCGGGGGAGCCGTACGTGCGGCTGGCGCCGGTGCGTCCCGTGCGGCCGGCCGTCCCCGCGTGGGCGCCGGGTGCCTTGCGGCTGACCGTGCTCTAGCTGGTCGGGCCTGCCCCGGCCACCACGGGGATCATCCCCGTGCGCGGGACGTCCGCCGCCGACGGGTCAGGGACGAACTTCGGCTTGCGGCCGGGGCGACCCCGCTCGCGACGGATCTCGATGCCGTCGAGGGTCGTCGCGCGCCAGACGGCGCCGCCGTTGAGCCGTCCGTCGGGCTGCGGGAGCCACGGCACCTTGCGGGAGAGCCAGACGCGGATGGTGGCGTGCTCGACCCCGAGCCGCTCGGCCAGACGGGCGATGTCGTAGAGGTCGTCGAGGCCGCGGGCGGGCGCGGCGGCGACCTGTTCAGGGGGCAGTTCAGAGGGCACGGCGGCATCGTATCCGCTCGAACCTATGAATTATGTGACGGAGCCGTAACGAGATCCTCACGAGATCTCCCCCGCCCAGAAGGCTCAAGTGTCCTGGACGGCTGTCCGATGAACTTAACGTGTTACGCGTGAGTTACAAGATTCCCTTCCGGGGCCGAGCCGCGAGTGGCCGGCACGCCGCGGCGCGCCCTGCGTCCATGCGTGCAGCCACCCATCCCGCACGCCTCGCACAGGGCGCGGTGGTCACGACGCTCGCCCTGAGCATGTGCGCCATGGTCGCCGTCTCCGCCAACGCCCGTGATGGTGGGAGCGCGCTCATCCCCGCTCTCGTCCCCGGCGCGGTCCAGGTCGAACGTGCCCGAGCCGGCGCCGTCGACGTGGCCGGCGACGCGATCGAGGTCGCTGAGACGGTCCAGGCCGAGGGCGCCCAGGTCGCCATCGACGCCGCCCAGCTCGAGGCCCTCGAAGCAGCGACCGACCGCCTGGACCAGCTGCTCGTCGAGGCGACCGGCGACGTCCGGGTCGAGGACCGGGGCGCCTCGCGCTCGGGCGAGCGCGAGGAGAAGGTCGTCGCCGCGGCCACGCCGGCCCCTGTCGACCCCTCGGCCCCCATCGACCCCGCCTCCGTCTTCGAGCAGACGCCCGCGCCGGCACCCGTGCCGCTCGTCCCGCCGACCACCGGCAAGGAGGACGAGACCACCGCCGAGCTGCGTGAGGCCGTGGCCGCCGTCGCGACCCTCACCACCACCGTCCGGCAGAGCGCCGAGGTCAAGCGCGCCGCGGACGCCGCAGCCGCGCAGGCCGCAGCGCAGGCCGCCGCCGAGGCTGCAGCCGCACAGGCCGCTGCCGACGCCGCCGCGCAGGCCGCGGCCGCCCAGGCGGCCCAGCGGGCCGCGTGGAAGCAGTCGCTCCTCGGGTACGCCAACGGCAAGATCCCGGACTCCGCGCTCTGCGGCGTCAGCTTCGACGCGTCCGTGCGCCTGCGCTGCGACGCCGCCGAGCAGCTCGACGTCCTGAACACCGCCTACCGGGCGCAGTTCGGCTCGGACCTCGTCGTCAGCGACTCCTACCGCTCCTACGCGGGGCAGATCGCGTGCAAGCGCACCCGGGGCTACCTGTGCGCGACTCCCGGCACGTCGAACCACGGCAACGGCATCGCGGTGGACCTCGGCGGCGGCATCGACTCGTTCGGCACGAAGCAGCACCGGTGGATGGCCGCGCACGCGCCCGACCTCAGCTGGGGCCTCCCGTCGTGGGCCGGCTCGGGCGGCAGCAAGCCCGAGGCGTGGCACTGGGAGTACCTCGGCTGAACCTCGGCTGGTCCCAGTCCCTGCGCAGATCGGACCGCACGGGCGTCGCGGCCCTTACGATCGGGCGCATGAGCACCTCGGCCGAGCCGGGGCGGACATGGCCTCTCGTCGGCCGTGCCGCCGAGCTCGACGACCTCGACGACCTCCTGTCGACGGCCGCCGACGGGGTCGGCGTGACGGTGCTCCTCGAGGGCGAGGCGGGTGTCGGCAAGACGAGCCTGGTCGACGCTCTGCGCGGCTCCGCCCGGCTCCTCGACGTCGAGCTGCGCACCGCCCAGGCGACGGCGATGCGGGGCTGGCCGTTCGCGCTCCTGTCCGACGCACTCCTCGTGCGGTCGTCCGGCGCCGGCCACGGTCCGGGCGGCAGCCCCGTGGAGGCCGAGCTGGCGGACCTCCTCGAGGCGATGCACGCCGACCCGACCGGCTCGATCGCCCGGTACGACCGCGCCACGGAGCTGTTCGCGGCGCTGCTGCGCCGCCACGGTGACCTCCGGCCCTGGGCCCTCGTGCTCGAGGACGTGCACGAGGCCGACGCGCCGTCGCTCGCGGTGCTCCTCCAGCTGGCACACGAAGGGGCGGTGCCGCGGGCGCTCGTCGTGCTCACCATGCGGCCGGTGCCGTACCGCCCCGAGCTTGCGGAGCTCGTCGCCGCGTGGACCCGCGCCGGTGCCCGGTACCTCGAGCTGCGGCCGCTCAACGCGCGCGCGACCGTCGAGCTGGCCGAGAACCTCGTCGGCGGCCCCGTCGGTCCCTCGCTGCGCGGCACGCTCGCGACCACGGGCGGCAACCCGCGGCTGGTCGCGGACGTCGTGCGCACCGCCCGGGCGGCGGGGGCTCTGGTCGCCACCGACGGTGTGCTCGACTCGACCGGCTCCCGCTGGATGGACCCGCTCGACGAGGTGGTCCGCCGGCGCGTCGAGTACCTCGGCCCCGAGGTGCTCGAGCTGCTCGGTCAGGCGTCCGTGCTGGGCACGTCGTTCGTCATCGCCGACCTCGCCTCACTGGCCGGCGACCCGGTCGCCGACTGCTGGCGCACCCTGCGGCACGGCCTCGCCGCCGGGGTGGTCCGCGCCCGCGGCGACCGGCTCGTCTTCGGTCACGACCTGGTGCGCGAGGCGCTCTACAACGGTCTCGACGCCGAGCAGCGCCGCGCCCTGCACGCCCGTGCCGCGTGGGCCCTGCGCCAGGCCGGCGCGCCCACGCAGATCGTCACCGGGCACCTCGAACGCGCGCGCTGAGCCTCGCGCCTGCCTAGCGTGGGGGCTGCGGGCATCCGCCCGTCCCGCCCACAGCAAAGGAGCACCATGTCCACGCGCACCGCTCGGACCGCCTGGAACGGCACCCTGATGGAGGGCAGCGGGCAGGTCGAGCTCACCAGCTCCGGCGCCGGCACGTTCGACGTCTCGTTCCCGAAGCGGACCTCCGAGGAGGCCGGTGGCACGACGAGCCCCGAGGAGCTCATCGCGGCCGCCCACACGTCCTGCTACGCCATGCAGCTGTCAGGCGTCATCGCGGCGGCCGGCGGCACCCCCGTCGCCCTCGAGGTCAGCGCCGACGTCACCCTGCGACCCGACCCCGCCGGAGGGCTGCACATCACCACGATCGCCCTGACGGTCCGTGGCGAGGTCGAGGGTCTCGATGCCGACGGCTTCCTCGCCGCCGCCGAGAACGCCAAGGCCACGTGCCCGGTGAGCAAGGCCCTGACGGGCACGGAGATCACCCTGGACGCGTCGCTCGCCTGACCCTCGTCATCCCGCGCGACGTCCGCACTCCCACGGGAGCGCGGACGTCGCGCGGCTCTGCGAACCCGTCAGCGGTTGGCGCCCGCGAGCGTCCCGGTGACCTGGCCGTCCGGCGAGGAGATGAAGCACATGATCTCGTGGTCGCCCTGGTCCCAGGACTCGGGGGTCGGGAAGAACGACGCGAGCTCGAGGGTCGACTCGTCGTAGGTCAGGCCGACGAACGTCGCGAACTGGTCGTAGCAGAACGTGTCGGACGCGTCGATGACGGCCTGGTCGCCCGGGTACTCGCCGTCGGGCATGTCGGTCGCCGCGTAGGCCTCGCTGTCGTGCGGCTGGTCGCACGGGACGGTCGGCACCGACGAGACCTCGGCGGTCTCCTCGGTGGTCGTCTGGTTGAGGCAGTCACCCACCTTCAGCGAGAAGACGTCGGCCTCGCTCGACGCGGTGATCTCACCCGACTCGTCGCGGACGGCCGGCTCCGCGGTGTCGTCGAGGATGCCGCAGCCGGAGATGCCGGCGAGGGCCACGATCAGGAGGGCGGGGGCCGCGACACGGGCGGTGAGGGTGCGCATCATCATCTTCTCGTTCGGGGTGAGTCCATCGGTCGAGGGGCCCGCGAGAGAGTAGCGATCGGCGCCGTCATCGCGCCGGGGCATTTCGTGATCAACCGTGTGAAACCGGACACACAGCAACGACTCTGGACCCGAACGGGCGCCTCCCTCAGGTCCCGGGCGCTTCGGGGACCGGTGACCAGCCCTCGGTGACGTGCGCGGGGGAGCCGGTTCCCGGTGCGAGACTGCCCCCGTGGTGGCCGTGACCGAGACCGTGGCAGAGGGCCCGCGTGTGCCCGACAGCGCCGACGTCGTGCACGCGCTGCGGTCCGCCCTGCGCGGGACGGTCGACGACAGCACCCGGCGCCGGGCCGAGTACTCCACGGACGCGTCGAACTACCGGGTGGTCCCGCAGGTCGTGGCGTTCCCGCAGGACACCGACGACGTGCTCGCCGCGCTCGAGGTCGCCCGGTCGCTGGGCGTCCCGCTGACCGCGCGCGGCGGAGGGACCTCGGTCGCGGGCAACGCGGTCGGTACCGGGGTGGTGCTCGACTTCTCGCGGCACGTGAACCGGATCCTCGACATCGACCCGTCCGCGCGGACGGCCCGCATCGAGCCCGGCGTCGTGATGGCGAGCCTGCAGAAGGCCGCCGCACCGCACGGGCTGCGGTTCGGTCCCGACCCCTCCACGCAGGCGCGCGCGACGCTCGGCGGGATGATCGGCAACAACGCGTGCGGACCCCGCGCGGTCGCGTACGGGCGGACCGCGGACAACGTGCTCGCCCTCGACGTGGTGGACGGCACCGGGCGACGGTTCGAGGCGCGCTCCGGCGCGGGCGCGCTGGACGTCGTCCCCGGTCTCGACGCGCTCGTCCGCGGACACCTCGACATCCTGCGGACCGAGCTGGGCCGCTTCGGCCGGCAGGTCTCCGGCTACTCCCTGGAGCACCTGCTGCCCGAGAAGGGCACCGACCTGGCCAAGGCGCTGGTCGGGACGGAGGGGACGGTCGCCACGCTGCTCGGCGCGACCGTGCGGCTGGTCCCGATCGCGGCGGCCCCCGTGCTCGTCGTGCTCGGCTACCCGGACATGCCGACCGCTGCCGATGCGGTCCCCGCCCTGCTCGCGCACGCCCCGCTCGCGATCGAGGGCATGGACTCCCGGCTGGTCGACGTGGTGCGCCGGGTGCGTGGTGCGTCGGCCGTCCCCCCGCTGCCCGCCGGCGGCGGGTGGCTCATGGTCGAGGTGGGCGGTTCGGACCTGGCGGAAGCCCTGCAGCGTGCGCACGCGCTGGCGAGCGATGCCGGCACCGATGCGGTCGGCCTCTTCCCGCCCGGTCCGGAGGCCGCCGCGATGTGGCGGATCCGCGAGGACGGCGCGGGCCTGGGCGGGCGGACGCCGTCGGGCGAGCAGGCGTGGCCCGGGTTCGAGGACTCGGCGGTGCCGCCCGAGCGGCTGGGCGCGTACCTGCGCGAGCTCGAGGCGCTCATGGCGTCGCACGGGGTGGACGGCCTCGCGTACGGGCACTTCGGCGACGGGTGCGTGCACCTGCGTCTCGACATCCCGCTCGAGCGTTCCGGCTCCCCGCTGCGCGCGTTCATGACCGATGCCGCGACGCTCGTCGCGTCGCACGGCGGCTCGCTGTCCGGGGAGCACGGCGACGGCCGCGCCCGCTCCGAGCTGCTCCCGGTCATGTACTCGGCGCAGGCGATCGACCTGTTCGGCGCCTTCAAGGACCTCCTCGACCCGCGTGACCTGCTCAACCCCGGCGTGCTGGTCCGCCCGCGCCCGGTGGACGCCGACCTGCGCCGCCCGTGGGCCCGCCCGCTGCTGTCCGACGGTCACGGCTTCTCGTTCGCGCACGACGCGGGGGACCTGACGACCGCGCTGCACCGGTGCGTCGGCGTCGGAAAGTGCCGGGCGGACAGCACGGCGACCGGCGGGTTCATGTGCCCGTCCTACCTGGCGACGAAGGACGAGAAGGACTCCACCCGCGGTCGCGCGCGGGTGCTGCAGGAGATGGCGAACGGCACGCTCGTGTCCGGCGGCTGGTCCTCGCCCGAGGTGCACGACTCCCTCGACCTGTGTCTGTCCTGCAAGGCGTGCTCGTCGGACTGCCCCGCGGGCGTCGACATGGCTCAGTACAAGTCCGAGGTGCTGCACCGTACATACCGCGGGAAGCTGCGGCCGATGTCGCACTACGCCCTCGGCTGGCTGCCCCGCTGGGCGCGCCTGATCACCGGTGTCCCCGGCCTGGCCGCCCTGACCAACGCGTTGCTCGGCATCCGCCCGGTGGCCACCGCGGTGCTCGCGGGCGGCGGCATGGACACCCGTCGCCAGATGGTGACCTTCGCGCGCCGACCGTTCCGCTCGTGGGTGCGCGGCGAGGGCCGCGACAGCGTCACGCTCACCCGCAGCGTCCGAGGAAGCGAGCGCCAGGACGACCAGATCCTCGGACACACCGAGGTGGAGCCCGCCGACGAGCCTCGGGACTTCCAGTTCCTCGGACGGCCTGGCAAGGGGACCGGCGGGCGCAAGCCGCAGGTCGTGCTCTGGACCGACTCGTTCTCTGACACCCTCGCGCCGTCCGTCGCGCAGGCGGCCGTCGCCGTGCTCGTCGACGCCGGCTACGAGGTCCTCGTCCCGCAGGACGACGCCTGCTGCGGCCTCACCTGGATCAGCACCGGCCAGCTCGACGGTGCCAAGAAGCAGCTGACCCATCTGCTCGGCGTGCTCGGCCCGTTCGCGGTCAACGGGATCCCGATCGTCGGGCTCGAGCCGTCGTGCACCGCGGTCCTGCGCTCCGACCTGCGCGACCTGCTGCCCGACGACCCCCGCGCGGTCGCCGTCGCGCGGGAGACGCGCACGCTCGCGGAGCTGCTCACCGCGCCCGCCCCCATCGGCCCGGGCGACCGCTGGCAGGTCCCGGACCTCTCCGACGTGACCGCGGTCGTGCAGCCGCACTGCCACCACTACTCCGTGATGACGTGGACCGCCGACCGCCGCCTGCTCACCGACGCCGGTGCGCAGTTCTCGGCGCTCGCGGGCTGCTGCGGGCTGGCCGGCAACTTCGGCATGGAGAAGGGCCACTACGACGTGTCGGTCGCGGTCGCGGAGAACGCGCTGCTCCCGGCACTGCGCGACGCGGCGCCCGGGGACGTCTACCTGGCGGACGGCTTCTCGTGCCGCACGCAGGCCGACCACCTGGCCGGCGTGCACGGCGTGCACCTGGCGGAGCTGCTCGCATCGCACCTGCCGACTGCTCGTGGTGCGGTCGCACCCGCCTAGGCTGGCCGCATGCTCGTCGCCTTCTCCGTCGCCCCGCTCGGTGCGGGCGAGTCCGTGACCGCCGCCGTCGCCGATGCCGTGCGCATCGTGCGCGAGTCCGGGCTCCCGAACCGCACCGACGCCATGTTCACCACTATCGAGGGCGAGTGGGACGAGGTGATGGACGTCGTCAAGCGTGCGACGGAGGCGGTCGGCCGGCACGGCCACCGCGTCAGCCTCGTGCTCAAGGCGGACATCCGCCCGGGCCGGTCCGGAGAGCTGACGGGCAAGGTCGAACGGGTCGAGGCAGCGCTCGCCGAGGGGTGACGACGGGCACGTTCGGGTGATGTGACCGATCTCGTCGGGGCACGCCGGGCCGACGGGCTGACGGGCCGAGCGCGCTGTGGGACAGTGTGGTCGCACGTGTGCCGGTCGGGGCGCGCGGGCGGACAAACGGGAACGTGCAGCTGGCGGCGGCGTGCCCAGGAAGGCCGGGACTGATGCCTCTCTTCGAGCTCGACGACGGCCGGCCGCGCCTCGTCCAGCCGATGCAGCCCCTGACCGGATCGTTCGCGCAGGAGTGCGCCTCCCTCCTGTCCCACCACCTCGCCGCGATCGCCGGCGAGCCCCTGTTCGCGGTCCGGTCCCGGACCAACGCACCGGACCACGCCGACCTGCCCGAGCTCCTCGCCCTGGACGCCACGGGACGAGCCGTCGTCGTGGACGTGGTGCAGGTCGTCGACGACGACGCCGTCATCTCCGCGCTCCGGCACGCCGGGGCGGCGTCCCGCATGACGACGACCGACCTGGCGCGCGCCTACCACCCGGACCCGAGCCGGTTCGCGGTCGACTTCGCAGCCTTCCGCGAGCAGGCGGCGTTCGGCACGCAGTCGAACCGGCGCGAGGGCGTGCGGCTGGTGCTGCTCTGCTCGGAGGTCGCCGCCGAGGCCGGAGACACGCTCGGCTTCCTGCGCGGTCCCGGTCGGCACGTCGACGTGCTGCAGGTCGGCGTCGTGCGCGGGGTGGACGACCGCCGGCTCCTGGACGTCTCGCCGCTGGCCACGCACGAGGGTGCACGCCGCTCCGTCGAGCCGACCGCGCTGCGGCTGGTCCGCTCGAGCGAGGGTTTCGCGGGCGGCGGCTACGAGCCGCCGGTCCCGGCCCAGCCGCACGTGCGCACGCCCGCCACGGGTGAGCTGCGGGCCGTGACCCCGCCGCCGACGCCCCCTGTGCCCGCACCGACCCCGCTGCGCGCGCCGACGCCGACGGCACCGATCCCCCAGGCGACCCCGCGACCGGTTCCCAAGCCGGCCCCGGCGCCCCAGCCGACCCCCGCGCCTGTGCTGCAGCCGGCAGCGGACAAGCCGCGGGGCTCGTCGACGATCCAGGACGCGCCCACCACGCTGACCCCGGTGCTCGGGCTGCGGTCCGCCGCCGACCAGGTGGTGCCGCGCACACCGCCGCGGGACCGCGCCGAGCCGCTCGTGGCGGGACCGCGTCCGTTCGCGCCGCTCCCCGCGCCGCTGCCCATCTCCTCGAGCTTCCCGACGACGAGCCAGCCCGCACCGCCGAGCCAGCCCGCCCCGCCGACGCAGGCCGCACCCCCGACGCAGGCGGCACCCCCGACGCATGCCGCACCGTCGAACCCGCCGGCACCGGACAACTCGGCGGCACCGGACAGCTCTGCGGGGCCGGAGACCACGAAGGAGATCGCCCCGATCCGCGAGTCGTGGCCCGACGGCGCTCCTCGCGCCCTGCCGGAGCTCGCGACGCTCGCCAAGAGCCGCCGCGCGATCACCACCCTCGTCTGGGTCCGCGCCCGCCGCGGCCAGCGCCTGCTCGCGATGCTGCGCACCGACGGGCTCATCGAGCTGCCGACGGGCGAGCTGCACGCCGACCCCGACGACGCCGCCTCCGCGGCTGTGTCCGCGGAGAACCCGGTCGACGGCTGGCGCGCCTGGCGGCTCGGCGAGGGCGGACCGACGCTCGCGGAGGCCACGGGCGTCCTGCGGCCGTAAGGACCGCTCAGCCCCACCCGTACGCGGAGGACCAGCGGTCGATCTCCGCGTAGAACCGCTCGCGCACCGGCTTCGGGGACAGCGCGAGGTCGTGCAGCCCGTCGCGGATCCGGACGACGGTCACGTGCGACCCCAGCTGCACCGCGCGACGGGCCAGCAGCTCGACGTCCAGGACGACGTCGGCGTGCCGCATGTCCTCGCTCCACCGCGGGCTGATGACGGTCCTGCTCGACGCGCACATGAGGATCGGCGCCTCGACGCTCAGCCCGCGGGCCACCCGCGCGTGCCCCGCCATGATCGCCTGCAACCAGCCGGCCCGGACGGGGAACGACGGGGTCGGCCGCCACGTGGTGTCGTAGGTCCACTCCCCGCCGCTGGCGCTGCTCAGGGTGCGGGCGTAGTAGCCGGGGTCGATGTTGGGCAGCGGAGCCTTCGGCTGGAACCGGGCGATCCGGGAGACCGCCGGGGCGCTGATGTGCCGGAGCACCGACGACCCCTGCAGCTCGAGCCACGGGCTGTTGAGCACCAGGCCGCTGAGCTCCCCGGGGTGCCGGTTGGCCCACAGCGCCGCGACGAGCCCGCCGGTCGAGTGCCCCATGACCATGACCCGGGCGCGCGCACCGAGGTCCGCGGTGATGACGTCGACCGACGCCTCGATCTCCTCGTCGTAGGTCTCGAGGTCCGCGACGTACCCGGGCGTCTGACCCGGGCGCAGGCTGCGGCCGTACTTGCGCAGGTCGAGGGCGTAGAACGCGGCCCCGCGGGCGTGCCAGTACTCGGCGAGGCCCGTCTGGAAGAAGTAGTCGGACCAGCCGTGGACGTAGAGGATCGCGCGCGACGGCCGCAGCGGCTCGGTGCTCGGTGGGGCGTACCGGACCAGGCTCGCGACGACGTCGCCCTCGTCGTCGGGCTGCAGCACGAGCGTCCGCACCCGGTAGTCGGGCCCGAGGATGTCCTCGGCCCACGCGTCGCCCGTCAAGGCTCGAGCACGATCTTGCCGAACTGGTCGCCGTCCGCCAGCCGCTGCACGGCGTCGCGCGCGTCGGTCAGTGCGAACGTCGAGTCGACCAGCGGTCGCACCCCCGTCCGGGCGAGGAACGCGAGCAGGTGCCCGAGGTCGTCGCGCGTCCCCATGGTGGTGCCGACCACGGTGATCTCCTGGAAGAAGATCCGCGTGAGCTCGGCCGGCTCGGCGTCCCCGCTGGTGGCGCCGGCGACGACGATGGTCCCGCCGGGTCGGACGGACCGGACCGAGTGCGACCAGGTGGCCTTGCCGACGCTCTCCAGCACCACGTCGGCCCGCGGCACGCGCGTCCCGGGCTCCACCGCGGCGGCGGCACCGAGCGCCAGCGCGCGCGTCCGGCGCTCCTCGGAGCGGCTGGTCACGATGACCTCGAGCCCCGCGGCCGCGCCGAGCAGGATCGCCGCCGTCGCCAGCCCGCCGCCCGCGCCCTGCACGAGGACCCGCTGCCCGGGGGTCGCGCCGCCGGACCGGAAGAGCATCCGGTAGGCGGTGAGCCAGGCCGTGGGCAGGCACGCGGCCTCGACGAACGAGAGCTCGGCGGGCTTGTCGACGAGGTTCCAGGTGGGTACCGCGACCTGCTCCGCGAGCGTCCCGGGGTAGCGCTCGGACAGCAGGCTGCGGGGCTCGTCGGCCCCCACGCCGTGCCCGCTCGCCCCGCCGATCACACCGTGCACCACGACCTCGCGCCCGTCGGCGGTGACTCCGGCGGCGTCGGTGCCCAGGATCATCGGCAGCGCGTCGGCCCTTATCCCGACGCCGCGCAGGGTCCACACGTCGTGGTGGTTCAGCGCGGCGGCGCTGACGTCGACGACCGACCAGTTCTCCCGGGCTCCCGGGGCCGGCTGCTCACCCACCTCGAGTGCGCTGACGGGGTCGTCGGACGAGAACCGGGCGGCGTAGGCGGCGAGCACGGGCCTAACGTATCCGTCCGGCACGCCTGTGGCCTGCTACAGGATGGGCAGCATCCTGCCGAGGTCCGGCACCCCGTCGGAGGTGTAGCGCGGGTGCAGGGCGACGGCCAGCTGGTCGACGTCGTACGCCTGCCGGCCGGCCGCGAGCCGGACCCACAGACGGGCGTCGGCGATCTCGAGGCTCCACCCGCCGCGCGCCACGACGATCTCGAGCAGCGCGTCGGCCACCAGCCGCAGCGCGCCGGGGTCCACCGGGTCCGGCCCGCGCGGAACCGACCGCGCGAGGTCGTCGGCGTGCACCACGAGCTCCAGCACCCGGGACAAGGCCATCGTGCTGAGCAGCACCGGACCGCGGCGGGCCTGGACCACGCGGTCGTCGGGACCCAGCTCGTCGAGCCGCGCGAACGCTGCCCGGGCGCGGGCGTCCACCTCCGCGACGGGGTCGTGCGCGATCTCCACCGCCAGCTGACGGGTGGTCTCCGCGATGTCGGTGGCGCGCGCGACGTAGGTCCCGACGTACTCGCCGAACGTGTACGGCACCGTGCCTGCCGGCAGCGGCACGCACACCGCCAGCGCCTCCATCGCGCGGCCCAGGTGCGCGACGAGCTCCGCGACGGTCCAGCCGTCGAGCACCGACGGATCGTCGGCGACGTCGTCGTCGATCACGTCGCTCACCCAGGACCGGAGCCGGTCCCACTGGGCGTGCAGGGCGGTGCGGGCGTCGGCGAGCTCTCCGGAGGGCATGTCGCCCATCGTGCCCCAGCGGCTACCGGCGCGCGCCCTGCTCCAGGAACTCGTTCACGTAAGCGCCCACCAGGTCCTCCTCGATGAGGAAGCCGTCGTGGCCGTAGTCGGAGTGGATGGTCCGCAGCGGCTCGGCGCCGGGGATGCCCGCCGCGATCCGCTCGGACTGCGCAGGCGGGAAGAGCCGGTCCGAGTCGACCGCGATGACGAGCGCCCGCGCGGTGATCGACCCCAGCGCGGCCGTCACCCCGCCCCGGTCACGGCCGAGGTCGTGCGTGATCATCGTGCGTGTGAGCACCACGTACGTGTTGGCGTCGAACCGGCGGCTCAGCTTGTCGCCGTGGTGGTCCAGGTACGACTGCACCGCGAACCGCCCGCCCTCGAGCGGCTGCTCGCCGCCCTGCGGGATGCGCCCGAACCGCTGGTCCAGCTCCTTCGCGCTGCGGTAGGTCTGGTGCGCGATCTGCCGGGCCAGGCCGAGGCCGACGTGCGGGCCGTCGCCGTCGGCGGCGTCGTAGTAGTCGCCGTCGCGGTAGCGCGGGTCGGCGCGGACGGCGGCCAGCTGGGTGTGGAACCCGGCGATCTGGTCGCCGGACGTCTGCGCGGCGGTGGCGATCGCGGCGATGGCCTCGACGCGCTCGGGGGCGCTCGCCGCCCACTCCAGCACCCGCAGGCCGCCCAGCGAGGCACCGATGACCAGCTGCCACGCGTCGATGCCGAGCAGGTCGGACAGGCGGATCTCGGCGGCGACCTGGTCGCGCACCGTCAGCAGGGGGAAGCGGCTGCCCCACGGCTTGCCGTCCGGCCCCGGTGACGCCGGTCCGGTGGAGCCTTGACAGCCGCCGAGCACGTTGGGTGCGACGACGAACCAGCGGTCGGTGTCGATCGGCGCGCCCGGTCCGACCATCGACGACCACCAGCCGGGTGTCGGGTGCCCGTCGCCGGCCTCGCCCGTCACGTGCGAGTCACCCGTCAGCGCGTGCAGCACGAGCACCGCGTTGGTGCCGTCCTCGTTCAGCTCGCCCCACGTCTCGTACGCGAGCCGCACGGCCGGCAGGCGGCCGCCGGACTCGAGCTTGAGCGGCCCGAGGTCCGCGAACTGCCGCCGGCCCACCGGGTCGCCCTCGTGCCAGGCGGCGCTCGCGGGGATCGGCGGCCGGTCGGTGGGTGCCACCCGGGACCCGAGGGTCCGGGGGCGGCCGGGGGTCAGCGTCGCCGACCCCGTCGTGGGGTCCGACGGGGTCGGCGGCGTCGTACTCATGCTCGGTCAGGCACCCTTCGCTGCGCGGAAGCCGGCGTCCAGGTCAGCCAGGATGTCATCGATGTGCTCGATGCCCACCGCGAGGCGGACCAGACCGGGCGTCACACCGGAGAGCGCCTGCTCCTCGGGGGTCAGCTGGCTGTGGGTCGTCGACGCCGGGTGGATGACGAGCGAGCGCACGTCCCCGATGTTGGCGACGTTCGAGTGCAGCTCGAGCGCGGACACGAACGCCTGACCGGCCTCCGTGCCGCCCTCGAGCTCGAACGCGAGGACGGCGCCTGCGCCGCGCGGCGAGTACTTCAGCTGCGCGGCGTGCCACGGGCTCGACTCCAGGCCGGCGTAGTGCACGGTCCCGACGTCCTCGCGCGCCTCCAGCCAGGCCGCGACCTTCTCGGCGTTCTCGACGTGCCGCTCGATCCGCAGCGACAGGGTCTCGATGCCCTGGGCGATGAGGAACGCGTTGAACGGGGAGATCGCCGAGCCGAGGTCGCGCAGCAGCTGCACGCGCGCCTTGAGGATGAAGGAGAGGTTGACGCCGAACAGGCCGCCGACGCCGAGGTCCCGCGCGAACACCAGCCCGTTGTACGACGGGTCGGGGGTGTTGTAGTTGGGGAACCGGTCCGGGTACTGCGCGAAGTCGAACGAGCCGCCGTCGACGATCACGCCGCCGATCGCCGAGCCGTGACCGCCCAGGTACTTGGTCGCCGAGTGCACGACGATGTCCGCGCCCCACTTCAGCGGGTTGATCAGGTACGGCGTCGCCACCGTGTTGTCGACGATCAGCGGGACGCCGGACTCGTGCGCGACGCCCGCGACCAGCTCGATGTCGAGGATGTCGGCCTTCGGGTTCGGGATGGTCTCCGCGAAGAACAGCTTGGTGTTCGGCTGGACCGCGTCCTTCCACGCCTGCGCGTCGTGGGGGTCGGTGACGAACGTCGTCTGGATGCCCAGCTTGGGCAGCGTGTAGTGCAGCAGGTTGTACGTGCCGCCGTAGAGCGACGGGCTGGCGACGATGTGGTCACCGGCCTCGGCGATGTTGAGGATGGCGAGCGTCTCGGCCGCCTGCCCGGACGAGACGAGCAGCGCACCGACGCCGCCCTCGAGGTCCGCGATGCGGTTCTCGACGACCTCCTGCGTGGGGTTGCCGATGCGCGTGTAGATCGGGCCGAGCTCCTTGAGCGCGAACCGGTCCGCGGCCTGCTGCGCGGAGTCGAAGACGAACGACGTCGTCTGGTAGATCGGCAGTGCGCGGGCGCCGGTGGCGGGGTCCGCGGTCTGGCCGGCGTGGATCTGGCGGGTCTCGAAGTTCCAGCTCTCGTTGCTCACGGTTCTGCGCTCCGTTGTCGATAAGGGATCTATGGGATCCGCGGAGACTTCGGGCGCTTCGGGCAGCCGACGTCCGTCCCGCGGAGGGGGTGGAGTGGCGCACGGATCGAGCCATGGCTCGGGCGGGATCATCGAGGCCGCCGTGATGGCGACCTGCCCGCGGGCACAGCCGAGCGTGCGCTGGGTCAGCGACACATTCGGCGGGACATGCGCTGAGAGTAGGCCGATCCGTCCGACGACTGAAACAGCCGTCTCAACATTCGGTCACAGGGCTTCTCATCAGGCGTCATTGCGGCGAACGGGTGATCTCTGCGTGATCCTGTCCGGTTCATCCCAAAGCACACGGGTGTGACTCGTGGGACTGGTGTGACACGTGTTCTCTTCTGAGGTTTCCGCCGGTAGCGTCCCTCGGGAACGGCCGCCGAAGGCCGGTCATCGAAACGTCGGGGAGGGCGTCCAGGTGAGCCACAGCACGACCATGCGCAAGGCCTCCCGGGGCCTCGTCGCCGGCGCGCTCGTCGCCACCCTGCTCGCGGCAGGCGCCTCCAGCGCGCTCGCCGAGCCGACACCGCCCTCCGCGCAGGACGTCCAGCGTGCGCAGGGTGCCGTGAAGTCGGCCGAGCGGTCCGTCGCCTCGATGGAGGTCCGCCTCGCCCAGCTGAGCGCGGAGACCGACGCCGCCGAGCTCAAGGTTCAGCAGGCAGGCGAGGCCTACAACCGCGCGGTCGTCGACGCCGACGCTGCCCAGCAGGCCTCCGACGACGCCGTCGCCCGGTCGACGGAGGCGGCAGCCACCGCCGAGGACGCCCGCCGCCAGCTCGTCGCCATCGCCCGCGAGGTCGCCCGGTCCGGCGGCTCGACCGACTTGCTCCAGGCGCTCCTCTCGTCCGACGGCTTCCAGGACGTCGCCCGCCGCACCACCGCGCTCGACCGCATCAGCGGCAAGGCCGACGAGGCCGTCCAGACGTACCGGGCCACGCAGCTCGTCGCCACCACGCTCGCCGAGCGCGCGACGGAGGCCGCCGCCGCATCGAAGGCCGCGAAGGCCTCGGCCGCCGAGGCGCTGGCCGCCGCCGAGCAGGCGCAGACGGACGCCGTCGCCGCGCAGACCGCCGCGTCCGCCGAGCGAGACGGCCTCATCACCTCCCTGGCCGCCGCCCGCCAGACCAGCGCCGAGGTCGAGCGCGCCCGCCAGGACTTCGTCGACCAGCAGCGCCGCGAGCGCGAGGAGGCCGCCGCCCGCGCCGCCGCCCTGCGCCCCGTCGTCGCGCCGCCCACCACCCCCGTCGCGCCCCCGGCGACCGGTGGCGGGACGACGGCACCTCCGGCGACGACGACCCCGCCCGTGCCGACCACCCCGCCGGCCACCACCACCCCGCCGCCGGTCGTCGCGCCGCCCGTCGTCACTCCGCCGGTCACCCCGCCCGCGCCGTCGAACCCCTACGGGCTCGGCACGGGCCGGTCGCGCGGATCGGCAGCCGGCGGAGCCGCGGCGCTCGCCTGGGCGCAGACGAAGACCGGGCTGCCCTACATCTGGGGCGGTGTCGGCCCCGACGGCTACGACTGTTCCGGCCTGTCGATGGGCGCCTGGCGCACCGCCGGCGTCAACCTCGCACGCACCACCCGCGACCAGTACAAGCAGGTCCTCAAGATCAGCTACAACGAGCTGCGCCCCGGCGACCTCGTCTTCTGGTCCACCGACCCGAACAACCCTGACGCGATCTACCACGTGGCCATCTGGGCCGGCGGCGGCCAGATCATGGAAGCCTCCAAGCCAGGCGACCCCCTCCGCACCACGGGCATGCGCTGGGGCAACACCATGCCCTTCGCCGGCCGCCCGTAACCCACCCCGGCCCCACGCAACGTCCGCAGATTCGGTCGTCAGGACGCCCGAATCCGCGGACGTCCCACCAGCCTGTTCGTAGCGTCCGCACATTCGGTCGTCAGGACGCCCGAACGTGCGGACGTTCTGGTGCGTCGGGAGCGGTAGCCGCGCAGGGCGGCTCAGCTCCAGCCGGCTCGGCGGAGCGCGCGCTCGATCAGGTCGAGGTGACGCTGCGGATCGAGCCGCAGGCCGAGGCTCGGGACGCGGAGCACCATGTCGCCGGTGAGTGCGATCTCGTTGTGGCGGAGGCTGTCGTCCATCCAGCGATCGGGGCGCAGATGACCGATACCGTCGATCTCCACGACGACGCCCCACCGTCGCCAGCGGACGTCGAGGTACGCGCGCCCGGTCGCTCTCCGGACGACGACCTGCCGCTCGGGCTCGGGCAGTCCCCGTCGTCGGCACATGCGTGCGAAGTCGAGCTCGTTGAGTGAGCGGACACCATCCGCGACGTCCAGCATCACGGCCCGCAGCAGGGACCTGCGCTTGTCCCGCTGCACCCTGTCCAGCACCTCGGAGACGGCGTCGGCACTGGTCAGGCGCTGTTGGACGGGAACGACGAGCAGCAGCGCCGCCTCGCGATCGGATCGGGCCCACAGAGCCGCCTGCACCGTCGCCACCTCCGGTCGGGTGCGGGGAATGCCGGATCGCACGACGTCGTCATCCCTCCAGCGCCGTGTCTCGTGGAGCCGCACTCCGGCGGTCGTCGAGATCGGGTGGGACGACTTCGGCGCGCAGACATGGATCAGCCCGTCGGCAACGCCCTCGAGACCCGCTGCCTGCAGGGCCGTGATGCCGCCCAGGGCCGCGCGGGGATCGCGTCCGGCCGCCTGCGGGGCGCACTCGAGAACGGCGAGCCACCAGTCTGCTCGGTCGCGCGTCTCGGGTGGTCGGACGGCGAGGCTGCGGCGGCCGGCGCGCAGCCAGCGTCCAGCATCGACCTCGGCGCGCAGGTGGGAAGGGGTGACGCCGAGCGCGAGCACCTGTGAGGTGGCGACGAGACCCGCCTGTCGTGCGGCGAGCTGGGCGACGGCTGAGCGTCGACGGGCACGGTCAGGGGTCGACGCCATCCAGCGAGCGTTGCCCGCCCGACCATCCCGAGGGCGGGGCCTGAACCCCTCCGTGGACAGGCCCCGTCATCCGCGAGGCTGTGGAAGGTTCGCAACGTCCGCACCTTCGAGCGTCAGGACAACCGAATCTGCGGACGCTAGCCGGTGGCAAGCACAACGTCCGCACATTCAGGCGTCAGGACGCTCGAATGTGCGGACGTTGTGGGTGGAGCGGGAGGTCAGTGGTTGTAGTAGTTCGTGTCGATGGCTCGCTGGCGGCTGCGTTCGATCTCTGCCTCCGCCTCCGACCGGCCTACCCAGTGGGCGCCCTCGACGGACTTGCCCGGCTCCAGGTCCTTGTAGACCTCGAAGAAGTGCTGGATCTCGAGGCGGTGGAAGTCGGACACGTCGTCGATGTCCTGCCGCCACGCGGCGCGCTGGTCGCCCGTGGGGACGCAGAGCACCTTGTCGTCGCCGCCGGCCTCGTCGCGCATGCGGAACATGCCGAGCGCGCGGGCGCGGATGAGGCAGCCCGGGAACGTCGGCTCCTCCAGGAGCACGAGGGCGTCGAGCGGGTCGCCGTCCTCGCCGAGCGTGCCCTCGATGAACCCGTAGTCGTCGGGGTAGCGGGTCGAGGTGAACAGCATCCGGTCGAGGCGGATGCGCCCCGTGGCGTGGTCCACCTCGTACTTGTTGCGCTGACCCTTCGGGATCTCGATCGTGACGTCGAACTCCACAGTGCTCCTCCGCCCCACGTCCGCGGCCGGCGGTCGCGACACTTGTCGTCATGCGGCGCGCCGAAGTGTCAGGGGCGCCCTTGTCTCGGACAGTAGTCTGACGCACCGCGGGACGGGGCGTCCCACCGGGGAACGAGCGGGGCGGGGTGACGATGACCACAGCGGGGCGAGTCGTCGCCACCAGCGCGCTCGTCCTGGTGCTCGCGGGCGGGGCGTACGTCACGGCGGACGCGTACGACGTCGTCCCGGGCATGGTCACGCTCGAGGAGCTGCCGCCGGAGCCGCTGCCGTTCCCGACGGCCCCCGGCGCGGTCGACCCGGCGGACACCGTCCCCGCGCTGGCGAACCTGGACCCGCAGGCGCCGGTCCCCGCGACGGTGAACGTGCAGGGGCTGGTCGACGGGCTGGTCGCCGACCCGCGCATGGGCGCGAGCGTCGGCGTGGTCGTCGCGGACCAGCTGACGGGGGACGTGCTCGGTGCGCACCTGCCGGAGGACGGCCGCACGCCGGCGTCGACGGCGAAGCTGGTCACGGCCGTCGCAGCCCTGAACGCCCTCGGACCGGACGTGACCTTGCCGACGAGCGTCGTGCGCGGCTCGGGCGCCAGCATCGTGCTGGTCGGCGGCGGAGACATGATGCTCGCGGCGGGTGCCGGTGACCCGACGGCCGTCGTCGGCCATGCCGGGCTGGCCGACCTGGCGGCGCAGGCGGCCAAGGAGCTGCTGCTCGAGGGTGTGACGACGGTGAGCCTCGGTTTCGACGACTCGCTGTTCTCCGGCCCGACGCTGAGTCCCACGTGGAACCCGGCGGACGTTGCGGCGGGGTTCGTCGCGCCCGTGACGGCGCTCGCGGTGGACACCGCGAAGATCCGGCCCGGCGAGTACCCGCCGCGGTACGCGGACCCGTCGCTCGCGGCGGCGAACACGTTCGCGCAGCGGCTGGAGGAGGTCGGGATCGCGGTCGACGGCACGCCGCGACGGACGACGAAGCCCGACGGCGGGCGGGAGATCGGCGTCGTGCGGTCGGCGACGCTCGACGGCATCGTGCACCACTTCCTGGACACGTCGGACAACGCGATCACCGAGGTGGTCAGCCGGCTGGTCGCCATCGACCAGGGCTTGCCGGGGTCGTTCGAGGGCGGGACGACCGCCGTCCTGCACGCGGTCGGCGTCGCGGGTGTCGACACCGCCGGCGCGCACCTCTCGGACGCGTCGGGCCTCGGGGCGGGGTCGGTCCTGCCGCCCGACCTCCTGCTCGGCCTGCTCCGGCTCGCGACGGATCCTGCGCACGGCGTGCTGCGGGACGTCGCGACGGGCATGCCGATCGGGGGACTGACGGGCACGCTGAGCGACCGCTACACGCAGTCGCCGGCCCGCGGGCTGGTCCGGGCGAAGACGGGCAGCCTGCCGCACGTGACCTCGCTCGCCGGGACGGTGCTCGACACCGACCGGCGTCAGCTGGTGTTCGTCGTCCTCGCCGACGCCACCCCCGACGGCGGCCAGTGGGGTCCGCGCGCGGCCATCGACTCGTTCGTCACCGCGTTGTCCGGCTGCGGCTGCGGTTAGTTTGGCCGGGTGGACACCCCCGAAGGACTTGTCGACTGGGAGCTCGCCACCCGGATCGCCGGCCGGCTGGCTGCGCCGGGACCGGTGGCGGACCGCGCGGAGCTGACCGCGCTCGTCGACGAGCTGCGCGACGCCGCCGGCCGCGCGGCCGTGCACGCGTCGGCGATCACCGGCCTCAGCGCGGCGGACGGGACGCCGCCGGAGCAGGTCTCGACGGTGCTGGTGGTCGACCGGCCCCGCTGGGCGCAGGCCAACGCCCAGGTGTTCGCTGCGATGACCGGGCCCCTGGCAGGAGCCGCACCGTCGTCGACGGCCCGCGCTGGCGCCGCGGTGCAGGTCGGCGGGGTGCTGGCGCTCCTGTCCGGCAAGGTGCTCGGTCAGTTCGACCCGTTCACGTCGACCGACGGCCGCGGCCGCCTGCTCCTCGTCGCGCCCAACGTCCTGCACCACGAGCGCCGGCTGAAGGTCAACCCGTCGGACTTCCGCCTCTGGGTGGCGCTGCACGAGCAGACCCACGCGCTGCAGTTCGCGGCGGCGCCGTGGCTCGCGGACCACCTGCGCACGCGCGCCGCCGAGCTGCTGACAGACCTGGCCGCCGACAAGGCGCTGGTCCCGCGGGTGGGGGAGCTGCTGGGGGCGGTGACGCGTGCCGTCACGGGCGGTGCCGACGACGGGGTGGGCGTGCTCGACCTGCTCTCGACGCGGCAGCGGGCGCTCTTCGAGGAGGTCGGCGCGGTGATGGCCCTGCTCGAGGGCCACGCGGACGTCGCGATGGACGAGGTCGGCCCGCGCGTGGTGCCGAGCGTGCGCAAGATCCGCAAGGCGTTCGAGGCGCGACGCGACGAGGCGGCCAGGTCCCGTGGCGTGGACCGGGTGCTGCGCCGGCTGCTCGGCCTCGACACCAAGCTGGCGCAGTACCGCGACGGGGCGGCGTTCGTCCGGGCCGTGCGCAAGGACGTCGGGCTCGACGGGCTGAACGCGGTGTGGACGTCGGCGGACCACCTGCCGCTGCCCGAGGAGATCGCCGACCCCCGGGCGTGGGTGCGACGGGTGCACGGGTGAACGCTCCCGCTCGCGAGGTCGCAGCGGTGCGCTCGGCGGTGACCGCCGCCGTCGCCGACCTGCCGCCGGACGCGCTGGTCCTGGTCGCCTGCTCGGGCGGCCCGGACTCGCTGGCGCTCGCGGCGGGGACGGCGTTCGTCGCGCAGCGGTCCACGCGTGCGGGGACGCCGCGGCGCGCGGAGGCGGTCGTCGTCGACCACGGTCTGCAGGAGGCGTCGGCGCAGGTGGCCGACGACGCCGCGGCGGCCTGTCGAGGCCTCGGGCTGCCTGCGGTGGTGGTCCGCGTGGAGGTCGACGGACGGGGTGAGGCGGCCGCACGGGACGCCAGGTACGCGGCGCTGGACCGCGTCGCCGACGAGCTCGGTGCGGCGGTCGTGCTGCTCGGCCACACGCTCGACGACCAGGCCGAGACCGTGCTGCTGGGGCTCGCGCGGGGGTCGGGCGCCCGGGCGCTGGCCGGCATGCCGGCGACGCGGGGACGGTTCCGACGACCCCTGCTGGGCCTGCGCCGCGCCGACACGCTGGCGGCCTGCGCGGCGCTGCACCTGCAGCCCTGGCACGACCCGACGAACGACGGCTCCCACGCCGACGCGTCGCTGCGCAGCCGGGTCCGCGACGACGCGCTGCCGACGCTGGAACGCGTCCTCGGCCCCGGCGTGGCCGACGCGCTGGCCCGGTCGGCCGCGCAGCTGCGCGACGACGCGGACCTGCTCGACGCGCTCGCGGACGACCTGCTGGCCGCCGCGCGCACGGCCGACGGCCTGGACGTCGAGATCCTCGACAAAGCCCCTCCGGCGCTCCGGACGCGCGCGCTGCGGTCGGCCGCGATCGCCGCCGGGAGCCCGGCCGGAGCGCTGGGCCGGTCGCACGTGCTGGCCGTGGACGCGCTGGTCACCGACTGGCACGGGCAGGGTCCGGTGGCCCTTCCCGGCGGGATCGCGGTCAGCCGCGCGTGTGGCAGGCTTGCACTGAACACGGCCCCCGCGTAGCGCGGTCACGGGCAGACCAAGAGGAGCAACTGCGGTGGACCCTGCGGACATGGGCGACGACCTCGAGCGGGTGCTCCTCTCCGAGGAGCAGCTGCACCAGCGGCTCGACGAGATCGCGGCGCAGATCGACGCCGACTACGAGGGCAAGGACCTGCTCCTGGTGGGCGTGCTCAAGGGCGCGGTCATGGTGATGGCGGACCTCGCGCGCCGCCTGCACTCGTCGGTGCAGATGGACTGGATGGCGGTCTCGTCGTACGGCTCGGGCACCAAGTCCTCCGGCGTCGTGCGGATCCTCAAGGACCTCGACGCGGACCTCACCGGCCGGCACGTGCTCATCGTCGAGGACATCATCGACTCTGGCCTGACCTTGTCGTGGCTGCTGTCGAACCTGCGCTCCCGCGGCCCGGCCACGGTCGAGATCGCGACGATGCTGCGCAAGCCCGAGGCGTCCAAGGTGGACGTCGACGTGCGCTACGTCGGCTTCGACATCCCGAACGAGTTCGTCGTCGGCTACGGCCTGGACTACGCCGAGAAGTACCGGAACCTGCCGTTCGTGGGCACGCTCGCACCGCACGTCTACGGGGCCTGAGCGGCCGTCCTACCGGAGTGCGCCCTCGGTGAACACGGTCCGGATCCCCCAGGAACTCCGTGTAACTTCGAGGCCACCAGTCCCGCGAGCGGAGGTTGAGGGGCTCTGCCCCGATCGCCCATGAACGTCAAGCGACTAGCTCGAGGCCCCATCCTGTGGGTCGTCATCGCCGTGATCCTGCTGTACATCGGCGCGTCCACGCTCGCGGCCCCGAAGATCAGCAAGATCGACACGTCGGACGGCATGACGCTGATCGCCGACGGCAAGGTCGAGCAGGCCAAGATCACCGAGGGCGTCCAGCGTGTCGACCTGACGCTCGCGGAGGACTTCACCAAGGGCGACGACAACCTCGGCAAGCTGGTCCAGTTCAACTACGTCGTGCCGCAGGGCGAGGCGGTCGTCACCGCGATCGCGGACGCGGACCTCGACGAGGGCTACACCTCGGTGGTCCCGCAGACCGCGTGGTGGGCCAGCCTCCTGAGCTTCGTCCTCCCGCTGATCATCATCCTGGGGATCTTCTGGTTCCTGATGTCGAACTCGCAGGGTGGCGGGTCGCGCGTCATGAGCTTCGGCAAGTCGAAGGCCAAGCTGGTCAACAAGGAGTCCCCGCAGGTCACGTTCTCGGACGTCGCGGGTGTCGACGAGGCGGTCGAGGAGCTCCAGGAGATCAAGGAGTTCCTTGCGGAGCCGGCCAAGTTCCAGGCCGTCGGCGCCAAGATCCCCAAGGGCGTCCTGCTGTACGGCCCTCCCGGGACGGGCAAGACGCTGCTGGCCCGCGCGGTCGCCGGTGAGGCGGGCGTGCCGTTCTACTCGATCTCCGGCTCGGACTTCGTCGAGATGTTCGTCGGCGTCGGCGCCAGCCGTGTCCGGGACCTGTTCAACCAGGCCAAGGAGAATGCCCCGGCGATCATCTTCATCGACGAGATCGACGCCGTCGGCCGCCACCGTGGCGCCGGCATGGGCGGCGGGCACGACGAGCGCGAGCAGACCCTCAACCAGATGCTGGTCGAGATGGACGGCTTCGACGTCAACGCGAACGTCATCCTCATCGCGGCCACCAACCGGCCCGACATCCTCGACCCGGCGCTCCTGCGCCCCGGTCGGTTCGACCGCCAGGTCGCCGTGGACCCGCCCGACCTCAAGGGCCGCGAGCGGATCCTCACGGTGCACTCGCAGGGCAAGCCGATGGCGCCGCACGTCGACCTGAACGTCGTCGCCCGCCGGACGCCGGGGTTCACCGGTGCGGACCTGGCCAACGTGCTGAACGAGGCCGCGCTGCTCACCGCGCGCACCGGCCAGGCGACCATCACGGACCACACGCTCGACGAGGCGATCGACCGGGTCATCGCGGGGCCGCAGAAGCGCACGCGGATCATGAACCCCAAGGAGATCAAGATCACCGCGTACCACGAGGGTGGTCACGCCCTGGTGGCGGCCGCTCTCCGGTACACGGACCCGGTCACCAAGGTGACGATCCTGCCGCGCGGCCGGGCCCTCGGGTACACGATGGTCATGCCGACCGAGGACAAGTACTCGACCACCCGCAACGAGCTCCTGGACACGCTGTCCTACGCCATGGGCGGGCGCGTCGCCGAAGAGCTCGTGTTCCACGACCCGACCACGGGCGCCAGCAACGACATCGAGAAGGCGTCGGCGACGGCCCGGAAGATGGTCACGCAGTTCGGGATGAGTGCCCGGCTCGGCGCGATCCAGCTCGGCCAGGCGTCCGGCGAGGTGTTCATGGGCCGCGACATGGGCCACGGGCGGGACTACTCCGAGGACATCGCGGCGTCGATCGACCTCGAGGTGCGCGCCCTCATCGAGCGGGCGCACGACGAGGCCTGGGAGATCCTGGTCGAGTACCGCGACGTCCTCGACGCCCTGGTCCTCGAGCTGCTCGAGAAGGAGACGCTCAACCAGGAGCAGCTGGCCACGATCTTCGCGCCGATCACCAAGCGCCCGCCGCGCCAGGTGTGGCTGTCCAGCGAGCAGCGCGCCGTGTCGGAGCGTCCGCCCGTCATGACCCCCGCGGAGCTGGCGGCCCTGAACGGCCACCCGATCATCCCCGAGGACGAGGCGGCGGAGGCGTTCGGCTTCCCGTCGGACCACATCATCGAGGTCCCGCCGTCGCAGACGCCGGACGCGTAGGCGCCGGGCATGACGCAGGACCAGACGACAGACATCGGGCCGGTGACGTTCACCGGAGCGGCTGTGGGTGAGTACGACCAGGACCGGGTCGAGGCCGCCATCCGCGAGCTGCTCCTCGCGGTGGGGGAGAACCCCGACCGCGAAGGACTGCGGGAGACGCCGGCGCGGGTCGCGCGGGCGTACCGGGAGATCTTCGCGGGCCTCTACCAGGAGCCCGCCGACGTCCTGACCACCACGTTCGACATCGGCCACGAAGAGATGGTGCTGGTCAAGGACATCGAGGTGTACTCCACCTGCGAGCACCACCTGGTGCCGTTCCACGGGGTGGCGCACGTCGGCTACATCCCCGGCACAGACGGTCGCATCACCGGTCTGAGCAAGCTGGCCCGGCTGGTCGACGTGTACGCGCGCCGGCCGCAGGTGCAGGAGCGGCTGACGTCCCAGATCGCCGACGCGCTGGTCACCGAGCTGGAGCCGCGCGGCGTGCTCGTCGTCGTCGAGTGCGAGCACCTGTGCATGTCGATGCGCGGCGTCCGCAAGCCCGGCTCGCGCACGGTGACGTCCGCGGTCCGCGGGCAGATGCGCGACATCGCCACGCGAGCAGAGGCCATGAGCCTCGTGCTCGGTCGCTGATCGACCGCCGCGTCGGCCCCTAGGCTCGCACCGTGACAGGACCCGGTCCCTCCGCCCGTCCGGCCCCGCTGCCCCCGCGGCTGCACGCCCTGCGCCGCACGCTCGTCATGGGCGTCGTCAACGTCACCCCCGACTCGTTCTCGGACGGCGGCCGCTGGTTCACGCCCGGCGCGGCGGTCGCGCACGGCCTGGAGCTCGTCGAGCAGGGCGCGGACCTGCTGGACGTCGGCGGGGAGTCCACCCGGCCGGGCGCCCGCCGGGTGGCCGTCGACGACGAGCTGGCCCGGGTGCTCCCGGTGATCGAGCAGCTCGTGGCGCACGGCGCGACCGTGAGCATCGACACGACTCGCGCGGTGGTCGCGCAGGCCGCCGTCGAGCGTGGCGCCTCGATCATCAACGACGTGTCCGGCGGCCTGGCCGACGACGACATGTACGGGGTCGTGGCCCGGACCGGTGCGGTGTACGTCGCCATGCACTGGCGTGGGCACGCCGACGTGATGGACGACCTCGACGACTACGACGACGTCGTGACCGACGTGCGGCGCGAGCTCGCCGCCCGGGTGGCGGCTCTGCGGGCGGCCGGGGTGCGTGACGAGCAGGTGGTGCTGGACCCCGGTCTGGGCTTCGCGAAGGCGGGGAGCAGCAACTGGCCGCTCCTCGCGCGGCTGCCGGAGCTGGTGGCGGACGGGTTCCCCGTGCTGGTCGGTGCCAGCCGCAAGAGATTCCTCGGTCACCTGCTCGCAGGCCCGGAGGGCGAGCCGGCGCCGCCGCTCGCGCGGGACCGTGCCACGGCTGCGGTGTCCGCGCTGGCGGCTGCCGCGGGAGCCTGGTGCGTGCGGGTGCACGAGGTGGCAGGCTCGGCCGACGCGGTGCGGGTTGCCGCGGCGTGGCAGGGCGCCCACGGGTCGGTCACCGACGACGACGAGCTGGCTGTTGACGAGGACGCGAGAACCGGAGGGAGCACGCGGTGACCATGAACGACGAGAGCCGACAGGACGCGCTGGACACCAGCGGGCGCCGGCTCGACCAGATCAGGCTGTCGGGCATCACGGCGCTGGGCTACCACGGGGTGTACGAGCACGAGCGCCGCGACGGGCAGACGTTCGTCGCGGACGTCGTCGTCCACCTCGACACCCGGCGCGCGGCCGCGCGGGACGACCTGGCGCACACCCTGAACTACGGCGAGCTGGCGGAGCAGGTCGCCGCGGTGCTGTCGGGGGAGCCGGTCGACCTGATCGAGACGGTCGCTGAGCGCATCGCGGCGACCGTCCTCGCGTCCGGCATCGTGCAGGCGGTCGACGTGGCCGTGCACAAGCCGCAGGCGCCCATCCAGGTGCCGTTCGGTGACGTGGTCGTCGCCATCCACCGCGACCGCACCAAGCTCCCGGCGGCGGAGCCGTACGTCCCGCGCGCGGTGGTGGAGGCCGAGCCGGTGTCGCGTCCGGTGCCCACGGCGACGGCGTCGTTCCCCGTCACCCCCGCGCCGGGCGCGCCGGTCGTCGCCTCGGCGGCCTGGTCCGACGCGGTCGCTCCCGCACCGGGTGCGTTCGCCGGTGGCCCCGACAGCCCGTCGGTCGAGCTCGAGCCGGTCCCCGCGGGTGAGGCCCTCGTCGTCGGCGAGCTGGTCACGGACGCGCTCGACCAGGAGCCCGACGGTCCCGTGGAGGTCGTGCTGGCCCTCGGCGCCAACCTCGGGCCGGCGCAGGACACGCTCCGGGAGGCCGTGACGGACCTGGCCCGGACCCCGGGCATCGAGGTGCGCGACGTCTCGGCGCTGGCGCGCACGTCCGCGGTGGGCGGGCCCGAGCAGTCGGACTACCTCAACGCGGTCGTCCTGGCGCGGACGACGCTCGCCCCCCGCGCGCTGCTGCGGGCCACGCAGGCGATCGAGCAGGCGCACGGGCGGGAGCGCCACGAGCGCTGGGGCCCGCGCACGCTGGACATCGACATCGTGCTGTACGGCTCGGTGCTCGCCGTGACCGACGACCTCGAGCTCCCGCACCCGCGGGCCCACGAGCGTGCGTTCGTGCTGCAGCCGTGGGCGCAGGTCGAACCGGACGCGGTGCTGCCCGGGCTCGGCGGGGGACCGGTCGGCGCACTGGCCGCGACCGCACCCGACCGCGACGGCGTCCGCTGGCTGGCGCTCGACTGGCTCACCACCGCCATCCCGGCGGTCAGCGGCGAGACGGGTGCCGTCCCGGCGGGTCCGGAGGCCCAGGACACGTGATGCACCGCACGCGCTGGCAGACGCTGCTGCTGGTCACGGCCGTCGCGGCGGCCGTCACGTGGATCGTGCTGCGCGCCGTCGCCGGCCGCGGTGGGATGCTGCCGACGGTCCCGCCCCTCGTGGTCGCCGTCGAGCTGCTCATCGCCGGGGTCGTGTTCTCCATGGGCTGGGCCGTCCGGCAGTTCCTGCGCGGCAAGCGTCCGCAGCTGAACCCGATCCGGGCGGCACGCACGGCCGTGCTGGCGAAGGCGTCCTGCTACACCGGTGCCCTGCTCGCCGGGTGGTACGGGGGCCAGGTCCTGGCGCTGGTCGGCGACCTCAGCGTGCCGGGGAGCGGGTCGCGCGCGATCGCGGCCGGCATCGCGACGGCCGGTGCCGTGGTGCTCGCCGTCGTCGGTCTCGTCGTCGAGTGGTTCTGCCGGGTGCCCCCGCCCGAGGCCGGGTCCGAGGCCGCGCGCGAGCACCCCGCGGTGGATCCCAGCGCCCCCTGAGCGGGTGGGAGGATGACCCCATGACCTCCGACGCCGTCCCCGGCACCCGTGAGCCGTTCGATCCGACCGACGTCACCTGGACGCCGGTGTCGAGCAGGCTCGTCGGGGCACGGCTGACGGTCACGGCCATCGTGCTCGGACCGGTTCTCGTGCTGCTGGTGCTCATGGCCGTGCTCGTCGGCGACGCCTGGCTCTGGGTGTTCCCGGCGGTCGTGGCGCTGCTCGTCGGGTGGATCGTGTGGCTGGTGCCGCGACAGGTGCGTGCCCTGGCGTACGCGGAGCGCGCCGACGACCTGCTGGTGCGGCGCGGCATCATGTTCCGCTCGCTCGTCGTGGTGCCGTACGGCCGCATGCAGTACGTGGACGTCAACGCGGGGCCGCTCGCGCGCAAGTTCGGGATCGCGTCCGTCCAGCTGCACACGGCGTCGCCCGCCACGAGCGCGTCGATCGACGGCCTCCCGCCGCACGAGGCCGCGCGCCTGCGCGACCGGATGGCCTCCCGCGGCGAGGCGCGGCTGGCGGGGCTGTGACGAGCACGCCCGGCACGCACAGCACGCCTGACGTCGAGACGACGAGCGACGAGGACGTCACCGGCTGGCGCCGGATGCACCCGGTCACCCCGGCGCTCAAGGGCTGGAAGGTCCTGGTCGCGGTGCTGGCCATCGGCTGGTTCCAGGTGGGCGAGAACATCGAGCAGGCCATCGACCTCCTCCACGGGCGAGCGTTCCTCCTGCTCCTCGGCGGCATCCTGCTGATCGGGCTCATCGGCTTCGGGTACTCGGCGGTCGCGTGGCGGGTGACCCGGTTCGCGGTCACCGACGAGGCCGTGCACCTGCGCACCGGCATCCTCTTCCGGCAGCAGCGGCAGGCGCGGCTCGACCGGTTGCAGGCCGTCGATGTGGTGCAGCCCCTGCTGGCGCGGCTGGTCGGTCTGGCCGAGCTCAAGCTCGAGGTGGCCGGCGGCAGCGGGTCCGCGGTGTCGCTCGCGTTCCTGCGCGAGGCGGACGCGGAGGCGCTGCGCGCCGAGCTGCTCGCGCTCGCGGCGGGGCTGCAGCGGCCGGGTGCCGTGGCGGTGCCGCCGCCGGTCGAGGGGGACGTCCCGGAGGTCACCGGGCCGCCCGCGGCCCCCGTGCCGTTCGAGGTCGCGCCCGAGCGTCAGGTCTACGAGCTGCCGATGGGCCGGCTGGTCAGCGCGACCCTGCGGTCCGGCGCCGTGCCCGTGATGCTCCTGGTGGTCGCGGGCGCGATCACGCTGGCCATCGTGTCCCGGGACATCAGCGCCGCGTTCGTGCTGCTCGCACCCCTGTTCGCCGGTGTCACCTTCGTGTGGAGCCGGATCAACCAGGGCGCCAACTTCCGCGCCGCCATCTCGCCCGACGGCATCCGGCTGCGCCACGGACTCACGGAGTCGCGCGCGCAGACCGTGCCGCCCGGCCGGGTCCAGGCCATCCGGCTGCGGCAGGGACCGCTGTGGCGCGGGCCGGACTGGTGGCGCGTCGAGATCAACGTCGCCGGCTACGGCCAGGGCGACCAGCAGCAGCGGGACACCGTGCTGCACCCGGTGGCCACGCGCGGCGAGGCGATGACCGCGCTCTGGCTGGTGCTGCCGGACCTGGGCGTGCAGGACCCGGCCGCGCTCGTCGAGGCGGCTCTCGTCGGTCTGGACGACGACGGCGGGTTCACCGCGGCCCCGCGCCGCGCGCGCTGGGTGGACCCCGTGGGCTGGCGACGGCACGGGGTGCGGGTGACCGAGCGGGCGCTGGTGACCAGGTCGGGCCGGATCTGGCGCAGCGTCGACGTGGTGCCGCACGAGCGCACCCAGTCCCTCGGGCTCGAGCAGGGACCGATCCAGCGTCGGCTCGGGCTGGCGTCGTTCGTCCTGCACTCCACCCCCGGCCCGGTCGCCCCGCGCGTCAACCACCTCGATGCGGGTGTCGCCGCGGCGCTGCTCGACGAGCAGTCCGAACGCGCCCGGACCGCCCGCGCGTCCGCGACGCCGGAGCAGTGGATGCGCGCGGTCGGCGCCCCGACCCGGGAGGTCCCGGACGCGGCGCCGACGACGGGCCTCGAGCCGACGACGACGCCGGGGCTCGCGACGACGCCGGGGCTCGCGACGACGCCAACCGTCGCGACGACACCGGGCATCGGGACGACGGCGGACCAGCCGACCGAGCCGCCCGGACCCGCGGCCCCGCCCGCCGTCGGAGCGGGCGCGTGACCCCACCGGACCCGGCGACCCGCCCGGGCCGGCTGGGCGTGGGCGTCGTCGGCTCGGGCCGGGTCGGCGCGGTGCTCGGCAGCGCGCTGCGGGGTGCGGGCCACCCGGTGGTGGCGGTCTCGGCGATCTCGGAGGCGTCCCGCGAGCGTGCGGCGACCCTGCTGCCGGGCGTGCCGGTGCTGGACATCCCCGAGGTGGTCCGCCGCTCCGAGCTGGTCCTCCTCACGGTCCCCGACGACGCGCTGGCGGACCTGGTGCGCGGCCTGGCGGACGTGGGCGCGTGGCAGGTGGGCCAGATCGTCGTGCACACATCGGGCCGGTTCGGGGTGGACGTGCTGGCGCCGGCGCGTGCGGCGGGGGTCATCCCGCTGGCGCTGCACCCGGCGATGACGTTCACGGGCACGTCGCTGGACCTCGCGCGGCTGGTCGGCTGCTCGTTCGCGGTCACGGCCCCGTCGCCGGTGCTGCCCATCGGCCAGGCCCTCGTCGTGGAGATCGGCGGCGAGCCGGTGGTGCTGGCGGAGGAGGCGCGCGGTCTCTACCACGCGGCCCTGGCGCACGGCGCGAACCACCTGGTGGTCCTCGTCGCGCAGGCCGCGCAGGCGCTGGCGGCGGCCGGCGTCAGTGACCCGGGCCGCATGCTCGGCCCGCTGCTCGAGGCGGCGCTGGACGGCGCGCTGCGCGCGGAGGGCACGGACGGGCCGGGGGCGATCACCGCGCTCACGGGTCCGGTGCGCCGCGGTGACGCGGGGACGGTCCGCGAGCACGGTGTGGCGCTCACCACGTTCGCGGCGGCCACGGGGGCGGTCGACGTCGTCGCGGGATACCGTGCCCTGGCGCGCTCGGCGACCGGGCGGGCGCTCGCGGCGGGCCTGATCTCACCGGCTGCCGCGCAGGAGCTTCTGGACGGCATCAACGAGGATGCCGGTGCGTTGCAGGTGGAGGACGGGCCGGACCCGCAGGAGGACGAATGACCACGCAGACCACGACGCCGACCCTCGTGCACACGCGCGAGGCGCTGGCGGCGGCGCTCGCCGTGCAGGACGTGCAGGCCGTGCCGCGCACCGAGGGGTACGCGGGGACCGCGCACTCCGCCCGCCCGCACCGGCGGGCGGTCGTGATGACCATGGGTGCCCTGCACGCCGGCCACCTCTCGCTGGTCGCGCGCGCACGGGAGCTGGCGGACGCCGTCGTCGTGACGATCTTCGTCAACCCGCTGCAGTTCGCGCCGTCCGAGGACCTCGCCCGGTACCCGCGTGACCTGCAGCGCGACCTCGCGCTGCTGTCCGGTCCGGGGCTGCTGGGTCCCGACGACATCGTCTTCGCCCCCGGTCCCGAGGTCGTGTACCCGGACGGCGACCCGATCGTGCGCGTGAGCGCGGGGGACATCGGGGACGTGCTCGAGGGGGTCAGCCGGCCGGGTCACCTGGACGGCGTCCTCACGGTCGTGCTCAAGCTCCTGCACCTGACGCGTCCGGAGGTCGCGCTGTTCGGTGCCAAGGACGCGCAGCAGCTGGCCGCGGTGCGCCGGATGGTCCGCGACCTCGACGTGCCGGTCACGGTCGAGGCCGCGCCGATCATCCGCGACGACGACGGGATCGCCCTGTCCAGCCGGAACGCCTACCTGAGCGCCGACGAGCGGCGCCAGGCCCTCGGGCTCTCCCGGGCGCTGCGAGCCCGGGGCAGTGCGGACCAGATCCGCGGGAGCGCGCGGGCTGCGCTCGCGGGGACCGACGTCGACTACGTCGCGCTGGTGGACCCGGTGACGTTCGCCGAGGTGCCCGCGGAGTTCGTCGGCGAGGCCCTGCTGCTGGTCGCGGCGACCGTCGGGACGACACGGCTCATCGACAACGCGATCGTGGAGGTGGGCGCGTGACGTCTCTGGTGCGCACGATGATGACCGGCAAGATCCATCGCGCCACCGTGACCCAGGCGGACCTGCACTACGTCGGGTCGATCACCGTCGACGCGGACCTGCTCGCCGCGGCGGACGTGCTGCCGGGCCAGCAGGTGGACGTCGTCGACGTCACCAACGGCGCCCGGCTGACCACGTACGCCATCGCGGGCGAGCCGGGGTCGGGGCAGGTCTGCATCAACGGCGCCGCCGCGCACCTGGTGCACCCGGGCGACGTCGTCATCCTCATCGCGTACGGGCAGCTGTCGGACGCCGAGTCCCGCACCTACGAGCCGCATGTCGTCCTGGTGGACGACGCCAACCGGATCGTGTCGGTCGGGGACGACCCCGGACAGGTCCCGGACGACTGGTCAGGGTTGCAGCCGAGCGGGCTGCCGTTCGCCGAGGGCCGCGCGACGGTCGCTCGGTGACCCGCCTCGCCACCCGGCTGGCGGCCCCGGAACCGGGCTGGACCGTCGAGGCCGACGCGGTCGTCGTCGGCTCCGGCATCGCGGGCCTGACCGCGGCGCTCGAGCTGCGCACCCGGGTGCCCCGCGTCCTGCTGGTCACCAAGGACATCCTCGCGTCGGGGTCGACCGTGTGGGCGCAGGGCGGCATCGCGGCCGCGCTGGACCCGTCCGACTCGCCAGCCGCGCACCTGCAGGACACCCTGGTCGCCGGCGCCGGTCTGTGTGACCCGCGGGCGGTCGAGGTGCTGGTCACCGAGGGCCCGCGGCGCGTCCGCGAGCTCGTCGCGCGCGGTGCCGTGTTCGACACGACCGCAGACGGCAGCATCTCGCTGACGCGCGAGGGTGGGCACCATGCGGACCGCATCGCGCACGCGGGCGGCGACGCGACGGGGGCGGAGATCTCCCGCGCGCTCGTCGCGCAGATCGAGGCCGTGCGCGACGACCCGGGCATCGAGGTCATCGAGCACGCGCTCGTCCTCGACGTGCTCACGGGTCCGCCCGGACCGGACGGCAGGCCCGGGCGCGCCTGCGGCGTGACGCTGCACGTGATCGGCGAGGGGCAGCGCGACGGCGTCGGCGCGGCCCTGGGCCGCGCGGTCGTGCTGGCCACCGGTGGCATCGGCCAGGTGTACCGCTCGTCCACCAACCCCGCGCAGGCGACCGGCGACGGGATCGCTGCGGCCCTGCGCGCCGGGGCGGTGCTGGGCGACGTCGAGTTCGTGCAGTTCCACCCGACCGTGCTCTGGCTCGGCTCGGGCGTGAAGGGGCAGCTGACCCTGGTGTCCGAGGCGGTGCGCGGCGAGGGTGCGCTGCTGCTGGACACGGACGGCGTGCGGTTCATGCCCGACGTGCACCCGATGGCCGAGCTCGCCCCCCGGGACGTCGTCGCGCACGCGATCGTCCGGCGGATGACGCAGACCGGGGCCGACCACGTCTGGCTCGACGCCCGGCACCTCGGCGACGAGTTCCTGCGCTCGCGCTTCCCCACGATCAACGAGCGTCTGCTCGAGCACGGCATCGACATGACCACCGACCTGGTCCCCGTCGCCCCCGCGCAGCACTACCACTCGGGCGGCGTCGTCACGGACCTCGTCGGCCGCACCAGCCTGCCCGGCTTGTACGCGGTGGGGGAGACCGCCTGCACCGGGGTGCACGGCGCCAACCGCCTCGCGTCGAACTCCCTGCTCGAAGGCCTGGTGTTCGCCACCCGCGCGGCCCGGCACATCGCCGCGCAGGTGAAGCAGGGTGCGTTGCGTCCGCTCGAGCCGGTCGCGCGACCGGGCGACGAGGCCCTGGTCGCGGCCGCGTCCCGCGCCCGGGTGCAGCGGATCGCGTCCGACGGCCCCGGCCCGCTGCGCTCCGGCGACGGCCTGCGCCGAGCTGTGGCCGCGCTCGAGGCGGTCCCGACCGACGCGCACCTGCGCACCGACGAGGGCCGCCGCCTGGCAGCCCCGCAGGTCGCCGAGTGGGAGACGACGAACGTGCACCAGGTGGCGACCGTGCTGACCGCCGCGGCGCTGGAGCGCGAGGAGAGCCGCGGTGGGCATGCGCGCAGCGACTTCCCGGCGACGGACCCGTCGTGGCGGGTTCGCCTGGAGCTCTCGCTGGACGCCAAGGGCGACCTCGTCTCGCGTCGCGCGCCGCTGACCTGAGCCCGACCGGTCGACGGTTGTCCGGCGCGGCGAGCCAGGTAGGGCACGCGGCGGTCCTCACTCGCCTGAGTGAATTCCGACACTATCGGCATAACGATCGATACCGATAGATAGTTTCGATACCTCCAGCACTGGTCTCCTGTGCGCGCGCTGCTTACCCTCTGCAAAGGATCGCCTGAAACAGGGCATACGTCTGCGCAAAGGAGCGTCGATGAGATACGCACGATCGCCACGGAACCGTTTCGAAACTATCGGTGTGGCACTCGCCACCGCCCTCGCTGTTGCTGCGGTCCCGGCCGCTGTGTTGACCACCGGCTCTGCAGCTCTCGCCGCCGACACCACCCTCGTGTCCACGGACTTCGCCGACGGCACCCTCGGCGGCTGGACCCAGAGCGGCGGCCCGACGCTGTCGTTCGTCGACGTCGACGGCAACCAGGCCCTGCAGGTGGCCAACCGCACGGAGGACTTCGACGGCATCCAGACGCCCGCCGGTCTCTTCGCGGACGTCGAGCCTGGCACGGTCCTCACGCTGTCGATGCGTGCCCGGCTGGCTCCGGAGACCGTCGGCTCGGCCGGGGTGCGCCTCGTCGTGAAGCCCGCCTACGGGTGGGTGGGGAACACGACCATGACAGCCGACGCCTGGAGCACGGTGACCGGCACGTACACGGTGCCGGCCGACGCGGACCCCGCCGCGCTGCAGGTCTACGTCGGCACCGGTGCTCTGACCGGCCCGTACACGTACCTCGTCGACGACATCGTCATCACCGCACCCGCCGCGGCGCCGACCGACGAGACGCTGGTGTCCACCGACTTCACGGACGGCACCTACAGCGACTGGGCGGCCAGCGGCGGCGCGACGCTGTCGGTGGTCGACGTCGAGGGCAACCCCGCGCTGCAGGTGGCCAACCGCACCGAGGACTTCGACGGCATCCAGACCGCGCCCGGACTGTTCGCCGACGTCGAGCCCGGGACCGAGCTGACCCTGTCGATGCGGGCGCGGCTCGCTCCGGAGACGGTCGGCTCGGCCGGGGTGCGTCTCGTCGTGAAGCCCGCCTACGCCTGGGTGGGCAACACCACGATGACCGCCGACGCGTGGAGCACGGTGACCGGGACCTACACGGTGCCCTCCGACGCCGATCCCGCGACGCTGCAGGTCTACATCGGAACGGGTGCGCTCGACGGCCCGTACACGTACCTGGTCGACGACCTCACGATCACGGCCCCGGCCGGCGAGGAGCCGGAGACCCCGGACGTCCTGCCGGGCGGCGCCCTCAACCCGACCACCACCCCGGTGAGCGCGGCGCAGGGCACGGGCAACCGGTCCGCTCTCACGTTCGACGACGGCCCCAACGGCGCCGACACCACCGAGCTGCTCGACTTCCTCGCCGAGAAGGACATCCACGCGACGTTCTGCGTCATCGGCCAGAACATCCAGGCCACCGGAGGCGCCGACATCCTGAAGCGGATCGTCGCCGACGGTCACACGCTCTGCAACCACGGCACGTCCTACGACGTGCTCGACGGCACGCAGGCGGAGGTCGAGGAGGACCTGGCCGACAACCTGACGATCATCCGGACCGCCCTGGGCAACCCGTCGGCGCAGGTGCCGTTCTTCCGCGCCGCCAACGGCGTCTGGACGACCGCCAACCAGAACGCGGCCGTCGCGCTCGGCATGCAGCCGCTCGCGGTGATCAACACGATCGCCGACTGGGAGACCCAGGACGAGGCCACCCTCACCACGCGGTTGCGCACGGCCATGAAGTCCGGCGAGGTCGTCCTCATGCACGACGGTGGCGGCTCGCGGGCCGGCACCGTCGCGGCGGCGAAGACCGTCATCCAGGAGCGCCTCGACGAGGGCTGGACGTTCACCCTGCCCGCCGTGACGCTGGCCCCGAGCCAGCCGCCAGGCACCGCGGTGATCAGCGCCGACTTCGAGGACGGTCTGCAGGGCTGGGTCCCTCGGGCGACCGACACCGGCCAGGGCACGCTGGCCGTCACCGCCGAGCTCGCCCACGGCGGCGCGCAGTCGGCGCTGCTGACCGAGCGGACCTCGCAGGGTCACGGCATCGGCTTCGACGCCACCGGTGTGCTCATCCCGGGTACCAGCTACGAGTACTCGGCGTGGGTGCGGTTCGCGCCGGGCCAGACGGCGGGGGACATCTGGCTGAGCCTGGCTCGCACGGTCGGCGCCAGCACGTCGTACGACACGCTCAAGCAGTTCACGGGCATCTCGAACGGCGAGTGGGTGCAGGTCACCGGCACGTTCCAGATGGCCGCGGCCGACTCGGCGCTGCTGTACTTCGAGACGCCGTGGGAGAACGGCGACCCCGGCAACACGTCCGACTTCCTGGTCGACGACATCGTGGTCAAGGTCCAGGACCCGCTGCAGGTGCAGGACCTGACGCCCATCAAGGACACGGTCGACTTCCCGGTCGGCGTGGCGATCGACAGCCGCGAGCAGACCGGGGCGCAGTCGGAGCTCCTGCTCCGGCACTTCGACCAGGTCACCTCCGAGAACTACATGAAGCCGGAGGCCTGGTACGACGCGGAGAAGAACTTCACGCCGCATCCCGAGGCCGACGCGATCATGCAGTACGCGCAGGACAACGGGATCGCCGTGTACGGGCACACGCTCGCCTGGCACAGCCAGACGCCCGCGTGGTTCTTCCAGGACGAGGCGGGCGCTCCCCTCACGACGAGCGAGGCCGACCAGCAGATCCTCAAGGACCGGCTGCGGACGCACATCCACGCCGTCGCCGAGTACCTGAGCGCCACCTACGGCGAGTTCGGCAGCGACACCAACCCGCTGGTCGCGTTCGACGTGGTCAACGAGGTGGTCAGCGACAGCGGTGAGTTCGCCGACGGACTGCGGCGCAGCGAGTGGTACCGGATCCTGGGCGAGGAGTTCATCGACCTGGCGTTCCAGTACGCGGACGAGTCGTTCAACGACGAGTTCGCGGCCGCCGGTTCCGACCGTCCGATCACCCTGTTCATCAACGACTACAACACCGAGCAGGGCGGCAAGCAGGTCCGGCTGCACGCGCTCGTCGAGCGCCTGCTCTCCCGCGGTGTGCCCGTCGACGGCGTGGGCCACCAGTTCCACGTGAGCCTCGCGATGCCGGTGTCCGCGCTGGAGGCGGCCATCACGGCGTTCGAGGACCTCCCCGTCGTGCAGGCGGTCACCGAGCTCGACGTCACCACCGGCACACCGGTGACCGACGGCAAGCTCATCGAGCAGGGCTACTACTACCGCGACGCGTTCCGGATCTTCCGGGCGCACTCCGAGGACCTGTTCTCGGTCACGGTGTGGGGCCTCACCGACGGCCGCAGTTGGCGCAGCGACTCCGGCGCACCGCTCGTCTTCGACGACCTGCTCCAGGCCAAGCCGGCCTACTTCGGGATCGTCGACGACGAGCTGCCGGCCCGGCAGCGCACGGCGAACGTCTTCGCCGAGGACGTGCCGCTGGACGACGCCACGTCGGACGTCCGGTGGTCGCAGCTGCCGCTGAACGTCATCGACGACTCGACCGCCTTCCAGCTCCGCTGGGCGCCCGACAACCTGACGGCGTACGTCACGGTGGACGACGCGTCCGTGCAGGCGACCGACGCGATCGAGATCGCCTACGCGGGCCAGACGGTCACGTTCGGTCGCGACGGCTCGGGCGACGTCGACGGCGTCGTCACAGAGCGCGACGGCGGCTACGAGGCCGTCGTGAAGCTCCCGCTCGCCACCCCGGTGGCGGAGGGCGGCACGCTGCCGTTCGACCTCCGGGTGACGGACGGGGCCGAGACGGTCGCGTGGAACACGCCGGGTGCCACGGGCACGCTCACGCTCATCGAGCCGCTCTCGTACGCCGAGGTGGGTGCCGTCCCGACGGCGCCCGCGATCGACGGCGAGGAGGACGCCTCCTGGGCCGACGCCACCACCGTCCGGACCGACAAGCAGACCAACGGCACCGGCGGCGCGACCGCGGAGGTCCGCACCCTCTGGAAGGACAACACGCTGTTCGTGCTCGCGGAGGTCACCGACCCCGTCGTGGACGTCACGGGCTCCGACCCGTGGATCCAGGACTCCGTCGAGATCTACGTGGACCCGGGCAACTACAAGAACGGCTCCTACCGGTACGACGACACCCAGATCCGGATCAGCGCGACCAACGTGGTCTCGTTCGGCACCGGCGACGAGGCGTTCCAGCAGAACCGACTGGTCAGCGCCACCCGCCTCACCGACACCGGGTACGTCGTCGAGGCGTCGATCAGCCTCCTCGAGGACGGCGGCGCCGGCTCCTTCCAGGGCGTCGACTTCCAGGTGAACGACGCCAGCGGTGGCGCGCGCACGTCGATCCACAACTGGGCCGACCCGACCGGCGCCGGCTACCAGAGCACCGCCCGCTGGGGTGTCCTGCAGCTGGTCGAGGCGGACGCCCCGTCGTCGACCACCACGCTGACGGCAGCCCCGTCGAGCCAGGTGTTCGGCTCGTCGTCGCGGATCACGCTCACCGCGACGGTCACGGCCGACGTCCCCGTGTCGGGGCCGGTCGAGTTCGTCGCCGGTGACACCGTGCTCGGCACGGCGACCCTGCGGGGCGGCACGGCGACCCTGCGGCTGCCGGCGTCCACGCCCGCCGGCAGCTACGACGTCGTCGCCCGGTACGCCGGTGACGACACCGTGTCCGGCTCGGAGTCGGCGGTGGTGACGGTGGTCGTGGAGAAGGTGACCACGACGACCGGCCTCACGGTCACGCCGGGGTTCCTCTTCGTCCCGTCGTTCGCCGTGGCCACGGTCGCGACGAACAACGGGAAGATCCCGTCGGGCACGATCGAGATCCGGGAGGGCACCAAGGTGGTCAAGCGGCTCAGCGTGGTGCTCGGCATCGCGATCGGGACCGTCCCGTCGGGCAAGCACACGTACACGGCGACGTTCGTCCCGAACGACACCGCCAACGTGAGCCCGAGCACGAGCGCACCGGTCAAGACGCGCTGACGGGCCAGGGGTCGGCGTCGTGCCGTCCCGCCGAGGTCGTCCCGTGAGCACCGCACGCCGTCCCGGGGAGGGGGTCTCCCCGGGACGGCGTGCGTGTGGGTGGGGCGGTACGCCACCGCCCCTGACCGCTACCGTGACGCCGTGACCTCCCCGACCCTCGCCCTGGACCCCGCCTGGATCACCCGCACGGTCGCGGTGGCGCTGGACGAGGATCTCGGCCCGGCGCCGGGGCGGGACGTCACGACGCAGTCGACGATCCCCGCCGACGCGGTCGGCGCGGCGGACCTCGTCGCGCGCCAGGACGGGGTCGTCGCCGGGCTGGTGGTGGCTCCGGAGGTCGTCGGCCAGGTCGCCGCGCGTCTCGGGCTGGCCGTCCCGTCCGTCGACCAGCGCGTCGCCGACGGCACCCGGGTCGCCCGCGGGGACGTGCTGGCCGTGCTGACCGGTCCCGTCCAGGTGCTCCTCGTCGCGGAACGGACGCTGCTCAACCTCGCGTCGCGGGCGTCGGGCGTCGCCACTCACACGCGCCGCTGGGCGGACGCGCTGGAGGGGACGGGCGCGCTCGTCCTGGACACGCGCAAGACGACCCCGGGCCTGCGGGCGCTGGAGAAGTACGCGGTGCGCTGCGGCGGCGGGACCAACAAGCGCATGGGCCTGTACGACGTGGCGATGGTCAAGGACAACCACGTGGTCGCCGCGGGGTCGGTGGCGGCTGCGATCGAGGCCGTGCGCACGCGGTTCCCCGACGTGACCATCCAGGTGGAGGCCGACACCCTCGACCAGGCGCTGGAGGCCGTCGGCGCGGGTGCGCGCTTCCTCCTCCTCGACAACATGCCGACGCCGCTGCTGGCGGAGGTCGTCGCGGCGGTGCGGGCCGTCGACCCGCGTGTCGAGCTCGAGGCCACCGGCAACCTCACGCTCGACCGTGCGCGCGAGGTCGCGTCCACCGGGGTCGACTACCTCTCGGTGGGCGGGCTCACGCACTCGTCGCCGATCCTCGACCTCGCCCTCGACCTGGAGCCGCTGCAGCCGGTGTGACCGATGAGCCAGCGGGTGCACCGGACGTGCGCCGGTAAGATCGCCCGGTGAGCGAGACCCCCCAGAGCACCCCTGCACCCGACGACGCCCCCGAGCAGATCCGGGTGCGGCGCGAGAAGCGGGACCGGCTGCTCGCGGCAGGCGTCGAGGCGTACCCGGTCGGGGTGCCGCGCACCCACACGATCGCGCAGGTGCGCAGCGAGCACCCGGACCTCGAGCCGGGGCAGGAGACGGACGACGAGGTCGGCGTGGCCGGCCGCGTGGTCTTCGTCCGGATCGGCGGCAAGCTCTGCTTCGCCACGCTGCAGGACGGCGAGGGGAACCGGCTGCAGGCCATGTTCAGCCTCGCGGCCGTCGGTGAGGAGCGGCTGTCGGCGTTCAAGACCGACGTCGACCTCGGCGACCACCTGTTCGTGCACGGTCGCGTGATCGCGTCCCGGCGCGGGGAGCTGTCGGTGTTCGCCGACGAGTGGCAGCTGGCCGCCAAGTCGCTGCGCCCGCTGCCCAACCTGTACGAGGGCGTGGAGCTGTCCGAGGAGGCGCGGGTCCGGCAGCGCTACGTCGACCTCATCGTGCGTCCGAAGGCCCGCGAGACGGCCCGCCAGCGCCCGGCGCTCCTGCGGTCGCTGCGGGACAACTTCCACCGCCGCGACTTCATCGAGATCGAGACGCCGATGCTGCAGACGCAGCCGGGCGGTGCGGCGGCGCGTCCGTTCGTCACGCACATGAACGCGTTCGACATGGACCTGTACCTGCGGATCGCGCCCGAGCTGTTCCTCAAGCGCGCGCTCGTCGGCGGCATCGAGCGGGTCTTCGAGATCAACCGCAACTTCCGGAACGAGGGTGCGGACTCCACGCACTCCCCGGAGTTCGCGATGCTCGAGGCGTACGAGTCCTACGGCGACTACGACACGATGGCGGCGCTGACCCAGGACCTGGTGCAGACCGCGGCGCAGGACGTGCTCGGCACCTCCGTGGTGGCGATGCCCGACGGCGAGGAGTACGACCTCGGGGGCGTGTGGGCGAGCCTGAGCATGTACGGGTCGCTGTCGGAGTCGCTGGGCGAGGAGATCACGCCGTCGACGGGCCTGGACACGCTCGCGGTCTACGCGGACAAGCTCGGAATCGAGACGGACCCGAAGCGGATCAGCCACGGAAAGCTGGTCGAGCTGCTCTGGGAGCACCAGGTGGGCGACCATCTGTTTGCACCCACATTCGTGCGGGATTTCCCGGTCGAGACGAGCCCGCTCGTGCGTGATCACCGCGCCATCTCGGGTGTCGTCGAGAAGTGGGACCTCTATGTGCGCGGGTTCGAGCTTGCGACGGGCTATTCCGAGCTCGTCGACCCGGTGATCCAGCGGCAGCGCTTCGAGGCGCAGGCGTTGCTGGCGGCCGCGGGCGACGACGAGGCGATGCGCGTAGATGAGGACTTTCTCATGGCCGTGGAGTACGCGTTGCCGCCTGCAGGCGGGATCGGCCTCGGGATCGACCGGTTGCTCATGGCACTGACCGGCCTCGGTATCCGTGAGACGATCCTGTTCCCCCTCGTGAAGCCGCTCGGCTCATGAACCCCCTGTTCACGGCGCTTGCCGCCCTGCTGCCGTCCATCGGCGTCGGATTGCTGTTCTGGTTCGCCATCCGCGCCCTGGTCAATGCCGACCGCACCGAACGGCAGGCATTGGCCAGAATGGACGCCGCCGAACGCGCGGCTGAAGTTGCCGCCAATAAAGATCAATCAGGTCCGGCCGTTTGACGCCCTAATGTGCCGATGCGATAGTGAAGGCGACAAGCATTCCCCCCGCATCGCATGATGGAGAACACAATGGCGCAGAAGGTTCAGGTCCTGCTGGTCGACGACATCGACGGCGGAACTGCAGACGAGACCGTGACGTTCGGGCTCGACGGCGTCACCTATGAGATCGACCTGACCTCCGGTCACGCGAGCGAGCTGCGTGACGCATTTGCCCAGTGGGTCGGTCACGCACGCAAGGTCGGCGGCCGCGCGGCCGCGAAGTCGACGGCTGCTCGCGGGCGGCGCTCGTCGTCCAGCGACGCCCAGGCGATCCGTGAGTGGGCCAAGGAGCACGGGCACCACGTGTCCGAGCGCGGCCGCATCTCCGCGGAGGTCAAGGCCGCGTACGACGCGTCGCACTGACACATCGCACGAACGACGAGAGCCCGGCGCCGGGGGGGTGCCGGGCTCTCGTCCTGTCTCAGGCGGGTCGTACACCCGTCAGCTCGCGCACCGCGGCGTACTGCTCGCGGACCCGCGCGACCGGGTCGCCGGTGAACACCGTCGCCTCGGAGGCCGAGCTCCACGACGGCGCCGTCGCGGACCCGGAGAGCACCCACGCGGCCTGGCGGGCGGCTCCGTCGGCCACGTACTCGCCGGGCGTCGGGACGCGGACGTCGAGCCCGAGCACCGACGGCGCGATCGCCCGGACTGCGGCGGACTGCGCGCCTCCGCCGATGAGGAACAGCCGTTCGACCGCGACGCCCTGCGCGCGCAGCGCGTCGATCCCGTCGGCGAGCGCGCACAGCATCCCCTCGACCGCGGCACGCGCCACGTGCGCGGGCGTGGTGTTGCCCAGACGCAGGCCGTGCAGGGCGCCGGTGGCGTCGGGCTTGTTCGGCGTCCGCTCGCCCTCCAGGTAGGGCACGAGGACGAGCCCGTCGGCGCCCGCGGGCGCGGAGAGGGCCAGCGCGGACAGGCCCGCGTGGTCGACGCCGAGCATCCGGGCGGCGGCGTCGAGCACACGGGAGGCGTTGAGCGTGCAGGCGAGCGGGAGGAAGCCGCCGGCGGCGTCGGCGAACCCGGTCACCAGACCCGAGCCGTCCGCCGTCGCCGCTGACGCGATCGCCGAGACGACCCCGGAGGTGCCGATGGACACCGCGACGTCGCCGGGCTGCAGACCGAGCGCGAGGGCTGCCGCGGCGTTGTCGCCGGCACCGGGTCCGAGGATCGCGCCGCCGGTGGTCCGGGGGCCGGCCGCCGACGGGCCCAGGACGCGGGGGACGAGCGCGTCGTGCCCCAGCGCCAGCTCGAGCAGGTCGTGCCGGTAGTCCTCGGTGGCGGGGGACCAGTAGCCGGTGCCGGAGGCGTCCGAGCGGTCGGTCACGAGCGCGTCGAGGCCCGGTGCCCCGGCGAGGCGCCAGGTGAGCCAGTCGTGGGGGAGGGCGACGGCGGCGACGCGCGCGGCGTTCTCCGGCTCGGCGTCGCGCAGCCATCGCAGCTTGGTCACGGTCAGGGACGCGACGGGCACGGAGCCGACCGCGTCCGCCCATGCCTGCGGTCCGCCCAGCTCGTCGATGAGCTGCAGGGCGGCCGGTGCCGAGCGGGTGTCGTTCCACAGCAGCGCGTCCCGGACCACCTCGCCGCGGGAGTCGAGCGCGACCATGCCGTGCTGCTGGCCGCCGACCGAGACCGCGTCGACGTCATCGAGACCCCCCGCGCTGACGATCGCGGACTGCAGGGCGTCCCACCAGTACCAAGGCGCCACCTCGGTGCCGTCGGGGTGCGACGCGCGCCCGGAGCGCACGAGGGCCCCGGTGTCGGCGTCGCGCACGACGACCTTGCAGGACTGCGTCGACGAGTCGATGCCGGCGACGAGAGCCATGGTCTACCTCCAGGTGAACCCGCAACGTCCGCACTCGTGCGGGGTGGGACCCGACGGAGTGCGGACGCAACGAGAGGGGTGCGGGGGCGCCGCCCGCACGGGGGTGCGGGCGGCGCCGGGGGGCGACGGGTCAGCGGGCGCCGAGCGCGTGCTCGAGGGCCAGCTGGTTGAGGCGGACGAAGCCGAAGCCGCGCTCGGCGACGGCGTCGACGTCGAGGTCCTCGTAGGCGGAGCGGTCCGCGAGCAGGTCGGCCAGGGTCTCGCCCGCGGCCAGCGTCGGCTGCGCGAGCTCGAGCACGCCGGACTCCTCGAAGGCCGCCTGGACCTCGGGGTCGGCCCGGAACGCCTGCGCGCGCTCCTTGAGCAGCAGGTACGTCGCCATGTTGGCGGACGCGGAGTCCCACACACCCTGGAAGTCCTCGGTGCGCGACGGCTTGTAGTCGAAGTGGCGCGGGCCGTCGTAGGTCGGGCCGCCCGAGGGGAAGCCGTTCTCGAGCAGGTCGACCGTGGCGAAGGCGGAGAACAGGTCGCCGTGGCCGAACACCAGGTCCTGGTCGTACTTGATGGACTTCTGGCCGTTGAGGTCGATGTGGAAGAGCTTGCCCGCCCACAGCGCCAGCGCGATGCCCTGCGTGTAGTTGAGCCCCGCCATCTGCTCGTGGCCGACCTCGGGGTTGAGGCCGACGATGTCGGAGTGCTCCAGCCGGTCGATCAGCGCGATCGCGTGGCCGATCGTCGGGAGCAGGATGTCGCCGCGGGGCTCGTTCGGCTTGGGCTCGAGCGCGATGCGCAGGCCGTAGCCCTTCTCCTTGATGTACGCGGCGACGGTGTCGATGCCCTCGGCGTAGCGGTCGTGCGCGGCGTTGAGGTCCTTGGCGGAGTCGTACTCGGCGCCCTCGCGGCCACCCCACATGACGAACGTGTCGGCGCCCAGCTCGGCGGCCAGGTCGACGTTGCGGACGACCTTGCGCAGGCCGTAGCGACGGACGCGGCGGTCGTTCGAGGTGAACGCGCCGTCCTTGAAGATCGGGTGGCTGAACGTGTTGGTGGTGACCATCTCGACGGTGATGCCGGTCTCGTCGAGGGCGCCCTTGAAGCGGGACAGGATCTTGTCGCGCTCGGCGTCGTCGGAGCCGAACGGGACGACGTCGTCGTCGTGGAACGTCACGTGCGCGGCGCCGAGCTCGGCCAACTTGTGGACCGACTCGACCGGGTCCAGCCACGGGCGGGATGCCGAGCCGAACTGGTCCTGGGCGTTCCAGCCGACCGTCCAGAGGCCGAACGAGAACTTGTCTGCACGGGTGGGCTGCGCTGCCATCACGCGTCTCCTCATCGAGATGAATCCGGTTTAGTTTGCCGGATGAATTTATCCCGAGAAGCCGGTAGGGTCAAGCGCATGCCGCAGCCCGAGCCCCGCGACCCGTCGCGCGTGGCCCGGCAGGCGCAGATGCGGGACCAGAACCTCGGGGTCGCGCTGCGGGGGATCGTCGACGCTCCCGAGCCGCTGTCCCGGGCCCAGCTCGCCGCCTCCGAGGGGCTCGCCCGCGCGACCGTCTCCGGCCTCGTCGACCACCTCATCGAGGCCCGCCTCGTGCGCGAGCTCGACCCCACGCAGACGCAGCGTGCGGGCCGCCCCGCCGTCCCGCTGGCCCCCGCGCAGGGGACCGTCGCCGGCGTCGGCATGGAGGTCAACGTGGACTACCTGGGCGTCCGCGCGATCGACCTCGCCGGGGACGTGCTGGCTGAGCACGTGGAGCTCGACGACCTGCGCGGAGCGGAACCCGCCGCCGTCCTGGACCGCCTCGCCGCGCTCGTCGCACTCGTGATCGACGGGCTCCGCGGCGGGGGCGTCCGCGTCGCCGGCACGGCCCTGGCCCTCCCGGGACTGGTCGACCGGGTCACCGGCCCCCTGCGCGTCGCACCGAACCTCGGCTGGCGCGACGTCGACGTCGTGGGCGCCCTGTCGGCCTTGACGGGCTTCCCGCCGCGTGTCGCCAACGAGGCCAACCTCGCCGCCCGTGCGGAGGCCCACGCCCGCCGCGGTTCACCGAGCTTCGCGTACGTCTCCGGCGAGGTCGGCATCGGTGGCGCGATCGTGCTCGACGGCGAGATCTTCCCCGGCCGGCACGGCTGGAGCGGCGAGATCGGGCACATCGTCGTCGATGCGTTCCGCGGGCCGCGTGCGTCCGATGGCAGCCTCGAGGCCCTGGCGGGCCAGGACGCGATGCTCCGCGCCTCGGGCCTGCCGCCGACCGCCCGCCTCGACGCGCTGCTCGACGCGCTCGCCGCGGGCGACCCCCGTGCGAGCGCCGCCGTCGCCCAGGCCGCGCGAGCGCTCGGCGTCGCCCTGGCGAGCGTGGCCAACGTCGTGGACGTCGGCGAGGTGGTGCTCGGCGGCACCTTCGGCCAGCTGTTCGACCATGTGCACGACGAGGTCGCCGCCCGCCTCGACGAGCTGGTGATCTTCGCGCCCTGGTCGCCGCTGGAGGTCTCCTCGGCCCGCGCGGGCCAGTACCCCGCCATGACCGGCGGGGCCCTGGCTGCCCTGTCCACGGTCCTCACGGACCCGGCGGAGTGGCTCCGCACGCACGAGACCCTCTGAAGCCTCCGCAACGTCCGCACATCCGGTCGTGGGAACGCGCGAATCTGCGGACGTCCGAGGGGCTCATTGCTCAACGTCCGCGGGCCGGGGTGCGGCTGTCGCCGTAGGCTCCGGGACCGTGAGCGCGCAGCAGACACCTTTGTGGATCGGTACCTATCCCGTCGCCGGTGCGGGGACGCCCGTCGGTCAGGGGGAGGGGATCTGGCGGGTCGACCTCGACCCCGCGACCGGTGCGCTGAGCAACGCGCGGCAGGTCGTCGAGACGCCGTCGCCCAGCTTCCTCGCGCTGCGCGGCACGGTCCTGTACGCCGTGAACGAGCAGACGGACGGCACGGTCAGCGCGTTCGACGTCGTCGGCGACTCGCTCGTGCACCGGGCCACGGTCCCGTCGGGCGGCGCGGACCCCTGCCACCTGGTGCTCGACGCGGACGGCGGCACGCTGCTGGTCGCCAACTACTCCTCGGGCACGCTCGGCGTCCTGCCGCTGGACGAGGACGGTGGGTTCGCGACGCAGGGTCCGGCCCAGGTGCTCGGGCACTCCGGGTCGGGTCCCGACGAGGACCGGCAGGAGTCGCCGCACGCGCACTTCGTCACCCTCGACCCCAGCGGTGCGTACGTGCTGGTGGTCGACCTGGGCACCGACGAGATCCGTCGCTACCGCCGCGAGGACGGCCGGCTGGTCGAGGACGGCGTCGCCGCGGTCCTCCCTCCCGGGAAGGGTCCGCGGCACCTGACGTTCAGCGCCGACGGCCGGTTCGCGTACGTGGTCGGCGAGCTGGACGTCACGGTCCGGGTGCTCGCGTGGCACGCGGGCGTCGGGACGCTGGTGCAGACGGTGCCGGCGACGACGGTCCCCGCCGACGAGCGCCGGCTCCCATCACACATCGTCCGCGACGGCGACCGGCTGCTCGTCGGCATCCGCGCGTCCGACGTGCTGGCGCGGTTCACGATCCGCGCGGACGGGCTGCTCGAGCCGGTCGCCGACGACGCGCTGCCGGGTGCGTGGCCGCGACACCTCGAGGTGGTCGACGGGTGGACGGTCGTCGCCGAGCAGGTGTCCAGCGGCCTGGCGGTCCTGGACGCGGACGGCGCGGTGGTCAGCACGCTCGAGCTCCCGTCGCCCACCTGCGTGCTGCCGGCCTGACCGGTCCCGCCGGACCCTCAGTGGTGGTGGCCCATCCGGCCCAGGGTCTGCTCGGGTGTCGCGCCGGGACGGGTCCACTGAGGTGCGGGCCGACTGGTCGGGCCGACGTCCGGGCGTCGGTCCGCGTCCGTGCGCCAGTACCAGCACGGGTCGTGGCCCTCGGGCCAGCCGTCGGGGGAGTCCTCCCAGGCCTCGCCGCGGCCGTTCGGTGTCCGGTCGAGGAGTCCGAACGGTCCGGCCACGGCCTCGACTCCGCGGCCGGTCGTGGAGTACGTGAGGAAGACGCGGTCGCCGTCGCGCAGGAAGCAGGTGAAGGACCCCATGTCGTCGCCGATCGGGGCCGCGACGTCGCGGACCGAGAACCAGGGCTGCGTGTAGCCCATGAAGTCGACGTACGGCGCCACCTCGTCCCACGGGCCGGTGGTCACGATGGCGAACGAGACGCCGCGCGCATGGAGGTAGACGGTGTCCCGCAGGTGCCAGGCCGAGACCGTGCAGCCCTCGCACTGGCCCTGGTGCGGGGCCCCGTCGTGCCACATGTGCTTGTAGAGCATCAGCTCGTCGCGACCGTCGAACAGGTCCCGGAAGGGGACCGGGCCGTCGGGCCCGACGACCGGGGTGGACCCGTCGACCTCCACCATCGGCAGCCGTCGGCGGGCTGCGGCGAGGCGGTCGCTCTCGCGGGTGTGGGCCTTCTCGCGGACCAGCAGCTCGTCGCTGGCGGCCAGCCAGGTGGCCATGTCCACCACGGGCGGGCGTCCGGGAGCCGTGGTTGCGGGTGTGGTCGTCATCATGTCCTCCGAGGTCTCGCGCCGGGTGGTCACCCGACGCCTCATGACGTGGGCGAGTGAGGGTTCTCGACAAAAACTCGCTCCGAATTGTCCGTTACCAAATCGTGATGTTCTCGACTTACCGCCCAGTAAGTCATTGTGATTGTCTGGCGAGAACCGCACGCGTCGGGGGTGCAACGAGGCACTGACTCGGCCCGCGCGGACAGTGGCTGCGCAATGGGGCCCGGCCACGTCACAAGGGAGTGACCGTGCGCCGTGCCGACCGTCTGAACGCCCTCCCCGCGAGCCTCGCCGCCCTGGCGCTGGTCGTCCCGCTGGCCCTGGTCGGGCTCGCCGCGCCCGCCGCGGCGGCGCCCGGTGACCTGGCGCGGACCGGCACGGCGACCGCCGACGTGTTCCAGTCCGACGGCGACGGCACGTTCCCGCCGGACGCGGCGATCGACGGGAACCCGGTCACCCGGTGGGCCAGCGGCAACGGCCCGGACGAGGACGTCCCGTTCACGGCGTGGCTCCAGGTCGACCTCGGCGCGGAGGCGTCCGTCGACCACGTGGTCCTCGCGTGGGAGGCCGCGTTCGCCGCGGGCTACGAGGTCCAGGTGGCGACCGCACCCGACGAGTGGACCACCGTGCACACCGAGGCGGCCGGCGACGGCGGCACCGACGACCTCACGTTCGCGGCCACCGACGCCCGGTACGTGCGGCTGCAGATGAACCAGCGGACCAGCTTCGACTGGGACCCGGCCCGCCTGCACTGGTACGGCTACTCGCTGTTCTCCTTCGAGGTCTACGGCACGGCGACGCAGGCCGCGGTCGCGTTCGCCACCTCCGGCACGACGGTCCCCGCGGGCGACGACGCGACCGTCCCGCTGATCCTGGCGACCGCCGCGGCCACCGACACCACCGTCCGCGTGCGGTCGACCGGCGGCACGGGCGTCGCCGGCACGGACTACACCGCGGTCGACGAGACGGTCACCTTCCCGGCCGGCACCACGGAGGCGACGGTCACCGTGCCGACCGTCGACCACGGCCCGCTCGGCCAGGTCCGCACGGTCGAGCTCACCCTGTCCGAGCCGTCCGACGGCCTGGTGCTGGGCGGCCGCACGACGAGCACCGTCACCATCACCCCGCACGGCGACCTGCCGGACGTCGGCGGCGTCACGGTGCTCGACGACTACGAGTCGGGCGTCCCCGCCGGCTACACCACGTGGGGCATCAGCGCGCCGGTCACGCCCGTGCTGTCCACGGGACCCGTGGACCGGGGCGGCAACGGCCTGATCGCCACGGTGGGGGGAGCGCCGGCCGCGGGCGACTGGTTCGGCTTCACGCACGACATCGCGGTCACCGACTGGTCCGCGCACGACGGCTTCACGTTCTGGTTCCTGGGCACCGGCGGCGGCGGGCTGCTCCGGTACGAGCTGAAGAGCAACGGCCAGCTGTTCGAGCGAAGCGTCACCGACGACACCGCGGGCTGGCGCCAGGTCAACGTGGCGTTCTCGCAGCTGCGGCTCAAGGGCAACCCGGCGTCGGACGCCCGCTTCGACCCGTCGGCGAGCACCGGGTTCGCGGTCACGCTGACCGACCTGGGTGCGGGCGCGTGGACGTTCGACGACCTCGGCCTGTACGACCGGGTGAGCACGATCGAGGACGCCGAGGGTGACGTCCCGATCGCTGCACCGGGCAGCACGGTCGGCATCTTCACGTGGGGCTCGGTCGCGGACCTGGTGCGCCTCGGCGTCACGGAGCAGGAGCGCGACGGCATCCCCGCCGGCAACCACGTGCTGTCGGGCGACTACCAGATCCCCTCGGGCGGCTGGGGCGGGTACAGCCAGAACCTGGCGGCTGGTCAGGACTGGAGCTCGTTCCGCGGCATCCGGCTGGCCTGGTACGCCTCGCAGCCGACCCGCCCGGCATCCCCGACCGCGGGCGACGACATCAAGGTCGAGCTCAAGGACGGCGGCCCGGACGGCGAGCACTCCGAGGTCTGGGCGGCCACGTTCAAGGACAACTGGTCCAGCGACGGCAGCCGCTGGAAGATCGTCGACCTCCCCTTCTCGCAGTTCACGCTGAGCGGCTACCAGCCGGGCGACGCGGCGACGCGCAACGGCATCCTCGACCTGACGTCCGCGTGGGGCTACGCGGTGACGTTCGTGCCGGGCACGGCGACCCCCGTCTCGTGGGCGATCGACGACGTGCAGCTGTACGGCTCGGCGGTCCCGGCTCCGACGGCCACCGTGTCGTCGAGCGACGTCATCCTGGTCGACCCGGGCCAGACCGCGCAGGTGCCCGTGACCCTGACGACGACCGACGGCCAGCCGCTGCCGGCGGACGTCACGGTCGACTACGCGAACGGCGCCGGCACCGCGGTCGCCGGGACGCACTACAACGCGTTCTCCGGCACGCTCACGTTCGCGGCGGGCACGGCGTCCGGCACGACACAGACCGTCGACGTGGTCACGCACGCCACCGAGACGGTCGACGACGCCCGCACGCTGGCCGTCGAGCTCGACCCGACGGGAGCGGCCATCGGCACGGCCCCGAAGGTCGTCCTCAACGCCGTCGGCGCGGCCTACCTCGACCCGACCAAGAACACTGCCCAGCGCGTCGACGATCTGCTCGGCCGGATGACGCTCGCGGAGAAGATCGGCCAGATGACCCAGGCCGAGCGCCTGGGCCTGCAGTCGCCCGCGCAGATCGCCGACCTCGGCCTCGGCTCGGTGCTGTCCGGCGGCGGCTCGGTGCCGGCGCAGAACACCGCCACCGGCTGGGCGGACATGATCGACGGCTTCCAGCGGCAGGCCCTGTCCACGCGGCTGCAGATCCCGCTCCTCTACGGCGTGGACGCCGTGCACGGCCACAACAACGTGGTGGGCGCGACGGTCTTCCCCCACAACGAAGGGCTCGGCGCCGCGCGCGACGCCGACCTGGTCGAGGAGGTCCAGCGCACGACCGCGCAGGAGGTTCGCGCGACCGGCGTCCCCTGGGCGTTCTCCCCGTGCCTGTGCGTCACGCGCGACGAGCGGTGGGGCCGCTCCTACGAGTCGTTCGGCGAGGACCCGGCACTGGTGACGGCGATGGCGGACGCCGCGATCGTGGGCCTGCAGGGCGGCGACCCGAGCGACCTTTCCGGCCCGGACAAGGTCCTCGCGACGGCCAAGCACTGGGTCGGCGACGGCGGCACCACCTACGACCCTGCGCTCGCGGGCTCGGGCTACCCGATCGACCAGGGCATCACCCGCGTCGGCAGCCTGGACGAGCTGAGGCGGCTGCACGTCGACCCGTACGTGCCCGCGATCGAGGCGGGCGTCGGCTCGATCATGCCGTCGTACTCGGCGGTCTCGATCGCGGGTGCGGACCCGGTCCGGATGCACGAGGACCGCGCCCTGAACACCGACCTGCTCAAGGACGAGCTCGGCTTCGACGGCTTCCTCATCAGCGACTGGGAGGGCATCGACAAGCTGCCCGGCGGCACGTACGCCGACAAGGCGGCCCGCTCGGTGAACGCCGGCCTGGACATGGCGATGGCGCCGTACAACTTCGGGGCGTTCATCACCGCGATCACCGGCAAGGTCGGCTCGGGCGACGTCTCGCAGGACCGGGTCGACGACGCGGTCCGACGGATCCTGACGCAGAAGTTCGCGCTCGGGCTGTTCGACGCCCCGTTCGCGGACCGGTCGCAGGCGGCCGACGTGGGGTCCGACGCGCACCGCGCGGTGGCCCGCGAGGCGGCGGCGAAGTCGCAGGTGCTGCTGAAGAACGCCGACGACCTGCTGCCGCTCGCCGCGGACGCCGCGGTGTACGTCGCCGGCTCCAACGCCGACGACCTCGGCAACCAGGCGGGCGGCTGGACCATCTCCTGGCAGGGCGGCTCGGGCGACATCACGCCCGGCACGTCCATCCTCGAGGGCATCCAGGCCGTCACCTCCGCGGTCACCTACTCGAAGGACGCCTCGGCGCCCGTCGGGGACGCGCAGGTCGGCATCGTCGTGGTCGGTGAGACGCCGTACGCGGAGGGTCAGGGCGACGTCGGCAACAACGGGAAGTCGCTGAGCCTGAGCGCGGCGGACCGCACCGCGATCGACACCGTCTGCGGCGCGCTGCCGTGCGCGGTGCTCGTCGTGTCGGGCCGTCCGCAGCTGGTCACCGACCAGCTGGGCGCGATCGACGCGCTGGTGGCCTCGTGGCTGCCGGGCACGGAGGGCGCCGGCGTCGCGGACGTCCTGTTCGGCACGCAGCCGTTCACCGGCCGCCTGCCGGTCAGCTGGCCGGCTGCAGCGGACCAGGTCCCGGTCAACGTCGGCGACGACACGTACGCACCGCTGTACCCGTACGGCTGGGGCCTGCGCACGGACGCGCAGCGCGACCGGCTGACCGCGCTCGTCGCCACCCTGCCCGACGGCGACGCGCAGGACGCCGTGCAGGCCGTGCTCGACGCCCCCGTCTGGGACGGGACGGCGCTCGACCCGGCCCGCACGGGTCCGGCGGTCCGGCTGCTGGCCGCCGCGGCCGAGGAGCTGAACGGGACCGAGCGCGACACCGCCGCCGCGGCGGGGATCGTCGTCTCGCTGGTCCGCGACCTCGCGCAGGACGCGTCCGGCGCCGAGGATGCCGCCACGACGGCTGACGCCGAGCATGCGCTCATGTCCGGCGACGCCTCCGGAGCGGTCGACCTGCTGGCCGACGTCCTCGGCGTCTCCACCGCACCGCCCGTCGCGTCGACGACCACCCTGTCGCTGTCGTCGTCCGTCGCGGTCTTCGGCAACCCGGTCACCGCGAGGGTCGCGGTGAAGGGCGGCACACCGACGGGGTCCGTCCAGGTGCTCGTCGACGGCGCGTCGGTGGCCACCGTCCCGCTCGCCGCGGACGGCACCGCGCGGGTGCGCCTCCCCGCGGACGTCGCCACGGGTCGGCACCAGGTCACCGCGGTCTACGGGGGGGCACCGGCGGCTGACCCGCCGATCCTCGGGTCGACGTCGGCGGCTGCCTCGCTGACGGTGACGAAGACGCTGCCGTCGGTCCGCACGGACGGGACCGACTGGACCGTGCGCCGCAGCGACCCCAAGGACGTCCAGGTCCAGGTGACCGGTGTCGCGGGCGTCACCCCGACCGGCACGGTCGACGTCTGGGTCAACGGCATGCGCCGGGGCTCGGCCACCCTCGACGCCCGCGGAACGGCGGTCGTGACGCTGCCGAAGAGCACCACGACCTCCCTCGTGATCGTCAGCTACGGGGGTGATCGCACCTACCTGCCGTGGATCGCCGCACCGCACCTGCTGGTCGTGCGCTGACTCCAACGGGTGACATGCGCCGAAAAACCTCCAGGACCTGCACGAACATGCCGATCCCCTGTCGTCGACGACGAACAAGGAGGTTCCGCGATGCGCAACGGATTCGATATCTACCGGGCAGGTCCGGACCGGAACCACCAGGAGCCACAGAGCCCCTGGGGATGGACGCCCCGCCGCGGCGAGGTGCCCACCGGTGAGACGGTCGTGCAGGACCACGACCACTCGCTGACCTACACCGGCAACGACCCGCAGCTGGCCGCAGCGTTCGCGCGCGGCGCCCGGCTCAAGGAGATCGTGACGATGTGGCCCGAGCTGGCCTTCTACCCGTCGACGGCCGGCGGCTTCCTCCCGGACGGGAACATCTTCCCCATCCGCGGTGACTACAAGCCGCCGAGCGGGCTGAGCGCACTCAAGGGTCGGTTCGGTCGCCGCCCGTCCGGAGCGCACTCGGCGGAGGCCGCCGTCCAGCAGTGACGCGCCCACGTGGGCTTCGTGCGTGAGAATGGGTGCAGACCCGTCCGCGAACAGGAGCACCCGTGACCCTCGAGCACGCCCCGCGCGTCGCCATGCTCTCGGTGCACACGTCCCCGCTGGACCAGCCCGGGACCGGTGACGCCGGGGGCATGAACGTGTACGTCATCGAGCTGGCGCGCGCCCTGGCGGCCCGCGGTGCGCGCGTGGAGATCTTCACGCGCGCGACGTCGTCGGACCAGCCCGAGACGGTGCTGCTGCCCGGTGCCGACGCGCTCGGCCGACCCATCGTCGGCGACGCCGCCCGCACGGTCCTGCTCGCCGACGAGGTCGGTCCCGGCGTGACGCCGCCGATCCTCGTGCACCACGTGCCCGCCGGCCCGTTCGAGCGGCTGGACAAGAACGACCTGCCGGGAGTCCTGTGCGGCATGGCGGCGGGCGTGCTGCGCTGGGAGGCCGCGCGGCGGCCCGGCTGGTACGACGTCGTGCACTCGCACTACTGGCTCTCCGGGCAGGTCGGCCAGATCGCGGCGGACCGGTGGGAGGTGCCGCTCGTGCACACCGCCCACACGCTGGCCCGCGTGAAGAACGCCTCTCTGGCCCCCGGCGACACCCCCGAGCCGACCCAGCGCGTGGTCGGCGAGGAGCAGCTCGTCGCGGAGGCCGACGCCCTGGTGGCCAGCACGCCGGTCGAGGCCGAGGAGCTGGTCGAGCTCTACGGCGCCGATCCCGCCCGCGTGCACGTGGTCGAGCCCGGCGTGGACCTCGACCGCTTCGTGCCCGGCGACCGGCTGGAGGCTCGGCGTTCGCTGGGGCTGCCCACCGACCGCCAGATCGTGCTCTTCGCCGGCCGTGTGCAAGCGCTGAAGGCGCCGGACGTGCTGGTCAGCGCGCTCGGCGTGCTGCGGGCCACCGGCCGACCGGTGCCGTTGCTCGTCGTGCTCGGCGGACCGTCGGGGCGCTCGAGCGCCGTCAAGGAGCTCCAGGCGCTCGCGTCGATGGCCGGCGTCCCGGACGACGTGCTCGTGCACCCTCCGGCCGACCGCGACACCCTCGCGCGCTGGTACCACGCGGCCGACGTGGTCGCGATGCCGTCGCGCAGCGAGTCGTTCGGGCTCGTCGCCGCCGAGGCCCAGGCCAGCGGTGTCCCGGTGATCGCGGCGTGCGTCGGCGGGCTGCGCACGATCGTCGACCACGACGTGTCCGGACGCCTGGTCCGCGGGCACGACCCCGAGGTGTGGGCCGACGTGATCGCCGACGTGCTGGCCTCGTCGGAGGACCGCGCGCGGTACGCGGTGGGGGCGCGCCAGGTGGCGGAGCGGTTCGGCTGGGAGACCACCGCCGACCAGATGCTCAAGGTGTACTCGGTCGCGGGCGAGGTGCGGGCGTCGCGCGTCTGAGGGTCGGACGTCCCGGGACGTCCGCAGATCGCTGCGGCAGGATGGGCTCATGACCTACACCCTCGTGCTGCTCCGCCACGGCGAGAGCGAGTGGAACGCCAAGAACCTGTTCACCGGCTGGGTCGACGTGCCCCTCTCGGAGAAGGGCACCGCGGAGGCCGTCCGCGGCGGGACGCTGCTGACGGATGCGGGCGTGCTGCCCGACGTCGTGCACACGTCGCTGCTGCGCCGGGCCATCACGACCGCCAACCTCGCGCTCGACGCCGCCGACCGGCACTGGATCCCCGTCAAGCGCTCCTGGCGCCTCAACGAGCGGCACTACGGCGCGCTCCAGGGCAAGGACAAGAAGCAGACGCTCGAGGAGTACGGCGAGGAGCAGTTCATGCTCTGGCGCCGGTCCTACGACTTCCCGCCGCCGGACATCGAGCTCGGCTCGGAGTTCTCGCAGGACGCCGACCCGCGCTACGCCGGTGAGCCCATCCCGCGTGCCGAGGCGCTCGAGCAGGTTCTCGTCCGAGCGCTGCCGTACTGGGAGTCGGACATCGTCCCCGACCTGCAGTCCGGCAAGACGGTCCTGGTCGCCGCCCACGGCAACTCGATCCGCGCCCTGGTCAAGCACCTGGACGACGTGGACAGCAGCACCATCGCCGGCATCAACATCCCCACCGGCATCCCGCTGCTGTACACGCTCGACGAGGAGACGCTGAAGCCCACCAACCCGGGCGGCACGTACCTCGACCCGGAGGCGGCGGCCGAGGCCATCAAGGCGGTAGCCAACCAGGGCCGCTGACGCTCTTCTCGACAACGTCCGAGGAAGCGCGCGCTATAGCGCCGACTTCCTCGGACGTTGTTGTTCTTTCTGCCGCCGTGCCGTCGTTTCCGGGTTCTGGTTGACTCCGAAATATGACCCTTCCGTCTTTCGAGGACACCTCCGACTTCGACGACGTGGCACGGGGGAAGCTCGCCGACATCCCGTCCGAGCCCCTGATCGGTGCCGCGGGGCAGGTGGTCTGGGACCCCCACCGGTACGACTTCCTCGAGGGCGACGCCCCGGACACCGTGCACCCGAGCCTGTGGCGGCAGGCGAAGCTCGCCGCGGCCGGCGGACTCTTCGAGGTGGTCGAGGGCGTGTACCAGGTCCGGCAGTACGACCTGTCGAACATGTCGTTCATCGAGGGCGACACGGGTGTGATCGTGGTCGACACGCTCATGGGGACCGAGACCGCGGAGGCCGCGCTGGCCCTGTACCGCGCGCACCGCGGTGACCGGCCCGTCACCGGCATCGTCATCACGCACTCCCACGCGGACCACTACGGCGGCATGCTCGCCCTCACGGGGCCCGGCATCCCCGTGTACGCGCCCGAGGGGTTCCTCGCGCACACGGTCTCCGAGAACGTCTACGCGGGTCCGGCGATGTCCCGCCGCGCCGTCTACATGTACGCCATGGACCTGCCGGCAGGTGCGACGGGCCAGGTCGGCTGCGGGCTCGGCATGGCGACGTCCAACGGCTCCCTGGGCCTGGCGGCGCCGACGGTCTCGGTGTCGGAGACCGGCACGCAGGCGACCGTCGACGGCGTCCGCATGGTCTTCCAGTTCACGCCGGGCACGGAGGCGCCCGCGGAGATGAACATCTGGTTCCCGGACCGCAAGGCGCTCTGCATGGCCGAGAACGCGACGCACACGCTGCACAACCTCCTGACGCTGCGCGGCGCCGAGGTGCGCGACCCGCGCGCCTGGTCCCGGTTCATGCACGAGGCGCTCGAGCTGTGGGGCGGCGAGGCCGAGGTCGTCTTCGCGTCCCACCACTGGCCCACGTGGGGTGCCGAGCCCATCACGACCTTCCTGTCGACGCAGCGGGACCTCTACCAGTACCTGCACGACCAGACCCTGCGCCTGATCAACCACGGCCTCACCGGCATCGAGATCGCCGAGGACTTCGAGCTGTCGCCGGGTCTCGAGCAGGCCTGGAGCGCCCGCGGCTACTACGGCTCGGTCAGCCACAACGTCAAGGCGATCTACCAGCGCTACCTCGGCTGGTTCGACGGCAACCCCGCGCACCTGTGGGAGCTGCCGCCGCAGAAGGAGGGTGCGCGGATCATCGCGCTCGCGGGCGGCGCCGACAAGGCGCTCGACACCGTCGAGTCGCTGCTGGCCACGGGTGACACCGACGACCTGCGCTGGGCGACCACGCTGGCCAGCCACGTCGTGTTCGGCGGCGGCGACGCCGACCGTGCGCGTCAGTTGCTCGCCCAGGCCCTGACCACCTTGGGCCACGGCTCCGAGAACGCCACGTGGCGCAACTTCTACCTGCGCGGTGCCGAGGAGCTGCTCGAGGGCATCGCCGCACCGCCGCCCGACCTGTCGACCCCGTCGACCCTGGGAGGCCTCACGATCACCCAGCTGTTCGACTCGATCGGCGTCCGCATCGACGGCCCCCGCGCGGGTTCGGAGAAGCTGGCGATCGACTGGGTGCTCACCGACGAGGGCTTCACCTACCGCACGGAGCTGTCGAACGGCGCCCTCATCCACGCGGTCCGCGGCGAGCGCGCCGCCGCTCCGGACCTGACGGCCACCCTGACCAAGGCCTTGCTCATCCAGCTGCTGTTCGTGCACGAGAAGGAGGGCATCGAGTTCGACGGCGACCAGGGCGCCCTGGGCCGACTCCTCACCTACGTGGACTCCACGTCGAACACGTTCCCCATCGTCACCCCGTAACCACCACTGACGTCCGCACGTTCGAGCGTCCTGACGACCGAACGTGCGGACGCACGGGGAGGCGGGGTCAGTGGCTGGTGTCGAAAGCCTTGATGGCGCTCTTCGACGCCGAGCGGCGCCAGGCTGCCTCGACCAGCTCCACGAGGGCGTCCCAGTCGGGGTCGTGCGCGGCGTCGAGGTGGGCACCGATCCAGCCGAACCGACCCAGGTACGGCGCGACGAAGTACCGGTCGGGGTCGCGCGCGACGGTCGCCTGCTGCTCGTGCCGGTCGGCCTTGCACCAGAGCGCCAGGAGGCCGTCAGCGTGGTGGTCGGGCAGGATCCACGCGAACCGGCTCCCGCGCGTGAAGAACCCGGTGTTGCCGTACTCGTCGATCTCGGCGGTCGTCTCGGGCAGCTGCGCGACCACGGCCCCGAGCCGTTCCCGAGCGGTGGCGACGTCGTCGTCCCCCCACCCGAGCACCCGCTCCGCCATGCCGCCCACGCTACCGAGCGGGCGGCGTCCCGGGGTGACGAGGTCGAGGGTCCGGCACCGGATCGCGGGATCGAACCCACGATCGCGCGCCGAACCCTCGACCTCGGTCCGTCAGAGCGGTCGGAGCAGTCGGAGTCAGCCGTCCCGCCGGAGCCGCCGGTCGGTCAGCCGGCGGTGCGGTCCAGCTCCGGGCGGGCGGCGCCCGTCACCAGGTACGTCACGCGGCGGGCGACCGAGACGCCGTGGTCGCCGAACCGCTCGTAGTACCGGCCCAGCAGGGTGACGTCGATCGTCTCCTGCGTGGAACCGGCCCAGGACCCGCCCAGCAGAGCCGCGAACGTGTCCTCGTGCAGCTCGTCGAGGAGGTCGTCGTCCTGCTCGATGCTCTCGGCCAGCTGGATCTCGCGGCTGTGCAGCAGCGTGGTGGTGCGCCGGGCGACGCGGACGGCGGCGTCGTGCATCTCGGCGAACGTGCCCGACAGCGCCTGCGGCACGGCGTGCCGGGGGTACCGGCCGCGAGCCACCTGGGCGACGTGCCGGGCGAGGTCGCCCATGCGCTCCAGGGAGGCGCTCATCCGCAGGGCCGACACGACGATCCGCAGGTCCGTGGCGACGGGCTGCTGCTGCGCGAGCAGCAGGACGCAGCGCTCGTCCAGGTCGCGCTCGATGGCGTCGATGGCCAGGTCGTCGGCGATCACCGACTCCGCGAGCGCAAGGTCGGCCGTGAGCAGCGCGATGCCGGCGTTGGTGATGGCCTGCTCGACCCGACCGCTCATCGCCGCCAGGTCCTCGCCCAGCTGGTGCAGCTCGGCGTCGAAGATGTCCCGCATGTGCTCCCTCTCGTGCCGCGACGGCAGGTGCCGCGCGCAGCGTCAGGCTGCCATCGGCAGGTGAACAGCCGGGCGCGGGCAGGTGAACGGACGACGGCCGTTCTGGGGGAAAGGGGCTGCCGCGGCGATGTGCGGCGATTCGTCCCCATCGTGCCTCGTGAACCCCTAGCCTGCGAAGAGATCGTCCTGCTGGTCGAATCGTCGGAGAACCACAGAGGGAGACGCACGATGGCACAGAGAGTCACTGCCTGGGTCGGCTGGGTGTGGTTCGCGGCGTTCGCGATCCTCGTCTCGGGCCTGTTCAACATCATCTCCGGGGCCGTGGCGGTGTTCTCCCCGAAGACGGTCGTGAGCTGGTCGCCGGACGGACTCGCGGTCGTGGACGTGTCGACGTGGGGGTGGGTGCAGCTGGCCCTCGGGGTGCTGCTGCTGTTCGTCGGGTTCGCGCTGTTCTCCGGCCGCGGCTGGGCGCGCGTCTTCGCCGTGGTGCTGGTGATCGTGAACCTGCTCACGCAGTTCGTGTCGCTGCCCGTGACCCCGTGGTGGTCGCTGATCGCCATCGTCCTGGACTTCTTCATCCTGTGGGCCCTGACGGTCCACGGTGACGAGGTCGCCCGGGCGAGCCGCTGAGCAGAGTTCGAGGAACGTCGAAGGAAAGGGAGGAACGACGATGACGACATTCACGGCCTGGAAGTTCGAGACCCCCGACGGGGCCCAGAAGGCGGTCACGGCGCTGAAGGGGGCGCAGGGCGACGGGCTGGTCAAGATCGTCGACCACGCGGTCATCAGCTGGCCCGTGGGCGCCGACAAGCCCGAGATGCACCACTCGCACGACGACAAGCTGCGTGGCACCGGCTGGGGTGCGTTCTGGGGCCTCCTGTTCGGCGGCCTCTTCTTCGTGCCCCTGCTCGGGGTCGCCGTCGGTGCGGCCGCCGGCGCGATCACGAAGGCCGTCTCCGCGGTCGGCATCCCGGAGAGCCAGCTGGACGAGATCCGCGCGCAGATCACCGTCGGGACGTCGCTGCTGTGCGCGGTGACGGAGAACGCCGACATGGACCGGCTGGGTGAGCGGATGCACGGCCTGCACAGCACGCTGGTCGCCACCAACCTCACGGACGCCGAGCGGTCGCTGCTGATGGAGACGTTCGGCTGAGTCCGCCTCACCGGGGCCGCTCGCACGAGCGGCCTCGGTGAACGGTCGGTGAACGCTCGACGGCGGCGTGGCGCGCAGAGGCCGCATCGGCGCGGCGCAGGGTCCAGCGCGTCCTACTGTGAGTGTCGTGGACGGGATCGACGGGCTCATGCTCCTCCTCGCCGGCGGCCTCGGCCTGCTGGTCGGGGTGTGGGCGACTCTGGCGTTCCGGTGGAGCGAGCGGTCGCAGCACGGTGCGCCGACCCCACCGGTGCCGGCCCTCGACGACGGCCTCGTCCGCACGCTCGCCGTGCTCCGGTCGGCCGCTGTGGTGCTCGACGACTCCGACAACGTGGTGCGGGCGAGCGCGCCGGCCCACGCCCTCGGCATCGTGCGCGACGGGCGGGTGGCGCCTGCGGCGATCCGTGACCTCATCGCGCTGGTGCGTCGCGACGGGGTGATCCGCGACGAGGTGCTCGAGGTGCCCCGCGGTCCGGTCGGCCCCGGCGTGCTGATGGTCCAGGTGCGGGTCGCGCAGGTCAGCGCCGACCACCTCGTGGTGCTGGCGGAGGACCTGACGCAGGCGCGGCGCCTCGAGGCGATCCGGCGCGACTTCGTCGTCAACGTGTCGCACGAGCTCAAGACCCCGGTGGGCGCGCTGGCGCTGCTCGCCGAGACGGTCCAGGACGCCGCCGACGACCCGGAGGCCGTGCGCCGGTTCGCGGGCCGGATGCAGGCGGAGGCCACGCGGCTGTCGGCGCTGGTGCACGAGATCATCGAGCTGTCCCGGCTGCAGGTGGCGGGGGCGCTCGGGCAGGTCGGGCTGGTCGACGTGGACACCGTCCTGTCGGAGGCCGTCGACCGGGCTCGCACGACCGCGGAGGCCAAGCGCGTGCGGCTCGACATCGGCGGGGTGCGCGGCACGCGCGTCCTGGGCCAGCACGACCTGCTGGTCACCGCCGTTCGCAACCTGCTGGACAACGCCGTCGCGTACTCCGGCGAGGCGTCGCACGTCGGCGTGGGGGTCCGCACCGACGGGGACCTGGTGGAGATCGCGGTGGTCGACGAGGGGATCGGCATCACCGCGGCCGAGCAGGAGCGCGTGTTCGAGCGGTTCTACCGGGTGGACCCCGCGCGCTCGCGCGACACCGGCGGCACGGGCCTCGGCCTCTCCATCGTCAAGCACGTCGCCGCGGACCACGGCGGTGAGGTGACCGTCTGGTCGCAGCCGGGCCGCGGGTCGACGTTCACCCTGCGCCTGCCCCGCGCCGAGGAGGAGCCCGCCTCGACGGTGCGGGAGCTGCCCCTCACCGAGACCGAAGGAGCACACGTGCGCCGGAGCGCGTCATGACCCGGATCCTGCTCGTCGAGGACGAGGAGTCCTACCGGGACCCGCTGACCTACCAGCTGGAGCGCGAGGGGTTCGACGTCGTCGCAGCCGCGACCGGCCCGGAGGCGCTCACCAAGTTCGAGGAGTTCGGCGCCGACCTGGTGCTGCTCGACCTCATGCTGCCGGGCCTGCCGGGCACCGAGGTGTGCCGCCGGCTGCGCCTGGTCAGCGACGTGCCCGTCATCATGCTCACGGCCAAGGACGACGAGATCGACAAGGTGGTCGGCCTCGAGCTGGGTGCCGACGACTACGTCACCAAGCCGTACTCGTCACGCGAGCTGCTGGCCCGCGTGCGCGCGGTGCTGCGCCGCCGGGAGGCGGTCGTGGTCTCCGCGGGCACAGCCGGTGCTCCTTCGCTCCACGAGGACGACGACGAGCTGCTGGTCGCCGGGCCGGTGCGGATGGACGTCGAGCGGCACACCGTCCGAGTGCGCGACGAGCTGGTCGCGTTCCCGCTCAAGGAGTTCGAGCTCCTCGAGCTGCTGCTCCGCAACGCGGGCCGGGTGCTGACGCGCGGCCAGCTCATCGACCGCATCTGGGGCTCGGACTACGTCGGCGACACCAAGACGCTCGACGTCCACGTCAAGCGCGTCCGCGCCAAGATCGAGGTCGACCCCGGCAACCCGACGCTGCTGCAGACCGTGCGGGGCCTGGGCTACAAGCTCACCGACGACGGCGAGTAGCCCCGACGACGACGCCCCGCCCGCCCTCGGCGCGCGGGGCGTCGCTGCGCCCGGACACCCGTCCGACTCGTCGGCCACCGTTCACCTGGGGTTCACCCGATGCCGTCCACCCGGTCACGTGCACTTCCTACGGTCAGCATCGCCGCGCACACATCGGTGCGCACCTGATCGACAGGACGGAACACAGTGAAGCTCTCCCTCCACGGCCGGATCGGCGCGATCGCCCTCACCGGCGCCGTCGCCCTCTCCCTCACGGCCTGCGGATCGGACGACCCCACCGGGTCCGGCGACAGCACGTCCGGCGCCACCGAGCAGGCCAGCGAGCTCAGCGGTGACCTGAACGGCGCCGGCGCCACGTCGCAGGAGAAGGCGATGGATGCCTGGCGTGCCGGCTTCCAGAGCGCCAACCCCGACGTCAACGTCAACTACGACCCCGTCGGCTCCGGCGGCGGTCGCACCCAGTTCCTCGACGGCTCGGTCCAGTTCGCCGGCACCGACTCGGCGCTGACGAGCGAGGAGCTCGAGCAGGCCAAGGGCGTCTGCACCACCGGCGCCATCGACATCCCGGTCTACATCAGCCCGATCGCGGTCGTCTTCAACCTCGAGGGCATCACCGAGCTCAACCTCTCGGCGGCCACCATCGCGGGGATCTTCGACGGCAAGATCACCAGCTGGGACGCGCCCGAGATCGCGGCGGAGAACCCCGACGCCACGCTCCCGGCGACGGCGATCACGCCGGTCCACCGCTCCGACGAGTCGGGCACGACGAAGAACTTCACCGACTACCTGGCGAAGGCCTCGGGTGGCGTGTGGACGTACGAGGCGGACGGCAACTGGCCCATCGAGGGCGGCGAGTCGGCCCAGGGCACCTCGGGCGTCATCCAGACGGTCCAGGGCGGCGACGGCACCATCGCGTACGCCGACAACTCGGCCGTCGGCACGCTCGGCGTGGCGAGCATCAAGGTCGGCGAGGAGTGGGTCGCCCCGTCCGAGGAGGGTGCCGCGGCCGCGGTCGACGCCTCCCCGCGGGACGAGGAGCGCGAGAACGGCGACATCGTCATCAAGATCGACCGTGAGACGACCGAGTCCGGCGCGTACCCGCTGATCCTCGTGTCGTACTCGATCGCGTGCCTCGAGTACGCCACGGCCGAGCAGGCCGACCTGGTCAAGGGCTTCCTCAGCTACGTGGTGAGCGCCGAGGGTCAGTCCGCGTCCGAGTCGGCCGCAGGCTCCGCGCCGCTGTCCGACGCGCTCCGCACCGACGTCCAGGCAGCGATCGACTCGATCACCGCAGCAGCCTGACGTCCGATCACCCGCCGGTGGCGGGCCCGCCTCGGGGGGAGGACGGGTCCGCCGCCGGCGGTGCACCACCCACCACGAGCAGCAGGAGAGAAGTGACCAGCACCCAGAGCCCGCCGACGCAGGACGGTGTGCGCCCGACCGAGGACGTCGAGTCCCCGCGGCCGGGCCGCCGCCGTCGCACGCGTGTGGTCGACAAGGGCGCGAGCCGGCTGTTCCGGTGGACCGCCACCGGGGCCGGGGCCCTCATCCTCGTCGTGCTCGTCGCGGTCGCCGCCTTCCTGGTGCTGCGCGCGTGGCCGGCACTGACCACGCCGGCCGCCGAGCTGACCGAGAAGGTCTCCTGGATGGGCGAGGCGACCTCGCTCCTCGACTTCGTGGGCCCGCTGATCTTCGGCACGGTGCTGGCCGCGGCCCTCGCGCTGGTCATCGCGACCCCGATCGCGCTGGGGATCGCGCTGTTCACCTCGCACTACGCGCCGCGCCGGCTGGCGTCGGGCCTCGGCTACCTGGTCGACCTGCTGGCGGCCATCCCGTCGGTGGTCTACGGACTCTGGGGCGGCCTCGTGCTCGCGCCGATGGTCAAGCCGATCTGGGCGTGGCTCAACGAGTACCTCGGCTTCATCCCGTTCTTCGCCGGCACCGTGTCGCCGACCGCCCGCGTGCTCATGACCGTGGGCCTGGTCCTCGCCGTGATGATCCTGCCGATCATCACCGCCGTGAGCCGCGAGGTGTTCCTGCAGACGCCGCGCCTGCACGAGGAGGCGGCCCTCGCACTGGGGGCCACGCGCTGGGAGATGATCCGGGTCGCGGTCCTGCCGTTCGCCCGCTCGGGCATCGTCTCCGCTGCGATGCTCGGCCTCGGCCGGGCCCTCGGCGAGACGATGGCGGTCCTGATGATCCTGTCGCCCGGGTTCCTCTACTCGTTCAAGCTGCTCGAGGCCGGGCAGCAGCAGACGATCGCGGCCAACATCGCCGCCCAGTTCCCCGAGGCCAACCCGCTGGGGGTCTCGGCGCTGATCGCGACCGGCCTCGCGCTGTTCGTCATCACGCTCGTCGTCAACATGGCCGCCCGCGCGATCGTCGCGCGCCGCAAGGACTTCTCGGGAGCCAACTGATGAGCGCCACGACCCTCCCCGAGGGCAACGCCGAGCTGCGCGCGCTCCTGCGCCAGGTGGACAAGGGCCGCCACCGCAAGGACCGCCTGATGAAGGGGCTGATCTACGGCGCCTTCGTGCTGGCGATGCTGCCGCTGATCTCGGTCTCCTGGACCGTGCTCGTGAACGGCATCGAGCGCTTCAACGCCTACTTCCTCACGCACTCGATGCGCGGGGTGTACGGCGGCATGGACGCGGGCGGCATCTACCACGCGATCATCGGCACGCTCGAGATCACGCTCTTCGCCACCTTGATCTCGGTGCCGATCGGCCTGCTCACCGCCATCTACCTGGTGGAGTACGGCCGGGGGGCGCTGGCGCGGTCCGTCACCTTCTTCGTCGACGTGATGACGGGTATCCCGTCGATCGTCGCCGGCCTGTTCGCGTACGCGCTGTTCGCCGTGGTCCTCGGTCCCGGGGTCCGCATGGGCGTCGTCGGCTCCGTCGCGCTGAGCGTGCTGATGATCCCGGTCGTCGTGCGCTCCTGCGAGGAGATGCTGCGGCTGGTGCCCAACGAGCTGCGCGAGGCGGCGCTGGCGCTCGGCGTGCCCCGCTGGCTCGTCGTCATCAAGGTCGTCCTGCGCACCTCGATCGCCGGGATCGGCACCGGCATCACGCTCGCGATCGCCCGCATCATCGGCGAGACCGCACCCCTGCTGATCACCGTCGGTGTCATCGACTCGATCAACTTCAACCTGTTCGAGGGCCGGATGATGACGCTCCCGGTCTACGTCTACCGGCAGTACTCGCAGGGCCTCGTGCCCTGCACGCCGGGCGACCTCGAGTGCATCCCGACCATCAACTACGACCGGGCCTGGGCCGCGGCGCTGACGCTGATCCTCATCGTCATGCTGCTCAACCTGATCGGCCGCCTGATCACCCGCTTCTTCGCCCCCAAGAACCTCGGCTGAAAGACAGACCCATGGCACAGCGCATCGACGTCAAGGACCTGAACATCTACTACGGCGACTTCCGGGCCGTGGCCGACGTGGAGATGGCGGTCGAGCCCCGCTCGGTGACCGCGTTCATCGGCCCGTCGGGCTGCGGGAAGTCGACCTTCCTGCGGACGCTCAACCGCATGCACGAGGTCATTCCTGGGGCCTACGTGCAGGGCAGCGTCGCGATGGACGGCGTCGACCTGTACGGGTCCGACATCGACCCCGTCGCCGTGCGCCGCCAGGTCGGCATGGTGTTCCAGCGCCCCAACCCGTTCCCCACGATGTCCATCGCGGAGAACGTGCTGGCCGGCATCAAGCTGAACAACAAGCGCATCTCCAAGGGGGACGCCCAGGACGTCGTCGAGGCCTCGCTGCGCGGCGCCAACCTGTGGAACGAGGTCAAGGACCGGCTCAACCGGCCGGGCTCGGGGCTGTCGGGCGGCCAGCAGCAGCGGCTGTGCATCGCGCGCGCCATCGCGGTCAAGCCGCAGGTGCTGCTGATGGACGAGCCGTGCTCGGCGCTGGACCCGATCTCGACGCTCGCGATCGAGGACCTCATCGCGGAGCTGAAGTCCGACTACACGATCGTCATCGTCACGCACAACATGCAGCAGGCCGCGCGCGTCTCGGACCGGACGGCGTTCTTCAACCTCGCTGCGACGGGCGAGCCGGGCCGGCTGGTCGAGATCGACGACACGGCGACGATCTTCTCCTCGCCGCGCGTGCAGGCCACGGAGGACTACATCTCGGGACGCTTCGGCTGAGCCCGCACACAGAAGGGGCCGTCCGATCCCGGACGGCCCCTTCTGTGCGTCCTGCTCAGTCCTCGGCGGGTGCGGTGGGCACCTGCGAGGCGTACTCGGGCAGGGTGCCGTCGAGCACGGGCACCTGCACGTCGATGGAACCGTCCTCGGGCGTGGACACGGTGACGGCGACCAGGCCGCCCGGCGGGGCGTCGATCGCGGCGAACGTCACCTCGGCGTACCCCTCGTCCTCGGCGTCGCTGACCCCGAGGAGCACCGTCTCCTTCGGGCCCAGCTCGACGACCGTCTCCTCGTCGCCGATCGCGAGGGTGACCGAGCGGTCCTCGCGGCTGTCGTTGATGAGCCCGCCCTGGAGCGTCCCGGGGTCGCCCTCGGCCGCGACGAGCACGTGCAGGTTGCTGCCGCGCACGTCGCCGAGCGTGAAGCGGACCCCGTCGGACGACGAGTACTCGTCCTGCGTGGTGATCGGGTTGGTCGCGGAGCAGCCGGCGAGCGCGAGCCCGGCGACGGCGACCCCGACGACGAGGGCGGCTGCCCGGAGGGTGCGGGGGCGGGGCGAGGTCACGGTGACTCCTCGGGACGTCGGGCGCTACGGGCGGGCTGGTGGACGGAGCATCTCCGCCGGGCCCCAGCCTAGCCGCCGTGCACGCCTGCGCCGGGCGTGCAGGACGCGTGACCGGCTCGATCCGCGAGGCGGCGGTGTCCTGCCGGTGACCTGCCGGTTGACCTGCACAGATGCCGGTAATCACGCGGCAAAAGGCCAAAAACGGCGTGATAAGATACCCCTCTGCGAAAGGGGACACCTGCAGATGACTTTCACTGTTGGGGAGACCGTTGTCTACCCGCACCACGGTGCGGCATTGATCGAAGAGATCAAGACCAGGACCATCCGCGGAGAGGACAAGCTCTACCTCAAGCTCAAGGTCGCTCAGGGAGATCTCACCATCGAGGTCCCGGCTGAGAACGTGGACCTGGTGGGCGTGCGCGACGTCGTCGGGCAGGAAGGTCTCGACAAGGTGTTCGAGGTCCTCAGGGCGCCCTACACCGAAGAGCCGACCAACTGGTCCCGTCGCTACAAGGCGAACCTCGAGAAGCTCGCGTCGGGCGACGTCATCAAGGTGGCGGAGGTCGTGCGCGACCTCTCGCGCCGGGACGCCGACCGCGGCCTGTCAGCGGGCGAGAAGCGCATGCTCGCCAAGGCCCGCCAGATCCTCGTCTCGGAGCTCGCACTCGCCGAGCACACCGAGGAGGAGAAGGCCGAAGCGATCCTCGACGAGGTCCTCGCGTCCTGACGCCATCGCCACCACGGTGAGTGTCGCTGCAGTACTGACTGCCGCCGGGAGCGGCAGCAGGCTCGGTCATTCCCTCCCCAAGGCCCTCGTGCCTCTGGGAGGTCAGTCGCTCGTCGCGCACGCTGCCCGGAATCTCCTGGCAGCGCGCGCGGCGGGCGACGATCGCGTCCGGGTGCTGGTGGTCACCGCACCCGCGTTCCACCTCGACGCCATCGCCCGCGAGCTGGACGACCTCGAGTCCGAGGTCACGCTGCTCGTCGTCGCCGGTGGCGCCACCCGGCAGGCCTCCGTGGCCGCCGGTCTGGCCGCGCTCGACGCCGACCCGCGGGCTGCCGACGTCGACGTGGTCCTGGTGCACGACGCCGCCCGTCCGCTCGCGCCCGCGTCGCTGGTCGTCCGCGTCATCGAGGCGGTGCGCGACGGGCACCCCGCGGTGGTCCCCGGCCTGCCGGTCACGGACACCATCAAGCGCGTCGCCCCGCACCGCGGGGTCACCGTCGAGCCGGTGCTGGAGACGGTCCCGCGTGCCGAGCTGCGCGCCGTCCAGACGCCGCAGGGGTTCACCCGGGAGCTCCTGCTGCGGGCGCACGCGCACGGCGCCGAGGACGCGCACGACGAGGCCCTGGCCGCCTCCGACGACGCCGGCCTGGTCGAGCGGCTCGGGGAGCCCGTCTGGGTGGTCGCGGGCGACGAGCGCGCCGCCAAGATCACGACCGCGCGGGACCTCGCGGTCGCCGCCCTGCCGACGGAGAGCGACGAGTGAGCACACTGCCCCGCACGGGGATCGGCGTCGACGTGCACGCCTACGAGCCGAACCCCGCCGAGGGCGCCGTCCTGCACCTGGCGGGGCTCGCGTGGCCGGGGGAGCAGCCCCTCGCCGGGCACTCGGACGCAGACGTCGCCGCGCACGCCGCCGCGGACGCGCTGCTCTCCGCGGCGGGCTTGGGCGACCTGGGGTCGAACTTCGGCACGTCGGAGCCCCAGTGGGCCGGTGCCGCCGGTGCGGCGCTCCTCGCCGAGGCGGCGCGACGGGTGCGCGACGCGGGGTTCACCATCGGCAACGTCGCGGTCCAGGTGATCGGCAACCGCCCGAAGGTCGGTCAGCGGCGCGCGGAGGCGGAGGCGGTGCTCTCGGCGGCCGTCGGAGCGCCCGTCAGCGTCTCCGCGACGACGACCGACGGGCTCGGGCTCACCGGCCGCGGCGAGGGCGTCGCGGCGATCGCCACGGCGTTGGTCGTGAGCACCTCCGGCTGACGCCGCCGCATGCTGCCCAGCAGCACACCCGCGAGCACCAGCGCACCCCACGCCAGCTCGACCGGGGACGTGCGCTCCCGCAGCAGCAGCCACGAGGCGCCGATGCCGACCACGGGCACCAGCATCGAGAACGGCGCCACGGTGCTGGACGGGTGCCGGCCCATGAGCGCGGTCCACAGCCCGGTGCCCACGAGCGTCGCGACGACGACCGTGAAGAGCAGCCCGGCCAGCGCGAGCAGCCCCTGGGTGCTGCCCAGGCCCCGGAACGACCCGGCGATCTCCGCGGGACCCTCGACCACGAGGGAGAGCGCCAGCAGCGGCAGGGGCGGCACGACGGACATCCACAGCAGCAGCCGGAACGGCTCGCCGGGCTGCGCCTGCATGGCTCGCCGGTTGCCCAGGTTGCCGACGGCCCAGCCCAGCCCGCCGCAGAGGGTCAGCAGGACGGGGACCAGCGTGGCGCCGCCGGCCAGCCCGGCGCGGTGCGCCGCGATGCCCGCCAGGCCGACGACGGCGAGCAGGATCCCGGCGCCCTGTCGCGCGGTGATGCGCTCGCGCAGGAACACCCCGGCCAGCAGCACCGTGAACGGCGCGGAGGACTGCAGGACCAGCGACGCCAGCCCGGTCGGCATGCCGCTGGACATCGCCAGGTAGAGGAACACGAACTGCAGGACGCCGAACCCGAGGCCGTACAGCAGGATCCAGCGCCAGGGCGCGGTGGGCCGGGGGACCAGCAGGAGGGTCGGGATCGCCAGGAGGGCGAACCGGAGCGCGACCAGGAAGAACGGCGGGAACTGCTCGAGCGACAGGTGGATGGCCGGGAAGTTCAGCCCCCACAGCACGGCGACGAAAGCGGCGATCAGTCGGTCGCGGGTGGGCATGGTCCCGAGCATGCGGGCTGTCATCGTTCAGCACCATCGAAATGTCATGATGTGACGATGTAGCGTTGCTGCATGGATCCGCGCACGCTCGAGACGCTCCGGACTGTCGGCACCCAGGGCGGCGTGACGGCAGCCGCCGCCGTGCTCCACCTGACCCCGTCGGCGGTGTCCCAGCAGGTCGCGCTCCTGCAGCGCGAGGTCGGCGTACCGCTCACGGAGCGGATCGGGCGCGGGGTGCGGCTGACCCCCGCCGGGGCGGCGCTGGCCGAGGCGGCGGTGGACGTGGCGGTCGCCCTCGAGCGCGCGCGTGCCGCGTGCGACGAGTTCCTGGAGCGGCCGCAGGGTGTCGTCCGGGTCTCCGCGTTCCAGAGCGGCGCCCAGCTGCTGCTGCCGGCCCTGCTGGCACGCGTGGCTGCCATCGAGGGCATCACCCTCGAGTGCACCGACGAGGACGTCGCGCAGGACGACTTCGTGGCGCTCACGGACCGGATGGACGTCGTCGTCGCGCACCGGCCCGACGACGGGCTCGGCTGGGCCGGCGGCAGGGCGGTCGAGGTGGTGCCGTTGCTACGCGAGCCGCTCGACGTGGCGGTCCCGCTCGACCACCCCCTGGCGCAGCGCACCGAGGTCCGCCCGGACGACCTGCGCGACCTGCCGTGGATCGCGGTGCGGGAGGGGTTCCCCGTCGCGACGGTGCTCGGCGCGGTCGCCGCCCGGTCGGGCGCCGCACCGCGGATCGTGCACCGCGTCAACGACTTCCACGTGGTCGAGGCCCTGGTCGAGGCCGGTCACGGGGTGTCCCTGCTGCCTCGGTACACGTTCGGAGGAGGGGCGCGCGTGCGCCTGGTGCCGCTCGCGGGCGTCCGGGCCGGCCGGCGGATCGACGCGCTCCTACGACGCGACCGCGCCGAGCGCCTGGTGGTCCGTCGGGTGCTCGACGAGCTCCGTGCGCTCGCGGTGGATATCGATACCGCGTAGTACTCCGGCGTGTGCACGCAGGTTCGACGGCGTGTCCGATTTCTGGGGTAGCGTCCGGTCCTCCAGTCCAGTACCGTCCCCGGCGTGACACAGTCGTCGGACGCCAAGACCGAGAGGCTCCCCATCGTGGGAGCGCTCGCACGCCCGCTCCTGCCCGTCCGGGACAACGGCGTCCAGGCGATCCGGATCCGGGTCCGCGTGCCGCTCGACGTGCTCGAGGCGACCAGTGCCGGACTGCGGGAGCTCGACGAGCACAACCGCCGCGAGATCAGCGAGACACCGCCGCCGCTGCCCTTCTGAGACGCCCGCGGACGCCCGTCAGGGCACCAGCACCAGCTTCCCCGCGGAGTGACCCGCCTGCCCGTCACGGTGGGCCTGGGCGACGTCCGAGAGGGGATAGGTCCGCGCGACGCGGACGTCCAGCGTCCCGTCGGAGGCCAGCTCCGCCAGCTGCGCCCGCGCCGCCTCGCGCACGGCGGTCCCGGGGTCCGCACCGGGTCCGCCGCCCAGCGCCTTGATGCCCAGCTCCCCGGCGCGGCCGAAGCCGGCGATCGTCGCGATGCGGTCGCGGTCGGCGACCACGGCGACCGACGTGTCCAGGGCCTCGTCGGTGCCGACGGTGTCGATGGCGACCGTGACGGCGCCCGTGTGCCGGGCGGCCTCGTGCACCAGCTCGAGCAGGCCGTCGCCGTAGGCCACCGGGTTCGCGCCCAGGTCACGCAGGTCGTCGTGGTGCCGCGGGGAGGCCGTCGCGATCACCTGGGCGCCGCGCAGGACCGCCAGCTGGACGACCATGCGGCCGACGCCGCCCGAGCCGCCGTGCACGAGCACGACGTCGCCGTCGCGGGTGCCGGTCGCGCTGAGGGTGTGGACGGCCGTGGCGCCCGAGAGCAGCAGCCCGGACGCGGCCGGCCAGTCGAGGTTCGCCGGCCGTCGCACGGTGACCTGCTCGGAGACGATGATCCGGTCCGCGTAGCCACCGCTCACCCGCCACGCGATGATCTCGTCGCCCGGGGAGAGCCAGCGCACCGACGGCCCGACCGCGCTCACGACGCCGGACACCTCGTACCCGAGCCGCATGGGCAGGTTCGCGGGGTTCGTGCCGTAGACGCCCGCGTAGCCCTTCCAGTCGGTGGGGTTCACGCCTGCCGCCCGGACCTCGACCAGCACGTTGCCGGGGCCGGGCTCGCCGGGGTCGATGTCGACGAGACGCAGGACGTCCGGACCGCCGTACGCGCACGCGACGACGGCCCTGCTGGTGAGGGCCACCGGCACACTCTGCACCTGACCCGGGCCCGAGGGCCAGAGCCAGGCTGCTGGGAGTACGCCGATCACCCCGTCGGGTGACTCACGCCAGCGGCAGCCACACCCGCATCGTCGACGGTCCCCGGTTCGCCCAGTCGTGATACGCGATCAGCGGAGCCTCCGCGCGTGCCTGGTCGGCCGGCGCCGGAGGAGAGCCGTACGGCCAGGCGTCGTCGGCCGGCGCGGCGGTGACGACGGTGACCAGCACGCGCCCGTCGGCCTCGCGCACGCCGGCGGTCAGGTCCAGGCGCACCGCGGAGACGTCGGCGCCGTCGAGATCGACGGACTCCAGTGCCAGCACCTCCGGACCGCGCTCGACCACGACGCAGCCGCGGACGGCGTCGATCCGGGGGTCGGGGCTCGACACCCGGGGCTCCATCGGCAGGTGCAGCTCGACGACGTCGCCCGCGGCGAACCGCCGGTGCACCGAGACCGTGCCGGTGGGGGCCGGCTGCACGCCGTCCGGGGTGCGGAGCTCCGCGCCGTCGGCCCACGAGGGGACCCGCAGGGTGAGCGTCCACGGCCGGTCCTCGGTGGCCGCGACGGTCACGCGGACCACCCCGTCGGTCGGGTAGGCCGTCTCGACGTCGAGCTCCACGCGGCGGCCGTCGGCCAGCGTCGTGCGGATGCGGGCCGGAGCGTACTGGTGCAGCTGGAGGCCGTCGTCGTCGGTGGTCGCGACGTAGGCTGCGAGGCTGGCCAGGGTGCGGGCGACGTTCGGCGGGCAGCACGACACGGCGAACCAGGGCGCCCGCAGCGACGACGAGGCCCGCGGGCTCGCGACCTCCGTCGGCGGGACCGTCCCGGGCACCCGCTGGTGCAGCGTGTTCGTGTAGTAGAACGCGGTGCCCTCGTGGGACGGCGACGTCGCGACGACGTTGAAGAGCGTGCGCTCCACCAGGTCCGCGTACCGGGGCAGGCCCTGGGCCAGCAGGAGCCGCCACGAGAACATCACCGAGCCGATGCCGGCACACGTCTCGGAGTACGCGCGGTCCGCAGGCAGGACGAAGTCGTGCCCGAACGCCTCGCCCTCGTGCTGCGAGCCCTGCCCGCCGGTGACGTAGGTGCGGCGCGCGACGGTGTTCTCCCACTGGGTGGTCAGCGCGTCGAGCAGGTCCTCGTCGTCGGTCTCGACCGCGACGTCGACCGCGCCGGCGGCCAGGTAGTTGGCTCGCACCGCGTGCCCGCGCAGGACGGTCGCGTCGCGCACCGGGACGTCGTCCTGGTAGTACGCCCGGCCGAGCTCGATGTCCGCGAGCGTCCCGGTGCCGCGGCGCTCGACGAACAGGGCGGCCTGGTCGACGTAGCGGCGCTCCCCGGTGGCGCGGCCCAGCTCCGCCAGCGCGGGCTCGATCTCGGCGTGCCCGCAGACGGACGCGATGCCGTCCGGGCCGAAGGCCGCGACCACGTGGTCGGCCGCGCGGCGGGCGACCGCCAGCAGGCCGTCGTCGGCGTCGGGACGCGTCCGGGCACGGGCCACCGCCGCCTGGAACAGGTGGCCGAAGCAGTAGAGCTCGTGGCCCCACTCGAGGTCGGAGTACCGGGGGCGCTGACCGGGCCGGCCGAAGTTGGTGTTCAGGTAGCCGTCGGCCTCCTGGGCGGCAGCGATGCGCCCGACGAGCGCGCGGAACCGGCCGTCGAGGGCGGCGTCGCCCGTGCGGCCGATCTCCCACGCCATGGCCTCGAGGAGCTTGTAGACCTCCGAGTCGGAGAACTCGCGGCCACCGCGGTCGAGGTCGGACAGGGTGCCGGCCGCGGCGGAGTCGAAGTTGGGGATCCAGCCCTCGCGCTCCATCCAGTGCTCGATGTGCGCGAGGCTCGCGGAGCCGTTGACGGCCTGCCGCTGCGCCCAGAAGCCCCCGGTGATCTGCACGTCGTCGAGCCCCAGGGGGCGGAGGGCGCCGTGCGAGGGTGCGACCGGTGCGATGGGGGAGCCGGCGGTCGTGGTAGTGGAGGTCATCGTCATCCCTTGAGCGCACCCGACATGAAGCCGCGCACGTAGTGTCGTTGGAGCAGGAGGAAGAGCACGATGCAGGGCAGCGCGAGCACGACGACGCCCGCCTCGGTGGCGCCGTAGTCGACGACGCCCTGCACCTGGCCGCGCAGGTTGGACACGGCGAGCGGGAGCGTCATCTTGTTCGAGTCGTTGATGAGAATCAGGGGCGCGAAGAAGTCGTTCCAGGCCGCGAGGAACGCGAACAGGCCCACCGTGATCAGGCCCGGGCGGACCGCCGGGAGCAGCACCCGCCACAGCGCCGAGAACGACGAGCAGCCGTCGACCATCGCGGCCTCGTCCAGCTCCCGCGGGATCGACTCGAACGAGATCCGCATCATGAACGTCGAGAACGGCAGCTGGAACATGGTGAGCACCAGGGCCACGCCGACCAGCGAGTTCTGCAGCCCGAGGGTGTTGAGCAGCACGTAGAGCGGGATCAGCAGGGTCGCGTACGGGACCATGAGGATCGCCAGCGTGAGCATGAACAGGGCGTTGCGGCCGGGGAACCGGAACCGCGCGAACGCGTACCCCCCGAGCGTCGAGATGAGCAGCGTGAGCACCACGCACAGCCCCGAGACGAACACGGAGTTGAACAGGTACTGCCAGATCCCGGCCTGGTAGTTGGCGAGGGTGCGGTAGTTGCCGAAGCCCCAGCCGTCCACCTGCCCGGTGCCGGGGTGCGGCGACACGGAGGCCACCGACGTCCAGACCAGGGGGAACAGGAAGATCACGGCGAGGGCGCCGGAGAACACCCAGAAGGGCGTGCGCAGCGCGAGACCGGCGATCGTCGTCGGGGGTGCGGAGCGGTGCGTCGGGAGGATCGCCGGGACGTCGGCGTCGGGGTGGTTCTGCACGCTGGCGATGGTCATCGTCGGCCCCTCAGCTCTCGTCCGAGCCGCGGAAGGCGCGGAGCTGGACGACGTTGATGACCACGAGCGCGGCCAGGACGATCACGGAGAGCGCCGCGGCGACGCCCAGGTCGTTCGGGCCCTGGAACGCGACCGAGTAGATGAGCTGGACCACGGTGATGGTGCTGTTGTCCGGGCCGCCCTTGGTGAGGATGTAGAACTGCTCGAACGCCAGCAGCGACCCCGTGACGCACAGGATCGTGGTCAGCGCGAGGGTGGGCTTGAGCAGCGGGATCGTGATCTTGGAGAACGTGTGCCACCGGTTGGCGCCGTCCATGCGGGCCGCCTCGTAGATGTCACCGGGGATGGCCTGCAGGCCGACGAGCATCAGCAGCATGTAGAAGCCCGCGTACCGCCACACGATGAGGAACAGCGTCGAGGCCAGCGCAGCGTCGGGCGAGCCGAGGAAGCTCCAGCCCATGCGCTCCATGAAGGGCGCCAGCGGTCCGGCCAGCGGCGAGTACAGGACGTAGAAGAGCAGTGACGCCGACGCGAGGCCTAGCGCGCTCGGCACCAGGAACGACGTGCGCAGGAACCCCTTCCAGCGCGACGACTCCTGCACCATCAGCGCCAGGCCGAGGCCGAGGGCGATCAGCAGGATGGTCGCCAGGATCGTGTACTTCAGCGTGAACACGACCGAGTCGACGAAGAACCGGTTGTCGACCGCGGCGGTGAAGTTGTCGGGGAAGTTGATCCCCTGGTCGCCCGAGAGCAGCGGCCACTTCGACGCGCTCATCCGGAACACGAGGGCCAGCGGCACCACGAACAGGACGAGCACGAACAGGGCGGTCGGCGACGCGTAGGCCCAGCCGCGCAGGCGGTGGCCGTTCGCGCGTCGGCGGGGTGGTGCGGGAGTGGCCGTCTGGACGGTCATCGAGGGTGCCTCTCGTGCGGTCTTCCGGGGGTGGGAGGTGGGGTGCCGTGGCGTGAACGGCACCCCACCGGTCACGGCTTACTGCCCGAGCACCGCCGTGATCTCGTCGTTGTCCGCGTCGACGTTCGCCCCGTCGCCGAGGACCGCGTCGCGCACCAGGGTCAGCCACGGGCTGCTCGGTGCGTTGAACGCCTGCTGGAAGTTCAGCGCGACGGGGGTGTCACCCTGGCCGGCGACCTCGTTGATGGTCACCAGGCGGGGATCCTTGGCCGCGTACTCGTTGTCCGCCAGGTCGGCGCGCGAGACGACGTCGTTGTTCTTGGCCAGCACCTCGACCTGCGCGTCCTCGGACATCATCCAGGACAGGAAGTTCCAGGCCTGGGCCGCGTTCTCCGAGTCCTTGGAGACGCCGATGCCGTCACCGCCGACGAACGTCGAGGCGCCGCCCTCCGGGCCGGGGATGCCGGACACACCGACGTCGAAGCCCGTGGTCGACGACAGCAAGGTCGCCGGGTAGAACATCAGGCCGACCTTGCCCTCGGTGAAGCCGGCGGTCCACGTCGGACCGGCCTCGTCCTCGGACGACGGGAGCACCGCGCCGGAGTCCCAGAGGTCCTTCCAGGTGGAGTAGATGTCCTTCGCCGTGTCGCTGTTGAGCAACGACTCGGTGCCGTCCTCGGTCATGACCTCCTGGCCGTCGGCCCAGACCGACGGGAACCAGGTGAAGACCAGGCAGCCGCCGCAGTTCAGGCCGGTCGCCGTGCCGTAGGTGTCGGGCTTGTTCAGCGCCTGGACCGCCTTGGCGGCCTCGGCGTACTCGGCCATGTTCGCGGGCGCCTTCTCCGGGTCGAGGCCGGCCTCGGCGAACAGCTCCTTGTTCCAGAACAGCATCGACAGGTCGAGCACGAACGGCAGGACGTGCTCCTTGCCGTCGGCGGTGCCGGCCGCGAGGTGGCCCTTGTTGATGTCGTCCTTGAACTCCAGCCCGTCGATCTGCGTCGTCAGGTCCTGGAACAGGCCTTGCTGCACCCAGTTGGGCACGTAGACGATGTCGGCGGCGAACAGGTCCGGCAGGCCGTCCGAGCCGGCGGCGGCGCCGACCTTGGCGACGTAGTCGTCGTTGGGGACGACGGTCAGCTCGACCTGGTTCTCGTGCGACTCGTTGTAGGCCTCGACCAGCAGCTTGGCCTGCTTCTCCAGGGGTGCGCGGGTCCAGAGCGTCAGCGTGGTGCCGTCGTCGGTGCCGTCCGGGCCTGCCGTCACGGCCTCGTCGCTGCCACCGCCGTCGTCTGCGCTGCTGCACGCCGCCAGCCCGACCAGCAAACCGGCCGTCACGATCCCGGCGGCCAGGCGGGTGCCTGCCGACCGGGTGCGGGTGATCCTCATGGGCGTCTCCTCGTGCTCTTCGTCGAGCGGGTGCCGTCATCGGCACCTCGGGTTCATGGGGCGAAACCCTTTGTCGGTGCCCGCGGATCGGAGGGGGCGCACCGGTCGGTCCCACGGTGCCGCTCCGGCGCCCTGACGTGCACACCTAGAGCAACTCCGACGAACCGACCCGATCCCGAAACAAGCCGAAAAGGTTTTCTGAAGATAGAGCGGGCAGGGGTGGCGCGTCAACGGGGTGGTGCGGTTACAGTTCGATCACGAACGGCATTCGCCCTCGAGGAGGTGGTTCCGGTGGCCCGCGTCGAACAAGCCCGCGCCGTGACGCTCTCCGACGTCGCGCGACTCGCCGGCGTCTCGGTGGCGACGGCCTCGAAGGCGCTCAACGGACGCGACCAGGTCAAGGACAGCACCCGGCAGCGCGTCGTGGAGGCAGCCGAACGGCTCTCGTTCAGCCCCAACCCGCTCGCCCGCGGGCTGCTCGCCGGGCGCACCGGCACGGTAGGCCTGCTGACCAGCGACCTCGAGGGCCGGTTCGTCATCCCGATCCTCATGGGCGCCGAGGACGCGTTCGGCGCCGGCAAGGTGAACGTCTTCCTCTGTGACGCCCGCGGCGACTCCATCCGCGAGCAGTACCACCTGCGCGCCCTGCTCAGCCGCCGCGTCGACGGCCTCATCGTCGTCGGCCGGCAGACGGATCCCCGCCCCTCGCTCGGCCACGCCATCCCGGTCCCGGTCGTCTACGCGTACGCGCCGTCCGACGACCCCTCCGACCTGTCGATCACCCCCGACAACGTCAGCGCGGGCCGCATCGCCGTCGAGCACCTGATCGCCTGCGGGCGCTCGCGCATCGCGCACATCACCGGCGAGCCCGCCTACGCGGCCGCCCGTGACCGCGCCGAGGGTGTCAGGGCCGGCCTGCACGCCGCCGGGCGCGAGCTCGTCGGCGACGTCATGTACAGCGAGTGGTCCGAGGGCTGGGGGCGCGACGCCGCCGCCGTGCTGCTGGCCCGGCACCCCGACATCGACGCCATCCTGTGCGGCTCCGACCAGATCGCCCGCGGCGCCCTCGACACCGCCCGCGACCTGCACCGGACCGTGCCCGACGACCTCGCCGTCATGGGGTTCGACAACTGGGAGGTGCTGACCACCAACTCCCGGCCGGAGCTGACCAGCATCGACGCCAACCTGCAGCAGCTCGGACGCACTGCCGCCCAGCGGGTGTTCGCCGCGCTCGACGGCGTGGACACCGGGTCCGGGACCGAGTACGTGGCCGGCCGCCTGGTGATCCGGGGCTCGACGGTCGCGAAGCGGTAGGCCTACGCGGCGAGGCGGTGGCCGGACCCCAGCAGACGGTCCAGGTAGGGGTTGCTGAAGACGCCGGTGGGGTCTGCCTCGGCGCGCACCCGCTGGGCGTCCGCGAACCGGGGGTACAGGGCGCCCAGCTGTTCGGCCTCGAGCCAGTGCATCTTGCCCCAGTGCGGCCGGCCACCCACCTGGGCGACGATCCGCTCGACGGCCGCGAAGTACCGCGCGTACGGCAGCCGCAGATACTGGTGCACCGCGACGTACGCCGTCTCGCGCCCGTGCGCCGTCGAGAGCCACAGGTCGTCCGCCGCGGCGAACCGGACCTCGACCGGGAACGGGACGCGCTCGCCGCTCGACTCGATCCAGGCGTCGATCTCGTGCAGCACGTGGACCAGCTGGTGGCGCGGCACCGCGTACTCCATCTCGCGGAACTTCACCCGGCGCGGGGAGACGAAGACGTCCGCGGACGGTGCCGTGTAGCGGCGGGAGGACAGGGCGCGCGCGGCGAACCCGTTGATCGACGCCGTGGTCGAGGGCGCCAGGGTGGCGACGCCGTTGGCCAGCGAGAACACCGCGTTGGACAGGAGCTCGTCGTCGACCCACCCGCGCAGCCGCGGCAGGGGGACCACCACGTCGTCGGGCACGCGGTTGTTGCGCTTGGTCAGCGCCCGGCGCGTGTGCGGGAACCAGTAGAACTCGAAGTGGTCGTTGCTCTCGACCAGGCCGTCCGGGCCGTCCAGCTGCTCGAAGACCTCGTCCAGCGGCCACGGCTCCTCGCGGGCCTCCAGGCGGTACGCCGGGACCACCTCGAGCGTCACGGCGGCGAGCACGCCGACGCTGCCCAGGCCGAGCCGGGCCAGCTCGAACAGCTCCGGCTGCTGCGTCGGGGAGGTCTCGACGACCTCGCCGGTCGCAGTGACGAGCCGGGCGCCGACGACCTGCGTGGCCAGCCCGCCCAGCTTCGCGCCGGTGCCGTGCGTGCCGGTCGAGATGGCCCCCGCGATCGACTGCTTGTCGATGTCACCGAGGTTGCGCATGGCCAGCCCGCGGTCCGCCAGCAGGGTGTTCAGAGCGCCCAGGCGGATTCCGGCACCCACGGTGACGTGGGTCGTGCCGTCTTCCTGGGGCGCGACACGCTCAAGTGCGTCCAACGAGTCGAGACGGATGTGGACCCCGTCGGTGACCGCCACGGGGGTGAACGAGTGCCCCCCGCCCAGCGCCCGGACGCGGAGCCCCTCGAACGCGCCTGCGCGCACGGCGGAGGAGAGTTCTCCCAGGTCACGGGGGTGCAGCACCCGGCGGGGCGTCGCACGAGCGGTGCGAGCCCAGTTCTGCCAGTCGCCGGATGTCGACAGTCGTCCCATAATGGTGACAGGTTGTCCTGGTCGGTTGTCCAAGTCAAGTGCGTCAAGTCCTTGACTATCGTGACAAGTGCTATTGAACTGTGCACTGGGGGAGGCGTCGGCCTCGCCCACCGGGCGGTGGTCGGCCGGTGGGGCCGTCGCTAGAGGGAGGGGAACCCTGTCATGAACCGCTTGCCTGTGGCCGAGAGGCGCGAGCAGCTGATCGAGGCTGCGCTCGCCGTCGCGAGCCGGGACGGCATCGATGCTGCCACCGTGCGCGCCGTCGCCGCAGAGGCCGGGGTCTCGCTGGGCGTCGTGCACTACTGCTTCCAGGACAAGGACGAGCTCCTGCGCGCGATGGCCCACGCCATCACGTCGGCCAACCTCGAGCGCAGCCTGGGTGAGCTGCCCCCGGAGGCCCGCGACCCCGAGTCCGTCATCGAAGGCGTCATCGACGCCCTGTGGGCCGGTATCCGCGACTCCCGCGGCCCGCAGCTGCTGAGCTACGAGCTGACGACGTCCTCGCTGCGGCACGCCGAGCTCAACCAGGTCGCCATCGAGCAGTACCGCGGCCAGTGGGCCGCCGCCGAGCAGGTCCTCGACCTGGTGGAGCGGTCCGCGCACGTCAGCTGGACGGTCCCGCGCGGCACCCTCGCACGCACGGTCGTCGCGGTCATCGACGGTTTCTCGCTCGCCTGGCTCGTCGACGGCGACAGCGAAGCAGCCCGCGCCGGGTTGCAGGGCTTCGGGCGTTTCCTCGCCACGGTGGCCGTCCCGACCTCGCTCGAGGCTGACACCGCCGCGACCCTCGCGTGAGCGCCCCTGCTGTCGCGTCGGCCCGTCGTGCCCGCATCGCGGTCTCGGCCGGGTTCGCCGGCCAGGGCTTCGCCTACGCCACCGTGCTGACCAGCCTCGAGGGGTTCAAGGACCGGTACGGCATCGACGACGGGCAGGTCACCCTCGTCGTGCTCGGCGTCTGCCTCATGGCCGCGGTCGGCACGGTCGTCGCCGACCGCGTCGCCCGGTCCGCCGGCGGCAGCCGGATCGTCCTCGGAGCGGGCCTCCTGATCGTCGCCACGGCCGTCGTCATCGCAGCCGTGGCGCCCGTCTTCGCGGTGCTGGCCCTCGGGTTCGCGGTCTACGGGATCGGGCTCGGCATGGTCGACGCCGGCACGAACATGCAGGCCGTCGCCATCCAGCGCGAGTACGGCCGGTCGCTCCTCACCGGGTTCTACGCCTCGTGGTCCGTCGGAGGCATCGCCGGCGCCGTCTTCGTCGCGGCCACGGTCGGCCGGACGCCCACCGACCCGGTCGCCGTCGCCCTGCTGGCCGGGACGCTGGTGGCGCTCCTCGCGGCTGTCGGCGTCCTGCGCGCCGGGTGGCGGGTGACCGTCCCGGTCCGCGCGGACGGCGTCGCGACGCCCGACGAGGCCCTGGCCCTGCCCGTCACGGACGGTGCCAAGCCCGTCGTCCCGTGGGGGGCCGTCCTCCTGCTCGGGCTCGGTGTCGTGGCGTTCTACGTCGCCGACACCGCGATCTCCACCTGGAGCACCATCTACCTCGGCGACGTCCTCCTGGCGGCCGCGTCGTTCGCGCCCCTGGGCTACGCCGCCTACCTCACGACGACCCTGGCGTCGCGGCTGGCCGGCGACCCGCTCGTGCGGCGATGGGGCCGGGTGGTCGTGCTGCGCACCGGGGCGCTCGTCGGCGCCGCCGGGCTCGTCCTCGTCGTCGCCGCACCCGGACCGTGGGCAGGACTGGCCGGCTTCGCGGTCGCGGGCGCCGGTCTCGGCGTCATCGCACCCCTGTGCTTCTCGGCGGCGGGGGACCTCGCGCCGGGGCACGCGGACGCGGTCGTAGCGCGGCTCAACATCTTCAACTACGTCGGAGCGGTGCTCGGCGGCGTGCTGGTGGGAGCCATCGGCAGCACGTCCTCCCTGCACTACGGGTTCGCCGTCCCGATCGTGCTGGTGGTCGTCGTGGCGATCTTCGCCGGCCGCTTCGGCGTCACCCGGCACACCGGCGCACCCGTCACCGCCGGAGCCGGTGCATGACCGGCACCCTGGGCGAGCGTCTCGACGAGGCGACGCGTGGCTTGGCCGCGCCGCTCGCCGTCGTGGACCTCGACGCCCTCGACGCCAACGCGGCGGACCTCGTCGTCCGGGCCGCCGGGACGCCGATCCGCGTGGCCAGCAAGTCCGTCCGGGTCCGGCACGTGCTCGACCGCGTCCTGGCGCTCCCCGGGTTCGCGGGCGTCATGGGCTACAACGTGCGCGAGGCGCTCTGGCTGGTCGCGCAGGGGGTCGACGACGTCCTGCTGGGCTACCCGAGCGTCGACACCGGGGCGCTCGACGCCCTCGCCGCGGACCCGGTCGCCGCCCGGGCCGTCACGCTCATGGTCGACGACGCCGCCCAGGTCGAGCTGGCCGCCCGGGCCGCCGACGCCCACGGCACCACGCTGCGCCTCTGCCTCGACGTCGACGCGTCCCTCAAGGTGCGGTTCGGCCCAGTGGCCGCGCACCTGGGCGTCCGGCGCTCTCCGGTGCACTCCGCCGCCGACGCCGGGGCGCTCGCGGCCCTGATCGCCCGCCGGTCCGGGGTCGACGTGGTCGGCGTGATGTTCTACGAGGCGCAGGTCGCCGGGCTCCCCGACTCCTCGCCTGCCGTCCGCGCGGTCAAGCGGCTGTCGATCCGGGACCTGGCCGTCCGCCGCGCGGCCGTCGTGGACGCCGTGCAGACCGCCGTCGGTCACGAGCTGTCGCTGGTCAACTCCGGCGGCTCCGGCTCCGTGGCGTCCAGCGCCGCCGACCCTGTCGTCACCGAGGTCACCGCCGGCTCCGGCCTGTTCGTGCCGACCCTCTTCGACGCCTACCGCTCGTTCACCCCCCGACCGGCCGCGTTCTTCGGGCTCGACGTCGTCCGCATCCCGGGCCCCGGCTTCGCCACCGTGTTCGGCGGCGGGTACATCGCGTCCGGGCCCGCCACGAAGTCGCGCCAGCCGCGCCCCGTCTGGCCCGCCGGGCTGGCGCTGACCAGCCGCGAGGGCGCCGGTGAGGTGCAGACGCCCCTGCGGCTGTCGAGCGGCGCGGACCTGCGCGTCGGGGACCGGGTCTGGTTCCGGCACGCGAAGTCCGGCGAGGTCATGGAGCGCTTCGAGCAGGTCCACCTGGTCCGCGGCACCACCATCGAGGACACGGTCCCCACCTACCGCGGCGAGCACCACACCTTCGGCTGACCCCCGCCACCCACCACGTCCGAGCATCCGGTCGCCGGGACGCTCGTTTCCGCGGACGTCCGATCCACCACCCGTAGCGTCCGAGCATTCGGTCGCCATGACGCTCGAATCCGCGGACGTTGCGAGCGGATGGTGGGGGTGCGGGGGTGTGAAAGGCGCGGGGGTCCTGCGCCGGTAGCCTTGACCGGTGACCCTGCGCCTCTTCGACACCGCGACCCGGACGGTGCGTGACTTCGTCCCACTCGTGCCGAACGAGGTGGGCATCTACCTGTGCGGGGCCACGGTGCAGGCGCCACCGCACATCGGGCACCTCCGCTCGGGCATCGCGTTCGACGTGCTGGTGCGCTGGCTGCGTCGCACGGGGCACCGCGTCACGCTCGTGCGCAACGTGACCGACATCGACGACAAGATCCTGGCCAAGGCCGCCGACGCCGGTGAGCCGTGGTGGGCGTGGGCCGCCACGAACGAGCGGGCCTTCACCGCGGCGTACGACGCCCTCGGCGTGCTGCCGCCCAGCTACGAGCCGCGCGCGACCGGTCACGTCCCGGCGATGATCGAGCTGATGGACCGTCTGGTCGAGACCGGTCACGCGTACACCTCCGGGCCCGGCGACGTGTGGTTCGACGTCCGCAGCTACCCCGAGTACGGCGCGCTGACCAACCAGCGGGTCGACGACATGATCCCCGCGCCCGACGGCACCGTCGACGACGACGCCAAGCGCGACCCCCGCGACTTCGCCCTCTGGAAGGCCGCCAAGCCCGGCGAGCCGGAGACGGCCTCGTGGGACACACCGTTCGGCCGCGGCCGCCCGGGCTGGCACCTCGAGTGCTCGGCGATGGCGCAGCGGTACCTGGGGGAGTCCTTCGACATCCACGGCGGCGGGCTCGACCTGCGCTTCCCGCACCACGAGAACGAGCAGGCCCAGTCGCGGGCCGCCGGCTACGGGTTCGCGCAGTACTGGCTGCACAACGGCTGGGTCACGCAGAGCGGCGCCAAGATGAGCAAGTCCCTCGGCAACGGCCTGCTGGTCACCGTCGTGCTGGCCAAGGAGCGCGCGGCCGTCCTGCGCTACGCCATGACCGCGGTGCAGTACAGCTCGATGCTCGAGTGGACCGACGACACCCTGCGCGAGGCCGAGGCCACCTGGGACCGCCTCGCGGGGTTCGTCGAGCGCGCCGCCGAGAAGGTAGGGGTCGCCGACGACGCGGAGGTCGCCGGCGTCGAGCTGCCCGCCGAGTTCGTCGCCGCGATGGACGACGACCTCAACGTGCCCGCCGCGCTCGCGGTCGTGCACGAGCACCTGCGCACCGGCAACTCCGCGCTCGCGCGCGGCGACCTGGAGGAGTCCCGCACCGCGATGGTGGTGCTGCGGGCCATGCTCGACGTCCTGGGCCTCGACCCCGGCGGCAGCCAGTGGCGCGCCCACGGCAGCGACGCACGCTATGCGCGGGCGCTGGAGTCCGTCGTCGCCGCTGAGCTGGAGGCCCGTGCGCAGGCGCGTGCCGCCCGTGACTTCGCCACGTCCGACGCGATCCGGGACCGCCTCGCCGCGGCCGGCATCGTCGTCGAGGACTCCTCTTCCGGAGCGCGCTGGTCCTTGGCCGCGCGCGCCGACACCGACCCCCGAGACGAGGGCTGAGCCCCGCGAGAGCGGGCGGCTCGGCTCCACACGAATGGAGAACTGAACATGGCCGGAAACTCTGAGCGTCGCGGCGCCGTCCGCAAGGGCGGCTCCAAGAAGGTCGCCAGCGCGGGGACGGGTGGCAAGAACCGCCGGTCCCTCGAGGGCAGGGGGCCGACGCCCAAGGCGGAGGACCGCGAGTACCACCCCGCGCACAAGGCGAAGCTCGCCGCGGAGCGCCGGGCGGTCGCCGGGACGCGTGGCACGTCGGGACGCCAGTCGGCGGGCGCCAGCCGCAGCGCGGCCGGGTCCAAGGGCGGTCGGAAGAGCTCGACGCACGAGATCGTGTCCGGCCGGAACTCGGTGGTCGAGGCGCTCCGCGCGGGCATCCCGGTCTCGACCGTGTACATCGCCTCCCGCCTGGAGGCCGACGACCGCACGCGCGAGATCATCAGCGCCGCCGGGAACTCGAACTACCCCCTGCTCGAGGTCAGCCGCGCCGAGCTGGACCGTCTCACCGACGGGTCGGTGCACCAGGGCGTCGCCATCCAGGTGCCGCCGTACGCGTACGCGGACGACGACGACCTGCTGGACGCCGCTGCGGAGACCGACCGGCCGGCGCTGATCGTCGCGCTCGACGGCGTGACCGACCCCCGCAACCTCGGGGCGGTGCTCCGGTCGGCCGGCGCGTTCGGTGCGCACGGCGTCCTGGTGCCCGAGCGGCGTGCGGCGGGCGTGACGGCGTCGGCGTGGAAGGTGTCCGCGGGTGCTGCGGCGCGCGTGCCGGTCGCCCGGGTGACCAACCTGGTGCGCACGCTGCAGGGGCTCAAGGCGGCCGGGGTGTTCGTCGTCGGGCTGGACGGTGGCGGCGACGTGTCGATCACCGACCTGCCGTACGCGACCGACCCGCTGGTGCTCGTGGTCGGCTCCGAGGGCAAGGGGCTGTCGCGGCTGGTCCGCGAGCAGTGCGACGCCATCGCGTCGATCCCGATCGCGTCGGCCGTCGAGTCCCTCAACGCCGGCGTCGCCGCGGGCATCGCCCTCTTCGAGGTCGCCCGCCAGCGGGGCTAGCGTGCCGGGTCAGCCGATGATCTGGTCCGGGTCCACCTGCGGGATCATGTCGGTGTCCGGGATCTCGCCCGCCTGCACGCCGAGGATCGCCTGCTCGTCGGGACGCGTCGGCAGGATGTTCTTCACGTAGCTCTTGGCGGCCTGCTTCATGGGCACGTCGCGGCCCTGCTGCTCCGACAGGTACCACCGGTGGTCCAGCAGCTCGTGGTAGATCTGCGCGGGCTCGAGCTTGCCGCGCAGGTCCCGCGGGACGCTGCGGACGGCCGGCTCGAAGATCTCGGTCAGCCAGTCGTGCGCGACGAACGACTCGTCCTCGCGCTGCCGGTCGGTGGCGGCGCGGTACTCGTCGAGGTCGTTGAGCAGCCGGCGCGCCTGGTTCTCCTGCACGTCGAGACCGGTGAGGCGCATGAGCCGACGGGAGTGGTGCCCGGCGTCGACGACCTTCGGCTGGATCCGGACGCTGGTGCCGTCGACGTCGGTGGTGATGTCGAGCTCGCCGACGTCGAAGCCGAGGTCGTTGAGGCGGTCGATGCGCGCCTGCACCCGCCAGCGGTCTCCGAAGGTGAACGACTCGGACTCGGTCAGGGCACGCCAGAGCTCGCCGTACCGCTCGGCGAGGGCGTCCCCGATGGCGACGGCGTCGACGTCCTCCTCGAGGAACTCGCCGGCCTGCAGGTCCATGAGCTCGCCGATGATGTTGACGCGCGCGACCTCGAGGTCGTACCCGCGCTGACCGTCCGACAGCTTGTCGTGCAGGTCGCCCGTCTCGGCGTCGACCAGGTAGGCCGCGAAGGTCTCGGCATCGCGCCGGAACAGCGTGTTCGAGAGCGACACGTCACCCCAGTAGAAGCCGACCAGGTGCAGCCGGACCATGAGGACCGCGAGCGCGTCGATGAGCCGGGTCGCGGTGTCGGGGCGCAGCGACTGGCTGAAGAGCGCGCGGTAGGGCAGCGAGAACGAGAGGTGCTTGGTGATGAGCACCGCCTCCAGCCGCTCGCCGTCGGGGTCGGAACGGCCGGTGATGACGCCGACCGGCTCCACGCTCGGGACGTCGAGGCGTCGGAGCTGGCGCAGCAGCTCGTACTCGCGGTAGGCCACCGTCTCGCCGATCTCCTTGACCGCGATGACCCGGCCGGACATCTTGGCGAACCGCACGATGTGCCGGGAGATGCCGCGGGGGAGGGCGGCGAGCGTCTCGGCCGGCCACTCCTCGAGCGGGATGTGCCACGGCAGGTCCAGCAGCGCGGGGTCGGGCGAGGCCGCGGTGATCTGCAGGCGCTGCGGCGTCGGGCTCATGGGTTCGATCCTCTCAGAGAACACCGACGGGGCAGCCTGACGAATGCGACAACGGGGGGCTGAGAAGGGGCGCCAGACAGCCAGGGCGGCGTCAGCCGAAGACAAACAGGGCGGCCCCGGCCGAAGCCGGGACCGCCCTGTCGCGTGGTGCGAGTGTCAGGCCTCGATGCGCTGGCCCGAGCCCGCGTGGAACAGGTGCGTCTCGCCCTCGCGGATCCGGACGTAGATCGTCTCGCCCTTGGAGGGGACCTGGCGCGGGTCGACGCGCACGATGACCTGAGCGTCGCCGGCACCGGAGTGCACCGCGTCGGCGTGGCCGAACTCGTTGGTCAGCGAGCCGTAGACGAACGCGTCGGAGCCGAGCTCCTCGACGATGTTCACGATCACCGGGATGCCGTCCGGCGTGCCGGCGGGCACGACGTCGAGCGACTCGGGGCGGAAGCCGACGGTGACGTGGTTCTTGTCGTCGTCGGTGAACTGGCTGATGACCGAGCGCTGGACGGCAACGCGGGCGCGGCCCAGGTTGGCGACACCGTCGAGCACGGGGAACGTGCCGATGTTCATGGCCGGCGAGCCGATGAAGCCGGCGACGAAGACGTTGGCCGGGGTGTCGTACATGTCGCGCGGCGTGCCGACCTGCTGCAGGAGGCCGTCCTTGAGAACCGCGATGCGGTCACCCATGGTGAGGGCCTCGGTCTGGTCGTGCGTGACGTAGACGGTGGTGACACCGAGACGACGCTGCAGCGACGCGATCTGCGTACGGGTCTGGACGCGGAGCTTGGCGTCGAGGTTCGACAGCGGCTCGTCCATGAGGAACACCTGGGGCGAACGCACGATGGCACGGCCCATGGCGACGCGCTGACGCTGGCCACCGGAGAGGGCCTTCGGCTTGCGGTCGAGGTACTGGGAGAGGTCGAGGATCTTGGCAGCCTCCTCGACGCGCTGACGGATCTCCGCCTTCGGGGTGCCGGCGATCTTGAGCGCGAAGCCCATGTTGTCGGCGACCGTCATGTGCGGGTACAGCGCGTAGTTCTGGAACACCATCGCGATGTCCCGGTCCTTCGGCTGGACGTCGGTGACGTCGCGGTCGCCGATGAGGATGCGGCCCGCGTTGACGTCCTCGAGGCCCGCGAGCATGCGGAGCGAGGTGGACTTACCACAACCGGAGGGGCCGACGAGGACGAGGAACTCGCCGTCCTCGATGTGCAGGTCGAGCGCGTCGACCGCGGGGCGCTCGGTGCCCGGGTAGACCCGGGAGGCCTTGTCGAAAGTGACCGTTGCCATGGCTGATCAATCCCTTCACCGGCAGGTACGTGCCGGACGATCCGTAGTGAAGAGTGTCAAGAGTGTCCTCGATGACACGGGCCGCTGAAGGAGGGATCCTTCGGTGGCCCGCGGTCATCATGCCACATCGGTGTGGACGGTCCACACCCGGGTGTGAGGATGCTCACGTCACCCGACGACGATTCCCGACCCGTCGCGGAACCGGACGAGCAGCCGTCCGCCGTACTCGCTGACCTGGTCGACGCCGCCCGGGTCGCGGGCCAGGTGCCGCGCGATGTCGGCCACGCTCGCGAGCTGTCCACCGGCCCGGTCGAACCCGCGCAGGGTGCGGTCGGCGGTGATGACGACGACGAGCGCTCCGTCGGTGCCCACGTACACCGGTGGTGCGCCGACGTCCGCGACCCAGCGGGACTCGCCCGTCCGGGCGTCGACGGCGCGGACCTCGTGACCTTGCGCGACGTGCACGACGCCGTCGACGAGCAGGGCCTCGCCGGTGGTGCCGGTCAGGCGCCAGAGCTCCTCGCCGGAGGTGGCGTCGCGACCGACGAGCAGTCCGTCATGCAGGGAGTCGCCTCCGCTCCGGTCGCTGGACAGCAGCACGACGTCGGGCGCGCTGCCGTCGTCGACAGCGAGCCGGGCGGGTCGCTCGCCCACCGCGGTGCGGGTGCCGTCGCGGGTGACGAGGATGCCGGCGGGGACCGCGGACGCCTGCCACGGTGTCCACACCAGCGTGTCGGCGCGGGCCAGCTCGGCCCAGCCGTCGTTCTCGACGGTCACGTCGCCGCGCGGCTCCCCGTCGGCGCCGAACAGCCAGGCGTGCCCGCTGTCGGTCAGGAGCACCCGGTCGTCGTCGCTGGTCAGGTCAGCCCGGGAGCGGATGACCCGGTCGCCGAGGCGCACCGCGTGGACCTCGGGCACGAGTGGGGTCTGGCGGCGCCACTGCACGTCCCCGGTGGCCGGGTCGGTCGCGACGAGCGTCCAGCGCACGGAGCCGGCGGCGTCCCGCGCGGGGGTGGCGACGACCAGGTGCGACCCCGTCGCCGACCACAGCGAACCCGGTGCCAGGCCGGCGGTCGCCAGGATCGTGCCGGACGCGGGGTCGAGGACGAGCAACGGGGTCACGGCACCGCCGATGGGTACGGGCGAGACCTCCCCCGCGCAGACCGCCCGGGGTCCGTCCGTGGAGGCGGTCGTGGTGCAGCGCACCCAGACAGCCGGGAACTCCGAGCGCCCGCCGGGCGGCAGCGCGTCGTCCAGGGAGAACGGCACCGACCACAGGACGTCGCCGGTGTCCGGGTCTGTTCCGCGCAGGTCGACCCCGCCGAGGTGGTACCGCGCGCCGATGGCCCAGTGGCCCGCGGAGTCCTCGGCGACGAGCGCGCCGGCGCTCGGTGCCCACTGCCGCAGCGCGCCCGGCGGGTCGTTCAGCGGGCTCAGCACGCCGGGCACGTCGGCGAGGTACTCCAGGCGCTCGCGCTCGCGTGCGTCGAGCACCGACTGCACGCCGACCAGCGCGAGCAGGAGGGCGGCGACGGCACCGGCCAGCCAGGCCGCGTGCCGTCGTCCCCAGGTGGGCAGTGCACGAGCGGGGAGGCTGCGGTCGACGTCCTCCGCGTCCTCCAGCTCGACGGGGGCGAGGTGCGCGTGCGCGACCGTGGTGGCCATGGTCAGCCCAGGACCGCCACCGCGCCGGTGTCCGTCCACACGTACAGCCGCGGGTCGCGCCAGCCCGCCTGGAAGCCCTGCACGTACACGGTCGCCCCGTCCCCGGCGACCTCCTGGGCGAGGTCCGCGGTCCACGCCAGCTCGCCGTCGGTCAGCGTGTACGCCTCGAGGGTCACGCCCGGGCCCGGCAGCAGCAGGTAGCGGCCGTCGGTCGACAGCTGCTGGGGCATGTGGTCGATCTCGGTGGTCCAGAGGATGTCGCCCGTGGTGGCCTCGACGGCGACCAGGTCGGTCGAGCTCGCGACGTACACCGTCCCGTCGAGCAGGAGGCTCGTCACGATCGTCCCCGGCACGTGCCACAGCCGCTCACCGGTCGCCGCCGAGCGACCGGTGAGGCCGTCGGCGCCCCCCGGGGCCTGCCCCACCGTGAAGATGACGTCCGGTGCGGAGCCGTCGTCGACCGCGAGCCACCCGGCGGTCTCGTCGATGGGGACGCGGGACCCGTCGGCGAGCAGGAGCGTGCCGCTGTACGCGGACGACGTCCACGTGCTCTCGATGAAGACCCCCGCGCGGGCCATCTCGAGCCACGTGTTCTCGCCCAGCTGGACGTCGAGCACAGGCTCGCCGGCCGTGGTGAGGACCCAGGAGTGGGTGTCGACGGTGAGGACGAGGGCGTCGTCGAACGTCTGGAGGGACGCCGTACCGCTGGGTTCCTGGTCGCCGACGGTGGCCGTCCGGGGCGTCGTCCACGTCCAGCGGTCTGCGCCGCTGACCACGTCGGTCGCGACGACGTCCCACCGGCCCGTGCCGCCGGTCGCCGGCTGCGCGACCACGAGGGCGCCGTCGACGAACGCCAGCCCCCAGCCGCCCTCGACCTCGCGGTCCGCCAGAAGCTCGCCGTCGGCCGGGTCGAGCACCCAGACCGACGACGGCGGGATCCCCGCGACGTCCGCACCGAACTGCTGGGCGATGCACGCGGCCACCTGCGACTCCCCGTGCTGCACGGCGCTGCAGGAGATCCACAGCTCCGGTGACACGCCCGTCGGGGTCGCCTGCGGGGTGGTGGGCAGCTCCACCGGGGTGCGCCACGCGACGTCGCCCGTGCTGGGGTCGAGACCGATGATCACAGGGTCGCGCGACCCGTCCTGAGCGCCCCCGACGAGCAGACCGTCCACCACCGCGCCGGACCGGAGCGCGGGTGCGAGCTCGGGGTCTGCCCGCCAGAGCACGCCGATCGACGCGTCGACCGGCGGCACCACGCCGGGGATGGCGGCCAGGGCGGCCACCCGGGCGTCCTCGCGGTGGTCGAGGACGAGCTGGGTGACGGCGAGCGAGCCGACGACGACCGCGATGGACGCGACGAGCCAGGGGGCGTGCCGACGCACCCAGGTCCGGGCCGCGGCGACGTCGTCGGAGGGCTCGACGTCGGCGAGCTCTCGGGGATCGGGGAGGTCCCTGCCCGCGCGGGACCGCGCGCGTTCGAGCTCGTCCGCCACCTCGACGAGCTCGACCTCGTGCATCCGGCCGGGCATGAGGCGCACGCTACGCCTGGACCTCACCACCGACCAGCAGGGGGCGGGTGAGGTCCTTACAGCTGGTCGGCGAGGGTCGCCAGCGCAGCGACGAGCGCGTCCGGGTCGTCGACCCGGTACCGCGCGGCCGTCGTCCCGTGGCCGACCTTGACCGTCAGGTCGGCGTCGAGGAGGGCGTCGAACGCGTGCTCGTCGGTCACGTCGTCGCCGGCGTACAGCACGACGGGGGCGCCGAGCTCGTCGCGCAGCGCCGTGAGCGCCTCGCCCTTGCTCGCGCGCAGCACCGAGATCTCGACGACGTCCTTCCCGTGCAGGACGCCCGAGCCGAGCCGTTCCCCGAGAGCGATCGCCTCCTGCTCCGCAGGCTCGGCGACCGACGCCTCCGCCAGGCGGGTGTGCACGACGACGGCGGTCGGCTTGGTCTCCACCCAGACACCGTCCCGGCCCCGGGCGATCCGCGCCGCCTCCGCACCGAGCGACGCCAGGCGGTCGGCCTGCTCGTCGGTCAGCTGGACCACGTCGCGGTCGAGCCCGAACGTGGTGACGCGTGCGCGCTCGGCCCCGTGGCTGCCGATGAGGAACGTGCCCGCGGGCACCTGCGCCAGGACGTGCAGGTCGTGCATCGCCCGGCCGGACACCAGCGCGAGCGCGACCCCCGGCGTCCCCGCCAGCCGGGCGAGCACCTCGACACCCGCCGGGAGGATGCGCGACGCGGACGGGTCGTCCTGCAGCGGGGCGAGGGTGCCGTCGAAGTCGAGCGCGACCAGGAGCGGTCGGCGGGCCGGGTCGTCCGCGAGCGCGGTCAGGGCCGTCAGCAGCGCGTCAGTCACGGGAGGCTCGCACGGGGACGGCGTTGAGGGCGGCCAGGAAGTCCTCGGACCAGGCGACGACGTCGTGCCCGAGCACGCGTCTGCGCAGCCGGCGCATGCGTTTGCGTGACTCGCGGGCGTCCATGTGCACGGCGTACGTGATCGCGTCCTTCATCCCGTCGATGTCGTGCGGGTTCACCAGCACCGAGCCGGTGAGCTCGTCGGCAGCACCCGTGAACTCGGAGAGCACCAGCGCGCCACGGTCGTCGGACCGGGCCGCCACGTACTCCTTGGCCACCAGGTTCATGCCGTCGCGCAGGGCCGTGACGAGCATGACGTCCGCCGCGAGGTACAGGGCCGCCATCTCCTCCATGGGGAACGACTGGTGCAGGTACTGCACGGGCGCGTGGCCCACCTGCCCGTAGTCGCCGTTGATGCGCCCGACCAGCAGCTCCACGTCGTCGCGCAGCTGCTGGTAGGCGCCCACGTTCTCCCGGCTCGGGCTGGCCACCTGCACGAGGGTCGTGCTCTGCGGGGACAGCCGGCCGTCCAGCAGCAGCTCGCCGTAGGCCTTGATGCGGTGCCGGATGCCCTTGGTGTAGTCGAGACGGTCCACGCCGAGCAGCAGGAACTCGGGGTCGCCCAGCTCGCGACGGATCTGCAGCGCGCGCTCGCGGACGGCGTCCGTGCGAGCCAGCTCGTCGAACGCGTGCGAGTCGATCGAGATGGGGAACGCGGCGGCGCGCACGTGCCGGCCGCGCCCGGTGTGCCCCTCGGCCTCGGACAGCGTGACCATCTGCCCGCGCGTCGTGAGGTCCGTGAGCCGACGCACGATGCGCACGAAGTTCGCCGCGTCGCCCGCCCGCTGGAAGCCGACGAGGTCCGCGCCGAGCAGCCCCTCGATCACCTGCACGCGCCACGGCAGCTGCGCGAACAGCTCCAGCGGCGGGAAGGGGATGTGGTGGAAGTACCCGATGCGCAGGTCGGGCCGCAGCTCCCGGAGCATCTTGGGGACCAGCTGCAGCTGGTAGTCGTGCACCCACACGGTCGCGCCCTGCGCGGCCTGGTCGGCGGCCGCCTGAGCGAAGCGCCGGTTCACCTTCTGGTACGAGTCCCACCACTGGCGGTGGAACGCCGGGGGCTCGATGACGTCGTGGTAGAGCGGCCAGAGGGTGTCGTTGGAGAAGCCCTCGTAGAACTTCTCCAGGTCGTCCTCGGTCAGCACGACCGGGATCAGCTCGGTGCCGTCCACGTCGAACGGCTTGAGCTCGAGGTCGGGCGAGCCGCCCCAGCCGACCCAGGCGCCGGACGTGCTCGCCATCACGGGCGCGAGCGCCGTGACGAGACCGCCGGGGGATCGGGTCCAGGTGGGTTCGCCGTCGTCGTCCAGGCTCACGTCCACGGGAAGACGGTTCGCGACGACGACGAAGTCGTAGCCGTGCGCGGGCGCGTCGGAAGGCAAGGGATCAACTCCTCGGGTCGGGTCCGACCCTATCCGTGCAGGTCGTACCGCGCGTTGCCCAGCAGTCACCGCGAGGCGCCGGATACGGTGCCTGGATGGAACGGATCGGTCTGGAGCCGGGCTCGGAGATCGGGGGCTACACCGTCGTCGCCCCTCTCGGCTCGGGCGGGATGGGGACCGTGTACCGCGCGGTGGACGGGGGCGGTGACGCCGTCGCGCTCAAGCTGCTGCACCCGCACGTCGGTTCCGACGCGGTGACCCGGGACCGGCTGCGGCGTGAGGTGCACGCCCTGCAGAAGCTCAAGCACCCGGGTGTCGCCGCGGTCCTGGACGCCGAGGCCGACTCCACGGAGGCGTTCCTGGTCACCGAGCTGGTGTCGGGCGACAACCTCGAGGAGCACGTGCGCGAGCGCGGCACGCTGGACGCCGAGGAGCTGCTCGACCTGGCGGAAGGCCTGCGCGACACGCTCGTCGCGGTGCACGGCGCCGGCGTGGTGCACCGCGACCTCAAGCCGTCCAACGTCATCGTCGGCGACGACGGCCCCGTGCTCATCGACTTCGGGCTCGCGCAGGCCGCCGACGACTCCAAGCTGACCGCCGACGGCCTCGTCCTGGGCACCCCCGGGTACCTGGCGCCCGAGCTGCTGGACGGCGCCGAGCCGGACGACGCGTCCGACTTCTGGGGCTGGGCGGCGGTCCTCGTGTTCGCCGCCACGGGCCGGCCGCCGTTCGGCTCCCGCCCGCTGGAGGCCGTGCTCGCGCGCGCCCGCTCGGGCGACGTGGACCTCGACGGCCTCGGGCCGTTGACCGCGACGGCGCTGCGCGGCGCGCTCGCACCCGTCCCGGCCGACCGCACCGCCCCCGACGACGTTGTCGCCGCGCTCACGCTGGTGGTCGCGGAGGGCGAGCCGATCGCCGACGAGACCGAGACCACCGTGCTCACCGAGGACGACGTGCTCGGGACGACCGTCCTGGGCCCGGAGCCGGCGACCGTGGCCGTCGCGCCGGTGGTTGCCGCGGCGGCCGTGGCGCCGGTCGCGCACGTCGCGCCCGTCGTCGCCGCCAACGACGGGCAGACGCGCGCGTTCGACCCGACCATCGTCGAGGAGCCGGAGGTCGAGGACTGGGACGAGGACCCCGACGGGGTCGGGTGGATCGAGGGGGACCTCGACGCGTCCGAGGAGCCGGAGCCGGAGGGGTCCGGCTACGAGCGCCCACCGGCGCAGCGGCGCTGGGGCACGCTGCTCGCGGCCGCGCTCCTCCTGGGGTCGGCGGGGGCCCTCTACCCGGGCGTCACGCTCGTGGTGTTCGTGCTCCTCGTCGTGGTCGTGCGGACGATCGGGTCCACGGTCGAGGCCATGTACGGGCGGCGGGAACGGGGCGGTGTCAAGCGCTCGGACCGGGCGGTCGCCGTCGCGACCGCGCCGTGGCACCTGCTGCGCTCGGTCGTCGGGCTGGTGCCGTCGCTCGTCGTCGCCGGCAGCATCGTCGTCATCCTGCTCGGGGTGTCCTGGTGGCTCGTCGGCAACGACCACTGGGTGGTGGGTGACTCGCCGTCCGGCCAGGAGCCGCAGGGCCTGACGGCCACGATCCTGGTGGGGGTGTTCGTGCTGCTCGGCGCGGCCGTCGTCTGGTGGGGGCCGTTGTCGCTCATGACCCGCACCGGCGCCCGACGCGTGCTGGCGGTCATCGCCCCGGGGCCGCTCGGCGCGCTCGTCGCGACCGTCATCCTGCTGGCCGCGTCCTCCGTGTTCATCGTGCAGATCCTCACGGGAGCCCCCATCACGTGGGCGCCGCTGCCCACCCCGGTGCTGCCCTAACCGTTTTGGACGGGCGCTTGCCGTCTCGCGATGCGGGACCCGCCTGGCGTGTCGACCACTCACCCTCTTGGGTGAAGGCTCGGTGACCCGGGGGAGGCGCAGACATGTCCGCAGAAGCAGAGGCCGAGGTCGTGGCAGGGCGCCGCAGCAACGGCGACGTGGTCCGCTTCGACCACCGCAACGGGGCGCTCGGGGTGTTCCGCGGCGACGTGATCGTGGCCTACTTCCGTCCCGACGAGGGTTACGAGTACTTCCTGCGCGAGATCGCCAAGTGACTGCGTTCGAGGAGGCGTTCCGCGCGGTGGTCCGCGCTCGCGGCGTGTGGCGCGACGACACCCCCGCGGAGTTGCTCGACCGCTGGGCCAGCTTCGTGGCCGAGTGCGAGCGCGGGTACCGGGGCGACGAGTTCGCGTACGGCAACGAGGCGATGGCCCGGACGACGATCGAGGCGGCGATGGTCCACCCGACTCTCGCGGGCTTCCCTGAGATGGCGGGGTTCCGGCGCCGGGTCACGACGATCGACGCACGGTTCCAGCCGCTGCTGATGGAGCACGCGTTCCCGGGGATCGACCCCGACGAGTGGTGGCTGCGCGGGATCGTGCGCCGGGCCGGCGGGCGGCTGGCGCAGGACTGGAAGCGGTCGTTCGGGTTCGACGTCGAGGTGGTCCGCCACCCTCGCGTGCCGTGATCACAGCCGGGCGCCCTACGCTGTCCCGCATGACCGCGCGTCGAGGGCTGCACCTGGCCGCGTCGCGCCCGCCGTTCGCTGCGGTCGCGTTCGCGGGGTTCGCCGCTGTCGTCGCCGCCCACGGCCGGGTGCTGCTGCACGACTGCGTCAGCGCCGCCGGCGTCCTCGGCCCGCTCGGCCTGCGCCTGTCGGTCCTTCGCGACGCCGCGGACTGCCCGGAGGGTACCTACGGGCTGGGCGCCATGTCGCAGGGCGCCGTCGTGCTGCTCAGCGTGGCCGCGCCCGTCGCCTCCCTCTACCTCTTGCTCACCGTGTGCGGGGTCGGCCTGTCGGCCCTGCTCGTGCGCGCTGCACGGCAGGTGCGGCTGCTCGTCGGCCGGGCTCTGCGCGGCGCGCTGCGTGCCGTCGGCCCGATGCCGGTGCACGGCCGACTCCGCCTCCAGCCGGGCCCGGTCGTCGCCACCTGGACGGAGCGGGTGCTGGTGGGCAGCATCGCGCGACGGGGTCCGCCGGCAGTGGCCTGACAGCCGCACCCACCCCAGTCACCCGCTGCCCGACCCACGTACCAGGAGCACCCATGCCCACCAACGACCCGCGTCCCACCAAGGCAGTACGCCGCGACGAAGCCCGCGCCAAGGCCGCGCAGATGCGCAAGGAGCAGGAGCGCAAGGCCAAGCGGAACCGCATCCTCGCGATCGGCGGCCTCGTCGTCGCCGTCGTCGCGCTCGTCGCCGTCGTCTTCTCGATCCTCAACCAGAACAAGGCCAACGAGGCCGCCAACTCGAACGTCGTCTACGGCCAGGACACCGAGGGCGTGATCGCGCCCACGCTGGACGACGTCACCTCGCCCGCCCCCGCGAACGACAAGGGCGGTATCCCCGTCAGCGGCCCCAGCGGCGACGACGTCGGTGTGGTCGGCGAGGGTGATGTCGACCTCACGGTCTACTTCGACTACATGTGCCCCTACTGCGGCCAGTTCGACCAGACCAACTCGGCCGACATGGACGCGATGCTGGAGGAGGGCGGCGTGACCATCACGTACCACCCGGTCTCCATCCTCGACCGGCTCGCCGCGGGCAGCTCGTACTCGACGCGCACGGTCAACGCCACGGCGATCGTCGCCGACAAGTCGCCGGAGCACTTCACCGACTTCGTGACCGCGTTGTACAAGGACCAGCCGGCCGAGGGCACGTCGGGTCGCTCCGACGCCGAGATCGCCCAGATCGCCGAGGACCTCGGCGTCCCCGCGGAGGTCACCGCGACGTTCACCGACACCGTGGACGGCACCTTCGCCACCCAGGACGAGGAGTCCGTGGCGGGCACCTGGCGGATCTTCGCCCCCTGGAGCGCCGCGGCGACCAACCAGGCGGGCACCGACGTGCCCGAGTTCTCGACGCCCACCGTCCTGATCAACGGTGAGCCGTTCACCGAGTGGCAGACCCCCGGCGCCCTGAAGCAGGCGGTCGACGCCGCCAAGTCCTGACCCTGCGGTGACCGGGCGCCCCAGCAACGGGGCGCCCGGTTATCCTGGGCGCGCCCGCCTCCTTAGCTCAGTCGGCCAGAGCACCTGTCTTGTAAACAGGGGGTCATCGGTTCGAATCCGATAGGGGGCTCCACTCGATGCTGTCAGTCCACCCGCAGGTCCAGTCCCATCGCCTCGATGATCGTCACGGCCTGCGGGAGCGTGATGATCGCCCGGTCGAGCGTCACCGTCGTGGGGTCGATGCCGGCCAGCTCACTGCCGCGCAGGTCGCAGCCGGTCAGGTCGGCGCGGTCCAGCCACGCGCCGGACAGGTCGCAGTCGCGCAGGGTCCCGCCCGCGGCTCGGACAGCGGTCAGGTCCGCCTCGCGCAGTCGCACGCCCCTGAACGACGCCGAGTGCAGGTCCGCCTTGGTCAGCGAGACGAACGACCAGTTGCCGCCCTCGACCTTGGCGATGTCCCAGGTGCAGTCCTCGAACCGGGAGCCGATCAGCTTGCACCGCTCGAACCGCACGTCGAAGAACGTGGACCGCGTGAACGTGCAGTTCATGAACGCGGCGTCGGTGTGCACGGAGGCGTTGAGCTTCGCGTGCCGGAACACGCACTCCTCGAACACGGCGCCGACGCCGAACGTCTCGGTGAGGTCGAGGTCCACGAACTCGACGTTGCGGAACTCCTGCCTGGACAGGTCCCGTGCGTACCAGTCCTCTCCCCGGACGGTCGTGGTGGTGGTCGGGGGACTCGCGTCGCCACGGTGCTCGCTCATGCGTCGATCATGGCGGGTGAACCTGGCGAGACGGATCAGGTGGCGGGACCGGTCTCCTCGAGCAGCTTCAGGGCGGCGCTGACGCGCGGGTTGCGCTGCGGGTCGGCGTCGATCCCGAGCGTCGCGTACATGCCGTTGACGTGGTTCTGCACGGACTTCTCGGTGATGCCGAGCCGGTCCCCGATGCCCGCGTTCGACAGTCCCGCGGCCAGCAGGCGGAGCACCTCGTACTGCCGGTCGGTGAGCCGTGCGACGTCGGACCCGGCCCGGGGCGTCATCCGTGCCAGCAGCGCGGGATCGAGCACCGTCTCGCCGACGGCCGCGGCCCGCACCGCGTTGACCAGCACCTCTTCGCTCGTCGACGACGTCTTCGACAGGTAGCCCCAGCCGGCCGCCACGTCCGCGGGCAGGTCCAGCAGGAGGTCCATCGCGTCGTGCGCGGAGAGCAGCAGGATGCCGAGCGTGGGGGTGCGGCGGCGCAGCGTCACCCCGAGGGCGATGCCGTTCCCGTCGGGCAGGTCGATGTCCAGGATCACGCAGTCGACGGACCCCGGCCGCAGCACGCGGGCGGCCTCCGTGACGGTGCCGACGGCAGCGACGACCTGCAGCCCGGTGGTCCCGGACAGCGTGTGCTCGAGCATCGAGCGGAACAGGGGCTGGTCCTCGACGATCGCGACGCGGAGGAGGCCGGTGGTAGGAACAGTCATCGCCGCCAGTATCGTCTGCGGCCGGGTCCGATGCGCGGGCCCACGCGGGTGGACCCTGAACGTCACTCGCTCGTTCAGGTGGAACAGATGGAGGCGGGCACGATGGCTTCGTCGTCGACCGGCTCCGCCGCCGTCGTCGCGCAGGCCCGGCGGGACAGCCGGCAGGACCAGATCACGCTCCTACGAGGGTCGGCGATCATCGCGCTCGGCTACGGCGTCGGCGCGGCGCTGCAGTCCACCTACGTCTACGCCAACCTCGTCCCCGAGTGGGAGTCGGTGTCGCTGGGGTCCCGGCTGGCAGCGAACGGGACCGCCGTCGTCGTGCTCATCACCGTCCTCGCGGCCGTCCAGGCCCACCGGGCACACCGCTGGTGGCTGAAGATCCTGGCCGTGCTCGGCGCGGCGGCCGCCGCGGGAATCGCCCGGTACCTGGCCCAGCTCGTCTTCGGGGTGTACGACGAGCCGACGGCGTCCACGCGCGACGCGGAGGTGCTCAGCGGGTTCCTGCTCGGCATGATCTCCGCCGGGATCGGGATGTGGGCGCTGGCCACCCGCCAGACGGCTCGCATCCGGACCCGCGCGGCCACGCGCGAGGCCGTCCACGTCGAGCTTGCGGTCAAGGCGCTCGAGCAGGAGGAGATCCGGGTGCGCCGGGCGGTGGCCGAGGGGCTGCACGGCACGCTGCAGTCGAAGCTGATCCTGGTCGACGCCCGGCTGGGCGAGGTCCTCGGGCACGCCGACGGGATGGACCCCGCCGATGCGCAGTCCTTGACCTGGGTGCGCGCGGAGCTCGACGAGGCGCGGGAGATCGACGTGCGCCAGATGAGCCGGCTCCTGTATCCCGACCGCCTGGAGCTGGGACTGGTCCCGGCGCTACGGGCGCTGCTGGGTCGGCTCCCCGCGAGCATCGCGACGCGCCTCTCGGTCAGCGACGCGGTCCGGTCGTTCGACGACCCCACCTGCTCGCGCCTCACTGTCAGCGAGCGGCTGCTCGCCGTGCGCGTGGTCGAGGAGGCCGTGTCGAACGCGCTCAAGCACGGGCCGGCGACGTCGATCGCCGTCTCGCTCGACGTGGCGCAGGACGTCCTGCACGTGAGCGTCCGCAACGACGGGGAGCTGTACGTCCCGGCGGCCGCGGGCCTGCCGTCGGGCACCGCGCGGCTGGACACGCGGCTCTCGTTGGTCGGGGGCCGGCTGTCGCTGACGCCGGGCCCCGAGAAGGGCGCTCACCTCGAGGCGTGGCTGCCCCTGGGGGCGGGTCTGGCGTAGCGGCCGGTGCGTCACCCGGTTGGACCAGTGTCCGACTTGACGCATGCGTCTCCTCTGTGCGGGGTGAAAGAACCGGGCATCCCGGGCGGGGTGGGTGCTGCCACCCCGGGCCCCAGCGGGCACCGTGCCGATGACACCTAGCGTCACGTCAGCACGGACCCCCGCCGCTCCTCGGCGACGCGTCCACCCGAGCGCTGCGGGTTCCGCCGTCGGCTCGCACCTCGTCCTCACCAGGAGATCTCATGGCTTCGAAGCGCTCCACCACCCGCAAGTCCGCCGCGATCGGCCTCGCCATCGTCGGCATCGCCGGCCTCTCGCTCGCCGCCGCCGCTCAGCTCAACGCCTCGAGCAGCACGCTCGGCGCCACGACGACCGTCGTCGCCCCGTGCCAGACGGCCCCCATCACGGCGACCTACACCACCGGCTACACGTCGACCGCGCCCGTCGGCTACAAGGTCACCTCGGTCGTCCTCACGGGCCTCACCGACTGCGTCGGCAAGGCGGTCAAGGTCTCCCTGCTCGACACCGGCGACAACCTGATCGGCACCGAGCTCACGGCCACCGGCGCCGCGACCACGACGCTCGCCGTCGCGCCCTCCGTCGTCCCGGCCTCGGCGGTGGCGAAGCTCGCCGTCGTCATCTCCGGCTGACATCGGACGGCCCGGTCGCCCCGCGCGACCGGACCGGTGGACGCATGAGCGACCTGGAGCAGGCACGACCAGCCGGCGAGGCACTGTCTCGTCGGCTGGTCGGCGCGCTCCCGACGGCCGTTCTGGTCCTCGTCGCCCTCGTCGGCGCCTGGTTCCTCTGGCCGTCGAGCCTCGGCGGGTGCACGACCCTGACGATCGTGTCCGGCCACTCGATGGACGGCACCTACCGGACCGGCGACCTCGTGGTCTCGAGGTGCGGCCCGGCCGAGGTCGGCGACGTGATCGTCTACCAGCCGCAGGACATGGGCGGCGTCCGCGTCATCCACCGGATCGTCGGCGGCACGGCCGACGACGGCTGGGTGGTGCAGGGTGACAACAACGACTTCACCGACCCGTGGACCCCGCGCGGCGACGAGGTCGTGGGCGTCGCGCGGGTGCACGTCGGCGGCGCCGGCGCCCTCAGCTCGCTGTTCCTCAGCCCGGTCGTGTGGGTGTCCCTCATCCTCGTCGCCGCGGGCATCCTGTGCTGGCCGGCGCGTCAGGACGACGAGCCGGCGGCCGACGTCGAGCCGGAACCGGCGGTCGTGCCATGACGCCCCGCACCCGTCTCGCCGCGCTGGTCGCCACCCTGCTGGCCGTGCTCGCCGTCGTCGCGCTCTCGCCCGCGTCCGCAGCGCAGCTCTCGCTCTCGACCCGCAACCTCGGCGCGTTCGTCCTCGAGCGGTGCACCGACGTCCCCGTGCCGGCGACGTCGGGCACCGTCTCCGCCGGCGCGTCGACGCAGGTCGTGCTCAGCAGCATCCCGGTGCCGTGCCGCGGGAAGCAGGCCTCGGTGCGGCTCTTCACCGCCGCGGGCACCGCCCTCGCGACGACGGACACGGTGGTGACCCTTCCGGCGGGCAGCGCGACGACGACCGTCACCGTGCCGTCGTACGCAGTCGCGCAGGCGAGCGGGCTCGCGCTGACGATCGCGACCTGGGGCGTCCCGACGACGTGGACGTCGACGGTGGTGACGCTGCCGGCGCTGTCCTGCGCGGTGGTGCAGGGCAACCCGAACTCCACCTGCGTCGCGACGGTCACCAACGCGACCGAGTGGGGCTACCCGACGACGACCGACTTCCTGCGCGGGGTCACCATCAGCTCGACCTCGAACTCACCGGTGACGTGGCAGCTCACGATCAACCTCTCGGACCCGGGCTTCCCGTTCCTCGCGAGGGCGCTGGCCGACGGGCAGGGCGGTCTCGTGCTGGTCGGGACGTCCGGCTGCACCGCCTCCCCGCGGACCGTCACCGTGCAGGGCACCACCGCGTGGGGTGGCTACGAGAAGGTGTCGTCGGACACCCCACGGCAGCTCGAGGTGCACGGCTACGTCAGCAACCAGCCGTCCACGATGCTCCTCAACTGCCCCTGACGAGTCACTCCACCGGCGACAGCTCCGGGCGCTTGGGCGTCCGGTCGTCGCCCGACGACGTCCCGCGCAACCGCCGCGTCGCCCACGGGTACAGGTGCTCGCGCACCCAGGCGGCGTCCTCGCGGGCCTTCTGCATCCGGGGGGTGGGCGGCAGCGGCGTGAGCGGGTCGTCCCAGGCGGCGTCGTCGGGGGTCAGGCCGAGCCCGACGAGCGCACCTTGCGCCACGCGGGCGTGCCCGTCGGTGGTCAGGTGGATGCGGTCCTCGGCCCACATCCGCCAGTCGCGCAGCGACCGCATGCCCCACAGGTCCACGACGTACGCGCCGTGGCGGCGGGCCATCGACCAGATGAGGGCGTTGTAGATCCCGACACGGCTGCGGGTCGCCCGCATCAGCGGGCTGTCGGCGGCGTCGACGCCCGTGCCGAGCAGCACGTCGACCCCGACCTCGCGCAGCCGGACGACGCCCGCCTCGAGGTTGCGGGCCATCCGGTCGACGTCGGCGGTGGGCCGGAGCAGGTCGTTGCCGCCGCCGACGAGGCTCACCAGGTCGGGCCCGAGGTCCAGGGCCGCGGGGACCTGCTCGACGAGGATCGGGCGCAGGAGCCGCCCGCGGATCGCCAGGTTCGCGTACTCCAGCGGCGGCTCTCCCGCGGCGCTGCGGCGGGTGGACAGGTGCGAGGCGAGCAGGTCGGCCCAGCCGCGCTGCGGTGCCTCACGGCCGTCGGGGTCGTCCCAGAGGCCCTCGGAGAACGAGTCGCCGATGGCGACGTAGCGGGACCAGCGGGGGGCGGGCTGCTCAGACACGACGGCCATCCTGCCTCACGTGAGCGACCAGTCGACCGGCTGCGCCCCCTGCGCCACCAGGAGCTCGTTCACGCGCGAGAAGGGCCGGGAGCCGAAGAAGCCGCGGCTGGCCGACAGCGGGCTCGGGTGCACGCTCTCCACCGTCGGCACCGACCCCAGCGCGGGCTTGAGCGACTGCGCGTCGCGTCCCCACAGCACCGCGACCAGCGGTCCGCCGCGCTCGACGAGGGCCGCGATCGCCCGGTCCGTCACCGCCTCCCACCCCTGCCGACGGTGCGACGCCGGTGCGCCCGGCCGGACCGTCAGCACCCTGTTCAGCAGCATCACGCCCTGGTCCGCCCAGGGGGACAGGTCCCCGTTGCGCGGCGGCGCGACACCCACGTCGGCGACCAGCTCGGTGAAGATGTTGGTCAGCGACCTCGGCAGCGGCCGGACGTCGGGCTGCACCGAGAACGAGAGCCCCATCGGGTGCCCCGGCGTGGGGTACGGGTCCTGGCCGACGACCAGCACGCGCACGTCGGCCAGAGGTCGGCGGAACGCCCGCAGGATCGCGTCGCCCGCCGGCAGGTAGCCGCGGCCGGCGGCCACCTCGTCGCGCAGGAACTGCCCCGCTGCCCGGAGCTGCGGCTCGACGGGCGCGAGCGCGACCGCCCAGTCGGGGGCGACGAGCTGGTCCAGGGGTGCGGCGGTCACGCGGGCGAGGGTACCGAGTCGGGGCCGCGCGAGCGCGCGCGCGGCACACGGGGGACGACGCGCCGCGTGGAATGACACGCGTGTCATTACGGTCGTACGATGACGGAGGTCGTCGGCGGTCCCCCGCCCGCACCGTTCGGACGAGCAGCTCGGAAGAGAGCACAGGAGGACGCATGGACGCCGCGACGATCGCCATCGGATCGCTCGAGCACACCCGCAGCGTCCAGCCGGCCTCGGCCGACGGGCTCTCCGAGCGCGACGAGCAGGTCCTCGCGTTCGAGCGGCAGTGGTGGAAGTACGCGGGTGCCAAGGAGTCGGCCATCCGCGAGCTGTTCGACATGTCGGCCACCCGGTACTACCAGGTGCTCAACGCCCTGATCGACGACCCGGCGGCCCTCGCGCACGACCCGATGCTCATCAAGCGCCTGCGCCGGATGCGGTCCTCCCGGCAGCGCGCACGCACGGCCCGTCGGCTCGGGGACGCCTGATCCGCCCCGGTGGGCGGCCCGACCGGCGTCCTCGCACGTGACACGGCACACGTCGTGCCTCAGGTGGACCCGTCCGCACGACCTGAGCCGTTAGCCTGTCCGGCGTGAGCAAGGCGGAGTACTCCTACCCCGAGGACGAGTTCGATGTCCCGTCGAACCCCGACGTCCCCCGCGGGGTGCATCGCGCACCCCGGTCCGCGTGGAGCAGGTGGTGGAAGTTCCTCGTCGTCCTGGCGCTCCTGCCGGTGCTCGCGTTCGCCCTGGTGAACTTCGCGGCACGCGACGGCAACCTCCCCTCGCTGCCGGGCAGCTCGAGCTCGCCCGACGCGCAGGACGACACCCCGACGGACACCGCGACCGAGGGCGAGGCCCCGACGGACACCGAGACGGCGCCCGTCGAGGAGCCCGCCGCTCCCGCCCCCGTGCTGACCACGCCGGTCGAGGTGCTCAACGCGGCCAGCATCGGTGGTCTCGCGGGGACGCAGGCGACCAAGCTCACCGCAGCCGGGTTCACGGCGGTGACCACCGGCAACGCCGAGCCGACCGTCGACGACTCGACCGTGTACTACACGTCGGAGGACCTGCGGCCGACGGCTGACCTCGTCGCCCAGACCCTCGGTCTGACCGAGGTGGTCCTGCAGGCGGCCCCCGAGGCGGGCGTCACGGTGCTGCTCGTCAGCGACCCGGACGCCTGACGCATCGAGCCGTATCGGCCCTGGTCGGAGCCCGAACGCGGCCACTAGGCTCTCGCGCACCGGGCGCCGGCGGAGCGCTCGGCACCGGACGTCGAGGAGTGCGCATGGCTCAGGGCATCGTGAAGTGGTTCAACGCGGAGAAGGGGTACGGCTTCATCACCCCGGTCGGGGGAGGCCAGGACCTCTTCGTGCATTTCAGCGCCATCCAGTCGGACGGCTACCGGTCCCTCGACGAAGGCCAGGACGTCGAGTTCGAGGTCGGCCAGGGCACCAAGGGACCCCAGGCCGAGCAGGTCCGCGCCATCTGACCCGTCGTCCGTACGGGCCGTGCACCCCGGGTGTGCGGCCCGTCGGCGTGTCAGCCGTCGAGGGCCTCCAGCGCGAGCAGCACGCACGCCGCGCTCCAGCCGAGCGGCGCCACGGCGGCGGGGGAGCCGTCGGCGAGCACCTTCTCGGGCAGCGACCCCGACGGGGTGCGATGGGTGTCGAGGAACGAGAGCCACCCGTCGGCGAGCTCGGAGTCACCACTCTCCGCCGCCACCCACGCGTAGAGCGACGTCTGCGGGGTCCACGAGACGCCGTCGTCGCGCCACCCCGCGCCGGGCGCGAGGCCGTTGGCCGGCCGCACCATGGCCGTCGCCGACGCCCGCCACGCCTTCTCCACCCCGGGGACGGCACTGGTCAGGAACGGCGGCATCAGGAAGGCGCTGGCGGCGTCCGCGTGCCCCCCGCTCGCGTACCGCGCGAACCCGGTGGCGCCGAACGCGCGGATGGTGGCGACCTTGGAGCGGATCGAGGCGTCGAACGCCGACCGCGCCAGCGCGTCGTCGCCGGCGAGGTCCAGGACGACCGAGGCCTGCTGCAGCCCCGCAACCAGGGGGGCGACCGTGCCCAGGGTCAGCGTGTCCTCGGGCACCTCCCAGTAGTCGGGCGACGCCGGCGGCAGACCGTCGAGCGCGACCAGCGCGATCGCGCGCCGGGCGGACCGCTGCACCAGGGGCAGGAGCTGCTCCGCGGCCTCGGCGCGCTCGTCGGGGTCGGCGATCTCCTCGAGCACGAGCCCGGACGCCCACAGCGCCCAGCCCGTGCCGTCGGTCTGCACGCCGCGCTCGTCCGGTGGCCCGGAGCCGTCGGGGAGGTACCGCGCCTGGAACGAGCCGTCGGTCGCCTGCACCCGGTCGAGGAAGCCGAGGATGTCGAGGGCGTCGTCGACGTGCCCGGTGCGTGCCAGGGCGACCGCGACGAACGACGCGTCGCGCGGCCACACGTACCGCCACTTCTCCGACCAGGCCGCCACCGCGGCACCGTCGGGGAGCTGGAGCGCGTGCAGGTCGAGCAGGGCGGCCCGGGCCATGTCCTCGTACGGTCCGCCCGCGCCCGGCACGGTGCCCGCGGCGAGCCAGGCCCGCTGCCGGATCGCGACGGAGGCGGCGGCGCTCACGGTCGCGCCGCGCTCGTCCACCGCGGACCCCGCGACCACGCGCGCGAGGGTCGAGGCCGCCGGGTCGACGACGTGCGTGCCGGCCAGGAACGTCGCGTCGGTGCCGACCGCGAGCGGGACCCGCCGCCCCCCGGGCATCGTGGTGAGGCCCTCGAGGTACAGCGGGATGGTCGCGTACGCGGGGGCAGCCGGTTCGGCGACGACGACCGGCGCAGCGGGGGCGTCGGTGGCGAGGGCCCCCGTGGGCACGGTGGCGACGAGCAGGGTGGTCCCCGAGGCGACGAGCGCCGTCGCGACGAGCCCGCCCGCGCGACGGCGGCGGTGCGCGTGGCGGGTCCGGTGCGCGCGCACGACGGGAGCCGCGGCGAGTCGGCCGCGGCTCTCGACGTCCTCGTCGTGATCGTGCACACGCGCACGATAGTCGCGTCGTGGGGGCGCCCGGGGCCGCTTCACGCGTGCGCAGGGCCTGATCACGCTCGTGCGGGGCTCCCGACGTGCTCGTGCGCGGGCCCGTCGACCGCGTGCTCTCGGCGAACGCTGCTTGCACTCTCGGGGGTCGAGTGCTAACCATTGGACTTAGCACTCTCCGGTGGAGAGTGACAGAATCATCCCGGCCGTCCGGTGAGGGCCGTCGCACGCGGGACAAGACCGCGGGTGACGTGCCCGTCCGTCGCGGGCACCCTCGGCCGACCCGAACCCAGTGAAGGATCACAGCCCCATGGCCAAGATCATTGCCTTCAACGAGGAGGCCCGCCGCGGCATCGAGCGGGGACTCAACATCCTCGCCGACACCGTCAAGGTCACCCTCGGCCCGAAGGGCCGCAACGTCGTCCTGGACAAGAAGTGGGGCGCCCCCACGATCACCAACGACGGCGTCTCCATCGCCAAGGAGATCGATCTCGAGGACCCCTTCGAGAAGATCGGTGCGGAGCTCGTCAAGGAGGTCGCCAAGAAGACGGACGACGTCGCCGGCGACGGCACCACCACGGCCACCGTGCTCGCCCAGGCGCTCGTGCGCGAGGGCCTGCGCAACGTCGCGGCCGGCGCCAACCCGATCGCGCTGAAGAAGGGCATCGAGAAGGCCGTCGAGGCCGTCACCGCTGCCCTGCTCGCGCAGGCGAAGGACGTCGAGACCAAGGAAGAGATCGCCGCCACGGCCGCCATCTCCGCCGGCGACCAGGCGATCGGCGACCTGATCGCCGAGGCGCTCGACAAGGTCGGCAAGGAAGGCGTCATCACCGTCGAGGAGTCCAGCGCGCTGGGCCTCGAGCTCGAGCTCACCGAGGGCATGCGCTTCGACAAGGGCTTCCTGTCGGCGTACTTCGTGACCGACCCGGAGCGTCAGGAGGCCGTCCTCGAGGACGCGTACGTCCTGCTCGTCGAGTCGAAGATCTCGAACGTCAAGGACCTGCTGCCCCTCCTGGAGAAGGTCATCCAGGCCGGCAAGCCGCTGTTCATCGTCGCCGAGGACGTCGAGGGCGAGGCCCTGGCCACGCTCGTCGTCAACAAGATCCGTGGCCTGTTCAAGTCGGTCGCCGTCAAGGCTCCCGGCTTCGGCGACCGCCGCAAGGCGATGCTGCAGGACATGGCGATCCTCACCGGTGGCCAGGTCGTCTCCGAGACCGTCGGTCTCAAGCTCGACACGGTGGGCCTCGAGGTCCTCGGTACGGCGCGCAAGATCGTCGTCACCAAGGACGAGACCACCATCGTCGAGGGCTCCGGCGAGGCCGCCCAGATCCAGGGCCGCGTCTCGCAGATCCGTGCCGAGATCGAGAACTCGGACTCGGACTACGACCGCGAGAAGCTGCAGGAGCGCCTCGCCAAGCTCGCCGGTGGCGTCGCCGTCATCAAGGCGGGCGCGGCCACCGAGGTCGAGCTCAAGGAGCGCAAGCACCGCATCGAGGACGCCGTTCGCAACGCGAAGGCGGCCGTCGAGGAGGGCATCGTCGCCGGTGGTGGCGTGGCGCTCATCCAGGCCGGCAAGACCGCGTTCGAGGGCCTCAAGCTCGAGGGCGACGAGGCGACCGGTGCGCAGATCGTGAAGCTCGCGATCGAGGCCCCGCTCAAGCAGATCGCGATCAACGCCGGTCTCGAGGGTGGCGTCGTCGTCGAGAAGGTGCGCAACCTCCCCGTGGGTCACGGCCTCAACGCCGCGACCAACACGTACGAGGACCTGCTCGCCGCGGGCGTCAACGACCCGGTGAAGGTCACGCGCTCCGCGCTGCAGAACGCGGCGTCCATCGCCGCGCTGTTCCTCACCACCGAGGCCGTCGTGGCCGACAAGCCGGAGCGCAACCAGGCGCCGGCCGGCGGTGGCGGCGAGGACTTCGGCGGCGGGTTCTGATCCGCAGCCGATGCGCTGAGCCTTACTGAACGGTCGAGCGGGCCGGTCACCTTCGGGTGACCGGCCCGTTCGCTGTCTACTGGCGGTAGCTGGACAGGAAGTTGCCCATGCGTTCGATCGCCTCGGCCAGGACGCGGGCCTCCGGGAGCGTGACGATGCGCAGGTGGTCCGGGGTGGGCCAGTGGAAGCCCGTGCCCTGGACCAGCAGGATGTGCTCGCTGACCAGCAGGTCGTAGACCAGTCGGGCGTCGTCGCGGATCTCGTGCACGTCGGGGTCCAGCCGGGGGAACAGGTAGAGGGCGCCGTCCGGGCGGACGCAGTCGACGCCGGGGATCGAGGTCAGCCCGCGGTAGGCGACGTCCCGCTGCTCGTGCAGCCGGCCGCCCGGGGCGATCAGTGCCTCGATGCTCTGGATGCCGCCGAGGGCGGCCTGGACCGCGTGCTGCGCGGGGACGTTGGGGCACAGGCGGGTGGACGCCAGCAGGGTGATGCCCTCGAGGAAGCCGGTCGCGTGCTCCCGGGGGCCGGTGATGACGAGCCAGCCGGAGCGGTAGCCGGCCACGCGGTAGGTCTTGGAGAGGCCGTTGAACGTGAGGCAGAGCAGGTCGGGGGCGACCGAGGCCATGGGGATGTGCTGCGCGCCGTCGAACAGGATGCGGTCGTAGATCTCGTCGGAGAGCACCAGGAGGCTGTGCTCGCGGGCGATCGCGGCGATCCCCTCGAGCACCTCGCGCGAGTAGACGGCGCCCGTGGGGTTGTTCGGGTTGATGACGACGATGGCCTTGGTCCGCGGCGTGACCAGTGACCGGATGTGCTCCAGGTCCGGTTCCCAGCCGGCGGACTCGTCGCAGCGGTAGTGCACGGGAACGCCGTCGGACAGGGACGTCATCGCAGTCCACAGGGGGTAGTCCGGCGAGGGGATGAGCACCTCGTCGCCCTCGTCGAGAAGCGCCTGCATGACCATCGTGATCAGCTCGGAGACGCCGTTGCCCAGGTAGACGTCGTCGACGTCGATCTCCGGGAAGCCGGGCTCGGTCTCGTACCGGGTGACCACCGCGCGGCGGGCGGACAGGATGCCGCGGGAGTCGGTGTACCCGTGCGCGTGGGGGATGGCGGCGATGACGTCGCGCACGATCTGGTGGGGGGCCTCGAACCCGAACGCGGCGGGGTTGCCGGTGTTCAGCCGCAGGATCGTGTGGCCCTCGGCCTCGAGGCGGACCACCTCGTCGAGGGCGGACCCGCGGATCTCGTAGAGCACGTTCTTGAGCTTCGACGACTGGTCCAGCGGACGGCGCAGCGGCATCTCTCGAGAGTATCCGCCGCTGTGACTCGACTTGTGACGGAACTGAGCCCGACCCGAAACAGACCGTTTACGCGGGCCGGTCGCTGCCGGAAACACCCCGTCCCTAGGTTCATCACCCATGGGCACAGGGATGTATACAGCACGGGACACAGCGCGGTGTCGTGGGCTTTCCCGGCCCGACGTCCGGATCCGCCCCACAGCTCGTCTCAGCGAAAGGCCCCTCCGTTGACCAGATCTAGCACGCGCGCTCTTGCCCTCCCGGCGGCCGCCCTGGCCGTCGTCCTCGGTGTCGCGGGATGTGGCGCCCGCACCTCCGACGACCCGGCTGACGCCTCGTCGGCATCGTCGGCATCGTGCGTCGACACGTCCGGCGACACCGTCAAGATCGGCTTCCTCAACTCCCTGTCCGGCACCATGGCCATCTCCGAGCAGACGGTCCGGGACTCCCTCGACCTGGCCGCCGAGGAGATCAACGCCGACGGCGGGGTCCTGGGCAAGCAGCTCGAGATCGTCGCGGAGGACGGCGCCTCCGAGCCCACCGTGTTCGCGGAGAAGGCCGAGAAGCTCATCTCGTCCGACTGCGTCGCCGCGGTGTTCGGCGGCTGGACGTCCTCGTCGCGCAAGGCGATGCTCCCCGTCTTCGAGGCGAAGGACTCCCTGCTCTTCTACCCGGTCCAGTACGAGGGCCTGGAGGCGTCGCCGAACATCTTCTACACGGGCGCGACGACCAACCAGCAGATCCTGCCCGGCATGGACTACCTCAAGGAGCAGGGGAAGTCGAAGATCTTCCTGGTCGGCTCCGACTACGTCTTCCCGCGCACGGCCAACAAGGAGATCGTCGCCTGGGCCGGCGCCAACGACGTCGAGATCGTCGGCGAGGAGTACGCCCCGCTGGGCCACACCGACTTCGCGACGATCGTGAACAAGCTCAAGGGCTCCGGCGCCGACGCGGTGTTCAACACCCTCAACGGTGACTCCAACGTCGCGTTCTTCAAGGAGTACAAGAACGTCGGCCTGGCCGCGGACACCCTGCCCGTCGTCTCGGTGTCCATCGCCGAGGAGGAGGTCGGTGGCATCGGCATCGACAACATCGTCGGCCAGCTCACGGCCTGGAACTACTACCAGACGGTCGACAGCCCCGCGAACGCCACGTTCGTCGAGGCGTTCAAGGCCAAGTTCGGCGACGACCGCGTGACGTCGGACCCGATGGAGGCCGCGTACACGTCGCTCTACCTCTGGAAGCTGATGGTCGAGAAGGCCGAGTCGTTCGACGTCGCGGCGGTCCAGGAGGCAGCCGGCGGCACGACGTTCGAGGCACCCGAGGGCACCGTCACCGTGAACGGCGACAACCACCACATCGCCAAGACCGCGCTCATCGGCAAGATCGGCCCCGACGGGCTCATCTACACCGAGTGGTCGTCGGACGGTCCCATCGAGCCGGACCCGTTCCTCGAGGGCTACGACTGGGCCGAGGGCCTGTCCTGACCCACCCCTGACGCGGTGGCCCGGCGGCTCTGTGACGCCGGGCCACCGCCCCTCATCCAGGAAGGACGGGTCGGATGGACGCCCTCGTCTCACAGCTCTTCGCGGGCCTCAGCCTGGGGTCGGTGCTGCTGCTCGCGGCGCTCGGGCTGGCGCTGACGTTCGGTCAGATGGGCGTCATCAACATGGCGCACGGCGAGTTCATGATGGCCGGCGCGTACACGGCGTTCGTGGTCCAGGGCGTGATCGCCGACGCGGGCGTCTCGCTGCTGGTCTCGCTCGTCATCGGGTTCCTGGTCGGCGGACTGCTCGGGCTGCTGCTCGAGATCACGCTCATCTCGCGGATGTACAAGCGGCCGCTGGACACGCTGCTGGTGACCTTCGGCGTCGCCCTCGTGCTGCAGCAGCTGGCCCGCGACGTGTTCGGTGCCCCCAACGTCGACGTCCGCGCCCCTGCATTCCTGTCCGGTGCGGTGCAGATCCTCGGCGTCGGGATCCCCAAGACGCGGCTGTTCATCCTCGCGCTCGCGCTCCTGTGCGTGCTGGCGCTCTCCCTCCTGCTCAAGCTCAGCCCGCTCGGCCGGCGCATCCGGGCCACCGTGCAGAACCGGGACCTGGCCGAGACGTCGGGCATCTCGACGCGTGCCACCGACCGGCTCACGTTCTTCGTCGGCTCCGGCGTGGCCGGCGTCGCGGGCGTGGCGCTCACGCTGCTCGGGTCGGTCGGTCCGACGCTGGGCACCAACTACATCGTCGACGCGTTCCTCGTCGTGGTCGTCGGCGGCATCGGGCAGCTCAAGGGCGCGGTGATCGCGGCGTTCGCGCTCGGGCTGCTCCAGGCGGGCTTCGAGTACTCGACCACCGCGAGCATCGCCAAGGTGCTGCTCTTCGTCGTCATCGTCGCGTTCCTGCAGGTCAGACCGCAGGGCCTGGTCTCGGTGCGGACCCGGAGCCTCGCATGAACCCCCGCATCCGGATCTGGGGCGGCCTCGTGATCGCCGCCCTCCTGCTCTTCGGCGTCGCGCCGGCGATGCTGTCCGACTTCCGGCTCAACCTGCTGGCCAAGTTCTGCTGCCTCGCCATGGTCGCGGTCGGCATCGGGCTGGCGTGGGGGCGCGGCGGGATGCTCGTGCTCGGGCAGGGCGTGTTCTTCGGCCTCGGCGGCTACATCATGGCGATGCACCTCAAGCTGTCCGACGCCGGCCCCGGCGGGGTGCCCGACTTCATGCTGCTGTACGGCGACGGCACGGTGCCGGGCTGGTGGGAGCCGTTCCGAGACCCGGTGGTCACCATCCTGGCGATCCTCGTCGTGCCCGCCCTCGTGGCCACCCTGCTCGGGCTCGCGGTGTTCAAGCGACGGGTCCGTGGCGCCTACTTCGCGATCCTGTCGCAGGCGCTCGCCGCGGCGTTCGCCATCCTGCTGGTGGGCCAGCAGAAGGTCACCGGCGGCACCAACGGCCTCAACGGGTTCCAGTCGTTCTTCGGGTTCACGCTGTCCGACCCGGTGAACAAGCGGATGCTCTACTTCATCGCCGCGGGCGTGCTGCTCGCCATGGTCGCGATCGTGCGGCTCGTCATGAACTCCCGCTACGGCGAGCTGCTCGTCGCGGTGCGCGACCAGGAGAACCGCGTCCGGTTCCTCGGCTACGACCCCGCCATCGTCAAGACCGTCGCGTACGCGATCGCCGCCTGTTTCGCGGCCATCGGTGGCGCCCTGTTCACGCCCATCGTCGGGATCATCTCCCCGGCCGACGTCGGCGTCGTGCCCTCCATCGGGTTCCTGGTCGGCGTCGCGATCGGCGGCCGGGCCACCCTGCTCGGGCCGGTGCTCGGCGCGATCGGGGTGTCGTGGGCGGAGACGTCGCTCTCGGAGTCGTTCCCGTCGTTCTGGATCTACTTCCAGGGCGCGCTGTTCATCCTCGTCGTCGCGTTCCTGCCCAACGGGCTCGCGACGATCGGCCGGTTCTTCCGCCGACGACGCTCCGAGCCTGCGGAACCCGTGGCCCCGGAGCCGGCGCCCGCCCTCGAGACCTCGGGGAAAGCCTCATGAGCGAGATTCCTACGACCGCCGCACCCCTGATCGGCGAGGGGTCGCTGGACCCCGACGCGCTCGAGCAGGTGATCGCCGCCGACGAGGCCCGGTTCAAGCACGACTACCTGGAGATCCGGGACCTGCGCGTGGTGTTCGACGGGTTCGTCGCCGTGGCGGGCGTCGACCTCACCGTGACGCAGGGCGACCTGCGGTTCCTCATCGGCCCGAACGGCGCCGGCAAGACCACGATCGTCGACGCCATCACAGGGCTGGCGCCGGCCACCGGGTCCATCCGGTTCGGTGGCGTCGAGCTGGTGGGCAAGCCGTCGCACAAGGTCGCCCGCGCGGGGGTCGGTCGGACGTTCCAGACGGCCAGCGTGTTCGACGAGCTCACCGTGCTGCAGAACCTCGACATCGCGGCGGGGTCGCGGCGCAAGGCGCGCGTCATGCTGCGCCGGCGCAGCGGCATCCCCGAGGCCGTCGAGGCGGCGCTGGAGACGGTCGGCCTGACGCACGCACGCGACCTGCCCGCCGGCGTCCTGGCGCACGGGCAGAAGCAGTGGCTCGAGATCGGGATGCTGCTCGTGCAGGACGCCCGGCTGCTGCTGCTCGACGAGCCCGTCGCGGGGATGAGCCAGGCCGAGCGCGAGGAGACCGGGCTGCTGCTCCAACGGATCGGTGCGCAGCGCACGGTCGTCGTCGTCGAGCACGACATGGAATTCCTGCGCAGCTTCGCCTCGTCGGTGACCGTGCTCCACCAGGGGTCGGTGCTCAGCGAGGGGACCGTCGCGCAGGTGCAGGCGGACCCGAAGGTGGTCGAGGTGTACCTGGGCCGCGGCGCGGGTGCGCGAGGCTCGTCGAAGGAGGCGTCCTGATGTTGCAGATGACCGGGGTGCACGTCGGCTACGGGCGCACGTCCGTGGTGCACGGGGTCGACATCGAGGTCGCCGACGGCGGCGTGACCGCGATCATGGGCCACAACGGCGCCGGCAAGACGACGCTCCTGCGGGCGGCCGTCGGGCTGCTGCCCGTGCGCAGCGGCCGGGTCTCCTTGTACGGGGAAGACGTCTCGAAGCTGCGCCCCCACCAGCGCGTCCGCCGCGGGCTCGCCTACGTGCCGCAGGGCCAGCAGTCGTTCGGCCAGCTGACCGCCCGGGAGAACCTCCAGCTCGTCGCCGACGGCGCCGGGTCCGCCGGGTCGTCGCGGATGGCCGACGCGCTCGACCTGTTCCCCGCGCTGCGCGAGCTGCTGGGCCGACGCGCCGGCCTCCTGTCCGGCGGTCAGCGCCAGCAGCTCGCCATCGCACGTGCCCTCCTGACCGGGCCGCGCGTCCTGATCCTCGACGAGCCCACCGAGGGCATCCAGCCGTCCGTCGTGCAGGAGATCGAGGACGCCATCGGCACCCTCAGCGCCGGTGGCCTGTCGGTGCTGCTGGTCGAGCAGCACGTCGGGTTCGCGCTCGGCGCGGCCGGGCAGTACTACGTGCTGGAGTCCGGTCGCGTGACGCGGTCGGGCGCCGGCGGTGCGGACCAGGAGGCCGACGTGCGCGCCGCGATGGCCCTGTGAGCCGGGAGGTCTACGCTTCGTGACCATGAGCACGGGTGGGACGACCGGGCTGTCCGAGGATCCGCGATCGCTGCGTGACGTGGTCTATCAGCAGCTGCGCGACGAGATCCTCAACGGACGCATCTCCCCGCGGGAGCGGCTCACGGAACCCAAGCTCGGCAAGCTCTTCGACGTGTCCCGCACCCCCGTCCGGGAGGCCCTGTCGCGGCTGCTGTCCGACGGGCTCGTGGAGCGGACCGACTTCGGGTACGCCGTCGTCGTGCCCAGCCTCGAGGACCTGCGCAACCTCTACGAGCTGCGGATCACCCTCGAGCTGCGCGGCATCGCCCGGGCGATCGAGAACCCGCAGGTCCGTCACGACGAGGAGCTCCTGAGCGCCGAGCGGGAGAAGTGGGCCGAGCTGCGGGACGCCCCGCCCGAGCCCGACGCCAGCTTCGTGCTCTTCGACGAGGGGTTCCACCAGGTGCTCTCCCGGTCGTCGGGGAACACCCAGCTCACCGGCGCCCTGGTCACCGTGAACCAGAAGATCCGGGCTGTGCGCATGCACGACTTCGTGGAGACCGACCGCATCACCGCGACCATCGACGAGCACCTCGAGATCCTCACCCTGGTGCTCGCCCGCGAGCTGCCGTCGGCCCTGACCGCGCTGCACAAGCACGTGGGGGAGTCGCTCGAGGTCGTCATGGAGCGCGCGACCCAGTCGATGACCCGCATGGCCCTCGCGGGCTGACCCGCCTCACGCGCACCGCGCCCACCCGCAACGTCCGCACATTCGGTCGTCGGGACGCTCGGATGCGCGGACGTTGGGCGAGCTGAGCCCAAGACGTCCGCAGATTCGGTCGCCAGGACGCTCGAATCTGCGGACGCTGCGTGGGTCGAGCAGGGACGTCCGCGCTCGTGGGGGTTCCCGTGCGCGCGAGTGCGGACGTTGCGCAGGTAGGCGTAACGCACCGTTTACGCGAGGGCGCGGGGCGGGAAACACGGCCTCCGTAGCGTGCCGGATACCGGGGTGTATACATCCCGCGCCGGGCGCCTCACGGGACGAGCCCGGCCCACGCACGACCGCATCCGGGGGACGCCGTGTTCGACACCCTGCTCGTGGCCAACCGCGGCGAGATCGCCGTCCGCATCCTGCGCACCGCGCGCGACCTCGGCCTCAAGACGGTGGCCGTGTACTCCGACGCGGACGCCGCAGCCCCGCACGTGCGGCTCGCGGACGTCGCGGTGCGCCTCGGCCCCGCGGCCGCGAGCGAGAGCTACCTGCGGCCCGAGCTCGTGCTGCACGCGGCGTCGGAGACCGGCGCCGGCGCGATCCACCCCGGGTACGGGTTCCTGTCGGAGAACGCCCAGTTCGCCCGCGAGGTCGAGGCGGCCGGCATCGCGTTCGTCGGCCCGACGGCCGCGCACCTGTCGGTGTTCGGCGACAAGCACCAGGCCCGCGAGGCGGCCCAGGCGGCGGGCGTGCCGCTGGTCGCCGGCAGCGGGCTGCTGGGGTCGGTCGACGAGGCGCTCGCGGCAGCGTCCGTCGTCGGCTACCCCGTCATGGTCAAGGCCGTCGGAGGCGGCGGCGGGATCGGGATGCAGGCGTGTGCCGACGCCGACGAGCTGGTGGCCGCGTTCGACCGCGTGCAGCGCCTCGCGGCGGCGAGCTTCGGCAGCGCCGGGGTGTTCCTGGAGAGGTTCGTGTCGCGCGCGCGGCACCTCGAGGTGCAGGTGTTCGGCGACGGCGCCGGTCGCGTGGTGAGTCTGGGGGACCGCGACTGCTCGCTGCAGCGGCGCAACCAGAAGGTGGTCGAGGAGGCGCCGGCGCCCGCGCTTCCCGACGAGGTCCGCGCGATGCTCCACGAGTCCGCCCGGGCGCTCACCGCCTCGGTGTCCTACCGGTCCGCGGGCACCGTCGAGTACGTGTACGACGTCGACCGCGGCGAGGCGTCGTTCCTCGAGGTCAACACCCGCCTGCAGGTCGAGCACCCGGTGACCGAGGCGGTGACCCGCGTCGACCTGGTCGCGTGGATGCTGCAGCTGGCGCAGGGCGACTCGTCGTTCCTCGACGAGGTGCCCGACGAGGGGCCCGCCATCGAGGGGCACGCCGTCGAGGTCCGCGTGTACGCCGAGGACCCCCGCAAGGACTACCAGCCGAGCGCGGGCCTGCTCACCGAGGTCGTCTACCCCGAGGACCCGTCCGTCCGGGTCGACGCCTGGGCCGAGACCGGGCAGCAGGTGACCAGCCACTACGACCCGATGCTCGCCAAGGTCATCGTGCACGCGCCGGGTCGCACCGAGGCGTTCGCGGCGTCGCGTCGCGCGCTCGCGGCCACCCGGTTCACCGGGGTGCAGACGAACCTCCCGCTGCTGCGCGAGGCGGTCGGGCTGCCCGACGTGCTCGCCGCGACGCACACCACCGGGACGCTGGCGGGTGTCACCGACGACGAGCCCTACATCGACGTCGTCCGCCCGGGCGTGATGACCACCGTGCAGGACTGGCCTGGACGGCTCGGGTTCTGGGACGTCGGCATCTCCCCGTCGGGGCCGATGGACGACCTCTCGTTCCGGCTCGGCAACCGCGCGCTGGGCAACGCCGAGGGGGTGCCCGGCCTGGAGTGCACGCTGACCGGACCGCGCCTGCGGTTCAGCCACGAGACGGTGATCTGCGTGACGGGTGCGCCCGCGCCCGTGACCGTCGACGGGTCGCCCGTGCCGCAGTGGGAGCCCGTGACGGTCCTTGCCGGCGGGGTGCTCGACGTCGGCGCACCGCACGATGCGGGTCTACGCACGTACATCCTGCTGCGCGGCGGCCTGGACGTGCCGCTGTACCTCGGCTCGGCGTCGACCTTCTCGATGGGCGGCTTCGGCGGGTACACCGGCCGCGCGCTCGTCGTCGGCGACACTCTGGTGCCCGGGGTCCCGCTCGGTCCGCCGCCCGTCGCGGTCCCTGAGGACGTCCGGCCGCAGCTGGTGCACGAGTGGGAGGTCGCGGTCCAGGAAGGGCCGCAGCCCGCGCCGTCGTACTTCACGCCCGCGGACATGGAGATGTTCTACGCCTCGACGTGGCAGGTGCAGACGCACGCCAACCGCACGGGCATCCGGCTCACCGGGCCGAAGCCGCAGTGGGCGCGGCCCGACGGCGGCGAGGCCGGGCTGCACCCGTCGAACCTGCACGACAACCCGTACTCGGTCGGCGCGCTGAACGTCTCGGGCGACACCCCGATCCTGCTGGGCCCCGACGGTCCGAGCCTCGGCGGGTTCGCCTGCCCGCTGACGGTCGTCGTCGGTCATCGCTGGAAGATGGGCCAGATCCGGCCGGGCGACACGGTCCGGCTGGTGCCGGTGCCCGACGCGACCGCGGACGCCCTGCGCACCGACGACGCCCTGCGCGCGTCCGCGCACCTCGGCCCGGACGTCCTCACCGGACCCGACGGTGACGACGGCGTGCTCGCCCGGGTGGCCGGCACGCCCGACGTCGTCTACCTGCGTGGCGGCGACGACAACGTGCTCGTCGAGTACGGCCCGATGGTGCTGGACCTCGGCCTGCGCATGCGCGTGCACGCCCTGGGCGAGGCGCTGAAGGGAACCAGTGGCGTCATCGACATCACGCCCGGCGTGCGCAGCCTGCACGTGCACGTCGACCCGTCGGTGATCTCGGTGCGCGCGCTGGTCGACGTCCTCGTCGGGCTCGAGGCCTCGCTGCCCGCCACCGAGGACCTGGTGGTGCCGAGCCGTCGCATCCACCTGCCGCTGTCGTTCGACGACCCGGTGATCGCCGAGGCGGTCGCGCGGTACCAGGCCGGAGTCCGTCCGGAGGCGCCCTGGCTGCCGTCGAACATCGAGTTCGTCCGGCGCATCAACGGCCTGCCGTCGACCGAGGACGTGTTCGACACGATGATGGCCGCCGAGTACCTGGTGCTCGGTCTCGGCGACGTCTACCTCGGCGCCCCGCTGGCCGTCCCGCTCGACCCCCGGCACCGCCTCATGACCACCAAGTACAACCCGGCGCGCACCTGGACCGCGGCCGACACCGTCGGCCTCGGCGGCCAGTACCTCTGCGTCTACGGCATGGACTCCCCAGGCGGCTACCAGCTGGTCGGCCGCACCGTGCCCATCTGGTCAGGGCACCGGCAGCGCGGGGTGTTCGAACCCGGCAAGCCCTGGCTGCTCCGGTTCTTCGACCGCGTCGTCTGGCACCCCGTCGCGGCCGACGAGCTGCTCGCCCAGCGCGACGCGTTTGCGTCCGGACGCCTGGACGTCGAGGTCGAGCACGGCACGTTCTCCTACCGCGAGCACCTCGAGATGCTGGCCGAGCACGCCGACGACATCGCCGAGTTCCAGTTCCGGCAGGCCGCCGCCTTCGCCGACGAGCGCGCCGCGTGGGCGCTCGCTGGCGAGCTCGACTCCTCCGACGAGGCGGAGCCAGCGCACGCCGGTGACCTCGGCGCCGGCCCCGGCGAGATCGAGCTGCTCGACGGCTGCATCCTGGTCGAGGCGCCGATGGTCGGGAGCGTCTGGCGGATCGAGGCCCAGGCCGGCGAGCAGGTCCGGGAGGGTGACCTGCTGATCGCGCTCGAGGCCATGAAGCTCGAGCTCGGTGTGGCGGCGCCCGCCGACGGGACCGTCCTGAAGGTCCTCGTCGAGCCCGGGCAGCACGTCGCGCCCGGCGCGCCCCTGGCGATCCTGGCGGTCGGCGCGTGACGCGGACGACGATGGAGGGCGTGACCAGCGTGGAAGGCGTGGCGGGCGCTCCGACCCTCGCCGACCCGGACGGCACCCTCCGGGTAGGAGTCTCCGAGACTCGGGTCCGCCGCGCCTACGCCCGGATCGCCGAGGTCGACCGCCCCGAGGTCTGGATCACCCTCCGGTCCGAGTCCTCCGCGATCGCCGACGCCCGTGCGGTCGACGCCCGGCTCGCAGCCGGAGCGGTGCTGCCGCTGGCAGGGCTCACGCTCGCGGTCAAGGACAACATCGACGTCGCCGGGCTGCCGACGACGGCCGCGTGCCCGTCCTTCGCGACGGACCCCGCAGGCCGGCCCGGTCCGGCGCAGGTCACGGCACCGGCCATCCAGGCGCTGGTCGACGCGGGTGCGGTGATCCTCGGCAAGACGAACCTCGACCAGTTCGCGACGGGTCTCGTCGGTGTCCGCAGCCCGTTCGGTGCGGTCCGGCACGCCACGCTCCCGGACCGTGTGTCCGGCGGGTCGAGCTCAGGCTCGGCGGTCGCGGTGGCGCTCGGCATCGCGGACATCGGCATCGGCACCGACACCGCCGGCTCCGGGCGCGTCCCGGCGGCGTTCGGGACACTGGTCGGCATCAAGACGACCCTCGGCCTCGTCCCCACCACGGGGGTGGTCCCCGCCTGCCGCAACTACGACGTCGTCACGACGTTCACCCGCGACCTCGACCTCGGCGTCGCGGCCACCCGCACGATGATCGGCACGGACCCGACGGACCCCGCGCGCCGACCCTGGCCCGTCGACGTGCGCCTCGGGCTGCGGTCCGCACCGGTCGTCGCGGTGCCGCGTGACGAGGACCTAGGCCCTCTCTCACCGGGCTGGCGGGCGGCGTTCGACGCCTCGGTCGAGGCCGTCCGGGCCACGGGCGCGCAGGTGAGGACCGTCGACATCAGCGGCATGCTCTCCGCCGCGCGCCTGCTCTACGACGGCGCGATCGTCGCGGAGCGGTACGAGGCCGTCGGTGCGTTCCTCGCCGCCGCTCCGGATGCGGACCCGACGGTGCGGTCGATCATCCTGTCCGGCCAGGACACCCCCGCGCACGCGTACGTCGCGGACCGCGCGCACCTGGCCGCCGCCAAAGTCGAGGCCGCCCAGGTCCTGGACAGCTGCGACCTGCTCCTGCTGCCGACCACCACCGAGCACCCGACGATCGCCGCGGTGCAAGCCGACCCTGTAGCCATCAACCGCCGCCTGGGGACGTACACGAACTTCGTGAACCTCCTCGACATGGCGGCCGTCGCGATCCCCGCAGGAGAAGCGGACGGTGGCCCGTTCGGGATCACCGTGCTGTCCCGCGCGTTCGACGACCAGCTGGCCCTCGACCTGGCAGCCCGCCTCCTGCCAAGCACGGACGACCCACCCGCGGCGGGCCTGCCGGCCGGTACGGGCGACGCGGCGGCCCCGCTCCTCGTCGAGACCGGCGTCGATGTCCTCGTGGTCGGAGCCCACCTGCGGGGCCAGCCGCTCAACGGCCAGCTCGACGAGCTCGGCGCCCGGTTCCTCCGCGAGGTCCGCACGTCCGACGCGTACCGCCTGGTCGCGCTCGACACGCAGCCCCGCAAGCCAGGTCTGGTGCGAGCCGGCCCGGGTGCGGGCGCGCCGATCGCGGGAGAGGTCTGGCGGCTCTCGCCCGGCGCACTGGGCCGGATGCTTGCCGACCTGCCTGCCCCGATGTCACTGGGACAGGTGGAGCTCGCGGACGGCACCTGGGTGGTCGGCTTCGGCTGCACGGCCGAGTCCGGGGCCGCGGGCGCCGACATCACCTCGGCCGGCGGCTGGGTGGAGGCGTTGCGGCGGGGGCTCTGAGGGCAAGTCGGGGCACCCTGTCGGACCCGGCACTCAGGTGGCTGTCGACCGACCCGAGAGCAGCTCGACTAGTGGCGCCGCACACGGTCCCGCGCCGGCACCCGCAGCCCCGACGCCCGCAGCCGACGGATCAGCTCCTTGGCGCTCACCAGCTCCGCCCCGAGCGCGACCAGCTCCTCGATCCGCTGGTCCGGCACGTCGTAGTGGTCCCGGTCGAACCCGCGCTCCGGGATGCCGGCCCGGGCGGCGAACGCGTGCAGCTCCTCCAGCGACGAGTCGCTGACCAGGTGCCCCCAGAGCATGCCGTGGTTCGGCCACATCGGGGGATCCACGAGCACGGTCACCGCCCGAGCGTAGGCACGTCCGGGCGCCGGCTACACGGTGAACAGGCGGGACGCCTGCGTCTCGGCCTCGGCGTACGTGCGGGCCGCCGACTGCATGGCCGCGACGATCTGCTCCAGCGACGCGTCGAGGCGCGTCTCGGTGGCTGTCCAGTCGGCCAGCACCCCGGTGAACGCCGTGGCAGCCGCCCCGCGCCACGACCCCTGCAGCTCCGCCAGCTGTCGGTGCATCGCGGCGACCTCACTGCGGATCGTTCCCGCGCGCGCCTGGACGCTCGCTGCCGCGGTCGCGACCTGCGCGCTGTCGACCTCGTACCTGCTCATGAGACCTCCGTCGGTGAGGGCCGGGCGGTCCCGGCTCATGTCCGACGACGCTAGGGGAGCGCCGGTAGGTGGGACGTGCGGACGGCGGCAACGGTGGTGTTCGGGACACGACGGCGGGCTGTGGGCGGCTCGGGGCCGCACCGGTACGTTCTGCGAGTGACGATCACTCGGAGGGGCGCGGTCTGGCGAGGCACGGAGGCCGCTGACCTGGACAGCTATCTCGTCGACTACGAGGCGGGCGGCTACGCGGTCACGGTCACCGTCCACCCGGTCTGCGGGTCGTGCGGCGAGGCGCTGGGGTTCTACGTGCTCGTCGATGACGACGAGGGCGCAGCCGTCCGCGCCTGCCCCGGGTGCGAGGACGAGGTCGAGATGCTCGATACCGCCGACTACGTGGACGACTGCGAGTTCGGTGAAGCGACCTGTCCGTGCGGCGGGGACCTGTTCGACGTCGCGGTCGGCTACTCGCTCCTTGACGACGGCGAGGTCCGGTGGATCAGCGTCGCCCTGCGCTGCCACGCGGACGGTCGGCTCGGCGTCTACACCGACTGGAAGGTCGACTACGTGCCGTCGCGTCACCTGCTCGACTCGGCCTGACGCCGGTCGCCGACGGCCGGACTTCTCAGGTGCGAGCGGCGTTCGAGCCCTCGGCGTCGGCCCCGCGGCCGGTGTTGGACGCGGCGGCCTCGGCGGCGGCGGCGTCGATCCCGCGCAGCTCCTTCTCCAGCCGCTGCAGCTCGCCCGACAGGTTCTGCCGAGCAGGCTCCTCCCAGGCGGACCCGAGGGGGCTGACGAACAGCGAGGGCCGCGCGAGGAGCTTGTGGATGATGCGGACACGGGCCCGCACGTAGTCCTCGAGCGGCAGGTGCGAGTACTCGGCACGGATGTCCTGCACGTACGCCTTGTACTTCTGGGGCTCGGTGGCGAGCATCGCCAGGTCGGCGTCGCACAGGACCGCGCAGTCGAAGTCCGCGGGGTTCGGAGCGTGCCGGACGAGGGCCACGACGAGGTCGTGCACGCGCTGGGCGCGGGCCTCGGGGACGCCGAGGGCGATCAGCTCGTCGAAGGCGAGACGCGCGCTGGCGATCTCGTCCTCGCCGCCGCGGTTGGCGTACGCCTTGCGGTCGGCGGCGTCGAAGATCGCGCCGTGGTACCAGGCGGCGAGCCGCACGACGTCGGGCTGGTGGGTCTCCTCCACCAGCTCGTCGACGCGGATGAGCACGTCGACCAGGTGCTTCAGGTTGTGGAACGACCGCCCGGGCGAGCCCCAACGGTCCACGAGGGCCTGGCCGGCGTCGCGGATCTGCTCGGTCGGGGCGGTGGCACCGGCCCCGACGGCGCTGCGCACGAATGCGGACAACAACCACTGCGGTGCGTCATGGACGCCCATGGATCAGCCTTACTCCGACGGTAGGAACCCGCCATGGTAGCCCTCAGACCTGAGCCTCGTGGTCCGTACCGGGGAGCGTGACACGGACGGTCGTACCGCCTCCGGGCGTCTGCGCCAGGCGCACCGAACCGTGGTGCGCGGAGACGATCGCAGCGACGATGGCCATGCCCAGGCCCGCCCCGCCGGAGTCGCGGCCGCGGCTGGCGTCCACCCGGTAGAACCGCTCGAACACGCGGGCGGCGTGCTCCGGGTCGATGCCGGGCCCGTGGTCGCGCACCTCGATCGCGCCCTCGCCGGACGGCAGGAGGCCGACGGCGATCTCGACCGGCGTGCCGGAAGGTGTGTGCTGAACGGCGTTGCCGACGAGGTTCGCGAGCACCTGACGCAGTCGCGACTCCTCGCCGACGACGACGCACGGACCGCTCTGCGCACCGTCCTCGAGCGGGACCAGCCGGGTGGGCCGTGCGGGGTCGAGGGCGTGCAGGTCGCTGACGGCGTCGGCGGCGAGCACCGTGAGGTCGACGGGGCCGGTGCGCATCGGGCGGCCCTCGTCGAGCCGGGCGAGCGCGAGCAGGTCCTCGACGAGCGCGCCCATGCGGGTGGCGGACTGCTCGATGCGGCGCATGGTGTCGTCGACCTGGTCGGTCGTGGTCAGCGCGCCCATCCGGTACAGCTCGCCGTAGCCGCGGATGGTGGCCAGGGGGGTGCGGAGCTCGTGCGAGGCGTCGGCGACGAACCGGCGCATGCGGGCCTCGGACGCGGTCTGCGCGCCGAACGCCTGCTCGATCTGCGCGAGCATCCCGTTGAGGGCCGCGGACAGGCGGCCGACCTCGGTGTGCTCGGACGCGGCGGGCACGCGCTGGGAGAGGTCGCCGGCGGCGATCGCGGCGGCGGTCGTCTCGATCTCGCGCAGCGGCTTCAGGGACCGGCGGACCGCCCACGCGCCCGCTGCGGCGCCGAGGAGCACGATGCCGAGGCCGCTGAGGAGCAGGACCAGGCTCATGTGCCGGACAGTGCGCTCGATGTCGCCCAGGGGGAGGGCGACGACGATCGAGCCGGCCGGCGTGCCGTCGGCGGTGTAGATCGGGTACGCGACGGCTCGCCAGGAGGAGCCGGGCCGCGTGGAGTCGACCGTGAACGGCTCACCCTCGCTGGCCTCGAGCTGCGCGGTGGTCAGGTCGGGGACCGTCGGGGTGCCGTACCGCGAGGCGGCGGTCGGCGAGATGGACTCGTCGTCGACCGTGCCGACCTCGACGCGGACGTAGTAGTCGCTGGGCGTCATGCTGCTGCCGAAGCCGCGGCTGAGCGACTGCACCGTGTTCTGGGCCAGCTCCTCGCTCTCGGTCCGCAGCTTGTTGTCGACCTGCCCGACGAGCGTGCCCTCGAGCAGCGCGGCGCTGGTGGCACCCGCCAGGACCAGGCCGACGGCGAGCAGGACCGTCACGATGCTGACCAGCCGGGCGACGAGCGTCGTCCCGGCCCACCAGTCCCGCAGCCCCGCCAGCCGGCGCGGAGGGTCGGGCGCTGGTGGTGCTGCCGGCTCGACGGCCACCTCGTCCGTCGGCGCAGCCGTCACGACGACTCGCGCAGCAGGTAGCCCACCCCGCGCTTGGTGTGGATCAGCGGAGGCAGGCGTCGGCCGTCGGCGTCGTCGAGGTGGTCGACCTTGCGCCGCAGATAAGAGATGTAGGACTCGACGATGTTCGCGTCGCCGCCCCAGTCGTACTGCCAGACGTGGTCGAGGATCTGCGACTTCGACAGCACGCGGCCGGGGTTGAGCATCAGGTAGCGCAGGAGCTTGAACTCGGTGGGGGACAAGTCGACGGGGTGCCCGGCGCGGACCACCTCGTGGGAGTCCTCGTCGAGCTCCAGGTCGGCGTACCGCAGCACGCTGCTGTCGTCGTCGAGACCCGGGCGTGTCCGCCGCAGGACCGCGCGGATCCGGGCGACGACCTCCTCCAGGCTGAACGGCTTGGTGACGTAGTCGTCGCCGCCGACGGTCAGGCCCTGGACCTTGTCGGCCGTGTCGTCTCGCGCGGTGAGGAAGAGCACGGGGACGTGCTGGCCCTTCTCCCGCAGCCGCCGGGTGACGGTGAACCCGTCCATGTCGGGGAGCATCACGTCGAGCACCACGAGGTCCGGCTCGACCTCGCGCGCGAGGCGCAGTGCGGAGCCTCCGTCGGCGGCGGCGTAGACCTCGAACCCGGCGAAGCGCAGGGAGGTCGCCAGCAGCTCACGGATGTTCGGCTCGTCGTCGACGACGAGCAGGCGTGCTTCCGGCGTGCCCGACGCGTGGGGTGTCGACATAGGTCGAGTCTGGACCGGATCCCTGGGAGTTCGCTGGGTGAATGCCGAAGGGGCACGTGCCCGCGGCTGTGATGACGCGCACGCGTGACAGATTCATCCGCCCGGCAAATATGGACAGTTGACCTGCAAGGGGACAGATAGGTCGTCCGTTCCCTGTCGACGGGCCTCCCGACGGGGGTACCGTCTCCGCGTGACCACCCCCCTGCACGGCGACCGTCGCCCGGTCGTCACCGTCATCCAGAGCTCTCCCGACGTCCCCCTCGACCGCTTCGGCGAGTGGCTCGGCGACGTCGAGCTGCGCATCGTCGCGGCGTTCGCCGGTGAGAGCGTTCCCGTCGCGGGCGAGGTCGGCGACGGCCTCGTCGTCCTCGGCGGGCACACGTCGACGTACGACGACGCAAGCGCCCCGTGGCTGCCGGAGCTGCGCGCGCTGCTCGCCGACGCGAGCACCCAGGGCGTCCCCACTCTCGGCATCTGCCTCGGCGCCCAGCTGCTCGCCGCAGCGCGTGGCGGCCGCGTGCAGGTAGCGGCCCCTCCCGGGCGCGAGTCCGGGATCGTCGACGTGCGCTGGCGCCCCGAGGCCGCCGGTGACGCGGTCGTCGGAGCCGTCGCGGCGCTCGCGGACAGCCGTCACAGCACCCCGCAGCCGAGCATGCACGCGGACGCCGTCGTCGACCTGCCCCGCGGCGCGGTCTGGCTGGCGTCGTCGGCCATGTACCCGTACCAGGCGTTCCGCATCGGGTCGGCGTGGGGCGTGCAGTTCCACCCCGAGGCCGGCGCGGAGACCCTGCGCGGCTGGGCCGACAGCCACGACGACGTCGACACCGACGCCGTGCTGGCCGCCTACGCCGCGCGTCAGGACGAGGTCGAGACCGTGGGCCGCACGCTGGCCGAGTCGTTCGCCGCGCACGTGCGCGCGAGCGCCGACGAGCCCGAGGCCGTCTCCGTCTGAGCACACAGCAGAGCGCCCGACCCCTGGGGGTCGGGCGCTCTCGCCATGTCAGGAGGGAAGGTCCGTCGCCGGGTCCAAGCCGAGGTCCTCCGCGTCCACGATCGAGTACGCGTACCCCTGCTCGGCCAGGAAGCGCTGCCGGTGGGCGGCGAAGTCCTGGTCGACGGTGTCGCGGGCGACGACCGTGTAGAAGTGCGCGGTCCGCCCGTCGCCCTTGGGGCGCATGATCCGGCCGAGCCGCTGCGCCTCCTCCTGGCGGGACCCGAACGAGCCGGACACCTGGATGGCGACGGACGCCTCGGGCAGGTCGATGGAGAAGTTGGCGACCTTGCTCACGACGAGCTTGGTGATCTCGCCGGCCCGGAACGCGTCGAACAGCCGCTGGCGCTCGTGCACGGTGGTCTCGCCGGTGATGAGATCCGCGTCCAGGTGCTCCGCGAGCGTGTGGAGCTGGTCGAGGTACTGGCCGATCACCAGGGTCGGGTCGCCCTCGTGCTTGGCGACGAGCTGCTCGACCACCCGGTTCTTGCCGCGGGCGGTCGCGGCGAGCCGGTACCGCTCCTCCGGCTCGGCGGTCGCGTAGGCCATGCGGTCGGCGTCGGGAAGCGTGAGGCGGACCTCGACGCAGTCGGCGGGCGCGATGTAGCCCTGGGCCTCGATGTCCTTCCAGGGGGCGTCGAACCGCTTGGGCCCGATGAGGCTGAACACCTCGTCCTCGCGACCGTCCTCGCGCACCAGGGTGGCGGTCAGGCCGAGGCGCCGGCGCGCCTGCAGGTCCGCGGTCATCCGGAAGATCGGCGCCGGGAGGAGGTGGACCTCGTCGTAGACCACGAGGCCCCAGTCGCGGGCGTCGAGCAGCTCGAGGTGCGTGTAGACGCCCTTCCGCTTCGTCGTGAGCACCTGGTACGTCGCGATGGTGACCGGGCGGATCTCCTTGCGGGCACCGGAGTACTCGCCGATCTCGTCCTCGGTGAGCGAGGTGCGCTTGACCAGCTCGTCGCGCCACTGCCGGGCGCTGACCGTGTTGGTCACCAGGATCAGGGTCGTCGTCGACGAGCGGGCCATCGCCCCCGCACCGACCAGCGTCTTGCCGGCGCCACAGGGCAGGACCACGACGCCGGAGCCGCCGTGGAAGAAGCCGTCGACGGCCTGCTGCTGGTACGGGCGCAGCGCCCAGCCGTCCTCGAGGAGGTCGATCTGGTGCGCCTCGCCGTTGACGTACCCGGCCAGGTCCTCGGCCGGCCAGCCGAGCTTGAGCAGCACCTGCTTGAGGTGACCGCGCTCGGAGGGGTGGACGATGACGTCGGTCGCGTCGATGCGGGCGCCGAGCAGGCCGGCGGTGCGCTTGGACCGGACCACCTCGACCAGGACCGCCGGGTCCAGGGCGTGCAGGATCAGGCCGTGCACCGGGTCCTGGATCAGCTGCAGGCGGCCGTACCGGGACATGGTGTCGGCGACGTCGACGAGCAGGGCGTGCGGCACGGGGTAGCGCGAGTACTCGAGGAGGACGTCGACCACCTGCTCGGCGTCGTGGCCCGCGGCGCGCGCGTTCCACAGGCCCAGCGGCGTCAGGCGGTAGGTGTGCACGTGCTCGGGTGCGCGCTCCAGCTCCGCGAACGGGGCGATCGCGCGACGGCAGGCCTCCGCCTGGTCGTGGTCGACCTCGAGCAGGAGCGTCTTGTCGCTCTGCACGATGAGGGGGCCGTTGGTCACGAAGTCTCCTGATGCTCGTCTGACGGTGCTGTCGCGCGGGTGACGGTCGCGATGCGGTGCACCGCAACCGTCAGCTCGGACTCACGAGCGGTGTCGATGGCCCGCAGCCGGCCGCCCTCGACCCGCAGGGGTCGCAGGAGCCGCCGCTGCGGGACGCCGTGGGAGCCGACCAGCTCGACCCACACCTCGGCCTTCTCGGCCGCCGCCTCGCGCAGGAGCACCAACGCGTCGACGGGGTCGGCTGTTCCCGCACCCGGCGGTGGCGCGCTCGGCGTGGTCGCCGGCCGCCGGGCGGGCGTCGGCAGGATCGTGCCCGGAACCCGCTCGGCCTCGTCGGCCTTGCGCTCCGCCTCCGCCCGCCGCAGCTGCGGCACCAGGGCGAGCAGGCGCTCGTCGGTGAGGGCCTCGCGGGCGCTCGTGGGGGCCGCGTCCGACGCCCGGCGGCGGGCACCCGCGGTGGCGCGACGGCCCACGCGACGGATCGACGACACCACGTGCACGACCTGCCCGTCCGGCCCCTCGGCGACGGGCGCCAGACCGTGGGCGCGCAGGGCCTCGACCAGCTCACGGGCCGGCGCCTGGGCCGCCAGGACGGTCGGCGCCAGGCGGATCAGGCCGAGCGACGCGAGCCGGGGGTCCTCGGCCAGACCGGCCAGCAGGGAGGGGTCGTCGGCCCGCACGTAGCCCGAGGCCGACCCGACGCGCAGCCGGCCGTGGCGCCGGGCGGCATCGCGGACCAGGTACTCGAGCGGCTGCGGCACGCCCGCGCGCGAGTGGGTGGCCAGCTCGGCGAGCAGGCCGTCTGCGGTCGACCCGGCGTCCAGGGCGCGGCGGACGGACTCCGGGGTGAACCGGACGGTGAGCGCGCCACCGCGGGACTCGACGTGGGCCGTGCGGTCCAGGAGGTCCTCGAGCTCCGGGCTGGGCCGTCCCGGGACGACACCCGTCAGGTCGCCCTGCAGGAGGATCTCGTCCACGGCGGGCGGCAGCGCTGCGGCGAGCGCGTCCGCGGGGTCGGCGGCGCCGACCAGAGGAGCCGTCTCCAGGAGCAGGGCGCGGCCGGCGTCGGACAGCGCGCCCGCACCGAGGATGCCGAGGCGACCCGCCTCGACGAGCATCGCGTGGACGGCGGCGGGCGGCGGCACGGACCGCGGGGTGCGCCAGCGCAGCACGGCGACGACGTGCGCGGCATCCAGCGCGGTTCCCGGTGGGGTGTCCGCGAGGACGTCGAGCACGGCCCGACGCAGCCGCGGTGCCCAGGTGCGCTGCAGCTCGGGGTCCAGCGCGGCCCGCACCCCGCCGCGGTCGTCGCGACCCCCGACGAGCCACGGGGTGCGCATCGTCGAACGCCACGTGCGGGCCAGGGCGGCCCACCGGTCGGGCACGTCGCGCACGGCCCACTCGTCGACCGCGACCGTCGGGGCGAACGACGGGTTGTCCTCGCCGTCGTCGGCCACGAACGCGGCGGCGCCCGCCAGCTCGATGACGAAGGCCGCCTCGGCCTCGTCCGTCTCCAGGGTGGACGCCACGCGCCGCAGCTCGCGCACGCCCAGGCCGCCGCCGCGCAGCACGCCGGGCGGCGCCTGCTCCCAGAGGCGGATCAGCCGGGCGACGAGGAGCACGATGCGCTCGCCCGCAGCGGCCGACTCGGCGGCGACGAGCGTGTGGCTCCGGTGGGGGACGTCGTCCGGCAGCAGCGGCGGGAACGCGGGGGAGGTGTGGGTGCGTCCGCCGCGCAGCGCCAGGGCGACCGCGCGGGGCAGGACGACATGGCGCGAGTCGCCGGGGAGGAGCAGGTGGCGACGGAGCAGCCAGTCGACGGCCGCGGCGGCCGCGGTGCTGTTGGACGGCGCCAGGCCGATCGGCGGACCCCACAGCAGGGCGTCCAGCACCGGGCGCGCGCCGGCGGGTGCGGTGCGCAGGAGCGTCGGCAGGTCGTCGAGGTCGACCGGCTCTGCGGGGGTGCCGCGGCGGATGCCCGCGTCGGCCGACGCGAGGCCCGCCGGGTAGGGACCGAGGATCTCCGCGAGGCCGGGCGACGCCTGGAGCGGTGCGTCGGAGGCGTCGGACTCCGGGTAGACGAGGGTGCCGACGACCGCGAGCCGCAGCGCCCGCTCGACCAGCGCGACCCCGGCCTCGTCGGTCGCGCCGACCGCCGCGGCGAGGTCCGCCGCCGTGACCGGGCCGGGGTCGGCGAGCGCTACGACGGCCTCGAGCACCTGCAGCACGCTCGCGTCCACGCCGGCGAGCGCGCGCTCGAGGCTGGACCGGCTGGTCGCGCGGACCGCGAGGGACGACAGGGTCGCGGGCGACGGTGACGCCAGGTCCGGACGGCTGCGCAGGAGCGCGACGAGCTCGTCGTCGCTCCGTTCGCGCAGGTAACCGGTGAACGTGGGCATCCGCACAACCTTACGCGGCGCAGGGCGCCGACGGGGGTATGGCTACCCACCAGTAACAGGTGGCGACCGTCTGGCAGGCTCGTCGCGAACCCGCACCCGCCCGGAGGCCCGCCCGTGACCCTCTCGCCCGAGACCCTCGCCGCCCTGCGCTCCGACGCCACCGCGCAGCTGCCGTCGCTCGTCGAGCTGCGCCGTGCCCTGCACCGCAGCCCGGAGATCGGTCTCCACCTGCCCACCACCCAGCAGCTCGTGCTGGACGCGATCGCGCTGCTCGGCCTCGAGGTCCGCAGGGGCACCGGGCTCAGCTCCGTGGTCGCCGTGCTGCGCGGCGGTCGGCCCGGTCCCGCCGTCCTGCTGCGCGGGGACATGGACGCCCTCCCCGTCACCGAGGACACCGGCGAGCCGTTCACCTCCGAGCGCGACGGGGTCATGCACGCCTGCGGGCACGACCTGCACGTCGCGGGCCTCGTCGGCGCCGCACGGTTGCTGGCCGACCGTCGCGACGAGCTCGCCGGCGACGTCGTCCTGATGTTCCAGCCCGGCGAGGAGGGCGACCACGGGGCGCGCCTCATGATCGAGGAAGGTGTCCTCGACGCGGCCGGCTCCCGCGTCGTCGCCGTGTACGGCCTGCACGTGATGTCGTCCGTGCTGCCCACCGGGCTGGTCGCGTCCAAGGCCGGCACCATGCTGGCCGCCGCCGACTCGGTCGTCGTCACGGTCCACGGCCGCGGCGGTCACGGGTCGATGCCGCACCTCGCGGCGGACCCGGTGCCCGTCGCCGCGGAGATCGTCCTCGCGCTGCAGGCGATGGTCACGCGGCAGTTCGACGTGTTCGACCCCGTCGTCGTCACCGTCGGCAGGATCGCGGCCGGCACGACGAACAACGTCATCCCCGCGACCGCCGTGCTGGAGGCGACCGTCCGGTCGTTCTCCGAGGCGACGCACGCCGTGGTCCCCGAGCGCCTGACCCGGGTGGTCGACGGCATCGCCGCAGCCCACGGACTGACGGCGACCGTCGACTACCGGCGCGGGTACCCGGTCACCTCGAACACGCCCGCCGAGGTGGACCGCCTGGCCGGCCTCGTCCGCGGCATGCTCGGCGAGCAGGCGTACCTGACCGCCCCGCAGCCGCTGTCCGGCGCCGAGGACTTCTCCTACCTGCTCCAGGAGGTGCCCGGCGCGTACTTCGGGCTCGGCGCGACCCCTCCCGGCGAGGACCCCGCGACCGCCGCCTACAACCACTCCGCGCAGGCCCGGTTCGCCGAGGAGTCGCTCGCCGTGGGCCCGGCCGTGCTCGCGGCGCTGGCGCTCGACCGGCTCGCCGAGGGCGGGTGAACTGACGCGCGGACGGATGACCCGTCGTCGAGAGTGCCCCGGAGTGCCGGACCGTCTCGCTACATTCCGCTGACGTCCGTCCAGCAGCGGGGAGCGCACGGTGGGTGAGGGTCACGAGCAGCGACCGCGTGCCGCCGCGTCCCTCGCGGTGACGACCGTCGTCGCCTGCGGGGCGCTCCTGTGGACAGGAGCAGCCGCCGCTGGAACCGACGGTGACGCGATGCGGATCCGGCTGGGTGCGGACGGGTGGCAGGACCGGGAGCTCGCGTCGCTGGACGAGGTGGAGGCCGTGATGGACGTCGACTGCCCCGACATCCCCTCGAGCGCTCCGCCGAACGGCCTGGTGCTCTGCGCCTCCACCCAGCTCACCGGTGGCGAGCCCCGGTCCGTCGGCGGTCCAGGGGAGCTGGACCCGCTCACCGAGGTGCTCGTCGCCCAGGGCTACTGCGCGGTCGCGCCAGCCGCCTGGGACCCCGACGCCGAGCCGCCGCTGCCGGAGGGGTGTCTCCCGTCCAGCGTCCCGCTCGACCTCTCCGGGGTGTCCGAGGAGGACCGGATCATGATCGAGAACCTCCTGAACGTGCCGGAGCCGGAGTTCACGATCGCGCCGTAGGCCAGGTCAGCGCCCCGCGCAGCCCACACAGGTCGTCGCCGTCGGGCGCGCCTCGAGCCGCCCCGCCGCGATCGGCTCACCGCACCGGGTGCAGGTCCCGTAGGTGCCGTCGTCGATCCGTCGCAGCGCGTCGTCCACCGACTCCAGGCGCGCGAGCGCGTCCCGGACCAGCGCATCCACCTGTGCCCGCTCGAAGGCGATCGTCGAGCCCTCGGGGTCGTGCTCGTCGTCGGCGTTGCTGTCGCGGGACGCATCGACGACCGCGCGGTGCTCGCCCTCCAGCGCGGACAGGCGCTCGAGGGTCACGGCGCGGAGCTCCTCGAGCCTCGCGCGGGCGGTGGTGTCGGGGGTCATCACCTGCACAACGCCCGTCCGACCCACGCCCTTCCCGGTCAGGTGCGGCCCGGCGGGGATTTTCGCGGGCCGCGGCCGGTAACCTTGAGGCCAGTACGTCTTCTTCTCATGAACGGGGTTCACCGTGCCTACCGGCAAGGTCAAGTGGTTCGACACCGAGCGCGGCTTCGGGTTCATCGCCGGCGACGACGGCGGCGAGGTCTTCCTGCACGCGTCGGCGCTGCCCGAGGGCGTCAACGCACCCAAGCCCGGCGCCAAGGTCGACTACGGCGTCGCCGACGGCCGCCGTGGTCCGCAGGCCCTGTCGGTCAAGCTGCTGGACCCCGTGCCGTCTGTCGCGAAGGCGTCGCGCAAGCCCGCCGACGACATGGCCGTCATCATCGAGGACCTCATCAAGGTCCTCGACCGCGTCGGCAACGACCTGCGTCGTGGCCGCTACCCCGAGAAGGCTCGTGGGGTTCAGTACGCCGCCCTGCTGCGAGCCGTCGCGGACGACATCGAGGCCTGAGCATGCCTGCAGCAACCAAGGACGCGGTCCTCGGATCGGCCGTCGACCTGGCCCGCGAGGTCGCCGTCGGCCTGGCCGAGGACCCCTCCGACGTCGGCGAGTACCTCGGCCTCGTCGTCGAGGGCGAGCGGCTGGTGTCCCACCGGTTCGCCTCCGCCGCCCGCGGCTACCGCGGCTGGGAGTGGACCGTCACGGTCGCCCGCGTGCCGCGCGGCCGCACCGCCACCGTCTGCGAGGCCGAGCTGCTGCCCGGCCCCGACGCGGTGCTCGGCCAGGCCTGGCTGCCGTGGTCCGAGCGCATCCGCCCCGGCGACATCGGCCCCGGCGACGTCCTGCCGTTCAAGGCCGACGACCCGCGGCTCGAGCCCGGCTGGACCCCGACCGGGGACCCCGAGCTCGACGACGTCGCGATCGACGAGCTCGCCCTGGCCCGCGTGCGGGTGCTGTCGCCGGAGGGTCGCGACGAGGCCGCCGAGCGCTGGTACCGCGGCCCGCACGGTCCGACGAGCGCCGGGTCGCTCGCGTCGGCCGCCGCGTGCGGCAGCTGCGGGTTCCTGGTGCCGCTGCGGGGGTCGCTCGGCACCGTCTTCGGGGTCTGCGCGAACCAGTGGTCGCCCGACGACGGGGTCGTCGTCAGCGTCGACCACGGCTGCGGCGCCCACTCCGAGACCGACGCGGAGGCGCCTCCGACCGACTGGCCGGCCCCGGACCCGCTCATCGACGAGCTCAGCCTCGAGACGGTCCAGCTGACGCAGCCCGCCGCCGAGGCCCAGCCCGAGGCACCCCAGGCGGACGAGGCCCCGAGCGATGAGGGCCCGTCCGACGTGGTTGCGACGGACGAGGTCGCGACGGACGAGGCTTCGACCGACGAGGTCGCGGTGGACGAGGTCTCCGCCGACGGGGCCGCGTCGGCTGATGTCGCGACGGACGAGACCCAGTCCGAACCGAGCCCGGTTGCCGAGCCGCAGCCCGACGAGGCTCCGACGGACGACGCCGGTCCCGACAGCACGTCGGTCGATTCCCCCGAGTCGACCGACGCCCCGGACGACACCACCACCTCCGACTCCGCAGACGAGTCCCCGGCCCGCCCCGACCCGGAGCCGTGACCGCCGACGCCTTCGGGACGGCCGCCCTGCGCGCGGCCGTCCTGGGGGCGTGGCGGGTCTCCCCGGCACGGCTGCGGGAGGACGCCAACACGGAGGAGGACCACGCCCGCGGCTACTACCGCGACCGCGTGGTCGTCGAGCTCGCGCAGAACGCCGCGGACGCGGCCACCCGCGCAGGGGTGCCGGGTCGGCTGCTCCTGCGGCTGGCGCGCACGGAAGGCGACCGCCTGGTCCTGGTCGCCGCGAACACGGGTGCACCCCTGGACGCGGACGGTGTCGCGTCGCTGGTCTCCATGCGCGCGTCGGCCAAGCGGGACGACGCCCGGGCGGTCGGCCGGTTCGGCGTGGGGTTCGCCGCGGTGCGGTCGGTGTCCGACGAGATCTCGGTGCTGTCCACCACCGGCGGTCTGCGGTTCAGCGTGGCCGACACGGCCGAGCTGCTAGCGGAGTCGTCGGAGGACAACCCTGCGCTGGCCGACGAGGTGCGCCGCCGCGACCGCTCCCTGCCGGCCCTCCGGCTCCCGTTCCCCGCGGAGGGCACCCCGCCGACCGGGTACGACACGGCGGTGGTCCTGGAGCTGCGCGACGAGGTCGCCGCCGACGAGGTGCGCTCGCTCCTGCACGACGTCGGCGACCCGCTGCTGCTCGCGCTGCCGGGCCTGGTCGAGATCGTGGTCGACGACGACACCGGTCCGGTCCGGCGCCTGGCGGACGTCGCGGAGCGCTGGACGGTCGCGACGGGCGAGGGCGAGCTGCCGCTGGCGCTGATGGCGGACCGCCCGGTGGAGGAGCGTTCCGCCCGGGCGTGGCGCGTCACGTGGGCGCTCCCGCGCGGCGGCGCGGAGCTGGCTCGTGCGCAGCAGGTGGTGCACGCGCCCACGCCGACCGACGAGCCCTGCACGGTGCCCGCCCTGCTCGTCGCGACCTTCCCGCTGGACCCGTCCCGCCGGCACGTGGCCCCGGGCGCCCTCACCGAGGCCGTGCTCGACCACGCCGCCGACGTCTTCGCGCGCCTGGCACACGGTCGCGCGTCGGCCGGGCACGACGCCCTCGCACTCGTCCCGACGGGCCTCGCCGCAGGTGCCCTCGACGCGGCTCTGCGGGACCGCATCGTCGACCGCCTGACCCGCACGCCGCTGCTCGTCCCCGCAGCACCCGTCGACGAGGGCGCTCTCGTCGTCCCCGAGCGGGCCGTGGCGCTGGCCGGCTCTTCTGTGCACGACACGGGCGCGCTCGCCGCTCTGGGCCGGCGGGTGGCCGCGCTGGTGATCCTGCCGACCGGCCGGGAGTCGCAGGCGCGGGCCGTCGGCGTCGAGATCCGCTCGCTGGCGGACGTCGTCGAGGACCTGCCGGCCGCGAGCGACGGCGGGTGGGTCGAGCTGTACGACGCGCTCGCGCTCCTCGCCGACGACCCGCAGTCGCGCGAGGCGCTGGGGGCCGTCCCGGTGCCGCTGGCCGACGGTCGGGTGGTGCGTGGCGCGCGCGGCACCGTCGTGCTCGACCCCGAGCTCGCGGCCCGGCTCGGCGACCGGACGCTCGCGACGCTGGGCCGCTGGGGTGTCCGCGTGGTCGATCCCGCGGCCGCGCACCCCGTGCTGGAGCGGCTCGGCGCGCAGGCCCCCGACGCGGTGGGCCTGCTCACCCTGGACACGGTCCGCCGGGCGGTCGTGGACCTCGCCGACGACGAGAGCGAGACCGACGACGTCGTCGACACGGTCCTCACCCTCGTCGGGGCGGCGGAGGGCACCACCCTGCCCAGCGACGCGCTGCCGTGGCTCGGACTGCTCTCGCTACCCGCCGCGGACGGGGACCGCACCCCCGCGGACAGCCTCGTCCTGCCCGGCTCGCCCGCGGCGCAGCTGCTCGACGACCGCGTGCTGGGCACGGTCTCCGCCGAGGCGGTGGACCGCTGGGGTGCGCCGACGCTCACCGCGGTCGGGGTGCGCTCCGACCTGGTCCTGGTCCGTGTCCCGGACGTCCTGGCCGACGATCTCGACGCCCTGGCGGGCCCAGCCTCGCTGCGCGACGGCGCCACGGACTCGGCGACGCTGGCCGCGCAGTCGCTGGACGGCTGGGACGACTACCTCGCCCACCTGGGGGAGCGGCTCGGTCGCGGGGCGTACGTGGGGGAGGCCGTGGCGGTCGCGGACCTCGACGCGGTCGACCCGGAGGCGTGGCCGCAGGTGCTCGGACGCATCGCGGGGGAGCCGGCGCTGCGTCGCGCCCTCGTCGACCCGGTGCGCGGTGAGTCGTCGGCCCTCGCGCCGTCGTACACGTCGTGGTGGCTGCGCGAACGCTCGGACCTGGGTCTCGGGCGGCCGTTCGCCGTGGGGGACCGTCTGGGGGTGGTCCTGCCTCCCGCACCGGACGCCGTGGCCCACCTGGACGCCTCGGTGCAGCGGGCGCTCGGCGGGGTGGAGTCGCTGGAGGAGCTCGACGGCGCCGGCTGGACGCAGCTGCTCGACGCCTGGGGCCCGATCGGGGTCTCGGTCGACCCCGAGCTCGCCGTCGCCGTGTGGCGGTCGATGGCTCCCGACGAGCCCCCGGAGCGGCTGCCCGCGGTGGTCGGACCCGGCCGCGTGGCCGTCGTGCACGCCGAGGACGCCGCCGTCGCCGACCACCCCATGTGGTACCAGCGCACCGACGTGGCCGCGCTCGTGCCGGGCACGGAGGCCACCGCCGCGCTCCTCGACCTCCCGTTCGCCGGCGACCTGGCCGACGGCGCGGTGACGTCCGGCGGCGAGGTCGGCGACGTCCCCGCCGGGGTGCGCGCCCTGCTGCCGGACGCACCCGACACCTGGGTGCAGCACGACGACCTGCTCGTGGACGGGGCCCCCGTCGACTGGTGGGTCGAGGACTCCGTCGTGCACGCGGTCCACCTCGCGGGCCTCGCCGCGGGCCTCGCGCAGGCGGCCGGCCGGTGGGACCTGAGGTACGCGGTCGAGGTCCTGCTCACGGATCCGGACCGGGCTGCGGAGATCGCGCTGGACGTCGTCGAGGGTGGTCGCCCGGAGGGACGACTGTCCGATCTGTCCGGAAGCAGATAACCTCCCGGAGGTGCACCCGTTCCCCGCCGTCCCGGACAGCCGCCCAAGTCGGCGGAGGCTGCGGACGTCGAAGCCTCGGCGGCACCGGGCGCGCACGGCGTCCCTCGCGCTGGTCTGCACGTTCGCCCTGGTCGCAGTCCCGTTCGTGCTGACCTCGCCCACCGTCCAGCCCCACATCCCCGACGCCTTCGAGCTGGCCGCCCCGCGCGACGGCGACTCCGCGTCCCGGTCGGGTGGCCGGGCGCCCGCTTCTGAGTCGGAGGCACCGACCACAACGGCCCCGACGACGCCGGCCCCGGCGGTCGCAGCGCCCGTCGTCCCCGAACCTGCTCCCGAGCCCGCCCCCGCCCCCGAGCCGGTGCCCACCGCGCCGACGATGGTCGAGGAGATCGTCACCCGGACCAACGAGGAGCGGGCCGCGGCCGGCCTGCCTGCCCTGGCCGTCTCGGAGTGCGCCGCGCAGCAGGCCGTCGCCCGCACGGCGCTCCTCGCCGCCGAGAACCGGTTCGAGCACGACCCGCTGGAGCCCATCCTCGAGGCCTGCGCCGCGCGGGCCGTCGGCGAGAACCTGGCCCTCGGCTACCCGACGGCCGTCGCCGTCGTCGCCGGCTGGATGGGGTCCGACGGCCACCGGGCGAACATCCTCAACACGACGTACACGCAGATCGGCGTCGCCTGCACCAAGGGTCCGCGGGGCATCCTGTGCGCCCAGGTGTTCGTGGCCTGAGCGGGGCCGGCCGGGTCAGCGCCGGCGCGCGGTGTTGCGGCGGGCCCACAGCACGCCGAACAGCCCGAGGAGCACCCCGGTCGCGCACACCCACGCGGGCATCCACGATGCCTCGTCGTCGCCGAGCGCCAGCACGACGGCGACCACCAACGCGACACCCCAGACGGCCGTGCCGATGAGCATCACCCGTCCCAGGTCGACGTCCACCGGCGGCGGCGGGGTCCTGGTCGGATGCAGCAGCTTGGCGATCAACGAAGGCACCGGCAGAGCCTAGTCGGCTGCGTGGAAAGACCGTGATCGCTTCGTCAGACGGATGAAACACAGGTCTGCCACACTGCGCGCATGTCTACGACCCCCACGACGCAGACGGAACGTCCTGCGCCTCCGACGAACGCTGTCGACCGCTACTTCAAGATCACCGAGCGCGGCTCGACCATCGGTACCGAGATCCGTGGTGGTCTCGTCACCTTCTTCACGATGAGCTACATCATCGTGCTCAATCCCCTGATCATCGGCACGGTCCGCTCCGGCGACGGCCTGTTCCTCGGCGGTGGTGACGTCCCCAACCTGACGGCCGTCGCAGCGACCACCGCGCTCGTCGCGGGCGTGCTCACCATCCTCATGGGCGTCGTCGCCAACTTCCCGCTGGCCCTCGCAGCGGGCCTCGGCCTCAACGCCGTCGTCGCGTACTCGATCGCGGCCCTGCCGGACATGTCCTGGCAGGACGCCATGGGCATCGTCGTGCTCGAGGGCCTGATCATCCTGGTCCTCGTGCTCACCGGGTTCCGCACGGCGGTCTTCAAGTCGGTCCCCGTGGAGCTGAAGACGGCGATCAGCGTCGGCATCGGCCTGTTCATCGCGTTCATCGGTCTGGTGGACGCCGGCTTCGTGCGGATCCCCGCCAGCATGGCCGTCCCCGTGGAGCTCGGCATCGGCGGGTCGTTGGGCAGCTGGCCGCTGCTGGTGTTCGTGTTCGGGCTGATGCTCGCGATCATCCTCATGGTCCGCAACGTCAAGGGCGCCATCCTCATCGCGATCGTCTCGGCCACCGTCCTCGCGTTCGTCATCGAGCTCGTCGGCAACATCGGCAGCAAGACGGACGAGACCGGCGCGGTGGTGAACCCCGCCGGCTGGGCCCTCGACGTCCCGTCCTGGCCCGAGGGCGGGATCTTCGCGACGCCCGACTTCTCGCTCGTCGGCCAGTTCTCCCTCTTCGGCTCCATCGAGTCCATCGGGATCGTCGCCGTCCTGCTGCTCGTGTTCTCGCTCCTGCTCGCCGACTTCTTCGACACGATGGGCACGATGGTCGCCGTCGGCAGCGAGGCGAAGCTGCTGGACACGGACGGCAACCCGATCGGCACGCAGAAGATCCTCGTCGTCGACTCGATCGCGGCGGCCGCCGGTGGTGCGGGCAGCGTCTCGTCGAACACCAGCTACATCGAGTCCGCGTCGGGCGTCGGCGACGGTGCCCGGACCGGTCTGGCCTCCGTGGTGACCGGCATCGCGTTCCTGCTGGCCACGTTCCTGGCCCCGCTGGTCTCCATGGTCCCGTTCGAGGCGGCCACTCCGGCCCTCATCGTCGTCGGCTTCCTCATGGTCACGCAGATCACCGGCATCGACTGGAAGAACTGGGAGCTCGCCATCCCGGCGTTCCTCACGATCATCCTGATGCCGTTCACCTACTCGATCACCGCGGGCATCGGCGCAGGCATCATCACCTTCGTCGTCATCAAGCTGGCCGTCGGCAAGGTCCGCGAGATCCACACGTTCATGTGGGTGGCGTCGGCAATGTTCCTCGTCTACTTCCTCATCGGCCCGATCAAGAGCGTGCTCGGCGTCTAGCCCGCACACGACGGAGGCCGGGTCCCGACGGGGGCCCGGCCTCTCGTGCGTCCGGTCAGCGGCGGGCGGCCGCGACGATCGTGTCGATCGCGGGCACCATCAGGCCGAACGACGTGTCGTAGAGCGACTGGCCACCGCCGTACGGGTCCACCACGTCGTCGTCGGCGGGCCGGTGCGACACCAGGCCGCGCCGGCTGGCGGCAAGAGGCACCAGCGCGCGGAGGCGGTCGGCCGTGGTGGCGTTCGCCCCGGGGAGCGTCGCCGGGTCGACGTCCGCGACCAGGCGCGCGAGCTCGCGCAGCGTGAACGTGCGCCGCACCGCCGACGGGACCAGCTCGACGATCGCCGAGCGGTGCTTGCGCGTCAGCGCGAGCACCAGGTCCGACTGCTTCACCATGTCCGGCATCAGCTGCCGAGCCTCGAAGCCTCGAGGGTCGACGCCCTGCCCGGCGACCAGCCCGGCCATCTCGTCGGTCATCGGGTAGCCGGCCACCGCACCCGTGCCCGCCGAGGCCACCTCGATCGCGGGCGCGAGCCCACCGACGGCGTCGCGCCCCCGGTACGCCGCGCCCAGACCGGCAGCCAGCAGCCGCTCCGCCGCCGGCGACCGGCAGATGTTGCCGGTGCAGACGACGAGGACGCGGAAGGGCTCGGCCAGGTCGGTGGGGGTCACGGTCCTATCCTGCGGTGCCAGCCGCAACATCGCGGCATGACGTGACCCGATCGGCGCATCGTTTCCACCCTCCGAAGCTCGCGGGGTCGTGCACCCCGGACAGCCCTGCGCCGTCCCGCGTGGGCACCGAGGGCACCAGGGGGGTGGCCCGCTGCGGCGGCAGAGGGTAGGCCCTGTGGCGAATCGTCGCTATTGTCGGGTTCTGGGCATGGACGAGCGCGCCGGGGGCGGCGCGGACGATCTGGGGGACTGCCGGATGAAGCGAAGCTCACGCACCATCGCGACGGCCGTGGTTGCAGCCGCGCTCGCACTCTCGCCGCTGGCGGTTTCCGCGGCCAGCGCGGTGGTCGTTCCCGATCCCTCCGACACCACCACGGCGACGACCACGCCAACACCCACACCCACACCCACACCCACACCCACGCCTACGCCTACGCCCACCCCGACCCCACAGCCGGCAGGCTCCTGCGCCGTGAGCATGGCCACCACGACCGTCGGGGCCTCGTTGACGGTGAGCTGCACAGGGCTGGTGCCGGGGGCGGTCCACAGCATCACCGTGACGTCGACCGACCCGGCGACGCCCGACTCCGCGATCGACGTCGCCGGTGAGAAGACCACGTCCAAGACTGCGGGAGCCGACGGCGCGGTCGCCGGCGTCGTCACCCTGAGCGCGGCCGGCACCTACCTGATCGTGGTCAGGGACCAGACGAACACGCAGCTCAGCAGCCACACCGTCACGGCGGTCGCACGAGTCACGCCCACCGAGCTGAGCGAGACGGGCGTGGACCCGCTGCCGATCGCTCTGGGTGCGGCTGCTCTCATGGCCGTGGGTGCCGGCACACTCGTGCTCGTCCGGCGTCGGCAGTCCTCCTGATCGCGGGCGGCACGGGCGTGCCCCACCGATCCCGTCGGAGCGCGTCGATCTTCGTGCGCGTCCCCCGGCGTGCTAATCCCGGCCTGACCGGCTGACTCAGGACGCGCCGGTAGCCGACGACGAGGACGCGGAAGGGCTCGGCCAAGGGCGGTGGGGTCGCGGGGCAATTCTGGCGTCCAGGGTGCCCGAACGGAGCATCCGGTGACCCGATCGGCGCGGCCGCGTCACCCTGCGGCCGCCTCGTGCCGCGTCGTCAACCACCACCCGATCGGGCGAAACGTGCAGATGGCATCGCCGTACTGAGCGCAACGGGGGGGCGCGATGACGCATCCGGGGTGGGGGTCGGACTGGTCGGGTGTCGCCGTGCCGATCGTCGACCAGCGCGCCGGGAACGTTCTTGGGGGTCTGAGCGATCCGGTGCTCCCGCTCACCGCGGACGAGCAGACGCTCTTCGGCGACAACCGTGTCGCACGACTCGGGCGGAGGGCGGGATGTCCGAGTTCCGCGCAGTTGCGTGATTCTGGTGTCGGTTCGAGCAGCGCTCACCGACCTTGGCCTGGCGGCCGATGGCCGTCAGCATCGGCGTCCGACTGGTCCAGGGTCTACGTGCTGGCGCATCTCCAGGCGCCTGTCCGTGTGACGGGTCCGTCTCCGTGCCTCGCGGCGCGTTCTCCTGAACATGATGAAGTCCCCGCTCGTTTCCAACTCATGGCGAGGGAAGCAATCGGGTGAAGTGCTGATATGGCCAGAAGTCAGGCGAACGACCTGGTCGCGGTGCTGTCGAGGTCACCCGGTTATCTCAAGCGCAGCGGATACGATTCGCGACCGCGGACGTCCGACGGGGATGCCCGCGGTACCGAAGGGGGATGACGTGGCCGAGTCGCTTCCCCCTCGGCACGGCCGGATCAAGCCCAGATCCCGAGGGGCAGTCACAGGTGCCCTGCTGGGGTGCGGCCTGGTCGGCGCGACGATACTCGGGCTCGGAGCCTGGCTAGCGGTCGACGCGGTCCGCGCCTCCGACGCGCTGCACACAGCGAAGAGTGACGTCGGACATCTGCAGGCGAGCGTCACCGCGGGAGACAGCGCTGCGGCCTCGGCGGCGCTCCAGCAGCTCCAGGCCAACGCCGCCGTCGCAAGGGACGCGACGACCGGTCCTGCGTGGAGCGTGGCCGGTGCCACGCCCTGGGTGGGTGCGAACACCAGGGCCGTCCAGTCCGTCGCTGCCACGGTCGATGACCTCGCCCGGCACGCGTTGCCGTCCTTGATGGATGCCGCCTCGGTGGTCGACGCCGGGGCGCTCGCGCCCGTGGACGGTCGGATCGACGTGGCACCTCTCGCGGACGCGGCTCCGGCGGTCGTGGCCGCGGACCAGGCCGTGCAGGCCGCCGCGCGGCAGCTGGACGACATCGACACGTCGGCTCTCCTCGGGGTGGTCGCTGAGCCCGTCGAGCTGCTCCGGGAGCAGCTCGCGGACGTCGCCTCCACGACGGCCACCGCGGCACGCGCAGCCCAGCTGGTGCCGGCCATGCTCGGTGCCGACGGGCCGCGCGACTACCTGGTGCTCGTGCAGAACAACGCGGAGCAGCGGGCGACCGGCGGGATGCCCGGATCGGTGCTCCACCTGCGGGCGGACCACGGTGCGGTGCAGGTCATCGACGCGCGCGCGGCGGGGGAGCTCAGCGGGCTGGCTGAGCCGGTGCTGCCGCTCAGCGAGGCGGAGAGCGCCGTGTACGGCTCCCAGCTCGGCACCGACATGCGCGACGTCAACTTCACGCCGGACTTCCCACGGTCGGGTGCGTTGGCCAAGGGCATCTGGGAGGCCACGGTCGGCGGGCACATCGACGGGGTCCTCTCGGTGGATCCCGGGGCGCTCGCGCTGGTGCTGTCGGCGACCGGGCCGGTGACGCTCGCGGACGGCTCGACCCTCTCCGGGGCCGATGCGGTGGAGACGCTCCTCAACGGCGTCTACCTCGACAAGCCCGACCCTGCGGACCAGGACGCGTACTTCGCCGATGCCGCGAAGGCGTCGTTCGACGCCGTGGTGTCCGGCCAGGGGTCGCCGGCCGAGGTCATGGACGCGCTCGCGGAGGCCGCCCGCCAGGGGAGGCTCCTGGTGTGGTCGGCCGACGACGCCGAGCAGGAGCGACTGCGGGGGACGGTCCTCAGCGGTGAGCTGCGTGGCGTCGACGGTGACTCGCCGGTGATCGGCGTCTACCTCAACGACGGGACGCAGGCCAAGCTCGGCTACTACCTCGACCTCGACGTCGCCGCCGAGGCGACGGAGTGCCGGCCCGACGGCTCGCAGGTGGTGCACCTGTCGGTGGCGCTGACGTCCACCGCACCCGCCGACGCAGCCACCCTCCCGGCCTACCTCGTGGGCCTCGACAATCTGGTACCGCTCGGTGAGATTCGGACGAACGTGATGATCTACGCGCCCTTCGGTGGGCAATTCTCCGGCGTCCGGGTGAATTCAGAGACTCAGGGGCTGTTCTCGCAGGTCCACGACGGCCTGGCGTTAGGTGCCCGGACATTCACGCTGAAACCGGGCGAGAGCGGCACGCTGGAGATGGAGATCATCACAGGAATGCGACAGGCCGGTCCGGTGCACCTTCGCTCCACACCGACGGCCCGGCAATCCGGTGATGAAATCGTTGCTTCCGCCTGCATTGACTAGCACGTAAGGTCTGCCCAGCACCTTGTGCAGTTTCAGTCACATCGTTCCAGGGGGACACCCATGAATGTTCGTCGCACCGCTCTGGTTGCTGTTGCTGCCGTTGCACTCGTGCTCGCCCCGACCGCCGCGCAGGCGTACGGCGCCAATGACTTCTCCAACACCGGCACCGTGTCGAGCTCGTCGGCCAGTGGCTTCGCGGTCTCGCTGAAGGGCCCGGGCAACGCCCCGGTCACGCTGACCGTCACGAGCGAGACCGCGTCGGACAGCGAGATCCAGATCGCCGGCACCAAGACCCTGACCAAGACGACCGATGCCGCTGGCAACGTCACGTTCCAGGTCACGGTCGGCGCGGCCGGCACGTTCACCGTGGTCGCCACCGACCCGTCGGGTGCGGTCCTCAGCTCGCAGACGGTGCAGGCCGGCACGGCCGCGGCCGCTGGTCAGCTGAGCTCCACCGGTAGCAACGTGCTCCCGATCGCCCTCGGCGCCGGTGCTCTCGTTCTCGTCGGCGCCGGCGGCGTCGTCCTGGCGCGTCGTCGTGGAGCCTTCCAGGCGGCCTGATCGCTCAGCTCTTCCACGAGCCCCGCACTCTCTGGGTGCGGGGCTCGTTGCTGTCTGGAGCGACTCGCGGCACCCACCCGTCGACCGGCGCGCCGTCTCGTGCCGCTTGCTCCACGGGTCCACCTGAGGCGGCACAGAAGGCCTCAGCGCCCCGGAATGCACGCCCGGTCTGCACGAGCGCTCCGGTGCCACCCTGAGCGCGACGCGGACGAGCCCGATCGCGTCGTCCCTGAGCGAGCATCGCGTAGGAGCACTTAACTGACGAGCCCAGGAACGGCCGCAGCCCCGGACCCAACGAAGGGTCCGGGGCTGCGGGTCGGGCGGAGATCAGACGCGCGGCTGCTGCTGCTGGAACTCGCGCAGCTGGGTCTCGCTGAGCGAGGCGCCGGGCCACAGGGCGGTCGTGGGTCCTGCCTGCGTGCCCTCGAGGGACTTGGGCGTCCGCGGTGCAGCCCGACGCCGCTTGCGCCCGCCGCGGCTCGCGTCCGCCGAGGTCGCCGGCGTGGGCGAGTAGTCGTAGTACGCGTACTGGTCGCTCTGCTTGCGCTTCTGGCGGTTCACGACGATGCCCAGGATGCGGGCGCCGACGGTCTCCAGGGCGCCGACGGACTCGGCCAGCTGGTTGCGGTGCAGCTTGTCGGCGCCGACCACGAGGAGCGCTCCGCCGGTCAGCCTGGACAGGATGGCCGCGTCGGTGACGGGCAGCAGCGGAGCCGTGTCGACGATGACGACGTCGTACATGCCGGTGAGCTTCTCGAGCAGCCGTGCCATGGCCATCGACCCGAGCAGCTCGCTCGGGTTGGGCGGCACCTGACCGGCCGGGAGAACGTGCAGGTAGCCGTTGCCCCAGGGTTGGATGACGTCCTCGACGCTCGCGCGGCCGATGAGCACCGTGGTGAGTCCGACGCTGCCCTCGAGGCCCATGTACTTGGCGACCGACGGCCGGCGCAGGTCGGCGTCCACGAGGGCCACGCGCGTTCCGGCGTCGGCGAGGCTGATCGCGACGTTGATCGAGGTCGTCGACTTGCCCTCGCCGGGCAGGGACGACGTGACGACGATCGACTGCGGGCGGTCGGCGATGTCGAGGAACTGCAGGTTGGTGCGCAGGCGACGGAAGGCCTCGGACCGCTGGCTGTGCGGGCTGCTCTGCACGATGAGCGGCTGCAGCGCGGCGTCCTCGTCGTCCGGGATCGTGCCGATCACGGACGTGTCGGTGATCCGTGCGACGTCCGCGTCGGACCGGACCCGGGTGTCCAGCACGGAGCGGAGCACGGCAACGCCGACGCCGAGCGCCAGCCCGACGAGCAGCCCGAGGGCGACGTTGAGCTTGAGGTTCGGGGATGACGGCGCCTCGGGGGAGACGGCGTCGCGGACGACCGAGATCTTGACGGCCGAGGCTCCGCCGTCGCTGGGTGTCTCGAGCTCGGCGATCACGTCCTTGAACTGGCGCGCGATCGCGTCGGCGGTCGCGGCTGCCATCGCCGGGTTCTCGTCGGTCACCGTCACGTTGATCAGCGAGGTGTTGAGCGGGGAGCTCGCGCTGACCCGCGAGGCCAGGGCCTCCGTCCGGGGAGCGAGGGCGAGGTCCTCGATGACGGGCTGCAGCACGAGGGGGCTGGTGACGAGCTGCGTGTAGGAGCTCACTTGCTGGCGGGTGAAGTTCGAGCCCTGGAGGAGGTCGCTGGACGATTCGCCCGCCTTGACGGAGACGTAGAGCTGCGTCGTGGCCTCGTACAGCGGCTTGGTCATCAACGACAACGCGACGGCGAGCGCCGTGCCGAGAACGGCGAACACGGCAATGGACAGCCAGCGCTTGCGCAGGATGCCCCAATAGTCCTGTAGCTCCACAGCCTTCTTCTCCCTGCTTTGCATTACCCGGTAAAACAGTGTCTCACGCGCATGATCACCCGTATGCACCGGGTGAAATTCCTCGGTGCACGTATAAGTGCCCCGCGCTCAATTCTCGGCCCGACGCGCCGATGTAATCCTCGGCGCGGACTTGCACGGCGCCTGACGTCGGTAGAACGGACATCGGGGGAAATACGTGACGGAAGCAGACACGCGTGCTCGCACAGTGGCATTTGTGCCGCAGCAGCTCACGCGATCGACCGTCCAGCCGACTATCGTCACAAACCCCCGCTGGCATGAGGTCGCGCTGCGCCTCTGGGTCACCGACCTTGCCGCCGTCATCATCGCGGTGGCCGTCGCCTACCTCGTCCGGTTCGACGTCCACGGCCTGCCGTCGGTCTCCGGCTCCTTCTCGCCGTCGTACCTCTCCGTGTCCGTGGTGCTCGCCGCCGCGTGGCTCGCGGCGCTGGTGGTGGGACGCAGTCGCGACCGCCGCGTCCTGGGGAGTGGCTCGACCGAGTTCGCTCGGGTCTTCGACGTCAGCTGGCGGCTGTTCGCGACCGTCGCCGTCGTGGCCTACCTGCTGCGCATGGAGATCGGCCGGGGCTACCTCGGCTTCGCCGCCCCGCTCGGGCTCGGCCTGCTGCTCGCCGGCCGGGCGTGGTGGCGGCGGTGGCTGCACGAGCAGCGGCAGGCCGGGTCGTTCCAGTCCGGGATCCTCGTGATCGGGCACCGGGACCAGGCCGCACGCCTGATCGGCCAGCTGCATCTGAAGCCGAATGCCGGGTACGCCGTCCTCGGCGTCTGCGTGCCGAGCGGGGAGGTCGTCCCCGGCGAGCTCATCGGCGGCGTACCCGTGCTCGGGTCGATGGACGATGCGGCTGACGTGGCGACGCGCATCGGCGCCTCCGCGGTCGCCGTCACCGGCGCCGACGCGATCACCTCCGACACGGTCCGTCGCCTCGGCTGGGACCTCGAGGGCAAGGGCATCGACCTCGCGCTGACCCTGGCCCTCGTCGACGTCGCCGGACCACGTGTCCTCATGCGGCCCGTCAGCGGGCTCCCGCTGATGTACGTCGACGAGGCGCGCTTCACCGGCGGGAAGTACATCGCCAAGTCGCTGTTCGACGGGGTGATGGCGGTTCTGATCACCCTGGTGCTGCTTCCGGTGCTCGCCGCCGTCGCGATCAGCGTCCGCGTCACGAGCCCTGGCCCGGTGCTCTACCGGCAGGAGCGCATCGGCAAGGACGGCAAGCGGTTCCGGATCTTCAAGTTCCGCACCATGGTCCTCGGCGCGGAGCAGCGGCTCGCCGAGGTGCTGGCCGACCAGGGCGTCACGTCCGTCGGCATGTTCTACAAGCCCAAGAACGACCCTCGCGTGACCTCCATCGGCAAGTTCCTGCGCCGCACGTCCCTCGACGAGCTGCCGCAGCTGTTCAACGTCCTCCTGGGCGACATGAGCCTCGTCGGCCCGCGCCCGCAGATCGACGCCGAGGTGGCGCAGTACGACCGCGCCGCGCACCGACGGCTCCTCGTCAAGCCAGGTCTGACCGGGCTGTGGCAGGTCTCGGGCCGGTCCGGCCTCACCCCCGAAGACGGCATCCGCCTCGACGTCAGCTACGTCGAGAACTGGACGCTCTTCGGCGACCTGATGATCCTCGCGCGAACTGCGAAAGCCATCGTCGGCGGCGACGGCGCGTACTGAGCCGCCGAAGCACCACCTCTCCCTCGACGACCAGCTGGGCGCCGGCTATCCGGCTCCCGTAGCCCCGAACACCAACGAAGAGAAGCACAGAATGAACCTGGACAAGTCGGTACTCCTGCTGTGCAAGGGGTTTCCGCCGACGATCGGCGGCGTCGAGACGTACTCCGAAGAGGTTGCCCGCGCCTACCTCGGCGACGGCTACGCGGTCACGGTCCTAACCCAGACCTCGTCGCCCGCAGGGTGGTCCGAGCGCGACTACCCGGAGGGTCGCCTGCGCCACTTCAACACGGGGCCCGGATCGCAGCTCCAGGTCTTCGGTCGGATGCTGCTCGCGTTCCGTCGAGCCGTGCGGGAGGCGAACCCGTCGTGGGTCCACGCCACGACGTGGAAGCCGGCGCTGGTTCACATGGCCGCTCGGTCACGTCTTCCCGTCGCCGTCTCGGTTCATGGCCGGGAGGTCATGAACACGCCCCGGCCGCTTCGGCCCGCGATGAGGCGGGTCCTGCGGCGGTCGGCGGGCGTGGTCGCGGTGTCGACGTCGACCATGGCCCAGGCTGAGAAGGCTCTGGGGGTTCCCGGGCCTGTCGGCCAGTGGCGCGTGGCGCCCAACGGACTGACGTTCGACGAGCTCGCACGGACGAGCGCCGACCACTCTCGTGCCCACCAGGAACCCGTGCGCCTTCTCTCTCTGGCACGACACATCGAGCGCAAGAACATCCACGGGTGCCTGGCTGCACTCGCGGATATCGAACGGCATGGCTCGCTCGACTTCGAGTACCGGATCGCTGGAAGCGGACCGATGACGGACGAGCTCCGGCAGCTCGTCATCGAGGAGCGCCTGGAGCATCGGGTGACATTCCTCGGGAGAGTTCCCGACGCGGAGGTGCCCGAGCTCTACCGCTGGGCGGACGTCTTCCTGCATCCCCACACGCACGTCGGGGAGGGAAACGACTTCGAAGGGTTCGGCCTGGTCATCGCCGACGCCATGTCGTTCGCCTGCGTCGTCGTCGCAGGCGATGTCGGTGGCCCGACGGACTTCGTGCGCCACGGCACGTCGGGACTCCTGGTCGATGGTCTCGACCACCGCAGCCTCGTGGACGCCATCGTCGCGGCAGCCGAGAACTCCAAGAGCGGGAACGCGATGGGTAGGAGAGCGCGCACCCACGTCCTGGACACGCTCTCGTGGCACAAGCACGTCGGTGTCGTGGCCGACGCGATCGGGGCTGCAGCATGATCGCCTCGGCGCTGTTGGCATTCGCCTGCCTGGTCCTCGCGGTCGTTGCCGTCTACCCCTACGTCGTCTACCCGGCGGTGCTCGGCGCGCTTCCGCACAGGAAGGCCGAGGGGCCGATGCCCGTCGACGGCGTTCCGGATGTCACGTTCAGCCTGATCTTCTGCTGCTACAACGAGCGGGGAACGATCGAGGAGAAGCTCGAGAACCTCGACAAGCTCGTCCAGCGGTATCCCGATCTCGAGATCCTCGTCTATGACGATGCTTCCTCCGACGGCACGGCGGATCTGATCGTCGCGAGCGGCACGACGGTGACCTTGGTCCGTGGCGAGCGTCGCGCCGGCAAGGCGACCGGTATGCGCCTTCTGGCCGGCCTCGCACGCGGGGACGTCATCGTGTGCACCGACGCCAACGTCCTGCTGAGGGAAGACCTCTTCGAGAATCTCGGGCCTCACTTCAGGGACCAGCGCGTCGGCGGTGTCTGCGGGACTCTGCAGTACGTCAACCCGGTGGGCTCGGCGGTCCAGGAGGTCGGCGGGGCGTACTGGAGCCGCGAGGAGAAGGTGAAGTCGCTCGAGTCACGGACCGGCAGCGTGATGGGCGCGGACGGCTCGATCTTCGCCGTCCGACGCGCTCTCTACCCCGAGATCCCGGGCTCGGTCCAGGACGACTTCTGGGTGAGCATGCACGTGGTCTATGCCGGCTTCCGCCTGATCCACGTCGACGACGTGGTCGTCTACGAGCGACTGGTGAGCAGGAGCGACGACGAGCGGGCCAGGCGAGTCCGGATCGCCACGCGCGCCTATCACACGCACCGGATGATGCGTCGGCACCGTCGTGAGCTGGGCCTGGTGGACACGTTCAAGTACTACTCGCACAAGGTTCTGCGGTGGCATGGCGGCGGCGTCCTCGTCGCGTCGGCGTTCTGCGGAGTCGTCGCGATATCCCTCGCCTTCTCACCGCTTGTGGGTGTGTGTGTGATGGCGGCAGCCGTGGTGAGCATCGCGATCGCAACGCGGCATCCGCGGGGCGGTTTCATCATGGAGGCGCTCTCGATGATCCTCGCGACGACGATTGGCGTGATCCGCGCGACGCGAGGCGACCTGGTCGTCACGTGGGACCCTGCGAAGTCGCGGTAGAGGGATGAAGTATCTCGGCCCCATCGGGGTGCGGTACCTCGGCGTCGCCGTCCAGTTCGGCCTCGTCGTGATCCTGGCGAATCGCCTGACACCAGCGGCCAGCGGCACGTACTTTGCACTTCTTGGCCTGGTGCAGACGACGTCTCTGCTGGCCGGCGTCGGCGCACCCGACGGGATCGTCCGCCTCTATCCGACGCGCGTCGCCCAGGGCGATGCGGACGGAGCCAATCGTGCGCTCACGGCCGTAGCTGTGATCAGTGTGGGTAGCGCGGCCCTCGTCGGTCTGGTCGTGGGGTGGGTCTCGGGAGTTGCGCTCCACGACAGCCTGCTGGGCGCACTTGTCGGCGTGTGGTGGTTCTGCTACGGAGCGTGCTTCGCACTGGCGCAGGTCATCCTGGCGACCGGGCGCACGACGCTCGGGGCGACTGTCTTCTACAGCGGTATCAACCTCGGCATCGCAGTCGTCGCTGTACCGACGCTCCTCCTCGTCCCGTCTCTCGACCTACGCGGCGCCCTCGCCGCAGTCGTCGGCGGGGCAGTCCTCGCGCTCTGCGTGGTCATCGCGATGGTCGTAGGGCACGGGCGCGAAGTCGCGAGACGCTTTCGCCTGGCAGACGTGCGGGGCGCGATGCACTGGGGCCTACCGTTGGTCTCCGGCCGTGTCGTGCAGGCTCTGATGGTCTGGAGTCCTGTCTGGGTCGCCACGATGGTCCTAGGAGCGGCTGAAGGTGCGAGCATCGGGCTCGCGACGCGCCTGACCGCAGCCGTGGGTGCGGTCATCGCCTCGGTGCGCTACTCGATGCGTCCGCGTCTCGCGACACTCGCGTCGGTCGACGGATGGACCGAGATCGAGCGCGTCGGACGTTCGGTCGCGACGGGTGCCACAGGCCTTGCCCTCCTTGCAGTCGTCACCTCCGCCATCGGAGGCGAGTGGGCCGTCGGCTTGCTGTACGGCGCACAGTACGAGGCTGTTGCCCCTTTGCTCGTCCTGCTGCTTGTGGGCACGGTCGGAGAGTCGGTCGGAGGCCCGGTCGACGAGATCCTCAAGATGTCCGGGAACGGGTCGTACGTTCTGGCTTCGCAAGTCGTCGCACTTGTCGTTGGAGCATCGCTACAGGTGCTCGCGGCGTACGTTCTCGGGCTTCCTGGCATCGCGGCGGCTTTCGCGCTGGCCTTCGGTGCGATGTACGCGGCGCAGATGGTCTTCGCCTGGCGGCGCCGCGGCATTGTCATCGCGCCGAGCTTGGCGTCTTTGCGCGTGCGCAGGTTGACGAGGGCCGTCAGTTGACCATGGTCACCACGACTTGCCGGCTTTCTCAAGCCAGGCAGAGTAGGAGTGCGTGTGAGTAGCCTCGCCCTTGCCGCGTTCGGCCTCCTCTTCGCATGTGCGGCCGTCCTTTCCGCTCATCGGTCCCAGTCGTGGCTTGCTCCGGCGCCGATCTGGAATGTCTGCTGGTGTGTGCTCTTCATCGTGACTTCGGTCCTTGGTTACGGCTTTGCGTATCCGACCGGAGCGGTGTCGGCACTGGTCCTTCTCGCCGCTCTATACAACCTGCCCGGACTCCTGCTCGGATCGTCGATCGAGCGTTCGCCGGACGTGGATCGAAGCGTCGGAGCTGGTGCTTTGACGCCCCCGGTGTGGCTGCTGGCCGCTACGGCCGCCGTTGGGTTCATCGGAGCGGTGCGGCTGGGCCTCGACTTGGGGACTTCGGTGTTTGCGCTGCGATCGATCGACGATCTTCTCAGCCTTGGGCAGCAGAACGCCATAGCCATCTTTCGCGGAGAAGCCCACTTCTCTTTCCTGGTGAACCTCACGTTCGCGGTTCTGCAGCTCGGTGGGGCACTTGGCGGCGTACGTATTGCACTAAAGCCGGGCCGGAGCGCAATTCTTGCGATCGCAGCGGTGCTTGCGGTGGCGTTCCTGTGGAGCTCGATCACCACGCAGCGATCGTACGTACTTGTCCCAATTATCTGGTTCGCAGCTGGGTATGTGGCCTCCCTCGTCTGGCTCGGTAAGCGCGCGATGCCAGGAAGGGCTCTCTTGGCCTCGGCGATCCTGGGCAGCGGAGCCCTCCTGCTAGTTGTGTTCCTCCGCGCTGTGCGGACAAACGGAACGGGTGCTGGCTTCTCGGAAGCGACGCTCGCTCCGACCCGACTCTGGCTCGCTGGGTACGTTCCGACGTTCGCCGCATGGCTGGAAGAATCTGAGGCAACGAAACCAAGCTTCGATCTGTTTCACGGAGTGAACGCGCTTGTACAGCCGCTTTTCGGGGGGTCCGTTTCCGATGGGGGTGGAGAGAGTAACTACTACTACGTCGGCGCAGGAATGACGTCGAACGCTGGCACGGCCATGATGACGGTCATTGGCACGGGAGGTCTCGTGTGGGGGGCGCTTGTGATTGTGCTCCTGGGAACTCTCGCGCACCTCGTCTATCGTCGCGCCGCTCGAGGTGGCCCGGTCGCTGCGGCCGCCTATATCGGTGTCGTGGCTGCGTCGATGTGGTCGACAAACGCATGGTTCCTGGGCTACGGCGGGCGCGTCCTCGCGTTGGCCCTCGTCGTCGGGCTTGCCACCGCAGCGCTTCGGCTGGCGGAGCGCGAGGAACGCAGGGTGGCGCGACGAGCATCGGCAAACGCCCGGCGAGCACGCGCGCTCCTGCGCGCGTGATGCGTTCGCGCTCGACTTGCTGCGCGATGTACGAAGTGATCGGGCCTGGCGCTTTTCCGAAAGCGCCCATCAGAACGCGGTGCCTGGAGGTTTGAAAAGGCCTCCCCGATCGTCCGCCTCGCGACCGTTCAGCATCGCTCGACCGATAGAGTCGGCGGTTCCCGAGTACCCCACAAGGAGCGAGCCCGTGCGCCTCTCTGTCATCGGCTGCGGCTACCTCGGCGCCGTCCACGCCGCGAGCATGGCCCAGCTGGGCCACGACGTCATCGGCATCGACGTCGACGAGAAGAAGATCGCGGCACTCCGTGAGGGCCGCGCACCGTTCTACGAGCCCGGTCTGCCGGAGCTGCTCACGGAGGCGGGCGCGACGGGCCGGCTGGCGTTCAGCACGGACATGGCGGACGCGGCGGGCGCGGACGTGCACTTCATCTGTGTGGGGACCCCGCAGGTGCACGGTGAGTTCCGGGCGGACCTGACGTACGTCAACGCGGCCACGGCGGAGCTGAAGCCGCACCTGCGCCCTGGCGATGTGGTCGCCGGCAAGTCGACCGTCCCTGTCGGGACGGCTGAGGCGATCGCGGCGTCGCTCGAGGACACGGGCGCGATCCTCGTGTGGAACCCGGAGTTCCTGCGGGAGGGTTTCGCGGTCAAGGACACGCTGCACCCGGACCGCCTGGTCTACGGCGTGCCGACGGATGCGGACGGGGAGCCGACGGCGGAGGGCACGCGCGCCAAGGAGATCCTCGACGAGGTCTACGCCACCCCGCTGAGCGAGCACACTCCGCTTGTCGTCACGGACTACGCGACCGCGCAGCTGGTGAAGGTGGCCGCAAACTCCTTCCTGGCGACCAAGATCTCGTTCATCAACGCCATGGCGGAGCTGTGCGAGGCGACGGGCGCCGACGTCACGCGCCTGGCCGACGCCATCGGGTACGACGCGCGGATCGGCCGCCGCTTCCTCAACGCGGGTCTCGGGTTCGGCGGTGGGTGCCTGCCGAAAGACATCCGTGCGTTCATGGCTCGGGCCGGTGAGCTCGGGGTCAGTGACGCGTTGTCGTTCCTGCGGGAGGTCGACTCGATCAACATGCGTCGTCGGGTCCGGATGGTCGACCTGGCACGCGAGGTGTGTCAGGGCTCGATCGTCGGCAAGAGGGTCGCGGTGCTCGGGGCGGCGTTCAAGCCGGACTCCGACGACGTGCGTGACTCGCCGGCCCTGTCGGTGGCTGCGCAGATGCAGCTGCAGGGTGCCCATGTCACCGTGACGGACCCGCAGGCGGTGGCGAACGCGGAGGCCAAGTGGCCGGATCTGCACTTCGCCGCGACGGCGTTGGAGGCCGCGAAGGACGCCGACGTGGTGCTGCTCTCCACCGAGTGGGCGGAGTACCGGGAGATCGACCCCGACGCCCTGGCGGAGGTCGTCGCGCACAAGCGGATCCTCGACGGCCGGAACGTCCTCGAGCCGGCGGTGTGGCGTGCGGCGGGCTGGACGTACCGCGCGCTGGGCCGTCCCTGACGGTGGTGCGCCGGGCGCGACTCGGGTGGGTGCTCATCGCCGCGGGTGTGGCGCTGGCCGTCCTCGTCGTGCTGCTGCTGCTGAGGCCGGACGGGTCGACGCCGCGTCAGCCCTGGTCGGCAGTGGGTGCCGATCCGGTCGCCTATGCGGCTGACCTGGTCGCCGAGACCAACCTGGCACGAGGCGACGAGGACCTCCCGGCGCTGACCGTCTCGTCGTGCGCGACGGCAGCGGGTGAGAAGCGCGCCGAGGCCCTGGTCGGCGAGGAGCTGGAGCACGCGCCGATGACGACCGTGCTGGAGGCGTGCGCACCGTCGACGACGGCGGCGGAGAACCTGGTGCGGGCAGCGGCTACACCGCACGACGTGGTCGCGGCGTGGCTCGGGTCGCCAGGCCACCGCTCCAACCTCCTGGACCCGGCTCTCGAGCAGGTGGGCATCGGGTGTCTTCTCGACGACCGGCAGATGCTCTGCTCGCAGGTGTTCCTCGGCCCGTAGTCAGCCCGCGCCGACACCCTCCGGCTCAGGGGTCCGCGACCGGTGTCGGGTGACGAGCAGGATCCCGACGCCGACGGCGGTTCCCAGCGTGTTGGCGACGAGGTCGCGCACGTCGGCCACCCGGTGCGGCAGGAACAGCAGCTGGGCGAGCTCGATGGCCGCCGACGTCGCCAGCCCGAGGGCCACGACCAGCCACGCGGGTCGGCGGGGGAGGAGCAGGCTGACGAGGATGCCGAACGGTACGAACAGGGCGATGTTCGCGAGGAACTCGGTGAGGCTGTACGTCAGGCCGATCCCGAGGGAGTCGAGCCACTCCAGGATCGTGTGGACCAGGTCGAACCCGTCGTCGTCGGCGAGCTCGGGCCAGAGGGTCACGCGTGCGAGCCCGACGAGGTACAGGGCGAACAGCAGGCGCGTCCGCGTCATGACCGCTCGGCGAGGGTCGCGGGTTGCCTCCGGAGCGCCAGCGACAGGCCGACGCCGATCGCGGCGCCGAGCGAGTTGCCGAGCACGTCACGGGTCGACGGCTGCCGGTAGGAGAGTCCGACGGCCTGCACGAGCTCGATGCCCAGAGAGAGCGCCACGAGCGCCACGAAGACGACCCACCACCGCCGGCGGGGGAGGAGCAGGGCGCCCAGCAGCCCGAGCGGGACGAAGAGCGCGATGTTGGCGGCGAACTCTGCGGCGTGCAGGTTCAGCTTCTCCGGCAGGCCGCGGTCGTGCAGTGCGCCCAGCCCGCGGGCGATGGGCGCGTCGAACGCGTCGTGCAGGTGCCACGGGTTGAGGACGAGCACCGCGGCGACGACGAGCACGCCGACGAGCAGCCCGATGACCACCCGTCGCTGCCGCTCGTCCACCTGCACAGGGTACGAGCAAACTTTCATTACGCAAGGTAATGATCTAGAGTAAGAATCATGCCCTCCTCCCGTGACCTCGCCGGCGAGCTCCGCATCGCCATCGGCCGAGCCTCCCGCAGGATCCGGGCGGAGCGGGGCGAGGCCGGCCTGACCGACCCGCAGTTCACCGTCCTCGCCTGGCTGACCAAGGAGGGCCCGCTGACCCCGGGCCAGCTGGCGGAGCGTGAGCGCATCCAGCCGCCGAGCATGACCCGCACGGTCAACAGCCTGGTGGAGCTGGGCCTCGTCGCGAAGGCGGAGCACCCGACGGACGGCCGCCAGGTCGTGGTGAGCCTGACGGACGCCGGTGTCGCGGAGGTCGACGAGACCCGCCGCCGTCGAGACACGTGGCTCGCGGACCGTCTCCGGCACATGACCCCGGACGAGCGCGCTCTGCTCGTCGACGCCGCCGAGCTGCTGCGGAGGATCGCCGCTTCATGAGTCCCACGTTCTCCTCGCTGAAGTTCCGGAACTACCGGCTGTGGTTCGCCGGGGCTCTGGTGGCGAACGTGGGCACCTGGATGCAGCGCGTCGCCCAGGACTGGCTGGTCCTCACCGAGCTCACCGACGAGTCCGGGGTGGCGGTCGGCATCACGACGGCCCTGCAGTTCGCGCCGGTGCTCCTGCTGTCCCCGTACGCGGGGCTGCTGGCGGACCGGGTGGACCGGCGCAAGCTGCTGATCGCCACGCAGGTGGGCCAGGGGGTCCTGGCCGCCGGGCTGGGCGTCCTGGTGCTCAGCGGGCACGCGCAGCTGTGGCAGGTGTACGTGTTCGCGCTGGCCCTCGGGTGCGTGACCGCCATCGACGGACCCGTGCGGCAGACGTTCGTGGCGGAGCTGGTGCCGTCGCACAAGCTGTCGAACGCGGTCGGGCTCAACAGTGCGTCGTTCAACGCTGCCCGCCTGATCGGTCCAGGGGTCGCCGGCCTGCTCATCGCGGCCGTCGGCACGGGGTGGGTGTTCGTCATCAACGCAGTGACGTTCGGCGCGACGATCTTCTCGCTGACCCGGATGACGAAGTCGGAGCTGACCCCGATGCCGACGACGGCGCGGGCCAAGGGGCAGCTGCGCGAGGGCATCGCCTATGTCCGCGGCCGCAGCGACATCCTCGTGATCATGGTCGTCGTCGGCGTCGTGTCCACGTTCGGCCTGAACTTCCAGCTGACCAGCGCGATGATGGCGCGCAGCGAGTTCGGCATGGGCGCGGGGGAGTACGGGATCCTCGGCTCGGTGCTGGCCATCGGGTCCCTGACCGGGGCGCTGCTGGCCGCACGACGGGAACGACCGCGCGTCCGCCTGGTCATCGGCGCCGCGTTCGGGTTCGGCATCGCGACAGGCGTCATGGCCCTCATGCCCACGTACCTGACGTTCGCGATCGCCTGCATCCCCGTCGGGCTCGCGTCGCTGACGATGATGACGGCCGCCAACGCGACCATCCAGCTGAGCACCGACCCGGTCGTCCGGGGTCGCGTGATGGCGCTGTACATGATGGTGTTCCTCGGCGCGACGCCCATCGGGTCGCCCATCGTCGGCTGGATCGGCCAGACGTACGGCCCGCGCTGGGCCATCGGCATCGGGTCGATCTCCGCGCTCCTCGTCGCCACCGGTGCGGCGCTGTGGGCGTGGAAGAAGTGGGACGTCACCGTGCGCTACCACGTGCGCAGCCGACCCCACCTCGAGGTGCTCTACCCGCTCGACGCCCGCGCCGAGACCGCGTCGCGTCTGGGTGCGCAGGAGGCCGCGGACCGCCAGACAGCGGCCTGACACGTCCGACCGGGTGGATGCTCGGGTGAAGAGCGCCCCGGACCGTGTCGCCCGGGATGTCCGAGATGTCACGATCAGCCGGTGAGTGCCACCGTCGACGAGCCGCGCGCCCCTGAGGCCGACGCGCCTGCCGACGAGGCACCCGACGCACCCCGCCCGCGCCGCCACCTCGCGCGCCGCATCGCGTTCGGCGTGCTCGCCGTCTTCGTCCTGCTGCTCGTCGCCGCGGGGTGGCTCGCGTTCCGCGGTTACCAGGCCGGTACGGCGCTGCTCTCGGCCAAGGACGTCGTGCTCGACCTGCGCGGCGACGTCGGCGGCGGGGACACGCAGCAGATCGAGGCCCGGTTGCCGGAGGTCCAGGCCAACCTGGCCGCAGCCCGTGCCGCGACCGGCGACCCCGTGTGGCGCGCGGCGGAGCACCTGCCGTGGCTGGGGGTGAACCTGGAGGCCGTCCGTGTCGTGTCCTGGTCCCTCGACGACGTGGTGCGCGACGCGCTGCCGGCGATCGGCCGGATCGACGCCGTGCTGCACGCGCAGGAGGCCCGGGACACCGACGGGCGGATCGACCTGGCACCGCTCGTCGACGCGGCACCGGACATCGTCGCGGCCGCGGCAAGCGCCCACACCGCACAGGTCGCCGTGGCGGCGATCGACACGGATGCTCTGGTGGGTCGGCTGGCGGGACCCGTCGTCCAGCTCCAGGACGGGCTGGACCAGGTGACGGGTGCGCTCGACGCGGGCGCGCAGGTGGCGTCGCTCCTGCCGCCGATGCTGGGGGCCGACGGTCCGCGGACGTACCTGCTGGTCTCGCTGAACTCCGCCGAGCTGCGCAGCGCGGGCGGCATCGTGGGCGCCTTCGCGGTCCTGCACGCCGACGACGGCAACGTCGACCTCACCGAGCAGCGCACCACGCTGGACCTGCCCGGGATCGAGAGCCCGATTCTCCCGCTCAGCGACGAGGAGCTCCGGATCGACACGGACCGCCTCGGCCGGTGGGTGCAGAACGCAGTCATGACCCCCGACTTCCCGCGCAGCGCCGAACTGCTCAAGGCGCGGTGGGAGCGGGACATCGGCTCGCACGTGGACGGCGTGGTCGCCACCGATCCCGTCGCCGTCTCCTACCTCCTGTCGGCGACCGGTGCAGTCACGGAGCCCGGAGGCGTGCAGATCGACACGACGAACGTCCTGCAGGTGCTGCTGCGCGATGCCTACCTCACCTACGGCGACGACGCCGACTCGGGCGACAAGTTCTACACGGGTGTGGCCGCGACGATCTTCCAGGCGGTCGGGTCAGGACAGGGTGACTCCCGCGCGGTCGTGGACGCGCTGGCGCGCGCGGGCGCCGAGGGGCGGCTGCGGATGTGGTCGGCGCACCCGGAGGAGCAGGAGCGGCTGGCCGCCACGAGTGTGGGTGCCGCCTTCCTCTCGGGGCCGTTCCCCGACGCGACGGGGGTCTTCCTCAACGACGGGACCGCCGGCAAGCTCGGCTACTTCCTCAGCACGGCCGTCACGGTCGAGAACCTGCGTTGCACGGGGCCCGAGCCCATGGCGACGGTGCGTCTCGACCTCTCCTACGCACCGCCGGCCGATGTCGAGAGCTACCCGCGCTACGTCACCGGGTGGAGCGGCACGGACCTGCCCGTCGGCTGGCTGGCGACGAACATCACCGTCTACTCCCCGGTGGGTGCCGAGCTCGACGCGATCGGTCTGGACGACGGCTTCGTCCTCGGCGGGACGGGCGTGACGTCCGGTCGCGACGTCAAGGTGGTCACGTCGTGGCTCGCGCCAGGGGCGCACGAGACCTACCGGGTCGACGTCCCGGTGCGCGACGGGCGCGTCACGGTGTGGACCACGCCGACCCTCACCAGCCCGGGCCAGGTCACCGCGACCTGCCCGTAGGCCACGATCTGGACGAAAAGTCCGAATCGCCATGAAATCACCCGTTATGCCCATGTGATGAGGGGTCGGCAGGGGCCAGAATGGGACCGAAATGTCCGGTTACCCGACAGGGGCGTCACCATGGTCAGGCTCGTTCGGAGCGCGGTAGTCGCGCTCGTTGCCGTCCTCGTCGCTCTGGTCGGCGCGCTGCCGGCCTCGGCCGGCGACGACAACCCCTCGGCCTCTCCGTCGCCGACCGCGCAGGTGTACGGCTGCATCAACCCGGTGGACGGCTACGGCGCCCCCCGCGCCTGCCAGCTCCTGATCCAGGTGCTCGCGCCGGTCTGCGACAACGACGTGCCGAAGCTCAAGTACACCGTCAACCCCGTGGGCACGCCCAACGACAAGGTGACGATCACGTTCATCAACCCCAGCGGGCCGAGCGTGGTCTACGCGGACCAGCCGCTGACCGGGACGGTGCTCTGGCCGGGCGCGGTCCCCGGACCTGACGGACGTGGCATCGACTGGCCGGGCTGGCGCCAGCTGCCCAACGGCACGTGGGTCGAGGGCGACGAGTTCGACTGGGTGCGGCCGAGCGTCAAGGTGAAGTTCGAGGTCAACCCGGAAGAGACGGTCACGGTCGCCTACCCGCCGTCGAGCCCGAGTTGCAACACGAACCCGCCGACCACCGTCGTGCTGGTGGACGACCCGAAGGCAGTCGTCCTGGTGGACAGCCCGTCGTCGGCCACTCTCTCGGCGACCGGCTCGGAGACCCAGCCCCTGATCATCGCCGGGGGTGCGCTCATCCTGATCGGCGCCCTGGCCGTGGCGCTCGTGTCGATCGCCCGACGCCGCCGTCCGACCACCTGATCGGTCGGTGCGCCGACCGGCGACGCCCGCCCCCTGCGCTGACCGCGGGGGCGGGCGTCGCCGCGTCAGACCAGCTGGTCCACCACGTGGTCGACGCAGGCGGTGAGCGCGAGCACGTCGTCCGGCTCGACCGCCGGGTACATGGCGACCCGCAGCTGGTTGCGGCCCAGCTTGCGGTACGGCTCCACGTCGACGACCCCGTGGGTGCGCAGCACGCGCGCGACCGTGGCTGCCTCGATCTCGGGGGCGAGGTCGATGGTGCCGACGACGGCCGACCGCAGCGCCGGGTCCTCGACGAACGGCGTCGCCCAGTCCCGCGACTCGGCCCAGCCGTACAGGTGGCCCGCCGAGGTCGCGGTGCGCTGCGCCGCCCACGCCAGGCCGCCGTTGCCGAGGATCCAGTCGAGCTGCTCCGCCAGCAGGATCAGGGTCGCGATGGCCGGGGTGTTCAGCGTCTGGTCCAGCCGCGAGTTGGTCACCGCGGTGGTGAAGGACAAGGACTCCGGGATCCAGCGGCCGCTGGACTCGATCCGGGCGGCCCGCTCGATCGCGGCGGGGGAGGCCGCGGCGAGCCAGAGGCCACCGTCGGACGCGAAGGACTTCTGCGGCGCGAAGTAGTAGACGTCGGTCTGCGCGACGTCGACCGCGAGGCCGCCCGCGCCCGACGTGCCGTCGACGAGCACCAGCGCACCCTGCGCGCGCGACCCGGCGACGCGGCGCACGGGCGCGACGACGCCGGTCGAGGTCTCGTTGTGGGGCCAGGCGTAGGTGTCGACGCCGTCGGCGAAGCCCGGCACCGCCACGCCGCCGGGTGCCGCCGAGGTGACCACGGGCTCGCCGACGAACGGCGCGCGGGTCGCCGCGGCGGCGAACTTGGCGCCGAACTCGCCGAACGTGCCGAAGGCCGCCCGGTCCTCGATGAGGCAGAGCGTGGCGACGTCCCAGAAGAGGGTGGAGCCGCCGTTGCCCAGGACGACCTCGTACCCGACGGGCAGGTCGAGCAGCGCGGCCAGGCCCGCGCGCACGCGACCGACGAGCGCACGGACCGGCGCCTGCCGGTGGGACGTCCCCAGCAGGGCGGCAGCCGGGCCGGCCAGTGCGTCGACCTGGGCCGGCCGGATCTTGGAGGGACCGGAGCCGAAGCGGCCGTCCGCGGGCAGCAGGTGCGCGGGGATCGTGATCTCGTGAGCATCGGGCACGAGGCGAGGATAGGCGGTGAGGGCCCCCGGCTGTCGGCCCGACCAACTAACCTGTGCACAGCGCGGCGACCCTGCTCCTGGAGCGGATGCCGCGCGACGATGACGCGACGCGGGAGGCCTGAGCAGTGAGCGACCTGATCGACACGACGGAGATGTACCTCAAGACGATCTACGAGCTCACCGAGGAAGGCATCACCCCCCTGCGCGCCCGCATCGCCGAGCGGCTCGGCCACTCGGGCCCGACGGTCTCCCAGACGGTCGCGCGCATGGAGCGTGACGGCCTCGTCGTCGTCACCGGCGACCGCCACCTCGAGCTGACCGCCGTGGGCGAGGGCAAGGCCGTCCGCGTCATGCGCAAGCACCGCCTGGCCGAGCGCCTCCTCACCGACGTCATCGGCCTGGAGTGGCCGTACGTGCACGAGGAGGCCTGCCGCTGGGAGCACGTCATGAGCGAGCGGGTGGAGAAGCGCCTCGCGTCGCTGCTCGACCACCCGCACTTCGACCCGTACGGCAACCCGATCCCGGGGCTGGGGGAGATCGGCGAGGAGACCACGCGCGAGACGTTCCTCGACGGGGTCACGTCCCTGGTGACCTACCGCGGCGAGGTGGGGGCCGACGGCACGGAGCGTGCGGTGGTCGCGCGCATCGCCGAACCGCTGCAGGTGGACGTCGAGCTGCTGACGCGGCTGGCCGAGGCGGGCGTGCTGCCGCACCAGGAGATCGCGATCGAGCGTGCCGACGGCACCGTGACGGTGTCCCGACCGGGCTCGGAGACCCTCCTGGACCTGCCTGAGGACGTCGCGCGGCACATCTTCGTCGGGACCCGCTGAGCCCTCCTGAGGCGCTCAGGGCCAGCCGAGGGCCCCGCTGTGAGCCCCGTCACACGCGCCTGTGTGCCCCCTGAGAGGCTCCTGGACGGCTCGGCCGTGATCTTCCGGACGACCCCTCGAAGCCGAGTGTGCGCGCGCTCCCACGCCCGTGATCGGCGTCTTTGCAGGTCACTTCGGCGATCCGCGGCACGGTGCAGGACGGCCGTCCAACAAGAAGCAAATCTCTCGTGACCAGAACGTGACAATCGCTGCGACCGTCCTGTACGTTCGACCTGCTTACCCGGAACCCTCCTCCAGGAAAGCCCTCGAGCGGAACGCCTAACCCTGCCGCCGCCACGAGGTCCGCACTGACCGCCGGCAGGGGCGGGGGACCCAATTGCGGGCACCGGAAGTTCGGTGTCCTTGGGGTGAAGCCGGAGAACCGATCTCGATCGGGGACGCGGCCGGGTGTTCTCCCACCCGAACCCGACAGCTGACCTCGTAGGCATCAGGAGAGGCAACGCGTGACCGTGAGCACCACTCGCGCCCGCCATCGTGCGGCGCGCCGTCCTTCGACGCCACTGACCGAGTTCGCTTCGGCTGCCTCGGACCAGATGGGAACCGTCGGACGTCGTACTGCTGTCGTCGTCGGCACGTCGGGACTCGTCGTCTCGATGCTCGGCTCGTCCGCCAGCGCCGCGACCGGTGGTGACGCCGGAGCCCTGCCTGCCGTCGACACCGCTGCGCTGACCGCGTCGGCGCGTGCCGTCCTGAACACCTCCCCGGTGGTGACCGCGCCCGTCGAGGCCGCGTGGACGTTCGACGCCCCGGTCGTGACGGCCGAGACGCCGCCGCCCCCGCCGCCGGTCCGTGCGGCTCCCGCCGCGTCGCGCAGCACCACCCGCGCCGCGACCGCGACGACGACGGCCCCCGCGGAGACGAACAACGCGGTCCCGCAGTCGGTCTCCGGCAACGCGGTCCTCGAGATCGCCGCCCGCTACGTGGGCACCCCGTACCTCAGCGGTGGGACCACCCCGGACGGCTTCGACTGCTCGGGCTTCACCAGCTACGTCTACGCGCAGCTCGGCATCACACTGCCGCGCACCTCGTCGGGCCAGAAGGCCGCGGGCACCATCGTCTCCCGGGCGGACGCCCAGCCTGGCGACCTCATCTGGAGCCCCGGCCACATCTCGATCTATGCGGGTGGCAACGAGCAGATCGACTCGCCCCGCCCGGGTACAACGATCCAGTTCCGCGCCATCTGGCAGAGCGCTCCCGTCTTCATCCGGATCGGCTGACCCCAGCCCTCCGCTGACGAGGCCCTGACGACACACGTCGTCGGGGCCTCGCCGCATTCCGGACCGGGTGCGGCTCTCCGTAGGGGGCGGCGCGTACTCTGGCCGTGCACCACGCTGTTGCTTCGCTTCGCCGGGCCGGCAGCCAGCCGGTCCGACCCCCGAGGTCGGGAGAACGCCGTGCTCATGAATGCGTCGAAGCTGTCCACCGAGGCCGTCGGTGGGGCAGTGTCCGAGGTCGGCTCACCAGGGCTGATCGCGTCCGGAGCACGCACCCTGCTGCTCAACGCCAGCATGGAGCCTCTGTGCATCGTGAGCCTGCGGCGTGCCGTGGTGCTCGTGATGACCGGCAAGGCGACCGTGCTCGAGACCGACGGTCGGGTGCTGCACTCCGAGCACGTGGCCGTGCCCCTGCCGGTCGTCCTGTGCCTCACCCGCTACGTCCACGTCCCCGTCCGCCGCCCCGTGCCCCCCACGCGGCGCACGGTGCTGCAACGCGACGACCACCGGTGCGCGTACTGCGGCGGCGGCGCGGACACGGTCGACCACGTGAACCCGCGCTCCCGCGGCGGTCGGCACGAGTGGACCAACGTCGTCGCGGCCTGCGTCCGGTGCAACCACCGCAAGGCCGACCGGATGCTGCACGAGATCGGCTGGGAGCTGCCGTTCGTCCCGCGGGCGCCGCGGTGGTCGGTGGCGTTCGGGACCACCTCGGTCCGCTCCGAGCCGTTGTGGTCGGCGTACGTCGTCGCCTGATTCTCGTCTTCGTCAAGGATCCACCAACGTATGGCATCATTCCGGCTACTCATGGGTGCGCAGCAGCACCGGTGGGGGGACACTGGAACGAGCGCACGGCGGGCTCGGTACGAGCACGGAGGCTCGGATGACGCGTGACGATGTGGTCCTCGTCGGGGTGGACGGGTCGGCGGCAAGCCTGCACGCGCTCGACTGGGCGGCGGCACAGGCCCGCACCCACGGGTGGGCTGTGCGGCTGGTCTGCAGCTACTCGCTCCCGTCGTTCACGGCGGCCTCCCTCGACGGCGGGTACGCGGCGCTGGACGACACCGCGATCCAGGAGGGCGCCAAGGCGGTGCTCGCCGAGGCGACGCAGCGGGTGTCCTCGATGGGGGTCCCCGTCACGGCCAAGGTGCTCACCGGCGACGCCGCGGGCGTCCTCGTCGAGATGTCGCACACCGTCCGGCTCGCGGTCGTCGGGACGCGCGGTCGCGGCGGCTTCGCGGACCGGCTGCTGGGCACTGTGTCGTCGGCCCTGCCCGCGCACGCGTACTGCCCGACCGTCGTCGTCCCCCTGCGCGAGGCCGGCAAGGCCCTGCCCGACGACGCGCCTATCCCGGCGCCGCGTCCCGTGCAGCGCATCGTCGTGGGCGTCGACGGCTCCCCGCAGGCGGAGCACGCGCTGCGCTACGCCATCGGCGAGGCCCGGGCCTGGGGTGCCTCACTGACGGCGGTGGCGGGCGTGCCCGTCGGGTCGATGTCCGGCGTCCTCGCGTGGCTGCCGGCCGCCGTCGACCACGAGCAGGTGCTGCGGGACGTCACGGAGGGCCTGAACGTCGTCGTGGACCGTGCGCTCGCCGACGTCCCGGACCTGGCGGTGCGTCGCATCGCGCTCGACGGCACGGGTGCGGAGCTGCTCACGGAGTTCTCCGTGGCCACCGACCTGATCGTCGTCGGCTCCCGCGGCCGGGGAGGCTTCAAAGGGCTGCTGCTGGGTTCCACCAGCCAGGCCGTGCTGCACCACTCCGACTGCCCCGTCATGGTGGTCACCAACCGGTGCGCCACCGCGGAGGCCGTCGCCGGCTAGCTCAATCAGCCCTCGGGAGCCGGGGGGACGTCCGGGCGGCGGACCAGGGCCGAGAGCACCACGGTCGAGCGCGTCCGCGCGACGAACGGTTCTGCGGCGAGCCGCTCGACCACCCGCTCCAGGTGCCGCATGTCCCGCGCGCGCACCTGGACCATGAGGTCCACGTCCCCGGTCACCGTGCTCGCGGCGACGACCTCGGGGTAGTGCTCGACGGCCGCGCGCATCGTGGCGGGGCTGGTGGAGCCCTGGCAGAACAGCTCGACGAACGCTTCCGTCTGCCATCCCATCGCGGCCGGATCCAGGCGGACCGTGAACCCGCGGATGACCCCTCGCTCGCGCAGCCGGTCCACGCGGCGCTTCACGGCCGGCGCCGAGAGCGAGACATGCTCTCCGACCTGCGCAAACGTCGCCCGGGCATCGAGCGCGAGGACGCGGAGGATCGCGGTGTCGAGGGCGTCGAGCCCGGAGTCGTCGGTCACGTCTCTCATCATCGCGGACCCGCCGAACTTGGACGGCCGACTCGCTTCGATTTGGTGTGGTCGGCAAATCGATGGCAACGTGCACGCAATACGCCAAACGGGTGATTCAACAAAAGCGGCAACTTGCCTCAAGGCGGACGCCGCAGGTGCCGACATCAGGGGAGGCCCCATGCACTGGGGTCTGACGAGGGAGGCGACGTGGTCAAGGAGACGAAGAAGCGGCTCGATCTGGTCCCGAGCCAGCGACCGTCGGTCATCAGTGCACCCACACCGGTCATCGCGGACGCGCCGACTGTCGTCGACGTACCCCAGCCCCACGGCGCACCGTCGCCGCTCGTCGAGCCGCAGCCGGCTCCCATTGCACCTCGGTCGGTCGGCGTCCGCCGGTCCGTCTGGGTGGGGATCGCCGCCGGCGTCGTGATCGCGGTCGCCGCAGGCGGTGTCGTGTACTCCGCCGAGCAGCGCGCGCAGGAGTCGAAGGCCGATGCGCTCGCCGCCGGGTGGCGCGTGGACGAGCACGTGCTCGCCGCGTCGCGCGACGCGGTCGCCGAGCGCAGCACCGACGTCGTCGTCGCCCAGGCCGCCTACCAGGACAGCCGTGCTGCCGCGACGGCCACGGCGCAGGCCGCCGTCGACCACGCGAACGTGACCCTCGCCTCCGTCCCGAACGCGGGAGACGCACCCCGGGCAGCCCTAGCGGGCGCATCCGGCGCCGTCGGCGCCGCTCTGACCGCCCCGGACGTCAGCCTGCGGTCGTTGCGCTCGCTCGTCGCCGGGGTCGCCGCACCCGAGCAGGCAGCGGTCGACGCGCAGGCCGCGTGGCAGGCAGCCGAGAACGCGCGCATCGCCGCCGAGCAGGCCGCTGCTGCAGCCGCCGCGGAGGCCGCAGCCGCAGCGCGCTCCGCCAAGGCTCCGGCCCGGTCCACGACCCGGTCGACCGCACCGAAGACCACCTCGTCGGGTTCCGCGCCCGTCGCGCCCGCCCCCAGCGGCATCCCGTCCGGCGGGAAGGTCTGCAGCGGCTCCGGCGGTTCCGGTGCGGGCGAGTCGAGCGTCTCCGCGATCGGGTCCGCGATCAACGCCTACCGTGCGTCGCTCGGGCTCCCGGAGCTGTCGATCTCGCGCAGCGGGAGCCTGGTGTCGCACGCGATCAACATGGCCAACGCCGGCGGCATCTGGCACTCCGGCGGCGACAACATCGTGGCCTGCGTGAGCAACGGCTCGGCGTCCTCGATGGTCTCCGCGTGGTCCAGGTCAGCCGGGCACGACGCCCAGATGCGCCGCACGGACGTGTCGAGCATGGCGGTCGGCGGCGCCGGCCTGAACGGCTGGCTCTTCGGCGCAGTGAAGTTCAGCTGACCTCACCGCAACGTCCGCACTCGAGTGGGCTCCAGCGCTCACGAGTGCGGACGTCCGCAGATTCGAGCGCCAGAACGCGCGAATCTGCGGACGCAACGGGGTTGCGATCCGGACGTCCGCGCGTTCGGTCGTCCTGGCGCTCGGATGTGCGGACGTTGCGGTGTCGGGCGATCTAGCGGAGGGCGTCCGTGAGGCGGTCCGTCGCCAGGTCGAGGTCCTCGAGCGTGATCGTGAGCGGGGGTGCCAGGCGGATGGTGCTGCCGTGGGTGTCCTTGGCCAGCACGCCGCGGGCCAGGAGGCGCTCGCAGAGCTGACGGCCGGTCACCGGCGGCGTGACGTCCAGACCGGCCCACAGGCCCACGCGGCGCGACGAGGAGAGCAGGCCCTCGTCGACCAGGGCGTCGAGGCGCGCTCCCCAGTGCAGGCCGAGCGTCGTCGCGCGTGCCTGCAGCTCGCCGGTCTCCAGGAGGCCGATGACCGCGAGGCCGACGGCGCACGCCAGTGGGTTGCCGCCGAACGTGGAGCCGTGGGTGCCCGCGGTGAGGACCCCGAGGACGTCCGCGCGACCGACGACGGCCGACACGGGCATGACCCCGCCGCCGAGCGCCTTGCCGAGGGTGACCAGGTCGGGCTTCACGCCCCACAGCTCGGACGCGAGCGTGGTGCCGGTGCGGCCGAGGCCGGACTGGATCTCGTCGGCGATGAAGAGGACGTCGTGGGCCGAGCAGAGCGCGCGGACGGCCGGGAGGTAGTCCGCCGGCGGGACGACGACACCCTGCTCGCCCTGGATCGGCTCCAGGAGGACGGCGACGGTGGTCTCGTCCATGGCGTCGGCGAGCGCCTGGGCGTCGCCGTACGGGACCACGCGGAAGCCGGGCGTGTACGGGCCGAAGCCGCGCCGGGCGTCCGGGTCGGTCGAGAACGACACGATCGTCGTCGTGCGGCCGTGGAAGTTGCCGTCGGCCACGATGATCGTCGCGCGGTCCGCGGGGACGCCCTTGACGTCGTAGCCCCACTTGCGGGCGGCCTTGATGGCGGTCTCGACGGCCTCGGCGCCCGTGTTCATCGGCAGCACCATGGGCGGGCCGGCGACGAGCGGGCCGACGAGGGCCGCCAGACGGGCCGCGAACGGCTCGAGCAGCTCGTGGTCGAACGCGCGGGACGTGAGCGTCAGCTTGTCGATCTGGGCGTGCGCCGCCGCGGTCAGCACCGGGTGCCGGTGGCCGAAGTTCAGCGCCGAGTACCCCGACAGCAGGTCCAGGTAGCGCCGGCCCTCGTCGTCGGTCACCCAGGAGCCGAGGCCGTCGACCAGCGTGACGGGCAGCGGGTGGTAGTTCGGCGCGAGGACCGACGCGGTGCCAACGTCCACGAGAGTCATCGCCCGGACCCCGAGGCGGGGCGGATCTCGAGCGTGCAGCACTTGGCGCCGCCGCCGCCCTTGAGCAGCTCGCTGGTGTCCACCGGGATGGGGTTGTACCCGCGCTCGGCGATCGCGGCGGCCAGGTCGACGGCGCCGGGGGCGACGACGACGTTCAGGCCGTCGGAGACCGCGTTGAGGCCGAGGGCGACCGCGTCGCGCTCCGTGGCCTCGACCGCGTCGGGGAACAGCTGGCGCAGGACGGCGCGCGAGCCGGCCGAGAACGCCGGCGGGTAGTACGCGATCTGTGGGTCGGCCGGGTCGCTCGACAGCACGGCCAGCGCGGTGTCGAGGTGGTAGTAGTGCGGGCTGATCAGGTCGAGCGAGATGACCGGGCGGCCGAAGAGCTCCTGGAGCTCGGCGTGCGCGGCGCGGTCGGTGCGGAAGCCCGTACCGGCCAGGACCAGGTCACCGACAACGAGCAGGTCGCCCTCGCCCTCGTTGGTCTCGCCGGCGGTGTGCGTGACATAGCCGCGGTCGGCGAACCACTTCTGGTACGCGGGGCCCTCGGGCTGGCGCTCGGCGTAGCGGAACTTGGCGGAGTAGACGACGCCGTCCAGGACGGTCGCGCCGTTGGCGGCGTAGACCATGTCCGGCAGGCCGGGGATCGGGTCGATCGTCTCGACCGTGTGACCGAGGTCGAGGTACACGTCGCGCAGCGTGCGCCACTGGCGGACGGCCAGGTCGGCGTCGGTGTACTTCGTCTTGTCCATCCACGGGTTGATCTCGTAGGACACCGTGTAGTGGACGGGCTCGCACATCAGGTAGCGGCGATCGGTACGTCCGGGGGCGGTCGGGGTCATGAAGGCTCCTCGTGGCGTGTCGTTCCCACAAGGCTACGAGTCGGTACGGCCCGGACCGTTCAACTCGGATTGCGCGCTGTGGCGCGATCTGTTGCGCAGTTTGGGCTAGCGATGACGATCTGTTGCGCGAGCCTCGCCTCGGGCTTTCAGAAGCGCGTATCGCACCATCCCGCCGAGGAACGGGGAGAGCAGTGCGCCGGTGAGTCGCCGGGGGAGCGGGCCCGCCAGGTAGACGTCCTCGCTCCAGAACACGCGGCTGGAGGACGGCCCCGCGGGCACGACGATGATGCTCGCGTGCCCTCTGAGCACCCAGCCGATCTTGGTGAACGTCGCGACGCCCGGCTCCGCACCGACCGGGGGGTCGTAACGGTCGACGGTCATCACGTCGGCGAGGCCGGGGAACCCGCGCCGCGCGAACGGCCCCGACACAGCGGTGACCGTCGCGCCCGCCGCTGCAGGCCCGTCGAGCGACACCCGGGTCATCGGTATCCAGCGCTCGTGGTTGCGCAGGTCAGCGACCAGCTCCCACGCCGTGGTGGCATCGACCGGGAAGGACCGGACCACGGCGTCGATCGGGATGCTCGTCACGCCCCCATCGTCCGCGCGGGGTAGCGTCCCTGTCCATGGAGAGCAGGCTGCTGGGCAGGACGGGTCGGTCGGTCGGGGTCGTGGGGCTGGGGTGCTGGCAGCTCGGCGCGGACTGGGGGTCGGTGTCCGACGAGGCGGCGCTGGAGGTCCTGGGAGCCGCCGTCGACTCCGGCGTGACGTTCCTGGACACCGCCGACGTGTACGGCGACGGCCGCTCCGAGAAGCTCATCGGCTCGTTCCTGGCCGCCCGCGGCCCCAACCACGGCCTGACCGTCGCGACGAAGATGGGCCGCCGCTCCGACCCGCACGTCGCCGACGCCTACACGCTCTCGTGGTTCCGCGCCTGGACCGACCGCTCGCGCGAGAACCTCGACGTCGACACCCTCGACCTGGTGCAGCTGCACTGCCCGCCGTCGGAGGTGTACCGCCGCGAGTCCACCTACGACGCCCTCGACGTGCTCGTCGACGAGGGGCGCATCGCCGCCTACGGGGTGTCCGTCGAGACCGTCGACGAGGCCCTCGAGGCGATCATCCGGCCGCACGTCGCCACGGTGCAGATCATCCTCAACGTGTTCCGCCGCAAGCCGCTCGAGCAGGTGCTGCCCCTGGCGGCCGCCGAGGGCGTCGGGATCATCGCGCGCGTGCCGCTGGCGTCCGGCCTGCTGTCCGGCAAGTACGACGAGGACACGCAGTTCGCCGCCGACGACCACCGCTCCTACAACCGCGCCGGCGAGGCGTTCGACGTCGGCGAGACGTTCGCGGGGGTGCCGTTCGAGGTCGGTGTCGCGGCTGCCCGCGAGGTCGCGGACCTGACGCCGGCGGGCGCCACGACGGCCCAGCTCGCGCTGCGGTGGATCATCGACCAGCCCGGGATGTCCGTCGTCATCCCCGGGGCACGTTCCGCGGCCCAGGCCGTCGCGAACGCGCAGGCCGCGGCGCTGCCGCCCGTCGACGAGGAGACGCTCGACGGCCTGCGCGGCGTGTACGACGGGCGGATCCGCCAGCACGTGCACGCCCGCTGGTAGTCCCTACTTCTTGGAGCCGATCCGCTTGAGGCGGCCCGTCAGCCGCTTGGGCTCGGCGGGCACGAGCACCGGCTTGTCGTCGGGCCCCGCGACCTCGATGACCCGCGGGAACGTGAGCGGCGGCGGACCGAACGCCTTGCGGGCGCCCTCGATCACGTTCTTGCCCAGCGCACGCGCGCCCGCGACGCCGATCACCAGGCCGATGCCGAACGGGATGATGCGCCCGAAGGCCAGACCGGTCTGCTTGGAGACCTGCGTGCGCACGAAGCGCCGGGTCATCGTCGTGTTCACCTTGCGGACCGTCGCCATCGGCATCCGCGTCAGCAGCGAGCGGGCGACGCTGACGCTGGTCAGCTCCGCACCGTCCGTGACGATCTTGGCGCCGGAGTCCCCGAGGATCGTGGTCAGCAGGAGCGCGCGACGGCGGTCCGCATCCTCGACCTCGATGCCGTGCACGCTGGCCACCGCCAGCGCGAACGCGGCCGACGCCCCGAAGAACGTCGCGATGTCGCTGGCCGTGAGCGCCAGGGCGACCCCCGTCCCGACCGCCGGAGCCGCAGCCGTCGCGCCCACCGCACCGCCGGTGCTCTGCACCACCAGCAGGTACTCCTTCTCCAGGAGGCGCACCAGCTCCTCCGGGGAGGCGTCCGGGTGCCGGCGCCGCAACGAGCTGACGTGCGCGTGGATCGTGGACGACGGGATGGTCACGGCCTTGGCGAGGGCCGCCTCGACGATGCCGGCCATCAACGCTCCCCGGTCACGGTCAGCTGCACGTTCGCGCCCGCGTCGAGAGTGCGGCCGACGGTGCAGTGCGAGTCGATGGCACGGTGCACGACGGTGATGAGGCGCTCGCGGGCCTCCGGGTCGAGCGAGCTCAGGTCCACCACCAGCTCCTCGGCGAACGCGGGGTAGCGGTCCTCGTCACCGGCCATGCCCGTGACCTTGATGACCACCTCGACGTCGTCGCCGAGCCGGTGCGCGAGCTTGGAGTCGGCCGACAGGCCGCTGCAGCCGGCGAGCGCGATCTTCAGCAGCTCGCCCGGGCTGAACGCTCCGTCGACCTCGACCCCGCCGATGCTCACCTCGGCGCCGCGCGAGTTGCGTCCCGTGTACAGGCGCTTGCCCGTGCGCTCCACCCACAGCTCGGTGTCGCCCGCGTTCTTGGTGATGTCGGGCGCTGTCGTCTGCTCCGTCGTCATGCCGCGATCCTGCCATGGGGCGCCGGGAGTCTCCCGTCGAGGCATGCGCCGACGAGAGCGCGGCGCTGCCGCGCGTCGCTCCTATTCCATTCAGTCTCACCGCTGAATTCTGACCCTTGTCGGCGCCAACAGAGCACTGCTAGTGTCCGGCCATGTCGACAAGAATGCAGCGGGGCTTTCGCGCGTCCGCCATTGGGCTCAGCGTTTCCATTGCCATTCTGTGCGCACCGGTGGCCGCTGGGGCGAGCGGAGGACCAGGAGCCGGCGATGGCAACCGCGCGTCCGCTGAAAAGGTGCTCCCTCCGGGTGCCCTGACGTGGCAGGAAAAGTTCGACAGAGCAGCAACGGTATTGCGCGAGCGATTCCCCGAGACGTTCGCCGAGGCTGTTATCGAGGGCGAGAACCGGGGAAGGATCGCATTCAAGGGCGCCCTGCCTGCTGGCGCTCGCACTGCGGCGTCGCTGCCGAAGGGTGCTTCGCTCGTCGCCGGCGCGCAGTACTCGGAGCGGGAGCTCGAAGGGATCTCGCTCGCTCTGCTGACGAAGGCGGAGGAGGAGTTCGTGGGTGCCGAGAGCGTCGCCTCCTACCTCGACTGGCGCGACCGCTCGTTTCACGTCGTCCGCACCGAGGCCACGCAATCCGCAGCCGACAAAGCGGCGACGGCTCGTGCGGCCGAGCCTTCGGCGGAGACGTTCTCCGCTCAGGTCAGCGAGGAGATCGACCTCCCGGACGGCTTCGGCCTCGTCGTCGAGGCGAAGGAGGAGCCCATCGCCGGGAGCGAGGCGTACGACGGCGGGGACTGGCTCATGAACGGAGATCGCCCGTGGTGCACCGCTGCCTTCCCCGTGAAGAAGCGGACGAGCGCGCACCTGGGTGTACTGACCGCCGGCCACTGCCCTGGCAACCTGACGTACACGGGGAACAAGGCCAACATCTTTACCGTGCTTTCCGGTTCGTTGTCGACCAACGACGGAGCGATCGGCGGTGACTTCCGATGGTTCTGGAGCAGTCAGATGTTCAGTGGTCGCACTTATGTCGGTGCACCAACTGCACCGTACCGAAACTTCTCGGCGGCGGCCAAGCCCTCGGTCAACTCGACGGTGTGCAAATACGGGGGAAAAACGGGTTACGGCTGCGCCAAGATGGTGTACACCGCGTTGTACTATTCGCCGAAGATCCCGGATGGCGGGGGGAATCCTTATCGCGTTGGGCCCCTCGGCGGTGTAGCCAGCCACATCACGACTGATGGAGATAGCGGTGGCCCGTGGTTCTACAACTACACGGCGTACGGTATTCACTCCGGATTTGTCAACGGTGGATCGGCGTTCAGCTACGTCACCCACGCTTTGTCGACCTTCGACCTCGTGCTGTGGGCAGGCTGAACAGGCTCGCGCTACGTCCGACGGCCGGTCGTCAGGCCTCCGGATCGTGGCAGGGAGCGGTCGGCTCTGACCGGTGATCGGCGCACGTCTGACGTGAACCACTGCGAACGAACCGTCGTCGAGCTCAGGGCCTCGTCTGGCACAAGTTACGCAACGACTACGGATGGACGGGCCCGACGTCGCTCCTAGGCTGCCAACGGCGGCGAGGAGGGTCCATGCGGGTGTGGCGCGGGGTGCTGGTGGTGGGGGTCGTCCTGCTGCTCCCGGGCTGCTCGCTGTTCGACCGGGACGACACCGACCAGATCTCGGTGTTCGACGTCGAGGTGGGCGACTGCTTCACGGCGCCCGAGGAGATCACGACGACGTTCACCACGCTGGACCGCGTGGAGTGCGAGGTGCCGCACGAGCAGGAGGCGTACGCGCTCGCCACGTACACCGACCCCGGGACGGACACGACGCCGGAGACGTTCCCCGGCGAGGCCGCGCTGAAGTCGTTCGCGGACGGGGCGTGCGCGCAGGAGTACGCGGACTACGTGGGCGTCGACTACCGCGACTCCGAGCTCTTCTTCACGTACCTGCTGCCGTCGCCGCGCAGCTGGGAGCAGGACGAGGACCGCACGACCCTGTGCTTCGTCACGACGACGGACGGGGTGCAGCTGACGCAGTCGGTGCAGGGGACGGAGTGGTGACCTGATGGGCAAGCCTGCTGCGACCGCGACCGCCATGCTGCAGTGCAGCTTCGGCATCGCACCGTCGACCCTCGTCGTCCTGCCGATCGCGCGCGTCCTGGTGGAGGGCAAGCCGGCGGCGGCGATCACGGACATGATGCCCGGCGCGAACATCCCGCCCTTCGGCATGTGCACGAGCCTGGCCAACCCGATGGTCGCGGCAGCGACCGCCGCCGCACTTGGCGTCCTGACGCCCATGCCGTGCATCCCCGCGACGGTCGCGCCGTGGATGAACGGAGCGACGCAGACCCTCATCGGCGGCAAGCCCGCCCTCACGATGGGCGCCACCTGCCAGTGCGCGTACGGGGGCGTCATCCAGATCCTCAACCCGGGCGCGATGAAGACCCTCGAAGGGTGACTTGCCGACTGACGGACCAACTTCGGTAGCGATTACCGATGCTCCCGCGAAGGGCCCCTGCATAGCCTGCGGATGTCCCGTCGTGCCTGGTCATGCGGGGGTTCTGCAACAGATGCAGAGCGCGTCGAGGGGAGCAGGCCGTGCTGATCCCGGTGGTCGAGGACGGCCTGGAGAGCCTCCTGCGCGCCACGCTGCCGCTGTCCACCGAGCAGGGCGACATCTCCTTCGACGCGCCGTCGAGCACGTGGTCGGCGCAGGTCAACCGGCTGACCGTCAACCTCTTCCTGTACGGGGTGTCGCGCAGCAGCCAGCCGGCGCGTGGGCCGTCGACCAGGGCCGCCACCAACGGCTCGACGGAGCGCCGGCACGCGCTGCCGATGGTGCAGCTGTCCTACCTGGTCAGCGCGTGGGCGGGGTCGTCGCGCGACGAGCACCTGCTGCTCGGTGACGCGCTGACGCGGCTGCTGGCGCACCAGGTGCTCCCCGGGAACCACTTGCCCCGGCAGCTGTCGTCGGGCGTCCAGCTGGCGCTCGCCCCCGACGACCACAACCGCCCGCGCGACGTGTGGTCCGGGCTGGGCGGCTCGCTCAAGGCGTCGTTCACGCTGCTGGTCACGGTCGCCGCGGACGCGTACGACTGGGAGGCCGCCGCCCCCGAGGTCACCTCCGTCTTCGGCTCCGCCGTCCCGATCAGGGCGGGCGTCAGCCCGTGAGGGTCAGCAGCACCGTCGAGCGGCTGGATGTGTCGCCCGGCAGCTCCGGGGTGGTCCCCCTCGAGGTCATCAACACCTCCGAGGTCATCGAGTCGCTGTCCGTGCGGGCGATCGGCCTGCCGGAGGCGCTCGTGCGGTCCGAGCCCCGGGCGCTCGCGCTGTTCCCGGAGGCGTCGGGCGCCCTCACCCTGACGCTGGACCTTCCCGACGCGTTCCCGGCGGGCACGTACCCGCTGACGTTCGTGATCGCGGGCAGCGCCCCGGGCGCGACGGAGGCGTTCCACGACCTCGACCTGGTGGTGCCGCCGCACCCGCGCCTCGCGCTGGTCGCCACGCCGTCGCGGGTCCGCACGCGGGGGCGGGCGGCGTTCACCGTCGAGGTGCGCAACGAGGGCAACGTGCCGCTGGACGTCGCGCTGCGAGCCGTCGACACCGACCGGACCCTACGCACGTCGCTCACGCCGTCGACGCTGGCGGTGGCGGCGGGCGAGGTCGCGACCACCACGGTGCTCGTGCGCGGACCGCGCCAGCTCCTCGGCTCCGACCGCGACCGGCCCTTGCGGGTGGTCGCACAGGCGACCGACACGACCGCCGACGTCGAGCTGGTGCTCCGCCAGAAGTCGACCTTCAGCCGTGGCCTCATCACGGCGCTGGTCCTGCTGTCGATCCTCGCGGCGTGGGCGCTGGCGTTCGTCCTCGGCATGCGCGAGGTGCTCGGCGCCGACCCGTACGCCAAGGTGGCGCCGCCGTCGTTCTTCGTGAACACCGAGACGGCCGAGGGCACGCTGCCGGAGGGCATGCCCGCGGGCGCGATGCCGAAGGAGGGGCCCGTACCGGCGGGCACCGGCGCGACGGTCACCGGGCTGGTGCTCGGCGAGACCGACCAGCAGGGCGTCGGGCGGGTCACCGTGACGGCGTGGCGGCAGGGCCGAGAAGCACCCGTGGAGGTGTCGTCGGCGGCCACGCAGGCCGACGGCAGCTACTCGCTGGCCGGCCTGTTCCCCGGTCCGTACATGCTGGAGGTCGCCGCGGAGGGGTACGAGCCCGTGTGGTACGAGTCGGGGACCTCGTTCGGTACAGCGACGGAGGTGGACGCCCTCGCGCAGCAGGTCGCCACCGGTGTGGACCTCGCGGTGACCGGCGATCCCGCGTCGATCAGCGGCAACGTCGAGACGGGTGAGGCGCCGGGTGCCGTCGTGGTGCAGGTGACCGCGAAGCCGGCGTGGGCCGGCGCCGACCCGCTCACGGAGTACGTCACGGCGACCGATGCCGCCGGCGCGTACACGTTCGCGGGGCTGCCCGCGCCCGGGACGTACGAGCTGGCCTTCGTCGCAGAGGGCTATCAACCCACCAGCCTGTCCGAGCGCGTCCTGGGCGGGCAGTCGCGGTTCGCGCTCGACGTCACGCTCGGGGCGGGACCCGGGCAGATCGCGGGGACCGTGACGGACGGGTCGAACCCCGTCGGCGGCGTCGAGGTGAGCACGACGATGGACGGGAAGCCCGTGGTCGTCGGGACGCCCACCGTCGGGCAGGTCGGCCAGTTCGTCGTGCCGAACCTCAAGACGCCCGGCACCTACGTCCTGACGTTCACCAAGAAGGGGTTCAGCACGCAGACCGTGGTCGTCGACCTCGGTCCCGGCGAGCAGCGCGCCGACCTGCGGGTGGTGCTCTCCGGCGGGGCGGGGACCGTCACCGGCAGCGTCGTCGACGCGAACGGCGCCGGGATCGGTGGCGTGACCGTGACCGCCGGCGGGTCGTCGAACACCGTGACCACCACGACCCTGACGGCCGGGTCGGTGGGGTCGTTCACGCTGACCGGGCTGGCCACCGGGTCCGTGACGCTCACGTTCAGCAAGACCGGGTACACGTCGGCGAGCGTGCCGGTGACGCTCTCGGACACCGGACCGCCGGCCCCGGTGGCGGTGACGCTCACCTCGGCGCTCGGGAACGTGACCGGCCGGGTGACGCAGAGCGGCGCGGGGGTACCGGGAGCGACGGTCCAGGCCACCGACGGGACGATCACCCGCTCGACGACGTCGACGGCGTCCGGCGGGTTCGGCGCCGGCACGTACCTGTTGCCCGACCTGCCCGCCGGCACCTACACGGTGTCCGTGACCACGGGCGGGGGCGTCCTGGCCACCGCCGTCGTGACCGTGCAACCCGGGTCCACCACGGCGCAGGACCTCCCGATCGCGGGGCCCTGACGTGCGCCTGTCGGTCGAGCCGCGGCGCGCCGTCGCCACCCCCGGGACACCCACGACGCTGGGGGTCGTCGTCACCAACGGCTCCGACGTCATCTCCGGGTACGTGCTCCGGGTGCTCGGCGCGGACCCGTCGTGGGTGGAGATCGAGGACCCGTCGCCGCGGCTGTTCCCCGGCGAGTCCGTGTCCGTCGCGATCGTCCTGACGCTGCCGGAGGGGATCCCGGCGGGCGAGCGCCGGGTGTCCGTGCAGGTCCGCGACGTGACGGACCAGGCGGCGATCGCCATCGAGGACGTCACGATCGAGGTCCCCGCACTGGCGCGCACGACCGTGAGCCTCGAGCCGGCGACGGTGACCGCCGGCAAGGTCGCCGCGTTCGCCGCCGTGGTGCGCAACGACGGCAACACGGTCCAGCACGCGCGGCTCGTCGCGCGCGACCCCGAGGCCGCCACGACGTACACGTTCGACCCCGACGGGTTCAGCCTCGCGCCGGGGCAGAGCACCTCGGTGGCGCTGGCCGCGAGCGCCAAGCGGCCGTTCGTGGGGGACCCGCTGCTGCGGCCGTTCGAGCTGCGGCTCGAGGGGCCGGCGGCGTTGCCGACGGACGCTCCGCCGGCCGCGTCCGGCGTCTTCGTGCAGAAGCCCCTGCTGTCCCGGGGCATGCTCGGGCTGCTCGGGCTCCTGCTGGCCATCTCCACGTTCGCCCTCATCATCACGATCGCGCTCAGCTCGGTGGTGGGTCGGTCGGCCGCCGACCGGGACCTGGCGATCCAGGTGGCGCAGGCCCGGCAGGCGGCCGCCCAGACGGGGACGTCGACGGTCGAGGGCACGGTGATCCAGCTGAGCACCGGCGTCCCCGCGCAGGACGTCACGGTGCTCCTGTTCGGCGCGGAGGACCCGTCGCAGCCGGTGAAGACGCAGGCCACGGGCACGGACGGCACGTTCGCGATGTCCGACCTGCCCGCCGGGGAGTACACGATCCAGGTGACCGGAGCCGGGTTCGCGCCCACCTGGTACCCGTCGGCGGCCGCGCAGCCGGACGCCCAGCCGGTCGAGCTCACCACCGGGCAGACCGTCGGGGGGCTGACGGTGGTGGTCGGTGGCGTGCCCGCGACCCTGACCGGCACCGTGTCGGGGGACGACGTCGGGGGGGCCCAGCTGACGGTGGAGCTGCCCCTCGACGTGCCGCCGCTCGCGGGCGAGGTCGAGCCGGAGGCGGGCGAGGCGACCGCGACGGGCAGCACCGGCGCGGTGGTGCGGACCGTCCCGATCGGCGCCGACGGAACGTTCGAGGTGGCCGACCTGCCCTCGCCCGCGGTGTACGACCTGGTGGTCTCCAAGGCCGGGTTCGCCAGCGCCGTGCAGCGGGTGGACGTCGCCGCGGGAGAGGACCGCAGCGGGATCCAGCTGTCGCTGCTGACGGGCGACGGGTCCATCGCCGGCTCGGTCAGCGGCGCCGCGGGTCCGGTCGGTGGCGCGGCGGTCGTCGCGAGCGCCGGGCAGATCGTCGTCGAGACCGTGACCCTCACCGAGGACCCGGTCGGGTCGTTCACGCTGCGCGGGCTGCCGACCCCCGGCGCGTACACCGTCGTCGTGACCGCGGAGGGGTTCGCCCCCGCGACGCTCAGCCTCTCGCTGACGCCCGCCCAGGAGCTCACGGGCGTCTCCGTGCTGCTCGGTCAGGACCAGTCGAGCATCAGCGGGCAGGTCACCGTGCCGGGCGGGGATCCCAGCGGGGTCGTGGTGACCGTGACGGACGGGGCCGTGACGGCGCAGACGGTCACGCGCTCGTCCGCGCCGGCGGGGAGCTGGGAGGTGACCGGCCTGCGGGTCCCGTCCACCTACACCGTGACGTTCGCCCGGGCCGACCTGGAGTCGCAGGTGCTCTCGGTGAGCATCGACGGGTTCGGGAACATCACGTCCGGGGCACCCAGCGCGACCCAGGTGAACGCCACGATGCGGGCGGCCGACGGCACGATCTCCGGGGTCGTCCGGCAGAGCACGACCACGGGGGCGACCAGCGCGGTGGGGAACGTGACGGTGACGGTGAGCTCCGGGACAACGCAGCGGGTGGTGACCACGGCGTCCACGCCGGCCTCCGAGGTCGGGCGGTACGTCGTCGACACGCTCCCGCCCGGCACCTACACCGTGACCTTCTCCCGGGCCGGTACCCGCCCGACCTCGACGATCGTCGTCCTCGCGGCGTCGCAGAACCGCGACCTCAGCCCGGTCCTCGTCGCGCCCGCCGCGATCTCCGGCACGGTGACGCAGGGCAGCGCCCAGGTGCAGGTGGGGCGCGCGGTGCTCCTGTACCTCGCGGCGCAGTACGGCACAGCGGCCGGGCCGGTCGCCACGACGACGACCGACAGCGCGGGGTTCTACACGTTCCAGGACGTCAGCGCCCCCGAGCACTACATCATCGAGGTCCGCACCACGCCGTCAGGCACCGTGCTGGTCACCTCCATCCCGCAGACCGTCAGCGCGAGCCAGCAGCTCACGGTCAACCTCTCCATCCCGACCCCCTGAGCGAGGATCCACGTGGCCGTCGCACCGCAGCGCACCGCGCAGGGCGCCCCGAGCGTCCTGGCCGAGCCCGGCGCGCATGCGTCCCCGGGGCAGTCCGCGGTCCTGCGGGTGCACGCGCGCAACATCACGACGCAGGCCCAGGACATCGCCTTCTCCGCGATCGGCCTCGAGGGTGCGTGGCTGCCCGCGCCGGTCGCGGTCCCCGGCGTGCCCGCGGACGCGACGGTCACGGTCGAGCTGCCGCTGCTGCCCCCCGTCGGTGCCGCCCCCGGCGACTACCCGTTCGTCGTCGCGGTGGAGGCCCGCACCCCCGGAGCCGCACCCGCGACGACCCTGGCCGAGGTGGTGCTGCGGGTCGACGGCGTCAGCGACCTGGTGCTCAGCGTCGAGCCCGCGGACTCCCGGACCGTCCGCAGGCGCGCGATCCAGGTGGTGCTGGCCAACACCGGGGAGCAGCCGGTCCGGGTGCGCCTCGACGCGGTCGGGGACGCGGACCTCGCGGTCGCCCTGTTCGCCGACGACGTCGACCTCGACCCGCACCAGACCATCCGGATCCCGGGGCAGGTCCGGGCGCTGCGGCCGCGCGTGGTCGGCAGCACCCGGCGGTCGCCGTTCCACGTGGTGGCCACGGGTGCGCGGGCGCCGCAGCGGTTCGACGGCTCGGTCGCGCTGCGTCCCCTGCTCACGTCGACCGTGCTCAAGGCCGTCGCGATCACGATGGTGTCGCTGCTGTGGATCGGGGCCGTGCTGGCGGCGCTGCCGCTGGTGTCGCAGGTGGTTGCCGACCGGTCGCAGGAGCAGGCGAAGAAGCCGTCCGACGAGTCGACGGACGGCGGTGGGACCGACGGCGGGACCGATGGCGGTACCGGCGGCGGCACCGAGGAGGAGGCCCCGCCCCCGGGAGGTCCCGCGCCGCTGGTCCCGGGCGTCCGGGTGGCAGGTCAGGTCACGGGATCGGAGCCCGCGGGGGTGCAGGTGACGGTGGCGCCCGCGTCGGCGTTCACGCCCGCAGGAACCGAGACGCCGCCGTCGACGGCCTCGGGCGCGGACCGGCGGCTGGTGGCGCTCGCGGCGCTCACGTCGCCCGGCCGCGCCGCCGCGGCCGTGCTCGCGGCCGCCGAGACGTCCCCGTCGACGGACGCGGGCAAGGTCCTGGGCCTCGCGCTCCCGGTCGAGCTGACCGACCAGGCCTCGCAGCGCCGCAGCACGACGACCGACGAGAAGGGCACGTGGGCGTTCGCCGACCTGTCCGCGACGGGCCGCTACCTCATCGTGCTCTCGAAGCCGGGGTACCAGACCCAGCGCTTCATGGTCACGGGCGCGGAGGCGGCCGCCGCCCCGCTCACGCTCGAGATGGTCCCCGGGAACGGTCGGATGTCCGGGACGATCACCGGCCCCGGCGGTGCGGCCGGCGGCGTCGAGATCACGCTCTCCGACGGCACGACGACGGTGACCACGCGGACCGCCACCACCGGGCGCGTCGGGCGCTGGGAGGTCGACGGGCTGTCCACCCCGAGCACCTACCTGGTCACCGCGGGCACCGAGCGCCTGGGCGTGCAGTCCGTCCTCGTGCGCCTGGAGGCCGACGGCACGCGGACGGTGAACCTGGCGCTGCGCAGCGGGGTCGCGACGCTGTCCGGGACCGTGCGCGGCACCGACTCCCTCGGCGGCTTCGGGGGGCTCGGCGGGCTGACGGTGACCGCGTCGGCGGGCGAGGTCACGCGCACCGCGACGACCGTGACGGGCGACCGCGCCGGCACGGTCGTGCTGCCTGACCTACCGGTGCCCGCGTCGTACACGGTGACGGTCTCCGGGGCCGGCTACGCGACGCAGACGCGGCAGGTCGACCTCGGTCCCGAAGGCATCGACCCCCTCGACATCGTGATGACGTCCGTCGGCGGGGTGGTCGAGGGCACGGTCACGGCCACCGGGGGCGGCGGCCTCGCGGGGGCGGGCCTCACGCTCGACGGACCGGCCGGCACGTACAAGACGATGGCGGCGTCCGATGGGTCCGGCACCTTCCGCCTGTCCGGGATCGACCCCGGGCAGTACGTGCTCACGGCCACGGTGTTCGGGCACGAGCCGGGGTCCGCACAGGTCACCGTGACCAGCGGGAGCACGTCCCGGGCGGACCTGGTCCTCACGCCCATCCCCGGAGACGGGCTGGTCGCGACCTCCCGCATCCGCGGCAGCGTGCGCGACGCGAGCACCGGCGGGCAGGTCACCTGCCCGCACATCCGCCCCGAGGACGGGGGGTGCCGGATCACGGTGAACGGTGACGTCGCCGACTCGTCCGGAGCCACGAACCGGTTCACCTCGACGGCCGGGCCCGACGAGGACTACACGTTCCCGAAGCCGGGCGACCCCGGTCTGCTGCCGGGCCTCTACCGGCTGACCATCTCGGCACCCGGGTACGAGGACGGTCACGTCAACGTCACCGTCCCGATGGGGCAGGTCGTCGAGGCGACCCCGGTCGCGCTCGAGCTGTCCCCGTCGATCGTCGGGACGGTCCAGGCGAGGGTCGGTGCCGTGTCGACGGACACCTGCGTCATCGCCGTGCCGACCACGCCCGGCGTCGTGGTGCCGACCGCCCCGTGCACGCGGGGTGTGACGACCTGTGAGATCACGGGCGCCGCGTGCAGCTTCATCGGGATCAACGGGTCCTACGAGATCAACCGCCTGACCGCCGGCGCGTACACCGTGTTCGTGGTCCCGCCGGCCGACGAGGAGTACCTGCCGCCGGTGCCGGGCAACGTGTCGCTGGTCCCCGGGTCGTCGCGACGGTTCGACGCGCTGCTCGACCGGCTGGGCCGGCTCAACGTGACCGTCATGCGCTCCGACGGCAGCTCGGCGCTGGTGCCCGCCATCGGGGCGACCGTCGTGACCGACCCGGTGTCCCTGCTCGCCACGCCCACGCCCGCCACCGACATCAACGGGCTCACCCAGGTCATCGGGCTCGACAAGGGCGACTACCAGGTGACGGCGACGGGCATCAGCACGGGCTCGCTGCCCAAGCGCGTCCCCGTCGGCCTCAACCAGGAGGTGTCCGTCCAGATCGTCCTCACGCTGCCGGTCGCCAAGGTCACCGGCACCGTCGTCACCCAGCTCGTCGCCGGCCAGCAGACCCCCGTGGACAACGCCACGGTCACGGTCACCGGGACGACGGGGTTCTCCGGGCTGACCCCCGTGCGCCAGTCCGCCCAGGCGATCACGCCGCCCGCGGCGCCGAACCCGGACCCGAACGCGGGCACCGGCCGGTTCACCATCTGCACCGACGGCGGCGCCTGCCCGGAGGAGAGCACCAGCCCGGGCAGCACGATGGTGCTGCCCCTGGTGCAGCCGCGCGTCGACGTGACGGTCACCGCCCCCGGCTTCCAGCCGTTCTCGGCGGCCGACGTGCCCACGTCCGAGCTGGCGACGATCACGCTGTCGCCCGCGGGGGTGCCGTTCTCCGGGACGCTCGACTTCGCGCCGGGTCTGGCCGGCACCGCCCTGGCCGACGCGGTGCGCAACGTGCGGTTCTCCGTCCAGTCGGCGCCGCCCGGGGTCGGCCAGCTCTCGCTGACCGCCGTGCTGGTGGGCTCGACTCCCACGGTCGTCTGGTCGGACTCCTCGCAGGGCACCGACGTGAGCGGCCCGGCCGGCAGCCGGCTCATCCGGCCGGGGACGTACACGGTCACGGCGACGCTGCCGGGCTACGACCTGGCGCCGAGGACGTTCACGGTCGATCCCGGTGTCGCGATGCCGCGGGCGCCGGACCCGGCCGCGCTCGTCTTCACGCTCCGCAAGTTCGGGTTCCTGCGGGTCACCGTCGGGACCACCCAGAACCCGGACCTGCTGGTGCAGGGCGCCATCGTGACGATCACGCTCCAGGACGGGACGACGCAGCAGCGGGAGGCGCACCCGGGCGACACGTTCGTCGACTTCGGCGACCTGCCCACCGCCACGTACACGGTCGAGGTCCGGGCGCCCGGGCACCAGCGGGTCACCACGGAGGTGCAGCTCGAGGCCGGGGACGGGCCCGACGACGACAAGCTCGTCACTGTGCGGCGGCTCGGCCTGGTGCAGGGCACCGTCAAGTCGGTGCTGACCACGGGGCTGGAGCAGGACCTGCCCGGCGCGCAGATCGCGGTGCGGCAGGGGGTCGCCGGCACGCCGTTCGTCGGCACCACCGGCTCGACGGGGACGTACCGCGTCACCGGCACGACCGTCACCGACGGTCTGGTGCTGGGCGCCTGGCAGGTCGAGGCGACCGCTCCGGGGCACGACGCCGTCCCCGCGACCCAGGTCCAGGTCCCCCACCCGATCACGGGGTCCCTCGACGTCGACGTGCCGACGATCCGGCTGCCGGCGAAGAACGGAGGGCTCCAGGTCCGCGCGTACGACGGCACCACGGTGGTGCCGGGTCTGACCATGCAGCTCAGCTACCTGGACTCCACCGGTCCGCGGACCATCACGCCCACGTGCGGCCCGGACAACAACACCGCTCCGTGCCCGGGCGGGCTGTACGTGTTCATCGACGTACCGCCGCTCACGTACAACCTGAACATCTCCGGTGCCACGTACTCGCCGCTGTCGCTGCCCGTGACCATCCCGCCGGGGGAGACGCCGTCCATCAGCGTGCCGATGACCACGCCGTCGGGCTCGATCCAGGGGCTGGTCCAGCACCAGCGCGCGAACGGCCGTCTCGACCCCGTCTCGGGCGCCGTGGTGACGCTGACCCCCGAGACGGGCGCCTCCCGGACCGTCATGTCCACCACCAACGGTCAGTACACGTTCCCGGTCGTGGTGGCCGGCACCTACACGGTCTCCACGACGGTCGAGGGGCTCGGGGCCAGCCGGACCGTCGCCGTGCAACCCGGGCAGGGCATCGTCGTCGACCTGCTGCTCCAGGACGTGACCCGCCAGGTGCAGGTGACCGTGACGTCGGCGAACGGCACCGACCTCACGGGTGCCCTGGTCAGCCTGACGAGCGCCACCCTGACCGGACCGGCCGCGCAACCGGTCGTCCGCACGGGCGCGGGTGCCAGCACGTACACGACCACGTTCAACCAGGTGCCCACCGGCCCCTGGACCGTCACGGTCTCGGGCCCGTCCGGCCACCTCGGCACGCACACGGCGCCGCTCGAGGTCCCGGCGAACGGCACCGGGGTGGTGCCCGCCGCGGTCACCGTGCGCGAGACGCAGCTCGCGCTGCGCGCCACGTCGACCGTGACCGGTGCGCCCGCGACCGTGCTCGCGACCGTGACGCAGGGGTCCACGGCGACGCCGGTCACGGTGGCCGTCGGTGGCGGCGACTCCATCCTGTTCCTGCCCGACACCGCCGCCACGGTCACGGCGACCGTCGCGGGCGGCTGGGTGGTCACGGTGACGGGCGGCACCATCCCCGCGGGCACCACGTTCCGATCGGTGACGATGGACGTCACGGGTCGGCCGACGACGACGTCCGCCACCGTGGGCGCCGCGACGGTCGCGGTGGGCGGGACCGTCTCGGTGGCCACGCGCGTCCAGCCGGCGTCCGGTGGCGGCACCGTGGAACCCGGCACGCTCCAGCTGCAGCGACGGACGCCCGCCGGCCTGTGGACCGATGTGGGCGACGAGGTGGTCGCCACGGGAGGCAACCAGACGGTCACCGCGACCGCCGACGCCGGCTGGGGCACGGGCGACGTCTCGCTGCGGGTCGCGTACTCCGGCGCCGGGTCGTGGGGCCCGTCCACCAGCCTCGAGGTGACCGTGACGGTCCAGACGCCGACGACCACCGGCATCACGGCCGCCGCCGGGGTCCTCACCGCGACGGTCAGCCCGTCGGGTGCCACGGGGACGGTCGTGTTCGAGGTCGTCCCGGCGGCCGGACCTGCGACGGCCATCGCCTCCTGCAGCGCCGTCGCGCTGACCGCAGGAGTCGCCACGTGCACCTACACGCCCGCGGCGGGGGTCACGGAGAACGTGCGGGCGAGGTACACCGGCGCGACGACGTTCGTCGCGTCGCAGAGCGGGAACGTCTCGGTCTCCGGACCGTGACCGGAGGCTCCTGCCCACTAGGTTGACGGCGTGGAGGCACAGGCGGGCGAGGTCGACGTGCCTCGGGTGCAGTCCGGACCGAACCCGCAGCACCTGCTCTCGACGGTGCTCGGTGAGTACCTCGACTCCTCGGACGCGGAACTGCCCGCGACGACGGTGGTCGCCGTGCTCGGCGAGTTCGGCATCAGCCCGGCGAGCGCGAGGGCCGCGTTGTCCCGGCTCACCCGGCGAGGCATCGTCGCGACGCGGGGCCGTGCCCGGCCGCCGGTGTACAGCCTCACGCCGCAGACGATCGCGCGGCACCGGTCGACGATGCACCGCTTCCTCGCGTTCGGGGCGGCCCCGCGGGCGTGGGACGGGACCTGGCTCGGGGTCTCGTACTCGCTCCCGGAGTCCGCGCAGGCGCAGCGGCACGCGGTGCGCAAGCGTCTGGGCGAGCTCGGGTTCGCCCGGCTGTACGACAGCATGTGGATCAGCCCGGACCGTGACGCGGAGCCGGTGCGCGGTGCGATGGGCGAGATCCTGGGTGCCGCCCCGGGTGCGCGCTGGTCCGTGCTGCACGTGCGGTTCGACGACGAGGCCGGTCCGACGGTCGCGTACGACCTGACGGGCCTGGCGTCCGCCTACCGACGGTTCGTCGACGAGCACGCTGAGCTGCGTGCGGCGACTCGTGCGGGGCGGGTCGCTGCTGCTCAGGCGCTCGTCGCGCGCACGACGCTCATGGACGCCTGGCGAGGGTTCGCGTTCACCGACCCCGATCTGCCGCCGCACCTGCTGCCCGACCCGTGGCCCCGGCAGGAGGCGCGTGAGCTGTTCCTCGAGATCCACTCGGCGCTCGGACCGCTCGCGCAGGAGCGGCTCATCGAGGTGATGGAGCCGACCTGGCCCGATGCCGCGTCATGGGTGACGCACTTCGTCGCGGCCGACGACCCCGCCGAGCCACCACGGGGCGGAATCATTTAGCCAGGTGTGGACGGCGCTGAACTTCTAGACATATTTCCTGACTGCCGCAACGGTTGCTGCACAGGCGCTCGACCGGTGTGTGCCGCGGCGGGTCGGACGCCGGCGTCCGTGGCCTTCGTCGGCGCACCGGACGAGCATCGCGCGACCTCGGAGGAATCCCATGAGACGACTGCTCATCCGTACCGCACTGACCGCAACCCTGGCCGCCGCCGCCGTGATCGGATCGTCCGCGCTCCTGCCGGCCGCCGCAGCGCCGGGAGGTTCGGGTCCGAACCCGGCCGACTACTCGACCTCCAGCAGCCTGCCCAACCACACCATCTACCGACCGTCGACCCTGCCGTCGCAGCGCATGCCGATCGTCGTCTGGAGCAACGGCGCCTGCTCGGCGGACGGCACGTCCGCGGTGAACTTCCTGAAGGAGATCGCCTCCCACGGCTTCCTCGTGATCTCCAACGGCAACCCGGGCGGCGGTGGCAGCTCGAGCTCCTCCTGGCTCACGCAGTCGATCGACTGGGCGGTCGCGGAGAACTCCCGCTCGACGAGCGCGCTGTACAACCGCCTCGACACGAGCGAGATCGGCGTCGCCGGCTTCTCGTGCGGCGGGATCGAGGCCTACGCGGTCTCGGGCGACCCCCGGGTCACCACGACCGGGATCTTCAGCAGCGGGCTGCTCAACGACGGTGACGACTACCAGCTGCGCCGGCTCGACCACCCGATCGTCTACATCATCGGCGGCCCGAGCGACATCGCGTACCCGAACGCCATCGACGACTGGGGCAAGCTCCCCTCCGGGCTGCCCGCGTTCATGGGCAACCTGAACGTCGGGCACGGCGGGACGTACGGGCAGACCAACGGCGGCGAGTTCGGCCGCGCTGCGCAGCTGTGGTTCCGGTGGCAGCTCAAGGGCGACACCACGGCGGGACGCGCGTTCGTCGGGCAGAACTGCGCTCTGTGCGGCAACGGGTGGACGGCCCAGCAGAAGAACCTCACTCTCGGCCCCGACCCCACTCCGACGCCCACGCCGACGCCGACCCCGACGCCCACGCCCACGCAGGGCACCTCCGGGTGCAGTGCGACCTACACGGTGTCCGACCAGTGGCCTGGCGGCTTCGTCGCGAACGTCGCGGTGACCGCGCGCTCCGCGGTCACCAGGTGGACCGTGCGGCTGACGCTGCCCAGCGGCGCCACGGCAGGTCAGGCGTGGAACGGGGTCATGACGGGCAGCGGGGGATCGCTCAGCGTCGCGAACGCGGCCTGGAACGGTCGGCTCGCGGCCGGGCAGAGCACGTCGTTCGGGTTCCAGGGCACGGGCACCGGGGCAGGCGCCACGGTGTCCTGCGAAGCCGCCTGACCCGATCGGCACGCCCGAGGTGCGGCGGACCAGCGAGGTCCGCCGCACCGTCGGGGAGTCAGAAGAGCCAGATCACCAGCAGCGTCAGCGGGACGACGACCAGCGCCGTCACCAGCGCCGTCACCAGCACCACCACCCACGTCTCGGGGTGCCCGCACGGCTCGGGCGGCGGTGGGGGCTGCACGATGATGACGGGCTGCGGCGCGGGCGGCGGGGGAGGCGGCGGCGGTGGGGGCGGGTTCAGGTCCGCCCCGCACCGGACGCACAGCGCCGGGACGAACAGATCGGCCGGCGGCACGTTCAGCTCGGCGCACACCGGGCACGCCAGCGTGGCGGGCGTCGCGTTCCCCGAGGCACCGGGCGCGCGGCGCAGGGCGTCGTCGGTGCGGCCCTCGACGCCGGCCGGCGCGACCGACGGGCGGGCCCAGAACAGCGGGTAGTCGCACGTCGGGCAGAAGTCCTCGGCGAGGCGCTGGTCGGTGTGCACGGGCGACGGGGTCCCGCACTCCGGGCAGGCGATGACGATGGTGCCGTCCGTCTGAGGATCGTCGACCACGTCCGTCATGACGCCTCCCTCTCGGCCAGTCGTTCGGGCGTCGGCCAGATGCGGCGCTGCGCCACCCAGATCTCCGCGTGCACGTGGGCGGGCACCTCGTCGAGCACCAGGGACAGGAAGTCCGCCTCCTCCAGGAGCCCGGTCGACGCGACCTCCATGACCACCCAGGCGGGCCCGACGGGTGCCTCGCCCTGCTCGAAGATGCCGCCGCCCTCGCTGACGATCACGGGACCGCCCGAGTACAGCTCGAGCAGCCGGGTCAGGCCCGTGGTGGTGCCGCGCAGCTGCAGGGTCGCCGCGGCGGTCGCCAGGATGCGCCGCTGCACGGCCTCGCTGTACTCGGGGTCGATCCCGGGCAGGCCGAGCCACTGCGCCATCCACCGGATCATCTCCGGCGGCGTGAGCTTCATGTCCGCCAGGTACGCGAGGTTGTCGGCGTGCGCGAGGAGCGTGCCCGCCTGCTCCTGGAAGATGGACACGAAGCGGACGAAGAAGTCCTCCGACACCATCCCCAGCGGGAGCTGGCGCAGCAGCCAGTCCTGGTCGCGGCTCATCGCACGACCACGCGATGCTCGGCGGACAGGAACAGGGTGTGCGGCTCGAGGACGATCGACTCGCGCCCGCCGCCGATGCGCCGCCCGGTGCGCAGGTCGTACTCGAACAGCTGGAGCTCGTCGACGGAGAGCACGCCCTCGACGGCCTCGATCACCTGCGTGACGGCGGTCGCCGTCAGCGTGGTGTCGAACGGCCAACCGGTCCGGTCCGCGCCGCCGGTGAGTGGGTGCACGAAGCGCGTGAGCGCGTCGACGACCCGCTGCCGCACCATCGCGGCGGGCCGGCCGGGCAGGGTGCGGACCAGTGCCGCGACGCTGACGCCCTGGTAGTACGGCGTGCCCAGCTCGATCGGCACCCCGACCATCCGCCGCACGTCCAGGGCCTTCCCGACCGCGTCGTGCAGCTCGGTGGACAGCGCGAAGTCGTCGATCTTGTGCAGGCGCGGGTCGGTGCGCAGCTGGGGCACGACGAGCACCCGGACCACCGACGACCCGCTCTCGGCCGCCGGCAGGCACCGCGCGCGGGCCACCTCGATGGACGCCTGGCGGGCGATGGCCTCGAAGTCCGACGCGGTGACCGCCCGCTGCCCGGTGCGCAGCGTCAGCGGCCCGCGGGCCTTGGCCTCCTGCGGCGTCTCGGCGTCGACCCCGCCCGTCGCGGGCTCCAGGTTGGTCACCGACGCCACGAACGGCAGGGCGGTGCGCAGCGCGGTGAGCGTCCGGGTGCCCAGGTTGCCGTGCGCGCCGCCGCCCGAGCGGTAGCCGGTGACGCGGATCTCGGCGCCGTCCTGCGGGATCGCGCCGTGCTGGCGGACCACGCCGTCGGGGTGCCGGATGGCGGGGCCGAACTGCACCGCGCCCGTGTTGGAGTCCCACACGATGTGCCGGTCGTTCGGCCCGGACGCGGAGAAGTCCGGCACCTCCTGCCAGGTGTGCGTGCCCCGGCGGTCGACCACCACGACGTGCTCGTCGTCGCGACGTGCCGCGACGGGGGTCGTCGAGACGAGGAACGACTGCCCGGTGACCCCCGTGGAGCGGCCGAGCAGCTCGGCGGGCTGCGCGCTCGCATGCTCCGCGGGCACGGTGATGCCGATCGCCTGGAGCGCGATCGACGCGATGCGCGGCGACGCCTGGAACGTCGGCTGGCCCGGCTGCGGTCGCAGCAGGCGGACGCGCAGCCAGTGCGCGAGCGTGCCGCCGAGCACCAGCGGCTCGTGCTTCTGCGGCACCAGGAGCACCACCGACCCGGCCTTGTTCAGGCCACCGGTGCCGTCGGACTCCACGATGGTCCGCACCCACGCCTTGCCGTTCCAAGCCTCCCAGGCCAGGGGCGGGTTGCGGGGGTCGACGCCGATGCCCTGCGCGTCTGCGGCCAGGTCGAGCCGGATCGCGAACCCCGCGAGCGACTCCTTCGTGCCCAGGTACAGGGCGTCGCCCTCGGCCAGCGGCGACGACGGGAAGCAGACGGCCGACTGTCCAGGCAGCGTCAGGTCGTCCCACACGTCGGTGGACTGCAGGTGCTGGGCGTTCGACGTGTGCGCGGTGGTCAGCGTCGGCGGGCTGACGACGGCCTCGTTCGCCGTGGAGAACACGGTCGCGTCGGCGTCGTCGAGGGCCGTCGAGACCTCGGTCCCCTCCGGGATGCGGACCACGCGGTCGGCCGGCGACGACAGCCAGAACGTGAGGTTCGCGCGCGCGACGCTCGGCGGGAACGGCTCGATGCCCACCAGGTTGAGGAAGTGCACGTACATGCGGTCCGGCACCTGGTTGACGCGGTAGAGCACCATCTCGCTGACCCACGCGAACAGCTCGATCAGCGCGACGCCCGGGTCGGACACGTTGTGGTTGGTCCACTCGGGGGTGAAGCGCGGGATCAGGCGCTTCGTCTCGTCGACGATGTCCTGGAAGGTGCGGTCGTCGAGGTTCGGCGGGTCGAGCGGCATCAGGCGTCCTCGCGGGGGATCACGTAGAAGGGGTAGACCAGGTTGCGCCGGTCGTTGGTGGCGCGGACGCGGTAGGCGATGGTGATCTGGACGGTCCCGGAGGACTCCGTGTCCTGCACGGGCGTCACGTCCTCCACCTCGATCCGCGGCTCCCACTGCGCGAGCGCGTCGCGCACCGCCTGGCTGATGAGGCCCAGCAGGTTGGCGTTGACGGGCTCGAACATGAGGTCCCAGATGCGGCAGCCGAACTGCGGCCGCATGAGCCGCTCGCCGGGGGCGGTCAGCAGGACCACGCGGATGGAGTCCTCGAGGTCCCCGCCCGCGCGGGTCAGTGCGATGGCGCCGGTGTGGTCGACGCCGAGCGGCCAGGTGAACCCGCGCCCGACGAAGTCCGACGTCGGCGTCGCGGAGAGCTCGCTCAATTGATCTTCACCATCGCTCCCTTGACCTCGAGGATGCCGCCCGCCTCGACGGCCGCCATGCCGGTGCCCTTGAGGGAGGCCTGCGTGCCCTGCAGCTTCAGCGCGCCGGTGGCCTTGGTGTCGATCTCCGCGGCGGACGTCTCGACCTTGGTCTTCGCCTTGATCGTCACCGTGGTCGCGTCGATCGTGATGCCGCCCTTGCCGTCGAACTCGATGAACGACGTGCCCGCGGTGATCTTGAGCGGGATGCCGTCGGGCACCTTGAGGTCCGCCCGGTCCTTTCCGATCCGCAGGCTGTGCTTGAGGCCGGCCGCGGCGAGCAGCACGTGCTGGGTCGCGGGCGCGGTGCCGTCGCTCATCTCCAGCACGTGCCCGAGCCGGCTGGTGAGCGCGCGCGTGATGACGGCACCGTTGTTGTCCACGGCTGCCGTCGGCGTCGTGGACTTGCTCCCGTACAGCCCGCCCAGCACCACGGGCCGCGTCACGTCGTCGTCCTCGAAGCCGATGAGCACCTCGTCGCCGACCTCGGGCAGCACCACCTGGCCGCGCCCCGCCCCGGCGCCCAGGCCGAGCACGCGCGCCCACGTGGTGGTGGCCTCGTCCGACGCGGTGGCCAGCGAGACGCTGACGCGACCCATCCCGTCGGGGTCCTTGACGTTGTCGACGATCCCGACGGCGAGCCCGCTGCGCCGGAAGCTCGACACCGGCGCGGTCCTCTCCCACGGGTCCGACAGCTGCACAGGGTCCCGGTCGCCGGCCACGAACCGGGTCACCGCGTTGCCGTCCATCCAGGTGTTGGTGACCTCCCGGACGTAGTAGTTGCCGTTCGACGGACCGGCCCCGCCGACCGTCACGCGACCGCCCGGGACCATCAGTGCCGTGTACTGCACCTTCCCGGTGGCCACGACGCGACCGGTGCGGGCGGCGATCGCCACGGCGGCCGTCGTCGCGTCGCTCTGGGAACGTGTCGCCGCACGGGCGTCCACGCGCGTGTACTTCGGCGCACCGGCGGTGCTCACGTCGAATCCCGCGCGCGAGGTGGGCGTGGTCGACGTGCCCACCACCGCGGACTGCGCCACCGGGTCCCAGCCGCGCACGGTGACCTTGGTGTCGCCGTCGCCCACCTGCCGGGCGGAGAACGAGATGACGTCCATGCCGACCGTGATCGAGACGGGCTGGGCGCCGGGTGCGCTCCCGGAGACCGCCGACCACATCGAGAACGTGTGGCCCGAGATGCACCAGTCGCGGCCGGTGCGCTGCGCGATCTCGTCGATCAGGCCCAGGGCCGTGTCGTTGCGCAGCGCGTACTTCACGGGCGCCGTCGGCAGGTCGATCGTGCCGAGCGAGAGCCCCGCCTCCTGGACCAGGCGCGACACGATGTCCTTGTACGAGATGTTGGTGAACGACTCGATGTTCGTGTCCCGCAGCAGGTTGTACCCGCGGTCCTGGACGACCACCGTCAGGGTGGCACCGCGGTACCCGTCCACCTCGCTGGCGACCGACGTGACCGTGCCGTCGAAGACGGTGCCGAGCAGGTCGTCGTAGCCGGCGGCCACCGACACGGCCTTCCCGATGTTCAGCTTGCCCGACCCCACGACGGCGTAGTTGTCGTCGACGAACGTCAGCGTGCACCGCCCGACCGCCCGCAGCCCCAGCTGCACCCGCACCTGGAGGACCTGGTAGTCGTCGGGGAGCTCGACGCCCTCGGCGGTGACCTTGAGGTTCACCGCCTCGTATCCGACCATCGGGCTCGTCATGAGTCGAGCTTCGGGATCGTCAGCATCGACCCGGGCCGCAGCGCCAGCGGGTCGGCGATCGCGTTGGCCGAGGCCAGCAGGCGCCACTTCGTCGAGTCGCCGTAGTACTGCGCGGAGATCCGGTCGAGGGTCTCGCCCGCCTGCACCCGGTGCACCCGGTGCGGCCGCGGGGTTCCGGACGTCGGGTTCTGCTTGCCGAACGCCTGCGACTCCTCGTACTGCCGCAGCACCAGCCCCATCGTCGCCCGCAGCGGCGTGCCCGTGCTGGAGAAGTAGGTGAACGTCAGGTCGAGGTGCGCGATCACCGCCTTGAACGAGTGCAGGTCGCCCCAGTGGAACGTCACGTACGGCGGGCGGGCGCTGTGCTTGGTCTCGTCCGTGCCCGGCAGGGCCGGGTCCACCTCCATGAGGGCGACGATCTTGCCCGTGTGCGCGCTGACGTCGGTGCCCTTGTCGGTGGTGTCGAAGAACAGGTCGACCCGCAGCACGCCCGAGTTTGCCCCCGTGTACCGCAGCCGCGTCACGCCTCGACCCGGCAGCGCCGCGCCCGCCCACGTGTTGCTGCGCGTGATCTTCAGCTGCGCCGGGTTGAACAGGCACGGGACCTGGGTGCCGTCCTCCGTCTCCAGGAACGCCTTCTGGCTCGACGGCGGGTTGCTGGCCGGTGGGCTCGCGGGCGGGCTTGCTGGGGGAGCCATTAGAACACCTCCGACCCGCGACGCCATGCCCGACGGTCGGTCTCTTCCTCGAGCCGCTCCTCGACGATCCGCAGGACCGCCTCACGGAACTCCGGGTCGCCGTACGCGTCGGTCCCCGCCCCCGTGGGCGTGAGGATCCCGTCGATGCTCTTGTCGACGCCCGAGTTGTCGAACTCCGCGAAGGCGGCGCGCCATGCGTCGTCGATGCTCATGTCCGGATTCCCCTCACCGTGTGGGTGGAAGCGCCGCACCACGTGCGGCGAGCCGGCAGGAGCGCCGAAGGTCATGGGTGCGGTCGTGCTCGTCCTGGTCGCCAGCGCGGTCGCCATCGCCGACGAGGGCACCGGCGGACCGTCGTGGGCAGGCGAGCGCCGTACCACCGTGCGCGGTGGCAGGACGTTCCACGACGAGGGCAGCTGCGGCGGGTTCGCTCCGCTCGCCGGAATCGGAGGCGGCGCGACGCTCCGTCCCGCGAGCGACGGGGTCCACGCCTGCGCGCCGCTTGGGCTCCACGGCGTGTGGCGTGAAGCCGACCTGCGCACGGCCGCACCCGGCGGGAGGCCGACCGTCGGCGCACCCGGTGTGCCGACGCCCGCGCGGCTCATGGCCGGGACGCCGGTACTGCTCAGTGCCAGAACGCCGGCGCGGTCTGACGGGCGGTCGGCAGCGCGGCCTGTCGTTCCGCCCGCTGCGCGTGACCGGGAGATGGAGTCGTACCCGCCCGGGACACCCGTCGCGTGCGGCGACCGGCTCGTGGTCGAGGCGGTCGCGGTGGTGCCCGCGGATCTCGAGCTTCCGGCGCCGGTCGTCGTCCTGCCGGCGGGACTGGCAGCCGTGGCGGCAGTGCCCGCAGAGCCCGTCCTTGCGGCCGTGTCCGCAGTTCTGGCGGACGGCGACCCCACCCGGCGGCGGACCGGCGATGTCGCCGAGAGGATCGACGCCCCCGCGGCCGACGCGCCGCCAGCAGCGGCGACGACGGTCGGAGACATGAGGCGCAGCGCGTGGCCCGGCCCGGCGATCAACCGCTGCTGCTCGCCCCCGGGGACGCCGCTCGCGTTGGCCGGGTTCCACCCGCCGGCTGCCGACGGGCTCACCGGGCTGCGCGTGCCGGCGCCCGACGGGTTCGCCGGGCTGCGTGTGCCGGCGCTCGACGGGCTGGTCGGTCTCCACGCGCCAGACACTGCCCGGTTCGCCGACGCGTACGCGGCCGCGGCACCGGTCGGCGGTGCGTAGCCGCCACGGTGGTCTCCGACGGGCGCTGCCCCGGGACCGACCGGACCGACGGTCCGGCGCACGTCGACCCCCTCGATGCCCAGGCCGAACCCCGACGGACGCGTGCGGTGATGACTCGCACGCCGGTGACCGGTCCCGGGCAGCCGCCCCTCCGCAGCAGGAGCGCTCGCGAGGCCGTCGCTCGACCATCCGTCCGCGCCCGCCGCCGAGCCGGTCATCCATCTGCGCACGGAGGCCGCCCGGGTCCCGCTACTCGCTGCCGCGGATGACCTCGAGGCCGCTCCCGCGCCCATCGCGACCGGCGAACCGGTGGCGCCCGACGTGGCGGACGGTCCAGCGACCTCCGACGCCGACGCGGCGGACGCCGTCCCGTCTGCGCCCGCTCGAGCGGCCGCCGAGGTGCCGCCGGTCGCCGATGTGCCCGACGACGCCGACGCGGCCGGTGATGCGCCACTCGAAGCCGACGCCCCCGACCCCGATACGCCCGACGCCCCCGACCCCGACCCCGACCCTCCGGTCAACCCGGACTTGCCCGACGCGCTGGACGCCGACGCCGAACCCAACCCAGACCCCGCCGCCGAACCCGACCCCGAACCCGACCCAGACCCCGAACTCGATCCCGCCCCCGACGGCGATGCTCCCGCCGCCCTGGACGTCCCCGACGCGCTGGATGCCGACGTGGCGGGAGATGTGGCGGGAGTTGCGGCGGCCGTCGCCGACCCGGACGTCGCCGAGATGCCCGTCGACGACGCGGCAGATGATGCACCGCCCTGCGCCGAGTTTCGCGACGTCGACGCGGCTGTTGACGTGCCGGCGGTCCCCGAGGACCCCGACACGGCTGTCGTGCCGCCGGTGCCCGAGGACCCCGACGCGCCGGGTCGGCCGGACGAGGAGCTGGGTGCGGCGCCCGGTGCCGCAGCCGCCCGGCTCAGTGCAGTCGGCGTGGCGGTGCCGGTGGGCGACGAGGTGCCCATCGACGTGCCGCCCGCCGCGCCGTTTCGCGACACACCGTTCGACGTCGCCGCATGCGCGGTGGCCGACGACGCCGCCGCGCGGCCGTCGGCGCCCGAGCTCGCCGGTGCGCCGGTGGCTCGGCGGCCCAGCCCAGCCGGTCCGGCAACCCGCGCAGAAGACCCGGCGCCCGCTCTCGCGTCGCTGGACGCAGCGGAGTCTGCGGCGACGGCGGCAACCGCCGCGGAGGTCGGTGCGACCGAGCGGCGGACCCGTGCGGTCGGGTCGGTCAGCGTGCCGTGCGACTGGAAGATCCGTCGCGCCAGCGTGCGCCGCACTGCGCTGGCCAGCGGCCGGTGCGCGTGAGAGGGCAGCGGCTGGTCCGTCGACGACCCGACGGGCGGCCCGGCGAACAGCGCCATGGTCGTCCCAGCCCCCGCGGAGACTTCGGCCGGGTGCGCGGCAAGGTCCAGTTCAGGAGCCGATGGTCCGCCGCGCCCCCCGCGCATGTCCGCCGGACTACCGGACGCGCTCTCCGTACTGGAACTAGCAGTCGCGACGCCGAGCTCGGCACTTAGCGCCGAACTCGGTGGTTGCAGCTGCCGAGTTCGGCGCAAGGTGCCGAGTTCGGCGTCCGTTGCAGCGTCCAGCGCACCCGGTGCACCCCCGGAGAGTGACGGACCGGTCGGACCTGTCGTGGTCGGACCGGGGGAGGGGGACGGACCTGTCGTGGTCGGACCGGCGGAGGGGGACGGACGAGTGGCACTGGACGTGTCCGTCGGTGCGGTTGCGCTGGGTGCGAGCGCTCCCGCGTCCAGGGATGAGCGCCGCACGTCCATGGCGGAGCTCGAGGGTGCCGACGTCGGGCCCGTCGAAGCGGCGCTCGCGTTCGTCGGCGCGTGCGGACTGGCGGATCCCGGGTGTGGCATCTGTGGGCTCGTCGAAGTAACCGGCCCCATCCCCACGCCAGTGGCGACACCCGGCGGCGTGATCGTCGTCGGTCGCGGCAAAGCACCGGGCGTCGGGGCTGCTCCGGAGGGCGACCGTCGAATCGCATCCGTGACACCCGTCGCCGGTGCGGGTGCGACCGAAGCGCCGGACGGTGCGACCGTCGAGGAGGCGCCGGCTGCCGCCGAGGGACGTGCGCGCGCTGCTGCACCCCCGGCGGCCGACCGCAAGGACGTCGCAGCGCGCCGCGAGTCGGCCGTGGCGGTGGCGAGAGCGCGGCGACGCAGCAGCCGGCCGGACGGTGCGGGCCGGGCGCTGGATCCGGGAGGGAGCGTCGCAGCGGAGGGAGCCCGGTCACCTGTCACGGCGGACGACGCTCGTCCGGGCCCCCCGTCGTTCCCCGGTCGTGCGGGCGGTCCGGCGCGGGTCGCGGGGGTGCGCATGACGCGGGAGTCGGACGTCATGGTCATCGTCCCGGCGGCGCGCACGTCCTCGGAGACGCGGACGGGGATGGTCGTCGGGGCCAGGCGCGTGGTGCTGCCGCCGGGACGGTAGCTGGCCTGGTCGGGGACGCGCGCGAGCATGCGCGGCAGCCCACGTGGAGAAGGCTCGACAGCAAAGGACCGCGCGACCGTCACGTCGGACCACCACCGCGGGGGCTGCACGTTCGCCGGGCCGGAGCCGACCGACACCGAGGCCGCCGGCCCCACGAGTGACCGGCGGACGGCCACCGAGCGCCCCCACCCCTCGGAGAACCGCGCGGACGACGACGCGAGCGACCCGATCGGCGACGGGCGCGCGTGCCCGAGCACAGGTCCGGGCCGACGCAGCCGGACCCCGATCGCCCGACCCAGCCGGGTGCGCGGGTCGTCGGTCGAGGACACAGAGGGAGTCGTCACAGCGTCTTCGCCCGGAAGCCGTTGTGCGCGACCTCGAGGGTCTCCGTGAGGGAGTCGGCGATGTCGGCGCTGAGCGTCGGCCCGCTCCACGAGACCGCGAACACGCCCTCGAACTCCCAGGACCGCAGGCGCTCGCCGTTGTTGCCGAGGACCGTCACGGCACCCGTGGACCGCGTGAGCTTGTTCTGGTTGCCGGCGAACCCCTCGCCGGAGGACTTGCCCACCCAGGTGAACAGGGCGTCGGAGTTCACCAGCCCGCGCTTGAACACCAGGTGCGGCCACCGGATGACCCCCGGGAACTGCTGCACGTACTGGTTCTGGCCGCCCTCGACGTACTCGTGGGTGGAGACGGTCATCTGCAGGCCGGTGATCTCCTTGAACGCGCCGATCTCGACGCCGTCCACCTCGAACACGAAGTTGGCGGCGACGGGGAGATCGCCGCCCAGCGGCTCCTCAGGCACTCTCCCTCACCGCCTCCCACGCTCGGGCGTTCATGGCCGACACGGCACGCACCATGCGGACGCGGTCCAGGTGCTCGAGGTCGAGCAGCTCGTCCATCGGCCAGTGCAGGTGGTACGCGAGGAACGCGATCTCCTGCCAGAGCGCCTCGGTGGGGTAGCGCAGCATGGGTCCTACCGGGCCTCGGTCCGGATCTCCTCGATCGACGCCCGGCCGGGACGGCTGAGCACCGGGGTCGGGACCTCGTCGGGAACCTCTGCCGGGATCGGTGCCGCCACGACAGGCTCCGATCCCGGCAGCGGTCCAGCCCCCTGCTGCGCGGCGACGAACTCGTCGAACTCCTCCTGCGACCCGAAGTTGATCACGCCGTAGAAGTCCTGCAGGTACGCCAGGTCCGCCGCGAAGAGACCCTCGATGTCGTGCGGCGTGACCAGGTCGAGCGACCCCAGCGTCTCCACCACCCGCGCGAGCACCACGATCGTCAGCCGCGGGTCGTCCGGGCCGCTGATCGTGGGGTCGCGCAGGGGTTCCAGCTCGTCGCGCGCCGTCGCCAGGCGCATGACACCGTCCCGGTGGAGTCCGCCGTCGCGGTCCACGTACCCCCGGGGGAGCGTGAACTCGTAGCGGGTCTTGAGGCTCACTTGATCCGGGCGAGCGACTCGATGGTGAGGGTGATGGTCTCCTTCACCGGGTCGTTCGAGTCGACGCTCAGCTGGTCGGTCGAGATCTTGCTGGGCCAGCCGTTGGTGAAGTTGAACCGCGCCACCTCGACGTGGGTCGAGTCGTACATGACGATCGACCCGTTCTTGCGGTTGTTGGTCCGGTCCGACTGCAGGATGCCCTTGCTCATGATGTCGTTGAACCAGCCCCACATCTTGTCCTGCGTGGAGTCCGGCGGTGCCATGCGGACCAGCGAGAGGTCGGGCGCCTTGTTGCGACCGGCCAGCGTCTTGACGGTCTGGGACTTCCCGTCCTTGCCCACCTGCTGGGTGGTGGCCACCTCCATCTCGACGTCCAGTCCGGACACCGAGGCGAGGATGGTGACGACGGAACCGTCGATCTCCAGGAAGAAGTTCTGGGCGATGATCGGATCGACGGCGATCAGGTCGTTCGGCATCTACGTGCTCCTTGGTCGGTGAGGGGGCGCGCTCAGGACGCGATCTGCTTGTTCTGGCTGATCCGGAAGATCACGAACTCGGCCGGCTTGACGGGCGCGATGCCCACCTCGACGACGAGCTTGCCCGCGTCGACGGACTCGGGCGGGTTGGTGGTCTCGTCGCAGCGGACGAAGAACGCCTGGTCCGCGCTGGCGCCGAACAGGGCGCCCGCCGACCACAGCCCACGCAAGTACGCGTTGAGCGTGCGCTTGACGCCCTCCCACAGGGCCACGTCGTTGGGCTCGAACACGGCCCACTGGGTGCCCTCGAGGATCGTCGCCTCGATCATGTTGAACAGCCGGCGGACGTTGATGTACGTCCAGTCGGTGTCCGAGGTGAGCGTCCGGGCGCCCCAGATGCGGATGCCGCGCTGGCCGAACGGTCGGATCGCGTTGATGCCGAGCGGGTTGAGCACCCCTTGCTCCGCCTGCGTGATGGAGCGCTCCACGTCCAGGACCCCGCGGATGGTGTCGTTGGCCGGGGCCTTCCACACGCCACGCGTCTCGTCGGTCCGCGCCCAGACGCCGGCGACGTGGCCGGACGGCGGGATGAGGATCTCGGAGTTGCCGTTGGAGCCGGTGGGGTTCTCCACCTTGATCCACGGGTAGTAGAGCGTGGCGAACGCGGAGTCGAACTGGGCCGTGTCAGTCCGCCACTCCTTGACGGACTGAGGCGACAGCCCGGGGGGCGCGTCGAGGATGGCGACCCGGTTGGCGTGCAGCTCGCAGTGCGCGATGAGGCTGGTCTGCACCGCCTTCCACAGGCCCAGGTCCAGGGTGCCGTCCGCCTTGGTGGCGGCCGTGACCAGGTCCGGGACCAGCACGATCGTCACGTCGTCGGCGATCGCGAGGCCGGCGATGCCGGTGCGGGCGGACTCGGACCCGGCGAACTTGCGGCCGTTGACCGGGACCGGCTTGGCGGCGGCCTGCTCGAGGGCGTACGCGCCGGGCTTGAGCAGCTCGAGCTGGCTCTTGAGGTCGACGTCGTCGGCGAGCTTGATCTCCACCTTGACGCGCGTCGACGTCTTGTTGATGACCGTCGCAGCGTCGCGCGGGCCGCCGAGCGTGAGGTCGTCGTAGCTCTCCACGGCCTCACCGCCGTCGACGATCGTGATGCTGAACGGTGCCGGCCCGTCGTGGTCGTCGGCGACCTCGGCCGTCTCGACGACCACCGCAAGGTTGGCGTCCGGCTCCACGGACTCCACCGAGATGGGCAGGCCGAGCGAGCGGTCCGCGGCCGGCAGCTCCAGGCGAGCGGGCTCGCCCGACGGCTCGGCGTTGGGCACGCGGACGATGTAGGCGAGGCTTCCGCCGTTCAGGAAGTAGCCGTAGACGGAGAGGGGCAGCAGCGCACCCTCGACGAACCCGCCGTACAGGCTCTCGAACTGGTTCCAGCTGGTCACGAGCCGAGGGGCGAGGCCCTGCGGGTCGTTCGGGTCATCCAGCGGCGCTCGCTCCGTGAACCCCACGAACGCGGCCACAGCGGTGGGGGCGGACGCCAGCACCTTCTGGGTCGAGGGGATCTCTTCGACGTAGACGCCGGGCGCGGTGTAAGTAGGCACTGGCCATCCTCTGCTCGGTGCGCCCCGTTGAGCCGACCTGCACCTGACCTGCACGGGAACGCTGCGACGCGGGTGTGTCGATCGCCACGGTAAGGACGGGTATGTCCGTGCGGCATCGGTAATCGCTACCGAGGTTTCACCGAGGTTTGAAACTGGACGCAAAGCGCGCATAAGGTGCGAACCGACAAGCTCGTTGTGACTCGCGCAATGCCACCGCAGACGGCAGGGGGCGAGGGTCCTGGTGCTCATCGGTGAGTGGAGCGGCTGTGGCGGCAAACGCCGAGGTCTCGTCGTCGACGACGACAGCCCTGCCCGAGAGCCTGGGTGCCGTGGCGCGACGGACACTCGTGGTCCGGCCCCTCACCGAGCAGGTCCGTGCCGAGGTGCAGGCCGGCCGCAGCGTGCTCGTCGTCGGCGATGCCGGGGTGGGCAAGACGCACCTGGTCACGGCCGCGCTGGCGCACCTGTGGATCGGCACGCCCACGTCGCCGATGCCGACGGTCGTGAGCGTCTCCGGCGCCACCTGCCCGGCGGGCATCCCGCTCGGTGCGCTCGAGCCGCTGCTGGGTGACGTCGCGATCAGCTCGCTGGGCAGCTTCGCGCGGGCCGTCGACGCCCTGGCCGACTCGCTGCGCGCGCGCTCCCGCGGCGGTCCGGTGATCCTGCGGGTCGAGGACGCGCACCTGCTCGACCGGGCTAGCAGCCAGGCGCTCGCGTGGATGGTGCAGCAGCACGAGGTCCAGCTGGTGGCGACGGCCCGGTCGTCGGCCGTGTCGCAGTCGCCGTGGCTGGAGCTGTGGAAGGACGACGTCGTCGAACGCATCGACGTGCCACCGTTCACGCTCGCCGAGGTGCAGCAGTGGCTGGTGGGCGAGCTCGGCGGCCAGGTCACGCTCGACACGGTCCGCCGCGTGTGGTCCGAGACCTCCGGCAACCCGTTCCACCTGGGCGAGGTGGTGCGCACCGACCGGCTGGGCGGCGCCCTCGAGCAGCAGGGCGGGGCGTGGGTGTGGGTCGGTGGCGCGACGCCGGGCCGACGGCTTCTCGACGTCGTCGCGCACGACATGTCCCGGCTCAGCGGGGACGCGCGCGTTGCCCTGGAGATCGCGGCGCTCGTCTGCCCCGTCTCGCTGAGCGTCCTGCTCGACATGGTGTCCCGCCCGGTGGTCGAGGAGCTGTCGCGCGTCGGGCTCGTCTCCCTGTCCCCGCGGCTGACGGTCGCCGGGGAGGGGGACGTCACGGTCGACCTCGCGCACGCGCTCTACGCCGAGGCCGTCCGTTCGGGGGTCCCGCGGGCGCGTCGTCGTGAGGTGCTCGAACGCGTCGCAGGCCTGGCCAACAGCGGGCACCGCAGCGGCGCCGCGCTGGTCCGGTCCGTCGCCCTGGCGCTCGACTGCGACCTGGCCGTGGAACCCGCCCGGCTCGACGCGGCGGTCGACGCCGCGTTCGAGCTGCAGCAGCCCGACACCGCCGTCCGCCTGCTCACGTCAGCGCTGCGCCGGACGCAGCCCGGTGACCTGCGCCGAGCCGCGCTGGCGCTGCAGCGCGCCGACGCGTGGTGGCACCTGGACGACGCCGGGCGGGCGGCACGGGACCTGACCGACGTCTTCGAGACGCTCTGGGCGACCACCCGGCCCGATGCGCCCACCGTGCGGCTCATGGTCGCGGCGACGGCCCTGCGCGCCCGGATCGCGTACCACCGCGACGGCGCCCTCGACCAGGCGCTCGTCTCGTTCGACGTCGCGGCCCGGTGGATCCTCGACCGCACCGGCGAGCACGCCGCCCGCGGCCTGCGGGAGCTCGCGACCGCCCGGCTGACCCGGCTCGGCTACGGCGGACGCCCACGGCTCGACGACGCCTGCGCCGTGCTGCTCGACTCGTCGGCCGGCAGCTCAGCGGTCCCGCTGGCCGCCCCCACGATCGTCGGCCTCGCGCAGTCCGGACGGTTCGCCGACGCCGCCCACCTGGCCGCCCGCTCCGCCCAGCTGGCCGGCGCCCACCATGACCAGTACCGGTGGGGTCGCGGCGAGGTCGCCGTCGCGGCGTTCCTCACCACGCTGTGGTCCGGCGATGTCACCACCGCCGAGCGCGTCGTCGACGCCCTCGATCAGGAGAGCAACGCCGCCGTCGACTGGGTCGCCGTGCACGTGACCCGCGGCCTGATCGGCATCGCGCGCGGCTCCTGGATGCAGGCCAACGCGGACCTGCACGCCGCCAGCGCCCGCCACGGCCACACGGACCTGGGCGGCGTCGCCGTCTACAGCCTGGCCGCCGAGGCCCTTGCCGCAGCCGCCACCGGCGACGCCGTCACCGCCCGCACGCTGCTCGCCCGAAACGCCGACGCCGCCGCCCGCGCGATGGCAGGTGTCGACGGCGAGGTCCAGCTCCTGCGCGCCGACACCCTCGCCTGGCTCCGCGACCCCGACGCCGTCGACGAGGCCCGCGCCCTCGCCGGCTGGGCCCGCGACCGAGGACTCCTACGCATCGAGCTGGAAGCCCTGCACCGCTCCGCCGACCGCCGTGCCCCCGGCACCCGCCCCCGCGGCGTCGACCCCGAGGTCCTCCGCCGCGTCCGCGAGCTCGCCCCGCTGGTCGACGGCCCCCGCGCCGCCGCGATCGTCCGGCACGTCCAGGCCCAGTACGCCGGCGACGACGACCTCGTCCGCATCGCCGAGCGCGACCTCAACCGCTGCGGCCTCTGGCTGCCGCCCATCGAGACCATCGTGTCGCTCACCCGCCGCGAGCAGGAGATCGCCGCCCTCGCCGCCGGTGGCCTGACCAGCCGCGCCATCGCCTCCCGCCTGACCCTGTCCGTCCGTACGGTGGACTCCCACCTGGCTAGGGTGTTCGCCAAGACCGGGGTCCACTCGCGCGAGGGGCTCTCGGCAGTGCTTCGGTGAAGGGGTCGAGATGACGTCCAAGAGCTCAGCCGGCGGCGCAGCCGGAGGTGGCGCGGTCTACGGCATCGGCTTCTTCGGTGCCGCGATCTACTACTTCTCGGCCGGGGACAACTTCTGGGACTTCGTCCTCGCTATCCCGAAGGCGATCGTCTGGCCCGCGATCCTCGTCTTCGAGGCGCTGAAGAGCTTCTACGGGTGACGTCGTCAGGCCGGCGGGATGTTCTGGTTGAGCCGGAAGGTGTTGTCGGGGTCCCAGGCTGACTTCAGCTGCTGTAGTCGCGTGTACGTGGCGTCTCCGTAGGCACGATGCACTCCCGCGGCACCCTCGGCCCCGAGCGCGTTGACGTACACACCGACGCTCCAGGGCGCGATCGTCGCGGCGAGCCGCCGGCACGTCGCCGCGTGGCGCTCGTCGTCCGCCGGGTCCTCCCACTTGGCGCCGACGTCGTACTCGAACCGCGTGTCGCGGTGCGCGAAGGCCGTCGTCCCCGGGTCGACGTCCGCGATGGCACCGCCGTACGCGGTCAGGCTCGCCGCCCCCACGTCCGCCTCGGTGTGGTCGAGGAACGCCTCGAGCGCCGCGTCGGGGAGCTCCTGGACGTAGTGGCTCTTGGCGTAGCGCCGGTAGCCGTGCGCCGCGCCGACGTCCGACTGCCGCTGCAGGTCGAGGTAGCTGATCGGCGCGACTCGTCTGGCTTGTGCTTTGCCGAGGACGTCGAGCTGCGCGATCAACGGCACTGCGTCGTCGGGCGGGCCGATCCACACGAACCCGAGCGTGAGCGGCCCCGCGGCGCGCACCTCAGCGAAGAGGGTCGCGCGCCGCGGCGCATCGTCGGACTTCGCCAGCCACGTCCGGAGCGCGTCGAGCCCACGCGCCGGGTCGAGGTCCACTTCGGCGACGAGGGCCTGCGTGCCGACGTCGTGCAGCGTGAGGTCGAAACGCGTCACGACACCGAAGTTCCCGCCACCACCCCGCAGCCCCCAGAACAGGTCGGGGTTCTCGTCGGCCGTCGCACGGACGAGCTCCCCGTCAGCCGTCACCACCTCGAACCCGAGCGCGTTGTCGCAGGTCAGACCGAACTGCCGACCGAGCCACCCGACGCCCCCACCGAGCGCCAGCCCGCCGATGCCCGTGTGCGACACGATCCCCGCCGTCGTCGCCAGTCCGAACGGCTGCGCGGCGGCATCGAGCGACCCGAGCAGCGCCCCGCCCTGCACCTGCGCCGTGCGTGCACCCGGGTCGACGACGACGCCCCGCATCCTTGTGAGGTCGATCATCAGACCGCCGTCGGGCACCGCCCACCCCGCGGCGCTGTGCCCGCCACCGCGCACACCGATCGGCAGACCGAGCTCGCGAGCGACCCTCACTGCGGCGCGCACGTCGTCCGTGCCGGCGCACCGCACGACGTACTGGGGGCGACGGTCGACGGCGCCGTTCCAGACGGCTCGCGCTCTGTCGTACTCGGGGTCGTCTGGGACGAGGACGGCACCCTCGAAGCTGGCGGGGAGTGGTCCGGCCGTGGACATGTCACGACTCTGGCGGGTGGTGGGCGGGTCTGCCAAGAGCCTGCGCACACGCGCATGGTCGCGGCCGCTCCCGACCGCCTCTCCGGTAGGCTGCCAGCGTCCGTGAGGCCCTCCTGGGAGGGCAGCGCGGCGCTCGCCAGGACCACCACGGCAGTGATCGCACGTCTGCCAGGTTCTGCGCGCCTGTAGCTCAGGGGATAGAGCACCGCTCTCCTAAAGCGGGTGTCGGCAGTTCGAATCTGCCCAGGCGCACGGTGTGTTGGTGCAGGTCAGGGGCCGGGCGGCTGCAGTGGATGACTCCGCTGCGGGGCTTGCAGGTGCCTCGTGGTCAGCAGGCACCCATCGACGGCACCAGGTCGGTGCACCAGGGACTCAGAGCCCGAGGACGTCGGCTGACGAGATCGTCAGCTCCTTCACGCCATCGGTCGTCGCCACGCCGTGACTGAACGAGACTGCGACTTCGTCGCCGCGGATGCTTTCCATCTCGGCGCTTAGCCAGAATTCAATCGGGAGTGATGAGTCGGCCGTGATGACGAGCGAGGTCAGTACTGGGACCTTCTCAACGATCTGATGCCGGCGACCATGGGCGTCGAGCACGACCGCCTGAATCCAGCCGGGGAAGTCGTCGGAAGCCCATCGCACGGCCGTAGCTCGGACTCTCACTCCGCCGTTCACTCTGTGGTCACAGGCCGACAGATCGCCTCACGAGGGGGCGTCGGGAGGGTAAGTCGTCGAGCGGCTTGAGCCAAGAGTTTGTGGATCGCAAGCTCGGCGCTATCCGAGTGTCCGAGGCGCGGGATCGTCATTCACTCATCCTGCCGGGGTTTGGACCTCCCGCGTCGGCGGCTCGGGGAGCATTGGCATCCGTTCCATCGCAACCCACGGTGCCTCGGAGAAACAGGTGGCCGTAGAGGTCCATCGTCATCGTCGCGGTGGTGTGTCCGAGGATCATCTGTCACGGGGCACCACGGTCCCGCCGCAGGTTCGGCCACCTTCGGCGGTCTTTACCGCCGGAAGTACCCGTTCGAACCAGCCCCCGGGCGGTACGTCGAGCGGTGGCGGCTGAATGGCCGGGTACGCCTGATCTGGCTCGCGCGGCCACAAGACCTCAACCGTCTCGACCGCCGCTCGCAGCGCTTCGGCATCCACGGTGCAACTCGACTCGTCCACGCCAAGGCCGGGTCGGCGACGACGAGCACCGGATCTCCGGGCGGCGGCGCTGGGGTCAACCACAGGGTGCTCGACCACTCGCGGCCACCACCACCGCCCCAATGAGTAAGCACGCTCTGGTCGGCTGTCGACCTGTTGTTCCGGCTGTAGCGCCCGCCCACGGCGACGGCACGTCCATCGGCGAATTCCACGCCGGCGAACAGTCCCCCGACCGACGAGAGCATGCGATCGCCGAGGTCGGGATCGATACGACACCGGATTGCCAGCTCGATCTGGAGCCCGGCGGTATAGCGAGCAAGGCCGACGAGGAGGATCGCCACGTCGGTGGATCGTCCGATGACACCGCTCACGCCAATAGCGGAGGGTGCCCCGCTGTCGGGCGGTCCGAACCAGAATCTTCTCTGGGCGACGTCGTCCGCGTCGCCGGAGAAGCCGATGGCTGAATGCATGAGTTCGACCTTCGTCCGCGTCCGTTGGCCGGTCAAAGGTTTTCGTGGTGAGTCGGGGGTATCGCCTGCCTGGTTGACGTGCTGAGTGCGCGGCCAATCAGCCGAGCAAAGCGGTAGCCTTGCTCGGTCAAGGCATAAGCCACTCCCGGGCGTCGCGCATATCAGGCAGACCCTGGTGCGGACTGGACGTTAGCCAGCGCGCATCCTTCATGAAGGCCACCCCTCATGTCGGACTGCTCCAAGGTCTCCTATCCGAACGCACGCATCGCTGGGACTTCTCTTCGCTACATCGCCCGCCGGCAGCGCGCCCGCGGCTTGGCCGCCCCGGTCGCCGTGCACCAATGTGTCTCGTGTCGTGCGTGGCACCTGACGTCGAAACGCGCCACGGGGAGGCGCGCTCGCGGCTGGCAGCAGATGGCTGGCCTTACCCGCTAGGGGTGCGGAGCAGGAGGAGGCCGACGGCGAGCGAGTTGGCCTCGTCAGCGTGTGGTCAGCAGGACGCACCAGACGGCGTCACTCCCAGGGCCGCCGAGGTCATGACTCGGGTCGGCCAGTCTCGTCGGGCATTCGTCAAGACGACTAAGCCGCTTCTTCGGCATCGCCCTGACTGGCGAGGTACTCGGCGGTAGGCTCCAGGTGCTCCGGCGATCGAGCGAGGCCACGGCCGCGCTCCCGCGGTGCTGACGAGGTAGTCCGGCGGCGTGACACGTCGGGATCGGCGCGAGCTTTGAGGCCGCGCGAGTGGAGACGCTGCGCGCGAGCCGATCCGTGCGTCCGGGCCCAGAGGTCAGGTGGCCGACGCTCGAACCGCTCGGGTGCGCCCGGGACGGGCAGCCGCAGTAGTGGTGTGAACGCTGGCGAAGGAGGGGATGTGGCACGAGCAGGCCGACGCGGCTCTGGTCGCGCGCGCACGGACCCGGGTACGCAGCGCCGCCAGACAACGCGTCCGACCGAGCAGGGGATCATCCCGGTGCTCGCCGAGGTCGCCGGGCAGGTCGACCGCGCTGTGCAGCGACCCCCGATGCGGCCGGCGGATCGCACGAAGTTCCAGGTCGTGGCACTCCTCGTGCGGGAAGAGCGCGCGAGGGTGAAGGCGGACAAGGACCTGTCCGAGTCGCGGCGCACCCAGCAGCTCAAGCGGCTCGATGGGGTCGCGACGCAGCTGGCCAAGACCGCCGCCCGGGACACGTCGCTGCTCCAGCTGCTCGCGGAGGAGGCCCGGGTCTCCGACGCGGCACTCGCCTACAAGGCGACGCTGATGCGCGCGGGCGGGCTGGAGCCGCCGGAGGAGCTCGCGCCCGTCGAGAAGGCTGCGCCGGCGCCCTCCGCCGCCCCGAAGGTGGTGCCGAGGTCGGTGATCTCGCGTCAGCTGGCGAACCCTTTCCTCGCCCCGGACTACGAGGCCGCCGCCCAGCGGACCGCCACGCAGGCGCGACGACTGGCCGGCTGGGAGCTGCTCGACCCGCTCTTCAACTCCTTCGAGCGCGCCGCCACCGGTGCACCCGCGTGCATGACGCTGCCCGAGCCTCGCCGGGTGCCCACTCCGGCCGGGCGGGAGCTGATGCCGCACCAGGCCCAGGTCGTCGCGGCGACGATCACCGGCCATCGCACGTTCCTGCTCGCCGACGAGCCCGGGCTCGGGAAGACGGCGCAGGCGCTGCTCGCCGCCCAGGCGGCCGACGCCTACCCGCTGCTCGTCGTGGTGCCCAACGTCGTGAAGACGAACTGGGCGCACGAGGTGGGGCTCTGGACTCCGTTCCGACGGTCGACCGTGGTCCATGGCGACGGCGACCGGATGGACGGGTTCGCGGACGTCGTCATCGTGAACTACGAGCTGCTCGACCGGCACGTCGGCTGGCTCGGCGACCACGGGTTCCGCGGGATGGTCGTCGACGAGGCGCACTTCATCAAGAACAAGAGCTCGCAGCGCTCGCAGCACGTCCTGGCGCTCTCCGAGCGGATCCGCGAGCGCGTCGCGCGACCGCTGATGATGGCGCTCACCGGCACGCCGCTGATCAACGACATCGAGGACTTCCGGGCGATCTGGCAGTTCCTCGGCTGGATCGACGACTCCAAGCCGCTCGGACCACTGATGACGGCCCTCGAGGAGACCGGGCTGACCCCGGCCGACCCCGGGTTCTACGCCGCCGCGCGGGCCAGCGTGATCGACATGGGCATCGTGCGTCGTCGCAAAGTGGACGTGGTTGCCGACATCCCCGCTCGCCGGGTCGCGGACCTGCCGGTCGAGCTCGACGGCGCCGTCGGCCGCTCGATCCGTGCCGCCGAGGCCGCGCTCGCAGCGCAGATGGTCGCTCGATACAGGTCGGCCGTGGACGTGCGGTCCGGTGGGGCCGGCGAGGACGAGATCGACGACGAGCTCGTCCGCCGGGTGGCTGCCGCGGAGCTGAAGGACTCGAGCTCGAAGGCCGGGGGCGAGAACGTCTTCACGATGGTTCGTCGGATCGGTCAGGCCAAGGCCGGGCTGGCCGCCGACTATGCCGCGCAGCTGGCCCGCAACGTCGGCAAGGTCGTGTTCTTCGCCAAGCACATCGACGTGATGGACCAGGCCGAGCAGACGTTCGCCGACCGCGGCATCCGCTACGCCTCGATCCGCGGCGAGCAGACGACCCGGACGCGCAACAAGAACATCGCCGCGTTCGTCGACGACCCTGACGTGCAGATCGTCGTGTGCTCCCTGACAGCCGCTGGCGTCGGGCTGAACCTCCAGGTGGCCTCCAACCTGGTGCTGGCCGAGCTGTCCTGGACCCACGCCGAGCAGACCCAGGCCATCGACCGGATCCACCGCATCGGCCAGGACGAGCCCGTCACCGCGTGGCGGATCATCGCCGCGCAGACCATCGACTCGAAGATCGCCGAGCTGATCGACGCCAAGTCCGGGCTCGCCGCCCGGGCGCTGGACGGGGCGGGCGACGAGGACGTCACCTCGTCGACGGACGTGCAGCTGGAGACCTTGGTCGGGCTGCTGACCGACGCGCTCGCCGCCGAGGGCGTGAGCTGAGCCAGCGTGTAGCGCCCAGGCTCCAACATGTTGTCGTGTTTTGTTTCGAAGAGCGACGACACGACCACCAATGTTTGTCGTGTTACCATTCGATATGGCGGAACGCGACAATATCGAGGACCGCTCGACCTCGATGCGGCGCACCGGTGGCCCAGGTCGTATGAGCCGCGAGGCGCTCTACAGGCTGCTCGACGACACGCTCTCCGACGTGCAGCAGCGACTCGGGGGGCTGCCGTCCCCGGCTGAAGCCCGCGCCATCTGGGACGAGCTGTGGGTCCACGACGCGCACAACTCGACCGCGATCGAGGGCAACACGCTGGTCCTCAAGGAGGTCGAGCAGCTCCTGCACGACGGCCTCGCCGTCGGCGACAAGCAGCTCAAGGACTACATGGAGGTCCGGGGCTACGCCGATGCGGCTGCGTGGGTGTACGGGCAGGCGCTCGCCCCAGAGCTCGACGGCGACGGTGAGCTCCTCACACTGACCGAGGTGCGCCACGTGCACTCCATGGCGATGACGCCGGTGTGGGGCGTCTCGCCGCACCCGGACGCGGGACCGAACGAAGGCCCCGGCAGCTTTCGTGAGCACGACATCCACCCGTCTCCGGGAGGCATGCAGCCACCGTCCTGGGCTCTGATCGATGCGAGGATCCGTGACTGGCTCGACTCGGTGAACACGATCCGCAGCTCGGAGGCGCACCCGATGGAGGCCGCTGCCGCGATTCACGTCGGCTTCGAGCAGGTCCACCCGTTCATCGACGGCAACGGTCGTACCGGTCGTCTCCTGCTCAACCTCGTGCTGTGCCGCCTCGGATACGCGCCGGCGATCATCCAGAACCGTGAGCGGCGCAAGTACCTCACGGCGCTGCGGCAGGCAGACGCAGGCAATGTCGGACCGCTGGGCGAGCAGATCGCGCGCGCCGTCCTCGACAACGTCCTGCGCTTCGTCGTCCCCGCCCTGGCCGGCCCCGCGCGCCTGGTGCCGTTGCCATCGCTGGCGACTCCCGAGCTCAATGCCGTCGCCTTGCGCGCGGCCGCGCAGCGCGGACGACTCAAGGCCCAGCGAACCGAGAGCGGTCAGTGGCTCTCCAGCAGGACGTGGGTCGAGGAGTACCTGGCCTCGAAGTACCAGCGAGGAGGCGGCTGAGGCTGGAGGAGATGATCAGCCGCGACAATGACGGGATGGCGCACAGTCCTTCGGGAGTCGTGTCGTTCCGGCTCTGGCCGCCGGTCGCGGTCGGCGCGCCGCTGCTGGTCGGCTGGCTGGCCACGGTGGCATGGGGTGACTCGGTCGAGCTGGGCGGGTGGCGGGTTCCGCTCGGCTGGGCGCTGGTGATCGTGTTCGTCGGGTGGAACGGCTGGGCGTTGTGGCTGTTCCGCCGGCACCGGACCGGGCTGCTGCCGGGGCAGGACACGAACGCGATGATCGAGGAAGGGCCGTTCCGGCTCTCCCGGAACCCGTTGTACGTCGGCCTGCTCGCGCTCTACGTCGGTCTGGCGCTGCTGGCGCCCACGTTCTGGGGGCTCGTGCTGTTCCCGGCCGCCGTGCTGCTCCTCCTGTGGGGCGCGATCCTCCCCGAGGAGCGGTTCCTGCACGAGCGGTTCGGTGCGCCGTACGACGAGTACCGGCGGCGGGTGCCGCGCTGGCTCGGACCGGTGCGCCGGTAGGAGCTCAGGCGGCCAGGTGGAACGTGCTCGCGAAGCGGTCGAGGAGGTTCCCCGGTCCGCGCAGCACCTCCACGACGCCGGTCGCGATGGCGCGATCGGGGGCGAGCTCGCCCGAGATGAGCCGACGGATGTCGGGGCCGGCGGCGAACGCTAGGTCGACCGGTCCGTCGCCGCGCGTCACGTCGAGGGTGGGGCCGTCGACGCGGATGAGGAGCTCGGCGGGACCGAGGCGCGCGGCGTAGGCGGTCGTGGGCAGGTCGGCGGAGACCTCCGGGCGGAACGCGGTGCGCAGGGTCATGGTCATCGCGTCGGGGGTGATGATCTGCTCGTCGCGCGGGTCGCCCATCGACTTGAAGCCCCAGGCGCCGAGCGCGAGCACGACGGGTTCGAGCTCGTGCCCGTACGGCGTGAGCTCGTAGATGATGATGCGCGAGCGCGGCACCCGGCGGATGACGCCGGCCTCCTGCAGCTGCTTGAGCCGCGCCGCCAGGATGTTGCTCGGGATGCGGGGGAGCCCCGCGGCGAGCTCTCCGTAGCGGCGCGGCCCGACGAGCAGGTCACGGACGATCAGCAGTGCCCAGCGCTCGCCGACGAGCTCCAGGGCCTGCGTGATGGCGCAGTACTGCCCGTAGTCGCGTGCAGCCACCGAGCTCAGGCCTGCTGGTCGGCGAGCGCGTCGGTGCTCGGGGCTGCGGCGGCGGGGTCGAACCAGCCGAACTCGAGGATGTTGCCGTCGGGGTCGTTGAGCTGGCGCTGGTACATGAAGCCGTAGTCAGTGGCGGGGTGCGGCTCCGTGCCGCCCGCGGCGAGCCCGTCCGCGAGGGTCGCGTCGACCGCGTCCCGGCTGTCGAGGAAGACGGCGGTCGAGACCGACGGGTTCGCTGCCGGGTCGCCGATCGGCAGGTCGGTGAAGGTCTGGAAGTACTCGCGCGTCAGGACCATGACGTAGCTGTGGTCGGCCTCGACGACGAAGCAGGCGCCGTTGTGGTCCGACATCGCGGGGTTGGGAGCGAATCCGACCGCCGTGTAGAACGCCTTCGCGCGCTCCAGGTCGGTCACGGGCAGGTTCACGAACATCGCGGTCATCGTCGGCGCCTCTCGTGGGTCTGTTCTGCGGACGGTGTCCACACTTGCAAAAAACAAGTGCCGCGTCAACGGTCAAGATCGCGATGCGGTGACTGCCGAGGCGGGACACTCACGACCGTCAGCGCAAGATCCGTGCGATCGCTGACATAGACGGGGTACCGACAGGAGGCGACGTGGAGAGCGGTGTCGAGGACGACGTGGTCATCGTCCAGCCCCCACAGCGATCGGCACGTCGGCTCGTCGCTGTCGTCGTGGCGGGGGTCGCCATCATGGCTGTCGTCGTCGCGGTGCCGTTCCTGCTGGCGAACGGGCCCAGCGCTGCCGGGCAGGCTGACTGGCCGGGACAGTTCGGGCGGTGCGGTGAACTGGTGGCAGACGTGATCCCGGCGGACGGTGAGATCGATGTCTCGTTGCTCGACGCCTCCACGAGTGTCGGAGTGCACGGGCAGTGGACCGCGGCGGTGACGGCGAGCTCGGCCGACGCGGCCGCCCAGGGCTGGGTCTACGGCACGGACCTGACGCTCGTGCGCGACGGCGTGGTCGTCGGGGTGCAGGACGGCCCGCAGGTCCCGCAGCCGGAGCACGTCCAGGAGTGGGGCGGCGACTACGCCGTGGCGCCGCTGCCCCTGGTCAGCGACGTGTCCCTCGGGCTGGCGTCGTGCGACCAGTACCCGAACGGCAACGGTTCACCGGAGGTCGCGCCCGGCACCTACGACCTGGTCGTCTCGCAGACCGTCGGGCTGCTGCCTGACGGCGGCTCAGTCGCCGGGGCCTGGGGCGTCGCCGTGACGACGGTGACCGTGGTGGCCGACGGGGAGGCCGTCGTCCAGGACCCCACAGCGTGCGGCGCCTCCACGGACGACCTGGAGATGCTGGCGTCGCAGGAGGGCAACCCCGCGCCGCTGGGGCTGGAGGTGCTCTCCGGAGGCGACGAGCTCGTCGTCCGTGCGACGAACACCGGAACCGGCGCCATCGCTGCGACCACCGGGCACCCGACGGTGGTGATCGCGCGCGACGGCGTCATCGTCGGCGGCCTCGACGGTCACGACGACATCGGGCTGGCGGCCGACCTGCCCGTCGGCGGCCACGCGGACTATGACGCGACGACCAACGCCTTCGACTGCGCGACGATCGGCGTCGGCGAGTATGCGAACACCGGCGACGGCGACCCGCTGCCGGCCGGCGAGTACGAGGTCTGGGCGGTGATGACGTTCTTCGGCGACGGGCTCACGCCGACGCACGCGGACCGCCCCGGCACCCTCGTCGCAGGCGGCCCCGCGCCGTTCACGATCGACTGACCGAGCTGTCGCGGGCCGCGGCGCTGGACGATCCAGCCGAGCGCTCAGGTCGCCCGGAGCTCGTCCCGACGTCGTGCCAGGAAAGCCGTCTCGGCGGTGTTCCCAGCGAGGGCGATCGCCCGGTCGTACGCCGCGCGAGACTCGACGCGACGGTCCACCCGGCGCAGCAGCTCGGCACGCGTGGCGTGGAACGCGTGGTACCCGTCGAGCGCGTCCCCGAGGGCGTCGAGAGAGGCCAGTGCGACGTCGGGGCCGTCGACCTCGGCGACCGCGACGGCGCGGTTGAGGGCGACGATCGGCGAGCGGTCGAGGCGGACCAGCTGGTCGTAGAGGGCAATCACCTGCGGCCAGGAGGTGTCACGGGCGTCCCGCGCGTCGGTGTGCACGGCGTTGATCGCGGCGAGCAGCTGGTAGCGGCCGGGGGCGGCGCCGGAGGCCAGACGCTCGCGCACGAGGCGGTGCCCCTCGTCGATCAGCGCGCCGTCCCAGGCGTCGCGGTCCTGCGACGCGAGGGGGACGAGCGCGCCGTCGGCGGCGACGCGGGCGGGGCGTCGGGCCTCGGTGAGGAGCATCAGCGCCAGCAGTCCGGCCACCTCGCCGTCCTCGGGGAGCAGCGTGCGGACCAGGCGGGTCAGCCGGATCGCCTCCGCGGTCAGGCCGGGACGCACGGGGTCGGTGTCGGGGCCCGTCGCGAGGTAGCCCTCGTTGAAGACGAGGAACAGGACGGCGAGCACGCCGGTGGTGCGCGCGGGCAGGTCGTGCGGGGACGGCACCCGGTAGGGGATGCGCGCGGCGGCGATCTTGGCCTTCGCTCGGGTGATCCGCTGCCCCATGGTGGATTCCTGCACCAGGAAGCTGCGGGCGATCTCCGGCACCGTCAGCCCGCCGACCATCCGCAACGTCAGGGCGACCCGCGCCTCCATGGCCAGCGCAGGGTGGCAGCAGGTGAAGATCAGCCGGAGGCGGTCGTCGTCGATGGCGCCGAGCGGCTCGGGCGGGTCCACGTCGGACAGCATCAGGGCCTCCCGGTACAAGGAGTCGCGCTTGCTCTCCCGCCGGATCCGGTCGATCGCCTTGCGGTTCGCGGTCGTGGTCAGCCACCCGCCGGGGTTGGGCGGGACGCCGTCGACCGCCCACCGCTCGACGGCGGTCGCGAACGCCTCGGCGGCCGCCTCTTCGGCGAGGTCGAGGTCGCCGAAGCGTCGGGCGAGCGTGGCGACCATCCGGGCCCACTGCTCCTGGTGGGCCCGGACGAGCGTCTCCGTCACCTCAGGAACGGCCGCACCTCGACCCGTCGGTTGCACGCCCTGGACCCCTCGGCCATGAGCGCGAGCGCGGCGTCGAGGTCGGGTGCGTCGATGATCCAGAAGCCGGCGATGTGCTCCTTCGACTCCACGAACGGCCCGTCGGTGAAGATCGGTGCCTCGCCTCGACCGTCGATGACCGTCGAGGTCTCGGGTGCGGCGAGGCCCCCCGCGAACACCCAGTGGCCTCCGGTCCGGAGCTTGTCGTTGAACTCGTCGATCGCCACCGCCTCCTCGGCAGTCCCGGAGCTCGTCCGGTGGTCGATCACGGAAACGAAGTACTGCATCTCACTACCTCCGAGGTCATCCTGCTACGCGTACTGGGGGCGGCCGGAGGGCCGGTAGGACTGGGCGAGGATGCCCGTCGGGAACCTGCGCGACTCCACGAGGTCGAGCGCGTGGTCGAGACCGTCCTCCGGGAACAGGCGGGTGCCCGCGCCGACGATCACCGGGCAGACGATCAGCGTCAGCTCGTCGACGAGCTCGTGCTCGAGCAGCCACCGGATCAGCTGGCCGCTGCCGTGCACCTGCAGCTCGCCGCCGGGCCGGGCCTTCAAGGCGCGGATGGACGCCTCGAGATCTCCGGACAGCACGGTCGTGCCCGCCCACTGCGGGTCGGTGATCGTGGTCGAGGCGACGAACTTCGGGCGGGAGTTCAGGGCGCGGACGAACGGGTTGTCGGCGTCGTCGCGCACCCCCCAGTACCCCGCGAAGAGCTCGTAGGTCCGCCGGCCGAACAGGAACGCGTCGGCGCGCAGGTAGCAGTCGCCGATGTAGGCGGTGGACTCGTCGTCACCGAGCGGCAGCGCCCAGCCGCCCCGCTCGAACCCGGGGTCGAGCGTGGGGTTGTTCCCCCCGTTCGCCTGCATCACGCCGTCGACGGTGATCTGGGTGTTGGTGACCAGCTTCATGGTCGTCGCCCCTTCCGAGGCACCCCTCGTGGGCGACCTCTCACCCTTGCTACGAACGAGGATGCCCCGATCCGACAGCCGCGAACTCCCGCACCCGCTCGGCCATGGCGTCCGGTACCTCGGCGATCGTGAAGTGGCCGCCCTCGGCCAGTCGCTCGAACACCCGCAGGTCGCGGTAGAAACGCCGCGCGACCGACTCGGGGTTGTCGTGCTCGTGCCGCTGGATGAAGACCGCGGCCGGGACCTCGACCGGCGGGACGACGGCATCGCCCCCGTCGAAGTACGTCCGGAACGACGTCGCGATGCTCTGCGTCGCCCAGTACAGGGTGGCCTCGGTGAGGATCCGCTCGCGCGAGATCCGTCGCTCCACGGCCGCCGGGTCGCCCGCCGGGGTGTCGCTCCACTCGACCAGCTTCTCGGTGATCCACGCGAGCAGACCGGCCGGTGAGTCGTTCAGCGCGGCGGCGAGGGTGTCCGGCCGGGTGCCCTGCGCGTGGGCGTAGGCCGCCTGGTCGTACCAGCCCGCCGCCATGCGGTCGTAGAACGCGCGCTCGGTCGGGTCGGTCGTCGCCTCCCGCTCGTCCTGCGGCAGGAAGTGCGCGTGCGTGACGACGATCCCGGTCACCGCCTCGGGGTACGTCGCGGCGACGAGGTCGCTCACGTTCGCGGTCACGTCCTCGCCGTAGGTGAGGTAGCGGGAGTAGCCGAGGACGTCGGTCATGAGCGTGTGCACCAGCTGGGCCAGCCGCTGCTCGGTAGTCGGCTCGTCGAGCGGCGGCGAGAACCCGAAGCCCGGCAGGCTCACCACGACCACGTGGAAGTCCGGCAGCAGGTCCGCGAAGTCCAGCTGCAGCGCGAACGTGTGCGGCCAGCCGTGCATCACGAGGAGCGCCGGCGCGTCCGGGCTGGCCGACCGCTGGTGGACGACGTGCAGCGTCGTGCCGTCGACGTCCGCGAGAACCTGCGGGTGCTCGTTGAGCCACGCCTCACGCGCGCGCCAGTCGAACGTCAACCACGACGCGACGAGGTCCCGCAGGTACGCCGACGTCATGCCGGACGCCGGTCGGCGGGGCGAGTCGTCGAGGAAGCGCGTGCGTGCCAGGCGGTCGTGCAGGTCGTCGAGAACCGGCTGCGGCACGTCGATCACGAACGGTCGGACGGTCATCGGCTCACCGTAGGAGCACCCTCCGACATCCCGGCCGGTCGACAATGTCAGGGGCTCTCAGAACAATCGATGCGACGGGACCGTCGACGAGGAGAGCCCCATGGCAGCCTTCACCCGCTCCGACGACCTGCAGGGTGCGACGTTCGTCGGCGCGAACCTGCGGGGTGCGCGGTTCGTCGAGTCCGACCTGTCCGGCGTCGTGATGCGCGGGGTCGAGGTGGGCAACGCGGACATCGACGCGCCGTGGCTCCCCGACGCCGACTACTTCCGCGTCAACGGGGTGGACGTGATCCCGTTCGTCGAGGCCGAGCTGGACCGCCGCTTCCCCGGTCGGGCGCAGCGACGCGCGGCCGACCCGGACGGCCTGCGCGCGGCGTGGGCGGTGCTGGAGCGCACCTGGGCAGCCACCCTCGAACGCGTCTCCGCGATGCCCGCCGGGACCGTCGACGTCTCGGTGGACGGTGAGTGGTCGTTCGCGCAGACGCTCCGGCACCTGGTGCTCGCCACGGACACGTGGCTGGGCAAGGCGATCCTGCGCCTGGACCAGCCGTTCCACCCGCTCGGTCAGCTCGACGCGGGTACGGCGGGCGACGGTACGGACCTGACGGTCTTCACGACGGAGACGCCGACCTACGCCGCAGTTCTCGACGCCCGCGCGGGCCGGGTCGCGATGGTGCGCGACCTGCTCGCCGGCGTCTCCGTCGACGAGCTCGACGAGGAACGCAGGAACCCGCACGCGCCCGAGCACCCGGAGACCGTCCGCTCCTGCCTGCACGTGATCCTCGAGGAGGAGTGGGAGCACCACCGCTTCGCCGTGCGCGACCTCGACGCGATCGACACCGCGTCCTGAACCCCATCACCCCCTCCGGACGTATCTGACGGTCAAGAAGCCGGCCCCTTCTCTGAAACGGGCGTCGCCATGGCGCACGGGTCTCGGAGGGGAAGGCAGTCTCATGGCACTCGGAACACAGCTCTCGCCCACGCAGACGCTCGTCACGTTCTGCTTGTGGGCCCGTCGGCACGGCTACGACGTCGGCGAGATGCACGGGTTCTCGGCGGTCCACCCGGTCCACACGGGCGGGTCGTGGCACTTCGACAGCGACGCCGGGTTCGGCAAGGCCGCGGACATCAACAAGAACGGTCCCGACGAGCGCGCCGAGCTCATCGAGGCGCTGAACCGGGCGCAGGAGCTGGGCCTGGGCGTGATCTTCGCCCGCGACGGGTCCGCGGGGGTCAGCGGTTCGCACAAGAACCACCTGCACGTGGACGTCGGCCCGTTCGGCCACCTGGGTGCCGGGTCGTTCCAGCCGCGCGGTGGCGGGGACGTGCTGACCGAGGCGGTGCAGCGTGCGGTGCGCGCGGCGCCGGACCAGGTGTGGGGTCCGGACACCGACATGCGCGTCGAGGCCGTGAAGGCGGCGAGCAACCTCATGGGGGTGCAGTTCCCGCAGGGGGTCGAGTTCACGCAGCGGGTGGTCGGGGTCGCCGACGACGGTGTGTGGGGCCAGGCGTCCCGGCGCGCGCACGACGTGGTCACGGCCGCGATCCAGCGTGCGCTCGGGCGGCCCGCGAACGGGACCTGGGACGCCGCGATGGTCGTCGCCTACTCCCGCGCTCGCGACCTGCGCAGCAGAGCCTGATCAGTCGGGCAGCAGCCCGCCGTCGAACGTCGTGGCGTCGCCCTCGAACGGGCGCAGCGTGTCCGGGGCGGGGAACGGCAGCACATAGCTGGCGGTCACCACGTCCACGGCGCCGAAGTCGTCGACCTTGACGACGACCCGTTCGGGGGTGACCTCGACGAGCCGGACGCGCTCGCGGGTGCCGTCGGGCAGGTCGAGCTGGTACAGGTCGGCGAGCCAGTGCAGCCCGCGCTCCTCGAGCGCCTCCTCGGCGGTGAGCCAGTCGACCGTGCCGGTGGCCTCGCGCCCGAGCGCGTCGTGGGCGACGAACCCGTCGCCGTCCGGGCGGATCCACCCGAGGCGCTCGCGGTCGCCGGGACGTCGGTGCTCGATCCAGGTCTCGGGGGGCATCGGGCGATCGTATCGACGGCCGTCCGGCCGTGGCGCGCAGATATGTCAGGGGCGGGTGGCCACCCACAGCTCCTCGGCTGGCCACCTGCGCGCCCAGTCGGCGGAGACGATCTCGTAGAAGGCGTGGTCGTCGCCGTCGGGCGGTGCGTACAGCTCGTGCAGGGCGTCGACGACGAACCCTGCCCTCCGCAGCAGCCGGACCCAGTCGCCGTGCGACGGGTGGAACTCGACCCCGCCACCGGGCCACTGCACCTTGTACGCCTCGCGCTGCCCGCGCAGCAGCTGTTCCTCCGCGACGCCCTCGTCCTCCGGCACGCAGAGGGCCGACAGGTGGCTGTTGGTGAGGAACACCAGCCGACCGCCCGGCCGCAGGAGGCGGGCGGCCTCGGGGAGCCAGAGCTCGGGGTCGCACCACGCGGCGGCGCCGTGCTCGCTGACGACGAGGTCGGCGCACCCGTCGGCCAGCGGTACCCGCTGTGCGTCGCCCTGGACCAGCGGGAAGACGGGGCCGTGCTGCCGTTGCAGCCGACGGGCGGTCACCAGCTGCTCGCCCGACAGGTCCACCGCCACCGTGCGCGCGCCGGCGCGCGCGAGCCAGGCGGAGAAGTACGCCGTGCCGCTGGCCAGCTCGACCACGTCGACGTCGCGCACCTCGCCGAGGACGCCGAGCTCGCGCTCGGGGACCGCGAACAGACCCCAGACGGGTTCGGGCCGGAGCCACAGCTCCTCGGCCGCCGCGTCGGTGAAGCGTTCGTTCATGACGGCCCAGAGTGCGCGGTTGAGGGCGGTCTCGTCGGCTCGGCCGTCGGGCATCTGCCGACTCTAGGCCGTACGGGCGTACCGGCCGGCGACCCGTCGCATTGCCGTTACGCTTCGCGATCACCATGGCAGCAACGTCGCTCCTGCACCGCCCAGCCGTCCGCGCGTCCGCGGCCGCTGCGGTCGTCGTCCTCGTGCTCGTCACCGCGCTCGCGCTCCTGGATCCGTCCGGTGGGCTGCTCGCGCCCGTCGGCGGGCACGGGCTGCCGCTCCTCGGCACCGGCGGGGTCTACCGCTGGGCTCCGCTGGTCGTCGGGCTGCCCGTCCTGCTCGTCGCGACGGCGGCTCCGGTCTACGCGCTCGCTCGGCGACGCCGGACCTTCGTGGTCGCCTGGGCCGCGACCGTCGGCGCCTTCGCGCTGGCGGCCGCGGCGACCGGGTTCGTCGCCGCGCTGCCCCTGGTCGGTCCGCACCTCTCGTTCTGGTCGGCGCTGCAGTTCGCGGTCACCACCAGCGGCTGGGCCGGCGCCAAGGGCCTCGTGGTCGGTCCGCTCGTCGCGGCGGCGGCGGCACTGGCCCACCGGTTCGGGCCCCGTGCCGAGCCCGCAGCGGACCGGTATTCGTCCGGTCTCGTCGTCGCGATCATGCTCGTCGTCTCCGTGCTCGCCGCGGCGGGGTTCGCGGCGACCGTCTGGCGCGGCGGGCCCGTCGGCTACGCGTTCGCCGGCCCGCTGGTCGCGCCGACGTCCGCCGCGGGCGTGCTGGGCACGCTGGCCGGGATCGCGGTGTTCGCTGGCGCTTTCGCGCTCGTCGTCCGCTGGCTGACCGGGCACGTGGTCGCCGCGGTCTGGGTCGCCGCGGTCGTCGCGGGTCTGGCCCTCGGGATCGTCGGCGCCGTCGTCGCGGCGGGCACGTCGGGCCTCGCCGACGCCGGACCGGACAGCTGGTGGATCGCCACCACCCTGATCAGCCTGACCACGGGCATCGGCTACGGCGTCGCGGTCGGACTCGTCGCGACGACGGTCACCGCGCTCGTGTGGCGCTGGCGCGACCGCCTGCCGAGCGCGCCGCACCCACGGTCCCGGTTCGCGGTGGTCGGTGCGGTCGTCGTGCTCCTGCTCGCGGTCCCCGTCCTGGTCGGGGCGCCGGCCGCGGCCGGGCCGCAGGCGGCCGAGCCGGTCGCGCCCACCGGCGGCATGGAGCCCCTGACGGTCCTGCCCGCGCCGGAACCCGGTGGGCTGCCGATCATCGGCGACGTGACCGGCCGGCAGGTCATCCTGCGCGGCGTCAACGTCAACCAGCTGATCGACTACCACCTGCGCGACCCCGAGGTCCCCGCGACGCAGCCGCCGACCGACGACGACTTCGCCGGCATCGCCGCGATGGGGTTCAACGTCGTCCGCCTCGGCATGTCCTGGTCCCGGCTGGAGCCCACCCGCGGCGAGCTCGACGAGGACTACCTCGACGAGGTGCGCGCGGCCGTGGCGTCCGCGAAGGAGCACGGCCTCTACACGGTGCTCGACCTGCACCAGGACGCGTGGGGCAACGCCCTGGCACGCCCGGAGCAGCAGTGCGACGGCGGCACGTCGGCCACCACCGGGTGGGACGGGGCACCGGCGTGGGCCACGATCACCGACGACACGCTGCACTGCCAGTTCCTGGCGCGAGACCTCGCCCCCGCGGTCGCGACGGCGTTCGGCAACTTCTACACCGACCGGGACGGCATCCAGTCCGCGCTCGTGCAGACGTGGGCGAAGGTGGCCGGGGCGTTCGCGGACGAGGAGTCCGTCGCCGGGTACGACCTGCTGAACGAGCCCGGCATCGGCGCGAGCCCGCCCACCACCTCCGGCCTGCTGCTCGGGCGCTACTACGACGCGGCGCTGATGGCGATCCGCGACGCCGAGACGGGAGCCGACGGCTTCCACCACCTGGCGTTCTTCGAGCCGAGCGTCCTGTGGTCGGGGCTGGCGTTCGACGTCACGCCGCCGCCCGGGTTCACCGACGACCGGCTGCTCGTGTTCGCTCCGCACCCGTACAGCGAGTCGATCACGATGGACCAGGGCTTCGGCCTCACCATCGCCTCGATCGAGCGGAACCTCACGGTGTCCGCACGCGCCGCCGCGTCGTACGGCGCCGCCCTCTGGCTGGGGGAGTGGGGCTGGTTCGGCAACCCGGCCATCGACGGCGCCAAGGTCGACCGCTTCGTGACCGCGCAGAACCGGCTCGGCCTCGGCGGGGCGTTCTGGGTGTGGCGGCAGGGGTGCGGGTCGCCGGAGACCGGGTCGGACGCGACCTCGTCGGGAAACCTCGTGTCGATCGACTGCGCGACCGGTGAGCTGAGCCCACCGCCCGAGGGCTACGCGACACCGCTGTCGCGCTCGTACCCGAGGGCGTTCCCCGGTCGGATGGACTCCTTGACGTCAGAGCCCAGCGGTCGGGACCTCACGTTCACCGCGACCGTCGACGACGACGACGCGAACTGCGAGATCGACGTCTGGTTCCCGGGCGACGCGACCCCGCAGGTCAGCTCGACGGGGATCGACGACGTGGAGTCGATCGAGGTGCCCGGCGGCTGGCAGATCAGCGGGTGCGCGGCGGGCACGTACTCGCTCTCCGTCAGGTCGTCGCCCTGATCGTGTCCGCGATGTCCGACCCCTCCTGATCCTGTCCGGAACTTCGTACCCAACGTCACGTACAACCACCGGAAAAGGCCTTCGCCGACGGCGGATCGTATCGATACGATCGAGGCACGACGCGACCCGGCACCACCGACCACCGCGGACGTCCCACCCGCTCTCCAGTCCCAAGGTCTCGCTGTGCCCAAGGTCCTCACCGCCGGTCGTCCCTGGCGTGTCATCGTCCTGTTCGCCGTCCCCCTGCTCGTCGGCAACGTCGTCCAGCAGCTCTACCAAGCGGCCGACGCCGTCGTCGTCGGCCGCGTCCTCGGCGTGGACTCGCTCGCCGCCGTCGGCGCCACGGGCGCGCTGCTGTTCCTCCTGCTCGGCTTCGCGTGGGGCATGACGAACGGCTTCGCCATCCCGACCGCGCAGGCGTTCGGCGCGGGCGACCACGCGGCCGTGCGGCGGTCGGTCGCGGCCGGAACCGTCCTGTCGGCGGCGACCAGCGCGGTGCTCACCGTGGTGGCGCCACTGCTCGCGGCGCCGGCGTTGCGGTTGCTGCACACCCCCGAGGAGCTGCTGCCGGAGGCGACGACGTTCGCCGTGATCAGCTTCCTGGGCGCCAGCACGATGATGTTCTTCAACTTCCTGTCGGCGATCATCCGGGCGATCGGCGACTCGCGCACACCGCTGGTCTTCCTGACCATCAGCTGCGTCCTGAACGTCGTCCTGGTGGTCGTCGCGGTCGGCGGCCTGGGCATGGGCGTGGCCGGTGCGGCGGCGTCGACCGTCATCTCGCAGGGCGTCTCGGTGGCGCTGTGCCTCGAGTTCGTGCGGCGCCGGGTGCCGGTCCTGCACGTGCACCGCGAGGACTGGTGCGTCAGCCGGGTCGACCTGCGTCGCCACCTGCGGCTCGGGCTGCCGATGGGGTTCCAGGCGTCGATCATCGCGATCGGCACGCTCGCTGTGCAGGTCCGCCTGAACGAGCTGGGCTCCGAGGCGGTCGCCGCGTACACGACGGCCGTCCGCGTCGACGGTCTCGCGGTCGCGCTGCTGGCGTCCCTGGGCCTGGCGGTGTCGATGTTCGTCGCGCAGAACCTCGGCGGCGGCCGGCCGGACCGCATCCGGCGCGGGGTCGTGCAGGCGATGTGGCTGTCGGTCGGCGGCTCCCTGGTCCTCGGCGTCGTGCTCGTCACCGGTGGCTCCGCGATCGTCGGGCTGTTCGTCGGCGAGGGGGAGCAGCGTGTGGTCGACATGGCCGCGCACTACCTGCTGGTCAACGGCGTGCTCTACGTCGTGCTCGGCGTGCTGTTCGTGCTCCGCGGTGCGCTCCAGGGCCTCGGGCAGACCGTGGTCCCGACGCTGACCGGCGTGATCGAGCTGATCTGCCGGGTGGGCGCGGCGAGCGTCCTCGGCGCGGCGTACGGCTACGACGGCGTCGTGTGGGGCAACCCGCTGGCGTGGATCGGCGCGGTCGTCCTGCTGGTCCCGGCCTACGTGATGGCGTCGCGACGCCTCGCGCTGGAGCCCGTGGCCGGCGTCGTGGCGCCGCGGCGGGTCACGCGGCTGCGGCGCCGCGGACCGTCGGCCCGCAAGCTGGTCCGGCGCTCGCGCGTCCCGTCCGCCTGATCAGGGGCGGATGGCCAGCGGCAGGATGACCGAGTCGATCATCTGCTCCACGAACTCGTCGTCGATGCGGTGGCCGGCCACCATCTTGCGGTAGGCGATCATGGCGGGCGCGACGGCGGCGACCATCTCGAGGTCGATGTCGTCGCGCAGCTCACCGCGTTCCTGCGCCCGCTCGAGGAGGCCTCGCATGAGGCTCACGCGCGAGCGGACGAACTGCTGCTGGAACGCGGCGGCGACGTCGGGGTTCTCCTTGACCGCGGAGATCACGCCGGACATCAGCTCCGAGTCGTCCGACCGCCTGCGGCCGAAGCGGACGGCCAGCAGGTCCGACCGGAGCGAGCCGGTGTCGGGGACGTCGTCGGCGGTCATGGGGACGCCCGGCGTGCAGACGATGGCGTCGACCGTGAGCTGCACCTTGGAGGGCCAGCGCCGGTAGACGGTCGCCTTGCCGGCCCCGGCGCGGTCGGCGACGGCGTCCATGGTCATGCCGTCGAAGCCGCGCTCGGCCAGCAGCTCGCGGGTGGCCTGGAGGATCGCGTCGTCCTTGGACTCGTCGCGACGGCGACCGGGTCGACGGGTCGCCCCCACCGCTGCCTCGTCGACGCTCATGGGTCAACTGTATCCGTAGAAATCGATACTGAGGGGTTCCGGAACTGACCAGTTCCGTATTACAGTCGCTCCACCGACCACGACGTCTCAGGAGCATCCTCATGTCCACACCCACGCAGGCACCGCCGGAGAGCCGGCACCGCTGGCTCGTGCTGGCCACGGTCGCCCTCGCCCAGCTCATGGTCGTGCTCGACGCGACCATCGTGAACATCGCGCTGCCCTCCGCCCAGGCGGAGCTCGGCTTCAGCGACAACGACCGCCAGTGGGTGGTCACCGCCTACGCGCTCGCCTTCGGCAGCCTGCTGCTGCTCGGTGGCCGCCTCTCCGACATGTTCGGCCGCCGCCGCATGTTCCTCATCGGGCTCGTCGGCTTCGCCGTCGCCTCCGCGCTCGGCGGTGCCGCGCAGACGTTCGAGCTGCTCGTCGGCGCCCGGGCGCTGCAGGGCGCGTTCGCCGCTGTCCTGGCCCCCGCCGCGCTGTCCGTGCTGACCACCACGTTCACCATCCCGAAGGAGCGCGCCCGGGCGTTCGGCGTGTTCGGCGCCATCGCCGGCATGGGCGGCGCCATCGGTCTGCTGCTCGGCGGCTACCTGACCCAGAACTTCGACTGGCGCTGGAACCTGTACGTCAACGTGGTCATCGCCGTGATCGCGTTCGCCGCCGGCACCGTGCTGCTGTCCCGGAGCGACGCCAAGCACGACACCCGCATCGACGTGCCCGGCGTCATCCTCGCCTCGACGGGTCTCTTCCTGCTCGTGTTCGGCTTCTCGCAGGCCGAGCCCCAGGGCTGGGACGCGCCGGTCGTGTGGGGCTCCCTGGGCGCCAGCGTCGTGCTGCTCGTCGGCTTCGTCCTGCGCCAGCGCACCGCCGAGCACCCGCTGCTCCCGCTCTCGATCGTCCAGGACCGCGACCGCGGTGCGGGCTTCCTGGCGATCCTCGTCGCCGGGTCCGGCATGTTCGGCGTCTTCCTGTTCCTCACCTACTACCTGCAGCTGACGCTCGGGTACGGACCGATGCAGACCGGCACGGCGTTCCTGCCGATGGTGCTCTTCATCGTCATCACCGCGCAGATCCAGACGAACTTCCTGGTCCCGCGGTTCGGCCCGAAGGTCGTCGTGCCGCTGGGCATGGCCATCGGCGCCGGCGCGATGCTGTGGTTCACCACGCTGCACATCGACAGCGGCTACGGCTCCGTGCTGATGGGCCTGATCGGCATGGGGATCGCGATGGGCTCGATCATGCCAGCGTCGTTCCAGATCGCCACGCTCGGCATCGCGCCGCGGCAGGCGGGCGCCGCGTCCGCGATGGTCTCCACCAGCCAGCAGGTCGGCGGGGCGATCGGCACCGCGGTGCTGAACACCCTCGCCGCGACGGCGGCCACCGCGTACGTCGCCGACCACGCACCGGCGACCCCCGAGGTGATCGCCGCCGGAGCGCTGCACAGCTTCTCCGTCGCCTACACCTGGTCCGCGGGGATCTTCCTGTTCGGCGCCCTCCTGACGGCGTCGCTGTTCCGGACGCGTCGGGACCGCGAGGCCCGGCTCGTCGCCGCCGCCCCGGCGGTGCGCGACGAGGCTCCGGTGCTCGCGCACTGAGCCAGTGCGTCCGAGAGGCTCCCACGGCCGCGTGCCGGGGGAGCCTCTCGTACGATCCGGTGAGGAGAGAGGTGATGTGGTGACGGCCGAACCGGCGCTGACGCCTGGGGAGCGGCTCCCGCTCAGTCGCGAGCGCGTGCTGCGCACGGCGGTCGCGATCGCCGACGAGGACGGCATCGAGGCGGTCACGATGCGGCGGGTCGGTGACGAGCTGGGCGCCGAGGCGATGTCGCTGTACCACCACGTCGCCAACAAGAACGACCTGCTCGACGGCGTCGTGGACCTGGTGGCCGAGGAGATCAACGACGTCGTCGACGGTCTGGACACGTCGGGGCCCTGGCAGCCCGTCGTGCGCGCGCGGATCCTGGCCGCCCGCCAGGTGCTGCTCCGGCACCGCTGGGCTCCTGGGCTGCTCGCCACCCGCTCGACGCTCAGCCCGAACGTGGTGACCTACCACGACCGGCTCGTGGGCCTGCTGCACTCCGGTGGCTTCACGTACGACCTCGCCCACCACGCGCTGCACGCGCTCGGTAGCCGCGCGCTCGGGTTCTCCCAGGAGCTGTTCGACCCGGGCGCCGGGGCGTCCGCGGGGCCGCTGCCCGCGGAGCTGGCAGCCGCCGTGCCGTCGCTCGTCGCGATGCTGTCGGAGGTCGCGCACGACGACCCGGACTCGACCCTGGGCTGGTGCGACGACCAGACGGAGTTCGAGTTCGGGCTCGATCTCCTGCTTGACGGGCTGGATCGCCGGCGAACCCTCTCTTGACCAGACTTACGTTGTAAGCCACTGTGGCTTACAACGTAAGGAGGCGCCATGAAGGCGATCGTGCAGACTCGGTACGGCTCACCCGACACGTGCACGCTGGAGGACGTCGACGACCCGGTGCCGGCGTCCGGCGAGGTCACGGTCCGCATCCGCGCCGCGTCGCTGAACGCCCGCGACTGGCACCTCATGCGCGGCGATCCGTACCTCGCCCGGCTGGCCCCGGGCTTCGGGCTGCGCGCCCCGACACTGCGCATCCGCGGCTCGGACTTCGCGGGGACGGTCGAGGCCGTCGGCTCGGACGTGACCCGGCTGCACGTCGGCGACGAGGTGTACGGCCTGCGCGACGGCGCTCTCGCGGAGTACGTGTGCGCGCCGGAGTCGCTGGTGACCCGCAAGCCGTCGAACCTCACGTTCGAGCAGGCCGCGGCCATGCCCATGGCGGGGATGACGGCGCTGCAGGGGTTGCAGGGTCGCGTCGGTGCCGGGCAGCGCATCCTCATCAACGGCGCCTCCGGGGGCGTGGGGACGTTCGCCGTGCAGCTGGCGCACGCCTGGGGCGCCGAGGTCACGGCCGTGTGCAGCACCCGGAACGTCGACCTCGTGCGCTCCCTCGGTGCCGACCACGTCGTCGACTACACGCGCGACGACGCACTCCGAGCCGGCCATCGCTACGACGTGCTGTTCGACCTCGTCGCCAACCGCTCGCTGCGGGACCTGCGCCGGGCGCTGACGCCCACCGGGACGCTGATCCTGTCCGGCGGAGGCGTCTTCGACGGCGGCTCGGTGCTCGGTCCGATCGGTCTGCTCCTCCGCAGCAAGCTGACGGCACCGTTCGTCGGTCAGGAGGTCGTCGCGCTCTCGACGAAGCCCGGCGCCGAGCACCTCGACACCCTGCGCGACCTGGCCGAGGCCGGGACGATCGTGCCGGCCATCGACCGCACATACCCGCTGCCCGCCGCGGCGGACGCGCTGCGCTACCTCGAGAGCGAGCACGCTCGCGCGAAGGTCGTCGTCACGATCTGACCCGCCGACCACCGTGCGCATGTCCAGAAGATCACGAAAAGTCTGAAAGATCCTGCATGTGCGTATCACCCGGTCGGGGGAGACGGACTCGTCGCCGGGTGCCCGGCTACCGGTGGCTTCTCGCGGTCCCTATCGTGAGTACGTGAATCCGCTGAGCCGACGAGTGCGCGACTCCCGCGAGAAGGCCGGGCTGAGCCAGGGCGAGCTCGCGCGGCAGGCCGGCGTGCACCCGACGTACATCTCGCACGTCGAGAACGACCGTCGAGCTCTCGGGGAGGACGCGCTCGCCCGGGTGGCCGAGGTGCTCGGCGTCTCGGTGCCGTACCTGCTCGACGGCGAGCAGGCTCCCGACTACCGGTCCGCCGAGAGCGCCCTCGTCGAGGCGCGCCGGCTGTCGCGCATGGGCGAGGCGCGGGCCGCTGCCGACGTCCTCGCGCAGGTGGACGTGTCGGCGCTGGACGTCGACGCCGCCGCGCGGGTCGGGCTCGCGCACGCCGAGGCCCTCGACCTCGCCGGCGACCTCGAGGGATCGGTCGACGCCCTGGAGCGCCTCTGCGCGCGGCTGATGGACGCGCACCGGTACCTGCAGGCCGCGTACGCCGCGATGCGGATCGTCATGGCCCTCACCGAGATCGCGGACCTGCACCGGGCCGTCGCGCGCGGCGAGCACCTGCTGGCCCAGCTCCCGGCGTCGGTCGCGGGCAGCGACGAGGTGGTCCGGCTCGAGTCGACGATCATCTGGGCGTACATCGCCCGCGGCGACACGACGTACGCGCGCTACCGCGGCCGGCAGCTGCTCGCGCACACCCGGCAGCACGGGTCCGCCCGCGCGGTGTCGTCCGTGCACTGGAACCTGGCGTTCGTCGACGACGCGCTGGGCGATCCCGACGCGGCGCTCGCGCAGCTCGAGTCCGCGATCGCGCTGGCGGGCGCCGACGAGATCGACCGCGACCTGCCGCGCCTGCGCCTGGACCGGGCGTTCCTGCTCGTCTCCGTCGAGCCGCCGCGGGCCGAGGAGGCGCTCGCGGACCTCGACGCCGCGCAGACCGCCCTCGAGGTCAGTGAGTCACAGATCGAGCTGGCGCGCGCTGACTCCGTCCGGTCGCGGGCCTGGTTGCTGCTCGACGATGCGGCGACAGCGCAGCGGTACGCGACCAGCGCGGTCGAGCTGCTGCGGGAGGGTGTGCGCCGCGACTCGGCGTCCGCGCACGAGGCGCTCGGCGACGCGATGCTCGCCCAGCGGGCCCGGCCCGAGGCCGTCAAGGAGTACCGGTCGGCGGCCGAGCTGCTCGACATGATCTCGTCCGGACGGTCCGCCGCGGTGCTGTGGCGCCGCATCGGGGACCGCCTCCGGGTGGCCGGCGACGAGGACGAGCGGGTGGTCGAGGCCTACGGCCGCGCGCTCGCCGCAGCCGGGATCCGAGGTGTCCTGCCCCCGCCGCCGAGGGTGTGAGCACCCCATAACGACGATGTCTACCCCCTGGTGTCCTGCGTCATTGCGCCCTAGACACGGGCTAGGGACCATTCCAGGTGTACGGGAGAGTCCGGTACACCCTCGGAAAGGTCACCCTCATGAAGAAGCTCGTCGTCGTCGTCGTCCTTGCCCTCACCGCTTTCGCCGGTGTCACCAGCGCCACGGCGGCCTCCGGGGCCACCCAGCAGGTGGCCGCACCGTGCTGCAAGCACATCATCTGACGCCACCGACCGGACGCGCCGCCGCCCCCGCCCCCGCGGTCCGCGGCGCCGCGCCAGTCACAGCCAGAACGACCAGCTGGAAGGTCCCACGATGAAGAAGCAGAGCATCGCCATCGTCCTCGCCCTCGCTGCCCTCTCGGGCGTCGGGGGAGTCATCGCACCCGTGACCGACGACGCCCAGACGTTCGTCCAGCCGTGCTGCAAGACGGGCACCTGAGCGTCTCGGAGCACGCGGCGTCGCGCACTCCCCGCGTGCGGCGACGCCCTACCTCGTCCCGCCGGCCGGTGGGCGCCCCACGGGGAGCCCGCCGGCCGCTGGGCGCATGTCGCCCACGGTCCCGGCTAGCTGCCGAGCGCTCGTCGGCGACGCCAGATGTTCGCTCCCACGCCGAGGTTGACGAGGCCGATCGCGAGCGCGATCACGCCGTTGCTGCCACCCGGGGTCAGGGCGTAGACCAGCCCGCCGACGGCCGGGACCGCACCGCAGACGAGGTACGTCCACATCCGGCCTCGCGACGGAGGCAGGCTGACGGCTTCTCGCAGCGTCGGTCGCGGGGGCTGCTCGGTCCACGTCTGCGTCGGCCATGGGGTCTGCTCGGTCCACGTCGGTGTCGGCCGTGACGGGTCCGGCTCCCAGCCGTAGGACGGGTCGGGTGGGGTGCGGGTCAGCGCATCGAGCCAGAACCGGTCGACCGCGTCTGCCAGGAGCTCGGGCGCCACGCCTGGCGCCCGGACCAGCACGACCTCGCGGTCCTCGTGCCACGCGGCGTGTACGCCGGGCACCGTCGCGAGCATGTCTGCCGTGGCCTCCACGAGGGCGTGGTACGGGTGCGCCGCGAGGTCGCTGAAGCCCAGCTGGACGTCGGCACCGTCCTCGTCCGGATCGAGCTCTTCGATCCAGTAGAGCGGTTCGTCCTCGAGCACTCCGGCAAGTCTCTCCACACCGTCCAGTCGGCCGCGCGTGCGCGTTCCTTGAGCCGGCCGGGCTCCGTGTGTCACCCCGGCACCCCGGGACGGTCCGGCTCGTGCAGGATCAGCCCGGATCCAGGTGATTCTCAGGTTCGAGGATTCACCCGGAAGGACAGCCTGGACGTTTGACCAGCACCGCATTCGTGCCGCACACTCGTCCTGACGGTGCGCATCGCCTGCCCCCTGCGCGGTGCGCACCGTCTTCACGTCCGAAGAGCGGGACGGGTCCCCTGACCCGTCCCGCTCTTGGCGTCTGTGGGTGTGCCCGACCTGCTGCACCTCGGCGCGCCATGCCCGTGATCACGCGGCAGCGCGGTTAGCGTTCCCAGGGTGACCGTCCCCGTGCGCACCTCCGGCCCGGGACCCGACCAGGCTCCTGAGACCGGCGCAGACCCAGCCGACCGACCGATGCTCGTCGAGCCCCCGAGCCCCGCCGAGCTCCTCGAAGGATCCGTCGCCACCTGGCGGGCCGCCCTCGTCGAGGCCGCCGGTGGGTCGACCCTCGTCGACGTCGAGCTGCTCGGCGACGCCGCGCTGGACCTGTCGGCCGCGCACCCGTCGGGGATCTCCCAGCTGTACGCCGGCCGCGAGACCCGCCTGTCCAACCTGGTGCGCGAGGGTGCGGCCCTGTCGACCGCGCGACGCCGCGCCCGTGCCGTCAGCGCTCGCGCTGCCGTGTACGCCCAGCGGTACGGCATCGCGCCCACGTCGCTGGCCATCGGTGTGGCCACGTGGACCGAGCGCACCACCCCGGACATCGCCAGCGACGACGTCGCCGCGCTCGCGTCCGTGACCCGGCAGCGGACCCCGGAGGGTGAGCAGCCCGCGGACGCCGCACCCCGGATCGTGCGCGCTCCCGTGCTCCTGCGGCCCGTCACCCTGCACGCCCGCGGCTCCGGCGAGAGCGACTACGAGCTCGCCCTCGAGCCGTCGCTCGAGGTCAACCCCGTGCTCGCCCGTGCCCTGCGTTCGCGCGGCGCGCTCCTCGACCCCGGCGCGGTCGCGCGCGGCACGTTCACGTCCAACGGGTTCGACCCGCGCGGTGCGCTGCACCGGCTCGCGTCCCTGGGCGAGGCCGTCCTCGACGACTTCTCGATGAGCGAGCGCGTGGTCGTCGGCACCTTCGTGCACCCCGGCCAGATCCTCGTCGACGACCTCGACAACCTGTCCGGCACGCTCGAGCGCCACGAGGTGGTCTCCGCGCTCGCGGGCGTCGACGAGTCCCGTACCCGGCTGCGGCGCGTCCTGCCCGCACCCGTCCGCGGCGACCGCGACCCGGGCCACGAGCGTGGCGTCGGTGACCTCGACCCCGCGCAGCAGCACGTCCTCGACGTCGTGGCGACCGGCACGCACCTGTTCGTCGACGCCCCCGCCGGCGCCGACGTCACCGGCACCCTGGCCGCGCTGGTCGCCGACGCGGCGGCCACGGGCCGCACCGTGCTCTACGTCCCGGGGCATCGTCGTGCGGCCACGGCGCTCGCCGACCGGCTCGCCGCTCTCGGCCTCGGTGATCTGCTGCTCGACGTCGCCCCCGAGGCCGGCTGGCGGTCGGCGATCTCCCGTCGCCTGCTCGGCGCGATGACCCTCGAGGCGCCCACGATCGACACGAACGGTGTCGTCGCCCTGCGCAGCGAGCTCGTCAGCACGCGCGAGCGCCTCCGGGCCTATGTCGACGCCCTGCACGCGGAGCGCGCCCCGTGGGGTGTCTCGGCGTACGACGCCCTCCAGCAGCTGGCCCGCCTCACCTCGACCCGACCGACGCCCAAGACGACCGTGCGGCTGTCGCCCGACGTCGCACGCGTGCTCGACGCGCCGCGGCGCGTGGAGCTGACCGCCGCCCTGCTGCAGGCCGGCGAGCTCGGCGCGTTCCGGGTCCGGCCCACCGACACGCCCTGGTACGGCGCGGACCTGCGGACGCGGGCCGACGCCGACAACGCGGTGCGCCGGCTCGAGCGCCTGCTCGACTCCACCCTGCCGGCGCTGATCGAGCGGACCGCGCAGGTGGCCTCCGAGACCGGGCTGACGCAGGCGACCACCGTCATCTCCTGGGTCGAGCAGCTGACCATGCTCGACGGCGTCCGCGCGGCGCTCGACGTGTTCCAGCCCATCGTCTTCGAGCGCACCGCCGCCGACCTCGTCGCCGCCACCGCCACCAAGGAATGGCGTGCGGAGCGCGGCGTCGACATGGGCTACTGGCTGCGTCGGCGGCTGCGCAAGCAGTCCAAGGACATGGTTCGTCCCGGCCGGCCCGTCGCCGACCTGCACGCTCGTCTCCTCGAGGTGCAGGCGCAGCGCGAGGTCTGGCAGGCGCACTGCCCGTCCGGCGGGTGGCCGCGGCTGCCCGACGGCCTCGAGCACATCGAGGAGGAGTTCGCCGCCGTGCGCGCCGACCTCGACGCGCTCGACGAGGTGCTCGTCACGACGCCGGGCGGCGGTGGCCTGTCGAGCATGCCGTTCGCGGCGCTGACCGAGCGGCTGACGCGGCTGCGGTCCGACACCGACGCCCTCGCCGACCTCCCCGAGCGCACGGGGCTCCTGCACCGCCTCCGGTCCGCCGGGCTCGGCGCGCTCGTCGACGACCTGGCCACCCGCCGGATCGACCCCGCCCTCGCGCCGGCCGAGCTGGACCTGGCCTGGTGGAGCACGGTCATCGAGCAGATCCTCAGCGAGGACCCGGCGCTCGCCGGGTACGACGGCGCCGCGCTCGGTGCCCTGTCCGCCCGCTACGCGACGCTCGACCGCGCGCACGTGAAGAGCCTGTCCGGCCCTGTCCTCGGGGCGGTCGTCGGGCACGTCTCGCACACGCTGCGCCAGCACCGCGAGCAGGCCGAGGCGCTGTTCGCGGACCTCATCGAGGAGCGGCTCACGTCGCTGCGGGACACCGTCGTGCGGCACCCCGAGGTCGCCCGGCGCCTGCGTCCCGTGATCGCCGCCAGCCCCATGCTGGTCCCGCAGGTCCTGCCGCCCACGCGCACCGTCGACCTGGTCGTCATCGACTCCGCCGCGCACCTGCCCGTCGAGGTCGCCCTCGCGGCCGTCGCCCGCGGCCGTCAGGTCGTCGTCGTCGGAGACGCGCGCTGCGCCTCCGGCAGCGCCGTCCGGGAGCTCGCGGCCGTGCTGCCGTCGGTCGCCCTGCGTGCCGATTCCTCGCGCCGCGACCCGTACCTCACCGCGTTCCTCGCGGCCCACGGCTACTCCGGCGTGCTCCGCCCGACGCCGCTGCCGCAGCACCGGCCGCTCGTCAGCCTCGACGTCGTCGACGGCACCGGGATGCCGGACCCGACGACCGGGTCGGTCGACTCGACTCGCGAGGAGGTCGAGCACGTCGTCGAGCTCGTCCTCACCCACGCGCTGCTGCGACCCGACGAGTCGCTCGCCGTCATCACCGCGACGTCGACCCACGCGGAAGCCGTCCGCGAGGCGGTGCTGTCCGAGGTCCGCGGCAACCCCGCGCTCGCCGCGTTCTTCGACTCCGGCCGCGTCGACCCGTTCGTCGTCACCGACCTGCCCAACGTCGCCGGCCTGCGCCGCGAGGCGATCTTCCTGTCGCTCGGCCTGGGCCGGACCCCGCACCGCCGCGTCCTGCACACGTTCGGGCCCATCACCGGCCCCGGTGGCGACGCGCTGCTGCTCGACGCGCTCGGGTCCACCCGGCACCGGCTCACCGTCGTCTCGTGCTTCGGGTCCGACGACCTCGACCCCGAGCGGCTGCGCGGCCCCGGCCCGCGGCTCCTCGCGGACCTGCTCGCGTTCGCCGCCCGCCGCGGCGCCGGTCAGGACGTCGCCGACCTGGTGACCCCGCCCGAGCCCACCGACCCGCTCCTGCGGACGATCGCCGCCGCGACCGCCGCCGCCGACCAGGCCCTCGCCGCGGCCACCGAGCCCGACCGCCTCCTGCTCGACCTCGCCGAGCGCCTCTGGAAGCACGGTCTGCTCGTCGAGGCCGACCACGGCATCCCCGGTGGCGACCGGATCCCGCTCGTCGTCGGCCACCCGGACCTGCCCGGCGAGATGCTCGTCGCCGTCCTCACCGACGACGAGGAGTACACCGCCGAGCCCAGCGTCCGCGTCCGTGACCGCCTCACCGCCGACCGCCTCGAGCGCGTCGGGTGGAGCGTCATCCGTGTCTGGTCCGCCGCCGCCTTCATGGACCCGCAGGCCGAGGTGGACCGCATCCGCCGCGCCGTGCACGCCCGCGTGCCCGCACCGGCCGCGCCCCGCACCGCTCCTCTGCAGCTCGGCCTGATCGACGAGGCCGACGACATCGAGGAGCTGCCCACGCCCGCGTCGTCCGCCCGGTCGGCCGCTCGTGCCGCGGCCCGGGCAGCGGCCCATCCCGCCGAGCCTCGTCCGGCGACCGGGGTCTGGTCGACGATCGAGGTCGTCGAGGCGGTCTCCGCTGCACGAGCTGCATCGCCCGCTCCGTCCGAGCCCGGCGCCGAGCCCGCTCCTGCTGACGGGGGTGCCGCTCCCGCGGCTACCGACCCGGCCGGTCGATCCTCCGCCATCGCCGATGCCTCCGGCGACGGCGCCACGTCCGAGGCTGCCGACTCACCTGGTTCCGACGATGCCGCCCGCTCCGCTGGTGCCGCCGGCTCCGCTGGTGCCGCTGGGTCTGCTGGTGCCGCTGGTTCCGACCGACCTGCCGGTTCCGCCGGTGACGACCCGCGTCCGCCCAGCCGTGCGCTCCAGCTCGCGCTCGCGGTGCCCACCCGGCAGCGTCCCGACGTCCGTCGCGGTCTGCCGATCGGCGCGTACAGCGACGACCAGCTCGACGAGCTCGTCGCGTGGCTCCAGTCCGACGAGCAGGAGCGCACCCGCGAGCAGCTGGCCGCCGCCCTGCGGGACGAGCTCGGCATCACGCGCCGGTCCTACCGGATCGACACCGCAGTTCGGAGTGCCATCACCCGCGGGATGCACTGACCGGGTTCCTCCACCGCGCGCCGCGGGTGGGATCATCGGACGGTGACGTCGTCCGAGCCGCCCCAGGCCGCACCCGCACGCCGTCCGCGGCGAGCCGTACGGCACGCGGGCACCGTTGGCGGGGACGACGCCAACCTCGTCTCGACGCACCCCACACCGCGCGACGACGCGACCCGTGACGACGCGACCCGCGATCTCGTGGCCGGCGACACCGGGCACGCCTCCGGCGACGGGGGCGATGGCGGGACGACGAACGTCCGCCCTGCGCACGAGCCCGTGGTCGCGACGCGGAGCGCCGACGACTCCGATGTCGGGTGGGGCGACCGGGAGGCCGGCTCCAACGACGACCGCCTGCACCAGGACAAGCCGCCGCACTGGTAGCCCCCGTGTCAGACCCGCGCGAGAGGATCGCCGGGCCACCGACCATCCGCACGACCCGAAGGAGACACCCATGGCCGAGGTCCTGCTGTTCCACCACGCCCAGGGGCTCACGTCCGGTGTCCGGAGCTTCGCGGACACGCTCCGCGCCGCCGGGCACACCGTGCACGTCCCGGACCTCTACGACGGGCACGTGTTCGAGGACATCGAGTCCGGCCTGGCGTACGCCGACGAGGTCGGTTTCCCGATCGTGCTGGGACGGGGACAGGCCACCGTCGACACCCTCCCCGCCGGGCTCGTGTACGCCGGTTTCTCGCTCGGCGTCCTACCGGCGCAGATGCTCGCCCAGACACGCCCCGGCGCGAAGGGCGCCCTGTTCTTCCACTCGTGCGTCCCGACCGCGGAGTTCGACAGCCCGTGGCCCAAGGGCGTTCCGGTGCAGATCCACGGCATGGACGCCGACCCGTTCTTCGCCGGTGAGGGCGACATCGACGCCGCCCGTGCCCTGGTGAAGGAGTCCCCGGACGCGGAGCTGTTCGTCTACCCGGGCGAGGAGCACCTGTTCGCGGACGACAGCCTGCCCTCGTACGACCCTGCCGCCGCCCAGCTCCTCACCGAGCGCACGCTCGCGTTCCTCGCCGCCATCCGCTAGCGGAGACCAGCTCGCGCCGCGCACGGTGACGGTCGGAAGCCCGCCGCCCGACGGACTGAACGAACGGGTTCGTCGGCCACACCGTGCCGGTCCGGTCGCGCCCGCCGGGCCGAACGAACGGGTTCGTCGGTCGGGCAGGGCCAGCGCGGTATCGACCCAGCCATGGATCACGCAGGGTGCGTCCTTGCCGCCACCCATGGCTTGTTCGCGAACCGTCGGAGCCCGGGCCGAGGGGTGACGGCGGTCAGAGAGGCTTCGGCGGGGCCGCCGGGCCAGGCGGGATAGACGGCGGGAGGTCGGAGACCGGGGACGATCCGGGAGTGCCGATTCCCGTGCCCGCGGGGCCGGTCGCAGGTCCGGTGCCCGCGTCGTTGACGATCGCAGGCGTGAGGCGGTTGGCCAGCAGATCGCGGATCTCCTGCAGCAGCAGGATGTCCTCGGCGGGCGCGGCGGGCTCATCCTCCTCGCCGCTCTTGCGCCGGGCTGCCAGGGCGTTCAGCGGCAGCACGATGAGGAAGTAGACCGCCGCGGCGGTGAACAGGAACAGGATCAGTGCCTGCAGGATCAGGCCGAACGAGAACACGGCGTCGTTGATCGTGAACGACCAGACGTTGCTCAGGTCGGTCTGCCCGAAGATCGCCGAGATGAGCGGTCCGATCAGCCCGTTGACGATCGACGTCACCACCGCGCCGAACGCCGCGCCGATGACGACACCGACGGCGAGCTCGATCGCATTGCCTCGGCTGATGAAGTCCTTGAACCCCTGGAACACCTTCGCGGTGCCCTTGAGCCCCTCTCGTGCGCCGCTGATCCCTGTGCTGAGCCTGTCGGTCACGTTGCCCCCTCGGGCTGGCTGTGTCGGTGGTCCGGCGGCCCCGGGGCGGGGCGTCTCCGGTCGTCGATCATGGCACGACGACCGCGGACAGCAACGCGGACGCTGCAGCGCCGGCGAGGGCGGGCGCCTCGTCCGGGGACACCGCGAGGAGCACCGGGACGGAGTCGTCACCGGAACCACCGAGCCCCAGCGCGCTCGCGTTCGAGGCCGTCGGGCGAGCGACCGGCAGGACGAGGGCCCTCGTCGCGACCACCCCTCCCGGACCGCCCTCCGGGGTCGCGGCCAGCACGTCGACCCGCATCCCGGGCGAGAGCAGCCCGGCGACGGCCGGGTCGGCGAACCGGACGGTCGCGACGACGCTGCCGGGCGGACCGTGGACCTCGTCGGCGGCCAGCAGACCGGGAACCATCGGGGTGCCGGCCGCGAGCGGGACCGCGGTCGAGGCGTCGACGACGGCGCCGGGGTCGGACAGCGCGCCGTCCGGGACGACGGCGACCGGGAACCGCACCAGCCGGACGTCGGCACTGGTCAGGAGGGTCCCGGCCGCCAGCGCATGGGCCGCCACGAGCACGGGGGTGGTCGGCGGGTCGGCCGGGCGCAGCGCCTGGACCGTGCACGCCGCAGCGAGGCCGAGGAACGTCGCGCCGACGGCGAACCGCGAGCGCCACACCGTCGCCCGCAGCGCGAGCGCGAACGGTCGTCGGCGGTGGGGGAGCTTCGGCGGCCGGCCGGCGAGGAGGTGGGGGTGCATGACGGTCGACGGTAGGGGCGTCGGCCTCAGGGAGTTCGGTGGTCGACCCGCGGTGTGGACAGCGGGGGCGATCGGCGGGGCTGGGGACGGATCGCGCCAGCCGACCGACACCCGTGCCGCTTCGCCGTGCTGTCGCTGTGCGACGTCGGCCTCGTCACCGGCAGTGGCCGGCGCACGCCGCGCTGCCGGACTCGTCGCGGAACGAGATCGGCGCCCCCACCCGGAGGTGAGGACGCCGAGAGGCTCAGGCCCGAGGCGTCAGGACGAGGCCGCGGGCTTGGCTGCAGGAGCGGCCGAGGAAGGCATGGACGAGGAGGACGACGACGAGGCCGACGACGTCGACGGCGAGGAGGTCGACGCCGAAGTCGCGGCAGGCGTCGACGCCGCGGGGCTCAGAGCGGTCGACTTCGCACCGGCGCGCGCGTCGTTGCGGTAGAAGCCCGAGCCCTTGAACACGACCCCGACGGAGGAGAACACCTTGCGCAGGCGTCCCTCGCACTCGGGGCAGACGCTGAGCGAGTCGTCGCTGAACGACTGCACGATCTCGAAGGCGTGACCGCACGCCGTGCAGGCGTAGGCGTAGGTGGGCACTGAAGGTCTCCTGAGAGCGGTCGGAAAGGCTGGCACTCGCATCGTCCGAGTGCCAATCGTAACGGTTCGCTCGCCCGGCACATTCCGTGCACAGGTGCGGGGCGCTGCGGCGGCCGGAGGCGGGACGGCAAAGTACCCTCCGAAGCGTGTCTCGTCGTCGCCTCGTCCGTCTCTCCCTGATCACCGTCGCCGCGGTGGTCGTCGTCGCCCTCGTCGCGGTGATGGTCACGGCGGTCATCGTCGTGCGACGGCCGCTGCCGGAGGTCGCCGGCGAGCAGGAGCTGCCCGGGCTCGACGCCGACGTGACGGTCACGCGCGACGAGCGCGGAGTCCCGACGATCACCGCGACGACGTCCCAGGACCTGTTCCGAGCGCAGGGCTACGTGGCCGCGCAGGACCGGTTCTTCGAGATGGACTACCGCCGCCACGTGACCTCGGGGCGGCTGTCGGAGCTGGTCGGCGAGAACAAGGACGCGCTCGCCGCGGACAAGGTGATCCGGACCTTCGGGTGGCGTCGGGTGGCCGAGCAGGAGTGGGGCCTGCTGGAGCAGAGCACCCGCGACGCGCTCCAGGCCTACGCGGACGGCGTCAACGCGTACCTGGACGGCCGGGACCCGGGCGCGATCGCCGTCGAGTACTCGGTCCTCGGGGTGCAGCTGAACGTGAGCACGCCGGCGGAGTGGGACCCCGTCGACTCGCTCGCGTGGCTCAAGGCGATGGCCTGGGACCTGCGCGGCAACTACGACGCGGAGCTGGAGCGCGCCGCCTCGTTCTCGTCGATCGGTGACGTCGCGCGCGTCGACGAGCTGTTCCCCGCCTACCCGCAGGACCTCAACCTGCCCATCCTCACCGCCGCGGACCTGCCCGTGAGCGCCGTGCAGCAGACGTCCGCGGCGACGACCCCGCTCGACCTCGACAGCGCCGACCTGCAGGACGCGATGGCGTCGGCGGCGGCTGCGCTGGACGCGGTGCCGCACCTGATGGGCGACGGTGAGGGGGTGGGCTCGAACTCGTGGGTGGTCTCCGGCGACCTCACCGAGTCGGGCTCGCCGCTGCTCGCCAACGACCCGCACCTCGGCATCTCGGCGCCGGGCATCTGGGAGCAGATCGGGCTGCGGTGCGACGACGTCTCCGCGCAGTGCCCGTACGACGTCAGCGGCTTCGCGTTCGCGGGCATGCCCGGCGTGGTCATCGGCCACAACGCGGAGCTCGCGTGGGGTCTGACCAACCTCGGGGCCGACGTGACCGACTTCTTCCTCGAGCGCGTCGACGAGAACACCACGCGGCTCGACGGCGCCCAGGCGCCGATCACCGAGCGCATCGAGGTCATCCACGTGAACGGCGGCGACGACATCCGTCTGACGGTCCGCGAGTCGGTGCACGGTCCGCTGGTGTCCGACGTCCTGGACCTCATGGGTGTCGGCTCCGCTCCCGTCCCCGAGGACGCGCCGGCCCGCCGGTTCGCGGTCGCCCTCGGCTGGACCGCCCTGCAGCCGGGCCGGACCATGGACGCGGTGCTCGCGATGAACGTCGCCAAGGACGCCGCGGACATCCAGGCGGCCGCCGCGCTGTTCGACGTGCCGTCGCAGAACATCGTCTTCGCGACGACGGACGGCCACATCGGCTACCAGGCGCCCGGCCGCATCCCCGTCCGCGCCGACATCCCCGGCGGGCCGGTCCCGTCGGACGGCACCTGGCCGCGGCCGGGGTGGGACAGCCGGTACGAGTGGCAGGGGTTCGTCGACCCGGCCGCCATGCCGCGCGCGCTGGATCCCGTCGAGGGGTTCATCGTCACCGCCAACCAGGCCGTCACCCCGGCCGGTGTGGGCCCGTTCCTGACCGAGGACTGGGACTACGGCTACCGCGCGCAGCGGATCCGGGAGCTCCTCACGGACGCGACGACGGACGGCAAGGTCAGCGTCGCGGACATGGGCCGCATCCAGATGGACCAGCACAGCCCGTACGCGGACGTGCTGGTACCCGTGCTGCTCTCGCTCGACATCGAGGACACGTTCTTCGACGACGGGCAGGACCTGCCGCTGGACGTCGAGGACTCGTTCTACGACGACGGCCAGGAGCTGCTGCGCACCTGGGACCGCGTGCAGTCGGAGGACTCGGCGGCTGCGGCGTACTTCGCGGCCGTCTGGGCGGACATCCTCGCGGCCGCGTTCGCCGACGACCTCCCCGACGACTACGGCCCCTCGGGCGGCTCGCGCTGGCTCGAGGTGGTCCGTCGGCTGATCGACGAGCCGGCCTCACCGTGGTGGGACGACAAGTCGACCCCCGGCGTGGTCGAGGGGCGCGACCAGGTGCTGACCCGCGCGATGGTCGCGGCACGCCGCGAGCTGACCGCCGCGCTGGGCCGCGAGGCGACGGACTGGCGCTGGGGACAGCTGCACCCGGCCGCACCCGAGCACCCCGTGCTCGGCGGGACGTCGCTGCCGGGCCTGATCCGGAACCTGGTCAACCCCGACCCCGTCGCGGTGGGGGGCGGGTCCTCGATCGTGGACGCGACCGCCTGGGACGCCAGCTCGGGGTCGTTCGCCGTGACCGCGGCGCCGTCGATGCGCATGGTCGTCGACCTGGGCGACCTCGACGCGTCGACGTGGGTGACGCTCACGGGTGCGTCCGGCCACCCGGCGAGCGTGCACTACTCGGACCAGCTGGGCCCGTGGTCGCGGGGCGAGACGTTCCCGTGGCCGTTCACGCAGGCCGCGACGGAGGCGGACGCCCGGGACCGGTTGACCTTCACGCCGTGATGAGGTGCCACTCCAGCGGCGTCGCGACGGCGTCGACCAGGCGGTCGTGGCGCTCGCGGGGCAGCGGGCGCGTCTGCGCGTCGTAGAGCTCCTCGGGGAACACCAGCGCGACCACGGGAGCGCCGGGACGGAGGTGCTCGAGCGCCCGGTCGTACCAGCCGCCGCCCTGGCCGAGCCGTGCGCCCGTGGTGTCGACGGCCAGCGCCGGGGCGATCACGACGTCGGCGTCCGCGAGCGCCGCCGCACCGAGCGTGGGCCCGCCGGGCTCCGGCGGGCGGCCAGGGGCGCGTTCGCGCAGGTCGTCGGGGCCGTCGTACTCCGCCCACTCGCGCTGCAGACCGCTGCCCAGCACGGGCAGGAGCAGGCGGACGCCGCGGGCGGCGAGGGCCTCGAGCAGCGGACCCGTGCCGGGTTCCGTGACGCGCGACGCGTAGACGGAGACGCAGGTGGCGTCGGCGACGGCCGGGATGGTGAGCACGACGTCCGCCAGGGCGTGCGCGGCGGCGTCACGGAGCCGGACGGACCTGATCTTGCGGGCGTCCCGGATGGCCATCCGGAGACGTTCCTTGACGTCCTCGACCTCGTCCCCCTCGGACACGCGCGGATACGGCTGGGCGACGCTGCTCATGGGACCAGTGTCGCAAACCTGGTGACTCCGGAACGACCGTCCCGGGTATGAGGTGTGAACAATTCGACGGCGTGACGCAGGCCACTGCGCGGTCGGACGTGCGCGGCTAGTGTCCCGACATGACGATCCACAAGGCAGTCATTCCCGCCGCGGGCCTGGGCACCAGGTTCCTCCCCGCCACGAAGTCGACGCCCAAGGAGATGCTCCCGGTCGTCGACAAGCCGGCCATCCAGTACGTCGTGGAGGAGGCCGTGAAGGCCGGCCTCGACGACGTCCTGCTCATCACCGGCCGCTCGAAGCGCACGCTCGCCGACCACTTCGACGCCGTCCCGGAGCTCGAGGCCGCCCTGGAGGCGAAGGGCGACCTGGAGCGGTTGGCCAAGGTCCGCGAGTCCACCGAGCTCGGTCACGTCCACTTCGTCCGCCAGGGTCAGCCGAAGGGTCTGGGCCACGCCGTGCTCCAGGCCAAGCACCACGTCGGGCAGGAGCCGTTCGCGGTCCTGCTCGGGGACGACCTGATCGACGAGCGCGACGAGCTGCTGAGCACCATGCTCGCCCTCCAGGAGCGGACCGGCGGCTCGGTCATCGCGCTGCTGGAGGTCCCGCCCGCACAGATCTCGATGTACGGCTGCGCAGCGGTCGAACCGTTCGACGGTGCGGCAGATCCCGACCAGGTGAGGATCACCGCGCTCGTCGAGAAGCCCCCGGCGGACGAGGCGCCCAGCAACCTCGCCATCATCGGCCGCTACGTGCTGCACCCCGCGGTGTTCGAGGTGCTGGAGAACACGGCACCCGGCCGTGGCGGCGAGATCCAGCTGACCGATGCGCTCGCGACCCTCGCCGGCCTCCCGGCGTCCGAGGGCGGCGGCGTGTACGGGGTGGTGTTCCGCGGACGTCGCTACGACACCGGGGACCGGCTCGACTACCTCAAGGCCGTCGTCCAGATCGCGGTGGACCGCCCCGATCTCGGCCCCGACTTCCGGGCCTGGTTGGGCGAGTTCTCTCAGACCTTGTCCGACTGACCTGCCGGGCGGGGCAGAATGCCCGCATGAGATCGGTCCAGGATCACCTCGCGGCCGTGCTGGCCGCCGTCGGACCGGTCGCACCGCTCGACGTCGTCCTGCGTGACGCCGTCGGCTGCATCCTCGCCGCCGACGTCACGGCCACCCACGACCTGCCGACGTTCGCGGTCGCCGCGCGCGACGGGTACGCCGTCGCCGCGCACGAGACCGCAGGCGCCGGGTACGCGAGCGCGCAGTCGCTGCCGGTCGCGCACGACATCCGGCCGGGCACCGGGCCGCTGCGCCTGGTGCCCGGCACGGCCGTGCGGATCGCGTCCGGCGCGGCGCTGCCGCTCGGGGCCGACGCCGTCGTGCCCCTGGAGGAGACCGACCGGGGGACCGCGCGGGTCGCCATGCAGCGCCCCGCGGTGCCCGGCCAGCACGTGCGCCCCGCGGCGTCCGACGTCCGCGCGGGCGACGTGGTGCTCGAGGCGGGGACCCGCCTCGGCGCCCGGCAGCTCGCGCTGGTCGCCGCGATGGGTCGCGGGCGGCTGCGCGTCCACCCGACCCCGCGCGTGGTGCTGCTCTCGGTCGGCGACGAGCTGGTCGAGCCCGGCACGCACGCGGACCGGTCCGGCCACGGGGTGTTCGAGACCGACGGGCACGCGCTCGAGGCCGCGGTCCGGGACGCCGGCGCCGCGGCGGTCCGGGTCGGCATCCTCGGTGACGACCGCGCGGTCCTGCGGGAGGCCATCGAGGACCAGCTGGTCCGCGCCGACCTGCTCGTCATCACCGGCGGGCTGTCGGAGCTGACCAACGACACGGTCAAGGACGTGCTGGCGACGATGGGCAGCGTGCGGCTGGACCAGGTAGCGATGACGCCCGGGCAGCGGCACGGGTTCGGCACGGTGGCCGACGACCTGGCCAGCGACAAGTCCGTCCCGATCTTCGCGCTCCAGGGCCACCCCGTCGCCGCCCAGGTCTCGTTCGAGGTGTTCGTCCGGCCCGCGCTGCGTGCCATGGCCGGGCACGCCGAGGTGTTCCGCCCGTCGGTCGCCGCCGAGGCCGTCGAGGGGTGGGTCTCACCGCCGGGCCTGCGACAGTTCGTGCCCGCGACCGTGCTCGGGTCCCCCGACGAGGGGTACCGCGTGACGCCGATCGGTGACCCGTCGGCGCCGACGGTCAACGCGCTCGCGCAGGCCAACGCGCTCGCGGTCGTCGGGGAGCAGGACCTGACCGTGCACCCCGGACAGGTGATCCACTGCCTGGTCCTGGAGGGCTGATGGCGTCCGGCTGGCCTGCCGTCCTCGTCGAGGGTGACGTGCGCCTGCGTCCGCTGCGGCGGCGTGACCAGGACACGTGGATGGCGCTGCGCGCGCAGAACGCCGCGTGGCTGGAGCCGTGGGACGCGACGAGCCCCGTGCCGGTCTCGGGTCCGCGGCCGTCGTTCGGCACCTTCGTGCGGACCCTGTCCGCGCAGGCCCGGGCCGGGGTCACGCTGCCGTTCGCGATCGACCACGCCGACCGGCTCGTCGGGCAGCTGACGGTCTCCTCGATCATCTACGGCTCGCTGCGGTCCGCGGCCATCGGCTACTGGGTCTCCGAGCACGTCGCCGGGCTGGGCATCACCCCGACCGCCGTGGCGCTGGCGACCGACCACTGCTTCCAGACGCTCGAGCTGCACCGCGTCGAGATCAACATCCGCCCCGAGAACGGTCCGTCGCTGCGCGTCGTGGAGAAGCTCGGGTTCCGCGACGAGGGCGTCCGGGAGAAGTACCTGCACATCCAGGACCGCTGGTGCGACCACCGCACGTTCGCCCTGACGGTCGAGGACGTCCCCGACGGGCTTCTGCAGCGCTGGCGGTCCCGCACTGTCGGGTGACGCACGGGCTTGTCGGGTGACGCACAGGCCGACACGCCGCGGCGGTCCCCGGCGGGTGCGTCCGCGACGCCTACCGTCGTGACGTGAACGATCTCGCAGGACCGGTCGCGCTCGCGCTGGTCGGCCTGTGGGTGGCGTACCTGGTGCCGCACAAGCTGCGACATCGGCAGCAGCTGCTCGAGTCCCGGGCGGACGACCGGTTCTCCGAGGCGCTGCGCGTGGTCGCGGTGAGCGACCGGCGCAACCGCCAGGAGGCCGTCTCCGGGCCGACAGTGATCAGTACCGCGGGGCTGCTGACCCCGGGCAAGGGGCTCCCGGTGGCCACCGGGAGCGCGACAGGAGGCACCACCGTGGACCGACCGCACGGCACACAGGACAGGATCACCGCCGACGCGGCCCGCCGCGCCGCGCAGGCACGGGCAGCCCGAGCGGCCTCCGTGGCCCGTCGCGGGGCCGCTGCGCGCCGTCGCGCGCTCCTGGCCGGGTTCCTCCTCGTCGCGACCGTCGTCGGCTGGGCCGCGGTCGGAATCAGCCCGCTGGTCACCTGGGTCGCCGGCGTCGTCCCCACCGTCCTGCTCGGCTCCGTCCTCGTGCTGGGTCGGCGTGCCGTCCTCGCGGGCCGGGAGGCCGACGAGGCCTGGGAGCAGAAGATCGCCGACGAGCGCAGGGTCGCCTCCGGTCCGCGCACGGGCGCGATGCGTGCCGTGGCGACGGCCGCGAAGGCAGCCCCGGCAGCCCCGGCAGTACCGGCAGCTCCGGTCGCCGCTCCCGCGGAGGCGCCGATGGCCTTCGTCACGGGCCGGGCCGTGCACCCGTCCGACGCCAGCACCGAGGTGTTCGCGCGCATCGTCGAGGACAAGGGCGAGTCCGACGGCCCCGCCCGGCACGCCTCGACCGGGCAGGTGCCCGTCGTCCGCCGTTCGGTCGGCGAGCGCACCACCGAGGCGCCGAGCGAGGAGGACGAGGCCTGGTCGCCCGTCCCCGTGCCGCGTCCGACCTACACGATGAAGGCCTCCGCCCCGCGCCGCGAGCCGGCCCCGCTGGAGAACCTCGAGGGGTCGACGGCCGCCCGCACCGCCGAGGTCGACGCCCCCGCCGACGCCGAGCGCGCGCCGCTCGAGGCACCCGTCGAGACGACCGGCAGCATCGACCTGAACGCGGTCCTGGCGAAGCGCCGCGTCGCCGGGGAGTGACCCGCCGGATTTCGCGATCCACCGGGGCCTGGTGTTAGTCTTTAGCCCGCTCGCGGGGCTGTGGCGCAGTTGGTAGCGCGTCTCGTTCGCAATGAGAAGGTCAGGGGTTCGAATCCCCTCAGCTCCACCCGCACACGAAGGCGGCCCCCCATCCGGGAGGCCGCCTTCGTCGTTCTCGAGGCCTCAGGCGAACAGTGCGCGGTAGTAGTCCGACTGCGCCGGGTAGTAGTCGCCGAAGTCGACTCCCGCGACGTCGGCACCGGTCTCCGCGGCCACGAGACGGTCCAGGTAGTACTCCCAGCCGGGGCCGACGCCGGTCGCCATGTCCTGGTCCGGCACGGACTGGCTGAACGTGAGCGTCGTGGTGCCGGCGACCTCGGTCAGCTCGAGGAGGAAGTGGAAGGCGTTCGGCGCGCCCGCGACCTGCGAGGTCAGAGCGATCCGGCGAGGTGGGACGCACTCGTGGATCGTGAAGGTCTCGGGTTCGATGTCGTCGCCCTCGGCGTTCATGCGGAACAGGACCGAGCCCGTGGTCGGGTCGCCGGTCCAGGTGCCGACCCAGCGTGCGAGCCGGTCGGACTCGGTGACCGCCGCCCACACAGACGCGATCGGGGCCCGGAACGTGCGGTCGATGACGACGCTGTCGTGACCGTCGCGGGTCTCTCGGCGGCCGGTGGGCTGGGGGGTCATGCTGTCTCCTCGACGGGGTCGGACGTGGTGGCTTCTCGGTGGTCGCGGACGGTGCGGCGGACCTCGAGGTCGAGGCCGTCGAGCACCGACTCGTCGAACCGGGGTCGCCGGTTCAGGTCGTCGATCAGGCCGCGGACCGGGTCGAGGCCGCCGGGCACCAGCGTGTACCGCCGCTCCCGCCCCTGGGTCTCGGCGCTGACCAGCCCGGCGTCGACGAGCACCCGCAGGTGCTTGCTGACGGCCGGGCGGCTGATCGGGTACCCGGCAGCGAGGTCGACCACGCGCGCCGGGCTCTGCGCGAGGGTGCGCAGCAGGTCTCGTCGCACCGGGTCGGCGAGGGCGGGGAACGGGTCCATGGCTCATTGGTAACCAATGGGTTACCAATCTGTCAAGACGAGGGCGGCCCCCCGTCCGGGAGGCCGCCCTCGTCGTGCTGGTGCGTGGAGCGTCAGAGGATGCTGCGGCGACGGCCGCGGCTGCCGGAGACGGCGGCCACACCGATCGCCGCGAGCACGACCTGGAACAGCAGCTCGATCCAGTCGACGCCGGCGGTGTCCTGGACACCGACGAGGCTGGCCAGGTAGGTGCCGATCAGGGCCGCGACGATGCCGATGAGGATGGTCACGAGAAGGGAGATGCGCTGACGGCCGCGCACGAGCAGACGGCCGAGGATGCCGATCACGGCGCCGATGATGATGGCGGAGATGATGCCTTCGGGTGTCATGTGTGGAACTCCTTGACTTCGAGGGGTTCGTCCGGGTACGACGGATGAATCTAGGGGGGATCCGACGGATCCGCGCGCTGAGCGCGGTGACACAATGTCGCCGTGCCCTCCGCTGTGCCCGACGACGACGCCAGGCCCAGCCTCTGGAGACAGGCTCTCCACTGGGTCGACCCCCTGGTCGTGATGATCCTGTCGGCGCTCCTGCTGGGGCTCCTGCTGCCGGCGCGCGGGATGGTCGCCGACGTCCTGGACGTCGCCCGCACGGCCGCGATCGTGCTCCTGTTCTTCCTCTACGGCGCGCGCATGGCGACGGGCGAGGTGTCGGCTGGCCTGCGCAGCTGGCGGCTGCAGGGATCGATGCTCGCGGCCACCTACGTGGCGTTCCCCGTGCTCGGCCTGCTGGTCCAGCTCCTGCCGGACGCCGTCGTCTCGCCGGAGCTCAAGACCGGGCTGCTGTACCTGTCGCTGCTCCCGTCGACCGTGCAGGCGTCGGTGGTGTTCACCTCCGTTGCGCGCGGGAACGTCGCCGGGGCGATCACCGGGGCGACGATCTCCAACGTCGTCGGCATCGTGCTGACGCCGCTGCTCGTCGGGGTGCTGATGGTCCGCACCTCGGGGCAGGCCGGCGGGAACCTCGCCGGGATCCTGCTGCAGCTCCTCCTGCCGTTCGCCGCGGGGCTGCTGGTGCAGCGCTGGCTGGGGCCCTGGCTGCGTGCGCGGCCGCACCTCACCCGCGTGACCGACCGGAGCGTGATCGTGCTCGTCGCGTACACGTCGGTGAGCCAGGCGACGGTGTCGGGGGCGTGGTCGCACGTCACCTGGGTCGCGCTCGTGAGCCTGGTCGTGGTGTGCGCAGCGATGCTCGCCGCGGTGCTCCTGCTCGCCTGGAACGGCGGCGGCCGGCTGGGGCTCGAGCGGGGGGACCGTGTCGCGCTGCTCATGTGCGGGTCGACGAAGAGCCTGGCGACCGGCCTGCCGATGGCGGCCGTCCTGTTCGCACCGGCGCTCGCGGCGAGCGTGGCGCTGCCCGTGATCGTCTTTCACCAGCTGCAGCTGGCGACCTGTGCGGTCATTGCCAGGCGGCTCGCGGCCCAGGTCGAGTAGCGTCTGCCCGGAACGATTCGACCCGCAGCCCCCCGAGGACTCCTTGTGCCCGATGTCATCGCCGTCATCCCGCAGCCTGCCGTCGTCGAGACGACCGGCGACGCGTCGTTCGAGCTGACCGAGGCGACGACCGTCGTGGTCGACGGTCGGCCGGACCTGATCGGTATCGCGGTGCTCGCTGCGGATCTGCTCGGCCGGGTCGGTGGCCGGGCCGTCGAGGTGCGGTACGCCGAGAACGGCGCCGACGACATCGTGCGGCTCCGGCTCGTCGAGTCGCTGCCTGCCGGCGACGAGGCGTACCGGCTGACCTCACGCAAGGGCCGCATCGACCTCGAGGCCCGCACGCCCGCCGGGCTCGTCCGGGCGATCGTCACGCTGCGCCAGCTGCTCGTGGCCGCACCGGGCGGGGTCCTGCGGGTGCCTGCCGTCCGCATCGAGGACGCGCCGCGGTATCAGTGGCGTGGTCTGTCGGTCGACGTTGCCCGGCACTTCCTGCCCGTGCGCGACCTCAAGGTCGTCATCGGCCTCATGGCGCACTACAAGCTCAACGTCCTGCACCTGCACCTGACGGACGACCAGGGGTGGCGCCTGCACGTGCGGTCGCGACCGCTGCTGACCCGGCTGTCCAGCAGCACGTCGGTCGACGGGGACCCCGGCGGCTTCTACACGGCCGAGGACTACGCGGACCTCGTCGCGTACGGGGCGGTGCGCGGCGTCCGCGTCGTGCCGGAGGTCGACGTCCCCGGTCACGTCAACGCCGCGACCCACGCGTACGGCGAGCTGAACCCGACCGGGGAGCCCACCGAGACCTACACCGGGATCGAGGTCGGCTTCAGCCGGCTGCACGCGGACCTGCCCGCGACGGGCGCGTTCCTCACGGACGTGTTCTCCGACGTCGCCGCGATGACCCCCGGCGAGTACGTGCACATCGGCGGCGACGAGGTGCTGACGATGGAGGCCGACGAGTACGCCACGCTGGTCGCCGCCGCGTCCGCCGCCGTCCGTGCGGCGGGCAAGAAGGTGGTCGGCTGGCAGGAGATCGCCCACACCCCGCTGGAGCCGGGCACCGTCGTGCAGTACTGGGACACGCGCGTGGACCCGGCGCCGTTCGTCGCCGCGGCCCAGGCCGGTGCGCTGCTGCTCATGTCTCCGGGGTCCAAGGCGTACCTCGACATGAAGTACGACGCGAGCACCGACCTCGGCCTCGAGTGGGCCGGTCACATCGAGCTGCGCGACGCCTACGACTGGGAGCCGTCGACCCTGATCGAGGGTGTCCCGGCCGAGTCCGTGATCGGGGTCGAGGCGGCCGTCTGGACCGAGACGCTGCGCGACCTGCCGGCGCTCACGCAGATGCTGCTGCCGCGGCTCGCCGCGATCGCCGAGGTCGCCTGGTCCGCGCCCGAGCGACGCGACTGGGACGACTTCCGGACGCGGGTCGGCCGGCAGGCCCCGTTCTGGGACCGCCTCGGGCTGTCCTGGTACGCGAGCCCGCAGGTGGACTGGACGCGCTGAGCGGTCACGCCCGTCACACCCGTCAGACCCAGGTCTGCAGCCACATGTGTGAGTGCCAGAAGTCGTACGGCACGATCCACGCGGACCAGATCGGGTAGAAGAACGCGCTGACGCCCACGATCAGGGCGACCAGCACACCGCAGCCGATGATTGCCCAGCGTCTCTCGCGCGGGTCCAGGTCCTTCGGTCCGATCACCAGGCCGATGACGTAGACCAGCGTGAGCACGACCCAGGGGGCGAAGACGATCGAGTAGAACGTGAAGATCGTGCGGTGCTCGTAGGCGAACCAGGGCAACCAGCCGGCGACGATGCCGGACAGCACGGCGCCCGCACGCCAGTCGCGGTACCGGAACAGCCAGACGACCGCGACGATGATCGCCGCCGCCGCGCACCACCACAGGACGGGGTTGCCGAGCGCGACGATGGCCTGCGAGCAGCTGGACGCACCGCACGCGTCCTGGGCCGCCTGACCGGTCAGGCCGGACACCTCGGTGGGGTAGAAGAACGACGTCGGCCGCCACTGCACGATCCAGCCGAGCGGGTGGGCGGAGTACGAGTGCGGCGTCTCCAGTCCGTTGTGGAAGCCCCACATGTCCTGGTGGTACTTCCAGAACGAGCGCAGCGCCGGGGGCAGCCACAGGACGCCCTGGTCCGGGTTCTGCTCCGCCCAGAGGCGCCCGTAGGACTCCCGGTGCGTGAACCAGGACCACCACGAGCCGACGTAGACGACGAGCGCGATGCCGACCATCGAGATCCCCGCGACGACGCCGTCCTTGAGGATCCCCGCGCGCCACCAGTGCCGCACCCCGACGCTCCGGCGTGCCGTGATGTCCCACGCCACGCTGAGCAGCCCGAACACCGCGAGGAAGTACATGCCCGACCACTTGGTGCCCAGGGCCAGGCCCAGCAGCACCGCGGCCGCGAGCCGCCACCAGCGCACGCCCAGCCGTGGCCCGTCGCGCAGGTCCTCGCCCGCGTCGATGCGTTGCGCGGTCCGCTCGGCCAGCCGCCGTCGGGCCTGGTCGCGGTCGAGCAGGAGGGCGCCGAACGCGGCGAGGACGAAGAACATGAGGAACGGGTCGAGCAGGCTGATCCGCGACATGACGATCGCCTCGCCGTCGATCGCGAACAGCAGGCCCGCCAGCGTGCCCAGCGCCGTGGACGCGAACAGCCGCCGCCCGATGCGCGCGACCATCAGCACCGCCAGGACGCCACAGACCGCCGCGGCCATCCGCCACGCGGCCGAGCTGCCCACGCCACCGCCGAAGTGGATCCCCAGGGCGATCAGCCACTTGCCCACCTGGGGGTGCACCACGTACGAGCCGACGTCGGTCAGGCTGCTGGTGTCGCCCGCCTCGAACGCCGGATTGGGGTCGTCGCCCCACGTCGCCTCGAAGCCGTTGACCAGCAGCGAGTACGCGTCCTTGACGTAGTACGTCTCGTCGAACACCAGCTTGTGCGGGCGGCCCAGCTCCCAGAACCGCAGCACCGCCGCCAGCAGCGTGACCGCGAGCGGCCACAGCCAGCCCGTCAGCCGGTCGCGCGAGGTCGTGCCGAGCCGAAGGGTCTCGTCGCCGAGCAGCCGCCGCAGCAGGCGACCCTTGGTGGACTCCTCCGGACCCTCGAGCTCCCGCGGCTCGTCCTCGAGGACGAGCACGGTCCCCGGGGCGGGGTTTGAATCGAGTGCGTCGGAGCCGTGGACAGCGCGGGTCGTGCCGACGGAGTTCGAAGCCGCGGCAGCGCTGGTCACGGCGACGGCGATCGTCTCGTCGGCGGGGCTCGTCTCGTCGACAACCGGGGCCTCGTCGGCGACCGGGCTCTCGTCGGCGACCGGGGTGCTGTCGACGGACCGGGCGTTGTCGACCGCCTCCGGGTCGTCGACGGCCTGGGTCTCGTCGCGGGCCTGAGCGTCGTCGATACCCTCGGTCTCGTCGGCCACCTCGGTCTCGTCGGCCACCTCGATCTCGTCGGCAACCTCGGTCTCGTCGGCCACCTCGGTGCCGTGGACCGGCTCGGGATCGGCGACCGGCTCGGTCTCGTCGACGACCTGGTCCTCGGGGACCGCGCCGGTCTCGTCAGCCAGGCGGGTGCCGTCGACTGCGTCGGTCGGGCTCGTCGCGTCGGCCGGCTCAGGGGTGCCGTTCACCGTCGGGTCCCCGGTCGTCAGGTCCTCGTCGGGATCCGGGGAGGGGTCGAGGCCCTCCTGACGTTCGGTCAGGGTCGAGGCGTCGTCGTCTCCGGTGGGCGGCACGCGGTCATCGTAGGGGCGGCGACTGTGCTGCGGGAGGGGGTCCGAGAGGTGGCAGGCTGACAGGTGTGACCACTGTCAGCCCCACCGCGCACTCCGCAGGCCGTCTCGTGCTGGCTGCCACGCCGATCGGCAACACCGAGGACGCGTCGGCGCACCTGCGTCGGCTGCTCGCGGAGGCGGACGTCGTCGCCGCCGAGGACACCCGCCGGCTGCGGGCGCTCGCGGCGCGGCTGGGGGTCGAGATCGGCGGCCGGGTGCTCAGCTTTCACGAGCACAACGAGGTCGAACGCTCGGCGGAGGTGCTCGCGGTCGTGGCGGGCGGGGGCACGGTGGTCGTCGTGACGGACGCCGGGATGCCCGCCGTGTCCGACCCGGGCTTCCGGGTGGTGGGGGCCGCGGTCGCGGCCGGTCTGCCGGTCACGGCGGCACCGGGACCGAGCGCCGTGCTGACCGCGCTCGCGCTGTCCGGCCTGCCGACGGACCGGTTCTGCTTCGAGGGCTTCCCGCCGCGCAAGCCGGGCGAGCGCGCGCGGGCGTTCGAGCTGCTGGCCGACGAGCGCCGCACGATGGTGTTCTTCGAGGCACCGCACCGGCTGGACGACACCTTGGCGGCGATGGCGGTCGCATTCGGCGGCGACCGGCCCGCGGCCGTGTGCCGGGAGCTGACCAAGACGTACGAGGAGATCGTCCGGGGACCGCTCGCCGACCTGGTGACGTGGGCGTCCGCGGACCAGGTACGCGGGGAGATCGTCGTGGTGGTCGGCGGGGCGGTGAAGGCGGTGGAGCTGTCGACCGCGGACCTGGTCGCCGAGGTGCTCTCCCGCACGGACACGGGCGACCGCCTGAAGGACGCGGTCGCCGAGGTGGCAGCAGCGGCAGGCGTCCCGAAGCGGGACCTGTACGCGGCGGCCCTGGCGGCCAAGCCCCGCTGACTGAGGCCCCGAACCGGCGATCGCTCACGCGTGGCCGGCGGTTCACGTGCCTGATCGCCGGTTCACGCTCGGACGCGCCATGACCACCCGAGCCGCGATCGAACCCGACATGGATTCCGTTCAGAGGGTCGTCGCGGTACCCAGGTCGGGTTCGGCGCCGAGCGGGAGGCGGGCGACCGTGCGCCACGAGGACGGGGCGTCCGAGCCGGCGACGAGGAGGGCCTCGCGGACGGTCGTGGCCACCGGGAGCGCGGGCGTGACGTCCGCCTCGGCGGCGCGCAGGGTGTCGAGGTCGGCGAGGCGGCGGTCCCCGACCGTCAGGTGCGGGACGACGTCGCTGAACTCGCCGCGGTAGGGGGCCACTGCGGGAACGCCCGCGCCACGGCCGACGTCAGTGCGCGGAACGCGTCGGCGGGCTCGGGGTCCAGCCACAGGATGTCGTCGCCGAACCATCCCGTCCGCCGGAACACGCACCCGAACGCGGGGACATCCGCGACAGTCGCCGCCAGCGCACCGAGCAGCTCTGCGTCGAGCCGGTCCGGGGGCGCGAACGGGAACAGCACGGTGACGTGCGCGGGGATGCCCCAGCCGGTGGCGGCGTCCAGGGTCGCGCGATGGCGGGCGACCACCGGCTCCGCCTCGGGCACGGGCACGAGCACCGCGGTCCAGCGGGGTGGGGCTGTCGGGGTCGGGTCGTCGAGCGAGGACACCTGCCGAGCGTAGGAGGTCGGCGGGTCGACCAAGCCCTGAGCGCCGCGTCGGCGACCTGTCGCGTCACTCATGGCTTGCTCGGAGGCGCCGTCGGCCGGTCAGTAGAAGACCGCGTCGCGGGGGCCGACCGGGTGCCGGAACGTCCACCAGACCCACCCCTGTGCTGCGAGCAGCACCGGGACGCAGGCGAGCAGCACGAGCTCGAGGGTCGGCGCGGGCGAGGCCGCGGGAGCGAGGGCGATGGCGGCGGCGACCACCGGCAGCACGCCACCGACGACCACTGCGGCGAGCGCGCGGTGCAGCCGACCGGTCGCGAGTGCGGGACGCGCCACGAGGGCGGAGCCGGACCCGGCGAGCACGACGAGCGGCGGCAGGACGGCGGTGAGGGGGCCGTCGGCGGGGACGAGGACGACGTAGGTGATCGCCGACGCTGCGAGCAGCCCCGCCGACCAGGGCAGCGCCCGCCCGGCCAGGCGGGTGGCCCGCTCGCGCAGGACGCCCGAGGTCCGGGTGGCCAGGAAGGTGGTGCCGAGGACGCGCGTGACGGCGACGGCGGACAGGGCGGTCAGGACCGGTACGACCACCCGCGCGGTCAGCGACGGCTGCGGCGGGAGCCACACGAGCGCGGTCCCGAGCAGGGCACCGGCCGACAGCGGCAGCCCGACGGACGCGACGACGACCACGCGTTCCCAGCCGGACCGCCAGCGCACGCCCGGACGCCGGCTGCGCAGCCAGACCCCGGCGTCGCGGAGCACCCACGTGACCAGCAGCGCGATGACCAGCGGATACGCGACGAACCAGAGGTCGCGCTCGAGGTCGGGGAACCCGGCGAGCAGGACCCCCGCCGCGGCGACCAGCCACACCTCGCCGGCCAGCAGGAAGGGACCGAGGGCGGTGAGGACGGTCCTGCGCTCGCCGGGGGTTCGGCCGACCTGGCGCAGCGTGGCGCCGAGGCCCTGGTTCATGCCGTCGAGCACCGGCCCAGCCCGCGAACGCGCCGACCAGCAGCACGGTCCAGATCATCGGGACACCTCCGCGAAGGTCAGGGGCTCGTCGGCTTCGCGGGCGTGCAGCGGTGGAGCGCCGAGCGTGGGGGAGGCCGGTCCGAGGCGGGCGAGGCGACCGAGCAGGACCCAGTCGACGACGGCCAGGGTGGCGATGAGCCCCACGAGCACCACGAGCGAGACGAGCACGGTGGTCGCGCTGTGCGCGGAGGTGGCGTCTGAGGTCCGCAGGACGCCGACGACGACCCACGGCTGGCGGCCGATCTCGCGGGTCAGCCAGCCGAAGATCGCGAGCACGAACGGCACGGGCAGCACCGCGGTGAGGAAGCCGTAGAGGGCGCGTCGGAACGGGAGTCGGAACAGTGCCCCGCCGACCATGAGCCCGAGCATCGGGAACGCGCCGAGGAACAGCGCGAAGCCGCCCAGGATCATGAACCCGAGCGCGACGCCGACCACGGGGGACTGCCCCGACCCGGCCCCCTGCGTGACGTACGAGAACTGCGAGAACCCGAACCCGACGGCCAGCAGTGCACCGACCGCCCCGACGACGACCCCGGTGCGCAGCGAGCGCTGGAACAGCTCGTCGAACCCCGTCTCCCGGCGCAGGTGCCACGCGCTGACCCCGACGACGACGAACGCCCCCGCCAGCAGGCAGGCGCCGATGACGTGCCCCAGCGACAGGACGGCGGCGGGGTTGAGCACCAGCGCGGCGGCATCGGTGATCTGCGCGACGCCGTCGTGAAGCTCGTAGCCGACGGGGTGGCGCAGGAACCCGTTGGCGACCATCACGGCGAACGCCGACGCGTACCCGGTCAGCACGACGAGCCAGAACACGACCGTGTGCACCCACCGGTTCAGCTGGTGCCAACCGAACACCCACAGCCCGAGCAGCGTCGACTCGAGGAAGAACGCGACCATCGTCTCGACGGCCAGAGGTGCGCCGAACACCTCGCCGGCCACGTCGAGCAGCCCCGGGAAGTGCAGACCGAACTGGAGCTCCAGCAGGATCCCGGCGACGATGCCGAGCGCGTAGTTGACCAGGTACAGCTGGCCCCAGAACCGGGTCGCGCGCTCGTGCACCTCGCGCCGGGTGACCGCCCACCGGGTCTGGAAGATCGCGACCACGGGTCCGAGGCCCAGGGTCACGAGGACGAACAGGAAGTGGAAGCCCGCGAGCAGCGCGAACTGCGTGCGGGCGGCGTCGACGGCGCTCACGAGGGTGACGCTAGGCGCGGGGAACGGCTGTGGACCCCGCTCCCAGGGGAAGACCGGGGGCGGTTCCGGGTGGTCCCTGAGGTGCGTGGGCGCCCCGGTCAGGGTGGTCCCGGAGTGCGGGGCCGAACGGCTCGTGATCGGCTGGAGCACGCGACCGGTGACCTGGTGCGGGCTCGTCGTCGCCCTCGTCGCGCTCGCGGGGTGCAGCCCGAACGACAGCCCGGACGACAGCCCGACGACGCCGACCTCGACAGCGGAAGCTGCTCCCGCGACGGTGGAGGTGACCGAGGTCGACGACATCCTGGGTGACCTGGACATCCCGTGGGGGCTCGCGTTCCTGCCCGACGGTCAGGCCGTCGTCACGCTCCGGGGGGCGGCGGAGCTGGTGCTGGTCGGGCCCGACGGTGCGGCGACGGACGTGACCGGGCCGGGTGCCGACGAGCTCGTGGACCTCGTCGTGCCCGGCGGCGAGGGGGGCCTGCTCGGGGTGGCGGTGCTGGGTTCCGACGGGTCGGCCGTGGACCTGGCGCTGTACGCGACCGCGACGGACGACAACCGGGTCCTGCGCGGGACGCTCGACGGCTCGGTCCTGGGCGAGCTGCGGCCGATCCTCACCGGCATCGAGAAGGCCGGCAACCACGACGGCGGCCGGCTCGCCGTCGGCCCCGACGACTTCCTCTACGTGACCACGGGCGACGCGGGCAACCCGCCGTCGGCGCAGGACCCGGACAGCCTCAACGGCAAGATCCTGCGCATCACGGCCGACGGCGACCCCGCGCCCGGCAACCCCGACGAGGGGTCGCCGGTGTGGAGCCTCGGGCACCGCAACGTGCAAGGGCTCGGCTGGGCGCCTGACGGTCGCATGTTCGCCTCGGAGTTCGGCCAGAACACGTGGGACGAGCTCAACCTCATCGAGCCGGGCGGCAACTACGGCTGGCCCGAGGTCGAGGGAGAGGGCGGCGGGGCCGACTTCGTCGAGCCCGTGGCGGTGTGGCCGACCACCGAGGCGTCCCCGAGCGGCCTGGCCGTCACCGAGGAGGCCGTCTACCTGGCGGGGCTGCGCGGCGAACGGCTGTGGCGGGTCCCGCTGACCGAGGACGGCGTCGGGACCCCGCAGGCGCTGCTGGAGGGCGAGCACGGACGGCTGCGCGCGGTCGAGCCGGCACCCGACGGATCGCTGTGGGTGGTCACGGGGAACACCGACGGCCGCGGCGACCCCCGCGACGGTGACGACCGCATCCTGCGGGTGGTCGTCGACTGAGCGGCCGCGAGCGCTCACCTAGGATCGGGCGCATGCCTCGCATCCTCTCGGCCGTCGCGTGGCCCTACGCGAACGGCCCCCGCCACATCGGTCACGTCGCCGGCTTCGGTGTCCCGTCGGACATCTTCAGCCGCTACATGCGGATGGCGGGCAACGAGGTGCTCATGGTCTCCGGCACCGACGAGCACGGGACGCCCATCCTGGTGCTCGCCGAGCAGGAGGGTGTGAGCCCGCAGGAGCTGGCGGACCGGTACAACCGCGTGATCGTCGAGGACCTGACCAACCTCGGTCTCTCCTACGACCTCTTCACGCGGACGACGACGCGCAACCACTACGCGGTCGTGCAGGAGATGTTCCGCACGGTGCACAAGAACGGCTACATGATCGAGCAGTCGACCATGGGGGCCATCTCGCCGAGCACGGGCCGCACCCTGCCCGACCGGTACGTGGAGGGCACCTGCCCCATCTGCGGGTACGACGGTGCGCGCGGCGACCAGTGCGACAACTGCGGCAACCAGCTGGACGCCATCGACCTGATCAACCCGCACAGCCGGATCAACGGCGAGACGCCGAAGTTCGTCGAGTCGAACCACTTCTTCCTGGACCTGCCGGCGTTCGCGAGCGCGCTGGAGGCGTGGCTGAAGACCCGGACGGACTGGCGCCCGAACGTTCTGAACTTCTCGCTCAACCTCATCGACGACCTGCGCCCCCGTGCGATGACGCGGGACATCGACTGGGGCATCCCGGTGCCGTTGGAGGGCTGGGAGGACAACCCGAACAAGCGCCTCTACGTGTGGTTCGACGCGGTCATCGGGTACCTGTCGGCGTCGATCGAGTGGGCGCGCCGCAAGGGCGACCCGGACGCGTGGCGCCCGTTCTGGAACGACCCCGACGCCCTGAGCTACTACTTCATGGGCAAGGACAACATCACGTTCCACTCGCAGATCTGGCCGGCCGAGCTGCTGGCCTACGACGGCCGCGGGACGAAGGGCGGCTCGCCGGGGGCCTTCGGGACCCTCAACCTGCCCACCGAGGTGGTCTCCAGCGAGTTCCTCACCATGGAGGGCAAGCAGTTCAGCTCGTCGCGCGGCGTCGTCATCTACGTGCGCGACCTGTTGTCCCGCTACCAGCCGGACGCGCTGCGCTACTTCCTGTCGGTCGCCGGACCGGAGAACCAGGACTCGGACTTCACGTGGGCGGACTTCAAGACGCGCACCAACTCCGAGCTGGTGGCCGGCTGGGGCAACCTGGTCAACCGCACGGCGAGCCTCATCCACAAGAACTTCGGCGAGATCCCGGCGCCCGGTGAGCTGCAGCCGGTGGACCAGGGTCTGCTCGCGACGACGTCGGCGGGCTTCGACAAGGTCGGCGGGCTGCTCGGCACGCACCGCAACCGGGCCGCGGTCAGCGAGGCCATGCGCGTCGTCCAGGAGGCCAACCGGTACATCTCCGAGACCGAGCCGTGGAAGCTGACGGGGGACCGCGACCGGCTGGGCACGGTGCTGCACACGGCCGCGCAGGCGGTGTCCGACGCCAACACCCTGCTGGCGCCGTTCCTGCCGCACTCCGCGCAGAAGGTGCACGAGACGTTCGGTCGCACCGGCACGTTCTCGCCGCTGCCGCGGATCGACGAGGTCACCGACCTCGACGACGACTCGCGCCACTACCCGGTGATCACCGGCGACTACGAGCTCGGCCGGACGGTCGCGCCGTGGAGGTCGAGCCCGATCGTGCCGGGGACGCCCGTCGCGAAGCCGGTGCCCGTGTTCACCAAGCTCGACGACTCGATCGTCGAGGAGGAGCTCGAGCGGCTGCGCCAGGCGTGATGGCCCGGAAGAGGGCGACGGGCTGGCCCGAGCCGCCGGAGCCGCTGCCGGTCGCGGTGGTCGACAACCACACGCACCTGGACACGGTGGTGACGTGGGATGAGTCCCCGTCTCTCGCCGCTCATCTCGAGCGAGCGGTTTCCGTGGGCGTGCCGCGGATGGTGCAGGTGGGGTGCGACCTCGACGCGATCGCCTGGACCGACGAGGCGGTGCGCACCCACGAGCAGCTGCTCGGCGCGGTCGCCATCCACCCGAACGAGGCGGTCCGCCACGCGGGGATCGTCGAGCCGGCCCCGGACGGCCTGGATCCGGAGGCGCCCTACGAGACGTCGCTGGCGGACGCGATCGGCCTGGTCGAGCGGACCGCCCGCGCCAACCCCCGCATCCGCGCGATCGGCGAGACCGGCCTGGACCACTTCCGCGCCGGCCCCCGCGGCCGCGAGGTCCAGCGCGAGGCGTTCCGCACGCACATCGCGCTGGCCAAGGAGCTGGGCCTCGCGCTCCAGATCCACGACCGCGACGCCCACGACGAGGTGGTCGAGGTGCTGCTCGCCGACGGCGCCCCCGACCGCACGGTGTTCCACTGCTTCTCCGGCGACGCCGAGCTGGCGCGCCTCGCGGTCTCCCACGGCTGGTACCTGTCGTTCGCCGGCCCCGTCTCGTTCGGCGCCAACGACGCCCTGCGGGACGCGCTGCGCGAGGTCCCGCCCAGCCTCCTGCTCGTCGAGACGGACGCGCCCTACCTGACGGTGCACCCGTTCCGCGGCCGCCCCAACGCCCCCTACCTGCTGCCGGGCACGGTCCGCACGGTCGCCGAGGTCACGGGACGCCCGCTGGCGGACGTCTGCACCGCGCTCGCGGCCACGTCCGAGGCGGTCTACGGGACGTGGTGACCGGTATGGCCCGGTCTGTCGCCGGACGGTCGGGTGATGTCGGTCCCGCAGGGCGGACCTCGGGTTACCGCCCGGGTCACGGATCGGTTACGGTCGGACCTGCGTCCAGCTCGGACGCATCTTTGTGAGCCCTGCCGAGAGGATCCACCGCGTGAGGCCGGACCAGGAGCGAGCGACGCGCAGTCGCCCCTTCCGTGGTCGACGAGCCGCTCGCGTGGTGGCCCAGGCCGCCGTCCTGGCGGTCGTGGCAGCGGCGACGAGCGCGTTCGCGGTCCTGCACAAGACGGTCACGGTCGACGTCGACGGCACGGCCGTGGAGGTCGAGGCCTTCGGCCGCACGGTCGAGGACATGCTGCTGAGCGCCGACATCGAGGTCGGTGAGCGCGACCTGGTCGCCCCCGCCCTGGACCAGCCGATCGGGCGGTCGGGTCAGATCGTCGTGCGGCACGGTCGTGAGCTGTCCGTCGAGGTGGACGGCTCCGAGCGGTCGGTGTGGACGACGGCCCTGACGGTCGGTGAGGCCGTCGACGGTCTCGGGCTGCGTGACGACGAGGTGCGCCTGTCGGCGTCCCGCTCCGCCGCCCTCGGCCGGGACACGCTGCGCGTCTCCACGCTCAAGACGATCCACCTCGTGGTCGACGGTCAGGTCATCGACGGGCTGAGCAGCGCCGCGACGGTGCGCGACGGCCTGCGGGACATCGGGCTGGTCCTCGAGGAGGGCGACCAGGTCTCGGTGCCCCTCGACTCCACCGCCGTCGACGGGCTCGTGGTCCTGGTGACCCGGGCCAGCACGTCGGGCGAGACGGTGACCGAGGCGATGCCGTTCGAGTCCACCGAGGTCGAGGACCCGGGGATGATCAAGGGCAACACCGTGATCGCCACCAAGGGCAAGGCGGGTGTCCGCACCACCACGTACCAGCTCGACATCGTGGGCGGTGTGGTCGTCGGGCGCACGGCGGTCGCGTCGGTGGTCACCGTCGCGCCGGTCGCCCAGGTCACCCGGGTGGGCACGGCCGAGCTGCCGGACCCGTCCGTCGTCGCCGTCGAGCCGGGCACCGCCCAGGCGCTCGGCAAGGAGATGGCGGCCGCGCGCGGGTGGGGCGACGACCAGTTCGCCTGCCTGCTGGCGCTGTGGAACAAGGAGAGCGGCTGGCGCGTCACCGCGGAGAACAAGTCCTCGGGTGCGTACGGCATCCCGCAGGCTCTCCCGGGCAGCAAGATGGCGACCGTGGCCGACGACTGGCGGACCAACGCGGCCACCCAGATCACGTGGGGCCTGAACTACATCGGCGGTCGTTACGGCGACCCGTGCGGCGCCTACGCGCACAGCCAGGCCAAGGGCTGGTACTGATTCACCCCCTGATGGGCGGATTGGTGCTGTGATGCCGCTCACGCGACCTGACGTGGGGGAACGCCCGAACGTCGGCCGATTCGAGGCACACCACTACCGCATCTGACGGTAGGCGCGCTTGGCAACGCGATCACGATTCGGTTACGGTCGTCCCGCCCCGCGATCTGGACATCGGCCCATCTGTGCCGGCAGCCGTTCCGCAGGGTGGTCGGCGCCCGCTCCACGCGGGCCGCCGTGACGGCCGGATCGGGGATCCGGGACCGACGGGAGACACCCCAGGGTGTCCACAGAGCCTCGAACCGGAGGCACAGCGTCGGGTGACGCGCAGGCGACACGCTCCGCACCCCGTGCCCGGGCACCTCGACGGCTGGAGCCCCGTGCAGTTCTCGACCCTGATCCCTGGTCTGTCCGCGCGATCCCGCGCCACGTCCCCCGAGGACGAGTCCCCCACGACGGGCCACCGGTCCGGTCGGGCACGCATCCTGCCCATCACCGCAGCCGCTGCGGCCCTCGTCCTCGCGGGCGGGACGGCCGCGTTCGCGCACGCGCAGAAGACCGTGACGCTCGACGTCAACGGTGAGGTCGAGCAGCTGAGCACGTTCGCGGGCTCGGTCGACGGCCTCCTGGACGACCAGGGCGTCGTCGTCGGCGAGCGGGACGTCGTGAGCCAGCGCGGCTCGCTGCGCGAGGGCACCGAGATCGTCGTGCGCCACGCGCACCAGGTGTCGGTCAACGTCGACGGCGTGGAGACGTCCGTCTGGACGACCGCGCTGACCGCCGACGAGGCGCTCGACTCGCTCGCCGCCCGCGGCCAGTCCGTGGCGCTCGTCGCGTCCCGGTCCGCCGCCGGTGGCCGACCGGAGCTCGCGCTCGACCTCACGCTGCACGGTCCGGCGGACGTCGTCGTGGACGGCACCACCCTCGAGGTCACCGACGCCGACGCCTCCGTCGCGCAGGTCCTCGGCGAGCTCGGCATCACGCTGAACGCGCTCGACCGCGTGTCCGTGGTGCAGGGCGCCGCCGGCCGCGTGCAGGTGAACGTCAACCGCGTCGTGGTCCAGGACGTCACGACCACGCTCGAGGTCCCGTTCGCGTCGACCACGCAGCAGGACGCCGCCCGCTACACCGACCAGAAGCGCACCCTGACCGCCGGCGTCCCCGGCGCGCGCACGCTCGTCGAGCGCGTCACCACGATCGACGGCGTCGAGTCGGCCCGCGTCGCCGTGTCCGACGTCGTGACCGTGGCGCCGGTGGACGAGGTGCTGAGCGTCGGCACCAAGGCGCGTCCGGCCGTCGTGAAGACCCCGTCGACCACCGCAGGCGCGTCGACCGGCACCCCGGTCACGGCCGGCGGCGACGCCGACTCCCTCAACTGGGCCGCCCTGGCCAAGTGCGAGTCCGGTGGCAACCCGACCGCCGTGTCCTCCACGGGCAAGTACCACGGGCTCTACCAGTTCTCGGTGAGCACGTGGCAGGCCGTCGGCGGCGCCGGGCTCCCCTCGGACGCCTCGGCCGAGGAGCAGACGGCACGCGCCAAGATGCTCTACAACCGCTCCGGTGCCGGCCAGTGGCCGCACTGCGGGAAGTACCTCTTCAGCTGAGCACCCGTAGAACCCCCGCCCCCGCAGTCCTGGGGCGGGGGTTCTGCCGTGCTCGCCTAGGCTCGTGCGCATGTCGACCACCACCACGCTGCTCGGGCCTGCGGAGATCCGTGAGCTCGCGGAGCGTGCGGGGGTGCGGCCGACCAAGCAGCTCGGGCAGAACTTCGTGCTCGACGGCGGCACGGTGCGCAAGATCGTGCGGCAGGCCGACGTCGCCGAGGGCGACCGCGTGGTCGAGGTCGGACCGGGTCTCGGGTCGCTCACGCTCGGGCTGCTCGAGGCGGGGGCCGACGTGGTCGCCGTCGAGATCGACCCGACGCTCGCCCGGCTGCTGCCGACCACGGTCGCCCGGCACGTGCCGGGCCTGACGGTCGTCGCGGGCGCCGACGACGAGCCGGTGGTGCTGCGCGACGACGCCGGACGCGACCGCCTGACGATCGTGCTGGCCGACGCGCTGGACGTGCGCGCGCTGCCCGGCCCCCCGCCCGTCGCCCTCGTCGCCAACCTGCCGTACAACGTGTCCGTCCCGGTGCTGCTGACGTTCCTCGAGCGGTTCGACAGCCTCGACCGCGTGCTCGTCATGGTGCAGGCCGAGGTGGCGGACCGCCTGGCCGCGCCGCCCGGCAGCCGCACGTACGGGGTGCCGTCCGCGAAGGCCGCCTGGTACGCGTCGGCCCGCCGGACCGCGACGGTCGGCCGCTCGGTCTTCTGGCCGGCGCCCAACGTCGACTCGGCGCTGGTCCGCTTCGACCGGCGCGAGCCCCCGGCCACCGACGCGTCCCGGGAGGCGGTGTTCGCCGTCGTGGACGCCGCGTTCGCGCAGCGCCGCAAGATGCTCCGCTCGGCCCTGTCCGCGCTGGCGGGATCCTCCGACCTCGCGGTGGCGGCCCTGGAGGCTGCCGGGGTCGACCCGCAGGCCAGGGGCGAGCGCGTCGACATCGCGGGGTTCGCACGCATCGCCGAGCACCTCGGGCCGGTAGGCGGTCGACCTGGCATTGTGGAGCCGTGACGCTGACCCCCGTGGCCCCGCTGCCCGAGCACGAGGTCAGAGTCCGCGCGCCCGGCAAGGTCAACCTCTCGCTACGGGTCGGTCCGCGCGAGGACGACGGCTACCACGCGGTGTCCACCGTGTTCCAGGCGGTGTCGGTGTTCGAGGAGGTCGTCGCCACCCCGTCGGAGCAGCGCACGCTGACCGTGAGCGGCCCGCAGGCCGAGCTGGTGCCGACGGACGGGTCCAACCTCGCCCTGCGCGCGGCGGCCCTGCTGGCGGACCGGGCCGGGATCGACGACGGCGTCCACCTGCACCTGCACAAGGGGGTGCCGGTCGCGGGCGGCATGGCGGGCGGCTCGGCGGACGCCGCGGCGACGCTGGTCGCCTGCGACGCGCTGTGGCGCACCGGGCTCAGCCGTGACGACCTGCTCGAGCTGGCCGCCGAGCTGGGGTCGGACGTGCCGTTCTCGCTGGCCGGCCACACCGCCGTCGGCTCCGGCCGCGGCCATCTGCTGACACCCGCGCTCAGCCGCGGCGAGTTCCACTGGGCGTTCGCGGTGCAGGACCGCGGGCTGTCCACCGCCGACGTCTACGCCGCGTTCGACGACCTGCACGGCACGGCGCTCGTGCCCGACCAGGACGACGACGTGCCGCTGATGCAGGCGCTGCGTGCCGGGGACCCGCGGGCGCTCGGTGCCGCACTGCACAACGACCTGCAGATGGCGGCGCTCGAGCTCGACCCGGGGCTGGCGGAGCCGCTCGCGGTCGCGCAGGACGCGGGGGCGCTCGGCGTCGTCGTGTCGGGATCCGGCCCGACGGTCGCCGCCCTCGGCCGGAGCCGCCAGCACGCGCTGGTGCTCGCGGCGGCGTTCACGGCGTCGGGTGTGGCCGACCGCGTCCTGACCGCCGCCGGCCCGGTGGCCGGTGCGCGCGTCGTCAGCTCGACGGACTGACACCTCGACCCCTTGACATCTCGTCGTGCGGAGCAATACTTAAGAACATGCTTAACAATGGCGAGCTGGACAAGGTCTTCAAGGCCCTGTCCGACGCGACCCGCCGCGCGATGGTCGAACGCCTCGTGCGCGGTCCGGTGTCGGTCAGCCAGCTCGCCGAGCCCTTCGCGATGTCCCTGCCGGCCGTCCATCAGCACCTCGCCGTGCTCGAGGACGCGGGCATCGTCACCTCGCACAAGATCGGCCGCGTCCGCACGGTCCAGCTCGCCACCGACGCCCTGACGGGCGCAGGGGAGTGGATGGGCCGGCAGCGGCTGCCCGCCGAGCGCCGGATGGACCGGCTCGGCACGTACCTCGCCTCCACGAAAGGACCCTGACCATGCCCACCGAGACCTCCACCACGGTCACCCACGCGACCTTCGTCGTCGAGCGCACGTTCGACGCCGACCTCGCCCGCGTCTGGGACGCGTTCGCCGTCCCCGAGCAGCACGCCCAGTGGTTCGGGTCGGACCCCGGGTTCACGCCGACCGAGGAGCACGAGGACTTCCGCGTCGGCGGGCAGGCCGTGCAGGACGGCCAGTGGCACGGCGGCCCCACCAGCCGCTACGTCGCCACCTACACGGACATCGTCGAGCGCTCGCGCATCGTGGCCACCTACGACATGTGGGTCGGCGGCGAGCACCTGTCGACGTCGCTCAACTCGACCGTGTTCGAGGCGGTCGAGGGCGGCACCCGCCTCACCTACACGGAGCAGAGCGTGTTCCTGGACGGCAAGGAGGACGGCAGCCAGCGCGAGGCCGGCTTCCAGGGCATCTTCGACGTGCTCGCGACGTACCTCGCCGGCTGAGCCACCGTCGAACCCGACAGGGGTGCCGTCATGACGACCATGGCGGCACCCCTGTCGGGTTCGATCACGCGCAGGTGGTGGACGAGTCGTCCGCGGACGTGAGGACGCCGTCCGGGGGCGTCCATGGGGGGTCGACCGCGGCCGGGGGAGCGGTCGGGTCCGTGGCCGGGGGTGCGGCCGGCGCCTCGCCCACGGGCTGGTCCGCCGCGATCCGGGCCCACAGCTCGGCCGCGGCGGCGGTGGCGACCCTGCGGTTGCCGTCCCGGGGGTCCGGCTCGGTGGGCATCGACGCGAACACGATCCGCTCCGCCTCCAGGTTGCGCAGCGACAGGCCGAACCCGGTCAGGTCGGTGAGGTCGCGGAACCCCTGGCTCGCGGTCAGGGAGCTCGTCGCGGCCTGCGCGAACCGGAGCAGCGACGTGGGGCTCGTGAGCACCTCCTGGCTGAGCACCGAGCGGGTCATGGCGGCCATCAGGTCGTGCTGACGCGTGATCCGGCCGGTGTCCGAGCCGTCGCCGATGTCGTGCCGGGCCCGGGCGAACTGCACGGCGGTCGTGCCGTCGAACACCTGCGCGCCCGCGGGGACGTCCAGCCCGGTGTCCTCGTCGCTCAGGGCGGTCGGCAGGCAGATGGGCACCCCGCCGACCGCTTCGACCATGTCCCGCAGCCCTACGAAGTCGACCAGCACCAACCCGTCCAGCCGGACGCCCGTGAGGGCCTCGACGGTCTTCCACGTGCACCCCGACGCCGACTCGACGTCCTGGCCCTCGGCCCACCCGATCGCGAACGCCTCGTTGAACTGCCGGGACGTCCGGGCAGGCGTCGTCGACCCGTCCGACATGGTGCACGACGGCCGGTCGGCCATCAGGTCCCGGGGGATCGACACCAGCTCGACCCGGGACCGGTCGGCGGACACGTGCGCGACGATCGTGGTGTCGGAGGCCATCCCCTCGTTCTCGCCGCCGATCGCAGCGTTCTCGCCGCTGCGGTCGTCGGACCCGATGATCAGCAGGTTCACCGGCGAGCCCGCCCGCGCGTCCCCGGGAGGCGGCTCCGTCGCCTGCGGTCGTGCGCTCTCGTCGCCCACGAGGCCGGTCAGGTCGACCTCCGCGACGTTCGACTGGAGCTCCCGGTACACGGCGGCCGCAGCGGCGACGGTGAAGACGAGGACGCCCACGGTCGCGAGGCCGACCGCACGAAGGGCCCGTCGTGGTGGCACTGCGCGCGCGTGCTGGCTCATCCTTCGGACGCTAGTGCGCAGGTCAGTGCCGCTGCCGGTGGTCGGCGTGGAGGACCTGCGCAGGTCTGCGGGTAGCCTTCACAGGACATGGCACACCTTCTCGGCGCGGATCGCGTCACGCTCGCGCTGGGTACGCGCACCCTCCTCGACGAGGTCTCCCTCGGGCTCGACGACGGCCAACGCATCGGCGTCGTCGGCCCCAACGGCGCCGGCAAGTCCACCCTGCTGCGCGTGCTGTCCGGCCTGCAGGAGCCCGACGACGGCCGCGTCACCCGTGCGGGTGGCGTGCGGATCGCCGTGCTGGACCAGCGCGACGACCTGCTGGCCGGCAGCACCGTCCTCGACGTGGTGCACGGGTCCGCCGACGAGCACGAGTGGGCGACCGACTCCCGCATCCGGTCGGTGCACGCCGGGCTGCTCGGGGACGTGTCCCTCGACGCGGACGTGGCCACCCTCTCCGGTGGCCAGCGCCGACGGGTCGCCCTGGCGGCGCTGCTCGTGCAGGACGACGAGGTCCTCGTCCTAGACGAGCCGACCAACCACCTCGACGTCGAGGGCGTGGCGTGGCTCGCCGCGCACCTGGTCGAGCGGTACCGGGGGTCCAACGGCGCGCTCGTCGTCGTCACCCACGACCGCTGGTTCCTCGACGCGGTCTGCACGCGCACGTGGGAGGTGCACGACGGGACGGTCGACCAGTACGAGGGCGGGTACGCCGCCTACGTGCTGGCGCGCGCCGAGCGGGCACGGACCGCGTCGACCACCGAGGAGAAGCGCCAGAACCTGCTGCGCAAGGAGCTCGCGTGGCTGCGCCGGGGAGCGCCCGCGCGCACCAGCAAGCCGAAGTTCCGCATCGACGCGGCCAACGCCCTCATCGAGAACGAGCCGCCGCCGCGTGACCAGCTGAGCCTGACCCGCATGGCGACCGCGCGGCTGGGCAAGGACGTGCTCGACATCGAGGACGCATCGGTGGTCTACGGCGACCGGGTCCTCCTGCACGACGTCACCTGGCGGCTCGGCCCCGGCGACAGGGTCGGCCTTGTCGGCGTGAACGGCGCCGGCAAGACCTCGCTGCTGCGGCTCCTGTCCGGGAGGCAGCAGCCGACGACCGGCCGGGTCAAGCGCGGCAAGACCGTGCAGGTGGCGGAGCTGACCCAGGACGTCGAGGAGCTCGACGAGCTGGCCGGCCTGCGCGTGATCGAGGTGATCGAGAGCGAGAAGCGCTCGGTCGTCGTCGGCGGCAAGGAGCTCACGGCCGCGCAGCTGGTCGAGCGCCTCGGCTTCGACCGCGAGCGCTCGCGGACCCCCGTGCGGGACCTGTCCGGTGGCGAACGCCGCAGGCTGCAGCTGCTGCGGCTCCTCGTCGGCGAGCCGAACGTGCTGCTGCTCGACGAGCCCACCAACGACCTCGACACGGACACGCTGGCCGCGCTCGAGGACCTGCTGGACGGCTGGCCGGGCACCCTGATCGTCGTCTCGCACGACCGCTACCTGCTGGAGCGGGTGTGCGACACGCAGATGGCCCTCCTGGGCGACGGACTGCTGCGTCAGCTGCCCGGCGGCGTCGAGCAGTACCTGGACCTGCGCCGCACCGCGACGGCGACCGCGGCATCCCCGCTGGACGCCCGCCCGGCCTCTGAGGTGGCCCCCGCCGCCGCCATCTCCACCGCCGACCTGCGCACCGCGCGCAAGGAGATCGCCCGGATCGAGCGCCGCCTGTCGCGGATCGCCGACCAGGAAGCCACCCTGCACCAGCGGATGTCCGACCAGGCGACCGACCACCAGGCCGTGATCGCGCTGGACGCCGAGCTGCGGGCGCTCGCCGCCGAGAAGGACGAGCTCGAGGCCGCGTGGCTCGAGGCCGCGGAGATCGTGGGCTAGGAAGGCCCGGGCTCCCGGCGCATGCTCCGCAGGCCCAGGCCCGTCGAGAGGCCCATGGTCAGCACCGCGCCGAGCACGACGAGCAGCGGTGCGGTCCACCCGCCGCTGGACGCGTGCACAGCCCCGAGGACGCTCGGGCCGAGGGCTGCGCAGCCGTAGCCGAGGCTCTGCACCGTCGCCGACATGCGGCGCGCGGCGGCCTGCGACCCGGCGCTGGAGGCGATGACGGTGAAGATCACCGCGAAGTTCCCGCCCTGCGCGACACCGGCGAACGTGCACCAGACCGGCCACCACCTGGGCGCGAGCAGCAGGCCGAGGGGGAGCACGGCCCAGCCGACGGCGATCGCCGCGGCGACGGCGGCGACCGGTGCGCGCCGACCCAGGGCGATCGGCACCGCGATGCCACCGACCATGCCGAACAGCTGGAACAGGGCCGCGGCCCCGCCGGACGCGGCGCGCTCCAGGCCGAGGGTGTCGTGCAGGACCGACGGCAGCCACGCGCTCACGGCGTAGTACCCGAACGCCTGCCCGGCGAACGCGACGGCGAGGAACCAGGTGACGGGTCGTCGCCAGACGTCCGGGGCGTTCGTGCTGGTGGGCAGCGCGACCGGCTCGGCACGGGAGAACGGGTAGGCCCGCTGCCACACCACGAGCGCGACGACGGCGAGCAGCCCCCACGACGCGAGCGCCCACCGCCAGCCGACGACGTCCGCGAGCGGTGCGGTCAGCGTGGTGGTCAGGACGCTGCCGCCGTTGAGCGCGGCCGTGTACAGGCCGGTCACCCGCGGCACGTGCCCGGGGAAGTCCCGCCCGATCACGACCGGCACGGCGACGTTGCCCGCGGTGATGGCCACCCCGATCAGGACGGTGCCGACGAGCGCGGTGCCGAACCCGTCGGCGGACCGCAGCAGCGTGCCTGCCAGGACGGTCACCAGCGACGCCGCGACCACCCGTCCGGTGCCGAGCCGCCCGAGCAGCACCGCCATGAGCGGGGTGGCGAGCGCGAAGCAGAGGACCGGGATGCCGGTGAGCAGGCCGACGCCCGCGGCGCTCAGGCCGAGGTCGGCCCGGACGTCGTCGACGACCGGGGCGAGCGCCGTGATCGGGGCGCGCAGGTTCAGCGCGTACAGCAGCACCGCCGCGAGAAGCAGCCCGCGCGCAGCGGACCGAGCAGCCGTCATGCCCTCACGACGCGTCGAACGGCGCGGTCACCTCGCGCAGCAGGTCCGCCAGCCGGTCGCGGTCCGCCTCGTCGAGGTCGCCCAGCAGTCCCCGCTCGACGTCGAGCAGGTCCGCGAACGCGGCGTCCACCCGGTCCAGGCCCGCGGGCGTCAGCTGCACCAGCACGCCGCGGCGGTCGTCGGGCGCCGGCTGCCGCTCGACCAGCCCGTGCTCCGCGAGGCGGTCGATGCGGTTGGTCATCGTGCCGCTGGTGACCAGCGTCTGCGTGAGGAGCGCACCCGGCGACAGCCGGTAGGGGGCACCTGCGCGCCGCAGGGCGGACAGCACGTCGAACTCCCACGTCTCGAGGTCGTGCCGCGCGAACGCCGAGCGGCGGGCGAGGTCGAGGTGCCGGGCGAGCCGGCTGACGCGTGAGAGGACCGTCAGGGGGCGGACGTCCAGGTCAGGGCGCTCGCGCTCCCAGGCGAGGACGATCCGATCGACCTCGTCGCGGGCCCCCGGGGCATCCGGAGGTGTGCGTGCCACCATGACGCGAGATTACTCGACGTCGAGAGAGATCTCGCTCAGATGCGCGTCAGCGTCGGCCGGCGCTCGAGGGCCGAGAGCCCGTTCCACGCGAGGTTCACCAGGTGCGCCGCGACGACGTTCTTGCTGGGGCTGCGCGCGTCGAGCCACCACTGCCCGGTGAGCGCGACCATGCCGACCAGCATCTGGGCGTAGATCGGCGCCATCTTCGGGTCCTGGCCCTGCTTCTTGAACTGGTCCGCGAGCATGTGCTCGACCTGCGTGGCGACGTCCCCGATCAGGCTGGAGAACGTGCCGGTCGCCTGCGCGACGGGGGAGTCCCGCACCAGGATCCGGAACCCGTCCTCGTTGGTCTCGATGTACCCGAGCAGCGCCAGCGTCGTCCGTTCGACGAGCATCTTCGGGTGCCCCCCGACCTCCAGCGCACCGCTCAGCGCGCCGGTCAGGGACTGGATCTCGCGGTCGACGACGACGGCGTAGATGCCTTCCTTGCCGCCGAAGTGCTCGTACACGACCGGCTTGGACACCTCGGCGCGCGCGGCGATCTCCTCGATGCTGGTGCCGTCGAAGCCCTTCTCCGCGAACAGGCGCCGGGCCACGTCGACCAGCTGGGCGCGCCGCTGCGTCCCCGTCATGCGGGAGCGGGTCGCGCGCTTGCTGTCGTTGGCCACGCGCCCATCATGCCGTGGCCGTGTACGGCAGCGATGCAGTGGCTGGCAGACTTGGCGCCTTCGACGCGTCACGCGTCGGTCCGCCCTGGTGTAACGGCAGCACGCCGGCCTTTGGAGCCGTGCAGTCCAGGTTCGAATCCTGGGGGCGGAGCGGCCCGTCGGAACCACTCGTCGCGGGTGATGGGTCCGTCGCCGTCCAGGCGGTACGGTGCGAGACATGGCGACGACGCGCGACCTGCGTGCTGCATACGTCCTGCTGGGCCTCCTGGTGTTCGCCGTCGTGTCCCAGGTGGTGGACCTCGCCGTGGGTGCACCCGAGGTCGGCGTGCGGGTCGCCGTGATCGTCGTGGCGGCCGTCGGAGCCGTGGTGACCGGGGTGTGGATCGCCCGGCAGAGGCGGGTCCCCCCACCGGCGCCGCGGCAGTTCACCCCCGCCCCGGAGGAGGCGCCCGACGACCCGGGCTCGGCTGAGACGACCTCTGTGCGCGGGTAGAGTGCACCCTGCGCACGAGATCCGCCGCCCGAGACCCGGGCAGATCCGCGAGGAGCACCCGCAGGTGACTTTCCCCCGCCCGGCCGCCGTCGTCGTCCTCGCCGCAGGTGAAGGAACCCGGATGCGCTCGGCAACCCCCAAGGTTCTGCACACCCTGGCCGGCCGCAGCATGCTCGGCCACGCGCTGTCCACGGCACGCGCGCTCGACCCCGGCCGCGTGCTGGTCGTCATCCGGCACGAGCGCGAGCTCGTCGCCGCGCACGTGCGCGAGGTCGACCCGCAGGCGCTGCTCGCGGACCAGGACGCGATCCCGGGCACCGGTCGCGCTGTCCAGGTGGCCATGAAGTCGCTCGACGCCGCCGCGCAGGCGGACGCTGCCGACGACCACGCCGTCGGGTCCGCGACGCACGCGCAGGTCTCCGGAGCCGTCGTCGTGATCGCGGGCGACGTCCCGCTGCTGGACGCCGGCACGCTGGAGGAGCTGCTCGCGGCGCACCACGCGGACGGCAACGCGGTCACGGTGCTAACCACGCAGGTCGCGGAGCCCACCGGGTACGGGCGGATCCTGCGCGAGCCCGGCACGGGTGACGTGCTCGGCATCGTCGAGGAGAAGGACGCCGACGACGCGCAGCGCGCGATCACGGAGATCAACTCCTCCATCTACGTCTTCGACGCCGGTGTCCTGCGCGGTGCGCTCGGCAGGCTCGGCCGGGACAACGCGCAGGGCGAGGTGTACCTGACGGACGTGCTGGCGATCGCCCGCACCGACGGGGGTCACGTCCGGGCGCTCCAGACGGACGACCCGGTGCTCGTCGAGGGCGTCAACGACCGCGTCCAGCTGTCGGTCCTGCGGGCGGAGATGAACCGCCGAATCCTCGAGACCTGGATGCGCGAGGGCGTCACGGTCGTGGACCCGGCGACCACGTGGATCGACGTCGACGTGGAGCTGGAGCGGGACGTCACCATCCTTCCCGGCACGCAGCTGCACGGTGCGACGGTGGTCCGCGAGGGCGCGACCGTCGGCCCGGACACCACGCTGACCGACGTCGAGGTCGGCCCGCGGGCGAGCGTCGTGCGCACGCACGGCACGCTCGCCGTGGTCGGGGCGGACGCGAGCGTGGGGCCGTTCGCGTACCTGCGCCCCGGCACGGTGCTCGGCGAGAAGGGCAAGATCGGCACGTTCGTCGAGACGAAGAACGCGCAGATCGGCACCGGCTCGAAGATCCCGCACCTGTCCTACGTGGGCGACGCGACCATCGGCGAGCACACGAACATCGGAGCCGCGTCGGTGACCGTCAACTACGACGGCGTCAACAAGCACCACACGACCATCGGCTCGTACGCCCGCACGGGCGCCGACAACATGTTCGTGGCCCCCGTGACCGTCGGCGACGGTGCGTACACCGGGGCTGGCAGCGTGATCCGTCGGGACGTGCCTTCGGGCGCCCTCGGCGTGAGCGCGGGAGCACAGCGCAACATCGAGGGCTGGGTCGCACGGGCGCGGGCAGGGACGGCAGCGGCCAAGGCCGTCGTCCGGCCGTCCGCCGACGACGAGCTCTCCCCGCAGGCCCGCGCCGAGCGCGACCGCGCCGCCGCAGCATCCGCCGACGCACCTCCGACCCCGCCGCCTGCACTGCCGGACTCCTCCGGCTCGACCTCGAAGGACTCCGCACGATGACCGGGATCATCTCCTCGGACGGCGAGAAGCGTCTCGTGCTCCTGACGGGCCGGGCGCACCCCGACCTGGCGACCAGCGTCGCCAGCCATCTGGCTATCGACCTGCTGCCGACCACCACCTACGAGTTCGCCAACGGGGAGATCTACACCCGATTCGGGGAGTCCGTCCGTGGCGCCGACACGTTCGTGCTGCAGTCGCACTCGTCGCCGATCAACACGTGGATCATGGAGCAGCTGCTCATGGTCGACGCCCTCAAGCGCGCCTCCGCCAAGACGATCACCGTCGTCGCACCGTTCTACGGGTACGCCCGCCAGGACAAGAAGCACCGCGGGCGTGAGCCGATCTCCGCGCGCCTCATGGCCGACCTGTTCAAGACGGCCGGCGCCGACCGTCTGATGAGCGTCGACCTGCACGCCGCGCAGATCCAGGGCTTCTTCGACGGACCCGTCGACCACCTCTGGGCCATGCCCATCCTCACCGAGTACGTGCGCAGCCGCGTCGACACCTCGAACGTCACGGTCGTCTCGCCCGACGCCGGCCGCATCCGCGTCGCCGAGCAGTGGGCCGCCAAGCTGGGCGGCGGGCCGCTGGCGTTCGTGCACAAGACGCGGGACATCCGCAGCCCCAACAAGACGGTCGCCAACCGCGTCGTCGGTGACGTCGAGGGCCGCAGCTGCGTGCTCGTCGACGACCTCATCGACACCGCCGGCACCATCGCCGGCGCCGTGCGCGTCCTGCTGGAGGCCGGCGCCAAGGACGTCATCGTCGCCGCGACGCACGGCGTCCTGTCCGACCCCGCGGTGGACCGCCTGCAGAACTGCGGCGCCCGCGAGGTCGTCATCACGGACACCCTGCCCATCGCCGAGGACCGTCGCTTCCCGCAGCTCACCGTGCTCTCGATCGCGCCGCTCATCGCGCGCGCCATCCGCGAGGTGTTCGACGACGGCTCGGTGACGTCCCTCTTCGACGGCCAGGCCTGAGACCTATGGACGGCCGCGACGACGAGGGTGCGCGTCGGCGCGGGCCCCGTGGGGGCGTGACGGTCACCGGCTCCGGTGAGGCGGAGGCGGTGCCGGACACGGCGATCGCCGACCTCGGCGCCGAGGCGCGGGGCGCGGACGCCGAGCGTGCCCTGGCCGAGGCCGGGCTGTGCATCGACCGGATGCGCGCGGTCCTGCGCGACGCCGGCGTCGACGACCTCTCGATGCGGACCACGCAGTCGAGCACGTGGACCGACGGCTCCGCGACCGGCTCGTCGCGCGTCGTGGCCCGGCTCGGGCTGCAGGTGACGCTGCACGACGTCGCGGTGGCGGGGGACGTCGTCGGGGCCGCGGTGGTCGCCGGCGGCGAGCCGGCCCGGATGGACGGCATCCGGCTGGAGATCAGCGACCCCACCGAGCCGCGCGCACGAGCACGGGAGGCCGCGTGGGCGGACGCCGTCGCACGCGCCACGCAGTGGGCCACGTTGTCCGGTCGCCGGCTGGGCGAGGTCCAGTGGGTGACCGAGGGCGGCGCCGACGCCGCGCCGCTGCGGATGGGCCGCGTGATGGGTGTGGCGAAGGCCATGTCCGTCCCGGTCGAGGCCGGTCAGCAGACCGTGTCCGCCGAGGTCACCGTGCGCTGGGCGTGGGGAGACGGTGCAGATCACGGCGACGGGTTGGGATCCGCTCGTTCGCTCGGGTAGGCTCTCCAGGTTGCCTCGGCGAGGGACGAAGGACGGTCGACGAAGTTCCACGACCACCTGCGCTCCGTGATCGACTGGGCGAGCGCCTCCGCGTGCCCGTCCTGCGTCCCGCGTCGAGGCCACCACACCTGTTCAGATCCGCGTCGCCGGCGTCCGCCGCGCACGCCACGCCATCACACCGCCACGTCGGCGACACTGCGCCGACGTCAGCACTGGGGAGTACACGTGTCCGAGGTCAAGCTTGCCGCCACCACCCGCACGGAGTTCGGCAAGGGTGCCGCACGCCGTCTGCGCCGCGCCGACCAGATCCCTGCCGTCCTCTACGGGCACGGCTCGGACCCGCTGCACGTCGCCCTGCCGGGCCACGCGACGATGCTCGCGGTGAAGCAGGCCAACGCCCTGTTCGCCATCGAGCTCGACGGCAAGACCACGCTGGCGATCACGAAGGACGTCCAGCGCGACGTCGTGAAGAACACCATCGAGCACGTCGACCTGCTCATCGTCACCAAGGGCGAGAAGGTCTCCGTCGACGTCCCCGTCACGGTCGTCGGCGAGTCCGCGCCCGGCACCATCCACGTCGTCGAGACGCAGACGCTGTCCCTCGAGGCCGAGGCGACGCACCTGCCGACCGAGGTCGAGGTCTCCATCGAGGGCCTCGTGGGCGGCTCGTCCGTCAGCGCCGGCGAGATCACGCTCCCCAAGGGCTCGGTCCTGCTCACGGACCCCGAGATCACGGTCGTCTCCGTGACGGTCCCGCACGCCTCCGCCGAGGACGTCGCGGCCGACGCCGCCGCCGCGGACCTGGCTGCCTCGCAGTCGGCCGCGTCCGCCGCTGCAGCCGAGGCCTGAGCCGGAGCGCAGCTCGGGGTGAGGGTCGCGGAGCGGCACTCGCCCTGAGCGGAGCACAGGCTCGGGCCGACCACAGGCCCGAGGCCTGAGCCTCAGCTCCACCCCCCACGACGCCCGGTACCGTTCCTGACGGTGCCGGGCGTCGTCGTCCCCGCACGTACCCCGCAGGAGGAGACCCCCGATGAGCGACGGACCCTGGCTGGTCGTCGGCCTCGGCAACCCGGGCCCGCAGTACGCGGGCAACCGGCACAACGTCGGCCAGATGGTGCTGGACGAGCTGGCGCGCCGGACGGGGTCGACGTTCGGGGCGCGCTCGTCGGGGCTGCTCTCGCGCCGACCGCAGGCGGCGGTCGCCGAGGCGCGCCTCGGGGTGCTCCCCGGGGGCGTCCCGGGCCCTCGGGTGGTGCTGGCGAAGCCGACGACGTACATGAACGTCTCGGGCGGTCCGGTGGCGGCGCTGGCCAAGTACTACGACGTGCCGGCGGAGCGGACGGTGCTGGTGCACGACGAGCTCGACATCCCGTTTGCGGACGTCCGGCTGAAGCGGGGTGGTGGCGAGGGCGGCCACAACGGTCTGCGGGACACCACCAAGGCCCTGGGCACCAAGGAGTACGTCCGGGTGCGCGTGGGAGTCGGGCGACCGCCCGGTCGGATGGACCCGGCGGACTACGTGCTGCGTGACTTCGCGAAGGCGGAGCTCAAGGATCTGCCGTGGCTCGTGGACGCGGCCGCGGACGCCGTGGAGCTCGTCGTCACCCAGGGACTCGAGGCCGCGCAGCTGAAGTTCCACACGAAGGCCTGATGGCACAAAGCCTCCCAAGCGGGTGAAGTATGGGTGAAAACGGACAAAAGGGTCTATCTCCACTCATTGCACACGCATAGCCTCCAACCCGGACGGATGATCAGATCTGGGGCGGACGGTAAGCAAAATGACGATCCTCGAGGATCCGGCGGAGAACATGGATGTTCTCCTCGACCGGCGCAGGGCAGCAACCGGGCCCCGGCGCTCGTGGGCATCGACGGAGCCGTTCGTGACCCACCCCCGGGAGGCGCTGGCGTCGTACGACGCGACGCACTGGGGCTCGGTCGCCGGCCACTACGTGCGTCAGGCCCTTGCCGTGGATGCCTGCATCGTCGCCTTGGTCATCGCGGTGGCCGCGTTGTTCGACGCCGCCGCGGCCTGGTGGTCCGCCGTCGCCGGCCTCGTGTTCCTCTTGACCGTCGCGGCCGGTCACGGCTACGACCGCAAGTCCCTCGGTGACGGGCCGGTCGAGTTCCAGGCGGTGCTCCGGGCCGGCGTCGGGTCTGCCGCGGTGGTGGCGCTCGGCAGCGTCGCGTTCGCCGTGCCGCTGCCCCGGGTGCACGTCGCGGGAACCGTCGTCCTCCTGACGGTCGGCGCGGCGATCGGACGGCACCTTCTGCGCCGGTCGCTGCACGGCCGCCGCAGCCGCGGGGTCGCGATGTCGCGCACGCTCGTCGTCGGCGACGCCACGTCGGTCCACCACCTGATCCACGACCTCCGCTCGGCCACCTACCACGGGTACCAGGTCATCGGTGTCTGCCTCCCCGCGATCACGGACCAGCCCCCCCAGGACGGTGTGCCCACCCTCGGTGCGCTCGCCGACATCCCGCAGGTCGCCTACGACCACCAGGCCGACGTCGTCATCGTGTCGGGCAGCGAGCTGTCGGGCGACGCGCTGCGCCGGTTGTCGTGGGCGCTGGGACGGGCCGGGGTCGACCTCGTCGTCGCCCCCGGGCTGGTCGAGGTGCTCGGTCCGCGCGTGCACCTGCGACCGACGGCAGGGCTGTCGCTGCTCGAGGTGGAGACGACGTCCCCGCGCCGCCGCCTGCTCGCCAAGTCGACCCTCGACCGCACCCTCGGGGCGGCCATCCTGCTCGCGGTCTCCCCGGTGATCCTCGCGGCGGCGATCGCGGTCCGCGTGACGAGCCGCGGTCCGGCGTTCTTCCACCAGCGCCGCATCGGCGTCGACGGGCGCGAGTTCACGATGTGGAAGCTGCGCAGCATGTACACGGACGCCGAGGAGCGTCGCGCCGCCCTCCTGGGCGACAGCGACCGCGACGGGCTCATGTTCAAGATGCACGACGACCCCCGCATCACCTCGGTCGGTCGTCTGCTGCGCCGGTACTCCGTCGACGAGCTCCCGCAGCTCTGGAACGTCGTGCGCGGGGACATGTCGCTCGTCGGACCGCGCCCGCCGCTGCCGCAGGAGGTCGACGAGTACCACGACGCCGTCTACCGCCGGCTGCGGGTGCGGCCGGGCCTGACCGGCCTGTGGCAGGTCAGTGGCCGCGCCGACCTGTCGTGGGACGAGTCGATCCGGCTGGACCTGCGCTACGTCGACAACTGGTCCGTCGCGATGGACCTGATGATCCTGTGGAAGACGGGCCGCGCCGTGTTCGGCGGCTCGGGAGCCTACTGAGCGAGCCGGAGCTCGCCGCCGTGCTCCTCGTACCGCTCACCAGTCGTCGGGCACACCCATCGTTCGTCGCCGTCGGGCTCGAGCGGGGCGCCTGCCCGGCCGACCCAGCGGATGCGCCGGGCGGGCACGCCCGCGACGAGCGCGAAGTCGGGGACGTCCTTGGTCACCACGGAGCCGGCCGCGACGAGCGCCCACCGGCCGATGGTCACGGGGGCGACGCACACCGACCGCGCCCCGATCGACGCCCCGGTGCGGACCGTCACGCCGACCGCGTGCCAGTCGTCGGCGGACTTGAGGCTGCCGTCCGGGTTGACCGCCCGCGGGTAGTAGTCGTTCGTGAACACCACGGCCGGGCCGACGAAGGCGCCGTCCTCGAGCACCGCCGGCTCGTACACCAGCGCGTGGTTCTGGATCTTGCACCGGTCCCCGACGACCACCCCGGGGCCGATGTAGGCGCCGCGCCCGACGATGCAGTCCTCACCCACGCGGGCGTCCTCGCGCACCTGGGCGAGGTGCCAGACCCGCGTGCCGGCGCCGATGGTCGCGCGGGGGTCGACGTCGGCCGTGGCGGCGACGGTCGGGGTGCGGTCGGGCACGGTGTTCTCCTCGGGGTCGGGCGCGCTGACGCGGGTCGAGCCCGATTGTGCCGCGGGTCTGCCGCGGGGGCGACGCCCTGTACGTCATCCGGGGGATTGTCGCTGTCACGACGGGTGATATCTGTGTCTTTGCACCGATCGCGCCCGAGATGTCCTTTATCGTCCGTTATCAGGAGCCGTCCCCCCGGCTCAGTACTCGGCGAGAGCAGCCCCACGGGACTGCCGCAGCTGGAGCTGGACCCCATCACCCGGAGCGCCCCATGAGTCCCCGTCTCGTTCCCCGTCGTCTCGTCGGGCTCATCGCCGCGCTCGCCACCGGAGCCTCCCTGGTGATCGTCGCCGCGACTCCCGGTACTGCTGCCGATCCGTGCGTCGCCGGGGGCAACCCCGTCGTCTGCGAGAACTCGAAGGCCGGCACCGACCCTGACGTGTGGGACATCGACGGGGCCGGCGACGAGGGGATCCAGGGGTTCGCCACCGACATCTCGGTGAACGTGGGCAGCACCGTCCAGTTCAAGATCAAGACCACCGCGGTGAACTACGACATCGACATCTACCGGACCGGGTGGTACGGCGGCGACGGCGCACGGTTCATCACGTCGGTGCCCTCGCCGTCCGTCCGCCAGAACCAGCCGGGGTGCGTCTCCGACGACGACACCGGCAACTACGACTGCGGGAACTGGGCGGTCTCGGCCAGCTGGGCCGTGCCGGCGACCGCGGTGTCCGGGGTCTACCTCGCCAAGCTGACTGACCCCGTGACCGACGACACGAGCCACATCACGTTCGTCGTGCGCAACGACGCGAGCACGTCCGCCGTGGTGTTCCAGACCGCCGACACGACGTGGCACGCGTACAACACGTACGGCGGCTCGAGCTTCTACCAGGGCGGCGCCGTCGGGCGCGCCTACAAGCTCAGCTACAACCGGCCGTTCGCCACGCGCAACTGGGAGCAGGGCCGCGACTTCTACTTCAGCTCCGAGTACGCGATGGTGCGCTTCCTGGAGCGCAACGGGTACGACGTGAGCTACATGGCCGGCGTCGACTCGGACCGCCGCGGCGCGCTCATCAAGAACCACAAGGTCTTCCTGTCGGTCGGCCACGACGAGTACTGGTCGGGCACGCAGCGGGCGAACATCGAGGCCGCCCGTGACGCCGGCGTGAACCTCGCGTTCTTCAGCGGGAACGAGGCGTACTGGCGTACCCGCTACGAGAGCTCGATCGCGGGGACCGCGACGGCATACCGGACGCTCACGTCGTACAAGGAGACGTGGTCGAACCAGAAGGTCGACACGAGCTCGCCCGAGTGGACCGGCACGTGGCGCGACCCGCGCTTCTCGTCGCCGGCCAACGGCGGTGGTCGTCCCGAGAACGCCCTGACCGGCACGATGTACACCTCGAACTTCTCGGACCTGCCCGTGACCGTCTCCTCGGACGAGGGCAAGTACCGGCTCTGGCGCAACACGTCGCTGACCTCCCTCACCTCGGGGACGAAGGTCGCGCTCGCGCCGCACACCATCGGCTACGAGTCGAACGAAGACGTCGACAACGGGGCGCGGCCACAGGGCCTCGTCCGGTTGTCGACGACCACCGGCCAGGTCCCGCAGTATCTGCAGGACTTCGGCAACGTGGTCGCAGCGGGCACGACGACGCACCACCTCACGCTGTACCGGGCTCCCAGCGGCGCGCTGGTGTTCTCGGCCGGATCGATCCAGTGGGCGTGGGGCCTCGACCAGGAGCACGACGGCGACGGTGCCGCCGCCGACGTGCGCATGCAGCAGGCCACGGTGAACCTGCTCGCGGACATGAAGGCGCAGCCGGGGACCCTGATGACCGGCCTCGTCGCGGCGATCGCCACGGCGGACACCACCGGCCCCGTGGCCACCATCAGCTCGCCCGCGTCCGGTGCGGCGATCGCCAACGGCACGACGGTGACCGTCAGTGGCGTGGCGACCGACGTCGGTGGGCGCGTGGCAGGCGTCGAGGTCTCCACCGACGGTGCGTCGTGGCACCCGGCGGTGGGCACGACCGCGTGGAGCTACACCTACGTGCAGTCCGGGCTCGGGTCGGCGCCGGTGCGGGTCCGCGCCGTCGACGACAGCGCCAACATCGGCGCGATCGCCACCAGGTCGTTCACCGTGGCGTGCCCGTGCTCGATCTACGGGTCGACGGTCCCGAAGATCCCCGCCGCGAACGACCCTGGCGCGGTCGAGCTGGGCCTGAAGTTCTCCTCGACCAGCGACGGGTTCGTCACCGGGGTGCGCTTCTACAAGGGCTCCGGGAACACCGGGACGCACGTCGGCTCGCTGTGGAGCTCCACCGGCGCGCGCCTGTCGACCGCGACCTTCCAGAACGAGTCGGCGGCCGGCTGGCAGACCGCGACGTTGTCGCCGGCGGTCCAGGTCACGGCCGGGACGACGTACGTCGTGTCGTACACGGCTCCCGCAGGGAACTACGCCCTCCAGGACGACGCGTTCTGGTACAGGGGCGTGTCCGCGCCGCCGCTCCAGGTCGCGGGCGGTTTCGGCGCCTCGGGGGCGGGCACGTTCGGCGCACCCGGCACGTTCCCGGCGGAGAGCTTCCGCTCGACTCAGTACTACGTCGATGTCGTCTTCTCGTCCGTCGACACCACACCCCTGACGATCAGCGGCCAGTCGCCCATCGGCGGCTCCACCAGCGTGCCCGTCGGCTCACCGGTCAGCGTGGTGCTGTCCAAGGCGGTCACCGCCGGCTCGGTCGCGATGACGCTCACGACACAGGGCGGGGCGGCAGTGGCTGGCACGACGAGCTACGACGCGACCACCCAGCGGGCCACGTTCACCGCGTCGGCCGCGCTCACCCCGTCGACCGCGTACACGGCGTCGATCAGCGCGTCGGCCAACGGGTCCGGCATCTCCGGCCCGGCGACGTGGTCGTTCACCACGGCCGCGCCCCCACAGGTGCCGGGCGCCCGCACGGTCAGCTTCTACGACGACTCCGCCGTGCCCGCCACGCTCCAGGACCCGGACACGGACGCCGTGACCCTCGGGACCCGGTTCGCCAGCAGCGTCGACGGAACCGTCACGGGCGTCCGCTTCTACAAGGGGCCGAACAACACCGGCACCCACGTGGGGCAGCTCTGGGCCGTCGGCGGCACCCAGCCGCTCGCGCAGGCGACGTTCGGCACCGAGAGCACGTCCGGCTGGCAGACCGTCTCGTTCGCGACGCCGGTGCGCATCACCAAGGACACCGAGTACATCGTCGCCTACCGCGCACCGGTCGGCCGGTACTCCTCGACGGCCGGAGCGTTCTCGGGGACGGGTCTCCAGCGTGCCCCGCTGCGCACCGAGTCGCTGAGCGGCGCCTACACGTACAGCACGGGCTATCCGGGGTCGACCAGCTCGACCAGCTACCTGGTGGACGTCGTGTTCACGCAGGACGCGACGGCGCTGGCGGTCTCCGCGCAGTCGCCGGCGCCGGCCGACCCGGGGGCGTCAACCACGGCCCCGGTCACGGTGACGTTCAACGCCCCGCTCGCTGCCGGCGCCACGCTGGGCCTCACGACAGGCGGCGCGACCGTCGCGGGCACCGCGACACGGTCGCCCGACGGGCGGACCCTCGTCTACACCCCGGCGGCTGCGCTCGCGCGGTCGACGACCTACACGGCGACGGCGAGCGGACTGGTCTCGACCGACGGCAGCACCTTGGCGGCGGTGGTCTGGTCGTTCACGACGGCGGGCTCCGACAACTGCCCCTGCACGCTCTTCAGCGGGCTCACACCTGCGAGCGCCTCGGTGAACGACTCGTCCGCGGTCGAGCTCGGTGCGTCCTTCAGCCCCACGGCATGGGGCCTCGTGACCGGAGTCCGCTTCTACAAGGGTCCGGGCAACACGGGGACACACACGGGATCGCTGTGGAGCTCGAGCGGTGAGCTGCTGCGCACGGTGACATTCACCGGCGAGTCGGCGTCGGGCTGGCAGACAGCGATGTTCTCAAGCCCGTACCAGGTGGCTCCCGGCACCAGCTACGTCATCTCGTACCACGCCCCCCTGGGGCACTACTCGGCGACGTCGAACGACTTCACGGTCAACCGGACCGTGGGACCGCTGGCGACGCCGGCCGTCGGGAACGGCCGGTACCGCTACGGCGCCGGCGGCGTCGCACCGACAGACACGTGGCAGCAGACCAACTACTTCGTCGACGTCGTGTTCTCGACGGCGACCCCGGACCTGCCCACCGTCTCGGCGCAGGCGCCCCCGGCAGGCGCGGCGGGCGTCTCCACGTCCGCCACCGTGGCAGCGACACTCTCGGTCGCACCGGCTTCGGGCACACCGTCCTTGGCGCTGTTGGGACCGTTCGGGTCGATCGCAGGGGCCAGCGCCTACGACCCCGCGACGCGACGAGTGACGTTCACACCGGACTCCGCCCTTCCGGCGGGCAGCTCGATCTCGGTCACGACGAGCCTCTCCGGCACACCGCTGCTCGGAGGAGCCTGGACGTTCACGACCGCGGCCGCGACCGGTGCGTCGGTGTCGCTCTGGACGGATGCCGAGGTCCCGACGGTCGCCGCGTGGAACGATCCTGACCCCGTCATGGTGGGCACGCGGTTCACCGCGAGCGTGCCCGGCGCCGTCACGGCCATCCGGTTCTACAAGGGCGCGACCAACACCGGCACGCACACCGTCAGCCTCTGGGACGCATCAGGCACCAAGGTGGCGGAGGCGCTCTCGACGGCGGAGTCCGCCTCCGGTTGGCAGACGGTGCCCCTGGCCGAACCGGCGGTGCTCGTGCCGGGACAGGTGTACACGGCGGCCAACCACTCCACGACGGGCCGCTACGCGGTGACGTCGAACGGGCTCGCCGCGGTCCGCACGGTCGGCCCGCTGTCCACGATCGCCACCGGCGGTGCGTACGTGTACGGGACGACGTTCCCGGCGTCCTCGACGCCCACGTTCTTCGGGGTGGACCTCGTGTTCGCGCCCGCGGGCTAGCTCTTCCGGACCAGCCCGTGGCCGCCTGGCGGTCGTCCTCCGACCCGGCGGCCACGGGTCTCTCTGCGCCGGGTGCCGCCGTTCGGGTGTTCACCCCGTCGTTGCTGGGTGAAAATGTCCGATATCTACGGACATGCCCCCTCGGGTTCGTGACACTGGAGCCCACCGAGACGTGAGGGGCATGACATGACCGACCAGCTGCGTGCGGCTGTGGTGGGGGCGGGCTACTGGGGACCCAACCTCGCCCGCAACTTCCGGAACAGCCCGGACTGGGATCTGGTCGCCGTGTGCGACCTGGACGCCGAGCGGGCCCGCAAGGTGGTCGGCGCGCGCTCCACCGTGGACGTCATGACGTCGGTGAGCGACCTCCTTGCCCGCGACGACGTCGACGCGGTCGCGATCGCGACGCCGGCCCGCACCCACGCCCCGATCGCGCTCGCGGCGCTCGAGGCCGGCAAGCACGTCGTCGTCGAGAAGCCGATCGCCGACCGTGGCGCGGGCGCCCGCACGATGGTGGCGCGTGCCGCCGAGCTTGACCGGGTCCTCATGGTCGACCACACGTTCTGCTACACGGCGCCGGTGCTGAAGATGCGCGAGCTGATCGCGGAGGGCCACCTGGGCGAGATCCTCTTCGTCGACTCGGTGCGGATCAACCTCGGGATCGTGCAGCCGGACGTCGACGTCTTCTGGGACCTCGCCCCGCACGACCTCTCGATCCTCGACTTCATCCTGCCGGGCGGCCTCGTGCCGTCGGGCGTGGCTGCCCAGGGTGCCGACCCGCTCGGCACCGGGCAGTCCTGCGTCGGGTATCTGACGCTGCCGCTGCCGGGCGGGGCGATCGCCCACGTGCACGTGAACTGGCTCAGCCCCACCAAGATCCGGCAGATGGTCGTCGGGGGCAGCAAGCGCACGCTCGTCTGGGACGACCTGTCGCCGCAGCAGCGACTGACCGTCTACGACCGTGGCGTCGAGCTCGGGCAGCCGCTGCCGGACAAGACGACCGCCAACATCTCCTACCGCCTCGGTGACGCCTGGGCCCCGGCCCTGCCGGAGAAGGAGGCGCTCGGCGTCATGGTCGCCGAGTTCGCGTCCGCCATCCGCGAGCGCCGTGCACCGCGCACGGACGGCCACGCCGGTCTGCGCGTGCTCGACGTCCTCGAGTCCGCATCTCTCAGCCTGAGCGACGGTGGTCGTCTGACCCCCGTCGCCTCGTCCGCACCTACGTTGGAGTCCGTCGTATGAGCACGCTTCAGGGGGCCCAGGTCCTCGTCACCGGCGGGGCCGGCACCATCGGCTCGACCATCGTCGACCAGCTCCTCGACGCAGGCGTGAGCAACGTCGTCGTCCTGGACAACCTGGTCCGCGGGCGTCGCGAGAACCTCGCCGACGCGCTCGCCACCGGCCGGGTTGAGCTCGTCGAGGGCGACCTCCGCGACCGCGACCTGGTGCACGACGTCACCCGCGGGAAGGATCTGGTGTTCCACCAGGCCGCGATCCGGATCACCCAGTGCGCCGAGGAACCGCGCCTCGCGCTCGAGGTCCTCGTGGACGGCACGTTCACGGTCCTCGAGGCCGCGGCGGAGCACAAGGTCGACAAGGTGATCGCCGCGTCCAGCGCGTCGGTGTACGGGCTGGCGGAGCAGTTCCCGACGGGGGAGCGGCACCACCACCACAACAACGACACGTTCTACGGCGCAGCCAAGTCGTTCAACGAGGGCATGGCCCGCAGCTTCCGGGCGATGTACGGGCTCGACTACGTGCTGCTGCGCTACTTCAACGTGTACGGCCCGCGCATGGACGTGCACGGCCTGTACACGGAGGTCCTCGTGCGCTGGATGGAGCGGATCGCCGACGGCCAGCCGCCCCTGATCTTCGGCGACGGTCTGCAGACGATGGACTTCGTCGTCACCACCGACATCGCCCGCGCCAACCTGCTGGCGGCGACGAGCGACGTCGTGGACGGCGTCTACAACATCGCGAGCGGCACGGAGACGAGCCTGCTCGGGCTGGCGCAGGCGCTGCTGCGGGCCATGGACTCCGACCTGTCCGTCGAGCACGGTCCGGACCGTGCGGTCAACGGCGTGACGCGCAGGCTCGCCGACACGTCGGCCGCGCGCATCGACCTGGGCTTCGAGGCGCAGATCGGCCTCGAGGAGGGTCTGCGGGAGCTCGTCGCCTGGTGGCGTCCCCTGCGCAGCGAGATCGCCGCTGGCCGCGCGCTGAGCACGGCGGGTGCACGCCAGTGAGCCGTGTCAACGTCATGCAACCGTGGTTCGGGCCGGAGGAGATCGCCGCGGTCAGCGAGGTCATCGCGTCCGGCTGGGTGGCGCAGGGTCCCCGGGTCGCCGCCTTCGAGGCCGCGTTCGCCGAGGCCATGCAGGTCGAGCACGCCGTCGCGGCGTCGTCCTGCACGACGGCGCTGCACCTGGCGCTGGTCGTCGCCGGCGTGCGGGCCGGGGACGACGTCGTCGTCCCGTCCTTCTCGTTCATCGCCACGTCGAACGCGCCCGTGTACGTGGGTGCGCGCCCCGTGTTCGCCGACGTCGACCCCGTGACCGGCAACCTCACCGCGGCGACGGTCGAGGCGGTGCTCACCGAGGCCACCCGCGCGGTCATCGTCGTGGACCAGGGCGGTGTCCCCGTGGACCTCGACGCGATCCGGGCCGTGACGGACCCCCGCGGGATCGTCGTGATCGAGGACGCGGCCTGCGGCGCGGGCTCGACCTACCGCGGCCGGCCCGTCGGTGCCGGCGCGGACGTCGCGGCGTGGTCGTTCCACCCGCGCAAGATCGTCACCACGGGCGAGGGCGGCATGCTCACGACGCCCCACGCCGAGTGGGCGGAGCGGGCGCGGCGCCTGCGCGAGCACGCGATGAGCGTGTCCGCCGCGGCCCGGCACGCCAGCGTGCTCGCGCCCCCGGAGGAGTACCTCGAGGTCGGCTACAACTACCGGATGACGGACCTGCAGGCCGCCGTCGGCATCGTCCAGCTGGGCCGGCTGCCGGAGGTGGTCGCCCGGCGTCGCCAGATCGCGGCGACCTACGCCAAGCAGATCGCCGAGCTCCCGGGCCTGCGCGCGGTGGCGGACCCGGACTGGGGCACGTCCAACTTCCAGTCGTTCTGGGTCGAGGTCGGGCCGGAGTTCCCCCTCGACCGCGACGGGCTGCTCGCGCACCTGGCCGACGGCGAGATCTCCGCGCGCCGCGGCATCATGGCGACGCACCGCCAGCCCGCCTACGCGGGCACGCCCCACGCGCCGCTGCCGGTCACGGAGCACCTCACCGACTCGACCCTGATCCTGCCCGTGTTCCACCAGATGTCGGAGTCCGAGCAGTCCCGGGTCATCGACGCGCTGCGTTCGGCGGGTGCGTGACGTGGCCACGCCGCTGATCCTGGTCGCCGCGAGCGGCCTGGCCCGCGAGGTGCTCGCACTCGTGCGGGCGCACGGCGGGCACGACGTCGTCGGTTTCCTGGACGACGACGTCGCGCGGCACGGCACCACGCTCGACGGCATCCCGGTGCTGGGCGGCCTGGATGCCGTGACGGACCACCCGGACGCCGAGCTGCTCGTCTGCGCAGGCAAGGGTGCGAGCCGCGAGCTGATCGTGGACCGCCTCGACGCGCTGGGCATCTTCCCGATCCGGTACGCGACGGTCGTGCACCCGGGCGTTGACGTCCCTGTGGGGTGCGAGGTCGGAGTCGGGTCGATCGTGCTGTCCGGGGTCGCGCTGACGACAGCCGTCACCGTCGGCTCGCACGTCGTCGTGATGCCGAACGCGACGCTCACGCACGACTGCGTGCTGCAGGACTTCAGCACGATCTGCGCGGGTGTGGCACTCGGCGGCGGCGTCGTCGTCGGCCGTGCCGCCTACCTGGGCATGAACGCCTCCGCGCGCGAGAACGTGCGCGTGGGGGAAGGGGCGACGCTCGGCATGGGCGCTGCGCTCCTGGTGGACCAGCCGGACGGCGAGACCTGGGTGGGGGTGCCCGCGCGACCGCTCGGCGTGCCCTCGGGGCTCGCCCGGCACCGTAACGACGGGTGGCCCGCGACCGCGGAGCTCGCCCAGCGCATCGACGAAGGAGCACGGGCATGACGACGATCCCGCTGGTGGACCTGGGGGCCCAGCAGGCCGAGATCGCCGAGGAGGTGCGCGCCGGTCTCGACGAGGTCTTCGCGACCACGGCGTTCGTCGGAGGTCCGGCTGTCGGCCGGTTCGAGGCCGCGTACGCAGCGTTCTCGCAGGTCACCTACTGCGTCGGCGTCGCCAACGGCACCGATGCCCTGGAGCTCGCCCTGCGGGCGGCAGGGGTGCGTCCGGGCGGCGAGGTGATCGTCCCGGCGAACACCTTCATCGCCACCGCGGAGGCGGCCTCCCGGATCGGCGCCGTCCCGGTGCCTGTCGACGTCGACCCCGTGCACCTGCTCATCGACCCCGCCGCGGTCCGCGCGGCCGTCGGTCCGCGCACCGAGGCGATCGTCCCTGTGCACCTCTTCGGCCAGGTCGCCCCCGTCGAGGAGATCGGCAAGATCGCCGCCGACGCCGGTGTCCCGATGATCGAGGACGCCGCCCAGTCGCAGGGTGCGCTCCGGCACGGCCGAGCCGCCGGCTCGTTCGGGCTGGCCGCGGGCACGAGCTTCTACCCGGGCAAGAACCTCGGGGCCGCCGGCGACGCCGGAGCGGTGACGACGTCCGACGCCGAGGTCGCCCGGACGGTGCGCGTGATCGCGGCCCACGGCTCGGCGCGCAAGTACGAGCACGAGACCATCGGCATGAACTCCCGGCTCGACACCGTCCAGGCCGTCGTGCTCGAGGCGAAGCTGCGCCGGCTCGCCGTGTGGAACGACGCCCGTCGCGCAGCCGCGGCCCGGTACGCCGAGCTGCTCAGCGGGATCGACGGCGTCGGCATCCCCGTGAGCGCTGCCGGCAACGAGGACGTCTGGCACCTGTACGTCGTCCAGGTCGACGAGCGCGACCGCGTCCTGCGCGAGCTCAACGAGGCGGGGATCGGCGCCGGCATCCACTACCCGACGCCGGTGCACCTCACGGGCGCCTACGCCGACCTCGCGCTGCGCGCGGGGGCGTTCCCCGTCGCCGAGACCGCCGCCGGCCGGATCCTGTCGCTGCCGATGTTCCCGCACCTGACGGCGGCGCAGCAGGAGCGGGTCGTGGACGTGCTGGCCGGGGCGGTCTGATGGCCGCCAGGCCCCGCGTGGTCCTCGTCCACCTCAACAGCCTCGAGCTCGGGGGGACGCAGATCAACGCGGTGGACCTGGCCGCCGCCGTGGTGCCGCTCGGGTTCGAGTCGCACCTGATCGGACCGGAGCCCACCGGCACGGGCGCCAGCCTGCTCGACGTCGCCGCCGAGCGCGGCGTCCGTGTCACCCCGTTCCGGGAGCCTCCGACGGCGCTCGCCTACAGTCGCGTGCTCCGGCAGCGGGCCGACCAGGTCGGCGCCGACCTGCTGCACGCCTACGGGACGTGGGGTGCCGCGCGCGCCTTCTACTGGGGGCCCAGCCGGTTCGCCCGTCGCCCGTGGGTCCAGACGATGTACGAGATGGAGCTCCATCACTCCGTCCACCGGCACCACCCGCTGATCGTCGGGACGGAGTACCTGCTCGAGGAGTGCGAGAACCGCCCCGGGCCGACCGTGCTGATCAGCCCGCCGGTCGACATGCTCCGGGACCGGCCCCGGCCCGCCGACGCGCCCCCCAACGAGCACGTGACGCTCGTCATCGTGTCCCGGCTCGAGGAGGACATGAAGTCGGTCCCCGTCGAGGCAGCGATCGGTGCGGTCCGGCAGCTGACGGACCACGACCTCGTCCTGGAGATCGTCGGGACGGGTGCCGCGGAGCCGCGGCTGCGCATCCTGGGCGAGAAGGCGAACGCCGACCTGGGCCGCGAGGCGGTGCGGTTCCTCGGGGCGATGTCCGACCCCCGGCCTGCGTACTCCCGCGCTGACATCGTCCTCGGCATGGGCGGGTCGGCCGCCCGCGGGCTCGCGCACGGCAAGCCGCTCGTGGTGCAGGGGGAGAGCGGCTTCAGCGCCGTGCTCGAGCCTGACAACGCCGCGCTGCTGGCGCGCAGCAGCTACTGGAGCCCGGACCATGTGAGCCAGCCGGAGGCGCTCCTGGCTCGGAACCTGCTGACGCTCGTCGACGACGAGGACCGTCGTCGACGGCTCGGTGAGTTCAGCCGGACGTTCGCCGAGCAGCGCTTCGGCCTGACCGCGATGGCGGAGAAGCTGGTCGCCGTCTACGAGACCGCGCTGACGTCGTACACGGCCCGCTCGTGGTGGTCCGACCTCCCGGTCGAGGCCCGCCGTGTCCCGGACAAGCTCGTTCGCACCGTCCGGGGCCGCTGACCGGCCCAGTTCACGAGGCCGGGTCGTGTGCTCGGTCGGCTCAGGAGGTCGCGATGTCGGCTCAGGAGGTCGCGATCCGGGAGAACCGCTGCAGACGGCCCCGCACCGACGCCGGCAGAGGCGCGAGCGCGAGGGCGTCTGCGTAGGTGTCCCTCAGCACCAGGCGCAGGAGCAGCAGGTGGGTCGCCAGGACCGTGACGCCGATGAGCGCGGCCCGCAGGACCAGCGGGCCGGGCACCAGCGCCAGGACGAGCAGACCGGCACCACCCGAGACGAGCGCGCACACCGCCACCGACCCGAACGACCGGGCGAGCTCACCGACGGTCGTACCGATCTCCTTGGAGACCAGGACCCAGCGCGCGGCGGTCGCGGCCACGGCGACCCCGACGAACGCCCAGGCGACGGCGGTGAGGCCCTGGGAGACCACGAGCGCGGTCGCCGCCACCGTGATGACGTCGGTGATCGTGGCGTACACGAACCACTTGCCGGCGCGGCCGAGCGCGTAGAACAGACCGTGGTCGAGCAAGGCGCCGATCGTCAGGATGCCTGCCACAGCGAGGCCGCGGGTCACGGGCACGCTCTGCTCCCACTGGTTCCCGAACAGGAGCGGGATGACGACGGGCGCGGCGACCGCGACGAAGACGAGCACCGGCGTCACGGCGCCGTAGGTCAGCGAGGACGCACGCCGGTACGCGGCCCGGAGGCGGTCCGGCATGTCGCGCACCCGAGCCAGCACGACCACGGACACCGGAGCGACCGCGGAGCCGCCCAGCTCCTGGGCCACCTGCACCAGACGCTGCGCGATGGTCAGGTACCCGAGCGCGGCCGTGCCCAGCGAGACCGCGATGATCGCCGTCTCCGCCCAGTTCCGGAGGACCGCGACCAGCTCGACGCCGACGACCTTGTAGCCGAACCGCGCCATCGTGCCGAACTCGCTCCGGGAGAACGACAGCGTGGGCCGCCAGCCGGCGGCGATCCAGGCTGCGGTCGTGGTGACGAGCGTCGTCGTGATCGCCTGCGCGACGAGCGCCCACACGCCGCCGCCGGCCAGGGCGATCACGACGGCGACCACCTGGGCGAGTGCGGCGGCGGCCGTGCCCTGGATGGCGAGCCTGCGGAACGCCATCCGCCGCCGCAGCAGCGCGGTCGGCACGGCTGCGACCACGACGAGGGGCACCGAGGCGAGCAGGACGCGCAGGACGGGGCCGGCGGTGGGCGCGTCAAGGACGTCCACCACCAGCGGCACGCACGCGAACAGCACCCCGCCGATCGCGAAGGCCGCCACGAGGGAGAACCAGAACCCGGTGCTCAGCATGCGCTCGTCCGGGTCGTCGGCCTGCACGAGGTACGTGGACAGACCGAGGTCGGACAGCAGCAGGACGAAGGGGATGACGGCCGCGGCCACAGCGACCACACCGAACTCCTCGGGCGTGACCATGCGGGCCAGGACGGCGATCGTCGCCAGGCCGGAGAGGCGGACGATCCACTTCTGCGCGGTCAGCCAGGCTGCTCCGTGCGCGGCCGCGCGGCCCAGGCCGGTCGACGGCTCCTCGGAGCTCCCGGGCGGGTCGCCCTCGGGGGCGGGCGTCGCGACCTGTCCCTGGTCCGCCGTCATCGGCCCACCCGACCGTGCGGGATGGCGTCGGTGCGTCGGGCGACCGCGGCGCGGACCACGGCCGCATGCCCCGCGACCATGGTGGCGAAGCTGTCGTCGGCGGGCGGCCCGGACCGACCCTGCGCGCGGACGGTCTGCGCGACGTGAGTCACCGCAGCCGCGATCGCCGCCGCGTTCGACTGACGTGACGCCCGGCGCCGGGCGGCCGCGGCACGCCCGTCGGTCACCTCGGCGGCCGCACCGCTGGCGTTGCTGACCAGCGTCGACCCTGGGGCGGCGCGCGCCACGAGCTCGGCTGCGCCACCCGCCTCACTGATGACGAGGGGCAGCCCGGCGGACACCGCCTCCGTCGCCGCCAGGGGCCATCCCTCGAAGAACGAGTTGAGGACGAACGCGTCGGCAGCGCACAGCAGGGTCGCGGCGTCCGAGGTGCCGAGCAGGTGCACGCGGTCGCCGTCCGGGTGGCTGCACCGGATCGCGTCCGCGCGGCGGTACTCCAGCCAGTCCGACGGGTCGCCGGCCACCACCAGGTGCGCGCGCGAGGTCCTGCCCGCCGCCAGGAACGAGGCGACGGTCCCGGCGATGTTCTTCTGCGCGTCGTACCGGGCCAGGCACGCGAACACGACCTCGCCGGTCAGCGACGTGCCGAGCGTGCGTTCCAGCTCGGCGCGGGCGGCGGACCGGACCTGGTCGGTCGCGGCGGGCAGCGGCATGGCCCCGTTGGCGACGACGACGATCTTCTCGCCCGCGCTCGCGGGCACACGCTCGACGTGGAACTGGCGGACCAGCGCGCTGACGGCGATCACGGAGTCGGCCCGGTCGAACAGCTCGGCGGTGCTCCGCCACTTCTCCGGCGAGTAGTGGATCTCCGTGTTGTGCAGGACAGGCACCAGTGGCGCGCCGGTGCCGACGGCCGCCGCGACCAGGTGGTCCGGCGCGCTGTGCACCTGGACGACGTCGAGCCGCGCCGACACCAGGGCCTGCATCGCCGACTGCTCGTCGGCGGCCACCACCACCTCGATCCCGAGCTCACGGAGCCGGGCGGTGCGCTGTCCCTCCTGCGGGCAGACGACGACGGGCTCGATCCCTTCCGATGCCAGGCCCTCGGCCAGCATCTCGATGACGCGTCCGATCCCGCCGATGTCGAGGGAGTCCGCGACGAGCCCGCAGCGCAGGTCCGGCTCACGCACCGTGGCACCGGTCGCGAGCGGGTGGAAGGCCGCACCGGGGACCGCGGGCAACGAGGCGAGCGGACGCCGCAGGACCGCACGGGTGAGCGGGTGCACGTACCCGTAGCGCAGACCGGGCGACGTAAGGTCGACCAGGCCGACCGTGACTCCCAGCGCACCGGCGGAGACGCGCGCGGCCGCTCGTGCGGTGGCGCCGACCCGACGCGGAGACGACTCGTCGACCGACATCACACGACCCCGCTACCGGGCGAGCTCCGCGGGTGCACCTGCGGAGCTCCCCGGGGCGGTGGCAGGGCGGGGCCGCAGCCCGAAGGGGGCGTTGCGGCGCGTCGGCCAGGGTGCGCGGACGTCGTCGGCGACCGAGCCGCTTAGCACCAGGATCCAGCCACCGGTGTCCTGCGCCAGGCCGACGAGGTGGGGCACGTCGCGCAGGCTCGGCGCGAGGGTGCGCAGGGCAGTCTCGTCGACGTCCGCGACGAGCAGCGCCCGACCGTCGCCCGGTTCGCGCAGGGACCCGGCGAGGTCGGCGGCGGTCTGGACGACCACCGAGACGTCCCGGCCCCGGCGGGTCACGGACGCCGGGCTCCACGGTTGTGCGTCGGCGCGGTGCGGCGCGAGGTTGACGACGTCCAGCCGGTCCGCTCCGACGACGTCCAGGACGTCATCGACGGTCAGCCGGATGTCACCGAGCACGACGTCCCGGATGCCGAGCCCGTCGGCACGGGCGAGACGCGCGGCGGCCCGCGACTCCCGGAGCCAGGTGGCGACCCCGTGCCGACGACGCCACGCCGTCCGCCACCGGCTCCGGTCCGGCGTGGCGCGCACGACGCCACACGTGGTCCGGAGAGGGAGCAGACCGGGGTACAGTCGCGCCACCTGCTGGTGGGCCTCGGCGAGCCGGTCGAGGTTCGCCGTCATGCTGTTGTGCGTGAGCACCACGTCGTGTGTCCCGACGTGCAGGCCCTCGCTGCGGACGCGGGCGCCGTACTCGACGGCGTAGGCGTGCCACGCCAGGTCGGGGTGCTCGCTGAGCGGCTCGGCGAGCACACGATCGCGTTCGATCAGGAAGAGGACCTCGTCGACGCTGTCGACCGGGACCGACGACGAGGGCTCGCCGATCATCACGACCCGGTCGCGCACCACACCGGCGACCGAGCCGGACGGTGTGATGCCGACCGCACCGAGCAGGCCCGTACCCGGGTCGTCCTGGAGCGCGGCGGCCGCTTCCTCCAGTGCGACGAGCGAGTGCAGATACACGTCCTGGTGGACGAAGACGACGACGTCGTTCCGCGCACGGCGGGCGCCGTCGTTGAGAGCGGCACCGGCGGAGGCGAACGCGCCGTCGCGGTTGTCCACGGGGAGGTACTCGGTCTGCGGGGCGTCCGGCGTCCCGGCGTGGATCGACGCGTCGAGGCAGGTGGTCCGGACGTCGAGGTCGTTGAACACGCAGACGATCGACACCGGTGTGCGGCGCGGCTGCGTGCCTGTCATGGGGACCTCTCTCGGGCGTGGCTGCGTCTTCTCGACGTGTCGACGATAGGGGACGAAAGGGGCAGGTTGGACATCTGGTCGAGAGGTTCACCCGGGTGGTGGCGACCCTGCGGGGACCTGCTCGGCGGACGGGTGATGCGGCTCGATCCGGTCGCGTGCGACGATGCCCGCACCCCCGCCAGCCGATCGATCCTGAGGATGACCACGGTGCCTGCTGATCCGCGTGGCGCGCCCGGTCGGGTGGCTGTCGTCGTCGTCACGTTCAACAGCGCCGACGTCGTGCCCGGGCTGCTCGCCTCGTTGCCCGACGGCCTCGCCGACCTCGCGTGGACGCTCGTCGTGGTGGACAACGGCTCGCGCGACGGCACCGTCGAGGTGGTGGAGTCGCTCGCCCCCGACGCCGTCGTCGTGCGGTCCGCCCGCAACGGGGGCTACGCGGCCGGCATCAACCTCGGTGCCGCGCAGGTGCCGGACCGGGGAGCCGTGCTCGTGCTCAACCCCGACGTCCGCCTGGGGCCCGGCTGCGTCCCCGAGCTCGTCGCCGCGCTCGGGCGCACGGGAGCCGGGATCGTGGTGCCGAGGCTCGACGACGCCGGCGGTCGCCTCATCTCGTCACGCCGCCGCGAGCCGACCTTGCGCCGTGCGCTCGCGGACGCGCTCCTCGGGGCGGAACGGGCCGGGTCGATCGCGGACCTGGGTGAGGTCATCACCGACCCCCGCGCCTACGAGGTCGAGTCGCCCGCGGACTGGGCCGAGGGCTCGACGCAGCTCGTCTCGGCCGCGTGCTGGGACGCCGTCGGGCCGTGGGACGAGTCGTACTTCCTGTACTCCGAGGAGACCGACTTCGCCCTGCGCGCCCGCGACGCCGGCTATCCCACCTGGTTCGTCCCGACCGCGCACGCCGTGCACCTGGAGGGCGGCTCGTCGGGCAACCCGGGGCTCTGGCGGCTGCTGGTCGCCAACCGGTTGCGCCTGTACAGCCGTCGGCACGGCCGTGTCGCGACGGCCGCCTTCTGGGTGGTGCTCGTCGGCCGTGAGGGCAGCCGGGCCCTGCTCGGCAAGCAGACGAGCCGGGCCGCGCTGCGGGGACTGCTGAGCCCGCGCTACCTGCGTCAGACCCCAGGCCCGCACAGCATCGTGGCGGTCAGCGCCAGCGCTTGAGCAGCCCCTTGGCCTCGAGTGCCGCCCGCCGGTGCACCGGCGGAGGGACCAGTGCCGCCTGGACCAGGGTCTGGGGTGTGTCGTCGCGCGTCACGCTGAACCGCGGCTGGAGCCACGCCCCGGCTGTCGCGAGGCGCCGGTCGGAGGTGTGCACGGCCGTGTACCCCAGCCGGCGCAACGCGCTCAACGTCTCGCGGTCGTACTGACCACGCGGCAGCGCAGCCTCGGTCACGTCCCCGGCGATCGTGGCGATGACCTCGCGGGCCTCGACGAGCTCCCGTCGCTGGACGTCGGGCGACATCGACCGCCACGAGACGTGGTCCATGCCGTGCGACCCGACCCGCATCCCCGCCGCACCGAGCTCGGCAACCTGCTGCGTCGTCACGCTGCCGGCCGTGTCGAGTCGGCCCGCCAGGACGAAGAACGTGCCCGTCAGGCCACGCTCGAGCAGCCCGGGCAGACCGAGCTCGACGTCCGAGGCGTTCCCGTCGTCGAACGAGATCACCGTCGCGGGCCACGTCGCGATCTCGTCGAGGATGCGCAGGTACTCGTCGGCCGTGATCCAGTACCGCGCCTCGTCGTCGTCGATTGGGCGACCTGGTGCACCGATGCCGTGGAAGCAGATGTTGCGCACGTCGCGGCCCATCAGTCCGTGCCTCCCGCCAGGCGCGACGACGTGTCGAGCTCCCACTGATCACCGCCGCGGCGCGCGCGGCGGTCGGCGACAAGGGTGAGCACGGCGTAGACGACTCCCGCCGGCGCGAGCCACGGTCTGCGCAGGACGACGTCGGTCAGCCAGCTGGTGCGGCTGGACGCGCGCACCCCTGCGCGTCCCTTGCGCAGGGCGACGTTCCCGCGGCGCACCCGGGTCAGACGCGCGACGAGGTCGCGGGTCCGACGCGGCGTCTCGACCTCGGTCGTGACGGAGGTGAGCACCACGCGTTCGGTCGCGGAGAACAGGGAGTCGAGGAACAGGTCGTCCGCGAGCACGTCGGGGAACTGCTCGAAGCGCGCGCGACCCGCGGCGGACAGGGCGATCATGCCCCGACCGTAGAGGCCCCTCCGGGCGGCCGGGAGCCGGGACTGGATGGCGAAGTAGCAGCGGACGGCCAGCGGTCGGCCGGTCAGGACGAGGTGGCGGTCCGGGACGGCGACGAGCGGGGTCGGCGCACCTTCGGCACCGGGCTGCGTCAGGGCGTCGACGAGGACTCGGACCGTGGCGGCCGTCGTGGCGATGTCGGCGTCGAGGTAGATCCGGGGGTTGCTCGTCGCGACCGCGTCGCCGGCGTTGAGGGCGGCCGCCTTGCCCGGTGCCGGCAGGTCGAGCACGCGGACGTCACGGGCGCTCGCGACGGCGACGGTCTCGTCGACGCACCCGTTGGCCACGACGACGACCTCGAGCTCACCCGGTGCGGTGCCGGCCAGGAGCCTGTCGAGGTTGCGGCCGATGACGGCCGCCTCGTTGTACGCGGCGATGATCACGCTGGTCATCGGGCCGCTCCTCCTCGTCCTGCCGGTACCGACCGTCAGGCGGGGAGACAGAGCCGCACCGGACGCGAGCCCGAGACTACGGGATCACGTCCGGTGCGGATGATGCTGCGCGGGTGGATCAGCCGACGCGCTGGCCGGCCTTGGGGCCGTCATGCCAGACGTTCCCCGAGAGGGTCACGGCGGGGGCGTTGACCGAGGAGAACGGTCCGTATGCACCGCCGTTCGGGAAGATCGTCGTCGTGATGTGGTTGTTCGAGATCATGACGTTGTTCACGCGGGACAGGACGTCGGTCCCGACCTGGTAGCCGCCGTACACGGTGTACGCGCCGCCGCCCATCAGGTTGCTGTCGATGAGGATGTTCTTCATCGAGTCGGCGGACCCGGTCGACAGGATGATCGCGGAGGTCGAGCCCTTCGCCACCAGGATCGTGTTGTGCACGATCCTGACGTTGTCGGACCCGAGCGACTGGATGCCGTCGTTGTGCGAGTCGGACGTCATCAGCAGGTCGTGGATGTACGAGTCCTGCACCGTGACGTTGTCACCGATCTTGAGGCCGTCGATCGTGCTGTGGATGTTCACGCGGGTGAGCGTGTAGTTCCGTCCGGCGACCGCGGCGTCGTTGTTCGTGTTGCCGTTGCCGTCGAGCTCCGAGTCGATGATCTGGAGGTTCTTGGCGCCCTCGTCGTTCAGGACGAGCCAGAACCCGTTGGCCCGGACGATCGAGTTGCGGATGACCACGTCGTTCGCGCCGGCCGTGATGACCAGCGGCGTGGTGATCAGCTTGGAGTCGATGACCGTGCCCGGCTGGGTGATGCGTGACGGGCCCGTGTACGGCGTCAGGGCGACGCCGGCGGGGACGCCGGTGGTCGACGCGCCGGGGTAGGCCCCCGTGACGGGCGGCGGCGGCGTGGGCGTCGCGGTCGGCGTCGGTGTCGGGGTGGGCGTGGGCGTCGGCTTCGGCGTGGCCGTCGGGGTCGGCGTGGGCGTCGCGGTCGGCGTCGGCGTCGGGGTGGCCGTCGGCGTCGGCGTCGGGGTGGCCGTCGGGGTCGGTGCCGGCGTCTTGGTGGGCGTCGGGGTGGCCGTGGGCGTCGCCGTGGGGGTGGAGCCCGCGTCCGTCGACGGCGCGAACACCGCGTCGACCCAGTACTGGCTGCGGTTCCAGGTCTGCTGCGGGAACGAGCTGGACTTCCCGTACGAGTAGACGCCCGACTTGCCCTTCGGGACCGCGAGGAGGTCGGTCTTCGAGCCCTCCCAGAACTGCTGGGTCTGCTGGTAGCGGCCCTTTGGCGCGAGGTACGAGGCGACGTAGCCGGAGCCGGCCTTCAGCTTCACGGGCTGGTCGAAGTACGCGGTCTGCCAGCCGCGGGAGGTCTCGCCGGCGAACGTGACCGTCGCGAGGCGCTTGCCCGAGGCGTCCCAGAGGTTGCCGACGTGGGTGCCGGTGTTCTCGGGCGTCTTGTAGAACCGGACACCCAGGACGACGCCGTCCTTGGCGGGCGTGAACGGGGTGCCCAGCTCGACGCTGTCCCGGTCGCTGTCGACGCTGCCGTTGGTGGGCGCGGCGTCGCCCCACACGGTGACCTTGCCGGGGACTGCTGCGGCCGCCTGGGCCGGCGTCAGGCCGGCCCCCGAGGAGGCGACGCTGAGGGTGACCCCCACGACCGCTGCTGCCGCGACTGTCGCGATCACCCGCGCCAGAGGCGCACGCCGCGAGGGCGCTCTGTGCATGCTCGATCGGTTCACGAGGTGTGTCTCCCTACCATCGCGGCGCCCGAGATGACGGTCTTGTTGGGACCGATATCTCATGTCTCCGTGCGAGGGGCGCCGTTTTTGTCACTGTCGGATAACGAAGCGGCCCTCATGCTGGCATGGGTGAACTTACCGACAAACCTTCACTCGCATGGAGCAATCGCCTGATTCCCCCGATCGTGGGCTGAACTGGAAGAACGTCCAACAAAACTCGTTATGAGATTTGTCTCATTATTTGAGACATTTTGAAGCGGTTGCCTGATGGAACCGGGCATCTGCGGACAACCTTCACTCCGCCGGTCCGTTGGTCTCGCCCCCCGACGGGCGATGACACGACAGGTACGGCGTGGCAGGCTGCACGACCGTGACGACCCCTGTCCGCCTCAGCCCGGTCGACGACGGCAACCTTCCGGAGATCGCTCGTTTCCTCCACGAGAACCTGAACAGCCGCCTCTCCGCCGATGCCTGGGCGCGCGCTCTCGCACCCACCTGGCGCACGGCCGAACCCACCCACGGCTTCGGCCTGTGGGCCGACGGGGTGCTCGTCGGCGTCTACGCCGCCTTCTTCTCCGAGCGTGTGGTCGCCGGTCGGGAGCGACGGATCTGCAACCTGGCGGCGTGGTGCGTCCTCGACGGGTACGGGGCGCACGGGCTGAGGCTGCTCAGGGCCCTGCTGTCCTGCGGGGCCGACGTCTTCACCGACCTGTCTCCCAGCGGCTCGGTGGTCCCCATCGACCTCCGCCTCGGGTTCCAGCGGCTCGACACCACGACGGACGTCCGGCCCGGCTACCCGTCCTGGCAGCGACGCGTCACCGTCGTCACCGACCAGCGGCGCATCGCCGATCTCCTGACCGGGCGTGATGCCGAGCTCTTTCGCGACCACGTCGGCTCCGCGGCGGTCCAGCACGTCGTCCTCCTGGTCGACGGGCGACCGTGCTACGTGATGTACCGCCGCGTCCGCCGCAAGCGCCTGCCCGTGTTCGGCGCTCTCGTGCACGTCGGGGACACCGCCCTCTTCGCGCGCGGGGTGCGGTCCCTCGGCGCGCACCTGCTGGTCCGCGGCATGCCGGTCCTGCTCGCCGAGCGCCGCATCGTCGGCGGACCGGTCGCGTGGTCGAGGACGGTGCAGGGGCGGCCGAAGCTCTTCAAGGGCGCCGACGTCGAGGCCGCCGACATCGACGACCTCTACAGCGAGATCACCTCCGTACCGTGGTGAGTTCACCCGATGTGTCCCAGATCGGGGCGGGAGCGGTCGTTACGCTGACGCGGTGATCACGGTCTGGCACGAACTCCTCGCCGCGCGCGCCCGGGTCGCCGGCGACGCCCCTGCGCTCTCGTTCAAGACGGAGACGCTGAGCTATGAGGATCTGTGGGCAGCCGCGAACCGCTGCGGCTCCGCGCTCGCCGGGCTCGGCCTGGCGCGCGAGGACCGGGTGGCGGTGTTCCTCGAGAAGCGCCCCGAGACGGTGACGGCGTTCCTGGGTGCCTCCGTGGCGGGCGGGGCCTTCGTGCCGGTGAACCCGCTGCTCAAGCCCCAGCAGGTCGCGCACATCCTGTCCGACTCCGGCGCGCGCGTCCTCGTCACGTCGGCGGCGCGGCTCGACCTCCTGTCCGAGGTGCTCGCACAGTGCGCCGCGCTCGAGCACGTCGTCGTCGTCGACGAGCCCGGGACGGCCCCTGACGGCGTCGCGGTGCACGGGTGGGCGACCCTGATGCGCGACGCGACGGTGGCACCGCCTCCCCCGGGGGTCGACCTCGACGTCGCCGCCATCCTCTACACGTCCGGCAGCACAGGCCTGCCCAAGGGTGTGGTCCTGAGCCACCGCAACCTGGTGGTCGGTGCGCAGAGCGTCAGCCAGTACCTCGAGAACACCGCGGACGACGTGATCCTGTCCGTCCTGCCGCTCAGCTTCGACGCCGGCCTGTCGCAGGTCACCACGGCCCTCGCCTCCGGGGCGCACGTCGTCCTCCTCAACTACCTCGTCGCGGCGGACGTGGCCCGGGCGTGCGCGCGGTGGAAGGTGACCGGGCTGACCTGCGTGCCACCGCTGTGGATCCAGATCGCGGACCTGGACTGGCCGCCCGAGGCGCGCGCGTCACTGCGCTACTTCGCCAACACCGGGGGACGGATGCCGAAGACGGTCCTCGACAAGCTGCGCTCGGTGTTCCCCGACGCCCGCCCGTACCTGATGTACGGGCTGACGGAGGCGTTCCGGTCGACCTACCTGGACCCCGCCGAGGTCGACCGCCGGCCGGACTCGATCGGCAAGGCGATCCCGAACGCGGAGATCCTCGTGGTCCGGCCCGACGGCACCCCCTGCGACCCGGGGGAGCCGGGCGAGCTGGTCCACCGGGGCGCGCTGGTCTCGCTGGGCTACTGGGGCGACCCCGAGCGCACCGCGCAGCGGTTCCGTCCCGTGCCGGGACCCACCACCGGGCACCGGCTGCCGGAGCTCGCGGTGTGGTCGGGAGACACGGTGCGGGCCGACGAGGAGGGGTTCCTCTACTTCGTCGGTCGTGCCGACGAGATGATCAAGACGTCCGGCTACCGCGTCAGCCCCACGGAGGTCGAGGAGGCCGCGCTGCGCACCGAGCTCGCCGTCGACGCCGTGGCGTTCGGGGCCGAGGACTCCCGGCTCGGGCAGCGGATCGTGCTGGTCGTGGCGCCGGCCACCGGGGTGACGCTGGAACCGGCCACGCTCCTGGCCGCGCTGCGCAGCGCCCTGCCGACGTTCATGGTGCCCGCCGAGATCGTCGTCCGGGACACGATCCCGCGGTCGCCGAACGGCAAGTACGACAGACGGCGCGTCCGGGCGGAGTACGAGTCGTGACCGCGTCGACCACCGTGAGCGCGTTCGGCGAGGTCGACGGCGTCCTGACCGTGGGAGGGATCGGCGTCGACCGGCTGGCGCGACGGGTCGGCTCCACACCGTTCTTCGCCTACGACCGGCACCTCATCACCCAGCGGGTCGCCCTGCTGCGCTCGCTGCTCCCCGAGCGGCTGAGCCTCGGCTACGCGGTCAAGGCCAACCCCATGCCCGCCGTCGTCCACCTGCTCGCCTCGCTGGTCGACTCCCTCGACGTCGCGAGCGCCTACGAGATGCGGGTCGCGCTGGACACCGGGACGGCCGCGTCTCGCGTGAGCTTCGCCGGACCTGGCAAGACCACCGCGGAGCTCGAGCAGGCGGTCGCCTCCGGCGTCACGATCGAGATCGAGTCGGAGGGTGAGGCGCGCCGCGTCGTCGCCGCCGGCGAGGAGCTGGGGGTGCGACCGTGCGTCGCCGTGCGCGTCAACCCGGACTTCGCGGTCCGCGGTTCCGGGATGCGGATGGGCGGCGGTCCCCAGCAGTTCGGCGTCGACGCCGAGCAGGTGCCGCAGCTCCTGCGCGAGCTGGACGCGGCGGGCGTCGACCTGCTGGGGTTCCACGTCTTCGCCGGGTCGCAGAACCTGTCGGCGGACCTGATCGTGCAGGCGCAGACGCGCACCGTCGAGCTGGTGCTCGCCCTGGCCGCCGACGCGCCACAGCCCGTCCGGTACGTCAACCTCGGCGGCGGCTTCGGCGTCCCGTACTTCCCGCAGGACCAGCCCCTCGACATCGCCGCGGTCGCCGCGAACCTCACCCGGCTGGTCGAGGACGAGCTGGCGCCGGCGCTCCCGGACGCCGACCTCGTCATCGAGCTCGGCCGCTACCTCGTCGCCGAGGCCGGTGTCTACGTCACGCGCGTGGTCGACCGGAAGGTCTCCCGCGGCAGCACCTACCTCGTGGTCGACGGCGGGATGCACCACCAGCTCGCCGCGTCCGGCAACCTGGGCCAGGTGATCCGCCGCAACTACCCGCTCGCGGTCGCGGGGCGCATCACGGCGGAGCCCGAGGAGACGGCCACGGTCGTCGGGTGCCTCTGCACCCCGCTGGACCTGCTGGGCGACCGCGTCGAGCTCCCGCGAGCCGACGTCGGCGACCTCGTCGTCGTCTTCCAGGCCGGCGCCTACGGCCTGACGGCCAGCCCGACGGCCTTCCTGGGCCATCCCGCACCAGTCGAGATCCTCGTCTGACCCACCACCAAGGAGCCTCATGACCGACGCAACGCTCGAGGGTGTCAAGGGCATCGTCGTCACCACCCTGGGCATCGAGGACCGTGCCGCGACGCTGACGGCGTCGAGCCCGCTGTTCGGCGCGGTGCCCGAGCTGGACTCGCTCGGCGTGCTCGAGGTGGTCACCAACCTCGAGTCGCACTTCGCGATCACGATCGACGATGAGGAGTTCTCCGGCGAGATCTTCGAGACGCTGGGCTCGCTCGCGGAGTTCGTCGAGGGCAAGCTCCCGTCGGCCTGATGCGCCCGCCACGCGTCCTGATCATCGTCCAGAACCTGCCGGTCCCGCTGGACCGACGGGTGTGGCTGGAGGCCCAGGCACTGACCGCCGCGGGCTACCAGGTCAGCGTCATCTGCCCGAAGGGTCCCGACGACCCCGCGCGGCAGGTGCTCGACGGGGTCGGCATCTACAAGTACCGCCCTGCCCCCGAGGCGAACGGCCTCCTGGGCTTCGTCGTCGAGTTCGCGTACTCGTGGCTGCGGACGGCGGCACTGTCCGTGGTCGTGCGGCGCGAGCGCGGTTTCGACGTCATCCAGGCGTGCAACCCGCCGGACACCTACTGGCTGCTGGCACTCCTGTGGCGGGTCGCCGGCGTGCGGTTCGTCTTCGACCATCACGACCTCAACCCCGAGCTGTTCCGCTCGCGGTTCGGGGAACCGCGGTCGATCGGGGCACGTGCGCAGTACGGCGGGCTGCTCTGGCTCGAGCGGCGCACGTTCCGGGCGGCGGACCGGGTCATCTCGACGAACGAGTCGTACCGTCGAGTCGCCCTCGAGCGCGGTGGGGTGCCCCGGGAGCACACGGAGGTCGTGCGCAGCGGCCCGGACACCCGTCGGATGCGGCCGGTGGTACCCGAGTCGGATCGTGCGCGCGGCGGCCACCTGCTCGTCTACCTGGGGATCATGGGCCCGCAGGACGACGTGCACGTGGTGCTGGAGGTCATGGACGAGCTGGTCCGCGTGCGTGGACGACAGGACGTGCGCGCGGCGCTGCTCGGGTTCGGGGACACCCTCGAGGACCTGCGGCGGCAGTGCATCGCACTCGGGCTCGACGACGTCGTCGAGTTCACCGGCCGGGTCGGTCTCCGCGAGATCGGTGACTACCTGAGCGCCGCGAGCCTCGGGCTCGGCCCGGACCGGAACACGCCGCTGAACGACGCCTCCACGATGAACAAGACCATGGAGTACATGGCCTACGCCGTGCCCGCCGTCTCGTTCGACCTCACGGAGACCCGGTTCTCGGCCGGCGATACCGGCGTCATCGTCCCGTCCGGGGACATCGGCGCCTTTGCGGACGCGGTCGAGGAGCTCCTGGACGACGAGCACCGGCGCGTCGCACTCTCGTTGGCTGCGCGTGAGCGCGCGACGGCCGAGCTCGACTGGCGTCCGCAGCGGAGCCGCTACCTCGGGGTGTTCGACGGACTGCTTCGTTTCCGTTCGACGGTTCCGTCGGACGACCCCGCCCCGGACACCAAGGATCCGTGGGGGCGGGCCTACGTGGACCTCGACGAGCCCGGACGGCTCGAGTCGTTCGTCCGGTCCCGGGGTCCCGCGCGCTGAGCCCGCGCAGGCCTCAGGCCGGCCCGCCCGAGGCCTGCACGGGGTGGCTCCGCCGGGCGTCGTCGGCGGCAGGCGGCACGCTCGCCTGCTGCGGACCGGGAGCCGGCTCGACGTCGACCGCCGGTGGAGGCGGCGCCGGATCTCGGTCGCTCGGATGGAGGCGGATCAGCGCCCCCGCGATGCCGAGCGCCAGGAACAGCGTCCCCATCGTCATCGGGAAGCCGAACCCGTCGAAGAAGGCGAGCGAGACCGCCCCGGCCAGGATGCCCGCGACGAGCGAGAGCGCGAGATCACGCGACTGCGGGTCCGCCCACCGGCGCCGGCGGCGCACCAGGACCACGATCGCGGTGATCGGGATCGCGACGAACGCGACGGTCCCGACGATGCCGCAGCTGACGAGCAGCCCGAGGTAGTTGTTGTCGAAGATCCGGTACTTGGGCAGGAAGGTGCCCAGGCCACGTCCGAACCAGGGAGCGTCGATGAAGAACTGCCAGGCGACCGCGTAGCTGTCGGTCCGGGAGGTGATGCTCGGGTCGTCCTTCACACCGCTGAACATGCCGCGGACCGAGCTGAACAACCGGGGGACACCGGCGGCCAGCACGACGGCCACGGCGAGGAACGACCCGCCCACCCGCCAGCGCAGCGCCGGCGGCCAGCCCCACAGGAGCACGAGCATGCAGACCGCGAGGCCGATGTACGCCGAGCGGGACATGGACAGCGCCAGGGCCAGGGAGATCGTCCCGACCGGGAACCAGCGCCGAAGGAACCCGCGCCCTGCGGGGTGGAGCGCCCCGTGCAGCGCGAGGGGCAGCAGGATCGACAGGAGCGCCCCGAACTCGATCGGGCTGGTCGCCGTCCCCGAGATGCGCACCAGGCCGTTGCGGAACGCAGCACTGACGTCGCTGACCGCGGTCAGGCCCGGGATCGCGATGCGGTCGACCAGAGGCTGCTTGGTCACGTACTGCGCGAGGCCGACGAGGGCCATCAGGCCGCCGATGAAGGCGAACCGGCGCACCAGCACCTCGACGTCGCGCAGCTTGGTCAGGCCGTCGTGCGCGGTCAGCAGCGCACCCGACCACGAGACGACGACGAGCAGGGCGACATCGGCGGGGCTGATCTCATCCCCGTCGATCGGCCGCGTCATCGCGGCCACGTAGCTGATGCCGACGGCGACCAGGAAGTACGTGAGCGCGATCCGGATCGGTCGTCGCGGCCCGGCCACGCTCGCGGAGCGCCAGAGCTGCGCGAGGAACCACACCAGTGCGCTGGCGAGACCGAAGAGGGTCGAGGGGGCTCCCGCGCTGCCCAGCGGGTGGAACACCAGCCGCGACGGGATGCCGAACAGCAGGACGAGATAGACGGTCAGCCACGTGAGGACGCCGGTCGTCCGGAGGGTGTCCCGCGACCGGGCAGTCGTGACCGTCGAGCTACCCACGATGGATGATGTGGTACTCGTCGTCGAGGGCGGGGTCGTCCAGCGCCTGCGGCGGCCACTGCGAGCCGTACAGCTCCTCGGAGCGGGCGAAGTCCTGGGGCTGGATGTGCGAGGCGCCCGTCGGGGACGACACCGGGTCCGCCTCGTTCGTCTCGACGTTCTCCGGCTCGGCCCCCGGCTCGGGCTCCGGCTCGGCCTCCGGCGCCGGGGCCGCCTCGGGGACCACGGCCGCGGGCTCGTCGACCTGCGCGGGCGCGACCACGGTCGGCTCCTGCTCCTCGACGTCCGGCACGGCCACGGTCGCTCGGCGGTGCTCGCGACGACGCGCCGCCAGGCTGTCGAACGCGATCGCACCGACGAGGGTCAGCACCATCCCGACGCCTGCTGCGGCGATGAGCGCACGCAGCGAGTCGCTGCGCTCGGTGGTGGGCCGCGTGTCGACCGAGAGGGGCATCGACGTGACGCGGGAGTCCGCCGGCGCGTCGACCTGGTCCTGGAGCATGGACAGGGCGTCGGGCAGGGTGTCGAGGACGGCGCCGAGGGCCGCCATCACGTCGTCCTCGGACGGGTCCTCCACCTTGATCAGCACCAGCGGGCCGCGGGAGAGCGGGTCGAGCACGATGTCGTAGGTGGTGTTCGGGAAGTCTTCGGCGAACACCTGGCGGGACTCGTCGCCCGCGAGGTAGGCGACGACCAACGCTGCCGGCTGCTCGAGCCCGCCCAGCGCGAGCAGGGGGTTCGAGCCGTCCGCGACGGAGGCTCCGGGAGGGAGGAGGAGCACGCTGCCGGTCGCGCTGTAGGTCGGCGGGACGGCGTCGTTCGCCACGTACACGAGACCGGCGGTCAAGAGGAGACCCACGAGCACGACGTACCACCGCCGCAGGAGTGCGGCGAGGACGGCGGTGAACTCCATGGGTGCTCCTGTCGGGTTCGACCGCCCGCACGAACGTCGCTGGCGGCGGTCCTTCGAGGTTAGCGCCGGGGTCTGCGCCCACGGCACGAGCACTCGGAATCATGTCCGATTCGTCACGATATCTTCATCCGGTTGCCGGGCTGTCGGCCCTGGTCACCGTGCCAGACTCGACGAGGTGCGAGGAGGTGACGGGCGATGACGATCTGGGACGCGCTCCTGGCACTCGTGCATCGGTGGTACGTGCTGCTCGGTGCCGTGCTCATCGGGCTGCTCGCCAGCTACGTCGCCGTCTCCGCCGAGGGCGCCTACTGGTCGAAGGCGGAGGTCACGTTCCTGGCGCCCACCAGCGCGATCAACCCCAACGCCCTGCGCACCACCTCCAGCGACCTGATCATCGCCGCCGGCGCTGTCGCGAAGCGCGTGAACGGGAACGCTACGTGGAACCAGATGGCCGACCCCGCGGCGACGATCGTCGGCCAGGGCATCGTGGACGGGTCGCAGGTCAAGCTTCCGGACCACGGGGGCCAGTGGTCGCGCGTCTACCCGCGACAGGTGCTCGACGTCCAGGTGAGCGGTCCGACTGCCGAGGTCGTCCGAACGCGTCGGGCGCAGCTCCTCGAGAGCATCGACACCGAGCTGGCGGGCCTGCAGCAGGGCGTCGCCCCGTCCGACCGGATCACGACGGCGGTCGTGCCTGCCGCGCCGTCGATCATCTACATCCACGGCAGCAAGGTCCGCGCTCTGGTGATGATCTGGGTCCTGGTCGGTGTGGGCGTGCTCGCCGCGATCCAGATCCTCGAGCCGCACTCCCGGCAGCCGTGGTCGGGTGCCGTTCCCGCGCTCGTGCCCAGCGGGGCCCCTGGACGTCGGGCGGCGCCCGGGACGTTGCGGACACGGCTGGTCGGGCATCCCCCGCGCGGGAAGCGTCCTGCCGTGCCGCCGGACGGGCACGCTGACGGGATCGGGTGGACGACGGCGACCGCCGCGGCGCACGTCGACAGGCGTCGTCCTGCGGCCGACCAGCAGGCGGGCGTCAGCCGACGGCACGGGCGTGCAGCGCCCCGCGGAGCAGCTCGGCGCGCTGGGCGCCGACCCGGCCGTACGTGAACCGGGCGGCGGCGGCCTGCGCGGCTGCAGCGTAGGTCCGTCGGATCTCGGCGTCGTCGGCCAGCAGCCGGATCGCCGAGGCGAGCTGTGCGACCGAGCCGGGCTCGACGACGACGCCCGTGCGCCCGTCCTCGACGAGCCGAGCGGCTCCCATCGGCGTCGTGACGACCGGGAGGCCGCAGGCAGCGGCCTCGTAGGTCACCTGCGGACCGCCCTCCTCCCAGGTGGGGAAGACGAAGACGTCCGATCCGGCGTACAGCGCCGCCGGGTTCTCCACGTAGCCCGCCAGGCGGACGCGGCCCGACCGGGTGTGCGCGTCGACCAGCTCCCGGATCTCGTCGTCGACCGCGCCCACGAGGACCAGCTCGCCGTCGACGTCGAGGGACGCCCAGGCCTCCAGGAGCTCGGGGACGCCCTTGCGCACACCGATCCGGCCGACGAAGACGGCCTGGAACCCGGAGGGCCGCTCCACGGTGGCGTCCAGGTCGAAGCGCTCCGGCCGCCAGCCGAACGAGGTCGGCAGGATCTGCTCGGGTCGGATGTCGAGCGCGAGGAGAGACCGCTCCACCTCGGGATTCGACGCGAAGTAGTAGTCGTAGTGCCGGAGCTCGGCCGTCTCGCCGTCGATCACGTCCTTCGTCACCGCGTGCGCCGGTGGCATCCCCAGCCGGGCGTAGGCCGCATCCAGGAGGGGGCCGGCCGTCGCGCAGGCGGAGTTGATCATCTCGCGCACCGTCACGATGCCGCGCTCGCGGGCAGCCTCGACGGCGGCGCCCGGAGTTCCGGGCCAGAAGTGCGCGACCGTCGAGCGCGGGTCCGCTGTCGCGACGGCCCGGAGGAACTGTCGGTCCAGCATGCGCAGCGCGGGTCGCTCGACCCGGCGCCACGGGAGTCTGCTGGTCACCGCCGGGAACGGGGCGCGGACCGTGACTCCCTCCGGCAGGGGAGTTCTGGCGCGGCCCGCGAAGACCTCGGTCCGGAGACCGGTGGCCACCATCCCGCCGGCGATCTGCGCACAGCTCTCGGCCGGTCCGCGGCCGCTGAACGAGTACGGCGCGTACACCAGCGCGCGGACGTCGCCCGTCGCCGCGATCACCTCACCACCGCCGGCGACCATGCACCCGGGATGAGGATGGTCGGCGTGGCGTCGGGCGACGCGTCCACCGTCCACACATCGGTGGTCCCCGGCTGGTCGGCTCGGGACAGGCCGTACAGGAGCGTGTCGTCGTCGAGCCACTCGGCCTGGTCGTCGACGCCCCGGGTGGCGGGCAGCAGGCTCTCGGTCCCCGTGGCGAGGTCGAGCACGGCCAGGGCCCAGACGGGCTGCCCCGCCACCGTGTCCACCACCTTCTTGTAGGCGACCTCCGTGCGGTCCGGCGAGACGGACGGGCACTCGGCGCCGTCCCGCACCGATGTCAGGGTCCGGTCCTCGACCGAGCCCTCGACCAGCCACGTCGTCCCCGCGGACTGCGAGGCGGCGGTCGCGTAGAAGGTGTCGTCGTCGACGAACGTCACGCCCCAGATGTTGCGGTCCGCGGCCGTGAACGGGGCACCGTCGACGGTCAGGGCGAAGTCCTCGACGTTGCCCAGCGAGGTGCCGTCGGCGCGGTGGATCTCGGTGAGCGTCGAGAAACCGACCGTCGCGTAGGTGTGGCCGGTGACGAACGAGGTCGTCGCGACGAGGGTGCCGTCGTCGGACAGCCGGGTGCGGCTGGGGATCCCGGGCAGGCCCCACGTCTCGACGGGCTGCCAGTCGGTGTCCAGCAGCTCGGCCTCCCACCGGGTGGCGATGCCGGCGAGCGTGCGCAGGCAGGAGGCGAGCGGGCCGGCGACGTCGACACGGTCGCAGGCGACGTCCGTGAACGCGCGCGGGCCGTCCGGGTCGTCGAGCGGCACCGCGGCGACCAGGCCGTACTCGTTGCCCGGCAGGGTCGAGCGGAACACGAGGTGCGGGCCGGCGAGCACGGCGTCCAGGGCGGTCGACGCGACGGGCGGTGCGGACTCGACGGCCGCACGGTTCGATCGCCAGGCCGCGACGGCGTAGCCACCCATCCCGACGACGGCGACGACCGTGACGGCGACGAGGATCGCGACCCGGGACCTCACTCGTCTCACCGGTCCGCCGCGGCGTCGACGGGCTCGGGGACCGGGGCGTCGAGCCCGCGCACGACGTACCACGCGACCGGGACGGCGCACGCGAGGAGGACCGCCACCGTCAGGATCGCGGGCCCGCGGCCGACGGTGTACCAGAGGAGGCCGAAGAGGGCGGACGACGCCATGCGCGCCACGGCGACCACGGTCTGTGCGGTGCCGATGGCCGACGCCCGGACGTTCGGGGCGGCCCGCCGACCGACGAGTGCGGCGAGCACGCCGTCCGTCGCGGCGTAGAACAGCCCGAGCAGGAGGAGGGCCGCGACGGTGGTCGCGGCGGACCCGGTCGCGACGCCGGCGCATACGTAGGCGGCCACGAGCGCGGCGTGGCCCCAGACGAAGACCCGCGCCCGCCCGACCCGGTCCGCCAGCCGGCCCACGGGGATCGCGAGGGCCATGTAGGCGACGTTCGTCCCGACGTACAGGAGCGGGAACCACTGGGTCGCGAAGCCGTCGCGCGACTGCAGGGAGAGGTAGATGAAGCCGTCGCCGACGGTGAGCAGGGCGAGGACGCCGGCCATCACGAAGATGCGGCGCAGGCCCGGCTCCGTGAGGAACGTCCAGCTGAACGGGCGGCCCGCGGGCTCGAGCCCGGGGATGTCGCAGCTGCAGCCCTTGCACTTGGGCAGCTTGCGGGCCTCGCGCGAGCGGTGCTGGGTGAGCCAGGCAGCCCGGCGTGGGCGCAGGTCGGGCACCAGCAGGACGAGCGCGGCGAGCCCGATGACGGCGCAGCCGAACGAGATGACGAACACCGTCTGGTAGCCGTCGGGGATGGCCCACAGCACCACGAACGCGAGGAGCGGCCCGAGGGCGGCGCCGATGGTGTCGAGCGTGCGGTGCACCCCGAACGACCGGCCGAGCGTGCGCGGGTCGGACGACGCCGTGATCATCGCATCGCGCGGCGCCGTGCGGATGCCCTTGCCGATGCGGTCGACCGCGACGATCGCGACGACCGCACCGAAGCTGCTGGCGACGAGCAGGACCCCGCGGGTGATCGCGGAGAGGCCGTAGCCGACGACGGCCACCCACTTCGGGTGGTCACCCTTGTCCGCTGCCCAACCGCCGGCGATCCGGACGAGGGCGCTGGCGCCCTGCATGAGTCCGTCGACGAACCCGTAGGCGAGCGTCGAGAGGCCGAGAGCAGTGGTCAGGTAGAGCGGCAGGACGGCGGCGACGGACTCCGAGGAGATGTCGGTCAGCAGGCTGACGACGCCGAGGGTGATGACGACCGACGAGACGCGACCGCGCTTGGCAGCCCGGACGGCGCGCGCCTCCTCCGGCGAGGCGGCTTCGCTGCGGGCGGGGCGGTCGCGCAGGGACAGGTACACCGCCGGTCACCCGGCCGTCGTCAGCGTGCCGGCGACGGACAGCTCGGTGCCACCGCCGGTGCGGGCGGTCACCGTCAGCACCAGCCCGTCGGGCCCACGGGTGAAGGACGTGGCGGTGGTGCCCGGCAGGGCGGGGGAGTCACCGACGGCGAAGCCCGCGGCGCTCAGGGCGGCGACATAGGCGGCCTGGACGTCTGCGGGGGCGGCGTCGCTGCTCGCCTGGAGGCCGACCTGCAGCCGGTCGCCCGATGCGGACACCGAGCTGGACACGACGGTGAGGCCCTCCGGGATGGGCACGACCGTCGTCGGGAAGCCCTTCACCACGGCACCGTTCGCGTTGCCGGTCGCGGGCAGCGGACCCGTCAGCGACGGACCGGGTGCTGCCGGGACGGGCAGCCCGGACGGCCCAGGGGCCTGCGACGGCAGGATCTCGCTCGCGAGCACCTCCGCACTGCTGCGCTCTGAGCTGCTGCCCTCCGACGAGCCGGTGGCCGCCGGGTCGGGAGTCGCGGCACCGCCGGACGGGCGGTCGGTGGCTGATCCGGCGCGGTCGCGGGCGGAAGCCGACGACGAGGCCGACGACGAGGCAGCGGCGTCCGGCGTCGTCCCGTGCGAGGTGCACCCGGCGGTCGCGCCGAGCCCGAGCACGAGCGCGGCCGCGAGCACCACGGCACGACCGCGCGGGGCGGCTGCGGCGGGGGCCCGGGACGGGCTGTGCGGGGTGGACATCGGCGACCTCGGCAGGGGTGGGGTCCAGCGGATCGACGACCGACCAAAGCGCCAGAAAGCGGACATGTGGAACGTGCCCACGGTACCGACGCGACGAGCCCGTCCGGCCCGCGCGGACCCCTTTTCACCCGGGTCAGAAGGGTGCCGTCACACGTTCGGTCCAGGGCGGCCTCAGGACAGAGCGAGCTGGCCGACCACGTGGCCCGCGATCTCCAGGGCGCACGTCGCCGCCGGTGACGGCGCGTTGAGCACATGGACCTGGCGGGCGGTGCGCTGCAGCAGGAAGTCGTCGACGAGCCGGCCGTCACGCGCGACCGCCTGCGCACGCACCCCGGCGGGCGAGGGCACGAGGTCGTCCGGGACGATCGCGGGGACCAGGGCGGCCAGGCTGTGCGCGAACGCGCGCCGGGACAGCGACCTGCCCACCTCGCGGGCGCCGGGCACCGCGTTCCGGACGCCCATCCGCCACAGGCCCGGCCAGGTCAGGGCGTCGACCGTGTCGCGCAGGTCGACGTCGCGCCAGGTGTACCCCTCGCGCGCCAGGGCGAGCACAGCGTTGGGCCCCGCGTGCACCCCGCCGCCGACCATGCGGGTCAGGTGCACGCCCAGGAACGGGAACCGCGGGTCGGGGACGGGGTAGACGAGGCCGTTGACCAGCTCGGCGGCGGTCGCGGACAGCTCGAAGTACTCGCCGCGGAACGGCACGATGCGCGCGCCCGGGTCGAGGCCGCAGGCACGCGCGACGCGGTCGGCATGGAGACCCGCGCAGGCCACCACGGCGTCCGCCCGCAGCTCGGTCGTGGTGCCGAGGTGCTCGAGCTCCAGGTGCACGCCGTCGGCCGTCTCGGTGGCGGCGACGACGCGGGTCCCGAACCGGACCGCGCCCTCGCCCGCCGACACCTGGGCGGCCAGCGCACGGCAGACGCCGGTGTAGTCGACGATCCCGGTGCTCTCCACCCACAGCGCGTCGACGCAGGCCACGTGCGGCTCGCGCTCGCGGGCGCCGGACCGGCCGACGAGCTGCGCCGGGACACCGTTGGCGCGTGCGCGCTCGGCGAGCCGGTGCAGCCCGGCCACCTGGTCGGGAGTCGTCGCGACGACGAGCTTGCCGATGATCTCGACGTCGACGCCGTGCGCGCGGGCGTACTCCGTCATGCTCCGCTGACCGGCGACCGACATGCGCGCCTTCAGGCTGCCCGGCGTGTAGTAGAGGCCCGAGTGGATCACGCCCGAGTTCCGGCCCGTCTGGTGCACGGCGACGGCCTGCTCCTTCTCGACCACCGTCACGCGGTGCCCGTCGCCGGTCAGGCGTGCTGCCACCGCAAGGCCGACGATCCCGGCCCCGACCACCACCACGTGCACGGCATCTCCTGATTCTCGGCATCCACCTGCGCGCAGGCTAGCGGTCACGTGTCGGCGGCGGCTCGTAGACTGGCTGCGCACCCCGGGTCCGATGGATCCGGGGCTGTCGTGCTGCGCCGTCGTGCGCGGGCCCCGACCATGCGAAGGAACCATGGACCTCACCGGCCTCCTGCCCGCCCTGCTCTCCGACCCGGCCGCCGCCGCTGCGGTGGAATCCGTCCGCGCGCGCGGTGAGCTCGATGTCGTCGGCCCTGCGGGGGTGCGCCCGCCGCTGCTCGCCGCGCTCGCGTCGGGTCGCCCGCTCGTCGTCGTGACGGCCACGGGCCGGGACGCCGACGAGCTGGCCGCCGCGCTCCGCTGCTACGTGCCGGCCGACGACGTCGCGGTGCTGCCGTCGTGGGAGACGCTGCCGCACGAGCGGCTGTCGCCGCGCAGCGACACCGTGGCCCGGCGCCTCGCGGTGTTCCGACGCCTCGCGCACCCGGAGACCGAGGGCCACGCCGGTCCGGTCCGCGTGCTCGTCATGCCGGTGCGGGCGCTCCTGCAGCCGGTGGTCGAGGGGCTCGGGGAGCTGGTGCCCGTCGCGATCAGCACGGGCGACCGGGTGGACCTGGCGGACCTCGCGGAGAGGCTCGTCGCCGCGGCGTACACGCGCGTCGACATGGTGGAGAAGCGCGGCGAGTTCGCGGTGCGCGGCGGGATCATCGACGTGTTCCCGCCCACCGAGGACCACCCGCTGCGCGTCGAGCTGTGGGGTGAGGACGTCGAGGAGATCCGCTGGTTCTCCATCGCGGACCAGCGCAGCCTCGAGGTGGCCGACCACGGCGTCTGGGCGCCGCCGTGCCGGGAGATCCTGCTCACCGACGCGGTCCGTGCGCGTGCCGCCGAGCTGGTCCCGCAGCTGCCGGGAGCGGTCGACATGCTGGACAAGCTGGCGGCCGGCATCGCGGTCGAGGGCATGGAGTCGCTGGCGCCCGCGCTGGTCGAGTCGATGGTCCCGGTGCTCGACCTGGTGGCGGACGACAGCCTGCTGGTGCTGGTGGACCCCGAGCGGGTGCGCCGCCGCGCGCACGACCTGGTGGCCACCACGCAGGAGTTCCTCGAGGCCGCGTGGACGTCCGCGGCGGCCGGTGCGGCGACGCCCCTGGACCTGTCCGCGGCCAGCTTCGCGTCGTTCGCGGAGATCCGCGCGCTCGCGGCCGTGCGCGGACTGGGCTGGTGGACGCTGTCGCCGTTCTCCCTGGACGTCGACGCCACGGAGGCAGCAAAGCCGGACGACTTCTACGAGGGCGCGACAGGCACCGGCCACACCGCGGCACGGAACCTGGCACCGCACGAGAACCGCATGGCCGACGACCTGGCCGCCACGGCGGACACCCTCGTGATCGCGGCGCGGGACGTCGAGCGCTACCGCGGCGAGGTCGCCCGCGCGGTCGCCGACGTGCGCGTCCTGCAGCAGGCGGGCTGGCGGCTGGTGCTCGCCACCGAGGGGCACGGTCCGGCGCAGCGCATGGTCGAGCAGCTCAAGGCCGCCGAGGTCCCGGCACGGCTGGTGGGGACGATCGCCGAGGAGCCCGAGGGCGGTGTCGTCCTCGTCGTGCCCGCCCCCGTGGGCCCCGGCTTCGTCGCCGAGCCGCTGCACCTCGCGGTGTTCTCCGAGTCGGACCTCACCGGCCGCGCGGGGACGTCGACCCGGGACATGCGCAAGATGCCGAGCCGGCGCCGCAACGTCGTCGACCCGCTCCAGCTGCGCCCGCACGACTACGTGGTGCACGAGCAGCACGGCGTCGGGCGGTTCGTGGAGCTGGTGCAGCGGACCATCGGCACGGGCGCCACGGCGGCGACGCGCGAGTACCTGGTGATCGAGTACGCGTCGAGCAAGCGGGGCCAGCCGGGGGACCGGCTCTTCGTACCCAGCGACCAGCTGGACCAGGTCACCAAGTACGTGGGGGGCGAGGCACCGAGCCTGTCCAAGATGGGCGGCGGCGACTGGGCCAAGACCAAGGGCCGCGCCAAGAAGGCCGTCAAGGAGATCGCCGCGGAGCTCATCCGGCTCTACTCGGCGCGCATGGCGACCGCAGGGCACGCGTTCGGGCCGGACACCCCGTGGCAGCGCGAGCTCGAGGACGCGTTCGCGTACGTCGAGACGCCGGACCAGGCGGCCACGATCGACGAGGTCAAGGCCGACATGGAGAAGCCGATCCCGATGGACCGCCTGGTCTGCGGGGACGTCGGCTACGGCAAGACGGAGATCGCGGTGCGCGCCGCGTTCAAGGCGGTGCAGGACGGCAAGCAGGTGGCGATCCTGGTGCCGACGACGCTCCTGGTGCAGCAGCACCTCGACACCTTCAGCGAGCGGTACAGCGCGTTCCCGGTGACGGTGAAGGCGCTGAGCCGGTTCCAGTCGCCCAAGGAGTCGAAGGAGGTCGTCGCCGGGCTGTCCGACGGCACGGTCGACGTCGTCATCGGCACGCACCGGCTCATCACGGGCGAGGTGCGGTTCAAGGACCTCGGCCTCGTGGTGATCGACGAGGAGCAGCGGTTCGGCGTCGAGCACAAGGAGACGCTCAAGGCGCTGCGCACCAACGTCGACGTGCTCGCGATGAGCGCGACCCCGATCCCGCGCACGCTGGAGATGGCGGTCACGGGCATCCGGGAGATGTCGACGCTGGCCACCCCGCCCGAGGAGCGCCACCCGGTCCTGACGTTCGTCGGCGCGTACGACGAGAAGCAGATCAGCGCGGCCATCCGGCGGGAGCTGCTGCGCGAGGGGCAGGTCTTCTACGTCCACAACAAGGTCGACTCGATCGAGCGGACCGCGTCGCGCCTGATGGAGCTGGTCCCGGAGGCCCGCGTCGCGGTGGCGCACGGGAAGATGAACGAGCACCAGCTCGAGCAGGTCATCGTCGACTTCTGGGAGAAGCGGTTCGACGTGCTGGTCTGCACGACGATCGTCGAGACCGGCCTGGACATCTCCAACGCGAACACGCTCATCCTCGAGCGCGCGGACCTGCTGGGCCTCTCGCAGCTGCACCAGCTGCGCGGGCGCGTCGGCCGCGGGCGGGAGCGGGCGTACTCCTACTTCCTGTACCCGCCGGAGAAGCCGCTCACGGAGACCGCGCACGACCGGCTGCAGACCATCGCGGCGAACACCGACCTCGGGGCCGGCATGGCGGTCGCGATGAAGGACCTGGAGATCCGCGGCGCCGGCAACCTGCTGGGCGGGGAGCAGTCCGGGCACATCGAGGGCGTCGGCTTCGACCTGTACATCCGCATGGTCGGCGAGGCCGTGGCGAACTTCCGCGGCGACGTCGAGGAGGAGCTGCCCGACGTCACGATCGAGCTGCCCGTCGACGCGCACATCCCGCACGACTACATCGCGCACGAGCGCCTGCGGCTCGAGGCGTACCGCAAGATCGCGGCGTCGGCGGACTCGGCGGCCCTGGGCGAGGTCCGCGCGGAGCTCGTCGACCGCTACGGCGCGGTGCCGTCGGCCGTCGACAACCTGTTCGAGGTGGCCGAGTTCCGCCAGCACGTGCGCAACAGCGGGCTGTCCGACGTCACCGCGCAGGGCAAGTTCGTCCGCTTCGCGCCCGTCGACCTGCCGGAGTCGGCGCAGCTGCGGCTCAAGCGGCTGTACCCAGGCGCTGTGCTCAAGCCGACGACCCGGACCGTCCTGGTGCCGTGGCCGATGACGGCGCGGCTGGGCGGCAGGCCCGTGCAGGGCCGCGAGGTCATGCTCTGGGCCCGGCAGTTCATCGACGCGGTGGTGCGCGGGGACGTCTCCGCGGCCGCGTCCGTCGGCACCGGCCGGTAGCAGGGATTCACTGGTCGGGGCCCTACGATGACCCCGATCGACGAGCGACGACGCGGGAGGTCCGGCGGTGGCGGTGCAGTGGCGTGCGAGGGCGCGAGCAGCGGGTGTGCTGGTCGCACTGGTGACGACGGCCGGTCTGGCGGGGTGCACCGGCGAGCCCGGCGCGGCGGCCGTGGTCGACGGCACCGCGGTCACCACGTCGGACGTGCAGGCCGCCCTGACCGAGCTCGAGCCGTGGTTCCAAGGCGTGACGACCACCAACGTGCTGGCCGTCCTGGTGCAGGAGCCCACGGTGGTCGCGCTGGCCGAGGAGAAGGGTGTCGGGGTCTCCGACGAGGACGCCCAGGCCCTGCTGGACCAGGTGGTGCAGCAGAAGGTCGCCGACGCCACCGCGACGTTCACCGAGCCGTCGCTCGCGGTCGCGCGGTACTCGATCGCCTACAGCAACCTCCAGGACCTCCCCGAGGCCGATGCGATCGGCGACGAGATCGACACCCGGCTGCGTGCCCTCGACATCGAGGTCAACCCACGGTTCGGCTCGCTGGAGGACGGCAACCAGATCGGCGCGCCCGTGCCGGCCTCGTGGATCGTCGTCCCGAAGGCTGGCTCGACCGCCGACGACGGCAGCACCGAGCCGACGCCGGAGCCGACGCCGTCACCGACCGCGAAGTGACGTCGTCGCAGCCGGACTCCCTGCGCGCGCTGGTGAGCGTGATGGACCGGCTGCGCTCGCCGGGCGGCTGCCCGTGGGACGCCCAGCAGACGCACGAGTCGCTGGTGCCGTACGCGCTCGAGGAGGCCCACGAGCTGGCGGAGGCCATCGAGACGGGGGACCGCTCCGGGCTGCGTGAGGAGCTGGGGGACCTGCTGCTGCAGGTGGTGTTCCACGCGCGCATCGCCACCGAGCACCCGAGCGACCCGTTCGACGTGGACGACGTGGCGGACGACCTCGTCGCGAAGCTCGTGCGCAGGCATCCGCACGTGTTCGAGGACCCTGGCCCTGCGGAGGCCGCGGGGGACGTGCACGTGCAGTGGGACCGCCTGAAGAACGCGGAGAAGCAGCGTGGCTCGGCGCTCGACGGTGTGCCGCTCGCGCTGGGTGCGCTCGCGCGGGCGCAGAAGATCGCCGGACGGGCGGGACGAGCCGGACTGGCGACGCAGGTGCCGACGGGGGACGGCCTGGGGGAACGGCTGCTCGCGCTGGTCCTGGAGGCCGACGCCGCCGGGGTCGACGCCGAGGGTGCACTGCGTCGGACGGCGGCCGCGTGGGAGCAGGGACTGCGGGCCGACGAGGCCGCCGCCGGCTCCTGAGACGTTCGACGGTTCGTCCGAAGGACGGAAGGAAAGCGCTTGCCGCAGGTCGGTTCGAACCCGTAGCCTGCCCGTGCCCGCCATGATGAGCGCGACACGAACCACTGGACGACGGAGGAACGCAGCGATGCGCATCGGCATCCCGACCGAGAGCCGGATCGGCGAACGGCTCGTCGCCGCGACCCCGAAGACGGTCGGCCAGCTGGTCGGCCTCGGCTACGAGGTGGTCGTCGAGCGCGGCGCGGGTGCCTCCGCGACGTTCAGCGACGAGGCGTACGAGGCGGCGGGCGCCGCGGTCGGGAACGCGGCCGACGCCTGGCTGAGCGACGTCGTCGCCAAGGTCAACCCGCCGACGGACGCCGAGGTCGCCTCGCTGCGTCCCGGCACCACGCTCGTCGCGATGCTCTCGCCCGCATCCAGCCCGGTGCTCGTCGACGACCTGCACGCGCGCGGCGTGACCGCGCTCGCCCTCGACGCGGTGCCGCGCATCTCCCGGGCGCAGGCCCTCGACGTGCTGAGCACCATGTCGAACGTGGCCGGCTACCGCGCGGTGGTCGAGGCCGCCGAGGTCTACGGCGGCATGTTCACCGGGCAGGTCACCGCCGCAGGCAAGACACCGCCGGCCCGCGTGTTCGTCATCGGCGCCGGGGTGGCCGGGCTCGCCGCGATCGGGGCGGCGGGCAGCATGGGCGCCCGCGTGCGCGCGTTCGACGTCCGGCCCGAGGTCGGCGAGCAGATCGAGTCCATGGGTGCGACGTTCGTGCAGGCCGAAGCCGCACAACAGGCGGTCAGCGCGGACGGGTACGCCAGCGCGCTCACGCAGGAGCAGGAGCTGCTGACGCAGCAGATGTACACCGCCGAGACGGCGGACGCGGACATCGTCATCACGACCGCGCTGGTGCGGGGGCACGCGCCCACCACCATCACCGCGGAGATGGTCGCCGGGATGCGTCGCGGCAGCGTGATCATCGACCTCGCGGCCTCGGGCGGCGGCAACTGCGAGCTCACCGTGCCGGGTACCGCGGTGGTGACCGAGAACGGCGTGACCGTCGTCGGGTACACCGACCTGACCAGCCGGATGCCGCAGCACACGTCCCAGCTGTTCGGCACCAACATCGTGCACCTGCTCCAGCTGCTCACCCCGGGCAAGGACGGGCAGCTGGTGCTCGACCTCGACGACCCCGTGCAGCGCGGGATGGTGGTCACGCACGACGGCGAGGTCCTGTGGCCGCCGCCGCCGGTGCAGGTGTCGGCCGCGCCCGCGGCGCCCGCCGGTCCGACCTCCGAAGAGCGCGCGGCAGCGACCGCGGCCGCCGCCGCGGACAAGGTGCGTCGGCGTCAGCGGAGGTCGGTGGTCCTCGCCCTGCTGGCCGTCCTCGTGCTGTTCGGGATCTCCTTCGCGCCTGCCGTGTTCCTCGGGCACGTCACGGTGTTCGTGCTCGCGGTGATCGTCGGCTACTACGTGATCTCCAACGTGAGCCACTCTCTGCACACGCCCCTGATGGCCCAGACCAACGCGATCTCCGGGATCATCCTGGTCGGCGCGCTCCTGCAGATCGGCGACGACAGCTGGCTCGTCACCGTCCTCGCGGTGATCGCCGCCTCGGTCGCCAGCATCAACGTCTTCGGGGGATTCCTCGTCGCGAACCGCATGATCCGCATGTTCCGGAAGGACGCCTGACCCCGTGCTGACCTCCGTGGCCCAGGCTGTCTATCTCGCCGCCGCCGTCCTGTTCATCCTCAGCCTCGCCGGACTCTCGAAGCAGGAGACCGCCCGCCGCGGGAACGTCGCGGGCATGGTGGGCATGGCGCTCGCGCTCGTCGCGACCGTCGCGCTCGCCCTGGAGGGCTCCGAGCGGCCCGTCGAGGTCACCGGGTCGCTGATCCTCGTCGTGTTCCTCGTCGGCTCGACCGTGGGCACGTGGCAGGCGCGTCGCGTCGAGATGACGCAGATGCCCGAGCTGATCGCGATCCTGCACTCGTTCGTCGGCCTCGCGGCGGTGCTGGTCGGGTACAACTCGTTCCTCACCGAGCCGTCGGACCCCGCCCACCTGGTCGAGGTGTTCCTCGGGGTGCTCATCGGCGCCGTGACGTTCACCGGCTCGATCGTCGCCTACCTCAAGCTGTCCACGAAGATCAGCTCCGCGCCGATGGTGCTGCCCGGTCGCAACTGGCTCAACCTGGGCATGGTCGTGGCGTCCGGCGCGCTGCTGGCGTGGTTCCTCGGCACCGGGAGCGTCTGGCCCCTGCTGCTCATGACCGTCGTCGCGCTCGCGCTCGGCTGGCACCTGGTGGCGTCCATCGGCGGCGGTGACATGCCGGTCGTCGTCTCGATGCTCAACTCGTACTCCGGGTGGGCGGCCGCCGCGGCGGGCTTCATGCTCAGCAACGACCTGCTCATCGTCACCGGCGCGCTCGTCGGCTCGTCCGGTGCGATCCTCAGCTACCTCATGTGCACGGCCATGAACCGGTCGTTCGTCAGCGTCATCCTCGGCGGGTACGGCACCGCGGGCGGGACGGTCGTCGCGGCGGACGCCGAGCTCGGCGAGTACCACGAGATCAAGCCGCCCGAGGCCGCCGAGCTGCTCGCCGACGCCCGCCGTGTGGTCATCACCCCCGGGTACGGCATGGCCGTCGCCAAGGCCCAGTACCCCGTCGCGGAGCTCGTGGCCAAGCTCCGCGCCCGCGGTATCGACGTGCGGTTCGGGGTCCACCCGGTCGCGGGCCGGCTCCCCGGGCACATGAACGTGCTGCTCGCCGAGGCCAAGGTGCCGTACGACATCGTGCTCGAGATGGACGAGATCAACGGCGACCTGGCCGACACCGACGTCGTCCTCGTCATCGGCGCCAACGACACCGTCAACCCGGCGGCGCTCGACGACCCGTCCTCCCCGATCGCCGGCATGCCCGTCCTCGAGGTGTGGAAGGCCGCCCGCGTCATCGTGTTCAAGCGGTCGATGGCCACCGGCTACGCAGGGGTGCAGAACCCGCTGTTCTTCCGGGAGAACACGTCGATGCTGTTCGGGGACGCGAAGGACCAGGTCGAGCACATCATGCTGGCGCTGTAGTCCACAGGTCGAAGGGCCCGGTACGGCCGGCTGGGGAAGTCACTAGGGTGAGGTCGTAAACCCACCCGCTTCCAAAGGAGCACCCATGGCCAGCATCGAGGCCGTCGGCGCCCGCGAGATCCTGGACTCGCGCGGCAACCCCACAGTCGAGGTCGAGGTCGCACTCGACGACGGCACCATCGCCCGCGCCGCAGTGCCCTCGGGCGCGTCGACCGGCGCGTTCGAGGCCGTCGAGCGCCGTGACGGCGACTCCGCCCGTTACCTGGGCAAGGGCGTCGAGGAGGCCGTCAGCGCGGTCATCGACGAGATCGCCCCCGAGCTCATCGGCTTCGAGGCCACCGAGCAGCGCCTGATCGACGGTGCGCTGATCGACCTCGACGGCACCCCCAACAAGGGCAAGCTCGGCGCCAACGCGATCCTCGGCGTCTCGCTCGCCGTCGCCAAGGCCGCCGCCGACTCCGCCGACCTGCCGCTGTTCCGCTACCTCGGCGGCCCGAACGCGCACGTGCTGCCGGTCCCGATGATGAACATCCTCAACGGTGGGTCGCACGCCGACTCCAACGTCGACATCCAGGAGTTCATGGTCGCCCCCATCGGTGCCGCCACGTACCGCGAGGCGCTGCGTACCGGCGTCGAGGTCTACCACTCGCTGAAGTCCGTGCTGAAGAGCAAGGGCCTGTCGACGGGTCTCGGCGACGAGGGCGGCTTCGCCCCGAGCCTGGGCAGCAACCGCGAGGCGCTCGACCTCATCCTCATCGCCATCGAGAAGGCCGGCTTCACGCCGGGCGTCGACCTGGGCCTCGCCCTCGACGTCGCCGCGACGGAGTTCTTCAAGGACGGCGCCTACCAGTTCGAGGGCAAGGCCCTGACGAACGAGGAGATGTCGGCCTACTACGAGCAGCTGGTGAAGGACTACCCGCTGGTCTCCATCGAGGACCCGCTGTCCGAGGACGAGTGGGAGGGCTGGTCCCACCTGGTCGCCACCATCGGCGACAAGGTCCAGATCGTCGGCGACGACCTGTTCGTCACCAACCCCGAGCGCCTGCGCAAGGGCATCGAGCTCAAGGCCGCCAACTCGCTGCTGGTCAAGCTCAACCAGATCGGCACGCTGACGGAGACGTTCGACGCCGTCGAGCTGGCCCAGCGCAGCGGCTTCACGACGATGACCTCGCACCGCTCCGGCGAGACCGAGGACACCACCATCGCCGACCTGTCGGTGGCCACGAACGCCGGCCAGATCAAGACCGGTGCCCCCGCCCGCGGCGAGCGCATCAACAAGTACAACCAGCTGCTCCGCATCGAGGAGGAGCTGGACGACGCCGCGCGCTACGCCGGTCGCTCCGCCTTCCCGCGGTTCACGGCCTGACGCACGACCTTCGGAGGCCGGTCACCCGCGGGTGGCCGGCCTCCGGCGTACCCAGAACTGCTCCGGCGCGCCACGGCGTGCGATATCCGGCCAGGTCGGGGCGGTCCGGGGCAGAATCGACGCCATGTCTGCCCCCCGACGCCCGGCGTCCCCGAGCGCCCCGGGTCGGCGTGCGGCGGCACCGCGGTCCGGGACGCCCACCCCCGCCGCCGGGGTGCCGCGCGGGAGTGCCGGCAGCCGTCCGTCGGCACCGCGCTCCGGGGCGACGCCACGCGTCGGTCCCACCCCCTCGTCGTCGCCCAAGCCGTCGTCGTCACGCCCGTCCGCCACCCGGCCCGCCACCCGCGGGACGCCGACCCCGCCCCGGGGGACGCCGCGCGCCGAGCGCGTGCAGCTGCGGGTGCCGCGGCTCTTCACCGTCCGCGCGATGGTGTTCTCCTGCGTGCTGTTGCTGGCGTTCGTCCTGGTGTACCCGACGCTGCACTCGTACCTGGCGCAGCGCGTCGAGGTGGACCAGCTCCGGGCGCAGGTCGAGGCGGCACGCGAGCGCAACGACGACCTCGAGGCGGACCTGCGGCGCTGGGACGACCCCGCGTACGTGACCGCGCAGGCGCGGGAGCGGCTCTCGTTCGTGCTGCCGGGCGAGAAGGCGTTCCGCGTCGTCGACCCCGAGACGATCCCCGACACCGCGCCCGCCGCCGACGGCCCCGCGACGGTCCTGGACTCCGGCTCGACGCTGCCCTGGTACGCGAACGTGTGGGAGTCGGTCGAGGTCGCCGGCGAGACGCCCGTACCCGGTGCGGAGGATGCGGCGACGCCGGGCGACAATGGGACGCCCGCGCCGCCCGCCGGCGGCTGACCGGACCCCTGCACGAACGGATCGACCTGTGGCTCCCTCCTTCGACGACGTGACCGACCACGACATCGCCGTGCTCACCGAGCAGCTCGGCCGGCCGCCGCGTGGCGTCGTCGGGATCGCGGCCCGGTGCGTCTGCGGTCGTCCGCTCGTGGTCCGCACCGCCCCGCGGCTGGACGACGGCACCCCTTTCCCGACGACCTACTACCTCACCTGCCCGCCGGCGGTCGCCGCCGTGAGCACGCTCGAGGCCGGCGGGCTGATGAAGGAGCTGACCGCCAGGCTCGCCGAGGACGAGGAGCTGGCCGCCGCGTACCGCCGCGCGCACGAGGCCTACCTGGTGGACCGCGAGGCGCTCGGGCACGTCGAGGAGATCGCGGGCATCTCGGCCGGTGGCATGCCGACCCGCGTCAAGTGCCTGCACGTCCTGGTCGGGCACGCCCTCGCGGCAGGCCCCGGCGTCAACCCGATCGGCGACGAGGCCCTGACTTTGATCCGCGACGAGTGGCGCCCGGACCGCTGCACCTGCTGACCGCCGCTCCGCAGCCCGCAACGCCCGACGTTGCGCCTCCTGATCCACGACGGCCGAGCTACTAGGCGCTGGAGCGCGTACCCGCTCGGACGTCCGCACGATCGAGCGCCCCGACGACCGATCCTGCGGACATCACCTGATCTCTGCGGCAACGTCCGCACGATCGCGCGTCCGGACGACTCCATCCGCGGACGTCCGAGCATCTGCGCGCTGGAGCAGCCATGTCCTCGGACGTTGCCGGTGGGGCGGGTGGTCCGATGCGAGGATGGGGCGCGTGACTCGTGTGGCTGCCATCGACTGCGGGACCAACTCGATCCGACTGCTCGTCGCCGACGTCGATCCGGACGCCGGGACGTTGGTGGACCTCGACCGGCGGATGGAGGTCGTGCGGCTGGGACAGGGGGTGGACCGGACCGGTCGGATCGCTCCCGAGGCGCTCGCGCGGACCCTGGACGCCGCCCGCCGGTACAACGACATCTGCTCGGAGCTCGGGGTCGAGGCGATCCGGTTCGTCGCCACGTCGGCATCGCGCGACGCGGAGAACCGGGCGGACTTCGTCGACGGCGTGCGTGCCGCGCTGGGCGTCGAGCCCGAGGTCGTCGCCGGGCAGGAGGAAGCCGAGCTCTCGTTCCGCGGAGCCACCGGCGTGCTCGGCGCGGCGCACCCGGGACCGTTCCTCGTGGTCGACCTCGGCGGCGGCTCGACGGAGCTGGTGCTGGGCACGACGACTCCCGAGGCGGCGTTCTCGATGGACGTCGGCTGCGTGCGGATGACCGAGCGGCACCTGCGCAGCGACCCACCGACCGCCGCCGAGATCGCCGCAGCGCACGCCGACGTCGCCGCGGCGCTGGACACGGCGTCGGCCGTCGTCCCGCTCGGCAAGACCGTCACGCTCGTCGGCCTCGCCGGGACCGTCACCACGGTGACCGCCCACGGGCTGGGGCTGCCCGCGTACGACGCCGATGTCATCGACGGGTCGGTCCTGCCGGTCGACGTCGTCCTCGCCGCATGCGACGACCTCCTGGGCCGGTCCCGCGAGGACCGGGCCGCGCTGGGCTTCATGCATCCCGGCCGTGTCGACGTCATCGGCGCCGGCGCGCTGGTCTGGGCGGACGTCGTCCGTCGGGTCCGCGACGAGGTCGCCGCGGCGGGCGGGCAGCTGACCGAGGTGGTCACGTCGGAGCACGACATCCTCGACGGCATCGCCTGGAGCATCGCCACCCGCTGACCAGCCCCGATCCACCGCAACGTCCGCACGTTCGAGCGTCCTGACGACCGAATCTGCGGACGTCCGAGGAAGTGAGCGCTCCGGCAGCCACGTGCTCGGACGTTGTGGGTGGTGCGTGGCGACACGCCCTGTCGCGGTCTGGACGGTAGTGCGCAATGTGTAATAGCGTCTCGCCTGCGGGAACCGGAGGGGGTTCCCGCACCAGCTCGCCGGCCCGGTGCCGTCGGTCGCCCCGCTGGGCGGTCGGCGCCGCCGGGCGCGAACCCCGGAGGACCCATGGACACCACACAGCTGCTCAAGGGCGTGCTCGACCTGGCGGTGCTCGCCGTCGTCTCCGACGAGGACGGGTACGGGTACGACGTCGTCCGCCGGCTGCGCGCCGCGGGCATCGAGGAGGTCGGGGACGCGTCGGTGTACGGGACGCTGCGGCGCCTGTACTCGTCGGGAGCCCTGACGTCGTACGTGGTGCCCAGCGACGAGGGGCCGCACCGCAAGTACTACGGGATCAACGCGCAGGGCCGGGCGATGCTCGAGGCGCAGCGCAAGGACTGGCAGGAGTTCGCAGGCACCATGGGCCGCCTGCTCAAGACGGAGGTCGTGCGATGAGCGTGCTGGACACCACCGACGCGCTGGACGTCGCCGGGTACGCCGCGGCGGTCCGTCGTGGCCTCGCTGACCTGGGGCCGGAGCAGGTCGACGACCTCACCGACGACCTCGAGGCCGACCTGGCGGAGGCGCTGGACGACGAGCGGCACGTGGCGCACGGTCGCGGGGTGCTGGAGCAGTTCGGGCCGCCCGAGGACTACGCCGCGGAGCTGCGGGCTGCGGCGGGGCTGGCGCCGGCGACGGCTCCCGGGCGACGGGTGCGGTTGAGCGACCCGGTGGACGACAGCCGCCGGTTCGGTCGCTGGGTCCTGCGGCGGCTGCGGGCGCTGACGTGGTGGGCCCCCGTCGAGGCCTTCCTGGTCGCCCTGCGGCCGGTCTGGTGGCTGCTGCGCGGGTGGGTCGCCTACCAGCTGGTCGCGATGATGGCCGGGGTGTCGGGGTGGCTCCCACGGAACCTCGCGGCGCTCCTGGTGCTGGTGGGCTGCGTGGTCCTGAGCGTGCAGTGGGGCCGCGGGGCGTGGTTCCAGTCGCGCCGGGTGGCGTGGGTCGCGCTGACCGCCAACGCCGTGGCCGTCGTCGCGGTGCTGCCGCTGCTGGGATCGGTGCAGGACCAGCTCGACGACCGCGACCGCATCTACGACGCCTATCAGGCGGGCAACCTCGGTGGCTTCGACACCCAGACGATCATCCAGGACAAGGCGGTCGACGGGGTCGTCGTGGACGGCATCCAGGTGAGCAACCTGTTCGTCTACGACGCGGACGGCAACCCGCTGACCGACGTGCAGGTCTACGACGACCGTGGCCGTCCGGTGCGCACGACGTTCGACAACGGCTTCGACCAGTACTGGTTCCCCGAGGCCACGGAGCCGTGGTCGTTCGTGAGCCGCGTGGACTCGGACAATCGCGCCCGCTGGAACGTCTACCCGCTGCAGGGTGCGCCGACGTCCGAGTTCACCTACGACGACGAGGGTCTGCAGGTGCTGCCGGCGGGATCCAGCGCGGCGACACCGCCGTGGCCGTTCGCGAAGGCGCCGGCGCTCGACGATCCCCCGGAGGCAGCCATCGGCGCGGACGGCCCGGCCCCGTCGCCGTCGCCGACCAGCACGCCGTGACCCGCGTCGGCGGCACCCCCGAAACGGGTGCCGCCGACGGGCTCGGGCTGCGAGAATGGGCGGTGGGAACGCTCCCACCACTCGACGAGGAGAGGCATGCCCGCTCAGCTGAACCGCCGCACGGTCCTGCAGCTGGGTGCCGGCGTCTCGGTCGCCGGAGTGCTCGCGGCCTGCACGTCCGACGGGACGGTGACCGCGACGCCGACGCCCACAGCGCACGGGTGGCAGCCGCCCGCCGACCCCATGCAGTTCCCCGCGGGGTTCGTGTGGGGCGCGGCGACGTCGGCGTTCCAGGTCGAGGGCTCGACGACGGCGGACGGGCGCGGGCCGTCGATCTGGGACACCTTCGCGGCGACGCCGGGGCGGATCCACGACGGGTCGACGGGCGACCCGGCGGCCGACCACTACCGACTGTGGGAGTCGGACCTCGACCTGATCGCGGACCTCGGGCTGGCCGCCTACCGGTTCTCGGTGGCGTGGCCGCGCATCCAGCCGACGGGCTCCGGCGACGTCAACCAGGCCGGGGTCGACTTCTACCGGCGGCTGGTTGACGGGCTGCTGGCGCGGGGGATCCACCCCGCGATCACGCTCTACCACTGGGACCTCCCGCAGCCGCTGCAGGACGCCGGCGGCTGGGCGGTGCGCGAGACGGCGGACCGGTTCGGGGAGTACGCGGCGATCATGTTCGAGGCGCTGCGGGACGTCGACGCCACGTGGCTGACGATCAACGAGCCCAAGACGACCGCCTACGTCGGGTACCGGTGGGGGGCGCACGCCCCCGGGATCAGCGACGTCGACCAGGCCGCCGCCGCGATCCATCACCAGCTGCTGGGGCACGGCCGGGCGGTCGAGGCGTTCCGGGCGAGCGGCGCCGCGGGGGAGATCGGCATCGCGCTGAACCTGCTGCCCGTCTACCCGACGAGCCGCGAGGCGGACCCGGCAGCGGTGCACACCGACGCGGTCGAGAACCGGATGTTCCTCGACCCGGTCCTGCTGGGGCGCTACCCGTCGGACGCGATCGGGTCCGAGCCGGGGCAGCTGCCGGCGGACGCCGATGCGTTCCAGGAGCTCGTCCTGGACGGTGACCTCGAGGTCATCAGCGCACCCCTGGACGTGCTGGCCGTGCAGTACTACGGCGTGACCGGGGTCGACGAGCTGGGCAACCAGGTCGAGGTGTACCCGACGTCGACCGCGGTGTGGCAGCAGGTGCATCCCGAGGGCCTGTACGACCTGCTGATGGACCTGCTCATCGACTACCCGGGCGCACCCCCGCTCGTCATCACGGAGAACGGCATCCCGGACCCGACGTCCGAGGGCACCACCGACGACCCGGAGCGGCTGGAGTTCCTGCGCGCCCACCTGCAGCAGGCCGCGCGGGCGATCGACGACGGGGTCCGGCTCGTCGGCTACTACGCGTGGTCGCTGCTGGACAACTTCGAGTGGGCCGAGGGGATGAGCCAGCGCTGGGGGCTGGTGCACGTGGACTTCGAGACCCAGGAGCGGACGCCCAAGGCGAGCGCGGAGTGGTACTCGTCGGTGGTCCGCGCGAACGCGGTGACGCGTTCCTGAGTTCCCACTGTGCGCATGATCACCGGCTTCCCGTGGGGCATTCACCCCCCTGCGCCGTTACCGTTGAGGCATGCCTACCCCTGTCTCCGATGTCGCCACCACGACCAGCACGGTTGCGGCGGCCCGTCCGGGCAAGCCGCGCAAGGTGCCACGTGTCGTGATCCTCGGCGGCGGCACGGTCGGCCTGTACACGGCGCGCCGGCTGCGCAAGCGGCTCGGCAAGCGGGAGGCGGCCATCGTCGTCGTCGACCCCCGCCCGTACATGACGTACGCGCCGTTCCTGCCCGAGGCCGCGGCCGGGTCCATCGACCCCCGCAACATCGTCGCCCCGCACCGCCGCGCCCTCAAGGGCGTGGACGTGCTGCAGGGCAAGGTCAGCGAGATCAACCACGCCGGCCGCACGGTCCAGATCACGCCCGAGGAGGGCGACCCATACTGGATCACCTACGACCACCTGGTCGTCGGCCTCGGCTCGGTCGCCCGCACGCTGCCCATCCCCGGGCTCGCGGAGCAGGGCATCGGCTTCAAGAACGTCGAAGAGGCCATCGCGGTCCGCAACCACGTGCTCAACCGGATCGACCTCGCGGCCAGCACCTGGGACCCGGAGCTGCGCAAGCGCATGCTCACGTTCGTCTTCGTGGGCGGCGGGTTCGCCGGCATCGAGGCGCTCGGCGAGGTCGAGGACATGGCCCGCGCCGCGGTGAAGTACTACAAGGCCATCGAGCAGGAGGAGCTGCGCTTCGTCCTGGTCGAGGGCTCGCCGCGCATCCTGCCCGAGGTCAGCGAGGAGCTCGGCGGGTACACCCTCGAGCAGCTGCGCAAGCGGCAGATCGAGATCCACCTGTCCACCTTCCTGAACAGCTGCGTCGACGGTCACGTGGTGCTCTCGAACAAGATGGAGTTCGACGCCGAGACCATCGTCTGGACCGCCGGCGTGAAGGCCAACCCGGTCCTGCAGGACTCGGACCTGCCGCTGGACAAGATGGGTCGGGTCACCTGCAACGCGGCCCTCCAGATCATCGACGCCGAGGGCACGGTCGTGGCCGACGCGTACGCCGCCGGTGACTGCGCGGCGGTCCCGGACCTGTACAACCCGGGGCAGTTCTGCCCCCCGAACGCCCAGCACGCGCTGCGCGAGGGGAACCACCTGGGCGACAACCTGGCGCGGGTCCTGCGGTCGGCCGAGGTGACCGAGTACAAGCACAAGAACATCGGCGCCGTCGCGTCGCTCGGGATGTACAAGGGCGTCGCGCAGATGTTCGGCCGCATCAAGGTGCGTGGCTTCCTCGCGTGGGTCCTGCACCGCACGTACCACGTGGCTGCCATGCCCACCTGGAACCGCAAGATCCGCATCGCGGCCGGCTGGACCGGTGCGCTGCTGCTGCGCCGTGAGGTCGTCGCGCTGGGCAGCCTGCACGACCCGCGCGCCGAGTTCCGTGCCGCGTCGGTGCCGGCCAAGCCGCGCGCCGTCGAGCCGGGCGAGGCCGATCCCGCGCTGCCCGCGTCGAAGGCGGAGCCGGGGTCGCCTGCCGCCAAGAAGGCAGCCAGGGGCGCGAAGACCGCCTGACCAGTCCCGACGCGAGCCCTCGACCCCACGCGGGTCGGGGGCTCGCGTGTTGGGTGGCTGGCAGGATGGCCCGCAGCCCCCGTAGCCCAACTGGCAGAGGCAGCCGGCTTAAACCCGGCACAGTCCGGGTTCGAACCCCGGCGGGGGCACGTTCTCGCCGGTCGGCGCCCCTGGGCCCCTGATGGTCAGCTGACGACCGGCCAGCCCGCCGAGTCCCAGCTCAGCCGGTTGATGCCGAGCCGCGCATCCCCTGCGTCGGTGTAGTAGTGGTAGAAGAGGATGGTCCCGTCCCCGTCGGCCAGGGTCGCGGAGTGCCCCGGCCCGTGGATGGATCCGTGCCCCGCGAGGATCTGCGTGCCGCCCCCGCTCGTCATCGCGGTGCCGTTGCGGTCCACGTACGGCCCGGTCACCGAGGTCGAGCGCCCGACCGCGATCCGGTACGTGCTTGCCGCGCCCTTGCAGCACGCGTCGAACGAGACGAACAGGTAGTAGTAGCCGCCGTGGAAGTAGACGTCCGGCGCCTCGATGCCCGCGCTGCGCGTCGCGACCGACGTCAACGAGCTCCCCGAGCGCAGCCCGGTCGTCGGGTCGATCGCGATGACCTTGATCCCCGACCAGAACGACCCGAAGCTCAGGTACCACCGGCCCTGCTCGTCGACGACGAGGTCGGGGTCGATCGCGTTGTAGTTGCTGGAGCTCGTGGTGCTCACCACCAGCCCACGGTTGGTCCACGTGCCGGCGTTCCCGCTCGGGCTGGTGGCCAGGAAGATCGCCGAGTTCATGCTGCCGAACGTCGAGGCCGAGTAGTACAGGTAGTACTGGCCGTTGCGGTACGACAGGTCCGGCGCCCACAGGTCACCGGTGGTGTAGCTCGCCGTCCACGGGGTGCCGTTCGGGAACGCGGCGCCGACGTCGCTCCACGCCGTGCGGTCCGACGACGTCTTGAGCGGGATGCCGCGGCCCGTCGTCGCGACGAGGTACGAGCCGTCGGGACGCTTCACGACGGTCGGGTCGTGGGCCCAGGTGGCGCCGGTGATGTTCCCGGGGCCGGGGTAGGACGACGGCACCGACCAGCGCTGGTTGTCGCGACCGTTGCAGGTCCAGAGCGCGACGGGGGTGCCGTTGGCGGTGCGCGAACTGGTCACGTCGACGCACAGCTTGGACTGCTGGTGGACCAGCGAGCCGTTCGCGCCCCAGGCGAATCGCTGGTTGGCGCCGCCGGTGCAGCTCCACGAGATGAGCTTGGTGCCGGCGGTCGTGCCCCAGTTGAGCGCGTCGAGGCAGCGGGTGCCGTCGAACGTGCGCAGCTCGCCGGACGACGTGAGCGTCCAGCCCTGCCCCGCGACGCCGTTGCAGTCCCAGATCTGGATGCCGGCGCCCGGCGTGGCGTCGTTCCCGTTGACGTCCAGACACCGCCCCGACTGCGCGGACACCAGCGGTGGTGCCGCAGCCTGCGCGGCTGGCGCGAGGGTCGTGAGGGTCACCCCGGCGACCAGGCTCGCAACCGCTGTGAGGGCGGCGAACCGTCTGCGGGTTCGTGCTCGGGTCATGGTGGTTCCTCCGTGACGTCGTCGTGACGGCTCGTCCCCCGGGAGCGCGGCGCACCCGCACGGACGCACGGCGCCGTCGAGAGGCCGTGTGAGCGCTAACATCGCGCCTCCCGAAAGCCACGGCAAGACGTGAAGCGGTTAGGCGCGGGCTTTCGGGGCAGCGCTTACCCGTGCTCCGGAGCCGCGCGCCCGGCGCAGCAGCGCGATCGTCACCAGCGCGAGCGGCACGTTGACCATGCCCGGGGCGCCGACCCAGAACGATCCGGTGACCACCGCGTACGCACCCCACAGAGCGGCGTTGACCAGGAGCAGCACCTGGGTCGAGATCGACACGCCACCGAGCTGACCGCCGTCGTGCCGGTGCCGCCACACGCGCGCGGCCTGCGGCCACCACAGGACGAGCGAGACGACGGACGCCACGAACCCGATGCCCTCGGTCAGGAGCACAGTGGAGGTCGGCATGACCCCCACCCCCTGCAGACGACCGGCTCGAGCAGCCACCGTCGCCTCCCGGCTCAGCCCGTCGCCTCGGGGGAGCCCCCCAGAGCGGTCGTCAGGGACCCCTGGGGTCAGACCACGCAGAACTCGTTGCCCTCGGGGTCCGCCAGCACGACGTGGTCGAGCCCGTCTCGCCCAGGGTGCTCGGCGAGCACGGCGGCGCCTGCGGCAGTCAGCCGGTCGACAGTGGCGCGGATCAGGGCCTCACGCTCGTCCTGCGGCACCGATCGCCCGCCGGACACCTTGAGGTCGAGGTGCAGCCGGTTCTTGACCACCTTGCCCTCGGGGACCTTGAGGAAGGAGAGCGACGGCAGCACCCCGGCGGGGTCCGCCAGGTAGGCGCCGTCGTCCAGCTCGTCGTCGGGCACCTCGTGGTGACGGGCCCAGGCCTCCCAGGTCGCGAACCCGTCGGGCGGGGGCGGAGTGACGTAGCCCAGTGCCGGACCCCAGAACCGGGCCATCACCGCCGGGCTCGCACAGTCGAACGTTACGCTCCACATCGTCAGTCGAGCCCTTCCGCCGTCTCGGACTCCTCGATCGTGGCGAGCCAGTCGCGCTTGGTGGCACGCCAGCCCTCGTCGTCGGCGCCCAGCCGCCAGTAGCCGGACACCGACAGCTGCTCCCGGGAGATGCCGCGGTCCACGCGGACGTGCCGGCGCAGCTCCCGCACCACACCGGCCTCGCCGTGCACGAACGCGCTGACGGGCGCGGCCAGGTCGGGGAGCGCGACGACGGTGTCGACGAGGGCCAGGCCGGCCACCGCGACGCCCTGGTGCACCCACAGGACCTGCACCCCGGCGGGGGAGGCGAGCGGGATCTCGTCCTCGGGACCGTGCACCTCGATCACCGCGTGCCCGACGGCGTCGGCGGGGAGCCGCTCGAGGGCGACCGCTATCGCGGGCAGCGCGCTGGCGTCGCCGGCGAACAGGTACGACGCCGCGTCGGGGTCGGGTGACCACGCGCCGCCGGGGCCCACCAGCAGGACCTCGGCACCGGGCTGCGCCGACGCCGACCACGGTCCCGCGATCCCCTCGTCGCCGTGCACGACGAAGTCGAGCGTGAGCTCGCGCGCGACCGGGTCCCAGGCGCGGACGGTGTAGGAGCGCTGGCGAGGCTGCTGCTCGGGCGGCAGGCTCGCGCGAACCGCGTCGAGGTCGAGGCGGCCGTCCGCGCGCAGCGGGCGGTCCGTGCCAGCCGGCAGGAAGACGACCTTGACGTAGGAGTCCGCGTGCGGCGACGGCTCGAACGCGGCCAGGCCGGGGCCGCCGACGACCACCCGGACCATCGTCTCCGCGAGCCGCTCGGTCCGGACCACCTGTCCGACGAGCGGTGCGGGGCGGGGACGGGCCGGTGCGTCGGTCATCGAGGTCCTTCGTCGAGGGAGCGGTCGGTGCGGCGGCCCACGCTAGTCGCCCGCGCGGTCGAGGGCGTGCCCGAGGAGGCCCTCGGCGAGGTCGTCTGGGATCGACGAAGGGGACGGTCCGGACCCGGCCGTCCCCTTCGCTGTGCCTCAGGTCAGGCGTCGCGCCGCTTCAGCAGCACGGCGGCCACGCCGAGGATGAGCACGATCCAGGCGATCAGCACGCCGTAGCCCGCCCACGCCGTCAGGTCGACGACGTCGGGGCCGCTGGACGCGGCGGCCGCCTCGAGCTGCTCGGTGGTCTGCGTGAACTGCTGGCCCGCCACGCCCGGGAGGAACGGGAACGCCTGCTGCAGCGGCTTCCACGGGATGGCGCTGAACAGGATCGGGGCCACCAGCAGGACGCCGAGGACCGTGGCGAGCGCTGCCGCCGAGTGACGCATGAGCGCGCCCAGGGAGTAGGAGAACAGCGCGATCGTCGCGAGGTACACAGCGGTGCCGAGGAGGGGCCGGATGATCTCCGGGTCCGTCGCGTCGACCGAGAAGCCCTGGCTGTCGAAGAACACCCACTGCAGCGTCATGGCCAGCGCGACCGCGACGACCGCGACGGCGAACACCGAGACGACCAGCACGATCGCCTTGGACCAGAGCATCGGCAGACGCTTGGGCACGGCGGTCAGGCTGGACCGGATCATGCCGGTGCTGTACTCGCTGGTGATGGTGAGCGCTCCCAGCACCGCGACGGCGAGCTGGGCGAGCGTCACCGCGATGCTCAACGGGTCCAGCGGGTTGCCGGCGGTGCCCTCGGGCGGGCCGCCCTCCTCCGGGCTGGGGACGTTGACGAAGGCCAGGCTGATCAGGACGACCAGGCCGACGGTGGCGATCAGGAAGATCGACAGGGTCCAGGTGGTCGAGCGGACCGACCAGAACTTGATCCACTCACCGCGCAGCAGGTGGCCGAAGCCCAGCTTCTGCTCCCTGAGCGGGGTGGCGTGGCGGTGGGGCTCGGTGGCGACGGCGGTGCTCATCGGGCGTCCTCTCCGGTGGTCGTGGCAGCGGCGTGGGCGCCGGCGTGCCGGGACTCCTCGCCGGGGAGCGCGGCCGAGTGGTACTCGACGGACTCGGACGTCAGGGTCATGTAGGCGTCCTCGAGGGAGCCCTGCAGCGGCGTGAGCTCGTGCAGCACGATGCCCGACGCGGCGGCGATCTCACCGACCTCGGCTGCCGTGGCGCCGTGCACCTCGAGCAGCCCGTCCTCGGCGGGCGTCACCGTCACGGCGGGACCGGCCAGGCGTGCCGCCAGGTCCGTGGCCTGCGGCGACCGCACGCGCACGGTGGCGCGGGTGGCCTCGGAGATCACGGTGTCGACGGGTCCGTCGGCGATGATCTTGCCGCGCCCGATGACGATGAGGTGGTCCGCGGTCACGGCCATCTCGCTCATCAGGTGCGAGGACAGGAAGACCGTGCGGCCCTCGGAGGCGGCCAGGTACTTGACCAGGTTGCGCACCCAGAGGACGCCCTCGGGGTCGAGGCCGTTGACCGGCTCGTCGAGGATCAGCGTCTGCGGGTCGCCCACCAGGGCGGCCGCGATGCCGAGGCGCTGCCCCATGCCGAGCGAGAAGCCGCCGACGCGCCGCTTGGCGACGGTGTCCAGGCCGGTCATCGAGATGACCTCGTTGACGCGCTTGTCCCCGATGCCGTGCGTCGCGGCGATGGCGCGCAGGTGGTTGCGCGCGCTACGGCCGGTGTGGACCGCCTTGGCCTCGAGCAGCGCGCCGACCTGCGTCAGCGGGGAGCGGTGCTCGGCGTAGGGGCGGCCGTTGACGGTGACGGTGCCGTGCGTCGGCCGGTCGAGGCCGACGATCATGCGCATCGTGGTGGACTTGCCGGCACCGTTGGGGCCCAGGAAGCCGGTGACCCGGCCGGGCTGCACGGTGAACGAGATCCCGTCCACCGCCGTCTTGCTGCCGTATCTCTTCGTGAGGTCGTGGGCCTCGATCATCACTGTTCCTCGTCAGTCGGGAAATGGAGCCGTGTCGACCCTAGGGGTGTCCGGCAAGGCCTTACATCGGACCAAGGGGGGATCCGCCCCCACCGAATGGCCGAGGCGCACCAGACGTGGGAACGAACGCGCCCCCGTCGGCGTTCGTTACGCTGACAGCCTCGTCTGACAGCGCCCGATCCGTCCAGGAGGACGCCATGGCCAATCCAGTCTTCAACAACAGTCCCGTCTTCCAGGACCCCGTGCAGCGCCGGGGCCAGAAGTCGCCGACGTCGACGGTCTCCTACGGGACCCCCGGCCCCCAGGTGGCGGATGCCGCCACGCTCGACCAGATGTACGACGCCCCCGCCGCGACCACCCGCGACACGGGACGGCTGACGTACGACGACGTCATCATGAAGACCGCCGGCCTGCTGGCCGTGCTGGTCGTCACCGGGGCGGCGACGTGGGTGCTCGCGCCCGGGCTGTGGATCTTCGGCGCGATCGTCGGCCTCGTGCTGGGCCTGGTCAACGCGTTCAAGAAGGAGCCGAGCCCGCCGCTCATCCTGCTGTACGCCGCTGCCCAGGGTGTGTTCCTCGGTGGCCTCAGCAGGTTCTACGAGGCGCAGTTCCAGGGCATCGTCGGCCAGGCGGTCCTCGCCACGCTCTCGGTGTTCGCGGTCTCGCTCGTCCTGTTCAAGTCCGGCAAGGTCCGCGTCACGCCGAAGTTCCAGCGGACCCTGCTCATCGCGATGGTCGGCTACCTGGTGTTCTCGCTGATCAACGTCGTGTTCATGCTCTTCGGGAACACCGGGGACGGGTACGGCCCGCTGCGGGCGGGGTGGATCGGTGTCGCCGTCGGTCTCATCGCGGTCGTGCTCGCGGCTGCGATGCTCATCGTCGACTTCGACTCCATCAAGCGCGGCGTCGAGGCCGGGGTCCCGGCCAAGCTCGCGTGGACGGCGGCGTTCGGTCTCGTCGTGACGCTGGTCTGGCTGTACCTGGAGCTGCTGCGGCTCTTCGCCATCCTGCGTGGCGACTGACGCCTGACCGCTGATCTGACTGACGTCGGCCCGGGTGCGATGATCGAATCGCACCCGGGCCGACGTGCGTCTGCCCGAACCCGCCACCCATGGGAGCAGTCAGTCGTGAAGTATGCGAAGCACATCTCGGAGCTCGTCGGCGGTACCCCGCTGGTCCAGCTCACGTCCGTGACGGCAGGCCTGACGGCGACGATCCTCGCCAAGGTCGAGTACATGAACCCCGGCGGCTCCGTGAAGGACCGCATCGCCCTGAAGATGATCGAGGCCGCGGAGGCGAGCGGCGAGCTCATGCCGGGCGGCACGATCGTGGAGCCGACCAGCGGGAACACCGGCGTCGGCCTCGCGCTCGTCGCCCAGCGCAAGGGCTACCGCTGCGTGTTCGTCTGCCCCGACAAGGTCAGCCAGGACAAGCGCGACGTGCTGCGCGCCTACGGTGCCGAGGTCGTCGTGACCCCGACCGCCGTCGCCCCGGACCACCCGAACTCGTACTACTCGGTGTCGGACCGCCTGGCCAAGGAGATCCCGGGCGGCTGGAAGCCGAACCAGTACGCCAACGTGAACGGCCCGGCCAGCCACTACGAGACGACCGGCCCCGAGATCTGGGACGACACCGAGGGCCGTGTCACGCACATGGTCGCGGGCGTCGGCACGGGCGGCACGATCACCGGCACCGGGCGGTACCTGCACGACGTGTCCGACGGGCGGGTGGTCGTGATCGGCGCCGACCCCGCCGGCTCGGTGTACTCCGGCGGCGACGGGCGGCCGTACCTGGTCGAGGGCGTCGGTGAGGACTTCTGGCCGACCGCCTACGACCCGACCGTGCCCGACGAGATCATCGCGGTCTCCGACGCGGACTCGTTCGCGATGACGCGGCGGCTCGCCCGCGAGGAGGGCCTGCTGGTCGGTGGCTCGTGCGGCATGGCGGTCGAGGCGACCCTGCGCTACGCGCGCCGGCTCCAGGAGGAGGACCCGGCCGCCGCGGAGCGCGCGGTGATCGTGGTGATCCTGCCCGACAGCGGGCGCGGCTACCTGTCCAAGATCTTCAACGACTCCTGGATGCGGTCCTACGGGTTCCTGGCCGCCGACGAGGGCGCCACCGTGGCGGACGTGCTGCGCACCAAGACCGGCGAGCTGCCCGACCTGGTGCACACGCACCCGAACGAGACCGTCCGCGACGCCATCTCGATCCTGCACGAGTACGGCGTCTCGCAGATGCCCGTGGTCGGCGCCGAGCCGCCCGTGAAGATCGGCGAGGTGGCCGGTGCGGTCAGCGAGCGCGAGCTGCTCGACGCGGTGTTCTCGGGCGACGCCGAGCTGTCCGACCGGGTGGACCGGCACATGTCCGCGCCGCTGCCGCTGATCGGCTCGGGGGAGAGCGTGCAGTCCGCTCGGGACGCCCTGCAGAAGGCGGATGCGCTCATGGTGGTCGACGACGGGTCGCCCGTGGGCGTGCTGACCCGGCACGACCTGCTCGGCTTCCTCGCACGGTAGGTTCTCGTCGTCGGTAAACGCTGTCCGTCCGAAGGAGCACGATGGCCCTGTTCGACCTTCCCCTGCCCGAGCTCGAGCGCTACCTGCCCGTGCTGGACGAGCCGGAGGACTTCGACGAGTTCTGGGCCACCACCCTGGCGGAGGCGCGCACCTTCGACCTCGCGCTGACCGTGACCCCGGTCGACTCCGGGCTGACGGTCATCGACGCGTTCGACGTGACCTTCGCGGGGTTCGGCGGGCACCCGATCAAGGCCTGGGTGACCCGCCCCGCGGGCGCGACCGGGGACCTGCCCGCGGTCGTCGAGCTCATCGGGTACGGCGGCGGGCGCGGGTTCGCGCACGAGCGGCTCGCCTGGGCGGCCGCGGGGTACGTGCACCTGGTGATGGACACGCGCGGGCAGGGCTCCACCTGGGGCAACGGCGGCCACACGCCCGACCCGGCGGGCTCCGGGCCGGCGTCGCCCGGGGTGATGACGCGCGGGATCCTCGACCCGCACGAGCACTACTACCGGCGGCTCATCACGGACGCGGTCCGCGCCGTCGACGCCGTGCGGGCGCTGCCGGACGTCGACCCCGCGCGGGTCACCGTCGCGGGGATCAGCCAGGGCGGCGGCCTCGCGCTCGCGGTCGCCGGGCTGGCCGACGGGCTCGCCGCGGTCATGCCGGACGTGCCGTTCCTGTGCCACTACCCGCGCGCGCTGGCCATCACCGACGCGTTCCCGTACGGCGAGCTCGTGCAGTACCTCGCCGTGCACCGAGACCAGGAGGCGACCGTCCTGCGCACGATGTCGTACCTGGACGGGGTGCACTTCGCGCGGCGGGCCTCGGCCCCCGCGCTGTTCTCCGTCGCGCTGCGGGACCAGACGTGCCCGCCGTCCACGGTGTTCGCGGCGTACAACCACTACGCGGGGCTGTCGGCGGCGAACCCGGAGACGGAGATCGAGGTCTACGCGTTCAACCAGCACGAGGGCGGGCAGGCCCACCAGCTCGACCGGCAGCTGCGCTGGCTGCGGTCGCTGCTGGCCGCGTCGGAGTCGCGGGTCGCGCGGGTCTGACGCGACGTCAGGCGGCCAGCCCGAGGCGGAACCACTGCGGTGCCGTCCTCGACATCGGCCACCCCAGCCCGGCGGTGCTCGCGGGCTCGGCCGAGAGCAGGTCCCAGCCTGCGAAGGCCGCCTGGATCTCCGCCCGGGTCACGCCGCCGACGAAGGAGCGCAGGCGGGTTGCCCCGAACTCGAGCATCAGCAGCGTCGCGCCCGGGTTCGCGAGCGCGGTGACCCCGCGGCCCATCGCCGTCCGCTCGGCAAGGTCCAGGTGCTGGAAGCAGCCGACGTCGAGGAAGAGGTCGAACGTGCCCAGGTCGGTGGGGAGCGCCGTCACGTCCCCCACGACGAAGCGCGCGCCGGACGGAGCGTCCCGGCCGGACTCCTCGATGGCATGCACCGCGGTGTCGATGCCGACGGCGTCCCAGCCCCTGCGGGCGAGCTCGTGGGTCTTCTGGCCGCGGCCGCAGCCGAGGTCGAGCGCCCGACCCGGCGGCTGTGGCCGGTCGGCCTCCTCACGGTCCAGCAGGGCCTCGACGGTCGACGCCTCGATCCGCCCGTAGTGCTCCCACGGCGTGAACCCCACGCGGTACGCGAGGCCGTATCCCGTGCGGACACCCTTCATCGCCCCCACCTCCGTGTCCCATCCCAGCACCGGACCGGCCGGGTGCACAGGGCTAGGGGACGCTCAGGCGTTCGAGCCCCCCGACCAGCCCGGCGACGAGGAAGTCGAAGCTGGCGTCGACGTCGTCGGGCATGCCGAAGCCGCCGTCGAGCTCGAGCACGACGAACCCGTGCACCGCGGCGCGGACGGCGCGGACGGCGTCGATCCGGCGATCGTCCGGGACACCGAGCGCGGCGACGGCGTCGGCGATCCCCTCCACCACCCGGATGCTCGCCTCGCGGACGGCGTGCGCGTCGGGGTCGTGCACCCACGCCGCTCCCTGGACCGCCTGGTAGCGGCCGGGGGAGCGTCGGGCGAGGTCCCGGATCGCCCGCGCCATGGCGGGGACCAGGTCGGTGCCCGAGTGGTCCGCGCGGACGGCCTGGAGGGCGTCGGCGTACTCCTCGATGCAGACCAGCGCGACCTCGCGGCGCAGCGCGGGCAGCCCGGCGACGTGCTTGTAGAGGCTGGGGACCGCGACGCCGGCCCGGGCCGCGACGGCGGCGAGGGTCAGGTTCGCGAAGCCCGTCGTGCCTCCGTCGTCGACGACCGCGAGGGCCAGGTCGACGACGGCGGCACGGTCGAGTCCCGCCCTAGGCACGCGCGCTCGCGCGGACCTGGAACCGGCCGGCCGCGTCGCGGGGGAGGTCCGCGAGGAACGCCAGCGTGCGGGGGACGACGACTTCGGGCGCCTGGTTCTGCGGGTAGTGCGCCACGTCCGGGATGAGGGTCACGTCGGCGTCGATCGCGCCGCGCAGCCACTCGGCCTCCGCGGCGGGGTCCGTGAAGTCGGGGTCGATCGCGCCGACGAAGGCGACGGCCGGAGCCGTGATCTCCGGGACGCGCGCCTCGACCGGCGCGTGGGTCAGCTGGACGGTGAGGTGCCGGAAGGAACGCAGGTGGGCGGGGTCCTTCATCGCGGCGCGCAGGTCCGCGACGTGCTCGTCGAGCCACGGCGCCTTGGTGCCGCGGTTGAGGTACCCGCGGTAGTACGACGCCCAGAGCGCCGCACCCCAGGGGCGGGAGAACAGCACTCGCTCGAGGCCGTGCATGACCGCGACGGCGATCGCCGGCATCGGGCGCTCGCGCAGGAACGGGCCGGTCAGGACGAGGCCCGCGACGAGGTCGGGTCGCTCGGCGGCCGCCCACGCGGCGGCGCCGGCGCCCATCGAGTTGCCGACGAGGACCGCGGGGCCGCCCAGGTGCTCGACGAGCGCGAGCGCGTCCTGGCCGGTCACGACGTCGCCGTGCGTGGCGAACGTGGTGTCGGAGTCGCCGTGGCCGCGCAGGTCCATGACGGCGACGCGGTGGCCGGCCTCGACGAGCGGGCCGGTGAGCTCGCGCCAGGTGCTGCGCAGGTCCCCCATGCCGGGGATGAGGACGACGAGCGGACCGGCAGCGGGGCCGTCGAGCGAGTAGGCGATGCGCCCCTCGGGGCGGCTGAGGTGCTGTGTCATGAGAGAAAAGCTAATGGCATTAGCCAACTCCGTCAACCCCCCGGTTCGGCGCCGGTCGGTCGGGGTTGGCAAGATGGTGCGCGCACTGTCATCCACCGAAGGAGTACGTCATGTCCGCAGCGCTGCCCGAGGTCTCGGGTTCTTTCGGCCAGAAGCCGACGCTGACCTTCCCCGACGCCAGTGCGTCCGGTGAGCTCGAGGTCCTGGTCCTGTCCCGCGGCGACGGCGCCCTCGTCGAGGCCGGCGACGAGCTCGAGGTGCACTACCTGGGCCAGTCGTGGCAGGGCGGCATCTTCGACAACTCCTACGACCGCGGCGCCACGACCAGCTTCCCGATCGGCGTCGGCGCCGTCATCGCCGGGTGGGACGAGTCGCTCGTCGGCCAGCAGGTCGGGTCGCGCGTGCTCGTCTCGATCCCGTCGCACCTGGGCTACGGCGACCGCGGCGTGCCGCAGGCCGGCATCAAGGGTGGCGACACGCTGGTCTTCGTGGTCGACATCGTCGGCACCAGCAACTGATCTCTCCTGCGACGGGCCCCTCTGCTCCGGTGGAGGGGCCCGTCGCTATCCTCGGCCCGTGGCGGGCAACGAGGTGACCATCGGCGAGTTCGCGCGCCGGTCCGGCCTGTCGCTCAAGGCGCTCCGCCTCTACGACGCCCGCGGGCTCCTGGAGCCGGTGCGGGTCGATCCCGCCAGCGGGTACCGGTACTACGACCCGGAGCAGCTGTCCCGGGCACGCACGATCTCGCTGCTGCGGCGCCTGGAGATGCCGCTCGGCACGATCGCCGACGTGCTGGCCGAGCCCCCTGGTCAGGCGGCCGCGATCCGGTCCTGGTGGCAGGAGCGCCGGCGCGACCTGGCGGACCGCGGCCCCGAGGTGGACCTGGTGCTGGGCTCCCTGGGCACACCGGGAAGCGTGGGGCACCCCGGGCACTTCGGGGTCGACGACGTCGTCGTCCAGCCGGTCGAGGCGCGGACCGTCGCGACGGTCCGCCGCCACGTCACCCAGGAGGACCTCGTCGCGACGTTCGCGTCGGACGCGCTGGAGATCCGCACGTTCCTCGACACGGGCGGTGCGTCGTACGGGACCGAGTTCTGGGTGCTGTTCCACGGCGCGGTGGGCCACGACGGGGACGGCCCGATCGAGACCTGCATCCCGTACGAGGGCGCGGTCGCCCCGGCCGGCTCGGTCGTCCTGCGGCAGGAGCCGGCGCACACGCTCGCCTACGTGCCGGTCACCGCGGCCGACTGCCGGTACCCGCAGATCATCGGTGCGTACGTCGCCCTGGAGACCTGGTTCAGCGCCGGTGGTCGCCGGCCCGCCGGTCCGCCGCGGGAGATCTACCCGGTCCCGTGGTCCGACGAGGGCGTCGTCGCGCACGTCGCGCAGCCGGTCGCTTGACCCTGCCCCAGGGGCAGACGCCACGCTGAGGTCATGCCCGATCTCGACGCGTACGCCAGCCACAGCCCGTTCACCGACCCCGGCCGGCACGCCGCGCTGCTGGCGGCCGTCGACCCGGACCCCGCGGCTCTGCACCAGGCCGCGTGCAGCACGGTCGTCCACTACCGGGCCGGCGCCGAGCAGCTCGCGCCGGGCCAGGACGCCGACATCGACCTGCGCTGGCTGTCCGACATCCTCGGCGAGGCCCAGGAGCGCGCGGCCGGGCCGCTCGACTCCGCCCGACCGCCCGCCCAGCAGATCGCCGGCTGCTGCCGCGACCACACGCTGGTCGCGATCGGGGTCCTGCGTGAGCACGGCATCCCGGCGCGCAGCCGCGTGGGCTTCGCGGGCTACTTCCGGCCGGGCTTCCACCACGACCACGTGGTCGCCGAGCGCTGGGACGGGTCGCGCTGGGTGCGGTTCGACGCCGAGCTGAACATGGCCGAGAACTGGTTCGGCTTCGACTCGCACGACATGGCCACCGGGCTCGGCGCGCCCTTCGAGACGGCGGCGGAGGTGTGGCTGGCCCACCGTCGCGATGGTCTCGACGTGTCGACGTACGGAGTCGACCCGTCGATGCCCGAGCTCTGCGGGCCGGAGTTCGTCCGGGGCTATGTCGTCACCGAGCTTGCGCACCGCCAGCGCGACGAGCTGCTCCTGTGGGACGTCTGGGGCGACACGCTCCCCGGGACGCCGACGCCGGGCGACGAGCTGGACCGGCTGGCCGACGAGGTCGCGGAGCTGCTCGTCGCCGCGGACTCCGGCTCGTCCGATGCCGAGGCGTCGCTGGAGGAGCGGTACGCGAGCGACCCGCGGCTGCACCCCGGCGGGGGAGTCGTGACGCTGTCGCCGACCGGACGCGTCGGCGACGCGGACCTCGTCGCGAAGGTCAACCGCTGGCGGTCCTAGAGGACGTGCCGCTCCAGGAAGTCGTTGCGGAAGACGCCGTCCGGGTCGGTCCGCGCGACCAGGGCGCGGAAGTCGTCCCAGTGCGGGTAGAGGCGGGCGAGGTCGCGGTCGGAGTCGGCGAAGAGCTTGCCCCAGTGCGGTCGCGCGTCGAACGGGGCCAGCGCGGCCTCGATCGTCGGCAGCACGGCCTCGACCTCGGGCTGCCGCGGGAGCCACGTGAAGTGCAGGCCGACGCGGGGACCGCCCTGCGCGCCGGACAGCCAGAGGTCGTCGCCGGCCATCGTGCGGACCTCGGTGACCTGCAGCAACGGGGAGACCAGGCCGCTCAGTGACCGGACCGCCTCGAGCGCGGCGACCGCGTGGGCGCGCGGCACCAGGAACTCCGACTGCAGCTCGTCGCCGTTGCTCGGCGTGAAGTCCATCCGGAAGTGCGGCAGGCGGTCGTGCCACGGGCCGGGCTCGCCCAGCTGCGCGGTGCAGTTCACGGGGTCGATGCCGGGCAGCGGGTGGCGGGGGCCGTCGGCGGGGGTCGTGCCGAACAGGTCGGTGCGCAGCGCGTAGCCCGGCGTGACGCGGGTCTTGCGCCAGACCTGCGCGATGGTGTCGCCCGTCCAGTCGGTGAAGAGGCTCACGGAGTCGGCGCTGCTGGTGATCTCGTCCAGGTGCGCCAGCGCCTCCGTCCACGGCAGGTCGACGTGAACCTCCTGCGCGACGTCGTACGTGGGCTCGATGTCGAGGGTCACGCGGGTGACCACACCGAGCGCACCGAGCGCGACGACGGACCCGGCGAAGTCCTCGTCGCCGCGGCGGACCGTCCGCAGCGTGCCGTCGGGACCGACGATCTCCAGGGCCGCGACGGCGGACGCCAGGTTCTTGCTCGCATCGCCCGAGCCGTGCGTGGCGGTGGCGACCGCGCCGGCCACCGAGATGTGCGGCAGGGATGCCAGGTTGTGGACCGCCCAGCCGGCGGGGTGCAGGTGCTGCGCGAGCGTCCCGTAGCGGGTGCCGCCCGTGACGGTGACGGTCCGCGCGTCCTCGTCGATCTCCGGGACCGCCTCCAGGGCGTCCAGGGCCACCAGCGCGGCGGGATCGTCGGCCAGGTCGTTGAAGCAGTGCCGGGTGCCCAGCGCACGGATCCTCGGGGAGCCCGCGACAAGCTCCTGCAGCTCCTCGACGGAGCTCGGGTGGTGCACGACCCCCGCGCGGTAGACGTAGTTGCCGGCCCAGTTCGTCAGCGTCACCGGACCAACCTACGGCCCGGGTGCGGTGAGGAAGATGTCGAACATGCTCGGGTCGTGCGCGTGCACCAGCACCATGAACACGAACAGGTCGAACAGCAGGTGCACCGCCACGACGTAGGTGAGCGACGTGGTCTTGCGGAAGATCCATCCCTGGATCAGCGCGAACGGGATGGTCAGCAGCGGTCCCCACTCGCGGTAGCCGAGCTCCCACAGGAACGACACGAACACCGTCGCCTGCAGCAGGTTGGCCAGCCAGAACGGGAAGTGCGGCCGCAGCAGCGCCAGCACCACGCAGATGAAGAACAGCTCGTCCCAGATGCCGACGGCGTTGACCCCGACGAACAGCCGCGCGACGTCGCCCGTGCCGTCGAGGTCCGGCCAGTTCTGCCACACCCCCGACCCGAGGAAGTACGCCGGCAGGATCAGGTACGCCGCGAACGCCACCGCGACCAGGTACAGCGCCTGCCACCGGTCCCAGCGCCGGCCCGTGCGCACCGGGAAGTGGATCTTGTCGTCGTGGAAGACCCGGCTCGAGATCAGCGTCGGCACGATCACCGCCAGACCCAGCGCGACCGTGAACCGGAGCATGCCCACGTTGGACAGGTCCGCCTTCAGGGAGATGGTGCTGATGATCACCTGGCCCAGGGCGATGAGGGCGAGGTCCCTGCCGAGGCGCTTGTCGACGACGAGCCCGAGGGCGACGCCGATGACCAGCGGCACATAACCGAGCGGGCGGACGTGGACCGCGAACAGCAGGACCGCAGCCCCGCACACCAACGCCGCGGCGAGGATGCGGAGGGCGTCGTGCCCTCGTGCCCGGTCGGCGACCGGGGCGGTGCTCGTGCTGAGCGCGTCTGTCACGGGTGGGCCTCCGGGGTGTCGAACCAGCAGTCTGACTGCTCGTCGGCCGCTGGGCGAGACTTGCCCCATGGACCTCCCGCGCGTCGCGATCACCTACTGCACGCAGTGCCGCTGGCTCCTGCGGGCCGCCTGGTACCAGCAGGAGCTGCTGACCACCTTCCACCGCGAGCTCGGAGAGGTCGCGCTACGGCCCGCGACCGGCGGGGTGTTCCGGGTACAGGTCGACGACGTCCTGGTGTGGGACCGGTCGGAACGGGGCGGGTTCCCCGACCTGCCCGAGCTGAAGCGGATCGTGCGGGACCTCGTGGCGCCGGACAAGCCGCTGGGGCACACCGACCGGGTGGCGGAGGAATGACCTCGGCGTCTGCGTGAGATGGACGTTCGTGCAGGTGGACCGGGGTCCAGCGCCAGGTGGACGACCGTGGACGCTGTCCGTCCGGCGTCGATAAGTTCGCGGCGGACCGGCAGGGAGAGCGACCCGGTCGGTCCACCAGAGACGACACCGAGGGTGGCTGGCCGGGAAACACGGGGGACTCCGGCCGGCCCCATGACGGGCGGGTGACCGACAGCGGGGGCTCCTCGGTCACCCGCCCGTACATCTGTGGGGGACGTCCCGCCCGCTACCGAGCGGCGGCGGGCGGGACGTGACGGGTCAGGCGCCGGTCGGGCGGGGGCAGGAGACGCCCGTTCCGCCCAGGCCGCAGTAGCCGGCCGGGTTCTTGTCGAGGTACTGCTGGTGGTAGCCCTCGGCGTAGTAGAACGTCCCGGCGTCGTCGGCGGACCGGATCTCGGTGGTGATCTCCCCGAAGCCGGACTGCGTCAGGCGTGGCTGGAACTCGTCACGGGTGGTGCGTGCGGCGAGCTCCTGCTCGGGAGTGGTGGTGTAGATCGCCGAGCGGTACGTGGTGCCGACGTCGTTGCCCTGCCGGTACCCCTGCGTCGGGTCGTGCGACTCCCAGAAGGTGCGCAGCAGGTCGCCGGCGGAGACGACGGTGGGGTCGTACGCGATCATCACGATCTCCGTGTGCCCGGTCATGCCGGTGCACGTCTCCTCGTAGCTCGGGAAGGGCGTGAACCCACCCTGGTAGCCGACGGCGGTCGTGACGACGCCGGGGATCTTCCAGAAGGTGCGCTCCGCACCCCAGAAACAGCCCATCCCCACGTAGAGGACCTCGGTGCCCTCGGGCCAGGGGCCCTGCAGCGGCGTGCCGAGGACGGTGTGGGTGGTCGGGACGGTGTACGCGTACCGATCGCGGCCGGCGAGGGCGCGCTCCGGGGCCACCATCGTGGTCTTCAGGGCGGATCCGAACAGCCAGTTCATGGTCTTGATCCTCTCCGGGAGCCCGGTTGGTCACCTGGGTCCTCCCGGGATCTGCAACGGTACGCACCCTGTCTGTGTTCCCGCCGAGATGAGGAAGTCTTGACCGAACCGATACCAGACCAATAGCGCACCCCGCCATGACCAAGAGCGCACCCGGCGTTGCCCACCGCGGCGCTTCCTCGCCGAGCGCCTAGCCTGGGACGCGTGACGAACCACGCGCACCCCCACGACGACGACTGGGCCTCCGCAGGCTTCTCGACCCGCGCCATCCATGCGGGTCAGGACCCGGACCCCACGACCGGGGCGGTCGTCCCGCCCATCTACGCGACCTCGACCTACAAGCAGGACGGCGTCGGAGGGCTGCGCGGCGGGTACGAGTACTCGCGCTCGGCCAACCCGACGCGGACCGCGCTGGAGTCGGCGCTCGCCGCCGCGGAAGGCGGGGCCGCGGGCTTCGCGTTCGCGTCGGGCCTCGCCGCGGAGGACACCCTGCTGCGGGCGACCCTGCGGCCGGGCGACCACGTCGTCGTCCCGAACGACGCGTACGGCGGCACGTACCGCCTGATCGCGCGCGTGTTCGGCCCGTGGGGCATCGAGCACACGCCGGTCGACCTGTCCGACGCCGACGCGGTGGTCGCCGCGATCCAGCCGGGGCGCACGAAGGTGGTCTGGGTCGAGACCCCGACCAACCCGCTGCTCGGCATCGCGGACATCGCGGTCCTCGCCGCGCACGCCCGGGCGGCCGGTGCGCTGCTCGTCGTCGACAACACGTTCGCGACGCCCTACCTGCAGCAGCCGCTCGCGCTGGGTGCGGACGTCGTCGTGCACTCGACGACGAAGTACATCGGCGGGCACTCGGACGTCGTCGGCGGCGCGCTCGTCGTCGCGGACGGTGCCCAGTTGCCCGTCGGCCTGGAGGCGCCGACGGGGACGACGAACCTCGCCGACGCGGTGCGGTTCCACCAGAACGCGTCGGGTGCGGTCGCGGGTCCCTTCGACGCGTGGCTGACCCTGCGCGGGCTCAAGACCCTCGCGGTGCGGATGGACCGGCACCAGAGCAACGCCCGCGCCGTCGCCGACTTCCTCGTGGCGCACGACGCGGTGACGTCGGTGATCTACCCGGGCCTGGACAGCCACCCCGGGCACGAGGTGGCCGCACGCCAGATGACCGGGTTCGGCGGGATGATCTCGTTCCGGACCGGCAGCGAGGCGTCCGCGCTCGCGGTCTGCGCGGCGACGCACGTGTTCACGCTGGCAGAGTCGCTCGGTGGCGTCGAGTCGTTGATCGAGCACCCCCACCAGATGACCCACGGGTCCGTGGCGGGCACCGAGCTGGAGGTCCCGGACGACCTCGTGCGGCTCTCCGTGGGCATCGAGGACGTCGCGGACCTGATCGCCGACCTCGACGGCGCGCTGGCCGCTGGACGCGACGCGTGAGCGCCGCCGAGCCACGCACCCCGAACGCTGACGGCACCTCGGTCCCCCCGTCGGTACGCAACGCCGCCGCGTGGTCGTGGCGGCTGCTGCTCATCGGTGCCGCCCTCGCGGTGCTCCTCTGGCTCCTCAGCGAGCTCAAGGTCGTCGTCGTGCCGATCGCGGTGGCGCTCCTGATCACCGTGCTGCTCGCACCGCCCGTCGGCTGGCTGGTCCGGCGCGGGCTGCCCCGCGTGGCGGCCGTGGGGATCGCGCTCGCCGGGCTCGTCCTCCTCGTCGCCGGGCTGCTCACGCTGGCGGGGCGCTCGATCGTCAAGGGCTTCGGCGAGCTGTGGGACCAGGCCGCGCAGGGCATCGACAAGCTGACCACGTGGCTCGCGGAAGGTCCCCTGCAGCTCACGACCACCGACATCTCCGGCTGGATGGAGCGGATCCAGGGCTCGCTCAGCGGCGGCAGCTCCGAGCTCGTCACCGGGGCGCTGCACGCCACGACGACCGTCGCGCACGTCGCCGCGGGATCGCTGATCGCGCTGTTCTGCACGTTCTTCTTCCTGCTCGACGGCCGGACCATCTGGGCGTGGATCGTCGGGTTGCTGCCCCGCGGGTCCCGCGAGCACGTGCACCAGGCCGGTCGGCGCGGGCTGGTCACCCTCGGCGCGTACACGCGCACGCAGATCCTCGTCGCGGGCGTCGACGCGGTCGGCATCGGCCTCGGCGCGGCGATCCTCCAGGTTCCCCTCGCGCTGCCTCTGGCGGTGCTGGTCTTCCTCGGCTCGTTCATCCCGATCGTGGGCGCGGTCGTCACCGGGTCGATCGCGATCCTGGTCGCGCTCGTGTCCAACGGGCCGGCGACGGCCCTCTGGATGCTCGTCGTCGTGATCGTCGTGCAGCAGCTCGAGGGACACGTGCTCCAGCCATTCCTCATGGGCCACGCGGTGTCGCTGCACCCCGTCGCGGTGCTGCTGTCGGTCGCGGCGGGCTCGTTCGTGGCGGGGATCGTCGGTGCGCTGTTCGCGGTGCCGATCGCCGCCACCCTCAACACCGTCCTGCTCTACCTGCACGGGCACGACAAGTTCCCGCAGCTGGGCACCGACGACCACATCCCCGTGCGCGGGCGCGGGCATCCCGTGCTCGACCGCGCCATCGCGCAGGTGGCGGAGGCGACGTCCGAGCGGGTGGCGACGGAGGCGGAGACCGCGGAGCGTCTCGACGCGGACGAGCCGCCCGCCACCGTCGACACGGTGGCGGAGGACGCCGGCGAGCCGGGTGGCCCGGACGACGCGTCCCCGACGAGCCCGCGATGACCGGCCTCGCCGACATCCGTGCGGCGGCGGCGATGCTCGAGGGAGTCGCCGACCGTACCCCGGTGCAGCTCAGCCGGGCACTGTCGCAGGTGTGCGGGGCCGAGGTGTGGCTCAAGTGCGAGAACCTGCAGCGCGCCGGCTCGTTCAAGCTGCGCGGCGCCTACGTGCGCATGGCCCGTCTCTCGGCCGAGGAGCAGGCGCGGGGTGTCGTCGCGGCGAGCGCCGGCAACCACGCGCAGGGGGTCGCGCTCGCGGCCCGGATCCTCGGCCTGACCGCGGTCGTGTTCATGCCCGCCGACGCCGCCCTGCCGAAGATCGCCGCCACCCGGGACTACGGCGCCCGGGTGGAGCTGGTCGGCGCCAGCGTCGACGAGGCCCTCGTCCACGCCCGCGAGTACGCGGACCGCACCGGCGCCGTGCTCATCCACCCGTTCGACCACGAGGACGTCGTCGCCGGCCAGGGCACCATCGCGCTCGAGATCGTCGAGCAGGTCCCCGACGTCGCGACGGTCGTGGTGCCGATCGGCGGCGGCGGCCTGGCCGCGGGGGTCGTCGCGGCGCTCGCCGAGCTGCGGCCCGACGTGCGCGTGATCGGCGTGCAGGCCGCCCGCGCGGCGTCCTACCCCGCGTCGCTCGCGGCCGGTCACCCGATCCCGGCTCCCGAGCTGCGGACCATGGCCGACGGCATCGCGGTCGGGCTGCCCGGCACGGTGCCGTTCGGGATCCTGGCCGGTCGGCACATCGAGGTGGTGACCGTCTCCGAGGAGGACCTGTCCCGCGCGCTGCTGCTGGTCGCGGAGCGCGCCAAGATGCTGGTCGAACCGTCCGGGGCGGCCGCCGTGGCCGCGGTCATGGCGGGTCTCGGGCCGCTCGAGGGGCCGGTCGTGGTGATCCTGTCCGGCGGCAACATCGACCCGCTCGTGCTCATGCGGGTGGTCCGGCACGGGCTCGCGTCGGCCGGGCGGTTCCTGCAGCTGCAGGTCCGGATCGACGACACCCCCGGCGCGCTCGCCGACCTGCTGCGCGCCCTGGCGGACACCGGCGGGAACGTCATGCACGTCTCGCACGCGCGCACCGTCGGCGACCTGCAGCTCGACGAGGTCGCGATCGTGGTGCAGGTCGAGACCAAGGGGCCGGACCACTGCGAGTACGTCGTGGAACAGCTGCGGGCGGCGGGCTACCGGCTCTGAGCCGGAAACGGCGACGAGGCGCCACCCCCGGAAGGGGTGGCGCCTCGTCGTGCGGCTGGTGTCAGCCCGCGAAGGGCTTCGCGTCGGTGATCTCGACCTGGATCTCACGCCCGTTCGGCGCGGTGTACGAGGTCGAGTCGCCGATCTTGGTGCCGTTGATGGCGGCACCCAGCGGCGACGTCGGCGAGAAGACCTCGATGTCGGAGGTCCCGGCGATCTCGCGCGAGCCGAGCAGGAAGACCATCTCGTCGCCGGCCACGAGGGCCGTCACGACCATGCCGGGCTCGACGATCCCGTTGTCCGGGGGCGTCCCGATCTGGACGTTGCGCAGCTTCTCCTTCAGCTCGCGGATGCGGGCGGCCTGCTTGGCCTGCTCCTCGCGAGCGGCGTGGTAGCCGCCGTTCTCCTTGAGGTCGCCTTCGTCGCGCGCAGCGGCGATGCGTTCGATGACCTCCGCGCTGCCCTCACCTTCGAGGTGTGCGAGCTCGGCCGTGAGGCGGTCGTAGGCCTCCTGGGTCAACCATGTGGCCGCAGTCGTATCGGTCACGATCGCTCCTTTCCTGACGTGTGTGCCGGACGGGCCGACGTCCGCGCGGGCCGGGGGGCCAGCGCTCGGCAGTCCGATCGGCCGGACGCATCCTGCGGACGCGTCCGGATAGCGGGTACTGAGGGGTGCTCCGCCGTTCCCTCTCGGTCGAATGGACCCGTGGTGGCGCCGGACCGGGGCGGCGTTGAAACGAACAGGATAGCAAGGCGGGGCCGACGGAACCCCGAGATCACCCGCTCAGCGGCCTGCAGAACGGCCGTGCACGTCCCAGACCGGTCAGGACCCCTCGACCAGCTCGCAGGAGTCCACGATCCCGGTCACCGCGAGCTCGGTGGTCTGCACGGGGACGGTGACGCGCCGGGTAGCCGCTTCCGCCGGGCCCACCTCGACCGTGCGGACCCCGACCTCGGCGTAGGACTCCGAGAGCGCCGTGACCGTACAGGTCACCGTCGACTCCTTGGGCTTGGTCACCTCGAAGGTCACGTCGACCGAGCGGGACCCGTCGACGTGGAAGCCGACGTCCTTGTACGACACCGGCTCGCCCGCCATGGAGAGGCCGATCCAGACGACGACGGCGAGCCCGACGACGGCGGCCACCACGATCCCGACGCGCCCGCGCCGGGCGGACCGTGCGGTCGGCTCGGGACCGTACCGACCAGCAGGCGGTCGGGTGGCGGGCGACTCGGTCACGAAGCTCCTCGTGCTCGTGGGATGGCGCGACGTGGCTGCCGCGTGAGCGATCATTGTCTCTCGTCCAACCACCCGCCCGTGCCGAGCGGACCGCGACTCCGCGGTCCCGGCGGGCGACCGACGGGAGGCCCGAGGTGACCGGAGAGCGGCTGCGCCTGATGGCGGTGCACGCCCACCCCGACGACGAGTCGAGCAAGGGCGCCGCGACCACGGCGAAGTACGCCGCCGAGGGCGTCGAGGTCCTCGTCGTGTCGTGCACGGGCGGTGAGCGCGGCGACGTGCTCAACCCGCAGCACCCCGCGGTCGAGGGCGGTCTGGACGGCATGCGGGAGTACCGCAAGCACGAGATGGCTGCCGCGGCCGCCGCGCTCGGGGTCCAGCACCGCTGGCTGGGCTTCGTCGACTCCGGGCTGCCCGAGGGCGACCCGCTGCCGCCGTTGCCGGAGGGGTGCTTCGCGCTCGTCCCGCTCGAGGAGGCGTCGGCCCCCCTGGTGGAGCTGGTCCGCGAGTTCCGGCCCCACGTGATCACCACGTACGACCCGTCGGGCGGCTACCCGCACCCGGACCACATCATGTGCCACCGCGTGTCGGCGGAGGCGTTCGAGGCAGCCGGCGACCCGGCGCGCTACCCCGGGCTCGCCGAGCCGTGGACGCCGTCGAAGCTCTACTACAACCACGGGTTCTCGCTGGCCCGGATGCGGGCGGTGCACGACGCGATCGTCGCCTCCGGCCGCGAGTCCCCGTTCGGCGACTGGCTCGACTCCCGCCAGGCCCGCGAGGTCCCGGAGCGGGAGGTGACCACGCACATCGAGTGCTCCGCGTTCTTCCCGCAGCGCGACGACGCCCTGCGTGCCCACGCCACCCAGATCGACCCGGACGGGTTCTTCTTCGCGGTGCCGCGCGAGCTCGAGGTCGCCCAGTGGCCCACCGAGGAGTACGAGCTCGCGACCTCGCGCGTCCCCGTCACGCTGCCGGAGGACGACCTCTTCGCAGGGCTGCGTGGGGGCGAGACCGCATGATCTCCCTGCTCCTCGCCGTGCCGGCGCCCAGCCCGTCGCCGTCGGACGTCACGATCGACGGCACGCCGCTGGGCTCGCCGGGGTTCCTCGGGTTCGTGTTCACGTTCGCGCTCGCGATCGCCGTGGTCTTCCTGTTCCTCTCGCTGACCAAGCAGCTGCGCATCGTCGACCGCCGCGCCAAGGCGCTCGGGCTCGACGACGACGCTTCTGACGACGAGGTCGACGACCGCACGGCCCGCCCGCACGCGGACCTGGGGTTCGTCGACGCCGGCCCGGGAGGCCCGGACCTCGAGGTCGACGCGGACGTCGAGGTCGCACCCCGGGACGTGCTTCCCGACGACGAGCCCCAGGACCCGGGCGCGTCCCGATGAGCGCCACCCCGGCGCCGCCGCAGCGGCCCTCCGTGCGCGTGACCGTCGCGCAGCTGCAGGTCAGCGACGACCACACCGCCAACCGCGAGGTGGTCGAGGACGCGTTCCAGACGGCGTCCCGTGCCAGCGCCGACCTGCTGGTGCTGCCGGAGTACGCGTCGGGGTTCGACCCCCGCGGCGTCGGCGCGGAGCACGCGGAGCCGCTCGACGGCCCCTTCGTGACCATGCTGCGCACGCGCGCGAAGGCCACCGGGGTGGCGGTGCTTGCCGGGACGACGCTGCCCGCGGACGGTGACGACTCCCGCGCGGTGAACGCGGTCGTGGCCGTCGACGGGACCGGCGAGCTGGTCGGCGTGTACCGCAAGGTGCACCTGTACGACGCGTTCGGCCACCGGGAGTCGGACCGGCTGGTGCCGGGTCCGACCGATGCGCCGCCGCTCGTCGTCGAGGTCGGCGGCCTGACCTTCGGGGTGCTGACCTGCTACGACCTGCGGTTCCCGGAGTCGGCGCGCCGGCTGGTCGACGCGGGCGCCCAGGTGCTCGTCGTCCCCGCCGCCTGGGCGGCCGGGGAGCTCAAGGCGATGCACTGGCGGACGCTCGCGATCGCGCGGGCGATCGAGAACACTGCCGCGGTGGTCGCCGTCGGGCAGGCCGGCAGGGGTGTCACCGGGCGCTCGCTGGTGGTGGCGCCCGACGGCATCGTCGGTCTGGAGATGGACGAGCAGCCGCAGGTGCGGACCGTCGACGTGGACGGTGCGGCGCTGCTGCGCGTGCGGGAGCAGAACCCGTCGCTGGGCAACCGGCGGTACACGGTGGTCCCGGTCGCCTGAGCGGGCTGTCGGGCCGTCAGGCCGACCCGTACGACGCCATCGACACGGCGATGTAGTGGCAGCCGTACCCGACCACCGTCAGCACGTGGAAGATCTCGTGGAACCCGAACCAGCGCGGGCTCGGGTTGGGCCACTTGGTGCCGTACACCACGGCGCCGAGCGTGTACGCGAGGCCGCCTCCGGCGATGAGCAGCACGATCGCCAGGCCGCCCGACCGGTAGAACTCCGGGAAGAACCAGACGGCCACCCAGCCGAGCGCCACGTACACGGGGACGTAGAACCAGCGGGGCGCGCCGAGCCAGAACACGCGCGCGAGCAGCCCGACCAGGGCCCCGGACCAGACGACGATCAGCAGCGTGCGCGCGGTGTCGGCGGGGAGCAGCAGCACCGACAGCGGCGTGTAGGTGCCGGCGATGATGAGGAAGATGTTGGTGTGGTCGAGCCGGCGCAGCACCGCGGCGACCTTGGGCGACCAGTGGCCCCGGTGGTAGACCGCGCTGGTGCCGAAGAGCATCACGGCGGTGACGCCGAAGACGGCGGTGGACCACTTGGCGAGCGGCGTCGGTGAGAGGACGACCAGGACGATCGACGCGACGAGGACGAACGGGGTGACGCCCGCGTGGATCCAGCCCCGCAGGTGCGGCTTGACGGACTCGGCGACCCGGTCGACCAGCCCGTCGTGCTCCTGCTCGACCGCCTCCGAGGAGGCTGCGGCCTGTGCGCCCGGCTGTTCTGGGGCGGGCGCGGGGGAGGAGCTCATGGACCGGACTCGATTCGTCAGCGGAAACCTACGACACCGTAGGTTACGACACCGTAGGTAGGGTGTCGACCGTGTCGCGGGCGATGTGACGCGGTCGACGGACGCCCTCGGTGACACCTCCGAAACTACCTCGCGACCGGGTCTCGGCGAGACCTGTGAAGGTCCCGTGTGCTGACGTCCCGCGGTCGGGGAGACCGGGTCCGCCGGGTGCCCCCGGCGAGTACGGTGAGCGGGTTCCCGTCGCCTGGACCAAGGAGTGCGCGTGCGCCTGCCCCACCCGCTCTACGGGCTGTACGAACGCCGGCTGGCGGCGTCGCTCCCGAAGGACGGACTGCCGCGCCACGTCGGTGTCATCCTCGACGGCAACCGCCGGTGGGCGCGCAGCGTGGGGGAGTCCACCCGGCACGGGCACCAGGCGGGCGCGGACAAGATCGCCGACCTGCTCGAGTGGAGCGAGGACATCGGGGTCGAGGTCGTCACCCTGTGGATGCTGTCCACGGACAACCTCGGCCGCGGCGCCGACGAGCTCGAGCTGCTGCTGCAGATCATCGAGGACGCCGTCGCCGCGCTCGCGGCCACGGGCCGCTGGCGGATCCAGGCCGTCGGGGCGCTCGAGCTGCTCCCCGACCAGACCGCGAAGGCGCTCGTCGCCGCGCAGGACGCCACGGCCGGCGTCGTCGGCCTGCACGTGAACGTCGCGGTCGGCTACGGCGGGCGCAAGGAGATCGCCGATGCCGTGAAGTCGTTCCTGCGCGAGCACGCCGACGCCGGGTCGAGCCTGGACGAGCTCGCGGAGGCGTTCGACGTCGAGCACATCGCCGAGCACCTGTACACGAAGGGTCAGCCGGACCCCGAGCTCGTGATCCGCACCTCGGGGGAGCAGCGGCTCGGCGGGTTCCTGCTCTGGCAGAGCGCGCACTCCGAGTTCTACTTCTGCGAGGCGTACTGGCCCGACTTCCGGCGGGTCGACTTCCTGCGCGCGGTCCGCGCCTACGCGGCGCGGGAGCGACGCGGCGGACGGTGAGTCGTTCGGGTTAATTCTGCGGACGGCCGTCCAGGTCGTTCCGGGGTCCTCAGCTGCTCCGACCTGCGGCTCTGCCCCACGAGGGCGCCTGGAGCCCGAAATGCCCACGTGAACACCGTGTAAACACCTTCGCGTGCCTCCCCGGAGGGGCCCTGTGCCGGGCTTATGTTCCGCCGTAGAGGACAGCGACCGCCGTCCCCGGGAGGCCAGCCCATGGAGCATCCGCTCCGGGAGGAGGGCCGGATCCGGCCCTCTGTTCCTGGAGGGGCCGACCGCCCCCGTCCCGTCGCCGTACGTCGGTGCGTGGTCCTGCTCTGGCAGGACGCCGGTGTCCGGTGCCCGTCTCGGCGCACGTAGCGCCGGAGGGAGCCTGCCGTGGTCAGCAAGGCGCAGCACGACCCCCAGTCCACGACGACCGATGGGCTCGACCAGTCACGCAAGACCCACGTGCTCGACACCTCCGTGCTCCTCTCAGACCCGCGGGCGATCCTGCGGTTCGCGGAGCACGACGTGGTCCTCCCCGTGGTCGTCATCACGGAGCTCGAGGCCAAGCGGCACCACGCCGAGCTCGGCTACTTCGCCCGGTCCGCGCTGCGGATGCTGGACGACCTGCGCATCGAGCACGGCCGCCTCGACATCCCCATCCCCCTGGGGAGCGACGGCGGCACCCTCCGGGTGGAGCTGAACCACACCGATCCCAGCGCGCTGCCGGACGGCTTCCGGCTCGGCGACAACGACACCCGGATCCTCGCCGTGGCAGCCAACCTCGCGGCCGAGGGGCGTGACGTGGTCGTCGTCTCCAAGGACCTGCCCATGCGCGTCAAGGCGTCGGCCGTGGGGCTGACCGCCGAGGAATACCGCGCCGAGCTGGCCGTCGACTCGGGCTGGACCGGGATGGATGCCCTGGACCTGTCCGAGCAGCAGATGTCGACCCTGTGGGAGCACGAGACGATCCCGCTCGCCGACGTGCCCGCCGGCTTCGGCACGGGTACCCCGAACCCGAACGACCTCATCTGCCACACCGGCGTGGTGCTGCACAGCCCGCGCGGCTCGGCGCTGGGCCGGGTGACCGCGGACAAGCACGTGCAGCTGGTCCGCGGCGACCAGGACGTGTTCGGCCTGCACGGACGCAGCGCCGAGCAGCGGATCGCGATCGACCTGCTGCTCGACGAGGAGATCGGCATCGTCTCGCTCGGCGGGCGTGCCGGGACCGGCAAGTCGGCGCTCGCGCTGTGCGCCGGGCTGGAGGCCGTGCTGGAGCGTCGTCAGCACCGCAAGGTCATGGTGTTCCGACCCCTGTACGCGGTCGGCGGCCAGGACCTCGGCTACCTGCCCGGCAGCGCCGACGAGAAGATGAACCCCTGGGCGCAAGCCGTCTTCGACACCCTCGGGGCGCTGGTGTCCAAGGAGGTCGTCGAGGAGATCATGGACCGCGACATCCTCGAGGTCCTGCCGCTCACCCACATCCGCGGACGCTCGCTGCACGACGCGTTCGTCATCGTCGACGAGGCCCAGTCCCTCGAGCGCAACGTCCTGCTGACCGTGCTGTCGCGCATCGGGCAGAGCTCGCGTGTGGTCCTCACGCACGACGTGGCCCAGCGCGACAACCTGCGGGTCGGCCGGCACGACGGGGTCGCCGCCGTGATCGAGGCGCTCAAGGGCCACCCGCTGTTCGCGCACATCACGCTCACGCGCTCGGAGCGCTCGCCCGTCGCCGCGCTGGTGACCGAGCTGCTGGAGAGCATCGAGGTCTGATCGACGGCCGGACGCCCGGGCACCTCGCGTGAGGGCCCGGGCGTCCTGCTGCCTCAGTGGTGCCCGTGCTCCTGGTGGGTGGCGTCGAGCTCCCGGACGAGTGCGCCGAGCCCGACGCCGAGCGCGTGCCGCTCCTCGTGGCTCAGCCGGGCCAGCAGCCGGCTGTGGTGCTCGCTGAGCTCGGCGCCCACGCGCTCGGCGACGTCGCGCCCGACGGCGGTGAGCTGCAGCCGGTAGAGGCGCCGGTCGTCGGCGTCACGCTCGCGGCTGAGCCACCCCCGCTCCTCCATGCCCGCGGCGAGCCGGCTCACGGTGCTCTTCTCGAGGCCGAGCCGGGCGGCCAGCTCCTGCTGCGAGAGGGCGCCCGCCTCCGCCAGCTCGCCGAGCGCGAACGTCTCCGAGACCGACAGCCGGACCCCGGCGTGCTCGTGCGACCGCTGGACGGACTCGAGGAACCCGCTCGAACGGGCGATCTGCTGGATGAACCGGCGCAGGTCGTCCTCGGGGAAGGTTGTGCTCTGCAACTGTTTCGCCTACTGTTCGTCGGAAGAGTTGTAAAGCACAACTGTAGGGGAGAAGCTCCATGACCGACACCGACCACCACCACGGTCACCAGCACTCGCGCGGGCGCCTGCACCGCCGGCTGACCCCGCACGGCCACGGGATGGGGCCGATGAACGACCCGGGGCGGTACGAGCGGCTCTCGGGTCGCCTGGCCGCGCGGCTCTACCGGCGGGTGGCCCGCGACGTCACGACTCTGCGGCTCCCCGACGGAGCACGGGTGCTCGACGTCGGCACCGGCCCCGGGACGATGCCGCGCCTCATCGTCGGGTCCGCTCCCGGGCTGGCGGTCGACGGGATCGACGTCGCGCCCGAGATGATCGCGTGGGCGCAGCAGACCGCGACCCCGGGCGTGACCTACACGGTCGCCGACGTCGCGGCGCTGCCCTGGCCCGACGCCACCTTCGACGTCGTCGTGTCCACGCTCAGCCAGCACCACTGGGCCGACGTGGACGCCGGCCTGCGCGAGGTCCGACGGGTGCTGCGACCCGGCGGGCAGGCGTGGGTCTACGACGTCCGGTGGGCGCTCCCGCAGGAGGAGTCGGTTGCCGCGGCGCTCGGCGCCGGTACGTCCGTCGTCCGCGAACGGCGGCTCGCCCGGACGTCGTGGTTCAACCCGATCGGCCGCCTGGTGCTGCGCCCCGTCTGACGCGGGTCAGCCGTCGACGAGCTTCCCGTCGGCGATGTGGATCACGCGGTCGGCCAGCGACACCATCAGCGGGTCGTGCGTGGACACGATGGCCGTCATCCCCTCGGCCTCGACGACCGCGCGGATCAGGGCCATCACGGCCGTGCCGGTCTCGGTGTCCAGCTGCCCCGTCGGCTCGTCGGCCACCAGGAGGCGGGGGGAGTTGGCCAGGGAGCGCGCGATGGCGACGCGCTGCTGCTGGCCGCCGGAGAGCTCACCCGGGCGCTGCAGGGCGTGCGGGCCGAGGCCGACGAGGTCGAGCAGCAGCTGCACCCGCGCCTCGCGGTCCTTGGTGGGCAGCTTCCGCAGGCGAAGCGGCACGCCGACGTTCTCCGCGGCGGAGAGGACCGGCACCAGGCCGAACGTCTGGAACACGAACGAGACGACGTCCCGGCGCAGCTCGACCAGGCCGCGCTCGTCGAGGGACGAGACCTCGCGACCGTCGACGACCACGCGACCGCCGTCCGGCCGGTCGAGGCCACCGATGACGTTGAGCAGCGTCGTCTTGCCCGACCCCGAGCGACCGACGAGAGCGACCAGCTCGCCCGGCGCGATGGTGAAGGAGATGTCCTGGAGCGCGTGCACCGCGGCCGCGCCGGTGCCGTAGGTGCGGCTGACGTGCTCGACGCGGACGACGGGCTCGGTGCTCGCCGAGGCAGCAGGTGCGGGGGTGGTCGTGGTGGTGGTCACCGGTCGGCCTCCTGGTCGGGTCGGGCGGCTGCCGGCGGCGGTACCACGGGGACCGCCCCCGTGGGCGTCGCGGAGTGCCGGCCGGTAGGTCGGTCGGGGTCTCTCGTCGGCACCGGCCGGTCCGGCCACAGCGAGACGTGCGACTCCTCCAGCGCGAGGCGCACCCGGCCCACCAGGTTCAGGGCCTCCCGGTACTCGCGCGGCAGCTGCACCCGGCCCGCCCGGTCGAGCACCGCCAGCTCCTCGGCGACCACGTGCTCGGTGCCGTCGTCGCGGGTGTGCGTGCGCCGGACGACCTCCGAGCTGGTCCGCCCGTCGCGGATGGCGACGGTCCGCTGCACGTGCTCGCTCACGCCGGGGTCGTGCGTCACGACGACGACGGTGGTGCCCAGCTCGCGGTTGACGGTCCGCAGTCCCTCGAGGACGTCGTGCGACGTGGCCGAGTCGAGCTCACCCGTGGGCTCGTCGGCGAAGAGGACCTGGGGGGAGTTGGCGAGGGCGACCGCGATGGCGACGCGCTGCTGCTCGCCGCCGGACATCTGCCCGGGGCGGCGGTCGGCGCAGTAGCCGACGCCCAGCACCTCGAGCAGCTCGGCGGCCCGGCGGTCGCGCTCCTTGCGGCGCACCCCGGCCAGGGCCAGCGGGAAGGCCACGTTCTCCGTGGCGTTCAGGTACGGCACGACGTTGCGCGCGGTCTGCTGCCAGACGAACCCGACCATCGAGCGCCGGTACGCCACCCGCTGCGCGCTCGACATCGCCATGAGGTCCCACGGCCCGACCCGCACCTTGCCGGCGGTGGGCACGTCGAGACCGGAGAGCACCGAGAGCAGCGTCGACTTGCCCGAGCCGGAGGCGCCGACGATCGCGACGAGCTCACCGTCCTCGACCAGCAGGTCCAGGCCCTGCAGCGCCTGCACCTCGACGCCCTCGGACTGGTAGATGCGCACCAGGGAGTCGCACACGATGAGCGCGTGCTCACCGAACGCGCCGGTGCGCTGCCGGGCGCGCGCCTCGAGCGTGTCGAGCGTGGGCTCGTCGACGGTCTGCATCGCGTTCACGTGGAACTCCTTCGTGTCGTCGTGCTCATCGCTCGCCCACCCGCAGCACCTCGCCGAGTCTGTCGCGCCGGCGGACCGCCGACTCGACGCCCACCGCGACCGCGAGAGCACCGAGCACGACGACCGTCGCCCCGACGATCGGGACCCACGTGACCTGCAGCGACGTCGCCGCGGGGTCGCCGGTGAGCAGGTCGAGACCCAGCGCGCCGGTGAGCACCCACGGCACCGCGATGCCGATCGCCGTCCCCGCCAGCACCGCGGCGAGGGCCAGCGGCGCGAGCTCGCCGAACGTCATCGCGCGCGCGGTCCGCGCGTCCAGGCCGAGCGTCCGCAGCGCCGACAGCGTGCGCCCCCGCTCGCGACTGGTGGCCACGACGGTGAGCACCAGCCCGAGCACGGCGTAGCCCGCGAGGATCAGGCCCGTGGCGACGAGCAGCGCCAGCAGGCCCGCGTTCAGGGGCGACGCCTGCCAGGTGCTCAGCCACTCGTCGCGCTCGGTGACGGTGATGCCGGCGGTGTCGGCGAGTCCCGCGTCGCGGACGGCCGCCGCGGCCCCTGGTCCGTCGACCCAGGTCGTGGTCGCGAGCACCTCGTCGCCCGAGCCTGCCGCGAACGCCTCGCGGTCGACGACCACGACACCCTCGGCGTCCGACAGGGTCGAGGAGGTCATCGGCAGGACCGGTGGATGGTCGGCGCTGCCGACGACGCGGAGGTCGACGAACGCCTGGGCGCCCATGAGCGCGGGTGCGATGAGCGCCGCCGTGCTCTGCAGCGACGGCGAGATCAGCGCGGGGACCCCGTCTCCGGCCGCCGACCCGAGCCCGGCCAGGCCGGCGTCCACCGGGCGGCCGTGGGCGGCGAGGATCTGCGCGAGGTCGGCGGAGTCCACGAGGAGGACCTGCGCCTTGACCCCGCTGGACCGGCCGAACGTCCGCTCGCTGAGTGAGGTGGCGCCGGCCACGCCGGTCACGCCGGGCGCGTCGCGCAGGGCGGCGACGACGGCGGGGTCGAGGGTCCCGTCGACGCGGACCTCGGCTCCGACGACGATGTCCGCGGCGGTGCTCTGCCCGGCGGTGACGGTGACGGCCGTGGTGCCGCAGAAGACGACGAGCGCGATGGAGATCGTCAGGGTCAGCAGGGGGACGCGCGTACCGGACGTGCGGCCCGCCCGCGCGGTCGCGACCACGGGCACCAGGCCGCGTCGGCGGGAGGCGATCCCGGACAGGGCGCGCAGCGTGGGCGGGAGCGCGCGGGCGACCAGGACGGTCGCGGCGCAGGCCAGCAGCACCGGCGTCGCCGCGAGCAGGAGGTCGACGCCGCCCGTCGCGGTCTGCACGAGCCCGCGTCCCCGCGCCGACACCAGGGCGGCCACGGCGATCGCGACGAGCGCGAGCTCCGCGGTGAGGCGGCGAACGCGGCGCCGGCCGAGCACCCGCTCGCGGTCTGCGCGGTTGGCGGGCAGCCGACGACCGGTCCATGCCCCGGCCACCACGACCGCGGCGGCGATCGCCGGGGCTGTCGCGGCGACGAGGACGATCGCGGCGGCCACCACCCAGGTGCCCCGAGCGTCCGGCACCAGGAGCCACGCGCCCGCGGCGCCCACGACGGTGGCGAGGGCGACGAGCGGCACGCTCTCCGCCAGCGCACGCAGCGCGACCGACGCGATCGACGCCCCGCGCGCACGCTCGGCGAGCAGGAACGTCTCGCGCCGGACCACCAGCAGCCGCGCGGCGAGGACCAGCGTCAGGGCCCCCGCCGCAGCCAGGCCGACGAGGAGGACCGACGTCTGAGCCGTCGCCGCGAGGAGGCGGGCGTCGGCGGCGCGCAGCACGGTGTCCAGCTCGCTGACGACCGACGGGGTGGTCCCGTCGGAGCCCGTGAGCGGGCCGGGCAGCGCGATGATCTGCGAGACGGCGCGCGCGACCTCCCGGGTGTCGGTGGCGCGCACCTCGTCTGGGGCCGCCGGGAACCGGAAGGCCGTGGTGGTCGACCGCGCCGACTGCATCGCGAGGATCGCGTCGGGCAGGGAGGCGTCGGAGGTGAGGAGTCCTGCGCGGCCCACGACCTCCGACGTGGCCGGCGGTGGCTGCAGGTCGAGGAGGTCCGCGTAGGTCGACCACACCGGCGACGTGCCGTCGACGGGCTCGTACAGGCCGGTCACGACGGCCACGACGTCGCCACGGGTCGGCCCGGTGAGCGGCAGGCGCTGCCCGACGCTGAGGCCGAGCTCGTCCGCGGCGGACGCCGACACCCCGACCTCGACGAGGCGTGGGTCCGACGACCCGACTGCGTGCTCGGGCGACATGCGCGGCTCGAGCCCCGACACCCATCGCACCACCGGATCGGTCGTCGTCGGCGCGCCGAGGTGCACGAGCCGGGTGGACACGAGGTCGTCCGCCAGTCGCGCCGTGAGCGGCGAGCTCTGGACCGCGCTCACGACCGGTCCGGTCACGGCCTGCACCGACTCCGGCAGCGACGACCGCATGGTCGTCGCCGCGTTCGCGACCAGCGTCGCGGCGTTGTCGACGCGCTCGGGCTGCCCGGTCGCGGTGACAGCCCCGAAGCCCGGTGCGCTGCCCAGCACGATCAGGACGTCCGCCGCCGGACCGGCGTCCCGGACGGCACCCTGGACGCCCTCGTCGGCGGTCCGCAGCACGATCCGGGGGACGGCCAGCGCGATGAGCACGGTGACCGCCAGCACGACGGCCGCCAGCGCCAGCAGCCCGGCGTCCTGCAGGCTCCGCCGGCGTGCGACCAGGACCGCGTCGCCGGTGGTCGCGCGCCAGCCCGTCACGGCCCGGGTGCGCAGGGTCGTCGTGGTCATCGTTCGTCTCCCAGCCGCAGGAGCTCGCCCGACGCGCGGCGCAGCAACGAGCTGGTGGTCAGGGCGACGGCGCCGCCGACCAGCACCACGAGCACGACGACCAGGGCCGCCTGCGTGGGCCACGGCCACTGCACGATCACGGCGGGGACGGGCCGGCCGCCCTCGGCGGACACCGTGACCAGCGGTGCGACCACCTGTCCCAGCACCGCGCCGAGGGTCAGACCCGCCACCAGGCCCAGCACACCGAGGATCCCGTGCTCGACCAGGACGGAGCGGACCAGGCCGGAGCGGGGGGCACCCAGCGCCTGCAGCCGGGCCAGCTCGAGCCGACGGGTGCGCACGGCGACGGTCGCGCTCATGGCGAACCCGGCGACGGCGAGCGCCACGGCGGCCACCGTCACGATCCACAGCGCGGCCTGCACGCCGATGCGCAGCGGGCCGTCGGTGGCCACCTCGCGTGCGGTCACGCGGTCGACCGCCACGCCGAGGTCGTCGTGCCGCACCTGCTCCACCAGTGCGGGCGCGCCCGCGTCGGGGACCTGGAGCCACCACTCGTCGAGCAGCGGGCTCGTCGACGAGCCGAGCAGCGCCGCGCGCGTCAGCAGGTCGCGGTCGGCCAGGACGGCGGCACCTGTCGGCAACCCGGGAAGGTAGGCCACCACCCGGTCGACGACGACGGGCACGCGGGTGCTACCGAGGTCGAGGTCGAGCTCGTCGCCGACGGCGACGGTGAAGGCTGCTGCGAGCGTGTCGGTCACCACGACCGGGACGGGGCCGGGCGACGGGAACGTGGCGGCGGCGAACCCGGAGCGACCGAACAGGACCTCGAACGGGTCGATCCCGCCGGTGACGCGCAGCGCCCCGTCCTCGGTCCTGACCCCCAGCAGGGGGCGGCTGCCGTTGTCCTGCACCATGCCCTGCACGCTCCAGACGGTGGAGGTGACGTCGACGGGCGTGATCGTGTCAGCCGTGGCTCCTGCGGGTCGTTCGACGGCGCGCAGGTCCCGCAGGCTGACGTCCAGGCGCGCGTCGGCCAGGCCGAGGGACAGCCCCTCGTTCGGGTCGAGCTCGTCGGCGAGGATCTGCGCGGAGACGCCGACCAGCTGCAGCCCGGCCGCGGCGACCGGCAGCTCGGCGGTGACGTCGTCCGTCGTGCCGACGAGCGGGATCGGCCCCAGCTCCAGGGGTGTCCGGGTGCCGAGCGGGTCCTCGACGACCAGGCTGACCAGCAGGACCCCGTCGACCGGCAGGGACAGGTAGCTGTCGACGTCCACGAGGAGGCGGGTGGGTGCTCCGGGCAGCGCGATCCCGGTTGCGGGCTCGGCGGGCTGCAGCGGTGCCGCGATGGTGCTCCACGACGGGGAGATCCGGCCGCGCATCAGGGCGCCCGCCTGCGTGGTGTCCAGGGCGAGCAGGTCGACCGACCGGCCGCGGCTCTCGCCGGAGGTGTCGGAGGGGTGTCCCAGGCTGACGGACTGGAACGTGACCGGGCTGGCGGCCTGGACGCCCGCCAGTCCGGCGACGGTGCTCGCCTGCGCGATGCCGGAGCCGTCCACGCGGTCGAGGCGGACGTCGGTCCCCACGGCGAGGTCCACCTGGTCGCCCTGGGACGTGCGCCAGGTGCTGAGGAACGACTGCGAGAAGGATCCGACGGCCAGGGCGAGGGTGAGCAGGAGCACCGCGCCGGCTGCCCGGCCCGGGCGTCGACCGACCTCCCACGCGGCGAGCGGGGAGATCAGCGACCGGCTCCGTGCTGCCAGCCGCTCCCCGGCGCGCGCGACGAGGGGCAGCAGCCGCAGGGCCAGCACGGCGCCGGCGAGCAGCAGGAGCGCGGGGGCCACCACCAGCACCGGGTCGAGCCGTCCCGAACCGGCGTCGACGACGGGCGACCGGTAGGCGCGGAGCTGCCACACCGCGAGCCCTGCGAGCACCAGGAGCGCGAGGTCGGCCCCGGAGCGCGCAAGGCCGCCCCGGCGGTCCTGCCGCACCAGCTGCTGCTCGGCGTCGACGACGCTGCCCCGCCGTCGCAGGAGCGGTCCGAGGAGCACGCCGGCGAGCACGAACGACGCGGCGGCGCAGGTGATCCACAGGGTCGGCGGACGGCCCGGGTCGTGGTGCAGACCCGCCTCCGCGAGGGGGCCGAGGGACGTGATCGCCTGGAACAGCAGGCCGGCCAGCCACGGCGACACGAGGGTGGCGACGAGGGCGACCCCGGCCGCCTCCAGCGCCGCGAGGAGCAGCAGCTGGCGCCCCGACGCACCGCGCGACGACATCAGGGTCTGCTCGGGCGCGCGGCGGTCGGCCAGCAGGCGAGCGGCCAGCAGCAGGACGGTGACCGTGAGCACGACGAGCATGAGGCCGATGATGACGAGGCTGACCCGGGTCACGGCCAGGTTGCTCTGCGCCACGTCGATCGTCGTGGCGATCCGGGACTGGAACTGGGCGGTGAGCACGTCGCCCTCGGTGGTCGAGACGAGCGTGGCCTGCGCGTCGTCGAGCCTCGCGCGCACGCCGTCGACGGCGCCGGGCGGGCTGGCGGCGAGCTGCGGTGACGCGACGAGCGCGGCGGTGGCGACGGAGCCCGGGGTGCTCAGCGCGTCCGGTGCCACGAGGAACGGGCCCCAGGCGTGGGCGGTGACGAACCCGAAGGTGCCCGGTACGGGGTAGGAGGGGTCGTGCTGCGCGCCCTTGAGCAGGTCGCGGGTCCACAGGCTGCGCGGCTTCGACAGCTCGTGGATCCCGACGACGACGACGGCGCTGGGCCGGTACGTGTCCAGGTTCTGCACGGACAGCTCGGTGCCGACGGTCCAGCCGTACTCGTCCGCAGCGACCTTCGGCACGACCACCTGCACGCGACCCTGGCCGTCGGTGCCCGTCGTGGGCCACGCGCCCGCGACCAGCGTTGCGTTCTGCGGGATCTCGGGGTTGACGGCGAGGTAGGCCAGGGGAGCGTTGACCGTCTGACCCTGGCTCAGCAGCCGGTACATCGGTGACGTCAGCCACAGCGTCCGCGTCGACGGGACCTCGCCCAGCAGATCGTCGAGGAACGCCTGACCGGAGGCGACGGCGACCTCGGGGTCGTCGTTGTCGAGGGTGAGGAGCGCGTCGACGTCCGTGGCCGTGATCGGGGCGCGGTTGAGCGCGGTGTCCAGCGCGCGGTTCTCGCTGGTGAACAGCAGCAGGGCGAAGGTGCCCAGGAGGGACGCGCCGATGAGGGCGACGGCGACGACGGTCGCCAGGAGAGTGCGTTGGGCGGCGGCGCGGTGGCGCAGCACGCGCAGGCTCCAGCCCATCCGACCTCCTCGTCCCGGGGGCGCAGCGAAAGAGGGACGTCACCACGCGGTCCGGCGATCGTAAAGGAGCAGGCCCAAGGTGTGGGAGCGATCCCGCAGTTGTGATCGAACCGATACGAACCGAGATGACTCCGGGTCTTCCCGAGGGTATATTCCAGTCGGAATAGTCTATCCGGAGGTGATCTGATGGCCGAGCTCTCGGCGGTCGCGGTGCTCGTGCTCGGGCTCCTGCACGAGCAGCCGATGCACCCGTACCAGCTCCACCAGACCCTGGTGGAGCGCGGCGACACCCGGATCGTCCGCGTCAACCCCGGCGCGGTCTACCACGGCGTCGAACGGCTCGAGCGGGACGGCCTGGTCGAGGTGGTCGGCACCGACCGCACCGGCAAGCGTCCCGAGCGCACCACCTACCGGATCACCGCCGCCGGCCGGACCGAGTTCGCCGCCCGGCTCACCAGCCTGCTCGGCGACGAGCACCCCGCGTACCCGCTCTTCTCGGTCGGTCTGGCCGAGGCCAACGAGCTGCCCGCCGACGAGGTCGTCGCGCAGCTGGTCCGCCGGCGGGACCGCAAGGTCGCGCACCGGGACCGGCTCGCCACGTCCTACGACTCGCTCAGCCGGCTGGGCCTGCCCCGGCGGTACCTCCTCGACGTCGAGCACGACCTGGCCACCCTGCGCGCCGAGATCGACTGGCTCGACCACACCCTCACCGAGCTGCAGTCCGGCGCCCTCGACTGGACCAGCCCGATCCCCGACTCGTTCCACGAGGCCAAGCGCTCGTTGCGCGCCCTCGATCCACCCCCGAAGGACATCTCATGAGCTCTGAGCAGCCTCGCGCGCTCGTCTACCTCCACGGACGCAGTCCGTGGAGCATCCTGCCCGCCCTCTGCCTGGGCTTCTTCATGATCATGGTGGACACCACGATCGTGAACATCGCCATCCCGTCGCTGGTCACGGCGTTCGACGCCGACCTGACAGCGGTCGGCTGGGTGAACAGCGCCTACCTGCTGACGTTCGCCACGCTGCTGCTGGTGACCGGCCGGCTGGGCGACCGGTTCGGGCCGCGGCCCGTCTTCGTCGTCGGGCTCGTCATCTTCACTGTCACGTCGCTGCTCTGCGGCCTGTCGGGGTCGATCGAGATGCTCATCGTCGCTCGCGCGCTCCAGGGCGTCGGCGCCGCGCTGATGACCCCGCAGACGATGTCGATGATCACGCGTGTCTTCCCGCCGCAGAAGCGCGGCGCCGCGATGGGCCTGTGGGGTGCCGTCGCCGGCGTCGCGACCATCACCGGCCCGGTGCTCGGCGGCCTGCTGGTCCAGACGGTGGGCTGGGAGTGGATCTTCTACGTCAACATCCCCGTCGGCGTCGTCGCCCTCGTGCTCGCGCTGCGGACCCTCCCCACGCTCCCCACGGCGAACCGGTCGTTCGACGGCCTCGGCGTCCTGCTGTCCGTCGTCGGCATGTTCCTCGTCGTGTTCGGTCTCCAGGAGGGCGCGACGTACGACTGGGGCACCATCACCGGACCGATCACGGTGTGGGGCGTCATCGGCGCCGGCGTGATCGTGCTCGTCGGCTTCGTGCTCTGGCAGCGCCACCGCGGGAGCGACGCGCTGCTGCCGCTGACCCTGTTCCACAGCCGCAACTTCTCTCTGTCCAACGTGGCCGGCGGTGCCGTGACCTTCGCGATGATCGGCATCTTCTTCCCGTTCACGCTGTTCCTGCAGGAGGTCCTCGGCCTGAGCCCGCTGAACGCCGCGCTCGTCGGCCTGCCGGGCTCGCTCCTGTCCGGCGTCGTCGCGCCGTTCGCCGGCCGGCTCTCGGACAAGGTCGCGGGCAAGTGGGTCGTGGCCAGCGGGTTCGCCATCCTCTCGGTCGCCATCACGTGGCTCGCGCTCGCGGTCCAGCCCGACGCACCGGTCTGGCACCTGGTCCTGCCGATGACCCTGTTCGGCATCGGCACCGGCGCGCTGTTCTCGCCGCTGGCCAACCTGGCCACCTCGGGTCTCGACGGCCGCACCGCGGGCGCCGGCGCCGGCGCGTTCAACACGACCCGCCAGATCGGCGGCGTCATCGGCTCCGCCGCGATCGTCGCCATGCTGACCTCGCGGCTCGCGGTCACCATCCCGGCGGCCGCCGAGGCTGCCGCGGACCAGGTGCCGGAGCAGTTCCGACAGTCGTTCGTCGACGGGTTCGCGTCGGGGAACTTCGCCAGCGGCGCGGCCCCGCAGCTGCCGTCGTCGGTGCCGGCGGACGTCGCCGCGCAGATCGGTCAGGTCGCGCAGCAGGCGGTGCACTCCGGCTTCGCGACGGCGGTGACGCAGACGATGCTGCTGACGGTCGCGGTGCTGGTGCTGGGGCTCGTCTCCAGCCTGGCGATGAAGGGTGGCCGCCCGGTGCACCACGCGCCGGCGGCAGTCGCCAAGGTCACCGCAGAGGTCTGACCGTACGACGAAGGCCCCGGGGAGAACCCCGGGGCCTTCGTCGTCGGCTCAGGCCTGCGGCGGCCTCGTCATGCTCAGCACGTCCAGCGCGCTGTCCAGCTGCTCCTCGGTGACCTCGCCGCGCTCCACGAAGCCGAGGTCGATCACGGCGGCCCGGACGGTGATCCCGTGCTTGACGGCGTGCTTGGCGATCTTCGCCGCGGCCTCGTACCCGATCACGCGGTTGAGCGGCGTGACGATCGACGGCGACGACTCGGCCAGGGCGCGGGCACGCTCGACGTTGGCGACCAGCCCGACCACGGTCTTGTCCGCGAGCAGCCGCGAGGCGTTGGCCAGCAGGCGCACCGACTCCAGCACCCCCGCGGCGATCACGGGGATCTGCACGTTGAGCTCGAACGACCCGCTCGCACCGGCCCACGCGACGGTGGCGTCGTTGCCGACGACGCGCGCGGCGACCATCAGCACGGCCTCGGGGATGACCGGGTTGACCTTGCCGGGCATGATCGACGAGCCGGGCTGCAGGTCGGGGATCGCGATCTCGCCGAGGCCGGTGTTCGGTCCGGAGCCCATCCAGCGCAGGTCGTTGCAGATCTTGGTGAGGCTGACCGCGATCGTGCGCAGCGCTCCCGAGAGCTCGACCAGCCCGTCGCGCGAGCTCTGCGCCTCGAAGTGGTCGCGTGCCTCGGTCAGCGGCAGGCCGGTGTCCTCGCGGAGCAGCGCGATCACCCGCTGGGGGAAGCCCGCCGGGGTGTTGATGCCCGTCCCGACGGCCGTTCCGCCCAGCGGGACCTCCGCAGCGCGGGGGAGAGCCGACTCGAGCCGCTCGATGCCGTACCGGACGGCGGCCGCGTAGCCGCCGAACTCCTGCCCGAGCGTCACCGGCGTCGCGTCCATGAGGTGGGTGCGACCGGACTTGACCACCTGCGCCCACTCGACGGACTTGGCCTCGAGCGACTCGGCCAGGTGCGCCAGCGCGGGGATCAGGTCGCGGACGACGCCGGCCGTCGCGGCCACGTGCACCGACGTCGGGAACACGTCGTTCGACGACTGCGACGCGTTGACGTGGTCGTTCGGGTGCACGTCGCGCCCGAGGAGCCGCGTCGCCAGCGTCGCGAGCACCTCGTTGGTGTTCATGTTCGAGCTGGTGCCCGAGCCGGTCTGGTAGACGTCGATCGGGAAGTCGCCGTCGTGCGCGCCGGTCGCGACGTCGTCGGCGGCGGCGACGATGGCGTCCGCGACGTCCTGCTCCAGCACGCCCAGCTCGGCGTTCGCGCGGGCCGCCGCCTTCTTGATGCGGGCGAGCGCCTCGATGTGGCTGCGCTCGAGGCGGCTGCCGGAGATCGGGAAGTTCTCGACCGCCCGCTGGGTCTGTGCGCGGTAGAGGGCGTCGACGGGGACGCGCACCTCACCCATCGTGTCGTGCTCGATGCGGAACTCAGAAGTCATGCGAGCCATCCTGCCGCACGCTCAGGGCTCGACGTCCCCCAGGGACTCCGTCAGGTGCACGGTCCCGTCGGCCAGCGTGTACTCGAGCCCGATGATCGCCACCCGCCCCTCGGCGACGGCCTCGGCGAGCGATCGGGAGTACCCCTGGATCATCTGCACGGTGTGCCGCACGTGCTCGTGGCCGAGGACCGCGGGGTCGAGCGTGTCCAGCGCACCCAGGCCACCGCCGCCCAGGTTGACGATGCTCGGGATGACCCGGTCGACGATCGCGCGCACGAAGCCCGTGGGCAGCTCGCCCGTCGTCAGCGCCGTCGTCGCCGCAGCGACCGCGCCGCAGCTGTCGTGACCGAGGACGACGACCAGTGACGCCCCGAGGACGTCGACGCCGTACTCGATCGACCCGACGACCGTGGTGTCGAGCACGTGGCCGGCGGTGCGGACCACGAACACGTCACCGAGCCCCTGGTCGAAGATGATCTCGGCGGCCACCCGGGAGTCCGAGCAGCCGAAGATCACCGCGAACGGGTACTGGGCGACACTGAGCTCGGAGCGGTGGTCGACCCCCTGTGAGGGGTGGAGCATCTCGCCGCGGACGAACCGCTCGTTCCCCTCGCGCAGGGCGGACCAGGCTTCGGCAGGTGTGGTGGGGCGTGGCACGGCGTCATCGTCGCAGGTCGGGACGCGGTTGGGGAGACCGGCTCAACGTGCGAGAAATGCTGCCAGCGGTGGCGCGCATGGGCCGAACGGGTGTAGCCCTTGGGTGTGAGGCGTCGACGCCTCGGTTCGGAGGTGCTCCGTGCGACGACGCACACGGGCGCTCGCCCTCGTGCTGGGGGTGGGGCTCGTCGCTCCGTTGGCAGCCTGTGCAGGATCCGGGTCCGGGACACCCGTCCTCACCTGGTACATCAACCCGGACGACGGTGGCCAGGCCGAGATCGCCAAGCAGTGCACGGAGGCCGCGGACGGTCAGTACGTCATCGAGACGTCCGTCCTGCCGCGCGACGCCAGCGCGCAGCGCGAGCAGCTGGCCCGACGACTGGCCGCCAAGGACTCGTCGATCGACATCATGAGCCTCGACCCGCCGTTCATCCCGGAGATGGCCGAGCCCGGGTTCCTGGCCCCCGTGCCCGACGACGTCGCGCAGCGGGTGACCCAGAACGTCGTGGCCGGCGCGCTGGCCGGGGCAACGTGGGGCGACAAGCTCGTGACCGTCCCGTTCTGGGCGAACACGCAGCTGCTCTGGTACCGCAAGTCCGTGGCGAAGGCGGCAGGGCTGGATCCGGCCGCGGCGCCGGTGACGTGGGACCAGATCATGACCGCGTCCCAGGACCAGGACAAGTACCTCGCCGTCCAGGGCACCAAGGCCGAGTCGCTGACCGTGTGGATCAACGCGCTCATCGCGTCGGCGGGCGGGACGATCATCGAGAATCCCGAGGCTCCGGCCGACGAGGTCACTCTCGGCCTGGACAGCCCGGCGGGTGAGGCCGCCGCGACGATCATCGGCACGATCGGCAAGGAGAACCTCGGCGGTCCCGCGCTGCCGACGGAGGACGAGGGAGCGTCGCTGGCCATCTTCCAGGGCGACAAGGGCTCCTTCATGGTCAACTGGCCGTTCGTCTGGTCCGCCACGAAGGCCGGCGTCGAGGACGGCACGTTCGACCAGGCGCTGCTCGACGACATCGGCTGGGCGCTGTACCCGCAGGTGACCGCCGACCAGCCGACCGCTCCGCCCTACGGCGGGATCAACCTCGGCATCGGGGCCTTCAGCAACTACGTCGACCTCTCCTACGCGGCCGCCGAGTGCATCGTGACCCCCGAGCACCAGGCGCAGTACTTCGCGACGAACGGCAACCCGCCGTCCAACACCGAGGCCTTCGACGACCCGGCCGTGATCGAGGCGTTCCCGATGGCGGACGTCATCCGGGAGTCGCTCGAGCTCGCCGTGCCCCGGCCGCAGACGCCGTACTACAACGAGGTGTCCACCGGCCTGCAGCAGACGTGGCACCCGCCGAGCGCGGTGACGCCAGAGGTCACCCCGGCCGAGTCGAGCGACCTGATCACCGCCGTGCTTCGAGGGGAGCAGCTGCTATGACCGCCGTCGCCGACAAGCCGGACCTGCGCGACGCGGCGGCCAAGGCCGGGCGCAGCGACCGCGCGAAGTCCGAGGCCCGCCTCGGCTGGCTGCTCGCCGGGCCGGCGTTCGTCGTCATGCTCGCCGTCACGCTCTACCCGATCCTGCAGGCCTTCTACGACTCGCTCTTCCACTTCCGGCTCACCGCGCCGGACGACAAGAGCTGGGCAGGTCTGAGCAACTACTCCGTCGTGCTGACCGACCCGCTCTTCTGGCAGGCGCTCGGCGTGACCGTCTTCATCACGGTCACCACGGTGGTGATCGAGCTGCTCCTCGGGTTCGCGCTCGCGCTCGTCATGCACCGCGCGATCACCCAGCTCCGCGGTCTGCTCCGCACGGCGATCCTGGTGCCGTACGGGATCATCACCGTGGTCTCGGCCTTCGCGTGGTTCTACGCCTTCGACATCAACTCGGGGTACATCAACCACTGGTTCGACTGGGTGCCCGGGATCAGCACGGACCTCAACTGGTTCGCCCAGCAGGGCACCAGCCTGTTCGTCATCATCATGTCGGAGATCTGGAAGACCACGCCGTTCATCTCGCTCCTCCTGCTCGCGGGCCTCTCGCAGGTGCCGACCGAGCTCGAGGAGGCGGCCGAGGTCGACGGCGCGACGTGGTGGCAGCGGCTGACGCGAGTGGTCCTGCCGAACATGAAGGCCGCGATCATGGTGGCGGTCCTGTTCCGGGCCCTCGACGCGTTCCGCATCTTCGACAACGTGTTCATCATGACGAACGGGGCCAACGGCACCGAGGTGCTGTCGCTCCTGGCCTACCGGACGTCGATCGGACGGCTCGAGATCGGGCTCGGCTCCGCGATCTCCGTGCTCCTCTTCCTGTGCGTGATCGGCATCTGCTGGGTCGCGGTCAAGCTCTTCAAGGTCGATCTGGCCGGCGGCGCGAGGGGGGCTGGCTGATGAAGCAGCTGTCGACGAGGGCCAAGTGGGCCTGGGCCCTCATCACGATCTTCGTCATCTCCTACGCCCTGTTCCCGATCGTCTCGATCTTCGCGACGTCGTTCAAGCTGCCGAGCCAGCTCAACCTCGGGCTGTTCTGGCCGAAGACCTGGACGTGGGTGAACTACGAGGAGATCCTCGCGCCGGGCGGGTCCGCGCAGACGCTGTTCCTGTCCTCGCTGCGCAACTCGATCGGCATCTGCCTGATCGCCACCGCCATCGCGGTCGTCCTGGCCACGCTCGCGGCCTATGCGATCGCCCGGCTCGACTTCCCGGGCAAGCGGCTGGTCCTGCTCACCGCGCTCGGCGTCTCGATCTTCCCCGTCATCTCGATCGTCACGCCGCTGTTCAACCTCTGGCGGAACATCGGCCTCTACGACACCTGGCTCGGGCTGATCATCCCGTACCTCTCGCTGACGCTGCCGATCTCCATCTGGACCCTCGCGGCGTTCTTCCGCCAGATCCCGTGGGAGCTCGAGCAGGCCGCCCAGGTGGACGGGGCGACCACGTGGCAGGCCTTCCGCAAGGCGATCGTGCCGCTGGCAGCACCTGGCGTGTTCACCACCGCGCTGATCGCGTTCTTCATCGCCTGGAACGACTTCGTGTACGGCATCTCGCTCACGTCGACCGACCGCGCCCGGCCGGTGCCCGCTGCGCTGGCGTTCTTCACCGGCGCCTCGCAGTTCGAGGAGCCGACGGGGTCGATCTCCGCCGCCGCCATCATCGTGACCATCCCCGTGGTCATCCTCGTCCTGCTCTTCCAACGCCAGATCGTGTCCGGCCTGACCCAGGGCGCCGTCAAGGGCTGACCACGAAGGAGATCCGATGGCCGCCATCACTCTCAAGGACATCGTCAAGCAGTACGGCGACGGCTTCCTCGCCGTGAAAGGGGTCAGCCTCGACATCGCCGACGGCGAGTTCGTCATCCTCGTCGGCCCGTCCGGCTGCGGGAAGTCGACCCTGCTGCGCATGATCGTCGGCCTCGAGGACATCACGGCCGGTGAGCTGACGATCGGTGGGACGCGGGTCAACGACAAGGCACCTCGCGACCGCAAGCTCGCCATGGTGTTCCAGAACTACGCGCTCTACCCCCACCTGACGGTCTTCGAGAACATCGCCTTCCCGCTGCGCCTGCAGAAGGGCAAGTTCACCGAGGCGCAGATCACGGAGAAGGTCGAGTTCGCCGCCAAGACCCTCGAGCTGCAGGACCACCTGCAGCGCAAGCCCGCGAACCTGTCCGGCGGGCAGCGGCAGCGCGTCGCGATGGGCCGCGCCATCGTCCGGGAGGCTGAGGCCTTCCTCTTCGACGAGCCCCTGTCCAACCTCGACGCCAAGCTGCGCGGCCAGATGCGCACCGAGATCGCCCGCATGCAGCGCCGTCTCGGCACCACCACGGTCTACGTCACGCACGACCAGACCGAGGCGATGACCCTGGGCGACCGCGTCGCGGTGCTTCGGAAGGGTGAGCTCCAGCAGGTCGCCAGCCCGCGTGGCCTCTACGAGCAGCCCGTGAACCTCTTCGTCGCCGGCTTCATCGGCTCGCCGCCCATGAACTTCCTGCCCGGCGAGGTCAACGGAGCGACCATGAAGCTGCCGTTCGCCGACGTCCCCATCTCCGCCGACCTCGCCTCGAAGCTCGGCGACAAGAAGCTCGTCATCGTCGGCATCCGCCCCGAGCACTTCGAGGACGTCAACCTGCTGGAGGAGTCCAAGGTGGCGTCCGGCGTCACGTTCGACGCGCCCGTGGACGTCAGCGAGTGGCTCGGCTCGGAGCTCTACGCGTACATCCCGTTCGATACCAACCCCGACGTCGCGACGACCCTCGAGGAGCTCGACCGGGACCTCGACGGCGAGGGCCTGCGCACCCAGCTCATCGTCACGCTCGGGTCCGAGACGAAGGTCCGCGACGGCGACGACGCGAACCTCTGGTTCGACCCCGCGCGCATGATGGTGTTCGACCCCGAGACCGGCGAGAACCTCACCTGGGACGCCGAGGCCGCGAAGTCGATCGACCAGGAGAACGAGGCCGACCGCAAGGCGTCGCTGGAGCGCGCACAGGCCCGCGAGAAGTCCCGCGCCTGACGTCCCCCAGGTCGCCTCAGTCGAGCTCGGTCGAGCGCGGCGGGTTCGCGCCTGCGCGCGAGACCGTGATCGCGGCGATGCGCGCGCACCGCTCCAGCACGCCCTCGACCGTCGCGGCGTCGACGTCCGCCAGCGCCTGCCGACGGTCCGCCCCGAGCAGCCCGGCCGACCAGAGCCCGTCGATCAGCCCGCCCATGAACGAGTCCCCGGCACCCACGGTGTCCGCGACCTGCACCTTCGGCGCCGCGACCGAGATCCGCGCGCCGGCCGACGTGCTCGCGAACGCCCCTTCGCCGCCGTGCGTGACGACGACGAGCGACGGCCCGGACCGGCTCCACTCCTCGGCGATCTCCGCCGGTGCTACACCGGGGTGCAGCCACGCGAGGTCCTCGTCGCTGACCTTCACGACGTCGGCCAGGCGGACCAGCGCCTCGACGACGGGCAGGGCGTGCGCCGGTGAGCCCATGAGCACGGGTCGCAGGTTGGGGTCGTAGGTGATGGTCGACGTCGCGCGGCTGCGGGCCACGATCGTCGCGACTGCGGCACCGCCGGGCTGCAGCACCGTCGCGATCGAGCCGGTGTGCACGACCAGCGGGTTGCCGGGCTCCTCGTCCCACGTCTCGGGCAGGTCCCACTCGAGGTCGAACTCGTAGGAAGCGGTGCCCTCGGCGTCGAGGTGCGCCGTCGCGACGGGGGTGCGCAGCGCCGACCGGTTGCCCTGCAGGACGTTGACGCCCGAACCGAGCAGGTGCCGGCGCACCAGGTCGCCGTCCGCGTCCTGCCCGAGCCACGTCAGCAGGTCCACGCGCCGACCGAGCCGGCCGAGCCCGAGGGCGACGTTGGCGGGGCTGCCGCCGGGGTGCTGCGCGCGACTGCCGTCGGGGCGTGCGACCACGTCGATGAGCGCCTCGCCGATCACGAGGGCCCGGTCTGCTGTCGGCGTGGTCATCGCGTCTCCTCGTCGTCCATGCTGTCGTTCGTGCTGCCCTCCGCGCCCACCACTGTGTCGCGCACGGCGGCGAGCCGCTCACGAGCACCGTCCAGCCACTCCTGGCACCGCGTCGCCAACGCCTCACCGCGCTCCCAGAGCGCGAGCGACTCCTCGAGCGTCGCCGCACCGGCCTCGAGCCGGGCGACGACCGAGACGAGCTCGTCGCGGGCCTCCTCGTAGCCGAGGGCGGCGACGTCGGCGTTCGGGTCGGGCGGGGCGGACGACGAGGCGGACGCGGCGGACTGGGACGACTTCGGCACGGGGACAGTCAACCAGGACGTGCCCACAGCGCCGGCCGGTGTCCGCCGCGGCCGCAGCGGGTCGCGGTGAGCGGCGTCCGGACCGGGTGATGCGGGCGCGCTGCGGGCACCGTTGGCGCGACTCGTCCGCACGTCGTCGATCGGCCCTGGGTTGCGTCGCGCGGACGAGCACGCGGCGCGGTTGGCGCAGACGGTCGCGTGTCGTCCGTCAGCTCGAGGTGACCGTCGCGGCCAGCTCGCCGCGGGCGACCCGGATACGCAACAGCTCATCGGGCGCGACGTCGTCCGGGTCCCGCACCACGTGCCCGTCGGCGCCCTGCACGACGGCGTACCCGCGGTCGAGCGTGGCGGCCGGCGACAGGGCACGGACCTGGGCGCTGAGCCCGGCCACCTCGGCGCGGCCGTGCACGAGCGCGGTGTGCAGGGACCGCCGCGCACTCTCGCGCAGGGCGTCGACGCGGTGCTCGTGCATGTCCACCAGCGTCGTCGGGTTGGCCAGCACGGGCCGGCTGCGCCAGTGGTCGAGCCCGCTCTGCTCGCGGGTGAGGCGGTGCGTGAGTGCGGCCCGGGCGCGCAGCCGCGCCTGGGTCAGCCGCGCACGCTCCTCGCTGACGTCCGGCACGATCCGCTTGGCGGCGTCGGTCGGAGTCGAGGCGCGGAGGTCCGCGACGAGGTCCAGCAGCGGCGTGTCCAGGTGGTGCCCGATCGCGCTGACCAGAGGTGTCCTGCAGGCCGCCGCGACGCGCACCAGCGACTCGTTGCTGAACGGCAGCAGGTCCTCGAACGACCCACCGCCGCGGGCGACCACGATCACGTCGACGCGCGGGTCCCGGTCCAGCTCCGCGATCGCCGCACTGACCTCGGGCACCGCCCGCGGCCCCTGCACGGTCACCCGGCGGATCTCGAACTGCACCGCGGACCACCGGGCGCGTGCGTTGGACACCACGTCGTGCTCGGCGTCGCCCTGCTGCGCGACGATCAGCCCGACCACCGCCGGCAGGAACGGCAGCCCGCGCTTGCGCGACGGCTCGAACAGCCCCTCGGCGCCGAGCACGCCCTTGAGGTGCTCGATCCGCGCGAGCAGCTCGCCGAGCCCGACCAGCCGCACGTCGTCGGCGGCGAACGTCAGGGTCCCCTTCTTGGCGTGGAACTGCGGTCGGGCGTGCACCACGAGGTGCGCACCGTCCGCGAGCTTGTCCGCGAGCTTGTCGATGGCGGAGGCCGGGGCCGTGACCGACAGGGACATGTCGAGGTCGGTGTCGCGCAGCGTCAGGAAGTAGAGGGTGTTCCACCGCTTGAGGTTCAGCACCTGCCCCTCGACCCACACCGGCGGCATCTTCGCGATGTAGTCGGCGATCTTCGGTGCCAGGTGCCGCACCGGCCAGGGGCGGTCGGGGGTGGTGTCCGCCGCGCGCAGCGGACGAGGGCCGGCCGTCGCCGGGGTGCTCAGGGGGCCGGTGCTCACACGCCCAGCCTGCCTCATGGCGCCGACATCTCCGCCCCCGCCGCATGTGACGGGGCCGTGCGGGTCGGGTGCAGGTCACACCCGCGGGGCGCCTCCGAGCAGGGCCGATGCGGCCCGCCGATCTAGACTCGGACCGTGACTTCCCCGACCGTCTCCGCCTCCGGCACGCCCTCCGGCACGCCCGCCACCGGCAAGCGCGTCCTGCTGGCCGCCCCCCGCGGCTACTGCGCCGGCGTCGACCGCGCGGTCATCGCCGTCGAGAAGGCGCTCGAGCACTACGGCGCCCCCGTGTACGTCCGCAAGGAGATCGTCCACAACCGGTACGTCGTCGAGACGCTGGCAGCCCGGGGTGCCGTCTTCGTGAACGAGACCGACGAGGTGCCCGAGGGCTCCCACGTCGTCTTCTCCGCGCACGGTGTCTCGCCCGCGGTCCACGCGCAGGCGGCGGCGCGGAACCTGCAGACCATCGACGCCACCTGCCCGCTGGTCACCAAGGTCCACAAGGAAGCCGTGCGGTTCGCGTCCGAGGACTACGACATCCTCCTCATCGGCCACGACGGCCACGAGGAGGTCGAGGGCACGTACGGCGAGGCCCCCGACCACATCCAGGTCGTGAACTCCCCGGATGCCGTCGCCGACGTCGTGGTGCGCGACCCCGACCGGCTCATCTGGATCTCGCAGACCACGCTCTCGGTCGACGAGACCATGGACACGGTCCGCCGGCTGCGCGAGCGCTTCCCGAACCTGCAGGACCCGCCCAGCGACGACATCTGCTACGCCACCCAGAACCGTCAGGTGGCCGTCAAGAAGCTGGCTCCCGAGTGCGACCTGGTCATCACGGTCGGCTCGGCGAACTCGTCCAACTCCGTCCGGCTGGTCGAGGTCGCCCTGGACGCCGGTGCGCGGACGTCCTACCGCGTCGACCAGGCCTCCGAGATCGACCTCGCCTGGCTCGACGGCGTCACCACCGTCGGCGTCACGTCGGGCGCCTCCGTCCCCGAGATCCTGGTCAAGGACGTCCTGGCCCTGCTCGCCGAGCACGGATTCGGCGACGTCGAGGAGGTCCGCACCGCGACCGAGGACCTCATGTTCTCGCTGCCCCGCGAGCTCCGCGCCGACCTCAAGGCCGCCGGCAAGGCCCCCGTCGTCCCGCGCCGCGACGGCCGCACGTCGCTGGACGTCCAGCCGGCCTGACGGACCGCAGCCTGCCGCTGACCCCAGGCGAGCCGCGACGCGCGCCCGCGGCCCCTTCCGACGAACCCGACGTGGGTGTCGCTCTCCGGCCCAGAACGCCACCCATGTCGGGTTCGAGGCCGCCGTGTGCGGGGCGTCAGGCCGTCGACGCGTCCGGGGGTTGCGCGGCGCGCTCGGCGCGGAGGGCGCGCTCGTCACGGTCGGCGCGGCCGTCGAACATGACGATCAGCTCCTCGGCCGACGCGACCAGCTCGGGCGCGCTGACCGCGGAGAGCTGCGGGTTCACGGGGTCGGGGGTCTCCAGGCCGCCGTCGACCACGTGCAGGTCCGCGAACCGTCGGGCGCTGACCAGGACCCGGGTCTCCAGGGACGACACGGTCTGGTTGTAGGCACCGGCTGCGGAGTCGATGGCGCGGCCCAGCTTGGCCAGGTGCGAGCCCATGGTGGCGAGCCGGCCGTGCAGCTCCTTGCCGAGCGACAGGACGGCCTGCGCGTTGCTGGCCAGCGCGTCCTGCCGCCACGCGTACGACACGGTGCGCAGGAGGGCGAGCAGGGTGGTCGGCGTGGCGATGACGACGTTGCGCTCGAACGCGTACTCGATCAGCAGCGGGTCCTGCTCGGCGGCGGCGTGCAGGAACGACTCGGCGGGCACGAACATCACGACGAACTCCGGTGCCGGGGCGAACTGGTCCCAGTAGCGCTTCCCCGCGAGGTCGTCGACGTGCGCGCGGACGTGCCGGGCGTGCGCCGCGAGCCGCTCGGTACGGACGTGCTCGTCGGTGGCCTGCGCGGCGTCGAGGAACCCGAGGAACGCGACCTTGGCGTCCACGACGACGTTCTTCCCGCCTGCGAGCTTGATGACCATGTCCGGCCTCAGCAGCCCGTCGTCGGTGCGGACCTGGTCCTGCTCGACGAAGTCGACGTGGGCGAGCATCCCCGCGGCCTCGACGACCCGCTTGAGCTGCAGCTCACCCCACTTCCCCCGCACCTGCGACGAGCGCAGCGCCGTGACCAGCTGCGCCGTCTCACCGCGCAGGTGCTCGGAGGCCAGGTGCATCGCACGCACCTGCTCGCCGAGCGCAGCCTGCCCGGCGGCCCGCGCCTGCTCGGCGGTCGACAGCTCGACGCGCACCTGGTCGAGGGTGCGGGACAGCGGCTCCACCATCGCGCGGACGGCCTGCTCGCGCTGGGCGAGCTCACCGACCTGCGTCTGGTGGTCGGCGGCGAACCGTTGGTGGGCGAGCGCCAGGAACTGGTCGGTGCTCGTCGCCAGGGCGTCGGCCGCCAGGGCCCGGAACTGGTCGGCCAGCCGGTCGGAGTCCGCCAGCCTGGCCTGTGCACCGTGCCGCTCGGCCTCGAGCAGCGCGCGCGCCCGTGCGGCCTCGAGGTCGGCGGCGCGCAGCCGGGACGAGGCGAGCATCCAGCCGGCGAGCGCGCCGACGACCGCGCCGATCGCGAGTCCCAGCAGCAGTCCTGTGTCCATGCGTGCAGGCTCCCAGCAGCCACCGACATCCCACCCGGCCTCCCACCGGAGAATGAGGCACGGCGGGCCGACGACGCCTTACGGTGGTCCGATGTCGAACGCACCCGCCCTCGAGCTGCGCGGACTGTGGCGCAAGTTCGGCGACAAGATCGCCGTCTCCGGCATCGACCTCGTCGTCCCTGCCGGCTCGTTCTACGGCCTCGTCGGCCCCAACGGCGCCGGCAAGACGACCACACTCTCGATGGCGACCGGGCTGCTGCAGCCCGACTTCGGCACCGTGCTGGTGCACGGCCGCGACCTGTGGGCGTCCCCGATCGAGGTCAAGAGCATGCTCGGGGTGCTGCCCGACGGCGTCCGCCTCTTCGACCGGCTGACGGGTGAGCAGCTCATCACCTACGCGGGGCTGCTGCAGGGGCTCGACCGCGAGACCGTCGCCGCCCGCGCGGCCGACCTGCTGGCCGCCCTGGACCTGACCGCCGACGCGACGAAGCTCGTCGTCGAGTACTCCGCGGGCATGACGAAGAAGGTCGCCCTGGCGTGCGCGCTGGTGCACGCACCCCGGCTGCTGGTCCTGGACGAGCCGTTCGAGGCCGTCGACCCGGTGTCCGCCGCGAACATCCGCGACATCCTGCGCTCGTACGTCACGTCGGGCGGCACCGTGATCGTGTCGTCGCACGTCATGGACCTGGTCCAGCGCATGTGCGACCACGTCGCGGTGATCGCGGCGGGCCACGTGCTCGCGGCCGGCACCATCGACGAGGTCCGCGGCAACGGCAGCCTCGAGGACCGGTTCGTCGACCTGGTCGGCGGACGCGTGACCGGGGAGGGGCTGGCGTGGTTGCGCACCTCGTCCGCCTGAAGCTGACCCTGCTGCGCAACGCGCTGCGGCGCAGCGCCTGGCAGGTGGTCGGCCTCGTCGTCGGCTCCCTGTACGGGCTCGGTGCCCTGGTGCTCGTGGTGGTGTCGATGGCGGTGCTCAGCGTGCAGGAGCCCGACATCCGTGGGCTCGTCACCGTGCTCGCCGGCTCCGTGCTCGTCCTGGGCTGGTGGGTGGTGCCGCTCGTCGCCTTCGGTCTGGACTCCACCATCGACCCCGCGCGGTTCGTCACGTTCGCCATCCCGCGGCGGTCCCTGCTCACGGGCCTCGCCCTCGCGGGGATCATCGGGGTGCCCGGCGCGATCACGGTGGGGTCGGCGCTCGCGATGGCGGGCGTGTGGTGGCGGACCCCGGCGGCGCTCGTCGTCGGGATCGTCTGCGCGGCGCTCGCCGTCGCGACGTGCGTGATCGGCGCGCGGGCGACGACCTCGGCCGCGTCCACCCTGGTCACGGGCCGACGCTTCCGCGAGGTCATGGCCGCCGTCGCCGTGCTGCCGTTCATCGTCGTGGGACCGGTCCTGGGCCGGCTGACCTCGGGCGCGACCATCACGCAGGACCTGCTCCAGCAGGTGGCCGACGTCCTGTCGTGGACCCCGTTCGGCGCGTCCTGGGCGGTGCCGGCCGCCGTCGCGGACGGGCAGTGGGGGCTGGCGGTGGCGCGCTTCGGGATCGCCGTGGCGACGCTCGCGGTCGTCGCCGTCGTGTGGGACCGGTCGCTGGCGCACGCGCTGGTCAACCCCGCGCACCAGAAGGTCTCGTCGAAGGGCCGCGGCCTCGGCTGGTTCGACCGGCTGCCCGCGACACCGCTCGGCGCGGTCACCGCACGATGCCTGACGTACTGGGCGCGGGACCCGCGCTACGCGCTCGCCGTGGCCGTCGTACCAGTGCTCGCGGTGGTGCTGTACATCGTCAGCCCGGGTGGCGAGGTGGTCCTGCTCATCGGCCCCATCGCGGCCTATCTCATGGGCTGGGGGATCTCCGCCGACGTCGCGTACGACGGCTCCGCCTTCTGGACGCACGTCGCCGCACCCCTGCGCGGGAGCGCGGACCGGCTGGGTCGGGTCATCGCGGCGGGAGCGATCGCCGTGCCCGCGGTCACGGTCCTCGTCGTGGGCTCCGCACTGGTCGCCCGCCAGCCGCACACGATCCTCGCGCTGCTCGGGCTGTCGTTCGGGGTGCTGCTGACGTCGCTCGGCGGCTCCAGCGTCCTGTCCGCGCTCGTCGTCTACCCCGTCCAGCTGCCGGGCGAGAGCCCGTTCCAGACGAAGCAGGGTGCCTCGACGGCGTCGGTCCTCTCCCAGCTGGTCGGCTGGCTGGTCGTCATGGCGCTGTGCCTGCCCGAGATGGTCCTCGCGCTGATGGCTGTCCGCGGTGGGTCGGTCACGCTCGGCTGGGTGACCCTCGTCGTCGGGCTGGTGCTCGGCTCGGCGCTCCTGGCGATCGGTGTGCGCGTCGGTGGTCGCACGCTCGACCGGACCGGTCCGAGCCTCCTGAGCAAGATCGTGGCGTTCGCCTGACGGAAGGCCCCCGTAGACTTTCCCGCCGTGGCACTCACCATCGGCATCGTCGGCCTGCCCAACGTCGGCAAGTCCACCCTCTTCAACGCGCTGACCCGAGCGCAGGTCCTCGCGGCGAACTACCCGTTCGCGACGATCGAGCCCAACGTCGGCGTCGTCCCGCTGCCCGACCCTCGGCTCGAGACGCTCGCGGAGCTCTTCGGCTCCGAGCGGATCCTGCCCGCGACCGTGTCGTTCGTCGACATCGCCGGCATCGTCAAGGGCGCCAGCGAAGGTGAGGGCCTGGGCAACAAGTTCCTCGCCAACATCCGCGAGGCCGACGCGATCTGCCAGGTCACCCGCGTGTTCGCCGACCCGGACGTCGTGCACGTCTCCGGCGCGGTGAACCCGAAGGACGACATCGAGATCATCGCCACCGAGCTGATCCTCGCGGACCTGCAGACCCTCGAGAAGGCGATCCCGCGCCTCGAGAAGGAGGTGCGCGCGAAGAAGGCCGACCCCGGTCTGCTCGCGGCGGCCCAGGAGGCGTTCGCGATCCTCGAGACCGGCCAGACGCTCGCGCAGAGCGGCAAGAAGATCGAGCACCTCGACGAGCTGCAGCTCATGACGAGCAAGCCGTTCATCTACGTCTTCAACACCGACGACGCCGGCCTGGCCGACACCGCGATGCAGGACGAGCTCCGCGCGCTGGTCGCCCCCGCCGACGCCATCTTCCTCGACGCCAAGTTCGAGTCCGAGCTGGTCGAGCTGGAGCCGGACGAGGCCCGCGAGATGCTCGCCGACAACGGCCAGGAGGAGGCCGGCCTGGACCAGCTGGCCCGCGTCGGCTTCCACACGCTCGGCCTGCAGTCGTACCTGACGGCCGGCCCCAAGGAGTCCCGCGCCTGGACGATCCACCGCGGCTGGACCGCCCCGCAGGCCGCCGGCGTCATCCACACCGACTTCCAGAAGGGCTTCATCAAGGCGGAGGTCATCTCGTTCGACGACCTCGTCGCCGCGGGCTCCGTCGCGGCCGCCCGTGCCGCGGGCAAGGCCCGCATCGAGGGCAAGGACTACGTGATGGCCGACGGCGACGTGGTGGAGTTCCGCTTCAACGTGTAACCGGCCCGGTCAATTGCTGTTTCTTGGCCTCAACCCGCAGGGAGTCTGCAGGAGAACGGAGGACCATGCCTGGGGCAGCACCCGGTGGTCAGCGGCGCGCTCCCCGGCCGCGAGGTCTCCCGGATCGACCCTGCTGCCGAGACCGAGCGGCCCGCGCGAGCCGCGACCCGCTCGCACGACAAGACCCCCCACGGCGAACCCTCTCGGGCTCCGCGTGGGGGGTCTGGTCGTTCAACCAGTCGCTGCGGTTGCGCTGCTATCGGTGGGTCAGTGCTGCGACCCGTGCCGACGGATCCGGCTGGCGGCGAGGGCTGAGGTGCCCGCTGCGAGCAGGAGGGCGACCATCAGCAGCGTCGAGCCCAGGTCGGCGCCCGTCGCTGCGAGCGGTGCCGAGGTGGCCACCGGGGCATCGGCGAGGACGACGACGCCCGTCGAGACGCTCCGGACCTCCCCGTCGACCGAGACGCCGTTGACCTGCACCGTGTGCGCCCCGACGGCGAGCCCGTCCGGGAGGTCGAACCGTGCCACGAACGCGCCGTCGTCGCCGACGGTCACCTGACCGAGCAGGATGTCCGTGCCCAGGAGCCACACGTCGATGGCACTCCCCGGCTTGAAGCCCGTCCCGCTCGCCTGGATGAGCCCGCTCTGGCCGACGACGATCCGGCCCGAAGAATCCAACGGGACGAGCGAGCCGTCGGCGTTCAGGGCACGCATCTGCATCGTGAAGCCGTTGCCGACGAGGTTGAACGCCCCACCGGTCGTGGTGACCGTCACGGGGCGGAGCTGACCGTCCACGACGAGCACGCTTGTGCCCGGAGCGGGTGCCGGGCTGACCGGGGAGAGGATCCCCGGCGCGAGGATCGGCTGGAGCACCGGGGTTCCGCTGACCGACGCACTGGCCGGTCCGTGACCTGCCTCGTTGACCGCGCGGAGCACGACCTGAACCGGCACGCCGTTGACGAGCCCGCCGATGACCAACGGGCTCGCGGCGCCACCGGTCGAACGGCGGGTCCACGTGGTCCCACCGTCCAGCGAGTAGTCGTACGTCGTGACGTCCGCGCCGCCGTCGTTGACGGGGGGCTGGAAGCTCACCGTGAGCGTGCGGTTGCCGCCCACGACCGTGGTGATCGTCGGTGCACCCGGGGTGGTGCGCGGGGTGGCCGTCTCGACGGTGCTGTACGCGCCGGCGCCCGCCTCGTTGACCGCGGCGACCCGGAACGAGACCGGGGTGCCGTTGGCGAGCGAGGTCACCGTGTACGTCGGGCTGGTCGAGGCGGTGTCGGCGACGACCGTCGTCCACGTGGTGGCATCGGTCGAGCTCTCGACCCGGTAGCCGGTGACCGGGGCGCCACCGTCATCGACAGGGGCCGCCCAGGTCAGGGTGACGACCTCGTTGCCCGGCGTCGCGGCGAGGTTCACCGGGGCGTCGGGGATGGTGCGAGGCGTTGCGGTCGTGGGGACGCCGGCCGGGCCCGCACCGACGGCGTTGAACGCGCTGACCCGGAAGGAGACCGGGATGCCGTTGGCCAGGCCGGTCGCCGTGAAGGCCGTGGCGGTCGAACCGGTGTCGGCGACGACCGTCGTCCAGGTCGTGCCGTCCGTGGAGGACTCGATCTGGTACCCCGTGAGGGGCGTGCCGCCGGTGTCCGTCGGCGCCGTCCAGGTGAGGTCGACGCGGTGGTTGCCGGGAAGCGCGACCAGGTCGGTCGGCGCCACGGCGACGTCCACCGGGGTGGCCGTGACGGGCGTCGAGGCGGTGCCCGTCCCGGTGGCGTTGCGTGCCGAGAAACGGAAGGACACGGCGTCGCCGTTGGTCAGTCCGGTCGCGGTGTAGGACGTCGCGTCCGTGCCCGTGTCGGTGAGTGTGGTCCACAGGACGCCGTCGGTCGAGGATTCGATGACGTAGCCCTCGATCGCCGATCCGCCGAGCCAGACCGGAGCCGTCCAGGTCAGGGCGATCTGCTCGGGTCCGGGCGTGGCGGCGAGCGCGGTCGGCGTGCCCGGCGCGGTGTCCGGCACGCTGATCGCGATCGTGTACGACGCGGTGCTCGTGATGCCCAACGACGACGCGGTCACCGTGAACGAGTCGGCGTCGTCGACCAGGCGGGCGTCGATCGCTGAGGCGTCGGGGACGAACACGTACTGGCCGGTCACGTCGTCGACGCGAGCTGTGCCGTAGGTGCCGACGAGGGCGTGCGTGTAGCTGACGCCGCCGATGGTCGCGGCCTGGGCGACGCCCCCGTCCAGCCCGTAGGTGATCGGATCACCCTCGGGGTCCGTCGCGGCGAGCGTCCCGGTGGCGTTGGCGTACGTCTGCGCGCCCTCGGAGTTGGTGAAGGTGTCCGTCGACGGTGCGACGAGCGTGGGGCCGTCGTCGACGGGCGTGATGTTCACCGTGACCTGGCCGGATCCGGAGCCCTGCGAGCTGCTGTCAGCCAGGATGGTGATCGTCCGGCTGGCCGGCGGGGTGTCCGAGGTGTTCGAGTACGCCAGCAGGCGGGCGACCTGCTGGGCGACGTCGTCCGTCGCCTTGGTGCCGTAGACGCGAACGTTGTCGATCTGCAGCGAGGCGCCGGCGGCCAGGCCGCAGGTCGCGTCGTGGGTACCGGCGACGAAGACGAAGCGGTAGGTGCCCGCCGTGGGGATGACCGTCTCCTGCGAGGCCCACGGCGTGGTGCCCGGGCCGGTGGAGTCGAGGACCTCGGTCTGGACGCCGTTGGTGTCCACGATGTAGCCGAAGACGTGGTAGTTGTCGTCACCCGCGTAGGCGCGCCAGTCGAAGTAGATCTTGTCGCCGGCGGCGGCCTGGAACGGTGCCGTGTAGACGCCCGGACCGTGCACGACGTCGCAGCCCTGGGCGGTCGTCATGCCGCTCGAGGTCAGCTCGAGGGCGTACGAGCCCTCGCTCGCGCTGGTCGTGACCGTGCTCGTGTAGGAGCCCGGGAACATCGGGGCGTTGTTGTCCTGGTTGGGCGTGTTGCCCGGGTAGGTGCTCGTGTCGGCCGCCACGAAGCCGGCGATCGAGGTGACGCCGAGGTCGATCCGGTTGTTGATGGCCGTCCAGCCGGTGAGGTCGGAGCTCTCGAACCCGGCGTTGTCGAAGGCGCTGGTGAAGTTGACGCGTAGGGGCTGGCCGGACGTCCCGTCGAGGCTCGGGTCGACCGAGCCGACCGGGTCCGCGGACGTGCCGTTGCCCAGGTAGACCGAGCCGCCGACGACCGAGACGACGCCGGCCGCGACGACCGGCGAGGAGCTGGTGAGGAGGGACAGGACGTCGGATGTGTCGCCGGCGTCGACCGAGAACTCGACGAACTGACCCGCGTAGGAGGTTCCGCCGGTGACCGTGACGTTCGAGCCGACGGCGACGGGGGCGGCCTGCTCGACGTAGACGGGGGTGGGCGCGCTGCCGCCGTCGACGACGGGCGCGGCGAAGGCGCCCGCGAGGGGGGCTGTCACGAGGAGGAGTGCGGTGGCCGCTGCGATCTTCCACAAGCGGGGTCGAGCGGGGGGTGTGGCGACGGTGCAGACGGGTGTCGTCGTCATCGGTGGTGATCTCCCTTGGGCGCGGTACAACCGCGCTGGTGAGGTGTGGGTGACGTGCGGGCCGAATGTCCGATGGACATGTGGCCTCATGGTCATCGGGAGCCTCACCCCGATACTTGACCGTTCAACGACCGAGGTTCTGCCACTGACCGGGTGAAGGCGTCGTCTCGCGAGCCGGACAAGCGCTCAGATAGTGGACACAACGCACGCTCAGCGGCCCACGGTTCCGACTCCTTCGCCGCGCAGGGCTCGCACCGTCCGCACACCTCACCAAGACCTATGGGGACGGCCAGCACCGCACCATCGTGCTGGACTGCTTCGAACTCGACGTCGCCGACCGCTACATCGCCGCGGTCGTCGTCCCCAGCGGTTCCGGGAAGAGCACCCTCGCGATCGGTGTGACGCTGCTCGAGCCGCCGACCTCGGCTTCGAGCACACCGACGACCAGGAGGACCCCGAGGCCGGCGTCGTGTGGGAGTGGCGATGGACCCGAGCGTCGGACACGTAGGCCCGGCGACCCACTCCGCGCGATGGCGGCCGACGACCGAATGGGCCCGACCCCCTTCCGTCCGGGCGGCCCCTTTCCCCTCGGCGCGACGGCCGGTTACGGTGCTAGTGGATCGAACGCCGTACGGGCAAGGAAGGCCGGGCGAGCGTTCGACGACGTGGCGCCTCGGGAGCACCTGATGGAAACCATGCACGGATCGTGGGCCCGCACTCTGCGTGGCTTCATCGTCGCGACGGTGGTCGCACTCTTCCTCGCAACCGGTGCTGTCAGCCCTGCATCCGCGGGGCCTCCGGGCCACGCGGGCAGAGGGGTGCCGACGAGCAAGATCTCGGTGCAGCTGTGGACCTTCGCGGAGTACATCGGGTTCGGCACGGACGCCGCCACCATCGCCCGGACCGAGGAGGTGTTCAGCCGCCTCAAGGAGATGGGGTACCGGAACGTCGAGCCGTTCACCCTGAGCGGGCTGACCGCGCAGCAGTACCGCGCGCTGCTCGACAAGTACCGGCTCAAGGCGTCCGCGCGCCACGTCGACGTCGGGACGCCGCAGAACCCGGCCGACATCGACCAGATCCTGCGGGACAACCGGACGCTGGGGATCACGTACTTCGGCTCCGGGTCGACCCCGATCTTCCCGCCGGTCTACACCACCGAGGCGGAGTGGATCGCGTACGCGGAGTACATCGACGGGCTCGGCGCCGTGGCCCGCCGGCACGGCCAGACGCTGATGGTGCACAACCACGACATCGAGTTCGAGACGGTCTTCGGCGGCCGGACCGTGTTCGACATCCTCATGGCGAGCACGAAGCCGAAGAACGTCGTGTTCCAGCTCGACCTCTACTGGGCGACCAACGGCGGCGGCATCGACAACCCGATCGACGTGATCGAGCGGTACGGCAACCGGATCAAGCTGTTCCACGTGAAGGACATGGCGGCCGGCGCGTTCCCCGGTCGGATCGAGATCGTCGGCGACGGGATCATCGACTTCCCCTCGATCTTCCGTGCCGCGGGTGGCAGCACCAAGTACTACGTCGTCGAGCACGACCCTCGGTTCGGCGACCCGACCTTCGACCCGTTCGTGGCCGCCCAGGAGGGCTTCGACTACCTCGAGCGCGTGACCTTCTGACGCGTCAGTGGTGCGGCGTGCCGCGTCGTGCCTCGACCACGGCGTGCCGCACGAACCGCTTCGCGTGGTCGAGCATCTCGGCGTTCGACTTGACCCCGTCCGTCTCTCCATCCGACCGCCGCGGCTTGTGGTCGGGTGCTGCGACGACGAACGACGCCAGGGCAGCCGCAGCGCGCGCGTAGATGTCCCGGGCCAGGTCGGTGCAGAGGAACGACGTGATGCTGGCGGACTTCTCCGGCCTGCCGCCCGGTGGCTTGAAGAAGTACCGCGACGGGTCGGATCCCACCTCTGCCGCGAACTCTCGGTAGGCCTGGTCGAGCTCCTGCATGGGTGTGAAACCGAAGGACGCCGCTGCCACGGGCTCGGGCGCCCAGTACTTCGACGTCGGTCGCGGCCGGGAGCCGGCCGCGCGCCCCGGCCCCACGGGGGCGGGCTTCGACAGGTTGTAGAGGATGGTGCCGACGCGGTACTGGCCCGGGTCGGACTGCAGGTAGACCACCCGGCGGCACGCGGCGAGCGTCATGACCCCGGAGCACTGGGCGCACGACTCCAGGCTCGTGTAGATGGTGACGCCGTTCATCGTGCTGCCGTACCGCACCGGCGCGGCCTCGTCCGGGTCGACCACCTGCCAGTTGTTGTAGGTCTGGTTCAGCGAGAACAAGCGCCGGACCAGACGGCTCTCGGCATGTTCCGCGGAGCTGTTGAAGAGCTCGTTGTGGTTGAGGTCGAAGTCGAGGATCGAGCCGTTCTCGTCGACGGCGATGCAGGCGATGTTGTGGCCGAGGTAGCGGTCGCCGGACTTGTCACCGGCATACCTGCCCTCGTCGACCTTCTGGTTCTCCCGCCACGGATAGGTCCCCAGCGCCCCGGACTTGTTGCCGTTCCAGTAGCCGTCGATCAGGGCCATGACGACCAGCGACGCGATCGTGTGACGCTCCGCGTCGCCCGGCGAGACGGGCACGGCAGGAGGTTCGACCAGGCTGCTGACCGGCTTGTCCCAGTACCCCGCGAGACTGGAGTCGGGCGGGACGTCGGGCGGCAGAGCGCTCACGGCACCTGCTCCTCTGCTGAGGTGACCAGATCGTTCCTCCGCATCCTGTCAGCGGGCGACGGTGGTGCCAAGAACAGCTCAGGCCGGAGCCAGCAGGTCCCGTCCGATCTCGTCGACGCACCGCACGCCGGACAGTGCCATGGTCAGGTCGAGCTCCGCCCAGAGGTGCTGCATCACGGCGCGAGCACCCTCCGCGCCCGCGAGGGCCAGGCCGTAGACCCACGGCCGGCCGACGAGCACAGCAGTCGCCCCGAGCGCGAGCGCCGTGACGACGTCGGCGCCGCTGCGGATGCCGCTGTCGAACAGCACCGGGATGCGGCCGCCGACGACCTCGACCACCGTCGGGAGGGCGTCGAGCGAGCCGATCGCACCGTCGACCTGACGACCGCCGTGGTTGGACACGACGATCCCGTCGACGCCGTGCTCGAGCGCGAGCGCGGCGTCGCCGGGGTGCTGGATGCCCTTGAGCACGATCGGCAGGGACGTCCGCTCGCGCAGCCGGGCCAGGTCGGCCCACGTGAGCGACGACCGGGAGAACACGTCGAGGAACGTCTCGACGGCGGCCCGGGGGAGCGGCGAGCGGAGGTTGTCGCGCGTCCGGCCGGGGTAGTGGGACGCCATCGAGTGCAGCGCGCGGACGGCCGCCGGCGTCGGGCGCGGAGCGGGCTCGTCGGCGGGTGCCCTCGTCGCGGCCCGCGCCTCGACCAGCCGACGGAAGGCCGGGTCGCTCGTGTACTGGGCGATGCCCTCGCCGCGCGCGAACGGCAGGTAGGCGAGGTCGAGGTCGCGCGTCCGCCAGCCGAGCACGTGCGTGTCGAGCGTGACGACGAGCGCGTCGCTGCCGATGTCCTCCGCGCGCGACACGAAGGAGTCGACGACATCGTCGTCCTTGCTCCAGTAGAGCTGGAACCAGCGCGGCGCGTCCCCGAGGGTCCGGGCGACGGCCTCCATCGGGACGGAGGCCTGCGACGAGATCACCATCGGCAGGTCCAGTGCTCGCGCCGCGCGGGCGACGGCGTGGTCGGCGTCGCGGTGTGCCAGCTCGAGCACGCCGATGGGCGCGAACAGGAGCGGGGCGGGCAGCCGGCGACCGAACAGCTCGACCGACGTGTCGCGCTGCTCGACGTCGACGAGCATGCGCGGGACGATCCGGTGCCGGTCGAACGCGTCCCGGTTGGCCTGCACGGTGCGCTGCCGACCGGCGCCGCCCGCGACGTACGCCCAGGCGACGTCGCTCATCCGGGCGCGTGCCGCGGTCTCGAGCGCCTCGGGCTCGACGGGGACGACGGGCCTCCGGCCGAACACCCCCGCGCGGTAGATGCGGGACTGGACCGCGCGGCCGACGGCGGCTGCGGTCCGGCGGTCGGCGTCGTCGCTCACCCGTCGCAGTCTGGCACCAGGGCGCCCCAGGTGGCCCGGCCGGTCGCGGTCGGGCCACGGACCGGCCGGGCGTCGATCAGCGGGTGACCGAGCGACGACCGCCGACGCGGATCCAGATCAGCAGCACGATGATGGCGCCGATGATCGACCCGATGATCCCGGAGGGCTGGAGGAAGCCGTCGGACGCGTCGTCACGGAAGAACAGGTAGGCGAGGAACCCGCCGACGAACGAGCCGAGGATCCCGATGATGATCGTCATGGCGATCGACAGGTCCTGCTTGCCGGGGACGATGAGGCGTGCGAGCAGCCCGGCGACGAGCCCGACGATGATGACGGTGACGATGAGTCCCAGCATGGTGGTACCTCCTTGGGAGTGACTGTGTGGCTCTACCAGACCACCCCTAGGGCGGCAGCAGTACACCCCTAGGGGGGTCTACGGTCGAGGCATGCCCGCATCCGGTCGTCCGATCACCGTCGCGCTCGTCGACGACTACGACGTCGTGGTGATGGGCGTCGCGAAGATCCTCGACCAGTACCGGGACCGTGTCGTGGTGGCCGAGATCGACACGAACACCCCGGTCAGCGACGCCGTCGACATCGTGCTGTACGACGCGTTCGCGCAGCCGGAGTCCGACCAGCAGGAGATCGGCGTGCTGCTGCGCAACCCCAGCGCTCGCCGGGTGGTGGTCTTCACGTGGAACTTCCACCCGGACCTCGTGGCCGCCGCACGGGAGCAGGGCGTGCGCGGGTACCTGTCGAAGGCGCTGCCGGCGCGCGAGCTCGTCGCCGCCCTCGAGGCCGTCCACGCCGGCGAGGTCGTCGTCAGCGAGGTGCCGGGCCGCGCCCGCCCGGCCAACGGCCTGGACTGGCCGGGGCGCGACGAGGGTCTGACCGACCGGGAGTCGGAGGTCCTCGCCCTGATCACGCAGGGCCTGAGCAACGCCGAGGTGGCCGCGCACACCTACCTCAGCCCGAACACCGTCAAGTCCTACATCCGGTCGGTCTACCGCAAGATCGGGGTCGAGAGCCGGACGAAGGCGGTGCTGTGGGGCGTCGACCACGGCTTCGTCCCGGACCACCGACGCATCGACCACTGGCGTGGCGGCCCGTAGCACCCGCGCAATCCGGTGGCCGTCCAGTCAACGGCGCTCCTAGGGTCCGGGTCATGGCCGACGACGGATTCGAGGTGCCCCGCCTCGCGCAGCTCTACGACCCGCTCGACCCGGACCGCAGCGACCTCGACGTGTTCGCGGCGATCGTCGACGAGCTCGGCGCCCGCAGGGTGCTCGACGTCGGCTGCGGCACGGGAACGTTCGCGCTGATGCTCGCGGCCCGGGGGCTGGAGGCGATCGGCGTCGACCCGGCGGTGGCGTCGCTGGACGTGGCGCGGGGCAAGCCCGGAGCCGGCGCCGTCCGCTGGGTGCACGGTGACGCGACGAGCGTGGGTGCCGTCGGCGTGGACGTCGCGACGATGACCGGGAACGTCGCGCAGGTCTTCGTGACCGACGAGGAGTGGGCGGAGACGCTCGACGCTCTCCGCGCCGCGCTGGCCCCGGGCGGGCACCTGGTGTTCGAGACCCGCGTCCCGGAGCGCGAGGCGTGGCGGGAGTGGACGCGCGAGGGGACGCACGACGTCACCGTCGTCGACGGGGTCGGGCCGGTCGAGACGTGGACCGAGGTGACCGACGTCGTCGGCGAGCTCGTGACGTTCCGGTCGACGTGGGTGTTCTCGTCGGACGGTGCCGTGCTGACCTCGGACTCGACCCTGCGGTTCCGGGACCGGCGCACGGTCGAGTCGTCGTTGGCGAGCGTCGGGTTCGACGTCGTCGACGTACGTGAGGCTCCCGACCGACCGGGCAGGGAGATGGTGTTCGTCGCCCGCCGTCAGCCGTAGACCCGCGCCCGGTGAGCGGCGAACTGACGCCGGCCCACCAGCCGCCACAGCAGGCGGGCGGGCGCCGGAAGGTTCGTCCGCAGCCAGCCTGCTCGCTCGTCGGCGGGCACGACCTCCAGGATCCAGCCGAGCTGGAGGAACAGACGATCCTTCGGGACCGACGCCATGCCGTGCTCGTGCAGCAGGCTCCACTCCCGCTGCGACATCACCGTGGACGCCGTCGGCAGGATCTGCGTCTCCTCCTGGCCGAGGTGCTGCAGGAGCGTGTCCCGCACGTCGTCGAGCAGCGCGGCCACGGCGTCCCGTTCGGGGGCACGGGCCGACCCCTCCCACGCGTCCATGAGCGCGCCGAGCCGTTCCAGCTGCGCGGCCGTGGCGGCGTGCTGGGACCGCATCAGCCCGACGTGGAGCGCGCACGCGGGCGCGCGCTGCTCGAGCGTGTCCCAGAGCAGCAGGTCCTCGCCCTCGTGGTGGTGGTGGAGGGCCGCGGCGACCTCGCGGACGTGGTCGGCGACGGTGAGCATCCGGGCGGTGTCCCCGTCAGCCACCCCGCGGACCAGGGCCGGGGCGTCCGTGAAGGCGCGGCGGAACAGCGCGTGGATCGTGAGCATGTCGGAGGTGTCGCAGCCGAGCTTCTCGGTGCTGGTGACGGCGGTCATCGTGCGTCTCGCTCTCATGGTCGGGATCTCCAGTGCGTCACCAGTAAAACCAGTACGCTGGTGATGACTATGGTGGCGAGCCGCTGACGACGTCAAGGGAGGTGTCCGTGCCGGACCAGCTGCTGCGGTGGGTCGAGCTCGGGAGCGAGCCCGGGGTCGCCCCGGGACCGCTCGAACGCGTGCGGGCGCTGCTCAACACCGACGACCGGTTCCACGGCACCGACCACCTGGCCGACGGCCCTGCCGCGCTGGTGTCGTTCCGCGACGCCCTGCGCCGCTACCTCACGTCCGGCGACGTGGCCGGTCTCGACGCGCTCGCGGCCACCCACCCGCTCGTCGTCACCTTCGGTGCCGGTGCGGCCACGCTGGCGCCCGCGGGTGCCAACGACGTCGTCGGCGGGCTGCTCGCCGAGGTGCACCGGGCGCACGCCGCGGGGGAGTGGCCCCGCCTCAAGGCGTGCGCCAACCCCGACTGCCAGTGGGTCTACTACGACGGCTCACGGAACCGCTCGGGACGCTGGTGCTCGATGAACGAGTGCGGCGACGTCATGAAGGCCCGCGCCTACCGCCAGCGTGCCCGTCAGGCCTGACGGCTCACGAGGGCGTACATGTCCATGTCCCGGCGCTCGTCGCCGACCTTCTGCCACGACCGCAGCAACCCCTCGCGCACGAAGCCCGCGCTGGTCGCCGTCCGGGCGGACGCCACGTTCCAGGGCTCGACGTAGAGCTCGAGCCGGTCGATGCCCCGCACGGTGACCGCCCACCGCACCAGGGTGCGCAGGGCGTCCCCGGCCAGCCCGCGGCCGCGGTGCGAGCGGGCGATCCAGTACCCGGCGGCCGCGCGGCCGAGGTCGACGTCGCGGAGCCCGAGGTAGACGTGCCCGACGGCGACGTCGGTGGCACGCTCCGCGACCGCGAAGGCGTAGCCGGCGCCCGTCGTCAGGCGGTCGGCCTGTCGGGCGAGGTAGGCGAGGCACGCGTCGTCGTCGCCGAACGCCGGCACCGACGTGGTGAGGGGGATCAGGGGGTCGGTCGTCGCCTCGCGGACCAGCGGGAGGTCGGCACGGGAGAACGGTCGCAGCCGGACCGCGTCCCCGACGAGCGTCGGGAGGGTGAGCCTGTCGATGAGTGGAGCGCTCATGCCGGGGCCAGGCGGAACACCCGCAGCTCGCGGTCGGTGCGGTCGGCGTAGTCCGCGTACGCGGGCCAGACTGCGAGCAGGGCGGGCAGCAGGCGGGCGCGCTCGTCGGCGTCGGCGAGGGTCGCGACGACCGGCGTGGTGGAGCCCGCGATGGTGACGGTCGCGTGCGGGTCCGCGAGGAGGTTGCCCGACCAGGCAGGGTGGCGTTCCTGTCCCCAGTTGGACCCGATGAGCACCCAGCCGTCGCCGTCGACCGCGTAGAGGAGGACGGCCTCGCGAGGCTGACCGGACGTCCTGCCGGTCGTCGTCAGGACGAGGTGGGGGAGCGTCGGCCTGCCGATGACGCTGAGCCGGCCGCGGCTCGCCTTGTGCAGCCGGCGGTCGATCTGAGACGTCGCCCGGCCGATCCGGGCGAACCAGCGGGTGCGCCCGACCCGGCGGACGATCGAGGTGAAGCCCATCCGAGGATTGTCCCCGACGGAGAACCTGGACGGACGGCAGACTCGCAGGTGGGGCGGTATGTCCGGCGCTCGTGCCCGTTGCTATAGCACGACGCTCTCGGATGGTGTCTGATGGGGTTGTCCGTGGGCGCGCCTCTCGTAACGCACCAGAAACATGCGGGGCTCCATGCGGCTGATTCCAGATGGTGAGACGTACCGCTCAGTATCAATCGCGTAACAATCGGGTTGCGCTCTGTGAACTGTCCGTTTTGTCCACTATTCGCTTGACTACCGTGTCGCCACACCCCGGCGGATCTCTGGACCGCGTGCTGGGCGGTACACCCGCGCAGCACCACAGAGCCCACCACCCTTCTCGGGAGGAAAATTGAGGATCACACGCAAGGCCGTGTTCGCAGCGGTCGCCGCGACGAGCGTGCTCGCTCTCGCGGCCTGCTCCAGCGGCGGCGGCAGCGACGAAGCGACCGACGACGCGGGCATCAACACCGAGACGTCGATCAACATCGCCTGGAACCAGCCGTTCTACTCGGCCAACGGCAACAGCAACACGGGTAACGCCACGGCGAACAGCGTCATCTTGTACCTGCTGAACTCGAGCTTCTACTACTACGACCAGGACCTCAACCTGGTCCAGGACGAGTCGTTCGGCACCTACGAGAAGGTCTCCGACGACCCGCTGCAGATCAAGTACACGTTCGCCGACACCGCGAAGTGGTCCGACGGCACCCCCGCCGGCCCCGCCGACCTCCTCCTCGAGTGGGCCGCGCAGAGCGGGAAGTTCAACAACGTCGAGGCGGAGTACGACGACGAGGGCAACATCTCGAACCAGGACGCCCTGGACGCAGGTGTCTACTTCGACGCCGCCTCGCCCGCCATGGCGCTCGTCGAGGAGACGCCCGAGATCGACGGCGACTCCATCACGCTGACCTACACCAAGCCGTTCGCGGACTGGGCGACGGCCATCTCGATGAACCTGCCGGCGCACGTCGTCGCGCAGCGCGCCCTCGGGATCGAGGACGCCCAGGAGGCGACCGACGCGCTCGTCGCCGCCATCAACGACGGGAACGTCGAGGACCTCTCGCCGATCGCCAAGTCGTGGAGCACCGACTGGAACTTCGCGTCGATGCCGTCCGACGAGGACCTCCTCGTCACCAGCGGCGCCTACCAGATCTCGGAGTTCGAGCAGGAGCAGTTCATCACCCTGACGGCGAACCCGGACTACGAGGGCGACCACAAGGCCGTCTTCAACAAGGTCACGGTCCGCTACAACGGCGACCCGATGGGCCAGGCACAGGCACTGCAGAACGGTGAGGTCGACCTCATCAACCCGCAGGCCACGGCCGACTTCAAGGCCGCCGTCGAAGCCATGGACGGCATCGAGGTCGCGAGCGGGCCCGAGGGCACGTATGAGCACGTCGACCTGCAGTTCGCCAACGGTGGTCCGTTCGACCCGGCGACCTACGGTGGCGACGCCGAGAAGGCCAAGAAGGTCCGTCAGGCGTTCCTCAAGACGATCCCGCGTGACCAGATCCTCGAGAACCTGATCAAGCCGCTGGACGAGACCGCGGAGCTCCGCAACTCGTACACGCAGGTCGCCGGCTCGCCGATGTACGACCCCATCGTCGAGGCCAACGGCCAGGCCGAGGCCTTCGCGCTGGACATCCCCGGCGCCACCGCCCTGCTCGCCGAGGCCGGCGTGCCGGCCGTCACGGTCCGCCTGCTCTTCGACCCGGAGAACACGCGCCGTCAGAACGAGTACGAGCTCATCAAGGCGTCGGCCGCCCAGGCCGGCTTCGACGTCCAGCCCTACCAGGTCCAGACGGACTGGGGCACGGACCTCTCGAACGCGACGGCCTTCTACGACGCAGCGCTCTTCGGCTGGCAGTCGACCTCCACCGCCGTCACCGAGTCGGACGCGAACTATCGCACCGGTGCAGGCAACAACTTCTACGGCTACTCCAACGCCACGGTGGACGGGCTCTTCGACGAGCTCCAGGTCGCCACGGAGCAGGCGGACCAGGAGCCCCTCCTGGCCCAGATCGAGACCGAGCTCGTCAACGACGCGTTCGGTGTGACGATCTTCCAGTTCCCCGGCGTCACCGCCTGGAACCCGGAGAAGATCGGCAACGTCTCGAAGCTGACGATCGCGCCGACGATCTTCTACGGCTTCTGGGAGTGGACCGCGGGCGAGGCCGCGTCCGAGTGATCCACGGTTCCTCCGCCGGGCTCTGAGCCCGGCGGAGGAACCTCCCGGTCAGACGTCACCGGGGCGCCGGCACCACGAGTCCCGGCGCCCCGGTGACGTGCCTGTGGTCGTTCGACCCCGGACCGCGGTGGCCGCAGGGATACGATCCCCCCGACCCGTGGTGCCCCATCCCAGCGAGGTAACCCACCCGTGCTGAACTTCCTCCTCCGCCGCATCCTGGCGGGACTGGCCACGCTCTTCGTGGCCCTCTTCCTCATGTTCGTCCTGGTCGACGCGGCGATCGACCCGCTGTCAGACCTGCGCGAGAGCACGGCGCCGAACAAGCAGCAGCTCATCGCGGCTCGGATCGAGCTGCTGAACCTGGACACCAACGTCGTGGTCCGGTTCTTCCAGTGGCTCGGCAACGTGATCACCGGCGACTTCGGTATCGCGTGGCGCTCGATGCAGCCCGTCAAGGACCTGCTGGGGCACGCCATCGGCTCGACCCTGCAGCTGGTCACCGCCGCAACCATCCTGTCGCTGGTCATCGGTGTCACCGTCGGCATCGTCAGCGCGCTGCGGCAGTACAGCGGCTTCGACTACGGGATCATCTTCCTGTCGTTCCTGCTCTACTCGCTGCCCTCCTTCTGGGTCGCCGTCCTGCTCAAGCAGTGGGCCGCGATCGGCTTCAACGACTTCCTCAAGGACCCCGTGATCGCCTGGTCGGTGATCGCCGGCATCGCCGTCGTCGCCGGGCTGTTCTGGTCGCTCGCCGTCGGCGGGCGACCCGCACGCCGCTGGCAGGTCTTCGGGGTCGCCGCCGCGGCGACGTTCGCGATGTTCGCCTACCTGCAGCTCTCGGGCTGGTGGGAGCGGCCGCAGATCGGCCCCATCCTGCTGCTGATCCTCGCCGGCGGTTCCGCCGTGGCCATCGCCGCCGTGTTCGCGGGCGTGCACAACCGCCGCGCCATGTGGACCGCGCTGACCACTGTGGGCGTCGGGCTGGCGCTGTACTTCCCGATGCAGGTCGTCTTCGACTCGATCGACCCCAACAACTGGATCATCTTCGGGTTCGCCCTGCTCGCCATGGCTGTCGGATATCTCATCGGCCGGCTCTACGGCGGGCCGGACTGGGGCATCTCCGCGCGCACCGGCGCCGCGGTGGCGTTCATCACCGGCGGGTTGATCTTCATCGACCAGGTCATGCAGGTCTGGCCGCCCTACTTCAAGGCGCTGAGCGGGCGGCCGATCCCGACGTTCGGCGACCGCACCCCGGGACTGGGTGGCAACTACTGGGTCGGCGTGCTGGACGCGTTCACCCACCTCCTGCTGCCCACCGCGACGCTCGTGCTCATCGCGTTCGCCGCATACACGCGGTACTCGCGCTCGAGCATGCTCGAGGTGATGAGCCAGGACTACATCCGCACAGCCCGGGCCAAGGGCTTGCCGGAGCGGGCCGTCGTGGTCCGGCACGGGTTCCGCAACACGCTGATCCCGCTCGCGACCATCGTGCCGATCGACATCATCACGCTCATCGGCGGCGCGGTCATCACCGAGGCGGTGTTCGCACGGCCCGGCATGGGCCAGCTGTTCGTCCGCTCGCTCAACGACGCCGAGATCGAGCCGGTGATGGGCTACCTCCTCATCACGGCGACGCTCGCCATCATCGCCAACATCGTCGCGGACATCGTCTACGCGTCGATCGACCCGAGAATCCGGTTGGACGCATGAGCACCTCCACGCATCCCGAGACCCCCTCGTCGGGCGACACCGTCGAGAACGCGATCGAGCTCCAGGACGTCGTCGGGCTGTCCCAGGGGCAGATCGTCCGCCGTCGGTTCTTCCGGCACAAGGGAGCGCTCGTCGGCCTCGCCGCCCTCGGCGGCACGATCCTGCTGGCCGTGACGTCCGTGGGCATCGGACCCATCCCCGGCTGGTGGATGTGGACCGGCTACGAGACCGGCAACCCGATGTCGAACCCGGGCGGGGCCCCGACGCTGAGCCTGTTCCCGCCGGTGTGGGGCGACCACCCGTTCGGCCAGGACGAGCTGGGCCGGGACATCTTCGCCCGGGTCATGCACGGCGTGCAGACCTCGCTCATGGTCATGTTCGTGATCGGCATCGTCGCCGGCGTGATCGGCGTCCTCGTCGGATCCATCGCCGGCTTCTACCGCGGCGGCCGGGACACGGCCCTGATGCGGTTCACCGACCTCGTGATCACCGTGCCGACGATCGTCATCGGCGCCGTGATCGGCAAGCTCTCCGGCCAGATCAGCGCCGTCGTCTTCGCCGTCTCGCTGGGCCTCATCCTGTGGACCACGCTGTCCCGGCTGGTGCGCGGAGAGTTCCTCGCCCTGCGGGAGCGCGAGTTCGTCGACGCGGCGCGCGTGGCCGGTGCCAGCAGCCGGCGGATCATCTTCAAGCACATCCTGCCCAACGCGATCGGCACGATCATCGTCAGCACCACGCTGCTGATGAGCTCGGCGATCCTGCTGGAGACCGCGCTGTCCTACCTGGGCTTCGGCATCACCCCGCCGACGATCTCGCTGGGCCAGATGATCCAGACCTACCAGCAGGCGTTCTCGACGCGTCCGTGGCTGTTCTGGTGGCCGGGCATCTTCATCGTGATCATCGCGCTGAGCGTGAACTTCATCGGTGACGGTCTGCGCGACGCGTTCGACCCGCGCCAGAAGCGGATCCCGTCCGAGCGCAAGATGGCCAACGCCATGAAGGCGGACGCCTCGGCGAAGAGCGCGCTGAACTCGAACCTGCCGCCCTCGTCCGGCAAGCTGGCCGGGCTGTGACCGTGCCGAACCGCGCGAACGGCTCAGGCGGTGGCCAGCACGGCCACCGCCGTGCCGACGAGCACCAGGAGCGCCGCGATCGTCGCGACGTGCCAGTGGCGCTCGAGGCGGATGTCGCCGGCGGTGCGGGCCTGCTCCGCACCGCGCAGGAAGCCGGCGTCGGCCAGCGCACGATGACGGTCGCCGATCGCTGCGGCGACGTCCTCGGCGGTACCGGGGAGCCTGGCGTCCGACGTGGCCGTCACGACGGCGTCGTCCGTCGTGGAGCGGCGCATGCGGGCGGCCGTCCCGCTCGACCGCGGTGCCGCCCAGGCGGTCACGTCGCCGTCGGTGGTGTGCAGGACCAGCGACCACTGCACGGTGAGCCCGCGGTAGGTGGGCCAGGGCACGTGGGTGCTGCGCAGGGGGTTGCGCACCAGCACGCCGCCGTCGCTCACGACGACCGCCGGACGCCAGAACAGCACCCAGACCAGCAGGACCACCACACCGGCCAGCGGCAGCGCGCGGACCACCTCACCGAGGCCGTCCTGCACGCCCACCGCGACCACGGCGACGAGGGCGACGACGCCCGCGGCGACCGTGAGCGCACGGCCGTACCTCGACGAGAACTCCAGAGTGGGACGCACATGCCCATGCTCGCAGAACCGCAGGTGGCGACCGTCCTGACCGGACGCGCCCACCGTGCGCAGGAAGGATCCTGATGGCCATCGACATCTCGGACGCCCCGCCGCCCACCGACACGCGCACGCCCGTGCTGCAGGTGCGGGACCTCGGCGTCGACTTCTACGTGGACGGCACCTGGTACCCGGCCGCGACCGGCATCAACTACGACGTGCGCCCCGGTGAGGTCCTCGCGATCGTCGGCGAGTCCGGTTCCGGCAAGACGCAGTCCTCGATGGCCCTCATGGGTCTGCTCCCGCCGAACGGTCGGGCCCGCGGCTCGGCCGTGATCGGGGACCGCGAGCTCATCGGGATGCCGCCGCACAAGCTGCGCCGGATCCGCGGCAAGGAGATCGCGATGATCTTCCAGGAGCCGATGACCGCGCTGAACCCGGTCTTCACCATCGGCTTCCAGATCATCGAGACGCTCCGGACGCACTTCGAGATGGGTCCGGCGGACGCCCGCGTGCGTGCGCTCGAGCTCCTGCGCCTCGTCGAGATCCCGAACCCCGAGACCCGGATCGACGCGTACCCGCACCAGCTGTCCGGTGGTCAGCGCCAGCGCGCGATGATCGCCCAGGCGCTGGCGTGCGACCCGAAGCTGCTCATCGCGGACGAGCCGACGACGGCCCTCGACGTCACGGTCCAGGCCGAGATCCTCAAGCTCATGCGTGACCTGCGCTCCCGCATCGACTCGGGCATCGTCCTGATCACCCACGACATGGGCGTCGTCGCCGACATGGCGGACACGATGATCGTGATGAAGGACGGCAAGGTCGTCGAGCAGGGTGAGGCTCGCCAGCTCTTCGCGAACCCTCAGCACCCGTACACGATCAAGCTGCTCGACGCGGTGCCGCACCTGGGCCGCAGTGCCGAGGCTCAGCAGGCCGAGCAGTCCGGGACGAGCGCGACCGCGGTGCACGACGCCCCGGTCGTCACGACCTCGGACCGTGCGGTCGTCCTCGAGGCCAAGCAGATGGTCATCGAGTACCCGGGTCGCCGTCGCACGCCCGCCTTCCGTGCGGTCGACGGAGTGGACCTGACCATCCGCGCCGGTGAGGTCGTCGGGCTGGTCGGCGAGTCCGGCTCCGGCAAGACGACGATCGGTCGCGCGATCGTCGGGCTGCAGCCGGTGACCGGGGGTTCGCTGCGGATCGTCGGCCAGGACATGGTCGGAGCGAGCACCAAGGACCTCAAGCCGCTGCGCACCAAGGTCGGGATGGTCTTCCAGGACCCGGGCTCGTCGCTCAACCCGCGCCTGCCCATCGGCGAGTCGATCGCGGAGCCGCTGCTGCTGCACCGCGGGCTGAAGGGCGCCGCCATGTCGACGGCGGTCGAGACGCTCCTGGACCAGGTCCAGCTGCCGCGTGCGATGCGCAACCGGTACCCGCACGAGCTGTCCGGCGGTCAGCGCCAGCGCGTCGGCATCGCCCGCTCGCTCGCGCTGGAGCCGCAGCTGCTGGTGGCCGACGAGCCGACGTCCGCGCTCGACGTCTCGGTCCAGGCGACGGTGCTCGCCCTGTTCCAGGACCTGCAGCGCGAGCACGGCTTCGCCTGCCTGTTCATCAGCCACGACCTCGCCGTCGTGGAGATGCTCGCGGACCGGATCGCGGTGATGCACAACGGCAAGCTGGTCGAGGTGGGGGAGACCGCGCAGGTGGTCAACCACCCGCAGGACCCGTACACGCAGCGGCTGCTCGCCGCGGTGCCGGTGCCGGACCCCGCCGCGCAGCAGGCTCGTCGGGAGGCGCGCGACGCGCTCCTCGAGGCGCAGCGCGACGAGCTCGAGCGCGAAGAGCTGCTCCACGCTGCCGACGCCGAGAACATCGACGCGCACGACATCACCGACGTGGACAACGAGCGGATGACCGGGCGCGGTTTCTGACGTCGACACCGCCGCGAGCGCCGTCCCCTTCGGGGGACGGCGCTCGCGGCGCGTCCGTCTCTCTTCTGCCGATTCCGACAGATGTGTCCGGCATGGTTGACCTTCTGGCGGAAACGACCGATACACCTCGATGACGGGGTGCGGTGGTCCGCCTCGATGAGGTCGGTCTGTGGAGGCGCGCGGTGTTCAAGGGGTCACGGTTCGGGGTCGTCGCACTGGTCGCGCTCGTGGCGGTCGGAGGCTGCACGCAGGAGGCGCCGCAGCCGGACCGGAGCGGCACGGTGGTCGTGACGGTGGGGATGCCGTTCACGTCGCTGAACAGCGCGACTCCCGAGGGGCGCGCGCCCGGCAGCACGCTGGTGCGCTCCTTGGTGCAGGCGGGGTTCGTCTCGCTCGACCAGGACGGCGCCGCCGTGTTCGACGAGGGCTTCGGGACGGTCGAGAAGGTCAGCGACTCGCCCCTGACCGTGACGTACACGATCGACCCGGCGGCGACGTGGTCGGACGGCACGAGCGTCACCCCCGCCGACCTGCTGCTGGAGTGGGCTGCGCGCAGCGGCCAGCTCGACGACGTGACCCCCGAGCTCGACGCGCAGGGGGGGATCAGCAACAACGACGAGCTCGACGCGGGGGTCGCGTTCGCGGCGGCGTCGCCCGCGCTCGTGCAGGCGCAGCAGGTCCCGACGGTGGACGGAGCGACGCTCACGCTCGTGTACGCGACGCCCGTCCCGGACTGGCAGGTCGCGCTCGACGTCAACGTCCCCGCGCACGTGGTGGGGCAGACCGCGCTGGGGGTCGAGGACCCGACGGAGGCCGCCGCGGCGGTCTCGAAGGCGATCGTCGACGAGGACAAGGAGGCGCTGAGCTCGATCTCCGCAGCCTGGCGGACGGACTTCGACGCCGACGCCCTCGCGCAGCACGTCGACCAGGCGGTCACCACCGGGCCGTACTCGGTGGACGTGATCGTGCCGGGCGATCGCGTCGAGCTGGTCCGCAACGACGAGTACGAGGGCGACGGCGCCGCGAGCTACGACCGGGTGGTCGTGCGCAGCGACCTCGAGCCGCTGGAGCAGGTCGAGGCGCTCGCGGCCGGCACCGTGGACGTCGTGGCTCCGACGGACACCCGGGACGTGCTCGACGCGCTGGCGGAGGTGACCGGTGCGGACGTGCGCACGGGTGGCGACACCACCCTCCAGCTCCAGGTCCAGGCGGCGGGGGTCGGCGCCTTCGACCCCGCGACGTACGGCGGTGACGCGACGGTCGCGGCGGCGGTGCGCCAGGCCTTCCTGCTGACCGTGCCGCGGGACGCCCTCGTCGCCACCGTCGTCGCGCCGCTGTGGCCCGAGGCCGTCGTCGCCTCGGCGCTGCTGCCGACCGTGGGTCCGGACGCCGGAGGTGACGTGGCGCCGAGCGGCCCCGCCGACATCGCGGGGGCGCGCCGGCTGCTGGACGAGGCGGGTGTCACCGAGCCCGTGGCGGTGCACGTGCTGGTCAACACCACCGACCCGCTGCGGGCCGCGATGCTCGCGCTGATCACGGCGTCGGCGTCGGACGTGGGGTTCGAGGTCGAGCCGTACGCCCCGGTCGCCGGTCTCGGGCCGGACCTGGTGGGCGCGCCCGAGGCGTGGGACGTGGCGCTGGTGCCGGTGCCGCAGTCGGACCTGCCGGTGGACTCGGTGCTGTCGCGGTGGCGGACCGGGGGCGCGACGAACGTCACCGGGTGGTCGGACGCGGCCACGGACGCAGCCGCGGCGACGCTCGCGCAGACGATCGACCCGGACGCCGTCGAGGACCAGCTGGCCGCGGTCGCGGAGAGCCTCGACGCCGGCGGCGCGGTGCTGTCGCTGGTGCGGCAGCCCATCGTGGTCGCCACGCGCGGTTCGGCCGCCCCGACCGCGGGGACCACCCCGGCGGCGCCCGACGTGGAGCCGCTCGAGCTCGGCCGGGCGGACCTGACCGACTGGTGGGCGTGGGCACGCACCAGCTGACGTGGGTCTGGTCACCTTCTGACGCCGTGGTACGGGTGTGCGGGTAGAATCGATCGGCGCGACCGGCGACCCGGCGCGCTCCCCACCTTCTGAGATGAGTTCCCCCATGTCTGAGCCCACGACTGCGCCGACGGTGTCTTCGGCTGTGCCGACGTCGTCCACCGGCACGAGCGTGCGCAACGACCTGCGCAACGTCGCCATCGTCGCGCACGTCGACCACGGCAAGACGACGCTCGTCGACGCCATGCTGTGGCAGTCCGGCTCCTTCGGCTCCCACGCCCACGTGGACGAGCGCGCCATGGACTCGGGTGACCTGGAGCGCGAGAAGGGCATCACGATCCTCGCCAAGAACACGGCGATCCGGTACACGGGTCCCGCGGCCGCGGGGATCGGCGAGCCCGGCGGCATCACCATCAACGTCATCGACACCCCCGGCCACGCCGACTTCGGCGGCGAGGTCGAGCGCGGCCTGTCCATGGTCGACGGTGTCGTCCTGCTGGTCGACGCGAGCGAGGGCCCGCTCCCGCAGACGCGCTTCGTGCTGCGCAAGGCGCTCGTCGCCAAGCTCCCGGTGATCCTGGTCGTCAACAAGACCGACCGTCCCGACGCGCGGATCACCGACGTCGTGCACGAGGCCACCGACCTGCTGCTGGGCCTCGCGTCCGACCTGCACGAGGACGTCCCGGACCTGGACCTCGACGCGATCCTCGACGTGCCCGTCGTGTTCGCCGCCGCCAAGGCCGGCCGCGCGTCGATGAACCAGCCCGCCGACGGTGGCCTGCCGGACTCGGAGAACCTCGAGCCGCTGTTCAAGACCATCCTCGAGCGGATCCCCGCGCCCACCTACACCGAGGGCGCGCCGCTCCAGGCGCACGTCACCAACCTCGACGCGTCCCCGTTCCTCGGCCGCCTCGCCCTGCTCCGCGTCTTCAACGGCACGATCCGCAAGGGTCAGACTGTCGCGTGGGCCAAGGCCGACGGCACCCTGGCGAACGTCAAGATCACCGAGCTGCTGGAGACCAAGGCGCTCGAGCGTGTCAGCACGGAGTCCGCGGGCCCCGGTGACATCGTCGCCGTCGCCGGCATCGAGAACATCACCATCGGCGAGACCCTGACGGACCCCGACGACCCGCGTCCGCTGCCGCTGATCACGGTCGACGACCCGGCCATCTCGATGACCATCGGCATCAACACGTCCCCGCTGGCCGGCCGCGGCGGCAAGGGCCACAAGGTCACCGCCCGCCAGGTCAAGGACCGCCTCGACAAGGAGCTCGTCGGCAACGTCTCGCTCCGCGTGGTGCCCACCGAGCGTCCCGACGCCTGGGAGGTCCAGGGCCGTGGTGAGCTCGCGCTGGCCATCCTGGTCGAGCAGATGCGTCGCGAGGGCTTCGAGCTGACCGTCGGCAAGCCGCAGGTCGTCACGCGCAAGGTCGACGGCAAGGTGCACGAGCCCGTCGAGCGCATGACGATCGACGTCCCCGAGGAGTACCTCGGCGCCGTGACCCAGCTGCTCGCGCAGCGCAAGGGCCGCATGGAGACCATGTCGAACCACGGCACTGGCTGGGTCCGCATGGAGTTCCTGGTCCCCGCGCGCGGCCTCATCGGCTTCCGCACGCGGTTCCTCACGGACACGCGCGGCACCGGCATCGCGTCGTCCATCGCCGAGGGCTACGAGCCCTGGGCCGGCAACATCGAGACGCGCATCAACGGCTCGCTCGTCGCCGACCGCTCCGGACCGGTCACGCCGTTCGCCATGATCAACCTGCAGGAGCGCGGCTCGTTCTTCGTCCAGCCCACGCAGGAGGTCTACGAGGGCCAGATCGTGGGCGAGAACTCGCGCAACGAGGACATGGACGTGAACATCACCAAGGAGAAGAAGCTCACGAACATGCGGTCCGCGACGGCCGACAACTTCGAGAACCTCATCCCGCCGCGCAACCTCACGCTCGAGGAGTCGCTGGAGTTCGCCCGCGAGGACGAGTGCGTCGAGGTGACGCCCGAGATCGTGCGCATCCGCAAGGTCGTGCTGGACCAGACCGAGCGCGCCCGCATCACGGCCCGCTCCAAGCGCGCCTGATCCGTCCGTGGTGACATCGGGCGGCCTCGTCGCCGTCCATGCCCACCCCGACGACGAGTCCCTCGCGACCGGCGCGCTGCTCGCTACGTGGGCAGCCGCCGGTCGTCCCGTCACCGTGGTGACCTGCACGCGCGGCGAGCGCGGCGAGGTCATCGGCGCGCGCCTGGCCCACCTCGAGGGTGACGGCCCGGCGCTCGCCGAGCACCGTGACCACGAGCTGGGCAAGGCGCTGGCCGCCCTCGGCGTGCGGGACCGCGGCTACCTCGACACCATCCCCGGCGGGACCGACCAGCGGTTCGAGGACTCGGGCATGGCGTGGGTGGGCACCGGACGTGCGGGGCTTCCCGACGACGTCCCCGAGGGTGCGTTCGTCGGCATCGGGCTCGAGGAGGCCGCCGAACGGCTGGCTCGCGTGATCCGCTCCCGTCGCCCCGACGTCGTCGTCACGTACGAGCCCGGCGGCGGCTACGGACACCCCGACCACGTCCGCACCCACGAGGTGACGCAGTGGGCGGTCGACTTCGCCGGGTCGCGTCCCGACGAGGCCTCGCCCGCGTTCGCCGTGCCCGTCGTCCTCTGGTCCGTGCAGGGTCGCCTCGCGCTGCAGCGCGGCCTGCGCGCGGTGGGCGACGACGCGGTGCTCGCAGCGCTCGGCTCCCTGCGCGACGACCTCGAGCTCCCGGACCCCGCCGCGGAGCTGCCGTCGGTCGCCGTCCCGGACGACGAGATCGAGCTCGAGGTCGACGTGCCGCCCGTGCGCGACCGCGTCCTGGACGCCCTGCGCGCCCACGTCACCCAGGTCCAGGCGATCCGCGCCGTCGACGACGACCGAGGCCTCGTCGCCTGCTACGCCCTCAGCAACCGCATCCTGGCGCCCATCCTGCCCACGGAGTCGTACCGCCGCGGGACGGGCGGCTCGGGTGCCGACGTCGTCTGGCCCGCCGGCGTCCGACCGGTAACGTGACGCGCGTGCAACGCCTCTCCGCCGGCGTGATCGGCTCAGCCGTCGCGGCCCTCCTGCTCGGAGTCCTCGTCGGCACCCTCGGCACCGTGCTGCACCGCAGCATCCAGCCGTGGGGGGTCGCGATCTGCCTCACCCTCGTGTTCGTCGCCGCCGTCACGGTCCGCGCCTGGAGCGGCTTCGTCGCGCTCGCCGGCTACGCGACAGGCCTCGTCGTCACCGTCCTGGTCCTCACCGAGTCCGGTCCCGGCGGCGACACCCTCGTCCCCGACGGGCAGGCGATCGGCTGGGTCTGGCTGGTCGGCTCGGTCGCCGCGACGGTCGCCGTCGCCCTCCTGCCGCGCGGCCTGTTCGACGACCGCCCCCGCGCTCCGCGCACGCCCACCGAGCCGGTGACGGTCGAGGGCGGGCTCGAGGACCCGCCTTCGTGAACGAGCCGGACGCCTTCCGGTCCGCTGTCGCGCGGCTCCCCGCGGGGGTCGCCGTCATCACCGTGCGCTGGCGCGGCACCCTGCACGCCATGACGGCCAGCGCGATCACGTCGGTCTCCCTCGACCCGCCCATGCTCCTGTTCTGCGTCCACACCGACGCACGGTTCCGCGACGCGCTCGACGACGTGGACACCTGGTCCGTGAGCGTCCTGGCCGACAACCAGGCCCACACCGCCGACTGGCTGGCCTCCCCGGGGCGACCCGCCATCGACCAGCTCGCGCGCGTCCCGCACCGAACGGCACCCGTCGCCGACGCGGTGTGGATCGACGGAGCCGCCGCCTGGTTCGACTGCCGGACCGACTCCGTGCACCGGGCAGGGGACCACGACATCATCGTCGGCTCCGTCCTGGCCACCGAGCAGGGAGCCGCCGGTGCGGGCGGTCTCGTCCACCTGCGTGGGCGCCTGCACGGCGTCCGCTGAGACCCGGACGACCCCGTCCACGCCTCCGGTTGCGGCCTCGACCCGCGGATGCGGGTGAGAACCCCCACCGCCGTCGCGGCGCGAGCAATTCCAGTTCGCCCGGGCACGTAGACTCGCGCGGACGCGTTGTGCGTGCGTGGAACAGCGGGGGAGCGGATGACTAACGGCACCGAGCGCGACGAGCCCGGACAGCGCAGCGAGGGCTTGCCTCAGGGCTCCGGTCCCACGGAGAGCAGCCGTCCGTCGTCGGACCCGGTCTGGCCCGTGTGGGGTGGCAGCAGTGCCGCCGAGCCCGAGGCGCCGACGGACGAGCAGGGTGCCGACGAGGCCACCGAGCCCTCCGCCACGGAGCCCGCCGAACCCGCAACCGACGCAGCCGCCGCGCCCGCTGTCGACGAGCCCGGGGCCGACGAGCCCGCGGAGCCCGCCGCCGACGAGCCAGCAGCCGACGAGAGCGCGGAGCCCGCCGCCGACGAGCCGGCAGCCGACGAGAGTGCAGAGCCCGCGGCCGACGAGGACACCGAGCCCGCTGTCGGCGACGACGCCGAGCCCGCTGCTGGCGAACCGGCACCCGCGGAGCCTGCTGCTGCCGCGCCTGCAGACGCCGCGACCGTTGCCGATGAGCCCGAGACCGAGCAGGTCCCTGCCGAGGCGCTCGCCGATGAGTCTGCTGGCGACAGGCTCGCCGACGGTCCTGCAGCCGAGAATTCCTCTGCCGAGGAGCCTGCCGCTGATGAGCCGGCAGCGGAGGAGCCCGACGCCGAGGAGCCTGCTGCCTACGGGGCCGTTGCCGATCAGCCGGACGCCGCCGAGGAGGCTCCTGCCGAGCCCGACGTCGACGAGCAGCCTGCTGACGAACAGACAGCCGATGGCGAGGCCGTGGTCGAGGTCCCGACCGACCAGGAGAACGACGACTCCGAGGGTGCTGACGAGCCAGTCGCCCACCAGGAGGCCGACGACTCGTCCGCGAACGAGACGAACGCGGACGTAGCTTCCGCGGACGAGGCCGCTGACACCGAGCCGGCCGTTGCCGAACCCCGTGCCGACGCACCGGAGCAGACGAACCCCGCCGTGGGCACCGTCAGCGACGACGTGGCGCCCGACGGCCGTGACGACACCGCCACGGCCGGCACCGTCACCGCCGCGGCCGACGCTGACGCCGCGGCCGACGCTGACACCACGGCGAACGCCGACACCACCGCGGACGCTGACGCCACCGCCGACACTGAGACCGCCGGTGCCGCCGACCCTGACGCCGAGCGGGGCCGGGTCGCCGTCGCCTCTGCCGCGGTTGCAGCGCTCGACGGCGCGGGCGAGCCGCCTCGCGATGCTGCGGCCGCGGCCGCTGCGCCGACAGCGACGGAATCGCCTGCGCGGCAGCCTGTCGGTCGGGACGACGCGACGGCCGTCATCGCGCCCGTCGTGGCCACGCCTGCACCGGAACCCACGCCGCCTGCGGCGCCCACGCCGCCTGCGGCGCCGACGACGCCACCGCCGGTGGGGACGCTCGCCGCCCCGGTGACGCGCACGGTGCCGGGATCGGCCGCGGCGACGGTCGGGCCGACCCCAACGGGACCGGTCGCGCCGAGCGAAACGTCACCGGCCGGCACCGCCGCAGCAGCGGCCACGAATGCCACCGCCCCCGCTGCGCCGACGGCCGCCCCCGCTGCGCCTGCCTCGACGAGCGCCGGACCCGCGGCGGCCGCCGCCGCAGCTCGGCCCCAGGGACCGGCGCAGCCGCAGTCGCAGGCTCCGATCCCGTCCGGCCCCGTGCCGCCGTCGGAGCGCAGCGAGTCGCCGCTGGACGTGTTCGAGGCCGAGGACGGCAAGCGGCGCTGGCCCAAGCGGCTGCTCATCGTCGCGGCCGTGGTCGTCGCGCTGGGTGCGGTGTACGTCGGCGCGTCGTACGCGCTCGCGGACCGGGTGCCTCGCGGTGCGACGGTCGCGGGCGTGGACATCGGCGGGCTGTCGTCGGAGGAGGCGGTCGCGCGGCTGGACGAGGAGCTCGCGGACGCGACGACGCAGCCCATCGAGGTGGTCGCCAACGACGTGCAGGCGACCGTCGACCCGACGGCTGCCGGGATGACGTTCGACTCCCAGGCCACGGTCGACCAGCTGACCGGTGTGAACCTCGCGGAGCCGGAGCGGCTCTGGGCGCACATCGCCGGTGTCGGTGAGCAGGAACCGGTGACGTCGGTCGACGACGAGGCGCTCGCCGCGGCGATCGGTGACCTCGGGACCTCGCTGGCGCTCGCGCCGGTGGACGGCACGGTCGTGTTCGTCGACTCGTCGCCGCAGTCGACGCCTGCGGTGGACGGCTGGAACCTGGACCAGCCGGGAGCCGCGGACGTGCTGGCCTCCGACTGGCTGGTGGCCGCGCGCCCGATCGAGCTGCCGACCAAGACGGTCGCACCCGACATCACGCAGGAGGAGACGGATGCCGCTCTCGTCCAGGCGCGGCAGGTCACGTCGGCGCCGGTGACGGTGTCGGTGGCGGGTCGCACCGCGCTCATCGACACACCCAGCCTGGCGGCGAACGCGTCGTTCGTCCCGGTGGACGGCAACCTGTCGCTGCAGATGAATGGCGAGGGTCTGGCGGAGGTCGTGCTGGCTCAGCTGCCCGACCTGCTGACCCAGTCGGCGGACGCCCACTTCGAGTTCGTCAACGACGCCCCCGTGATCATCCCCGGCACCCCGGGGACGTCGCTGGACCCGGCTGCGCTGGCCACCAGCGTCGCGGCGGCGACCGCGGCTCCTGACCGCACGGCGACGGTGGAGCTCGTCCAGGCCGACCCGTCGGAGTCGACGGCCGAGCTCGAGGCGCTGGGGGTCAAGGAGATCGTCTCGGAGTTCGCGACGCCGCTGAACAGCGAGCCGCGCCGCACGGTGAACATCACGAACGGTGCGAGCAAGATCAGCGGGACGCTGATCCGTCCGGGCGAGACCTTCAGCCTGACGGAGGCCCTCGGTCCGATCGACGCCGCGCACGGGTACGTCGAGGCGGGCGCGATCGTGAGCGGTGAGCACACGGACGCGTGGGGTGGCGGCCTGAGCCAGGTGTCGACGACCACCTACAACGCGGCGTTCCTGGCGGGCTTCGAGGACATCGAGCACCGCCCGCACAGCGAGTGGTTCGCGCGGTACCCGGAGGGGCGCGAGGCGACGATCTTCACCGGCACCCTCGACATGCGGTGGAAGAACAACACGCCGTACGGGGCACTCGTGCAGGCGTGGGTCTCCGATGGTCGCGTGTACGTCCGGGTGTGGGGGACCAAGCACTGGACGGTCGAGTCGATCACCAGCCCGCGCTCCGGCGTGGTCGCGCCGACGACGGTGTACTCGCAGTCGCCGACGTGTGAGGCGCAGTCGGCCGGGAACCCGGGCTTCTCCGTGACGGTCACGCGCAAGACGTACCTGAACGGCGTCCTGGAGAAGACGGAGTCGAACTCCTGGCGCTACAAGCCGCAGAACAAGATCATCTGCGGGGCGCCCCCGGCGGCGACCCCGCCCGCCACGCCGTAGTCAGGTGCCCGTCGGCCGGTGACGCCGGTCGACGGGCGCGGGCGGGACCAGCTTGGTGAGCACGATGTCGGCGGCGGGCACGCGGACGTCGCCGCGTCGCGTGCGGACCAGGAGCCCGTCGTCGTCGATCGCGATCAGCTCGCCGAGCACGTCGGTGTGCTGCGGGACGTGCAGGTCGGGGTGGTCGGGGTGCGGCTCGGGCAGGTCGTCACGCAGGCGGCGGACGACCACGCGCACCCCCGGTGACCAGGTCCGCCAGCCGCCGGCGCTCATGACTGTCCCTGTGATGGACACCGCGTCACGAGGCTGCGCATGTGAGCGATACTAAGAGCACCCCTGGCCTGTGGAGGACCGACCGTGACGTATGTGATCGCCGAGCCTTGCGTGGACGTCAAGGACAAGGCGTGCATCGAGGAATGTCCCGTGGACTGCATCTACGAGGGCAAGCGATCGCTGTACATCCACCCGGACGAGTGCGTCGACTGCGGTGCGTGCGAGCCGGTGTGCCCGGTCGAGGCCATCTACTACGAGGACGACGTCCCCGAGCAGTGGACCGAGTACTACAAGGCGAACGTCGAGTTCTTCGACGACCTCGGCTCGCCTGGTGGCGCCGCGAAGATGGGTGAGATCGACAAGGACCACCCGATCATCGCGACGCTGCCGCTGCGCGTGCACGGCGACTGACGCCGCCCCGGTGGGCCTGCTGACCGGCGACCTGCCGGACTTTCCCTGGGACACCCTCACGCCGCTCGCGGAGCGCGCTCGCGCGTACCCGGGCGGCATCGTGGACCTGTCCGTCGGCACGCCCGTCGACCCGACGCCCGAGCTCGTGCGGGAGGCGCTGGCGGCGGCGGCGGACTCACCGGGCTACCCGACGACGCACGGCACGCCCGCGCTCCGGCAGGCCGTGGTGGACTGGTTCGCCCGCCGGCGCGGCGTCCGCGGGCTCGATCCCGCGGCGGTCCTGCCCACGGTCGGCTCCAAGGAGCTGGTCGCGTTCCTGCCGTCGCTGCTCGGCCTCGGCGCGGGCGACGTGGTGCTGCACCCGGCGGCTGCCTACCCGACGTACGACGTGGGGGCGCGGCTGGCGGGCGCGACGCCGGAACCGACAGATGACCCGGCCGGACGCCTGGCGCACGGCGACGACGTCCGCCTGGTCTGGCTGAACTCCCCGGGCAACCCCGACGGCTCCGTGCTGGGCGTGGACCAGCTGCGCGCGGTCGTCGATGCCGCGCGGTCGTCGGCCGGGCCCGTCGTGGTCGCGTCCGACGAGTGCTACGCCGAGCTGGCGTGGGACGAGCCGTGGGCGTCGACCGGCGTGCCGAGCATCCTCGACCCGAGGGTGACCGGCGGGGACCTCACGGGCCTGCTCGCGGTCTACTCGCTGTCCAAGCAGTCCAACCTCGCTGGGTACCGCGCGTCGTTCGTCGTGGGTGACCCCGCGCTCGTCGCGCGACTGCTGGAGGTGCGCAAGCACGCCGGCATGATCGTCCCCGGCCCGGTGCAGGCCGCGACGACCGCGGCGCTGTCCGACGACGAGCACGTCGCCACGCAGCGGGCCGTCTACGGGCGCCGGCGCCGGGTGCTGCGCGCAGCGTTCGAGAGCGCGGGCTACGCGGTCGACCGCTCGCACGCCGGCCTGTACCTGTGGGTGCGCCCGGAGTCCGGCGGCCAGGACAGCTGGGCCACGGTCGCTGACCTGGCCGGACTCGGGATCCTGGTGGCCCCCGGCGCGTTCTACGGCGACGCGGAGCACGTTCGCGTGGCGCTGACGGCGTCGGACCAGAGCATCGCGGAGGCCGCCGCCCGCCTCTCGGGGGCCTAACCCGTCGGGTGTGATCGTCGTCACAGGGGCACCAACGTCTCGTCGAGGATTGGTCACGGAACGGTTCGCGCGGGTACCGTCGATCCACGCCAACGAGGGCACGCACGCGCAGGCCCAGCAGGCCCACCAGGCGCAGTCGCCGACGACCGAACATCGCGGGACATCCCCGTCACCCCGGGAGTCGCAGGAGAGGAACACCATGTCGGACGTCGTCACCGTGCCGGTCCAGCTGATCGTCGACGGACAGTCCAAGGACCTGCCCATCGTGACCGCGACCGAGGGCAACGACGGCATCGTCGTCTCCTCGCTGCTGCGCGACACCGGCATGGTGACCGTGGACCCGGGCTTCATGAACACCGCCTCGTGCGAGTCGCAGATCACCTACATCGACGGCGACGAGGGCATCCTGCGCTACCGCGGGTACCCGATCGAGCAGCTGGCCGAGCACTCCACGTTCCTCGAGGTCGCGTACCTGCTCATCCACGGCGCGCTGCCCACGCCGGGCGAGCTCGACGCGTTCGAGGAGCGGGTCAACCGCCACACACTGGTGCACGAGGACTTCCGCACGTTCATGGGGACGTTCCCGCGCCACGCGCACCCGATGGCCGTCATGGCGTCGGCGATCAACGCGCTGTCCACGTTCTACCCGGAGTCGCTGGACCCGTTCGACCCGGAGACCGTCGAGCTGGCCACGGTGCTGATCCTGGCCAAGACGCGGACCATCACGTCATACGTGCACCGGGCGTCCAAGGGCGAGCCGCTGCTGTACCCGGACTACTCGCGCGGGTACGTCGAGGACTTCCTGCGGATGACGTTCGCAGTGCCGTACCAGCAGTACGAGGCCGACCCGGTCGTGGTGTCGGCGCTGGACCAGCTGCTGATCCTGCACGCCGACCACGAGCAGAACTGCTCCACGTCGACGGTGCGCATCGTCGGCTCCAGCCAGGCCAACCTGTACGCGTCGGTGGCCGCCGGCATCAACGCGCTGTCGGGTCCGCTGCACGGCGGTGCCAACGAGGCGGTCCTGAAGATGCTCACGGAGATCCAGGCCGACGGCGGCGACGCCACCAACTTCATGAAGCGCGTCAAGGACAAGGAGCCCGGCGTCCGCCTCATGGGCTTCGGGCACCGCGTCTACAAGAACTACGACCCCCGCGCGGCGATCGTGAAGAAGAGCGCCGACTCGGTGCTCTCCGCCCTCGGCGGCAACGACGAGCTGCTCGACCTCGCGATGGGCCTCGAGGAGATCGCGCTCTCCGACGACTACTTCATCTCCCGCAAGCTGTACCCGAACGTGGACTTCTACACGGGCCTCATCTACAAGGCGATGGGCTTCTCGGAGGAGATGTTCACGCCGCTCTTCGCGCTGGGCCGCATGCCCGGCTGGATCGCGCAGTGGCGCGAGATGATGACCGACCCGCAGACCAAGATCGGCCGTCCGCGGCAGATCTACACGGGCGCCGTCTCGCGCGACTACACGGAGCTGGACGCGCGGTAGCGCGCGAAGGTCCTGCCCGCTAGCCCGCGAGGGTCAGCCGCACGGTCCCGGCGGGAACGGGCGTCTCCGACAGCGCCCAGCCGCCCTCGGCGCGGTCCCAGGTGCGATCGGCGACGGCCACCGATGTGACCGCGAGCGGCTCGGCGACGGAGACGGCCCACTGCGCGACCGCCCAGTCGAGCCGGGCGCGGTCCTCGGGAGCCCCGAAGCCCGACGTGTCGACGATCAGCCCGCCGCTGGCGTCCGCGACCACGGGCAGCCCGCCGAGGTCACGCTGCACGCGCGCTGCGACGGCATCGGCCGACGACGCTGCCGGGTCCGGGTCGCGCAGGGTGCAGGTGAGCGTCGCGGGGGACCAGCCGGTGAGGGCCGACGCCCACGCGCGGGAGCGTGTCTCGTGCTGCGCGTACGCGTCGGGGAAGCCGGAGCGTTGCACCGCCTGCGCGGCCTCGGTGATGGGCAGGTTCTCGTAGCCCTGGATCGCCACGAGACCGTCGTAGAAGCGCCCGGTGGCGTACACGGGGTCCTGGACCTGCTCCGCGGTGCCCCAGCCCTGCGACGGGCGCTGCTGGAACAGCCCGAGGCTGTCGCGGTCGCCGTACGTGACGTTGACCAGCCGGGACTCCTGCAGCGCGGTGGCCAGGGCGATCGTGACCGCGCGGGCAGGCAGCCCGCGCTGGACGCCGGTCGCCGCGATCAGGGCCGCGTTCTGCGCCTGGTCGGGGCTCAGGCGCCAGCCGGTGCCGTCGAGCTCCACGACGCACTGCTGCGCTGCCGGCGGTGCCGGGTCGAGGCGCGTCAGGACGGTGACCACCCCGACGGTCGCGGCGACCAGAAGCACGAGGGCGACGACGACGGCGAAGCCTGCGCGTCGTGCTCGTCGTGCCCCCCGACGTCGAGCGCTCACTCGTTGGCGTGCAGGGTCGCGTTCAGCTGCACGCCCGAGCCCGCACGCGCGACCGCCTCGACGCCGCCGGTCAGGGAGTTGCGACGGAACAGCACGCCGTCCCGCCCGGCCAGCTCGCGGGCCTTGACCACGCGCGGGGAGTCCTCGAAGCCGACCAGGGCGACCTTGGTGCCCGCCGTGACATACAGCCCCGCCTCGACCACGCAGTCGTCGCCGAGCGGGATGCCGACCCCGGCGTTCGCGCCGAGCAGCGTGCGGCGGCCGATCGAGACGACCTCCCGGCCGCCTCCGGACAGGGTGCCCATGATCGAGGCGCCCCCACCGATGTCCGACCCGTCACCGACGACGACACCGGCGGAGACGCGGCCCTCGACCATCGACGTACCGAGCGTCCCGGCGTTGAAGTTCACGAAGCCCTCGTGCATGACGGTGGTCCCGGCTGCGAGGTGCGCACCGAGCCGGACCCGGTCCGCGTCGGCGATCCGCACCCCGGAGGGCAGCACGTAGTCGACCATGCGCGGGAACTTGTCGACTCCGAACACGGTGACCGGGACTCCCGTGGCGGCACGCAGGCGGCCACGGGTCTCCTCGAAGCCGTCGACGGCGCACGGTCCGCGGTCGGTCCACACGACGTTGGGCAGCGCGCCGAACAGCCCGTCGAGGTTCTGCCCGTGCGGCTGGACCAGGCGGTGCGAGAGCAGGTGGAGCCGCAGGTACGCGTCGGCCGTGCCGGCCGGCGGTGCGTCCAGGTCGATCACCGTGCGGACCACCTCCACGCGGACGCCACGGGCCTCGTCGACCCGCGCCGAGGCGGTCAGCGACGCAGGCGCGGACGCATCGGGTTCGGGTGAGCCCAGGGCGGGGGCGGGGTACCAGACGTCGAGCGTGGTGCCGTCGTCGGTCACCGTGGCCAGGCCGAAGCCCCAGGCCGTCCGTGCAGTCATGGCGACAACCCTAGGTCACCGTGCGGTCGGGCTAGGGTCGCGTCGTGGACACGACCCTGGACCTCTCGTCGGATCTCCTCTCGCTGACCCGCGCCCTGTGCGACCTCCCGTCGGTGAGCGGTGACGAGCGCGCGCTCGCCGACGCGATCGAGACCGCCCTCTCGAGGTACACGCATCTCGAGGTGCTCCGCGACGGTGACGCGGTCGTGGCCAGGACGAACCTCGGACGGTCGTCGCGCGTCGTCGTCGCCGGCCACATCGACACCGTGCCCATCGCCGACAACCTGCCCACGCGGCTCGTCGGGGAGGGTGCGCAGGCGGAGCTGTGGGGCCGCGGCACCGTCGACATGAAAGCCGGCGTGGCCGTGCAGCTGGCGCTCGCGGCGGAGCTGAACGAGCCGACGCGCGACGTCACGTGGGTGTTCTACGACCACGAGGAGGTCGCCGCCGAGCTCAACGGGCTGGGCCGGATCGTGCGGGAGCACCCGGACTGGGTGGCGGGCGACTTCGCGATCCTGGGCGAGCCGACGAACGGGGGCATCGAGGGCGGCTGCAACGGCACGCTGCGGGCCGAGGTGCGGCTCACGGGGGTCGCGGCCCACTCGGCGCGGGCCTGGTTGGGCAGCAACGCGATCCACGCTGCCGGCGAGGTGCTGCGCCGGCTCGAGGCGTACACGCCCCGGGAGGTCGAGGTCGACGGCCTGGTCTACCGGGAGAGCCTCAACGCGGTGCTCGTCTCGGGCGGCATGGCGGCGAACGTCATCCCCGACTCCTGCGTCGTCACCGTGAACTACCGGTTCGCGCCGTCGGCGAGCGTCGAGCAGGCGTCGGCCCACGTGCGCGAGCTGTTCGACGGGTACGACGTCGAGATCGTCGACGCCGCGCCCGGTGCGCGCCCGGGGCTGGACGACCCGGCCGCGCAGGAGTTCACGCGTGCCGTGCTGGCCATCACGGGCGGAGCGCCCGCGGCCAAGTACGGCTGGACCGACGTCGCCCGGTTCTCCGAGCTCGGCGTGCCCGCGGTGAACTTCGGGCCCGGGGACCCGCTCCTGGCGCACAAGCAGGACGAGCGGTGCGTCGTCGGCCAGATCACCCTGGTGCACGCGGCGCTCCGGGACTGGTTGTCCGCCTGAGTGAACGGCGGGTGTCGACCGCGGGAACCGTCCGTCACGGTCCGCCCGGTCGACCTAGAGTCGGGGCCATGAGCGACGACGGCGTGTCCGCCCCGGGCCACGGGTACCGCAAGGGCCCGGTCCTGCTGCGCGGACAGCAGATCCCCACCACCACCTCCGACCAGCGCCTCCTGTCCGGGCCGGGGGACGCGGAGTGGCTGCGGGGCGACCCGTGGCGCGTCATGCGGATCCAGAGCGAGTTCGTCGAGGGTTTCGGGGCGCTCGCGGAGGTCGGCCCGGCGGTCAGCGTGTTCGGCTCGGCGCGGGTGCCGGTGGACCACCCCGACTACGCCCTCGGCCGCGAGGTCGCACGCCTGCTGGTCGAGGCGGGCTACGCGGTGATCACCGGTGGCGGCCCCGGGATCATGGAGGCGGCCAACCGCGGGGCGCTGGAGGCCGGCGGGCTGTCCGTCGGGCTCGGCATCGAGCTGCCGTTCGAGCAGGGCATGAACGACTACGTGGACCTCGGCATCAGCTTCCGGTACTTCTTCGCGCGCAAGACGATGTTCGTGAAGTACTCCGAGGGGTTCGTGGTGCTGCCGGGCGGCTTCGGCACCTTCGACGAGCTGTTCGAGGCCCTGACGCTGGTGCAGACGCACAAGGTCATCAGCTTCCCCATCGTGCTCGTCGGCCGCGACTACTGGCAGGGCCTCATCGACTGGGTGGGCAGCGCCGTGATGGGCCGCGGCATGATCTCGACGGCCGAGCTCGAGCTCCTCAAGGTCGTCGACACCGCCCAGGAGGCCGTCGACCTGGTACTCGTGCGGGGTGCCCAGCTGCGGGCCGAGGAGGCGGCGGCCGCCGCTGCGACCGCGAGCGCGCAGCAGGCTGCCGAGGGCTCGACGCGGTGACCACGCCGCCGGCCGGCGCGCAGCTGCGCCTGCGGGGGCGCTGGATCGCGCCCGGTCGCCCGGCCGTCATGGCCGTCGTCAACCGGACGCCGGACTCGTTCTACGCCGCGGCCCGGTTCGACGACGCGTCCGCCGCCGACGCGGTGGCACGCGCGGTCGACGAGGGCGCCGACATCGTCGACCTCGGCGGGGTACGGGCCGGCCGGGGTCCGCGCGTCGAGGTCGCCGACGAGATCGCGCGGGTGATCCCGCTGGTCACACGGGTTCGGGCCCGCCACCCGGACCTGGTGATCAGCGTCGACACCTGGCGCGCGGAGGTGGCGCGGGCGGCCGCCGACGAGGGCGCCGACCTGGTCAACGACACGTGGGCCGGCCACGACCCCGCCCTCATGGAGGTCGCCGCCGAGCGCGGTCTCGGGATCGTGTGCTCCCACACGGGCGGTGCGCGGCCCCGGACCGACCCGTTCCGCGTGGAGTACCCGCCGGGCGACGGCGACCCCCTCGACGGCGTCGTCGACGACGTCCTGCGCACGGTGTCGACGGCCGCGGCACGTGCCGTGTCGCTCGGCATCGACCCGGCGAGCGTCCTGGTGGACCCGACGCACGACTTCGGCAAGAACACGTGGCACTCGCTGCACCTGGTCCGGCGCACCGAGGCGCTGGTGGCGCTCGGCTTCCCGGTGCTCATGGCGCTGTCCCGCAAGGACTTCGTGGGGGAGACCCTCGACCTGCCCGCGGAGGAGCGGCTCGAGGGCACGCTCGCCGCGACCGCGGTCGCCGCGTGGCTGGGTGCGCGGGTGTTCCGGGCCCACGACGTGCGCGCGACCCGGCGCACCCTCGATATGGTCGCCACCATCCGCGGGGACCGTCCCCCGGCTCGGACGGTCAGGGGGCTGGCGTGAGCGAGGTGCAGGAGGTCGAGGAGTCCTCGGCGGAGGCCAGGCCGACTCCCGGTCTCTGGGCCTGGGCCGTGAGCCGGCCGTGGTGGGTTCAGGTGCTCCTCGTGTACGGGGCCGCGCGGCTGTTCACGACGGCCGTCTTCCTCTGGGTAGCCAGCGTCCAGGAGCAGAACCCGTGGACCGCCGAGCACCCGGGCTACTTCCCGTACGTCGGCCTCATGTTCGACGGCTCCTGGTACAAGAACGTCGCCGAGAACGGCTACCCGGCGCAGCTGCCGGTGGGCGCGGACGGTCTGGTCCAGCAGAACGCCTGGGCGTTCTTCCCGCTCTTCCCGATGCTCGCGCGCGGGCTCATGCTCGTCACGCGCGCACCGTGGGAGGTCGTCGCCCCGCTGCTCGCCGTCGTCCTGGGCGCCGGTGCGGTGCTCGCCATCCACCGGACGATCGTCCGTGGCGCTCCACGCGCGGTCGCCGCGCGGCCCGGCCTCCCGCTGGCGACGGTCGCCCTGGTCAGCGTCTTCCCGACGGCGGCGGTGCTGCAGGTGGCGTACACCGAGGCGCTGGCGCTGCTGCTCGTCGCGAGCGCCCTGCTGCTGCTCCTGCGCCGCGACTACGGGTGGATGGCGCTGGTCGTCGTCGCGCTGGGGTTCACGCGGGCGGTCGCGCTGCCGATGGCCGTCGTCGTCGTCGTGCACGCCGCGGTCCGCTGGTGGTCGTCGCGCCGCGGGACTGACACGTTCACCTGGCGCACAGGGACCGGCCTGGCGGGCCTGGCGGTGCTCGCCGCGGCGTCCGGCTTCCTGTGGCCCGCCATCTGCGGCTGGGTCACGGGGGTGCCGGACGCGTACCTGCAGACGCAGGAGTCGTGGCGCGGCGTCCGGGAGGTCGCGCCGTTCGGCGGCTGGTCCTACGTGCCGCAGTTCTGGTTCAAGGAGCGGGCGCTCCTGGTGGTGGGCCTGTCCTTCGCGCTCGTCATCGCGGTGCTCGTCGTGCCGGCCGCCTGGCGCCTGGGCCGGGAGCTGCACGCGTGGGCCGCCGCCTACATCGTCTACATCGCCGCCGTGGTGGAGCCGGGCAGCAGCCTGGCGCGGTTCCTGCTGCTCGCGTTCCCGCTCGCGGCCGTGACGGCGGGGGTGGTCACGCGTCCTCCGGCGGCGCGGCGCTGGTGGTTCGGTGCCGTCGTGGTGCTCATGCTCGGGCTGCAGGTGCTGTGGGTCCGCCAGATGTGGCACGCGAACCCGGTGGCGGACTGGCCGCCGTGATCGGCGTCGCAGTTGGACGTTCGTCCGATCAGTGGGCTGACCGGCATCCGGACAGGTGGGGGGCCTCGGGTGAACTAGGATGGACCTCGGACAACCGGTAGACGAGGCCGACGTCGGGTGCGCGAAAACGCCCCGACGAGCCGCGCGCCGGACGCACGAGCGAAGGAGAGGCCCCGCATGGCCGCGATGAAGCCGAGGACCGGTGACGGCCCGCTCGAGGTCACGAAGGAGGGGCGCGGCATCGTGATGCGCGTTCCGCTCGAGGGCGGTGGACGGCTGGTGGTCGAGCTCAACGCGACCGAGGCCGCGGAGCTGGGTGAGGCTCTGACGTCCGTCGTCAGCTGACGATGGCTCGCACGAGCACGAGATCGTCGATCGGTCGCGTCCCCCCGGACGTGACCGTCGACGGTGGCAGCATCGCGACGACGACGCTGCTCACCGACGGGTCGACCGACGCGGTCGCCGTCCCCGTGGCCCCGGCGCGCGCGGGTGACGATGCACTGCGCCCGCTCCAGGGCACGGCCGAGGCCGCGGCACGGTACGGCGTCGACCTGGCCGAGATCGGCGATCGCGCGCGACTGACCGGTGCGGCGGGCGAGATCTACGTCCTGCAGCTGCCCCGGCCGGTCGGCTCGTCGGTCACCCTGCCGTGGTCGGGACTGCCGCCTCGGCTGGTGCTCGTCGGCGTCGGTGCGGGCCGGCCCGCGGACCTGCGGCGTGCCGGCGCGGCGCTCGCGCGTTCCTCACGCGGCCTGCGCCGGGTGGTCACGACGCTCGGCGCCGAGGCCCACCAGGACGACTCGGCGGCTGCCACAGCTGCGCGAGCCGTCGCCGAGGGCTACCTGCTCGCCGCCTACGTGCCGCCGACCGCCTCGACGTCGGACGGCCCCTCGCGTGAGGCCGCCGAGCTCGTCCTGCTCGGGCGCGACGGCATGCGATCCGCCGCGGCCGTCTCCGAAGGTCGCACGGCCGCCACCGCGACGTGGCTGGTCCGGGACCTGGCCACCACCCCGTCCAGCACCAAGACCCCCGCCTGGCTGGCGGACCAGGCCAAGCGCCTGGCCACCAAGGCCGGGCTCGAGGTCGTCGTCCGGAGCACCCGGGAACTCACGGCCGAGGGGTTCGGGGGCATCCTCGCGGTCGGTGCCGGCTCCGCCTCGTCGCCGCGCCTCGTGACCGTCTCCTGGACGCCGCCGACCGCCGGTGGCCGACACGTCGTCGTCGTCGGCAAGGGCATCACCTTCGACACGGGCGGGATCTCGATCAAGCCTCGCGAGGCCATGGTCCCCATGAAGACCGACATGACCGGCGCCGCCGTCGCGCTGGCCACGGTCCTCGGTGCTGCCGCCGCCGGGGTCGCGCACCGGGTCACGGCCGTGCTGCCGCTCGCGGAGAACCACTTCGGGGGAGCGTCGTACCGCCCGAGTGACGTGCTGACGATGTGGGACGGCACCACGGTCGAGGTCGCCAACACCGACGCCGAAGGACGCCTGGTCCTGGCCGACGCGCTGGCCTGGGCAGACGCCACCCTCCACCCCGACGTGCTCATCGACGTCGCCACGCTCACCGGCGCGGCCTCGCTCGGGCTCGGCAAGCAGTACGCCGCCCTGTACTCCGGTGACGCCGACCTGGCCGACGCGCTCCTGGCCGCCGGCGACGCGTCGGGCGAGCTGGCGTGGCACATGCCGCTGGTCGAGGAGTACGAGGAGGCCGTGTCCTCGCAGGTCGCGGACCTGCGGCACGTGCCCGTCGACAAGCACATCGGCGGCGGCTCGATCACGGCTGCTCTGTTCCTGCGGCACTTCGTCGGGAAGCGCACCTGGGCCCATCTCGACATCGCGGGCCCGGCCCGTGCGACGTCGGACAAGCACGAGGTCACCGAGGGTGCGACGGGCTTCGGCGCCCGCCTCCTGCTGCGGTACCTCGACGACCTGCGCTGAGGGCACCCCGCACCGCTCTGGTGACGACGCGGGGTGCCCGGTCAGGCGGTCAGAACGGGCAGCTCGAGGCCGCCTCGGACAACGCGGTGCCGGACGGGGTCGGGCACAGGAACTGCGTGTAGCGGGTGTCGTTGTCGACGAACCGCTTGAGCCAGGCGATCGAGTTCTCGGCGATCGTCGTGTTCGAGCTGTTCGGCGCGAAGTGGCTCGCTCCGCGCAGCTCGAGGTAGGTGCGCGGCGTCGACGACGGGAGCGTCTGGTAGAACGGCTTCGCGTGCGACGCGACCGGCGCGACGGAGTCGTTCTGGGCTCCGATGACCAAGGTCGGGGTGGTGACCTCGGGCCACGTCTTGTCCACGTTCCACGGGGTCAGCGGGATCGCCGCCTTGAGGGACGGGCGGTCCTTGGCGGCCTCGAGCGTCCCGCCACCGCCCATCGAGTGGCCGACGACGGCGATGCGGGTGGCGTCGATCCGGCCGGCCACCGCGCTGCGCTGGGTGAGGTAGTCGGCGGCCGCGAGCAGCTGGTCCCCGCGGGACGCCGGCTGGTCGTAGACCGAGTTCGTGTCGATGGTGAACACGACGAAGCCCTGCGACGCGATCCGCGGCCCGAGCCACGCCATGCTGGACTGCCGCGCGGTGTAGCCGGGGGCGACGACGACCGCGCCGAACGTGCCCTGGGACTGGTCGGTCGGGTAGTAGACGGTGCCGCCGCCGAAGCCGCTGACGCCGTAGCGGGAGACAGAGGTCTGCGAGACGGCGAACGACCCGCGGGCGGCCTGGATGCTGGACCGCGTCGGGTCGGGGCCGCGCTGGTACGGGTTGTCTGCTCCTGCAGCTGGGGAGGCGACGCCGGCGATGCCGCCGACGACGAGGGTGGCGCTGAGCACGGCGGTCGTGGCGACCGTGCGGCGCCACTGGGTCAGAGATGTCACGTCGTTGTGTCCTCTCGGTGGTGCCCCGCCGACCGGTGACTCTCGGGGCGATGGGTGGGCGATGACCTCCTTACGACACAAACCGACCGGTCGGTTTCGCAACTTAGCACCACGAACATAGCGTTGTCATCGAATTCCTGTGACGTAGTCACGAGGCGCGTCAACCAGCGCCGGTGACCTGCGCGGACGCGGACGGGCGCGTCACACGGGCGACGCGGGGTGGAGCTCCGGCACTGCAAGCGGGTCAGCGTGCTCCGCGCCCCGACCGGCTACCGCTTGACGGCCACCAGGAGTCCGTCGCCCACGGGAAGGAGGGACGGGAGCAGCCGGTCGTCGGCGCGCACGATGCGGCCGACCTCCCGGATGGTGGTCGTCGTCTCGTCGCGGCGTGCGGGGTCCGCGACCCGGTCGTGCCACAGGGCGTTGTCCACCACGAGCACCCCGCCGGGGCGCAGCAGGCGCACGGCCTGCTCGACGTAGCCGCGGTAGTTCTCCTTGTCGGCGTCGATGAACACTAGGTCGTAGCCGCCGTCGGTGAGCCGGGGCACCACGTCCAGGGCGCGGCCGGAGATCGTGCGGGTACGGGTGGGCTTGACGCCCTCCTCGACGAACGCCTCCTTGGCGGCACGCTGGTGCTCGACCTCGAAGTCGATCGTGGTCAGGACGCCATCGGCCGGCATCCCGCGCAGCAGGTACAGCGAGCCCACGCCGGTCCCGGTCCCGATCTCGACCACCGCGCGGGCCGCGACGGCCGCCGCGAGCACGCTCAGCGCGGCGCCCGCGCCCGGCAGCACCGGGGTGCACCCCAGCTGCGCGGCGCGCTCACGGGCGCGCAGCAGGATGTCGTCCTCCGGCAGGAACTCCTCGCAGTAGACCCAGCTCTGGGCCTTGTCGGTGGAGATGGTGGCCTCCCGGGGCGCGACGACGTGGTGGTGCAACGGTCGTCCGCCAGCGTAGTCGGGTGCCCCCGGAGGGTGCGGGGGCGCGCGCGGTCCGCTACAGGCGGAACTTCTCGCCCGCTGCAGGCGTTCCTAGCGTTCGAGGCTCACAGGTCGACCTGGGACACTGGGGCACGATGTCACGCACCGAGGAGACCAGCCCTGTGGCCAGCCAGCCCACCCAGCCCGCCGCCTGGCAGGCTCCGTCGTGGGAAGAGATCGTCCGCGACCACTCCGCGCGGGTGTACCGGCTGGCCTACCGCCTCACGGGGAACAAGCACGACGCCGAGGACCTCACGCAGGAGACGTTCGTCCGCGTGTTCCGCTCGCTGCACTCCTACACGCCCGGCACGTTCGAGGGCTGGCTTCACCGCATCACCACCAACCTGTTCCTGGACCAGGCCCGCCGGCGTCAGCGCATCCGCATGGACGCCATGGGGGAGGACGCCGAGCGCTATGCGTCCGGTGACCAGCTGGGTGCACCGGAGCGTGCCTTCGAGCACGGCAACCTGGACCTCGACATCCAGCGCGCGCTCGACCAGCTGCCCCCGGAGTACCGCGCGGCCGTCGTGCTGTGCGACATCGAGGGCCTGTCCTACGAGGAGATCGCGGTGACGCTCGGCATCAAGCTGGGCACCGTCCGGTCCCGCATCCACCGCGCCCGCGCGCGGCTGCGCGTGTCGCTCGAGCACCGTGCGCCGACGGCGGCCTCCGACTCCGACGTCTCTCCGCTGACGGTCCTCGGATGAGCCACCTCGGGTCGCGGATCAGCGCGCTGGTCGACGGGCAGCTCTCGGTGGCGGACACCGAGAAGGCCCTCGCGCACGTCGCGGTCTGCCCCGAGTGCTCGGCCGAGCTGGCCGCGTCCCGCGCCGCCCGCCGTGCGCTGGCCTCCGCCGACGAGGTCACGCCGAACCCTGACCTGACCGCGCGGCTGCTGTCGCTCGCGGGGAGCACTCCGGACTCGTTCGGCGGCGACCCCTTCGCGCCCCCGGCCCGGCAGTCCCGCGACGAGCTGGCCTCGTACGGCGTGGCCAGCGGTGGCCTGGGCTCGCGCGGCTGGCGCGGGAACGGTTCGCTGCGCGGGGACGTCGGCCACCGGCGTTCGTCCGTCCGGATCGCCGCCGGCTCGATGGCGGGTCTCGGTGCGGTGGCGGCGATGCTGTTCGTGCTGGGCGAGCGGCCCGACGTGGTGCCCACCGTGCACCCCGGCGTGGACCTCGGGCTGCTCGGACAGGCGACGACCGCGGACCCCGCCGCCGACCGGCTGGTCGACAGCAGCCCCTGGCCCGGCGACGACGGGTCGGCGGACGCCTCCCACCAGACCGTGGCGTGGCTGCGCTCGCACGCCTGGACGTTCCCGGCCGAGCTCCCCGCCGGCTGGACCGTGACCGCGGTGCGCTGGTCCGGCGACGACTCCCGGGTGCTCGAGGTCGACGTGACCGGCGCGGACGGGACGTCGCTGGTCGTCACGGAGCAGCAGGGGCGGCTCGAGACGAGCGCGCTCGCCGCCGCCCCCACCAGCACGGTCGGCGGGCGGCAGGTGTACGTGCTCTCGTACGAACCGTGGCACGTCGTGTGGCAGGCCGACGGCACGGTCGTCCAGGTGGTCGGCTCGCAGTCGTCCGGCTCGGCCGAGACACTTGTGGGAGCCTTTCCTGGCGGCGCCTTCGACGACGGCGTACCCGCGCGGATCACGCGCGGCTGGGACACCGTGACAGGAGCGCTCGAACGGCCATGACGATCCCCGACGACGCGCAGCCCGTCGCTGTGCCTGGCGGCGAGGGCCCCGACCGGGCTCCTACCAGCCCGTTCGCGTCGCCGTCCGGTCGCCGCGAGCTGCCCCCCACGCCGCCGACGCCCGCACCAGAGCCCACCCCGTCCGCGCCTGAGGCGCCGTCGCTCGACGCGCCCCCGGTCGACGAGGCCGTCGCGCCGCCGTCGGCGCCCGTCGCCGAGACCGCTCCCGTCGCGCCGCAGCCGCCCGCGCCGCACCCGCCCGGGACCCACTGGTCGGTGCCGCACGGCTCCGTGCCGACGTTCGCCCAACCGTCGCCGTCCGTGCCCGCGAACCCGTACGGACCGGCCGTCCAGCAGCCGGTCCCGGCGCCGTGGGCCGGTGTCCCGTACACGACGACCGGCACGACGGCCGGCGTCGACCCCGTGCCGCCGACCGGTCCCTCGGGCGTGCCGCACACGGTCGTCCTGCACCGCAAGCGACGACGCACTCTCTCGGCTGCCTGGGTGGTCCCGCTCGTGATCATCGCGCTGGCCGCGGGTGCCGTGGGCGGCGTCGTGGGGTCCCGGCTCACCGAGGACGACCGTCTCGCGGACGCCGGCCTGCCCGTCGCTCCCGCCGGTGCCAGCACCGTGGACCGGGCGCCGGACTCGGTGGCGGGCATCGCGGCCGGGGTGCTGCCGAGCGTGGTGTCGATCCAGGTCGACGGCCCCGACGGCAGCGCGACCGGGTCGGGCTTCGTGCTGCGCGGTGACGGGTACCTCGTCACCAACAACCACGTGATCGCGCAGGCTGACGGATCGGCGACCACGACGATCACGGTGACCTTCGTCGACGGCAGCGAGCAGGACGCGACGATCGTCGGGCGGACGGCCGACTACGACCTCGCCGTGCTCAAGGTCGACGTCGAGGGCCTGACACCGCTCCTGCTCGGCGACTCCGACGCGGTCGTCGTCGGCGACCCCGTGGTGGCCGTCGGCGCGCCGCTCGGCCTGGCCGGGACGGTCACGACGGGCATCGTCAGCGCCCTCAACCGGCCCGTGTCCGCGGGCGAGGCCACCGACTCGGACGATCAGGCCTTCATCAACGCGATCCAGACGGACGCCGCGATCAACCCCGGCAACTCCGGCGGCCCGCTGGTCAACGGGGCCGGTGAGGTCATCGGTATCAACTCGGCGATCGCGCAGCCGCCGGGCTCGTTGTCGACGGTCGGGGGGAGCATCGGCCTGGGGTTCGCCATCCCCTCGAACCAGGTGCGCCGCACGGCGGGCCAGCTCATCGAGACCGGCAGCGCGACGTACCCGATCATCGGCGTGCTGCTGGACCAGCGGTACACCGGTGAGGGCGTGCAGGTCTCGACGGACGTGCAGGACGGACGGCAGCCCGTCACGGCCGACGGACCGGCCGAGCGTGCCGGGATCCACCCGGGTGACGTCATCCTGGCCATCGACGGACGGCCGGTGACGGACCCCGACGAGCTGATCGTCGCGATCCGCGCGCGGACCCCGGGGGACACCATCGTGCTGCACGTGCGCAGCGGCTCCAGCGAGCGCGACGTGCGCGTGAAGCTCGACGAGTCGCCGACGGACTGACGTCGTCGGGCCACCCGCCCGTCGTCCACAGCGGCGCCCGCGAGGCTCAGTGTCGGGGGGTACTCTGACCCGGTGTTCGGGATCAACGGCGGTGAGCTGCTGGTGCTGCTCGTCGTCGCCGCGCTGGTCATCGGCCCCGAGCGGCTCCCCGGCTACGCCGAGCAGCTCGGTCAGTGGGTGCGCCGCGGACGCCGGTTCATCAAGGACGCCAAGGCGCGCGTCGACGAGGAGCTGGGCGAGGAGGTCGGCGACGTCGACTGGGCCGCGCTCGACCCCCGCAAGTACGACCCCCGACGGATCGTGCGGGACGCGCTGCTGGAGGACGACGACCCGCCGCGACCGGTGAGCACGCCCGCCACGCGGCCGCGCACCGGCGCTGCCGCCGCCCGCGCAGCCACCGGGGGTGCCGCCGCCGCAGCAGCCGCCGGCACGCCCGCCCCGACCCCCTACGACGACGAGGCGACCTGACCGGACCTGCCCCGTCCCCCTCCCTCCTCGGGAGCACCGGCCCGCCGGTCCTCCCGCCCTGACAGAATGGTCCGATGGTCTTGGCGCCGCACCAGTCGCGCATCTTCTCGGGGATGCAGCCCACGTCCGACTCCCTCCAGCTCGGCAACTACCTGGGTGCCCTGACCCAGTGGGTCGCGCTCCAGGAGGAGCACGACGCCATCTACTGCGTCGTCGACCTGCACGCGCTGACGGTGAGCCCGGACCCGTCCGTGCTGCGCGACCGCACCCGTCGCACGGCGGCCCAGTACCTGGCGGCCGGCGTCGACCCGGACCGCTCGATCCTGTTCGTGCAGTCGCAGGTGCCCGAGCACGCCGAGCTCTCCTGGTTGCTCTCGTGCCACACCGGGTTCGGCGAGGCCAACCGGATGACGCAGTTCAAGGACAAGTCCGGCAAGCACGGGACCGAGGGCACGACCGTCGGGCTGTTCACCTACCCGGTGCTGATGGCGGCGGACATCCTGCTGTACGACACGACGCTCGTGCCCGTGGGGGAGGACCAGCGCCAGCACCTGGAGCTGACCCGGGACCTCGCCCAGCGGCTGAACTCGCGGTTCGGTCCGGACACCGTCGTCGTGCCCGAGCCGCACATCGTCAAGGCGACCGCCAAGATCTACGACCTGCAGGACCCGACGGCCAAGATGAGCAAGTCGGCCGAGAGCCCCAACGGCCTGATCGAGCTGCTGGACGACCCGAAGGTCGTCGCCAAGCGCATCCGGTCGGCCGTGACGGACGCGGAGCGCGAGATCCGGTTCGACCCCGAGGGCAAGCCCGGCGTCTCCAACCTGCTGACCATCTACTCGGCGCTGACCGGCCGGGACATCCCCGCGCTGGAGGCCGACTACGCGGGCAAGGGCTACGGCGACCTGAAGGTCGACCTGGCGAACGTCGTCGTCGACTTCCTCACGCCGTTCCAGGCCCGCGTGCACGGGTACCTCTCCGATCCCGCGTCCCTCGACGAGGTCCTGTCCGACGGTGCGGACCGGGCGCAGGAGCTGGCCCGCGGCACGCTCGAGCGCCTCTACGACCGCAGCGGTCTGCTGCCGCGTCGGTCGCGCGCCCGGGTCGGCGCGTGAGGCTGCCGGAACGATCCGGCAACCAGGTCCGGATCGGTGTGGCCATCACCGTGCCGGAGCCGTACGGCATGGTGCTGCAGGCCGCGCGGGCCCGGTTCGGGGACCCGTGGGCGGAGTTCATCCCGCCGCACATCACCCTGCTCGGCCCGACCGTCATCGAGCACGACGAGATCCTCCCGGTGGACGAGCACCTGGCGGCGGTCGCGGAGCAGCACGCCCCCTTCGTCGTGACGTTGCGCGGGACGGCCACGTTCCGGCCCGTCTCGCCCGTGGTGTTCGTCCAGGTGGTCGAGGGTGTGGCCGGCTGCGAGGGCCTGGAGGGCAGCGTCCGGTCGGGCGTGCTCAGCCAGGAGCTCCGGTTCCGGTACCACCCGCACGTCACGGTCGCGCACGAGGTGCCCGACGACCAGCTCGACGCAGCGTTCGCCGGTCTGGCCGACTTCGACGCCTCGTTCGTCGTCGACAGCTTCCACAGCTACGCGCACGGTGACGACGGTGTCTGGCGGCCCGCGCGGGACTTCAGCCTGACCGGACCGCCCGCAGATGCCGGGGTCGGCACCTCGACCTAGGGTCGGGGAATGACGGCCGACCGCACCTCCGAGAAGGACGCGACAGGGCCTGCCGCCGGAGCGGGAGCAGCGCACGCGCGAGCCGTCGCGACGGCCCCGGACCCGGCGGAGCCGGCACCCCGCGGGTCGCTCGTCGGCCGGGCGAAGGCGCTGTTCGCCTGGTGGCAGCACACCCGTCCCGCGCGGGCCAACGCACGGTTCGGTGCCCGCGGCGGCGGGGTGCTCACCGGTGGCATCGCCTACGCGGCGCTGTTCTCCGTGTTCGCCGCGCTGACCATCGGCTACACGATCTTCATGGCCGTCCTGGGCAGCAACGACGAGCTGCGCCAGCAGGTGCTGGACGCGCTCGACGAGTCGCTGCCCGGGCTCATCGACACCGGCGAGGGCAGCACCGGGATGATCGATCCCGACTCGCTGGTGCTCAGCGGCAGCCTCACGATGACCGGGATCATCGCCGTCGTCGTGCTCCTGCTGAGCGCGATCGCTGCCATGGCGGCCCTGCGGCTCGCGGTCCGGGCGATGTTCGCCCCGGAGACCGGAGCGGGAGCCGGGGGGAACGCGGTGCTCGGCAAGGCCCGGGAGCTGGGCGGGTTCGCCGGCATGGCGTTCGCGGTGCTGCTCTCCGCGCTGCTCACCACCGGTGTCGCCAGCGCGGCGTCGTGGATCCTCGACGCGCTCGGCTGGGGCGGCTCGACCACGGTCGTCCTGCGGGTGGTCGGCATCCTCGTCGCGTTCGTCGTCGACGCGGGGATCTTCCTGCTCGTCGTGACCGTGCTGGCCGGCGAGCACGCGCCGTGGCGGGACCTGCGCTGGGGGGCGGTCATCGCAGGTGTCGGCATCGGGGTCGTCCGCATCCTCGGCACGGAGGTGGTGGCCGGCAGCGTCAGCAAGAACCCGCTGTTCACGTCGGTCGCCGTGATCGTCACCCTGCTGGTCTGGGTCAACCTCATCGCGCGCATCGTCCTGCTCGCGGCGGCGTGGACGGCGAACCCGCCGTTCGTCGAGCCGGCCACGGAGGAACCCGCCACCTGACCCGCCGGGCACCGCGAACGTCCGCACCTTCGGCCGCCAGGACGCTCGATCGTGCGGACGTCCGCGCCCTGGGCCCGCAACGTCCGCAGGTTCGGTCGTCAGAGCGCGCGATCCTGCGGACGGCGCGTCCCTGGTGGCGCCTGTACCGGGGGTGCGGGCCGCCCTAGGGTCAGCGCATGTCAGCCGATCAGACAGGTCCCGCAGCTGCGGCCGGGACGGCGCAGGTGCGCGCCGACGCGGTCCCGGCGTCGCACGCAGGGTCCGCGGACAGGCCGTCCCTGGTCGCCCGGGGCAAGGCCCTGTTCCTGTGGTGGAAGCACACCCGACCGGGCCGGGCGAGCGCGCGGTTCCGCGCCCGCAGCGGGGGAGTCCTCTCGGGCGGGATCGCCTACGCGGCGCTGTTCTCGGTCTTCGCCGCGCTGACCATCAGCTACACGACGTTCATCGCGATCCTGGGCGACAACGAGGAGCTGCGCGAGCGGGTCATGGTGGCGGTCGACACGACGTATCCCCACCTCCTGGACACCGGGGACGGCGAGGGCGCGCTCGACCCGGAGTCGCTCGAGCTGTCCAGCAGCCTGACGATCGCCGGCATCGTCGCCGTCGTGGTGCTGCTGCTGAGCGCGATCGCCGCCATGACCGCCCTGCGCAGGGCGGTGCGTGCGATGTTCGCGGCCGAGCTCGGCGGCAACCCGATGCTCGGCAAGGCGCGCGACCTCGGCGGGTTCGTCGGGCTGGTGTTCGCGGTGCTGCTCTCGGCCGTCCTGACCACGGGCGTCGGCACGGTGGCGTCGTGGCTCCTCGACACCCTGGGGCTGGACGGTCTGACGACGGTCGTGCTGCGGGCGCTCGGCATCCTCGTGGCCTTCGTGGTCGACGCCGCGATCTTCCTGCTGGTGGTCAAGGTGCTGGCCGACGAGCACCCGCCGCGGCGGGACCTGATCGGGGGAGCCGTGATCGCGGCGTCGGGCCTCGCGGTCGTGCGGCTGCTCGGCACGACCGTCGTCGCGGGGAGCGTGAGCAAGAACCCGCTGTTCACCTCCGTCGCCGTGCTCGTCACGCTGCTGGTGTGGGTCAACCTGATCGCACGGATCGTCCTGCTCGCGGCGGCATGGACCGCCGACCCGCCGTACGTCGAGCCCTCGGGCGAGCCTCAGGCGGTGTGAGCGGTCAGCCTGCCTGGCGACGTCGTCCGGCCACCGCGACTCCTGCGCCACCGGCCAGGATCAACGCGGCCGCCAGCGCGGCGAGCCCTCCGGAGGACGACGACCCGGTGACCGCCAGGATCGGGCCTGTCGTCGGGGCGGGCGTGGGTGACGGGCTCGGCGGCGGCGGCGCGGTGACCGTGAGCGTCGCCGACTCCGACTGGGTCCCCGGGAACACGATGCTCGACGCGAGGACGCGGAAGCGAGCACCGTTGTCGGCCAGGGTCGACGTGAACGAGTACGTGGGTTCCGTGGCGTCCGGGATCGGGGACCACGTCGTCCCGCCGTCGTTGCTCCGCTCCCACTGCAGCCCGGTCACGTCGCCCTGCGTGGTCACGGAGAACGTCACGGCCGCGCCCGGGCCGACCGACACGTCGGCCGGGGTCGTGACGCTCGGCGCGGTGAAGGGCGAGACGGTGCCGTCGCCGGCGTTCGTCACGTAGACGTGCAGGCCGTCGCTCGACGCGGCGACCCCCTCCGAGCCCGTGCCCACCACGGCGGTGCCGCCGAGGGCCGGGTCCGCGCGGTTGAGCACGCGCAGGAGGCCGTCCGTCTCCGAGACGTAGACGCGGTCGCCGTCCGGGGACACCGCTGCCGTGCGGCCGCCCGGCCCGATGGGGAGCGTCTCGATCACGGTGTTGCTGGACGTGGAGATCACCGACAGCGTCGCGGACGTCGCGTTCACGACGTACATCTCGCCGCGCACCGGGTTGTACGCGATGCCCCACGGGCCGACGCCGACCGGGATCGCTGCGGCGGCGGGTGGGCAGGCGAACGTGGTCGTGTCGACGACCGCGACCGAGTTCAGCGCGTTCTGGGTCACGTAGGCGGTCGTGCCGACGAGCACGACGCCGCGGGTCGGCGTCTGCAGCTCGCAGCCCTGGGCCGCGCCCCCGGCCGCCGGCCAACGCGTGAACTGCCCGGTCGCGTTCGTGGCGTAGACGAACGACGCATCCGCGGCCACCCCGCTCGGGTTGCCCAGCGGACCGGTCAGACGCGTCACCGTCGCGGACGCGGGATCGACGAGGTCGACGGACGGGATGGTCGGGCCGTCGCCCGTGGTCGACGTGTAGACCGTGGTCGGGGAACCCGGGGACGTGGTGACACCGAACGGGAGAGGCGACGTCGGGATCGTCGCGACGACCGCCCCGGTGGCCGGGTCGATGACGCTGAGCGTCGAGTCGTCATTGTTGGCGACGAACGCCTGGCTGCCGTCCGCGGAGAACGCGACGCCGAGCGGGCGCGCGCCGACGTCGATCAGTGGGTCGGCGGCGGCACCGGCGCTGGTCGCGGCCAACGGGGTCGCGACGACGGCGAGCAACGTGGCGGTGACGGCCACGCTGCCGGCTCGGCGAGAGTGCATGGGCTGCTCCGGGATCGGCGACGCTCACCGCACGCTATCAACCGGACATGCCGGTCACGACCCGGGGTGTGCTCAGCCGGCGTCGAGCGCCGCGTGCAGTTCCGGGAGCCGCGCACCCAGGACCGCGAGCCGTGCGCGCGTGGCCGCCGGCTCACCGACCGTGCCGAGGCGCAGCATCCCCGGGTCCCCGGCCGCCTGCGCCGCCGCGATGCGGTCGGCAGCGTCGGTCATGCGGACCACCACATGCTCGAGCACCGCGTGCGGGTCGAGGTCGCCGTAGCTGTCGGCGATCGTGCGCAGGACGTGGGCGGCCTCGGCGGGGTCCGCGTCGGGGAACAGGACGGCGGTGTTCCACGCGAAGATCGCGACGTCGTCCAGCGGGATCCCCGGTCCGGCCACGTCCCAGTCGAAGACACCCGCCAGGTCGTCGCCGTCGAACGCCATGTTGTACATCGCGCTGTCGTGGTGGCAGACGATCTCGCCGGGCCGCAGCGCACGCTCCACGAACCGCCATCGCCGGCTCTCGCGCGGGAAGCCGGCGACGACCGCGTGGTACTCGCGCAGCCAGTGCATGGCCGACCGGACCTGGGCGTCGCTGAGCGTCTCCCGGCCGATGTCGAGCACCCGTCCGGGCAGGAACGTGAGGATCTCGCGGTCGCGGGCGTCGATGCCCAGCACGCGCGGGATGCGGGGGAGCCCGGCGTCGGCCAGGAAGTGGAGCAGCTCGTGCACCGCGGGCGTCCACGGGCCGGTCGGGCGGCGGACGGTGTCCCCGACGCGGACGGCCCCGCCGACGTTTCCGCCGGGCAGCGGGATCTCGTCGGCGGGGCCGTCGGGCGTCACGATGGAGTCAGAAGGCACGCGTGATCATCGCGCGCTTCGCTGGTTCCACGCGACCGAGTTCCGGTCGAGTCAGAACGCGCGGGTGATCATCGCGCGCTTGACCTCTTGGATCGCCTTGGTCACCTCGATGCCACGCGGGCACGCCTCGGTGCAGTTGAAGGTGGTGCGGCAGCGCCACACGCCCTCCTTGTCGTTGAGGATCTCGAGGCGCTGGGCGCCACCCTCGTCGCGGCTGTCGAAGATGAACCGGTGCGCGTTGACGATGGCGGCGGGGCCGAAGTACTGCCCGTCGGTCCAGAACACGGGGCAGGACGAGGTGCACGCGGCGCAGAGGATGCACTTGGTGGTGTCGTCGAACCGCTCGCGCTGCTCGGCGCTCTGCAGGCGCTCCTTGGTCGGCTCGTTCCCGGTGGTGATGAGGAACGGCATGATCTCGCGGTAGGAGGCGAAGAACGGCTCCATGTCGACGACCAGGTCCTTGATCACCGGGAGGCCCTTGATGGGCTCGACGATGATCGGCTTGCTGGGGTCGAGGTCCTTGAGCAGCGTCTTGCAGGCGAGCCGGTTGCGACCGTTGATCCGCATCGCGTCCGAGCCGCACACGCCGTGCGCGCAGGAGCGACGGAACGTCAGCGAGCCGTCCTCCTCCCACTTGACCTTGTGCAGGGCGTCGAGGACGCGGTCGGTGCCGTGCGCGCGGACCGTGAACTCGTCCCAGTACGGCTCGGGGGCGCCGGCGCCGTCGTCCGGCAGGTAGCGCCGGATCTTCAGCGTCACGTCGAACGACGGGATCGCGCCGACCTCGGAGACAGGAGCGTCAAGAGTCGCGGTCATCAGTACTTACGCTCCATCGGCTGGTAGCGGGTCATCGTGACGGGCTTGGAGCCCAGCACGAGCTGGTAGTCGTCGAACAGCGTCGTGTGCGCGAAGGAGCCCTTGTGGTCGCCGTCGCCCTCGGTGCCCCACAGGCGGTGCCCCTTGACGGGCAGCGGCCGGCGATAGGCCATCGTGTGGCGCATGTAGTTCTTGTCGTCGCGGTCCGGGAAGTCCTCGCGGAAGTGCCCGCCGCGCGACTCGTCGCGGTTCAGGGCGCCGACGACGACCGTCTCGGCGATGTCGAGCAGGAAGCCCAGCTCGACGGCCTCGAGGAGGTCGGTGTTGAACATCTTGCTCTTGTCCTGCACCGACACCCGGCGGAAGCGCTTGTGCAGGGCCTTGATGTCGGCGAGCGCCTGGGTCAGCGACTCCGACGTGCGGAAGACCTGGGCGTTCAGGTCCATGGTCTCCTGCAGCGCCTTGCGGATGTCCGCGACGCGGTCGCCGTCGGGACGCGTGCGGATCTCCTCGAGACCGGCGACGACGGTGGCCGCGGGGTTCTCGGGGAGCTCGACGAACCGTGCGGTGAGCGCGTACTTCGCGGCCGAGATGCCGGCGCGCTTGCCGAACACGTTGATGTCGAGCAGCGAGTTGGTGCCGAGGCGGTTGGAGCCGTGCACGCTCACGCAGGCCACCTCGCCGGCCGCGTACAGGCCCCGGATGACGTCGGTGGAGTTCCGCAGGACCTCGGCCTCGATGTTGGTGGGGATGCCACCCATCGCGTAGTGGGCCGTGGGGTACACGGGAACCGGCTCGGTGTACGGCTCGATGCCGAGGTAGGTGCGCGCGAACTCGGTGATGTCCGGGAGCTTGGCGTCGATGTGCGCCGGCTCCAGGTGCGTCAGGTCGAGCAGGACGTAGTCCTTGTTGGGGCCCGCGCCGCGGCCCTCGCGCACCTCGTTGGCCATGGACCGGGCGACGATGTCACGCGGTGCCAGGTCCTTGATGGTCGGGGCGTAGCGCTCCATGAAGCGCTCGCCCTCGGAGTTGCGCAGGATGCCGCCCTCGCCGCGCGCCGCCTCCGACAGGAGGATGCCGAGGCCCGCCAGACCGGTCGGGTGGAACTGGAAGAACTCCATGTCCTCCAGCGGGATGCCGCGGCGGTACGCCAGCGCCATGCCGTCGCCTGTGAGGGTGTGCGCGTTGGACGTCGTCTTGTAGATCTTGCCCGCGCCGCCGGTGGCCAGGACCACGGACTTGGCCTGGAACACGTGGATCTCGCCGGTGGCCAGCTCGTAGGCGACGACGCCCGAGACGTTGACCTCCTCGCCGTCCGGCACGTGGCCGGCCGCGAGGTCGTGGTCGACCAGCAGGTCGAGGACGTAGAACTCGTTGAAGAACTCGACGTCGTTCTTCACGCACTGCTGGTAGAGCGTCTGCAGGATCATGTGACCCGTGCGGTCCGCGGCATAGCAGGACCGGCGCACGGCCGCCTCACCGTGGTTGCGGGTGTGCCCGCCGAACCGGCGCTGGTCGATCCGGCCCTCGGGCGTCCGGTTGAACGGCAGGCCCATCTTCTCCAGGTCCAGCACCGCGTCGATGGCCTCCTTGGCCATGACCTCGGCGGCGTCCTGGTCCACCAGGTAGTCACCGCCCTTGACGGTGTCGAACGTGTGCCACTCCCAGTTGTCCTCCTCGACGTTGGCCAGCGCGGCGCACATGCCGCCCTGCGCCGCGCCCGTGTGGGACCGCGTCGGGTAGAGCTTGGAGATGACGGCCGTGCGCACGCGCGTCGAGGACTCCAGGGCCGCGCGCATGCCGGCGCCGCCCGCGCCGACGATCACGACGTCGTACTGGTGGGTCTGCATCGGGGTCGATGCCTTCCTGTTGCTTGCGGGGGGTCGTCAGGCCGTGCAGAACGACGGAAGGAGATCCGCCGGCGCGCCCGACGGGCACGGGTCGAACGTGAAGATGACGAGCGTGCCGAGCACGACGACGATGACGAACGCGAGGTACAGCGACGCCTTGAGGGCCAGGCGGACACCGTCGCGCTCGGCGTAGTCGTTGATGATCGTCCGCACGCCGTTGGTGCCGTGGATCATCGCGAGCCAGAGCATCAGCAGGTCCCAGACCTGCCAGAACGGCGACGCCCACTTGCCGGCGACGAAGCCGAAGTCGATCGCGGAGACGCCCTCACCGGCGACCAGGTTGACGAACAGGTGCCCGAAGATCAGCACGATGAGGATCACGCCGGACGCGCGCATGAACACCCAGCCGTAGAGCTCGGTGTTCCCGCGCGTGGTCAGGCGTGCGGGGCGGGGCTTGGGAGGGCGCGGCGCCTTCGGGTCGGCGATCGTGGTCATCACTCGCCTCCGAACACGTGCATGAGGTGCCGGGGCAGGAAGCCGGCCATGGTGACGACGAACAGGCCGATCACGACCCAGAGCATCACGCGCTGGTACTTGGGGCCCTTGGCCCAGAAGTCCACGAGGATGATCCGGATCCCGTTGTACGCGTGGAACACGATGGCGGCGACGAGGCCGGCCTCACCGAGTCCCATGATCGGGTTCTTGTACGTGGCGATGACGTCGTTGTACGCCTCGGGCGAGATGCGCACGAGCGACGTGTCGAGCACGTGCACGAGCAGGAAGAAGAAGATGGCGACGCCGGTCACACGGTGGGCGACCCACGACCACATGCCTTCCCGCCCGCGGTAGAGCGTTCCGGCCGGCACCTTCCGGGCAGCCGGCGCTGGGGGCGCTGCAGGCACTGGGGGGCCTCCCTGGCGAGTCAGAGGTTCGGACGACGGCGTCCTTGTCTCGTCAACTGTAGTGAACCGATCAGTACGCAACCCGTCGGCAGAGGCCCGCTGTGAGGTATTGCACAGCGCAGGACGGCATCTCGGGGCTCGCTACCCTGGCGCCCATGTCGACTCCGCCCTCAGTGGTCCCCGGATTCCACGCCGTCGTCCCGGCCGGGGGTGCGGGAACCCGCCTGTGGCCGCTGTCGCGCGCCGGCCACCCCAAGTTCCTGCTCGATCTCACGGGATCAGGCCGCACGCTGCTGCAGGCCACGGTCGACCGGCTGCTGCCGCTCACGGGCACCGGGGGCGTGCTCGTCGTGACGGGCACCCGGCACGCCGACGCGGTCGCTGCGCAGCTCCCCGAGCTCGGTGCCGACGACGTGCTCGCGGAGCCGTCGCCCCGCGACTCGATGGCCGCGATCGGCCTGGCCGCGGCGGTCCTGCTCGAGCGGCACGGTGAGGACGTGGTCCTCGGGTCGTTCGCCGCCGACCACGTCATCGACGGCACCGAGGCGTTCGAGCAGACGGTGCGCGAGGGCGTCGTGGCGGCCCGGGCCGGGAACGTCGTGACGATCGGCATCGCCGCGACCGGCCCGTCGACCGCGTTCGGCTACGTCCGCTCGGGGGCGCCCCTCGGACTGGCCGGCGCCCCGACCGTCACCCGTGCTGCGGGCTTCACGGAGAAGCCCGACGCCGTCACCGCGACCGCGTACCTGGCGACCGGCGAGTACCGCTGGAACGCCGGCATGTTCATCGTGAAGGCGCGTGTGCTCCTGGACCACCTGGCCACCCAGCTGCCGGCCCTCGCGGCGGGTCTGCAGGAGATCGCCGCCGCGTGGGACGGGCCGGACCGCGGGGAGGTCCTCGACCGGGTCTGGCCGGGGCTGACCAAGATCGCGATCGACCACGCGATCGCCGAGCCGGTGGCCGCCGCCGGCGGCGTGGCCGTCGTGCCGGGCGACTTCACGTGGGACGACATCGGCGACTTCGACTCGCTCGCGCAGCTCCTGCCGGTCGACACCCTCGGCGACGAGGGTCTCGTCCTGCGGATCGACGCCGACGGTGCGTTCGTCGTGCCGGGCACCGGGCGGACCGTGTCCGTGGTCGGGCTGGCCGACGCGGTGGTCGTCGACACCCCTGACGCCCTGCTCGTGACCACGCGGGCGCACGCGCAGTCCGTCAAGGGGGCCGTGGACGCCTGGCGGGCGCGCGAGCGCGAGGACCTGCTCTGACGCGGACACCCTCCACCTGTCCCGAGCGGCGCGGCTAGGGTCGAAGCCGTGCCTGATGCCCTCGTCGCTCCGCTGACCAGCCTCCGACCCGACCCGACGGAACCGATGTCGGCCCGGCTCGCGGCCATCCTCGCGGGACTGCGCGACGAGCTCATCGCCATCCGTCGCGACATCCACGCGCACCCCGAGCTGGGCCGCACCGAGGTACGGACCACCGCGCTCCTGGCCGAGCGGCTGCGCGCCGCCGGGCTCACCCCCCACCTGCTGCCGGGCAGCGGCCTGCTCTGCGACATCGGTCCCGGGCCGGCCGCGAGCGGGCGCAAGCGGATCGCCCTGCGCGCGGACCTCGACGCCCTGCCCGTGCAGGACACCAGCGGCGTGCCGTGGGCGTCGACCGTGCGCGGGGTCACCCACGCCTGCGGGCACGACGTGCACACCACGGCGGTCCTCGGCGCCGGGCTGGCGCTCGCGCAGGTCGCCGACGAGCTCCGCACCGGCGTGCGGCTGGTGTTCCAGCCCGCCGAGGAGGTGCAGCCCGGAGGGGCGCTCGACGTGGTCGCGGCGGGCGGGCTGGACGGCGTCGCGGAGATCTACGCGTTCCACTGCGACCCGAAGGTGGACGTCGGACAGGTCGGGACCCGCATCGGGCCCATCACGTCCGCCAGCGACGAGGTGACCGTGACCATCTCCGGGCCGGGCGGGCACACGTCGCGACCGCACCTGACTGGCGACGTGGTCTTCGCGCTCGGCCAGGTCATCACGCAGGTGCCGGCGATCCTGGGCCGGCGGCTGGACCCGCGCTCGGGGGTCAACCTGACCTGGGGCGCCGTGAAGGCGGGATCGGCGCACAACGCGATCCCCTCGACGGGCACCGTGAAGGGAACGCTGCGGTGCCTCGACGTGCGGGCGTGGGAGAAGGCGTCGGAGGTGTTCCACGCCGCCGTCGAGCAGGTCGTCGCGCCGTTCGACGTGACGGTGGACGTCCGGCACCATCGCGGTGTGCCGCCGGTCGAGAACGGCGAGCACGCGACGGGGATCCTCGAGGCCGCCGCGCGCGACGTCCTGGGTGCCGGGTCGGTGCTGCTGACCGAGCAGTCGCTGGGTGGCGAGGACTTCGCGTGGTACCTGACCAAGGTGCCCGGGGCGATGGCCCGCCTCGGCACGCGGACGCCCGGCGGCCACACGTTCGACATCCACCAGGGCGACCTGCGGGTCGACGAGCGCGCCATCGAGGTCGGCGCGCTGCTTCTCGCGCGGACAGCAGTTCTCGCGGGCTGAGACGGAAAGTCCGTCACCTGGGCGAACACATACCAAGTCGGTAACGGAACCTGGGCGGATACCAGTCGGTAACCTGCGCGACACCTCGGCATCGTTATGGTCCGAGAATCAATGCCGGGCAGCCCCAGACCTTGTGGTGGCACACCGTCGTGCCACCCGCACGGTCGGCCCAGCCGGACCGGCTGCTGACGAGATTCAGGAGAGTCGCGTGAAGAAGATCATTCGAGTGGCCGCGCTCGGCGGGGCGGTCGCCCTTGCGCTTGCGGCGTGTGGCAGTGCACCCGAGGAGACGAACGAGTCGGCCGGCGGCGAGACGTCCGCCGCGACCGTCGACTTCAAGGCCTGCATGGTCTCGGACGCGGGCGGTTTCGACGACAAGTCGTTCAACCAGGCCGGCTTCGAGGGGCTGACGCAGGCCCAGGACGAGCTCGGTGTCGAGATCGCCAGCGTCGAGTCCGCTGCCGACACCGACTACACGCCGAACATCGACAGCCTGGTCGCCGAGAACTGCGACCTGATCATCGGCGTCGGCTTCCTCCTCGAGGACCCGATCCAGACCGCCGCTGAGGCGAACCCGGACGTCAACTTCGCCCTGGTCGACAGCTCCTTCTCCGACGCCGACTTCGCGCCCGTCACCCTGGACAACGGCAAGCCGATCCTCTTCGACACGGCGCAGGCGGCTTACCTCGCCGGCTACGTCGCCGCGGCGACCTCCACCACCGGCAAGGTCGCGACCTTCGGTGGCATCCAGATCCCGTCCGTCACGATCTTCATGGACGGCTTCGCCGACGGCATCGCCAAGTTCAACGAGGACAACGGCGGCTCCGTGCAGCTGCTCGGCTGGGACAAGGCGACGCAGCAGGGCGTCTTCGCCGGCAACTTCGACAGCCAGGACGACGGCAAGAACATCGGCCAGTCCTTCATCGACCAGGGCGCGGACATCATCATGCCCGTCGCCGGTCCGGTCGGTCTGGGCACCGCGTCCGTCGCGCAGACGGCCGGCAACGTCTCGATCATCGGTGTCGACGCCGACTGGTTCGAGACCACCGAGTACGGCCCGATCGTCCTCACCTCGGTCATGAAGGAGATCGGCCCGGCCGTCTTCGACACGATCAGCGAGGCCGTGGACGGCAGCTTCAGCTCCGACCCGTACGTCGGCACGCTGGAGAACGAGGGCCTCGGCCTGGCGCCGTTCCACGACTTCGAGTCGAAGGTCCCCGCGGACGTCGTCACGAAGCTCGACGAGCTCAAGGCGTCGATCATCTCCGGTGACATCGTCGTGGAGTCCGACGCGTCCCCGAAGTGATCTGACGCAGGACCGCAGGACGACGGCCCGGGCCCAGCGCCCGGGCCGTCGGCCTGTCCAGCACCGACCTCGCGAGGGGATGGATAGTGTCTGAGGACAGTCGTGACGTCGAAGGAGACGACCGGTGAAGCTGGAGCTGCAGGGCATCACCAAGACCTTCGGGTCGTTGGTCGCCAACGACCACATCGACCTCGTCGTCGAGCCGGGGGAGATCCACGCGCTGCTCGGGGAGAACGGTGCCGGCAAGAGCACGCTGATGAACGTGCTCTACGGGCTGTACGACCCCGACGGTGGCCAGATCCTCGTCGACGACGCGCCTGTGACGTTCGCCGGCCCCGGCGACGCGATGGCCGCCGGCATCGGCATGGTCCACCAGCACTTCATGCTCGTCCCGGTGTTCACCGTCGCGGAGAACGTGGTCCTGGGCCACGAACCCGTGCGCGGCGGCGGGCTGATCGACCTTCCCGAGGCGCGTCGCCGGGTCAAGGAGATCTCCGACCGGTTCGGCTTCCACGTCGACCCCGACGCGTACATCGAGGACCTGCCCGTCGGCGTCCAGCAGCGCGTCGAGATCATCAAGGCCCTGTCCCGGCAGGCCAAGGTCCTCATCCTCGACGAGCCCACGGCCGTGCTCACGCCGCAGGAGACCGACGAGCTGATCGTGATCATGCGGCAGCTCAAGGAGTCCGGGACGTCCATCGTCTTCATCACGCACAAGCTGCGCGAGGTCCGTGCCGTCGCTGACCGGATCACCGTCATCCGGCGCGGCAAGGTGGTCGGCAGCGCCGAGCCGACGTCCACCGAGACCGAGCTCGCCTCGCTCATGGTCGGCCGGTCCGTGTCCCTGGGGGTCGCCCGCACCACCGCGGTGCCCGGCGAGGCGACGGTCCAGGTCCGCCACCTGACCGTCATCGACGAGGCCGGCGTGCGGCAGCTCGACGACATCTCGTTCGACGTGGCCCGCGGCGAGATCGTCTCGATCGCCGGCGTCCAGGGCAACGGCCAGACCGAGCTCACCGAGGTGATGCTCGGGCTGCAGGCGCCCGTCGCCGGGTCGGTGAAGCTGGACGGCATCGAGCTCGTGGGCAAGTCCGTCAAGGACGTGCTCGCCTCCGGTCTCGGGTTCGTCCCGGAGGACCGCTCGACCGACGGCGTCATCGCGGACTTCTCCATCGCGGAGAACCTCATCCTCGACCTGCACCGGCAGGAGCCGTTCGCCCGGGGCGTCGCGCTCAAGCCCGCCGCCGTGCGGGCCAACGCGGAGAAGCGGATCGCGGAGTTCGACGTCCGTACCGGCTCGATCGACGCGCACGCGAGCACCCTGTCCGGCGGCAACCAGCAGAAGGTCGTGCTGGCGCGCGAGATGTCGCGGCCGCTGCGGCTGCTCATCGCGTCGCAGCCGACCCGTGGCCTCGACGTCGGCTCGATCGAGTTCGTGCACTCCCGGATCGTGGAGGAGCGCGACAACGGCACCCCCGTGATCATCGTGTCGACGGAGCTGGACGAGGTGCTCGCGCTCGCGGACCGCATCCTCGTCATGTACCGCGGACGGATCGTCGGCGACGTGCCGGGCGGGACCGACCGCGACGTGCTGGGCCTGATGATGGCCGGCGTCCCGCTCGAGGACGCCGTGCGGCAGGCCGCCGAGCACCACACGACGCTCGGTGAGGCCGACCTCGAGGCGGTCGACGAACCGACCGCCGCCGAGCCCCCGCCCACGACGACGACCACCGCCGACACGGCGTTCCCCCAGGAGGAGCTGTGAGCAGCCAGACGCCGGCCCCGCTGCCGGACGCCCAGGTCCCGCCGCCCGGGCAGACCGGCGTCGTCGAGCCGGCCGAGGAGTCCGACGGCGGTCGCCGCATCCTGCACGAGATGCTGTCGAGCAGCTGGCTCGTGTCGGTGCTCGCGGTCGTGCTGGCCCTGATCCTCGGAGGCCTGCTCATCGCGGCGGCCGACGCCGAGGTGCAGGCCGCGGCCAGCTACTTCTTCTCGCGTCCCGGGGACCTCATCTCCGCGGCGTGGACGGCCGTCTCCGAGGCCTACGCAGCGCTCTTCGCAGGTGCCATCTACGATCCCCGGGCCGAGACGTTCCAGCGGGCGATCCGCCCGCTGACCGAGACGCTCACCGTCGCGACGCCCCTGATCCTCGCCGGTCTCGGCCTCGGCATCGGCTTCCGGGCCGGGCTGTTCAACATCGGTGCCCAGGGCCAGATCATCCTCGGTGGCATCTTCGCCGGGTTCATCGGGTTCACGTTCGACCTCCCGTTCCCGCTGCACCTGCTGCTCTGCGTCATCGGCGCCGCGCTCGGTGGTGCGCTGTGGGCGGGCATCGCCGGTGTGCTCAAGGCGCGCACCGGCGCGCACGAGGTCATCGTCACGATCATGCTCAACAACATCGCGATCTACCTGGTCGCGTACCTGCTGAGCATCGACGCGTTCCAGCGTCCGGGCAGCAACAACCCGGTCAGCCCACCCATCCCCGACAGCGCGGCCTACCCGCTGCTGCTGGGCAGCGGGTACCGGCTGCACACCGGCTTCCTGGTCGCCATCGCCGCCGCGGTGTTCACCTGGTGGCTGATGGAGCGCTCGACGATCGGCTTCCGGTTCCGCGCGGTCGGGTCCAACCCGCACGCGGCGCGCACCGCGGGCATCTCGGTGAACGCGACCTACGTGTGGGTCATGCTCACGGCCGGTGCGTTCGCCGGGCTCGCGGGCTCGGCCCAGGTGCTCGGCACGGAACGGGTGCTCACCGCCGGGGTCGCGGCGAGCTACGGGTTCGACGCCATCACGGTCGCGCTGCTCGGTCGCTCCAAGCCGCTGGGCACGGTCTTCGCGGGCATCCTGTTCGGCGCCCTGCGCGCCGGCGGCGTGGTCATGCAGGCCCGCACCGGGACGCCCATCGACATCGTGCTCGTCGTGCAGTCCCTCATCGTCCTGTTCATCGCGGCCCCGCCGCTGGTCCGGGCGGTGTTCCGGCTGCCGTCACCGGACACGCCACGCGCCCCGAAACCGGTCGCGCCCGTCACCGCGAAGGAGGTCAGCGCATGAGCGCCCCCACGATCGATGCGACGGCGTCGGCGTCCGCCCGTCCTGCCTCCGAGCTGGTCCTGCCCCCGATCAAGTGGCACGCGCCGATCGCCTACGCGACGGTCGCAGCTCTCGGTCTCGTGGTCTTCGGGCTGCTCGCACCGACCGGCGAGCACAGCACGTTCGCCATCTCGACCCCGCGCGACTTCATCCAGTTCACGCCGTTCTCCGTGCCGTCGAAGCTGACCGCGATCATCCTGTGCCTCGCGGCGCTCGCGCTCGCCGGGGTGTCGTTCTACGAGACGCGCCGCCGGGAGAAGGCCGGTGCCTGGCTGCCGATCACCTACGGGTTCCTCATGGTGTTCGCGTTCCTGGTGTGGGCCGTCGCGGGCAAGGACAGCGGGCTGCCGCTGACCGGCCTGCTGCAGGGTTCGCTGTTCCTCGCGATCCCGCTGGTGTTCGGCGCCCTGGCCGGTCTGCTCTGCGAGCGGTCCGGCATCATCAACATCGCGATCGAGGGCCAGCTGCTGGGCGGCGCGTTCCTCGCGGCCGTCGTCGCCACCCTGACGGGCAGCGCGTACGCGGGCCTGATCGCCGCCCCCGTCGCGGGTGCCCTGGTGGGCCTGCTGCTGGTGCTGTTCTCGATCAAGTACGTGGTCAACCAGATCATCGTCGGCGTCGTGCTGAACGTGCTGGTCATCGGCGTGACCAGCTACCTGTTCTCGACGGTGCTCAAGGAGAACCCGGACACCTGGAACAACCCTCCGGGGCTCCCGGTCATCAGCATCCCGGTGCTCTCCCAGATCCCGATCATCGGGCCGGTGCTGTTCCGGCAGACCGCGCTCGTCTACATCATGTACGTCGTCGTGATCGTGCTGCAGATCATGGTCTTCCGGTCCCGGTGGGGCCTGCGGCTGCGGTCCGTCGGGGAGCACCCCAAGGCGGCGGACACCGTCGGCATCAAGGTCAACCGGACCCGCTTGCGCGCCACGGTGCTGGGCGGCGCGGTGGCCGGTCTCGGCGGTGCGTTCTTCACCGTCGCGGCGGGGCTGGCGTTCGGCAAGGAGATGACGAACGGCAAGGGCTACATCGCGCTCGCCGCGATGATCCTGGGGCGCTGGAGCCCCAAGGGTGCGCTGGCGGCCGCGCTGCTGTTCGGGTTCGCCAACAACCTGCAGCTCCAGCTGAGCATCATCCAGACGCCGATCCCCAGCCAGATCATGCTGATGACGCCCTACATCGTGACGATCTTCGCCGTCGCGGGGCTCGTCGGACGGGTGCGCCCGCCGGCCGCCGAGGGCATCCCCTACACGAAGTGAGCGTTCCTGTGGACATCGATTGGGACGCCCTGCGTTCCGCAGCCACCGAGGTCATGCACAAGGCGTATGCGCCGTACTCCCACTTCCCGGTGGGCGCCGCCGCGTTGGTCGACGACGGCAGGGTGGTCGTCGGCTGCAACGTGGAGAACGCCTCGTACGGCGTCACGCTGTGCGCCGAGTGCTCGCTCGTCTCGGGGCTGCACGTCTCCGGCGGCGGGCGGCTGGTCGCGTTCACCTGCGTGGACAAGCACGGCAACGTGCTCATGCCGTGCGGCCGGTGCCGGCAGCTGCTGTGGGAGCACGGGGGAGCGCGGCTGCTGGTGGAGACCGTGCACGGCATCAAGCCGATGACCGAGGTGCTCCCCGACGCCTTCGGGCCGGCCGACCTGGAGGAGCGAGCATGAGCACCGAGTCGTTCGACGCCGTCGACGTCATCGTCACCAAGCGCGACGGGCACCGCCTGTCCGACGCGCAGATCGACTGGGTCATCGACGCGTACACGCGCGGGGTCGTGGCCGAGGAGCAGATGTCGGCGCTCAACATGGCGATCCTGCTCAACGGGATGGACCGCGCCGAGATCGCCCGCTGGACCGCGGCGATGATCGCGAGCGGCGAGCGGATGGACTTCTCGGGGCTGTCCCGTCCGACGGCGGACAAGCACTCGACCGGCGGGGTGGGCGACAAGATCACGCTGCCGCTGGCGCCGCTCGTGGCGGTGTTCGGGGTCGCCGTCCCGCAGCTGTCCGGTCGCGGCCTCGGCCACACCGGCGGCACGCTGGACAAGCTCGAGTCGATCGCCGGCTGGCGGGCCGCGCTGAGCAACGACGAGATGATGGCGCAGCTCGACGACGTCGGCGCCGTCATCTGCCAGGCGGGCTCCGGGCTCGCTCCCGCCGACCGCAAGCTCTACGCGCTGCGCGACGTCACGGGCACGGTCGAGGCCATCCCGCTGATCGCGAGCTCGATCATGAGCAAGAAGATCGCCGAGGGCACCGGCGCGCTGGTCCTCGACGTCAAGGTGGGCTCCGGGGCGTTCATGAAGGACGTCGACCGCGCCCGCGAGCTGGCCCGGACGATGGTCGCGCTCGGCACCGATGCCGGGGTGCGGACCGTCGCGCTGCTCACGGACATGTCGACGCCGCTCGGTCTGACCGCGGGCAACGCTCTGGAGGTCCGCGAGTCGGTCGAGGTGCTGGCCGGCGGGGGACCGGCGGACGTCGTCGAGCTCACGGTCGCGCTGGCCCGGGAGATGCTCGCTGCCGCGGGCCGGCCCGACGACGACGTGGCAGCCGCCCTGCAGGACGGCCGGGCCATGGACGCGTGGAAGCGGATGATCGCCGCCCAGGGTGGCGACCCGGACGCGACGCTGCCGGTCGCGAAGGAGACGTCGCAGCTGCTCGCGGACACCGACGGCGTGCTCGCCGAGCTGGACGCCTACGCCGTCGGCATCGCGGCGTGGCGGCTCGGTGCGGGCCGCGCGCGCAAGGAGGACCCGGTGCAGGCCGGCGCGGGCGTCGAACTGCACGCCAAGCCCGGGGACACCGTGCGGGCGGGGCAGCCCCTCATGACGCTGCACACCGACACGCCGGAGCGGTTCGGGCGGGCGCTCGACGCCCTCGCCGGCGCGGTCGTCGTGGCCCCCGAGGGCACCGTCGTGCCGTTGCGGCCCCTCGTGATCGACCGCATCGACGCCTGATCCCCTCGCGGCGTCGCGCGGACGGGGGCACGATGGACAGATGAGCACCGTGCCCGGAAGTGACGCCTGGAAGGACGCCGGCCTGGTGCCGGTGGACCCGGACGGACCTCGCAGCCTCACGGACGACGTGGACGGCTCCGAGGACCCTGAGGAGTACGAGCCGGGGTTCGCGCGCGCCGACCGCGAGGGCCGGGCCGACGAGGCGGACGTGGTCGAGCAGGACACCGAGGTGCCCGCCGACGATGAGGATGCTGACACCTGATCCCGTTCGAGGGGTTCCGTCCCGGTACGGTGAGCCCATGACCTCCCCCTCCGAGCCCTCGGTGGCTGACGCCCCCAGCGACCCGTCCGAGGCCACCGACCCCACCGGCGCCACCGACGCCACAGCTGCCCTCGTCGCCCTCATCCCCAGCCTGCCCAAGGTCGTCCTGCACGACCATCTCGACGGCGGTCTGCGCCCCGCGACGATCATCGAGCTCGCCGCGGAGATCGATCACGAGCTGCCCGCGACGGACCCCGACGAGCTGGGCCGCTGGTTCGTGGAGGCCGCGAGCTCCGGGACGCTCGAGCGCTACCTCGAGACGTTCGACCACACGGTCGCCGTGATGCAGACCGAGGACGGCCTGCGCCGGGTCGCCCGCGAGTCCGCGATCGACCTGGCCGCCGACGGCGTCGTGTACGCCGAGCAGCGGTACGCGCCCGAGCAGCACCTCGCGAAGGGGCTGACCCTCCAGCAGGTGGTCGACGCTGTGCAGGCCGGGTTCGCCGAGGGCATCGCCGAGGCCGCCGCCGCAGGACGCTCGATCCGGATCGGCACCCTCATCACCGCGATGCGGCACGCCGACCGTGCCGACGAGATCGCCGCGCTCGCCCTGGAGAACCGGGACAACGGTGTCGTCGGCTTCGACATCGCCGGTGCCGAGGACGGGTTCCCGCCGTCGCGTCACGCCACCGCGTTCACCACGCTCGCGGAGGCCGACTTCCCCACCACCGTGCATGCCGGGGAGGCGGCCGGCGTCGAGTCGATCGCGGAGGCCGTGCACGTGGCGCACGCGTGCAGGATCGGGCACGGCGTGCGGCTCATCGAGGACGTCACCACCGACGAGCTCGGCGACCGGCTGGGCACGCTCGCGCACTGGATCCGCGACCGTCGCATCCCGCTCGAGCTGTGCCCGTCGTCCAACGTGCAGACGGGCGCCGCCGAGTCGGTGGCCACCCACCCCGTCACGCGTCTGCGGAACCTCGGCTTCGCCGTCACGGTCAACACCGACAACCGGCTGCAGTCCGGGACGTCCATGACCCGCGAGCTCACGCTGCTGGTCGAGGAGGCCGGCTGGGACCTCGTCGACCTGCGCGACGTGGCGGTCACGGCCGCGGCGCACTCGTTCCTGCACCACGACGAGCGCTCCGCCCTGATCGACCAGGTCATCCGCCCGGCCTACGCGTCCGCGCGGGGTGGGCGCCACCGCGCCTGACCCGAGGCGACCACTGTCGGGCGACCGCGGACGTTGCGCGGCGAGAACGCCATGGGACGCGCCACCGCACCGGATGACGCGCCCTATGGCGTTCTCGCGCGCGCGTCCGCATCGGTCGACGCGGACGCGACAGGTCAGATCAGGCCCTTCGTGTGCCAGACGGTCTTCGTCTCCACGAACGCGGTGATGCGGTCCAGCGACGGGGCGGCGGCGTCGGGGCCGTTCTCCGGCGGGAGGACGCGCTTGAGGGTGTCGGCCGCGGCGATCTGCAGGTCGATCCAGTCGAGGTCGCCCGCGCCGACGAGGTCGAGGGCGTTGACGTCCTGGTGGCTGGCCAGCCACGGGGCGATCTCCGCGGGGGAGCCCGTGAGCACGTTGACCACACCCTTGGGCACGTCGCTCGTGGCGAGGACCTCGGACAGGCTGATCGCGGACAGGGGCAGCTTCTCGCTGGCCACCACGACGACCGTGTTGCCGGCGACGAGCGCGGGAGCGACCGCGGACACCAGCCCGAGCAGGGACGAGTCCTGCGGCGCGATGATCGCGACGACGCCCGTCGGCTCCGGCACCGAGATGTTGAAGTACGGCCCGGAGACGGGGTTGGCGTTGCCGGCCACCTGCGCGTACTTGTCGGTCCAGCCCGCGTACCAGACCCAGCGGTCGATGGCCGTGTCCACCTGCGCGTTCGCGACCGCCGCGGACACGCCCTCGGCGTCGACGATCTCGGCGACGAACTGCGCCCGACGACCCTCGAGGAGCTCGGCGATCCGGTAGAGCACCTGCCCGCGGTTGTACGCGGTCGCGCCCGACCAGCCGCCGACGGCGCTGCGGGCGGCGACCACCGCGTCGCGGGCGTCCTTGCGGGACGCCTTGGCGGCGTTGGCGAGGAACGCCCCCTTCGCGCTGACGATCTCGTAGGTGCGGCCCGACTCGCTGCGCGGGAACGCCCCGCCGATGTACAGCTTGTAGGTCTTGGGGACGGCGAGGCGGGTCACTTGGTGGCTCCCTTGCTGACGGTCTTGCGCGCGGTCGCGGAGGGCAGGGCGACGGTGGGTGCCGCGGTCTTCAGGTACGCGGCGATGCCGTGGCGGCCACCCTCGCGGCCGTAGCCGGACTCCTTGTAGCCACCGAACGGGCTGGACGGGTCGAACCGGTTGAACGTGTTGGCCCAGACGACGCCGGCGCGGAGCTTGTCGGCGACGGCCAGGATGCGGCTGCCCTTGTCGGTCCAGATGCCCGCGGACAGGCCGTACGGGGTGTTGTTGGCCTTGGCGATGGCCTCGGTGGGGGTGCGGAACGTGAGCACGCTCAGCACCGGCCCGAAGATCTCCTCGCGGGCGATCCGGTGGCTGGTGGACACGTTGGTGAAGATCGTCGGCGCGTACCAGAACCCGTTCTCGGGGATGGTGCACGCGGCGGTCCACCGCTCGGCGCCCTCGGCCTCGCCCACGTCGCTCAGCTCGCGGATCCGCTGGAGCTGCTCGGCGCTGTTGATGGCGCCGATGTCGGTGTTCTTGTCCAGCGGGTCACCCAGCCGCAGCGTCGACAGGCGCGTCTTGAGGCGGTCGATGACCTCGTCGTGGATCGACTCCTGGACCAGCAGGCGGCTGCCCGCGCAGCAGACGTGACCCTGGTTGAAGAAGATCCCGTTGACGATGCCCTCGATGGCCTGGTCGATGGGGGCGTCGTCGAACACGATGTTCGCCGCCTTGCCGCCCAGCTCGAGGGTCAGCTTCTTGTTCGTGCCGGCGACCGACCGGGCGATCGCGCGACCGACGGACGTCGACCCGGTGAACGCCACCTTGTCCACGTCGCCGTGGCCGACGAGCGCGGCGCCCGTCTCACCCGCGCCCGTGATGATGTTGACCACGCCGGGCGGCAGGTCGGCCTGCTGCACGATCTCGGCGAACAGCAGGGCGGTCAGCGACGTGGTCTCCGCCGGCTTGAGCACGACCGTGTTGCCCGCGGCCAGGGCGGGGGCGATCTTCCACGCCAGCATGAGCAGCGGGAAGTTCCACGGGATCACCTGCGCGGCGACGCCGAGCGGTGCGGGGGCGGCGCCGAGGCCGACGTGGTCCAGCTTGTCGGCCCAGCCCGCGTAGTAGAAGAACCAGGCGGCCACGAGCGGGACGTCGACGTCGCGGCTCTCCTTGATGGGCTTGCCGTTGTCGAGGCTCTCCGCCACCGCGAGCTCGCGGCTGCGCTCCTGGACCAGGCGCGCGATGCGGAACAGGCACTTGCCGCGGTCGGCGCCCGACATGCGCGACCAGGTGCGGTCGTAGGCGCGGCGGGCGGCGGCCACCGCGGCGTCGACGTCGGACGCGTCGGCGTGCGCGATGGTCGCGATGTGCTTCTCGGTGGCCGGCGAGATGGAGGCGAACGGCGTGCCGTGGCCCTCCCGGAACTCGCCGTCGATGAAGAGGCCGTAGGAGTCGCGCAGGTTCAGGATCGCCTGCGACTCGGGCGCCGGGGCGTACTCGAGGAATGACATCTGTGGGCCCTTCAGTCGATCGTCACGTAGTCGGGGCCGGAGTAGTGCCCGGTCGTCATCTTCTGGCGCTGCAGCAGCACGTCGTTGAGCAGGCTCGAGGCGCCGAACCGGAACAGGTGCGGCGTCAGCCACTCCTCCCCGGCCGTCTCGGCGACCGTCACCAGGTACTTGATCGCGTCCTTCGATGCGCGGATGCCGCCGGCGGGCTTCACGCCGACCTTCTCACCGCTGAGCCGGTGCCAGTCGCGCACGACCTCCAGCATCAGGAGGGTGACCGGCAGCGTCGCCGCGGGGGCGACCTTCCCGGTGGACGTCTTGATGAAGTCTCCGCCGGCCAGGATCCCCAGCCAGGAGGCGCGGCGCACGTTGTCGTAGGTGTTCAGCTCCCCGGTCTCGAGGATGACCTTGAGGTGCGCGTAGGTGCCGTCGGCGCGGCGGCACGCCTCCTTGACCGCGACGATCTCGTCGTAGACCTGGCCGTAGCGCCCGGCGAGGAACGCCCCGCGGTCGATGACCATGTCGATCTCGTCGGCACCCGCGGCGACGGCGTCGGCCGTGTCCTCGAGCTTGATCGACCGCGACGAGCGGCCGCTCGGGAACGCGGTGGCGACCGCGGCGACGGCGATCTTGCCCTGGTCCGGGTCGCCGTGGGCCGTGCCGAGCGCCTGGACGGCGTGCGGCACCATGTCGCCGTACACGCAGACCGCGGCAACCCGCGGGCAGCTGGGATCGGCCGCGTCGGGCGTGACCGCCTTGGCGACGAGCGAGCGCACCTTGCCCGGGGTGTCCGCGCCTTCGAGGGTGGTCAGGTCGATGAGCCCGATGATGCGGTCCAGCGCCCAGGCCTTCGACGTGGTCTTGATCGAGCGGGTCCCGAGGCCGGCCGCCCGTTGCTCCAGCCCGACGGCGTCGACGCCCGGGATGCCGTGCAGGTAGCGACGCAGGTTGGCGTCGTTCGCCTCGCCGCCCAGGAGCGCGATGGCGCGCTCTCCGGGGACGATCTGGGTGCCTGTCATGCGTGGTCCTCGCTGTCCTGTACCGATGGATGGTTCTCGATGAGATAGAGCGCGGTCTCCTCGTCGGTGACGAGCACGGTGCACAGTCCGCTGGAGACGACGGCCCGCGCGACGGCGTGCTTGGTCGGCCCCGCGATGACGGCGATGCTGAGCTGCGCCGCGCGCAGGCTCTCCAGCGGGAGGCCGATGGTCCGCTCGTCGAGCCGTTCGTCGACGATCGCCCCCGAGGCGTCGATGTACCGCCCCACGACGTCGCCGACCGCGCCGCGGCGCACGAGCCCCGCGACGTCGTCGGGGGTCAGGTAGCCGCTGTCGACGAGCACGGAGCCCGCGTCGGCCGCTCCGGCGCTGAACAGGTAGGCGTCGGCGGTCGACGCCAGGTCGAGCACGGCGGCCACGGCGCGGTCGGACTCGATGGCGCGCTTGGTCTCCAGCCGCTCGAGGATCGCCGGGCTCGGGAGCAGGGTGGCGTGCCCGCCTGCCTTCTGGGCGATGGCGACGGCCGTGGAGGCCGCGGTGCCGGCCCGGCGGTTCAGGCTGACGCCGCCGTTGATCTGCACGACGTCGACCCCGCCGGCCCAGCCGTCCTCGAGGTGCCGCGAGATGTCGTCGAGCGTGCGCCCCCAGCTGATCCCGAGCGTGCGCGGCACGGGACGCAGGGTGGCGAGGTAGTCCGCGGCGGCCTGCGCGGTGCGCGCCTGCAGCTCGTCCTGGTCGTCGACGCCCGACGTCGAGACGACGATCGCGTCGGCGAGGCCGCAGGTCTCGCGCAGACGGCGCTCGACGGGCAGGCGGCGTGCCCGGGGGTGGACGATCTCGATCCGGATGAAGCCGTTCGCCTTGGCCTGTGCCAGCAGGCGCCCGACCTTCCAACGGGTGAGCGCCAGGATCGACCCGATCTCGTCCTGGGTCTTGTCCTCCTCGTAGTACAGCTCGGCGGCGCGGATGGACAGCAGCTCGTCCGACTCGATCATGCGGTTCCTCTCACGTCGTTCCACAGTAGGCACGGTCCGCGCGCATCGCAACACTCGTAGCGATCTCTGCTCATATGAGCACGCCGCACTCCTGCACGCCCGAATCACCCGATCGGTGGTTGTGCTCGCGATTGACTCGCTCCGACCGGTCAGCGACAGTGGGGCAGCCATCCGGCGGGAGCCGGAGCGCACCATGCGAGAGGCAGGCGAGGGGACAGCACGGATGGGACGGTGGGGACGCGGCGGGATCGCCGCAGTCGTCGTCCTCGGGTTCCTCGCCGCCGGGCTCGGCGTCGGTGCTGCTGTGCGCAACCTCCAGGCCGGCAAGAGCGTCGTGGTGCCCGCCGCGTGGGAGCCGGCGTGGCAGGACGCCCACGTGCGCGAGGGGCAGGACGTGGTCCTGGCCTGGGGCGACCGGGCCGGTGCCGACCCCACGAGAGCGCCCGCCGAGGTGCGGTTCGACGCGGCGCGCGCCGTCGACCAGCTCGACGCCCTGTACGCGCTCGACGTGCACGACCTCGACGTGGTCGCCGAGGACGGCGCGATCGCGCGGCACAAGATCGTCGTCGTCGTCGACGGGACCTGGTCGAGCGGTCCCGGAGCCCCCGCCAGCGTCGTCGTCGTACCGCAGAGCGGCGGGCTGGCCGAGGCCGAGCGCGGGGCCACCGGCACCGTCATCGACGGTGTCGGGCTGCTGCGCGTGGACGTCGCGTCCCTGACCGCGCGCGGCCACGAGTCCGCGACCGCGCCCGTGACGGGGGACCCGACCGTCGTCGGCGGCTCCGAGTTCGACCCGTCCTGGGAGCTGGCCCGCGGCTTCGCCGAGGTCGTGCAGGGCTTCGCCGTCCTCGACAGCCCTGGCGGCTTCGCCTCGAACGACGCTGCGACCTTCTGGGCCGCCAGCGCCGCCTACCTGGCCACCGTGGCCGCACCCGGGGGGATCGGGAACCCCGCGGACCTGGTGCGCAGCCCGCAGCTGCACTGGGCGAGCCCGCGGCTCGGCGACGGCAGCTGGCTGCTGCTGCAGTACCTGGCGGAGCGGGACGGCGAGCAGCTGCTCGGGAGCATGTGGCGCGAGGCGGAGGCCGGCGAGGACCCGCTCACCACGTACAAGCGGCTGACGGGCCTCAGCCAGTCGGACCTGAACCGGCGCGTCGCGGAGTACGCCATGCGCACCGTGGCGTGGGACTTCATGGACCGCAGCGCGATCGCCGCCGGGGTGGACCTGCTCGACCCCGTCCTGCTCGCGGACCGGACCACCCCCGTCGAGGCCGTGGACGGCGACCCCGGCCACTACCGGGTGCTCGACGCCTTCGCCCCCTCCGACTACGGCTTCACGATCGTGCGGCTCGAGCCCGACCCCGGGGTGCAGGACATCCGCGTGCGCGTGCGGGGCCACGACGACGACCCTGACGCGGGCCTGAGCTTCGGGTTCGTCGCCATGCGCGGGGGCGTCCCCCGGTACAGCCCCGTGACCGAGAGCCTCGACGAGCAGGTCCAGCTCAAGCTGCGGTCGGGCGAGCAGGAGGCGTATTTGGTGGTCGTCGGCACCCCGACGGTGAACCACCGGCACGGCTCCGCCGAGGCGTACGGCGAGGTCGCCCGGTACGCCTACGAGTTCCGGGTGTCGGGCGCGACCGTGGCCGACGACATCCCCGCCCCCGCCGACCTGGGCGGGCACCGGCACGCCAACGGCGGTGGCTTCGTCGACGACACCGCGACGGTCGACCCGACCGCCTACGTCGGCCCCGACGCCGTGGTCCGCGGGGATGCGCAGGTCCTCGGCGGTGCGCGCATCGAGGGCCGCGCGTGGGTCGAGGCGGGCGCGGTCGTCGAGGGCGAGGCGGTCGTGCGGGATGTGGCCGTCGTGCGGTCGGGGGCCCACCTGAGCGGTACCGCCCTGGTCGCGGGGGACGCCGTCGTCGACTTCACGTGCGGGTCCGGGAGCTACACGGCGTTCGACCCGGCGCGCTGGTGCGACGGTCGCCCGGCGAAGCCGGACGTGTCCCCGGTTGCCGTGCCGTTCGCGGCGGCCGACCTGCTGCTCGCCACCGAGCCCACCGTGGCCCCGACTCCCGACCCGACCCCGACGCCGACGCCGACCCCGACGCCCACCCCGACGCCGACTCCGAGCGCGACGCCCCGACCGGCGCCGACCACCCCCGTGGAGCCCCCCGTCGGAGCCGGCGTCGAGCCGCCGGAGCCGATCCCCGCGAGCGCGTGCTCCGCGACGTACACGGTCGTCAACCACTGGACCTCGGACGGGCAGAATTGGTTCCAGGCCGAGGTGGTCGTCACGGCGGGCAGCTCCGGGGTCGACGGGTGGGCCGTGTCCTGGGCGCTCCCGCAGGGGGTCCAGATCTCGACCGTCTGGAACGCGCGCCTGGGCACCAGCGGCTCGACGGCGACCGCCGAGAACATGAGCTACAACGGCAGCCTGCGCGACGGCGCCACCACGACGTTCGGCTTCCAGGGGACCGGACCGGGAGACGCCGGCCTGCAGGTCCCGCAGGTCAGCTGCTCCCGGACGCGCTAGATCCCCAGGGCCGACCGCACGTCGGCCGCGACCGCGTCCAGGCGGGTGCGCGCGTCGTGCCGCGCCCGGCCGACGGCCTTGTGGTCCGCGGCCGGGTCGAGGGGCACGACGACCTCGAGGTAGCACTTGACCTTCGGCTCGGTCCCGCTGGGCCGCACGATGACGCGTGACCCGTCGGCGGTCAGCAGCCGCAGGCCCTCGGTGGGCGGCAGCCCGTCGCGGTCGTCCTCCGACCCCGTGGCCAGGTCGACGACCTCGGTCACGCGGGACCCGGCCAGCGACTTCGGGGGCCGGCTCCGGATCCGGTGGACGGTCTCGCCGATCTGCGAGAGGTCGGCGAACCGCGCCGAGACCTGGTCGGTCAGGTGCAGGCCGTGCTCGCGGGCGAGGTCGTCGAGCGCGTCGACGACGGTCCGCCCCTCGGCCTTGAGGCGCGCCGCCAGGCCCGCGACGAGCAGCGCCGCCGAGATGCCGTCCTTGTCGCGCACGTGCGCCGGGTCGACGCAGTAGCCGAGCGCCTCCTCGTACCCGAACACCAGGCCGTCGACGCGGGAGATCCACTTGAACCCCGTGAGCGTCTGCGCGTGTCGGTAGCCCGCGGCGGCGGCGATCTTGCCGAGCAGCCGGGAGGAGACGATCGAGCTGGCGAACGCGGCCCCGTTCTGCGGTGCGGTGCCCGCCAGGCGCGCCCCCAGGAGCGACCCGGTCTCGTCGCCGTGCAGGATGCGCCAGCCCTCGGCCTCGGCGGTGTCGGGCCCCCGGAACGAGCGGTGGCGCAGATCCTGGATCCCGACCCCGCAGCGGTCCGCGTCGGGGTCGAGCGCGATCACCAGGTCCGCACCCTCGTCGCTGGCCAGCCCGATGGCCAGATCGATCGCACCGGGCTCCTCCGGGTTGGGGAAGGCGACGCTCGGGAAGTCGCCGTCCGGCTCCGCCTGCTCCGGCACCACCAGCACGTCGGTGAACCCCGCCTCGGCGAGCACCCGCTGGGCGACGTCGCCGCCCACGCCGTGCAGGGGGGTCAGGACGATGCGCAGGCGCTTGGCGGCGGCGCGGGTGGCGTCGTCGGTCGGGGCGAGGGCGACGACGGACGCCACGTACGCGTCGAGCACCTCGGGCCCGAGCACGGTCCAGCCGTTCGCGGCGCGCGGCACGGACGCGACCGACGGGACGTGCGCGATCTCGGCGGCGATCGCGGCGTCCGCGGGCGGCACGATCTGGGCGCCCTGGCCGGAGTCGGTGACCACCCGGCCGCCGAGGTAGACCTTGTAGCCGTTGTCCTGCGGCGGGTTGTGCGACGCGGTGACCATGATCCCGGCGTCGGCGTCGAGGTGGCGGACCGCGAACGCGAGGACGGGCGTGGGCAGCGCCGACGGCAGGACGAGCACGTCGATGCCGACCGCCGTCAGGACCGCCGCCGAGTCGCGCGCGAAGTCGATCGACTTGTGCCGGGCGTCGTAGCCGATGACCACGCGCGGCCGGGGCTGCACGCCGTCCAGCTCGCCCAGCAGGTAGTCCGCCAGCCCCGACGCGGCGCGGATGACCACCGCGCGGTTCATCCGGTGCGGGCCACCACCCAGGCGCCCGCGCAGCCCCGCGGTGCCGAACTGCAGGAGGCCCGAGAAGCGGTCCGCCAGCTCATCGCGCGCGGCGGTCCGGGCGTCGAGCGCCTGGCGCTGCGTCGGGTCGGGCTCGCGACCCGGCGCGATCGTCGGCGGTGCGGCACGCGCCATGTCGAGCAGGTCGCGCAGCTCCTGCGCCGTCTGGGGGTCGGGGTCGTCCTCGATCCACGACTGCACCTGCGCCTCGAGGCCTGCCCATGCGTCGTCGCCGGTCATGGGGCCAACGTACTCAGCCGGTCCGGCCGGCGCTCCCCGACGTGCCCGGCAGGACCACCACGACCTGGCCGTCCTCGACGCGCACCGCGTAGGACGCCACGTCGCTCTGGCCCGAGCGGCACGCGCCGGTGCTCAGGTCGAAGACGTGGGCGTGCAGCGGGCAGATGACGACGTCGGCGTCGGTCTGCCCGTCGGCGAGGGGACCGCCGCGGTGCGGGCACACCGCGTCGAGGGCTCGGACGGAGCCGTCGCGCAGCCGGAAGACGGCCACCTGGCGGCCCGCCACCGCGTACGCGCGGCCCTCCCCGGCCGGGATCTCCGACAGCGCCCCCAGCACGTGGGCCGCGTCCAGCTCGACCGCGCTCATCGGACCGGGACCTGCGGCAGCACGGTCAGGGGCAGCGCGGTCCGGAACTGGCCGGGCTCGGCCGGGTCGTCGCGCTCCTTCCAGGGATCCCGGTAGGCGTCGACGGAGGCCTCCACGGCGGCGTCGAGGGTCGCGGCGATGCCCTCGGCATCGTCGACGACGACGGCCCGGACGTGCTCGATCCCGAGCCGGGGCACCCACGCGTACGTCCGCTCGAGCCAGTTCGCCGTCTCGCGGTAGTACTGGATGAACCGGCCCGTCAGCGTGACGACCTCTTCGGGGGTGTCGACCGTGGTGAGCAGGTCGCCCTTGCGGATGTGGGCCCCGGCGGCGCCGCCGACGTAGATCTCCCAGCGCCCGCCGTCGACGGCCACGACCCCGAGGTCCTTGACGTAGGCCTCGGCGCAGTTGCGGGGGCAGCCCGTCACGGCGAGCTTGAGCTTCGCCGGGCTCTCCAGGCCCTGGTACCGAGTCTCGAGGGCGATGCCGAGCGCGGTGGAGTCGCCCAGTCCGAACCGGCAGAAGTCGCTGCCGACGCACGTCTTGACCGTCCGGAAGGACTTGCCGTACGCGTACCCGGACGGCATGTCGAGGTCCGCCCACACGGTCGGCAGGTCCTCCTTGCGGATGCCGAGCAGGTCGATGCGCTGACCGCCGGTGAGCTTGATCATCGGGATGCGGTGCTTGTCCGCGACGTCGGCGATGCGGCGCAGCTGGTCCGCGGAGGTGACTCCACCCTTCATCTGCGGAACCACGGAGAACGTGCCGTCGCGCTGGATGTTGGCGTGCACGCGGTCGTTGATGAACCGTCCGTCGCGCTCGTCGACGACGTCGGCGCCCCAGATCGTGCGGAGCAGGGAGGTCAGCCCCATCTTCGACCGGGCGTCCTCGACGCCCTCCGGCGCGAGCTCGGCGAACACCGCCGACACCGAGCGCAGGTCGCGCTCGCGGACGAGCGCCACGAGCTCGGCCTTGGCGTAGGGGACACCGGGCACGTACCAGGAGGCGGACTCGTCGACCTCCAGGTCACCGTCGGCGGCCCACTCGACGACCTGCGCGACGAGCGACTTGCACGACCCGCAGCCCTTGCCGGCGCGGGTCGCGTCCATGACGCCCGACACGGAGGCGACGCCGCCGCGCACGCATGCCGCGATCGTGCCCTTGCTGACGCCGTTGCAGTTGCAGACGGTCGTCTCGTCGGGCAGCTCCGCGACACCCACCGCGGCGGGCGCGGTGCCCAGGTCAAAGAGCAGCGCGATGCGGTCCTCGGGCAGCGGCGAGCCGAGGTCGAACGCCTGGATGAGAGGAGCGACCTTCTCGAGGTCGCCCACGAGCGTCGCGCCGATGAGCCGGTCGTCGCGCACCACCACGCTCTTGTACAGCCCGCGGCGCGGCTCGGAGACGATGATGTGGTCGTCGTCGGGACGTTCGGGAGCCGTGACGCCCATCGACGCGACGTCGATGCCCGCGACCTTGAGCTTCGTCGCGGTGCGGGAGCCGTGGTACTGCGCCGACGGGTCGGCGCCGGTGAGCACGTCGGCGAGCACGCGGGCCTGCTCCCACAGCGGAGCGACGAGCCCGTAGACCTGGTCGCGGTGCTGCACGCACTCGCCGACGGCGAAGACCGCGGGGTCGGGCGTGCCCTGGTCGTCGAGCGCGCGCATCTGGTCGTCGACGACGATGCCGCGCTCGACCAGGAACCCGCTCGTGGCGGCCACCGAGGAGTTGGCCCGGATGCCCGCCGCCACGACGACCATGTCGCACGGCAGCACGCGCCCGTCGGCGAGCTGGACGCCCGTGATCTCCGTGTCGCCGAGCACCCCGACCGTGCGGGCGGACGTCACGACCGCGATCCCGAGCGTCTCGACGCCGCGCCGCAGCACGTACCCGCCCGCGGCGTCGAGCTGCTGGTTCATGAGGTGCCCCGGACCGTGCACCACGGTGACGTCGACTCCATGGGTCTGCAGACCGCGCGCCGCCTCCAGCCCGAGCAGGCCCCCGCCGATGACCACGGCACGCTTGTGGGTGCGGGCGTACCGGATCATCGCGCGGGTGTCGTCGAGGGTGCGGAACCGGAACACGCCCTGGTGGAAGCCGCGCCCGACCGTGCGCATCCCCGGGATGTCCGGGACGAACGCGCTGCTGCCGGTCGCGATCACGAGCGCGTCGTACGGCGTGCGGCTGCCGTCGGTGGCGCGCACCGTGCGCGCGTGCCGGTCGATGCGGCCCACCCGCACCCCCGCGTGCAGCGTGATCGCGTTCTCCCGGTACCAGGCCATCGAGTTGAGGAAGATCGCCTCCTCGCTCTCCAGCCCGGCCAGGACGTTGGACAGCATGATCCGGTTGTAGTTGCCGTAAGGCTCTTCTCCGAACATCGTGATCCGGAAGCGCTCCGCGCCCCCACGCTCGAGGATCTCCTCGACCGTGCGTGCGCCCGCCATGCCGTTGCCGACGACGACGAGGTCGCGCCGCCCGTCGTCGTCGCGCGCGCGCCGGGCCACGTCACACCTCCACGAGGCCGAGGTCGATGATCAGGACGCCCGAGACACCTGCCGCGCCGGCCGCGTGCACCTCGAGGGTGGTACCGGGTTCCAGGTCCTCGACGACGCGCAGCGGGACGTGCACGTCGCCCTTGGCGCCGATGGGGAAGTACCGCATGGGCACCCCGTCGCGCACCAGCACGACGACGACGAGCTCGTCGGTGCTGTTGCCGCCGCGGAAGTACACCGTCTGCGCGACCGAGCCGTCGGGCACGGTGTAGCTCAGGCTCGGGTCGAGCAGCTCCGGGGCGGCCAGGCCCTTGCCGGTCAGCGCGTAGACGCCCTGCAGGAAGGTCGGGTGACTGTCCAAGGCGAGTCCCTTCGGTCGGGCCGGCGGCCACGGCGCGCGGGTGCGCTCCGCGGTCGTTCCGGCCTGTGGTGTGCTGCGTGCGGGTACCGGGATCGGACCGACAGCCACGGCGCACGCCTTGAAAGCAGGCATGCGCGAGACCGGGTCGAGGGCGTCGTGCGTGAGGGTGTTCGCGCGGGACTCGCCCGACCAGTGGAACGGGACGAACACCGTGTCGGTCCGGATCCCTGTGGTGAGCCGTGCCCGGAACACCGCGACGCCCCGGCGGGTGCGCAGCTGCACGGGCTCGCCGTCGACGACGCCGCAGCGGCGGGCCAGGTCGGGGTGCAGCTCGGCGTGCGGCAGGACGGTCCCGTCGGGCCCCACCTCGTCGCCGGCGAGCGCCGCGACCCGCCGGGTCTGCGTGCCGCTCTGGTACTGCCGCATGAGCCGTCCGGTGGTCAGGACGTACGGGAACTCGGGGTCGGTGCGCTCCGCCGGCTCGCGGAACTCGGCCCTGGTGAACCGGGCGAGCCCGTCGGGGTGCGCGAACCGGCGTCCGAACAGCCGCGGTGTGCCCGGGTCGTCCGCATCGGTGCACGGCCAGAACACGCCCTGCTCGTCCTCGATGCGGTCGTAGGTGATGCCGCCGTAGTCGGCGACGCCGCCCGCGCTCGCCCGGCCGAGCTCGTCGAACGCGGTAGCCGCGTCGGTCGTCATGAGGTGCCCGTGCCCCAGCCGGTCGGCGACGCCCGCCAGCACGTCGAGGTCGGTCCGCACGCCCGGCGGTGGGTCGAGCGCGCGGCGACGGCGCAGCACCCGGCCCTCCAGGTTCGTCATCGTGCCCTCCTCCTCGGCCCACATCGACACGGGGAGCACGACGTCCGCGCGCGCGGCCGACTCGGACAGGAACAGGTCGGCGACCATCAGGAAGTCGAGGGCGTCGACCCGGTCGGTCACGGAGCCCGCGTCCGGTGCGGAGACGGTGACGTTCGACGCGAGCAGCAGGAGCGTCCGCACTCCGCCGGGAGTGCCCAGGGCGCGCAGCATCTCCGTGGCGGACACGCCAGGGCCCGGCAGCCGCGTCGGGTCGACACCCCACACTCCCGCGACGTGCGCGCGGTCCGCCAGGTCGGTGATCTTGCGGTAGCCGGGCAGCTGGTCGGCCTTCTGCCCGTGCTCCCGGCCGCCCTGGCCGTTGCCCTGGCCCGTGAGCGTCCCGTAGCCCGACCCCGGCCTGCCCGGCAGCCCGAGCGCGAGCGCGAGGTTGATGAACGCCTGCGCCGTGGCCGTGCCCGACGCGTGCTGCTCGGCCCCCCGGGCCGTGATCACCATCGCCGTCGACGCCGTGCCCAGCAGCTCCGCCACGGCCTCCAGGTCCGCGGCGGGCACCCCGGTGATCCGCTCGACGCGGTCCGGCCAGTAGCCCGTCACCGACTCCCGGACCGCCTCGAACTCCACCGTCCGGGCCGCGACGTACTCCTCGTCCACCCACCCGCGGCGCACCACCAGGTGCAGCAGACCGTTCGCGAGCGCTGCGTCGGTCCCGGGTCTCGGCTGCAGGTGCACTCGCGCCGTGCGGGCCGTCGCCGTGAGGCGTGGGTCGACGACGACGTGCTGCGCGCCGCGCTCGCGGCCCGCCTCCAGGTGCTGCATGAGGGGCGGCATGGTCTCGGCCGGGTTGGCGCCGACCAGCAGCAGGACGTCCGCGAGCGCCAGGTCCGCGACGGGGAACGGCAGCCCGCGGTCGATCCCGAACGTGCGCGTCGACGCGGCGGCCGCGGACGACATGCACCAGCGGCCGTTGTAGTCGATCGACCGCGTCCGGAGCACCGTCCGGGCGAACTTGCCCAGCAGGTAGGCCTTCTCGTTGGTCAGCCCGCCCCCGCCGAAGCAGCCCACCGCGTCCCGCCCGTACCGGCGCTGCGTGGCGCGGACGGCCTCGGCCACCGCGTCGAGCGCCTCGTCCCACGTCGCGGGCCGCAGCGGCGACGAGCGGTCACCGGGGATCGTCCGCACCAGAGGAGCGGTGAGCCGGTCGGGGTGGGTGAGCAGGTCGGCGGCCGACCAGCCCTTCGCGCACAGCCCGCCGCGGTTCGTCGGGAAGTCCGTCGGGCTCAGGCGCACGTCGGGGCGTTCGAGCCCTGGGCGCGGCGTCACGGAGAGCTCCATGCCGCACTGCAGCGCGCAGTACGGGCAGTGGGTCGCGACGGTCCGGGCAGCGTCAGCCACCCGTCCGACCGTCGGCGACCCGAGATCCTGCCTCATCGCTCGATCGTGCGGTGCGCCCGTTACGCGCGGCCTGCCGCCCGGTTACCGCAGCGTTTCCCTGCTCCTCGCTGTGCTAGAGCCGCCGCACGATCTGCGCGAGCAGCGCGCTGATCCGCGGGCCCGCGGCGCGACCGGCCTCGAGGACCTCCTCGTGCGACAGCGGCTCGGGGCTGATGCCGGCGGCGAGGTTGGTGACGAGCGAGATGCCGAGCACCTCGAGCTTCGCCTGCCGGGCCGCGATCGCCTCCAGGGTGGTCGACATGCCGACGAGGTCGCCACCGAGCGTCCCCGCCATCCTGACCTCGGCCGGCGTCTCGTAGTGCGGTCCGCGGAACTGCACGTAGACGCCCTCGTCGAGCGTCGGGTCGACCTCGCGCGCGACGGCCCGCAGACGGCTGGAGTACAGGTCGGTCAGGTCGATGAACGTCGCACCCTCGAGCGGGGACGTCGCTGTGAGGTTGAGGTGGTCGTTGATCAGCACCGGCGTGCCAGGGCCCCACAGGGGGTTGAGCCCGCCGCAGCCGTTGGTCAGGACGATGGTCGACGCCCCCGTCGCGGCCGCTGTCCGGACCCCGTGCACCACGCGGCGCACCCCACGGCCCTCGTACAGGTGGGTGCGCGAGCCGAGGACCAGCGCGTGGCGGTCGGTGCCCTCGATCCGGATGGACCGGATGGTGCCGACGTGCCCGACCACGGCCGGTGCGGCGAACCCGGGGACGTCGTGGCTGGGCAGCTCCGCGACGGTCTCGCCCAGCAGCTCCGCGGCACCGCCCCAGCCGGAGCCGAGGACGAGGGCCACGTGGTGGCGCTCCACACCCGTGGCCTGCGCGATGTACGCGGCGGCGGCTCGGGCGACGTCGAACGGGTCGGTCGCGGGGTCGTCGAGGTCAGGGGCCGGTGTGACGTCGCTCATGGACCGAGGCTAACGCGCTGGCCGCCGGCCGCCGGACGGGCAGAATGGGTTGTCGTGAGCACCCCTGCGCCCGAATCGCCCGCCGCCCGCGTCGTCATCGTCGGCGGCGGACCCGGAGGCTACGAGGCGGCCCTCGTCGGCCGTCGGCTCGGGGCGGACGTCACCGTCGTCGAGGCCGCCGGGCTGGGCGGCGCCGCGGTGCTGACCGACGTGGTTCCCTCCAAGACGCTCATCGCCACCGCCGAGTGGATGACGATCGCGGACCGCGCGCCCGAGCTGGGCATCCGGCTCGACGGCACGCCGCTGTCCAGTGCGGTCGGAGGGACGCTCGAGCAGCTGCGGCACCGCATCGACCTGGCCGCCGTGAACACGCGCGTCAAGGCGCTCGCGGCCGCGCAGTCCGCCGACATCCGCGCGCGCCTGGAGCGCGAGGGCGTGAAGATCGTGCTCGGGCACGGGCGGCTCGACGGCCCCTCGCGCGTCGTCGTGACCCGGCAGGACGGGGTCGAGGACCTCACGCTCGAGGCGGACGCCGTCCTGGTCTCCACCGGTGCGACCCCCCGCACCCTCGACACCGCACGGCCGGACGGCGAGCGGATCCTGACCTGGACCCAGCTCTACGACCTCGACACCCTGCCGAAGCGGCTGATCGTCGTCGGCTCGGGCGTGACCGGGGCCGAGTTCGCCGGTGCGTACACCTCGCTCGGCGCCGACGTCGTCCTCGTCTCCAGCCGCGACCGCGTGCTGCCGGGGGAGGACGCGGACGCCGCCCAGCTGCTGGAGGACGTGTTCAAGCACCGCGGCATGACGGTCATGTCCCGGTCGCGTGCCGCGGGCGCCCAGCGGACCGCCGACGGCGTCGAGGTCACCCTCGCCGACGGCCGCGTCATCGAGGGGTCCCACGTCCTGTTCGCGGTCGGCTCGATCCCCACCACGGCGGGCCTGGGCCTCGAGGAGGCCGGCGTCCGGCTCACGCCGTCCGGGCACATCGAGGTGGACAAGGTCTCGCGCACCAACGTCCGCGGGATCTACGCCGCCGGTGACGTCACCGGGGTGCTGCCCCTGGCGTCCGTCGCGGCCATGCAGGGCCGGCTCGCGATGGCGCACGCGCTCGGCGACGCCGTGAAGCCGCTGTCGCTGCGAGGGGTGTCCGCGAACATCTTCACCTCGCCCGAGATCGCGACCGTCGGCTCGTCCGAGGCGCGCCTGCAGGAGCAGGGTGTGAAGTACTCCGTCAGCATGCTGCCGCTGGCCCGCAACCCCCGCGCCAAGATGCTCGGCGTCCGCGACGGGTTCATCAAGATCTTCGCCCACGCGGGCACGGGGACCGTGCTCGGCGCCGTGGTGGTCGGCCCGCGCGCCAGCGAGTCGATCTACCCGCTGACGCTCGCCGTGACGCACCGCCTGACGACCGACCAGCTGGCCGAGACCGCGACGGTGTACCCGTCCATGTCCGGCACGATCGCCGAGGTCGCCCGCATCCTCCACCACCGCATCGACGACTGATCCGCTGACATGCGCTACCCCGCGCCCCTGAGCCCCGGTGACGTCATCGGCGTCACGTCGCCGTCCTCGGGCGTGCCGGACAACCTGCGGCCGCGGCTCGACGTCTGCGTCGAGCACCTGCGGCGCTGCGGGTTCGAGGTCGAGGTCGGGCAGTGCATGGACGGGACGGGCCCGACGAGCGCACCGGCTGCCGACCGCGCCGCCGAGCTGACCGCGATGCTGCTCGACCCACGCATCCGGGCGGTCGTGCCGCCGTGGGGCGGCGAGCTGGCGATCGACCTGCTGCCGCTCCTCGACTTCGCGGCGATCGGGGACGCCGAGCCGACGTGGCTCGTCGGCTACTCCGACACCAGCACGCTGCTGCTCCCGCTGACGCTGCTCACCGGCGTAGCGACCCTGCACGGGCCCGGGCTGATGGACACGCCCTTCCGGGTGGCCTCGCCCCTGCTGCACTGGCTGGATGTCGCGACAGCCCCTGCCGGTGCGACCCTCACGCAGGGCTCGGCGAGCCACAGTCAGGAGCAGTGGCCGGACTTCGAGTCGGATCCGGCGGTGACCGAGCTCGTGCTCACGCGGCCGACGCGCTGGCGCACCCTCGGGGACGGCGACGTCGGCACGCTGCGCGGACGCCTGCTCGGCGGCTGTCTGGAGACGATCTCGATGCTGCCGGGCACCCCGTACGGGAACCTCGACGCGTTCGCTCCCGGGGACGACCTGCTCGTCTACGTCGAGGTCGCGGAGGTCGGTGCGTACACCGCCGCGCGGATGCTGCACCACCTGCGGCTCGCCGGCTGGTTCGACCGCGCGACGGGCATCCTGGTCGGCCGGAGCAGCGCGCCGGACTCGTCGGACTACACGCAGGCCGACGCGGTACGAGACGCGCTCGGCGGGCTCGACATCCCCGTGCTGTACGACGTGGACCTCGGCCACGTCCCGCCACAGCTCGCCCTGGTCAACGGCGCCCTGGCGGAGGTCGCGATCGACCCCTCGGGCGCGGGGACGCTGGTCCAGCACCTGGTGTAGTCGGTATACCTCTGGGTACCCTCAGGGTATGTCCACGATGACTACCATCAAGGTGCCCAAGGACGTTCGTGATCGGCTGGCTGCGCTCGCGGCCCTGGAGGGCACCTCGCTGGCTGGGGCCCTGGTGCACGCGCTCGACCGGGCTGACGAGCAGACGTTCTGGCAGCAGGTGCACGAGGCGAACGCCCACGTGACCGACGAGCAGCGCTCGGTGCAGCGGGACGCCGGGATCGCCACGCTGCGCGAGAACCTCGCCGACGACGCCGACGAGCAGATCAGCGCTGCGGGCGACTGGTGAGGCGCGGCGACATCTACCTCGCCGACCTCGGGCGGCCTGTCGGGCACGAGCAGGGCGGCACCCGGCCCGTCCTCGTGCTCAGCGCGCAGCCGTGGCTGGACTCGAACCCGCCCGTCGTCACGGTCGTTCCGATCACCAGGACGCCCTGGGTCTCCCCGACCCGGATCGAGATCGAACCGGGCGGCTCAGGGCTGAAGGCGACGAGCTACGCACGGTGCGAGGACACCGCCGCGATCTCGCCGCTGCGCCTCGTGTCGCGGTTCGGGTCGGCCGACCCGCTCGTGGTCCTGGGCGTGGAGCAGGCCGTCCGGAGACTGCTCGGACTCTGAGCCGGGCGACGAACCCGACACGGGTATCGGCACGCGGTCGGTTCACGGCACCCAGGTCGGGTTCGGACCGGCCCCGACTGCTGTGAACGGGATCTGTGGATCGGTCAGGTGCGAGCCAGGAGGAGCTCGCCGACTGCTGTCGCGAGCGGGGGGTCCAGCGCGAGGGACTGCAGGTGGGACGCGCGGACCGACAGCGGGGCGTCCGACGTCGCGATCTGGTGGATGCGGGTCTTGAGGTCGTAGCTGATCTGGGCGCGGTCCAGCAGGGTGAACAGGCGGTCGGCCACGTCGTTCGGGGCGAGCTGCGGGTCCGGACCGAGCTCGACCCTGAGCGTGGCGTCGACCGGGACGTCGTCGACGGTCACCGAGACGCGACCGTCGTGACGCTCCAGCCGGCCGGCGAACCCGGGGACCTCCGGGGTGCCGTCGAACGCCAGGAACGTCACGGTCCACGTGCGCGTCGCGGGCAACGCCGCGAGGACACCGTCGGCCGGGTGCACGGTGAAAGTGCCCTGGGAGTAGGTCAGCGTCGTGCGGGCGACCCCGTCGCCACCGTCGTCCTCGACCAGCGTGAACGACCCGTCCGCGCCGACGACGACCAGGACCTCGAGCGACGCCGGGTTCGCCGGGTCGTTCCCGGGGACCGGTGCGCCGTCGAGCGGGACGATCGCGCCGGCCGCCGCGAGCACAGGGATGCTGGTCAGGTCGCGGTGCAGCAGCAGCTCGCGGCCGCCGTCGTAGACGACTCCCGTGAACAGGTCGACCCAGGTGCCCGCGGGCAGCCAGGCCCGGACAGAGGCGAGCCGGGTGCGCAGGTCGGCGGGCGTCGTCAGCGGCGCAACCACCAGCTCGCTGCCGAACAGGAACTGGTTCGGCTGGTCGTACGCCTCGTCCGCCGACGGCCACCGGTGGTACAGCGGCTCCACCAGAGGGCGTCCCCCGGACGCGGCGCGGTGGTTCATGGTGTGCAGGTACGGCAGCAGACGGTGGCGCAGGCGCAGGTGCTCGGTCATCACCGCGCGTGCGGCGGGCTCGAACGTCCACGGCTCCTTCGCGGTGAAGGGGTTGGCGCCCGAGTGCAGGCGCAGGATCGGCGAGAACACCCCGAGCTGCACCCAGCGCGTGGCCAGCTCGTCGTCCTTGCCGCCGAACATGTGGCCGCCGATGTCATGGCTCCACCAGCCGTAGCCGATGTTGGACGCCGTGGCCGTGAAGTACGGCTGGAACGCCAGGGACGCCCACGAGATGACGGTGTCGCCGCTGAACCCGACGGGGTAGCGGTGGCTGCCGGGGCCGGCGTAGCGGGAGAACGTCAGGGGCCGACGACCGTCCCGCGCGCTGTCGAGGAAGTGGAAGTGGTTGAGCATCCACAGCGGGTCGATGCCGGCGACGCGCGAGTGCGGACCGGACTGCCAGTCGAGCCACCAGAAGTCGACGCCGTCGTCCTCGAGGCCGCGATGCAGCACGTCGAAGTAGGCGTCGAGGAACGCGCGGTCGGTGACGTCGAACGGGATCGCGTCGTCCGTCGTGCGGCCGAGCGCCGCGGCCATCGCCGGGAACGCGTCCTCGTGGGGCCGGACCCCGTCGGCGGGGTGCACGTTCAGCGTCACGCGCAGTCCGCGCTCGTGCACGGAGGCCAGGAACGCCGCCGGGTCGGGGAACAGCGACCGGTTCCACGTGTAGCCGGTCCAGCCGCTGCCGAGGGCGGGGTCCACGTCGGTGACGTGCCAGTCCATGTCGATCACGGCGACGGAGAACGGGATGCCCTCGGCGTCGAACCGGTCGAGGAGCGTCGAGTAGCTCTCGGCGGTGTACCGGTGGAAGCGGCTCCACCAGTTGCCGAGGGCGAACCGGGGGAGCAGGGGAGTCGGGCCGGAGACCGCGTAGAACGCCTGGATGGCGGCGGGGTAGTCGTGGCCGTACGCGAACACGTACAGGTCGGTCCGGGACCCGTCGCGCGGTGAGACCCAGCCCTCGTCGTCGAAGACCATCGAGCGGGAGTCCTCGAGGACCGCGAAGCCCTGCCGGGACACGACGCCGGGTTCCAGCGGGATCGCGCCGTCGGCCAGGTCGAGGGTGCGCGCGGTACCACCCAACCCGGACGGATCCTCGCCGTACCGCCAGACGGAGTGGTACGAGCTGATGCCGCCGAGCACCGCCAGGCTGAGGCCGCTCGTGCTGAACGGGCGGCGGTCGTAGACGAGGTGGAACCTGGCGGTGACCACCTCGACGTGCGTCTCGGTCTCGATGACCCGGAAGTCGGGCACCGGCAGGTCGCGGTTCAGCGCGAACGTCGACGCGCGGTCCTCGAACACGCCGTCGGCCGAGTGCTCGAGCCGCACGAGCCCGTCGGTGAGCACCGAGATGCGGTACGTCGGTCCGACGACGACCGCGCGGGGGTCGGCGACCGGGCGCGAGGGCAGGGGCGGACGCGACGTCATGAGTCGAGTGTGCCCCGGGGTGGGGCTCGCGTCGTCCGGGTCAGTCGTCGACGGAGAACTCGGCGACCAGGGGGCGGTGGTCGGACAGGGGGGTGACCGCGGCGCTGGTCTGGAGGAACGTCACGCCCTGCCCGAACACCCAGTCGATCTTGTACGCGGGATCGATGGCCGGTGACGTGAGCATCTCGTCGTCGGCCGGGACCCAGCCCGCTGCCTCCAGCAGCTCGATCTCCGGCCAGCCCGGCTCCGCGTTGAAGTCGCCGGCCAGGATCGCCGGCGGCGTGACCGGCTCCGCCTCGGCGAGCGCCTCCAGCTGGTCCAGCCGGGTCGGCGTGTTCGACTCGCGGTGCTGCGTGTGGATCGACGTCACGCGCAGCGGCGTGCCGTCGGCCGTGGTCAGCGTGGTCGACAGGGCCGAGCGGCTCTGCGGGCCGGCGCCGTACGGGAGGGGATGGACGACGACGTCGGTCAGCTCCGACCGCGCCAGGACCGCGTTGCCGAACTGGTGGTCCGCCGCGGGCGCGAAGTGGATGGTCATGTCCAGCCGGTGCGCCAGCCAGGTGGCCATGTCGGACCCGCCCCCGAACACCCAGCCGCGCTGGACCTCCTGCAGCGTGACGACGTCGGGGTCCTCCGCCTCGATGGTCACCGCGATGCCCTCCAGGTCCACCGCCGTCAGCGGCGAGACGCCGTAGTGCAGGTTCCAGTCGACCAGCGTCAGCGGCTCGTCGGCCGCCCGCGCGGGCACGTCGGCACCCGTCGTGCTCGTGGTCGACGGCACCAGCCCGATCGCGGCAAGGACCACCGCGGGCAGGATCAGCAGCCGCACGGAGCTGGTCCGGGCGGGCAGCCGGTCGGGGCTGGTGAGCGCGGGGACCGCCCCCGGGGTGCGCCGGCGCAGGCCGGACAGCGCCAGGCCGAGCGCGGCGAGGACGATCACCCAGACGTTGTCGACCGGCAGCGGGACGTCGTAGTCGAGCATGTAGAGCAGCAGCGGGCCGATGGCGCCGAGCCCGACCACCAGCGCCGCGGCGCCCGCGCGCGGGATCCCGCGCGGGGCGGGCCGGTGGGCGCTGAGCGCCGCGGACAGCACGATGCCGAGCGTCAGCTGGAGCACCACGACGGCCACCAGCGCCGCGATCCCGGTGAGCCACAGCGCGCACCCGACGCCCGCGACCAGCAGCACGGCGGCACCCACGCGCACCCCGCCCGGCCACGGGTCGGGCCGCAGCAGGGTCCAGGCGCCGAGCGCGTTCGCGACGACGACCACGAGCCCCGCCCACCCGAGCGCGACCCCGGACTGCGAGGCCACGAACGCAGGGTTCGCGACGATCATCGCGGCGATCGCCAGGAACAGCCCGAGCACCCACAGGCGGCGCGGGCGACCCGTGGCCTCCGACGACGACGCGGCGGTGAACGCGACGAGCCCGCGGGCGGTCACGACGACCCCGACCGAGAGGACCACGGCGACCACCCAGCCGGTCCACCCGTCGCGCCACACCGCGTCCCACGTCCCGAGCACCAGCTGGAGCCCGACGGACAGGCCGCAGCCGATCATCAGCCCGATGGCCGCCTGACGGCCTCCCGCGGGGCGGCCCGCGACGAACGCGACCGCGAGCGTCAGCACGCCGACCGCCACGGCGACGGTGACCAGGCCGACGACGAACAGCGCTCCGCCGTCGAGGGCCTGGATGACGAGGCGCAGTGTCCCCAGCACGGCGGAGCCGACCAGCAGGGTGCGGGCGTCGGGCGTCCCCGACGTGCGGCGGACTGCGAGCAGCAGGAGGGCCGCGACGAGCCCGGCGGCCGCGTACGTGCCCAGCGCGGTCGCTGCGGCGTTCACGACGCCGGCCGCGAACGCCCGGTCCAGCAGCGGACCGCTCGCGCGGATCATCTCGACGCACAGGACGGTCAGCAAGGCGACGAGCCAGACCCGCGTCGGGGTGCCGGCGTCGGGCGGCGTCCGGACGGGGGAGTCGGCAGGCGGCGTGGACGTCACGCGCGCGAGATTACCCCGCGGGGTCAGGCGAACAGCTGCTGCCCCACGAACGGGCTCTTCTCCGTGGTCACCGGCGTGCCGTCCTCGCCCGTGACCAGTGCGCCGTCCGGCACGCCCGGTGGCACCGCGAACAGCCCGGAGCCGGTGTGCGTGAGGTACTCCATGAGGACGTCGTCGCGCGACAGCATCGACTGCACGGGGATGTAGTGGGTGCGCGGGTCGCGCACGAACGCGAGGAAGAACAGCCCCGCGTCGAGCCGGCCGAGCGAGTCGTTGCCGTCGGTGAAGTTGTAGCCGCGGCGCAGCATGCGGGCGCCGTCGTGGGTCGACGGGTGCGCCAGGCGGACGTGCGAGTCGACCGCGATGAGCGGCGCGCCGTCGCGGCCCTCCTTCGCGAAGTCCGGCTCGGTGAACTCGGTGCCGCCCGACAGCGGCGCACCCTCGCCCTTGGTGCGGCCGACGAGGTTCTCCTGCTCGCGCAGCGAGGTGCGGTCCCAGGTCTCGATGCGCATCCGGATCCGGCGGGCGACGAGGTAGGAGCCGCCGGCGAGCCAGGCCGATGAGGCCTCGGTGTCAGTGGCGGGCACCCACACGTGCTCCTCGAGCGCGTCGCTCTCCTCCGCCTTGACGTTCGCTGTGCCGTCCTTGAACCCGAACAGGTTGCGCGGCGTCTTCTGCGCGGTGCTCGTGGACGACGTGCGGCCGTACCCGAGCTGCGTCCACCGGATCGTCGCGGTGCCGAAGGCGGCCCGGGACAGGTTGCGGATGGCGTGCACCGCGACCTGCGGGTCGTCCGCGCACGCCTGGACCACCAGGTCGCCGTCGCTGCGCGCGGGATCGAGGTCGTCGGCCGCGAAGTGCGGGAGCTCGACGAGCCCGTCGGGCAGGCGGTCCGCGAGGCCGAACCGGTCCTCGCCGGGGGTCCCGTCGGGTCCGGGGGTGCCGACGAACATCGACCGGCCGAAGCCGAACGTGATCGTCAGCCCCGCCGGCGGCAGGTCCGCGGCCTCGCCGGTGTCGTCCGGGGGTGCGTCGTACGGTCCCGACGCCGGCCCGAACGGCCCGGCCGACAGCCCCTGGGTGAGCCGCGCGGCGATCGTGGTCCACCGGCGGAGCAGCTCGACCAGCTCGTCGCGGGACGTCGTCGTGAGGTCGAACGCGGCCAGGTAGAGCCGGTCCTGCGCGGGCGTGACGATGCCCGCCTGGTGCGCGCCCGTGAACGGGTAGGTGCCGGCGGCCGTGCTCGCCACAGCCGGTGCAGGCGCCGTCGCGCGACCGAGCCCGAAGCCGGCGACGACCCCGGCGGCGGCGAGGCCGCCGCCGAGGCCGAGCACGGCGCGCCGGGACATGCCGCTGCTCGTCGCGGTGGGTTCGTCCTGCGGGTCCGTGGGGGCGGACACAGGCACTCCTTCGGTCAGGCTCCGGTCACCGTGGCGGTGAGCTGGGACAGCGGCTCGGACAGGGCGTCGACCGCGGCGGCGAGGGCCTTGACCTGCGCCTCCGTCAGCTCGTCGTAGTAGGTGAAGCCGGTCTCGAGCGAGCCCTGCTCGGCGAGCAGCGCGTCGATCTCCTCGAACCGGGTGGCCAGCGTGTCGGCGAGCTCGGGGTTCTCGGCCTCGACGACGTCGGCGAGCACCTCGTAGCCCACGCGCGCGCCGTCGACGTTCGCCTGGAAGTCCCACAGGTCGGTGTGCGACCAGATCTCCTCCTCGCCGGTGACCTTGCCGGTGGCGACCTCGTCGAGCAGCTCCTTGGCGCCGTTGGCGATCTGGAAGGCCTCGAACGTGAAGTCGGGGGAGTTGACCTCGTCGACCAGCTGCTGGGTGTACGTCACCAGGTCGGCCGCGGCGGACTCGCGCTGCTCCTGGGTCAGCGGCACGTAGGCGACTCCGCCGTTGGCCTCGGGCGACGGCTGCCAGAGGTCCTTCTCGATGAGGTGCCAGCCGCTCCAGGTGGCGCCCTCCTCGACGTCCGCCTCGCGCAGGTCGAGCAGCGGGTCCAGGTCACCGAACGACTCCGCGACGGGCTCGACCCGCTCCCAGTGCGCGCGCGTGTCGGCGTACAGGGACTTGGCGGTCTCGTCGTCGCGCGCGGTGTACGCGGCGGCGAACTCCTCCGTGCCGGCGATGAGCGAGCCCACCTGGTCCTTCACGTACGCGACGTAGGACGCCTCCGCGGCCGCGAGCTGGTCCGCGGTGTCACCGCTGGGTCCCACCTCGACGCCGCTGTCGTTCACGGTGAACTCCGCGCGGATGCCGTCGCCGACCATGCCGGGCTTGCAGGCCGTGTAGTACGTGCCGGGCTTGACCTGGACGACGAGGTCCCGGGTGAGGCCGGGGCCGACGTTCTCGACCTCGGAGATCACGCGCAGACCGTCGTCGCCCAGCAGGTAGAACTCGGTGACGTCGTCGCCGTCGTTGGTCACCGCGAACCGCACCGTGCCGGAGTCGACCTCGGCCGCGGACACCTCGCACGCGTCCGCCGTGGAGGTCACCGTCAGCACGCCCGCACCGCCGGACGCGCCGGCCCCTGAGGAGTCATCGGGGGCGTTGGGGACACAGGCCGCAGCGAGCGGCAGGACGAGCGCGGCCAGGGCAGCGGCGACGACGGTGGAGCGGCGGGACATGGGTCTCCTCGGAGAAGAGCGGCGACGGGGGTCAGGCGGCGGAGGCGCGGACGGCAGGCTGGACGGCGGGGGCCGTCGGCCGCGCGGGCGCGGAGCCCCACGTGGTGCGGATGAAGAAGTACATCGTCGGCACGAGGTAGGCCGTCCAGGCGAACAGCTGGAGCCACGTCGTGGCCGGCGAGAAGTTGAAGACGCCCTTGAGCACGGTGCCGTACCAGCTGCTCGGGGGGATCGTCGCGGAGACGTCGAACGCGAGGTTGTTCAGGCCGGGCAGGATCCCGGCCTCCTGCAGGTCGTGCACCCCGTACGCGAGCACGCCCGCGGCGATGACCACGAGGAACAGGCCGGTCCAGGCGAAGAACACGCGCATGTTGAGGCGCAGCGCGCCCCGGTAGATGAGCCAGCCGAACAGCACCGCCGTGCCGAGGCCGAGGGCCGCACCGACCAGCGGGGCGAGGTTCGGGCTCGCGTTCACGGCCGTGCCGCTGGTGGCCTGCGCGCTCGCCCACAGGAACAGCGCGGTCTCCAGACCCTCACGCCCCACGGCGAGCATCGCGACGACGACGACGGCCTTCTTGCCGGCGCTGAGCGCGTCGTCCAGCTTGTGGTGCAGGTCGGACTTCATGTGCCGCGCCGTCCGCGCCATCCAGAAGATCATCCAGGTGACCAGGCCGACCGCGACGATCGACAACGTCCCGCCGATGGCCTCCTGCGCCTCGAACGACAGCCCCGAGGGGCCGAAGGTGAGCAGCGCGCCGAACCCGAGCGAGACCGCGATCGCGATGCCGACGCCGGCCCACAGCGCGGGCAGGTGGTCGCGACGGTCGGTCTTGACCAGGTAGGCGACGAGGATGCTGACGACCAGCGCGGCCTCGAGGCCTTCGCGCAGGCCGATCAGGTAGTTGGCGAGCATGGAGCGGCTTTCGGCTGGGGAGTGATGAGGCGAGCCTTACCTCACCTGGCGGAGACTACTCCCCGGAACAAGTCGGGCGCGACGCGATCCCAGGATCGGACCTGTGATGCGGGTCACCGGCCGCCGAGGGCCACCAGCCGGTCGAGGAGGTGCGGCCACGCCGCGGCGAACGCGGGGAGCAGCGGGAGGTCGGCGACCTCGCCGACCGGCACCCAGCGCAGCTCGACGCTCTCGGCGTCGGTGACGGTGGGGGAGACAGGGCTGACCTCGTCGGCGATCACCGTCGTGTAGGACCAGTCGTCGTGCTGCAGCACCCGCGACTCGCGCAGCCGGACGCTCACACGGTCGATCCCGGCCTCTTCCTCGGCCTCCCGCAGCGCCGCGTGCTCCGGGGACTCACCCGGCATCCGCGCGCCGCCCGGCACACCCCACGTGCCGCCCTGGTCGCTCCACAGCGCCCGGTGCTGCAGCACGACGGCGACCGGGGAGCCGTCGGCGTCGCGGCGCACCAGCAGCAGCCCCGCGGCGCCGTGCAGGCCCCAGTGCCGGCGGCCGCACGCACACTCGACCCAGCCGTCACCCGGCTGGCGCTGGCGGTGGAACGGAGGCGCGTCGCTCACGCCCGGGTCAGCCGACGATCTCGCAGATGGCCGTGCCGGCGCTCACGCTGGACCCGACGCCCGCGGACAGTGCCGTGACCGTGCCGGCGCGGTGCGCCACGAGCGGCTGCTCCATCTTCATGGCCTCGAGGACGACCACGAGGTCCCCCTCGGCCACGGTGGCGCCCTCGGCGACGGCGACCTTGACGATCGTGCCCTGCATGGGCGAGCTCAGCGTCGTGCCGTTGCCGTTGCTCGCGGCGCGCGCCACGCGGCGCACGGGTCGCCGGGCGGACGGGCCGGACGTGCCGCGACCGGCGCTGCCGGGTCCGCGGCCCAGGGCCAGCGCCGCCGGCAGGACGACCTCGAGGCGCTTGCCGCCGACCTCGACCACCACGCGCTCGAGCGCAGCCGGCTCGTCGTCCTCGTCCTGCGTCGGCTCGGGCGCGGCGCTGAGCCCCGCGACCGTCTCGGCGAACTCCGTCTCGATCCAGCGCGTGTGCACCGAGAACGGCTGCGCGGGGTCGGCCGGGGCGTACGCCTCGGCGTCGAGCACCGCGCGGTGGAACGGGACGACCGTCGGGATGCCGACGACCTCGAGCTCGGCCAGCGCGCGACGAGCCCGCGCGAGCGCCTGCGGGCGGTCGGCGCCCGTCACGATCACCTTGGCGATCATCGAGTCGAAGAGACCGGAGACGCTGTCACCCTCGACCACCCCGGAGTCGACGCGCACCCCGGGACCCGACGGGAACCGCAGCCGGGTGATCCGGCCGGGGGCCGGCAGGAAGCCCTTGCCCGGGTCCTCACCGTTGATGCGGAACTCGATCGAGTGGCCCCGGGACTCCACGTGGTCGTAGCCGAGCGGCTCGCCCGACGCGATGCGCAGCTGCTCGCGGACCAGGTCGACGCCGCTGATCTCCTCGGTGACCGGGTGCTCGACCTGCAGACGCGTGTTGACCTCGAGGAACGAGATGATCCCGTCGGCGGAGACCAGGAACTCGCAGGTCCCGGCGCCGACGTACCCGGCCTCGCGCAGGATCGCCTTCGACGACTCCACCAGCTGGGTGTTCTGCGCGTCGGTGAGGAACGGGGCGGGCGCCTCCTCGACCAGCTTCTGGTGCCGGCGCTGCAACGAGCAGTCGCGGGTGGAGACCACGACGACCGTGCCGTGCTGGTCCGCGAGGCACTGCGTCTCGACGTGCCGCGGACGGTCGAGGTACCGCTCGACGAAGCACTCGCCGCGCCCGAACGCCGCGACCGCCTCGCGGGTGGCGGACTCGAACATCTCGTCGATCTCGCTCGACTCGCGGGCGACCTTCAGGCCACGGCCACCGCCGCCGAACGCCGCCTTGATGGCGACGGGCAGGCCGTGCTCCGCGACGAACGCATGGATCTCCTCCACGCCTGCCACGGGGTCCGGCGTGCCGGCGACCAGCGGTGCGCCGGCGCGCTGCGCGATGTGGCGTGCGCTGACCTTGTCCCCGAGGGCGTCGATGGCCGACGGCGGGGGACCGATCCAGACCAGGCCTGCGTCGATGACGGCCTGCGCGAAGCCGGCGTTCTCGGCGAGGAAGCCGTATCCGGGGTGCACGGCGTCGGCCCCGGAGCGCCGCGCGACGTCGAGCAGCTTGGGGATGTCGAGGTACGTCTCGGCCGCGCGGGCGCCGTTCAGCGCGAACGCCTCGTCCGCGACACGCACGTGCAGCGCCTCGCGGTCGGTGTCGGCGTAGACGGCGACGGAACCGATCCGGGCGTCGCGACAGGCACGGGCGATGCGGACGGCGATCTCACCGCGGTTGGCGATGAGGACCTTGGAGATAGCGGGCACGGCTCACCGTAACGCCCTCGACGATCCGCACCGACGCGCGCGCGGCGTGCCCGGGCAAGACTGTCGATCCGGCCAAGGTCGTCGTGGGCTCCTTGTAGGGATCCTCAGACGCCGGGCTCGTGACGACGCCTGTGCGGTGGGCCGGTTGTCAGGTCACCACAAGAAGAGCGAGCCCGGCCCCGTGTGGGGCCGGGCTCGCAGAGCGTGCGTCAGACGCTGGCGAGACGGTTCTCGTCGGTCTGCGCGGGAGCGATCGTGACCGCCGGGGCGAGGCGCCGCAGGGCGAAGCCGATCATCCCGAAGACCACGCCGACGCCCACGACCAGGGCGGCGACGCCGAACGCGACCACCGAGGTGAACAGCGACGCCCGCAGGAAGGAGCCGTTCATCGCGACGGCGCGCAGCGGGTCCTCCTTGTCGAGCTCGGCGTACGTCTTGCCGCCCGTCGCCTCGAGGGCGTGGTGGTTGATGATCTCCGCCTGTGCGTACGCCTCCCACGGCGTGTCGACGGTCTGCCCGGCGAAGGCCGCGGCGTCGTCGGCGACCGTGATGTTCTCGGCGGCGAGGTGCGTCGAGACCGCGCCCCACGTCACGCCTCCGGCGATGATGAACACGGCGCCGGCGATGATCGCCAGGAGGCCGGAGATGCGGACGAAGCGATTGCTCGGTGCTACTGGCTGGGTCGACATGAGAGTCCTTGGGCGCCCATCGCGGACCCGGCCTACCCGGGCTCCGATGGGCCTCTCGGGCTGGCCCACGGGACGATCGTCGCGTGCCGGTGGCGTGCCCCGTTAGGGACCTAGGTCACGCCTTTCGCCACAGGTCCGGGATGCTCACGCCCACCTCGCCGAGGAGCTCCCGCAGCAGCGGGAGGCTCAGGCCGACGACCCCGTGGTGGTCGCCCTCGATCCGCTCGACGAACGGGCCGCCGAGGCCGTCGATCGTGAACGCGCCGGCCACCGCGAGCGGCTCGCCCGTGGCGACGTACGCGTCGACCTCCTCGTCGGAGAGGTCCGCGAACCGCACCGTCGTCGACGACGTGGCTCCGAGCATCGCCGGCACGCTGCGCTCGTCCATGAGCCAGTGCCCGGTGTGCAGCACGCCCGACCGTCCGCGCATCGCGCGCCACCGGGTCGTCGCCTCGGCAGCGTCCACGGGCTTGCCGTAGATCTCGCCGTCCAGCTCCAGCATCGAGTCGCAGCCCAGCAGGAGCAGGTCGTCCGCGTCCTCGAGCTCGTCGGGGAGGTTCCGCGAGACGTCCTCCACCTTCGCCTGCGCCAGCAGCAGCACCGCGTCCGCGGGGTCCAGCCCACCGAACCGCTCGTGGGCGGCAGCGAGGACCGCATCCTCGTCGACCCTCGACACGGCGACGAGCGGCTCGATCCCGGCGGCGAGCAGGGTGGCGCGGCGGGCGGGCGAGGCGGAGGCGAGCAGCAGACGGGTCACGGGTGGCGAGCCTAGTTCGACCGGCCGCCGTACGAGACCCCGGACCTTGCGATCTCGGGACCTCCGACCGTGCACCTCGAACAGGGCATCAGGGCACAATGGGCGCGCTGTGGTCGGGTGCGGCGGGCGGTACCGCCGGTCCGAGGTCACGAGGGACGCGAGGAGACACCGTGGGTGACGCGACGAGGTCGTCGGCACGAGCGACGGATGACGACATCGACGACGTCGACGAGTACGACGAGATCGACCCCGACCCGGACCTGCTGGAGCCACCGTCGAACGCGTGGCGGACGCGGACGGCGCTCGAGATGGTCGTCTCCGGCGCGATCGGCCTGCTCGCGTCGTTCGTGCTCTCGATCGAGGCCCTCACGCTCGCGCTGGACCCGACGGCGTCGCTGGGCTGCGACCTCAACTCGGTGATCAGCTGCAGCATCGTCGCGCAGAGCTGGCAGGCGTCGCTGTTCGGGTTCCCCAACGCCTACCTCGGCATCGCCGCCGAGGCCGTGGTCATCACGGTGGCTGTGGCCATCCTCGGACGCGTGGTGTTCCCGCGCTGGTTCATGCTGGGCGCGCAGGTGATCTACACGCTCGGCTTCCTGTTCGCCTGGTGGCTGTTCTACGAGGCGTACGTCGTCATCGGGGCACTGTGCCCCTGGTGCCTGCTCATCACCGTCACGACGACGCTCGTGTGGGCCGGGCTGACCCGGCTGAACGTCCGTGAGGGCGCGATCACGTTCCCCGGTCGCTGGGGTCCGGCCGCCCGGCGCTTCGTCGACCACGGCAACGACTGGTTCGTCACCATCGCGCTCATCGTGCTGCTGGCGGTCGCGATCCTGGTGAAGTACGGCTCGATCATCCTCGCCTGACCGCGGACGCACGAAGGGCCGGTGGCGCGCTGCCACCGGCCCTTCGCTCGTTCAGCCCGCGAACGCCGTCTTCAGCACGTCCAGCGGCAGGGCGCCCATGCTCAGCGCGCGGGCGTGGAAGGCGCGCCGGTCGAACTCCTCGCCCTTCGCCTCCGCCTCGGCGGCCGCGGCGTCACGCGTCTGCTCCCAGAGGCGCTGGCCGATCTTGTACGAGGGCGCCTGGCCAGGCCAGCCCAGGTACCGGTTCCACTCGAACCGGATGAACGCCTCGGGCATGTTCACGTTGGCCAGGAGGAACTCCCAGCCCTTGTCGGCGTCCCAGGTCCCGCCGCCCCACTCCTCGGGCGCCTCGAGCCCGAGGTGGATGCCCAGGTCGAACACCACGCGGGCGGCGCGCATCCGCTGGCCGTCGAGCATGCCCAGCCGGTCGCCCGGGTCGTCGAGGAAGCCGAGGTCGGCCATCAGACGCTCGGCGTACAGGGCCCAGCCCTCGCCGTAGCCCGACGTCCAGCACGCCAGCCGGCGCCACGTGTTCAGCGTCGCGCGCTGGAAGACGGCCTGGCCGATCTGCAGGTGGTGGCCGGGGACGCCCTCGTGGTAGACGGTCGTCTTCTCGCGCCAGGTGTTGAAGGTGGTGACCTCCGGCGGGACCGACCACCACATGCGGCCCGGGCGGCTGAAGTCGTCGCTGGGACCCGTGTAGTAGATGCCGCCGTTCTGCGTCGGGGCGATGCGGCACTCGAGGGTGAGCACCGGGACGGGGATGGCGAAGTGCGTGCCGTCGAGGGCCGCGATCGCCGCGTCCGACGTCTCCTGCATCCACGCCTGGAGCTCCGCCGTGCCGTCCAGCCTGCGGTCGGGATCCTCGTCGAGCTTGGCCACGGCGTCCGCGACGGTCGCGCCCGGCCCGGCGATCTGCGCGGCGACGGCCTCCTGCTCGGCGACGACCCGGGCGAGCTCCTCGAGCCCCCACTGGTACGTCTCCTCCAGGTCGACGGTCGCGCCGAGGAACGCGCGCGACCACAGGGCGTAGCGCTCGCGGCCGGCCGCGTCCTCCTGCGGGGCCTGCGGCGACAGCTCGTCGCGCAGGAACGCCGCCAGGGTCGCGTACGCACCGCGCGCCGCGGTGGCGCCGTGCTCCAGCTCGGCGCGGACCAGGGAGCACGCGGCCGAGTCGTCCAGGACGGCGTCGACGTCGGCGCCCGTGATGAAGGTGGTGAAGAACGACGTCGCCGGGTCGGCCAGCTCCTCGGCCTGACGGGCGGCCTCGTCGACCTGGCGGACCGCGGCGACGGCACCCCTGCTCGCGGCGAGCTGCAGCGACTCGATGTAGCCGTCGACCGCGAACGGCAGCGCGTTCAGCCGGGCCGCGATGTTCGACCACGCCTCGACGTCGTCGGTCGGCATCACGTCGAACACGTCGCGCAGGTTCTGGACCGGGGAGGCGATGTTGTTCAGGTACCGCAGGAACTCGCCCGCCTCGTGCAGCTCGAGCTCCAGGCCGAGCCGCTCGCGCATCGCGGCGAGCGTGATCTGGTCGATCTCGTCCGTCGGGGAGGCGCCGTCCAGCGCCTGCAGGGTGCTCCTGGTGAGCTCCGCGCGGGCCTCGAGACCGGCCGGGGAGTGGTCGGTCATCTCGTGGTCGTGGCCCGCGATCCCCATGCTGGTGGCCGCCAGCGGGTCGAGGGTCGCGTACTGGGTCATGTACGCCTCCGCGATCGTGTCGATCGGGGAGGGTGCGCGCTCGGTGAGCGCGTCCAGGCGGGAAGGCGGGGTGGTGGGCGTCGTCGTCACCCGCTCGACCCTACCGGCGGGTACCGGCGATCCCGAGCGCTCAGGCGCGCAGGCTCCAGCGCCACGCGTCGGGGCCGGGGCGCAGGCCGACGCGGCTGCCGCGCATCGTCCGGCGACGGTCCGCCCAGGGTGCGGCGACCGCGTGGTCCCGCTCCTCGGCCAGCCGCGCACGCTCGGAGGCCGCAGCCATCAGGCCCGCTACGAGGGCGGCCAGCTCCAGGTCGTCCGGGGTGCCCCGGACCACCTGCACGTCGGCGTCGCGCGTGCTCATGCGCTCCCCGTCACGTCGTCGTCCTCGTCGTCATCGTCCTCGTCGTCGTCCTCCTCGAAGGCGACCGCTGCCCCGCGGGACGCGCCCCACTCGCCGACCTCGAACCCGGCGTCGACCAGCCGCTGCGCCAGGTCCGCGCCACCCTGCTCGACGACGTCCAGGACGGACTCCAGCGACAGGTCCGACGTCCCCGGCGGCGGTCCGACGACGAAGCCGAGGTGGAACGTGTCGATCTCGGCGTCGCTGCGCGGTGCGTCCGCGTCGCCGTGCTCGTCGTCGCCCCACGACATGCCCGTGAGGTCGGCGTGCAGGCCCAGACGCTCGTGCAGCAGGTCGTACAGCTGCGCGTTGAGCCCGCCGATCTCCGACTCCAGCACCAGGATCCGGGGATCCTCGTCGGCCTCCCGCGACCCGAACTCGGCGCGGACACCCACCGCCGCGTCGACGTACCCGTGCAGCGCGACGGCCAGGGCGGCGACGGCCGCGTGCAGGTCCGTCGCGTCGACGCCGACCAGCGGCTCGGGGCCGTGCGCGGGGTCGTCGTGACCGCCGTGCTCGTCGTGCTCGTGCTCGCTCACAGGGGGATGTTCCCGTGCTTCTTGGGGGGCAGGCTCGCCCGCTTCGTGCGCAGCAGGCGCAGGGCCTTGGTGATCTCGACGCGGGTCTGCGACGGCGCGACGACCGCGTCCACGTACCCGCGGTCGGCTGCGTCCCAGGGGTTCACGATCGCCTCCTCGTACTCGGCCGTCAGCCGCCGACGCTCGGCCTCGGCGTCGCCGCCCGCGTCCGCGACGGACTTCAGGGCGCCACGCTGCAGGATGTTCACCGCGCCGCCGGCACCCATGACGGCGATCTGCGCGGTCGGCCACGCCAGGTTCACGTCGGCACCGAGCTGCTTGGAGCCCATGACGATGTACGCGCCACCGTACGCCTTGCGGGTGATGACGGTGACGAGCGGGACGGTGGCCTCGGCGTACGCGTAGATGAGCTTGGCGCCGCGCCGGATGATGCCGTTCCACTCCTGGTCCGTGCCCGGCAGGAAGCCGGGGACGTCGACGAACGTGAGCACCGGGATGTTGAACGCGTCGCACGTCCGCACGAAGCGCGCGGCCTTCTCGGCGGCGTTGATGTCGAGCGTGCCCGCCATCTGCAGTGGCTGGTTGGCGACGATCCCGACGGGGTGCCCCTCCACGTGCCCGAAGCCGATCAGCACGTTCTTCGCGTACAGCGGCTGGACCTCCAGCAGGACCCCGTCGTCCAGCACGTGCTCCAGGACGGTCCGCATGTCGTACGGCTGGTTGTCCGAGTCGGGCAGCAGCGAGTCGAGCTCCTCGTCGACCTCGCCGACCTCCAGGTCGGCCTCGTGGTCGAACGTCAGCGGGTCCGTGAGGTTGTTCTGCGGGAGGTAGATGAGCAGGGAGCGCACGTAGTCGAGCGCGTCGTCCTCGTCGGACGCCATGTAGTGCGCGACGCCGGAGCGCGTGTTGTGCGTCGTCGCCCCACCCAGCTCCTCGAACCCGACGTCCTCGCCGGTGACCGCGCGGATGACGTCGGGACCCGTGATGAACATGTTCGACGTGCCGTCGGCCATGACGATGAAGTCCGTCAGCGCCGGGGAGTACACCGCGCCACCCGCCGACGGGCCCAGGATCAGGCTGATCTGCGGGATCACCCCGGACGCGGCGACGTTGCGACGGAAGATCTCCGCGAACTGCGTCAGGCCCGCCACGCCCTCCTGGATCCGGGCGCCGCCGCCGTCGCTGATCCCGATCAGCGGGACGCCCGTGCGCAGCGCCAGGTCCATCACCTTGGTGATCTTCTGGCCGTGCACCTCACCCAGGCTGCCGCCGAAGACCGTGAAGTCCTGCGAGTAGATGCACACCGGGCGGCCGTCGACCGTGCCGTGCCCGACGACGACGCCGTCGCCGGGCACGCGCTTCTTGTCGAGGCCGAAGTTGGTCGAGCGGTGCCGGACGAACGCGTCGAGCTCGGTGAACGAGCCCGGGTCCAGGAGCTGCTCGATGCGCTCGCGGGCGGACCGCTTGCCGCGCGCGTGCTGCTTGTCGACGGCTCCCTGCTCCGCGGCGGCGGCCGCCTCGTACCGTTCTGCGAGGTCGGCCAGCTTGGCGGCCGTGGTGCGCGGGGCCGTCTCGACGGGCTGCTGCGTGTCAGTCACTCGACCGAGGCTAGTTGTCGGAGCCCTCCATGCACGTGCAGGCGGATCACGGTGTTGCCCGCGTCGGGGTGTCGGGTTCCCACAAGGCGGGCCATCATGTTCGTCGTGCCCCTCCTTCGCGTCGCCGAGCTCCGCGACCTCCTGCTTGCTCCCGCCGGTCCGCTGACCCGGGTCGAGGTGGTCGACGTCACCGCGTCCACCAACACCGACCTCGCCGACGCGCTGCGTGCCGACCCGACCTCCTGGCCGGACGCGAGCGTGCTCGTCGCGGAGCACCAGACCGGCGGTCGCGGCCGCGCCGGCCGCACGTGGGAGACGCCTCCTGGGACGTCGTTGACCTGCAGCTTCGTCGTGCACCCGCCCGTCCCCGCCTCGTCCTTCGGCTGGATCTCGCTGCTTGCCGGCCTCGGCGCCGTCAACGCGCTGCGGGCCACGGCGGGCGTCGCCGCCACGCTGAAGTGGCCCAACGACCTCCTGGTGCCCGCCGACACCGAGGTCGAGGGCTGGGGAGAGGCGCGCAAGGTCGGCGGGATCCTCACGGAGGTCGTCGCGCTGCCGGCCGGGCAGCCGCCCGCGGTCGTCATCGGGATCGGGATCAACGTCCTGCAGGGGGCCGACGAGCTTCCCGTGGAGAGTGCGACGTCCCTCGCGCTCGCGGGGGCGCAGCACGTGGACCGGGAGGGGATGCTCGTCGCCCTCGTCGCGGCGCAGCTCGAGGTCGCCCAGCGGTGGCGGGACTCCGGCGGGGACGCCGCCGGCTCCGGCCTGGCCGGCGAGGTCGCCGCCGTGTGCAGCACCCTCGGCACCCGGGTGCGCGTGGAGCTGCCGGGCGACGGGTCCGTGAGCGGCGTCGCCGCGCGGCTCGACGACGACGGAGCCCTCGTGGTCGTCGACGACGACGGCGTGCCCCACCGCGTTCTCGCGGGTGACGTACGCCACGTCCGCTCCGCCGGGTGAACTACCCTCGTCCCGTGCCGGACGATCGATCGCAGGACCTCGACTTCCTCGAGTCGACGGTCGGGGAGCTGGACGCCGAGCTGCTCGGCGGCCCCCGCACCCTCAGCGCGCACGACCTGGCCCAGCGCGCCGGCATCGACATCGACGTCGTGCGCGGCTTCTGGACCACGATGGGCCTGCCGCACGCCGACCCGGACGAGCCGGTCTACACCGAGCGCGACGCCGAGGCCATCGACCGCGCCGCCGCCCTGGTCCGCGAGCACGGGCTGGACCTGCGCACCGTCATCACCGTGACCCGTGCCCTGGGGCACACCTCGGACCGCCTGGCCCTGTGGCAGGTCGAGGCCCTCGTCGAGGACATGGCCGGCCGGTACGAGCTCGACGACACCTCCGCGCGGCTGCTCGTGCTCGACCGGCTCGCGTCCCTGGCGCCCGTCCTCGAGGCGCAGCTGGTGCACTCCTACCGGCGACAGCTCGCCGCGATCGCGGGCCGCTACGCCGCCGAGTTCGGCCAGCTCCGCGACCCCGGTCCCGACCGCTCCGTGCTGCCGCTGGCACGCGCCGTCGGGTTCGCCGACATGGTCTCCTTCACCCGCCGCACCGCCGGGCTCGGCTCCACCGACCTCTCCCAGTTCGTCCAGCGCTTCGAGGCCGCAGCGCGCGACATCGTCTCCGCCAACGGGGGCCGTGTCGTGAAGACGATCGGCGACGCGATCCTGTTCGTCGCCGACAGCGCCGCCACCGGTGCCCTGATCGCCCTCGACCTGGCCGACACGCTCGGCAAGGAGCTCGACGTCGACCGCGAGACCACGACCGGTGGGCTCTTCGAGGGTGCGCGTGGCGTGACTCCCGTGCGGGTCGGGCTCGTGTGGGGGCGGGTGCTGTCGCGGTTCGGCGACGTCTTCGGGCCCGACGTGAACCTGGCCGCTCGGCTCACCGACATCGCCGATCCCAGCACCGTGCTCGTCGACGAGGCGACCGCCGCGGTGCTGTCCGCCGATCCGCGGTTCGTGCTCGAGCCCCGGCCTGCGCGGCGGCTCGCCGGGATCGGGTCCGTGGCGCCGGTGCGGTTGAAGGCTGCCGGGGCCTGACCCGTCCCTAGATCGCGGGTTGGGCGCGACAGTGCGCGGTCGCCGCGACGCCGACCTACGCGGGGTCCGCCTCCGGTTCGACCTCGTCCACCAGGGACGGGCCGTTGTTGGCGACGGTGTTGACGGCCGTCGAGACCGGGGTGGCGACGATGTCCGGCCCGGGCGTCTCCAGCAGCTCGCGGGCGCCGTCGGCGCCGACGGCCGGGTCGAGCCAGGCCGACCAGGCGTCGGACCGCAGCATCAAGGGCTGGCGGTCGTGGATGTGGGCGAGCTCGTCGGAGGCCGGCCGGGTGATGACGGTGGCGCTGACCACCCACCGCGCGGGGTCGTCGTCGGCCTTGGTGGGGTCCTTCCAGAACTCGTACAGGCCCGCGAGCGCGACGAGGTCGCCGTCGGCGGGGTGCAGGTAGAACGGCTGCTTGCGCTTGCCTGCGGGCCCGGGCCCGCCGGGTGCAGCCTTCTTCCACTCGTAGTAGCCGTCGGCGGGCAGCAGGGCGCGGCGGACGGCGAACGGACGGGCGAACGCCGACTTCTCCTCGAGCGACTCCACGCGGGCGTTGATCATCCGGCTGCCCACGGAGATGTCCTTCGCCCACGACGGCACCAGGCCCCAGCGGGCGACGCGCAGCTGCCGGGTGATCTCCCCGGTCTCCTTGTCCGCGCGCTCGACGACCATGCGGACGCCGTCGGTGGGCGCGACGTTCCAGGACGGGCCCAGCAGCCGGACGTCGTCGGCGATTGTCGCGATGGCGAACTCGTCGGCCAGCGCCTGGTCCTCGCGGAAGGAGGCATATCGACCACACATGGGGCCAAGCCTGCCAGGTGCCGGTGACATCACACCCCGCTCGGATCGAATCGATTCGTTGTTTGTGGGAGAATCGGTCCAATGAGCTTGCGCACCACCACCCCCTCCGCCGCGACCAGCCACGAGCCCGTCGCCGCTGTCGTGGCCCCCGGGGTCGGTCCGGCCGTCGACTCCGCGGCCACCGCGCAGTTCCGTCCGAACGCCAAGTACATCCTGATGCTGGGGCTGATGTGCGCCCTGCCGGCCGTGTCCACGGACATGTACCTGCCGTCGCTGCCGGACGTGGCGCGTGACCTGAACACGTCAGCCACGGCGGCGCAGCTGACGATGACGGCGATGCTCATCGGCGGCGCCGTGGGGCAGCTGGTCATCGGGCCGCTGTCGGACCGGTTCGGCCGACGCAAGCCGGTGCTGATCGGTGTCGTCCTGCACGTCATCACGTCGCTGCTGTGCGCGATCGCACCCGCCATCTTGCCGCTGATCGGGCTGCGCACCGTCCAGGGCTTCTTCAACGCGTCGGCCACGGTCGTGGCGATGGCGATCATCCGCGACCGGTTCGTCGGCGCCGACGCATCGCGGCTCATGTCCCGGCTCATGCTCGTCATCGGCGTCGCGCCCCTGTTCGCACCGTCGCTGGGCGGGGTCATCGCCGGGCAGTGGGGGTGGCGGTCGGTGTTCGTCGCGCTCGCGGTCTTCGGTGCCGTGCTGTGGGTCGTCGTCTGGCGTCGGCTCCCGGAGACGCTGCCGCCCGCGCGGCGCCGGCAGGGTGGCCTGCGCACCGCGGTGTCCGGCTACCGCTCGCTGCTCCGGGACCGGCACTTCGTCGCGCTCGCCATCCTGCCCGGGCTCGGCATGGCCGTACTGATGAGCTACGTGGTCGCGTCGCCGTTCGTGCTCCGCGAGGGCTACGGGCTGTCGGCGACCGAGTTCTCCCTGCTCTTCGCGGTCAACGGCATCGGTCTGGTGCTGGGTGCCCAGGTGAACGCTTCCCTGGTGCGGCGGGTCGCACCGATCCGGATCGTGCGCGTGGTGCTGCCGGTCTCGCTCGGCCTCACCGGTGTCCTGCTGGCCCTCGCGGTGACCGGCTGGGGTGGGCTGATCGCGCTGCTCGTGGTGCTGTGGCTGATCCTCGCGCTCGTCAACTTCGTCCCGCCGAACGCGTCGGCGCTGGCGCTCACCCGGCACGGGGAGATCGCGGGGACCGCCGCCGCGGTCATCGGGTCCCTGCAGGCCGGTGTCGCAGGGCTCGTGAGCCCGCTGTCAGGACTGCTGGGCGGCGACGCGGTCGCGATGGCGGCCGTGATGGTCGGCGCGTCCATGGCGGGCCTGCTGGTGCTGGCGCTGGCCACGCCCGCGTACCGCCGCGACGGCGCCTGGGCCGTCTGAGGGACGCCCGCGCGGACGGGCTCCGGCGCGCCGACCCGTTCGGGTGACGCGCTGATCAGGCGTTTCGCCCGCCACCGGACAAGTCGCAGGGTGAGATGCACCCTCTGGGTGGTCTGACACGTCCGGCCCTGCCGCGGGGGCGCCGTTGTGCCTAGCGTGCCCGTCGCGCGCCTCGAGAACCCGGGGCGGGCGCGGCCATGGAAGGACCGACCCCGCGATGCTGCGTCGCCTGGTGCTCAGCCTGCTCGTCGGCGTGCTCGCGCTCGGCGGAGCGGCGGTGCCCGCGGTCGCGTCGGGAAGCGCCGACCTGTTCCCGCAGGTGGGCGGGTCGGACGCCGCCTGCGACGCCACCCACCCGTGCCGTGCGGCGCTCGAGTGGCGCACCAACGCGTACGGGCCGGCGGGGGACACCCAGATCCAGCGCCGGACGCTGTTCACCGTGTACGCGGACGCGGGCGACCAGATCCTCACGGGGTCGTCGTCGATCGGGTCCGGCAGCGCGGACGTCGCCATCTGGAACCCCGGGGTGGTCACGGACACCGAGGCGGCGACGCTGCCGGCCGTGGTGGACGGCACCAACGGGTTCAGCTGCGCGGCGCACCGACCCGACGCGTCGAGCCTCGTCGGCACCCTCACCACGCGCACCCAGGAGCTCGCCGGTGCGCAGTCGGTCGACGGCACGCAGAACCTGACGGGCTACGTCCCCTGCGTCTACACCGCTCCTGTGCCCGGCCTGTACCGCGTGGCGTTCTACGGAGCCGCGGGGACGGGCAACGCCGCCGACGGCAGCCCGGACCAGGACCTCGCCCCGGCCAGCGGCTTCCTGGCTGCGGCAGGGTCGTCGATCAACGCCTGGGACATCACCGTCCGCGACGGCGACGACCCGGCGTCGGTCGTCGACCTGCCCGGGCGGACCTTCACGTACGTGCTCGCGGGCTTCACGGGCGGCAACCCGCGACCGGTCACGATGCGCCTGTTCCTCAACACCCTGGACGGCTACCGCTACTCCGTCGACACCCGCGGCTTCGACCCGAACGGCTTCGTCTTCTACGGCAACCGCGCGGGCTTCTTCGACGCCGACGGGACGACGCCGCTGAACCACGACGTCGTCGGCACGGGCACCAACCCGCAGACGCTCCCGTCGCTGGTGGGCGGGGTGCACCTGGCCCCGCCGGAGTACCCGTTGTCGTTCGAGCCGCTGGCGACGCAGACCCTGGCAGCGCTGGGCATCCCCGCCACCCCGGTGCCGCCGACCCTGAGCGCGGTCGACTTCACCGGTCGCGCGACGGCGCACGGCAGCTTCGTCGGGCAGGGCGGGACGTTCTCGCTGGACGCGGGGTCCGGGGGCACCTACGAGATCGTCATCTCGCGCGACGGCGTCGACTTCGACCCGGGGCTGCCCGGAAACCGCGCGCTGCGCGGGCTGGTGCCTGCCGGGACGTTCACCGTGGCGTGGGACGGCAACGACAACACCGGCGTCGCGCTCCCCGTCAAGGACGGGTACGCGGTGCGCGCGGTGCTGCGCGCCGGTGAGTACCACGCCCCGATGCTCGACGTGGAGAGCTCGACGCAGGGCGGCCCGAGCATCACGCTGCTCAACCCGCCGAACGGCGTCTGCCCGTTCACGGGCGCGGCGAGCACCGGCACCAACTGCACGCGCGTGTTCTTCGACGACCGCACCTACGTGACCAGCGCCGGGACGCGGGTCGGCAGCCTCACGTCCGGCACCCTGTGCCCGGCGTTCGCGGGCCTGATGCCCGCAGGACTGTTCGCCGACCCGCAGGGCGGCGTCGACAGCACGACGGACGCGCGGAAGTTCGGCGACGGCGGTGGCCTGAACGCCAACCAGCACTGCCCGGCGACGGGCGGCACGCTCGGGGACGCCAAGGGCCTCGACCTGTGGACCTACTTCCCGTCCCAGCAGACGGAGACGTGGCTCGACGTGCTCCCGAACCTCGCCGGACAGGACGACGCCTACACGACCCCGGTCGGCACGCCGCTCGTGGTGCCCGCCCCGGGCGTGCTGACCAACGACGTGACCGACGACCCGGACGGCGAGCTCACCGTGCCGAGCTCCACGGCCACGGCGCACGGCACCGTGACGTCGAACGCGGACGGCTCGTTCACCTACACGCCGACGGCCGGCTACACGGGCCCCGACCAGTTCGACTACGTCGTCACCGACGACCAGGGGCGGACCGACGTCGCCACCGTGCACCTCACCGTCACGCCGACCGCCGTCGACGACACCTGGACGACCCCGGTGAACACGCCCCGCACGGTCGCCGCGCCGGGCGTCCTGGGCAACGACCTCGGCAGCCACCTGACCGCGGGCTCGGCGTCGGACCCGGCGCACGGCTCGGTGACGCTGGACCCGTCCGGCGCGCTCGTCTACACGCCCGACCCCGGCTTCTCCGGCACCGACACCTTCACGTACGCGGCGTCGGACGGTGCGCTCTCCGACGAGGCCACGGTGACCATCGTCGTGACGCCCGCCGCCGCCGACGACGACCTGGGCACGGTGCCGGCCAACACCACCGCCTCGGGGACGCTGCCCGGGCTGCTGGCCAACGACGCCGGGTCGGCCCTCACGGTGACCCACGTCGGAGCTCCCGCGCACGGCACGGTCACGGTCGGGCCGGACGGCAGCTGGGCGTACACGCCACCCGCCGGCTGGGGCGGCACGGACACCTTCACGTACACCGCGACCGACGGGTCCGGGCAGACCACGGACGCCACCGTGACGATCCACGTGACCCCGCCGACCCGGTTGGCGGCGGCCGCCGACGACGCCGCGACCGGTGTGCCGGGGCAGCCGGTGAGGCTGAGCGAGCTCACGAACGACACCCCGGGCGACCACCTGGGCTGGGACCTCACGTCGGTCCGGCTGACCGACCCCGTCAGCGGTCTGCCGGTCTCCGCCGTGACGGTGCCGGGCCAGGGGACCTGGACGGTCGAGCCGGGCCAGGTCCGGTTCGCGCCGGTCGCGGGCTTCCACGGGGACGCCCACCTGGGCTACCAGGTGACCAACAGCGCCGGGCAGACGGTGACCGCGATCCTGACGGTCACCTACCCGCCGCTGTCGCAGCTGAGCGCGCCCCCGATCCTGACGGTCGCGACGCCGGTGGCCTCGACGACGCCGACCGTGCGGCGACCGACCAGCCTGTCGGTGACCGTGACGATCCGTTCCGGTGGGTCGGCGGGCCTCGCGACCACCGGCGCCGACCCCGTGTCGGCCCTCCTTCTCGCGTTCTCGCTGGTGGGCGCGGGTGTGGCGCTGTCGCTCGGGCGCCGCCGGCTCCGTCGGGACTGACCGCAGTCAGCCCCGGTGGAGCCGGTGCAGACCGGCGACGGCCTGCGTCAGCACCTCGTCGCGCTTGACGAACGTGAACCGCACCCAGGACCGCAGCGCGCGGTCGACGTCGGAGCCCGCGTGCGTGAAGGCGGTGACGGGTACGCCGACCACCCCGGCCAGCCCCGGCAGGTCCCGGCACAGGGCTGCGCCGTCGGCGTACCCGAGGGGCGCGGCGTCGGCGAGCACGAAGTAGGTGCCCTGCGGCCGGACGACGGTGAAGCCCGCGTCCTCGAGGCCCGCGCACAGCAGGTCCCGACGCCGCGACAGCGAGTGCGCGAGCTCGACCACCCAGGCGGCGACGTCGGGGTCCCGCAGCGCGAACGCGACCGCCGGCTGGAACGGTGCGCCGTTGACGTAGGTGAGGAACTGCTTGACGGTGCGGACGGCGGTGACCAGCGGCTCCGGTCCGGTGACCCAGCCGATCTTCCAGCCGGTGAACGAGAAGGTCTTGCCGGCCGAGGAGATGGTCAGCGTCCGCTCCGCCATCCCGGGCAGGGTCGCGATGGGCACGTGGGTGGCTCCCGACCCGTCGAGCACCAGGTGCTCGTACACCTCGTCGGTGACGACGAGCGCGTCGTGCTCGACGGCGAGCCGGGCGATCGCGGCGAGCTCGTCGCGGGTCAGCACCGTCCCGGTGGGGTTGTGCGGGGTGTTCACCAGGACCAGCCGGGTCCGCGGGGTGAACGCGGCGGCGAGGGCGTCCAGGTCCAGGCGGAAGCCCTCGGCGGTCGCGACCAGCGGCGCGGTCGTGTGGGTGGCGCCAGCGAGCGCGACGACGGCCGCGTAGGAGTCGTAGAAGGGTTCGAGCGTCAGCACCTCGTCACCGGGGCCGGCGAGCGCGAGCACGGTGGCCGCGAGGGCCTCCGTCGCGCCGGCGGTGACCAGCACCTCCCGGTCGGGGTCCCAGCGCAGCCCGTAGTGCGACGCCTGGTGCTCGGCGATCGCTGAACGCAGCGCCGGGATCCCCGGGCCGGGCGGGTACTGGTTGGCGCCGGCCGCGATCGCGTCCGCGGCGGCCTGCGCGACCGAGGCGGGGCCGTCGACGTCGGGGAACCCCTGCCCGAGGTTCACCGCACCCGTGCGGGCGGCGAGCGCCGACATCTCGGCGAACACGGTGGCCCGGGGGACGTCGTCGTCGCCCATCAGCCCGGTCGCGCGGGCGACGTCCTGCCAGCGAGGTGGGGTCATGCGACGAGGCTAAGGGGTGCCGAGGGCGACCCGTCGGCGACGGGTCGGGAGCGCAGGTGCGCTCAGACCACCAGTCCGGCCGCGGCGGTCAAGCCTGCGACCACGACGAGTGCGAGGGACGCCCAGGCTCCGACGATCCACCACTCCACGTGGTGTCGCCGCAGAACCCGCTGCGCCTGTCGTTCGGCCATGCTCTGAAGATCGGCACGGGATCGCTCAGGTACAACATCCCGCGCCGATGAGCGTGGAATTCACCCGAACACCACGCAACGGATCGCCGTCCGGGCACAGATGGGCGGCGATCCGTGCTGTCCCCTGCGCGTGGCCGCGCAGCTTCAGCTTCCGGCAGCGGTCTCGAGCTTGTCGCCGAGCGTCGTGAGCTGCTGCGCGAGCTGGTCGAGGGAGTCGGCGGCCTCGCCGGCGGCGTTCGCCTTGGCGGCGTCGAGCTCCGCCCTGGCGTCGGCGACCTGGGCCTCGGCGTCGGCCAGCGCCTGCTGCGACGCGGCGGTGCCCTCGGCCTCGGCCTGCTCGAGCGCCGCCTGGGCGTCGGTGACGGAGGCCTGCGCGGCCGTGACGGCCTCCTCGGCCTGCGCCTTGGCGGAGTCGTCGAGCGACTCGAGCTGCGCCTTGGCGTCGTCGATCCTCTGCTGGGCGGCGTCGGCCTCGGCCTTGGCGTCCTCGACCTGCGCCTTGAGGTTGTCGATCGCGCTGCGGGCCTCGCTCGCGGCGTCCTTGGCCTGCTGTGCGGCGTCGTCGATGTCTCCGTCGGAGCACGCGGCGAGGCCGAGCGCGAGGAGTGCGGCGACGACAGGGGCGCCGGCGCGGGCGAGTCGCGGGCGGATCGGGCTCGTCGGGGCGGGCATGGCGTCCTCCGGGGGTCGGGGTGGGTGCGGGGTGGTCCCACAGTCTGCCCGCGTAGCGGCCGACTCGCCTAGCGACGACATGCCGACGCCCCGCCGGCTGGTGCACGGCGGGGCGTCGGGGGCGAGCGGCTAGGACGCGGGGGAGGGGACCCGGTCGGTCGCGAGCTGCTCGCTGCGGCGGCTGCGGACGTCTGTCAGCGACGTGCCGTAGTAGGCCGCGGTCATCAGGTCCTTCATGTCCTCGATCATCGGCATCCGAGGGTTGGCGGGGGCGCACTGGTCCTCATAGGCACCCATCGCGACCTCGTCGAGCCGGGCGAGGAACTCGTGCTCGTCGACACCCTGCGCGTGGAACGACGCGGGGATGCCGACCTTGGCCCGCAGCGACTCGACGGCCAGCGCGTACGACTCGACGCCCTCCGCAGGGGTCGACGCGGGGAGTCCGAGCATCGCGGCGAGCTGCTGGAACCGCTCGGGTGCGACGTAGTGCTCGTACTTGGGCCAGCTCGTCAGCTTGGTCGGGACCGTGCCGTTGTAGCGGATCACGTGCGGCAGCAGGGTCGCGTTCGTGCGGCCGTGCACCAGGTGGTACGTGGAGCCGACGACGTGGGCCATGGCGTGCACGATGCCGAGGAACGAGTTGCCGAACGCCATGCCGGCGATGGTGCCGGCGTTGTGCATGGTCTCGCGGGCGTCCTGGGTGGCCGGGTCGTCCGGGTCGCCGTTCACCGACGTCGCCAGGTTCTCGAAGATCAGGCGCACGGCCTGCATCGCCATGCCGTCGGTGAAGTCGTTGGCGTAGACGCTGACGTACGCCTCGGTGGCGTGCGTGAGGGCGTCGAAGCCGGAGTCGGCCGCGAGCGACGGCGGCATCTTCGACGTCAGGACCGGGTCGATGATGGCGACCGACGGGGTCAGCGCGTAGTCGGCCAGCGGGTACTTCTTCCCGGTGGACGGGTCGCTGATCACCGCGAACGGCGTCACCTCCGCACCGGTGCCCGAGGTGGTCGGGATGCACACCAGCTGCGCGAGCTCGCCCAGCACGGGGAACTTGAACGCGCGCTTGCGGACGTCGAAGAACTTCTGCTTGAGGTCGGAGAAGTGGATCTCCGGGTGCTCGTACAGGAGCCACATGACCTTGGCGGCATCCATCGGCGAGCCACCGCCGAGCGCGATGATCGTGTCGGGCCGGAAGTGGCGCATCTGCGCGGCCCCGGCCTGCACGGTCTGCACCGACGGCTCGGGCTCGACCTGGTCGATGATCTGCAGGGCGACCTTGGTCGACCGACGGTTCAGGACGTCGATGATCTTGTCGACGAACCCGAGGGTCGTCATGGTCGCGTCGGTCACGATGGTCACGCGCTCGACGTCGGGCATGTCCGCGAGGTACCGGATGGCGTTCGGCTCGAAGTACGTCTTGGCCGGCACCTTGAACCACTGCAGGTTGTTGTTGCGACGGCCGATCCGCTTGATGTTCACCAGGTTGACCGCCGAGACGTTGTTGGACACCGAGTTGTGGCCGTAGGAGCCGCAACCGAGCGTCAGGGACGGGATGAACGCGTTGTAGATGTCGCCGATCCCGCCGAGCGACGAGGGCGCGTTGGCGATGACCCGCACGGCCTTGACCCGGCTGCCGAACTCCTCGGTCAGCGCGTCGTCCTGGGTGTGGATCGCGGCGGAGTGGCCGAGGCCGTCGAACTCGACCATCTTCTCGGCCAGCTGGATGCCGTGCTCCGTGGACTCGGCGCGCAGGACGGCCAGCACCGGGGCCAGCTTCTCGCGCGTCAGGGGCTCCTGGGGGCCGACGCCGCTGACCTCGACCAGGATGATCGAGGTGTCCTCGGGGACGGTGAAGCCGGCCTGCTGCGCGATCCACTGCGGCGTCTGACCGACGACCGACGCGTTCAGCTTGGCCTCGCCGCAGTTCTTGCCGTTGGCCTTGACCCCGAAGATGAACGACTCCAGCAGCGCCTTCTCCTTGGTGTTCGCCCGGTAGGCGTGCAGGACGGCGAACTCCGCGAGCGCGGCGTCGTAGATGACGTCGTCGATGATCACGGCCTGCTCCGACGCGCAGACCATGCCGTTGTCGAACGCCTTCGAGAGCACGACGTCGTTCACGGCCCGCTTCAGCTTCGCGGTCTTCTCGATGTAGGCGGGCACGTTCCCCGCGCCGACGCCGAGGGCCGGCTTCCCGCACGAGTACGCGGCCCGGACCATCGCGTTGCCGCCGGTGGCCAGGATGAGCGCGATGCCCGGGTGGTGCATCAGCGCGGTGGTCGCGCCGATCGACGGCGTCTCGACCCACTGGATGCAGTGCTCGGGGGCCCCGGCGGCCACGGCGGCGTCGCGGACCACGCGGGCGGCGGCGACGGAGGACGCCTGCGCGCTCGGGTGGAAGGCGAACACGATCGGGTTGCGGGTCTTCAGCGCGATGAGCGACTTGAAGATGGTCGTGGAGGTCGGGTTGGTCACCGGGGTGACGCCGCAGATGACACCGACGGGCTCGGCGATCTCGGTGATGCCGGTGAGGTCGTCGCGGGAGATGATCCCGACCGACTTGAGGTTCGCCATCGAGTTGGTGACGTGCTCGCACGCGAAGATGTTCTTCACGGCCTTGTCCTCGAACACGCCTCGGCCGGTCTCGTTCACGGCGAGGAGAGCGAGCTCTCCGTGCTTGTCCAGCGCGGCGACAGACGCCTTCTTGACCAGGTGGTCGACGTCCTCCTGCGTGAATCGCGCGTACTCGTCCAACGCCTTCGAGGCCTGGGCCACGAGCTGGTCGATCGCTGTGTCGATGTCGCTGCCTGTCGTGCTGACGGTCGTGCTGACGGTCCTGCTGGAGGTCACCGTTCATCTCCCTGTCGAGGCTTCCGGGCCCCCTTCGACCCGCTGACCTCGACGTTACGGAACGCGGGTGGCGCCCGTGATGGGCCGAAGGTCCTCGGGACACACGACGGGCCGGTCCCCGGGTGGGGGCCGGCCCGTCGTACGCGAGCGTTCTGGTTACCGCTGGAGGGTCAGCAGACCCGGCCGGTAGGGCAGGTTGTTGTAGTCGGGGTTCACGTTGGGGTCACGACCCTGGTAGAGCAGCTGCAGGTTGCAGGGGTCGATCGTCTTGGTCTGGTCGGGGTTGGACCGGACCAGGTCACCGTGGCTGATGTCGTTGGTCCACGTCGCGCCGCTGTTGGCCTTGCCCGCGAACGGGTTGCTCTCGCTGGCGGCCTGCGGCGTCCACGTGCCGTCGAGGCTGGAGGACGTGAACGAGCGGAAGTACCGCCCGCCCGAGCCCATCGCCTCGACGATCATCAGGTACTGGTTCTGACCGGCGACCTTGTACACCTCCACGCCCTCGAACAGGTTGGCCTGGGTGTCACTCATGATCGTCGTGTAGCTCGACCCGAAGCTGCTCGGGAAGTTCCCGATCGGCATGCTCGCCCGGTAGATCTTCCCGTTGTCGCCGGCGAAGAACAGGTACATGTTCTGCCCGTCACCGATGAGCGTCTGGTCGATCGGACCGGTTCCGGACCCGGAGATGCTGCCCGTGAACAGCGGCTGCGGCGACGACCACGAGTTCACGTTCGTCGGGTCGGTCGAGGTCCGGTAGATGAACGGCCACTGACCCCACTGGTAGGCCAGCACCCAGATGTTCTTGGGCGCGAAGTAGAACAGCGTGGGTGCGACCGTGCCCGACGGGAGCGCGTTCTGGCTCGCGCTGGCCATGTCCGACCAGTTGGTGAACGGGGTGAACGCCATCGAGCCGTAGTTGCCGTTCGCGACGTTCGACGCGTACACGATGTGCTTGCCGTTGTAGACGACGTTCGTGAAGTCCTTCAGCGACGTCCAGCCCGACTTCGGCTGGGCCAGGACGCCGGAGGAGGTCCACCGGTAGCTCGACGGCAGGGAGCACGTCGGGTTGCTGGTGGGCGTCGGGGTCGGGGTGGCGGTCGGGGTCGGGTTGGTGGTCGGCGTCGGAGTCGGGGTCGGAGTGGGTGTGACACCCCCGTTGCACACTGTCCCGTTCAGGCTGAAGCTCGTCGGCGACGGGTTGCTGCCGCTGTACGCGCCGTTGAACCCGAACTCGATGGTCCCGCCCGCAGGGATCTGCGGGTTGTAGCCGACGTTCTTCGCCGTGACCTGGTTGCCGCTCTGCGTGGCGGTCGTGCTCCACGCCTGCGTGATGGTCTGGTTGCCGGGGAAGGCCCAGTTGAGCGTCCACCCGTTGATCGCCGACCCCAGGTTGGTGATCTTGACGCTGGCGGTGAAGCCGGTGCTCCACGAGGTCGCGGTGTAGCTGACCGAGCAGCCCGTGCCGGGTCCCGAGGTCGGCGTCGGGTCGGGCGTGGTGGGAGTGGGGTTCGGCGTCGTCGGGTTCTGGGTCGGCGTCGCCGCGTTGAGGGCGTTCAGGACCGAGGTGTAGGCGGCCTTCTTGTTGCCCGAGGAGTCGAACAGCAGCGGGTTGGCCCCGGTGCGCCACGAGTCGTTGTCCCGCACGCCCCACACGGTGATGCCGGTGCAGCGGGCCACGGCCAGGCACGCCCGGGTGACGGTCTGGTAGATGTTCGCCTGGTTGCCGCCCTGCTCGACGTCGAGCTCGGTGATCTGCACGTCCACGCCGAGGTCCGCGAACCGCTGGATGTTCGCCTGGTAGTCGCTCGCGATGGTGGTGCCCAGGTGGCTCTGGAGGCCGACGCAGTCGATGGGGACGCCACGGGACTTGAAGTCCTTGACCATGTTGTAGATGCCGGTGGACTTCGCGTTGATGCCGTCGGTGTTGTAGTCGTTGTAGCAGAGCTTGGCGCCGGGGTCGGCGGCCCGGGCGGCGCGGAACGCAGCCTCGATCCAGTCGTTGCCGGTGCGCTGCAGGGCGGAGTCACGACGGCCGCCCGAGCCTCCGTCGGCGAACGCCTCGTTGACCACGTCCCAGGAGTGGATCTTGCCCTTGTAGTACGTGGCGACCTTGGTGACGTGGTTGATGGCGGCGTTGCGCAGGGCGCTGCCGGACAGGTTCTGGGCCCAGCCGGGCATCTGGTTGTGCCAGAGCAGGGCGTGGCCGCGGACCTGCTTGCCGTTGTTCCGGGCCCAGTTCACGATCTGGTCGCCGCGGCTGTAGCTGAAGGAGTTCTGCGAGGGCTCGGTCGCGTCCCACTTCATCTCGTTCTCGGCCGTGATCATGGTGAACTCACGGTTGGCGACCGTCGTGTACGTCGAGTCGCTCAGCTTTCCCGCGGCGATCGCGGTGCCGTAGTACCGGCCGGACTGGGCGGCGGCCGCGCCGAGCGTGCTGGCGGCTGCCTCCGCGGGGAGAGCCGCGGCCAGGCCGGCCGCGGCCACCGCGAGGCTCAGGGATGCGGCGACGAGGGAGCGTCGCCCTCGTCGTGGTGTCGTGGTCATGGAGCACCTCTCTGGGAGCACCGCCCGGGGGTCCGGCGGTGTGTGCTGTCGGCCGGGGAGCTCGCGGACGGACGGCATCGGGCGCCCACGAAGCTGCAGGTCGCACGGCTGGGTACCGTGAGAACAGCCGTGTGAGCGCTCACATTTGCACGACGGTGGGTGGGGGACCAGGGGCAAAACGTTTCGCCTTTTAACGATCCAAGGTGGGCGCCGCAGGGTGGCTAGCGCCGCTGCACGCGGGTGACCCACGACGACGACAGGCTCTCGTCCTCCAGGTCGAGCTCGCGCATCATCCGGCGCATCACGGCCTCGTCGAGCTCCCCGGAGTCCCGGCGGTCCATGAGGACCTCGCGCTGCGCGGCGACGATCTCGCGGCGCAGCCGCTGCGTGCGCAGCCCCTCCTCGGCGGTGGGCACCTGGGAGGTGCTCACCTGACGCATCACGCCGGTCAGCCCGGTCGGCTCGTCGGGCTCGTCGGGCAGCAGCTCGTCGGCCGAGTCCGGGTCGAGCATGACCGCGGCCGCGGTCGCGCGGGCACGCCAGGCCCCGGACATGCGGTCGATGAGCTCGTCGGCGCGCTCCGGTCCGAGGTGCGCGCTCCAGTCGTCGCGCTGCCGCTCCAGCACCTCCTGCACCGCGTCGGCCGTCGCGACCCGGACGGCGGCCTCCTGCGCGGCGTCGCGTGCGGTCTCGTCGGCCGACCCGACGCCGAGCCGCCGGATGACCCACGGCAGGGTCAGCCCCTGGACGAGCAGCGTGCCGATGGCCACGGTGTACGCGGCGAGCTGGATCGTCGCGCGCTCGGGGAACGGCTCACCCGCGCTGGTCAGGGGGATGGCGGCCGCGGCGGCGAGGGTCACCACGCCACGCATCCCGGCCCAGGACACGACGGCGGACTCGCGCGGCGACAGCGAGTCCCCGGGTGGTCGGTGGCTGCCGCGCAGGCGCAGGTGGTCGAACCGTGCGGTGACGAAGATGTAGGCCGGGCGCACCAGGATGGCGACGAGCAGGACGAGGAGGGACACCGCGATCCCGTGCCTGAGCCCCTGGTCGGAGGCGATGACGTCGCGCACCACCCACGGGAGCTGCATGCCGATGAGCGCGAACGTGAACGCCTCGAGCAGCAGGTCGACGGTGGACCAGATCGGCTCCTCGTAGAGCCGGGTGGCGTAGCCCGCCCGCGGGGAGGTGTGGCCGAGGTACAGGCCCGCCGCGACGACCGCCAGCACGCCCGAGCCGGCCAGCGCCTCCGCGGACCAGTAGGCAGCGAACGGCGTCAGCAGCCCGATCGCGGAGGCGACCACCGGATCGTCGAGCCGCAGCCGGACCATGTGCACGACGAACGCGATGACGAGCCCGACCGCCACCCCGGCGCCCACCGCGAGCGCGAAGATGGTGAGCCCCTCGGCGAACGCCCACGCACCGGTCGCGACGCCCGCGAGGGCCACCTTGTAGAGCGTGAGGGAGGTGGCGTCGTTGATGAGGCTCTCGCCGGACAGGAGCGTCATGACGCGGCGGGGCAGGCCGAGGCGCTTGCCGACGGCCGCCGCGGCGACCGCGTCCGGCGGAGCGACGACTGCCCCCAGCACGAGCGCGGCCAGGAACGGGACGCCGGGCTCCATCCACCAGAACACCAGCGCGACGGCCACTGCGCTGACCAGCACGAGCCCGACGCCGAGCCGGGTGATCGAGTTCAGCGACGTCCGGAAGTCGCGGTAGGAGCTCGACAGCGCCGCGGAGTAGAGCAGCGGCGGGAGCACGAAGTCGAGCAGGATCTCCGGCTCGATCTCGAAGCGCGGGATCCCCGGCACGACCGAGACGACGATCGCGGCGGCGACGAGGACCAGGGGAGCCGGCCACCCGCGCCGTCGGCACACCGCGGTGACCGCGACCGCGCCCGCGACCAGCAGGAAGACCTCGACGCTGTGCACGCAGAGCCCTCCGTCCGCCCCGTGCTGCTCCTCGCCGACCCTACAAGCGGGTCGCGGCGACGGTCAGGTCAGGAGCCCGGCGCCCGGCCAGGGCCAGCGCGACCCCGACGGCCGCGACGACGATCCCGACGACCGCGAGGACCCCCGCCGACGACGGCGGGATGCCCAGGTGCACGGTGATGCCGAGGATCCGCGAGAGACCCCACGGCAGGAGTGCCATCTGGTCGTTCCAGATGGTCAGCGCCCTCTCGAGACCGATCACCGCCACCCCGCCGGCCACGACCGCGAGCGCAGTCCCGCCGGCCACGAGCGTCGCGCCGAGGGACCGGGTGGTGCCCAGCCCGTAGGCGCGCCGGAGCACCAGGGCGACGACGACGAACAGCCAGCAGAACGCCGCGAACGCCACGGTGATGTACGCCGTGCGAGCGGCGGGGTCGGTCCAGAAGCCGAACCAGTAGCGCCCCGGACCGCGGACCACGAGCGCGACGAGCAGAATCACCGTGCGCAGCAGCACCACGCCGCCGAGGGCCGCCCACAGGTGGAACGGGTCCCGGCCGCGCACCACCCAGCGCAGCACTCCGGCGAGCACGAGCCAGGCGCCGAGCGTGGCGACGAGGTGCGCGGGCGCCGCGAACCACGTGTACACGCAGCGACTGAGCACGAGGACGACCGCGGGCAGCGCCCACACGAGGACCCGGTCGGCGCGGGTGGTCGGGGCGGGCACGTCACCGAGCCGCCACGGGCGGGTGGCCGCGACGACCAGCGCTCGCAGTGCTGCCGCGCCCGGGAGGCGCGCGGACGTGAACCCGAGCACCAGCACGACGACGACCGCGAGCAGCAGGCCGCGGGCCGCCCAGGCCATCGCGGGATCCCGGTCGGCGCGGTCGCTGCCCAGGTCGGCGGCCGTGAAGAGGTACGCGGGCAGGTCGAGGTCACCGGAGTACCGCTCCACGTGCGCGGCGCGCGCCGCCCGGTAGTCCTGCTCCGCGGCACGCCACTGGTCGTGCGCAGTGGCGCTGCCTGTGTCGAGCCACTCCGCGTGCCGGAGCACCGTCTCGCGGTACGCCGCGAGCGTGCCCAGCAGGTCCGTCTCGTAGTCGAGCGCGTCGACGAACGACCGGTAGAGCTCGGGGGAGTGCCACGTGTCGGGGGAGGTCGACGCGACCTGCTCCCGCATCCCCGCGGACACCTCCGCCGCCCCCGCGCCGTCGGCGATGGCGACGTCGAGACCGTCGCGGCTGACCTCGTAGATGCTGTCGAGGGCCGCGGAGTCGCCGGTGACGATGTCCCACTCGAAGATCCACATCATCGGCGGCGGCTCGAGGCCGAGAGCCTTGACCGTCTGCTCCGCGAACGGCTGGATGTACAGGCCGCGGGTGATCGCCTCGCGCGACCTCGCGAGCGCCTCGGTGATCTCCGTGGACGTCGCCGGGTCGGACGACAGCGTCTGCCGCACCCAGTCGCCGGTCACCTGCGACGGCTCCAGGTCGGGGTCCCACGCGAGCCGTGCGGTGCCGTAGGTGTTCAGGTCGTACATCTGCCAGAACCCGGTCCGCAGGTACAGCGTCATCGGTCCCGCCCGCAGCGGGCCGCCGTCCTGGGTCCAGTTCCAGACGCCCTCCACGTGCGGGTTCGCCGCGAGGAACTGCTGCAGCGCCTGGGCCTCGTCGGCCACCAGGTCGTTGGGCAGGGCGCCGAACCCCTCGAACTCCCGACGCGCCTGGAACTCGACGATGCGGCGGTGCGACCCGGTCTCGAGCGTCGGGTTGAGCGGGAGGTGGCTGTAGAAGTCACCCATCGTGTACTTGGTGGACACGATCAGGTGCGGGTCGTCGATCCCGCCCAGCACGGCCTCGTAGGACTTGGGGTTGGTGTGCAGGTCACCGACCGCCCCGACGCCCACGGTCCACGTGCGGAAGATGATCTCGCGGTCGTGCGCGCTCGCGGTCTCCAGCAGCGCATTCAGCATCGCCTGGACGGAGGACTGGGACGTGACCGCCAGCCGCGACGAGAAGTCCCAGCCGGCCTGGTAGACCGCGCCGCCCTCCCCCACGCGGACCATGAGCCCGTCGACGAACGGCATGCTCTCGAACAGCTCGGACAGCCCCGCCTGGTAGACCGACCACAGCGCGGGGTCGTCGACGTCGAGACCGCCGACCGTCCGCTCCAGGTACGCCTCCAGCGGCGGCGAGACGGCGAGCATGTCGGTCAGCAGGTAGACGTGCATCCCCATGTCCTGCGCGTAGGCGAAGACCGGGCCGAACGCCTCGACCATCGCCTCCGCCCGGGCCACGTGCGGGTCGCCCTCGGGGTAGACCTCGTGCCCGTCACCGACGCCGCTGAACGTCACGTACTCGAGGAACCCGGGCACGACGACGCCGTTGTACCCGTGCCGCAGCGCGTGCTGGACCAGCTGGCGGAACTGCGCGTCGATCTCGTCGACGACGTCCTGGTCCACCCACGGAGCCTCGGGCAGCACGGCGCCGGCGACGACGTCGGTGTTGAGGGAGTAGTCGGTGCCGGTGGCGAACGCTGCCGGGTCGGCCTCGCGGCCCACCGAGCCCGAGTCGACGAGCCGCAGGCCGAGGCGGGGCTCGACGGCCGCGCCGTCCGCCGGGAGGGCGGCACCGGAGCGGATCCGGTCGGCCAGCGCGTAGAGGCCGGCGGCCGCACCGGCCGTCTCCGACGCCTCCAGGACGAGCCGGCCGGCCGTCCGCACGCGGTACGCCTCGGCGGAGTCGGTGAACGGCGGCACCAGGCTGACCGTCAGATCGGCGTCGCCCGTCCCGACACCGACGGTCGGCGCGGGCAGCCCGCGGGTTGTCAGCGCGTCGCTGACGGCCGAGGCCGCGAGCGCCACCTGCTCGCCGGCGGGCACGTCGATCGTGGCGATCGCGGGCGCGGGGACCAGTGGGTCGAGGTCGACGGCCGACACCGCGGCGGGCGGGGTGTCGGCGGGCTCGTAGCTCAGCCCGAGGGCCTGCCCGACGCCCACGGCGACCAGGGCGCCGAGCGCGAGGACGACGAGGGCCGCGACGAAGGACGGCCAGGCACGGGAGCGGGACACCGGCGCAGTGTAGGAACGCTTCCTGAGTCCCTGTGGCGGCGGTCACAGGCGCCGCAGGATCAACCGGACGAAACGCCCGGCCGACGTCACCCGATCGGCCTACCGCGCCACTCGTCGGCGAGCAGCGCGTACGTCAGGCCGTCGACCCAGCCCCGCGACCGGTGCAGAGCGTCACGGACGCTGTGCTCCTCGCGCCGCATGGCGAGCCGCTCCATCAGGCGCCACGACGGCTCGTTCTCGGCGAAGCAGACCGCCCGCACCCGTCGCAGGCCGAGGTCCTCGAAGCTGATCCGGAGCAGCTCGGCGACAGCCTCGGTGGCGTAGCCCTGACCGCCGTGCTCCGGGTCGAGCACCCAGCCCAGGGTCGCCTGGCGAGGCCGCTCGACGTCGCGCTGCGACCAGGAGTCCTCGAGCTGCAGCATCAGGTCGCCGATGATGCGTCCGTCGAGCTCGATCACCAAGGTCATGGCGAGGCGGTCGGGGTCGCGGAGGCGGGCGACGTAGGCGTCGCGCTCGCCGACGTCGTGGCTCAGCCAGTCGTCGACACCCGGGCGCCGACGCACCTTCCAGATGGCGTCGGCGTCGTCGGGGGTCGCCGGCCGCAGCGACAGGCGGGCGGTGCGGACGGGCCAGGGGACGGCATCGAGGTCCTGGGGCATGGCGGCATTCTCGCGGAGGGCACCGACAGCGGTGACGACCTGCCGCGGCGCGCTCCCGCTCACCGGCAGCCAGCGCGTCGTCGAGCGGACGAGGCCGGGACGACGCGCCGCCTCAGGCCAGTCCGTCCAGGTAGCGCAGGATCAGACCCTCGCGCAGCGCCCACGGCGACACCTCGAGCTCGGCGAGCCCGAAGGCCCGCATCGTCTCGGCCAGCACGATGCCGCCCGCGACGATCTGGAACGTCCGGTCCGCGGTGATGCCGGGCAGGGCGGGACGCGCGTCGGCGGGGATCTTCGCCAGGCGCGGCACCCAGTCCTCCAGCTCGGTGCGCCGCAGCAGCCGGCGGTCCTGCGGGCCGACGCCGTCCGCGCGGGAGCCCGCCAGGCGGGCGAGCGAGCGGATCGTCTTGGACGACCCGACCACGTGCGCGGGATCGGGTCGGTCGGCGAACCGCGACCGGGCCTCCCGCAGCTGCTCGCGCGCGTGCTGCCGGAGCGCGGTGACCTGGTCGGCGGTGGGCGGGTCGTCGTGCAGGAAGTTCACCGTCGAGCGCCCGGCGCCCAGGGGGAGCGAGACGGCCACGTCGGGGAACTCGCTGCCGCCGGCGGCGAGCTCGAGCGAGCCACCGCCGATGTCGACGAGCAGGATCTCGCCCGCCGACCAGCCGAACCAGCGCCGGACCGCGAGGAACGTCAGGCGCGCCTCGTCGTCCCCGGTCAGCACCTGCAGCCGGACCCCGGTCGTCGACTCGACGAGGGCGAGCACCTCGGGACCGTTCGCGGCCTCGCGCACGGCGGACGTGGCGAACGGGAGCAGCTCCTCGATCTCGGCGGCCGCCCCGGCGGCGACGGCGTCGGCCACCGCGGTGACGATGGCGTCGACGCCCTCCGCGCTGATCGCGCCCGACGGCGTGAGGTAGCGCATGAGGCGCAGCACGGACCGGTGCGACGACTGCGCGACCGGCGGCCCGCCGCGGTGGGCGTCCACGACGAGCAGGTGGACGGTGTTCGATCCGACGTCCAGCACCCCGAGTCGCATGACTCGCACGCTACGGCCTCCCGGTGCGCCACAGGAGGTTCACGGGCTGGTCATCCGGACGTGTCCGAGTTGTCTGGCGAGCGTCGCCGGGGCGGAGTTCCCTGGACTGCATGAGACGCACCGCAGCACTCTCTGTCCTCGCGGCGACCGTGACCGTCGCCCTGCTCGCTCCGACCCCGGCGACGGCGGGTGACCGCGGCGGCGACCGCGGCCCGCAGCACGTCGTCCGACCCACGCTGGTGGCCCGCGCCACGCTGTCCGCGGACTTCCAGGCCCCCGGACCGCCGTCCGGCGCGCTGGCCACAGCAGCCAACGGTCGCCAGGGTCCCTTCCCAGGCCAGGTGATCCCGGGCTTCTCCGGCATGGTCGACGCCGGGGACGGCGCCTTCTGGGCACTTCCCGACAACGGCTTCGGCACCAAGGCGAACTCCGCCGACTTCCTCCTGCGGCTCTACCGCGTGACGCCGGACTGGCAGACCGCCCGCGGCGGAGCCGGTCAGATCGGCGTCGGGGAGTTCCTCTCCCTGAGCGACCCGGACCACCGGATCGACTTCCCGATCGTCAACGAGACCACCCCCGACCGCCTGCTGACGGGTGCGGACTTCGACGTCGAGTCGGTGGTCGCCGCGCAGGACGGCAGCTTCTGGATCGGCGAGGAGTTCGGCCCGTTCCTGCTGCACGTCGACGCCACCGGGAAGCTGCTCGCGGCGCCCGTGCCGTTCGTCGGCGGGAAGTCCCCGCAGAACCCGTACCTGCAGCCGGGCGAGACCCCGAACGTGCGCGCGAGCCGCGGGTTCGAGGCGCTCGCCGGGTCGCGCGACGGTCGGTTCCTGTACCCGATCACCGAGGGCGCGTTCGTCGACGACACCCAGCAGCGCCGCCGGACGATCTACGAGTTCGACACCATCGCCGGCACCTACACGGGCCGCACCTGGGCCTACCAGACGCACCAGGACGCCAACGTCATCGGCGACGCGTTCCTGACCGGCAAGCGGGAGCTGCTCGTCATCGAGCGGGACGACTTCCAGGGCCCCGCGTCGGTGATGAAGCGCGTGTACCGGGTCGACCTCTCCTCGGTCGACGCCGACGGCTACGTGCGCAAGACGCTGGTCCTCGACGCCCTGAAGATCGCGAACCCCGACCACCTCGGCTCCGGCGACGGCTACGGCACCGACGACCCGTTCTCCCTGCCGGTGCAGTCGTTCGAGACGGTCGTGCAGCTGCGCGACGGCCGGCTGCTCCTCGCCAACGACAACAACTACCCGGGCAACGCGGCACGGGTCGCGGGCACGCCGGACGACACGGAGATGCTGCTCGTCGACCTGCGGCGGGTCCGGGCTGCCACAGCCGGTGACGTGACCGTCGTCGGGCACCGCGGCGCCAGCGGCTACCGACCCGAGCACACGCTCGCGTCCTACGAGACGGCGATCCTGCAGTGCGCCGACTACATCGAGCCCGACCTCGTCGCGACGAAGGACGGCGTGCTCGTCGCCCGGCACGAGAACGAGATCAGCGGGACGACGGACGTCGCCGCCCGCGCCGACTTCGCGGCCCGCAAGGCGACCAAGACCATCGACGGGCGTTCCGTCACCGGCTGGTTCACGGAGGACTTCACGCTCGCGGAGCTCAAGACGCTGCGCGCCAAGGAGCGGCTGCCCGCGGTCCGGCCGGCGAACACCGCGTTCGACGGGCTCTACGAGGTCCCGACGCTCGACGAGGTGCTGGACCTCGCCCGCCACTCGGTGACCTGTGACGGCCGGCCCGTCGGGGTCTACCCGGAGACCAAGCACCCGACGTACTTCGACTCGATCGGCCTCTCGCTCGAGGAGCCGCTGGTGGCCCAGCTCACGGCGAACGGTCTGAACGACCGCCGTGCGCCGGTGATCATCCAGAGCTTCGAGACGGGCAACCTGCGCCAGCTCGACCGCGTGACGAACGTGGACCTGGCCCAGCTGGTCGACTGCTCGGGCGCGCCGTACGACCTGGTGGCCGCCGGTGACCCGCGCACCTACAAGGACCTCGTGACGCGTGAGGGGCTCAGGCAGGTCGCCCGGTACGCCGACGGCGTGGGCCTGTGCAAGGACGTGATGATCCCGCGGGACCCCGACGGGACGCTCGGCACGCCCACCTCGGTCATCCGGGACGCCCACAAGGCCGGCCTCGAGGTGCACGGGTGGACGTTCCGCCGCGAGAACCAGTTCCTGCCCGCCGAGTTCCGCAGCAGCGCGGACCCGATCGCGGTCGGTGACCTGGCCGGGGAGATCCGCGTGTTCGTCGACGCGGGCATGGACGGGCTGTTCAGCGACAACCCGGACATCGCGGCGGCGACGGTGGGCTGACGCCACAGGGGACGTGCCGGTGCCGGCCGCTCAGGACTCGCGCCCGGGCGGCCGGCGCTGTCATCCGCTGACCTGCGTGCCGACGGCCAGCGCCATCGCCTCGAGGTCCTGCCGTGCGTGGCGGTGCGCCGCCGACGCGTGCGCGGTCGACCGCACCCCGTGCGGCTCCTCGGTGGCTTCGGCGGTGAACAGCACGAGGGTCCGGTCGGCGCCCATCGGGACGAGGTGCACGGCCACCCGGAAGTCCAGCCCCTCCCAGTGCCCGTCACCGCCGGCGGCCTCACCGGCCGTGACGGAGTCCAGGACGACGTCCGTGTGCTCGAAGTGCAGCACCTGGTCCGGGCCGTCTGTGGCGAGCCCCGCGGCACTCGCCAGCGCCCGCCACGCGTCGTCCTTGGCCACGGGGAGCTCGATGCTCGCGGACGTCTCTCTCGGAATCATCGAACAGCCTCCGCGCCTCGGTACCCGTCCGGCCATCATCGGCCTGTGTCGAGCGCGTGAGAAGGCCCCGACCGCCGCAGCGGCCGGGGCCTCTCTCGCCGTCAGGCCTTCCAGACCTGGATGACGCTGGGCCGCGGACCGCCCCACCGTCCACCGGCGAGCGTGCCCGGCGCCACGTAGTCGGGGAAGAACGAGCGCTGCTGCGCCCAGGTGCCGTTCTCGCCGGGGTGCTGCACGGCGACGTAGACCATCCCGTCGTCGTCGCGGACCACCGGCCCGCACGTCTCCGACTCCGCGGGGACGGACAGGAACTGCTGGACGCGACCCCGCTCGGGGCCCTCGAGCGGCACCTTGAACAGGCCGTCGCAGTACCCGATGACGCTCGGGGCGCCGTCGGTCGCCAGCCACATGTTCCCCGCCGAGTCGAACGTGACGTTGTCCGGGCAGGAGATGGGGGAGACCTGGTCGGCCGGGAAGCCCGCGAAGTAGGTCGACGTGTTCGTCGCCGGGTCGCCGCAGAGCAGGAGGATGCTCCAGCCGAACGTGGTCGCCGCGGCGTCGTCGCCCGCCTCCGTGATCTCGATGACGTGACCGTCCCGGTTGCCGCTGCGCGGGTTCGGCTCGGTCGCGCCCTCCTTGCCGACCTTGCCGCGGTCGGTGTTGTTGGTGCAGACGACGTAGACGCGACCGGTCTTCGGGTGCGGCTCGACGTCCTCGCAGCGGTCCATCTTCGTGGCGCCGACGGCGTCCGCGGCGAGCCGCGCGTTGACCAGGACCTCGTCGGCACCGAACCCGGGCACCTGGCTGACCCCGTCGATCATGAGCGGGATCCACTGGCCCGTGCCGTCGAAGGCTCCGTCGGACGGGAGCGCCCCGGTCCCGGTGATCTCCTCGACCGGCGAGTCGCCGGAGAACCGGGCGACGTACAGGCTGCCGGCGGTGAGCAGCGTCTTGTTGTGCCGGCGGGCGCGCAGGCTCGCACCCGGGCGGTAGGTGTCCGTCGAGACGAACTTGTACAGGTAGTCGAACCGCTCGTCGTCGCCCATGTACGCCACGGCACGGCCGGTGCGCCCGATGACGACGTTGGCGCCCTCGTGCTTGAACCGGCCGAGCGCGGTGTGCTTCACGGGCGGGGTGTGCGGGTCGAGCGGGTCGACCTCGACGATCCACCCGAACCGGTTGGGCTCGTTCTCGTAGCCGGGCGTCCGCGCGTCGAACCGCGGGTCGACGGACTCCCAGCCGCGGGAGGTCGCCCGGTCCGCGAGGCCGTAGCGCAGGTCCGCGGCGCTGGTGCCGGCGGTGCGGAAGTAGCCGTTGAAGTTCTCCTCGCCGGACAGCACCGTCCCCCACGGGGTGGTCCCGCCCGCGCAGTTGCCGAGGGTGCCCCGCGCGGTCGTGCCGGTCGGGTCCTCCACCGTCGTCAGCAGCGCCGAGCCGGCCGCCGGCCCGCTGAACGTGAAGGGGGTGTTCCCCGTGATCCGCCGGTTCAGCGGTGCACCCACGGCGTACGTCCACGGCTTGCCCTTGCGCGTGCGGTACAGCTGCACGACGGCCATGCCGTGCGCGGCGATCGCGATCCGGCGCTGCTCGTCGAGGGCCTCCGGCGTGGTGGCCGGCGGGAACATGATGTTCTCGTTCGTGTACTCCTGGTTGGCGACGAGGACGGCGCCCAGCCCGGCCGGCCCCTCGATGATGTCCAGGTAGTCGTTGTTGTAGCCGAACTGGCGCTCCTGCAGCTGCGCGGTCTGCGTGTTCGGGTCGAAGACGTCGCGCTTCGAGAACAGCGGGTCGCCCCAGCGGATGATCGGGGACCACGTGTAGCCGTCCGGCACGACGAACGCGTCGACGGAGGCGGCCACCGGCGCGATCGGCGTGAAGGGGAGCTTGCCCTTCGGACGACCCCACGCCGCGGCGGGCTGCGCATCGCCCACGGCTGCGCCGATGACGATCGCACCGCCGGCGGCGACCGCGCCCCAGAGCACCGACCGCCGGGTCAGGCTCGCGCTCGCGATGTCGCGGAAGTACTCGTTGTCGCTGGTGTTCGGCACCGGGTGGAAGCACGCGTCGGCGCACTTCAGGTGGCAGGTGACCGGGGACCGCTTGCCGGCGGTGTGACCGGCCATGGGCAGCAGGAGCCGCCGGGACACGCCGCGCACGGCGTCCCGGTCGTCGGTGGTCGTCATGGGGGGAAGCCTCCGTCGCGAGTGGGTGCTACCACCGTGCCGGTCGGTCGGATGCGGCAGAACGGACACCGGGTGACGAGCGCGTGAACGATCGCGACAGGTTGCCGACGAGCCGCCTCCCGGGAGTCATGGGCCGTTCATCCGCGCCGACCACGATGGACCCCACCACCATCGCGAAGGAGCCTGCCGTGCGAGTCGAACGTGGTCTGACGCCCTACTCGTCGACCGTGGTCACCGAGCCCGTCTACGTCGTCGAGTTCTGGACGAGCGGCGGCGAGAGCGAGTTCTGGCGCGTGCTCGACGCGGAGGACGTCGACGACGTCATGGACTGGGCACGCAGCCGTCAGGTCGGCCGCGTCCTGTCCGTGAGCATCGAGCACCACGACGAGTACGGGACGTCGGTGCTGCGGCTGCTGGGGGAGCCCCACGCTCCCCGTCGGGTGATGCGCTCGGCCTGAGTGTCGGCTGGTCTCCGGCGAGTTGGTGACTGGAGCGCCTGGTCACGGCACTATGGGCGCGTGGGCGACGCGCCCGACGGCTCGGGCGAGGGGGTCAATGATGGAACAACGGCTGAGGGTTCGGCACGTCGGCGCGCTCCTGGCGGTGCTGGGTGCACTGTCGCTGTCCGGCTGCGCGTCCCCCACCGCGATCGAGGACTTCTCCGGGCTTCCGCAGGTCCCTGTCGCGGCCGCCGCGGGCGCCGACGAGGAGGCCGAGCCGGAGCTCGAGGAGATCGAGGTCCCCGAGGGTGAGACCGCCGTGGTCTACCTGGACTACGGCGACCGTCTGGCCCTGGTGACCTGGGGGAGCTCGACCTGCCCGGTCGTCGGGTCGGACATCGTCGTCGTGGAGGACGCGGACAGCGGGAACTCCGTGCGGATCGAGACGGTCGCGATCCCCGACGACGCCATCTGCACCGCCGACCTCGTGCCGCACACGACCATCTTCGGCACGCCCGAGAACACGACGACGACGAAGCCGCTGAACGTCGACGTCAACGGCGAGCAGATCGTCGTCCCCGTCAAGTAGTCGGGGGGACGGGGCGCGCCCGCAACCAGATCGGGGCATTTCACCCGCGTCGGGACCTTCTGCTCCTACGCTGCGAAAGTGATGACAACACCTGCGGAGCCGGCTCCGCCGCTCGACCGGCGCCTGGCCGTCCTGCTCGCGATGGCGATGTTCGTCCTGGTGGTCGACACCTCCTTCATGAACGTCTCGATCTCGGCCGTCGTCGAGGACCTGGACACCACGGTCAGCGGCGTCCAGTCCGCGATCGCGCTCGAGGCCCTCGTGTCGGCGGCGTTCATCCTCATCGGCAGCAAGGTGGGTGACCTCGCCGGGCGCAAGCGCGCGTACGTGCTGGGCCTGCTCGCGTACGCGACCGGCGCGGTCGCGATGATGCTGGCGCAGAGCCTCACGGCGGTGATCATCTTCTGGGCGATCATCGGCGGGCTGGGCGCATCGCTCCTGCTGCCGTCGATGCAGTCGCTGATCCACGGCAACTTCACCGGCGGCGCCCAGGTCAAGGTCTACGCGCTGGTCGGCGCGTCCGCATCGATCGCCGCGGCCGTCGGGCCGCTGCTCGGCGGGTTCATCACGACCTACCTGTCGTGGCGGGTGGCCTTCGGGCTCGAGGCGCTGATCATCGTGGTCGTGCTCAGCGGCATCAAGCTGGTCAAGGACGTCAAGTACACGGGAGACCGCTCGATCGACCTCGTCGGCGCGGGACTGTCCGCGCTCGCCATGGGCGGCATCGTGCTCGGGATCCTCGTGTGGCAGGAGGGCGGCGAGGCGGTCGGTGCGCTGATCGCCCTCGGCGGCATCGCGCTGGCGGCACTCGTCTGGTGGCTGCTGCGCCGCAAGCGTCAGGGCAAGCCCGTGCTGCTCGACCCCGACCTGTTCCGGCTCCCGCTGTTCCGGGTCGGCGTGTCCCAGCAGACGCTCCAGCAGATCACGCTCGGCGCCGCCATGATCACGCTGCCGATCTTCCTGCAGATGGTCCTCGAGTACGACGCGATGGCGGCCGGCCTCTCGCTGGCACCGCTGTCGCTGAGCATGTTCGCCCTGGCGCTGCTCGCAGGGAAGCGCTCCGGTCGGCGCCGGCCCGCCAGCATCGTCCTGGCGGGCTTCTCGCTGGTCGTCGTCGGCATCGTCGCGCTGATCCTCGTGGTCCCGCGCGCGACGTCCGGCTGGTACCTCGTGCTCCCGCTGCTCGTCGTGGGCTCCGGCCTCGGCCTGCTGGTCTCGCAGCTGAACAACTACACGCTGTCGCCGATCACGGAGCAGCGCGTCAGTGAGGCCGCCGGCGTCAACTCGGCCGCGGGCTCGTTCGGCCTGTCGTTCGGGCTCGCGTTCGCCGGTGGCGTCATGCTCGCGGCGCTGTCGCTCGGGTTCACCGCCCAGGCCGACGCGAGCACGGTCCTCTCGCCCGAGGAACAGACCCAGGTGGCCACCGCGCTGGAGGAGGACGCCGAGCTGATGAGCAACACGGCGCTGGAGGAGACCCTCGTGGGCCAGCCGGCCGACGTGCAGGCCGAGATCCTGCGCATCAACACCGAGGTCCGGCCGCAGGCTCTGCAGATCGCGCTCCTGGTCCCGCTGCTCGCCGGCCTGGTCGGGGTGGTGAACGGCTTCCGGATGCGGCGGCTGCCCGACCCACAGCCGAACGCGGCGGTCGAGGGGGCGTCGCTCGGCGGCTAGGTCGCCTCGGCGACGGCGGCGGCCAGACGCGTGACCGCCTCGTCCAGCCGCGCGTCGACCAGGTTCCCGTACCCGACGACGAGCGCCGGAGCCGACGCCGCCGGGTCGATGCGATAGCGGCTCGCCGGCATCGCACGGACGTCGCGCCGGGCGGCCAGCCGGGCCACGCGGTGCTCGTCGACACCCGGCGGCAGCCCCAGCACCACGTGCAGCCCCGCGGCCAGCCCGGTCACGGGCAGCCCGGGCAGGTGCCGGTCGAGGGCCACGAGCAGCGCCGCCCGCCGGCGCCGGTACCGGGTGCGCGCCGACCGCAGGTGCCGGTCGTAGCCGCCGTCCGTGAGCAGGGCCGCGCAGGCGAGCTGGTGCAGCGACGGCGGGGCGCTCGTGTGAACGTCGAGCCCGGCGCGTGCGGCGGGGACGTCGTCGGGGGGGACCAGCCACCCGACGCCGAACCCGGCCGCGAGCGTCTTGCTGAGCGAGCCGAGCAGCGCGACCCGGTCGGGTGCGAGCGCGCGCAGGGCGGCCACCGGGCGGCGGTCGTAGCGGAACTCGGCGTCGTAGTCGTCCTCGACGACCACCCCGTCGACGGAGCGGGCCCAGTGCACGAGCGCTTCGCGACGCGCGGGCACGAGCGCGGCGCCGACGGGGAACTGGTGCGACGGCGTCACGAGGGCAGCGCGCGCGCCGGTGCGCCCGGCCGCGGCGACGAGCGCGTCGGTGTCCACGCCGTCCTCGTCGACGGGCACCGGCACGGGCCGCAACCCGGCCGCAGCGGCGACGTCGCGCAGCCGCGGCCAGCTCGGGTCCTCGACGAGCACGGAGTGGTGGCCGGCGGCACGCAGCGACCGCGCCAGGCGCGTCATTCCGTCCGCCGCGCCGTGCGTCACGACGACCGCGTCCGCGTCGACGAGCACCGCACGCGTCACGGCCAGCCTGTCCGCGAGCGCCTGCCGCAGGGCGGGCACGCCGCGGGGATCGGGGGCGACGAGGTCGCCTGGTGTCGCGGACGCGACCGCCGTGCGGACCGCGGCGACCCACGCGGCGCGCGGCAGGTGGCGCAGGTCCGGCACCCCCGGTCCGAGGTCGAACCGAGGCCTCGGCTGGACGGGCTGCTCGACCGCCCGGGTCGCGGTGATCGTCGGCCACGACGTCGAGGCGATGCGCGTCCCGGCGCCCGTGCGGGCGTCCAGGGCACCCTCGGCCACGAGTGCCCCGTACGCCTGCGTGACCACCCAGCGCGAGACGCCCAGGTCGCGGGCCAGCGCCCTGCTCGGCGGCACCGGGTCGCCCGGGCGCAGGCGGCCCTCGCGGACGGCGGCGCGCAGTGCCCGCTCGAGCGCCACGTGGACCGGCTGGCCGCCCTCGATCGTGACGAGCGCGTCGCCGACCCAGCGATTGGTCTGGTCATCTGCCACAGGAATGGACCGTACTCCCGGTCCGCTGCCCGCCTAGCGTCGGAGCTGTCACCAGATCGACGAGGAGAACACCATGCAGCAGCGCACCATCGGCTCCGGACCCACCTCCACCGAGGTCAGCGTCCTGTGCCTCGGCACCATGCACTTCGGCACGCACACCCCGCGCGAGACGGCCTTCGAGGTCCTCGACCGCTTCGTCGATGCCGGCGGCACGTTCCTCGACACGGCGAACAACTACAACGCCTGGGACGAGGGCGGTCACGGGCACGAGAGCGAGGACGTGATCGGCGCCTGGCTGGCGTCGCGCGGGCTGCGGGACCGCGTCCGCATCGCGACCAAGTGCGGCGCCGGCAAGAAGGACCCGGCGCTGCCGCTGTCGAACACGGCGCCGACGAACTTCGAGGGCCTGGCCGCCGAGACCATCCACCGCGAGGCCGCCACGAGCCTGCGCCACCTGGGTGTCGACCGGCTCGACGTCCTCTACGGGCACGTGGACGACCGCGACACCGCCCTGGAGGAGACCGTCGGCGCGTTCGGCAAGCTCGTCGCCGACGGGCTGATCGGGGTGCCCGGGATCTCCAACGTCACGACGTGGCGGGTCGTCGAGGCGCGCGAGACCGCCGCCCGCCTGGGCGTCGAGCCGTACGGCCTTGTGCAGCAGCAGGGCAGCTACGTGTACCCGAGCCCGACGCCGTTCCGGTCCAACTGGGTGTCGGGCGACCTGCTCGACTACGCGGCGTCCACGGGCGTCGACGGCCGCCCGCCGCTCGCGGTGACCGCGTACTCACCGCTGCACCAGGGGGCGTACACGCGCGCCGACAAGTCCCTGTTCGGCGGCGCCGACCACCCGAGCAGCCGACGCCGGGTCGAGGTGCTGCACGAGGTCGCGCGCGAGACGGGCGCCACGGCGAACCAGGTCGCGCTCGCGTGGCTGCTCGGCGGTCCGACACCGGTCATCCCGATCGTCGGGGCGCACACGGTCGCGCAGCTCGACGAGTCGCTGGGCGCGCTCGACCTGGTACTCGACGACGAGCTGCGCACGCGGCTCGACGAGGCCTGACGGACGCCCGTCAGGCGTCGGTGGCGAGGCGTCGTTCCATGAGGACGACGTCTCGCCACTGTCCGGCCAGCGGCCCGTAGGTCATGCGGCCGAGCCGCTCCCGGGTGCCGACGACCCGGAACCCGGCTGCGGTGTGCAGGGCGATGCTCGCGGAGTTCTCCGGGAAGATGCCGGACTGCACGGTCCAGACGCCGCCGGCGGCCGCCGAGTCGAGCAGCGCCTCGAGCAGCGCCCGGCCGACGCCGCGACCGCGCGCTGCCGGGTCGACGTACACCGAGTGCTCGATCACCCCGGCGTAGACGCACCGGTCGGACACCGCCGACGCGGCGGCCCAGCCGAGGACCCCGCCGTCGTCGTCGAGCGCGACGAACCGGTGCTCGCGCACCTTGCCGGCGTCGAAGGCCTCCCACGTCGGCGGTGCCACCTCGAAGGTGGCGTGCCCGGTCGCGATGCCCGCGGCGTAGATGCGCTCGACGTCCGCCCAGTGCTCGGCGGCCAGGGGTCCGATGTGCACCCCGGTCACGCGGCGCTCCTGGTCAGGTGGGTACCGAGGTGGCGGGTCACCTGCTCGAGCGCGCCGGGCACCAGGGCGAAGTAGGCCCACACGCCGCGCTTGTCCCGGGTGATCAGCCCGGCGTCGGTGAGCACCTTGAGATGGTGCGAGACGGTGGGCTGGCTCAGGCCGACGGGCTCGATGAGGTCGCAGACGCAGGCCTCCGCGCCGTCGTGCGCCGCGATGAGGGACAGCAGCCGCAGTCGTGCCGGGTCCGCGAGGGCCTTGAGCGTGCGAGCGAGCTGGACGGCATCCTGCTCGCTCATCGCCGAGCTCGTGGCGGGGGTGCAGCACGCGGCGGGGGTCGAGACGGGCAGCAGGTCCAGAGGCATGTGGCAATCATGCCGCGGAAATTGACGGCTGTCGATATTGACACCCATGGATGTCTGGTGCAGAGTCAGGCCCTGTACACATCGACACGCATCGATATCTGAGGAGACATCATGGACGACGTCCGCGAGCAGGTCCGCCAGCGCTACGCCTTGGCGGCGGTGCAGACCACGAACGACGGGTGTTGCGGCGGGTCGTGCGGCCCCACGGACGAGAGCTTCGGCCAGGCGCTCTACGACGCGACGGAGGTCGCGGGCCTCCCCGTCGAGGCGGTCGCCGCGTCGCTCGGCTGCGGCAACCCCCTCACGGTCGCGGAGCTCGCGCCGGGGGAGCGGGTGCTCGACCTCGGCTCGGGCGGCGGCATCGACGTGCTGCTGTCGGCCCGCCGGGTCGGACCGACCGGCTTCGCGTACGGCGTCGACATGACCGACGAGATGCTCGCGCTGGCACGGGCGAACGCGGCCAAGGCAGGGGCGACCAACGTGGAGTTCCGCAAGGGCACCATCGAGGAGCTGCCGTTCGCGGACGGCTCTGTCGACGTCGTCATCTCGAACTGCGTCGTCAACCTCTCGCCCGACAAGTCCGCCGTCCTCGGCGAGGTCTTCCGGGTGCTCGCCGACGGGGGCCGGGTCGGCATCTCCGACGTCGTCGCCGAGGACCACCTCACCCCCGAGCAGCGCGCTGAGCGCGGTTCCTACGTCGGTTGCATCGCCGGCGCCCTGTCCCGCTCCGAGTACCTCTCCGGCCTGGCCGACGCCGGGTTCGTCGACACGGACGTCACCTTCACCCACCAGGTCGCCGACGGCATGCACGGCGCCGTCGTGCGCGCCCGCAAGCCCGTCAGGGAGGACTGATGCACCCCGACCTGTACTTCGTCGTCCACCAGCAGCGCGAGCGCGAGCTCGACGCGATGCTGCGTCGGCGGCTCGTCGCCGAGGAGCGCGCGACAGCGAGGACCGAGCGCGCACCCCGCCCGCGGCTCACGCGGTTCGTCTCCTGGGTGCAGGCCGCGCGACCCGCACCCCGCCCCGCGCCCGTCTGCTGCCCCGCCTGAGTCCCGCCACGACCGAAGGATCCGCATGACCATCCAGCACCCCGACCTGCCCGTCGTCGTCATCGGCGCCGGGCCGGTCGGCCTCGCCGCCGCCGCGCACCTGCGCGAGCGCGGACTCGAACCGCTCGTCCTGGAGCAGGGCGATTCCGTCGGGGCCGCGGTCGCGTCGTGGGGCCACATCCGTCTGTTCTCGCCGTGGCGGTACGCGATCGACGGCGCCGCCCGCCGGCTGCTCGACGCGACCGGCTGGGTCGCCCCCGATCTTGAGGAGCTCCCCACGGGGGCCGATCTCGTCGAGCGCTACCTGACCCCGTTGGCCACGACGACGCCCATCGCCGCGCACATCCGCACCGGCACGCGGGTCCTCGGCGTCTCCCGGGACGGCGCCGACCGGACGCAGTCCCTCGGCCGCGAGCGGCGCCCGTACCGCGTCCGGACGATCGCCGCCGACGGCACTGTCAACGACGTCATCGCGGCAGCAGTCCTGGATGCCTCGGGGACCTACGGGCACCGCAACCCCGTCGGCTCCGGTGGTCTGCCTGCCGTCGGTGAGGCCGAGGCGCAGAGCTACCTGACCGGACCGCTCCCCGACGTCCGCGGCGCCGACCGTGCACGCTTCGCCGGCCGGCACACCCTCGTGCTCGGCATGGGCCACTCCGCCGCGAACAGCCTGCTGGCCCTCGTCGACCTCGCGCGCGACGAACCCGGGACGACCATCACCTGGGCCATCCGCGGGGGATCGGCCCGTCGGCTGTTCGGCGGAGGCGCCGACGACGCGCTGCCCGCCCGGGGTCTGCTCGGCAGCCGCCTGCGCGCCGCGGTCGACGCCGGTGCTCTGACCCTCCTGACGCGGGTCTCGATCGATCGCCTCGCCCCCGACGGCGACACCGTGCACGTCTCGGGGACCGCACGCGACGTGCCGATCGGGCTCGACGTGCACGCGATCGTGGACGCCACGGGCTTCCGGCCCGACCTCGACCTGCTGCGCGAGATCCGCCTGGACCTCGACCCCGTCGTCGAGGCACCCCGGGAGCTCGCGCCGCTCATCGACCCCAACCTGCACTCGTGCGGGACGGTCCCGCCGCACGGCGAGAGCGTGCTGGCCCATCCCGATGCGGGGTTCTACCTGGTCGGGATGAAGAGCTACGGCCGCGCGCCGACGTTCCTGCTCGCCACCGGCTACGAGCAGGTCCGCTCGATCGCGGCGGCGCTCGCCGGCGACCGCACCTCGGCCGACGAGGTCCAGCTCGAGCTGCCCGCGACCGGGGTCTGCTCGACGGACGCCGCCGTCGACGGCGCGGAGGCGGCATGCTGTGGCACGGCGGCCGGCCCGGTCGCCCTCTCGTTGACCGCACCGGTGCTCGGCTTCCGGTCCGGTGTGCTGCACGGACGGAGCGGCGACCTCCAGGGGGACCTCACATGACCACGATCCTGTTCGTCTGCGTCCACAACGCAGGGCGCTCGCAGCTCGCCGCCGGCCTGGCCGCCGCACGTGCGGGCGACGACGTCGTCATCGCGTCGGCGGGCACGGACCCGGACGAGGCCGTCAGCGCCACCGTCCTCGCGTCGCTGGCCGAGATCGGCATCGACCGCCGTGCCGAGGTCCCGCGCCGGCTGACCGCCGAGATCGCCGCCGGGGCGGACCTCGTCATCGCCCTCAAGCCGGGGCTCGACCTTCCTGCCCACGACCGGGTCGAGACGTGGTCGCTGCCCGACCCGGCGGAGTGGGACGTCGACGGTGTCCGACCGCTCCGCGAGCACATCGACGGCCTCGTGGCCGATCTGCTGCGGCGGGAGTCCGACCAGCACCGGACCGTCGCCGCCGGGGAGGCAGGAAAGGCAGGGCCGGCGGGAACGCCGCGGCGTCGTTGAGTGTTCAACCTGATGAAATCTCGCCGAAACGGCGAGGTGTGACTCTTGACGGAGCATCCCGGGGGCCCGGTTCGAGCAGGCTCCCGGGTCCTCGGGACGCCAGAGCCCCCGGATCGAGGAACAGATGAGACCACATGACGTGCTGGTGGTCGGCGAGGCCCTGACGGACCTCCTCGACGACGGCATGACCATCCGCGAGCGCGTGGGCGGGAGCGCCGCGAACATCGCCGTGGGCCTCGCCCGGCTGGGGCGGGACGTCGTGCTGCACACGGCGCTCGGGCCGGACGAACGTGGCGACGAGATCGCGGCGTACCTGACCGACGAGGGCGTGCAGCTCTCCGGGTCGTCGTTCGGGCCGGTCGCCTCGTCCGTCCAGCGGGCGGTCGTGCGGATCGACGGCTCGGCGGCGCGCGACTTCCGGGTCCACTGGGCGCCCTCGCCCGACCCCGGGACCTTCGACGCCCGGTGCGTCCATGCCGGGTCGTTCGCGGCGTACCTCGAGCCGGGCGCGAGCACGGTCCTGGACCTCGTCGAGCAGGCGCACGGCCGGTCCCTCATCACGTTCGACGCCAAGGTCGAGCCAGCCCTCGTCGTGTCGCGGGAAGTGGCGGTCCGTCGGACCGACGACTTCGTGCAGCTCGCCGGGATCGTCAAGACGAGCGAGGCCGACCTGGCCTTCCTCCACCCGGACGTCCCAGCGGTCGACGTGCTGCGCGACTGGGTGGCTCGCGGTCCCGACCTCGTCGTCCTGACCCGCGGCGCACGCGGCGCGACGGCCGTCACCGCGCGCGGCATCGTCGACGTGCCCGCCGTGCCGGTCCTGTACGCGGACGAGGTGGGCGGTGCCGGTGACGCCTTCATGTCGAGCCTCATCGACACGGCCCTGAGCTGGGACGCGGACGTGAGCATGCGCTGGCTGCGGTCGGGCGCCCCGGTGGTGGAGCAGGTGCTGGTCCGCTCCGTGCGTGCCGCGGCCCTGACCATCGCGAGGCTCGGGGCGGTGCCGCCGACCGCGGCGGAGCTCGCGCTCGCCCCGACCAGCGCCTGAGCGATCAGGACAGGGTGACCTACTTCCCTGCGGCGGCGACGCCGAGCGAGTCCAGAAGTCGTAGCACCCGTCGCTCGATGTCGTCGCGCACCGTTCGGACGCCGGTCAGGTCGAGCTCGGCCGGGTCGTCGAGCTCCCACTCCTCGTATCGCTTGCCGGGGAAGATCGGGCAGGCGTCTCCGCAGCCCATGGTGATGACGACGTCGGCGGCGCGCACGACCTCGTCGGTCCACGGTTTGGGGTACTCGCTCGTGATGTCGATGCCGCGCTCGGCCATCGCGGCGACGGCGCCGAGCTCGATGGCGTCGCCTGGTTGCGAGCCGCCGGACCAGCCGACCGCGGCCTCGCCGGCGTGGTGCTGCAGGAAGCCGAGCGCCATCTGCGACCGCCCGGCGTTGTGGACGCAGAGGAACACGACGACGGGACGCCCGTCGAGGGACTTGCCTTCGACCTTGGCCAGGGCATGCAGGCGCTGCCGGGCGAACCGCTCGGCGAGCAACGGCAGGTAGTGGGGGATCCTCGCGCGACCGGCGAACTGGTCGTAGGAGGACGTCAGGAAGCGGTCGATGGTCTCGACGCCGAAGACGCCGGCGAACTCCGTCGAGAGCCGGGTGGCGGCCGTCAGGAGCGCGTGGCGCTGGTCGATGCTGAGATCCGGGTGATCGTGCGGGGCCATGGCGTCGTCTCCTTCGACACGTTCAGGCGTGGGCGACACGAGGGGCAAGGTCCTGGACCCTGCGGGCGATCTCGTCGAAGGCGGCGTCGAACGCGGCGTCGTCGCCGGCCGGGACCGGATCTGGGACGGACCAGTGCAGGTCTGCAAGGGGGCCGATCTCTTCGTGGGCGTTGTCGCACACCGTGACGACGAGGTCGCCGTCTCGGCGGACGTCGTCGAGCAACCGAGGGGTGGCGTCCTCGAGCGACAGGTCGTGCCGTGCTGCTGCTGCGACCGCACCGGGGGCCACCGACGAGGCGGGATGCGTCCCGGCGGACGCGGCGCGCAGGCGGCTCGTGCGGTGCCACAGGGCAACGGCGAGGTGGGACCGAGCCGAGTTGGCGGTGCACACGAACAGCACGCGGTCGGGTCGCGGCATCATCCAGCCCGCCGGCACGACGGCCGCGTCGGGTGCCAGGTGGACGTAGGTCCGGCGACGGTCGCCCTCGGACCGTCGTCGGGTGACCAGGCCGTGCTCGAGCAGGACTCCCACGTGGTGCGCGACCAGGTTGGAGGGCATCCCGAGCTCTGCCGACAGCTCGGACGGCGATCGGTCGCCCAGTGCGAGCAGCTCGACGACCGCGAGGCGACCGGGGTCGGCGAGCACGGCGTGCAGGGCAGCACGCCGTTCGATCTCCGCCTGCCACTCAATGTTCATTGAGTCAATATTGACTGAGTGACTGTGCTCAGGTCAAGATGCCGCCGTGACCCGAGCATCAGCAACCGAGCCCTTGCCCCTGCCACGACGCCTGGCTGCGGAGCTCGTCGGCACCGCGCTTCTCGTCGCCGTCGTGGTGGGCTCCGGGGTGATGGCACAGCGACTCACCACAGACGTGGGGCTGCAGCTGCTGGCGAACTCCCTGGCGACCGTGTTCGGCCTGGTCGTCCTGATCGTCGTGCTCGGCCCCGTCTCAGGCGCCCATCTCAACCCGGTCGTGACCGTCGCCGAACGACTCCTGGCCCGCGGGACCGACCAAGCCCGACCATCGCTCGAGGTCGCGGCCTACGCCGCGGCGCAGCTCGCCGGCGGCATCGCGGGAGCGGTGCTGGCGAACGCCATGTTCGACGTCTCTCCGGCGATCGCGACGACCGACCGCACCGGTACGGGGGTGCTGATCGGGGAGATCGTCGCCACGTCCGGACTCGTCCTGGTGATCTTCGCCCTCGTGCGCAGCGAGCGGTCCGCACTCGTTCCCGCCGCCGTCGCGGCGTGGATCGGCGCGGCGTACTGGTTCACGTCCTCGACGTCGTTCGCCAACCCCGCCGTGACGGTCGGGCGGATGTTCACCGACACGTTCGCCGGCATCGCCCCGGCCTCGGTGCCGCCGTTCCTCGCCGCGCAGGTCGTCGGCGCCGCGATCGGGCTCGGCGCCGTCGTCGCGTTCTACCCGAGCCGACGAGCGCGGACCGGACCGGCGGCGGCGACCGTCCACCAGCCCGTGGGCGTGATCTGATGCGACTCGTCGTGGTCGGCGGCTCCGACGCCGGCATCAGCGCCGCGCTGCGTGCACGCGAGCTCGACGACACGACGGACGTCACCGTGGTCGTCGCGGACGCGTTCCCGAACTACTCGATCTGCGGCATCCCGTACTTCGTCTCGCGGGAGGTCCCCGACTGGCGAGACCTCGCACGCCGCACCCGGGACGACCTCGAAGCCACGGGGATGCGGCTGCGCCTGGAGACGTTCGCCACCGACATCGATGTCAGCGGGCACCGGCTCCGGATCGTGCACGACGGGGCGGCCGACTGGCTCGACTACGACGCGCTCGTCGTCGGCACCGGCGCTGTCCCCGTCCGCCCGCCGATCGACGGCCTGGACCGCCTCGGTCCCGAGCAGGGGGTTCATCTGCTGCACACGATGGGGGACACCCTCGACCTCGAGCGCACGCTGGACCGGCGCGAACCTGCGACGGCACTGATCATCGGGGCCGGGTACGTCGGGCTCGAGATGGCCGAGGGCCTGACCGCACGCGGCATCCACGTCACCCAGGTGGAACGGCTCCCGCAGGTCCTGCCCACCGTCGACCCCGAGCTCGGGGCACTCGTCCGCGAGGAGCTCGAACGCCACGGCGTCGACGTCCACACCGGCACCACGGTCACCGGTCTGACCGCCCGACCCGGCGGTGGCTTGCACGTCGACGCCCACGAACCTGACGGCACGCCGGTCGGCTGGGACGTCGACCTGGTCCTCGTCGTCGTCGGTGTCCGGCCCGACACCGACCTGCTGCTGCGCGCAGGCGCGACCACCGGCCCGGCCGGCGCCGTCGACGTCGACCAGTCCATGCGCACGGGCCTCGACGCTGTGTGGGCAGCGGGCGACTGCGTCGTCACGCACCACCGCCTGCTCGGCCGCACCTACCTTCCGCTGGGCACCACCGCCCACAAGCAGGGACGGGTCGCCGGCCAGAACGCCATCGGCGGCTCCACGCGTTTCGCCGGCAGCCTCGGGACCCAGGTGGTCAAGGTCTTCGACCTCGTCGTTGCACGCACCGGGCTCCGCGACACGGACGCGACGGCCACCGCGTACTCCACGCTCACCACGCAGACCCGCGCGGACGACCACAAGCGCTACTACCCGGGCGCCCAGCCCATCACCCTGCGGGTCACCGGAGACACCAGCACCGGGCGACTGCTCGGGGCGCAGCTCGTGGGCTCCCTGACCACGCAGGTAGCAAAGCGGGTCGACACCTTCGCCACCGCGTTGTTCCACGAGATGTCCGTCGACTCGATCAGCCAGCTCGACCTGTCCTACACCCCGCCCCTCGGCTCGCCCTGGGACGCCATCCAGATCGCCACCCAGGACTGGGTGCACCACGCCGGAGACCTCACATGACGACGATCCTGTTCGTCTGCGTCCACAACGCCGGACGCTCCCAGCTCGCCGCCGGCCTGGCCGCCGCACGTGCCGGCGGCGACGTCGTCATCATCTCCGCAGGCACCGAGCCCGAGGACGCCGTCAGCGCGACCGTCCTCGCCTCGCTCGCCGAGGTCGGCATCGACCGGAGTGCCGAGGTCCCGCGACGGCTGACCGCCGAGATCGCCGCCGAGGCCGACGTCGTCATCGCGCTCAAGCCCGGCCTCGACCTCCCCGCCCACCCCCGGGTCGAGACCTGGCCGCTGCCCGACCCGGCGGCGTGGGACGTCGACGGTGTCCGGCCCCTCCGCGACCACATCGACGGCCTCGTGGCGGACCTGCTGCGACGGCAGTCCGAGCCGCACCGGACGGCCACGGCCGGGTAGCCGCCGGGCCGCCCGACAAGGTTCCGGCAAAACTTCGGGTGGAGGCGTCAAGGTTCCGTCAACACCACCCGTCTGCGCCCTGATGCGGGCGTAGACCTGCGGTTGCGGCCCTGGTGAGAGGGCCGTCGGCGGCTCCGAGAAGGCGCCGCCGACCGTCGTCGAAAGCGCTGTGAGACCCATGGCCGACCTGGCCTTCCTCGCGCTGACCGTGGCCTTCTTCGCCACCGTCGCGCTGCTCGCCCGCCGGGCGGACCGATCATGAGCGGCCTGGACATCACCGGCCTGGTCGTGGCCGGTGCGCTCCTCGTGTACCTGGTGGTCCAGCTGCTGCGCTCGGACAAGGTCCGATGAGCGCCACGTGGACCGCGATCGGCCAGATCGGGATCGTCGTCCTGGTCCTCGCCGCCGCGCACCGACCCCTCGGTGACTACATCTTCCGGGTCCTGACCTCGCCCAGGCACCTCGCCGTGGAGCGGGTCGGGTACCGCGTCATGCGGGTCGACCCCGACGCCGAGCAGAGGTGGAGCACCTATCTGCTGTCCCTGCTCGGCTTCTCGCTGGCGTCCGTCCTGGTCCTGTTCGGCCTCGGCCGGCTCCAGGACAGGCTCCCGCTCGACATCGGGATGTCCCCGCTCGACCCGGCGGGCGCGTGGAACACCGCGGTCTCGTTCGTCACCAACACGAACTGGCAGTGGTACTCGGGTGAGGCGGCCGCCGGCCACCTGTTCCAGATGGCCGGGCTCGCGGTGCAGAACTTCGTGTCCGCCGCGGTCGGCATCTCCGTCGTCGCGGCGCTGACCCGTGGGTTCGCGCGGCACGGGACCGACTCCCGCGTCGGCAACTTCTGGGCGGACCTCGTCCGGGTGACCGTGCGGGTGCTGCTGCCGCTCGCGTTCGTCGCCGCCCTCGTGCTCATTGCCGGCGGCGTGATCCAGAACCTCAGTGCCCACACCGAGATCGGGACGCTGGCCGGCGGCACGCAGTCCGTGCTCGGCGGGCCGGTCGCCTCCCAGGAGGCCATCAAGGAGCTCGGGACCAACGGCGGCGGCTTCTTCAACGCCAACTCCGCGCACCCGTTCGAGAACCCGACCCCGTGGACCAACGCCCTCGAGGTCGTCCTGCTGCTGCTCATCCCGTTCAGCCTGCCCCGCACGTTCGGCCGGATGGTCGGCGACCGCCGGCAGGGCTGGGCGATCCTCGCCGCGATGTCGACCCTGTGGATCGCTGCCGTCGGCCTGCTCACCTGGGCCGAGCTGGCCGGGCCCGGCCTGGTGCCTGCGGCTGCCGGGGGCGCGATGGAGGGCAAGGAGCTCCGCTTCGGCGAGGCCGCGTCGGCGCTGTTCGCCGCCTCGACGACGATGACCTCGACCGGTGCCGTCAACTCGATGCACGACTCGCTGACCGCGCAGGGCGGCGGTGTCGCCCTCGTCGGGATGCTGCTCGGGGAGGTGTCGCCGGGCGGCGTCGGCAGCGGGCTCTACGGGATGGTCGTGCTGATCATCGTCGCGGTGTTCCTGGCCGGACTCATGGTCGGGCGCACGCCCGAGTACCTGGGCAAGAAGATCGGCCGCCAGGAGATCACGCTCGTCGCGCTGTACGTGCTGACGATGCCCGCGGTCGTGCTCATCGGCTCCGCGATCGCCGTCTCGGTGCCCGCGGGCCTGGCCGGGCAGCTGCAGGGCGGTCCGCACGGGCTCTCGGAGATCGTCTACGCCTTCGCGTCCGCCGGGAACAACAACGGCTCCGCGTTCGCGGGCTTGACCGTGGGCACGCCGTTCTACAACACGCTGCTGGGCCTCGCGATGCTGGTCGGCAGGTTCGTGCCGATCGCGCTCGTGCTGGCCCTGGCCGGCCGGTTCGCCAGCCAGCGCAAGGTGCCCGAGGGCGCCGGCACGCTGCCGACCCACACGCCGTTGTTCGTCGGCCTCCTGGTGACTGTGACCCTCGTGGTCGTCGGCCTCACGTTCGTCCCTGTCCTGTCCCTCGGTCCCGTCGTGGAGTCCCTGTCATGAGCACCACCCTTCTCGAGAATCCGCCGGTCACCCCGCACAAGGTGGCCGCGGCTCCGACGGCCCTGTCCCCGCGACAGCTCGCCGCCGCTCTTCCCGGCGCACTGCGCGGGCTCGACCCGCGCAGGCTCTGGGACTCGCCGGTCATGTTCGTCGTCGAGGTCGGTGCCGCGTTCACCACGGTGCTCGCGGTCGCCGAGCCGAGCGCGTTCGCCTGGTCGATCACCGTCTGGCTGTGGCTCACCGTCGTGTTCGCGACGCTCGCGGAGTCCGTGGCTGAGGGGCGTGGCAAGGCACAGGCGGCCAGCCTGCGGGCCACGCAGCGGGAGACGACTGCCCGCAAGGTCGTGGGATCCAGCACCGCCGAGGTGCCCTCGTCGTCGCTGCAGGTCGGCGACGTCGTGGTCGTCGTCGCGGGGGAGACCATCCCCGGTGACGGCGACGTGATCGAGGGTGTCGCGAGCGTCGACGAGTCCGCGATCACGGGCGAGTCGGCACCGGTCATCCGGGAGTCCGGCGGGGACCGGTCCGCGGTCACCGGCGGCACGGTCGTCCTGTCGGACCGGATCGTCGTGCGGATCACCGCGCCGGCCGGCCACACCTTCGTCGACCGCATGATCGCGCTGGTCGAGGGCTCGGAGCGGCAGAAGACACCGAACGAGGTCGCGCTCAACGTCCTGCTCACCACGCTGACGATCGTGTTCCTGCTGGCGGTCGTCACGCTGCAGCCGTTCGCGGTGTACTCGGGCGCGCCGCAGACCCTGATCGTGCTGGTCGCGCTCCTGGTCTGCCTCATCCCGACCACCATCGGCGCCTTGCTGTCCGCGATCGGCATCGCGGGCATGGACCGCCTGGTCCGCCGCAACGTGCTCGCGATGTCCGGTCGCGCGGTCGAGGCCGCGGGCGACGTGGACGTGCTGCTGCTCGACAAGACCGGCACCATCACGCTCGGCAACCGGCAGGCCGCGGACCTCATCCCCGCCGCCGGGATCGACCCGGCGCTCCTCGCGGACGCCGCCCAGCTGTCGTCGATGGCCGACGAGACGCCGGAGGGGCGCTCGGTGCTGGTGCTGGTCAAGGAGCGGTTCGGGCTCCGCGAGCGGCCCGAGGGTGACCTCGTCGGCGCCGAGCTGGTGCCGTTCCAGGCGCGGACCCGGATGAGCGGCGTCGACCTGCCCGCCGCGGCAGACCGACCCGCGCGGTCGGTCCGCAAGGGCGCTGCGGCCGCGGTCACCCACTGGGTCCGGTCCACGGGCGGCCACGCGGGCGACGACGTCGCGGCGACCGTCGACGCGATCTCCGCGTCGGGCGGTACCCCGCTGGTCGTCGCAGAACAGCTCGACGACGACCCGGCGCGCGTCCTCGGGGTCATCCACCTCAAGGACGTCGTGAAGGAGGGCATGCGCGAGCGGTTCGACGCGCTGCGGGCGATGGGCATCCGGACCGTCATGGTCACCGGCGACAACCCGCTGACGGCCAGGGCGATCGGGCTCGAGGCGGGCGTGGACGACGTGCTCGCCGAGGCGACCCCCGAGGACAAGCTCGCCCTGATCCGCCGTGAGCAGGAGGGCGGTCGGCTCGTCGCGATGGCCGGTGACGGCACGAACGACGCCCCGGCGCTCGCCCAGGCGGACGTCGGCGTCGCGATGAACACCGGGACGACCGCCGCGAAGGAGGCCGGCAACATGGTCGACCTCGACTCGAACCCCACCAAGCTGCTGGAGATCGTCGAGATCGGCAAGCAGCTGCTCATCACGCGCGGGGCACTGACGACGTTCTCGGTGGCGAACGACGTCGCCAAGTACTTCGCGATCCTGCCCGCGATGTTCGTCGTCGCGTTCCCGCAGCTGGGCGTGCTCAACGTCATGTCCCTGACCAGCCCGCAGTCGGCCATCCTCTCGGCCGTCATCTTCAACGCGCTGATCATCGTGGCGCTGCTCCCGCTGGCCCTGCGCGGCGTGCGGTACACGCCGTCGTCGGCCAGCGCCCTGCTGCGCCGCAACCTCCTGGTCTACGGGCTCGGCGGCGTCATCGCCCCGTTCCTCGGGATCAAGCTCATCGACCTGCTCGTCACTGCCCTGGGGATGTCCTGATGACGATCACACGCCAGCACTATTCGTCCGGCTCCGACACGGTCGCGTTCGCGCGCCAGACGTGGGCAGGCCTGCGCGTGCTGCTCGTGCTCACGGTCCTGCTCGGGTTCGTCTACCCCCTCGCGGTCACCGGCATCGCGCAGGTCGCGTTCCCGTGGCAGGCGAACGGGTCGCTCGTCTCGTCGACGGGGGAGCGCGTGACGTCGCGCGACGACGCCGTGGGCTCGCTGCTGATCGGCCAGGGCTTCGACGGCCCGGAGTGGTTCCACCCGCGTCCGTCGGCCGCCGGCGACGGCTACGACACCCTCGCGTCCGCCGGGTCGAACCTGGGCCCGCTCAACGAGGACCTCCTGGCCACCGTCGTGGAGCGACGGACCGCGGTGGCGGACGCGGAGGGCGTCGAGCCGCAGGACGTCCCCGTCGACGCCCTGACGGCGTCGGGATCCGGGCTCGACCCGGACATCTCGCCGGAGTACGCGGAGCTCCAGGTCGCTCGTGTCGCGCGGGAGCGGGGGCTCTCGCAGGACGAGGTTCGCGCACTCGTCGAGGACGCCACCGTCGGTCGCGATCTCGGCGTGCTCGGCGAGCCTCGGGTGAACGTGCTCCGCCTGAACCTCGCACTGCAGACAATGGGCACATGATCCGACCCGACGAGGGCGGCGCCGGCCCGCGCCGTGGCCGGCTGACCGTCTACCTCGGCGCCGCCCCCGGCGTCGGGAAGACGTACGCGATGCTCGACGAGGCCCACCGCCGCCTGTCCCGCGGGACGGACGTGGTGGTCGGCTTCGTCGAGGACCACGGCAGGCTGGCGACGGCGGCACTGCTCGAAGGGCTGGAGGTCCTGCCGCGCCAGGTCCTGACCCATCGCGGGAGCGAGTTCACGGAGCTGGACGTGCCCGCGGTGCTCGCCCGGGCGCCGCAGGTGGTGATGATCGACGAGCTCGCGCACACCAACGTGCCCGGCAGCGTGCACGCCAAGCGGTGGCAGGACGTGCACGACCTCCTCGCGGCCGGGATCGACGTGGTCACGACCGTGAACGTGCAGCACCTGGAGTCTCTGAACGACGACGTCGAGGCGATCACGGGCGTCAAGCAGCGCGAGACCGTGCCGGACCACGTCGTGCGCGACGCGGACCAGATCCAGCTCGTCGACCTCGCGCCCGAGGCCCTGCGCCGACGGCTCGCGCACGGCAACGTCTACCGGGCCGAGCAGATCGACGCGTCCCTGACGCAGTACTTCCGTGTCGGCAACCTCACGGCGCTGCGCGAGCTGGCGCTGCTGTGGCTGGCGGACCGGGTGGACGACGCGCTGACCACGTACCGGCGCGACCACCGGATCGAGTCGCCGTGGCCGGCCCGCGAGCGCGTCGTCGTGGCCGTCACGGGAGGGCCGGAGGGGGACACGCTCCTGCGGCGCGGGGCGCGGATCGCCCAGCGCGCGGCGGGCTCGGAGCTCCTGGCTGTGCACGTGCTGGCCACCGACGGGCTGCCGAGCGCCCCGCCCGCGCGCATCGCGGAGCAGCGCGCTCTGGTCGAGTCGCTCGGCGGGACGTTCCACACGGTCGTGGGGGAGGACGTCCCGAGCGCCGTCGTGGACTTCGCGCGCGGGGTGAACGCCACGATGATCGTCGTCGGTGTGTCCCGGCGCAGTCGCTGGAAGGAGGCCGTCCGGGAGAGCAACGGGACCGAGATCGCGCGCCTCGCCGGCATGATCGACGTCCACCTGGTGACCCACGAGCGGGCTCGGGCCGGCAGCCGCCGGACCGGCCGCGGCTCCGCGTTGTCCGGGCCGCGGCGGACCGCCGGCTGGGTGGTCGCCCTGCTCGGGCCCGTCCTGCTCACGCTCCTGCTCTCGGCGATGGGCGAGCTCGTCAGCCTGCCCACCGACCTCATGCTCTTCCTCGCGCTCACCGTCCTGGTCGCGCTCGTCGGCGGACTCTGGCCCGCCATCGTCAGCGCGGTCGTCGGCTTCCTGCTGCTCAACTGGTTCTTCACGCTCCCCACCGGGAAGCTCACCATCGCCGAGCCCGAGAACGCACTCGCGCTGGGGGTGTTCCTGCTGGTCGCGGCCGGTGTCGCCTCGGTGGTGGACCTGGCAGCCCGGAGGACGACCGAGGCGTTCCGCGCCCGCGCCGAGGCGTCCGCCCTCGCCGCGATCTCCCGGTCGGTCCTGTCGGGCGAGGACACCGCGGCCGCGCTGGTCGCCCGGCTGCGCGAGACGTTCACGCTCGAAGCGGTCTCGCTGCTCGCCAAGAGCGGCAGCGGGTGGGAGGTCCTGGCGACGGACGGCGTCGCCCCCGCGCTGGACCCTGAGGCCGCCCAGGCGGTGCTCGTGGTCGACGACGAGCGGGTGCTCGCGCTCACGGGCCGGGTGCTCCCCGCGAGCGACCGCCGGGTGCTGGAGGCCTTCGCGTCGCAGGTCGGGATCGTGCTCGAGCAGGAGCGCCTGCGCGCCCAGGCCGAGCAGGCACGCATCCTCGGTCAGGCGGACGCCACCCGCACCGCTCTGCTGGCCGCCGTCTCGCACGACCTGCGCACGCCGCTCGCGACCATCCGCGCCTCCGTGGACGGCCTGACGTCCACGGACCTCGACCTCGACGACGCCGACCGCACGGCCCTCGTCGGGACGCTGGAGGAGTCCACCGCGCGCCTGGAGCGGCTCATCGACAACCTGCTCGACCTGTCCCGGCTGCAGACCGGTAGCGTCCGACCCGTGCTGCGGGCGACGAGTCTCGACGAGATCGTGCCGTTCGCGGTCGAGGGCTACCCGCCGGGCGCCGTCGTGCTTGACGTCCCGGACGACCTGCCGCTCGTGCACACCGACCCGGGCCTCCTGGAGCGCGTCGTCGCCAACCTCGTCTCCAACGCCGTGCGGCACGCGAAGGCCGGCAGCCCTGTGGTCGTGGGGTCGGTGGTAGTCGGCAACGACGTCGTCGTCCGGGTGGTCGACGACGGACCCGGCGTCCCCGACGACGTCAAGGAGCACATGTTCGCCGCCTTCCAGCGGCTGGGAGACACCAGCGGCACCGGCCTCGGGCTCGGTCTGGCCGTCGCCGACGGGCTCGCGACCGCCGTCGGCGCCGAGCTGAGCGTCGAGGACACCCCGGGCGGCGGTCTGACGATGCTGGTGACGGTCCCGCTCGCGGAGACGGCAGCCTGATGGCCGGCAACAGGATCCTGGTGGTCGACGACGAGCCCGGGCTCGCGCACGCCCTGTCGATCACGCTGCGCGCCACCGGCTGGGACGTCACGACCGCCGGCGACGGCGCCTCGGCGATCTCGGCGGCGGCGGCGCACACCCCCGACGTCGTGCTGCTCGACCTCGGCCTGCCGGACATGAGCGGGCTCGACGTCATCACCGCGATCCGCGGGTGGAGCCACGTGCCGATCGTGGTCCTGTCGGCCCGGCAGCACGGGGAGGACAAGGTCGACGCCCTCGACGCCGGGGCCGACGACTACGTGACCAAGCCGTTCGCCATGAACGAGCTGCTCGCCCGCCTGCGTGCGGCGGTCCGGCGGGCGTCCGTCCCGTCCGACACCGACGACGCGGTCGTCACCGCGGGGTCGCTGACCGTCGACCTCGCCCGCCGGCGCGTGCTCCGGGACGGGGTCGAGGTCCGGCTGAGCCCGACGGAGTGGTCGATGCTCGAGGTCCTGGTCCGCAACCGCGGCCGGCTCGTCGGCCGCGTCCAGCTGCTCCAGGAGGTCTGGGGCCCGGGGTACTCCGACGAGACCCACTACCTGCGCGTGTACTCGGCCCTGCTGCGCCGCAAGCTCGAGGAGGACCCGGCCCACCCGCGGCACATCATCACGCAGCCGGGCATGGGATACATCTTCGAGACGTGATCGGCCCGGACCGCGCGCTCAGGACCCCCGGGGCGCGTACATGATCACGGAGACCCCGAGCAGGCAGATCGCGGCGCCGATGATGTCCCAGCGGTCGGGCTGGAACTTGTCGACGAGCACTCCCCAGGCGAGGGACCCGGCGACGAAGATGCCGCCGTACGCGGCGAGGATACGGCCGAAGCTGGCGTCGGGCTGCAGGGTGGCGACGAACCCGTAGGCGCCCAGAGCGAGAACCCCGGCACCGATCCACAGGACGCCGCGGTGCTCTCGGACGCCTTGCCAGATGAGCCAGGCGCCCCCGATCTCCGCGACCGCGGCCAGCGCGAACAGGGCGACGGAGCGCAGGAGGGTCATGGGCAGCGAGTCTGCCTGCTCAGGCCGCCGACGCGGCACTCTGCCAGGGGCAGACCGGCGGCGAACCGGTCTGCCCTGCCACCGCGGTGGACGGCGACGTTGTCAGGTGTGCTCTCCCGGCCGTGGTGGGTCGCACCGGCTCGGATCATCAACCGCAGCCACCACCGCACTCGCAGGACGCCGCGGCCGCCTGCTGACGACGGCGGCGGACCCACCACGTCGTGGCGGCCGCTCCGGCCAGCACGAGCAGTGCGACGGCGACCCACCCGAACCCCGTCGTGAAGGCTGCGACCGAGGCGAGCACGCCGGCGCCGGCGAGCAGCGGAAGCGAGCAGGCGACGGCGCAGGCCACCACCACACCCAGGAGGGCGAGGCCGCCCTTGGCGGTGGTCGTGGCGGTGGTGCTGGTGGCGGTCATGTGGTCGGCTCCAGGGTCGGGTACGGCCGTGTCGCCGACCGGCGGCACGGTGTCGTGCGGGTGGGGTCAGACGGGTGCGCCGAACATCGCGGCGACGATCTCGGCGGCGTCGGCGGGTGCCTGCACGTCGAGTCGGATCTGGCCGGGGGTCAGGCGGACGGTGAAGGTGAAGAAGGTGCAGCAGTCCTGCTCGGCTGCGGCCAGGCGAGCGATCTGCGCCGCCAGGTCTCCCTCGGCCGGGAAGACCAGTGAGACGCCGCCGTCGATGGTCCGGCGGTCGACGGCGCGCGCGACCAGCTCCTGCCAGTCGGAGACCTGGTCCGGGACGGCGTCCGGCCGCAGCGTGCAGGCGATCGCCTCGTTGTCGGCCGTCAGTGGCGTGAGAGTGAGCGGGACGAACGTCCGCCGCGGGCTCGTCGGCTCGATCGTCACGGTGGTGCACGGGCAGTCGGCACCGCATGCTCCGGCGGTCGGGGCGGCGGCCAGGCGGCCCGAGACGTCCTGCAGCTGAGCGGCGAGCGCGACGAGCTCACCGATCCGGGTCTGCGTCTCGGCCAGTCGCACCGCGACCATCTCCACCACCTGGTGCGCCACGCTCGTGCAGTCCTCGACGTCGTAGGCAGCGGCCAGGGCCTTGACGTCGGCGAGCGGGATCCCGAGGTTCTTGGCCGCGGTGATGAAGCGCAGCCGGGCGAGATCGCTCTCGTCGTACACCCGGTACCCGTTGGGCCTGCGCCCCGGCGCGGGCATCAGACCGATGTCCTCGTAGTAGCGCAGGGTGGTCCTCGGCACCCCGACGACGTTCGCTGCTTCGGCGATGCGGTAGGTCATGTGGTGACCGTAAACCTTCGACCCGACTCGAAGGTCAAGAGGCAGCGGCGACGTCGGTGGACACCGGGTCGTCGCCGGGTCTACGTCTGTGGCTGAGATGCGCCTTCGACCGTGGGATCTGCCGCAGGGGCGGGGCGAAGGGCGGTGGCGCTCACGGCTGCGGTACCGGCGGTGACCGCTGCCAAGACGCCGAGCGCCACGGGCAGGCTCGCCGCGACGGCGACCGCGCCGACCAGCAGCGGACCACCCGCGTCACCGATCTCCCGGCCCAGCTCAGCGGTACCCATCGTGCGGCCCATGCGCTCCGGGGGTGTCGTCGCCGCCAGGTGGGCGAACGCGAGGGGTGTGGCGACCCCGATTCCCAGACCGACCAGGAGAGCGGCTGCGTAGATGGTGACCGGGTGCGGTGCCGCCGCGACGAGGAGGACCCCGACCGCCACGGCGACCAGGCCGGCGGGCGCCCAGCGCCGGGTGTCGATCCGGCCGTCGTCACGCAGGCGGCCCACCAGCGGCTGCACGGCGGTCGACGCGAGCGCGAGGACGGTCACCACCCCCATGCTGGCGGCCGTCCCGAGCCCGAGGGTGGTGCCGAGCAGGGGGAGGAAGCCCACCGCGACCCCGAGCGCCGCGGTGCTCGCCGCGAGCACGGCCGTCGGGACCAGGAACGACGGGACCGCCAGCTCGCGCGCGAGGTCCGCGACCGTGGAGCGCTGCCGCGGCAGGACGGGGAGGTTCGGCACCGCGACCGCGGCCCAGACCGTCGCGCCGGTCGCCAGCACCGCCAGCGCGATGAACAGCGCCTGCAGTCCGCCGAGGACCAGGAGCCCTGCGCCGAGCAGCGGACCGATCGCGTACCCGAGGCTCTTCCACGCGCCGTACCGGCCGAACGACCGCCCCGCGGCGGCAGGCCCGGCCACCCGCGCGACCGCCGACGACGATGCCGGGGAGAACGCCGACGCGGCGGCGCCCTGACCGAGCCGGGCCACAGCGAGCATCGCCGGTGCCGTGAGCACTGCTCCGAGCAGCGAGACGATCGCGAACGCGAGGAGTCCCCCCACGATGACGGGCTTGACGCCGATCCGGTCGCTCAGGGCCCCGAAGACGGGTTTGAGGATGACCTCGGCGAGGTCGTAGAGCGCGAGGAGCGCGCCGAACGCCAGCAGAGTCAGCCCGACGTCGTCGGTCTGGGTCCCCAGGGCGGCTGCGAGGCCGTGCGCCCCGAACGCGGTGGTGAACCCCGCGAGGTAGAGCGGAGCGATCGCCCGGACGGGCAAGGGGCGACGTGCTGAGGACGACTCGCTCACGCCCAGGACGTTACCGGCGGCCGACAGCGGCGCCGGGTGTCTGGGCGGTCAGGACGGGCACGGCGCCGGAGTCGCGGGCTCGACGAGCGCCCGCGCGGCTACCGGTGGGGCGTCGGGCGCGGCGCTCGACCGCGTCGCGAGGACCAGCCCGACCGCCGCCACGGCCACGACGAGCGCCGCGGGCACCGGCAGGGCGGCCGGTGCGGACCGCTCGACGACGAGACTGCCGACAGCCGCCCCCACCGCGATCCCGAGGTTGAAGACGACCGGGATGACGCCGCCGGCGGTGCCACGGTGCTCGGGGCCGGCGATCCGCATGATGAGCGTCTGGGCGAGCGGCGGGAGCGTGCCGGACGTGAGGCCCCACGCCACGAGCACGACGATGCCGACGGCCGGGCGGCCGTCGACCACGACCAGGGCGAGCAGCGACACCGCCACGAGGAACGTCGTGGTGACGAGCACCGGCGCGGTCCAGCCGTCCCGCACCCGGCCGACGAGCGCGAGCCCGAGGGCCGACGACGCCCCGAACACCAGGAGCGCCCCGCTCACGCCGCCGGGCAGCCCCGCGGACGCGTCGGCGACGAGCCGGGTGACGAACGTGAAGGCCGCGAAGTGCCCGACGAGCACGAGGCCGACCAGGCCGGCGACCACGAGCACCGGTCGCAGCTGCCCGACCGGGGCGGCGGCGCGCTCGTCGGCGGACCCGGTCACGACGGCGCGCGTCACGACCGCCCGCGCCAGCGCCGCCGCCACGCCGCCGAGCACGGCGAGCGACCCGAACGCCACCCGCCAGTCCCAGCCATGGGCGACGAAGCTCGCGAGGGGCACCCCGATGACGGTGCCGAGCGTCGCCCCTCCGAGCACCACCGCGACGCCCGTGGCGAGGTGGCGCGACGGCACGATGTCGGCGACGTGCGCGTTGACGGTCGCCCACAGCAGCCCGCACACGGCGGCGCCGAGCAGCCGGCTGGCGACGGCCGCCTCGTAGGTGGGTGCGACGGCGGTGAGCGCGGACGCGGCGGCGAAGACGACGAGCGCCCCGGCGACGACCGAGCGGCGGTCCCACCGGCGCGTGAGCCGGACCAGGGGGAACGTCGCGACGACCACGGTCAGGGCCCACAGCGAGACGAGCAGTCCGGTGCGCGCCTGCGTGACGCCGAGGTCGGCGCTCATCTGCGGCAGGACGGCCGTGGGGAGCATCTCGCCGGTGACCATGACGAACGTCGCACCGCCGAGGACCGCGAGGCTCGGCCACGGCAGCCGGGTGCGAGTGAGGGCGGGGGTGGTGGTCATGTCTTCGACGCTAAACTTTGACATCAGTGTGAAGGTCAAGCGGACCGGAGGATCGTCGTGAAGATCGGTGAGCTCTCCCGCCGCACCGGGGTCTCCACCCGGGTGCTGCGGTACTACGAGGAGCAGGGCCTCATCACGCCGGCGCGCACCACGAACACGTACCGCACGTACGACGAGCAGGACGTCGTCCGTGTCGAGCAGGTCGTCGGCCTGGTCCGGGCCGGTGTTCCTACCCGGCTGGCGAGGGTGCTGCTCGACCTCGAGGACACCCGGGCCGACGAGCTCGCCGCGTCGTGCACCCGACAGGTCGCCGAGATGCTCGCCGAGGAGCTGACCGGGCTCGACGAGCGGATCGCCTGCCTGACCAAGAGCCGCCGCACCCTGTGCGACTACCTCCAGCGGACCGAGCACGCGACCGCCGTGCTGGAGGGCGCCGTCGCGGCACCGGCCACGAGGTCGTGACTGCTCGTCGCGGTCCTGCGATCAGCCCGATCAGCGAGGGAAAGGTCCAGGACCCGTGCTCCGGAGTCCGACCGGTCACGTGCCTCCGGCACGACTTGGCTGCGAACCGGCGGCCAGGGCGGAGCCGACCTGGTCGGCGAGCAGCACGACGACACGGCGCTGTTCGACGGTGGGTCGGACGACTCGCGTCGATGCTGTGAGTGCGAAACGGCCCCGGACGACACCGCGGTGGCTCACGTCGAGCGCGATGACGTCGTCGGTCGGCAGTCCATGACGGTCGACGTCGACCTCGGCGCCGCGCTGCGTGACCGAGCCGTCGTGGTTCAGGCGGGTGGTCGAGCGCCCCTCGGTTCCGCTGGGCTCGAACCGGCACGCGTCGATCTCGAGTATCGCGACGATCTGCCGCCGGACGCGGTCGATCAGTGCCTCGGGCGTGGTCCCGACCTGGGCGACGATGTCTGCGGTGCCGAACACGCCGTCGAGGTAGCCGGCGCGGCGACTCGCCCGCGCCTCCTGGCGGCGACCCCACAGCGCGAGCTCGCTGACGGCGAAGCCGACGACCAGCAGCAGCACCGTCGCCTGGATGTCGTCGCTGTTCGTGACCTTGAAGCTGCCGTAGGGCTCGGTGAGGAAGAAGTCGAACCACGCGCCGGCGGACAGAGCGGCGAGGATGCCCGCCGAACGGAGGCCGGTGGCGGCGGCGGCGACCACCAGGAGAACCATGACGAGGGCCGCCGTGGTGGTCGTCACCCGGTCCCCGAGCGCGTGCAGTGTCGCCGCGACGATCAGTGGTGCCAGCGCCGCGTAGGCAAGCAGGACCCTTCGAGGGAACCGGACGAACGACGGGCTGTCCACCATCACTCCTCCTCTTGCGCGTGGCCCGGGATCGGTCGGCGGCCGGTGTCGACCGCGCGATCATCGAGCCTGGGCGGCGGCTCGAGTGCCCGTGCCGGGTGTTCCTCGAGCATGACGCCGTCGACGCCGCGCGGGCCGACAACGTTGCGTCAAGACCTCGGCCGAAGCCGTCAAGATTCCGTCAAGCACCCTGCGGCTCAGCCCGGAACGGACCTCGTCGAACCGTGAGCGACCGCCGTCACCCCTGCTGCACGTCGCGGCGGGTGAACCGGTGGATCCCGGTCCAGACGAGCGCGCAGGCGAGGAGGGTCAGGACCACGACCGGGGTCCACGACATCGGCTCGAGCGGCAGGTACGGCACGGCCGAGAAGGGCAACCCGTCCAGGAGCCACTGCGGCAGGCCGAACACGTCGCCGAGCATCGCGGCGAACCACATGGCCGCCAGGAGTCCCCACGTCAGGGGGACGGCGAGGCGGGGCAGCCAGCCGAAGAGCGCCACCGCGATCCCGACCAGCAGCATGACCGCGGGCCAGTACACGAGCGCGGCCCCGGCCATCGTCGCCGCCTGCGACGAGTCACCGACCACCGAGCCGTAGACCGCGCCGAGCAGACCACCGCCGACGAGCAGCAGCACGGCCGAGCCGACGACGGGTATGAGGAGCCGCTGCAGCGTCCAGCCGGTGCGGGACACTGCCCCGGCGAGCTGTGGCTCGATGAGCCCGCTCGCCTCCTCGGTGCGCAGGGAGACGGCCTGCTGGGTCGCGAAGATCGCGGTGACCAGCGCGATCATCCCCGCGAGCAGCGCGAGCAGCGCCTGGACGCCAGAGCCTCGCAGCAGGTCGTCCGCACCGCCGCCGGCGTCGTCGAGCAGGGCGGTCATCGCGTCGATGATCGAGCCGAACAGCAGGGCGGCGAGCACCACCGCGATGGACCAGCCGACGATCGGACCGCGCTGCAGGCGCAGACCGAGCCCGAGTGGCGACGCGAGCCGCACCGGTGCGTCGGCCGGTCCCGGTCGCTCCGGGCGCAGCCCGGCGCCATGGTCCCGCGTCGCCTCGATCCTGGTGGCGACGGCCAGCAGCGCGCCGGCGAGCACGAGGAGCAGCGCGAACGGCCACCACCGGTTGCCGGCGTACGGCTGCATGTACTCGCCCCAGCCGATCGGGGAGGCCCACGTCAGCGCCCCGCTACCGAGGTCACCGATCATCCGCACGACGTAGAAGCCGATGATCACGGTCGACGCCAGCGCGTTCGCGCCGCGTGACGTGGACGCCACCTGGCCGGCGACCGCACCGACGCCGAGCCCGAACAGGCCTACGCCGACGACCGAGGCGCCGAGGACGAACGACCCGGCGACGCCGGTTCCCGCGGGATCGAGCCCGTTCGCCGCGGAGAGCAGGGCGATGCCGAGCCCGACGGCGACGCAGAGCACACCGTGGACCACCCAGGACGCTGCGGAGTACGCGTGCACGCCCAGCATCCGCGAGCGCAGCAGCTCCGTGCGGCCGACCTCCTCGTCGGCCCGGCCGTTGCGCGTGACGAGGAACGCCACCCCGATCGCCAGGCTCAGGGCGATGGTCATCCAGCCCTTCGTCCAGACCGCCCCGCCGAGCGTGTCCGCCGCAGCCGACAGGCCGGTCAGCGCCTTGATGCCGGGGGTGTCGGACAGCGCGGCGAAGTCGTCGAGCGACGTCTGGGTCGGGAACAGCTCCTTGTAGTACGTCGCGATGTAGGCGAACATCCCGACGAGCACGACGAACCACACGGCCAGCCGGACACGGTTGCGGCGCAGGACGAACCGCACCATCGGTCCGGTGCCGGCGAGCGTGACCGCGGCGTGTCGGGGTGCGGCCGGCGCGACCTCGGGGGCGCGGACGGTGGCAGTCATCTCTGGCTCCCGCCGGAGAGCGCCGCCAGCTCGTCGCCGTAGTGGCGCAGGAACAGGGCCTCGAGCGACGGTGGGTTGGCCTCGAGCGAACGCGGGCGCAGGGCTGCGACCGCGGCCAGCACGGTGGGCAGCTCGGCGTCGTCGACCGCGAACGTCGTTCGGCCGTCGATGACCGCCAGGTCGTGCACGCCCGCGAGGGTCGCGAGCCCGTCGGCCCCACCGTCGAGCACCGTGCTCACCTGCGTGCGCGTGAGGTGCCGAAGCTCGGCGATCGTGCCGGACTCGACCGTCACGCCGTCGCGGATGATCGTCACCCGGTCGGCGAGCTTCTCGACCTCGGAGAAGATGTGGCTGGACAGCAGCACGGAGCGTCCGGCGGCCTTCACCTCGCGGATCGACTCGGTGAACGCCGCCTCCATGAGCGGGTCGAGCCCACTGGTCGGCTCGTCGAGCAGCAGCAGCTCCGCGTCGGAGGCCAGGGCCGCGACCAGGGCGACCTTCTGCCTGTTGCCCTTCGAGTACGTGCGGGCCTTCTTGGTCGGGTCGAGCTCGAACCTGTCGAGCATCGCCCTCTTGCGCGCGGGGTCGAGCGGCGCCGACAGGCGGCACAGGATGTCGATCGCCTCGCCGCCGGTCAGGTTGGGCCAGAGCGTGACGTCCCCAGGCACGTAGGCGATCCGCCGGTGCAGGGCGACGGCATCGCTCCACGGGTCACCGCCGAGGAGGCTCGCCCGTCCGCCGTCGGACCGGAGCAGGCCCAGCAGGATCCGGATCGTCGTCGTCTTGCCGGACCCGTTCGGTCCGAGGAACCCGGTCACCTGGCCGGTCGGGACCGCCAGGTCGAGCCCTCGAAGCGCGTGCACGGTTCCGAAGCTCTTCTCGAGGCCCTCGACCTGCAGGGCCATGGCGTTGCTGGACATGCCTGTTCCTTCGATTCATTGCCGGGGAGGGGTCGGTCGAGCGCTCTGTGTCGTTCTCGGTTCGGCGGGCTGGGACGCCTGCTGCTACCGCGGCGGGTCGCCGACGTAGAGGAGGTAGTCGTCGAGCATCCGCCGGGTGGTGAGGAAGCCCTCCGTGAACAGCTCGAGCGTGGGCAGGATCTGGTCCCGTTGTCCGTCCCGGGCCGACGTGACGAACTCCTCCGGCGTCGCCCCCGGGGACGTGAGGAACTGGATGAGCAGAGCGCCCATCGTCTGGTAGGTGAGGTACCGCAGGCGTGCCTCCTCGTCGCGCGACGGCCGCACGACGCCGGTCTCGACCCCCACCCGCATGACCTCCCGGACGCCGTCGATGAGGTGCTCGAGGAACTCTTGTGCGGGTTTCCCGCCGGCATGGATCGCGCGTAGCAGGTACACGACCAGCGGAGCGGCCGTGCTGGGTCCGGTGAGGTTCTGCAGGAGAGAGGCGCTGGGATCGGCGAGGCTGCTGGTCTTCAGCTCCTGGTAGTGGCGCAGCACCTCGGCGTCGCACTCCGCGCGCAGCGCCGTCTTCGAACCGAAGTGGTGGGTGATCAGCCCAGGAGAGACGCCTGCACGCTGAGCGATGGTCCGGAACGAGGCGTCGAAGCCCTCGTCGGCGAAGCACGCGATGGCCGCGTCCCGGATCCGGGCGCGCGCGGTGAGGTCGGACGCCCGAACCGCTCGCGACGCGGCTGTATGCATGACCAACACGCTATACACGTGACCAGCGACGAGCAAGGGATGGTCGACTGTGGACCCGTTCGGACGATGGGGGCGCGTCGGTGCGAGGAACGGCTCGAGCCTGCGGACAGGGTTGGCCGGCCGCTGCAGATCACGCGGCGGGGAGGACACGACGGGCTGGTGCCGTCCGTGGTCTTGTGTGTGCCCGCGAAAGGACTCGAACCTTCGACCTTCTGCTCCGGAGGCAGACGCTCTATCCACTGAGCTACGCGGGCCGCTCACCGACCCGGGGGTCGATGCGGAGCACGACACTACCAGCCGTCGCCGGCTCAGGCGGCAGCGCGCAGGGGGTCGGGCTAGTCGCTGAGGACGACCTGATCGACGATCAGATGCCCCCATGCGCCGGTCGCGTCGTCGAGCACCTGGACCTGGGCCTGCCGGCCGGCGAGGTCCGTGAGGTCCCATCGGACCGGCCGCAGCCGTCCGGTGTTGTCTCCGGTGGCTGTGCGGACGGGGCGGCCGTCCACCAGGAGGTTGACGGACGTGGCCGGCTCGATGCCGAGCGGGTGGTCGCCTCCGCCGACCAGCACGTTCAGGTACCGACGGTCCACCGTGAACGGTGGCGACGTGATCGTGCCGGTCGCGGGGTCCCCAGCACCCACGAAGGTGTCCAGCACCTGGGCGCCGACCTGGCCGGGGAGGGCCGTGGCGGTCGGGCCCGCACCGGCGAAGCTGCCGCTCGCGGTCCATCCCGAACCCCAGGAACCGGCCTCGAAGTCGCCCAGCACGCGCGCGGGCCGCTGCTCGGCGCCGGCGAGCTCCGTGATGGTCACGTCGGAGAACGTGGCGGCGCCGCCCGAGGTGTACAGCGCGATCCCGGTGTCGTCGGGGTCGGCGAACACCTGGCTCGAGTGGACATAACGACCCTCGTCGACGAACACCTCGACGGTCGTCCGGTCGACGAGGATGCGCAGGTGCACGCGGTCTGACGTCGGGTCGAACGGTGCGTGGCTCTCCCACTTCTCGCCCGACGGGTCGGGGTTGCCGGTGCCGCCACGGTTGAGGTAGCTGACGTCGCCGAAGATGCCGACGTCGGCGTGCCGGGTGCCGTCGGCCGACCTGCGCAGCTGCAGCCCGACGTTGTCGAGGTCGTCCCAGCTGATGTCGGCCTCCAGCTGGTAGGCGTCGCCGTGGTGGTCGAGCGGGAGGTGCCCGTCGACGCGGAACGTGCCGAGGTGGGCGACGGAGGTCGCCAGGTCCTCCAGGGCCGCGACCGGCTGCGAGACGAGGCTGTACTCAGCGCCGAAGCGCGCCAGCCGGATCTCGCGCACGATCGAGTCTGTGCCGTTGAACCCGTCGGCCGCCCACGTCGGTGTCGTGTACGGGTAGGACCAGCTGTTCATCCACCCGACAGCTAGCCGGCGAGCCTGCTGGCTGTCCGCCGGATCGGCCCAGGTGACGGCGCCGTACCAGTCGAACCCGTGGTCGAGCCACTGCGGGTCCGGGGCGTCGGGCACGAAAGTCGTCCCGTCGAACGAACCGGTCCAGTAGGCGTAGGTGCTCGGTGCTCCCGTGAGGTACCCGTTGCCGCTCAGGCCCATGACCCAGTGCAGGGTGCCGTCGTCGGCGCGGATCTGGAACAGGTCGGGGCACTCGAGGACGCCGAGCCCGGTGTTCACGTACTCCGAGACGCGGACCCAGTCCCGCAGGTTCGACGACGTCCAGAACCCGATGCGCTGCCCTTCTGCGATCAGGGCGACCCAGCGCTGCCGCTCGGCGTCCCAGATCACCTTGGGGTCGCGGAAGTCGCGGCGGCCGCCGTTCGGGATGACCGGATCCTCGCCGGCGGGCCGGAAGTTCCGTCCGCCGTCGGTGGAGTACCAGAGGAACTGCGCCTGCGGTCCGGACGCGTCCAGGATCTGCGCCGGTGTCGGGTGGTCCATCTGGGTGACCAGCATGATCACCGCACCCGGGCCGAAGCCGGCGGTGCCCGCGGTGTCCACGACGGCGGAGCCGGACCACAGGTCGTAGTTGGCGTTGGAGGCCTTCGGGGCGGCGACTCCCTGGTCGTGGAACACCACGTTGTCGGTGGTCGTCGCCAGCCGCCATGCCGTGCCCACGGCATCGTCGTAGTCGGCGTTGTACAGGTAGTAGTAGTGCGTCGTGCCGTCGATCACGACCGGGCGCTGGGGGTCGTTCTTCCAGTGGTCGGGCACCGTGAAGTGGTAGCGCGCGCGGTAGGAGTCAGCCACGTCGGCCGCCTGGGCGGGGGTCGGGTGCGGTGGGCCGACGGCGGCTGCGGCCACCAGAGCGGCGGCGAGCAGCAGCACACCGGAACGACGCAGGGATCGGCCAGCGGGGTCGTGAGTCATCGTCGACTCGCCTCTCGACAACGAGCGTGCTCGTCACCTCACGACGGCCGACGCTGGACGCGGAGGGGTGGAGCAGCTGCCTTCGGGGTGCTAAATCGATTGATCAAGCACATGGGACAAAGCCTTTCCCGGATGGACGGCAGGCGTCAAGAGCGGGCGGTCCAGCCCTCCCGCGCAGCCGCTGCACGGGAGGGCTGGACCCGCTGTCAGACCGCTGTCGGGCCGTTCCACGCAGCACCGTCGGGGCACCACGGGAGCCACGGCAGGAGCCGGCACAGGAAGTCACCGATCGCCGTGGGGACCTGCGTGGACCGTAGCGAGTCCGACTGGAGCAGCGCGGTGCTGTCCAGCTGGCCGTCTCGGGTGTCCGCCACCGAGATGCGCACCGTCGTCGGCTGCCGCGGGATGACGGTGGCGGTACAGGTCAACGGCACCGTGAACGCGTTCATCTCCGTGTCCTGGCCGACGGCGCCGGGGTCGTTCGGCGCGAAGTTCGCTACGTAGTACTCGCTGTTGACCGACGCGTTCACGGTCGAGGTCCCGACGAGCGTGTCGGATCCGGGGACGAACGAGCACGGGGTGCCGTCGACCCAGACCGCGAAGGCGTCCCCGTACCCGGTCGCCGCCCATGTGGCGTACTCCTCCGAGCCGAGGACGTAGGTGAGCAGGAGCCTGCGGCCCTGGGGGACGACGTCGATGGTCAGGGTGGCCGCGTCGTAGGTCGTGGCGCCGACCAGGTCGGTGAGAGGTCCGTCACCCGCACCGCCGAGGTCGCCGGTCGTGGTGAGCGAGCTGTTGGGGCCGAGCACCGCGGACCGTGTGAAGTCCACGTCGTCGTCGGAGGTCGGGTCCGCGTCGATCAACGAGCCGGACGTCAGCGCCACGCCGGTCGTCGGGAAGGCGCCGAAGCCTGAGTCCGCGAAGAGTCCGGCCTGCACGGCCGCACCGGAGAATGCGGCCGACCTGACCGTCACGTTCCGGCCCGTGAGCGCGCTGGCCAACGAGATCGGGTTCGTCTCGCGCAACGTCGTCACGCTCTGGCCGGGGGAGGCCTGCGCCGCGCTCGTCAGTGAGCCGGCGGTCAGTGCCGTCAAGGCGATCCCTACGATCGCCGCGCGTGCGCCCCTTCGCGCACCGCGTCCTGTCATCGGAGGCTTCATGATGCTCCAGGTCCTCGTCGGGTGCGTCGACCGGGCTCGTGCCTGGCCGGCGCGGGCGCGCTGGGCGCGCCGGGTCGCGATGGGGGATGCATCGGTCGTCTACCCGAGGTGGTGCACCGCCTCAGAGCCGAGGCGTGCACCTGGAGCTGCGTCGCCGACGGGTCGGCGACGGTCGTTCGCGTTCCCTTCTCCGTGCCGACCGCGGGGCTCGCGGGATGGTCAGCTGAAGCAGCTGAGGGCGGCCGTGTCTCGACCGCGGGGACCCCGGAGGGCGGCCCTGCGAGAGCCGCTCCGGGGGTTACGAGAGTCAGGCGTACACCCGCACCCGGATGCCGTCAACCGGGTGGTGACGGTTGTCACGACGAACTGTGATGCGCCCCTTGACAGGTCATCAGACGCGGTGCCTACCCTGACCGCGGTGGGGGAGGACGGGGTCGTCGCTCGAGTATCTGCACGTTCACTCGAGGGAGCGAACCGACGTGAATTCATCGACCAGCACACCCCGGCGGCGTGCGGCCGGCAGGACGGCGACAGCCGTCGTGACCGCGTCCGTGCTCGTCGCGACCGGCCTGCTGGGCGCACCCGCTGCGCTCGCAGACGACCCGGCGGCAACCAGCTCGCCGACCACCAGCCCGACGGTCACCGACGACCCGACGACAGCGGACCCGACCGTCACCGACGATCCGGCTGCCACGCCCGACCCGACCCCCAGCACCGAGGCGCCGGTGACAGAGGCGCCTGCGCCGCCCGCCGAGGACGACGGCGACGTGTCCGTGCTCCGGCTGCCCGGCTTCCCGGCGCCCTCGATCCACAGCCAACGGGCCTACGACCCGGAGGAGAACTTCACGGCGAGGTGGACCCGGGCCGACGCGCTCCAGCTGCGCGCGATGTCCGACCCGGACGCTCCGGCGGGCGCGAACTCCATGCCCCCTGAGTACTCCATGCCGGAGATCCCGCAGGACTTCCCGATCCTCACGGAGCCCGACGGCACCCAGGTCTGGGTGTGGGACACGTGGACCCTCACCGACGCGGTGTCCGACCAGCTCAGCTTCAAGGGCTGGGAGGTCATCTTCGCGCTGACGGCGGACCCGAACGCGGGCTACACGTTCGACGCCCGGCACACGCACGCGCGCCTCGGGTTCTTCTACCGGAAGGCGGACGTGCCGGCCGAGCAGCGACCTGAGAACGGGGGCTGGATCTACGGCGGCCTCGTGTTCCCGGACGGTGCCGCGGGCGCCATCTTCGAGGACCAGACCTTCACCACGGTCACCGAGTGGTCCGGATCGACGCGCCTCATGGACGGCAACAAGCTGCGGCTCTTCTACACCGCGGTGGCCTTCTACCGGAACGCGAACGACGAGGACATCAAGCCCGCGGACCCGCGGATCGTGCAGACGGAGGGCCGGATCTTCGCCGACGAGAACGGCGTCTGGATGACCGGTTTCCGGGACCAGCACCAGCTCCTGGTGCCGGACGGCACGTACTACCAGACCAAGGAGCAGAACCCGTTCGTCAACTTCCGCGACCCGTTCACCTTCGAGGACCCTGCCCATCCGGGAAAGACCTACATGGTGTTCGAGGGCAACACTGGGGGTCAGCGCGGGGCTGTGACCTGCACCGCGGCCGACCTGGGCTACCGCGACGGCGATGCGTACGCCGAGGACCCGGCGACCGTGACGGCGAACGGTGCCAACTTCCAGATGGCCAACGTCGGTCTGGCGGTCGCCGAGAACAAGGCGCTGACGCAGTGGCGGTTCCTCCCGCCGATCCTGTCCGGCAACTGCGTGAACGACCAGACCGAACGGCCGCAGATCTACCTGGAGAACGGCAAGTACTACCTGTTCACGATCAGCCACCGCAGCACCTTCGCGCGGGGTCCCGGGGTGGACTCCACCGATCCTCGGTTCTGGTACATGGACGGACCGGACGGCGTGTACGGGTTCGTCGGCAACGGGATCCGGTCGGACTTCCAGCCGCTCAACGAGGGCAGCGGGCTCGCGCTCGGCAACCCGACCAACCTCGCCTACGGGATCGGCACGTCGGCCGCGCCCGCCGAGGGTCAGTCGCCGTACACGTTCCAGGCCTACTCGCACTACGTGATGCCGAACGGGCTCGTCGAGTCGTTCATCGACGCGATCGGCAACCCGGACGTGCGACGCGGCGGGACGCTCGCCCCGACCGTGCACCTGTCCATCGCGGGGGCGTCGGCCGTGGTCGACCGCAGCTACGGGGACGGCGGGCTCGGCGCGTACGGGGACATCCCGGCGAACAAGGTCCAGCCGGTCGATCCGGCGCCCGATCCGAGGCCGGTCCCCTGACGGCGTCGGGCCATGTGCGCAGCTGACCCCCGCGTCAGCGGGGGTCAGCTGCGGCGCGCACTCCGAGGGCTCGTCGTCGCCGTCGTCGCGCCGGTCCTCGTCCTTTGCGCGTGCACGCCGCCGCACGATCCGCGTCCGGCCCCGTCGCCGCTGACCTCGTACGCCGAGCCGTGGCGCCCGCAGTTCCACTACACGCCGCCCGACGGGCGGCTCGCCGACCCGAACGGCCTGGTGTTCGACGCCGGCGAGTGGCACCTGTTCCACCAGCAGGGCGGCACGTGGGCGCACGCGGTCAGCCCGGATGCGGTGCACTGGACGACCCTGCCGAACGCGCTGCAGCACGACGATCTCGGGCAGGCCCTCTCGGGCAGCGCCGTCGTCGACGGCGCGAACACGAGCGGGCTGTTCGACGGACCGGACGGAGGCCTCGTCGCGATCTACACGAGCACCACGGGCGGCGAGGCCCAGAGCCTGGCGTACTCGTCCGACGCCGGGCGCACGTGGGACCGGTATGGGGGCAACCCCGTCATCCCCAACGACGGGCGCAAGGACTTCCGTGACCCGAAGGTGTTCTGGCACGAGCCGACCCGCCGCTGGGTGATGGCCGTGAGCCTGGGCGACGAGATCGGGCTGTTCTCGTCGACCGACCTGCTCGACTGGGAGGAGCTCAGTCGGTTCGGGGCGGGGCACGGGCTGCACAGCGCCGTGTGGGAGTGTCCCGACCTGTTCCCGCTGCGTGTCGACGGGGACCCGGACCAGGTGCGGTGGGTGCTGACCGTCTCCGTCGGGGCCAGCGATGCGACGGACGGTTCGACGGCGCAGTACTTCGTCGGCGACTTCGACGGGACCACGTTCGTCCGCGACCCCGCGGTCCCACCGGAGACGGTCCAGGAGACCGACGTCGGGCAGGACTTCTACGCCGCGCAGTCGTACGAGCAGGCTCCCGACGGGCGACGCGTGTGGATCGGGTGGATGGGCAACTGGCGGTACCCGTATTCCGCGCCGACACGCCCCTGGACCAACGCCATGAGCGTGCCGCGCGACCTGGGTCTGCGTACCGTCGACGGTCAGGTGCGGCTCGTCCAGGCGCCGGTGCCGGAGCTCGGGTCGCTCCGCGGCGAGCCGACCCGCATCGGCCCGCGGGCGATCGGGCCCGACACGGTCCTGCCGTTCACGGGCTCGACGTTCGAGCTGGAGACCGAGATCGAGACCCGCGGCGCGCGACGGGTGAGCGTGCGGCTGCTCGAGAGCCGGGACGCGGCGGAGCGCCTCGTGGAGGCTGTCGAGGTCGGCTACGACGACGGGCAGCTCGTCATGGACCGCACTCGCGGCGGGACCACCGGCTTCAGTGTCCGACGCTCCGTGCCCTACCACCCCCGCGGCGGCGTCATCCGGTTGCACGTCCTGGTCGACGAGTCCTCGGTCGAGGTGTTCGTCGACGACGGGGCGCTGACCGGCACGATGGTGGTGTTCCCGAAGCGGGACGGTCGGGGGATGTCGTTGACCGCCGAGGGCGGTGATCCTCGCGTGCGCGAGCTGACGTACTGGCCGCTCCGCTCGATCTGGCGCTGAGCCCGGTGCCCGACGAGCCCCCGCTCACTCTCCCAGGAGTGCGGACAGGTACCGGGTGGTCTCGTCGGCGGCCACGCCGTCGTCGCCCGCGACGATGGCCTCGACCAGGTGGTCGTGCGCGTCGTGGCCGTGCGCGTCGGTGACGAAGTTGAACCGGATGTTCTCGCCGATGGCGTCCAGCAGGTTCTCGTAGAGGGTCACCAGCAGAGGGTTCGCGGTGGCGCGGACGATCGCGCGGTGCAGGTCGAGGTCGGTGGCGACCATCGCCTCCAGGTCGCCCGCGTGGTACGCGGCGGCGCGTTCGTCGCGACGCTGGAGCAGCGCGGCGGCGTCGGTCGCGCTGCGCCGCCGGGCGGCCAGCCGGGCGGCCTCCACCTCGAGGGCGCGACGCACCTCGACGACGTCGCGCTGGCGGGCGTCGGCGATCTGCCGGCCCATGGTCACCGCGAGCTCGGAGCGGGACAGCACGTAGGTGCCCGATCCCTGCCGACGTTCGAGCAGACCCGCGTGGACCAGGGACTGCACGGCCTCGCGGACGGTGTTGCGTCCGACCCCGAGGAGGTCGACGAGCGCAGGCTCCGGCGGGATCCGCGTCCCCACGGGCCACTGCTCGGTCTCGATCCGTCCCCGGAGCTCCTCGACCGCGGTGTCGATCAGTCCGGTCCGTCGCACCATCCGGTTAGGCTCCGTTCCGAGGCATGCGGTGCAGTCAACACCGGTGGTCGGGCGCACGCCAGACCCCCGGACGGATGATTCCGGTCGCCGCGGCGCCCGGATCAGGAGTCTTCGTCGTGCAGTCCGTCATGCCGCCGCTCGCCCCGTGGCGCGGCCGGCTCGTCGTGCTGGCCGGCATCGTGCTCGTCGGCCTCAACCTGCGCATCGCGGTCGCGGCGGTCTCGCCGATCATCCAGGTGGTCCGGCAGGACTTCGCGCTGACCGACACCCAGGTCGGCCTGCTCGGCACCGTCCCCGTCGCGTCGTTCGCCCTGTTCGGCTCGCTGGCCACCCCGGTGGCCCGGCGCCTCGGCCTCGAGCCGACGATGATCCTCGCGCTGCTGCTCTCGATGACCGGCGAGCTCCTGCGGGCGCTGGCCGGTGGCGCACCGGCGTTCATCGGGTGGTCGGTGATCGCGCTCGGTGGCCTGGGGATGGGCAACGTGCTGCTCCCGCCGTTGGTCAAGCGGTACTTCCCCGACCGCATCGGCACCGTCACCGCGTCGTACTCGGTGGCGATGTCCGTGAGCGCGGCGGTGCCGCCGCTGGTCGCGCTGCCCGTGGCGCAGGCCGCCGGGTGGCGCTGGTCGGTCGGGATGTGGGCGATCCTCGGGTTCGCGGCCGTGGTGCCGTGGGTGGTCGTCATCGTGCAGTCCGTCTCGGCCCGCTCGCACCTGAGAAAGCTCTTGCGACGAGCACCGCGCAGCGACCGACCTGCAGCCCTCGTCCGGGCGGGTGCACAGGAGAGCCGGATCGTGTGGCGCTCGCGGCTGGCCTGGGCGCTGGTCCTCGCGTTCTTCGCCAACACCACCTGCACGTACGTGCTGTTCGCGTGGCTGCCGGAGATCCTGGCCGACGCCGGTCTGGGGGCTGACGTGGGCGGGCGGTGGCTGGCGGTCTTCGCGATCCTCGGGCTGCCGGCGTCGATCGTCTCCCCGGTCCTCACCGCCCGGATGCGCAACCCGTTCCCGCTGGTCGTCGGCTTCGCCGCGTGCTGGGTGGCCGGGCTCCTCGGCCTGATGCTCGTGCCCGCGCAGGGGACCGCGCTGTGGATGGTCCTGGTCGGCATCGGGCCGGGGACGTTCCCGATCATGCTCGCGCTCATCGGCCTGCGGTCCCGGACGCCGGCGATCGCCGTCGCGCTGTCGGGGATGGTGCAGGGTCTGGGGTACGCGCTCGCGGTCGTGGGGCCGGTGGGCATCGGCGTGCTGCACGTCGCGACGGGCTCGTGGCGCGAGCCGTTCCTGGTGCTGCTCGGCCTCGTGGCGCTGCTGCTCGTGGCGGGCTGGTTCGCCTGCCGGCCGACGATGCTGGGTCCCGAGCCCGCTGCATAAGGGCTCCCCCCGGCTCGGTACCCTTCTCCGGTGACTCCCGCCCAGCTCTCCGAGGCCCTCCGGGCCGCCCTCGTGCACGCCGTCGACGACGGAACCTTCGCCCTCGACCCCGCCGCGATCCCCGCGACCGTGCACCTCGAGCGACCCCGGCAGCGCGACCACGGCGACTGGGCCACCAACGTGGCGATGCAGCTGGCGAAGAAGGCCGGCACCAACCCGCGCGCGTTCGCGGAGGAGCTCGCGCGGCGTCTCGCGCAGACCGAGGGTGTGGCGACCGTCGAGGTGGCCGGCCCCGGCTTCCTCAACATCCGGCTCGACGCGGCCGCCGCCGGCGAGCTGGCCCGCTCCGTCGTCGAGCAGGGCAACGAGTACGGGCAGAACGAGACGCTGGCCGGCGTCGCGCTCAACCTCGAGTTCGTGTCCGCCAACCCGACCGGCCCGCTGCACATCGGTGGCGTGCGCTGGGCGGCGGTCGGCGACAGCCTGGCGCGCGTGCTGCAGGCGTCCGGTGCCGCCGTGAGCCGGGAGTACTACTTCAACGACCACGGTGCACAGATCGACCGGTTCTCCCGCTCGCTGCTCGCCCGTGCGCTGGGGGAGCCGGCACCCGAGGACGGCTACGGCGGCGGCTACATCTCGGAGATCGCGGAGCAGGTGGTGGCCGACGCGCTCGCCGCCGGCGAGACCGACCCGCGCACCCTGCCGTTCGACGACGCCAACGAGGCCTTCCGGGCGCGCGGCGTCGACCTGATGTTCGCGGAGATCCGCAAGTCGCTGGAGGACTTCGGCGTCGAGTTCGACGTCTACTTCCACGAGGACTCGCTGCACAAGTCGGGTGCCGTCGACCACGCGGTCGCACGCCTGCGGGAGCTCGGCCACGTCTTCGAGGCCGACGGCGCGACCTGGCTGCGCACCACCACGTTCGGCGACGACCGCGACCGCGTGATCATCCGGTCCAACGGCGAGGCCGCCTACATCGCGGGCGACATCGCGTACTACCTGGACAAGCGGGAGCGCGGCTTCGACCGCGTCGTGATCATGCTCGGCGCCGACCACCACGGGTACATCGGCCGTATGATGGCGATCTGCGCGGCGTTCGGAGACACGCCGGGCGTCAACCTGGAGATCCTCATCGGGCAGCTGGTGAACCTGGTCAAGGACGGCGCCCCGGTCCGGATGAGCAAGCGTGCCGGCACGGTCGTGACCATCGACGACCTCGTGGACGCCGTCGGCGTGGATGCTGCCCGGTACGCGCTGGCTCGCTCGTCGGCGGACTCGATGATCGACCTGGACCTCGACCTGCTGTCCAGCGCGAAGAACGAGAACCCCGTCTTCTACGTGCAGTACGCGCACGCCCGCACGGTGAACGTCGGCCGCAACGCCGCCGAGGCGGGAGTCCGCCGCGAGGACGGCTTCGACGCCTCCCTGCTGGACCACGAGAGCGAGTCGGTGCTGCTCGGACGCATCGCCGAGTTCCCGCGGGTGGTCGCGCAGGCGGCCGAGCTGCGCGAGCCGCACCGCGTCGCGCGGTACCTCGAGGAGCTCGCCGGCAGCTACCACAAGTGGTACGACCAGCGCCGCGTGGCCCCGTTCGGCGACGAGGTCGTCGGCGACGTGCACCGCACCCGCCTGTGGCTGAACGACGCCACCCGCCAGGTCCTGGCCAACGGCCTGGGGCTGCTGGGCGTGTCCGCCCCGGAGCGCATGTGAGCACGTCGATCCCCGGTGAGCCCTGGTCCACCGGGGTCGCCCGGGCGTCCGACGGTGCCGTGACGGTCGCCGGGGTCGGCGTCCGCGCGTTCGCCGACGAGCACGGCACCCCGGCCTACGTCCTCGACGAGAGCGACCTGCGCGCCCGCGCGCGTGGGTACCGCCGTGCGTTCGAGACGGCGTTCGCGGAGATCGGTGCGGGTGTCGACGTCTACTACGCGGGCAAGGCGTTCCTGTCCGTCGCGGTCGCGCGCTGGGTGCACGAGGAGGGTCTGCGCGTCGACACCGCCACGGGCGGTGAGCTCGCGGTCGCGCTGCGGGCCGGCATCCCCGGTGCGGACATCGGCCTGCACGGCAACAACAAGTCGGACGCGGAGATCGCTCGGGCGCTCGACGCGGGGGTCGGCCGGATCATCGTCGACTCGCTGGTGGAGATCGACCGGGTGGCCGACGCCGTCGCCGCCCGTGGGGGAGACCCTGCGCCGGTGATGGTCCGCGTGACCACCGGGGTGCACGCGGGCGGTCACGAGTACATCTCGACGGCCCACGAGGACCAGAAGTTCGGCCTCTCGATCGCGTCGCCCGACGGGGACTCGCCCGCGATGCTCGGGCTGCTCGCCGTGCTGGCGCGGCCCGAGCTGCGGCTGCTGGGCATCCACTCGCACATCGGCTCGCAGATCCTGGACCCGTCCGGGTTCGAGGTCGCCGCCCGCGCGGTGCTGACCCTGCGCGCGCAGCTCGCGGAGCGCACCGGGGTGCTCGTCGACGAGGTCGACCTCGGCGGCGGCTACGGCATCGCATACCTGCCGGGGGAGGTCGCCCTCGACCCCGACCGGATCGCGAAGGACGTCGCCGCGTCGGTCCAGGCGACCGCCGCGGAGCTGGGCACCCCGCTCCCGCGCTTCTCCATCGAGCCCGGCCGCGCGATCGTCGGCCCGGCAGGCCTGACGCTCTACACGGTCGGCACGGTCAAGCCCGTGCGGATCGACGACGGCAGCGTCCGGACCTACGTGTCCATCGACGGCGGGATGAGCGACAACATCCGCCCCGCCCTGTACGGCGCGAGCTATCACGCGGAGGTCGTCGGCCGGCTCTCGGACGCCCCGACGGTGCTGGCGCGCGTCGTCGGCAAGCACTGCGAGAGCGGCGACATCGTCGTGCACGAGGTGCAGCTGCCCGCCGACGTCCGCGCCGGGGACCTGCTCGCCGTCGCGGCGACGGGGGCGTACGGGCGGTCGATGGCGTCCAACTACAACCACGTGCCGCGCCCGCCGGTGGTCGCCGTCGCGGACGGCGCGTCCCGCGTGCTGGTCCGTCGCGAGACCGAGGACGACCTCCTGGCGCTCGACCTCGGCTGACCGGACCACCCGTCGGACCGCACGTCCCGACAGGCGGGACGCACCCCTATCCTGGGGGCGCTCCCGCCCGATCCGACTGGAGGCCGTCCCGTGCCCTCGCCCGTGCCCGCCCACCCGCCCCTGCGCGTCGCCGTCCTCGGCTGCGGCGTCGTCGGCACAGAGGTGGTGCGGCTGCTCACGACGCAGGCGACGGACCTGGCCTCGCGCGTGGGCGCGCCGCTGGAGCTCGTCGGCGTCGCCGTCCGTGACGTCGATGCCGAGCGGGACCCCGTGGTCGACCGCGCGCTGCTCACCGCCGACGCGGAGTCGCTGGTCGAGCGCGCGGACGTGGTCGTCGAGGTCATGGGCGGCATCGAGCCGGCGCGGAGCCTGCTGCTGCGGGCGATCGCGGCCGGCGCGTCCGTCGTGACCGCCAACAAGGCCCTGCTCGCGCAGGACGGTCCCACGCTCTACGCCGCCGCCGACGAGGCCGGCGTGGACGTGTACTTCGAGGCCGCCGTCGCGGGTGCCATCCCGATCGTCCGCCCGGTGCGCGAGTCGCTCGCGGGGGACCGCGTGACCCGCGTGCTCGGCATCGTCAACGGCACCACCAACTACGTGCTGGACAAGATGGCGTCCGAGGGGCTGGACCTGGACCAGGCCGTCAAGGAGGCCCAGGCGCTGGGCTACGCGGAGGCGGACCCGACGGCGGACGTCGAGGGGTACGACGCCGCCGCGAAGGCCGCGATCCTCGCCTCGCTCGCGTTCCACACCCGGGTGTCCATCGAGGACGTCTCCCGCGAGGGGATCACCTCCCTGACCGCCGACGACGTCCTGTGGGCGCAGCGCACGGGCTACGTGCTCAAGCTCCTCGCGATCGCCGAGCGCGGCACCGCGGACGGTGTCGAGGGCGTGCAGGTCCGGGTGCACCCCGCCCTGGTCCCCGTCAGCCACCCGCTCGCGAACGTCCGGGGTGCCTACAACGCGGTGTTCGTCGAGGCGGAGGCCGCGGGCGAGCTCATGTTCTACGGCCGCGGCGCCGGCGGCGAGCCCACCGCGTCCGCCGTGCTCGGCGACGTCGTCTCGGTGGCCCGCCACCGCGTGCTCGGCGGCAAGGGCCCGATCGAGTCCCGCTACGCCGAGCTGCCGGTCCTGCCCGCGGCCGCCGCGCGCACCCGCTACCAGGTGCGGCTCGAGGTCGCGGACCGCCCCGGCGTGCTCGCGCAGGTGTCCTCGGTGCTGGCGTCGCACGACGTCTCGATCGAGGCCGTGCGTCAGACGCCGGTGCTCGACGCGCCCGACGCCGACTTCGCGCGCCTGGTGATCACCACGCACGCGGCCCCCGAGCACGCGTTGCGCAGCACCGTCGAGGCCATCGCCGACCTCGACGTGGTGCGTCGTGTCGTGTCCGTCCTGCGAGTCGAGGGAGCCTGATGGCCCACCAGTGGCGTGGCGTGATCGCCGAGTACGCCGACCGTCTGCCGGCCCACGTCCAGGAGCGCGTCATCACGCTCGGGGAGGGCGGCACGCCGCTCGTCCCGTCGCCGACGCTCTCGCAGCGCACGGGCGCCGAGGTGTTCATCAAGGTCGAGGGCATGAACCCGACCGGCTCGTTCAAGGACCGCGGCATGACGACCGCCATGTCGGCCGCGGCCGGTCGCGGTGCCAAGGCCGTGGTCTGCGCGTCCACCGGCAACACGTCGGCGTCGGCAGCGGCCTACGCCACCCGCGCGGGCATGCTCTGCGCGGTGCTGGTGCCGGACGGCAAGATCGCGATGGGCAAGCTCAGCCAGGCCATCGCGCACGGGGCCACCCTGCTGCAGGTCGACGGCAACTTCGACGACTGCCTGGTCGCCGCCCGCAAGCTTGCCGAGTCGTACCCGGTCGAGCTGGTGAACTCGGTCAACCCCGACCGCATCGAGGGCCAGAAGACCGGTGCGTTCGAGATCGTCGACGCCCTGGGCGACGCCCCCGACATCCACGTGCTCCCCGTTGGCAACGCCGGGAACATCACCGCGTACTGGAAGGGCTACCGCGAGTACGCGGGGCTCGACGCCGGTGCCGCGCACACCGCGGTCGCCACGCGCACCCCGATCATGTGGGGCTTCCAGGCCGCCGGCGCCGCCCCCATCGTCAAGGGCCACCCGATCGACCAGCCCGAGACCATCGCCACGGCGATCCGGATCGGCAACCCCGCCTCGTGGCAGCAGGCCGAGGAGGCCCGCGACGTGTCCGGCGGCCTCATCGAGGCGGTCACCGACGAGCAGATCCTCGCCGCGCACCGCGTCCTGTCGGCCGAGGTCGGGATCTTCGTCGAGCCCGCCTCGGCGTCCGGCGTGGCGGGGCTGCTGAGGCTGAGCGACGAGGGTCGCGTCCCGGCCGGCGCGCGCATCGTCATCACGGTCACCGGGCACGGGCTCAAGGACCCGCAGTGGGCGCTGCGCACCCCCGACGGCAGCGACGTCGTGCCGGTGCGGATCTCGTCCGACGTGGTGTCCATCGCCACCGCTCTCGGCCTGGACTGAGGCCCGCGATGCGCCTGGGTGCGGACCACGTCCGCGTCCGCGTCCCCGCCACCAGCGCCAACCTCGGTCCCGGCTTCGACGCGTTCGGCATCGCGCTCGGGCTCTACGACGAGCTCGAGGTGCGGGCGCTCGCCTCACCGGGCGTCACCGTCGCGGTCACGGGGGAGGGTGCCGGGCAGGTGCCCGACGACGAGCAGCACCTCGTCGTCAGCTCGCTGCGCGCCGCCCTCGACCAGGTCGGTGCGTCGCAGACCGGCCTGCACCTCGTCTGCCACAACCGCATCCCGCACGGCCGCGGGCTCGGGTCCTCGGCCGGGGCGGTCGTCGCGGGGATCGTCGCGGCCCGCGGGCTGATCGCGGAGCCCGAGGCGCTGTCCGACGACGTCGCGATCGACCTGGCCGGCCGGATCGAGGGGCACCCCGACAATGCCGCGCCGGCGGTGCTGGGCGGGGCGACCCTCGCGTGGAGCGACGACGCCCGGTTCCGCGCCATCGACCTCCAGGTCCACGACGACGTCGCCCTGCTCGCGATCGTCCCCCCGAACCACCTGTCCACGAAGGCCGCCCGCGGCGTGCTCCCCGCGACCGTCCCGCACGCGGACGCCGCGTTCCAGGCGGGTCGCGCGGCCCTGCTGGTCGAGGCCCTGGGCCGCCGCCCCGAGCTGCTCCTGACCGCCACGCAGGACCGGCTGCACCAGGAGTACCGGCGGTCGGTGATGCCGGGCTCGTTGGCGCTCGTCGACGTCCTGCGGGCCGCGGGCGTCGCCGCCGTCGTGTCGGGCGCGGGGCCGACGGTGCTGGTGCTCGCACGACGCGACGGCGACGAGAGGACCGACGCCGACGACGCCGTGCGTGCTGCCTTCGGAGGCGCCATGGGGGGCTGGCAGATCCTGCCGCTGCCGGTGGACCGCACGGGCGCGACTGTCCAACGGGTGACATGACCGGGTGAAGTACACCCGCGTCGTTCACCCTGCCAGGTGACCGAGCCGACAGTGGTAGCATCGACGCGTTCCCCGGATCTCGACCTCTGGTGGCCCGCGTCGTACGTGACCGGCCGCCTCAGAATGAGTAGACGAGCCGGGAGCGATCCAGCCCACCGTGCGCAGACGTCGTCGTACGCAGCGCGTGTGTGGCTCCAGCACCGTCTCGGTCACCTCGACCGGACGTCGGCCGATCCCCGAACCATCGGGTCCCGGCCACCGACGAGGGGAAGGGTCCTTCGTGACAGACATCATCGAACCCGCCGTGAGCAGCTCCGGCGGGTCCGCCCGCAGCGCAGGCATCTCGGCACTCCGCCTGCCCGAGCTGCAGGCGATGGCGTCCGACCTGGGCGTCAAGGGCACCTCCAAGATGCGCAAGGGCGACCTCGTCCAGGCCATCTCGGACGCCCGGGGGGGTTCGCGCCCGCAGGCGCTGGAGCCGCGCCGCGACCAGAGTGTCGCCGTGGCCGACGCGCCGCCGGCGCGCCGCGCCCGCGCACCGCGGACGCAGGCCCCGCAGCTCGACCTCGGTGGCGACGTCACCGCCGCGCCGACGCAGGACACGGCCTCCCAGGACGGGTCGCGCGCCCCCCGCGGCGACGCGCTGGCCGGCCTCGAGGCCGCGCTGGACGCCAAGCTTGCCCCCGTCGAGCAGCGTGACGACCGCGCCGCACGGGCGGCCGACGCCGTCGGCGGCGTGACCGGTGAGCGGCGCTCGCGCCGGGCCGGCCGCGGTGCCGGTGCGCCGCAGGGCGACGAGGGCGACCGCACGCAGAGCAATGGTCAGCAGAGCAACGGCCAGCAGGGCGACCGCCAGCAGGGCCAGCAGCGCGACAACCAGCAGGGCAACCGCCAGCAGGGTGGCAACCAGCAGGGCGCCGCGCAGCAGGGCACCACCCAGCAGGGCACCCAGCCGCGCCGCGACGGCGACGAGGACGGTCTCGACGAGCGCGGCGGTCGCCGTCGCCGGTCGCGCGACCGCTACCGGGACCGCGACCGTGACCGCAAGGGCCGCGGTACGCGCGGTCGTCCCGGCGCCGGCGAGCTCGCTGGTCTCGACGACATCGAGGTCACCGACGACGACGTGCTGCTTCCCGTCGCGGGCATCCTCGACCTGATGGACAGCTACGCGTTCGTCCGCACGACGGGCTACCTGCCCAGCGCCAACGACGTGTACGTGTCCCTCAACCAGGTCAAGCGTTACGGCCTGCGCCGCGGTGACGCGGTCACCGGTGCCGTCCGGCAGCCGCGCGAGGGCGAGCAGCCGCCGCAGGGCAACCGCCCCAGCAAGTTCAACGCGCTGGTCCGGCTCGACTCGGTCAACGGCCTGGAGCCCGACGGCGCCCGCGTGCGCCCCGAGTTCAACAAGCTGACGCCGCTCTACCCGCAGGAGCGCCTGCGCCTCGAGAGCGAGCAGAACCGGCTGTCGCCGCGTGTGATCGACATCGTCGCGCCCATCGGCAAGGGCCAGCGCGGCCTCATCGTCGCGCCCCCCAAGGCGGGCAAGACGATCATCATGCAGCAGATCGCGAACGCCATCACGACCAACAACCCCGAGGTCCACCTCATGGTCGTGCTCGTCGACGAGCGCCCCGAAGAGGTCACGGACATGGAGCGGACGGTCAAGGGTGAGGTCATCGCCTCGACCTTCGACCGCCCCGCCTCCGACCACACGATCGTCGCCGAGCTCGCCATCGAGCGCGCCAAGCGGCTGGTCGAGCTGGGCCAGGACGTCGTCGTGCTCCTCGACTCGCTCACGCGACTGTCGCGGGCCTACAACCTGGCCGCCCCGGCGTCCGGGCGCATCCTCTCGGGTGGTGTCGACGCCTCGGCGCTGTACCCGCCCAAGCGGTTCTTCGGTGCGGCGCGCAACATCGAGCACGGTGGCTCGCTGACCATCCTCGCCTCGGCGCTGGTGGAGACCGGCTCCAAGATGGACGAGGTCATCTTCGAGGAGTTCAAGGGCACCGGGAACATGGAGCTCCGGCTCTCCCGCTCGCTCGCGGACAAGCGCATCTTCCCGGCGGTCGACGTCAACGCGTCGGGCACCCGCCGCGAGGAGATCCTCATGCCGCACGACGAGCTGAAGATCATCTACAAGCTCCGCCGGGTCATGGGTGCGCTCGACCAGACGCAGGCCATCGAGCTGCTCATCGGCAAGCTCAAGGACACCAAGTCGAACGTCGAGTTCCTGCTCCAGGTCCAGAAGACCACCCCCGGCAGCGACTGACCGCCGACGCACGGCCGACGGCCCCGTTCCCCGAGAGGGAGCGGGGCCGTCGTCGCGCTAGTGACGCTGCGTCTGCAGAGGCTCGTGCGCGCTCGCGACCGCGGTCACCGGCGGTGCGACGCGGCGGGGCCAGGTCCAGGCCACCCGAAGGATGACGGCGAGCAGGACCACCTCCAGGACGACGGCGAGCCCGTAGTAGTACGTCCAGGACTCGCCCACCGCGTTGAACATCGCGAAGGGGACCTGGACCGATGCCACGACAAGGTTCGTGATCCGGGCCGCGCGGGCCGGCAGCATGGCGGACAGCACCACCATCAGGATCGGGATGGCCATGAGCACGAGGAACGTGGTCATCAACGTCTGGGTGATGTCGAACTCGAAGACGACGCCGACCAGGATGTCGTCGATCTTGCCCGGCACGAAGAAGCCCAGGATGTCCACGTAGGCGTACAGGAACATGACGCTCGTCCACGCCCCGACGAGCTTCGCTCTCACGGGTAGGCGCGAGTCGTCCAGCGCGGTGGTGGTGTCTCGGCGAGTGCTCATCACGTGCTCCGATGTCTGGGTGAGGTGGCTCCTCCACGATCGCGGACCCCCGTGCTGGGCAGACCCGCCCCAGAGCCCGACCTGTACTGGCCTCTTGCTCAGTCGCCCTCTTGTGCTTTCGGCTGATCCGCCGCGCACGGCGCATCCCTAGGCTGACCGGATGGTCACCGACGTGCTGCGCGCGCTGTGGGCCGAACCTCGACCGGCGAACCCTCCCGCCCGGATCCCCCGGGACTGGGCGCTCGTCGCCGTGCTGACCATCTGGTCCGTGGCCGAAGCGGTGCTCCGTGACGGCCTTGCTCCGCTCCCGCTGGTCCTCGTCGCAGCGCTCGTGATCATCGCCCCCCTGCTCTGGCGACGCACTCACCCGCTCGGCGCGGTCGTGCTCTGCTTCGGCGCGTTGACCGTGGTCGACCTCGTCAGGATCGGGGCGGGCTCGGGGGGCGGTCTGCTGATGAGCACCGGCGCAGCGCTCGTCCTGGCCTACACCCTGTTCCGGTGGGGAGCGGGTCGCGAGGCAGTGATCGGGCTCGGCGTCATCCTTGTCTGGCTGGCCGTCACCACCGTGGCAGACCCGACCAGCCTGGCGGATGCGGTGGGCGCCTACGCCTTCTTCCTGTTCTCCGCGGCGCTCGGCGCTGCCATCCGCTTCCACGCGGGAGCCCGCATCCGCGACATCGACGAAGCCAAGACCCGCGAGCGCGAGCAGATCGCTCGCGAGCTCCACGACACGGTCGCCCACCACGTCTCCGGCATCGCCATCCAGGCTCAGGCGGGCCGTGCCGTCGCGGCCTCGGACCCCGAGCGGGCCGTCGAGGCCCTGGTCACCATCGAGGACGCCGCCACCCGGGCGCTCCTCGAGATGCGTGCCATGGTGGGCGTCCTGCGCGCCTCGCAGGATGCGGAGTTCGCGCCGCAGCCCTCAGTGGCCGACCTCGAGCGGCTGACCAGCGGTGCCGAGGCGCGTCCGCACGTCCAGGTGACGCTGTCCGGGGAGCTCGAGGACCTCAGCCCGGCCGTCGGGGCCGCGATCTACCGCCTGGCCCAGGAGTCGATCACGAACGCACGCCGGCACGCCCGCCACGCGACGCGGGTCACCGTGGTCGTCGTCGGTCACGCCGAGGGCGTGCGGCTGACCGTCGACGACGACGGAGCGCCCAGCACGGCCGACGGCGGCATCGCGGGATACGGCCTGGTGGGAATGCAGGAACGCACCACGCTGCTCGGCGGGACGTTCCACGCGGGCCCGACCGCCGACCGCGGCTGGCGGGTCCAGGCGACGTTGCCCCGCACCTGGACCGCACGATGAGCATCCGGGTCCTGATCGCCGACGACCAGCACATCGTCCGCTCCGGTCTGACGATGCTGCTCGACGCCCAACCCGACATCGAGGTGGTCGGCGCCGCCTCAGACGGCCGCGAGGCGGTGCACCTGGCGCGCCAGCTCCGCCCGGACGTCGGCCTGTTCGACGTCCGCATGCCGCTGATGGACGGCATCGAGGCCACCCGTCACCTTGCCGGACCCGACGTCACCGACCCGCTGCCCATCGTGGTGATCACCACCTTCGATCTCGACGAGTACGTCCACGAGGCGCTCAAGGCCGGCGCCCGCGGGTTCTTGCTCAAGGACGCCGGACCCGCGCTGCTGACCCAGGCGATCCGCGCCGCGGCCGACGGAGATGCGCTCATCGCACCCAGCGTGACCGTCCGCCTCCTCGCAGCGTTCGCGCACTCCCAGCCCGGACCCGCACGGCAACCCTTCGAGCCGCTCACGGCCCGTGAGGAGGAGGTTCTCGTCCCGGTGGCGCAGGGCCGCACCAACGACGAGATCGCCGCTGAGCTGTACATCAGCACGAGCACCGTGAAGGCCCACCTGGCGAGCCTCATGAGGAAGCTCGGCGCCCGCAACCGGGTGGAGCTCGCCATGTGGGCTCACGAGACCCGCCGTATCTAGAGCTCGGCGAGGCCGTCGCATCGCCACGGGGAGACTGACCGGTCGACGGCCCTGTTCCCTCGGGGCAGGCCGTCGTCAGGTGCGCGCGCTAGCGTGCGGGTGTCCGCACCGTCGCGCAGCCGGAAGGTCCGAGATGACGAAGTCGTGGAGCATGCCGCCGGGGAAGGCCCAGCGTGTCCGGCCCGGGTTCGACCTGGCGGCCGTCGACGCGTCGTCGACCCCCGGCTGGGAGCACGGGCGGTCGTCGGCGGAGAGCAAGCTGGAGGCGGACGGCAACCGGCTCAGCGAGGTGCAGGAGCGCCTGTACGCGCACGGCCGGACCGGTGGCTCGCGGGCGGTGCTCCTGGTGCTGCAGGGCATGGACACCGCCGGCAAGGGCGGGATCGTCCGGCACGTCCTGGGCATGGTCGACCCGCAGGGCGTGCAGCTGCACTCGTTCGGGGTGCCGACGGAGCGGGAGCGGTCGCAGCACTACCTCCAGCGGATCCGTGAGGCGCTCCCCGCCGGCGGGCGCATCGGGGTGTTCGACCGCTCGCACTACGAGGACGTCCTGGTGGTCCGCGTGAACGAGCTGGTGCCGCGCGAGGTGTGGGAGCCGCGGTACGACGAGATCAACGCCTTCGAGCGCGAGGTCGTCGACTCAGGCACCGTGATCGTCAAGGTGATGCTGCACATCTCCCAGCAGGAGCAGAAGGCGCGACTGCGGGAGCGGCTGGAGCGCCCGGACAAGTACTGGAAGTTCAACCCGAAGGACGTCGACGAGCGCGCCAAGTGGCCCGCCTACCAGGAGGCGTACCAGGCCGTCCTGGACCGGACGAGCACCGAGCACGCGCCGTGGCACGTGGTTCCCGCCGACTCCAAGTGGTACGCCCGGCTGGCCGTCGGCGCCCTGGTGCTCGCGGCAGTCGAGAGCCTCGACCTGGACTGGCCGCCCGCCGACTTCGACGTCGAGGCGGAGACGGCCCGGCTGGACGCGCAGCCGTTCTGACGGTCGTGCACGGGATGATTTCGGGCCCCGTCGCTGTTCTGGCACAATGGTTCGCTGGTCTGCGGTTCACCGGCGCCAGTCGCGCGTCCGGACCCGGAGACACCCACCCAAGGAGAAGTTTTCGTGAAGGCTGACATCCACCCCGAGTACGTCCTGACCGAGGTCACCTGCACCTGTGGCAGCACCTTCGTCACGCGCTCGACCGTGACCTCCGGCAAGATCCACGCCGACGTCTGCAGCGCCTGCCACCCGTTCTACACGGGCAAGCAGAAGATTCTCGACACCGGCGGCCGCGTGGCCCGGTTCGAGGCGCGCTACGGCAAGAAGGCCGGCAACTAGCAACCTCGCAGCGCCGGTGCCCGGCGCGGACCACTGCCCTCCATGGCAGTGTCCGCGCGGGCACCGGCGCTGTGTCGTTGTCTGAGCAGTTCCCGCCACCTGAAGGACACACCCGCATGAGCGAGGCATTCGCCGCCGCCGAGCCGCTGCTCGCCGAGCACGCCCAGATCGAGGCCCAGCTGGCCGACCCGGCGGTGCACGCCGACGCAGCGAACGCCCGCAAGCTCGGTCGTCGCTACGCCGAGCTGGGCCGGGTCGCGCAGGCGTACACGGCGTGGAAGGCCGCGTCCGACGACGCCGAGGCCGCCGCCGAGCTGGCGGAGGTCGACGAGAGCTTCGCCGCCGAGCTGCCGTCGCTGCAGCAGGCTGCCGACGCGGCCGCTGCCCGGCTGCGCGAGGTCCTCATCCCGCGCGACCCCGACGACTCGCGCGACGTGATCCTCGAGGTCAAGGCGGGAGAGGGCGGCGAGGAGTCGGCGCTGTTCGCCGCGGACCTGCTGCGGATGTACACGCGGTACGCGGAGAAGATGGGCTGGGCGACGCAGCTGCTGGGTGCCACCGAGTCGGACCTGGGCGGCTACAAGGACGCTCAGCTGGCGATCAAGGCGCGCGGCACGGTCGCTCCCGAGGACGGCGTCTGGGCGCACCTGAAGTACGAGGGCGGCGTGCACCGCGTGCAGCGGGTCCCCGTGACCGAGTCGCAGGGCCGCATCCACACCTCCGCCGCGGGCGTCCTGGTGTTCCCCGAGGCCGAGGACGAGGCGGAGGTCGCGATCGACGCCAACGACCTGCGCATCGACGTCTACCGGTCCTCCGGCCCCGGCGGGCAGTCGGTGAACACCACCGACTCCGCCGTGCGCATCACGCACCTGCCCACGGGCATCGTCGTGTCCATGCAGAACGAGAAGTCGCAGCTGCAGAACCGGGAGGCCGGCATGCGCGTGCTGCGCGCGCGGATCCTGGCCGCCCGCCAGGAGGAGGCCGCCGCGGCCGCGAGCGAGGCTCGCCGGTCCCAGGTCCGCACGGTCGACCGCTCCGAGCGCATCCGGACGTACAACTTCCCGGAGAACCGCATCGCCGACCACCGCACCGGCTACAAGGCGTACAACCTCGACGCGGTCCTCGGCGGTGAGCTGGCGCCCGTCGTGCAGTCCGCGATCGACGCCGACGAGGCTGCGCGGCTGGCGTCGGCGGGGCAGTCATGACAGCCCCTGACCTGCGCGCGCTCGTCGAGGGCGCCTCGCGGATCCTTGCCGACGCGGGCGTGCAGTCCCCGCGGCACGACGCCACCGCGCTCGCCGCGCACGTGCTCGGGCAGGAGCGGCTCGAGCTCGTGCTCGCGCCGCCCGTGCCGGACGGGTTCGCGGAGGAGTTCGCCGGCCTGGTCGAGCGCCGTCGGAACCGCGAGCCGCTCCAGCACCTGGTCGGGTCGACCGGGTTCCGGTACCTGACGCTCCTGGTCGAGCCCGGCGTGTTCGTGCCGCGCCCCGAGACCGAGGTCGTCGCGCAGGTGGCCATCGAGGAGGCCGCGCGGCTGACGGACCCCCTCGTCGTCGACCTCTGCTGCGGAGCCGGCGGCATCGCCCTGTCGGTCGCCACGGAGGTCCCCGGAGCACGGGTGGTCGCGGTGGACCTGTCCGTGGAGGCCGTCGACCTGACCCGTCGGAACGCGGTCGCGGTGCAGGCGGACGTGCGCGTCGAGCACGGCGACGTCGCCGACCCGGCGCTGCTGCGGGAGCTCGACGGGACGGTCGACGTGCTCGTCGCCAACCCGCCGTACATCCCGCCCGACGCGGAGCCGGTGGACCCCGAGGTGCGCGACCACGACCCCGACCTGGCCCTCTACGGCGGCGGGCTCGACGGTCTGGACGTCCCGCGGGCGGTCCTGCGCGCGGCCGCCCGGCTGCTCGTGCCCGGCGGGCTGCTGGTGATGGAGCACGCCGAGGTGCAGGACGCCGCCGCGCGCGAGGCGGCGCGTGCCACGGGCGCGTTCGTCGACGTCGAGTCCCGGCCGGACCTGACCGGTCGGCCCCGGATGCTCGTCGCGCGACGAGCCCCCCAGCCGCACGTGACAGACTCGGCGCCGTGAACGAGCGGATCACCCCCGCGAGCGACCCCACCACCTGGGGCCCGGCGCTCGACGAGGCGGTCAACGTCCTGTCCCGCGGGGGACTCGTGGTGCTCCCCACCGACACCGTCTACGGGATCGCCGCCGACGCGTTCACGCCACCCGCCGTCCAGGCGCTCCTCGACGCCAAGGGCCGCGGCCGCCAGATGCCGCCCCCGGTGCTGATCGGCGACGTGCGCACGCTCGACGGCCTGGCCACGGACGTGCCCGCGGGTGCGCGCGCCCTCGCCGAGGCGTTCTGGCCGGGCGGGCTCACGCTCATCGTCCGTGCCCAGCCGTCGCTGGCGTGGGACCTGGGGGAGACGCGGGGCACAGTCGCGCTGCGGGTCCCGGACCACGAGACCGCGTTGGCCCTGCTGCGCCGGACCGGACCGCTCGCGGTCTCCAGCGCGAACCGGACGGGCTCGCCCGCCGCCGTGACCGCCCAGGACGCCTACGACCAGCTCGGCGACTCCGTCGCGGTCTACCTCGACGGCGGCGACGCCCCCGGCCAGATCGCCTCGAGCATCGTCGACGCCACGGGCCCGACCCTGCGCCTCGTGCGCGTCGGGGCGCTCAGCCTCGAGCAGCTCAACGAGGTCACCCCGGTGGAGGGACCCACCGCGTGAGGGTCTACCTGCTCGCCCTGCTCATCTCCGCCACGGTGGCGTACCTGATGACGCCGCTGGCACGGTGGTGCGCGCTGCGCTGGGGCGCCATCACGGCCGTCCGAGACCGCGACGTGCACGCGATCCCGACGCCACGGCTCGGCGGCATGGCGATGTTCGCGGGCATGCTCGTCGCCGTCCTCATGTCGAGCCAGCTCCCGTTCCTCGCCGGTGTCTACGCCAACCCGCGACCGCTCGTCGGCATCATGGGCGGTGCAGCGATCGTGTGCGCGCTCGGGGTCGCCGACGACATCTGGGACCTCGACTGGCTGACCAAGCTGATGGGCCAGGTGCTGGCCGGCGGTTTCCTCGCGTGGCAGGGCGTCCAGCTCTACCAGCTACCCACCGGCAGCTACCAGGTGCTCAGCTCCACCCGGATGGCGACCTTCCTCACCGTGCTCACGGTGGTCATCGCCATGAACGCGGTGAACTTCGTCGACGGGCTCGACGGGCTCGCGGCGGGCGTGCTGGCGATCGGCGGCACCGCGTTCTTCCTCTACGCCTACCTGCTGACCGAGGGTGCCAACCCGGGTGCGTACGCCAACGCCAACCTCGCGGCGCTGGTGCTCGCCGTGCTGGTGGGGGCGTGCGTCGGGTTCCTGCCGCACAACGTGTACCCCGCCCGCATCTTCATGGGCGACTCGGGCGCCATGCTGCTCGGCTTCGTGTTCAGCGCCGCGGCCATCTACGTGACGGGCCAGATCGACCCCGACGAGGTGCTCCAGCGCCAGCGGTTCCCCGCGTTCCTGCCGATGCTCCTGCCGTTCGCGGTGCTCCTGCTCCCGCTGCTCGACATGGGGCTCGCGATCATCCGCCGCGTCGGCGCCGGCAAGTCCCCGTTCCACCCGGACCGCATGCACCTGCACCACCGCATGCTGCAGCTGGGCCACTCGCACCGCCGTGCGGTCGCGATCATGTACGTCTGGACCGCGGTGTTCGCCTTCGGCGTCGCCGCCCTGGTCCGGTGGGAGACCACCGTCGTCCTCGTCACGTTCGGCGTCGCCGTGCTCGTCGCCACCGTGCTGACCCTCGGACCGCTGCGCGGCAGGTCCGCCACCCCACCCCTGGAGGCCGTCCGATGACCACCCCCGCACCCGCCCCGGCCCCCACCCCGCCGTCGGCGAACGAGGCCGTCTTCCGCAAGTCGCTGCGGGACATGCTCGTCCTGCTCGGCGTGCTCACCGTGCTGGGTGTCGGCGTCGGCTACCTGGTCGACGGCATGGCCGGCGTCTGGGGTGCGCTGCTCGGCGTGGGCATCGCGCTGATCTTCTCGGGGACCACCGTGATCTCGGTCCTGCGCACGGCGCACTCGGCGCCGACGACGATGATGGCGGTCATCATGGGCGCCTGGCTGGGCAAGCTCGTCGTCGTCATCGTGGTGCTCGTGATCCTCAAGCAGTTCGACTTCTACAACCCGCAGGTGCTGTTCCTCGTGTCGATCGCGGGGGTCATCGGGTCGGCCGTCCTGGACGCCCGTGCGGTGCAGCGCGGACGGGTCGGATATTTCGAGGCGTAGCCCCCTGTCCGGGCCCCTCGGGGGCCTCTGCGCAGGTCCTGACCAAGCCCGTCCATAGGTTAGGCTTTCGCCATCCAAGACGGCCCGGCGCCGTGCTCGTGCCCGCACTGATGCGGCACTCGGCGCACACGACCACAGGAGACCGCCCTGTTCAGCCTTGCGACGATCCTGCCGCTCGCCGCGGAAGAAGACGGCGGCGGCGGCTTCCATCCCCCCTCGCTCGCCGACTTCTTCCCGCCGGCCATCTGGTTCGAGGGCACGCCGTTCGAGATCAACCGGATCATCCTGGTCCGGTTCATCGCGGTGATCGCGCTCATGCTGATCTTCATCATCGGGGCCCGCCGCGCCAAGCTCGTTCCCGGCCGGTTCCAGAGCGTGCTCGAGATGGGGCTGGACTTCTGCCGCAACTCGATCGCCTACGAGATCCTCGGCGAGAAGGACGGCAAGAAGTACGTCCCGATCATCACGACGATCTTCTTCGCCGTCTTCTTCTTCAACATCACGGGTGTGATCCCGTTCCTGAACATCGCGGGAACGTCCGTGATCGGCCTGCCGATCATCTTCGCCCTGTGGGTGTACTTCCTGTACCTGTGGCAGGGCGTCAAGAAGTTCGGCGTCGGCGGCTACCTCAAGCACAGCCTGTTCCCGCCCGGGGTGCCGTGGCCGATCTACATCCTGCTGACGCCGGTCGAGTTCCTGCAGGTCTTCCTGCTGCGGCCCGCCACGCTCGTCATCCGGCTCCTGGCCAACATGATGGCCGGCCACCTGCTGCTCGCTCTGTGCTTCGCGGCGACCTCGTTCCTGTTCTTCGAGGCGTCCGGTGCGGTCAAGGCGTTCGGCGCCGTGACGTTCGTCGCCGGCTTCGCCTTCTTCCTGCTCGAGGTCTTCGTGGCCGCCCTGCAGGCGTACGTGTTCTCCATCCTGACCGCCGTCTACCTGCAGATGTCGATCTCCGAAGAGCACTGATCGACAGCCCCACCGCGACGGGCTGATCCCCGGACCGTCGCCCCTGACCGGACGCGCCGCGCGGCGCGCAGATGAAAGGAACCACCCCGTGGAAATCACCGGACTCGCTCTCGTCGGATACGGTCTCGCGGCCATCGGCCCCGGCATCGGTCTCGGCATCCTGTTCGGCAAGACGATCGAGGGCATGGCGCGCCAGCCCGAGATGGCCGGCCAGCTGCGCTCGACCATGTTCGTCGGCCTGGCCTTCATCGAGATCCTCGCCCTCCTGGCCATCGCCACCCCGTTCTTCCTGTGATCACCGCGCCGCTCGTCGCTGCCGCGCACAGCGCGGTGGTGGCTGCTGAGGAAGTCGAGGAGGTCAACCCCCTCCTCCCGCACACCTACGACATCGTCTGGTCGTTGGTGATCGTGGTGATCATCGCCGTCGTGTTCATCAAGTACGCCCTGCCGAAGTTCCAGGCCGTCCTCGACGAGCGCGCGGAGAAGATCGAAGGTGGGCTGCAGCACGCCGAGGCCGCCCAGGCCGAGGCGGCCGAGCTGCGCGCGGAGTACGAGCAGCAGCTCGCCGACGCACGCACGGAGGCGGCCCGCATCAAGGAGGCGGCCCGCGCCGAGGGCGGTGCCATCGTCACCGAGCTCAAGGCGAAGGCGGCGGCCGAGGCTGCGCGCACGGTCGAGACGGCCCAGCGCCAGATCGAGGCCGAGCGTCAGCAGGCGGCGGTCTCGCTGCGCAACGACGTGGGTGCGCTCGCCACCGAGCTCGCCTCGAAGATCGTCGGCGAGTCCCTCGAGGACACCGCCCGCCAGTCGCGGGTCGTCGACCGCTTCCTCGCGGAGCTCGAGGCGTCTGCTACCACGAGCGCCGGCAAGGAGAACTGATGCGCGGCACGAGTCTGGCGTCGCTCGGCGCGGTACAGCACCGGTTCGAGCCGGTGCTGTCCGCGGCGGGCGCGCAGGGGATCACGCTCGGCGAGCAGCTGTTCGCCGTCGTCGACGCCTTGGACTCCTCGGGCTCGCTGCGGCGGACCCTGTCGGACCCCGCCATCGACGGCGACGCCAAGGCAGGGCTGGTGTCGAGCGTGCTCGGCCGGCTCGACGCCCGGGTCGTCGACGCGGTGTCGGACCTCGTGAAGTCGCGCTGGTCGTCCGCCGAGGACCTCATCGAGGCCGTCGAGCGCCTGGGCTTCGACGCCGTGCTCGCTTCGGCGCAGGCCGGCAAGGAGCTCGAGCGCGTCGAGGACGAGCTGTTCCGCATCACGCGGTCGCTCGTCGGCCAGCGTGAGGTGCGCCAGGCGCTGTTCGACCCGCGGGTCCCCGGCGACAAGCGCGCCGACCTCGCGGAGAACCTGCTGCGCGGCAAGGTCACCGACGCCACCCTCGCGGTGGCACGGCGAGCGGCCGCGTCCCCGCGTGGTCGTCGCTTCGTCGCGACCCTCGGTCTCGTGGGCGAGCTCGCCGCGGCGCGGCGCGAACGCCTCGTGGCGTCCGTGACGTCCGGCAGCGAGCTCTCGCAGGCGCAGCTGGACCGGCTCGGTGCCCTCTTGCAGCAGGAGTACGGGCAGGACCTGCAGCTCAACGTGACGGTGGACCCCGCGATCCTCGGGGGACTGCGCATCCAGGTGGGCGCGGACGTGGTCGACTCGACCGTGCTCGCCAGGCTCGCCGACGCACGACGACGACTTGCCAGCTGAGAATCGGCCCCAGGCCGGTCCCTTGAACGACGTGCACGAACGTACGACCGCCCGACCGGCGGTCACGACAGGAGAAGAGCAATGGCTGAGCTGACGATCCGGCCGGACGAGATCCGGGCCGCGCTGGACAGCTTCGTGAAGTCCTACGAGCCGACGGGCGTGGTCTCCGAAGAGGTCGGCCGCGTGACCCTGACGGCCGATGGCATCGCGCAGGTCGAGGGCCTCCCGGGCGCGATGGCGAACGAGCTGCTGCGGTTCGAGGACGGCACGCTCGGCCTCGCGCTCAACCTCGACGTCCGCGAGATCGGCGTCGTCGTGCTGGGCGAGTTCACGGGCATCGAGGAGGGCCAGGAGGTCCGCCGCACGGGCGAGGTGCTCTCCGTCCCGATCGGTGACGGCTACCTCGGCCGCGTCGTCGACCCGCTGGGCCAGCCCATCGACGGTCTGGGCGAGCTGAAGACCGAGGGCCGCCGCGCCCTCGAGCTGCAGGCCCCGGGCGTCATGGCGCGCAAGAGCGTCGACGAGCCGCTGCAGACGGGCCTCAAGGCCATCGACGCGATGATCCCGATCGGCCGTGGCCAGCGCCAGCTGATCATCGGTGACCGCCAGACGGGCAAGACGGCGATCGCGATCGACACGATCATCAACCAGAAGGCCAACTGGGAGTCGGGCGACGAGACCAAGCAGGTCCGCTGCATCTACGTCGCCATCGGTCAGAAGGGCTCCACCATCGCCGCCATCCGCGGCGCCCTGGAGGAGGCCGGCGCGCTCGAGTACACGACCATCGTCGCGGCCCCCGCGTCCGACCCGGCCGGCTTCAAGTACCTCGCGCCCTACACCGGCTCGGCCATCGGCCAGCACTGGATGTACCAGGGCAAGCACGTCCTGATCGTCTTCGACGACCTGTCCAAGCAGGCCGAGGCCTACCGTGCCGTGTCGCTGCTGCTGCGTCGCCCGCCGGGCCGCGAGGCGTACCCCGGTGACGTCTTCTACCTGCACTCCCGTCTGCTGGAGCGTTGTGCCAAGCTCTCGGACGAGCTGGGCGGCGGCTCGATGACGGGTCTGCCGGTCATCGAGACCAAGGCCAACGACGTGTCGGCGTACATCCCGACCAACGTCATCTCCATCACGGACGGTCAGATCTTCCTGCAGTCCGACCTGTTCAACGCGGACCAGCGCCCGGCCGTCGACGTCGGCATCTCGGTGTCCCGCGTCGGTGGTGCCGCGCAGGTCAAGGCCATGAAGAAGGTCTCCGGCACGCTGAAGCTGGACCTCGCGCAGTTCCGGTCCCTCGAGGCGTTCGCGATGTTCGCGTCCGACCTCGACGCCGCCTCGCGCGCCCAGCTGACCCGCGGCGCCCGCCTCATGGAGCTGCTCAAGCAGGCGCAGTACACGCCGTACCCGGTCGAGGACCAGGTCGCGTCGATCTGGGCCGGCACCAAGGGCAAGCTGGACGACGTCCCGATCGCCGACGTGCGCCGGTTCGAGACCGAGCTGCTCGACCACCTGCGCCGCAACACGGACGTCCTGTCGACCATCGCGTCGTCGGGCAAGCTCGAGGACGACACCGAGAAGGCTCTCGGGGACGCGATCGACGAGTTCCGCAACGGCTTCCTGGTGGGCGACGGCACGACGCTGGTCGGCTCGTCCGACGACGGCGCCGAGGTCGAGATCGAGCAGGAGCAGATCGTCCGGCAGAAGAAGGGCTGACGTGGCAGGTCAGCAGCGCGTCTACCGGCAGCGGATCCGGTCGACAGAGTCGCTGAAGAAGATCTTCCGTGCGATGGAGCTCATCGCTGCGTCGCGGATCGGCAAGGCGCGCGACCGGGTGACGGCGGCGACGCCGTACTCCCGCGCGCTGACCCGTGCGGTGTCGGCCGTGGCCACGCACTCGAACGTGACCCACCCGCTCGTCACCGAGCGGACCGACACGGACCGGGTCGCGGTCCTGGTCGTCACGTCCGACCGTGGCATGGCCGGCGCCTACTCGGCGAGCGCGATCCGGGAGGCCGAGCGCCTCATCGGTCGACTCACCGAGGCGGGCAAGAAGCCGGTCGTGTACGCGACCGGCCGCCGGGCCGTCTCCTACTACTCGTTCCGCGGGCGTGAGCTCGCGGCGCAGTGGACGGGGAACTCCGACGCACCGTCGGTCGAGGTCGCCGCCGAGATCGCCGACACGCTGCTCGCGGCGTTCGAGGCACCGGCGGACCAGGGTGGTGTCTCCGAGCTGCACGTCGTGTTCACGCACTTCCGGAACATGGTGTCGCAGAGCCCTCGGGTCATCCGGCTGCTGCCGCTCGAGATCGTCGAGGGTGTCGAGGCGCGCGACGAGAACGAGATCCCGCCGCTGTACGAGTTCGAGCCGTCCCCGGAGGCCGTGCTCGACGCGCTGCTGCCGATGTACGTGCGCAGCCGCATCTACACCTGCCTCCTGCAGGCGGCGGCCTCCGAGCTCGCTGCGCGGCAGCGCGCGATGCACACCGCTACCGAGAACGCCGAGGACCTGGTGCGCATGTACACCCGGCTCGCCAACCAGGCCCGCCAGGCCGAGATCACCCAAGAGATTAGCGAGATCGTGTCGGGCGCCGACGCTCTCGCCTCCTGACGACTACGTCCCACAGACGAACCGGAGAAACACCATGACTGCTACCACTACCGAAGCTGCCGTCGAGCACGCGTCCGGTCCTGGCGTGGGTCGGGTCGCGCGGGTCATCGGCCCCGTCGTCGACATCGAGTTCCCGTCGGACCAGATCCCCGAGATCTACAACGCTCTCCAGGTCGACATCGACCTGTCGGCGCAGGGCGAGGGCGAGGCCGCGGGCGTCTCGACGATGACGCTCGAGGTCGCCCAGCACCTCGGCGACTCGCTCATCCGCGCCATCGCGCTGAAGCCGACCGACGGCCTGGTCCGCGGCGCGCTCGTGCGCGACACCGGCAAGGCGATCAGCGTGCCCGTCGGCGACATCACCAAGGGTCACGTCTTCAACGTCATCGGCGAGGTGCTCAACCTCAAGGAGGGCGAGAAGCTCGAGATCACCGAGCGCTGGCCCATCCACCGCAAGCCCCCGGCCTTCGACCAGCTCGAGAGCAAGACCGAGATGTTCGAGACCGGCATCAAGGTCATCGACCTGCTGACGCCGTACGTGCTCGGCGGGAAGATCGGCCTCTTCGGTGGTGCGGGCGTCGGCAAGACGGTGCTCATCCAGGAGATGATCCAGCGCGTCGCGCTCAACCACGGTGGTGTGTCGGTGTTCGCCGGTGTCGGCGAGCGCACCCGTGAGGGCAACGACCTCATCGTCGAGATGGAGGAGGCCGGCGTCTTCGACAAGACGGCGCTCGTCTTCGGCCAGATGGACGAGCCGCCGGGCACGCGTCTGCGGGTCGCCCTGTCGGCGCTGACGATGGCGGAGTACTTCCGCGACGTGCAGAAGCAGGACGTGCTGCTCTTCATCGACAACATCTTCCGGTTCACGCAGGCTGGTTCCGAGGTGTCGACGCTGCTCGGCCGCATGCCGTCCGCGGTCGGCTACCAGCCGAACCTCGCCGACGAGATGGGCCTCCTGCAGGAGCGCATCACCTCGACGCGCGGTCACTCGATCACCTCGCTGCAGGCGATCTACGTGCCCGCCGACGACTACACCGACCCGGCCCCGGCCACGACGTTCGCGCACCTCGACGCGACGACGGCACTGTCGCGCGAGATCGCGTCCCGCGGTCTGTACCCGGCCGTGGACCCGCTGACGTCGACGAGCCGCATCCTCGACCCGCGCTACGTCGGCCAGGCGCACTACGACGCCGCGACGCGCGTGAAGTCGATCCTGCAGCGCAACAAGGAGCTCCAGGACATTATCGCGATCCTCGGTGTCGACGAGCTGTCGGAGGAGGACAAGACGGTCGTCGCACGCGCCCGCCGTATCCAGCAGTTCCTCTCGCAGAACACGTACATGGCCGAGAAGTTCACCGGTGTCGTCGGCTCGACGGTCCCGCTCACGGAGACGGTCGAGGCCTTCGGCAAGATCGCCGACGGCGAGTTCGACCACATCTCCGAGCAGGCGTTCTTCAACATCGGTGGCCTCGAGGACCTCGAGCGCAACTGGGCCCGCATCCAGAAGGACTACGGCGTCTGACCTGTCAGGCCAACGCAGGGGCGTCCACCACGGACGCCCCTGCGTACCCGTAGTCCCGCACAACATCGAAGGAGGGTCCCGTGGCAGACATCGAGGTCGAGCTCGTCGCCACCGCCGGAAAGCTCTGGTCCGGCACCGCCCGCATGGTCTCGGCCAAGGCCGGGGAGGGTGAGATCGGCATCCTGGCCGGTCACGAGCCCGTGCTGTCCGTGCTCCAGCCCGGCGAGCTCCGCGTGTTCCCCGTCGGGGGCGGCGAGCCGAAGCGCTGGCAGGTCGAGGGCGGCTTCCTGTCCTTCGACTCGAACCACCTGACCATCGTCGCCGACAACGTCATCGAGGGCGCTCGCCCCACGACGTCGCCTGCCACGCACTGAGGGCGCCGAGACGGTGAGCGGACACGTCGTCGCACTCCTGAGTGTGATCGTCGTGGTGCTGCTCGCCGTCGTCGCCCTGTGGTTCTCCCGGGTGCACACGCTCAACCGTCGGGTCGGGTCGTTCCACTGTGCGCTGGGCCGGACCACCTCGGGGCCCTGGTCCTCGGGTGTCGCGCAGTACGGCACCGACCGGCTCTACTGGTGGCGCTACCGGTCGCTGGCAGCCCGGCCGCACGCCCGGTGGCAGCGCGTGGGTCTCGAGGTGCTGGCGCGCACCGACTGGCATGCCGGTCAGGTGGTGGTGACGTGCCGCCCCGGTTCCGAGACCGAGCCCGTCCACCTGCTGATGAGCGCCGAGGCCTACGCCGGCCTCACGTCGTGGATCGAGGCGACGCCGTCGCGCGTCGGCTCGGTCATCTGACTTCTCGGAAAGAGTTCTTCATGCGCCTCGTCGTGGCGTCCTGCTCGGCCCGCTACAGCGGCCGGCTCAACGCGCACCTGCCCCTGGCCACGCGCCTCCTGGTGGTGAAGGCCGACGGCAGCGTGCTGCTGCACTCCGACGGCGGGTCGTACAAGCCGCTGAACTGGATGAGCCCGCCGTGCACGCTCGCGGTGTCGGAGCCGTCCGCGGAGGCCATGGCCGCCGGTGTCACGGAGGTGTGGACCGTCCAGCACCAGAAGTCGGACGACCGCCTCGAGATCGACCTGTACGAGGTCCTGCACGACTCCGCGCACGAGCTGGGGGTGGACCCCGGACTGGTGAAGGACGGTGTCGAGGCCCACCTGCAGGAGCTCCTGGCGGCGCAGATCCTGCTGCTGGGCACCGGGCACACGCTGGTGCGGCGGGAGTACCCGACGGCCATCGGCCCGGTGGACATCCTGGCCAAGGACCCCGCGGGCGGCACGGTCGCCGTCGAGATCAAGCGGCGCGGGGACATCGACGGCGTCGAGCAGCTGACGCGGTACCTGGAGCTGCTCAACCGCGACCCGCACCTGGCGCCGGTGCGCGGGGTGTTCGCCGCGCAGGAGATCAAGCCGCAGGCCCGCGTGCTCGCCACGGACCGGGGGATCGGCTGCCTCGTGCTCGACTACGACACGATGCGCGGCGTCGACGACAGCAGCACGCGCCTCTTCTAGGACCCACCTCACACCGCCGGGCTCTTGAACATGTTCAGTTGAACATGTTCAACTGGCCGCATGAGCGACGACACGAAGGCCCTCGTCCGGTCCACGGCCCTCCGCCTGTTCCGTGAGCGCGGCTACGCGGCGACGACGATGCGGGCGATCGCGCAGGAGGCCGGGGTCGCCACGGGGAACGCGTACTACCACTTCGCGTCGAAGGACCACCTGGTCCAGGAGCTCTACCTCGACGTCACCCGGGAGCACGCGACGGCCGCCCGGGCCGTGCTGGCGCAGGGCGGCGACCTGACGGCACGGCTGCGCGGGGTGATGCTGGCCGGGGTCGACGCGTTCGCGGAGTACCACGCGTTCGGTGCCGAGTTCGTGACGGTCGCCATCCGGCCCGGCTCGGCCGCCAGCCCGTTCTCCGCCGAGTCGGGCGAGTCGCGTGAGCTGAGCCAGGGGCTCTTCCGCGAGCTGGTCGAGGGTGCGTCGCCCGCCGTCCCGCCCGGCCTGCGCGACGAGCTGCCCGAGCTCCTGTGGCTGGCGCAGCTCGGGGTCACGCTCTTCTGGGTCTACGACGGCTCACCCGGGCAGCGGCGGACGCGGACGCTGGTCGAGGGGATCGCGCCCCTGATCGGACGACTGGTCAAGCTGTCGCGCCTGCCCGTGCTGCGCGGTGCGTCCGAGGACGTGCTGGCACTCGTCCGAGCGGTCCGGGCATGAGCGAGCTGCCGGTCGTGCGCGATGCAGCCGACGACGTGCTCGCGCCGGTGCAGGCGGTGCGCGCATGAGCGGGCTGTCGCCGGTCGCTGCCGACGTCGTGCGGGTGGTGGTGGGGCTCGGGACCGTCGTCGTGCTGCCGCTCGGGCTGCGGCTGCTGGGCGACCGGGCGGTGCCGCACTCGCGCTCGGCGCTGTGGCCGTCGGTCGGGGTGCTCGCGGCGGTGAGCGTGTGGCTCCCGGTGGGGGCGTTCGCCGCGCTGCTCGCGGTGCCGTTCGCGCTGGCCGGCGTCGTCCTGGCCGGCTGCGCGCTGCGCGTCCGGGGGTTCTCCACGGCGATCGCACTGGCGACTCCGCTGGTGGGTGCGCTCGCGCTCGTCGCGGAGCGGGCGGGCTGGGGTCTGCTCGGGTTCTCCGGGGACTACCTGGCGCTGACCGTTCCCCACATGCTGTTCGCGGGGTTCGGGGCGTGCCTGGTGGTGGGGCTCGTGGCGAGGACGGACGGCTCGCGCGTCGCGAGGACGGCGGCCGTGGCGGCGCCGACCGGCGTGCTCCTCGTGCTGGCCGGCTACTTCGTCTCGGACGCCGCCGAGCTGGTGGGAGCGGTGGTCCTGACGATCGGGCTCTGGTGCGCTGCAGCCGCCGCCGTGGGGCTCGTCGGGTCGAGCGGTGCCCGGGCGCTCCTGCGGGTCGGTGCGGTGACCATCGTCGTCTCGATGCTCCTGGCGCTCTGGTGGGCGGTCGGCGAGGCGACGGGTCTGGCGCACCCGAGCCTGTCGTGGATGGCCGCGACGCACGGGGTCGCGAACGCGCTCGGCTTCGTCCTGTGCACCCTGCTCGGGCTGCGGCTCCTGCCGAGGGCTCCCGAGCCGACCGGGCTGACCTATGCGGAGGTCGGCGCCACGCAGGCGGGACCGCTCCCCGACGGCTACCGGCACCTGCGGGTGCGGCACCTGCTGATGCCGGGCGCGACGGCACTCGACCTGGGAGCGGTCGGCGACGCGCTGCTGCGCTGGCAGGTGCACGAGGCGGCTCTTGTCGAGGTGATCCCGGACGGTCCGGAGGCCGTCCCCGGCCTGCGGGTCGTGAGTCGTCCCGGACTCGGGCCGGTGTACCTGCCCGTGCCGTGCCAGGTGGTCTGGGTCGAACGCGGGGCGGATCGGATCGGCTTCGGCTACGGCACCTTGACGGGTCATCCGTTCCGTGGCGAGGAGGCGTTCACCGTGGAGCGCGACGCCGCGGGGGACCTGTGGTTCGTCGTGACCGCCTTCTCGGTGCCGGACCGCTGGTGGGTCCGGCTGGCGGGCCCGCTCACCGTGGTGGGGCAGCGGCTCTACCTGCGGGTGCTCGCGCGGGGCGCGCGCCGCATGGCCGGTGTCCGTCAGCTCGGGGGTGTGGCATGAGTGTCCGCGGCCCGGGCACGATCGCGGCGCTGTGCCTGCGGTGCCTCGTCGTGCTCGCGGGCGTCAACGTGGTGGGACTCGGGATCGCGGCTGCGGCCCTGGGGCAGGAGCGGACCGGTTCGGGCCTGATGGTCGCCCTTGCGTACCTCCCGTACGCGCTGCTGGTGGCGATCGTCCCGGTGGGGGTGGTCGGGTTCCCCGCCGGACTGCTCACGGCGCGGCTGCTGGCCGGTGTGAGCCGCGAGCTGGTGCACGTCCTGGTGTTCGCTCTGGTCGGCGCGGTCCTGTCGGTCGCGCTGTGCGCGTGGTGGGGCATGCTCGACATCGCCGGCTGGTCCTGGATCGTCGCCGCCGCTGAGGGGGCTGTCGGAGCCGGTGGCGCGCGGTGGTGGACCGGGCGCGCGCACGCCCGCAAGGTCCGCTGGTCGGACGCGCAGGGAGCGGCGCTGCCATGGGGAAGGATTGGGGCGTGAGCACCGACACCCCTCTCGTCCTGCGCGGCCGGCTCGTCACGCCTCGCGGCATCCTCGACGACGGCATCGTGGTCGTCGACGGCCCCACCATCGTCTGGGTCGGCCCGACCGATCGACTGCCCCGAGGGTGGGCAGCGCCCGAGCCGAGCGACGCGACGATCCTTCCCGGCCTGGTCGACCTGCACTGCCACGGGGGCGGTGGCGCGAGCTTCCCGGACGCGGTCGACGCCGCCGACGCGCAGCGTGCCGTCGACGAGCACCGCCGGCACGGCACCACGAGCCTGGTCGCGTCGCTCGTCACGGCGTCGCCGGAGATCCTCCTGCTGCGGACCGCCGTGCTCGCGGAGCTCGCGGACGCGGGAGAGATCGTCGGCATCCACCTCGAGGGCCCGTTCCTGTCGGCGCACCGGTGCGGGGCACAGAACCCCGCGGACATGCTCGACGGCGACCCGGAGCTGGTGCGCAGCATCGCCGGGGCGGCCCGCGGCCACCTGGTCACCATGACCGTGGCGCCGGAGGTGCCGGGGGCCGAGGAGGTCGTCGCGGCGCTGGTCGACGTCGGCGCGGTGCCGTCCATCGGGCACACCGACGCCTCGGCGGAGCAGGTCGACGAGGCCGTGGACCGCGGGTTCGACCTGCTGGCGTCCCGGTCCAACGGTCGGCTCACCGCGACGCACCTGTTCAACGGCATGCGGCCGCTGCACCACCGCGACCCGGGCCCGATCGCGGCCTGCCTCGCGGCCGCGGCGCGCGGGGAGCTGGTCGTCGAGCTCGTGGCGGACGGCACCCACCTGGCCGACGGGACCGTCCGGTCGGTGTTCGACCTCGTCGGTGCGGGCTCGATCGCGCTGGTCACGGACGCGATGGCGGCCGCCGGGATGCCCGACGGCGAGTACCGGCTGGGCCCGATGGCCGTGCGGGTGGCCGACGGGGTCGCGCGGATCGCCGACGAGACCGGCGCGATCGCCGGCGGAGTGGCGCACCTGCTCGACGTGGTGCGGAACGTGGTCGCCGCGGGGATCCCGCTCGAGGACGCGGTGCTCGCCGCGGCCACGGTGCCGGCCGACGTCCTGGGCCGTCGCGACCTCGGCGCGCTCGCCGCGGGCCGCCGCGCGGACCTCGTCGTCACGGACGCCGACCTGGCGCCGCTGCGCGTCCTGCGCGGGGGCGCCTGGGTCTAGCGGGGCTCGAGCACGACCACCGGCGTCACGGTCGTCCGCGTCGCGGCGTAGGCGTCGAGCTTCGGGTTCATGTCGGTCCAGACCTTCCACAGCCGTTCGCGTTCCTGCCCGACCACGGTGCGAGCGCGCACGGGTCGCGGCTCCTCGCCGTCCAGGCGGACGACCGCCTCGGGCTGCGCCTCGAGGTTCAGCCACCACGCGGGGTGGCCCTCGATCCAGCCGTTCATCGCGAGGGTCACCAGGTTCGGGCCGTCCTCGAGGTAGCCGAGGATGACGCTGCGCTCCTGCCCGGACGTCCGCCCGGTCGTGGTCAGGCGCAGGGCGCCGTAGCCGCGCTTGTTCGACGGAGCCCACAGGAACCGGCCGCCGCTGATGCGGTGGAGACCGCGGTGCACGCGCCAGGCCACCCGGATGAACCACTTCGGGGGGAGTGCCGGCGCCGGCGTCGTCATCGCCCCACCGTAGTGGCCGCTACGCGCGGCCCCGCAGGGATCCGAGCCGGATCTCACCGACCAGGACCAGTCGCAGGTCACCGACGGCCGCGGACGACACCGGGATCTCCACGCTCGACCAGTCGTACCGGCCGCCGGTCGGCGAGGACGCCGTCCCGAGCGACCGCCACCCGCGCGCGTCGCGCACCTCGACCCGCACCGACCCACCTCGCGCCACGGCCAGCTCGACGCGGCCGACCCCCGTGAGGTCGACGTCCCGGAACACCACCCAGCCGGTGCGCCGCCCCCGCGTGACCTCGAGGGCGTCGCCAACCTCGCGGGTACGTTCGGCGAACGTGATGTCCTCGCGCTCGTCGTGGTCGATGGCGCGCACCCATGCGTCGAGCCTGCGCGCGGGGACGGGCTCGCCGTCGACGTCGACCTCGACCACGAGGGGCAGGTCCGCCGAGGACGGCCCCGCGTGCAGCTCGTACCGCCCGGGCTCGACGACGAACCGTCCGCTCGTGACGTCCCAGACCGCGAACGCGTCAGCGGCGATGTCGAGGTCGACGACCGCCGTCTGCGCGGGCTCCAGCCGGACCCGTCGGTGCGCGACGAGCCGGCGGTGCGGCACCGGCAGCCGGTGCTCCGGGGCGGCCGCGTAGACCTGGACCAGCTCGTCGACCGGCCGGTCGCCCGTGTTCCGGACGGTCACCCGGACCGAGTCGGCGGTCCGCTCGATCGCCTCGTAGGCGACGGTCGTGTAGCTCCGGCCGTGCCCGAACGCCCACCGGGCGGGCCGGGGCGCGTACCAGTGCGTGAGCCCGCCGCCGATGACGTCGTAGTCGAGCAGGTCACCGGCGTCCTGCTCGGTCTCGGGCCAGGCCTGCGCCAGCCGGCCGTACGGCTCGGCGTCGCCGCGGAGCACGTCCGCCAGCCCGTGGCCGAGCTCCTGGCCGCCGTGCGCGGACCACACGACGGCCGCGGCGTCGTCGCCGAGCGCTCCGAGGACGTACGGGTACGACGAGACGACGACGAGGACCGTCGCGGGGTTGGCCTCCAGCACCGCGCGGGCGAGCTCCGCCTGCGACTCGGGCAGCCGCAGGTGCGGGCGGTCCTCGGTCTCCCGGCCGAGCAGGTGGGGGTCGTTGCCGACCGCCAGCACGACGACGTCGGCGTCGCGCGCCGCGTCCACTGCGCGCGCGGTCCCGGACCGGACGGTGCGCAGCGTGAACCGCTCGGCGGTCGCCGCGGAGGACGCGTCGGCCACGAGCACGCCGCCGTCGCGCTGCACCATCACCCAGCGGCCGGAGCCCGTGTGCTGCAACGAGACGGAGCCGTCGTCGTGCCGGTGCGCCCGGAAGCTCTCCTGCGCCACCCACCCGTGCACGCTCGGCGCGTCCGCGCGCAGGATCCAGCCGGCGCCCGTCCAGAGCAGACCGGATCCCACGGCACGGAGCGTCAGGACGCCCTCGCCCCAGTCGGTGACGTCGTGGGGGGCAGCCGTGCGGGCGGTGGCGACGAGCATCCCGTCCGTGCCGACGTCCACGTAGTCACCCGTCGTGCGGGACCGCAGCGCGACGGTGTCGGCGCCGTTGACCACGTCGACCGGGTCGAGCGCCTCGGCGATCGAGACCGTGTAGGGCGGCGTGCCCGAGTACCAGTCGGCGAGGACCTGGTCGGCGTGGGGTCCGACGACGGCCACGCGGGAGCCGTGTCGCAGGGGCAGCACGCCGTCGTTCTCCAGGACGACGACCGCACGTGTCGCCGCCTCGCGGGCCAGAGCGCGGCTGGCGGGCAGGTCGAGGTCGGCGGCGTTCACGGAGGCCCAGGGGTCGAGGTCGGGGTCCAGCTCGCCGGTCGCCAGGCGCAGCTCGAGCTGGCGCAGCGCGGCGCGGTCGACGTCCGCCTGGTCGAGGAGCCCGCGCTCCAGGGCGGCGGTCAGGTGCGCGATCGTCCGGGTCGGGTCGGCGTCGTGGTCGGTGAACGAGTCCACGCCGGCCCGGACCGCGGCGGCGGCGGCCTCGACGTGGTCGTCGTAGTAGCGCTCGCCGACCACCAGGTTGGTCGGTGCGCCGGCGTCCGAGACGACGAACAGGGACGCCTGCGTCCACCCGCGGACCTCGTCCAGGAGCTCGCGGGCGACGTGGTTCGGGCGGCCGTTGACCAGGTTGTACGACGGCATCACCGCGCCCACGACACCGGCCTCGATGGGGCCGCGGAATGCCGGCAGCTCGTACTCGTGCAGCACCCGGGGCGACAGTTGCGCGCTGGTGACGCTGCGGTCGGTCTCGTTCCCGTAGGCGACGAGGTGCTTCAGTGTGGGGACCGTGCGCCAGTAGGTCGGGTGGCCGCCGCGCAGGCCCCGGGCGTACGCGGTGGCGAGGTACGCGGTGAGGTGCGGGTCCTCCGAGAACCCCTCCTCGTTGCGACCCCACCGCGGGTGGCGCAGCGGGTTGACCACCGGCGCCCACACATTGAGCGAGACGGTGGGGTCGGCGGCGTGCTTGGCCCGGACCTCGGTGCCGACGACGGTGCCGACGCGCTCCAGCAGGTCCGCGTCCCACGTCGCGGCGAGCCCGACGGGCTGCGGGAACGTGGTGGCCGTCCCGAGCCACGCGACCCCGTGCAGCCCTTCGGTGCCCGTGCGGAACGGACCGAGACCGACGCGGGGGACGGGGGCGGCGTGCTGGTGCAGGAGGGCGAGCCGCTCGGCCGGGGTGAGCTGGTCCAGGAGCTCCTGGGCGCGCGCCGCGAAGGGCCGATCGGTCGGGGTCGGGTCGGCCACGGGGTCCTCGTCGTCGAGTGGTCAGGGACAGCCTGCAAAACGTTTAAGCCTGGAAACGTCGAACCGATTCGACGATGGTTCGACGGCGCGCGAGCAGGCATCGTGCGGCATTCATGGTGCTTGACGGCCCTGTTTGTCGCAAGTGCCGATCCAGGTCCCGTAGGTCTTGCCTCGCTCGGGGCATGGCCATAGAGTCTCGCCGTCGAACCGCTTCGACGCGATCTCCACGAGGAAGTGAAGGGACGCAGATGAACGCCACGCCTACTTTCGGCCGGCTCGGCGACCACGCGGTCGACCGCCGCCGGTTCCTGGGCCTGATCGCGACGGGCGCGGCCGTCGTCGGGATCCCCGGTCTCCTGACAGCCTGCTCGACCACCCCGCCCCCGGCCGCGAACAACTCCGCCGCCGCCGCGGGCGACGTGATCCCGAAGTACATCCCGGTCACGTACATCGACCCGGACTACCCGAGCGTCAACGGCTCCGTGCCGGGGTACGAGTCGATCCCGCCCGAGCTCGTCCAGTCCGTGAAGGACGCCCCGGGCACCGGCGTCGTCTACACCGCGATGACCCCGCTGTGGGGCACCATCCCGCCCACCAAGGGCAACAAGTACTACGAGGCCGTGAACGAGCTGCTCGGCTCGGACATCCAGTTCCAGATCACGGACGGCAACGTCTACGGCGACAAGCTGGCCACCGTGCTGGCCTCGGCCAAGGACGTCCCGGACTGGGTGTGCGTCCCCACCTGGAACCTGCCGCCGCGGTTCGGCTCCGAGATCGTCAGGAACGTGTTCCAGGACCTCACGCCGTACCTCGCGGGCGACAAGGTCACGCCGTACCCGAACCTGGCCAACATCTCCTCGGACGCGTGGAAGTTCTGCGTCTTCAACGGCAAGCTCTACGGCCTGCCGTTCCCGGGCGAGGTCATCACCGACGCGATCTTCTACCGGCGCGACGTCCTCGACGGGCTCGGCATCACCCCGGACGTGAAGAACGGCCAGGACCTCCTGGACCTCGCGCTCGAGCTGACGGGCGGCAGCGTCTGGGGCGCCGAGGACCTCTGGAACTCGGCCGCAATCATCCACGCGGTCCCGCCGAAGTGGAAGCTCGACGGCGACAAGCTGGTGCACCGCGTCGAGACCGACGAGTACCGCGCCGCGCTCGAGTGGAACGCCGCGCTGTTCGCCAGCGGTGCCGTCCACCCCGACGCCGTCGCCGACCAGTCCGGCGAGGCCAAGGCGCGGTTCCAGTCCGGCAAGTCGCTGATCGCCAACGACGGCGTCGGCGGCTGGCACGAGGCCATGCGCGACAACCTGGCCAGCAACCCCGCGTACTGGCAGCAGCCGTTCGACCCGTTCGACGCCGACGGCGGCACGCCGATCCTCTGGAAGGGCAACCCGGCCAACATCTTCTCGTTCATCAAGAAGACGGACGACGAGGCCAAGGTCAAGGAGCTCCTCGCGATCGCCAACGTGCTCGCGGCGCCCTACGGCACCACCGAGTACGACACCATCAACAACGGCGTCGAGGGCGTGCACTACACGCGCGGCGACGACGGGCTCCCGGTGCCCACCGACCTGGCAGCCACCGAGCTCCAGCCGACCTACATCTTCCTCGTCGACCCGCCGATCTCGGAGACCCACGTGCAGTACCCGGGCTACGTCAAGGCGGCGTCGGAGTGGAAGGCGAACGCGGCCCAGTACGCGACCGACCCGCTGTTCTACGCGCAGCAGATCGTCGAGCCGCAGGAGTACGCATCGATCGGGCAGCCGTTCGTCGACCTGGAGAAGGACATCTCCCGCGGTCGCAAGGACATGAGCGACCTCGACGCGGCCGTCGAGACGTGGCGGGCGTCCGGCGGCGAGGAGCTCCGGGCGTTCTACCAGGACATCCTGGACCAGCAGAGCTGATGTCCTTGTCCGAGCTGGTCCGGCGCCGCCCCCCTGTGGTGACTCCCGGGGAGGCGGCGCCCCCGGCGCCCGTACCGACGCGCAAGATCGGCTGGCGCGTCCGCCTCAAGCGCGACCGGTCGCTGCTGCTCATGGTGACGCCGGCCATCCTGCTCCTCGGCGTCTTCGCGTACGTGCCGATGCTGGGCAACGTCATCGCGTGGCAGGACTACTCGCCGTACACCGGGTTCCTGCACAGCCAGTTCGTCGGCTGGGCCAACTTCGAGCGCGTGTTCACCAACCCGGCGTTCCTCAACGCGGTCGAGAACACCCTCGTCATCACCGCGTTCCAGCTGGTGTTCTTCTTCCCGATCCCGATCTTCCTGGCGCTGCTGCTCAACAGCGTGATCACGCCGCGGACGCGCACGACCATCCAGTCGATCGTCTACCTGCCCCACTTCTTCTCGTGGGTCCTGGTGGTGACGGTGTTCCAGCAGATCTTCGGCGGTGCGGGGCTGATCAACCAGACCCTGCGCGACCACGGCCTGGGCTCCGGGTTCGACATGATGACCAACCCCGACACGTTCCTGATCCTCATCACCATGCAGTCGGTGTGGAAGGACGCGGGCTGGGGGATCATCATCTTCCTCGCCGCGCTGAGCACGGTGCCGCCCGAGCAGTACGAGGCGGCCGCGGTGGACGGGGCCAGCCGGTGGCGTCGCATGTGGCACGTGTCCCTGCCCGCGCTGCGGCCGGTCATCATCCTGCTGCTGATCCTGCGGCTCGGCGACGCGCTGACCGTCGGGTTCGAGCAGCTCATCCTGCAACGCGGCGCGGTCGGCGCCGACGTCTCCGAGGTCATCGACACCTACGTCTACTACCAGGGCGTCGTCTACGGGGACTGGAGCTTCGCCGCAGCGGCGGGGCTGGTCAAGGGTGTGGTCAGCCTCGCGCTCGTGCTGGGTGCGAACAAGCTGGCGCACGTGTTCGGTGAGTCGGGGGTGTACAAGCGCGCATGAGTGCCCAGACAACGGTGGGCTCCGCACCTGCTGCACGGCGGCCACGTCGCTCGAAGCACCGCCCTGCGTGGGAGGGTCGCCCGTCCATCGGGGGCCAGACCCTCAAGACGATCGTGCTCACGTGCGTCGTGCTCGCGGTCCTCTTCCCGCTGTACACGGTGATCCTCACCAGCCTGTCGACGCAGGCCGAGACCATCCGCGTCGGCGGCCTGGTGACGGTGCCCGGCGAGCTGACGATCAACGCCTACACGCAGATCCTGGGCGGCGGGATCGTCACGCGTGCCGCCCTCGTGAGCACCTTCATCACGATCGTCGGCACGGTCCTGTCCACCACGGTGTCGGTCATGGGCGCCTACGGGCTGTCGCGACCGGGCTCGTTCGGGCACCGCCCGATCCTGTTCATCTTCCTGATCACGATGTTCTTCGGTGCCGGCCTCATCCCGACGTACCTGCTGGTCAGCTCGCTGGGGCTCATCAACAGCTACTGGGCGCTGATCCTGCCGGGGGCCGTCTCGGCCTTCAACGTGCTGATCCTGCGCAACTTCTTCATGGGCATCGACATCGGCATCCTCGACGCCGCTCGCATCGACGGTGCGGGCGACTGGCGGATCCTGGGCCGGATCGTGCTGCCCATGTCGCGTGCCGTGATCGCGGTGGTCGCCCTGTTCTACGGCGTCGGGTACTGGAACGCGTTCTTCAACGCGATCCTCTACATCAACGACAACGCCAAGTGGCCCCTGCAGCTCGTGCTGCGCTCGTACGTGCTCCAGGGCGTGACGCTGCCGGGCAGCGGGGTGGGCCAGGTGGACGTCGCGACGGGCGCGGTGACCGGTCTGCCCATCAAGATGGCCGTGATGGTCCTCGCGATCGTGCCGATCCTCATCGTGTACCCGTTCGTGCAGCGACACTTCACCAAGGGCGTGATCTTCGGCGCGATCAAGGGATGACGTTGAGCGTGAACTCGTTCGAGGCGCTGACCCGGGAGCGCGGCATCCTGTACGGGGGCGACTACAACCCGGAGCAGTGGCCGCGCGAGGACGTGGCGCTCATGCGCGAGGCAGGCGTCAACCTGGTGACCGTCGGGGTGTTCTCGTGGGCGATGCTCGAGCCCCGCCCGGACGAGCTGCGCTGGGACTGGCTCGACGAGGTGCTCGACCTGCTGCACGAGGGCGGGGTCGCGGTCGACCTGGCGACGCCGTCCGCGTCGCCGCCGCCGTGGCTGGCACGGCTGGACCCGACGACCTCCGCGGTGGACGCGTCGGGTGTCCGGATGAGCGTCGGCTCGCGCAACCAGTTCTGCCCGGGGTCGGCCGTGTACCGCGACCGCGTGGCACTGTTCGTCCGCGCGCTCGTCGACCGGTACGCCGAGCACCCCGCCGTCGCGATGTGGCACGTGGGCAACGAGTTCGGGCAGGCGTGCTTCTGCGACCTGTGCGCGGACCGGTTCCGTTTCTGGCTGGAAGCCCGGTACGGCGACCTCGACGCCCTCAACCGTGCCTGGGGGACGGCGTTCTGGAGCCAGCGCTACGACGACTGGCAGGAGATCGTCCCGCCGCGCGCCGCCCCCTACGTGCACAACCCGACGCAGCTGCTGGACTTCCGGCGGTTCACCTCCGACCAGCTGCGCGACGTGTACCGCCTGCAGGCGGAGATCATCCGCGCCTCCTCGACGGCTCCCGTCACGACGAACGCGATGGGCTTCTTCCCGCTGGTCGACCAGTTCTCCTGGGCGGACGACCTCGACGTCGTCGCCGACGACCACTACGCCGACCCGGCCGACCCGGCGGCCCCCGCGCGGGCCGCGCTCACCCACGACCTGACGCGCGGGATCGGCGGCGGCCGCCCCTGGGCCCTGCTCGAGCAGGCGGCCGGCGCGGTGAGCTGGCGCCCGCACAACCTGCCCAAGCCGGACGGCGGGATGCTGCGGGACTCGCTGCGCGCGGTCGCGCACGGCGCGGACGCGGTCTGCTACTTCCAGTGGCGGGCCTCGGCGCAGGGCTCCGAGCGGTTCCACTCGGCGATGCTCCCGCACGCCGGCCCGGACACCGACCTGCATCGCGCCGTCCGCGAGCAGGGCCGGTTGCTGGGCCGGCTGCGGTCCGTCGTCGGCACCGCGGTGGACGCCCGCGTCGCGTTGGTCTTCGACTGGCCGTCGCTGTGGGCCGGTGAGGCGGACTCGGTGCCGAGCACGCACCTGCGCGTCCCGGACCAGCTCGCGGCGTACCACGAGCCGTTCTGGCGGGCGGGCATCGCGACCGACGTCGTGCCTCCGGGAGCCGACCTCGACCGGTACGACCTGGTCGTCGTGCCGTTCCTGCACCTCGTCTCCGACGCGGACGCCGCGAACCTCGCGCGCGTGGCGTCGCGGGGCGGCACGCTGCTGGTCGGCCCGTTCAGCGGGATCGCCGACGAGGACCAGCGCATCCGGCAGGGTCGCTTCCCGGTGCCGTGGGCCGACGTGCTCGGGGTGTCCGGCGAGCAGCACCGGCCACTGCCGGCGGCCGGCGTCCCGGTGCGCTCCGCGCAGTACGGCGCCTTCACCGCCTCCCTCTGGTCGGAGCACCTGACGGCGGACGGTGCCGAGGTTCTCGCCGCCTACGGCGGTGCGGGCCTCGACGGCCGCCCGGCGATCCTCCGCCACGGCAGCGCGTGGTACGTCTCGACCGTGCCGCCCGCACCGGTGCTCGCCGCGATCGTGGCGGACTGCGTCGCTTCTGCCGGTGTGGTGCCGCCGGTCCCGAGCGTGCCGGAGGGGGTCGAGGTCGCACTGCGCGGCGGGCTGCTGTTCGCGCTCAACCACGGGGAGACCGCCGCGGAGCTGGCGTGGACGGGCCGCGACCTGCTGACGGCCACTGACGTGGACGGGGTGCTGCGGCTCGCCGCCGGCGGTGCCGCGGTGCTAGCGGGGCGGGGGAGCAGTGCTGCTCCGCGTGGTCAGGACCGGCGCGAGGAGGCGGGTCTCGGCGGGCTGGTCGCCCGTGAGCCGGCCGATCGCCATGTCGACCGCGACGGCGCCGATGGTGTGCGCCGGCAGGTCGACGGCGGTCAGGGCCTGGGTCTGCCCGAGGGCCACGTCCTCCGGGCAGACGGCGACGACGGAGATGTCCCGGGGCACGTCCTTGCCGCGGGACCGCAGCGTCTCGAGCACCGCGGGCAGGGCGACCTCGTTGTGCACGATGACGGCCGTGACGCCCGGCAGGGCCGCCAGCACCTGGTCGACGGCCTCGATGGCGCCGCTGTGGGAGGACTCGCAGGTCTCGAAGACCGCGTCGAGGCCGAGGCGCGCGGACTCCTGAGTGAACCCGCGCACCAGGCGGGCGGCGTAGGTGGTCCGGCGGCTGAGCACCGCCCGGGGGGAGCCGATGAGGGCGATCTGCCGGTGCCCGAGCCCGGCGAGGTGGGCCACCGCGGACCGTCCGGCCGCCTCGAAGTCCAGGTCGACGCAGGAGAACCCGGTGGCGTCGCGCGGCAGCCCGATGAGCACGGCGGGCTGGCGCTGCTTGCGCAGGATGGGCAGCCGGGGGTCCTCGGCCTCGACGTCCATCATGATCACGGCGTCGACCATGGAGCCGGCCGCGACCCGCTCGATCCCGTCGTGGTCGTCCTGGGTGAGCAGCAGGACGTCGTGCTTGAACGACTGCGCACGAGTGACGACGCCGGTGACGAACTGCATGATCACGCCGACGTTGACGTCGACGCGCAGCGGCGCCATGAGGGCGAGGACCTGGGTGCGCTGCGACGCGAGCGCACGGGCGCCCGCGTGGGGCCGGTAGTCGAGCTCGCGGACGGCGCGCTCGACGCGGGCGCGGGTCTCGGCGGAGATCGGTCGCTTGCCGGAGAACGTGTAGGACACGGTCGACACGGAGACCCCGGCCACGCGCGCCACGTCGTCGATCGTCGCCATCTCGTCATCCCCTCGTCGCCACCCGCCGGGGACACCCTAGCGAGTCGAACCGCCGTCGAAACGACGGCCGTCAGTCCACCATCCTGGACAGCGTTCACGCTGCCCTTTAACGTAATACCAGCATCGAAACGCTTCGATGAAGGAACCGGTCCTCTGACCCACGACGCGAAGGCGCCACGATGAAGTTCACGGACGGCTACTGGCAGCACCTTCCGGGCGTCACGGTCCTGCGACCGCGCGAGATCGCGGACGTCGTCGTGGGCGAGGAGTCCCTGACCGTGTACGCCTCGACGGTGCCGCTCACGTCCCGCGGCGACACCCTCAACAGGGCGCTCGTCACGGTCTCGTTCCACAGCCCGATGGACGACGTGATCGGCGTGCGCATCGAGCACCACCGCGGCGGCGTCGACCGGGGTCCGTCCTTCGCCCTGACCCGGACCCCAGCGGACATCAAGGTGGTCGAGGCTGAGGACGCCGCGGACGGCGTCGCGACCTTCCGCTCCGGAGCCCTGACCGCGCGCGTCTCCACGCGCGGCGCCTGGAACGTGGAGTTCGAGGCCGACGGCAGGGTGCTGACCTCGTCGACCGCCCGCTCCGTCGGCGTGGTGACCGACGCCCGCGGCGACGCCTACGTGCACGAGCAGCTCGGCCTCGGCGTCCGCGAGCACGTCTACGGGCTGGGGGAGCGGTTCGGCGCGTTCGTGAAGAACGGGCAGTCCGTCGACATCTGGAACGAGGACGGCGGCACGGCCAGCGAGCAGGCGTACAAGAACGTGCCGTTCTACTTGTCGGACGCGGGCTACGGCGTGTTCGTCGACCACCCAGGGCTCGTCTCGTTCGAGGTCGGCTCCGAGGCCGTCTCCCGCACGCAGTTCTCCGTCGCCGGCGAGGCCCTCGAGTACTACGTCATCCACGGCCCGACGCCCAAGGACGTGCTGCGCCGCTACACCGCGCTGACCGGCCGCCCGGCACAGGTCCCGGCGTGGTCGTACGGGCTGTGGCTGTCGACGTCGTTCACCACGCAGTACGACGAGGCGACCGTGATGTCGTTCGTCGACGGCATGGCCGAGCGCGGGCTGCCGCTGAGCGTCTTCCACTTCGACTGCTTCTGGATGCGGGCGTACCACTGGACCGACTTCACGTGGGATCCCGCTACGTTCCCGGACCCCGAGGGGCTCCTGGCGCGGCTGCACGCCAAGGGTCTGAAGGTCTGCGTCTGGATCAACCCGTACATCGCGCAGCGCTCCGCACTGTTCGACGAGGGCCGCGCGGCCGGCTACCTGGTGACCCGGGCCGACGGCACGGTCTGGCAGACGGACCAGTGGCAGTCCGGCATGGGACTCGTCGACTTCACCAACCCCGACGCGCTCGCCTGGTACCAGGGCTACCTGCGGCGCCTGATGGCCCAGGGCGTCGACTCGTTCAAGACCGACTTCGGCGAGCGGATCCCCACGGATGTCGTCTGGCACGACGGCTCCGACCCCGAGCGGATGCACAACCACTACACGCACCTCTACAACCGAGCGGTCTTCGACGTGCTCGAGGCCGAGCGTGGCGAGGGTGAGGCCGTGCTGTTCGCCCGGTCGGCCACTGCGGGGGGCCAGCAGTTCCCGGTGCACTGGGGCGGCGACAGCGAGTCCACGTTCGTGTCGATGGCGGAGACCCTGCGCGGCGGGCTGTCGCTCGCGTCGTCGGGCTTCGGTTTCTGGAGCCACGACATCGGCGGGTTCGAGGGCGAGCCCGACGCGGCCGTGTTCAAGCGCTGGCTGGCGTTCGGGCTGCTCTCGTCGCACAGCCGCCTGCACGGCTCGGACTCCTACCGGGTGCCGTGGGCGTTCGACGAGGAGGCCGTCGACGTCGCGCGGCTGTTCACGCGCCTCAAGCTCTCGCTCATGCCGTACCTCGCCTGGCTGGGCCAGGACGCCCACACCTCCGGCGTCCCCGTGATGCGGCCGATGGTGCTGGAGTTCCCCGACGACCCGGGCGCGGCGACCGTCGACACGCAGTACATGCTCGGCGAGAACCTGCTCGTCGCTCCCGTGTTCACCGCGGACGGGGACGTCGACGTCTACCTCCCCGAGGGCACGTGGACGTCGCTGCTCACCGGCGACCAGGTGTCCGGACCGCGCTGGGTCCGCGAGCGGCACGGCTACCTGTCGCTGCCCCTGTACGTCCGCCCGGACAGCGTGCTGCCCGTCGGCGCCCGCTCGGACCGGCCGGACTACGACTGGGCCGACGGCGTCACGCTGCGCCTCGTCGAGCTCGCCGACGGCCACCGCTCCGTGACACGGGTGGGCGACGCGAGCTTCGTCGTGACCCGGGACGGGTCGACGGTCCGCGTCGAGGCGAGGGGTACGGACGCGCCGTGGTCGGTCGCCGTGGCGGGCGGCGCGACGGTCGCGGCCGACGCCGGCCAGGACGTCGTGACCCTGCCGATCGGAGACTGAGCCGGGCGAGACCGGGCTGTTCCGGCGGGCCGGTACCGTGTATCGTATCGATTCGATCTTTCTGTACCCGACCGTTCGGATCGCGCGTGGTTGCGCTCCCACGGTCACCGACGACCTCCGCCCGACCGAAGGAACATCCCTATGACGACCTCGCGCCCCTCCGGACGCCAGTTCCCCTCCGACTTCCTCTGGGGCTCGGCCACCGCCTCGTACCAGATCGAGGGGGCGTTCGACGAGGACGGTCGCGGCCCGTCCATCTGGGACACGTTCTCCCGCACGCCCGGCAAGGTGCTCGACGGCGACACCGGCGACGTCGCGGCCGACCACTACCACCGCGTCGAGCAGGACGTCGCGATCATGAAGGACCTCGGGCTGCAGGCCTACCGGTTCTCGATCGCGTGGCCCCGCGTCCAGCCCACCGGCTCGGGCGAGTTCAACCAGGCCGGTCTCGACTTCTACGTCGACCTCGCGGACCGCCTCATCGCCGCCGGCATCAAGCCCGTCGCGACGCTCTACCACTGGGACCTCCCGCAGCCGCTCGAGGACGAGGGCGGCTGGGCCAACCGCCAGACCGCCGTCAACTTCGGCGCGTACGCGCGCAAGCTGGCCGAGGTCCTGGGCGACCGGATCCACGTGTGGACCACGCTCAACGAGCCGTGGTGCTCGGCGTTTCTCGGCTACGCGTCGGGCGTGCACGCCCCCGGCGTGACCGACGACGCCGCCGCGCTCGCCGCCGTCCACCACCTCAACCTCGGTCACGGCCTCGCCGGCCGGGCGATCAAGGACGTGCTCGGCGAGGACACCCCGATCTCGGTGACCCTCAACCTGCACGTCACCCGCGCCGCGTCCGACTCCCCGGCGGACATCGAGGCCAAGCGCCGCATCGACACCATCGCCAACGAGGTGTTCCTGGGCCCGATGCTCGACGGTGAGTACCCCAAGGCGGTCTTCGCCGACACCGAGCACATCACCGACTGGTCCTTCGTGCAGGAAGGCGACCTCGACGTCATCAAGGTGCCGCTCGCGCTGCTCGGCGTGAACTACTACTCCACCGGTCGGGTCCAGCACGGCACGCCCGCCGGCGGCGACGGCACCCCGGGTCCCGACGGCCACCGGTCCTCAGCGAACAGCCCGTGGGTCGGCGCGACGTCCGTCGAGTGGCTCCCGCAGCCCGGCCCGCACACCGCGATGGGCTGGAACATCGAGCCGCAGGGCCTCGTGGACCTGCTCCTCGAGATCCGCGACCGCTACCCGAGCCTGCCCATGGCCATCACCGAGAACGGCGCCGCGTTCTACGACGAGGTCAGCGCCGACGGCCGCGTGCACGACGCCGACCGCGTCGCGTACCTGCACGACCACATCGACGCCGTCGGCGAGGCCATCGAGCGCGGCGCCGACGTGCGCGGCTACTTCGTCTGGTCGCTCATGGACAACTTCGAGTGGTCGTACGGCTACGACCGTCGCTTCGGCGTGGTCCGCGTCGACTACGACACCCTCGAGCGCACCGTGAAGGACTCGGGCCTCTGGTACCGCGAGCTCCTGCGCACGAAGACGATCCCGACCCCGGAGTCCGCAGCCCTCTGACCCACTGCCGACGGCCGAGCCCCCACGGGGAGCTCGGCCGTCGCGCTGTCCCCACCCACAACGTCCGAGCAAGAGGTTGCTATAGCCCCTACACGCTCGGACTCCCGCTCCATGAACCCGCAACGTCCGCGCATTCGGTCGTCTGGGCGCGCGATCGTGCGGACGTCCTGAGTCGGTGGGGGAGGATGGACCGGTGGGACGACGATCGACCAAGCGGCCGTACGGCGCCGAGCACGTCGAGCTCGACGTCGACCGGGCGACCGGCGGCCGGCGCTCGGAGTCCGGAGCCGACGGCGAGTGGACGGTCCAGCAGGTCCGCGGGTCCGACCGCGAGTACCGGTGCCCCGGATGTGACCAGCTGGTGAGCGCCGGGACCGCCCACGTCGTCGCGTGGCGCACCGACGGGCTGTTCGGCGAGGCCCTCGACGACCGCCGCCACTGGCACACCTCGTGCTGGCAGGCCCGCGCCCGCCGCGGACCGACCCGCCGATGAACCACGAGCAGCGCGCGCCGCGGCTCGTCGCCACCGATCTGGACGGCACGCTGCTGCGCCCCGACGGCACGGTCTCCCCGCGCACCGCGTCCGCACTCCTGCGAGCAGCCGAGGCCGGGGTGGAGGTGGTGTTCGTGACCGCCCGGCCCCCGCGCTGGCTCCGGGAGCTCGCGTCGCACGTCGCCGGCCACGGTGTCGCCATCTGCCTGAACGGTGCCGCGGTGCTCGAGGTCGGCACGGGACGGATGCTCGCGGAGCGGGGGATGCCCCCGGAGCTGGTGGGCCGCATCGCCGACCGCATCCGCACGGCCTGGGGCGGTCCGGACGTGGTGCACCTCGCGGTGGAGCGCGCCGCCGGGTTCGCCCACGAGACGCGGTTCCGCTCCAGCCACCCGGTGCCGCCGGGCAGCCCGTCGGCCGACCGCATCGAGGACGTCCTCGGCCCGTCGACGTTCAAGCTGCTGGTCCGCAGCACACGTCCACCGAGCGACGCCTATTCCGACGAGCTCGCCGTCGTCGTCGGCGACCTGGCGATCGTCGCCGACTCGGGAGCCGAAGGGCTGGGGGAGATCTCCGGCCCGGGTATCACCAAGGCCGCGACGCTCGCGGACTGGGCGGCCACTCGCGGTATCGACCCGGCGGACGTCTGGGCGGTCGGTGACGCTCGCAACGACCTGTCGATGCTCGGCTGGGCGGGGACGTCGTTCGCCGTGGCCAACGCGCACCCGACGGTCCTCGCGGCTGCGACCCGCCGCTGCGCCTCGAACGCCGACGACGGCGTCGCCGACGTGCTGGACCTCGCGGGTGCCCTGGCCGAGGGCGTCCTAGGCTCGTCCCGATGACCACGCACATCTCGGACCCCAGCCCCATCCGGTCGCTCACCGTCCTTCCGGCGGTCCGCCAGGACGTCGAGCTGCACACCGCGGACGGGCTCACGCTCGTCGGCGAGCTCGCCCGGCCCGCCGACGCACCACCCGCGGCCACGCTCGTGACGCTGCACCCGCTGCCCACGCACGGCGGCTACATGGACTCGCACGTCTACCGGAAGGCGGCCTGGCGGCTGCCGGCCCTCGCGGACCTGGCCGTGCTCCGGTTCAACACGCGCGGCACCGTGAGCCCGCGGGGGACCAGCGGGGGAGCGTTCGACGGCGGGGTCGCCGAGCGGTTCGACGTGCACGCCGCGATCGAGTTCGCCGAGTTCCACGACCTGCCGAACCGGTGGCTGGTCGGCTGGTCGTTCGGCACCGAGCTGGTGCTCATGCACGGCCGCGACCCGTCGATCGAGGGCGCGATCCTGCTCTCCCCGCCGCTGCACCGCGCGACGGAGACCGACCTGGACGCGTGGGCAGCGTTCGGCAAGCCGCTCGTGGTCCTGGTCCCGGAGCTCGACGACTACCTGCGCCCCGACGAGGCCCGGCGACGGTTCGCGCGCGTGCCGCAGGCGGAGGTCATCGGGGTCGACGGCGCGAAGCACCTGTGGGTCGGCGAGTCCGCCGTCCGGCGCGTGCTGGACGAGATCGTCGCCCACGTGCTGCCCGACCACCCGGTCCCGCTGCCCACCACCTGGACCGGTCCGAGCACGACCGCGGAGGACGACGCATGAGCCTGCACACGTACCGCGAGGACGGCGACGGACTGCCGCTGGTCCTGCTGCACGGGTTCCCCCTGGACCACCGCATGTGGGACGACGTCGCCCGTCAGCTCCCCGCCGGCCGCCCGGTGCACGCCGTCGACCTGCCCGGGACGCCGGGCAACGCCTCCGACCTGCCGGAACCGGCACTGGAGGCGTCGGCAGACCTGGTCGCGGCCGCGATGCGTGCTGCGGGCGTCGAGCGAGCGGTCGTCGCCGGCCTCTCGATGGGCGGCTACGTCGCGCTCGCGCTCGTCGAACGCCACCCTGACCTCGTCGCTGCCCTGGCGCTCGTGGACACCAAGTCGACGGCCGACGCCCCCGAGGCGCGCGCCAACCGGCTGCGCATCGCGGCCGAGGCGGAGGAGTCCGGCTCGGTCGACCCCGTCCGGCCCATGGTGTCCTCGTTGCTGGGGGAGTCGACGAGGTCCTCCCGGCCGGAGGTCGCCGACGAGGTCATGGCGTGGATCGACCAGCAGGAGCCCGCCGGCATCGCCTGGTCGCAGCGCGCGATGGCGGCACGACCGGACCGTTCGGAGGTGCTGCACGCGTTCGGCGGGCCCGTCGTCGTGGTGGTCGGCGACGAGGACACCGTGACCCCCGTCGAGGCGGCCGAGCACCTGGTCGCGACGTCGGAGCAGGCGCGGCTCGTCGTCGTCCCGCGCGCTGGGCACCTGTCGTCCGTCGAGGAGCCCGCTGCGGTAGCGGCCGCGCTCGCCGACCTGGCGCAGGCCGCGGACGCGACGAGCGACGAGGGCTAGCGCCCGAGCACGCGCGCGAGCGCCTGCGACATGTCGAGGGACTCGCCGTCCTTGCCGCCCGCGCCGATCACGAGCGGGGGAGCGGACGGCTCCGGGGTCACGCCGCGGAACCGTGCCGCGAGGCTCGACGGCACCGTGAGGACGTAGAACTTCCCGTCGGTGTCGATCGCGACCGTCTCGTCGCGCCGCAGGTACCACCCGACCAACGGGGTCTTGTAGTGGGCCCGGCCGTCGTAGCTGCGCGCCGAGAGCGGCTCCGGGGTCGGGCCGTACTTCAGCGCCCGGCGCAGGAACGCGTCGATCTGCTCCTGCGCCTGGGCGGACTCGGCTCGCTGCCGGTTGGCCAGCAGCTCACCGTGCGCGGCAGCCGCCGCCCGCCGCTCCTCGCGCCAGCGGGCAGCCTTCTCGTCGGTCACGTTCGCCTCTGCTTGTGCCGGGAGCCCGTCAGCGGGTCGGCGCGGCTGCGTCGTCCTTGGTGGGCTGCTCGCCCTCGACATCGGCAGCCTCAGGCGCGTCCTTGACCTGCTCCTCTGCGGGAGCGGCGTCGCCCGGCGCCTTCTCGTCCGACGCCTTCTCGTCCGAGCCGGTCTCGTCGGCCGGAGCCTCCGCGACGACGGGGATGGCGGCCGAGACGGGAGCGGGACGCGACTTCGTGGGCCGCGAGGCCGGTCGGGCCGGCTTTCCGGCGGGCGCGACGGGAGGCTGCTCGCCCTCCGCGTCCGGCGTCGCCGCCGACTTCTGCGGCTGCGCGGGCGCGGACTCCGACGACGCCTTCTCGGGGGCCGTCTTCGACTTGGCCGCCGGGGCCGACTTCTGCTCCTGCTCGAACGCGGCCTCCGCCCGGCTGGCGCGCTCGAGGGTGGCCCGGTCGGGGTTGTGCCCCAGGAGGTTGCGCAGCTCGTCGAGGTAGGACGTGATCGACTCGCGCTGCCGGTTGAGGTCCTCGACCTGTCGGGTCGCGGTCGTCCGCTCGCGCTCGGACTCGATCATCGAGTCGGAGATCTGCTTCTCGGCGTGCTCGCGGGCCTCGGCCACCACGCGGTCGGCGTTGCGGCGCGCGTTGGAGAGGAGCTCCTTGGCGTGCTGCTCGGCGTCCGTCCGCACCTTGTCGGCCTGCGCGAGCGCCTTCGCCACCCGCTGCTCGGCCTCCGCCGCGTGCGCCTCGGCGTCGCGCACGAGGCGCTCCGTCTCCGCCCGCGCGGTCTCGTGCCGGTCTGCGTCCTCGCGCTCGGCGGCCTCGCGGCGCGAGGCGATGCTCAGCTCGGCGTCGGCCAGCTGCTGCTCCGCGTCACGGACCAGCTCGTCGGCGCGAGCCTTGGCCGAGGAGGTCACCTCGGCCGCCGACCGGCGGGCCTCGGTGATCGCGCGCTCGACCTCGAGCCGGGCACGCTCGCGCAGCTCGGCGCTCTCGCGCTCGGCCGCGGCCCGCAGCTCGGTGGTCTCCCGCGCGGTGACCTCCTGCAGCTCGGCAGCCTCGCGCGTCGTCACGTCGCGCAGGTGCGACGTCTCCTGACCGGCACGCTCGCGCAGCTCGGTGGTCTCGCGCTCCGCCTGCGTGCGCAGGTCGGCGGCGTACCGCTCAGCGTCGCCGCGCAGGGCGAGGACGGTCTGCTCGGCGTCCGCCCGCTGGGCGGCGAGCTCGTCGGACGTCGTCGCGCGCAGCTCGCCGGTCTCGCGGTCGGCCTGCGCGCGGACGAACGCCGCGTACTGCTCGGCCTCGACCCGCAGCGCGGCGACCTCGGACGCGACCCGCTGCTGGAGTGCAGCCGCGTCCCGCTCGGCGGCGGCGCGCAGGCCGTCCGCGTACTCCTGGGTGTGCACCCGGAGCGAGGTGACGTCGTCGGCGGCCTGCTGGCGGGCGGCGGCAACCTCGGCGGCCACGTCGCTGCGCTGCTGCGCCACGTACCGGTCGACCTCGACCCGCGCGGTGGCGAGCTCGCCCTCGACCCGCTGGCGCAGCTCGGTGGTGTCCGCGTCGGCGCTCTGGCGCAGGTCCTGCGCGTACCGCTCGGCCTCCTCGCGCTGCGCGGTGGTCTCCGTCTCGGAGCGCGACCGGAGCTCGCTCGCGGTGCGCTCCGTCGCGATGCGCAGCTGCGTGGCCTCGTGCTCGACGCTCGCACGCAGCGTGCCCAGCTCGCGCTCGAGGGAGCTGCGACGCTCGCTCTCCTCGGTCGTGATGGCGCTCTGGATGCGTGCGGCCTCGCGCTCGGCGGAGCCGACGAGCTCCTCCGCGCGGCGCTGCGCGGCCAGGAGCGTGCTCTCGGCCTCGGCGGCGGCCGTCGTCTTGACCTCGTCCGCCTCCCGACGTGCGGTGGCGACGACCTCGGCGACCTCGTTCTCCGCGCGGGCACGCAGCTGGCCGGAGGCGAGCTTGGCGCGGGCCAGAGCGTCGGCCGCCTGGGCGTTCGCCTGGGAGACGACGTCCGAGGACTGCTCCTCGGCGGAACGCAGGAGCTGCTCGATGCGCGAGCCCAGACCCGAGTAGGTGGGCCGTTCGGCCTCCCGCAGCTGGCGGTGCGCCTCGGACAGCTCGCCGGCTACCTGCATGGCGCGTCCGTCGAGGGACTCCACCTGGGCGCGGGCGTCGGCAAGAGCCTTCTCCAGCCCGGCGATACGAGCATCGACAGCTTCGCGTTCGTAGCCGCGGAAGCTGACGACGGGGAAGGGGGTCCGGGCGTCGGGCACGAGCAGTCCTCCTGGGCACTGTGGCTCCGCTCAGCGGCCTCGGACGAGGCGCTCGTCGACTTCCGGAGCCCGCCGGTCAGGATACGCGTGTTCACGGTGCCGCGGATGTGCGCACCCCCAGGTATGCACGCTCGGGCGGATCCGTCCATTCGTTCCCGGTTCGGCCGCGAGGAGCCCCTCTGCCTATCCTGGGGTCCCCGTCCCTGGAGGATCCTGCGTGCTCAAGCGACTGACCACCGCCGCCGTCGGCGTCGTCGGACTGGTCGTCATCGGTCTCGGCATCGCGTCGGCGACGGTCTGGCGAGCCGATGACGTGCTCGTCGCGACGACGTCCGGCGGTGCGCACACTCTCGTGACCGACCCGGGTGTCCTCGAGCTCGGCGGCGACCCCGTGACCGTCAAGGTGAGCGTGCCCGACGGTGGCAACGTCGTCCTGGCGGTCGGTCGGGACACGGACGTGGCCGGCTGGGTGGGCACCGACGCGCACGGGCAGGTCACGGGCCTGTCGGCCTGGCACACGCTGGCGGTCGACGACGTCGCCGCCCCGGCGCCCACGGCAGAGCCGACGGACGCGGCGACGGCTGCGGCGCCGGCGGAGCCCGTGCCGACGCCCACGCCGACCGACGGGGCCACCGACGGACCGGCCACCGCCGCCGACCCGACCGGGTCGGACCTCTGGGTCGCGCAGGAGACGGGGACCGGGTCCGCCGAGCTGGTCTGGCCGGCGCAGGAGGGCCGCTGGAGCCTGCTCGCGGTCAGCACGGGGGAGTCCGCCCCCACCTTGTCCCTCGCGTGGCCGCGCGTGGTCACGACGCCCTGGCTGTGGCCGTGCGTCGCCGTCGGGACGTTGCTGGTGCTCCTCTCGGTCTGGCTCCTGCTGCGCGAGGTCCGTCGTCGGCGTGCCGGGCTCGACGAGCCGCGGTGGCACCCGGTGACCACCGGCGCCACCCCTGCCGTGGTCGTCAGCGGCGACATCGACGCGATCCCGGTGCTCACGCGGCGCCAGATGCGCGAGGCTGCGCAGGCGCACGCGAGCAAGCCGCGGTCCGCCCCGGTCCCGCAGGTCCCCGCACCTGCGACGGCACCTGTCTCCGCACCTGCTCCGGCGTCGACCGAGCCGTCACGCGTCGCCGTCCCGACGGCCGCGTCCGCGACCCTGCCGACATCGACGGCGACGAGCCGGCGAGCGTTGCGACCGCCCACGGACTCGATCCCTGTGACGCAGGCGAACCCGGCTCATGAGCACCGGCACTCCGCGGGAGCCTGGGCGCCGACGCCGGCCCCAGCGCGCACCTCCGGCCCGGGCACCCCGCCGCCGGCGCCGGGCCGGCCGAGCGGCGCACCGCCCGCCGGACCGACGAGCCGACCGAGCGGCGCACCCGTCGGACCGAGCGGTGCACCCGTCGGACCGAGCGGTGCACCCGTCGGACCGGACCGCGCCGCGGACCAGGGACCGGCCACCCCGCACGGCCGACCGTCCTGGGTCCGAGGGACCGCCGGACCGCCACCATCGAGCGCGACGACGGGAGCCGCGCCGACGCCCGTCACGGGACCGGACCGCAGCGGACCCGCCGGCTGGTCCGCGGTGCCGCCTCCGCCCGGGGCCCGGGTGCGTCCCGGATCAGCGTCCGGACCCGACTCGTCGGTGCACGCCGGCCGGCCCACCTGGGTGCGCCCCGCCGCGAGCGACGCACCCGCGACGGACGACCCGGCGACCGCCGGCTCCCGGGCCGACGCCTGGCGCCGCGCGTGGGGGCTGCCACCGACCGAGGGCACCGCCGACGCACAGCAGAACGACACCGACGCGAGAGAGGAGCAGCGATGACCGGCACGCCACGGTCCCGTCGGCTGCTCGTCGCCGCCGGCTGCGCGCTGGTGCTCGGGCTGACCGCCTGCGCCGCGCCGCTCCCGCAGCCCGAGCCCGAGCCCGTACCGGCCGTCGCCCCGGCGGCGACGACGGTGTTCCAGTCCCAGGACGTGCTGACCGACGTCGGCGAGGTCCTCGCCGCGGCCGACGCTGCTCTGGACGCGGCTCAGCTGCCGCCCCGGGTGGAGGGCCCGGCGCTCGCGGTGCGGACGGCGGAGTACGCCCGCGCCACGGCGACGGCGGGCGCGAAGCCGCCGACCGCCCTGCCCACGGACGAGCAGGCGCTGATCGTGCCGCAGACCGACGTCTGGCCGCGCACCCAGCTGGTCGTCACCAAGCAGCCCGACGACCTCCAGGCGCCGCGCATCCTCGTGATGCAGCAGACCGCGCCGCGGGAGCCGTACCGGCTGTGGGGCTGGGGACGGATGGGCGCGGGCGTGCAGATGCCGGCCACGGCAGCGCCGGAGACCGGCAGCCCCGTGCTGGCGCCCGACGCGACCGGACTCCTCGTGACGCCGACCGAGGCGCTCCAGCAGTACGCGGACGTCCTGGCGAACGGCGCCGCCTCTCCTTACGCGGCGTCGTTCCAGCTGGACACGTTCCGCACCAGCATCGAGGCCGCGCGGGCCGCGACGGTGGCGGGGGTCCAGGCGGCCGGGTCGGCGACGGAGACCTATACCCCTGAGGCTGCGCCGGTCGTCACGCTCCAGACCGTCGACGGCGGCGCGATCGTGGTCGGCCAGCTCACCACCGTGTCCACGGTGACCCTGACCGTGGCCGGCGGGACGATCCCGATCTCCGACCCCTTCTACGCGGCGCTCACCGGCAAGCAGAGCGCTGCGAGCAACTTCGTCCGCACGTTCACCGACGTGCTCGTCATGTACGTGCCCCCGGCCGGCAGCGGGGCTCTCGTGCAGCTGCTGGCCGCCGAGCACGCCGTCACCTCGGCGACCGCCGAGTGACCGTCCCGCAGACCCGCCGACCCTGACACAGGCCACGAAGGAAGAACGCCGCATGTCGCAGCCCACCGGACCCCGTCCCCGCCTCGACGTGCGAGGAGCGGTCGACCTGTCCACGCTCAACCGTCCTGCGACGCCCGCCCCGGGGAGCCCGGGCGGGCTGCCCTCGCCGGGCGCCTACGTGGTGGACGTCGACCAGACCACGTTCCCCGACCTGGTGCAGAGCTCGACGGAGCACCCCGTGGTCGTCGTGCTGTGGTCGCCCCGCAGCGAGGCCAGTGCCACGGTGGCCGCCGACCTGGCGTCGCTCGCCGACGAGGACGGCGGTCGGTGGCTCCTCGCCCGCATCGACGCGGAGGCGAACCCGCAGATCGCCCAGGCGTTCCAGGCCCAGAGCGTCCCGACGGTCGTCGCGGTGCTGGCGGGCCAGCCGCTGCCGCTGTTCCAGGGGTCCTACCCGAGGGACCAGGTCCGCGCGGTCCTCGACCAGGTGCTCGCCGCCGCCGAGGCGAACGGCATCACCGGGCGCGCCGCACCGAACGACGCCGACGCCGCGACCGAGCCGGAGCCCGAGCCGGAGCTCCCGCCCCTGCACCAGGCGGCCTACGACGCGATCGAGCGCGACGACCTGGCGGCTGCGACCGCTGCGTACGAGCAGGCGCTCAAGGAGAACCCCCGCGACTCCCTCGCACGCGCCGGTCTGGCGCAGGTCGGGCTGCTCGACCGCACGCGCGACCTCGACCTGCAGGCGGCCCGTGCGGCCGCTGCCGCGAACCCGGCGGACGTCGACGCCCAGCTCGCGGTCGCGGACCTGGACATCCTCGGCGGCAAGGTCGAGGACGCGTTCGGCCGGCTCATCGACGTCCTGCGCACGACGTTCGGTCCGGACCGCGAGCGGGTGCGCGTGCGCCTCGTCGACCTGTTCGAGGTCATCGGCGGCGAGGACCCCCGCGTGATCGCGGCCCGCCGCGCGATGGCGAGCGCCCTGTACTGAGGGGACCGTGCATCTGCGCAGGTCGCAGCCCTGAACGGGACGTGACCCGCGTCACCGGGCACGGATTTGCCCTTCCGGCCCGTGCCTGCGTAATCTTCTCGATGTCGCCCGGCAGGGAGGAACGGACACCGCGGATCGAACCGCAGTGGCTGGTCCCCCGGAGCGACATCCTCGGACTCTTCGACCGGCGGCCAGATCGTCGGTCACCTGGAGTGTCCGGACGCGGAACTCAGGTTCCTCCCCAGCTGAATCTCCTCTGACCAGGAGGTTTGACGGGGAAGGGCCGCTCCGCTAAGTTAGAACGGTTGCCTCCGGACAGGTTGAAAGGCCTGGAGGGATGCGCGTCTGTTCCTTGAGAACTCAACAGTGTGCCAAATAGTCGATGCCATATGGCTCGTCATCTGCAGGGTGTCTTGTCCCGTTCGGGGTGGGGTGCTGTGGGGGTGGTGGGTCTTGGTTGAGATAGGTTCCGTCGTTTCCACCTCCGTGGGGTGGCGGGGCCAAAATTCAGCCGAATCTGAACGGTTCTTATCGGGACCATTTCGTGTGTCGGTTGCCCTGCTGCTTTGGTGGTGGGGTGCCATGTAGACATTTACGGAGAGTTTGATTCTGGCTCAGGACG